>NZ_CP146614.1:2400000-4800000 GCF_037094685.1 Massilia sp. METH4 | reverse complement strand
CGGCATATACCGACCAGCGCGGCGTGAGGTTCCATTCATCCTGCGCATACAGGGCCAGCCGTGTCACCTTCGCTTCATAGCCCTCGTCGGAATCGGCGGCCACGTAGCCCGGCAAATCCGCCTCATCCTCGAGGCGCGAATCGTCGCGCCGGGTCACGCCCGCATCCCAGCCCATCGACAGCGCATGGTCTTCCAGCCACGGCGCCGAATACTTCCCCTGCGTCGAAAAGGCCTTCTCCGTCGTTTCGCTGAGCACGGTGACGTCGCGGCCCAGTGCGCCATCCCGGTAGTCGAACTCGTGCCAGGTGCCCTCGGAGCGCATGCCGCTGAGGCCGATTTTCGCGTCCAGCTTGCCGCCCTCGCCCAGGCGCTTCACCCAGTTCAGGTCGGTGCGCGCGTACAGGCTGCGGTTGCTGTTGACCATGTCGCGCACGTCGAAGCGGGGCCGGGCGCCCAGTTCGGTGTCGATTTCCTGGTAGCCATGATAGCGGTTGCGGTTGAAGTTGACGAAGGACTGCGAGGTGAGCGTATCGCCGCCTTCCAGGTTCCAGTTGACGCGCGGCGCGAGGTTCACGCCCTCCCAGCGGCCGCCATCCTGCTGGCGGGTGTGCCGCACCAGCGCCAGCTGCCCGGCCGGGTCGACCAGGGTTTCCTCGACGGGCGAAGCGCGGTCATACGTGCCGCGCCAGAAGTTGCCGCTCAGGGAGTACGACATGGCTCCATGCTTGTCGGACAGTTGCAGGCTGCCGCTCGGACTGTTCTGGTCGGCGCTCTTGGCCGCGCTGAGCTTCAATTCGCGCTGCGCCGTCTTCACGGCGCGCTTGAGCACGATATTGATGGTGCCGGCGATCGATTGCGTGGAAAACTCGGCGCTGGCCGCGCGCACGATCTCGATGCGCTCGATGACGTCTGGCGACAGCGTGTCGATCGAGAAGCCGGCCGGCGCCCGTTCCCCGTTCAGCAGAATCTGCGTATAGCCGCTGCCGAGGCCGCGCATGCGGATATCGCTGCCGCCGCGGCCGGAACCGCCCACCGTCACGCCCGGCACGCGCTTGAACACATCGGTGATCGACGTGTCGCCATAGCGCTTGATCTCCTCGTCGGACACGACGATCTTGCTGGCCGTATCGTCGCGGCGCGGATCATAGGCTGCCGTGGAACCCTTGATTTCCACCTTCTGCACCGGCTCCGCCTGCGCCGCCGCCGGCTGTTGGGGCAATTCGGGCTGGGTTTGCACGGTGGCGGCATGGGCCGGCAGCGAAGCGACAACGGCAGCCGTCAGCACGGCCAGCTTGAAAGGATGAACGGAGCGCATGGGGAAACGGTCAATGGACGAGAAAATAGGGAATAATGGCGGGATAAGGGTTCGTGGTAGCGCTATTTTGCCGGAGTTTCTCGCGCACGTGTTACGCATGTGTTAACTCGCAAGAAAGATTGCCAGGTTTGCCGCGCCATCGCCTTGCCGTGCGCGGCTATAATGCGCGCTTGAACATCTCTGGAATTTCGCTATCGTGTCCGACCGCCTCGCCGTCCTGCCTCAATACCTGCTCCCGAAGGGGGCGCTGACCAATTTCGCCGGCCGCGTGGCGGGTGCGAAAGGCGGCGCGATGACGACGCGGTTGATACGCTGGTTCGTCGGCAAGTACAACGTCAACATGGACGAAGCCGAGAACCCCGATATCGCGAGCTACCACAGCTTCAACGAATTCTTTACCCGTGCCCTGAAACCCGGCGTGCGCCAGATTGCCGATACGCCCTATGTGTGCCCGGTGGACGGCCGCATCAGCCAGTTCGGCGCGATCGAGGACGACCAGATCTTCCAGGCCAAGGGCCACAGCTT
This sequence comes from Massilia sp. METH4, assembly GCF_037094685.1. Classification (NCBI taxonomy): domain Bacteria; kingdom Pseudomonadati; phylum Pseudomonadota; class Betaproteobacteria; order Burkholderiales; family Oxalobacteraceae; genus Massilia; species Massilia sp. METH4. The sequence goes on along the minus strand of NZ_CP146614.1, from coordinate 4,798,160 downwards.
CACGACGACTGCGCTGGTGGGCGGCGACCGCGCGCTGGCCGACCTGTTCCAGCACGGCAGCTTCGCCAACCTGTACCTGTCGCCGCGCGACTATCATCGCATCCACATGCCCTGCGACGGCAAGCTGACGCGCATGATCTACATTCCCGGCAGCCTGTTCTCCGTGAACCCGACGACGGCGCGCGGCATCCCCGGCCTGTTCGCGCGCAATGAACGCGTCGTGTGCGTATTCGACACGGCCCATGGCCCGTTCGTGATGACGCTGGTGGGCGCCACGATCGTCGGGAGCATGGCGACCGTCTGGCACGGCGTGGTCAACCCACCGCGGCAGCCCAAGATCTGCGAATGGACTTACCTGGACCAGCACATCATGCTGAAAAAGGGCGAAGAACTGGGCCGCTTCCTGCTCGGCTCCACCGTCGTCATGCTGTTCCCGAAAGACACCCTCGCCTTCAACCCCGCCTGGCAACCCGCCGGCGCCGTCCGGCTCGGCGAGCCGATGGCCGCGCTCCACGGCTGAACCACCCCCGAACCAAAAACCGGTGACAGGCACCAGTCTTTTTGCAACATTTCCCGAGACCCGGTGACAGGCACCGGGCTTTTTGCAACATTTCTCAAAACCGGGTGACAGGCACCGGACTTTTTGCAACTTCTCTCGACACGGTGCCTGTCACCGGTTTTTTCTTGTCACCGGTTCTCGCTGTAGTGCGCTTCGAGCATGTCGAGAAACACGCGGGTTTTCGCGGGCATCAGCCGGCGGCCGGGGAAGACGGCCCAGCCGGTGACGGATGGGAAGCTCCAGTCAGGAAGCACCTTGACCAGGGTGCCGGCGGCGACGAGCGGCGCGGCGTAGCGGTCGGTGCAGCTGGCGATGCCGGCGCCGGCGGCAGCCAGCCGCGCCAGCAATTCCGGTGAGTTGCCCGTCATCCGCACGGGTACCTCGCGCTCCCACTGCATCTTTCCGCGCAACAGCTTCCATGGCGCCAGGCCGGCCGCCGTGCGGGACAGGCCCAGCAGGTCGTGCCTGAACAGCTCGTCCGGATGCGACGGCAGGCCGCGCAGCACCGTGTACGAGGGCGACGCGTACAGCGCCCACGTGCTGAGCACCACCGGCCTGGCCGCCAGCGTGGCGTCGTCCGGCAGCGCGCCCATCCGCACCGCCAGGTCGAAGCCTTCGGCCAGCAGGTCCACCCGCCGCGGCGACAGGTCGAATTGCAGCGAGATCGCCGGATAGCGCGCCATGAAACCCGGCAGCAGGCTGCCCATCACCTCATTGGCGAAATCGGCCGGCATCGACACCTTCAGCAAGCCCCTGGGCGCTCCCTGCCGGTGCTGCGCCAGCGCGCCCGCCGCTTCCGTTTCCTCCGCGACCTTGCGTGCATGCTCGAGCAGGCTGGCGCCGAATTCCGTCAACACGAGGCGGCGCGTGGTCCTCTGCAGCAGCCGTTCGCCCAGCCGCGCCTCCAGCAGCGACAGGCGGCGCGAGACCGTCGACTTCGGCAGCTGCGTCCGCTCGGCCGCCTGGCTGAAGCTGCCCGTTTCGACAATGCGCGCGAACAGCAGCAAGTCGGCCGGATCGAGTTCCATGATTGTTCCACTGGTGGATGAATGTTATCCATTTTACCGTCTTTATCGCCATGAATGGAACGCGTAAAGTTCACCCATCGCAACACGCAAACCGACAATTCGACAAGGAGCACACCATGAACATCCTGCAGATCAATTCCAGCGCCCGCAGCACCGGTTCCGAATCCACCCGCCTGGCCGACGCGATCGTCGCGAAGCTGAACGCGGACGGCAAGGCTACCGTGGTGCGCCGCGACCTGGCCGCCGAGCCCCACCCCGTGCTGGACGAAGCCGCGCTGCAAGCGCTGTTCACGCCGGCCGACCAGCGTACGCCCGAGCAAGCGGCCCGCGTGGCGCTCGACGATGCATTGATCGCCCAGGCCCAGGCGGCGGACGTGATCGTGATCGGCGCGCCGATGTACAACTTCGGCATCACGGTGCAGCTGAAAAGCTGGTTCGACGCGATCGCCCGCGCCGGCGTCACGTTCAAGTACGGCCCCACCGGCCCCGTCGGCCTGTTGACGGGCAAGAAGGTGTACGTGGCGGTGACCCGCGGCGGCCTGCACAAGGACGCGCCCACCGACACCCAGCTGCCGCACCTGAAGGCGTTCCTGTCCTTCGTGGGCCTGACCGATGTACAGTTCGTGTTTTCCGAGGGCCATGGCCTGGGCGCCGACGCGGTCGCCCGCGCCCGCGCCGCGGCGGAAGAGCAGATCAACGCCGTGATCGCCTGATCGACCACCCTACCAGCACCAGGAGAATGCCATGAGCAATACCGTAGAGACCGTCACCCGCCCGCGCACCGTGGAGCGCGTGATCCAGGGCCAGGCCGTGATGGATGGCGCCGGCGTGAAGATCAACCGCGTGCTCACGCAGCCGCTGCAGCGCCGCCTCGATCCCTTCCTGATGCTGGACAATTTCGGTTCCGAAGAAGCCAGCGATTACCTCGCCGGCTTCCCGGACCACCCCCATCGCGGCTTCGAGACGGTGACGTACATGCTCACCGGCCGCATGCGCCACCGGGACAGCGCCGGCAACGAAGGCTTGCTGGAGAATGGCGGCGTGCAATGGATGACGGCCGGCCGCGGCGTGATCCACTCCGAGATGCCGGAACAGGAAGAAGGCTTGATGGAGGGCTTCCAGCTATGGCTGAACCTGCCGGCGAAGGACAAGCTGATGAAGCCCTGGTACAAGGATTTCAAGGCGGCCGAGATTCCCTCGTTCACCACGGCCGAAGGCGCCACCGTGCGGGTGATCGCCGGCGCCAGCCACGGCGTGGCGGGCGCGGTGCAGCGCGACGTGACCGAACCGCTGTACCTCGACGTGGAGCTGCCCGCCGGCGTCACGCTCAGCCAGGCGCTGGCGACCGGCCACAATGCCTTCCTGTACCCGTATCGCGGCAGCGTGACGGTGGGCGGCAAGGCGGTGGCGGAACGCAGCATGGCGATCCTGGCCAATGACGCGGCGGCCGACGGCGTTACCGTCACGGCGCAGGAGGCGGCGCGCTTCACCCTGATCGCCGGCCGCCCCCTGAACGAGCCGATCGCCCAGTACGGCCCGTTCGTGATGAACACGCAGCAGGAAATCCACCAGGCGGTGGAAGACTTCCGCGCCGGCCGCCTGGGCGAGGAGGCCCACGGCCGGGCCTGATGAAAGGGCCGTGGCCGCGCTAGAATAAGCGCATGACCACCCTGATTGATCTGTTCAAACGGCTGAGCCGGGCCCTGGGGCTCGACACGGCCGATTCCTTCCCGCCCGGCCACGTCCATGCGCGCACGCGCTGGAACGCGGCCTATTTCGACATCGCCTCCGACGTCAAGCCCGACGAGATGGAGCGCCGCATCTGCGAGGCGATCGCCAATACGCCCCTCGTCTTCGCCCACATCACCAATCCCACGCCGCGCATGCAGCGCGCGCTGTTCGGCGTGCTCGAACAGCGCCTGCGCCTCGACCACCAGCGCGAGGCGGCGCAACTGGCCGCGCTGCTGATCGGCGCCTACCGCAGCCCGCGTATCGTGGAAGCGATGCCGGGGCTGAAAGCCGTCATCGCCGCCACCGAGCATGACGAAGCGCCCGCCCGCATCCGCGCCGTGCTCGACTTCATGGCCGGGCGCGACGCGCCATTCGACGTGATCGACATGCGCTGACTGCGACCCTGCGCGACATTCCGTTTGAAAGTTGGCGGGGCGTGGACTACAGTTGAATCAACACAGCCGTATGGCGTGTTGGCCTTTCGACCGGGCATACCTTCGTGAAGGTTAATGCAAATGGCAAGCCGCACGATTCAGGATCGACAATTAATTTATTTTTAATGTTTTATTGCTAGGCGATCTCGGCGGTATTACATTTGCAGGAGTTCCACGCTGAACTACATACACCTGAAGTCTTCCTAACAACCGTTTCTGGAGCTTATATCGTGCGTATGTCCCTCTCTGCGAAAACCGCCCTCGCCACCGCTGTCCTGCTGCTGTCCGCCACTGCCGCGCAGGCCGAGATCACCGTCTATACCAGCCAGTCTTCCTACCTGTCCGCGGTCGGCACTACCGGCGTGGATACCTTCGACGACCTGGAGATCGATGAGTATGAAGGCCCCCTCACGCGCACCGCCGGGGATTATTCGTACGAACTGAGCACCGCCCCCGACGCCGAATCGGCGGGGCTGTGGGGCGCGAGCGACGACGATGTCGACTTCTGGGTGACTCCCGCCTGGAGTGGGGACGGCCTCGTGTTCGCGCTGAACGGCCAGGTCGCGGGCGCCGGCGGGTTCTTCTTCGGGTCCGACCTGTCGGGCTTTTCCACGCCGCTCGAATCGATCACCCTCACGGCAACGGACAGCACGGGTGCCACGCTGACCTACACGGTCGAGGCGCCGGAAGTGAACTCGTTCGTTGGCTTCGTCACGGACAGCAGGCTCACCTCGCTGACGGTGCAGTCGGGCGACGTGGACGTCTGGACCACGGCAAACGACTTGCACATTTCCGCGGCGGTACCCGAACCGGAAACCTTCGGCATGCTGCTGGCCGGCCTGGGCCTGCTGGGCTACGCCGCGCGCCGCAAGCAGCGCAAGGCGTGACGCCACCGCGCTGATGCGCCGGCGGGGATAGCCACGCCCGGCTTCCCTGCTTCCTTCAAGCCGACGCGGCCGCAGGCGCCGGCTGGCGCGCGGCGGCCGGCACATAGCGCTCCCGCAGCAGCATGAATGGCGTTTCGACCAGCTTGAACAGCAGCCAGCCGGCCAGCGCGCTGGCTGCCGCAAGAATCGCGATACCGACCGGCCCGGCCGGGTCGATACCGGCCGGCCGCAGCGCCTTTGCCAACACCACGCAAAGTTGCTTGTGCGTCAGGTAGATCGCGTACGACCATATGGCCACGCTGCCGGCACCTGGAATGCGCACCCGGGCGAGCAGCGAGCCAGGGCTCAGCGCCGCCAGGACCAGCAGCGCGAAGCCCAGCGCCAGCAAGGGATAGCCGAACACGGTGACGGCGTGGCCGAAGTGGTCGTCCAGGAACAGCTTCCATGCCACGGCCGTGACGAGGATGCCGGCGGCCAGCGTCCAATTGCCGAAAGCGGTAATGCGCCCCCACAGCGGCGCGTGGCATTGCCGCACCATCGCCAGCGCAACACCGGCCAGCAATTCGTCGAAGCGGCACAGGGTGGCGTAGTACACCTCCGTATAGAACGCGCCATTACCCCAGGCTGGCGGTCGGGCCTCCTGCCAGCCCAGTTCGCGGAACCACATGCCGGCAACCACGCCGCCCGCCAGCAACAGCCAGCCCAGCGCCACGGGGCGCCGGCAGCGTACGATGGCCAGCGCCGCCAGCGGCAGCGCGAAATAGAACTGCTCTTCCACGCACAGCGACCAGGAATGGGAAAACCGCGTGCCGGGCACCAGGTCGAAGTTCAGCGTGAACGTGAGGTATTGCCACCAGGGGGCATGGCGCGTGCCATCGATGAACGGCGGCCAGAACGCATACAGGGCCAGCACCACATAATAGTTGGGCAGCGTGCGCAGGAGCCGCCGTGCCGCAAACTTTCCTGGCGAGAACGCGCCGGCGCGCAGGGCTGCCAGGATCTGATTGCCGATCAGGTAGCCGGACAGCGTGAAGAACAGGTCGACGCCCGTCCAGCCGACCTTGCTGACGAAGCCGAACGTGTCCTCGTGCGTGACGAAGCTCATGTAATGGTTGGCGAACACCAGCACGATCGCGAGGGCGCGCAGCGTGTCCAGGCCGTCCAGGCGGGGGGAGGATGACATGGCCGGCATTGTACCGCCCGCGCGCCGCCGGGCAGGGCCAGGCGCGGGGAACGTCCCCTTCGATCATTGTGCTGTTGAGACCCTGAAGCAACGCCTGCCCTGCGCGAACTTTCGCCGGCTACAATGGCGGCATCTCTCGACCGAGGACCCGCATGAGCCGCGCACCGCACTTTCGTTCCATCCAGTACACGGGCCAGGGCCCCGGGCCCCGCGTCGTGATCATGGGCGCCGTGCACGGCAATGAAACGGCCGGCACGCAGGCCATCGGCCGCGTAATGGCCCAGCTCGACAGCGGCGAACTCGCCATCGTGAACGGCAGCGTCACCTTCGTGCCCGTCGCTAACCCGCTGGCTTACGCGAAGGGCGAGCGGGCTGGCGAACGCAACCTGAACCGCAGCCTGTTTCCGAAACCCCATCCCCAGGATTTCGAGGACCGCGTCGCCAATTGGCTATGCCCTCTGCTGGCAGCCCATGACGTGCTGCTGGACCTGCATTCGTTCAACTCGCCCGGCGAACCATTCGTGATGGTGGGCCCGCGCGACAACGACGGCCCGCTGGAACCTTTCCGCCATGAACGGGAAGAACGGGCGCTGGCCCGCGTGCTGGGCGTGCGCCGGTTCGTCGATGGCTGGCTGCGTACCTATGGTGCCGGCGTGCAGCGCCGCCTGCGCGACGATGCGCAACTGGACACGGTGCTGCGCTACGGCGTCGGCACGACCGAATTCATGCGCACGACGGGCGGCTATGCGTTGACGCTGGAATGCGGCCAGCACGACGACCCGCGGGCGCCCGACGTGGCGTGGCGCGCCATCATGAACACGCTGGCGCACCTGGGCTGCATCGATGCGCCGCGTCCGGAACCGATCGCGCGCGACCGCATGGAAATTCTGTCGATGTGCGAGGTGCACGACAAGGCCGACGATGCGGATGCCTTCAGCCGGCCCTGGTCCAGTTTCGACCGCGTGCGGCAAGGCGAGGAAATCGGCCGCCGGGCCGACGGCACCCCCGTGCTGGCCGAGACGGACGGGGTGATCCTGTTCCCGGACAGCGGGGCGAAGGCCAACCACGAGTGGTATTACCTGGCGCGGGTGAACTCGGAATTCTAGTGTGGTGAGTCAGAAATTCGTTGATTATAAATTTGACGAAATCGTCTCAAGAGCCGAGGCACTGCGTCGGCGCTGGAAATGCACGGTAAGGCCGGGGCCTTTCCGTGCATTTTCAACGCAGTATTGGGGCGATTTTCGTCGGATTTATTCATCGAATTTTTGACTCGCCACACTAGGCAGGCTTCCGGGCAACGCGTCCCTGCCGCAGCGCGCGCCGGTCGCCATGCCCGACCGCGCGGCCCGCTGCGCCACCTGCGGCGACATCGCGGGCGGTGCACCGCCAGGCCACGGTGACGTGCGGCGGGCCCGTCGCTTATTGCGGCGACAGCAGCTTCAGGCCGAGAATGCCCGACACGATGAGGGCGATGCACACGAGCCGTGCAGCCTCGGAGGGCTCGCCCAGCACCGCGATGCCGTAGATGGCCGTGCCCACGGTGCCGATGCCGGTCCATACGGCATACGCCGTGCCCAGCGGCAGGTCACGCAGGGCCAGGCCCAGCAGCCCCACGCTGCCGGCCATCGCGGCCAGCGTCAGCACGCTCGGTACGAGCTTGGTAAATCCGGCGGTGTACTTGAGGCCGACGGCCCAGCCGACCTCGAGCAGGCCAGCCACGAACAGGACGATCCAGGACATGCATTCTCCAGAGCTTGGTAAGGGAGGGTCGTCCCACCGATGAAGAAACCCGCCACCGCCGGCAGTGCATGAACGGGGGTGGAAAGGGGTCGTCCCCTCAGGCAGGCCTGGAGTATATCATTTCGTTTTTTATATTGCAGTCGGGCATCCCGCCCTCCCCGTTTTGCACGCTTCCTGCAAGGGTTGAACTTATATCGTAAAATCCCGATATGCGTATCGGATTCAAACGATATATGCATCGAGAAATACAGATATGACGGACATCGACATCGACGCCATCCACAAGGCACTGGCCAATCCGGTTCGCCGCGACATCCTCGCGTGGCTGAAGGAACCGGAAGCGCACTTTGCCGACCAGCTCCACCCGCTCAGCCTGGGCGTGTGCGCGAGCATGATCGACACGCGCTGCGGCCTGTCGCAATCGACGGTGTCGGGCCACCTGGCGATCCTGCAAAAGGCGGGACTCGTCACGGTGACGCGGCTGGGACAATGGAATATGTTCAAGCGCAACGAAGAAGTCATCGCTGCTTTCCTCGATCACATCAACACCGGCCTGTGATTGCCAGGCCCTTACATGACAGGAAACGATATGACCACTCTGTTCGACCCCATCACGATCGGCGACCTGACGCTGAAAAACCGCGTCGTCATGGCGCCACTGACCCGTGCCCGTGCCGTGGGCGAAGGCCGCGTTCCCAATGCCTTGATGGCCGAGTACTATGCGCAGCGCGCCAGCGCCGGCCTGATCCTGTCGGAAGCGACGTCGGTCACGCCGCAGGGAGTGGGTTATGAAAACACGCCGGGCATCTGGTCCGACGAGCAGGTGGCGGGCTGGAAGCTCGTCACCGAGGCCGTGCACGCGAAAGGCGGCAAGATCTTCCTGCAACTGTGGCACGTGGGCCGCATCTCGGACCCGAGCCTCCTGAACGGCGAGGCACCAGTGGCACCGAGCGCCATCGCGCCGGCCGGCCATGTCAGCCTGCTGCGTCCGATGCGCCCCTACGTGGTACCGCGCGCGCTCGAGACGGACGAAATCCTGGGCGTGATCGCCGCGTATCGCCTGGGTGCGGAAAACGCGAAGAAAGCAGGCTTCGATGGCGTGGAGATTCATGGCGCCAACGGTTACCTGCTCGACCAGTTCCTGCAGGACAGCACGAACCAGCGTACCGATGCCTACGGCGGCCCGGTCGAGAACCGCGCCCGCCTGCTGCTGGAAGCGACCGATGCCGCGATCGACGTCTGGGGGGCCGACCGCGTGGGCGTGCACCTGGCGCCGCGCCGCGACAGCCACGACATGGGCGACTCGAATCCGGCCGGCACGTTCGGTTACGTGGCGCGCGAACTGGGCAAGCGCAAGATCGCATTCATCTGCGCGCGCGAAGCGGTCGGGGAAGACAGCCTGGGGCCGCTGCTGAAGAAGGAATTCGGCGGGGTGTACATCGCCAACGAGAAATTCAGTCTGGAAGCCGCCCAGGAAGTGCTGAACAACGGCACGGCCGACGCGATCGCCTGGGGCAAGGACTTCATCGCCAACCCCGACCTGCCGGAACGCCTGCGCACGGGCGCCCCGCTGAACCCGCAGCGCCCGGAGCTGTTCTACGCGCCGGGCCCGGAGGGTTACATCGACTACCCGGCGCTCGCCTGAGCGCACCAGGGAAGACGCGCGTGACCGACAGCACTTCCGATCGAAAGGCTGCCGGCCAAGGGCTCTTCCCGGCTCAGCGCGGCACGGTGTAGTTCACCGGCACGAATTCATAGCCCTTGCCGGCGCTGCGCAAATGCCCCATGCCCGGGAAAGGCAAGTGGGCGGCGCCGATCAGGTATCCGCCCTTCGCGGCGTCGGCGAACGCCGCCTTACGCGAGGCCAGCGCGGCCTTCGTGTCGCTGTCGAAGGCGATCGTGACCGACGGGTCGTCGAACTGGATGAACTTGGCGTGCATGACGTCGCCGATCAGCACCAGCTTCTCGCCGCGGCTTTCCACCACATAACTCGTATGCCCCGGCGTGTGGCCGTAGCTGGACGTGGCACGGATGCCCGGCACCAGTTCCGTATTGCCTTCGAAGGGCTTGAAGCGGTTGGCACCGGCATAGGCGGCCAGCGCGCCCTGGGCGTTCTCGAAATACGCCTTCTTGTCCGCCGGTGCCGCTTCCCCCTTTTCCTTGCTCAGCCAGAAATCCGCGTCGTGCTTGTCGGCGCGCACCACGGCGTTGGGGAACGCCGCCTTGTCCGCACTGCCCAGGCCGCCGATATGGTCGGGGTGCAAGTGCGTGATATAGATTTCGTCCACCTGTTCCGGCTGGTACCCGGCCGCCTTCAGGCTTGCCAGCAGCTTGCCCAGGGTCGGGCCGAACAGGCCGCCGGCGCCGGTGTCCACCAGTACCAGCTTGCTTCCCGTATTGATCAGGAAGGTGTTAACCGACGTTTCCACCGGCGCCTTCAGAAAATGCTTCGCCAGCGCGCCTTGCAGCCTGGCCGGTTTTTCATTGAGCAGCTTGTCCATCGGCAGGTCGACCGTGCCATCGGACAGTACCGTGACTTCGAAGTCGCCTACCATCGTGCGATAAAAGCCGGGCGCCTGCGTCTTCACCATGGGGGCGGCGGCAAAGGTGGTGCCGGCAGCGGCGAGCAGCGCGGCGGCAAACAGCGAGCGGGAGAGCTGGTTCATATCGATGATGTTCTTATATGTTACGGGACCGCCAGATTACTCCAAACGCGGCTTTCATGCTGGCATCCCCATCGTCAGGCAGGGAGTGCCATCCGACGATAGTCGGATCTGGACAGTCATTTCAAAACGTTACCGGTACGCGCACCGACAGAGATACGTCCGGCGTATCGCGCGTCAGCCCGGCGCCGACGGTGACATTGACGGTGCGGCGGTTGTCCAGCCGATAGGAATAGCCCATCAGCAAGGTACCCAACTGCGCGCGCACCGATCCCGGTACGTTGACACCATTCTGCTTGGTGCGCCCCATCGAACTGTGGTCATAGCCGAAGCTGAGCGACGCCTTGTCGTTCAGGGCCAGGCCCATGCCGAAATTGAAGCCGATCACGGCACCCGGTGCCACCTCGCCCAGCGGTTCCGTCTCGCCGTTCACCACGCGGCGCGTGACATTGCTGCGCTTGAAGTTGTGCAGGTAGCTGATGCTGCCGAAGAAGATCGCCGGGTCGCTGGGGAACAGCCACGTGAGGCTGGGCTGCACGCCGTAGAAGCCGGAACCGGTGGGCAGGTCGAGCGGCAAGCCCGTGCCGGTGACGTTTTCGCCGACGCAGCGCCGCGTGCAATCGGTGACGACCTCGAACGGGTCGCGGCCCGTGCGTGTCTTGACGCGCAAGCCCGCCACGTAATACGGCTTGTCGATGCCACCCGCGTTCAACTGATGGCGCAGCGACAGTTCCACGTCGCCGATCGCCCGGCCGCTCGTCTCGAACACGCGCTCGACGGCTGTGCCCGTGAACAGCTCGCGGCTGACGGTGGAGTCGGACCGGTAGACATAGGGAACGCGCACCTCGACCTCGGTTCGGTTGGTCAGGCCGCGCCGCACCGCCAGCGACGCCGTGAACGTATTGCGCTTCACTTCGCGCACATCGATGAGGCCGATCAGCAGCGCCGGGATGATCGTGTAGCCGACCAGCGCCACGCGGTTGCTGGACGAATAGCCGAATTGGAAGGAAGGCTCCAGCACGGTACTGCCGCGCGCCGTCAGCACGCCGGGCGCCTCGAATAGCGGGGCCACCTCGGGCGGCCGGGCGTCGCGCGCCGGCGCCTGGCCGACCGCCGGCGCCGCGCCAGCGGGGCCAGTGTTCCCCGAGCCTTGCGGGGCGGGCTGCAGGGCAGCCGACTGTGCCTGCCGCTGCGCCTGCGCCTCGGGCTGCGGCGGTGCTTTCGGCTGGGATTGCGGATGGGCTTGCGACTGCGCTTGTAGCTGCGGCTGCGGCCGCGCCTGTGCTTGCGACTGCGCTTGCAACTGTCCTTGCAGCTGCGCTTGCGGCTGAGCTTGCGGCTGAGCTTGCGGCTGTCCTTGCAGTTGCGCTTGCGGCTGCGGCAGCGGCAGCGGCGGCTGCGGCTGCCCTTGCAGCGCGGGGCCGCCGCCGCGCATCGCCGCCAGCACCGCCGGGTGCAGCGGCCGCGGCATCGGCGCGCCGCCGCCTGCCGACGCCAGCTCCCACCCCTCGACGTCGGGCGCATGCGGCGTGCCCGCCTGCCGCATCGCCATCGTCTCGCGCAGTTCGCGCAACAAGGCGCTCTGCTCGGCCAGCTCCTGGCGTAAGCGGTGCAGTTCGGCGGACAGCTCCGCCACCGTGGGACCGTCGCCCGGCCGGGGCATCTGCTGCTGCGCCAGCGCGCTCAGCATGAACATGGACAGGCCGGCCGAACCGGCGCGCAAGCTCTGGGCGAACCGCATGCGTGACTCCTTCGATGGGTGGTGAATGCCGCTCAGCGCGGCCCGACGGCGCTCGACAGCGACTGGCGCAGGCTGTCGCCGAAATGCATGTCCTTCAGGATCGACAGGCTGTTCACCGTGGCCGCGATCGTCGTCTGGCCGCGGATCAGCTGGTCATTCGCGCTGTTCTGCAACAGCAGACCCGCCAGCGGTTGCGCCGCCTGTACCAACGCGGCGCCTTCGCCGATACGCGCCACCTGGAACGACGACAGCGCCGGGCCGTCGGTGGACAGTTGCCCGCTCGCGATGACATTGCCATTCAGGCTCAGCACCCGACCCACCGACAGCGACACGAGCAGCCCATTGCCGGTATCGAAGCCGCCCCTGGAGTCGTCCAGCACGCGCTCGGCGACCGGCACCCATCCAGCCGGTGCCTCCACCGCGCGCGCGGGAACCGCCAGCGCGATGCCTGCCGCCAGGCAGGCCGGGAACCACGGCAACCACGGCCTCTTCATCTCCCCTCTCCTTTCAGAAATCGCCTGCGTCGAATTTGGGCAGCGTCACGCGCTGCAGGCTGTCGCGCATCAGCGCTTCACCGGGCTGCATGCGCGGTGCGGCCGCCCAGTCGGATTTGTCATTGAAGCGCGGTTTCCCCGCATGGGCATGGATCACGAACAAGAGTTGGTTCAGCCAGATCGCTTCGAATGCGGCACGCGACAGTGCCCGCGTGCCGCCTGCCGGGTCGCCGAACAGCACGCGGCCATCCTGTATCCCTTTCACCACGACAAAATGGCGATAGCCGTGCTCGGAAACGAGCACGATCGCCGGGAACCCCGCCTTTGCGAGGTTCTCCAGTGGCTGCTGGAAACCGTCGGCGGTGAAACCATGCGCGGCCAGGAAACGCTTCATGTCCAGCAGGGAAAAACCTTCCTGCCGGATGCGCTGCTGGTCACCCCGGGCGAACATTTGGGCGAACGCCTGCTGCTCGCTTAGCGGATACCCGTAGTGGTGCGTCAGCAAGGTGGCCAGCGCCGCCGAACCGCAACTGAAGTCGTATTGCTGGCGCACCGTGGACAGGTAGCGCGCTTCCTTCAGGCTCGTGACGCGCAGCGAGACGGGGCCGCTACCGGCGAACGGCAGATCGGCCGCGGCCGCCGCGGCCGGCAACCATGGCAGCAACAACATCAGCGGCAATAGCAGCGGCCGCATCAGCGGCAATCGCAGCGGCCACATCAGCGGCAATAGCAGCCGCCACATCGGCGGCCACATCGGCAGGAACGGCACCAACCGGGCGCGCCGGAGGGAGGCGGTGCGTGCCGGCGATGGCGCGGGTGCCGGCGATGGCGCGCGCCCGTCGCGGCCCCGTCCTTTCCGCCGGGCGGGGTCGGCGAAGGCCGCTTTCATCGCACCTGCACATTGACGATGGTGGCGTTCTGGATCAGCACGTTGGCGCCCGAATTCTGGATCACCATCGGCAGGCCCGATGCATTGCTGAACGCTCCATCGGTGATCTGGTTCGTGCCGGTAACGACATTGACCGCCGTATTGCCGCCCACCGTGCCGCCCAGGCTCATGTCGCTCCATGGCGTCGCGGCGCCGCCGCGCAGCGCATCCAGGCTGGCATCGCCCAGCGCGCCCAGCGCGCCCGGCGTGCGGCCGGCGCCTTGCGCCAGCGCCGCGGGCAAGCGACGCACCGCCTCCGGCAGCGCCAGGGTTTCTGCCTCTACCGTGAACGGCGGCACCGCCCGCGCCGGCTCGGATCGTGCTGGAAATGCCGCGACCAGGCATGCGGCGCCCAGCAAGGGTAGCCAGCAGCCCCGGGTCCAGGTTGTCGGTGTTGCCCGCCGTTCCCTGCCGGGCCGGCTCGCCCATCGCCCGCTTCCTTCTGCTCGGATTCGTTTCATTCGATCGTGCATGTCGCCTCCATTCGACCACTTCGAAGACCAGGCGGACGGCCGGCCGCACCGGCCGCCCGCATGCACTGCCGCCTAGCGGCCGAGGTTCAGGTTCGCCTGGACGTTCACGCCCTGCTGCACGAGCGAGCTGATGCCGCTGTTCTGGCTGATCACGGAAATGCCCGCCGCCGATTGCGCCACGCCGCTCATCGTGTTGGACATATTGAAGGTGCCGGCATTGACCGTGTTGCTGCCACCGGCGCCACCCGTTCCGCCGGCACCGGCACCTCCCGTGCCCGCACCGGCGGTGGTTGCGCCGGTAGAGCCGCCCGCGCCACCCGAGCCCGCGCCACCGGCTCCACCAGCCCCGCCGTCACCGGCCGTGGCGTTGCCATTCGTTGCGCTGCCGCCCGTTCCCGCGCCGCCCGTACCCGCGCCTGCCGTTGCCGTGCCGCCCGTGCCGGCGCCGCCTGCCGCGCCGGCGCCGGCCGTGTTCGTTGCGTCACCGCTGGCGGCACCCGCACCGCCGGCCCCGCCTGCGGCACCGGCACCCGCCGTGCTGCTGCCGCTGCCGCCGGCCGCGCCATTGCCGCCCGCGCCCCCGGTGCCCGCCGCACCGGCACCGCTGCTCGTGCTGGCCGTTGCCCCCGCGCCGCCGGCACCGGACGTGTTGGTGCCGCCCGCCGCGCCGTTACCCGCCGTGTTGGTGCCGGCCGCGCCGGAGCCGCCCGCGCCGCCAGCGCCGCCGGCCGCACCGGCACCACCGGCCGCACCGGCACCGCCCGCGCCGCCCGTGGTCGTGCCCGCATTCGCCGTGCCGGCACCGGTGCTCGACGCACCACCGCTGCCGTCGCCGCCGCCGCCGGCACCTCCAGTCCCGGCTCCACCGCTGCCGGCGCCCGCCGTGGCCCCGCCCGCGTTGCCGTTGGCTGTCTGGTTACCCGTGCTGGGCGGCGGTTCGCCGGATGGCGTGCCGCTCGAGTTGGTACCGGTGGCGCCGCCCGTGGTGGCATAGCCGCCGGTGCCCGCGCCACCGCTGCCCATGCCGCCGGGGCCGTTGCCGCCGGTGCCATTGCCCGATGTCGACGTGCTGGTCACCACGGCGCCGCCGGAATGCGCATAGCCGCCGGCCGCACCGCCACCACCCGTGCCGCCGGCACCACCCACGCCGCCCAGGCCGCCGCTGCCGCCCGCACCGCCGCTTGCGGCGCCCGTGGCACCGCCATTGCCGCCGGCGCCGCCGGTTGCATTGCCGCTGCTGCCGCCGGCGCCACCGGTGGCCGCGCCGGCCAACCCACCGGCCCCGCCGTTACCGGTGCCACCCGCCGCGCCGGCGCCGCCCGCGCCACCATAGCCATCGGAGCTGGCGCCGCCGGCGCCGCCATAGCCGCCCGCGCCACCCGCGCCACCGGCACCCGTGGTGGCGCCCGAAGCGTAGCCGCCGCCCCCGCCGGCGCCACCGTTGACGGCGCCATTCGTGGCATTGCCTCCGTAGGCCTGGCCACCCGTGCCCGCCCCACCCGCGGCGTTGCCGATGGTGGCGACACCGCCGGCACCGCCGCTCGCGCCGGCCGCGCCGTTGCCGGCGCCGCCGGCACCTGCCGTGGCGGCACCATTGCCGCCGTTGCCAGCGCCGCCGACGCCGCCGGTGCCATTGGCGCCGTTGGCGCCACCGTTGTTGGTGGCGACATTACCGATGTTTTGCACGGTATTGCCGCTGACGGTGCCCGTCAGCGTGCTGTTCGCGGTGGCGGTCGAAGTATTGAAGGCGTTGTCGAGGTTGGCGGTGGCGGTGGCGCCGTTGTTGGCGGAAGCGGCGCCGGTGGCAAGGGCGCTCGCGTAGCCGGTGCTGTTGTTATTGTTGTTGGCCTGCGTGTTGTCACGGTTGGAGCTGGTGTCGCGGTAGCTGTTGTCGATGGTCGCCGTGGAACCGTCGTTGGCGTGGGCTCCCGCGCCGCTTTGCGTTACGGCCGACGCGGGGTCGGTCGCCTGGGCATACGCCCCGCCGCAGGCTAGCGTGATCGCCGTGGCAAGCATGGTTTTCTTCATTTGAATATCCTCGCTGAAAGGGTTGGGCCATCTGGGCTTGTCTATCGGGTCGACCCGATACGCGCGGGTTCGCCGCGCCAGCGACTTATCGCAAGCTTGGTGCCATGAGCCTGCGATCGTGCTAAATGGTTGAAATCGTTGGACTTCCACGGCGAGGGCTGGGCGCCGCGGACGCCCTGTGTCACTCAGGAGTAACAAGCGAACGCGGCGCTGGAACTGCCGGGCTGCCGTCCGCCCCTTTCAGTACAGCTGGCGAATCGTCTGTCACATTCGCGTGACAGCCCACAGTGCGGCGAACGCGGCCGCTGCTCCGGCGCCTAGGGAAGCGCTGATTTATTGCTGGTGGATGAGATTGGTCCTGAAAAGCGTGTCCAGCAAGACGCAAATGGCCCGTCATACTGGGGGGTGCGGCCGCCGGTATGGCGGGCCATTTGTGCCGCAGCTGGGCGCGTTTTTCAGGGCCAAGATCGCCGCCATGAATAAATCAGCGCTTCCCTAGGGCTCGCGCTTGCGCGCCGGCGGAGCGATGCGGTGCTTGGCCATCAGCCGGTACACGGTCATGCGCGAGACGCCCAGCTCGCGCGCCACGTGGGTGATGCTCTTGCCGGCACCGAGGCCGGCCTCGATGACGCGCCGTTCGGCCTGCACTCGGGCGCCATGCAGGGGCAGCGGGGGCATGGCCGCGGTGTCCAGCCCCAGGTCGTGGGGTTGAATCAGCCTGCCTTCCGCCATCACGGCGGCGCGCCGCACGCGGTTATGCAGTTCGCGCACATTGCCGGGCCAGTGATGGGCGCGCATCGCTTCCAGCGCGCCGTGCGAAAAGCCGCGCACGTGCGCCGAGCGCTCGCGCGCATGGTCGCGGAAAAAGGTTTCGGCGAGCGCGGGCACGTCCTCGCGCCGCTCGCGCAGCGCCGGCATTTCCAGCGCCAGCACGTTGAGGCGGTAGTACAGGTCTTCGCGGAATGTGCCGCGCGCCACCGCTTCTTCCAGCCGCACGTGGGACGCCGCGATCACGCGCACGTCGACCGGCAGCGGCCGGGTGCCGCCCAGGCGGTAGATGGTCTTTTCCTGCAGGAAGCGCAGCAGGTTGGCCTGCATGTCGAGCGGCAGGTCGCCGATCTCGTCGAGGAAGACCGAGCCGCCGGCGGCCGACTCGATCAACCCGGGGCGTGCCCGCCCGGCACCGGTGAACGCGCCCCGCTCGTGGCCGAACAGCTCGGACTGCACCAGGTTGGCGGGGATCGCGCCGCAATTGATCGGCACGAAGGGGCCCGCCGCGCGCGCCGACCCTTCATGCACGGAGCGGGCGGCCAGCTCCTTGCCGGTGCCGCTTTCGCCCCAGATGAGCACTGGCGCATCGGCGGCCGCCACCTTGCGCAACTGCCGCCGCAGCCGCGCGATCGCTTCGCTGTTGCCCGTCAGGCGGGCGAACTGCGACTCGGCCGCCGGCGGCTCCGCTGCGCGGGGCTGCGTGGCAAGCGCGGCCTCCAGCCTCGCCATGCCATGGGCGTGGCCCAGTGTCTGCCTCAGCCGCGCCGCCTCGACGGGGGCGGTGTGAAAATCGATGCAATGCTCGGCAACCAGGCGGCGGCACGCGGCGTCGTCCAGCGCGGCGGGGCTGCACAGCGCGACCCACCGGGTGCGCGGATGTTCGCGCAACAGTTCCTCCAGTGCCCTTGTCCCCACTGGTCTGCCGAGCACGACGATGGCGACGGGCACCGGGTGCGCGCGGAGAAACTCGCGTGCCTGGGCAGGGTCGCGCGCCGTGCGCACGTCGAAATCGGCGGCCGCGCGCAGCATTACCCCGGTTGCGGGGTCGGGCGCGGGCATGCAGAGTAGTTTTCTCGTCAACATGTGGCACACGGTGGTTGTGGGGAGACAAAGCCGCGCTGGTCGCCGCCGGTCACGGCGCTTCGCATCGATCCGTCCTGCAGTCTTGTCCGCCGGCGCCACGCCTGCGCGGCGATCGGCGCATCCTTGCAGTTCGCGCAATACCGCCCGCGGGCGCCTTGCCGCACCGGATCGGCAGGGATAGAATGCCGTCCGCGGTTTTCACGAAGTGAAAAGCCGGCATGGCGCGGCACCGCAATTCCAGGCTGGGCAACGCGGTGCCCCGCGCCAACACGTCAGGACACGAAATGAACGACCAGGGAATCAACGACCACCGGCTGCGGGCAACCCAGCTGCCTACCTTTGGACAGCGGCTGTCCTTGCGAGTTCTGCATTTCTTCGGCTGGAAGATGCTGTACCGGCCCCTGCCCGGCCCGCGCGGCATCGTGGTCGTCTATCCGCACACGTCGAACTGGGATTTCCTCGTTGGACTGTTCGGCAAGTGGGCGCTGGACTTGCCGTTCCGCTGGCTGGCCAAGGATTCGCTGTTCCGCATCCCCGTGCTCGGCCGCTGGTTCCGCTGGCTCAACGGCCAGCCGGTGGACCGCACCGCGCCGCAGGGGATGATCCGCGCCCAGGCCGAGCGCATGCTGGCCGCCGACTGGTACTGGCTCGCCATCACGCCCGAAGGCACGCGCGGCTACCGGCCGAACTGGAAGAGCGGCTTTTATCACCTGGCGCTGGAAGCAAAGGTGCCGCTGGTGCTCGTCTACCTGGACTACCCGAACAAGGTGCTGCGCGTGACGGACCAGCTATGGATGACGGGCGACCCGGAGCGCGACATGGCCGCGATCCGTGCCGTGTATGAGGGGCACCAGGGCAAGCATCCCGAGAACGCCGCGCCCATCGTGCTTGGCGAGCGGCGCAAGGAGCCGCGTTAACGGCACGGTTTCAGGCAACTCTGTTGTTTTGCGACCAGCTCAGCAATTGCAGCTCAAACCATAACTCTCTGATTTTGCTGGCTGTTCCCCAAAGTCGGGGACAGTCCCTGTTTTTTGGGCAACTATTGCTCAGGCCAGCGCCAGCATGCCCAGGCCCGCGGCGGCGATGGCGCCGCCGGCGAGGCGGGCCAGCGGCAGGGTGCCGATTGCCCGGCCGGCGCCCAGCAGCAGCGCGCTCATGCCGAGGTAGCCGGCGGCGCTGGCCGCGTGCGGCAATTCCAGGCCGTGGGCGTTGCCGTGCAGGACGGCGAAGCTGCCCAGCAGTGCGGCACCGGTCCAGGCCGGCAGCTTGACGGCGGCGGCGACCAGCGCCCCCGTCAGCATCACGGTCAACGCGATGCCGCTTTCCAGCCCGGGAATGTGCAGCCCCGCCATGCCGGCCGCGGCGCCGGCTCCCATCATCGCCAGGAAGACGGCCGGCAGCGCCAGCGATTGCCGCCGGGCGCGCAAGTTCAGGCCTTCGGCACGCTGCTGGCGCACGCTCCAGATGCCGGCTGCGAGCAGCGCCAGCAGGTGGTCGATGCCGGTGAGCGGGTGCAGCACGCCCTCGGCAAACCCCAATTCGGCATGGCCCGGGTGGGCCAGCGCGGGCACGCTGGCGGCCAGCAGGACGGCGGTGGCGAACAGTTTTTTCATATCTCTCCTCGTGATTATCGTGCGTGGACCGCGCCCTGCCCCAGCAGGCCCTGTTCGCGGATGAATGCAATGACCTTGTCCACCCCCTCGCCGCTGCGCAGGTTGGTGAACACGAACGGCCGCTCGCCGCGCATGCGTTTCGCATCGGCCGCCATGATGTCCAGGTTGGCGCCCACGTGCGGTGCCAGGTCGGTCTTGTTGATGATGAGCAGGTCCGAGCGTGTGATGCCGGGCCCGCCCTTGCGCGGGATCTTTTCGCCGCCGGCCACGTCGATCACGTAGATCGTCAGGTCCGACAGTTCCGGGCTGAAGGTGGCGGCCAGGTTGTCGCCGCCGGATTCGACCAGGATCAGCTCCAGGTCGGGGAAATCGGCCTGCATGCGCGCGATGGCTTCCAGGTTGATCGACGCATCCTCGCGGATCGCCGTATGCGGGCAGCCGCCCGTCTCGACTCCCATCAGCCGCTCGGCCGGCAGCGCTTCGGCGCGCAGCAGGATTTCCATGTCCTCGCGGGTATAGATATCGTTCGTGATGACGGCCATGTCGACCGAGTCGCGCATGCGCTTGCACAGCATTTCGCACAGCGCGGTCTTGCCCGAGCCGACCGGCCCGCCGATGCCCACGCGCAGTGGATTGGATTGAACCACCATTGAAATCTCCATAAAATTCCAGGACCGGTAATCAGGAACGATAAACCCGGCTGTACTGCACTTCGTGGCGCATCGACAGCAGCGACAGCCCCGGCGTCCAGTTCGACAATTCATGTTCGGCCAGCGATTGCGCGCACAGCGCCGCCGCCTCGATCTCGGGCCGCAGCGACAGCAGCAGCCTTTGCCCGGCCACCTGCCCCAGCGGCACCGACTTCACGCACACCAGCACCTGGTTCTCGACCCACGAGAACAACAGCGCCAGCAAGGCTTCCTCGTGCGGGATGCCCAGCGCGGCCACGGCGCACGCGTATGCCGACACCAGGGGCACCTCGCCGGCATCCTTCAGCATGGCCAGCGCGCCTTCGTCGGCAATGCCCAGCTCCTCGATCAGCCGCGCCAGCGAATAGCCCATCTGCACGGTCTCGGCGCGAAATTCCGCCGTGTCGCGCGAAGCGATGGCCTGTTCCGTCAGCTCGGCCACGCGCTGCGCGTCGCGCTGCGTGAACGCCTGCATCAGGCGCCAGCACAGCGGCGCTTCCCAGCGCGCCACGACCTCGTGCAACTGCCGGGCGATCCACGCATGCGCCCCGGCCGCATCCTTGACGAGCCCCTGCTCCAGCGCCGCCTCCAGCCCCTGCGAGTAGCTATAGGCACCGATCGGCAGTTGCGGGCTGGCGAACTGCAGCAGGTGCAACAGCTGGGCGGCGGCGATCATGACGCGCCCTCCTTCGGATCGCCCGGCCGGTGGATCTTCTGCCGCAGCGGGATCGGCGCCAGAGGACCGGCACCGTGGTCGTGGTGATGGTGGCCGCCGCCGAATCCAGCTGAATAAGCACCGGATTCGGGTTCGAACGGCGCCTGCTCCGCGATCACCGTGGCGCCCAGGCCGTACAGCATCTCGCGCAGCACGGCATCGGCGCGGATGCGCAGGTAGCCCGCTTCCACCTGCGCCTGCGTGTGGCGGTTCCCCAGGTGGAAGGCGCAGCGCAGCAGCGCCTGGGCGTCCGGCGCGGTCACGCGGTAGGTCGCCTCCGGTGCCGCTACCACCTTCACCACGCGGCCATCCTCGCCCGTCAACAGGTCGCCGCCGCGCAGCACGGTGCCGCGCACGGTGAAGATCGCCACCTCCTCGCCCGTGTCGAGGGTGGCGCGCAGCCGGCATTTTTCACGCAGTTCATAGGGCAGCACGAGCGAGGCGTCGATACGCTCGGCGTTCGTCAATTTGGTGTGAAGAGTGAGCATAGGTTCGGCTGTGATTTAGAACAGGAAATAACGTTGCGCCATGGGGAGGACGGCGGCGGGCTCGCACACCAGCAGCCGCCCGTCGGCGCGTACTTCATAGGTTTCGGGATCGACTTCCATCACCGGCGCCAGGCCGTTGTGGATCATGTCGCGCTTGCGGATATTGCGGGTGTTCTTCACGGCGATCACCGGCTTGGCGAGGCCGAGCCGCTCGCCGATGCCGGCATCGAAGGCCGCTTGCGATACGAAGGTGAACGACTTCTTCAGGCCGCCGCCAAAGGCGCCGAACATCATGCGGTAGTGCACGGGCTGCGGCGTGGGAATCGAGGCGTTCGGATCGCCCATCTGCGCCGCCGCGATCATGCCGCCCTTCAGGATCATCGACGGCTTCACGCCGAAGAAGGCCGGCTTCCACAGCACGATGTCGGCGATCTTGCCGGCTTCCAGCGAGCCGACGACGTGCGAGATGCCGTGCGTGATGGCCGGATTGATCGTGTACTTGGCGATGTAGCGCTTGACGCGGAAGTTGTCGTTGCGCGCCGAATCCTCGGGGAGCGCGCCGCGCTGCACCTTCATCTTGTGCGCCGTCTGCCAGGTGCGCAGCACCACCTCGCCCACCCGGCCCATGGCCTGCGAGTCGGACGACATCATCGATATCGCTCCGATATCGTGCAGGATATCCTCGGCGGCGATCGTCTCGCGCCGGATGCGCGATTCGGCGAACGCCACGTCCTCGGCGATGGCCGGATCGAGGTGGTGGCACACCATCAGCATGTCGAGGTGCTCATCCAGCGTATTGACCGTGTAGGGCCGCGTGGGATTGGTCGACGACGGCAGCACGTTCGATTCGCCCACGGCGGCAATGATGTCCGGCGCATGGCCGCCGCCGGCACCTTCGGTATGGAAGGTGTGGATGGTGCGGTCCTTGAACGCGGCCAGCGTCTCTTCGAGGAAGCCGCCCTCGTTCAGCGTGTCGCTGTGCAGGGCCACCTGCACGTCCATCCGCTCGGCCACGGACAGGCAATTGTCGATCGCCGCCGGCGTGCTGCCCCAGTCCTCGTGCAGCTTCATGCCGATGGCGCCCGCCTCCACCTGCTCCTCGAGGGGGCGGGGCAGCGAGACATTGCCCTTGCCGAGAAAACCCAGGTTCATCGGGAACGCGTCGGCCGCCTGCAGCATCGAATGGATGTGCCAGGGACCCGGCGTGCAGGTCGTCGCCGCCGTGCCGACGGCCGGGCCGGTGCCGCCGCCCAGCATCGTCGTTACGCCGCTCATGAGCGCTTCCTCGATCTGCTGCGGGCAGATGAAGTGGATGTGGCTGTCGATGCCGCCCGCCGTCACGATCATGCCCTCGCCGGCGATGATTTCGGTGGCGCCGCCGATCGCCATCGTCACACCCGGCTGGATATCCGGGTTGCCGGCCTTGCCGATGCCGGCGATCCGGCCATCCTTCAGGCCGATGTCGGCCTTCACGATGCCCCAATGGTCGACGATCACGGCATTGGTAATCACCGTGTCCATCACGTCGGCATGCACGCGCTGCGACTGGCCCATGCCGTCGCGGATCACCTTGCCGCCGCCGAATTTCACTTCCTCGCCGTAGATGGCGTAGTCCTTCTCGATCTCGATGAACAGCTCCGTGTCCGCGAGGCGGATGCGGTCACCCGTGGTGGGCCCGTACATCTCCGCGTAGGCGCGGCGGGAAATGGTTGCCATCTGATCTCCTTATTCTGCTGTTTTTATTCCGACTGATCGGGGTTGTCCTTCAGCTTGCCCATGACCTGGCCGGCAAAGCCATAGACTTCGCGGTCGCCCTGCACCGCGATCAGTTCCACGGTGCGTTGCTGGCCCGGCTCGAAGCGCACGGCCGTGCCGGCCGGGATGTTGAGCCGCTTGCCGTAGGCCTTCCAGCGTTCGAACGACAGCGCGTTGTTCGCCTCGAAGAAGTGAAAATGCGAGCCGACCTGGATCGGGCGGTCGCCCACGTTGGCGACGACGATGGTCACGGTCTCGCGGCCATCGTTGATCGGCAGCTCGCCGTCGTTCAGTTTGTATTCACCCGGGATCATGTTTCACCTCACGGTATCGGGTTGTGGACGGTCACCAGCTTGCTCCCGTCCGGGAAAGTCGCTTCGACCTGGATATCGGGGATCATCTCGGGGATGCCCTCCATTACCTGGTCGCGGGTCAGGATTTGCGTGCCCTCGGACATCAGCTGCGCGACGCTTTTGCCGTCGCGCGCGCCTTCCATGATGGCGGCCGTGATCAGCGCCACCGCTTCGGGGTAATTCAGTTTCAGGCCGCGTGCCAGGCGGCGTTCGGCCAGCAGGCCGGCCGTAAAAATCAGCAGCTTGTCTTTTTCGCGGGGAGTCAGGTCCATGGGATTCTTTCTTCAGGTGCGCCAGCTGCGCAGGTCGATCGCCTCGCGCCCCAGCACGGCCGGGCGCACGATGCGCCAGGCTGCCAGCATCAGCTCGCGCGCGGCCTCGCTGTCGTGGCCCAGCCAGCGCACGCACAGCACGTTCTTCATCTGCGTCACGCCCCAGCACGGGCCGTCCGCCAGCGCGCGCAGCGCGGCCACGGTGTCGCTCGGGACCGGCCTGCCAACGGCCAGCAGCATGGCGGACACGGTGTGCCCGGCCAGGCCCAGCGGACTGGCGACGGCCGCGGGCGTCAGCGCGCCCTGCTCCCACCACAGCAGGCGGCCACCGCGCCGCACGGACGTGCGCTGGCCGACGCGCCCGGTCGCGAACGATTCGCCGGAGGCGCGGCGCCCCAGGCACAGGATCTCGCAGCCGAGATAGTTCGCGTCGGGCGCCAGCGTCACGTGGTGCTCGAGCTCCACGTGGGCGTCGTCGAAGAAGATGGTTTCCTGCGGCAGCCATTCGAGCACGCCGCCGGCCGCCACCGCCAGATTGACGCGCTGGCGCGACACACGACCGTTGGCGCGGTACCACTTGCCGGCGCCGGGCGTGGTCAGCACGGCCCAGGCATTCGGTTGAAGCACGGCATCGATGGCAAGTTCATCGCCGCCCACGACACCGCCGGGGGGGTGCACGACGATCGCATGGCAAACGGCCGGGTCTTCGGGATACAGCGGCTTTTGCACGCGCAGCGGGCCACGGTGCTCGCGGCGGGTCAGGCGCGTGGTATCGCTATCGCGGGTAAACGCCAGCGTGAGCTTTGCCTGCCACGCGCCATGTTGGGGAGTCGCGTCGGCGGACGGGAGGGGCAGGCGTTCCGTACAGTCGGGCATAAAGGGTAGATCAATGATAACCCTGTACTCCGAGCAAGTTACGTGCCAGCATTTTTGGGGCAGGGACGCCCCGCGATGCACCACGGCAGAGCATGCGCACTGCCGTGGTGCATTGTAGAGGAAAAAAACTTACTTCAGGTCGACCGGCTCGCTTTCGTCGAGCGTGTAACGCACGTTGCGCAGGCCGTTTACGCGAAGGAATTCGCGCACCGTCAGGCCGGCGGGATCGGCGCTCTGGCGGTTCTGGCGGTGTTCATTGCGGACGATTTCGCCGGCGATTTCGATATCGCGCAGGCGGTAGGGCGTGTCGACGACCAGGGGGTTGTCATTGTCGTTGTACCAGATCTGGTAGAGCGGCATGGTGTGGTTCCGTTGTAGTGGAGAAACAATCAATGCGTTGCTCAGTGTCCACTGAGCAATAACACAATCTTTCACAAATATATTATCTTTTCGCACCAATGTGTACGCTTCAGTGGTCGCGCCGCGGTATGGAGTGCCGATATGGTGCGCCGGCACCACACTCCACCCCGCCCCCAGCGCCCGGTATCAATCGAGCCGCGGTGTCGCGGAGCAGCCGGGTTGCTCCAGCAGTTGCGCCGCCACATTCGTTTCGTGCGGCAGGCTCAGCCGTAACGCGCGGCCCGTTCCGCCCTCCTCGATCCCGGCAGCCGGTTCGCTGAACGTGGTGGGAAAGGCGGCGCTGAAGGCGTCGCCATACTGGGCCCGTGGCGCCGCTTCGAAACGCTGCCGCTCCGACGCGCTCAAATTGGCCGGCAGCGAGCGGTCGATCTGGGTCAGGACCAGGACGCCCTTTCCATCCCTGATCGTGGGACGCAGGACGAGCCGGATCGGCTGGCCATCGCTTGCCCTGAGGCGGGCACTGGCGAAGCTCATCGCGCAAATCGTCTTCACGGTGGAAGCGAACTGGCGCAGCAGCTTGCTGTCGACCTCCCCCATGTCGGAAAACGTCACCCGGCCGCCGGCCGGGTCCAGCCCGTAGGCATTGTCATAGCCGGCATGGAAACGGAACTTGACGGTCGGCGGCGGCTGCAGGTCCAGCGCGGCCACCTGCGCCGCGGTCATTCCCAGGCAGGCCCTGGCAAGGCAGAGCTGTCGTCCCGCCGCGCCCTCCGCCGGTGCGGCTGCCGCGGGCATGGTGCCGTCTTGCGGAGCCGCCGCGGTGGCGACGCCGGTCGCGATCTTGCAGAACTGTTCGCGCACGGCGGCCGCCGGCGACTGCACGCCGGGCGGATTGTTGTACATGAGGGCCACGGATACGCCGCCGCCCTGCGCGTCGGCAAACGACAAGCCCAGGGTGCCGGTCTTGCCGCCGGCCGTGCGCTGGCCGTTCCTCGCCAGGACCGCGCGGTTGACCGCATCCTTCGTCGTCACGGACCAGCCCTCGCGCTCCAGTACCGCCTGGACGGCGGCGAAATGGGCCTCGGCACTACCCGGCTGCGAAGAAAATCCGGTGAAGGCCGTGCCGTGGTCGGGCGCCGCGCCGACGCGGAACTCCGTCACGCAATCGGTGGCGAGCACGGGATTCGCGTGAGCGAGCAGAAAGGCCGCGGCGAGGGGGGCGAAGGGAGAGTGCAGCGGAGACATGAACATGAACCTGTGATAAAAATTGCCAATTTATCATTTTTACAGGTCCGGAAAACTCGCCAATTCTCACTCACGCTCAGTACGGTCCCCTGCCCCCTTCGCGGATGAACCGCTCGATCCGCGCCTTCAGCACCGGCAGCGGCACCGAGCCGAGCTCCAGCACCGTGTCGTGGAAGGCGCGGATGTCGAACTGCTCGCCCAGCGCCGCCTCGGCCGATCTGCGCGCCTCGATGATCGCCATCTGCCCCAGGTAATACGACAGCGCCTGCCCCGGCCAGGAAATGTAGCGGTCCACTTCCGTTTCCACCTCGTGCCGGGACAGCGCGGTGTTGTCCATCAGGTAGCGCTGCGCCTGCTCGCGCGTCCAGCCCCTGGCGTGGATGCCCGTATCGACGACGAGGCGGGACGCGCGCCACGCCTGGTAACTGAGCATGCCGAACACTTCGTAGGGCGTCTCGTAGATGCCCATCTCCGTGCCGAGCCGCTCCGAGTACAGCGCCCACCCTTCGCCAAAGGCCGAGATATAGGCGTTGCGGAAGGCCGGGCGGCCGCCCTGCTCCAGCGCCACCGGCATCTGGAACGCGTGGCCGGGGGCCGATTCGTGCAAGGTCAGCGCGGGAAGGCTGTACAGCGCGCGCGATGGCAGATCGTAGGTGTTGACGAGGTAGACACCGGGGCCGCCGCGGCCGGACGTATAGTGCGGCGCCTGGTCCGGCGGCACGGGAATGATGGCGAAGCGGCTACGCGGCAGGCGGCCGAAATACCGCTCGGCCTTGCCATCGAATTTCTTGGCGATCCAGGCGGCGCGCATCAACAGTTCTTCCGGTGTCTTCGCATAGAAGCGCGAGTCGGTGCGCAGGAATGCCAGGAAAGCCGACAGGTCGCCGTCGAACTTCACCTCCTTCATCACCTGGGCCATCTCGGCGCGGATCCTGGCCATCTCGGCAAGGCCGATGCGGTGGATTTCCTCGGCCTTGAGATCGGTCGTCGTGTACTCGGCGATCTTCGACTGGTAATACGCCTTCCCGTCCGGGAGGCTTTCGGCGGCGAGGTTGTCCGTGGCGCGCGGCACATACTCGTCGCGCATGAACTTGCGCAGTTCGGCGTGGGCCGGGGTCACGCGGTCGCGGATGGCCCGCAGGGCGGCGGCGCGCAGCCTGGCCTGCTCGCCGGCCGGAATCGCTGCCGGCATCGTCTTGAACGGCGCATAGAACGGCGTGGCCTCGGGCCTGGCGTCGACCACGGCCGTGATCGTGGCGTCGCGCCCGGCCAGCGTGACCTTCGGCGGCGTGAAGCCGCGCGCCAGGCCCGTGCGCATATTGGCGACCTCCTCGTTGAAGTAGCGCGGCACGTCGTTCAGCTGGGCCACGTAGTTCTCGTAGTCGGCCTTCGTGCGGAACGGCTTGCTCGCTTCGTAAGTCATGTTGAACCAGAACGAGGAATCGGCGTTCAGCGGCTTTTCGTATTCGCGAAAAGCGATGTTCGCCACCAGCGCCGCCACCTGGGCGCGGTACACGGCATAATTGACACGCTCGGCCTGGGACAGCTCGTCCACGGCGATACCGTCGAGCTGCTTCAACACATTTTCCCAGCGGGCGCGGCGGGCCTGCTGCGTGGCCGCGTCCACCTTCGGCAGGCTGGCGCGGATGCCGCTCGTGTCGTCTTCCTCGTTCTCCAGACGCTGCTGCTGGCGCCATTGCCACTCGGTCTCGTAGATCGCGCGCAGGCGCAGGTCGGCATCGGCGGGCGCGCTGCCCGTTGGCGCCGCGTGGGCGGCGGCGGCGAACAGCAGGCACGCGGCAAGGGCCGCGCTGGTCTTCTTCATCGTTTTTCCTTGTTCTCGGCGTTCAGGTGATCGCTGGCCATCGCGGTACTGAGGAACAGCTTGCCGTTCAGCTGGTCCAGCAGGGTGCTGTCGCGCAGGCGGTCCATGACGGGGCCCTTGACTTCGGCCAGGTGCAGGCCGATGCCGCGCGCGCGCAGGCTGGCATTGAGTTCGGCCAGCGCGAACAGCGCCGTGGTGTCGATCGAGCTGACGGCCAGCATCGACAGCACCAGGTGGCGCGTCGCCGGGTGGGCGCGCAACTCATCCTCGATGCGCTCGTTGACCGATTCCACGTTGCCGAAGAACAGATTGGCGTCGATGCGCAGGATCAGCACGGACTCGCAGCGCGTGGCGGCATAGCGGTCGACATTGCGGAAATGCTCGGTGCCGGGAATGCG
Source organism: Massilia sp. METH4 (assembly GCF_037094685.1). Taxonomy (NCBI): domain Bacteria; kingdom Pseudomonadati; phylum Pseudomonadota; class Betaproteobacteria; order Burkholderiales; family Oxalobacteraceae; genus Massilia; species Massilia sp. METH4. The sequence goes on along the minus strand of NZ_CP146614.1, from coordinate 4,769,828 downwards.
GCCCAGCACCGCGATGTGCGGGCGGCTGGCGCGCCAGATCAGCGTGCCCATCGACACGACGACACCGACGATCACGCCCGCCTCCACGCCCAGCGCCAGCACGCCAACGCAGGTGACGAGCCAGGCCAGCGCGTCGCCCCGGTCGTAGCGCCAGGCCGTCTTCAGGGTGTCGAGTTCCAGCATGCCGAGCACGGCGACGATGATCGTGGCCGCCAGCGTGGGCAACGGCAGCAGCGCGAGCCAGCCGGTGGGCAGGGTCAGCGCCACGGCCAGCAGCACCGCCGAAATGACGCTGGCCAGCGGCGTGTGGGCGCCGGCGGCGAAATTGACCGCCGAGCGGGACAGGCTGCCCGTGACGGGGAAGCCACCGGACGCCATGCTGGCGACATTGGCGGCGCCCAGCCCGACCAGTTCGCGGTTCGACACGAGCTTTTCGCCGCGCTTCTGCGCCAGCGTTTGCGCGGCGCTCATGCTCATCAGGAAAACCACGAAGCCGATCAAGAGGCCCGGTTGCAGCAGCGCGCGCCAATGCTCCGGGGACGTGGCCAGGTTCAGTCGCGGCAAGCCGCCGGGCACCGGCCCTGTCAGGTGGATGCCATGCGCGCCATACGCCGCCACGAACGCGGTGGCGGCCAACACCACCGCCATCGGTGCGAGCTTGGCCAGCACGTCCGCCGCGGCGGCTTTCATGCCGGTCCGCTTGAGCAAGCCGGCCAGGTGGCTGCGCGCCAGCAGCAGCAAGGCCAGGGATGCGCCGCCAAGGAGCGTGCTGGGCAGATGCGGATGCTGGAGCGGGCCGCCCAGGAGCGGCTTCACCTGCCCCCAGGCGATGACGAGCGATGACCCGACCGTGAAGCCGCTCATCACCGGCCGGGAAAAGAAGTTAGCCAGGAAGCCCAGCCGCAGCAGGCCGCACAGCAGCAGCACGCCGCCCGCCACCAGCGCCAGCTGCGCCGCCAGCACGCCGTGCAAGCCGGGTGCGCCGTGCGACAGCGGCGCGATCGCCGCCCCCGTCATCAGCGACACGATGGCCATCGGTCCCACCGACTGCGTCATGCTGCTGCCGAACAGCGCGTAGACAAGCGGCGGCAGGATGCTCGCGTACAGCCCCGCCACCGGCGGCAGGCCGGCCACCAATGCGTACGCCATTCCCTGCGGCACCAGCATCATCGCCACGACGACACCCGCGCCGATATCCCCGGGCAACGCCGCGCGGCGATAGTGTCTGAGCCAATCCAGCATGCCTTCGAAACCTGTTATGACAATCGAAGGCGCAAGCCTAACACGCCAGCCGCCCTCCCCAAAGGATGAGCTCGTGTCTCCCTGGTGCCAGGCACCAAGGAGACACGAGCTCGGCCGCAGACGGGTCGCATGGGAAAAGTGAAGCCCGCCCCTGGCACGAGCACCGCATCTGTGCGGAACCGCACGGAGCGACAATGCAAGGTTGCCAATACTGTTCGCTCGATCTTTGGGAGAACAGCGAAATGTCCAATTCCGAAAACAAGGCACAAGACGTAGGCAACCTGCAGCGTGAGATCCAGCAGCAGCAGGACCAGAAAGACTCGGCGAAGGCCCAGCAGGGCAACCAGCAGAAGGAAGAGCAGGCGGTGCAGGCCGGCACCCACGAGTTCCCGTCGACCCCGCTGCCCGACCAGCACCTGGACAAGCCCGGCATCGAAGCCGAGATGGAACTGAAACCGCAATTCCTCGCCCCCGGCTATAAAGGCAGCGGCAAGCTCGAAGGCATGTCGGCCATCGTGACGGGCGGCGACTCGGGGATCGGCCGCGCGGTGGCCGTGCTGTATGCGCGGGAAGGCGCCGACGTGGCGCTGATCTACCTGCCCGACGAGCAGCAGGATGCCGAGGAAACGCGACGCCATATCGAGGCGGAAGGCCGCCGCGCCCTGCTGCTGCCCGGCGATGTGCGCGAGCCGGAATTCTGCAAGCGCGCCGTCGAGGAAACCGTCAAGACTTTCGGCAAGCTCGATATCCTCGTCAACAACGCGGCCTTCCAGGAACACGCCGATTCGCTGGAGGACATCACCGAGGAGCGCCTCGACCTGACGATGAAGACGAATATCTACGGCTACTTCTACATGGCCAAGGCGGCGCTGCCGCACCTGAAGAAAGGGTCGGCCATCATCAACTCCGGCTCGGTCGTCGGCCTGCGCGGCTCGGCCAAGTTGCTCGACTACTCGGCCACCAAGGGCGCGATCCACGCGTTCACGATGTCGCTGGCCTCGAGCCTCGTCGAGAAAGGCATCCGCGTCAACGCCGTGGCCCCCGGCCCCGTGTGGACGCCGCTGAACCCGGCCGACCAGACACCGGACAAGATCAAGGAGTTCGGCGCCAGCACCGACATGAAGCGCCCCGCCCAGCCCGAGGAGCTCTCGCCCGCCTATGTGTTCCTGGCCTCCCCCGCGTGCGCCAGCTACATCACGGGCATCGTGCTGCCGGTGACCGGCAGCGTGGGCTAGGAGCGCGACCATGGCCCGCTCGCTCTGGAAAGGCGCCATCAGCTTCGGCCTGGTCCACATTCCGGTCGACCTGTACTCGGCCGTGAAGCAGAACGAGCTGGACCTGACCATGCTCGACAAGCGCGACTTCTCGCCCATCGGCTTCAAGCGCTACAACAAGGGCAACGGCAAGGAAGTCGCCTGGGACAACATCATCAAGGGCTATGAATACACGGCCGGCGAATACGTGGTGCTGTCCGACGAAGACCTGAAGCAGGCCAATGTGAAGGCCACGCAGACGATCGACATCCTCGCCTTCGTCAACGCCGAGGACGTGCCGCTGACCTATTACGAGACGCCGTACTACCTGGCGCCCGGCCGCGGCGGCGCCAAGGTCTACGCCCTGCTGCGCGAGACCCTGCGCCGCGCCGGCCGGGTGGGCATCGCCACGGTGGTGATCCGCACCAAGCAGCACCTGTGCGCGCTGGTGGCCACCGAGGACGGCATCATCATGAACACCCTGCGCTATGCCGACGAGATCCGCGACACCGAGGGCCTCGACCTGCCGGCCAAGGGCATCAAGGCGGCCGGCATCTCGGACAAGGAATTGCAGATGGCCCTCTCGCTGGTGGAAGGCATGAGCGAGGACTGGGACCCCAGCCAGTACCACGACACCTACAAGGAAGACGTGCTGAAGCTGGTGGAAAAGAAGGTCAAGGCGGGCCAGACCAAGTCGATCACCATGCCGTCCAAGGAGGGCGAGGCGGCGCCGTCCTCCAATGTCATCGACCTGGTGGCGCTGCTCAAGCAATCGCTGGGCAACAAGCCGGCCAAGGGCAAGAAGGCTGCGGCGGCCGACGAGGACGAGGACGCCGTCGACGAGGCGGACGAGGACGAGGACAAGGACGGGGAAGAATCCCCGAAGGCGAAGAAGCCGGCGGCCCGCACCTCGGGTAGCCGGACTGGCTCGGCACGCGCCAGCGGCACGGCGCGCACGGCCGCGAAGAGCAGCGCCCCGAAGAGCGGCGCGGCCAAGGCCGCCGCATCGAAGCCGGCCGCGGCGAAGAAGACGGCCAGCAAGACCAGCGCCGCCACGCGCAAGAAGGCCGCGTGAACCGGGCCCACTGCCGCGCGCCTGCACGATCCGCAGGCGCCGGCAGTTTTTCTTTTCAAATCAAGACCTTGATGAGCGAGCTCAGCCGTGATGCACAAGCTTATCCACAGTTTTTGTTAACAAGTCCGGGCAAGTTTCCGAACCATTCGCCATCAGCCTGTCACAACGGCGGGGCGCCCGCCGTCTTAGGGATGGAAGCGGCGCGCGGTGCGCCGCTCGCGAACAACAAGGAAACCATCATGTTCCAAGCCCGCATTCCCCTGTTTAATCTCGCTCCGAAAAGCCTGCAGGCGATGATTGCCCTGTCGCAGGCGGCCAAGGCCAGCTCGCTGGGCGAGCGCATCGTCGAACTGGTGAACCTGCGCGTGTCGCAGGTGAACGGCTGCGGCGTGTGCGTCGACATGCACTGGCGCGACCTGATCCGCCAGGGGGCCGATCCGCGCCACCTCAATACCGTGGCGGCGTGGCGCGAATCGCCGTTCTTCGATGCGAAGGAACGTGCCGCGCTGCGCTGGGCCGACGCCCTGAACGCGCTGCCGCACCGCGACGATACCGATGCCGCCTACGGCGAATTGCGCGAACATTTCAATGAAACCCAGATCGCCGAACTGGGTTACGCCATCGCCGTGATCCGCGGTTGGAACGTGATCAACCTGTCCCTGCGCAATCCGATCCCCGTCAACCCGCCGCCGGGCATGTAAGGCATCTCCTCGCCGCCGCCCGGCGGCGCATCGCCCTTGCCGGCGCGCGGCCGCGCCGCTACAGTACCGGCCATGACGCAAACCGACACCCTGGCCACGGCCGACGCGATCCTTGCGCTGGCCATGGCCGGCGACCTGGCGATGGGCCAACCCGCCGGCCATTCGCGGCGCGTCGCGCAACTGGCCGCGTGCATGGCCGAGGACGCGGGTCCCGAGGCCGTGGCCACGGCCCGGCTGGTGGGCCTGCTGCGCTGGTCCGGCAGCACGGCCAGTGCCGGCGGCTTCGCCCGGCTGCTGGGGGACGACGTGGCGGGCCGGAGCGCGATGCTGGCGCGCACCCTGCCCCGCCCTCACCCGCTCACCTTTTCCCGTGTCGCGCCGCTGGCCCGCACGCAGTGCGAGGTCGCCGTCCTGGTGGCGCGCACACTCGCGCTGCCCGCCGCCGCGCAGGATGGCTTGCGCCACGCGTTCGAGCATGCGAACGGCGGCGGCCTGCCGGACCGGCTGCGCGGCGAACACGTCCCCGCCGCCGTGTACCACGTCGCCCTGGCCGGGGACCTGGACGTGCTCTCGCGCGCCCATGGCGTGGACGAGGCACTGCGGCGGATCGGCCGCCTGGCGGACCGCAAGTATCCGGCGGAGCTGGTACGGTGCCACGCCCCGCACCTGCGCGACTGGCTGGCCATGCCGCCCGACGAGGCGGCGGTGCCGGCAGGCGGCGCAACCCGGCTGACGCTCGTGGCCGACGTGGTGGAGCTGAAGCTGCCGTGGCTGGCCGGGTATGCGCGCCGGGTCGCGGCGGTGGCATGCAAGGCTGCCGCGCTGGCCGGGCTGCCGGAAGCGGAACAGCGTGAGATCGGGCGCGCCGCGCTCCTGCACGGCATCGGACGCGCCGCCGTGCCGAACACGATATGGGAGCGCCCCGACCGCTTGCGCAAGGCGCACTGGGCCGCCGTACGCCGCGCGCCCTACTGGACGGCGCGTCTGGCCACGCAGGTTCCCGCCCTGGCCGAGGAGGCGCACCTGGCGGCCCATGCCTACGAACGTCTCGACGGCAGCGGCTATTTCCGTGGCCTGCGCGGCGACATGCTCGAGCCCGCGCACCGGCTGCTCGCGGCGGCCGCGGCATGGACGGCCTTGTGCGCGCCGCGCCCGTGGCGGGCACCCTATGAACCCGCCGCCGCCGCCGCGCTGCTGGCCGCGCAGGCCGGCCGCTTCGACCGGCGCGCCGTGGAGGCCGTGATCGCGGCCGCCTCCACCCTGCGGCCGGCGCCGCCCCGGCGGGCAGGTCCCTTGTCCGACCGCGAGATCGAAGTGCTGCGGCGGATCGGCCGCGGCGAAGGCACGCCGGCCGTCGCGCGCGCCTTGCGGATCAGTACCGGCGCGGTGCGTACCCACCTGGACAGCATCTTCGGCAAGCTGGAATGTTCGTCGCGGCCGGCGGCCGTCCTGCAGGCGCTGTCAGCCGGGCTTCTGTGAGCAGTGCCCGCCGTGCACCTGCCGGTGCGGTCCACGCCGTGATCAGCCGCGCGGCTCCCTCCAGCATTCAGATTCCCCCACCGCCCTCCCCGGCTGCCACGCGAGTACGCACGTGGGCAACGAGCGCGGCGAGGCGCGCTTCATGCCCGCCAAGGCCGGCGCCGTCCCCGTCGAGGTAAGCCGAGCGCGCGGCGGCCAGCAGCGGGCGCAGCTCGGGCGGCAAGCGCTCCAGTGCCCAGGCCGCGGCCTGTGCCTTGCCCGCGATCCGGCCGGTGCCGGCCGTGTACCAGATGCGCGCCAGCGCCAGCGCGATATGGCACTCGTCGCCACGCCAGTCCGCCTCCTCGTTCCACTGGGCCAGCGTGTCGCCCAGCGCGCGGGCGAGGTCACCCGGCGGCACGGGCTCGAACACGGTAGCGGCGGGCGGCCCGTGCAACGGTATCCCGTGGCCGCGCACTTTCGTCAGCAGGATCGCCAGGTCGTGGTCGCGCACCGGCGGCTCGAAGCGGCCGGCCCGCAAATCGTCGCGCAGCCATTCGCCGAACTGCAGCTCGCGTATCGCCGGGTAGCGCCAAGGTACGACTGCGCCGATGGCGACGACCGTCACCTCCAGCGCGCGCAAGGCGCTGCCCGCGCCCGGCGGCGCGGAGACGTCCAGCAATTCCGTCATGACCCCATGCCGGGTCGGCTCGTCCAGGGGCTCGCCCACCGCCACGAGCAGATCGAGATCGCTGCGCGGCTGCAAGCCGCCCTCGACGGCCGAACCGAACAGGTAGATGGCGACCAGCCGGTCGCCGAGGCGGTGTTCGAGCACCGCGCGCGCGGCCGCCAGCTGCGCGACGGCAGTGGCGGGCAAGGACAATGGCGGGACGGCCTGGCCGGCCATCACTCGCCCGTATAGCCCATCTGCTTCATCGCCTTGGTGATGCTGGTTGCGCTCTTCGCATAGTCGGCCCACGGCGTGTTGCCGTGGTCGAGCCGGGTGTGCACGGTGGCCACGGTCCACTGGTCGCCGCTCTTGAGGTGTTCCAGCTCGCTCCAGTCGACCGGCACGGAAATGCCCATGCCGGGCCGGGCGCGCGCCGACCACGCGGCCGCCGTGGTGGCGCCGCGCCCGTTACGCAGGTAGTCGATGAAGATCTTGCCAACCCGGTTCTTCGGACCGCTCTTGAAGGCGAAGCGATCCGGCAGGGTGCGCGCCATGTGCTCGACGATCAGCTTGGAGAAACCCTTCACCGTATCCCAGCCGTGCTGCGGCTTCAGGGGCACCACCACGTGCAGGCCCTTGCCGCCGCTGGTCTTCAGGAAGGCGGGCAGGCCCAGTTCCTCGAGGAAGGCGCGCATCAACTGCGCCGCTTCCTGGATCTGCTTCCACGTGACGCCCTGGCCGGGGTCCAGGTCGAAGATCATGCGGTTGGGCTTGTCGTAGTTCTTCCCGAACGCGTTCTGCGTGTGGAATTCGACCACGTTCCACTGCGCGCAGGACAGCAGGCCCTGCACGTTGGGCACCTCGAGCATGGTGGGATGGTCGGGATCGAGCTCCTGCGGCAATTGCTTCACGCCGGGCAGCTTGCCGACTTCCGAATGCTTCTGGAAGAACAGCTCCCCGCCGACGCCGGCCGGCGCGCGCACCAGCGCCAGCGGCCGGCCCTTCAGGTGCTCCAGCATCAGCTCGGACACCAGCGCGTAATACCGCACCAGCCCGATCTTGGTCATGCCGCTGGCCGGATCGATGCAGCGGTCGGGGTTCGTCACCTTGAGGGTGGCCGGCAGCTTGCTGCCGACATCCGATTCCGCGACGGGATCGGCCTTGGCTGCCCCCTTCGCGGTAGTTTTCTCGGCGGTTTTCGCGGCGGTTTTCGCCGTGGTCTTCGTTGCCGCCGACGCGCCCTTGCGCGCCGTGCCGGCCTTGGTAGCGGTTTGTGTATGCATCACATCCTCCACGTGAGCGGCCCGCTCGCGGCGGATGCTCGTTGCCTTCTTGTCCGTGCGCAGGCCCTGGAACACCGAATGGCGGATCGAGCCGCTGCCGGTCCATTCGCCGAACGTCACCTCGGCCACCAGCGTGGGCTTGACCCAGTGGGCACGCTTTTCGATCGCCTTGGTGGGCGCGAACGGGTTGGTGTCGCTGGCCAGCTTCCTCAGCTTGGCGATGATGTCGCGCAGCGACGTATCGTTGAAGCCGGCCCCCACGTTGCCGGCGTAGTGCAGCTTGCCCTCGTCGTCGTAATAGCCGAGCAGCAGCGAGCCGATGCCCACGCGCGATCCCTTCGGATCGGTATAACCGCCGATCACGAACTCCTGCCGCTGCGCGCATTTCAGCTTGATCCAGTCGCCCGAGCGCCGCGACGTGTATGGGGCGTCGCGCCGCTTGCCGATGATGCCTTCCAGGCCCATCCGGCAGGCAGCGGCCACGATCTCCTGCGGCGGCGCGGCCAGCTCGGCGGAGAAACGCACCTTGCCGCTGGCGTCCGTTCCCAGCACGGTCTGCAGCAGCTCGCGGCGCTGGGCCAGCGGCACCTCGCGCAGGTCGTGGCCGTCGAGGAATGGCGCATCGAAGATGAAGTACACGATGTTCTTCGTCTTCTCGCCGTCGAACGCCTGCTGCAGCAGGCCGAAGTTCGGGCGGCCGCTCCCGTCGTGGACCACGATCTCGCCGTCGTACCAGCCGTCCGGCAGCTTCATCTTCTCCAGCGTCGCGCGCAACGGTTCGAGCTTGTGCGTCCAGTTGTTGCCGTTGCGCGTCCACAGTTCGATCGACTTCCCTTCGATGCGCGCCAGCAGGCGGTAGCCGTCGAATTTCAGCTCGAAGATCCAGTTCCCGGGGTCCGGGGGCGGCCCGTCGACGAGTGTGGCCAGTTCCGGCGCCAGGATCGCCGGGAGTTTCACGGTGGCGAGCGGATCGGCGGCCTTCGCCTTCTTCCCGCTGCCGGCGGTTTTCCGCGCCGCGGTCTTTTTTGCGGGCTTGCCCTGATGCGCCAGCGCCTTGCTCTGCGCCTCGTCCGCCTCCGGGGTAAGGGGTTCATCGGTCGGCATGCCGAGCGCCTTCACGCTGTCGGGCATCTCGTCGACGACCGAGAATTCGTCCGCCGCGCGCACGTATTCGTCGTTCTCCTTGATCAGCAGCCACGGCTCCTGCTTTTCGCCGGAGCGGCGCATGCGCACCAGCACCCAGCGGCCATGCATCTTGTGGCCGCGCAGCTCGAACTTCAGGTTACCGTCGCGGTAGCCCTTGCGCGGGTCGCCGATCGGGTGCCAGGTGCCCTTGTCCCAGATGATCACCTTGCCGGCGCCGTACTGCTTCTCGGGGATCACGCCCTCGAAATCGTTGTACGAGATCGGGTGGTCTTCCACGTGCACCGCCATGCGCTTGTCGTGGCTGTCATAGCTGGGGCCTTTCGGCACGGCCCAGCTTTTCATGGTGCCGTCCAGTTCCAGGCGGAAGTCGTAGTGCAGGCGCGTGGCCCAGTGCTTCTGGATCACGAACGTGAGCGCCTCCTTGCCTTCTTCGCCGCCTTCGGCGGGTTCGGGCGTGATCGCGAAGTTGCGCTTGGCCTTGTAGAGTTTGAGGGCGTCGGTCATGGTCATACTCTAGGCCGGTGGCATGCCGTGCATCGGTACGTCAGCTAACAGAAGAGTCCTGATTTGTAACAGATGTAAATCCCGTCAACTCTGGCGCGGCGGCTGGCGTTTTCTGCCCAGTGACACAGACAACATGTGTCTCACCTGGAACGACAACTCAATGAGGAACCAAGCCATGAAAAAAGTCATCGCCACCCTGATCGCTGGTCTGTTCGCTGGTGCCGCATTTGCCCAGTCCACCGCTCCCGCCACGGCGCCGGGCGCCGCCGCGCACGCCGAGGCAGCCCATGCGAAGGAAGCCGCGAAGGATCAGAAGGACGTCGCCAAGGCAGAAGCCAAGGAAGCGAAAGAGACCGCGAAGGCCGACGCCAAGGTAGCAAAGGAAAAGGCCGAAGCGAAGAAGGACGTGGCTGAAGCGAAGGCCGACGCAAAGGAGAAAAAGGCGAAAGCCCATGAGAAGGTCGCCAAGGAAAAGGCTGAAGCCAAGCACGACTCGCACGCCAACCTGACCACCGCGCCGCAAACCAAATAAAGCTGACGCTACTCTCGGAGCACACAAGCAGCAAAAAACGAGCACACAACAATACCGGCTCCCTTGCCCGCGCCACGTGCGCGGGTTTTTTTTCTGCCGCCGCCGCTTGCCCCTCCCGTCCGGCCGGTTGCCGGCCTGGTCAATCGGGCACGCCCTCCTCGCCGCCTGCCGCTATGATGAAAGCCGGTTTTTTTCCTTCCGGCTTCCACATGAGCGACCATAAAATCCACAACCCCGTGCTCGCGATCGTCGGCGCCTCGTCCGGCAACCTCGTCGAGTGGTACGACTTCTACGCCTACTCCTTCACCTCCCTGTACTTCGCTGCGGCGTTCTTCCCGAAAGGCGATCCCACTTCACAGCTGCTTAACACGGCCGGCATTTTTGCCGTGGGCTTCTTCATGCGCCCGCTGGGCGGCTGGCTGTTCGGCCGCATCGCCGACCGGCTCGGGCGCCGCACCTCGATGATGATTTCCGTGCTGATGATGTGCTTCGGTTCCCTCATGGTCGGCTTGCTGCCCACCTACGCCAGCATCGGCTTCTGGGCGCCGTTCCTGCTGCTGCTGGCGCGGCTGATCCAGGGCCTGTCCGTCGGCGGGGAATACGGCACCAGCGCGACCTACATGAGCGAAGTCGCCGTGGCGGGCAAACGGGGCTTCTACGCCTCGTTCCAGTACGTGACGCTGATCGGCGGCCAGTTGCTGGCCACCCTGGTGCTGGTGGCGCTGCTGCAGTTCCTCACACCGGACGAGATGCGCGCCTGGGGCTGGCGCATCCCGTTCTTCATCGGGGCGGCGGCTGCGCTGGTGGCGCTGTTCCTGCGCCGCGCGTTGGTGGAAACGGCGACGGAGGCAAGCAAGAGCGAGAAGGCCGGCACCATCCGCGGCATCCTCGAACATCCGCGCGCCCTGCTCACGGTGCTCGGCTACACGGCGGGCGGCTCGCTGGCGTTCTACACGTACACGACTTACATGCAGAAGTACCTCGTCAACACCGCGCACATGAACGCGGAGACGGCCACGCTGGTGATGACGGCCGTGCTGTTCTGCTTCATGATCATCCAGCCGGCGTTCGGCGCGCTGTCCGACCGCATCGGGCGGCGCAACATGATGATCATCTTCGGCACCGTGACGATGGTCGGCACGGTGCCCTTGATGACGGCGATCGGCCGGGTGGCGGCACCGGCCGAAGCGTTCGGCCTCGTGCTCGCGGCGCTGGTGGGCGTGAGCTTCTACACGTCGATCAGCGGCATCGTGAAGGCCGAGATGTTCCCGCCCGAGATTCGGGCGCTGGCCGTCGGGCTCTCCTACGCGATCGGCAACGCGGCCTTCGGCGGCACCGCCGAGTACGTGGCGCTGCTGTTCAAGTCGAACGGCCACGAGAGCGCGTTCTTCTGGTACGTCGCCATCATCTGCGCGATCGCGCTGGCCGCGTCGTGGATCATGCCCGACTCGCGGCGGCATGGGTACCTGAAGGCATAACCACCGTTGCCGGAAACCGGTTATCTAGAATGTTTTTCGAAACCTGGTGACAGGCACCGGTTTTTCTGGAATGTTTCCTGAACCCCGGTGACAGGCACCGGTGTTCCTGAAATGTTTCCTCAAAATCGGTGCCTGTCGCCAGTTTTGCCGCCTCTTCACCGCCGGTCCTGTACTTCCTGGAACTGCTCGAAGGGCGGTGACAGGCACCGGTTTTGTGCCGCGAGTCACCGCGGGTTTTGTTCTTCCTGCAGCTGCCTGGCGAGGCGTTTGCGGCCCAGCTCGGCGTACTTGCGGCACGCGTCGGGGTCGATGAAGGCCGCGTTGCCGAGCTCAGGCTGCTTTTCCTTGCGCTCCCAGAGCCCGGCAAATTCCGGGTGGGCGGAGACCAGCACGTCGCACTTCAGGCCGGCGATCTTGGCGATCGATGCCTCCAGCTGCCGTTTCGCTTCTGGCCACCGACGGTCGCCACCGTAGCGAAAGCCGTGCAGGCCGAAGGCGTTCAGGCTGTCGGCGTACACCATGTTCACGGTGCGCCCTTTCTCGGTCGACTGCCACGTCCACGACAGCCCGCCCGGCGTGTGGCCCGGCGTGTCGTGCGCGGTGATGGCCAGCGGGCCGATGGTGACGACATCACCATCCTTCACGGCGCGCGTGTTCGCGACGGGGACCATGTCGGGCAGGCTGCCCAGTTGCGGGTCGGCCGGATCAGGCTTGCCGCTGGCCAGCACCGGTGCGCTCCTCGTGCTGCCGATCACGGTGGCCCCGGTCATTTTCTGCAATTCGGCGGCGCCACCCACGTGGTCGTAGTGCTCGTGCGAGGTAAGGATGTATTTCACGTCCTCGAGCTTGAAGCCCAGCTTGCGGATGCTGGCAGCGATGGCGGCCGGGGACTTGGGCGTACCCGCGTCGATCAGCACGTGGCCGGCCGGCGACGTGACGAGCACGGCACCGACGCCGTGCGGGCCGACGTAAAACGAATTGCCGTAGATGGCAAAGGGTTCCTGCGGGGCGTCCCACTCGTTGGCGGCATGGGCGCAGGCCACGATGCCCAGGCAGGCGATGGCGGTCAGTGTTTTTTTCATGGCGGCTTCCTTGGATGAACTGGTGTCATTCTAGGAACCGTGGGGTCGGACCGCCATGACGGCCGAACCGCCGAAGCGGCCGTTCATCCCACGATGAAGATGCCGGCGTGCTGCTGCGAGTTGCGGTCGCCGCGGCGGTAGCTACGGAACATGAAGTTGCCGCCCGCATCGCGGGCGCAGCAGGTGCAGCCGCCCACATGCTCGAGTGCCGTCACGCCCGCCTCGCGCAGCTGGTGCTCGGCCACGGCGCGCAGGTCCAGGTGGCGATGGCGCGGCAACAGCACGCCTGTCGGGATCGCGTCGAACTGCCGCGCGAAGCGCTCCGCCAGTTCCTCGGCCACTTCGTAGCATTGCGCGCAGATCGTCGGCCCGATGGCGGCTACCCAATCGTCGCCGGCTTCCAGCTCGGCCAGCACTTTCGGGACGATGCCATCGGCCAGTCCGCGCCAGCCCGCGTGCACCGCCGCGACATGAGCACCATCGCGCCGCGCCAGCAGCAACGGCACGCAATCGGCCGTGATCACGGACACGGGAACGCCCGGCCGGCGCGTATGGAAGGCATCCGCCTCCCCTACCCGCTGGCGCTCTTCGACGATGCGCACGGCCCGCGTGCCGTGCACTTGCTTTTTCTCCGGGCGCAGTTTCCAGACCGGCTGCAACGCTTGCGGCACCAGTTGGGCTTCGCCGCCGAAGCCGTGGACGATGGTCGGAATACTGCTGAGTAAGGCGCTGGTGATCAAGATAGTCCTCGTGAACTTGCGGAGCCAGCATGATAACGAGTGTTGCAAAAAATCGGGGACAGTCCCCATGTTGTTTTGAGACCAGCTGAGCAATATTCGCGGGCCAAAGGGACTGTCCCGGCGTTGTTGCAAAAATTCGGGACAGTCCCCGTGTTGTTTTGAGACCAGCTGAGCGATATTAGGGGACTGTCCCCGGTGTTGTTTGGCAACCAGCTCGGCCGTTGTGGATAAAAAAGCGGCGGCCCGGGGTGGGGCCGCCGCAAGGGCTACGCTAGTCGTTGTGGTTTCTTTTCAGTTGCTCGCCTGGGCCGTGTTGACGGGGGCCTCCCAGCCGCCGCCGAGGGAGCGGATCAGGGCGACCGTGGTGACGGCCCGATCGCCGCGCAGTTGCACCGCGTTGCGCTCGACGGCAGCCAGGTTGCGCTGCGCGTCCAGCAGTTCTAGGTAGCTGGAGCGGCCGGCGTCGTACAGCTTCTGCGCCAGGTCGGCCGAACGGCGGGCCGACACCACCGCGTCCTCGATCTGGGCGCTCTGGCCGGACAGGATGCGCAAGCCGGCCAGGTTGTCCTCGACCTCGGCGAACGCGGTCAGCACCGTCTGGCGATACGTGCCCACCGACTCTTCCAGCGCCGCTTCGCTGCGCGCGATGTTCGCGCGGTTGCGGCCGCCGTCGATGATCGGCATCGACAGCAAGGCGCCCAGCAGCCAGGAGCGGCTGCTCCAGCGGAACACGTCGGAGAACGCCGGGCCCACGCCCCCGCCGTCGGCGCTGATCGTCAGCGCCGGGAACATCGCGGACCGGGCGACGCCGATGCGCTCGTTCGACGCCTGCATGGCGCGCTGGGCGGCGGCGATGTCCGGCCGGCGCTCCAGCAGCGAGGACGGCAAGCCGCCGGGGATCGATGGCAAGGCATTCGCCTCGGCCAGCGGATTCACCGAAGCGGTGAACGACGCGGCAGGACGGCCGAGCAGCACGGCCAGCGCATGCTCGGCCGTCGTGCGCTGCCGCTGCAGGCCGATCGCCTCGGCACGCGAGGTCGCCAGCTCCGTCTTCGCGCGGGACAGGTCGAACTCGCCGATATCGCCCAGGTCGAAGCGCCGCTGGTTCACCTTCACGCTTTCCTCGCGCAGCCGGACCGTCTGCTCCACGGTCGCCAGTTCGGCGTCCGTGGCACGCAGGCGGAACCAGGTCTGGGCCACGTCGGCCTGCAACGCCAGCAGCACGGAGCGGTAGTTCGCCTCCACGGTCGCCGCATCGTTGCGCGCCGCCGCCACGTTGGACGAAACGCGGCCGAACAGGTCCACTTCATAACTTGCCGTCAGCCGCGCCGTGTAGCTGGTGGCGGGCGCCATGCGGGTGCCTTGCGGCAGGCCCGCTTCCTGCGGCGCCTGCTGCCCGCGGTTGGCGCCCACGCCGACGCCGATCTGCGGAATGCGGTCGGCTTCGGCGATGCCGGCGATCGCCCTCGCCTGCTTCACGCGGGCCGCGGCCACCGACAGGTTGGCGTTGTTGCGGATGGCCTCGGCCATCAACTCGTTCAGGCCCGGGTCGTTGAAGGCGAGCCACCACTCGCCGCGCGGCTGCTGCTCGGCCGGCTGGGCTTCCTTCCAGCGCGTGCCGTCGGCCGCCACCTTCACGTCGGCGGGCGTCTGCGTTTCCTTGAAGGCAGTGGGCACATCCACCGCCGGTTGCTTGAACTCCGGCGCGGCGCAGGCGGTCAAGACCAGGGCCGCGACCAGCGGGGCCACGCCCCGCGCAATCAGCTTGTTCATCCGTGGGTTCCTTCCATTTTCACCAGCGACACTTCGTGCGCCGGCTCTTTCTTTTTTTCGAGGCGCTTGGCCAGCGTGCGCAGCAGGACGTAGAACACCGGCGTGAGGAACAGGCCGAAGAACGTCACGCCCAGCATGCCGGCGAACACGGCGACGCCCATCGCGTGGCGCATCTCGGAACCCGCGCCACTGGAGAACACCAGCGGCAGCACGCCCATGATGAATGCGATCGACGTCATGAGGATGGGGCGCAGACGCAGGCGGCAAGCCTCCAGTGCGGCGTCGACGACGCTGCGCCCGTGATCTTCCAGTTCGCGTGCGAATTCGACGATCAGGATCGCGTTCTTCGACGCGAGACCGACCAGCACGAACAGCGCGATCTGGGTAAAGATATTGTTGTCGCCACCGGTCAGCTTCACGCCGATCAGCGCGCACAGGATCGACATCGGCACGATCAGGATGACGGCCAGCGGCAAGGTCCAGCTTTCGTACTGGGCGGCCAGCACCAGGAACACCAGCAGCACGCACAGCGGGAACACATAGATCATCGTGTTGCCGGCCAGGATGTCCTGGTAGGTCAGGTCGGTCCACTCATACGTGATGCCCTTCGGCAGCGTGTCGCGCAGGATCTGGTCCATGATCGCCTGCGCCTGGCCGGACGAGATACCCGGTGCGGGGCCACCGTTCAGGTCTGCCGCCACGTAGTTGTTGTAGCGCTGCACGCGGTCCGGGCCATACGTATCCTTCACGCGCATCAGCGAGGACAGCGGGATCATCTCGCCCTTGTCGTTCTTCACCTTCAGCTGCGCGATCTGCTCGGGGTGCGAGCGGAACTGCGCATCGGCCTGCACGCGCACCTGGTAGGTGCGGCCGAACTGGTTGAAGTCGTTCACGTACAGCGAACCGAGGTTGATCTGCAAGGTCTGGTAGATCGTCTGCAGCGGCACGCCCAGCTGCTTGGCTTTCACGCGGTCCACGTCGGCGAACAGCTGCGGCACGTTGATCTGGTAGCCCGAGAACACGCCCTGCAGCCGCGGTTCCTGCCAGGCCTTGGCCTGCACGGCCTGCACCGCTTTATACAGCTCGTCATAACCCAGGTTGCCCCGGTCTTCGATCATCAGCTTGAAGCCGCCGGTGGTGCCCAGGCCGTTGACGGGCGGCGGCGGCAGCACCATCACGAACGCATCCTGCACGGCGCCCATGCGCTTGTTCATCTCGGCCGCGATGGCTTCCGCCGACATGGATTTATCCTTGCGCTTGTCGAACGGTTCCAGGCCCAGGAACACGATGCCCGCGTTCGGCGCATTGGTGAAGCCGTTGATCGACAGGCCGGGGAACGAGATCGAGTTTTCCACGCCCGGGATATCCTCGGCGATCTTCGACATGCGGCGGATCACTTCATCGGTACGGTCCAGCGAAGCGGCATCCGGGAGCTGCGCGAAGCCGATCAGGTACTGCTTGTCCTGCGCCGGCACGAAGCCCGGCGGCACGGCCTTGAACATGAACAGGCCGGTGGCGCCCAGCAGCGCGTAGACGATCAGCGAAGCACCCTTATGCCGCAGCACGCCCTTCACGCCACTCTCGTACTTGTGGGCCGAGTTGTTGAAGAACTTGTTGAATACGCGGAAGAAGCCGCCGAACACCTTGTCCATGCCGCGCGTCAGCGCGTCCTTCGGCTCGTGGTGGCCCTTCAGCAGCGCGGCGGACAGCGCCGGCGCCAGGGTCAGCGACGAGAACGCCGAGATCACGGTCGAGATGGCGATGGTCAGCGCGAACTGGCGGTAGAACTGGCCAGTCAGGCCGGAAACGAAGGCGATCGGCACGAACACAGCGCACAGCACCAGGGCGATGGCGATGATCGGGCCCGACACTTCCTTCATGGCCTGGATCGTCGCGTCGCGCGGCGAGAGCCCGTTCTCGATATTACGTTCGACGTTTTCCACCACCACGATCGCATCGTCCACGACGATACCGATCGCCAGCACGAGGCCGAACAGCGACAGGGTGTTGATCGAGAAGCCGAACGCCAGCATCACGGCAAAGGTACCCACCACCGACACCGGCACGGCCAGCAGCGGGATGATGGATGCGCGCCAGGTCTGCAGGAAGATGATCACCACCAGGGCCACCAGCACGATGGCCTCAGCCAGCGTATGGATCACGGAGTCGATCGACTCGCGCACGAATTGGGTCGGGTCGTACACGATGCTGTATTCGACGCCTTCCGGGAAATCCTTCGACAGGCGCTCCATCGTTTCGCGCACATCCGCCGACAGTTGCAGCGCGTTGGCGTTGGGTGCCTCGAAGATGGGAATTGCCACCGCCGCTTTATTGTTCAGCAGCGAACGCAGCGCGTAGGTGTTCGAACCCATTTCCAGGCGCGCCAGGTCGCGAAGGCGCGTCACGGCGCCGTCGGCATTCGTCTTCACGACGATGTCGCCGAATTCCTCGACGGTCGAAAGCCGGCCCTGCGTCTTCACCGTGAGCTGGAAGTCGGCGTCCTTGGCCGGGCCCTGGCCGATCACGCCCGCGGCCACCTGCACGTTCTGCTCGCGGATCGCATCGACCACGTCGCCGGCCGTCAGGCCGCGTGCCGCCACCTTCTGCGGGTCGAGCCACACGCGCATCGCATAGTCGCCCGAGCCGAACAGCTGCACGTCGCCCATGCCATGGATACGGGCCAGCTGGTCCTTGATGTTGAGCACCGCGTAATTGCGCAGGTACAGGTCGTCGTAGCGGCCGTCCGGCGAATTCAGGTGCACCACCATCGTCAGGTTGGGCGAGCTCTTCACGGTGGTCACACCGATCTGGCGCACCTCTTCGGGCAGGCGCGGCAGCGCACGCTGCACGCGGTTCTGCACGGCCGTTTCAGCCTGCTCGACATTGGTGCCGATCGCGAACGTGACGGTCAGCTGCAGCGCGCCGTCGGACGTGTTCTGCGACGACATGTACAGCATGTTTTCGACGCCGTTGATCTGCTCTTCCAGCGGCGCGGCCACGGTTTCGGCGATCACCTTCGGATCGGCGCCGGGGTACTGCGCACGCACGACGACCGACGGCGGCACCACGTCCGGGTACTCTGAAATCGGGAGCTTGAAGATCGAGATCAAGCCCGCGACGAACACGATGATCGACAGCACGGCCGCGAAAATCGGTTTGTCGACAAAAAAGCGTGAGAAGTTCATGGTTGTTCCTTATTCTTGTCCGAAGGTGCCTTACAGCGCCGCCACTTCGTTGCCCTTCTTGTTGTCCTTCCTGTTTTCCTGCGCCTTGGCCACCGCGGCGTCCATCGGCACGATCTGCGGGGTCACCGGCGCGCCGGGGCGCACGCGCTGCAGGCCGTTGACGACGATCTTCTCGCCCGGCTTCAGGCCCGCCTTCACCACGCGCAGGCCGTCCACCGTCGGGCCCAGCGTCACGGCGCGGTACTCGGCCTTGTTGTCGGCACCCACCACGAAGACAAACTTGCGGTTCTGGTCCGTGCCCACGGCGCGGTCGTTGATCAGCACCGTGTTCTTCGTCACGTTGCCGCCGCCCAGCTGCACGCGGGCGAACAGGCCCGGCACGAGGGCGCGGTCCTTGTTGTCGAACGTGGCGCGCATGCGCACCGAACCGGTCTGCGTGTCGAGCTGGTTGTCGACGAATTCCAGCTTGCCTTCATGCGGGAAGCCTTCCTCGTTGGCCAGGCCCACCTTCACGACGACCGGCTCGCCCTTGTGGTTCTGCGTGCCCACGCGCAGGTAGGTGTCTTCATCGCCATCGAAACTCGCGTAGATCTTGTCGAGCGAGACGACCGAAGTCAGCACCGCGGAAGCGTCGACCAGGTTGCCCAGCGTGATCTCGGCCTTCGACACGCGGCCGTCGATCGGCGACGTGACGCGGGTGTAGGAGAGGTTCAGCTTCGCGGCTTCGTACTGAGCCTGGGCGGCGCGCGCGGCGGCATCCAGTTCCTTCTGCGCCGAGGCACGTTCGTCGAACTCGCGCTGCGCGATCGCCTTGTCGGCCAGCAGGCGCTCGGCGCGGTTCAGCTCCAGCCGGGCCAGCTCGGCCCTGGCACGCGCCGAGTTGGCGGCCGCTTCGGCGCGGTCGGCTTCGGCCTGGTAGGGGCGAGGGTCGATCACGAACAGCACGTCACCTTTCTTCACTTCGCTGCCCGGCTTGAAGTTCACGGCCGTGATGAAGCCGGAAACACGCGAGCGGATTTCCACGTGGTCGATCGCTTCCAGCCGGCCGGAGAATTCCTGCGTTTCGGCCACCGGCTTTTCGATGACCAGTGCTGCGGAAATGGGCGGGCCGCCGGCAGCGGCGGGCGCTTCGGCGGTCTTGCCGGTGGCGTCCTCGCACCCTGCCAGCGTGATCGCGATGCCGGCTGCCGCGAGGACGGCCACGACTTTGGCCACCGCGGGTCGCGCCAGTGCTGTCAAAGTATTCGTGTTTTTCATTTTTAACCCCTTTTTGTATGAAAAATAGTAATAACCTAGCGTTGCCGTTCTTCGCTCGCCTAGCTCGAGGAAAAAGCGGTCCCACCACACTTCAGTGCAGATCCACTGTGTGCTTTTACTTTTGGTTACAGGAAAATGTTCGTTTAACTATATCGCCAGCCCGAAGATAAGTAAACTTTTTTGTTTATATATCCATCAGGCTGGTGGGGTCTCCGTCCCATCTGCGCCGCGGATGAACGCGGCAATTTCCATCAATGCAAACACGCAGGCACAATCGTTGCGCCCGCCCGGCTGGTCGAGCGGAGGTGGCGGCAGGCGTTTCACCGTGGTGGTGATGCCGCACTTGATCAGTTTTGCGCCGTATTGTTCAGCTTCGTCGCGCAGTGGATCGTCCTCCGCGGACAGGATCAACGCCGGCGGCAGGTTCTTCAGGCGCGACGATTGCAGCGGCGACGCGTAAGGGTGCGTGCGGTCCGCGGCATTTGGCAGGTAGCCGCGGTAGCCGGCCGCGCACTTGCCGGCCACGTTGTCCACCACGGCCGCGCGGTCGCGGCACACGGGTACCTCGCGCATCGAGCAGGTGGACAGCGCCGGATCCAGCATCGGCATGATCAGCACCTGGCCGGCCAGCGCCGGGCCACCCCGGTCGCGCGACATCAGCGACACCACGGCGGCGAGGTTGGCGCCGGCCTCGATGCCGGCCACCACCAGGCGCCTGCCGTTCCACGCCAGTTTCGATTTGTTCTTCTTCGCCCACAGCAGCAAGGCATGCGCATCCTCGACAGCGGCCGGGAACGGCTTCACCGATGCCAGCGTATAGCCGGCCGACAGCGCCACCTGGCTGCGGTCGCCGCTCACGAGCCGCGACAGGAAATCGTCCGCCTCGTCGATCGAGCCGCCCACGAAGCCGCCGCCGTGGAAGAACACCACGAGCGTGTCGCGCTTCGCGGCCGGCGCACCGGCCAGGTACAGCCGCGCCGGCAAAGGGCCTTCGGCCCCCTGCACTTCCAGGTCGCGCAGCACGAGATCGTCGGCCAGCGTGATCGGATGCTGCTGCAAGGCGCTCATCGGGCCACCGCCACCTGGGTGTTCGCGGAACGCACCTCGGCCATCAGCGCGTGCAGCCCGCGCGCTTCGGCGCCCGCCGCATGCGAGTACGCGTCCGTGCTGACGATGCCGGCCATTACCAGCGCATACAGCGCCAGGGCCACGATGATGAGGATGTTCCGCAGTTCCATGATCGACCTTCCGTTGAGCCTTCCTTCTGAGTATTACTTTGATGCAGTGCAGTAATCATAGGCTTGATCTACAATCTGATAAATACGGCAATGACGAATTGATTGTTCATGGATCCGAACAATGACAGATCGATGACGGGGACGCACTCCTGTTGTCACTCCGTTCATTGCCACGGTACGCGACAAGGCTTTCGGGAGGGGAAGGATGAACAAATTACAGGCGATGGAAGTGTTCGTGCAGGTGGTCGATGCCGGCGGTTTTTCCCGTGCTGCCGACCTGATGCAGCTGCCGAAGGCCACCGTGTCGACCCTGATCCAGCAGCTGGAAGCGTCACTTTCAGTTAAGTTGCTGCACCGGACGACACGCCAGGTGACGGTGACGGCCGACGGCGCCGCCTATTACGAGCGCTGCCTGCGCATCCTCTCCGATGTGAAGGATGCCGAGGAATCGCTGTCGCGCACCCGGCTGTCGCCCAGCGGGCGCCTGCGCGTGGAATCGCCGACCGGCCTGGCGGGTGAAATCCTCGTGCCCGCCCTGCCCGACTTCTTCGAACGCTATCCGGACATCCAGCTCGAACTGGGCAGCTCCGATCGCCCGGTGGACCTGATCGAGGAGGGGGTCGACTGCGCGGTGCGTGGTGGCGCGCTGGGCGACTCCACGCTGATCGCGCGGCGCATCGGCATCATCAACTTCGTCACCTGCGCCGCACCGTCGTACATCGCGAGATTCGGCATGCCGGAACATCCGCGCGACCTGGAGCGCCATCGCTGCGTGAACTATTTCTCGGCCAAGACGGGCAAGATCTACGACTGGGATTTCAACAAGGACGGCGAGCGCATCCAGGTGCAGATGCCCGGCGTGATCGCGCTGAACGACGGGAATGCCTATGTGCAGGCCGGGCTGGCGGGCCTGGGCATCGTCCAGATGACCGATTACCTGCTGCTGCAGCACGTGCGCGAAGGCCGCATGGTGCAGGTGCTGCCGGACTGGACCAGCGACCCGCTGCCGATCCACATCGTGTACCCGCAGAACCGCCACCTGTCCGCCAAGGTGCGCGTGTTCGTCGAATGGGTTGCCGAACTGTTTGCCAATCATCCGGGCATGCGCCTGCGCACGCTCCCCCAATCCTTACCGGAGGCCGCTTGAACCACATCGTTTTCCTCGACCGCGACAGCCTGATCGCCAACGTGCGCCGCCCCGCCCTCGAGCACACCTGGGCCGAACATCCCGCCACGAGCGCCGCCGAGGCGGCCGACCGGCTGCGCGGCGCGACGATCGCCATCACCAACAAGGTGCCGCTGCGCGCCGACACGCTGGCCCGGCTGCCGGACCTGAAGATGATCGCGGTGGCAGCCACCGGCACCGACATCATCGACCTGCCGGCCGCGCGCGAGCGCGGCACCGTGGTGTCGAACATCCGCGACTATGCGTATGCGGCGGTGCCCGAGCACACGTTCGCGCTGGTCCTGGCGCTGCGCCGCAACCTGATGGCCTACCGCGCCGATGTCGAGGCAGGCAAGTGGCAGGCGGCGCCGCGCTTCTGCCTGTTCGACCACCCGATCCGCGACTTGCACGGCAGCCGCCTGGGCCTGTTCGGCTACGGCGCACTGGGCAAGCAGGTCGCGCGGATCGGCCGCGCCTTCGGCATGGAAATCGCCGTGCACACGCGCACGCCGGTCCGCGAGGATGGCGTCGTCAACGTGAGCTTCGATGAATTGCTGGCGACGTCGGACGTGCTGTCGCTGCACGCGCCGCTGTCCGACGCGACGCGCAACATGATCGGCGCGGCGGAACTGGCGACGATGAAGCCGACGGCGCTGTTGATCAACACGGCGCGCGGCGGCCTGGTGGACGAGGCGGCGCTGGCCGACGCATTGACGCGCGGCGTGATCGCGGGTGCCGGTTTCGATGTGCTGACACAGGAGCCGCCGGTACCCGACAACCCGCTGCTGACGCTGCGGCTGCCGAACTTCATTCTCACGCCGCACAATGCCTGGGCCAGCATGGAGGCCATGCAGGGACTGGCAAACCAGCTGATCGACAATATCGAGGCGTTCGTGCGCGGGGAGCCGGTGAACCGGGTCGCCTGAGCCAGCGTTTCCCGACGGTGGGATGAAACACCGGGCCGGCGGGACCGCCGCCCATGTGCTCCCGCCGGAGCGGCGCCTACAATTGCCCCGATCAACCACCATCGGGAGCCACATGAACTTCACCCGCCGTACCCTGCTGGCCGCCGCCGCGGCCTTTCCCTTCGCAGCCCTGCCCGTGCGTGCCGCCGGAAAAGGCGACCTCGCGGCCGTCGAGCGCGGCTTCAACGGCCGCCTCGGGGTCGCCGTCATCGACACCGCCACCGGCAAGGCGAGCGGCCGCCGGCTCGATGAACGCTTCCCCATGTGCAGCACCTTCAAGGCGATCCTGGCCGCGCAGGCGCTGGCGCGCGACGCGCGCGAGAGCGGCTTCCTCGACCGCCGCCTGCGCTATGCGAAAACGGACCTGGTCGCGCACTCTCCCGTCACGGGCAAGCACGTCGATACCGGCATGACCGTGGCCGAGCTGTGCGCGGCGACCGTGCAGTACAGCGACAACACGGCCGCCAATGTGCTGATGAAGGAACTGGGCGGCCCGGCCGGCCTCACCGCGTTCACGCGCGAGATCGGCGATACGACTTTCCGGCTGGACCGCTGGGAAACCGAGCTCAATACCGCGATCCCTGGCGACGAACGCGACACCACGACGCCGCTCGCGATGGCGCGCACGCTGCAAAAGCTCGTCGTCGGCGATGCATTGCCCAGGCCGCAACGCGAGCGCCTGAAGGATTGGCTGCTGGGGAATACCACCGGTGGCAAGCGCATCCGCGCCGCCGTGCCGGCCGGCTGGCAAGTGGGAGACAAGACGGGGACCGGCGCCTATGGCGTCACCAACGATATCGGCATCGTCTATCCGCCGGATCGCGCCCCGCTCGTGGTGGTGGTTTTCACGCACGGCGCGGAAAAGGGGGCCGATGCGCGTGAGGACATGGTGGCCGCCGCCGCGCGCGCCGCGCTGGAGGTCTGAGTCATTCCCTGGCGCCAGGCGGCGCCAGGGTGAACCGCGCGTGTCATCACGCAGCCAACGACAAAAAGGGGACCGGATTGCTCCGGTCCCCTTTTCATGTCTGGTGCGGCTGGCAGGAATCGAACCCACGACCCCTTGGTTCGTAGCCAAGTACTCTATCCAGCTGAGCTACAGCCGCAAAACTTTACAACACCGCAAGGCGACCCTCGCGACTACTGCATGCGCCGGACTTGCGTCCAACGGTGAAACTGGTGCGGCTGGCAGGAATCGAACCCACGACCCCTTGGTTCGTAGCCAAGTACTCTATCCAGCTGAGCTACAGCCGCAAAAACTTTACAACACCACGAGGCGACCCTCGCGGCCACTGCATGCGCCGGACTTCCATCCAACGGTGAAACTGGTGCGGCTGGCAGGAATCGAACCCACGACCCCTTGGTTCGTAGCCAAGTACTCTATCCAGCTGAGCTACAGCCGCAAAACTTCAACAATTATAACAACAGCCGCAGCGCCAAGCGCACAACTGTTGCTCACTGCTTTTACTACATCCGACACGCCTTCCGGCATCTCGGCAAAAATCCTGGTGCGGCTGGCAGGAATCGAACCCACGACCCCTTGGTTCGTAGCCAAGTACTCTATCCAGCTGAGCTACAGCCGCATTCAACAGCGTTCGGTATTCTACAGTATTCATTACGGCTTGGAAATGTTGAATTTTCATCTTTCGAATCCATCCAGACTTCCAGGCACGCCGGACACTGCCGCCGCTGCTTTCCTGTCGCAGCATTCGTTGCGAAGGAGGCAGGATTATAGGTAGAACTTTTTCACTTGTCCAGAGCCAAGTGCGTCCACCCATGCCTTTGGTGTACGATTCAGCATCATTAAAACCAAGGGAGACCCCGGCATGACTGCCCCCGCCATGAACAGCCTGTCCACGCTGGAATACGACTGGTCGCGCACCGACGTGGGCCACCCCGACGGCTGGCCGGTGACGCTGCGCGTGGCGACCGACCTCATGCTCAATTCGCCGTTGCCCGCCCTCGTGCTGTGGGGCCGGCGCCAGGTCATGCTGTTCAATGCCTCCTATGCGGCGCTGTCCGGCCTGCCCACGCAACCGCCCGGCGGGCGCATCCCGGCCATGCAGCCATCGGCGTGGAGCTGGAATCCGGCCGCGCTGGAACGGGCCTGGCAGGGCGAATCGCTGGTGTTCCCCGGGCAGGCACTGCAGCTGTGGCGCGCCGACGGCGTCAGCGAACAGCGCTTCGACCTGTACTACACCCCGCTGCGCGATGGCGAGGGCAGTGTGCTCGGCATCCTGTCGACGCTCGGGCCGCCCAGTGCGGCGGCGGCAGCGAGCGCCGCGCGCACCTTGCGCATGCTGGTCGTGGAAGACAATCTCGACGCCCAATACCTCGTCTGCGAAATGCTGCGCGCCCTCGGCCATGAGGTCGATGCGGCAGCCGACGCGGAGCGCGCCCAGCAGCAGCTGGAGGAGAGGCGCTACGACGTGCTGTTTACCGACGTGAGCCTGCCCGGCATCTCCGGCGTCGAGCTGGCCCGGCGCGCCGTCGCGCGCTGGCCGCGGCTGCACGTGATCTTCGCCTCCGGCTACAGCGGCACGCTGACCCAGCAGCTCGACTTCCCGGCCGACGCGATCCAGAAACCCTACGATATCGAGCAGTTGCAGGCGATCCTGGACCGCATTCCGCTCAGCTGAGGCCGCCCTGCCGCTCAGCCAACGGTGCGAACCAAACGCGACGCGCGGCGCTACAATCCGCAGCGTCGCCCGCAGGGAACCGCCCTGCCCGGTGCGGCCGCAACAACCTTCGTCCTTCGAACGCCATCAATGATCCTTTCCAACGGAGCAGCCCCTTCCGAAGCAGACCTGCTGCGCGCCATGATGGAGGCCGAGGAAGCGCTGCGCCGCACGCGCGCATGGACGAGCGACGTGCTGGACAGCATTGCCGACGGGCTGGCCGTGATCGACGGCAACTGGACCATCGCGTGGATCAACGCGCGCGCCGCGGCGTTGCTGGGCGCGCCCGGCAACGATGCGGCCGGGGCGCCGGGCTCCTTCGCCGGCCGTGACATCCGGCAGGCGTTCCCCACCCTCGCCGGCACCGCGCTCGAGGCGCGCCTGCGCCAGGCGCTGGCCGGCGAAGCAGCAGGCGCCTTCGAGCTGTATCACCCGCCCTGCGAGCGCTGGCTCGAGGTGCGCTGCGCGCTGTCGCCGCAAGGCCTGACCTTCACGCTGCACGATATCGACGCGCGCAAGCAGCAAGAGCGCTCCCTGCGCGAAACCAGCAATCGCCTGCAGGTGGCAATGGCCGCCGGGCGACTGGGCGAGTGGACCTGGGACGCCGCCAGCGACATCGTCACACTGGGCCGCCGCGCCGCCGAAATCTTCGGGATGGCGGAAGGCATGCCCGTCACCTGGCACGCCCTGCAGGAACGCATCGCCCCGGAAGACCGCACGGCCGCCCGCCAGGCCTTCGTCGACGCCTACCTGGCGCAGCGCGACTTCCATGTCGAATGCCGCATCGAGGAAGCCGGCGGCGCGCGGCGCTGGCTGTCCGTCGCCGGCCACGGCAATTACGGCGACGGTGACCAGTTGCTCGGCATGACGGGCATGGTGCAGGACGTCACTGCGCGCCGGGCCGCCGAGGAAGCGCTGAAGGACAGCGAGGAACAGCTGCGCGCGCTCGCCGATTCGATCCCGCAGCTCGCATGGATCGCCCACTATGACGGCCTCATGACGTGGTACAACCGCCGCTGGTTCGAATACACCGGATTGACGAGCGACGACCTGCGCGGCGACGCGTGGAACCTGGTCTACGATCCCGAGTGCGTGCCGGCGATGACGCAACGCTGGCAGCGCTCGATTGCAACGGGTCAGCCGTTCGAAATGGAATTTCCCATCCGCGGCGCGGATGGCCAGTACCGCTGGTTCCTCACCCGAGCCAATCCGGTGCGCGCGGCCGATGGCCGCACGCTGCGCTGGTTCGGCACCAGCACCGACGTCGACCAGGTCAAGCGTGCCCAGGAAGCGCTGCGCGACGAGACGGCCGTGCTGGAACTGCTCAACAGCACCGGCAATGCGCTGGCACGCCACCGCGACCTGCAACCGCTGCTGCAGGAAGTGACGGACGCGGCCACGCGCATCAGCGGCGCCCGCTTCGGCGCCTTCTTCTACGACAACACTCCCGATCCCGTGCGCGAACGGGGGCATGGCGCCGAAGCACCCGCGCTGGCGCCGTACACGCTGGCCGGCCGCCCGCCGCCGCTGTTCGACGAACTGGCGCGCGTCGACGCGGTGGCGCTGTTCGGCGACACCTTGCGTGGCGGTGCGATCACGCGGTGCGCCGACCTGCTGGGCCAATCCGACTGCGCACCGGCCCTGCCGCCCGAGCATGCGGCGCAGATGCGCAGCTACCTGGCCGCGCCCGTGATGTCGCGCGACGGCAGCGTGATCGGCACGCTGCTGTTCGGCCACCCCGAGCCGGGCATGTTCAGCGAGCGCACGGAGCGCATCATCGGCGGCATTGCCGCCCAGGCCGGCGTGGCGATCGACAATGCGCGGCTGAACGAGGCCGCGCGCCGCGCCGCCGAGGAACGCATCGCCCTGCTCGACAGCGAACGGAACGCGCGCGCGGAGGCCGAACGCACGAGCCAGATGAAGGATGAATTCCTGGCCACGCTGTCGCACGAACTGCGCACGCCGCTGACGGCGATCCTGGGGTGGTCGCAGGTGCTGCGGCGCGGCGGCCGCGGCGAGGCCGACCTGCAGAAAGGCCTGCAGACGATCGAGCGCAATGCCCGCGCGCAAGCCCAGCTGATCGAGGACCTGCTGGACATGAGCCGCATCATGTCGGGCAAGGTGCTGCTGGACATCCAGGCGGTGGCGCCGGCCGCCGTGACCGACGCAGCGATCGAGACGGTGCGCCCGGCCGCCGCGGCCAGGAATATCCGCATCGAGCGCGACTACCACCGTTGCGGCATGGTGGCGGCCGATCCGGGCCGGCTCCAGCAGGTCGTGTGGAACCTGCTATCGAACGCCATCAAGTTCACCCCGCAGGATGGCAGCGTGCGCATCGCGATCCGCGAAACGGAGGGCAGCGCGGAAATCGTGGTGGCCGACACCGGGATCGGCATCCGCGGCGAGTTCCTGGCCCACGTGTTCGAGCACTTCCGGCAGGCCGACGCCTCCAGCACGCGCCGGCACGGCGGCCTGGGGCTCGGGCTGTCGATCGTCAAGCACCTGGTCGAGCAACACGGCGGCACCGTGGCCGCTGCCAGCCCCGGCGAGGGCCACGGGGCCACCTTCACCGTGCGCCTGCCGCTAGCGGCACGCATTCCCGGCGCCGAGCGCCCCGCCCGCCCGGCGCTGGCCGACAGCGCGCGGCGCGCCGCGGCGTCCGCCGAAAACATGGGCGAACTCGGCGACCTGGGCGGCCTGCGCGTGCTGATCGTGGACGACGAGCCGGACACCCGGGAGCTGATCAAGCGCGTATTGTCGGATTGCAATGCCGACGTCGTCACGGCGGACAGCGCGCCCGCCGCCCTGTTGCTGCTGTCCCGCTGGCAGCCCGACCTGTTGCTGACCGATATCGGCATGCCGGAAATGGATGGCTTCGAACTGCTGGGCCAGGTGCGCGCGCTGGGCGCGGAAGCCGGCGGCAACGTACCGGCCATCGCGCTGACGGCCTTCGCCCGGTCGGAAGACCGCCTGCGCACGCTGGCGGCCGGGTTCACCGACCATATCGCCAAGCCGGTGGAGCCGCCCGAGCTCGTCGCCGCCGTCGCCCTCGCGGCCGCACGCCGCCGCGGCCAACCGTCCTGATATCTGTTTTCCGCATGACTCAGTGCGAATCGTGCGCGTTTCACACGTTTGCGCAAGAAAATAGTCGATGCTTATTAAGTAATTTATAATGCTGAAAAAGTGTCCTACTGCACGACGCGGCAATGTCCTACAAGAAACTTGTCGGCAGTTTGATACACTCCTAGGTCTGAAAATTCTTCCTCAGGATAAGAATTTTTCAATACGTGCGCCGCAGCAAATTCTTCGGCGCTACACTGAGTGTTCCGCTCCGGCCATGAACCCGCCGGAGCCCCGTAAGCGAGACAACTATGCCCAGCCCGGATGAGATCCTGAATGCCAAGATTCTGGTCGTGGACGACTGCGCGGATAACGTCGATCTCATGCTCGAGATCCTCCGCGAAGCCGGCTATACCAATGTGACGGCCACCATGCTGCCCGACCAGGTCTGCGCGCTGCACCGGCAGCATAACTACGATCTGATCCTGCTGGACCTGCAGATGCCGGGCCTGAACGGCTTCCAGGTGATGAAGGGCCTGAAGGAAATCGAACAGGAAGGCTACCTCCCCGTGCTGGCGCTCACGGCCCAGCCGAGCTTCAAAATCGCCGCCCTGGAAGCGGGCGCGCGCGACTTCATCAGTAAGCCCTTCGACTTGCTCGAGGTGCACAAGCGCATCCATAACATGCTCGAAGTGCGCCTGCTCTACAAGGAACTGGCCCAGTACAGCAAGCGGCAGCAGGAACTGGCGCTGCACGACCCGTTGACGGGCCTGCCGAACCGCCGCCTGCTGGAAGACCGCATCGAGACGACGGTGCAGCACGCGCTGCGCAACCAGCGCAAGGCGGCCGTGATGTACCTGGACCTGGATGGCTTCAAGCCCATCAACGATACCCACGGCCATGCCTATGGCGACGAGATCCTGAAGCTGGTCGCGCAGCGGCTGGTGGGCTCTTCCCGCAAGGAAGACACGGTGGCGCGCGTGGGTGGCGACGAATTCGTGATCGTGCTGGGCGATGTGGGCGGCTTGAACGACGCCCGCGAACCCGCCTCGAAGCTGATCGACGTGGTGTCCGAACCCTATGTGGTGAACGGCATCACGCTGCGCCTGTCGACGTCGATCGGCATCGCGCTGTTCCCCGACGACGCCGATTCGGTGGGCGACCTGATTCACGCGGCCGACAATGCCCTGTATGACGCGAAGCGCTCCGGCAAGAACCGCTTCTGCTCGGCGCCGGGCAGTACTGCCCTCGCCGCCGCCGCGGCCGCGGCGATGCCGCACCAACTCAAGAGCGTGGCGACGACGGTTTGATGCTTGCACGTGGCTGGCTCCGGCCAGCAGTGTTTGCAGACGAACACCGGTGTCAGGCACCTTTTCCCGCAGGAAAAAGGTGCCTGACACCGGTTCACTTATGCCAACGGTGTTAGCGGCCGAGCAGACGCGCCGATACTTATGGCCCCTTCCGGGGCCCGCTCCCGCCTACTGGGAAGCCGCCTCCTTCTGCTTGCCCGCCGCGGTGCTGTCCTCGACCTTGTTGGCATGCTGGTGATCGGATTGCGCGTCGACCTTGTCCGGCGAGACCTCGATGCGCGTGATGCCGGCGTCCACCGAGATCGGGTCGCTTGCCGGGAACGTCATCTCGACGGCATCGTCCAGCAGCTCTTCCTGCGCCTTTTCCTTGGGCAGCGGCTGCTCTTCGGAAGCGAGCGTGGCGATGGCGGACGCCCACTTGATGAAATTCAGGTTGGCCAGCTCGCGCACGGTGGTCACGCCGAACGCTTGCTGCAACGCTTGCGCGCCCTCTTCACCGACACCGTTCAGTGCACTGACCGGCGCGTCGGCCAGTTCGCGGAAGCATTTGCCCAGATAATCTTTACCTACGACGGTATCGACATTCATGATCGTATCCTTTCGTTTTAGATTGCTCGTTCAACGCTTTCACTATTGCATGCCAGTTAAAGCATGTATGTGCGCAATCGAACAATTGGAGCCGCGTTCTGTTGCCAGCAGGACTTTTGACAGCACTTAAGCCTGTTGTTATGATCGATCAAATGTTTGTCTATCAGAATTAATTTCAGCAGCGCATCCTCAACGACAAGTGCCCGTGGCCAAAGTAGACAAACCAAAAATCCTCGTCGTGAATGACGATGCGAACAGCCTGTTTGCCCTGACGAGTTTGCTGGCACAATGGGCCGAGCAAGAGTCCTACGAGGTGATTGCCGCCCGCAGCGGCGAAGAGGCGCTGCGGCAAGTCCTGATGCATGACTTCGCCGTGATCCTGCTGGACGTTAACATGCCCGGCATGGACGGCTTCGAGACAGCCGAGGCGATCCACCAGCGCGCCCGCTCCGCGAACATCCCCATCATCTTCATCACGGCCTTCGTGGCCGATGAGCTCGACCGGCTGAAGGCTTACCAGAAAGGCGCGGCCGACTTCCTGTTCACGCCCGTGATCCCGCAAATCCTGCACGCGAAGATTTCCGTGTTCGTGGCGCTGGCGATGAAGAACGAGGAACTCAAGAAGCAGGCCCGCCAGCTGAGCCAGCGTACCACCGATCTCATCAGCAGCAACAAGCGGCTGCTGCAGGAAATCGAGGAACGCAAGGTCGCCGAGCGGCAAAACCATGCGAAGGACGAGTTCCTGGCGATGCTGGGACACGAGCTGCGCAATCCCCTGTCGGCCATCAGCAGTGCCGCTTCGCTGCTCGGATTGCCGGCGGTAACGGTCGACGCGGCCACGCGGGCCAAGAAGATCATCCAGCGGCAGAGCCAGCACCTGGGGCGCATCGTCGACGACCTGCTCGACCTGTCGCGCGCCATGTCCGGCAAGATCCTGCTGAACCGCGCGCCGTGCGACCTGTCGGCGCTGATCCGCAACAGCCTGGAAACCTACCGCACGACCGGCCGTACGGCCGACTACGAGGTGCACGTGGAGCTGGAAAGCGGCTGGGTGGACGGCGACGTGACCCGGCTCGAGCAGATCTTCTCCAACCTGCTCGACAACGCCCTGAAGTACACGCCGCCCGGCGGCGCGATCGACATCCTGCTCGAAGCGGAAGAAGATGACGTCGTGCTGACCGTGCACGACACCGGCGTCGGCATTCCTTCGGAATTGCTGCCGCACGTATTCGACGTGTTCGTGCAGGGCACGAGCACGCTGGACCGGGCCCAGGGCGGGCTCGGCATCGGCCTGGCACTGGTGCGCCGCCTGGCCGAACTGCATGGCGGCGGCGTGGAAGCCGCCAGCGCCGGTCCCGGCGAAGGCAGCACCTTCCTGATCCGCCTCCCGCGCATCGAACGAATCACCGAACCGAACCCCCACACCATGGAAACAAACGAACAGGCCAAGCCCAATGTGCTGCTGATCGAAGACAACGACGACGGCCGCGAAATGATGGCGATGATGCTCTCCTGCTACGGCTACGAGGTAAAGCATGCGGCGGACGGCCTGCAGGGCCTGGCCGTCGCACGCGAGTACCGGCCGGGCGTGGCGCTCGTCGATATCGGCTTGCCGGGCATCGACGGCTACGAAGTGGCGCGCCGCCTGCGTGCCGATCCCGACACCAGCGGTATCCGGCTCATCGCGCTCACGGGCTACGGACTGGCCGAAGACCAGCGCCGCGTGCTGGAAGCCGGCTTCGACATGCACCTCGTGAAACCGGTCGACATCGACAGCCTGATGAAGGCGATCGCCAGCCTGACCAGCAGCGCGCCGGCACCGGCGCCCGCCACGGCCGCGCTGCGGCCGTGACCGGGCATATCCGAGGTCAGGCGGAAGGCTGGTTGGAATAGACCACCTTGCCGGGGACGGGCATCGGCGGAATTTCGTCGATCTCGTCCTTGCGGGCCTGGATCTGCTCGCCCAGGGCGACGAGATCGATGCCCGCCTCCTTCGCTTTCGGGAACATTTCCTCCTCTTCTTCCTTCACGTGGTGGTCGATGTACTCGCCCAGCACCTTCACCTTTGCATCGTACAGGTCGTCGTGCGGGTCCATCGCATGGATCTGCGCGATCAGGTCCTTCGCGGATGCGTGCTCGACGGTAGCCTCGTCGACGAGGTCGTCCGCTTCCTCGGCGTCGGCGCGCACGGCCGGGTAGAAGATTTCTTCCTCGGCGATGGCGTGCTTGGTCAGCTCCAGGCAGATCTTCTCGGCCAGCTTCTGCTTGCTGGTGAAGGCGCGGTCGCCCAGCTCTTCATATTGCTTGAACATCGCTTTCACTTCGTCGTGGTCCTGCTTCAGCAGGGCAACGGCATCACGCGGCTTGGCTGTAGCACTCATGGCTGCTCCTTGTAATGTTTGACAACGTGGAGGCAGTGTGCGCCCGCCCGGCTGCGCTGACTGTGCGGCAACACACGATAGTGCCGGTGCGACATTTCCATAAAACCTCAGGTATCATCCGTCGCTCAGGCCAATATCAATACCAATCATGCCCGACGAAACCGATAAGACAGACATTATGGAGACAAACGCGGCCGGCACGGCGTCGGCCGACGCCCGGCGCGGCGCCGAACTGTCCGACCTGCTGGGTCACGTGGTCACCAGCTGGGACAACGACCGCCGCGCGCTGGCGCGGCAGCTGCACGACAGCCTGGGCTCGTCGCTCACGGCGCTGACCATGCACCTGGGCCTGCTGACGGCCAAGCTGCCCGCCGACCAGCAGCCCCTGCGCGACCGCGCCACGCAGATGAAGAACCTGCTGCATACGATCATCGAAAACAACCGGCAGATGCAGCACAAGCTGTGGAACGACAAGCTCGAGTTCCTCGGTATCAAGGTCGCGTTTTCCGAGCTCGTCACGCAGTTTTCCCAGCACTATGCGATTACCGCGCGCAGCAGCCTGCCCGACGAGGAGCCCGTATGCCCGCGCGAGCAGGCCGTGGTGCTGCTGCGCGTGCTGGAACAGGGGCTGTCGAATGTCACCGCCCATTCCGGCGCAACCGAGGTCGACGTCATCGTGGACGATAACGACGACGAGATCATGCTCACCGTGCGCGATAACGGCAAGGGCGTGCTCGAGGGGCGCGGCATTCCGCCGGAAGGCGCGGGCGTTGGGCAATACGGCCTGCGGCTGCTGCGCGAGCGGGCGCGACTGCTGGGTGGGTTGCTGACCCTGGCCACGCACCCGGAGGGTGGTGCCGTGCTGTCGGTCGTTCTACCGAAGCCCGCCACGCAGTAGCATGGCCCGGCGCCCCGGCGGCGCGACACCTGCACTGTTGGCCGCAGAACACCGGTGTCGTACACCATTTTCCAAAGGAAATGGTGTACGACACCGGTTCTCGCATGCCGGCAACCAGGGGCTGCGGAACAGCCTTTCACGCGCAGGTTTTGCCAGGCCAGCCGTTCCAGTCAATGCAGCTTCACCATCGGCGTGGTCCGCTTGATCAGGAACCGCGCCAGCGCCAGCACGCCCGTGCGCAGCGTGCCCATGATGGCCTTGTGGTGCATCAGGTGCAGGCTGGCATACATCATGCGCGCGAAAAAGCCCTCGACGAACCAGTTCTTGCCCTGCAGTGAGCCCATCAGGCTGCCGACCGAGGTTTGCTGGCCGAACGACACCAGCGAGCCGTAGTCGCGGTATTCGTACGGCTTCTTCTGCGGCCCCTGGCCGCGCTCGCGCCGCAGCAGCGACTCGAGCAGGTAGTCGGCCTGCTGGTGGGCGGCCTGGGCACGCGGGGGCACGGGCTTGCCGTCGGCGCCGATGCACAGCGCGCAATCGCCCAGCGCGTAGATGTCGGGGAAGCCCTTCACCACCAGCTCGCCCGTCACCTCGAGCTGGCCGCCCTTCGCGGTCGGCAGGCCCAGGTTCTTCAGGAAGTCGGGCGCCTTGATGCCGGCCGCCCACACGACGATATCGGCAGGGTAGACATCGCCCTTCTGCACGGTGACCTTGTCGGCGTCGATCTGCGTCACGCGCGTATCGGTCAGCACCTTCACGCCGCGCTCGGCCAGCAGGCCGGCCGCCGTGCCCGACACGCGCTCGGGCAGCGGGGCCAGGATGCGCGGCGCGCCTTCGATGATCGTGATGCGCACGTCGCGCATGGGCTGCAGGTCGCCGAAGCCGTAGGCGGCGTAGACGCCGCTGGCCTCGCGCAGTTCGGCCGCCAGTTCCACGCCGGTGGCACCGCCGCCGATGATGACGATATCGACCCCCTGCCCGGACTTTTCCGTGGCCGCCCGGGCCAGCAGTTTCAGCAGCGTGAGGCGGAAGCGTTCCGCATCCTCGGTGCCGTTCAGTGAAATGGTATGCTCGGCGGCGCCGGGCACGCCGAAGTAATTGGACGTGCTGCCCACCGCCATGACCAGGGCTTCATAGGCGATCGTGCGGCGCGGCAGCACCATTTCGCCCGCCTGCGTTTCGATCGGGCTGACGGTGATCGCGCGCCCCGCCGCGTCCAGGCCTTCCAGGGCCCCATACACATAGGTGAAATGGTTGTCGTGCGCAAGCATCTGGTAGGACAGGCCTTCGGCGTGGATGTCCAGCGTGCCGGCCGCCACCTCGTGCAGCGACGGCTTCCAGATGTGGTACAGCCGGCTGTCCACCAGCATCACCTTGCCCGGCCCGAGCTTGCGGCCCAGTTTGCAGGCCAGCTCCAGGCCGCCCGCCCCTCCTCCCACGATCACGTACTTGCTTTGCAAACGGTTCTCCTTGAA
Organism: Massilia sp. METH4; assembly: GCF_037094685.1. Classification (NCBI taxonomy): domain Bacteria; kingdom Pseudomonadati; phylum Pseudomonadota; class Betaproteobacteria; order Burkholderiales; family Oxalobacteraceae; genus Massilia; species Massilia sp. METH4. The sequence goes on along the minus strand of NZ_CP146614.1, from coordinate 4,734,694 downwards.
ATGATTGGCGCCGGCCGGAGATGTGGATCAGTCGCGGCCGTGCCCCTTGCCGTGGCCGTTGCCATGGCCGTGTCCGTTACCGTGGCCCTTGCCATGACCGCGGTCGTCGCGGCCGTCGCGATGGTCGCGGTCGTCGCGACGCTCATGGTAATCGTTGCGGTCGCGGTGTTCGGTGCGGTAGCGCGGCGCGTAATCGTTCAGGTACCAGTCGTCGCGCACGAACAGCACGCGGCGGCCGCAGGCGCGGTACTTGGCGCAGTGCTTGCGCCAGTTCTTCGCATGGCCGGGCGGCACGCGCAGGTACAGCGGCTCGCTGATCACGCGGGCGGGCCGCTCGACGATGATGGGTTCCCGGTAGATCACCGGCGGCGCCATGTCGCCGATGTCGAGCCGGCCGTAGAAGCCGGGTTGCCCGACGGTGATGGACACCTGGGCGGAAGCGGAACAGCACAGGGCCAGCAGGCTGGCAGCGAACAGCAGGGTTTTCTTGGTAGTCATCGGGTGCTTCAACAGAATGTTACGCGCCGCACGAGAGACCCCAACAGGGCCGCGGCCGTTCCATTTTACCGGGCGCGGAGACGCCCGGCATGTTCGCCAGCGAACGGAACTGGAGCTAGCCCGTGCTGGCCCCCTCTGCGTATGCGTTAGGCCATACTCTTGCAAGTGCACTGCTGTGAATTTTGGTGGAGCAAGGCGATGCTCGATCTCCATGCCAGCTGAGACGTTGTCGGAGGCTAGCTTGCAGCTCGGCTTCTTGTCTGTCGCGAAGAAGCGGGCAGAAAATAGCTAGCTGCTGTCGGTCAATATTTTGAAGATCTTGATCAGCGACGCGACCTTGAGACGGCGCAGGAAACCAACGCTGCTGCGTTCAGCCATTTAAATATAGTTGTGCACGAAGGCCCAGAGTCTAGCACGGCCAATGGGACAGAAAGGTAGCGGCGTGACATGTCGTGAGGCAGATACTGATATCGACATAAGGAAACCTGCCTCGTAGTTGTTGAAGGTCTTCTTGGGCTTGATCGTTCGTCTTCAGCTTGAGGGATAACGCCGCCAGTTGTGCCATGGCTTCGCGTTGAGTAGTCGCTCGATGTCCAACTATGACATGAGAATTGATGTATTGCCGGGTGGTCTATAGCACATCATCAAGCGAGGCGGCCTCGCGAGCGGAAAGGCCGGAATCCTTGATCTCCCGAAGGATTTTTGGCCTGGCGCAGCCTTACGACTAAACACGCGAACTCGTGCTCAACCTTGTGACGCGCTATCAAAGGCTGACGAGCGCGCTGCTACGATGAACATCATTGTACGAAACTAACACTTACCTCCACCTCTTGCCGAAAGCAGAACTAGAGCGCTTAGCCAATGGAAGAGGGCAGAAACGACGATTAAGTTCAGCGCTACATATCAACTGTTTCTTCCCGGCTTAGATGGAGGCTCATCAATTGTTAAAGACTGAAAAGGCACCGACCAGCCTTTTAGCAGGATCGGAGCTATGCCACCGACGCGCCTACTGACTAAGATATGAAACCGCTGCATAGACTAACAGCAGAAGTCCGAAGAAACAAACAAAAACAAAAAAGATAGGAAGCCACACCCATAGAGGCGTTCTAATAGTTATGGAAGTGTGCTCGGCTCGTACGTTATCGGCCATCTCTTTGCAATCACATCGATTTCGAAAAAGGTCTTCAGCCTCCAAGAACACTTTACTTGCTTCTTTCTCTTGCCCCATCCGCCGGAGCTGCCTTGCTAAAGTGCGCTTCGCCATTGCGGAATTGTAATAATCACGTAACTCTTGGAATAGTTCCGATGCCTGACGAGCAAAGTCAACCGCTTCGGTGCGACGTCCTAATTCCTCCAAAAGCGCGACCATATTGGTCATGGTCATGGCTTTCCCACACGTATCATTTGCCGCAATCTTGAGCTCTAGACTCTTAGAGAAATATGCTAAGCTTCCCTCTAAGTCACGCGACCTCTGCGCGGCCAAGCCTAGATTATTATAAATAGGAGCTAACGCAAAATTTTTACTATCTTCCCCTAATGAGTCGATTGCCGTCTCAAAAGCTCTTATCGCCGCGTCGAAATCGCCCCTTTTCATACATGTGGTACCCAGCCCATTGTAGCTCATAGCGATCCCTCTTCGCCAAGCTATCTGCCCTGCATATGATATTCCTTTATCAAATTGCTGCTCTGCCTCTTCCAAACAGCCGGCCTCACGATACGCTACCGCTAGCATATGCCCTAGAAGAAAAAGCTCTTTGTGCCTAGACGGGTCGCCACTCAAAAGAGCAGATTTGAGATAGTGTATTTCAGCTTGCCAATTCCCACGCTTCGATTCTATACGTGCTCTGCACTTGAATGCCTCGACGACCAATGCGCGCTCACCTGTTTTTTGGCATTCTTCAATTAATCCTTTACTGAGCGCATCCGCTAGATCAAGGTTATTCTCATCAATTTGATTTGATGCCTCAAAAGCGCGGATCCAGAGCTTGTGCTGTACGCACAAGATCGAATCATACTCGTGAATCAGATTAACCAATGCTGCGCATATATTCTTTCTTCCTTGCGAACTCACCTCATACCAGAGCTCTTTCCATTTTCGAAACCAGTGTCAAGATTTTCGCCCAGCAGATGAAAAACATAATCCAACTCCCAAATATGTTTTAGACTTCCCTTTTCCTCATCCATGCGAGCTTTGAAGTATTGAGCGAGTCTGCAACTTGCTGAAGAGAATTCATCCAACTCAGGACCGGCTAGCCATTGCTTAAAGAGATATGATCGTGCATCGTCTCGAACAGCATACTCACCATCGGCTATGACGATAATCGGGAGTAGCGAGAGCTCTTCAAGAAGGAACGATGCTACGTCCCCGTTCAATCCAGGCTCTAAGACGCGTAAAATAAAGATGTCAAACTGATGAGGAATCGCCACTAAGCGAAGCGATTTGACGCTTGAGGGAGACATGCCAGCCAACAGGCTCTCGACACCGCCGCTCGGTGCACTCTGCCCGAGACCCACCAGATCACTGATCTCAGCAATTAGGTTATTCATTTGGCGGCATTAAACTGCCTAATCGAGCCATCACCGCCTCAACAAGGTTGGCCATTTCGCACGGATTACCGTGACTTGCCACAAGGATAATTCCAGCAGCAACGCCTCGAACCTCCTCGGGAACTCCACGCTTCGCCATGTACTCAACAATATGCTGTTCGCTTATCGGTTGTAGCTGAGCCTCTTCAATAAATTGCCTCGAGGAGGGGAGCTTCGGCTTGCGTTGACCAAAGGCCAACAATTTGACGTTATTCAGTTCGCCCTCGTGGATTCGTCGAACAAATTCATCGCAGATCCATCGCTCGGTATCGGCCGTCATCTTTTCAACGGCATCTAAGAACACTACAACTTGGTTATTTCTACTCAAAGCCTCTAACTCATCGAAAAACCGGTCGGTTAACCGGATCATTCGCTCGTTCTCAGGGACTGCCATATCGTCCCTGGGTATATTAAGCATACAGTCTTTTATCAAAATACCGGCAACTTCGCCAATATGGCCGCGGTTCACGAGACTATCGCCTACTCTTATTGATGAGTCGACCGTTAAGTGATAATGAGGAACCGTAAAAAAATTCACGAGATCAGTGAATTTGTGAAAATGCTCGACTCCGAGATCGTCTCGAACCTTACGCATAAGAGCGAGATAGTCGTGATTGCGCGTATCCGTCCATAGGACCTCGGCCTTATAAATTTTACTCGATGCGCACTCATGCACCATTCTGGCGAGCAGTGATGACTTTCCCAGTCCGCTATCGCCAGAAACTATCATGATAGGTTTACCGTTCGGCTTGAGCAAGTCTCGAAACCGCTGCATTTCTGAATCTCTGTCCACAAACAACGCTAGGCGGCGCTCTAGAACTGAACGCATCACGTTGGTTTCCTACCAATATCTACACCGGTTATATTTGCAACTTTCCCTTCGATTACCGTGCCATTTCCCACTTCGACACTGCCATTTGCTAAATCGGTGGCGTTTTTGACTCCACTGATATCCGCCACTTCGGCCCCAGAGGAAACCTTGCTATCATTAAATATCCTAATTTTTTTGTGCTTCCCATCTTTACCCTCAACATTTACCTCCACATCCCCATAGGTGATACCGAACTTCCCGCCTCTCCACAACGCATATACCGCAACCAATGAGACAAATACAATAATCAACACCCATAACATTCCGTTCTCGCTCATAATGTCACCTCATATCGTTTAACCTCTTCAACAAGTGCACTTGCGTCATACGCTTCCTTCCGCCCTCTAAAGTCATAATACAACAGCACCACCGAGACGTACACTAATGGCGAAACGATCGACGCGAGCACGATTGCGACGAACTCAGCGGCGATCGTTGCCAGATGCCCCTCGCCCACTCCCATTAAGAGCAAACCGGAGACTGCGCCGACAATCGTCATCAGCCCCAGGTAACTTGTGACCACAAATAGGACGATGCGAAAAGCGCGCCAATTCCCGCCCTTTCCGAGACGCCAACTGCGTAAAATTGCAGCAACCCCGGACTTATTCTCCAAGATCACAATGATTGGACTATAAATAGTCCAGAGCGCAACCAAGACAATCGCGACAATGCTCAATGCGCCCGCCAGCATTTCAGTTATTACTAGAGGCGCACCCAAAAAGCCCAACAAAAAATACACCGGGAAGAATATGCATACCCCTGAAGCTCCGATTAAAAGCGTCTGCAAAAGCCCGACAGATACCAATTTCGCTGACTTCCTCAAGCAATTTTTATATGATCGTTTGAAACTTGGACGATTCCCAATGCATATATCAGAGATAGTAACAACGTTTGCACCGTATATGAACAGATTAACGGTCATCGCTATTACGAATGAAAGTAGCAACATGTCCTGCTTTCCGCCGATAGCTGATTGCAGGTATAGAATAGGAATTGTCGGAAGGGCAAACGATATGAACAACACGCCGAAGCCATTGCGATAGATCGAGAACGTACATCTGACCAGACTTCCGAATGAATGCTCTCTGATGTAGTTTGGCATGTTAGTCCCTCCTAACAAGCGAGCGTATTGCAAATACTATAGACCTCTTTAAGTTTGGGGGAGCAAGCCGATGAAAAAAAATTGGGATCTGTTGTTGACACGCGAAGGGGCGATTCGATCCACTGCAGGGCGAGACATGGTGAACCAGCCAACATTCGGAGCGAGCGTTTCCCTGCGGAAGCAGGACCTACAAGGAGGCTAAGGACTTATCACGCGGCCGTTAACGCGTTCTGCAGCTGGGCGATCGCCCCCTGGGCCTGCGCGATCACCTTGTCGGCGATGCGCTTGCGCACGGCCTGGATGCGGCCGGCCGCCTCGGCTTCCAGCATCAGCGGCGTCAGGAGCGCACTGGCCGAGTCGTAGAAGGCGCTGCCGATACGGTCGAGCTGCACCACGAAGCCCGCCTCGGCCTCCTTCAGGCGGCGGCGCAACTCGTCTTCGAACACGCGGCGCTTGTCGCGGATTTCCTCGCGCTTTCTCTTGTTGGTATCGGTGGCCCACTTGAAGGCCGAGGCCAGCAGCACGGCGCCGCCCACGAACGGCACCACTGGTGCCACCACCGGCACCACCACGGCCACGCCGAACAGGTAAGCGGCGGTACTGGTCCCCGCGGCGGCAACCGCGCTGCCCATCAGCGTCAGGTTGGCGGCCGTGTCGACGCTGTTGACGAGCCGCGTGCCGATGCGCAGCCGCGGCATCAGCCGCGCCAGCGCCGCGTGGTGCTGGCGCTTGAACGCATCGCCCTGCGTGATCCGCATGTCGGACTGGAACAGCTTCAGGTCGTTGTGCAGCAGGTCCAGCGCCTCCTGCTTGCGGCGCGCCACGCGGTCGAGCCGGCGCTCCATCTCGCGGGCGAACTGGTCGCGGGCGATGCCGGACCAGACCTGCTCGTCCTTCCACTGTTCGCTGTCGAGCCGTTCGGCGATCGCCACCTCGACCGCGTTGCCGGCATCGTGCACGGCATCGTCGATGTCCTGCCACAGCACGCGCCGCTCGTAGGCGATGCGCGCATCGATGAGCGCGAGCCGTTGCAGCACCTGCTGGCGCAATTGCTCGGCGGTGGCCGACAGGCCGGCGCCTTCCGCCTCCGCCGGCAGCGGGGCCGCGGCGTTCTCCTGGTAGGTGGCGATGCCCTGCGCGATCGTGTCGACCGACTGCTGCACGGCGTCGCGCAGCTGCTCTTGCGTCATCATGCCGCCGTTGAAGCCGCGCGCGTGGTCGAGCAGCTCGACCTGGCCCGTGCTGCGGCCGAAATCGGCCACCGCGTCGACCAGTCCCCTGCCCTTGACCAGCTTGCGCGCCTGCGTACCCAGGTTGTTCAGCAGCCGGCGCTCTTCCTCGGGCGGCAAGCCATAGTAGTGGTCCGGCGTGAGGCGGATGCCCAGCGCGCGCGCGGTGCGCACGGCCAGCGGGCGGGCGCGCCGCCCCTGCAGCGCCAGCAGCGGTTTCATCATGGCGAATGCCGCCTCGCGGGCCGAAGGCTCGGCCGAGCCGCTGCTGCGCGACAGGGAGTTCAAGGCCCAGTCCACGGTCACGCCGGATTCGATTGCATTGAGCACCAGGGCCGTGAACACGGCCGACGCCTTGCCGTCGCCGGAAAGGTCGGTGACGGCGGCGAATTGCGCCAGCGTCATCGAGCCATCCTCGTTCACGGCCAGCGCGCCGAGCAGCCGCGCCAGCGCGGAGGCAAAGCTCTGGTCGCTGCACAGGTGCTCGTCGAGTGTGCGCAATTTCAGCGTGTGCTCCGGCGCGGCGGGCGTGACTTGCGGTTCGGCGGCTTGGTTCACGGCGGTCCCCTGGATCGTTAAAGATGCCTTGACGGCATTTTAACGGAAAGCACGGGGCTGCCGGCGCCGTTCCCGGCAGTCGTGCAGGGAGCGGCGCAACAGAAGGATGCATCGGCCGCGGCAGGCAGATGGCGGTGGGTCAGACCAGCGTGATCGTGCTGTCGATGACGCCCACGAGCTGCACGGCGTCGTGCGACTCGGAAATCTGCAGCAGGATCTGGCCGCGGTCGAGGCCACCTTCGAACAGCGACATCAGGTACGATTTTTCCGTGGTCGTCGGATCGCGATGCAGGCCGGCGTCGTAGATCCGGTCGATGAACGCGCTGTCGCTCAGGTTGCCCGCTTCGGTTGCGTGGGCAAAGCTGTCGGCGATGCTGCGCATCGACGCGCCGTTGGCGCGCTGTTCGAGCCAGAAGTTCAGCCCTGCCTCGTCCGGCGCGCGGTTCATCATCGTATAGTAGAGGCGGAGCAGCATGCCCACGTCGCTGCTGCCCAGGTCCACCTCGACCGCTTGCCCGAGGTATTCGGCCGAGTTGACGAACTGCAGGGCCAGGTCGGCACGGTCGAGTCCCTGGCCGATCCCGCCCACCCAGTACTCCACCTCGCTGGCCGCCGGCGTGCGGCCCAGCACGCTTTCATACAGCCCCGTGACGAAACCGGCCGAACCGCTCGTGCGGAACAGGTCCGCCGCCTCCGCCGAGTTGACGAACGAGGTGGCCACGTCCTTCGCGGAATACCCGGACTGGAGCACGCCTGCCCAGTAGTCGAGCTCGAAACCGTTGCCCTCGCGGCCCAGAATACCCTTGTACAGGCGGGCGGCGACTTCGGTGGGCGAGCTGCCCTGGCCGCCGGCGTAGCTCAGCGTCTCGATGTCGCTCATCGCATAGCTGTCGGCGCCGCCAGACAGCACGAGGTTGCCGTTCACCACTTGCATCTTGTAGGCGGACGCCTTGCCGCTCAATTGCACGGTATCATGTCCGGCGCCGCCGACGATCGTGTCATGGCCGAGGCCGGGGATGAAGAGGTCGTCGCCGCCGCCGCCCACCAGTGGGTCGTTGCCCGACGAACCCAGCAACATTTCGCCGACATTCGTGTCGCCCTCCGCCGCGCCGGTCGGTGGCGGCGGTGCCGTCTCCGCGGGCGGCACCTGCGGTTGCGGTTCCGTACCGGTCGACTCGTCCGGCAGCGGCGTGACAGGCACGGGGGGCGCGGCGTCGGAGAATGAAACGACGGCCGAGCCGGTCAACCCGGCATCGCGGCCGCCCAGCACGAGCACGTACTTCACGCCGGCGTGCAGCGAGACGCCACCGAGCTTCGATAGCAGGTTGCCGAACAGGCCCTCATCGGTATAGGTATCGATATCCTCGTTGGCGGCGACCAGGTTGACCAGGGGGTGGGTCGGGTCGAACGATCCCTCGTACAGCCAGAGCTGCGTATCGGCATCGCCGGGATTGCCGGTGTAACTGAATCCGGTCGCGCTCTGGACCGTGAAGTCGTAGTCGCCGTCGGCCGGCGGGGTGATGGTCACGGTCGAGTAGAAGTACGCGCCGGCGTAGCCGCCGTAAGCGTTCGCCTCGGCCACTTCAGCGCCCGACCAGGTTGCAATATAAGCATCTTCCGTGAACAACATGTCCGACGGCAGCAGCGGCCGCTCGAAGACGTAATTACCGTTCACAACCAGCGTATAGTTTTCCGTGATCATCGCGAATTTCTCCAAGGCAATGCAAAGGATTCTAACAGAGGAGTTTCCTTGCACCGTTGCGCAAATGCCTCACGGCAACATTTTTTTCTACGCCGATTCCGTGGCCAGCGCCAGCGTCTCCTTGATCTCCTCCATGACGACATAGCTTTTCGACTGGGCCGCTCCTGGCAGGTTCAGCAACATATCCCCCAGCAGCTTGCGGTACTCGGCCATTTCGTGGATGCGTGCCTTGATCAGGTAGTCGAAATCCCCCGATACGAGGTGGCATTCCTGCACCTCGGGAATGCGCAGCACTTCCCGCCTGAACTGGTCGAAATGGCTGGCCGATTTCTGGTTCAGCGTGATTTCCACGAAAACGAGGAGCGTGGCGCCCACCGCAGCCGGATTGAGTCGCGCGTGGTAGCCGGTGATGACGCCGTCGCGCTCCATGCGCTTGACTCTTTCGATCGCGGGGGTGACGGACAAGCCCACCTGCTCGGCCAGGTCTTTCATGGAGATGCGCCCGTCGCCCTGCAGAATGCGCAGGATCTTGCGATCCAGCTTGTCCAGCGCGCGCACGGACTCCTTTTGTGTTCGCATGATTTTTTCCTGTTTTTTCGCTCATATATAGTAACAACCACTACGCGACTAAACTTACCATAGGCGAATTACCCAGGCAATTCTCCATAACCATACTTATACAAGAGGCAACCATGCGCGTAGTCATCCTCGGCAGCGGCGTCATCGGCGTCACCACGGCGTATTACCTGGCCCGGGCCGGCCACGAGGTGACGGTGCTGGACCGCCAGGGCGGGCCCGCGCTGGAAACGAGTTTCGCCAATGCCGGCCAGATCTCGCCCGGCTATGCCTCGCCGTGGGCCGCGCCCGGCATTCCGCTGAAAGCCATGAAGTGGATGGTGCAGCGCCACGCGCCCCTGTCGATCCGTCCGGACGGCACCCTGTTCCAGCTGCAGTGGATGTGGCAGATGCTGAAGAACTGCAATGCCGACAGCTATGCGGTGAACAAGGAGCGCATGGTGCGCCTGGCCGAATACAGCCGCGACTGCTTCAAGACCCTGCGCGCCGCCACCGGCATCGCCTACGAAGGCCGCCAGCAAGGCACCACGCAGCTGTTCCGCACGCAGCAGCAGATGGATGACGCGGCCAAGGATATCGCCGTGCTGGAGGAAACCGGCGTGCCGTACGAACTACTCGACGCGCGCGGCCTGCTGTCGGCCGAGCCCGGCATCGCCAGCGAGCGCCTCGTGGGCGGCCTGCGCCTGCCGAACGATGAAACCGGCGACTGCCAGCTGTTTACCACGCGCCTGTCGGCACTGGCGGCCGAACTGGGCGTGCGGTTCCGCTACAACGTCGACATCGAAGGGCTGGACGTAGCAGGCGGCAAGATCCAGGGCGTGCGCTGCGGCGGCGAAGTGGTGACGGCGGACTCCTATGTGGTAGCCCTGGGCGCGTACTCGACGCCGCTGCTGCGCGGCATCCTCGACATTCCCGTCTATCCCCTGAAGGGTTACTCGATCACGGTGCCGATCGTGAACGCCGACCGCGCGCCCGCCTCCACGATCCTCGACGAGACCTACAAGATCGCCGTTACCCGTTTCGACGACCGCATCCGCGTGGGCGGCATGGCCGAGATCGCGGGCTACGACAAGCGCCTGAATCCGCGCCGCCGCGCCACGCTGGAAATGGTGGTGAACGACCTGTTCCCCGGCGCCGGCGACACGGCGCAGGCCGCGTTCTGGACCGGCTTGCGGCCGATGACGCCGGACGGCACGCCGGTCGTGGGCCGCACCCCGCTGGCCAACCTGTTCGTCAACACGGGCCACGGCACGCTGGGCTGGACGATGTCCTGCGGGTCGGCGCAGCTGCTGGCCGACATCATGTCGGCTCGCCGCCCCGCCATTTATGCGGACGACCTGTCGGTGGAACGCTACGGCCGCCACGCGGGTGCGCGCCAGCCCCAGCTCGCGGGCGCCTGAACCGGGCGCGGCGCACCCGGGCTCAATTGTGCGGCCAGTGGCGGGTGCGTATAATCCCGCCATGAACAAACTGGAAGCATTCGGCCACATTGCCGCACTGGCGATCCGGGGCGACCTGGTGTTCCCCACCAGCGTCAATGCCGCGTTGCGCGTACAGCTCGCGCTCGAGAACCCCGACACCCCCCTCGAGGAAGCGATCCGCCTCGTGCTGGCCGAGCCGCAGCTGGCGGCGCGCACCGTGGCGCTCGCCAATTCGGCGATGTTCAACCGCGGCGCCAACAGCGTCACCAACGTGCGCGCGGCGATCCAGCGCGTGGGTTACCACAACCTGTATGCGCTGGCTGCCGCGATGGTGGTGCGCCAGTTCGGCAGCAAGATCGCCGACCCCAACGTGCGCGCCATGGCCGAACAGCTGTGGCAGCACACCGTGTACGTGGCGTGCCTGGCCCGCATCATTGCCCGCGAGGTAACCGAGATAAACGGCGATACCGCCCTGTTCGCCGGCATCGTGCACGAGGTGGGCGGCTTCTACCTGCTGTCGCGCGCCGACGAATTCCCGGGCCTGCTCGACCCCGATCCCGACAACTGGCAGCCGGCCAGCGAGGAAATCATCACGCGCGAAGTGATGAAGAAGCTGGCCATCCCCGAAGAGGTGTCCACCGCCATCGAGGGCCTGCGCGACGGCTTCCTGGGCGTGCCGCCCGAAAGCCTGCTCGACACGCTGCTGCTGGCGAATCATTTCGCCCCGGTCGACTCGCCGCTGGCGCAGCCCCGCGAAGAGCTGCCGCAATCCGAATCCGTGGTCGACCTGTTCGTCGACGAGGAAATGGCCGCGCGCCTGCTGGACGAGGCGGAACGCGATGCCACCTCGATGAACACGGCCCTCCTCGTCTGACCATTTCCCCGCGGGTCACTCCAGCGCGGCGGCCGGTCCGAAGAACTCGTAGCGGGTCTGGCTTTCCGGCACGCCCAGCTCGCGCAGCGAACGCTTCACCACCTTCATGAACGGCTGCGGGCCAAGGAAGTACGCATCGACGTCGCGCGATGCCGGCAGCAGTGCCGCCAGCCGGGCGCTGTCCAGCAGGCCCACCGCGTCGGGCGCCGGGTGGCCGGCGCCACGGTCTTCCGCGTACACATAGTGGCGGCGCAGCTGCGGATGGCGGCTGGCCAGTTCGTCGACATGGGTGCGGAAGGCGTGCACGCCGCCGTGGCGCGCCGCATGGATGAAGTGCACGTCGCGCCCGCTGGCCAGCGCGCCCGGCAGCATCGCCAGCGTGGGCGTGATGCCGACGCCACCGGTAATGAAGACGATCGGCCGGCCCGCATGCGGCGCCAGCGTGAACACGCCGGAAGGCGGCAGCAGCTCGACCACATCGCCCTCGCCCACCGAATCGTGCAGGTGATTCGACATTGCCCCGCCCGGCTCGCGCTTGACGCTGATCTGGTACGTTTCGCCGTTGGGCGCCGCCGACAGCGAATAGTTGCGGCGCTGGTCCACGCCGTCGATGACGGCGCGGATGCCGATGTACTGGCCCGGCGCGAAATCGATGACGGCGCCGCCGTCCTCGGGGCGGAACACGAAGCTCGTGATCTCCTCGCTCTCGCGCCGCTTCGCGGCCACCACGAAGCGGCGCAGGCCGTTCCAGCCGCCCGGCGCGGCCGCCTGCGCGTCATACGCCTGGCCTTCCGCGCCGATCAGGATCTGGGCCAGCTGGCCATAGGCCGCGCCCCACGCCTCGATCACGGCATCGGTGGCCACTTCCTCGCCCAGCACCTCGCGGATCGCCTTCAGCAGGCTGGCGCCCACCATCGGGTAATGCTCGGGCCGGATATCGAGGGCCACGTGCTTGGCCACGATCTGGCCCACCAGCGGGCCCAGGGCCTGGAGCCGGTCGATGTTCTTCGCGTACATCAGCACCGCGTGCGCCAGGGCGCGCGGCTGGGCGCCGTCGGCCTGGTGAGTCTGGTTGAAATAGGGCTTCACCTGCGGATAGTCGCGGAACAGGATCGGGTAAAAGTGGCGGGTCAGCGCCTCGCCGCCCGTTTCCAGGATGGGGACGGTGGCGGCAACGATGGCGCGGTGTTCGGCGGACAGCATGGTGTTCTCCCTTGGCTTACTGTGCTCGTTAAAGATGCATTTAGTTTGCATCTTTAATCCGGGGGGAGGAATTGGACAAAATGTCCCAGCAGTTCGCCGTGGAGGATGGTTACGTCGGTTGGGGTGGAAGCATGCGCGGCGGAGCGCCGGCCGGGGATCAGGACCCCGGCCGGCGCTCCGGCATGTGCAGCAGGATCGCGTGCTCCTGGCGCCGCGCGCCGGGCAGCAGGTCGGCCAGGGTCACGCCATCGAGCACGGCGAGGAAGGCTTCGGTGGCTTCGCGCAGCTTGCCCTGCAGGGCGCAGGCACCGGCGAAGGCGCAGCCGGCGCTGTCGGGGTCGAAGCACTCGGCCATGTGGAAATCGGATTCGCTGGCGCGCACGACCGCGCCGATATTGATGTCGGCCGGGTCGCGTGCCAGGCGCAGGCCGCCGTGGCGCCCCCGCACGGTCTCGACCATGCCCGAGATGCCCAGCTGGTGGATCACCTTGGTGAGATGGTTCTTCGAGATGCCGTGCAGGTCCGCGATATCCTGGATCGTGGCGAGGCGGTCGCGGTGCATGCCCAGGTACATCAGGGAGCGCAGCGTGTAATCGGTGAAAGTGGTGAGTCTCATGGTCGGCAGGCAGGCGGCAGCGCCATTATAGCGGCGCGGCGCCGGCGCCGCCGGCGGCCGGCTAGTGCTTGCGTTCGTAGTCGTCGCGCACGTAGCGCGAGATGAACGTCGACAACCCCCTGCCCGCCTCGGCCAGCGCCTTCATCGTTTCCACGCGCGCCCGGCCGGTGCTGCGGTACGTGTAGTCGTACACGTCCCCGCCGGAGAACTTGACGGCGATCGCTTCGGGCAGGATGTCGTAGGCGACGACGCCGGAGTGGCCTTCGAGGTTGCGATAGCGTTTCATGGCTGACAGTCTAGCGCCGCGGCCCGCACCGGCGCGCACCGGTGCACACGACTCGCGGCGGCTTGCCAGGCCGCTTATTGGATCGCTTATTGCGTCGCTTATTGCATCGCTTATTGCATCGTCTCCGGCTTCATCGCGGCCAGCAGCTGCACCAGCTTGGCCGTGTCCATCGGCTTCACGAAGTATTGATCGAAGCCGGCGGCGATCGATTTTTCCTGGTCTTCCTTGCGGCCGTAGCCGGTCACGGCGACCAGCTGGGCGCCGGCCGTCTGCGGCAGGCGCCGCAGCTCCCGCGCCAGCTCGTTGCCGTCGATGTCGGGCAGGCCGATATCGAGGAAGCACAGCTGCGGCGCATGCGCGCGCGCCAGTTCCAGCGCCTCGGCGGCCCGGTGCGCCACGTGGACTTCGTGACCGGCCGCCTCGAGGAACAGGGCCAGCGTCTGCGCCGCGTCGACGTTGTCGTCCACCACCAGGCAGCGCAGCCGGGCGGACCGGTCCGCCCGGCTGCCATGGCCCGCATGGCCGTCCAGCCCTTCCTGCGCCGGCAGTTCGACATACGGCAGCTCCACGGTGAACGCGCTGCCCTGATCCAGGCCGGGGCTCTCCGCCCTCACCGTGCCGCCGTGCAGCGAGACCAGCGTGCGCGCCAGCGCCAGGCCCAGCCCCAGGCCGCCCTGCGAGCGGTCCGAGGTGCGCTCGGCCTGCGTGAACAGCTCGAAGACGCGGGCGACCAGCTCGGGCGTCATGCCGATGCCGTCGTCGGCCACCACCAGCCGGACCACGCCGGCCTCGCGCTCCAGCGTGACGCGGATGCGGCCATATTCGGGCGTGTACTTGGCTGCATTGTTGAGCAGGTTCGCCACGACCTGCACCATGCGCTTGTGGTCGGCGTTGATGCCCATCGGCACGTGCGGGATGTCGAGCGCCAGCTGCTGGCGCTTCGACTTGAACAGCGGGTACGCCTGTTCCACCGCGTCCTCGACCACGGTGCGCAGGTCGAGCGGCTGGCGGTTCAGCTTGACCAGCCCGCGCGTGACGCGCGAGACGTCGAGCAGGTCGTCGATCAGCCGCGTCATGTGCTCGACCTGGCGCGCGATGATTTCCGCCGTGCGCGCCACGGCCGGATTGTCCGCGTGCGCCATCTTCAGCACCTGGGCTCCCGAGCTGATCGGCGCCAGCGGGTTGCGCAGCTCGTGGGCCAGCATCGCCAGGAACTCATCCTTGCGGCGGTCCGCCGCCTGCAGCGAGGCGGCCGCCGCGTCGCGCTCCAGTTCCTTCTTGTGCAGCGCCTGGGCCATCTCGTCCAGCGAGCGGGCCAGTCGGCCGATCTCCTCGTCCTCGTAGGCGAGGCCGGTGCGCGAATCGAGCGAGCCGCCGGCGATGCGGTTCGCCGTGCGCGCCAGCGTCTGCACGCGCCGCACGATCAGGATGTCGCCGCCGAACCAGGCCGCCAGCAGGGCCAGCGTGATCGTCGCCGCCAGGCCGACGATCGCGATCAGCTGGTCGCGTGTGGCGGCGCCCACGATCTCGTCGTAAGGCACGCCGATGATCACGGTGTATTCGGAAATATCCTGCTTGCCCACGGGAGCGAACACGTACAGCCGCTGCACGCCGTCGTCGTCGGTCAGCAGCAGCGGCGTGCGCGGCCGCGTTGCCAGCGCCTGGCGCAGGTGCGGCGCGATCGGCTTGCCGAACCACTCCGCGGGGTCGGGCCGGCGCGAGATGATCGTGCCCCGGCCGTCGACCGTCCACAGCACCGAACCGGGCGACAGGTGCACGTCGAGCACGAACTTGTCCAGCTCGGCCAGGTCCATCGCCGCGAACAGCACGGCCTTCACCTCGCCGCCCTTGATGACGGGGAACGTCAGGTTGATCGTGTGCTTGCCGATCACGCGGCCGAACACGTAGTTGCCGGCGATGAAGCGGCGCTCGGCGATCGCGCGCCGGAAGTGCGGCCGGTCGGCCAGGTTGACGAGGCCGACCGAAGCGACGGCGCTGCATGTGACGTCGCCGTTCAACTGGATCAGGCCGAAGTTCACGTAGTTGGTGTTCTTGGCCAGGATATCCGACAGCAGCACGCTGCAATCGTCCTGGTCGTCCAGCAGGTCGGGAATGCTCGACAGGTCGCGCAGGATCTGGCGGGCGCCCTCGATGGACTGCGCTTCGTTTGCCGCCGCCAGGTTGGCCACCCGCTGCAGGTTTTCGCGGGCCACGTCGATTGCGTGCTCGCGCTCGCGCACGCCGGTGAGCACCGTCATCGCCGCCATCGGCGTGATGGCAAGCGCGACGAGCAGTATCAAACGGGCGCGCAGGCTGTTAAGGCGCGGCACGTAGCGGCTCCTCAGCGGGAGGGGCCACCGGCCGCCAGTCGGTCGCCGAGGGCGATGATGGCCGCCACGCCGCGCCGCAGCGTGGCTTCGTCATCGGCGATGTAGCCGATGCGGATGAAGCCGGGGCAGCCCAGCGCCTCGCCGGGCATGATCGCCACGCCGTATTCCTCGATCAGGGTCTCGGCGAATGCCACCGTGTCGAGCGTGAGCGCCGTCACGTCGCCCCACAGGTAGGGGCCGGAAGCGGGCGCCGGCAGCGCGATCCACGGCACCGGGGCGAACAGGTCGACCACCAGGTCGCGCCGGGCGCGATAGTCCGCCAGCAGCTCGGGCACGGCGCCGATGGCGAACGCCGCGTCGGCCGCGACCTGCGTCAGCGCCGGCACCGCCGCCGTGATCGGCCCCTGCAGTGCTTCCATCGCCTTGACCCACCGGGCCGGCGCGCAGGCGAAGCCGGCGCGCCAGCCCATCATCGCATAGCTCTGCGACGCGGAATAGATGGTAGCGATGCCCACCTCTTCCCAGTCCGGGCATGCGGCCAGGCTGTGGTGCGCTCCCTCGAAGATCAGCTTTTCATAGCTTTCGTCGACGATGCAGGCCGTGCTCCGCGCGCGCAGCCAGGCGCGGATGCACTCGAGTTCGGCCGCGGTGTACACCTTGCCGGTCGGGTTGTGCGGATTGTTCACGATCAGGACGGCCGCCTGCGGCAATGCGTGGAGGAAGGCGGCGTCGAGCACGTCCGGCTGGTCCACCAGCACGGTGTGCAAGCCCAGCAACTGCGCCGTGGCCACATAGGCGGGCCAGTGGGGGCGCATGACGATGACGGTGTCGCCGGGATCGGTCATCACGTACAGCGCCTGGTACAGCGCCTGCTTCGCGCCATTGGTGGCGATCACGTGCCGCGCTTCGGCGGCGATGCCGTTCTCGGCGCGCAGCTTGGCGGCCAGGCGCGAGCGCAGCCCCGGCGCCCCGCCGACCGCCGTGTAGGGGAGCAGCGGCTCGTCGAGCGCGGCGCGTACCGCCTCGCGCACCACGGCCGGTGCGGGGAAATGCGAGATCGCGATCGAAAAGTCGATCACGGATTCGCCCCGCGACTTCAGGAGGTCCACACGCTCGTGCATGGCGGTGGTGGCCAGCGGCCGGGCGGCCGCGATGCGCCGCGACACAGCGCGCGCCCGCGCACTCTGCGATTCAGGTTTCATGTCTCGCCATCTTTCTTATAGTTGCAATCGTTGCACGATCACTTGAACGAATAGACATTTTACCAAGATGCAATATTTAGAGTATCACCCTTTCGTATTGTGCGCGATTCCCGTGCTGCACGGCACGCCATACCAGGGGTCGCGCCTGACCGGGCAAGCGGCGGGCGGTCCGCTACAATGGCGCCCATGAGGACACCCGAAGGACAGGAAGCATGAACCGCTCAGCCAGACCGTGGCTCCTGGGCAGCGCCGCCGCGGCCGCCGTCGTGATCGCGGCACTGGCCGGCTGGGCGCTGTTCGGTCCCAAGGCCCCGCCGGCCGTGCCGGACGCCCAGGCATCGCCGACGGCCGGGCGCATCGCGCAGCACGCGCGCGCGGTGGCCGGGCATGGTGCCGGCATCCGCTATGTCGGGATGGCGCCGTCGCTGCCGCAGCCGCGCGAGGGCTACCAGGTCACATTCGTTACCGAAGACCCCGCTCTGGCCAGGGCGCGGGACGATGCCGCCAACGCGGCACGCCAGGCGGCCTGGCAGCAGCGCTTCTGCACCGGGCAATTGCAGCAGGAGATGGCCGCGCGCCAGGTGAACGTGGTATCCGGCCGGCTCGTCGACGGCAGCGGGCGCACGCAGCACGTAGCCGATTGCCGCGGCGATGGGCAGGTGCAGACGGGACCCGGCGGCCCGCTGCTGTAGGCGGGCGCCCGGCCCGCCGTCAGGCGGCGGCCTCCCCCTCCGCCAGCATGGCGCCGATGTCGGCCGGCGGCACCGGCCTGCTGAAGAGATAGCCCTGCATTTCGTCGCAGCCGTATTGCGTGAGGAAGGCGCGCTGCTGCTCGGTTTCCACCCCCTCCGCGATCACGCGCATCTGCAACTGGTGCGACAGCGAGATGATAGCGCGGGCGATGGCCTGGTCGTCGGCACTGTGCGCCAGGTCGCGCACGAAGGACTTGTCGATCTTCAGGCGCGAGATCGGGAAGGACTTCAATGCCGCCAGGCTCGAGTAGCCGGTGCCGAAATCGTCGATCGACAGGGCGATGCCCATCGCCTCCAGCTCGCGCATCTTGTCCACCGCCCCCTGCACGTCGCGCATGATCAGGCTTTCCGTCACTTCCAGCTCCAGCCAGCACGGGTCGAGGCCGGCCTCGGCCAACGCTGCCGCCACGCGCGCCACCAGCCGGCGGTCGTCGAACTGCCGCGGCGACACGTTGACCGACATGCTGATCGGCCCCAGGCCGGCGTCCTGCCAGCGGCGCGCCTGGCGGCACGCCTCGCGCAGCACCCATTCGCCGATCGCCACGATCATGCCGCTCTCCTCGGCCAGCGGAATGAACAGGTCCGGCCGCACCATGCCCCGCTCCGGGTGCTGCCAGCGCACCAGCGCTTCCACGCCGAACACGCGGCCGCTCGCCAGGTCCACCTTCGGCTGGTACAGCAGGCGCAGCTGGTTGTCGTCGACGGCGCGGCGCAAGCCTTCCATCAGCGCCAGCTTTTCCTCCAGCGAGGCATTCATCTCGTGCGCATAGAACTGGCAATTGTTCTTGCCCATTTCCTTGGCACGGTACATGGCCGCGTCGGCGTTCATCATCAGCGTGTCGCGGCTGCCGCCGTCGCGGGGGTAGACCGCCGCGCCGATCGAGCAGCTGACCTGCACTTCCTGGCCGTCCAGCATCACGGGGCGCACCACGGCGGCGAGGATCTTTTCCAGCAGTCCCGCGCGGTCGGTCTCGCCCCCATCGGCCTGCGGCAGCACCAGCACGAATTCGTCGCCGCCGAAGCGGCCCACGGTATCGGTCTTGCGCACGCACTCGACCATGCGGCTGGCCACGGTCTTGAGCAATTCGTCGCCGGCCGTGTGGCCCAGCGTGTCGTTGACGAGCTTGAAGCTGTCCAGGTCCACGAAGGCCACCATCACCTCGTGCCCCTCGCGCTGGGCCAGCAGGATCGCCTGCTCCAGCCGGTCGCCGATCAGGCTGCGGTTCGGCAAACCCGTGAGCGCGTCGTGGTGCGCCATGTGGAAGATGCGTGCGGCGTCGCGCTTGCTCTCGGTGATGTCGCGCAGGATCGCCACCACGCCGCCCTCCACGCCCACGACCTGCCAGTGCATCCACTCGGCCTTGAACTCGGGCATGTCGTTGCGCCACTCTTCCTGGTACACGCCCCCCTCGGTGGTGATGCGGCAGAGCCGGTCGAACATGCCGCTCGCGCGCGCCCTGGGCAGCCATTGCAGCAGGGTGTTGTTGCGCATCTCATCCTTGCTGTGGCCCGTGATCTGCTCGGCGCGCGAGTTGGCCGAGACGATGCGGAAGTCGCTGATGCGCCGGTCCTTGCCCTTGCCGTCGGTCCAGACCGCGCGCAGCACGAAGAAGGCGTCCAGGTTCGCCTCGGACGCGGCGGCATAGGTTTCCTGGGCCATGCGGATGTGGCGCCGCGCCTTGGCGCCCTGCCACGACCAGGCCCACACGAGCGCGATGACGAGGAACAGCACGGCCGACGCCACCGACGCCTCCCACAGATGCGTGCGGCGCTGCTGTTCGAACGGCGCCATCTGCTCCGCCTCGGCCAGGCCGACCACGGCCACCAGGCCATAGGCGCGCATGGCGCGCGCGGCGGTATAGCGCGGCACCCCGTCGAGCGACGAAATCCACGGCTCGCTGCGCGCCCGTTCCCAGGCCGCGGTGTCGACCTGCTGGCCCCAGGACGTCTGGTCGCCGATGCGCACCGTGCGCATCACGCCGTCGCCGCCGGCAATCGCCAGCAGGCCCAGGTCGCCCTGGCGTGAGCGCTCGTAGCCGATGGTGAAATACGAGGGATCCACTTCCAGGACCACGGCGCCCGCGAAGGAGCCGTCCGGCGCGTTCAGGCGGCGCGAGAAGTGGATGTGCCAGTCGGCCCGCGCACTGTCGCGCGCCACCCGCGCCACGAAAGGCTGGTTGGTGTCGCGCAGCCTGTGCACGTCGAAATAGCCCTCGCCGGCCACCAGCTGGTCGACGGCCTGCGGGCTGCTCGAGACGATGCGGCCCGTCGCATCGGCGATGCTGACGGCGAACACCACGCCGGGCGGCAGCAGCCCTTCCTGGGCCAGTTCCGGCAGCGCTGCGTCGAGCCCCTTGCGCTCGGCGGCATACTTGATCAGCTTGAGCGTCTGGTCGATGCCGTTCAGGTTGCGCGCCACCTGCGCCTCGTAGGTTTCGAGGAGTTCGGCCACCGAGCTGCGCGCGGCTTCCTGCGCCGCCACCCTTTCGTTGCCGATGAAGTGCAGCGTGGCGGCCCAGATCACGCCGAGCAGCACCAGCGTGAACAGCGGCAGCGAAACATAGGTTTCGAGGCCGAGCCGCAACCAGCGGTTGCCCTGCGATTCGATGCGGAGCGCGGCCATCATCGCACCACCAGGACCGGGCGCACGCTCGGATCGAGCGCCGAGCGCTCGATGTAGCCGATCATGCCAGGGTTGTCGGCCACCAGCTTGCGCACGGCGGCGTTGCCGCCCGCCTCGCGCGGCGGCTGGCCGCGGCCGGTGAAGATCATCTTGGTCCAGTAAGCCTTCATCAGGGCCGGCGAGCGGTGTGCGATCCTTTCGTAGAACTCGTCGCGCACGGGCGTGCCGATGCTCTGGTCGACCGCGATCGCCTCGCTGCCGTCGGGGAATCGGTTGGCTTCGGACAGGAAGATGTCGGCCACCTGGTCGGTGCGCAGGGCCATCACCGGCGCGCGTGCCGACACGATGACGACCAGGTCGGCCGCCTGCGCGCTGCCAAGCGTCAGACAGAGCGCCAGGAGCCATCGCAGCTTCTTTGATCGGAGGTTCTTTCGTGGCATATCGGCTCCGTCAAAACACGAAATCCACGCCGACGCTGATGACGCCGAACGCGCGGCCGGACTGGAAGCCCGGCTGCACATTGTTCAGCGTGCCCTCGGAGCCGCGCTGCGGCTTCACGCGGTCCAGCTGCACCTTGAGCGCATAGTTCGGCGCGAAGTCCCAGCGCGCGCCGATACTGGCGGTATTCTGGCTGGCGACGCGGCGCAGGCGGTAGTTCAGTTCCTCGTTCAGCACCGTCGCGAGTGCCGCCGCGGGCGGCGGGAGGCCCGCCACCGGCAGGCCGGCCTCCCGCCGTGCCATGTTCGAGCGCACGAAGGCGTACGTGAAGTATGGCGCCACGGTACCGAAACGGTACCCACCCGACAGATAGGAAGCGGTCTGGTCGCCCAGCAGCGAGCGCGTGTTCACCCGGCCCAGCTCGCCCATCAGGAACCAGTCGCCCGGATCATAGTTGAATCCCACGCTCGCCACGCGCACGTCGCGGCTGGCGATGTCGTAGCGGTCCGCCAGCGCCTGGCCGGGCGGACCGAAGCTGCGGAAGGCATCGAAGTATGGCTCGGCCCCGGTCACCTTGAATCCCGCATGCGCCAGCGTCGCGCGCAAGGTCAGCGCGCCGGACGTGGCATTGTGCGTGAGGCCGACGACAGTGTTCGACTCCCCCTTAACGCCGCGGGCCAGGCGCACCGTCGCGTGCCCCACCGACAGCTGGGTCTCGTGCTTGAAACCGGCCGCGCTCCAGCGGTAGCTGGCATCGATGCCGTCGCTGTTCGTGATCGGCATGAGGCTGTACAGCTCGACGGGCGGGCGCAGCCACGGCAGCGCGTAGGTGGCCTTGCGGTAGTCGGCCGCCAGGAACAGCGGCAAGGCGATGCGGCCGGCGCGCAGCGACAGTTCCGGCGTGACCTGGAACTTCACATTCGCCCACTCGAGCCGAGGCTCATACCCGTCGCTGATGGTCTGCTCCTGCACGACCTGCACGACGGCCGACCAGCGCCGGTCGAATTGCACGCCGAGCTGGGCGCCGACGCGGCTGTCCACGTCGAAGGCCACGTCCTTGCTGTAGCCGGCCTTGCCCGGCGAGAGGGGACTGGCCATGTAATCGGCCTGATGCTCGCTCGAATGCACGGCAGCCAGCGTGCCGAAGCCGCCGAATGTCCATTTCGCCTGTGCCTGGGCGCCCGTCTGGGCGAACGCCAGCACGATTGCCAGCGCGGCAGCGCGGCGCGGGACGTGCAGCATCGGTATGATGTTTTCTCGGACCATGAGCGTTACGCGCCTCTCGAGCGCCATGTTTGAGAGTCAACGTTAAATGGGTCTTCGCCGATGAACGGGCGGGACGGCTTGCGCCCCCGCGGCCGATGGCCGTTGGCGCCTGGTCGAATGGCGGTACGGGACAGGGGACCGCGCGACCGTCACACTGTAGTGCAGCAACTAGTGCCTGTCGATAAGTTTCCTCAAGGAACTACGCCTGGGCGGCGATGCAATCTTGAAATACAACAGTAAAATAAACGTTTCGATAAGGAGTTCGCGCAATTGGACACGTCATGCGGCACCTTGATCGTCGATGCGGCCGGGCGGCTGCTGTTGTGCCACGTGACCGGCACGAAACACTGGGACATTCCGAAAGGCTTGCGCGATGCCGGCGAGACGGCGCTGCAGGCGGCGCGGCGCGAACTGTTCGAGGAAGCGGGGCTGGACATTCCCGCCGACCGCTTTACCGAGCTGGGGGAATTCGACTATCGCCGCGACAAGCGGCTGCACCTGTTCCGCGTGGACGCCGGAGAGGACCTGTGCACGCTCGACCACCTGGCTTGCACGAGCTTCTTCCCGCATCATGTAACGGGCGTGGCGACGCCGGAAGTCGATGGCTTTCGCTGGGCCACGCGGGATGAGGTGCGCACGCTGTGCTGGCCGAGGATGGCGCAGCGCCTGCTGGCGCTGGAGTGGTGATCGCGCGCGGACCGACGCATCCGCGCGCAGCCGCGCCGCGTTATTCCCGTTTCGGCCCCGCCGGCCCCAGCGGCGCGTTCGACGGTCCGTGCAGCACGTTGCCGGCAACGTCGAATCGCGAGCCGTGGCACGGGCAATCCCACGATTTCTCGGCCGTGTTCCAGTGCACGGCGCAACCCATGTGCGGGCAGGCGGCGGACAGGAACGTGAGCTTGCCATCCTCGGCCCGGTGCACGGCCACCAGCTTCAGGCCTTCGCGGATCAGGGCGCCCTCGCCGGGCGGGATGCGGTCCGGCGACGTCACCTCGCCGCCCTGCAGCCAGTCCGTGTACTGCGCCGCCACGTTGGCCTGCTCCTTGGCGAACTCGCCCAGCCCGCGCAGCGGCGTGCGGCCCGGATCGTAGAGCGACACCCAGGGATTTGCGCGCCCCACGATCAGGTCGGTGACCAGCATGGCGCCGGCCGTGCAATGCGTCATGCCGGTGCCCGAATCGCCGGTGATGACGAATACATTGCCGCGGTCGGCCGGATTGCGGCCCATGTAGGCCACGCCGTCGGCCGGTTCCATCACCTCGCCGGACCAGCGGTACATCACTTCCTCGGCCTGCGGGAAGCGCGCGCGCGTCCACGCCTCGATCTCGTCCCAGCGGTGCTGCGGGGTGCTTTCCTGGCCCGTCTTGTGGTCTTGCCCGCCGACCACGAGGATGTCGAACGGCCGCGGCGCGCGCTGGTTGTCCAGGCGCACGTAGTAGTAGGGGTCGCCCGTGTCCCACAGCAGGAACGGTTCGAGCGCCCCGCGCGGCACCTTCAGGCCCACCACGTAGCTGTGGTAGGGAGCCACCTTCGTGTGCAGCACGAAGCGGTTGTTGAACGGCGTATTGGTCGCCACCACCACGGCCGAGGCGGACACCCGTCCCTTCTCGGTGATGACATCCGCCCCTTCCACGTCGCGCGCCCGCGTGTCGCCGTAGATCCGGCCGCCCAGGCGTCCGATCGCCCGCACCAGGCCGGCGAGGTATTTCACCGGATGGAACTGGGCCTGGTTGTGGAAGCACAGCGCGGGCCCGGTGTCCCAGTCCAGGCCCGGCACGCGCAGCAGGCGCGTGACGGCGGCGCCCAGGCGCTGCGTGCAGGCGTGCTCGCGGTCGATGATTTCGCTGTCGCCCGGGGCCGCGGGCACCAGGTAACCGTCGAGCCGGCTGAAATCGCACTCGATCCGCTCGGTTTCCACGATCGACTCGACGAGCGCCGTGGCGCGTTCGAAGCTGTCGCGCATCTGCGCCGCGCCGGCGTCCCCGAAGCGTTTGGCAACCTCGAAATAGCGTTCATCCGGCGGCATGAAGTGGGCGGTGGTGCGCCCGGTTTCGCCGGCGCCCGGCTGCAGCGCCTCGACGAGCACCACCGACTTGCCTTCCTTGAGCAGCAGGTAGGCCGACGTCAGCCCGGCGATGCCGCCGCCGACCACGCAGACATCGGCCGACGTGTCGCCGTCGAGCGGCGGGAAGGACGGCACCTGCGCGGTATCCGTCCACAGTGAAACGGTAGCGGCGTTGCTCAGCATGGATCCCTCCTCAATAACGGTCTTTGCGTCGTTGATACAGGTAATAGGCGATGCCGGCGACGGCGGCGCCGATCGCCACCTTTTGCGCCAGGCCCTGCTTGTTGTGCTGCCACTCGGCCTTGATGCCCATCTCGCCCAGGATATTGGGCACGTGGCCGCGTGCCAGGTCCTCGACCAGGCCCTCGACGACGTCGATGCGGTCGGCCAGCATCAGCATCAGCCAGTGGCGGATGTCGTTCTCGGTTTCCTTGAAGGCGGCGCGGCGCACCATGCCGGACACGCCGCGCGGCGGGTTCGGGCTGCCGAACAGCGGCGTCATGTGCGGCCGCTCGGGCGAGAGCAGCACTTCCACGTGTTCCGGCTGCTGCTCGGGTTGGGTCAGCGGCGCGTCGATGCGCGGCGGGGTGCGCTCCATCGGCACGCCGGGGCGGTTCTTGCGGTCCAGGTCGGCGCCCCAGCCCTGGATCGCCGAGCGGTCCACCGGGGGGCGGCCGTGCTGGAACACGGCGAGGTCGCCGCTGTGATCGTGTTCATGCTTGTGTTCGTGGGCCATGGCTCGCTCCTCAATGGTTCGCGGTGGCGGCAATCGCGCGCACCTGGTTGGCCGAAGGCGGGATCAGCACGGTCTTGATGCAGTTGTCCAGCTTCGACGAGAAGATGTGGTAGGCGTCGGACACCTCTTCCAGCGGCACGCGGTGCGTGATGATCTGCTTCGGATCGATGCGCCCGGCCTGGATATGCTCGATCAGCCGCGGCAGGTGCCGCTTCACGCTCGCCTGGTTCATGCGCAGGGTAAGGCCCTTGTTCAGCGCATTGCCGATCGGGACCGCGTTGAACGTGGGGCCGTACACACCCACGATCGACACATTGCCGCCCTTGCGCACCGAGTTGATGCACCAGTGCAGCGCGGTGGCCGAGCCGGCCTGCATCATCGTGTACACGCCGGTCAGCGTCTGCGCCGCGCTGCCGGCGGCCTCGCAACCCACCGCGTCGATGCACACGTCCGCCCCCAGCCAGTCGGTCATCTTCTTGATGTGCAGGGCCATGTCGTCCACTTCGCGGAAGTTGACGACCTCGCACTGCGCATAGCGGCGCACGAAGTCGAGGCGGTATTCCACATGGTCGACCACGATCACGCGGCCGGCGCCGAACAGCCAGGCCGACTTGGCGGCGAAGATGCCCACCGGGCCCGCGCCGAACACCACCACGGTGTCGCCCTCGGAGATGTCGCCCATCTCGGCGGCCTGGTAGCCGGTCGGCAGCGCGTCGGTCAGCAGTACGGCGTCGTCCTCGTCCATGTCCGGCGGGATGACGGTCGGGCCCACGTCGGCCATCGGCACGCGCACGAACTCGGCCTGGCCGCCGTCGTAGCCACCCGCCGTGTGCGAATAGCCGTAGATGCCCCCCACGGCCGAGGCCTGGGGATTCGTGTTGTGGCAATTACCGTAGAGCTCCTTCTGGCAGAAGAAGCAGGAACCGCAGAACACATTGAACGGCACCAGCACATGGTCGCCGACCTTCAGGTTCTTCACCTGCGAACCCACCTCCTCGACGATGCCGACGAATTCGTGGCCGAACGTGGTGCCCACGCGGGTATCGGGCACGAGGCCGTGGTACAGGTGCAGGTCGGACCCGCAGATGCAGGACCGGGTGACGCGCACGATGGCGTCGCCGGGGTGCTCGATGACGGGGTCGGGCTTGTGGTCGGCGCGGACGCGGAACGGCCCGCGGTAGTTCATTGCCAGCATGGTTTCTCCTGTTATTGTTGGTTGCGGCGCGCCGGGAGCGGCGGCCTGTGATCGTGCCAACGCCCGCCGCACGCGGAGCATGAGGCGGGAACGTAAAAAAGCCGCCTTGCCGGCGGCTCGCAGTGGATCAGCGGGTCGGCAGCGGCGGCGTGGTCGTGCCCGTGGTGCCCGCACCCGTGGTGCCGGTGGTGCCGGTGCCGGTCGAGCCGGCGCCCGAGCGCGTGGTGCCCGTGCCCGAGGTGCCGGTGGTGCCGGTCATGCCCGAGCCCGACGTGCCGGTGGCGCTGCTGCCGGACGTGCCGGAGCCGCTCATGCCCGAGCTGTCGAGGCTGCTGCCCGAGGTGCCGGATGAGCCCGAAGTGCCGGACGAGCCCGAGGTGCCGGATGAGCCCGAGGTGCCGGACGAGCCCGAGGTACCCGAGCTGCCGCCGGACGTCGACGAGCCGGAGCCCGAGGTGCCCGAGCCGCTGGAACCCGAGGTGCCCGAGGTCGAGGACGGCGGCGTGCTGTTCATGCCGCTGGTGCCGCTCGCGCCGCGCCATGAATCGGTGCTGCCGGTGCTGCCGGCCCCACTCGTGCCGCTCGTGGCCGAGCCACTGCCCGTGCCCATTTCGGTCGAGCTCGATCCCGCCGAGGTGCCGGTGCCGGATGACGAGCGGTCCTGGCTGCCGGTGCTCTGCTGCTGGGTTTTCTTCGATTTCTGTTTCTTCGTGTCCTGGCTGCCGCCCGTGCCTTGCGCGCCGGTGGCCGAACTGCCGGAACCGGAGCCGGCCGAGGTGCCCGACGAGCTGCCGGATTGTGCTGCCACACCTGCGCTAACGAACAGTGCTGCGAGGACTACTGCGAGTTTCGTCTTCATCACATATCTCCTTTTGCTTGTGGGTGCATACGGCGAATTGACATTCTGGCACCGTCACTCGGCATCGCGCGTAGGAGAACACGCCGTCCGGCAGTCGGAACTGCCCCAAGCAAATTGAAAATATTTCCAGTTTTTACGTGACCGCGCCGTCAGCGGCGGAACCACCAGATCAGCAGCGACACCACGATCGATACGACCAGGCAGGTGACGATCGGGAAGTGGAAGCTGAACCCTTCGCGCACGACGTTCACGTCGCCGGGCAGCCGGCCGAACGGCAGCTTGCTCAGCCATGGCCAGGCAAGCCCGGCAGCCAGCAGCAGGACGCCGAGGATGATGAGCAGCTGTCGCATGAGGCCTTCGGGACGAGTGGATATGCGCGCAGTGTAGCGCGCCGCCGGCCCGCGTGGCGCGCTACACCCACAGCATGAGTGTGTTCGCGCTGGCCTGGAGCGCCGGCACGCAGCGCGCCGCTGCCTCGGCCTTCGAGGCGCTGGCAATCATCATCGATACCGACAGCGCGCCGATCACCGTGCCGTGCCGGTTCTTCAGCGGCACGGAAATGCCGCGCATGCCGATCTCGTACTGGTTCTCGGTGACGCCGAAACCCTGCTCGCGGATCGCGCGCAATTCGCGCCGCAGCTCGTCCTTGTCCTGCACCGTCATGTGCGTGTACGGCACCAGCTCAACGTGGGCCAGGTAGTTATCCAGCTCCTCTTCCGGCAGCCCGGCCAGCAGCACGCGCCCCGCCGTGGAGGTGTAGGCCGGCAGCCGCGTGCCCGGCTCGAAGCCCGGCGTGAGGTGGCGCGGCGCATTCACGCGGCTGACGTATACCACGTCGTCGCCGTCGAGCACCGAATAGTTGGTCGACTCCTGCAACTGTGCCGTCAGGTGCTGCAGGTAGGGCACGATGGCGCGCGGCATGCGCGCCGAGTCCAGGTAGGAATGGCCCAGCGTGAGCACCTTCGGCGTGAGCCAGAACTGCCGCCCGTCGCTGGCCGCCATGCCTGTGTGCACAAGCGTGAGCAGGTAGCGGCGCGCGGCGCTGCGGCTGATGCCGATGCGTTCGGCCAGAAGGCTGGGCGTCAGGCGCGCTGTCTCGTCGTTGAAAGCCGTGATCACGGCGAGGCCTGTCACGAGGCCTTCGATGATGTCGCGCGGCGCGACGGTGATATCGGTAAGCGGCGGCTTTTTCATGCGCAGAAAATCGTGATTTTGTGCGCTAATCGCGCAACCTGAGCGATTATCGCATTTCCGCTGGTTTCACGGTGTTTTTTTGCGCATGGCGCCTTCCTATACTCAGTGCACTGATTCACACCGGGGAACACATGAACGGGACACCAGAGCAGGCCGAGGCGCTCGGCATCGACGGCATCGAATTCATCGAATACGCGACCACGCAGCCCCAGGCACTGGGCGCGCTGCTGGAATCACTCGGCTTCGCCGCGGTGGCACGCCATCGCTCGCGCGAGGTGACGCTGTACCGCCAGGGCGGCATGAACGTCATCGTCAACGCCGATCCGCGCACCCTGCCCCTTTCCGACACGGAGCCGCAAGCCACCGTCATCGGCGCCATCGCGCTGCGCGTGCGCGATGCCGACGTGGCCTACCGCCGCGCCGTCGCCATGGGCGCGTGGCCCATCCCGACCCGCGCGGGCGTGATGGAACTGAACATCCCCGGCGTGCACTGCGCCGGCGATTCGATCCTCTATTTCGTCGACCGCGTGGGCGACTTTTCGATCTACGACGTGGACTTCAAGCCGATTCCCGGCGCCCCGCAGCAGCCACCGGCCATCGCCGGCCTGCATTTCTTCGGCGTCGTGCAGGCGATCGGTGCCGGCCGGGCGCCGGAATGGACCGACTTCTACCGCCAGATGCTAGGTTTCCAGCCGCTGCCGGAAGGGCGCTGGTTCGGCGTCGTACCGAAAGGCACGCTGCTGGAGAGCCCGTGCCGCCGCTTCTACCTGCAACTGGTCGAACCGCCGGAAGGCGCTGGCGGGCTGCAATGGGAAGAACAGCTGATCCGCGTGGGCCTGGGCACGCCCGACGTGGCCGCGGCCGTGCTGGCCCTGAAGGAGCGCGGCATCGTGTTCCAGGACCGCGAACCGGCGCAGCGCGGCGCCCTCACCCAACTTTACAAGGGCGGCGTGAGCTTCGAGCTCGTCGCCAGCGAACTGGAGAAACAAGCATGACCGAGATTTCCGGCACCACCCGCATCTTTCCCGTGATCGGCTGGCCGGTCGAGCAGGTGAAGGCGCCCACGCTGTTCAACGCCTTCTTCCGCCAGCACGGCATCGATGCGCGCGTGATCCCCCTGAAGGTGCCGCCCGCGCACTACACGTACGCGGTGCGCACCCTGATGGCGATGGAGAACGTGGGCGGCATCTTCGTGTCGATCCCGCACAAGCCGATGAGCGTGGCGGCGGTCGACGAGGCCAGCCCCCGCGCCCGCCTGGCCGGCGCCTGCAATGCGATCTACAGGGGTGCCGACGGCCGCATCCTGGGCGACCTGATCGATGGCGAAGGCTTCATCCGCGCCTTCGACCGCACCTGTGCCGGCACACCGTTCCCGTGGCGCAGCGCCAGCGCACTGGTGGTCGGCAGCGGCGGCGTCGGCTGCGCCGTGGCCGAGGCGCTGGCCGCGCGCGGCATCGCCCGGCTGGCCATCTGCGATACGCGGCCGGAACAGGCCGAGGCGCTGCGCGAACGCCTCCAGGCCGCCTTCCCCGCCGTGCGGGTGGCGGTCGGCACGCCCCACGCGGCAGGGCACGATCTCGTCGTCAACTGCACGCCGCTCGGCATGCACGTGGACGATCCGCTGCCCGTCGACCTCGCCGGTATCGCGCCGGGCGCCATCGTGGCCGATTGCGGCATGAAGATCGAGATGACCCGGCTGCTGCACACGGCGCAGGAACTGGGCTGCCGCATCCAGAAAGGCAAGGAAATGATGATCGAACAATCGCCGCTGTACCTGGAACTGTTCGGCTGGCACGGCATCTCGGCGGACTCCTTCCGCGCACTGGAGGCATTATGAATCTCGCCAACTTCGGCATGGACACGATCACGCTGGGCGGCTCGCTCGAATCGAAACTGGCCGCGTCGCGCGCCGGCGGCTTTACACAGATCATGCTGTGGGCCTGCGACCTCACCGGCTATCCCGGCGGCCTCGAAGCGGCCGTCGCGCTGGTGAAGGGCAGCGGCCTGGCCGTCACCGGCATCCAGGTGATGCGTGACTACGAGGGCCTGTCCGACGACCTGCACGAATACAAGCTCGATATCGCCAGGCAGATGCTGCTGGTGGCGCGCGCGGTGGGCGCACCGCTCTTGATGGTGTGCTCCAGCACGTCGAAGCACGCCAGCGGCGACATGGCGCACATCGCCCGCGACCTGGCCAAGCTGGCCACGCTGGCCGTGCCGCTGGGCGTGCGCATCGGCTACGAAGCGCTGTCGTGGGGCCGCCACGTCAACGGCTACACGCAGTCGTGGGAAGCGGTGGCGCTGGCCGACCACGCCAACCTGGGTGTCATCCTCGACTCGTACCACATGCTGGCCAACGGTGCCGACCTCGATGGGCTGGAGGAAATCCCCAGCGAGAAGATTGCGCTGGTGCAGCTGTCCGACTACATGTGGCGCGAGCTGCGCAATGCCGAGGAAAGGCTGGAAACGGCGCGCCACCTGCGCGTGTTCCCCGGCGAGGGCGCGCACTCGAAGGAGCTGTCCGACATGCTGCGCCGCCTCGACCGCGCCGGCTACCGGGGCGACTTCAGCTTCGAGGTGTTCAACGACGACTACGTGCAGCTGCCGCAAGTCTATGTGGCGCGACGCGCGCACGCCGGCGCGAAATGGGTGACCGACCAGGTGCTGCGGCGCAGCCTGCCCGTGCTGCGCGCCACGCCGTTCCACCCGGCGATGGCGTAAGGAGCAGCCATGCAGACCATCATGATCCTGAACGGGCCGAACCTGAACCTGCTCGGCAAGCGCGAACCCGGCATCTACGGCGCGCACACACTGGCCGACGTGGAAAGCCTGTGCCGCGATGCCTGCGCGCGGCACGGCCACGCGCTCGACTTCCGCCAGTCGAACCACGAGGGCGTGCTGATCGACGCCCTGCACGAGGCGGGCACCCGGCAAGCCGCCGGGCTGCTGGCAGGCGTGGTGTTCAATGCCGGCGCCTATACCCACACCTCGGTGGCGCTGCACGACGCCATCAAGGGCGCCTCGGTGCGGGTGATCGAGCTGCACATCTCCAATGTGCATGCGCGCGAACCGTTCCGGCACCATTCCTTCATCGCGCCGGCCGCCATCGGCGTGATCGCCGGGCTCGGCGTGCAGGGCTATGCGCTGGCCATCGCGGCGCTGGCCGGCGGCAAGGAAGCCTGACCATGCCCGGCGCGCCGCTGCCCCTCATGCTGACCTTGCTGCTTGCGGCGCAACCGGTGGCCACCGACCTGTATGTTCCGGCCCTGCCGCACATCGCCGCCGACCTGGGCGCCGCGGCCGGCCACGCGCAGGGCACTCTGACGGTCTTCATCCTGGCGTTCGGCATCGCGCAGCTGGCGGCCGGCCCGCTCGTCGACGATCACGGCCGCCGGCGGGTGCTGCTGTGGGGCCTGGCGCTGTACGTGCTTGCAGCCGTGGCCGCCGCGCTGGCGCCCTCGCTGCCCCTGCTGCTGGCCGCCCGCGCCGTGCAGGGAGTGGCCACGGCGGCAGCCGTGGTCGGTGCCCGGGCCATCATCCGCGACGGCAACGCGGGCGCGGCAAGCCTGCGCGTGATGGCTCGCAGCCTGGCGGGCCAGAGCGCGATCGGCGTGGCCTGCCCGCTGGCCGGCGGGCTCGCCGCCCAGTACCTGGGCTGGCACGCCACCCTCGGCATGGTGGCCGGCTTCGGCGTGCTGGCCTGGCTGGCCGTCTACACGGGCTACCGGGAAACCTGGCGCAAGCCGGTGGTCGGCAGCGGCGCGGGCGTACTGGCTTTCCTGGCCAATCCCCAGTTCGTGGCCTGCGCGCTGCTGGCCGGCCTGTCCTTTTCCGGCGCGCTGTGCTTCCTGGTGCTGTCGCCCTTTGTCTTCATCGGCGAGTTCGGCATGTCGCGCGCGGCCTTCGGCGCGATGCCTGCCCTATGCTCGCTGGCCTTCCTGCTCGGCACGCTGCTGTGCGGCCGGCTGCTGCGGCGCTGGAGCATGCCGCGTGTGGTGCGGCTGGGCGCCTGCCTGTCGCTGGCGGGCGGTGCCGGCCAGGTGCTGCTGTGGCATGGCGGCGTGCACACGGTGTGGGCGCTGGCCGTGCCGCAGTGCGTCTACATGCTGGGCCACGGCTTCCACAATCCCTGCGGGCAGGCCGGTGCCGTGGCGCCCTTCCCGGCCCAGGCCGGGCGTGCCGCGGCCGTGTCCGGCTTCGTGCTGACGGCCACCGGCTTCACCAGCGCCCAGCTGGCCACGGCCAGCACGGCCAGCGCGTCGGCCACGCTGGTGGCGGCCATGGGCTGCATCAGCGCCGCACTCGGCGTGGTGGCGCTCGTCTGCGTACCGCTCGCCTGCCGCGACGGGCCGCTGCCCCGGCCCGCCGCCAACTGAAAACAATACAACAACCAACGGAGACTCGATGAAAGCGAAAATCCTTTTCGCCCTGGGCGCCCTTTGCCCGTTCATCACCCACGGCGCGGCGCATGCGCAGGGTGTGACGCTGTATGGCAACTTCGACGAATACATCGGCCATGTGCGCAGCAGCAGCGGCGCCAGCATCACCGGCTTGAACGATGGCGCGATCCTGCGCAGCCGCCTGGGCGTACGCGGCCTCGAGGACCTGGGCGACGGCCTGCAACTGAAGTACGTGCTGGAGATGGGCGTGAACGCCGACACCGGCACGGGCGCCGACAGCAGCCGGCTGTTCGACCGGCAGGCCTGGGTCGGCCTCGCCACGAAAGCCGGGGAATTGCGCGCGGGCCGCCAGAATACGGAAATCTTCATGATCGGCGGCGCCATCGACTATACCGATCGCACCACGTTCGGCTCCGTGATCAATTCCTTCGGCATCCCTTCGCGCTACGACAACGACCTGTCGTACCGTTCGCCGCGCGTGGACGGCTTCGAGGCGACCGTCCATTACGCGCTGCCGGAAAACGGCGGCGCCGCGCGTGGCAACCACCCGATCTGGCAGCTGGCGCTGGACTTTACGCGCGCGCCATTCCGCTTCGGCTACGTGGGCCTGCAGGCCAGCCCGAACGATGCCACGGCCACCGTGCGCGAGAAAGTGCGCTACCACAACGTCTATGCCAACTACCGGTATGGCCGGGGCACGCTGTACGCGGCGTTTGTGCGCAGCAATAACTCGACGGGCAGCGCCAACGGCAACAATGCCGCCGCCATCCTCAATAACGTGTCGATCCCCAACAACTACTTCGCCGGAACCGACCGCAACGCGGAGCGCTACTACAACATCTGGCAGCTGTCCGCCGACTACCGCGTCGACACGCGCCTGCGCGTGGGCGCGTTGTACGGCAGGATCCGCGATACCTCCGGTGGCAACGCCGGCGCGCGCGGCGCCAGCGTGGGCGGCTACTACGACCTGTCGAAGCGCACGTCGCTGTTTGCGTTCGGCGCCTGGCTGAAGAACGAAGCCAACGGCGGGTTCCGCTTTTCCAGCTCGGCCGGGCCTTCGGCCAACCTGGCCGGCGACGATGTCAACGGCAGGCGGCTGACGGGTGTGCAGCTCGGGATACTGCACAAGTTCTGAATCCCACTTTCCAGTTCCATCAAGAGAACGTTTTAAATCGGTGCCCCAGGGCACGCACTATACTTGGAGGAGTCATGAGCATGTCGAAACAGGAAACGGTCGCCGCATCCGGGGGGCGCCCATGAAGAACCAGGCGAAAAAAGCCACGCTGAGCGGCTGGATCGGCTCGGTGCTGGAGTACTACGATTTCTTCATCTACGCCACCGCGGCCACGCTGGTGTTCCCGCAGATCTTCTTCCCGTCCACCGACCCGAAGACCGCGATCGTCGCTTCGCTGGCCACCTATGGCGTGGGCTACATCGCCCGCCCGATCGGCGCCCTGATGCTGGGCCACTGGGGCGACACGCGCGGCCGCAAGTACGTGCTGCTGATGTGCATGTTCCTGATGGGGGTCTCCACGATGGCGGTCGGCCTGTTGCCCACCTATGAGCAGGTGGGCGTGCTGGCGCCGCTGATGCTCGTCGTGCTGCGCCTCGTGCAGGGCTTCGCCGTGGCCGGCGAGATTTCCGGCGCCAGCTCGATGATCCTCGAACACGCGCCGTTCGGCCGCCGCGGCTTCTTCGCCAGCTTCACGCTACAGGGCGTGCAGGCGGGCCAGATCCTGGCCGCCGCCGTGTTCCTGCCGCTGGCCCACTTCATGCCCGAGGCGCAGTTCAATTCCTGGGGCTGGCGCATTCCCTTCCTGCTGAGCGCGGGCGTGATCCTGGCCGGCTACCTGATCCGCCGCAACGTGCACGAGACGCCCGCCTTCACGCAGGAAGGCAAGCGCGCCAAGGCGCCGATGCTCGAAGCGGTGCAGCAAAGCTGGCGCGACATGCTCCGCGTGGTGTGCATGGCCTTCATGAACGTGATTCCGGTGGTGACGTCGATCTTCGGCGCCGCCTACGCGGTGCAGCCCGGCTACGGCATCGGCTTCTCGAAGGATGTCTACCTGTGGATTCCCGTGCTGGGCAATTGCCTGGCCGTGCTGGTGATCCCGATGGTCGGCAACCTGGCCGACCGCGTCGGCCGCAAGCCGCCCATCATCGCCGGCGCCCTGCTCTCGGGCCTGTTGTCCTTCGCCTACCTGTACGCGATCAGCATCCACAACGTGCCGCTGGCGATCGCGATGTCGCTGCTGATGTGGGGCGTGGTCTACCAGGGCTACAACGCGGTGTTCCCGAGCTTCTTCCCCGAGCTGTTCCCGACGCGCACCCGCGTGTCGGCCATGGCGATCTCGCAGAACCTGGGCACCGTGGTGGCGGCGCTGCTGCCGGCCGTCTTCGCGTTCGTGGCGCCGCCCGGTGCCGACGACATTCCGCTGAAGGTGGGCGCGATCACGTTCGCCGTGACCGTCATCGCCGCGGTGGCATGCATGTCGTCGCGCGAGACGTATCGGATCCGCATGGAAGACCTGGGCGATCCGGATGCGGTGCCGGTGCCGGAGGCGGAGTACCGGCGGCTGCGCAGCGAGAGCGTGGCGACGTCGAAGAAGAAAAGCTTTACGGGATCGGCACGCGGGTTCGGTACCTGATGGCGCCGGGCGTTACCGGTCCGTATGGGCGGTGACACGCCCCGCGCCGGGACCACGGTCTTCGGACCGGAGCCCGGCGCTTCGGCCATGTGGCCCGCGAAGCCGCTTCACTTCCCGTCAGCATCCTCGTGCAGCATGGCGTCCAGGGTATCGAAACGCCGCTCCCATGCCTGGCGGTTGAAGGCGACCCACCGGCCCAGGACATCGAGCCCGGCGGTATCGAGCTCGCACATGCGCACCCGGCCGACCTTGCGCGTCTTCAGCAGTCCGCAGCCCTGCAGGACGTGCAGATGCTGGGTGATGGCGGTCAGCGTCACGCCCAGCGCCCCGGCCAGCGAACTCACCGTTTGCGGCCCCTGTGTTACCAGCCTGACGATCGCGCGGCGGGTGGCGTCGCCCAGCGCGGCGAACACCTGGTCCGCCGCGTCCGCCCGCATTGCCGTGACTTCCTGCATGCGGGCTCCTTACCCGACCGTCAGGGTGGCTTGCAACTGGTCCAGCAACTGCTGCCAGCCGGCCCGCCGCAGTTCGGGACCGTCCGCGCCGTCGCCATACATCGCATGGTGGGTGAAGACCAGGCGCGTCGTGTCCGCGCCATCGCTGAAGAATTCGAAGGTGTGGAGCGAGGCGGAAAAACGCCGCCCGGCCATGGCCATCGTGGCCGCGATAACGATGCGCTGCTCCGGCAGGATGTCGTTTTGCGAGTTCGGCTAGAAGACCTGCGGCGCGCCCGCGCTATCGCGCCAGCGCATTATCCGTCGGTGCGAAGGACGGCCAAAAAGGACTCTTTGTATAACGGCTGCAGGTACGGTTCCGGCTTCCAAAAGTGCCTCGGCGTACGAGTATCCGAATACCTCTTTAAGAATCAGGGCGGCATCGACGAGTGCGGCAACTTCGGAATTCTGTCGGTTCATTTCAGCTCCCGGTGACTTGACCGCGTGCTAAAACCGCCGGCTATGGGCTTCAAACGTGCCAGGAACAATCGCGTTGACATTTTTTTAATTTTCGCTCGAAATGTCGCGAAAAGCGCAAGCGCAGCTTGCCGTATCCGTATGTCGCGGTCACTCTTCTATAGTATCGATTGCAGTTGCTGCTCAGCCGCAACGCACCTGGATCAGAATTTCATTGATTCATCGATTTGACGAAATCTTCTCGAGGCAGGGCGGAAATGCCCGGTAAGGCCGGAATCGAGGCCACGAGCCAGCCGCATGGCGGAAATCAGGCGCCGTAGTGTGCCGCGCGCCTGCGACGCCGACGATCTCTCCCCGTCGTGCGAAGATCGCGGTTGGCAATGATCATTCTGCGCGACGATGGAGGAACCATGGTGACAAGAACAGCATCCTGCACCTGCGGCCAGTTGCAGATCGAAGTGGCGGCCGAGCCGAACGGCGTCGGCATTTGCCACTGCCTGGCCTGCCAGCGGCGTACCGGCAGTGTGTTCGCCCCGGTGGCCGGCTTTCCCCTGCCCTACATGGTGAGTGGCCACTCCACCGCCTATGCGCGCACGGGCGACGCCGGCTGTGGCTTCGTCTACCATTTCTGCCCAGTGTGTGGCACGACAGTGTTTCATACCGAAGACGATGTGAAAGACGAGGTCTTCGTGGCGGTGGGCGCCTTTGCCGATCCGGGCTTTCCTCCGCCACAACTGTCCGTATACGACTGCCGCCGCCATCCGTGGGTGCAGCTGCCGCCCGGAACCCGGGCGTTCGAGCGGGATCCGCACTGAGCACCACGCGCAACGGGCGCACGCCCGCCGCGCGCGGGACGCATTAGAACGCGCCGACGTAATTCTCCGCAAGCGCCTGCGCCAGCGCCCGCGATCCCACCACGTTCTCCAGCTCCGCGCGCTGCATCTCCCGCTCGAACGGCGTGGCGTCGGCGAAGGTATGCAGCATGCGCGTCATCCACCACGAGAAGTACTCGGCGCGCCAGATGCGTTTGAGTGCGCGTTCGCCGTAGCCGTCCAGCAGCTCGCTGCTGCCCTTCCCGTAGAACGCGGCTAGCCCTTCGGCCAGGAACTTCACGTCCGACACCGCCAGGTTCATGCCCTTGGCGCCGGTGGGCGGTACGATGTGCGAAGCGTCGCCGGCCAGGAACAGGCGGCCGTGGCGCATCGTCGTGCACACGAAGCTGCGCATGCCGATGATCCCCTTCTGGAAGATGCGCCCCTCGTTGACCTTCCAGCCGTCGTTCGTTTCCACGCGAGCGTGCAGCTCGGCCCAGATGCGGTCGTCGGACCAGTTGTCCACGTGGTCGGCGGGATCGCACTGGAAGTACAGCCGCTGCACGGTCGGCGTGCGCGTGCTGATCAGCGCGAAGCCGCGCTCGTGCTGCGCGTAGATCAGCTCTTCCGACGACGGTGCCGACTCGACGAGGATGCCGAACCAGCCGAACGGATAGGTGCGCTGGAATTCCTGGCGCGCGGCTTCGGGCAGCGTCTTGCGCGACACGCCGTGGAAGCCGTCGCAGCCGATCACGAAGTCGGCATCGATGCGGCCGCGCTCGCCGCGGTGCGTGAACGCGACGGAAGGCGCCTCTCCGTCGATGCCGTCGATGGACACCTCCGACACCTCGAACAGGATCTGGCCCTCGGCTGCCATGCGCGCGGCGACCAGGTCGCGGATGACTTCGTGTTGCGGGTAGACCGTGATGGCCTTGCCCGTCAGTTCGGTCAGGTCGATACGGTGGCGGCGGCCACCGAACGCCAGTTCGATGCCGTGGTGCAGCGCGCCGATCTCGTGCATCCGCTGACCGACGCCGGCATTGTCGAGAATGTCCATCGTGCCCTGTTCGAGCACGCCTGCCCGGATCGTGGATTCGATGTCCTCGCGGCTGCGGCTCTCGAGCACGACCGATTCGATGCCCTGCAGGTGCAGGAGGTGGGACAGCAGCAGGCCCGCGGGGCCGGCGCCGATGATGACTGCCTGGGTACGCATGGTAAGTCTCCGTCTGGTATTAATTTTTTCCGCTCGGTTGAACGATATGGCGATCCTAACGCTGCGATAGCGATAAAAAAATGGATGAAGCGTGAAAAAACTTGTACTATTTTGCACATGCATTTTGTCCCGGACGCCATGAAGATCCTGCCCAACGAGATCCCCCAGTTCGCCCTGTACGGCGAGAATACGCCGATCGACAACGCCGAATTCGTGCACATCGAGCTGATCGAGACGCGCAGCCGCCTGCACGACTGGCATATCGGGCCGCACACGCACCGGGGCCTGTTCCAGGTGCTGTTCCTGATGGGCGGCCACGTCAGCGCCCAGGTGGAGAACATGCTGTGGGAATGCGATGGGCCGACCGTGATCACGATCCACCCGAGCGTGGTGCACGCCTTCGATTTCTCCACGGAGGCGCAGGGCTATGTGCTGACGATGGACCAGAACGTGGTGCTGTCGGTGGACCTGTTCGCGCCGCTGTTCCTGCGCCCGCAGGCGCTGCGGCTGCACGAGAATCCGGTGGTCCAGGAACGCCTGGGCGCCCTGCTGCACCAGCTGCTGCAGGAAGCGGCCGGGCCGCGCTATGGACAGGCGCTGATGGTCGAGTGGCTGGCGCGCAGCGTGCTCCTGCTGCTGGTGCGGCTGGAAACGGAACGGCGCATGGCCGACCAGTCCGGGCATGTCGAGTTCGAACTGTTCAGCCGCTTCCGCGCCCTCGTGGAAGAGCACTTCCGCGAGCAATGGCTGGTGGGCCGCTATGCCGAGGAACTGCGCGTGACGCCCGTGCGGCTGAACCGGCTGTGCACGAAGCTGGCCGGCAAGTCGGCCTTCGAGATGGCGCAGGACCGCCTGATGCTGGAAGCGTGCCGCAAGCTCACCTACGTGCCGGCCTCCGTGGCCAGCATCGGCTATGAACTGGGTTTCCAGGACCCGGCCTACTTCAGCCGCCTGTTCCGCAAGCGCATCGGCGTGACGCCGAAGCAGTATCGGGAGCAGTCGCGCAACAGTACGGAGCAGCGCGCCGCCGTGGCGGCCTGAGTGCCGGCGGCGGATGCCGTCGGCACTCGGACGGGTCGCTACCCCGTCACCGGGTCTGGCCGTGCTCGGCCTTCATCCGGTAATACTCCTTCTGCCCCCGTGCCCGCACGGTCTTCGCCAGTTCCACCGCTTCCGCCGCCGCCAGGTTCACCGACGCGAAGGCGGCGTCGTGGCTCCTGAGCCGGCCAAGCAGCCCTTCCGCTTCCGCCTGGCCGGCCAGCGCCAGCCCGAACGTGGCCGACACGGCCAGTTCCGCGCCCAGCGCCTCGACGGTCGGCACCGCCACGCCGGCCACGGTGGCTTCCACGGCCGCCATCGAAGCCTGCGGCGAGGCCAGCGCCCTGGCCTTTTCCATGTCGCTTGCGACGGCGGCAAGGAACTCGACGGCCGCCTTGCTGCCGGACGCGTTCGCCAGGTCGCCCAGGTGGATCAGCGCGGCATTCTTCGCATTGAACACGGACTGGCCGGCGCGGCGGCTTTCGACGAAGTCGATCAGCGGCTGCACGGCGATCTCGCTGCCGATGTAGCACAGCGTGGTGACGATTTCGGGCAGGAACTCCTCGTGCTTCTCGGGCTCGTTCACCAGCCATTCCAGCAGCCGGCGCGCATCCTCTTCCCCGTACTGCGACGCGACCGCATACGGGATGCCTTCGATCCAGTGCTGCGATACGAACGCGCGCACGTCGGCCGGCCGCTGCACCGCCTGACCCTGGCACGAGCAGCCGCCCGAGGCCATCAGCGCGCCGGTGCCCGCCAGCGGTCCGGCCAGGTAGCGGCCCGATTCGGTGGCATCCACGACATTATGGTCGGCGCCAATGCTCGGGAACATGACTGCCCTCGTGTCATCCGTGCGGTGGCCGTTGCCCGCGTTGTGGCCGTATTCGTGCACCCATAATATGCCTTCCATGTTGGCGGTGAAGCGCACCACGGCCAGGTTGGTGACGGGATTGCCGACCGGCGCGCAGCCGATGATGGAGCCGCCCGGCCCGCCGCACCAGCGGATGGCCTGCACCACCTTCACGCCCGTGCCGGCACCCATCAGCGTGTTCCAGTCGGCCTGGGTCTGGATCGTCCCGGGCACGGTCGCCGGCAGCACGCGCACCGCCCCATTGCGCACGAACTGCACGCGGGTGGCGATGTCGCCGCCCGAGTCCGCGCCTTGCAGCACCGTTCCCATGTCGGCCAGGATGCGGTCCGCATCGGCGTCGGTCAGCGTTACCGCATTGTGGCGGTGCACCGTGACGCTCACCGTGCGCGTGCCGAGGACCGGTGGATTGACGACCAGGTAGTCGACATAGAGGGGAATGTCCGAGCCCCATTCGATGTCGACCCAGATGTCGACGCCGCCGGGACGCGGCGCCACATTGTGCAGCGTGTAGCGCGCCGACCCGACGAACTTGCCGGCGTCCGGTCCGCCCGCGGCGCCTTCGCCGATCGACACGAAGACATGGGATTGCGGCCCGACGGCCGTCCAGTTCAGGCTCAGCCGCCACTGGCCGCGGCGCGGGCCCCAGTCGTGGCGGTAGGTGAAGCCCGTGCCACTGAGCGCGGGCTCGGGCGCGGCGGCGCCCTGCCGGACTTCGACGGTTTCATGCCCGGCACCCCGTTCCGTGTGAAACGCCGTGCCTTCGCTGCGCAACCCGGCGCCGCTCGCCACCGGGTCGTTTTCGATAACGTTATCTGACGACATTGACTGACTCCTTTGCACGCTCGTGCTTGATCATTGAGGCGACGCGCCTACGGATTGACCACCATGTAGTCGACGTACAGCAGGATGTCGGAACTCCATTCGATGTTCACCCAGATGTCCACGCCGCCCGCGCGCGGGGCCACGTTGTGCAGCGTGTAGCGGGCGGAGCCGAGGAACTTGCCGGCATCGGGCCCGGCGGCGGCGCCCTCGCCGATCGACACGAGAATGCGCGAGGTGGGGCTGACCGCGCCCCAGTTCAGCCGCAGCGTCCATTGGCCGCGGCGGGCGCCCCAGTTGTGGCGGTAGGTGAACCCGGTGCCGGAGAGTTCCGGCTGCGGCGCGCCGGCGCCCTGCGGCGCGCTGGACGCCATGATCTGCCGCACCGCGCTCTTGTCCGCGTCCTGTTCGCTGATGGCGAATTGCCCGCTGCGGCCACTGCCCGAGCCGCCTTCCTGCCCCGGCTTGCCGTCGTCGGCGCCGCCGAACAGCTTGCGCACGGAACGCTGGTCGGCCTCCTGCATCGCCTCGGCGTAGTAGCCGGACCGCCCGCCGGAGGCAAGCACGGTGTCGCCATCCTGGCTCGAACCGGCCGTGCCGGACCTGTGAATGAGATTACTGGTCATCGATCATCTCCCTTAACACCCCTGGAAAAACCCGGCGCGCGAACGCGCCGGGGCTAAAAAAGCTTGCGACGGCTGGCAGGAGATATTGTTGAAGCCGCGATTCGGTGCAGCGGCCGTTTCAATCCACGATAGCGAAAGCGCGGGCGAATACAAGCGGCCGCTTACGCGCCTGGATCACGCTGCGCGCCGGGGAATGGCTGGCGGCCGGCGATGGCCCATGACACGGGAGAAACCAGGTGCAACAGGCTGTATCGAAAGTGCGCGGAGGTTTCGCCAAATTTGCAAGACACGTCACGCGCGGTGAATACTTCTTACAAAGCGATGGCGGGGCAATGCAATCGCACGAAGATCCGATGATATTTTCCCGCTAGTGACCCGTTCGGATTCGCCTATACAGGCGGCTGCATCGATACGAAGATTCAATGTCTCGTCCATTTGGCCCGCTACAACAGTAGCGGTGGTTCCACCCCATTTTCCGCCATCGCAGCGCCTTGCGACAGCTCGGCCCCGGTCACGGCGCCAGGCGCATCTTCAGCCAAACCGCGACATCGCGGGCGCCGGCAACGATCGGCAGCTGCTGATGCGAGGTGTTACCAAGCCCGCTGTAGGAAAGATACGAACTCGCCTGCGTGCACCGCGATCCAGATGCGGAGGCGGGGCCGCACCACTGGAACGTTCGACAGCGCGACTCGGGGATATCTTCCCCAGATCGGCATATGGATGACGTAGTTTTCCTACATCTTGTCGCCGTTCGGCGCTACACTTGAAACACGCGAACAGCGCTCGTCGAAGATGGCACGGCGATCGGGCCAGCCGTCCTGTCCGCCTCCGGAGCACCACGCCGACAGGTCGTTGTTCCGCTACCTTCGCCATCCATCACTTTTCGGGAGACTCATGCAAACATCCAAGGCAGCAAGCGCCAGCGCGCCGCACGGCAGGCGCGTGCTGGTTGCAGGCGGCGTCGGCATCGACACGATCGTGCGGGTTCCCGCGCTGCCGTTGGCGATGGCCGATTCGATCCACGTTCCGCCCGTGGCCGATTACGTTGCGCACACCGGCAACGGCGTGGCCCTGGGCCTGCTCGCGCTGGGCCATCGGCCCGTGCTGGTCGACATCGTCGGCGACGACCCGCAGGCCGCGCTGATCCATGCGCGCTACCGCGAACGGGGGCTGGAGTTCGATTACCTCGTGCACGAAAGCGGCACGCGGCGCAGCGTGAACCTCGTTGCGCCGGACGGCCGCCGGCTGTCGCTGTACGACGGCCGGCATCCCGACACGCTGCGCGTGCCGCGCGACCGTTACCTGCCCCACATCCGCTCGTCGGACCACGTGCACGTCAGCATCATGCCGTGGGCCGCCGCGCTGTTCGACGATACCGAAGCGCTCGGCGTGCCGACGTCCACCGACCTGCACGACTGGGACGGCCGCAACCCGTACTACCACCCGTTCGCATACCGCGCCGACCTGGTCTTCCTGAGCGCAGCGGCACTGGGCAAAGGCGTGTTCGACGCGATGCGCGCGATCCTGCGCGAAGGACGGGCACGGATCGTGGTCGCGACCGATGGCGCGCGGGGCAGCCATGCCCTGGAACGCGGCGATGGCACGGTGCACCACATGCCGTGCGCGCACCTCGACGGCCCGGTCGTCGACAGCAACGGCGCGGGCGACGCGTATGCATCGGCATTCCTGCATGCGTGGTTCGGCGGCGCGCCGTTGGAGGAGTGCATGCGCGTCGGCGCGATCGGCGGGGCGTTCGCGTGCCTGACGCATGGCACCGCGGAACGCTCGCTGGAACTGGAGGAACTGGGGCGGTACCGGGACCGGTGGCATGCCTGAGAAAAGGCGCCGCCGACCGAACCCGCCGGGCCTGCGGCCCGCGCCCGCCGGTGGAACGGGCGCATGCAACGGGCTGGCCCGGGCTCGCGCGTCCATTTCACCGGATTGCCGATAGCCGCCGGCTCGCGAGAGGGCTTCCTGCAGTCCGGTGGCATGAGGCGGTTACAACAGCGCCGACAGTTCGGCCTGGATCTTCACCATCGCCGGCAGGCAGCGCTCGACCATCGCCTCCATCGGCATGCGCCCTTCGTGCACGCTGACGTTCAGCGCGGCGACGACCTCGCCGCGGAAATTGCGCAGGGGGACGGCGATCGCCCGCAAGCCCAGCTCCAGTTCCTGGTCGACGACGGCATAGCCCTGCTCGCGCGCCCGGGCGATCTCCAGCGCCAGCCGCTCGCGGTGCACGATCGTGTGCGCCGTGATCCGCTCAGGCTCCACGGTGCCCAGGTAGCGCTGCACCTCGTCCGGCGGCAGGTGCGCGAGCAGCACCCGGCCGTTCGCGGTGCAGTAGGCCGGCACCCGGGTGCCCGGTTGCAGCGTGGTCGACACTAGCCGGCCGGCGCTCACCGCCGCCACGCAGACGAGTTCCCGGTCGTCCAGCACGCCGCACGATGCCGCCTCGCCCAGCGAGTACGCGAGGCGGTACAGCAGCGGTTGCGCGATGCGCGGCAGGCGCGCCGAGTGCAGGTAGGATTGGCCAAGGCGCAGCACGGCCGGCGTCAGCGAGAACAGCTTGTTCTCGTGCCGCATATAGCCGAGGTGGGTGAGCGTGATCAGGTAGCGGCGCGCCGCCGCCCGCGTCAGGCCGGTCCGTTCGGCCACCTCGGCAATCGTCAGGCGCGCACGTTCCTGGTCGAACGCTTCGATCACCTGCAACCCTTTTTCGAGGCCAGCCACGAGGTCGCGCGGGTGCGGTGCTTCGTGCTTGCCTGCCTTGCCTGCTGCTTCCATCAAAAACCCCCCTGTTTGTGCGAGTATCGCACAAAATGTGCGTATTGCGGATACACCCCGACATTGGCCCGTTGCCGCGGCCGGCCGCGAGCCCCTAACATGACCCGCATCCCATAACACTGCGAATTGCGCACGAGGAGACCCCAGTGAAATTCGATTCCGTCCCATCCGGCGTGTATCCGGAACTCGTCTATCCCGAATATAAATCGACCGTCAAGCGCGGCCCCCGGCAGCCGCTGCTGCGCCTGGATGCCGCGCTGCCCGTCACCGGCAACATCGCGACCCCGAGCATCGTCCTGCCGGGCGAGATCGACCTGACCCGGCCGGAAGGCTGTGCCGGCGAGGCAATCGGCGAGCGCATCGTCGTGACCGGCCGCGTGACCGACGAAGACGGCAAGCCCGTGCGCAACTCGCTGGTCGAAGTGTGGCAATGCAATGCCGCCGGCCGTTACCGCCACAAGAAGGACCAGCACAACGCGCCGCTGGACCCGAACTTCAACGGCTGGGGCAAGATGCTGACCGA
This sequence comes from Massilia sp. METH4, assembly GCF_037094685.1. NCBI lineage: Bacteria > Pseudomonadati > Pseudomonadota > Betaproteobacteria > Burkholderiales > Oxalobacteraceae > Massilia > Massilia sp. METH4. The sequence continues at coordinate 4,689,864 of NZ_CP146614.1, read as the reverse complement.
CGACGACGGCCGCTACCGCTTCGTCACCGTCCGCCCGGGCCCCTACCCGTGGGGCAACCACCACAAGGCGTTCCGCCCGGCGCACATTCACTTCTCGCTGTTCGGCAACGTCTATGCGCAGCGGCTGGTCACGCAGATGTACTTCCCGAACGATCCGCTGTTCGAATACGATCCCATCTTCAACAGCGTGCCGGACGAAGCTGCCCGCCAGCGCCTGGTCTCCCGCTTCTCCATGGAGGAGACCATGCACGAGCACTTGCTCGGCTATGAATTCGACATCGTCCTGCGCGGACGCGATGCCACCCCGATGGGCCTTTGAGGAGACACACATGAAGAAGATCACCACTTCGCAAACCATCGGCCCGTTCTCGCACGAAGCCTGGCAATGGGCCGTGGACGCGACCGCCAATGTCGAGACATCGGCGCCTACCGTGACCGTGCGCGGCGTCATCTACGACGGCGACGGCGCGCCGATCAACGACGCGCAGATCGAAGCGTGGAACCCGCACGGCGAACAAGCCGAAGCGCAGCAGGCCATCCCTGGCTTCCGGCGCATTCCGAGCGGCGAAGGCGGCGAATTCCAGTTCCGCCTGTCCCGCCCCGCCGACGCGCCGGCCGACGCGCCAGCCGCCTTCGTGACGGTGTTTGCCCGCGGTCTGGTGAAGCACCAGTTCACCGCCGTGTTCCTGGACGACGCGCCCCTGTCCCCCATCCTGGCGCAGGTGCCGGAAGCGCGCCGCGGCACGCTGCTGGCGCGCCGCCAGCCGGACGGCAGCTACCGCTGGGACATCCGCATGCAGGGCGATGACGAAACCGTCTTCTTCGATTACACGTGAGGAACGGGAGAAAAAACGGATGAGCGTATCGATCTTCGACAGCTTCCTGACGACGACCGAGATGATCGCGGTGTTCGACGATGCCGCGATCGTCCAGGGCATGTTCCGCTTCGAGCAGGCCCTGGCCGCCGCGCAGGCGGCCGAGGGCATGATCCCCGCGGCCGCCGCGCGCGCCATCGCCGGCGTCTGCAACGCCCAGCTGTACGACATCCCGGCGCTGATCGCGGCCAGCCGCCGCGCCGGCAGCCTGGCCATCCCCCTCGTCAAGGAACTCACCAAGACGGTCGCGCTGTACGACAAGGACAGTGCGGCCTTCGTCCATTGGGGCAGCACCAGCCAGGACGTGGTGGACACGGCCATGGTGCTGGCCACGCGGGATGCGCTGCGGCTGGTCGACGCCGGCCTGGACCAGCTGACCGGCACGCTGCTGGCGCTGGCCGATGCGCACATCGACACGCCGGTGCTGGCGCGCACGCTGATGCAGCCGGCCCAGGTGACCAGCTTCGGCTGGAAGGTGCTGGGCTGGGCGGCGCCGCTGCTGCGCGCCCGCGAGCGGCTGCGCGAGGCGGCCCGCCGCGCGCTGCAATTGCAGCTGGGCGGCGCCGTGGGCACGCTGGCCGTGATGGGTGAACAGGCCGGCGCGGTGGCGCGGCGCCTGGCCGATGACCTGGGCTTGAAGGTGGCCGAGGCACCGTGGCATACGCAGCGCGACGACTGGGTGCGCCTGGGGCTGGAAGTGGCCGTGCTGACGGGCAGCCTGGGCAAGATCGCCACCGACCTGTCGCTGATGGCGCAGGGCGAGATCGGCGAGCTGGCCGAACCGTCCGGCAATGGCCGCGGCGGTTCCTCGGCCATGCCGCACAAGCGCAATCCCGTCTCCGCGATGATCGCGCTGGCAGCCGCCGGCCGCACGCCGCAGCATGCCGCCGCACTGCTGGCGATGATGGGCCAGCAGCACGAGCGCGGCCTGGGCAACTGGCAGGCCGAGCTTGCCGAATGGCCGCAATTGTTCATCAGCGCGCACGGCGCCTTGCAGGCGCTGAACGACGCCTTCGGCGGCCTCGCCGTCGATACCGCCCGCATGCGCCGCAATATCGATGGCCTGCAAGGCTTGATCTTTGCCGAGGCGCTGTCGATCGGCCTGGCGGAAACCATCGGCCGCCCGGCCGCGCACGAATTCGTCGAGGGCCTGACGCGCCGCGCGGTGGCCGAGGGCCGCCACCTGGCCGAGCTGCTGCCGGATGCGGTGCAGTCGAACGAAGCGCTGCGCGGCCGCTGCGATGTCGATGCCCTGCTGGCGCTGTTCGACCCCGTTGCCGCCGCTTCGGCCGCGCGCCGTCTCGCCGCGCGACAACTGGCTGCTTTGCGCGCGCAGGCGGCCTCCTTCAACACGGAACCCTGACGATGACCATCGACCCTTTCGATCACGACTTCGAACGCGGCCTGCAGAACCGCCGCACCATCCTCGGCGACGAGTGGGTGGACCGTTCACTGAACAACGCCAATGCGTTCAATGCCGACTTCCAGAACCTGATCACGCGCTTCGCCTGGAACGAGATCTGGGGCCGTCCCGGTCTCGAATTCAAGACGCGCCGCGCCATCGTGCTGTCGATCACCATCGCCCTGGGGCGCTGGGAAGAGTTCGAGCTGCACGTGCGCGCCGCGCTGCGCCCGGGCGCCGAGGGCGGCATGAGCCCGGATGAACTGAAGGAAGTGCTGATGCAGTCGGCCATCTACGCCGGCGTGCCGGCCGCCAACACGGCGTTCGCGCACACGCAGCAGATCCTGCGCGAGGCCGGCCACTCGCTGGCACCCACGCAGCCGGGATCCGTGCCTCATCCGGGCGTGGGCCGCGCCGGCCGCACCGCCAGCCGCCCCGCCCTGCACTACACGGTCCGCGAACCGCGCAACGGCCAGCTGCCGCGCCGCACGATCGTCCTGTCCCACGCCCTGGGCATGGACCTGGCGATGTGGGACGGGCTGGCCAACCTGCTGGCCGAGGACAGCCGCGTGATCGCCTACGACCACCGCGGCCACGGCGGTTCCGAGGCGCCGGAAGGCGCCTACGACATGGCCGCGCTGGCCGACGACGCGGCCCGGCTGCTGCTGGAGCTGGGCACCGGCCCGGTGACGTGGATCGGCCTGTCGATGGGCGGCATGGTGGGGCAGGAGCTGGCGCTGCGGCATCCTTCGCTGGTGCAGGCGCTCGTGATCGCCAATTCGTCGTCCGGCTACCCGGAAGCGGCGCGCGACGGGTGGAAACAGCGCATCGCCACCGTCCGCGAAGGAGGCATCGAGGCGATCGCCGACACGGTGATGGGCCGCTACTTCCACGAAGCCTTCCGCGCCACGCACGCCGGCACCGTCGCCCGCTGGCGGCGGCGGCTCACCAGCACCGACCCGGTCGGCTACGTGGGGTGCTGCCATGCGGTAGGCAATGTGGACACGACGTCGCGCCTGCCTTCGATCTCCGTGCCAACGCTGGTGATCGCCGGCGAACTCGACCAGGGCGCGCCGGTGGCGATGTCGCAAACGATCGCCGACGCGATCCCCGGTGCCCGGCTGGTCGTGCTGGCGGATGCGTCGCACATCGCCGCAATCGAACAGCCCGCCGCGTTCGCCCGCGCGGTGCAACTGTTTCTCTGAAAATGGGGACAGACCCCATTTTTCGAGCAACTGTTTCCTGAAAAATGGGGTCTGTCCCCATTTTTCAGGAAACTTTTTACACGCCGGGGTCGGCGAAGTTGTCGACCTTGTCGAACTCCACGTTGAACATGGCGCCGTCGACCTGCGCCGCCTTGCGGATATACACGGTTTGCACGATGTCCCGGCTGCCGGCATCGATGCGCACGGGGCCGCGCACGCTGTTCCACGCCATGCCCTTCATCGCCGCGACGAGCCTGGCGCCATCGGCGTCGCCGCCGGCCTTGGCCAGCGCCTGGTACAGCAGGTGCATGCCGTCGTAGGCGCCGACCGAGTGGAAGTTCGGCCGCATGCCCTTGTTCGCGGCCATGAAGGCATTCACATAGGCCTTGTTCTCGGCGGACGGATGCGCGGCCGAATAATGGTGGCTGCTGACGACGCCGTTGGCGGCAGCGCCGATCCCGGTCATCAGGTCGTCATCGAGCACGTCGCCCGTGCAGATCAGGCGGATGCCGGCCGTGCCCAGGCCGCGGTCGTTGAACTGCTTCAGCACGGCCGCGCCCTCGCCGGACGGCACGAAGACGAACAGCGCGTCTGGCTTCGCATCCTTCACCCGTGCGAGAAATGGCGCGTAGTCCGGATTGCGCAGCGGCGAACGCAGCGAATCGAGCACCTTGCCGCCGCCGGCCGTGAAGCGCTTCACGAACACTTTCTCGGCGTCCAGCCCGGGTCCGTAGTCGGCCACGAAGGTCATCACGCGGCCGATGCGGTTCTTCGCCGCCCAGTCGGCCAGCGGCGCGGTCACCTGGGCCAGGGTGAAGCCGGTGCGCACGATGAAGGGCGAGCGCTGCGGAATGATCGAGGTGGCGGCCGCCATCACGATCATCGGCACCTTCGCCTGCGTGGCGACGGGCGCCGCGGCCAGCGCCAGCGGCGTGAGGCCGAAGCCGGCCAGCACGCGCACCTTGTCGCGTGCCACCAGTTCCTGGGCCAGGCGCTTCGTCACGTCCGGCGACACGCCGCCGTCATCCTTCAGCACGATCTCGATCTTCCTGCCGGCCACGCTGTCGCCGTTCTTCTGCTGGTACAGCTTCACGGCCGCTTCGATCTGCCGGCCGGTCGAGGCGAACGGGCCGGACATCGGCACGATCAGCCCAACCTTCAGCGGCTCGGCCGCGAAGGCGAACGAGGGCAGCAGGCCGGCCGCGGCGGCGCCCTTGAGCAGGATACGGCGCTTCAATTGGTATGTCATGTCTCCTCCTTGTTTTTAGTGGTATGAACTACAGGTCGAGCACCAGCAGCGCGCTCTTCGCGCGCGAACAGCAGGGGGTGAAATGGTCGTTCGCGGCCTGCTCCTCTTCCGTCTGATACAGGTCGCGGTGCTCCGGCACGCCATCGAGCACGCGCGTCAGGCAGGTGCCGCACACGCCCTGCTCGCAGGACACCGGCACGTCCACGCCATGCTCGGCCAGTACCTGGATCACGGTGCGCCCGGCCGGAATCGTGTAGGTCGCGCCGCTGCTGGCGATGCGCACGTCGAACGGGCGCTCGCCCTCCCCGGCCACGACGGGCGCGGCGCCGAAGTACTCGCGGTGCAGGCGGTCGTCGGCCCAGCCCAGCGCACGCGCCGCAGCCAGCACGTGGTCGATGTAGCCGGCCGGACCGCAGACGTACAGGTGGGTGCCCGGGGGGCAATCGGCCAGCGCGGCGGCGACGTCGAGCCCGGTGCCCTCCTCGTCCACGTGCAGGCGCACGCGCCCGGCGAACGGCGCTTCCAGCAAGCGGCCGCGGAAGGCGGCCCGCATCGCCGAGCGCACGCTGTAGTGCAGCGTGAACGATCGCCCGCCAGCATGCAGGTGCTCGGCCATCGCCAGCAGCGGCGTGATGCCGATGCCGCCCGCGAACAGCACGCTGTGATGTCCGCCCTCCGCGAGCGCGAACAGGTTGCGCGGCGCGCTCACTTCCAGCTCGGCGCCTTCGACGATGCGCTCATGCATCGCACGGGAGCCGCCACGCGAAGCCGGCTCGCGCAGCACGCCGATCACGTAGCGGTGCGTTTCATGGGGCGCATTGCACAGCGAATACTGCCGCACGATGCCGTCGCCCACGTGCACGTCGATGTGGGCACCCGCCGTGAAGGGCGGCAGCGGCGCCCCGTCCAGCGGCACGAGTTCGAAGCTGCAGATATCGTCGGCCTCGACGGCGCGCCGGGCTACCTTCATGCCGATCTTGCCCACGGTGCTCATGCCGCCACCTGCGTGGTGTCCTGTTCGCGGGCGAGCCAGCGGTCGATCACCTTGCGCGACTGCACACCGCCGGCATCGATGTTCAGCGCCAGCAGCTTGCGCTCCGGGTGCCGCAGGATATTGGCCTGCTGCTGTTCCAGCATCGCGCGATCTTCGCTGAAGATCTTGCCCTGGCCGGTGCGGATCGTATCGGTGAGCACCCGGTCGCCGGCCTTGAAGTTGCGGGCCATGCCCCAGAAGTACCAGTGCGTCGTCTCCGTTTCCGGCGTGATGAAGTCGACCACGATCGACGATGCCTTGAACTCGGCCGGCGCGTCGTAGCCGCCCTTGCCCGCCAGCGCCACGCCCACCTCGATCATCACGTGGCTGGGCGGCGTGAAGTGGCAGATCTGCCAGCGGTCCACCGGCATGTTGTCGGGCAGGCCGTTGCCGCGCAGGGCCGCCTGCCAGAACGGCGGCGGCATCACGTTTTCCATGAAGCGGCTGGTGATCACCTCGTCGCCCGAGGTCTTCGTGTTGACTGGCGCTTCGTCGATTTCCTTCTGCCCGATCGACGACGCGTGCACATAGGTCTCGTGCGTCAGGTCCATCAGGTTGTCGATCATGAGCCGGTATTCGCAGCCGATGTGATACAGGCCGCCGCCGTAGGCCCAGCCGTCATCCACGGCCCAGTGCAGGTGCGGAATCGTGCCGGCGTCGGCCAGTGCCGCCTCGCCGGGCCAGACCCAGATGAAGCCGTAGCGCTCCACCACCGGATAGCTGCGGATGCATGGGAAGCCGCGCACGCGCTGGCCGGGCATCGCCACCGGCTTGCCGTCGCAACCCATCTGCAAGCCATGGTAGCCGCACACCAGCGTGCCGTCGCGCACGAAGCCCAGCGACAGCGGCGCGCCCCGGTGCGGGCAAAAATCCTCGACGGCGGCCACGCCTTGTGCGGCGCGGTAGAACACGATCTTTTCGCCGCAGACCTGGCGGCCCAGCGGCTTGTCCACGATTTCGTCGGGCGTGGCCGCGACGTACCAGGCGTTTTTCGGGTACATGGAGTCTCCTTTGTTGTACTTGTGTAGAATCGATATTCAGTACACTGAATATACGCCCGGACTTCACCCGAAGTAAACTGTGCGCGACAAATTTTTATCGGCTGCGCCATGGACAACGAAAGCGACAAAGTCAGCGAAGAAGTCGACAACAAGGTCGGCGAGAACGTTCGCGAAAAAAGCAGCGACCTGCTGGACCTGCACGAACACCCGGGCCACCTGCTGCGCCGCGCACAGCAGATCTCAGTGTCGATCTTCCACGATGAAATCGGCGGCGAGCTCACGCCCGTGCAATACGCGCTGCTGCGCACCCTCGCCGCCAGCCCCGGCATCGACCAGGTGACGCTGGCCGGGCTGGTGGCGATCGACACCTCCACCGGCGCTTCGGTCTGCGCGCGCCTGGAGGAAAAGGGGCTACTGGAACGCAAGGTCATCCCGACCAACCGCCGCCAGCGCGCGCTGACGATCACGGAGGAAGGCGCGGCGCTATTGAAGCGGCTCGACCCTGCCGTGCATCGGCTACGCGAACGGCTGCTCGCGCCGCTGACGGAGCGCGAGCAGGAGACGTTCATGCGGCTGCTCGACAAGCTGGTCATCGAGAACAATGAGCAGAGCCGGGCGCCGCTGGCGAGGCCGGAGGTGGCGTAGGTTTGCCTCTGCCTGGTGTCGGACATTTTTTCGCACAGCGAAAAAGTGTGCGACACCGGTTTTCTTTGGCGCTGGCTTCGGCGCGGAAAACCAATGGGATGGACGCCCCCACCCTGAGACGGCATCGATGTGCCAAAGTGGAGCTGTCGAAGTTTCACTTAACCAGAGAGGGGCGTCACCATGAAGATTACGACATGCAGTATGGATCTGGCAAAGGAAGTTTTCCAATTCCATGGCGTTAATGCGAGCGGCAAGGTCGAGATGCGATGCCAGCTCCGGCGTGGCAAGGTGATGAGGTTTTTCTCTAACATGCCGCCGTGTCTAATTGGGATGGAGGCGTGTGGCAGCGCGCATTACTGGGCACGGCAGTTGCAGAGCCTGGGCCACACGGTCAAGCTGATAGCTCCGCAGTTCGTCAAGCCATACGTGAAGACCAACAAGCACGATGCAGCCGATGCCGAGGCAATCTGCGAGGCAGTGCAAAGGCCAAACATGCGCTTTGTGCCGATCAAGACTATTGAGCAGCAGGCGATTATCGCTGTTCACACGGCGCGTAGTGGGTTCGTCAAGCAGCGTACTGCTCAGGCCAACCAGATTCGCGGCTTGCTGGCGGAGTTTGGCCTCGTTGTCCCGAAGGGTTTGGCCGTGCTCAGGGAGCGAGTACCGGCACTGCTCGACGAAGCGAAGGATGAGTTGCCCGGCATTTTTCGCCAGACCATTCTGGAACTTCTCGATCACTTGAAGGTGCTGGATAGAAGAGTCAACGAATTCGAGCTGGAAATTCTGAAATGGCACCGCTCGAACCCGATGTCCAAACGGTTGGAGAAGATACCCGGCATAGGACCGATCACAGCCAGCGCTTTGGTCGCGGCGATCGGTAACGCGAGGAACTTCGCCAATGGCAGGCAACTCGCAGCGTGGATCGGCCTAGTACCCAAGCAGCATTCGACAGGCGGTCGCACGAATCTTCTGGGCATCAGCAAAAGGGGCGATACGTACCTGCGTACTTTGCTCATTCATGGAGCCCGAGCGGTGATCCAGCATGCAGTCAAAAAGGATCCAAGCAAGAGCGGCTGGCTTCACTCACTGCTTGGGCGACGGCACAAGAACGTTGCGGCAGTAGCATTGGCCAACAAGAATGCAAGGACTGTCTGGGCCCTATTGGCTCATGACAGAGAGTTCCGAGCCGATTACGCTGCCGCGTAATCGGCTCGGCTGAGGGCCTTCGCGGAGGGTAGCGGACAGTTTTTTGGAAGCGGAGCAGTACATTCCACCGATTGCACAAGCGATCAAGAAGTGATGGCAAACCAGGTAAGACCGTGGTCGGCTTAGCCCGCGCGACACCAAGCACCTTGAGTGCGTTAAACCGAGGGGGCGTCGACCAGCAAATCCCATCAGGGACAGTGGCATCAGCCACATCAAAGTCCGAATGTACGGGTGCAATCTTTACCTACAAACCATCACGAAAAGAAAGCTTGGCATACCGGGGGCGTCCATGTACGGTGTCGCACACCTTTTCCGGATAACGCCCCGGAAAAGGTGTCCGACACCAAGGCTCCTCCGGATGAAGCGCCCGGAAAAGGTGTCCGACACCAAGGCTCTCCAGGCTGTGCCGCCGCTAGGCCACCGCCACCAGCCGATCCAGCGTCGCCCCATCATCGAGCAACTCCCGGCTGTCCGAGTCATGCACGATGCACCCCCGATCCAGCACGATGGCACGCTGCGTGAGCGACAGGGCGAGCCGCGCATGCTGCTCGACGACGATGACGGACAGCCCCTCGTCCCGCACCAGCTTGCGGATCACGCCCAGCAGCTCCTGCACGATGATCGGCGCCAGCCCTTCCATCGGTTCATCGAGCAGCAGCATGCGCGGGTTCGTCATCAGCGCGCGGGCGATCGCCACCATCTGCTGTTCGCCGCCGGAGAGCTGGTTGCCCATATTGGTGCGGCGCTCCTGCAGGCGGGGGAATACCTCGTAGATCTTCTTCACATCCCAGCGCCCCGGCCGTGCCACGACCGTCAAGTGTTCCTCGACGGTAAGCGACGGGTACATGTGCCGCTCCTGCGGCACCCAGCCCAGCCCGGCGCGCGCCCGCTTGTAGGGTGCAACGCGCGCAATGTCCTTGCCGGCCCACCGGATGGCGCCCTTGTGCAGCCGCGTCAGGCCCATCAGCGTGGTGAGCAGGCTGGTCTTGCCGACGCCGTTGCGGCCCAGCAGCGCCAGGCTGTCGCCCTCGTCCAGCGCGAACGACACGTCTTCCAGCACCACGGATTCGCCGTAGCCGGCCGTTACCCTCTCCACCGCCAGCAGTTCAGTCATGGCCGCCCTCCCCCAGGTACACCTCTTTCACGCGCGGGTCCGCGGCGATTTCCGCCGGCGTCCCTTCCGTCAGCACCTTCCCGCCCACCAGCACGGTGATGCGCTCGGCGAACTTGAACACGAGTCCCATGTCGTGTTCGATGAAGAGGATCGTCACATTGCGCGGCAGGCCGGCGACCACTTCGAACAGCTCGCGGCTTTCCGCCTGCGGGATGCCGGCCGCCGGCTCGTCCAGCAGCAGGATCTTCGGTTGCGTGGCCAGCGCCAGCGCGATTTCCACGAGCCGCTGCTTGCCGTAGGCCATGCTGCGCGTGATGCTGTTCGCCTGGTCCGCCAGGCGCAGCGATTCCAGCAGCGCCATCGCCTCGTCGACCATGTCGCGGTGCTGCGCCACCGTTTTCCACCACACGTTCTGGACGCCGCGCCGCTCGCCGAGCGCGAGCATCACGGATTCCAGCACGGTCAGGCCGGCGAACAGCGTGTTGATCTGGAACGTGCGCGTCATGCCCCGCTTCACGCGCTGGTGCTGCGGCAGGTGCGTGATGTCCTCGCCGCCCAGGTAGACCTTGCCGCTGGTGGGCGCGAAGCCGCCCGTCAGCAGGTTGATGAAGGTCGTCTTGCCGGCGCCGTTCGGGCCGATCAGCGCATGGCGCGCGCCGGGCGTAAAGGTCAGCGACACGTCGCTGTTGGCCTTGAAGGCGCCCCAGCTCTTCGAGAGGCCTTCGGTTTTCAGGGTCGTATCCATCACCGCGCCTCCTTCCGTTCGCGCATGCGTTCCAGCAGATCGGCAAAGCCGCCCACGATGCCGCCCTTGGCGAACATCACGATGCACACCAGCAGCAGCCCGATCCAGAATTGCCAGTAGGTGGGATTGATGCCGGCGATCTTGTCCTGCGCGATCATGAACACGGCCGCGCCGACCAGCGCGCCGTACAGGCGCCCCGTACCGCCCAGCACCAGCATGATCAGCAGTTCGGCCGAGCGGGGGAAGCCCAGCATGTCGAGGCCGACGAACTGCGTGGTCTGGGCCAGCAGCGCGCCGGCGATGCCGGCGACGACGGCGCCGACCGTGAACACGGCGCGCAGCCGCCTGTTCACGTCCGCGCCGATGGCCGGCATGCGCCGCCCGCCTTCGCGGATACCGCGCAGGCCCAGGCCGAACGGCGAGTTCACGAGGCGCCGCAGCACCAGGAACACGAGGAACAGCACCACGTAGCTGTACACGAAGCCCGTCTTGCCTTCCAGGTCGAACTCGAACACGCCCAGCAGGTTACCGACCATCATGCCGGAAAGGCCATCGACACCGCCCGTCAGCCACGCGGCCTTGTTGGCGGCCTCGAACAGCATCAGGCCGATGCCGAGGGTGACCATCAGGCGCGTCAGGTCCTGGCCGCGCACGACGAGGAAGCTGACGATCCAGCCGAACAGCCCCGCGACCACGGCGCCGGCCAGCATGCCGGTGATCGGCTCGCCCCAGCCATGCACGGAGAGCAGCCCGGCCGTATAGGCGCCGAGCCCGAAGAAGGCCGCGTGGCCCAGCGACACGATGCCCGCATAACCGAGGATCAGGTCCAGCGACAGCGCGAACAATCCCACGATCATGATCTGGCTGGTAAGCACCAGGTACTGCGGGAACAGGAACCAGCTGGCCACCGGCAGCAGCCAGAACACGACTTCCAGCGGGTGCCAGCGGCCATCCGGCAGGCGCAGCGCACGTGCAGGCGCCGCTTCCGGGCGCGCCGGGGTTGGCGCCACTTCGGCTTTCGACAAGGCGTTCATGCTTTCCTCCTGACCAGGCCCGCGGGGAAGGCGAGCAACAGCACCACCATCAGCGCATAGATGACGAAGGCGCCCACTTCCGGCACATAGTATTTGCCGGCCACGTCGAACACGCCCAGCACGATGGCCGCCAGCAGCGGCCCGGTGATCGTGCCGGCGCCGCCGACGGCGACGACCAGCAGGAAGTACACCATGTACTTGACGGGGAAGCTGGGGTCCAGGCCCAGCACATCGATGCCCAGGCCGCCGCCCAGGCCCGCCAGGCCGGAGCCCAGCGCGAACGTGAGGCTGAATACGCGGCTGACGTTGATGCCCAGCCCTTCGGAAGCCGTGTGGTTGTCCACCGAGGCGCGGATCTGCGCGCCGAAGCGCGTGCGCTCGATGAGGAGGCCCAGCAGCGCCGTCACCACGACGACGACGCCGATCAGGAACAGCCGGTACGCCCCCACTTCGAGGCCGAACAGCGACACCTGCCCGCGCAGCCAGTCCGGCAGGCTGACGGGTTGCTGGGTGGGCCCGAAGAAGTACGTGGCGCCGGCCACCGCCATGAAGGTGAGGCCGATCGAGAACAGCACCTGGTCCAGGTGGCTGGCCTTGTACAGGCGCCGGTAGAGCGTGCGCTCCAGGATGAAGCCGACCAGGGCGGCGGCCAGGAAGGCCAGCGGCAAGGTGGCAAGGAATGGCACGCCTGCGCGATCGAGCAGCATCACGCACACGTAGCCGCCCAGCATCGCGAACGCGCCGTGGGCCAGGTTAACAAAGTTCATCATGCCCATCGTCACCGACAGGCCGACACTGATCATGAACAGCAGGCTGCCGTAGGCAACGCCGTCGAAGAGCACGCCGATCATGGGCGGCTCCTGGTTTGGAAAGTCATGGTTGTCTCCTCGATTCTCCGGAAAAATCGAACCGCGGCCGCCGCTCTTTGTCGGCTGGCCGCATCTACTTTTTGTACTACCTGTTGCTTACATCCGCTTTACACCTCAGACGCGTTCGATGACGATGGCGATGCCCTGTCCCACGCCGATGCACATGGTACACAAGGCATAGCGTCCGCCGCCACGGTGCAGCTGGTTGACGGCCGTCGTCACCAGGCGCGCGCCGCTCATGCCCAGCGGGTGGCCCAGCGCGATGGCGCCGCCCCACGGATTTACCCGTGCGTCGTCCTGCGACAGGCCCAGCTCGCGCAGCACGGCGATGCCCTGCGAGGCGAAAGCCTCGTTCAATTCGATGATGTCGAACTGGTCGATGGTCATGCCCAGTTGCGCCAGCAGCTTTTGCGTGGCCGGCGCCGGTCCGATGCCCATCACGCGCGGCGCCACGCCGGCCGTGGCCATGCCGATCACGCGCGCCCGCGGCACCAGGCCGTGCGCTGCGGCCGACTTTTCATTGGCCAGCAGCAGCGCGCAGGCGCCGTCGTTCACGCCGGACGCATTGCCCGCCGTGACCGTGCCATCGGGGCGCACCACGCCCTTCAGCTTGGCCAGCGCTTCGATCGTCGTGGCGCGCGGGTGTTCGTCGCGTGCGAAGACGATCGGTTCCCCTTTCCTGACGGGGATCGTCACCGGCATGATCTCGGCTTCGAAGTACCCGGCGGCCTGCGCGGCGGCTACGCGCTGCTGGCTGGCCAGCGCGAAGCGGTCCTGGTCCTCGCGGCTGATCTTGAAATCGTCCGCCACGTTTTCCGCCGTCTCCGGCATCGAATCGGTGCCGTACAGCTTCTTCATCAGCGGGTTGGGGAAGCGCCAGCCGATCGTCGTGTCGTAGATGGCGGCGTTGCGCGAGAAGGCGCTGTCGGCCTTGCCCATCACGAATGGCGCGCGGGTCATCGATTCGACGCCGCCGGCGATCATCAGCGAGGTGTCGCCTGAGCGGATGGCGCGAGCGGCGATGCCGACAGCATCCATGCCGGAACCGCACAGGCGGTTCACCGTGGTGCCGGATACGCGCTGCGGCAGCCCGGCCAGCAAGGTGGACATGCGGGCCACGTTGCGGTTGTCCTCGCCGGCCTGGTTGGCGCAGCCGTAGATTACGTCGTCGATGGCTTCCCAGTCGACGGTGGGATTGCGGCGCACCAGCTCGGCCAGCGGCAGCGCGCCCAGGTCGTCCGCCCGCAAGTCCTTCAGGGCGCCGCCGTAGCGGCCGATCGGGGTGCGGATCGCATCGCAGATGAATGCTTCGGTCATTTCGTGTTCTCCTTGTAAGGGGGGACCAGCGGCGCGGCGGTGCGGCTCTGCAATTCCTCGAACGTCAAGCCTTCGACCATCTCGCGCACGACGAGGCCGTCCGACGTCACGTCGATCACGGCCAGGTCCGTGTAGATGCGGTTCACGCAGCCGATGCCCGTCAGTGGGTAACTGCACTTTTCCACGATCTTGCTTTCGCCGGACTTGGTCTGGTGGTCGGTCATCACGAACACCTGGCGCGCACCGATGGCGAGGTCCATGGCGCCGCCGACGGCGGGGATCGCATCCGGCGCGCCGGTGTGCCAGTTGGCCAGGTCGCCCGTGGCGGAGACCTGGAAGGCGCCCAGCACGCAGATGTCGAGGTGGCCGCCGCGCATCATCGCGAACGAGTCGCCGTGGTGGAAGTAGGCACCGCCCGTCAGCAAGGTGACGGGCTGCTTGCCGGCGTTGATCAGGTCTTCGTCTTCCTCGCCCGGCGCGGGCGCGGGGCCCATGCCCAGCAGGCCGTTTTCGCTGTGCAGGAAGATCTCGCGATCGGCCGGCAGGTAGTTGGCCACCATCGTCGGCAGGCCGATGCCCAGGTTGACGTAGGCGCCTTCATGGATGTCCTGCGCGACACGTTTCGCCATTTGGTCGCGCGTCAATTTCTGAATGGTCATTGGTTACGCTCCTGGGCGGAAGTTGGCTCGATGTGGCGGGGCGCGACACGAATTTTCATATGACGAAACTGGGCGCCGCGCATTTTCCTGATGCTCATTGTGCGTCCTCCCGCACCACGCGCTGCACGAAGATGCCCGGGGTGACGATGTGTTCGGGATCGAGTTCGCCCAGTTCGACGATGCGCGTCACCTGCGCGATCGTCACCCTGGCGGCCATCGCCATGATCGGGCCGAAGTTGCGCGCCGTCTTCCGGTACACCAGGTTGCCCCAGCGATCGCCATGGTGCGCCTTGATCAGCGCGAAGTCGGCGTGGATCGGCGATTCGAGCACGTAGTTCTTGCCGTTGATGGTGCGGGTTTCCTTGCCCTCGGCGAGCAGCGTGCCATAGCCGGTGGGCGTGAAGAAGCCGCCGATGCCGGCGCCGGCGGCGCGGATGCGCTCGGCCAGGTTGCCCTGCGGGGTCAGCTCCAGCTCGATCTCGCCGGCGCGGTACAGCGCGTCGAACACCTGCGAGTCGGCCTGGCGCGGGAACGAGCAAATGATCTTCTTCACGCGCTTCGCTTTCAGCAGCGCCGCGAGGCCCGTTTCGCCGTTGCCGGCATTGTTGTTCACGATGGTGAGGTCGCGCGCGCCCTGGGCGATCAGCGCGTCGATCAGCGCCGCCGGCATGCCGGCGTTGCCGAAGCCGCCGATCATCACGGTCGCGCCGTCATGAATGCCGGCCACGGCTTGCGCCATGGTGTCGATAGTCTTGTCAATCACGATTGCTTCCTTAAGTAGATTGTGTTCGATAATCGAACTATAATCTGTTAATCGAACAGCCCCAGTGTCGCACCGGCGCCCGGCGAGGTCAAGGAAAAAAGATCGGTCGCGCCGCCTGTTCCAGTAAAATCCGTCCACTTCAAAGAGACCGACATGCCGACAACCACGAAGACCACTCCCCCGGCGGAGCGCGAACCGACGATCGCCGAACAGATCGACGCGCTGGCCGATCCCAGCTTCATGACCTCGCTCGCGCGCGGCCTGGCCGTGCTGCAGGCGTTTTCCGACTCGCGCCGCAGCCTGACGATCGCCCAGATCAGCCAGAAGACGGGCATTCCCCGCGCCGCCGTCAGCCGCTGCCTGTACACGCTCAAGCAGCTCGGCTACGCCGATTCGGACGTCAACAATTACTCGCTGCGGCCGAAGGTGCTCACGCTCGGCTATTCCTACCTGTCGTCCGCGCCGCTGACCGTCTCGTCCCAGCCCTACCTCAACCAGATCAGCCGCACGCTGAACGAATCGTGCTCGCTGGCCGTGCTGGACGATAACGAGGTGCTGTACGTGGCCCGCTCGGCCACGTCGCGCGTGATGTCCGTGGCGCTGAACACCGGCAGCCGGCTCCCCGCCTACTGCACCTCGCTGGGCCGCGTGATGCTGGCCCACCTGCCCGAGGATCAATTGCAGGCCTACCTGGACAAGGTACGGCTGAAACCCCTCACGGAACACACGATCACGAGCCAGAAGCAGTTGCGCGCCGTGCTGGCGCAGGTGCGCGAGCAGGGTTACGCCATCAACAACGAGGAGCTCGAGGTAGGCCTGCGCTCCATCGCCGTGCCCGTGCGCGGCGCCTCGGGCATCGTGCACGCCGCACTGAACGTGGGCGCCCAGGCGGCCCGCGTCAGCGCGAAACAGATGGAAGAACAGTTCCTGCCCGTGCTGCAGCAGGGCGCGCGCGAGCTGGCGGTGCTGCTGCCGTAAGCTTTATTGTCCAGCTCGTGTCTCGTGGGGTCAGACCCCAGTGACACGGGCTAGTCCGCAGAGGCGCATTGTTCAGCTCGTGTTTCGTGGGGTCAGACCCCAGTGAGACAGACCCCAGTGACACGAGCTCATCCATACAGACATCAGAAGTGATGTCGCAGCCCCGCCATGATCCCGCGCTGCGGCTTGCCGGCGCCGACGCTGCCGCCGGCATCCAGGGCGACGGCGGCGAGGCCGTCGTTGTCCATCAGGCCCAGCGCGCCGTACACGGCGGTGCGCGTCGACAGGTAGTAGGTCAGGCGGGCCACCACCATGTCCGTATCGTCGTTGCTGTTCTTGACGTTCTTGCGTGCCACTTGCGCGTCGAGCGTCAGCAGCGGGGTGACCGGGTGGCTCACGCCCAGGTAATAGAGATCCGATTCGGTGACGCCCGTTGCGGCATTCGTCTTGCGGTCGACGACGCCGGCGCCCAGCTTGGTGCCCTTGATCATCCAGTAGCCGTTGACGGTCACGCGCCGGTCGTAGTTGCCGCTGCTGGTCAGGCCGTTCGCCGCGCCCGTGTTCCCGTGCAGCTTGTCGTACGAGGCATTGATGCCGTAGTCCTTCACCTCGTAGCCGAGCAGCGCCGTGTACTGGCGGCAGGCTTTCGAGTCGGCGGCCGATTCGCCGGCGCAGTTGGTGGCGGCGGGACCGCCGGCGGACGAGGCGTCGCGGCCGAAGCTGTAGGTGGCGCCGGCGACCAGGCCGTTGAAATTGCCCAGGTAGCCGATCGCGTTGTCGCTGCGCGCATTCGGCAGGTAAGGGTCGATGCTGCCGATGGCGAACAGGTTCGGGCCCAGCACGTCCGCCTTCAGGCCGGCGATATACGTCATGTTGACCTGGCGGCCCAGGGTCAGCGTGCCCCACTTGCCTTTCAGGCCCACGTTGGCGGCGCGCCCGAACAGGCGGTTGCCCTGCCCCATGTTGCCGGCGTCCGGGCCGAAGCCGCTTTCCAGCGTGAAGATGGCGGACAGGCCGCCGCCCAGGTCCTCGGTGCCGCGAAAGCCGATCCGCGACGGGAACGATCCCGTCAGCGATGCCATCTTCGTCACCGAGTCGCCGTTCGCGTTCGTGTTGTCCACGTGGGCAACCGCCGTATCGATGATGCCGTAGATGGTGACATTGCTTTGCGCGTGGGCGGCGCCCGCTGTCAGCAGCGCCAGCGCGCCGGCCACCGTCATTCCCATGCCGCGGCCGCGCGCCAGGGCGCCAATCATGGTTCCATTCATTGCTGTCTCCTTGTATTTTATGGGCGTTCGATTATCGAACAATCGATTGCCTATCGAACGCTGACCCGATACTATGGCCGTTATCCGGGCCTTGTCAAGAATCTCAAGGAGCCTGATGATGGCCCGGGACCACAACATCCAAAGGAGACGACATGAAATCCACGATTGCCGCCGTGCTGGCCGGCGCCCAACTCTTCGCCCTGCCAGCCGCGCATGGGCAGGACACCATCAAGGTCGGCGTGATCGCCGCGTTTTCCGGTCCGTTCGCCGATTACGGCAAGCAGATGGAAGGCGGCATCAAGGCCTACATGGCCCAGCATGGCGACACGGTGGCCGGCAAGAAGATCCAGGTCATCGTCAAGGACACCACCGGCCCCTCGCCGGAAATCGCCAAGCGCCTGGCGCAGGAACTGGTGGTGCGCGACAAGGTCGACTTCCTGGCCGGCTTCGGCCTCACGCCGGAAGCCATGGCCGCCGCACCCATCGCCCAGCAGGCAAAGAAGCCGATGATCATCATGAACGCCGCCACCTCGGCGATCACCACCAAGTCGAACTACATCGCGCGCTTTTCGATGACGCTGCCGCAGATCTCGGCGCCGATGGGTACCTGGGCGGCAAACAACAAGATCAGGAAAGTGGTCACGCTGGTGGCCGACTACGGCCCGGGCCTCGACGCGGAAGCGGCATTCAAGAAAACGCTCGAAGCGGGCGGCGGCAAGGTGACGGAAGCGATCCGCGTACCGCTGCGCAATCCGGAATTCGCCCCGTTCATCCAGCGCATCAAGGATGCGAAGCCGGACGCGATCTTCGTCTTCGTGCCGGCGGGAGAGCAGAGCATCGCCTTCATGAAGGGTTACCGCGAACGCGGCCTGGCGGCGGCCGGCATCAAGGTGATCGCCACCGGCGACCTGACGGACGACCACGTGCTGCCGGCGATGGGCGACGCCACGCTGGGCGTAATCACCACCTTCCACTACTCCGCCGCGCACGACTCGCCGGAGAACAAGGCCTTCCTGAAAAGCTTCGCCGCCGCCAATCCGCAGGGCGGCCGCCCGAACTTCATGGCCGTGGCCGCGTATGACGGCATGGCCGCCATCTACGAGGTCTCGCGCAAGCTGAACGGCAACATCGACGGCGACAAGGCAATGGCCGTGCTGAAGACGATGAAGCTGACCAGCCCGCGCGGTCCGATCGCCATCGACCCCGCCACGCGCGACATCGTGCAGACCGTCTACGTACGAGAAGTGAAGAAGGTGGGCAACGAGGTGTACAACATCGAGTTCGACAAGTTCGCGAACATGAAGGACCCCGGCAAGCAATAAGTTGCCCGGAAAGGCGTGACAGGCACCGGGGCTGCTGGAATGTTTCAAAAAGGCCGGTGCCTGTCGCCGACTCTGCCGGAATGTTCCAGAAAAGCCGGTCCCCTGTCACCGGGGCTGTTCCAGAAAGCCAGTGCCTGTCACCGGGTCTGCTGGAATGTTTCAAAAAGGCCGGTGCCTGTCACCGGTTTGGGTGGTGCCTGTCACCGGTTTGGGTGGTGCCTGTCACCGGTGTTTCCTGTCAGGCGACCGGTGTCAGCAGGGGCTTGCCGCTGAAGTGCGCGAGCAGGTTGTCGACGACGAGCTGTCCCATCGCGTGGCGCGTTTCCACGGTGAGGCTGCCCACGTGCGGGGTCAGCACCACGTTCGGCAGCGCGGCGAGGGCGGCGGGTACCGATGGTTCTTCGGCGAAGACGTCGAGGGCGGCGGCGCCCAGCCGGCCTTCCGCCAGGGCGGCGACCAGGGCCGGCTCGTCGACCAGCGAGCCACGCGCGATGTTGACCAGGGTGCCTTCGGGGCCCAGCGCGTCCAGCACCGCGGCATCGACGGTATTGCGCGTTGCCGGGCCGCCCGGCGCGCACAGGACCAGGTAGTCGCTGTCCCGCGCCAGCTCCACCAGCGAGCCGGCGCGCGGCACGGCCACGCCGGCCTTCGCGTTCGGCTGCCAGTAGCGCGTCTGCATGCCGAACGCCGCGAGCCGTGCCGCCACGGCCTGGCCGATGCGCCCGAAACCGTAGATGCCAGCCACCTTGCCGCGCAGCGCGCGCGCCGGCTTCACGGGCACGCCGGCCTGCCACTGGCCGCCGCGCACATAGGCATCCAGTGCGGGAATGCGGCGCGCGGCGGCCAGCAGCAGCGCCACCGCCAGGTCGGCCACGTCGTCCGTCAGCACGCCGGGCGTGTTGGTGACGCGGATGCCGCGCGGGCGCAGCGCATCGAAATCGACCGCATCCACCCCAATCCCGTTCACGGCCACGATCTCCAGGCGCGGCAGCTGCGCGGCCAGCGCGGCGCCGATGCCCGCCATGCCGGTCGTGGCCACTGCCCGCACCTCCGGCGCCACGCCGCCGATGAATGCCGCGCGGCCCTCGGGCGGCACCTGCCACACGTGGTGGCAGGTGAAATGCTGCTCCAGTTGCGCCATCACGGACGCCGACGGGCTGGCCGCCATCACGAGGATTTCCGGTTTCATCCGAACCTTTTCATTTGTGAATGATGAGCGATTCTAGGCCTGCCGACACATTCTTACAATTTCTTCACAAATAGAAGTTAAAGCAAAGGCAATATACGTCCCTTCCAAATGAGAACGGAACAAGCCGCCCGATGACCGCCGCCCCGCCCTGCATTCACCGCCGTTTTGAACGCCAGGCTGCGCACACCCCCCACGCCGTCGCGCTTCAGGGTACGGAAGAGAGCCTGAGCTATGCGGACTTGAACGCGGCGGCGAACCGGCTGGCACGCTGCCTGCAACGGCGCGGTGCCCGGCCCGGCGCGCTGGTGGCGCTGTGCCTGGAGCGCGGCGCTGCCCTGGTGACGGCCATGCTGGCGGTGCTGAAAACGGGCGCCGCCTACGTGCCCGTCGATCCGGCCTATCCCGCCGCGCGCATCGCCTTCATGCTGGCCGATGCGGAACCGGCCGTCACCGTCACGCGCGGCGATTGCGCCGGCCAGCTGGCGCCGGGCCGGGCGACGCTGCTGCTCGACCGCGCGCCATGGGCGCAGGAAGACGATGCGAACCTGGCCCGCGATGTCGATGCCGGCAGCCTTGCCTACGTGATGTACACATCGGGCTCGACCGGCCAGCCGAAGGGCGTGCTGGTCGAGCACCGGCAACTGTCCTGCCACGTCGACGCCTTTGCCGCGCTGGCCGGCCTGTCGCCACGCGACCGCGTGCTGCAGTTTGCCGCCCCGGCCTTCGACGTGCTGGCCGAGGAAGTATGGCCCACGCTGCTGCATGGCGCCACACTGGTGCTGCGCGATCCCGGCCCGGCCGACGCGCTGGCCGCGTTCACCCGCCAGGTGGCGGCGCGGCGCATCACGGTGCTCAACCTCCCCGCCTCGTTCTGGCACCCGTGGTGCGACCACGTGCTTGCCTCGGATGGCGAGGTGCGCCTGCCTGCGCTGCGCCAGCTGATCGTGGGCAGCGAAGTCGTGCAGCCGGGCAGCGTGCGTGCCTGGCAGGCCCGCTTCGGCACCCGGGTGGCCATCGCCAACGCCTACGGCCCCACCGAAGCAACCGTCACGGCGACTGCCCAACAGCTGCCGCTGCTGCCGCCCGGCGCGGCGCGCGTGCCGATCGGCCGCCCGCTGGCCGGCACCATCGTGCGCGTGCTCGGCGCCGCCCGCCGCCCGGTGGCGCCGGGCGAGCCGGGCGAACTGTATATCGGCGGCACCCGCCTGGCGCGCGGCTACCTGAACCGGCCCGATCTCACGGCCGAGCGCTTCGTGCACGTGGACGGCGAGCGCCTCTACCGCACCGGCGACCTGGCCGCGCTGCTGCCCGACGGCAGCCTCGATTTCCTCGGCCGCATCGATCGCCAGCTGAAGGTGCACGGCCACCGCGTGGAGCCGGGCGACGTGGAAGCATGCCTGGTGCGCCATCTGGGCGTGGGCAGCGCGGTGGTGGTGGCGGACGCATCGACAGGCCAGCTGCTGGCCTACGTGACGCCGGCCGACGGCGCCACGCCGCCCGCGGCGGCCGAACTGCGGGCCATGGCCCGCGCCGCGCTGCCGCCGTACATGGTGCCGGCCGCCTACGTGTGCCTGCCCGCGCTGCCGCTGACGGCGAACGGCAAGCTCGATCGCGGCGCCCTGCCCGCCCCGGATGCCGCCGCCTTCCCGGAACAGGACTACGATGCGCCCCAGGGCGAGGCCGAGCGCGAGCTGGCGGCCCTGTGGTGCGCGCTGCTGCGCCTGCCCAGCGTCGGCCGCCACGACGACTTCTTCGCGCTGGGCGGCGATGCGCCCGCCGCCCTCGGCCTGGTGGACCTGCTGCGCGAGCGCGGCCACGGTATCGACATGCGTGCCTTCTGCCTGCGGCCTACCGTGGCAGCGCTGGCAGCGCTGCCTTCTTCCCTCAATGCGCTGGCCTCGCTGCCGTCTTCCCTCAATGCGCTGGCCTCGCTGCCGTCTTCCCTCAATGCGCTGGCCTCGCTGCCGTCTTCCCTCAATGCGCTGGCCTCACTGCCGTCTTCCCTCGATGCGCTGGCCTCGCTGCCTTCGTCCCCTCGCCCGCAGGCCGCGCTGCCCCCTGCTCCGGCACTGCAAGACAACCCGGCCATCGATGCCGCGTTCTTCCAGTCGATGCTCCAGGGCGCGCCACCACCGGTTCCCCCGTTCGGCCTCGATGGGGTGCACGCCACCGACCTGGCCAGCCGCCACGTCGATCCAGCGCTGGCCCTGCGCCTGCGCGCCGTCGCGCGGCGCCATGGCGTGATGCCTGCCGGCCTGTTCCACCTGGCCTGGGCTTGCGTGCTGGCACGGGGCACGGGCCGCCGCGACGTGGTGTTCGACAGCCTGCTGCCGGCCTGCCACACGGCCACCGGCATGGGCGAGTGCCTGCTGCCCGTTCGCCTCGCGCTCGATGGCGCCGGTGCGGTGGCCGCGCTGCGGCACACGCACGCGCGCCTGGCCTTGCTGCTGGATCACCGCCACCTGCCGTACCGCGCCCGCGAAAGCACGCTTCTGCACTACCGCCACCAGGGAACCGAGGTGCCGCCGCAGGCCGGCTACCCGCTGGCGTTCACAGTGGACGACCTGGGCGACGGGTTCAGGCTTGCCGCGCAGTGCGCCGCGGCAGCCGGCCCGGCCCGCATCTGCGACTACATGCTGTGCGCCCTGCAGGCGCTCGCCGACGCGCTGGAACACGCACCCGACACTCCCATCGCGGCGCTGGACGTGATGCCGCCGGCAGAACGCGCGCAACTGCTGCGCTGGGCGGCCCCGTCGGCCTTCCCCGACCGCGGCTGCCTGCACCGGCTGGTCGAGGCGGTGGCCGCGCGCACGCCACACGCGGTGGCGCTCACCTGCGGCGGGACCGATGTCACGTACGCCGCGCTGAACGACGATGCCAACCGCCTTGCCCACCACCTGCAAGCACTCGGCGTGGCGCCGGAAGTGGCGGTGGCGCTGTGCCTGCCGGCCGGCGTACCCTTTGTCGTGGCCGCGCTGGGGGTGCTCAAGGCCGGCGGCGCGTGCATGCCGTTCGATGCCGCGGTCGCGCACGAACACCTCGCCGCCGCGCTGGGCGAGGCCGGCGCACGCATCGTGCTCGCCGACCGGCAGGTGGACATTCCGTCCGCCACGGTGCTGCGGCTGAACGGCCCCGGCCCATGGCAGGCGATGCCCCGCGCGAATCCTGCCTCCGCGGCCGTGTCGTCGCACCTGGCCTGGATCGTTCGCGGTGCCGATGGTGCCTCCGTCGGCCTGGAACACCGCAACATCACGCGCCTGTTCCCGGCCGCCGGCCGCTGGCTCGACACCGGTGCGGCCGACAGCTGGGCCGTGTGCGCCGGCCCGTCCAGCGCGCGGTTCCTGTGGGAGCTGTGGGGAGGCTTGCTGGCGGGGGGACGCGCGGTGCTCGTCCCGGCCGCCGTGGCGGCCGCGCCCGCGGCGCTGGCCCGCTTCGCCGGCGAACAGAAAGTGACGGTGCTGACGTGCCGCTCGCTCGCCGACGCCGCCGATGTGCCGCCGGGGGTACGGCACCTGATCCTGCACGGCAAGACGCCGGCTACCCCCGTTGTCGCCGACTGGCGGCGCCGCCACCCGCGCGGCGCGCGGGTGTTCGCCATGCACGGCAGCGCCGGGACGGGCGTGTACGCGACCTGCCGCCCGCTCGATGCCGGGGCCCCGGACCACGCCGGCACGCTCGGCCACCCGCTGCCGGACATGGCGGTATTCGTGCTCGATGCCCACGGCCTGCCGGCACCGATCGGCGTTCCGGGCGAATTGCACGTGGGCGGCGCGGGCGTAGGGCGACTCCTCGACGGCTCGCGCCAGCGGCACGGCCGCTTCGTCACGCATCCGCTGGCGGGCGGCGAGCGCCTGTTCCGCACCGGCATGCAGGTGCGCTGGCTGGTGGACGGCACGCTCGACGGCCAACCCGACGGGCCGGCCAGCGAGCCGCCCTCACAGCCGGCGCCCAGGCCCGCCGCGAGCGCGCCCTCCGGCCCGGCGCTGCCGCAACCGTCGCCCGCCCTGCCTTCCGGAGTCGACCGGGATGCCGCTACGCGGCTGCCCGCCGCCGGCATATGGCGACCGCGCTGGCGCGCGCTGCTGAACTAGAAAACCCGTAGAAAGCCCGTAGAAAGCCCGATTCATCCGTGGCGGCGATCACGGCTGTCGAAAAATTTTACAGCCGGGCTCTCTCAACGGTTTCCTATCGCTATCCATCCGGTAGTTACTCGCATCGAATCAACGACTTGTACATAACAGGCCAGCTTTCGGCACGAAAAATGCGTATCGATATGCAAACAATAACAAGGTTCCGAAAGAGACCCGTGTAACCCTTACAACTACCTGGAGCTAATAGTGAAGACGATCAAACAAGCAGCAGTGGGTGTGGCAGTGGCGGTTGCAGCAATGGCCTCGGCGCACGCGGCCCCGCAAACCGTGGGCGGCGTGACCTGGGATCCGGAATACGGCCTGGACTTCTCCTCGTCGTCGGTGCAGATGCACCAGATCTTCGAGCCCGACGGCACCGCGCGCGGCTTCGGCATCGTGTCGACCATGAACGGCACCGGGCAGGACCAGTTCTGCCCCGGCTGCGAGCTGACCATCGTGTACGGCGGCTACACGCCGGCCAGCACGGAAGGCGGCACCACGCTGTATACCGGCGGCTACGTGCGGATCTACATGAATGACGGTCCTTCCACGATCAATCCATCCGACCCGCTGACGATGAACGACGACAACGTCGGCCTCGGCACCCTCTGGCTGGACCTGGCTGGCCATGAATACAATGGCTATACGCTGCGGGGAACGGTCAATTCCATGATGCCGCCCAACCTGAGCGGCCTGGGCCAGCTCGACGTGGTGGGTGGCGTGGCCGCCCAGTACTTCGACACGAACATGCAGGCGGGCGGCGCCGACCTGGCGTTCTCGTCCAGCTTCACGCAACCGTATCCCGGCGCCGACAACCACGTGGTCGGCACCGGCAACTTCTATGGCATGACGACGGCGGTTCCCGAGCCGTCGACGTACGTGATGCTGGGCGGCGGCCTGCTGGCGCTGGGCTTCCTGCGCCGGCGCAGCCAGGCTTGACGGCCTGCTGACGGCCGCCCGCCGGGACGGGCGGCCACCGGCTGTCGGAAAATTTGACAGTCGGTGCGGCAATCCCGTCGGGCCCGGTCCGCCGCGCGTGCTTCCAGGTGCACCGCGCGGCGGTTCACGGCGCACGCCACCGCTGAATTCATGGCCTGCTCACAGGCATGAAGCATCCCCGTCGTCCGTGACCGTCCACAAGCGTTTCCCCGCCCGCGGCAAAGCGCCTGGCTCCCTGCCGAAGGCCGACATGCGCGTCCCGATGACAGGACGCCATGCCGACAGGCGTGGTGGCCGCGCCTTGGGGCAGCCCCTCAGGACAGCGCCTCAGGGCAGCACCTCAGGACAGCACCTCAGGACAGCACCTCAGGCGCCCGCCGGAAACACCAGCGACCGGTGGGCCGCCACGCCGGCCAGCATGCCGGCCGCCGCCGCGAGCGGCGCGCTGTGCATCGCCATCGCCACGTCGCCCGCCGCGAACACCCCGGGCACCGTGGTCTGCTTGAGCTCATCCACCCGCACGTGCGGCCCGAACATGCCTTCGTCCAGCACGCAGCCCAGTTGGGCCGCCAGCGGGCTGGCCGGCTGCGTGCGCGGCGCCACGAACAGGCCGCCGAGGGCGATCTCGCGGCCGTCGGCCAGGCGTACGCCGGCGAGCGCCGGTGCCTCGCCCAGCAATTGCGCCACCGGTGTGTGCTCGACTGCCACGCCGCGCGACGCCAGCAGTTCAGCCGCCTCGGGCTCCGGTCCGGGCCCGCCTTGCGTGAACAGGATCGTCGGCCCCCAATCCCGCACCAGCGCCGCCTTGTGCGCCGCCATCGCGTCGCCGCCCAGCACGCCCAGCGTATTGCCGGCCAATTCGTAGCCGTGGCAGTAAGGGCAATGGATCACGGTCGCGCCCCAGCGTTCCCACAGCCCGGGCAGCGGTGGCAGCTCGTCGCGCACGCCCGTCGCCAGCACCAGCCGGCGCGCCCTCTCCTGCCGCCGGCCTGTGGGCCCCTCGATGCCGACGAGGAAGCCTTCGCCGGCGCGCTCCGCCGCCACGGCTTCGCCGTCGGCAAACGAAACCGTCGGATAGGTGGCGAGCTGGTCGCGCCCGTCCGCCCGGATCGCCTGCGGCGCCCGGCCGTCGTGGCCAAGAAAGCCATGGGCTTGATGGGCAAAGCGGTTGCGCGGCAGGCCGGCGTCCACCAGCAGGATCCGGCGGCGTGCCCGCGCCAGCGGCAAGGCGGCGGAAAGGCCGGCAAAGCCGCCGCCCACGATGATCACGTCGAACATGTCTGCTCCTTCCGTATCTAATGAAGTTACATGATAGATCAGGAAAGCTGTTCCAGCAACTTCTTTTGTTACGTGAATCGCCGCCTGCTATCATCGCGGCATGAGACACGACAGCCGCCTATCCCGCATGCTCCATGTGCTGATACACATGGATGGCCTGGACACGCCCGCCACCTCCGAGACGATCGCGGCGATGCTGAACACGAATCCCGTGGTGGTGCGCCGCACGATGGCCGGCTTGCGCGAGCATGGTTATGTGCAGTCCGGCAAAGGCCATGGCGGCGGCTGGCTGCTGGCCCGGCCGCTCGCCGAGATCACACTGCTCGATATCCACCGCGCGCTGGGCGATCCGCCCGTCTTTGCACTCGGCACCACGGACGAGCACGCCGACTGCCTCGTCGAGCGCGCCGTGAACGCGACCCTGGGCGACGCCATGCGCGCCGCGGAAGCACTGCTGCTCGAGCAGTTCGGGCGGGTAACGCTGGCGGACCTGGCCGGCCGCGTGCAGGCGCACCGGCCGTGAGCGGCCGCCCTTCAGCCAGCCGCGGCGGCGCGGATGAATTTCACCGTCAGGTCCGGCTGTGCCACGGGCAGCATGTGTCCGCCATCGACCACTTCCAGCACGGCGTGCGGCGCCTTGCAGGCCAGCGCCACGCCGTGCTCGCGCCACGGCACGATGCGGTCGTCGCGCCCGAACAGCATGGCCACGGGCATGCGCAACTCTTCGTAGCGGCGGCTGTAGGCGGGCAGTTCCAGGGGTAGCGCTCCCATGTCCTCCGCGGCCGCCAGGAAGTGGCTGGGCCGCAGGCCGAGCAAGCCGCCGCCGCGGGTGGGAAAGTCGTGCGGGACCGGTTCGGGCGCGAACACCTCGTCCAGTACCGCGCCGCCGCGCGCGATGGCGCCCGGCGTTGCCACCGTCCACGCCATCAGGCGGCGCAATGCGGGCGAGCGCACCGCCAGCGGGCGGAATGCCGGCGGCACCTCGTCAGGCAGGTGCGTGAGCGGCGCCAGCAGCGACAGGCCGGCCACGCGCTCCGGATAGTCGAGCGCCAGCGCCAGCGCCACGGTGCCGCCGAACGAATGGCCGACAACGAGCGGGTGTTCCAGTTCCAGCCGTTCGATAAGGGCGGCCAGCGCGGCGGCCTGCCCGCGCAAGCCGGCCGGGGCGCCGGGCCGGCGCGCGGAATAGCCGGAACCGGGCCGGTCCACCGTCACCACGCGATGGTGGTGCGCCAGCTGCCGCGTCACTTCGTAGGTGAAGTGCGACATCTGTCCGCCCAGGCCATGGATCAGGAGCAGCGCCGGCCCGTGGCCCTGCTCGCGCACATGCAGGCGGGCACCCGGCACGTCGACGAAGATACCTTGCGGCGGCAGCGCCGCCTCGACCTTGCGCTCCACATGTCGCGTAAACAGCGCCAGGCCGCCGGCC
The DNA here is from genome assembly GCF_037094685.1 of Massilia sp. METH4. Taxonomy (NCBI): domain Bacteria; kingdom Pseudomonadati; phylum Pseudomonadota; class Betaproteobacteria; order Burkholderiales; family Oxalobacteraceae; genus Massilia; species Massilia sp. METH4. Next base: position 4,662,214 of record NZ_CP146614.1, on the reverse strand, counting down.
ATCGCGGGGACGGCCAGCCCGGCGGCGGCGATCATCGTCAGGGCTGGCATGGGAGCGGCGATTCGTTCATGGCGCGGCCGATGCCGCTGGCGGCGCCGGTCACCACGGCGCGTCGTCCTGGTAGCTTCATGTGTGCTTTCGGGCCGCGACCGCGGTGACGCGGCATTGCGGCTCTTATATTATCGATGGGTCAATGCTGTACTGTATCCGGTCGGAATACAGAAGGCAACGGCACACCGGCCGCGTGGCAGCGGCTTGCAGGCTGCCAGCGGAAGGCGGATGACACCAGCCGCGCAGTGCGGCCGGAGCATTGCCTACGGGGACGCGGGGGACGCGGCAGCCCGCGAAAGGGAAACTGTTACGCCGCGCGCAACTTGAACACGGCAACCGATTCGTCCAGCTGGCGGGCCTGTTCGCGCAGCGACTCGGCGGCGGCGGCGGCCTCCTCGACCAGCGCCGCGTTCTGCTGGGTGGTGTTGTCGATGTGGGAGATCGCTTCGTCGATCTGCTCGATGCCCTGCTGCTGCTCGCTGCTGGCCAGCGATATCTGCTGCACCACGGCCGCCACCTGCTCCACGCTTTCCAGCACTTCGCGCATCGTGGCGCCGGCACGGTCGACCAGCGTGCGGCCCGCCTCCACTTCCGACACCGAAGCCGTGATCAGCTCGCGAATCTCCTTCGCGGCCATGGCCGAACGCTGGGCCAGCGTGCGCACCTCGCCCGCCACCACGGCAAAACCGCGGCCCTGTTCACCGGCGCGCGCCGCTTCCACCGCGGCGTTCAGCGCCAGGATATTGGTCTGGAAGGCGATGCCGTCGATCACGCCGATGATCTCGGCGATCTTGCCCGACGTGCCATTGATGGTGCCCATCGTGGCGATCACCTCGGTCACCGTAGCGCTGCCGCGCGTGGACACCTCGGTGGCCTTGCCCGCCAGGGCGGCGGCCGTTTCGGCGTTGTCGCGGTTCTGGCGCACGGTGCTGGTCAATTCGCTCATCGATGCCGCCGTCTCTTCCAGGGAACTGGCCTGCGTCTCGGTGCGGGCCGACAGATCCGTGTTGCCATGCGCGATCTCGGCGGATGCCACCGCGATGGCCTGCGTGCCGGTGCGCACCTGCGCCACGATGCGCGACAGATTGCCGCTCATCGCGCCCAGCGCGCGCAGCAGGTCGCCGATTTCGTCGCGGCGGGTGCTGCGCACGTCGTTGCGCAGGTCGCCGGCCGCCACGTCCCTGGCGATGCCCAGCGCATGCGACAGCGGCACCGTGATACCGCGGATCAGCATCACGACGATCAGCGAGCCGATCGCCACGGCCGCCGCCAGCAGCGCCAGCAGGAGCAACACGGAATTACGATAGACCTCGGCATTGCGTTCCTCCACGGCGGTCACGCGCTTGTCCGCCTCCTTGCGGATCGTGTCGACGATTGCATCGATGCGTTCGGTAGCGTCGCGGTCCATGCCGCGCACCAGCTTGTCCACTTTCTGCGCGGCCGCCGGGTCGGCGCCATCGAACTGTTGCAAGGCATTCAGGTAGCGCTGGCCCAATTCGCCTTGCAGGCGCAAGGCTTCGTCGACCGCGGCGGTGTCCATGCCCAGCTTGGCCATCGTACCCTTCAGCTCGTTCAACTTCCGGGCGGTGGCCGTGCCGCTGGCCTGGAATGCCTTCGTATACTTTTCCAGCGCGGCCGCATCATGGCCGCGCAGCAGGATGTTCTTCCATTCCTGTACCTGGATCTTGAAATCGACCTGGGCCGAGCGGGCACCGTCGACGGCACGTATCAGGCCGCTGGCTTCGGTGAAGCCGGCGGCATTGCGCGTATTCATGTCGCGCAGGGCATTCCAGCCGGTAAACCCGACCAAAAGCAGAGTCAGCAGGAAGAAAGCAGCGAGCAGGGTCAGGCGAACGCCTATTTTCAGGTCAGCAAGTTTCATGGATCGACGAGAGAGCGGGAGCGATGGGGAATCGCGGTCAAAAAGCAAAGTTTGGCAGGCAGGGGCGGGGCCGCGGCGGGCAATGATATTGCCGAGCAACAATGGTAGCACGCCGCCGCGCATCTGTCCCGCTTCGGCGCCGCGAATACCGCATGAGTGAGGCTCCCCGTGTACACTGATGTTTTTCAGCCAAGAGCCAAGATGTCCATATTTACCAAAGCCGCGATCAAGCACGAGGCCGACGTGGCGGCCGCCCAGCAAGCCGAGCAGGAACAGGCCGCGCGCCAGGCCCGGCTCGACTTTCGCGAACAGTACCGGGCCACGCTGGAGAACGTGATCCGCCCCCAGCTGGCGGCGATGCGCAAGCAGATGTACGAGCACGACTACGATGGCAAGATCGAGGAAGGCAACGATGGCTGGAACGACTTCGTGCGCCTCACCTTCGTGCCCGACAAGAACCGCCTGGCGGCGCACGCCGGCCGCGATGCCTGCACCCTGACATTCACCGCCACCGAAAGCAATTGCCTGCTCGAATGGGAAAGCGCGTTCGACCGCCATGCGCGCGACGGCTCGGGCAAGGAAGGCGGCACGATTTCGTGCACCCAGCTCACCGCCGAGCGGCTGGAGCAGATGCTGGCCACGTTCTTCGAAAAATCCTTCGAGGCGCGGCGGCGCCGTCGCGCGCCGTAACCGGTTTGCCTTCCGGCGCAGGTGCCGCTTGCATGCGGCGTTGGCGCGCCACGCCATTCCGCCGCGCTGGCGACCGGCACCGTCGCCCGCCTACCCGCTTCGCTCCAGCAACACGGGAATCTGCTTGAACGCCGGCGTGTTCGCGCCGCGCGCCACCAGCGCCGGCGACAGCAGCGGCGTCAGTTCCGGGAAGTAGCCGAACACGTCATCGCCCTGCTGGGACGTGGCCACCAGCCGGATGCCGTCCACGTGGCGCTCGACGCCGTCCGGCGCGGCAGCGCGCACGCGCACGACCTCGCCGTCCTGGAAGCCCAGCCGTGCCAGCGTGCCGCGGCCCACGAACAGCAGGTGGCGGGTGCCGTGCACCCCTCGATACCGGTCCACCTCCCCTTTCGGATCGCGATAGATCGTGGTGTTGTATTGCCGGTGCGCGCGGATGGTGGCCAGGCACAGCACCCGGTCGCCATGCGCAGCGCGGGCGCGGCCCATGATGGTGTCGCGCGGCAGGGCGTGGCCGATGAAGCGCGCCTTGCCCACCGCCGTGCACCATGCGCGGCGGGCGGCGCTGTTCGGCAGGTGGAAGCCGTTCTTGCTGTCCTTGCGGCGTATCTTGTCGTTATATCCCTCGAACCCCTCGACGGCGCCGAAGGCCACCTGCTCGATCCGGTTCCGGGTGGCGTCGTAATCGGTGCCCAGAGTGTCCCAGGCGATCGCCGAGCCGGGCAAGGCGCGCTTGGCCAGCTGGCTGACGATGTACGGTTCCGAGCGCAGCAGGCGGCTGGCGGGCCGGTTGCGGCCCATCGACGCATGCACCATCGACGCCGTGTCTTCCACGCTGACGAATTGCGCGCCGCCCGGCTGCATGTCCAGCTCCGTGCGGCCCAGGCAGGGCAGCAGCAGACCCGTCCTGCCCGGGAACAGGTGGGTGCGATTGAGCTTGGTGGCCACGTGCACGGTCAGGCGCGTGCGCGACAGCGCGTCGAGCACGCGCGGCGTGTCGGGAGCGGCCACTGCAAAGTTGCCGCCCAGGGCCACGAAAGCTTCCACCGTCCCGTCGAGCAGTCCGGCGATCGCGCCGATCGCATCGAGCCCCGGCGCCGCCGGCGGCGTGAAGCCGAACACCCGTTCCAGCCCCGCCAGCCATGCCGCCTTCGGCCGGCTGGTAATGCCGACGGTCCGATCGCCCTGCACGTTCGAGTGGCCGCGCACCGGCATCAGGCCGGCGCCCGGCTTGCCCACGTTCCCGCGCAACAGCATGAGGTTGACGAGCGTCTGGATGGTTTCGATCGCGAATTCGTTCTGGGTGAGGCCCATGCACCACGCGGCGATCGTGGCCGGCGCGGCGATGTAGTAGCCGGCCGCCTCCTCCATCTGCGCCCGGGTCAGTCCGCTGGCGGCCTCGATGTCCGGCCATGCCTGGCTGTCCACCAGTGCGCGGAAGGCGTCGAAGCCGTCGGTATGCGCATCGATGAATGCGCGGTCGACGGCGCCCCGCGCCAGCACGGCCTTGGCGATGCCGGTGATGGCGGCCAGGTCGCCGCCCACGCGCACCTGGTAATACGCGTCGGCCAGCGGCGTGCCGGCGCCCCCCAGCAGGTTGCCGGGCGATTGCGGGTCGGCGAACGCTTCCAGCCCCCGTTCGCGCAAGGGGTTGAAGATGATGATGCGGCAGCCGCGCTGCTTGGCCTCGCGCAGGTCGCCCAGCATGCGCGGGTGGTTCGAGCCGGGGTTGTGGCCAAAGCTCATGATCAGCTGCGCGTGGGCGAAGTCGGCGCGCGTGACGGTGGACTTGCCCACGCCGATCGATTCCGCCAGCGCCATGCCGGACGATTCGTGGCACAGGTTCGACGAGTCGGGCAGGTTGTTCGTGCCGAAGGCGCGCGCGAACAGCTGGTGGATGAACGCCGCCTCGTTGCTGCTGCGGCCCGACGTGTAGAACACGGCCCGGTCCGGGTGCGCCAATGCCCGCAGTTCGGCACCGGCCAGCGCGAACGCGGCCTCCCAGCCGATCTCCCGATAGGTGTCGCTGGCCGCGTCGTAGAGCATGGGCGCCGTGAGGCGGCCGGCCGCTTCCAGCTCCCAGTGATCCTTCGCGCGCAGGGCCGTCACGGTGTGGGCGGCGAAGAAGCCGGGCGTGGCGCGCGCCTTGCCCGCCTCGTGGGCGATGGCCCAGGCGCCCTGCTCGCAGAAGTCGACGGACTTGCTGTCCGGCGAGTCGGGATAGGCGCAGCCGGGGCAATCGATGCCCTGCGGCTGGTTCAGGCGCGGCAAGGTCGCCATGGCCGGCACGGCGCCATTGCCGATCAGCGCCTTGGCGGTGCCGTGCAGGGAGCCGAGGCCGCCGGCCGGCCTGTCGTATGGCCTGATCTCGAAGGGAACGATGGGGATGGTCTTGGTCATCCCGATATTGTAGAGCTTCAGATGAGTTCGCGCGCCCTCAGCTCATCCTTGATATACGCGTAGAACACGGGCGCGGCGATCACGCCGGGAATGCCGAATACCGCCTCGGCGAACAGCATCGCCGCCAGCAGTTCCCAGGCGCGCGCATTGATGTGCGAACCGATGATGCGCGCGTTCAGGAAGTATTCCAGCTTGTGCACGACGATCATGAACACCAGCCCGGCCACGGCCACGTGCAGCGAGTGCGACAGGCTGACCACCACCAGCACCGTGTTCGAGATCAGGTTGCCGATCACCGGCAGCAGGCCGGCCAGGAAGGTGATCGCCACCACGGTCTTGGCGAGCGGCAGGTGCACGCCCGCGAGCGGCAGCACGGCGAAGATGAAGATGGCCGTGATGACGGTGTTGATGCCCGAGATCCACACCTGAGCGAACACGATACTGCGGAACGCGTTGCGCAGGAAGCGCGCCCTTTGCAGCAGCGCCTCGGTGAAGGGACGGTGCGGCGCGCCATCCTCGTTCGTATCGTGCAGCGACGCCATCAGGCCGATCACCATGCCGAGCAGGATGCGCGTCAGGGTCTTGCCCACTTCGGCGCCGGCCGCCTGCGCGGTGCCGGCATGCTCGCGCAGCCAGGTCACCACGGCTTCGCGCAGCGCATGGGCATCCATGGGCAGGTGCTCGCTGATCCAGGGCGGGATCTGGTCGCGCGAGGCATCGATGATGTCCGCCAGCCGCACGAACAGGTGCGTGATACTGTGGGAATCGAGGCGGAACAGCACCACCAGTCCCCAGGTCGCCAGCGCGAGCAGGCCGACCACCACGGCGCCGAGGACGGCCGCCGCCACCATCCGCGCCCGCACGTCGCTGATGCGGCGGCCCAGCACGGGCGCGATCGCATGGATCAGCGCGAACATCAGCAAGCCGGCGAACAGGGCGCCGAGCAAGCCGTTCTTCAGCACGAGCAGCAGGAACAGGGCGATCAGCAGGTAGGAGGCAATGACGCTGTAGCGGGTCTGGAGATTGGGCGGCATGATGGGTTTGGCGGTTGACCGTCGCATTATGCCTCAGCGGGGCGGCAATTCCCTCAACATGCCGGCCTTGTCCAGCGCCTGCCGCGCCAGGTCGCGCGCCAGGAGCAGGTTGCCTTGATACACGGACCGCGCCTCCGACTCGATGTCGGCGAGCGTCAGCGGGCCATGTTGTTGGCTATCCGCGTCCTGGTAGCGCGGGCTGAAATGCGTGAGCACCAGGTTCGGGATGGCTGCCGTGGCGGCGAAGCGCGCCACGCGCAATGCGGAGCTGTGCTGCGGTCCGGGCCCCACTTTTTCCAGGATCGCTTCCGTGTAGGTCGCCTCATGCACCAGCACGTCGGCATCGCGCACCGCGTCGGCCAGCAGCTCGGGCCTGTCGTTGTCGCCGGCGATCACGATGCGGCGCGGGCGGCGCGGCGGCAGCAGCACGTCGGCGGCGCGCACCACGCGGCCGTCCTGCAGCGTCACGTCGGCGCCCCCTTGCAGCGTGCCCCACAACGGGCCGCGCGGCACCCCGGCGGCGGCCAGCTTGCCGGCATCGAGCTTGCGTTCGACGAGGGTCTCGGTGAAACCGTAGGCGAACGAGGGAATGCGGTGCGACAGCGCACAGGCGCTCACCGCCAGGTCCGGCAGCAGGCCGGCCCGGCCCGCATCGGCCACGTCGATGAACTCGACCGGGTACGGCAGGCGCAGCTCGGTGGTGTCCATCACGCCGCGCACATAGCGCTCCAGCGGCGCCGGCCCCACGATGGCGAGCGGCGCGGCGCGGTTCAGCATGCCGGCACTGGCCAGCAAGCCGGGCAAGCCATAGCAATGGTCGCCGTGCAGGTGCGTGATGAAGATGGCGCGCAACTCGTGCAGCGACAGGCTCGTGTGCAGGATGCGGTGCTGCGTGCCCTCCCCGCAGTCGACGAGCACCCAGCCTCCCTCCGTGCGCAGCGCCACCCCGGCCACGTTGCGGGTCTTGGTCGGAGTGCCGGATGAGGTGCCGAGAAATTGCAGTTCCATGGATGTGTGCGTGATTGCCAGGGCGGCATTATGGATGATTCCGCCACGCGGCGGCGTGCGCGTGCGGTTGTCAGGGCTCGACGGTACTTACCGTTGCGCCGTGTTACCGTTGGGATCTCGTGCGATTTCTCCAGCCCGGCCGGCTGCTATAATCCGTGCCCTCAGTTTTCGCTCCACGACCCGCCATGTCCACCGACCTGCCCTTCGATCCGCCCTACAAGCTCGCCCTCGACACGCCCGAAGGAAAACGCTGGGTCGAAGTGCTGCCCGACGGCAGCCGGGTCGACACGGCGCCGCCGGCCACCACGCTGCCGCCGCCGGGCACGCGCGCGGACAATGCGCCCCGCGGCGGCGGCGGTGGCGCATCGACCAAGGCGCAGGTGTTCCTGAACGTGCCGTACGGGGAAAAGGACGAAGCCAAGCGCCTGGGTGCCCGCTGGGACCCGGCGCGCAAGAAATGGTACGTGCCGAACGGCGTCGATGCCGAACAGTTCAGCCGCTGGACCAGCTGACAGCCTTCAGATCGGATCGAACATCCGTTTGTCGACATAGCACCAGCCCCACGTCTCGCCCGGCTGCTGCGAGCGCATCAGCGGGTGGCCCGTCGCGTGGAAGTGCTGCGTCGCATGCCGGTTCTTGGACTGGTCGCAGCAGCCCACGTGGCCGCACACGAGGCAGGTGCGCAGGTGCACCCACGTGTCGCCCATCTTCAGGCATTCCTCGCAGCCGTTCGTGCGCGGCCGGTAGGTGTGGATCTGGTTGAAATGTTGGCACTGCCCGCCCATCGCATCCTCCTGTCTTGAAGGTTCCAGCTTAGCGCCGCCGGTTCCACCTGGCAGCGCCCATTTGGGAGAGATGCGGCCGGGGAATCAGCCCAGCACGGTCACGATCACCGTCCGCCGGTGCGGCGCCGTCCGGTGCTCCCACAGGTAGATGCCCTGCCACGTGCCCAGCAGCAGGCGGCCGCCGCCCACGGGCACTGTCAGCGCCGTGTCGGTCAGCATGGTGCGGCCATGGGCCGCCATGTCGTCCGGCCCTTCCGTGTCGTGGCGGTAGGCCGGATCGCCGTCGGGCGCCAGCCGCGCCACGATCGTTTCCAGGTCGCGCCGCACGTCTGGGTCGGCATTTTCCGTGATCGTCAGCGAACAGCTCGTGTGCTGCACGAATACATGGGCCAGCCCGCAGGCGATGCCCGATTCGCGCACCGCCTGGGCAACCGCATCCGTGATATTGCGCGTGCCGCGGCCGGTGGTGGAAAATTCGAGGATGGTCTGATGAGCCAAGGGCGCGTTCTCCAGCGGTGAGTGTTGTCGTGCGCCGCCATCTGAAGGATAATTGGCGCCCATGAACGATACCACTCAACGCCCAGAACTGCCGGACCACCTGTCCACGGACCCGCGCAGCTCCTTCCACGTGCCCGCCGTGTTCGAACACGACGTCGGCATCCGTTTCAACGACAAGGAGCGTTTCGACGTTTCCGAATACTGCATCAGCGAAGGCTGGATCAAGGTTCCGGCCGGCAAGGCGCTGGACCGCAAGGGCCAGCCCATGCTGATCAAGCTGAAGGGCAAGGTCGAGGCATTCTATAAGTAACTGAGCAAGTAACTGGGCAAATAACAGCGCAAGTAACAGCGCGACTAAGCGCTCAGCGGACCGGCAGCCATGCCGGCTTCGTGTCCGTATACAACTCGCGCTCCACGGGGCCGTCGTACGACGGCTCCAGCGTGCCCAGCGTGACCGCGATCGCCTCCGGCGATTGCGTGCTACGCCAGAACAGCGTCGAGCCGCACACGCGGCAAAAGCCGCGCCGGCCGTGGTCCGACGACGCGTACTCCGTCACCAGCTCCTTCCCGCGTTCGAACGCGAAACCCGCGCTGGGCACGTTCGCATACGAGCCCGCGCCGGCGCCATGCTGCTTCTGGCACATCGTGCAATAACAATGGCTGGCATGGTGCACCGGCCCATCGGCACGGTACGACACGCCGCCGCACAGGCAACTCCCTTTCAGCATTTCGGTCTCCTTACTTCGATGACAGGTTCATGGTCTGCACACCCAGCAGCCGGCACTGGCCGGCCACGTCGACCCAGGTGCGCATGAACTGGTAGCGGTTGGTCTTGAACGTGGTGCCGTCCGCATTCCACTGTTCCACGATCGACACGCCGTGCAGCACGGTGGTGTCGCCCAGCGTGCGCGCCTGCACGTCCCCGGTCGTGCGCGACTTGAAGCGCGTGGGCCTGGCCATCCGTGCCAGCAGCACCGGCTTCGTCTCGATCTCCGAGCCCAGCGTGTGCACCCAGACGTAATCGTCCGCCAGCGCATCGCGCAGGAAGGCGACATTGCCGGTCGCGAGTGCGGCCTCGTATTGCCGGTCGCGGTCGACGAGCACCTCGTGCGGCAGGCAGGCGGCCAAGGCCGGGAGGGGCATCGCACAGCAGAGCAGCAGCAGGTGTCGTTTCATGGCGATCGGATCGAGGACGAGGCTGCCAGTGTACGCCGGGCCGGCCGGCCATGGCCAGTACCGCTCATCCTGTTGAGCGAATCGCCGGGAGCGATGGCAACGCCGCCGGATGCCCCTTAACATGGCCCGATACCGATAACGGGGACATCCATGCGCACCACCCTCTTCCTGCTTGCCGCCCTGGTCGCGGCCGGCGTGCACGCGGCGCCGATCGACCGCCAGGCCGTCGTCACGCGCCACACTCCGCACCTGACACAGCTCGATGCCTGGTCGCCGCTCTCGGTGGGCAACGGCCGCTTCGCCTTCACCGCCGACGTGACAGGGCTGCAGACCTTCGCCGATCATTACTGGAAGAACGGCACCGCGACCGAGACACAGGCGCGGTGGAGCTGGCACACGAACCCGAACCCGAACAACTACAAGCTGGCGGACGCCAACCGCGACTTCACGGCACACGGCCGCACGCTGGGCTACCCGACCAACCAGCGCTCGCCGGCCGGCCAGTGGCTGCGCGAGAATCCGCACACGCAGCCGCTGCCGCGCATCGGCTTCGTGCTGGCGGGGAAGGAGGCGCGCCCGCTGACGCCGGCCGACGTGAGCGCCGTCGACCAGCGCCTCGACCTGTGGCAGGGACACCTCTCCAGCCGCGTCACGCTGCTGGGCGAGCCCGTGTCGGTAGTCAGCGCCGCCGATCCGGGCACGGACACGGTCGCCCTGCGCATCCATTCGCCCCTGCTGGCGCGCGGCGCGCTGGCCGTGCGCATCGCCCTGCCCCTCGGCTACGACCTGAAGGTCAAGCACAACCCGCCGCTGGACTGGAGCGAGCCTGGCTCGCACCGCACCAACGTGCTGGAACAGGCATCGACGCTGCTCGCTGTCGAACACCTGCGCGACTCTTCGCGCTACGCGATGACGGTGGCCAGCGCGGCTCCGCTGGCGATCACCCGGCCCGACCCGCACGCCTTCGTGATTGCCCCGGCGCGCGGCGACACCCTGGATATCACCGTTTCGTTCGCGCAAGAGGGCCGCGCGCCGGCGCTGCGCACGGCCGACGTGCTGCACGCCAGCGCGGCGCATTGGCGGAAGTACTGGCAAAGCGGTGCGGCCATCGACTTCGCCGGCAGCACGGACCCGCGCGCGAAGGAACTGGAACGCCGGGTGGTGCTGTCGCAATACCTGGCCGGCATCCAGCTGGGCGACACCCTGCCGGCCCAGGAGAGCGGCCTGACGACGGCCACCTGGTACGGCAAGCACCACACGGAAATGGTGTGGTGGCATACGGCCCACTTCGCGCTGTGGGGCCGGCCGGAGTACACGGGGCGCACGCTGGATTGGTTCCGGCGCACCCTGCCGGCCGCCCGTGCCGTGGCCGCGGAGCGTGGCCTGAAGGGCGCGCGCTGGATGAAGATGACGGGGCCGGAAGGCCGCGAAAGCCCCGGCGGCAATCCGCTCATCGCGTGGAACCAGCCGCACCCGATCCACCTGGCCGAGCTGATGTACCGCGCCGATCCGTCGCGGGCGACGCTGCAACGCTGGCGCGAGCTGGTGATGGAAACGGCGGCCGGCATGGCATCGATGCTGCACTGGGAAGAGGCGCGGCAGCGCTACGTGCTCGGGCCGCCGATGTGGATCGCCCAGGAGATCTACGACCAGGCCACCAGCATGAATCCCACGTATGAATTGAGCTACTGGGCGCGCGGGCTGGAAATCGCCCAGCAGTGGCGCGAGCGCCTCGGCCTGCCGCGCGACCCGGACTGGGAACACCGCCGCACCCACCTTTCCGCGCTGCCGCAAAAGGACGGCAAGTACGTGGCGATCGAAAGCACGCCGGACACCTGGGACAATCTCGCCAGCCGCCACGACCACCCGTCCTTCCTGATGGCCTTCGGCCAGTTGCCGGGCGACGGCGTCGACCGCGCCGTGATGCGCCGCACGCTGGATGCCACGCTGGCCAGCTGGGACTGGGCGACCAAGATCTGGGGCTGGGATTACCCGATGGTCGCAATGACGGCCGCGCGCCTCGAAGCGCCCGAGCTGGCCGTCGACGTGCTGCTGAAGACCGACGGCCCGAACAACGCCTACACGGCCGCCGGCCACAACCCGAACACGGGCCTGCCCGTCTACCTCCCCGGCAACGGCGCCCTGCTCGCCGCCGTCGGCATGATGGCCGGCGGCTGGGATGGCGGGCCCACCCGTCCCGCCCCCGGCTTCCCCGCCAACGGCAAATGGGTCGTCAAGGCCGAAGGCTTCAAGAAGTTGCCATGAACCCCGGTGACAGGCACCAGGTTTTTTGCAACATTTCCTGAGCACCGGTGACAGGCACCGGTTCTTTTGCAACATTTCCGGAAAACCGGTGACAGGCACCGGGTTTTTTGCAATATTTCCTGGGGACCGGTGCCTGTCACCGGTTTTCTCGCCGGTTCTCTGGAGGAGCATGGATACTGCGGCTACGGTAAGGGAGGTCATCGAATCGCTGGTGCCGCTGGCGGATGCCGATCAGGCGCGCCAGATGAGCGCGTACCAGCGCGACCAGTTCCCCTTCCTCGGCGTTCCCGCGCCGCGGCGCCGCGAGGCGGTCGGCAAGTTGGGCGGCAACTGGAGCCAGCGGGAGGCGCTGGAGGTGGCCGCGCTGCTGTGGGAACTGCCGGAGCGCGAATACAAGTACGCGGCGGCCGACGCCTTGCTGCGAGCGTCGCGCCGGTTCGACGGCACCGCGATCGCCCCCCTGCTGGCGCTGGCCCGGCGCGAGCCGTGGTGGGACACGGTCGATGCCCTCGCCACCGTCGCCGGCACGGTGGTGCGCGCCTGCCGCGCGAGCGATCCTTCGGTGCTGCAAGCGATGGACGGGGCCCTCGTCGACCCATCGCTGTGGGTGCGCCGCATCGCGATGATCCACCAGCGTGGCTGGCGGCTGGAGACGGACGAAGAGCGGCTGTTCCGCTACGCGCTGGCCCTGGCGCCGGAGACCGATTTCTTCATCCGCAAGGCAATCGGCTGGGCGCTGCGCGACTATGGCAGGTGGAACCCCGGTGCGGTCGACGGCTTCCTGGCGCGGCATGCCGGAAGGTTCGCGCCGTTGACGGTCCGCGAAGCCGGCCGGCACCTTGCCGCCCTGCTGCCGGCCGGCTAACGCGCCGCTTGGGCCCGCGTGGCGGACCACTTCGCATGCGCCGCCAGCGCCGCGGCGGGCCCCGTGCCATACCACCCATAGCCGTCGCGCCGCTCGCGGCTGAGCTCATTCACGTCCGTGTGGATCGTGCCATCCCGGTCGCCGAAGATCGGCTTCATCGTGGCGATGTCGTACATGCGCGCCCACATCGGCCCCGCCCCCGGCCGCGCTTCGAGGAAGCGGCCGTTTTCGGCCTTGGCCGACCAGCCCACGTCGCGCACCGCCACGCGCTTGAGCCAGGCCACGCCCGCGTCCACGGCGGCCACGATTTCCGGCGCGGGCCGCGGCAGGCGCATCAGCAAGGTGAGCAGGCGGGCCGTCTCGGAGCTGGACAGCGCCACCGGCTCGAAGTTGCGCGCCCCCACCGGAGCCAGAGTCAGCGGATCGTGCTGCTGCCCCCAGCCCGTCAGCCGGCCATCGACGCGCACCTGGCTGGCCAGCAGCACCTCGATCGCGCGATCGTGCGCCTTCCCGGCACGTTCGGCCAGCGCCGGCGGCACGAAGCCGTAGTCGCCCTGCCGGGCCGCCACGCGAGCCAGCAGGTCGACGGCCTGGGCGAACGCATTGTCGTTGTACGTGATCGCATCGTGGTAGCCGCCCTGCAGCGGGTACACCTGGGGGAAGCCGCCGTTCGGATACTGGGCATCGAGCAGGTAGTTCACCCCTCGCACGAACGACTCGCGGTACCGGTCGCCGTCCGCGCCCGGCAACGCCGCCTGCACGCGTGCCAGGAAGGCCAGTTCCGTGGTCGTGGCATCGTTGTCGATCGTGCCCACGTAATTCCAGCCCCTGGCGGCCGTGATCACGCCGCCGGACGGGTCGTCGTCGATCGGCGCATAATGCTCGCCCTTTTGCCGCAGCGGGCCGGTGCGGTTGACGTTCTTGCCCCAGCCGCCGGCCGGCGTCTGGAAGCTCACGATATTGTCCGCCACGTGCCGCGCCGCGGGCGAAGCGTACCAGGCGGGCGCCTGCCCGAGCGGCATGCCCGAATCGCCATGCAGGCGGGCCTGCGCTTCGGGCGGCGCCGCGCCCCCTGCCCGCTCCGCCGCCAGCGCGGCCTTGTCCCGCTCCATCAGCATGCGCGAGCGCGCCAGGTATTCGCGCCAGGCCGCACGCTCGGTTTCCGCCAGCGTGCCGATGCGCGCTTCGGTCACCGGCTGGGCGCGCGTCATCGTGCCGATTACCGCCGCCCGGGCGCCTGCCGCCAGCGCGCAGGCCAGCGCCAGCGCGATGCAAGTCCTTGTCATCGTTCGTCCCATGTCATCTCCCTTGTCGATCCGGCCGCCCGGCCGGACGGTTTCTCGTTGTCCCGCTTGCCGCCGATCATGGCGAAACACGCGACAAAGCCGGCACATGGCCGGCTTTGTCGCCCAACGGCTGCTGCCTCAGAACTTGTACTCGACCGACAGGCGGTACACGCGGCCCAGCATGTCTGCCATGCTCGTCACATAGCCGCCGCTGTACGTACTGTTGGCGGTGAGCGGCGGCCATTCTTCCGTCAGGTTGTTGACACCGAAGCTGATCAAGGTGTTCTTGATGCCCTTGTAGCGCACGTTCAGGTTCAGCTGGCTGTAGTCGTCCACCTTCGTCAGCGTGGCACCGGTGCGGGGGGTCAGGTCGGTCACGCCGCGCTGGTAGCGCTGCGACAGCGTCGCGCCCCACGGCCCCTGCGTCCACCCGATCGACGCCGTGTGCTTCCAGCGCGGATTAATCTGGGGCATGCCGGCCAGGCCGGCGTTCGGGCCCGCGCCGCCGAAGCGGCCGTCGTTGGTGATGATGCCGATATTGGTGTACCACGGGCCATCCTTCTCGGCCTGGAACTCGTACTTGTGGTACCACGTGCCGTCGACCTTGGCGTCGAACGTGCCCACGGCCGTGGCCGGGAAGCGGTAGCCGGCCGACACGTCGGCGCCGCGCACCCGGCTCATCCCGCGGTTGGCCTGGCTGGCGATGATGTAGTCGATCGTGCCGTCGGCGCGCCGCTTGATCTGCTCGGCGTACTTGGCCGGGTTCTGCTGGATCTCGGCGATGGTGACGGTGCCCAGCACGTCCTTGATCTTCAGGCCCCAGTAGTCGACGGTGAGCGACAGGTTCTTGATCGGGTCCCAGGCGAAGCCGAACGAGAAGCCGCGCGATTTTTCCGGCTTCAGGAAGCTGTTGTTCGGCGACTTGGTCCAGTAGGTCTGCTGCAGGTTGCAGACCTGATCATACGCGTAGCCGGCCACCGGGCTGCCGGTGCCGGACACCGTGGGCTGCGAGCTTGGGCACAGCACGGGGTCGTCCATGTCGATCGTGCGCACCTCCGGCGTCGGGTTCTGGATATCCATGATCGACGGCGCGCGGAAGCCCGTCGACAGCGAACTGCGCAGCAGCAGGTTGTCGACGGGGCGCCAGCTGGCGGCCAGGCGTGGATTGACCGTCGTCTGCTTCAGGTCTTCGTAGTAGTCGGCACGCACGGCGCCGTTGACGCTGATCGTGCTGGTGATCGGCGCGTCCACCTCGGCCAGCAGCGAGGCGATGTCGCGCGACAGGCGCCGGCCCACGCCCTGCGGCGATTCGCCGACGAGGTCGTGCACGAGCACATTGCCCGAGGCATCGATGGCGTAGCTGCCGTCGGCCCGCTTGTACACGAAGTCGAGCGGCGCGTCGTAGGTGCGTGCGGCGTCGCGACGCAGTTCGGCCGCCACGGCCAGCGTGAGGTCGCCCCCGCCCAGCGCCATCAGCCCCTTGGACAAGGTTACGTCCACGCTCTTGTTGTAGGCCTTGTTCAGGCGGTAGGTGTAGTTGCGCGCCTCGATGCTGCGCAGGTATTCGAGGCCCGCTTCGTCCTGCGCGCCGAACGGGTTGAGGATACCGTTGGTGAAGCCTTCCTGCGCCTTCGAGTAAAGGATGTAGCCGCCGCCGGCCTTCGTGTCGCGCTTGCTCATGCCCCAGTTGACGCCGGCGCGGTAATCCCAGCCCAGCACCGTACCCTCGGCCGTGAGCACCACGCGATCGTTGGTCTGCTCGTCGTTGCGGTAGGCCGAACCCAGCTCGCCAGGGCCCCAGGCGAAGTAGATCGTGCGGCCGTTCATGTTCAGGTTGCTGACCGTTCCCGGCGTGACGGTACCGTCGACGTACATCGTCGGCGTATTGGTGCCGGTATTGGCGCCCACCACCGGGACCGCCGGCGTGATGCCGTTACCCGGATAGAAGCGGCTGGTCGACGGCAGCGAGTACGTGGTGAACGGATTGCTCGTGCCGGGGGTCTGCATGCCCCGGAACTTCTGCACGTTGAACTTGGCGTGCAGCACGTCGATATCGATCTTGTGGCCGCCCGGCAGGTTGAAGCTGGCGCGGCCCGAGATGTTCTGGATTTCGCTGCCGTCGGTAACGGCGTTGTAGAACAGCGGGTTGCGGTAGCAGCCCGGCGCGTAGACCGGCGGCGTGTTCAGGCTCTGGTTGCCCAGCGTGGGCCGCGAATACGGCTCCAGGCAGCCGCCGGCGAACGCGGGGTTGTAGTTCTGGTTGGCCGCGCGCGTGAAGCCGAAGTTGGCCGTGGGGCTGGGGTTGCGGCCGTCCGGCTGCAGGCCCAGGCCCAGCGTGCGCAGCACGTCGGGATCGTGCTGCTCGGCGCGCTCGCCCTGGAACAGCGCGGTCTTCTTCTGGTGGTCGAAGGCGATGTAAGCGTTCCAGCCGTCGCGCCCGAGATTGCCCCAGCCGGCAATGGCGCCGAAGCTGGTGGTATCGCCGCCGCCGCTCATCTCCGGCGTGGCGTATTCGGCCTTCACGGCCACGCCCTCGAAGCCGCGCTTCGTGTAGAAGTTCTGCACCCCGCCGATCGCATCGGCGCCATAGGTGGACGACGCGCCGCTGGCCAGCGTCTCCACGCGCTCGAGTGCCATGCGGGGGATGACGTTGACGGACACGTATTGGTCCTGCAACGGCTCGTTGGCCAGGCGGCGGCCGTTCAGGAGCGTCAGCGTGCGCATCGGGCCGAGGCCGCGCAGGTTCGTCATCGGGCCCGCGGCGCCCGAGTTGGTGCCCAGCGACAGCGACTGCGGCTGCTCCAGCACGAGGTCCTTCAATTCGGTATGGCCGCGCGTCTCCAGCTCGGCGGCCCTGATCGTGGTGAGCGGCGTGGCGCCCTCGGTGGCTGCGCTGCGGCGGATCAGCGAGCCGGTCACGACGACCGATTGCACTTCGGCCTGGGCCTCCGGTGCGGCCGCCTGGGCATGCGCCTGGCCAGTCATCTCGCCTACCGCGACCGCCACCGCGAGCGCCATCCTCGCCCGGCGCAATCCGGGTTGTGCTAAGTACTTCATACGTCTCCTCCGCCTGTCTTTTTTGAAATTGGCTAGATCAGTTACTCGTACTGGTAGACCAGTCCTTGGATTGGCCGGACCAGTTCTCACGAGTATGCGCTCACAGCCAGGCTGGAGTCACGGGTAACATGCATCATCGTTGTGAATTTGCATCATCAGCCAAACGCTCAACAAATTGAGTGGCATGGATGATGGCTGACTGGTAGGGGAGGCAAAGCGGAGTGACGGAATGGATGAGCTTGTGTCACATGGTGCCATCTCATGGTGCCAGGCACCGAGTGACACGAGCTCATGCGTTGCTACGGTCGTGCTCGTGTCTCGTGGGGTCAGACCCCAGAGACACGGGCTCAGCTGCAACCGCCGGGCGTCAGCGCGGCGCGATGGTGAAGCGGTAGCTTGCCCTCTCCAGCGGGATGCGGTACTTGACCAGCGGCCGGCCGTTGGTGCTCCAGCCGTCGTCGCCGCCCACGCCGGCCTGGGCCAGGTCGATCAGCACGCTGCCATTGCCCCGCGGCCCGATGTCGGAACTCTTCCACGTGCCGCGCGGGCGCAGGTACAGGTCCTCGTACGGGAACGGCAACGCGTTGAACGCCAGCGGCGTGGCGCCGCGCACGGTGATGCCCGGAACACCATCGCCGGCCAGCGCGAACCAGCGCACGTCGGTCTTGTTGCCGCTTTCCTGGGGCCGCATGTAGCCGTGGTACTGGTCGGCCAGCTTGCCGTTCCACAGTCCCAGCGCCGCGCCGGTCTTGCGGTCGACGTAGGACTCATGCGG
The DNA here is from genome assembly GCF_037094685.1 of Massilia sp. METH4. NCBI lineage: Bacteria > Pseudomonadati > Pseudomonadota > Betaproteobacteria > Burkholderiales > Oxalobacteraceae > Massilia > Massilia sp. METH4. The sequence goes on along the minus strand of NZ_CP146614.1, from coordinate 4,644,442 downwards.
GCCGCGGCCGTACCAGCTCAGCGTGTCGAGCCGCGGCACGCTGGCGAAGGAGAGGCCGAGGCGCAGCGGGTCGGGCAGGTCGTCGCGCAGCGGCATGAAGGTGGCCTGCACGTCCACGCTGCCGTCGCGTTGCATGCGGTAGACGTTTTCCCAGTGCGCGGCGCCGGCGCCGAATGAGTACAGCACCTTGACGGCGTCACGGTCGATCGTCACGTCGCGCACCTGGCGCCGTTTCGTGAAATCGCCCCAGACGGCATGGGTTTTCATCGTGCCCGTGCCTTCGTCGTTATCCGTCATGCCGCGCCAGAAGTTCGGCGTGCCGCCCGTGAGCACCGGCTGGCCGCCGACGCTGTAGCTGACCGTGCCCGTCCTGGCATCGAGTTCCAGGCGCGCGGACGGCGTCGCCAGCACGATCGAATCGCCATCACGCTGTGGCGTGACGCCCGCCACGGCGCGTGCCGGCTTGGCGGCCGATGGCAGCACGAACTGCGACCAGCCGACCACGGAGCCAGCGGCGACGCCCTGCTCCGCCGTGCGCAGTTTCGCACGCACCGTCAGCACGTATTCGCCATCGCCCCGCGCGCGGGCCGGCAGTGCCAGCCGCACGTCCTGCCGCGCGCCCGCTTCGGCCTTCACGCCGGCAAGCGGGCCATTCGCAACCGCATTACCGTCGCGCAGCAGCTCCCAATCGAAGTCCAGGTGATCCAGGTTGCGGAAGTCGTAGCGGTTGACGACCGTGATGCGGCCCTTTTCCGGGCTGCCCTCGAACACCACCGGCGAATACACCTTTTGCAGCTCGTAGTATTCCGGGTCCGGCGTGCGGTCGCCGCGCACCACGCCGTCGCCGATCACGCTGTTGTCGCCCCGCTTGGGATTCAGGTCGAAGCCCGAGGCCCAGTACTGCCTTCCCTGCTCGTCCTTCGCGAGCACGCTCTGGTCGACCCAGTCCCAGATGAAGCCCCCTTGCAGCTTGCGGTGCGCGCGGATCGTCTCCCAGTAGTCTTCCAGGTTGCCCAGCGAGTTGCCCATCGCGTGGGCGTATTCGCACTGGATCATCGGCTGGCGGAAGCCGGGGTCCTGGGCATAGTCGATCATCTTCGTGATGTCGTCGTACATGGGCGCGTAGATGTCCACGTAGTCGTTCGGCGAGTGCTTCTCGATGAGCGTGCCGTGGCCCAGGTAGCTGATCAGCCGCGTCGGATCGGCCTTCCTGATCCAGGCCGCGGCCTCCTCGAAGTTCGGGCCCGTCCCGGCTTCGTTCCCCAGCGACCAGAAGATGATCGACGGGTGGTTCTTGTCGCGCTCCACCATCCGGCTCACGCGGTCCAGGTGCGCCGCGCGCCAGTGCGGCTTGTAGCCCAGCTGGATCTTCGCCCGCTCCTCGGGACTGCCGGCGCGGTCGCCCTTTTCCATGTATTCGTGCGACTCGATGTTCGCTTCGTCCATCACATACAGCCCGTATTCGTCGGCCAGGTCGTACAGGCGCGGATCGTTCGGGTAGTGCGAAGTGCGCAGGGCGTTGACGTTCGCCTGCTTCATCATCTCGATATCGCGGCGCATCGACTCCATCGACATCACGCGGTACGTGACGGGGTCGTGCTCATGGCGGTTCACGCCGCGGATCATCACGCGGCGTCCATTCACGCGCACCTCGCCATCGGCGATCTCCACGGTGCGAAAGCCGATGCGGCGCGACGTGGCCGACAGCAGGTGGCCCTGCACGTCGTGGAGTTCGACGACGAGCGTGTACAGGTTCGGCGTCTCGGCCGACCAGGGTTTCACTTCCGGCACGGCGCCGGACAGCACCACCGTGCGCTCGGCGCCGGCCGAACCTTTCAGCTCCAGTATGGAATGCGCGCCGTCGAGCACCCGGGCGCGGACTTCGACGACGGCCGGGTCGCCCGCCACCTCGGCGGCCAGCTCGAAGCGGCCGTCGCGGTAGGATGTCTTGTCCAGCGAGGCGGTCACCTTGAAGTCGCGCAGGCGCGTCTTCGGTTCGGCATACAGGTAGACGCTGCGCTCGATGCCGGACACGCGCCAGAAGTCCTGGTCTTCCAGGTAGGAGCCGTCGGCCCAGCGATACACCTCGATCGCCACCGTGTTGCGGCCCGCGCGCACGAAGCGGGTCACGTCGAACTCGGAGGGCAGCTTGGAATCCTCGGAGTAGCCCACCCGCTCGCCGTTCACCCACACATAGTACGCGGCGCCGGCCGCGCCGATATGCAGGAATACGTCGCGGCCGTTCCAGTCCGCCGGCAGTTCGATGTCGCGCCGGTAGGAGCCCACCTCGTTCAAATCGTGCGGAATGAACGGCTCGTTGGCGGGGAACGGGTACTGGATGTTCGTGAAGATCGGCTTGCCATAGCCCTGCGCCTGCATCATGCCGGGCACCTGCACGGTGGCCCACTTGCTGGTGTCGAACGAAGGCTTGTAGAAGTTCTTCGGTCGCGCCTGCGGGTTCGGCGAGTAGGCGAACGACCAGGCGCCGTCCAGCGACTTGAACCAGTTCGACGCCGCCTTGTCGCCGGCCAGCGCCTTGTCGACGGATTCGTAGTTGAAGAAAGTGGCCTTCATGGGCAGCCGGTTCACGGCCACCACTTCCGGCTGCTCCCATTCGGCCCGCGCCTGATCGGCCGCCAAGGCCGGCAATGCAAGCGCCAGCGCGATCGCGGCGGACAGCGTCGTTCGTTTCAGCATGGTCTCCTCTGTGGTATCGTTATCAGAAGACGTTAGCTTAACGGAAACTGTTGCAAAAACAACCCTTGACGAGCATCGATGTTGAAAACCGGTGACAGGCTCCGATTTTCAGGAAATATTTCCAAAAAATCGGAGCCTGGGAGGAGTGGTGGCATGCATGCCACCACCGCTTTATCGGCACCGAGCATGCTCGGCGAATCCCCTATAAAGCCACCGGTGTTCGGGAAATGTTTCCCGTCAGGCCTTGAGGGCGATGCGCCGTTTTTCGCGGGCGGACTGGTAGACGGCTTCGATGATGCGGATGTCGCGCAAGCCCTCCTCGCCCGGCACGATCGGCTCGCGGTTCTCGAGCACGCATTGGGCAAGGTGGTCGAGCTGGCCGGCGAACTGCGTCTTGCCAGGGCCGGGCGGCGGCTTGATCTCGTTCTCGCGGCCCTTGCCGACCCACAGGCGGTTGCCGCTGTAGGCCGTGGCCGGTTCCATCTCGATGCGGCCCTTGTCGCCCATCAGCAGCACGTGGTTCTGGTTGGCGCTGTACATCGACATGCACGATCCGATCACACCGGACGGGAATTCGAGCTGGAACTCGATCATGTCCTCCACTTCCCGGAAGCGCGGGTCGTTGCGGTCGGTCGTTTCCTTCGCGTAGACGGAGACCGGTTCCTCGCCCGTCATGTAGCGCGCGGCCTGCAAGGCATAGATGCCGATATCCATCATCGACCCGCCGCCGGACATGGCCTTCTTCAGCCGCCATGCGTTCGGATCGCCGGCATTGAAGCCGTGCTCGGAGCGGAAGTAGCGCAGCTTGCCGATCTCGCCGGCGCGGGCGCGGCGGATCGCTTCCAGGTTGGTCGGTTCGAAGTGGCAGCGGTAGCCGATCATCAGCTTCTTGCCGGCCTGGCGGCAGGCGGCGATCATCGCCTCGCACTCCTTCGAGGACACCGCCATCGGCTTCTCGCACAGCACGTGCTTGCCGGCTTTCGCGGCGCGGATCGTGTACTCGGCGTGCATGGACACCGGCAGGCAGATGTAGACGATGTCGATATCGGGATTGTCGCGGATCTTGTCGTAGTTCTCGTAGTTGTAGATGCCGCTTTCGGGCACGCCGTACTCCGCCGCCACCCGCTTCGCCTTGGCCGGGTCGCCGGACACCAGCGCCACCAGCCGGCTCCGCTCGCAGTTCTTGAACTGGGGGATGATCTGGCCGAGGCCATACCCGCCCAGCCCCACGATCGCATACCCCACCTTGCGTCCCGCCGGCTGCGCCAGCGCGCCGCTACCGATCGCCGACGCCGCAATGGCGCCGCCGGCGGCGAGAACGAAACCACGTCGATCCAGATCCACACTCATCCCCAGCTCCTCTCCAAGTCGTTGACAACGATTTCAGGCTGGCGGTAATTTTATATCAATGCCGGGCGCGCGGCGCCCGAATGCGGTTGAGAGAGCGCGGCAACCAGGACGATCGCCTGCTCTTGACAGATGAGTTCGTGTCAGGGGGGCAGGCACCATGACACGGACTCGACTGTAGAAGGTCAGCTGAATGCGCCCTGCTTCGCCGGCTTCGCATGCAGCCACCGCGCATGCGCGGCGCGGGCGGCGTAGTCCAGCGCGTAGCCCAGCAGGCCGATGAGGATGATGGCGGCGGTCAGCTCCGAATAGGCGAGCCGGTCGCGCGTGTCCAGGATGAAGTAGCCCAGGCCCGCGGACACACCCAGCATCTCGGCCGGCACCAGCACGATCCAGATGATGCCGATCGCGAGGCGCACGCCGGTGAGGATGTGCGCGGTGATGCCCGGCAGGACCACGCGCCACACGATCTCGAAGCGCGTGGCCGACAGGCTGCGCGCCAGCAGCATCCAGTTCGGATCGAGCTGCGCCACGCCGGCCACCGTGTTCAGCATCAGCGGCCACGTGGCGGCGAAAGCCAGCAGGAAATAGACCGGGGCGTCGCCCACGCCCAGCGCCATCACGGCCAGCGGCATCCACGACAGCGGCGACACCATGCGCAGCAGCTGGAACAGCGGCGTACTCGCCTGCGAGAAGCCGCGCGACAGTGCCACCAGGATCCCCAGCGGCACGCCGACGACGATGGCGCACAGCAGGCCGATGCCCACGCGCTTCAGGCTCACGGCCACGTGCAGCCAGATATCCGGCCCCTTCACCATCTCGATGAAGGCATGCGCCGTAGCCAGCGGCGCGAAGGCGGCGGCGATCGGCGTGCGCGCCTCCAGCGCGGAGACGCCCAGTGCCCACAGCGCCACCGCCAGCGCGATGCCCACCACGGGCAGCAGCGCCCTTGCCAACATCGTTGCCGGCATCGTCAAACGGCCACCGTTTCAGTGCGCAGCAGGTTGGCCGGCAGGCCGAAGGCGGCGGGACCGCCGGCGGCGGCGATCGACTTGCGAACGAAGCGGTCGTCCACCAGGTCGCGCGCCACGAACTTCGGATCGAGGCCGGCCAGGAACTTCGTGTCGCCCTCGACCTTCGTCTGCGCCAGCGCACGCACCAGCTCCTCGGTGTAGGACGGGAACGGATACGGCTGGAAGTCGATGCGGCGCTGCTGCCAGGCCGGGTGGGCGACGATGCCGCGCTTCTGGTATTCCGTGTAGTCGGTCACGGCCAGCACCTTCGTCAGCGGCTGCAGCTGGTGCGGCGTGTACCGGTTCGAGCCGGACGACGACAACAGCTTGGCCGTTTCCACCTGGTTGGAACGGGACCACAGCTGGGCGTTGACGATCGCATTCGTCACGCGCTGCGACCACTCCGGCTTCTCGGCGAGGTCGCGCTCGGCCAGGAACGTCACGCAGCACGCGTGGTTCTTCCACACGTCGCCGGAGAAGCGCAGGATCTTGCCCACGCCGGCCGTCTCGGCCAGCGCGTTGAACGGCTCGGCCACGATATAGCCGGCGATCGACTTGGCCGCCAGCGCGGACACCATCTCCGACGGCGCCAGCACCACCAGGTTCACCTCGTTCTTTTTCAGCTCGGCGTTGCGGCCCTTCGTCACGACCGTCAGCTTGTTCGCCGCCAGCAGCTTTTGCAGCAGGATGTTGTGGATCGAGTACCAGAACGGGATCGCCACCGTCTTGCCGCCCAGGTCCGCCACCGAATTGATGTCGTTCAGTACCGTCAGGCCCGAGCCGTTGACGTGGTTCCACGCCACCACCTTGGCCGGGAATTTCGAACCGTAGCGCACCCACAGCGTGGCCGGCGACAGCAGGTGGATCACGTTCACCTGGCCGGACACGAACGCCTCCACGATCTGCGCCCAGCTGCGGAACAGGCGCGGCGCTTCGGTCTTGAGGCCCTGTGCCTCGAACAGCTTGCGGCCATGCGCCACCAGCAGCGGCGCCGCGTCGGTGATCGGCAGGTAGCCGATCTTCACGGGCTGGTCGTCGCCCTTGAACGCCTGGGCGCGGGCATCGCCGGCAAACAGCAGCGGGGCCGCGGCGCTGGCCGTGGCCAGCGTGGACATGCGCAGGAAGTCGCGGCGCGTCATGCCGCAGCCGCAGTCGGACGAAGCGCAGATATGGATGTTGTCTTTGTTGTTCATCTTGGTTATCCAGTTTGGTTGGTGGCGTCGCGCAGGGCCGCGACACGCAGTTCATGCACGATCTCGAGTCGCAGGCGCACGATCTCGTCGCCATGATCCTCGCGCGGCCGGGGAATGTCCACCCGCCATTCGCGCGCGATGCGGCCGGGCCGCCCCGCCAGCAGCAGGATGCGGTCGGCCACGAGGATCGCTTCGTCGATATCGTGCGTGACCAGCAGCGCCGCCGTGTGCCAGCGGTGTACCAGGTCCACCAGCAGCGACTGCATCTCGGCCCGCGTGATCGCGTCCAGCGCCGAGAAGGGTTCGTCGGCGAACAGCAGCTCGGGTTCGCGCGCCAGGGCGCGGGCCAGCGCCACGCGCTGTGCCTGCCCGCCGGACAATTGCGCCGGATACGCGTGTGCGTGCGAGGCCAGGCCAACCGCCTCGATGGCGTCGAGGATGCGCTTTTCACGAGCGGCGCGTTCGATGGCGGGCTGGCGCGCGAAATCGAGGCCGAAGCCCACGTTGGCGCGCACGTCCAGCCAGGGCAACAGGCTTGGTTGCTGGAACACGAGGGCCGCGCGCGGATGCGGAGCGAGCAGCGGCTGGTCGAGGAACGTCACGCTGCCGGCATCCGGCGCGGCCAGCCCGGCCAGGCCGCGCAGCAGGGTGGACTTGCCGCAGCCGCTGCCGCCCAGCAGGCAGACGATCTCCCGCTTGCCGATGGCCAGCGAGACGCCGTCGACGACCGCCCTGCCCTGGTAGCCGAAGCGCAGCCCGCGCGCATCGAGGGCGGGACCGCCCGCCACCGCGACTTCCGGCGCCGTCATGCGCGACCTGCGGCGGCGGCCTGCTTCTGCAGCTCCAGCTGCAGCTGGGTAAGGCTCGGCGTCACGATCGGCACGAACGCCGCTTCGCGCCAGCGCCGCGCGAAGTTGCGGTCGTGGTTCATCAGGTAGGCACGGCCGCCGCTGCCCTGCAGTTCCAGCATCACCGCCTGCTGCACGATCTCGGCCAGCGAGATGCGCAGCCGGAACATCGGCGCGGCGGCGGCCTTGAAGCGGCCGTCATGCACGCCATCCTCCAGCTGCTCGACGGCGCGCGCCAGCTCCACCTGCAGCGCTTCCACGCGGGCCAGCAGGCCGCTGCGCGAGGCCGTGCACAGCCGGTGCGCGGCGGCCAGGGCGGCACGGGCCAGGCCGATCGACATGCCGCACTGCATGCCCAGGAACGCCGGACGCACGGCCGGCAGCCAGCTGCGGGCGTCGTGCGTGATCACATCGGCCTCGCCGATGCGCACGCCATCGAGCTTGATGGCGGCGGTATTGCTGCCGCGCAGGGCCAGCAGGTCCAGGTCGGCGCTGCGCGCCGCACCTTGCGCATCGCCGCGGAACGCGATCACGGCCGGCGGGGCTCCGGCGGCCGACGTGACGGCGGCCGCGGCAACAAAACCTTCCTTGCGCAGGTTGGTAATCCAGGCCAGGCCGCCATCGAGGCGCCAGCCCTCTCCTTCGGGCGTGGCGGTGATCTGCAGCGACTCGATCCCGGACAGGAACTTCATCGCGTTCGACAGGCCGGTGGCACCGGCGATCTCGCCGCGCAGCAGCGGCGCCAGCCAGCGCTCGCGCAAGCTGGCGTTCGGGCTTTGCAGCACGTATTCGATGAAGGTACGGTGGCCCCAGAACACGAAGGCCGCCGTCAGCGACCGTTCGGCCACGGCGGCGATCGCCTCGATGGCATCGCGCACGTCGCCACCGCTGCCGCCCAGCGCCTGGGGCACGCCGATGGCGAACAGCTTCGCTTCCGCCAGGCGCGGCACCACTTCGGATGCCAGCTCCTGCGTCGTATCGAGCTGGTCGGCGTGGCTGGCCAGCCAGTCGGCCAGCGCGGCCGGCAGTTCGATGGAACGTGCGCCCGCCATCAGATGGCTCCGGGCGCGTAGGGTTGCAGCTCCGGGTTGATGGCGCTGCCGGCCAGCGTGTTCGCGAAATTGCACAGCGTCGCGAGCGCCACGCCCAGCACCACTTCCAGCGACTGCTGTTCGTTGTAGCCGGCGGCCAGGAACGCTTGCAGCGCGGCGTCGTCCACGGCGCCGCGGGTGGCGATCACCGCCTTGGCGAAATCGGCCACGGCATCCAGCTTCGCGTCACCGGTCGCCTGGCCCTGCTGCAGCGCGCGCACCGTTTCGGTCGGCAGCTGCGCCTTCTTCAGCGCCACGGCGGTGTGGCCGGCCACGCAGAAATCGCAGCCGTGGATGCGCGCGGCGGTGATCTGCACCACTTCGCGCTCGGCCAGCGTGAGGCTGGTTTTCGCGTTGATGCCCGACACCGTCATGTACATCTCCAGCGCCTGCGGCGAATTGGCCAGCACGCCGATCAGGTTCGGCAGGAAGCCATTGTTGGCCAGCGCCTTTTCCACGAAGGGGCGGCTCGCTTCGGGCGCGGTATCGACGGTATGCAGCGTGAGACGGGACATGATGGACTCTCGATTAGGAATGTTGACTCCGCATTATATGGGGCTGAGTTGATGGACGAAAAGACGCAAGCGTCGCGTTTTTCTGCTCCATCGTCCACATTCAATTCAGCTGCGGCGCCGGATCCAGGCTGCGCCGCTGCCGCCGGAATGCGCCGGGCGGCTCGCCGATCACCTTCTGGAAGGCGCGCGAGAACGCCGCGTGCGAGCGGTAGCCGACGTGCTCGGCGGCCCGCTCGATCGTCTCGCCATGGTTCAGCCGCTGCGCGGCGATCTTCATCCTGAGCAGCAGCAGGAATTGCGCCGGCGGCTGGCCGCTCGCGTCCACGAAATGCTTGTAGAAGCTCGAGCGTGACATGTGCACGGTGCGCGCCATGTTCTCCGTCGACCAGTCGTGGCCGGGATCGGCCATCATCTTTTCCAGCAAGGCGGTGAATTCGGGCCGGCGCGCCAGCGCCATCAGGCCGGACACCACGTCATGCTGGCGCGCCACGTGCCGCGTCACATAGAAGAACAGCAGCTCGGCCAGGCGCGAGATCAATGGCGGCGGCAGGTCCGGGTCGGCCCCTGCCTCGGCCAGCATCAGGTCGAACACGGTGCCGGCCGCGCGGATCGACGCATCCTCGGCGCGCAATTCCACCACGTCCGGGAACGAATCCACGATGAGCGTGCTGAGGGCGCCGCGGTACTGGAAGAAGCCGCAGGCGATGCCCGTCGTGTCCGCGCCGGGCGTCCCCAGCGGCTGCATGCCGCCGGCCGGCAGCGGCGCCCGCGGGTCGGGATCGGGGCCGAGGAAGTGCGGGATGTCGCGCAGCAGGAAGACGCCGTCGCGCGGGCCCAGCTCCAATGGCGCGCGGCCTTCGACATGCAGCCAGCAGCTGCCATGCAGCACGAGGTGGAAACTGCCCAGGCCCCGGCCGGCCGTCGAGGCACGCCAGCGCCCGCAGTACTGGCCCACGTGGAAGGCGGCCGCTTCCAGCTCGATGCTGTCGATCAGCCAGTGGACCAGGCGGTCGGTATCGGCGGGGCTGTCCATGCGGTGGTCGTTCTCGGGGTACAAATCGGGCGCCCGATTATGCCCGGTGGCGGCGCGCCCGGCCAAGGACGAAAAACGCATAAGCAAATGCAATCGGTGCGTCACGGGCGCGATGCGCGCGCCCGCGCCGTGTCCGGGTGCCTACACCAACCCCGTCAGGTAATACACGGCAATCACGAAGAACACGGCAGCCGTCTTGATGATGGTAATGCCGAAGATATCCTTGTAGGACTGCTTGTGCGTGAGCCCCGTCACCGCCAGCAGCGTGATCACGGCGCCGTTGTGCGGCAGCGTGTCCATGCCGCCGCTGGCCATCGCCACGACCCGGTGCAGCACCTCGAGCGGGATGCCGGCGGCGTTGCAGCCGGCGATGAAGCTGTCGGCCATCGCGGCCAGTGCGATGCTCATGCCGCCGGATGCCGAGCCGGTGATGCCGGACAATGTGGTGACCGAGATCGCCGCGTTCACCAGCGGGTCGGGAATCTTGCGCAGCGCCTCGCTGACGGCGATGAAGCCCGGCAGCGCGGCGATCACGCCGCCGAAGCCGTATTCGGAAGCCGTGTTCATGGCCGCCAGCAGCGCGCCGCCCACGGCCGATTTCGTTCCCTCGGCGAACGAAGCGCGGATACGCCCGAACGCCGTGACGCACACGAGGAGGATGCCCAGCAACAGCGCGCCTTCCACGGCCCAGATGCCGACCACGGTCTTGATCGGCGTTTCCACGGGCGCCTTCAGGCCCGGCAGCAGGTCCGAGGTGAGCGTGTAGCTGGTGCCGTACCGGTCCGTGATCGCGGCGGTGAGCACGAAGTTGGCCACGCCCACCAGCACCAGCGGCGCCAGGGACAGCAGCGGGTGCGGCAAGCCTTCCGACGAGGAAGCGGCCGCCTTCCCGTCGTCGGCGCCGTAGCCCTCGCCCGTCGCCATCACGGAGCGGCGGCGCCATTCCAGGTAGGCAAGGCCGGCGACCACGGTGGCGATCGCCCCCACGATGGAGAGCGAGGGCGCGGCCCAGCCGGTGGTCTGGAAGAACGTGGTGGGAATGATGTTCTGGATCTGCGGCGTGCCGGGCAGCGTGTCCATGGTGAACGAGAAGGCGCCGAGGGCGATCGCGCCGGGCATCAGGCGCTTCGGGATGCCGCTCTGGCGGTAGAGCTCCGCCGCGAACGGATACACGGCGAACACCACCACGAACAGCGAGACGCCGCCATACGTGAGCAGCGCGCACACGGCCACGATCACGGCGTTGGCGCGCGTGCGGCCGATGTAGCGGATCGCCGCATGCACGATCGATTGCGAGAAGCCGGCCATCTCGACCAGCTTGCCGAACACGGCACCCAGCAGGAACACGGGGAAGTACAGCTTCACGAAGCCCACCATCTTTTCCATGAAGATGCCGGAAAACACGGGGGCGACGGCGGCGGGTTCGGTGAGCAGCACGGCGCCGAGCGCGGCGACGGGTGCGAACAGGATGACGCTATAGCCGCGGTATGCGGCGAACATCAGGAAAGCGAGGGCGGAGAGGACGATCAGGAAGGACATCGGGCGGCTATTGTCGGGTTGGCATGCCGCCATGCTAACGAATTCCTCGCAACGCTGCGCGCACTGCAATTGGCTTGCAAGCGGCAAGCCGGCGCGCAGCTCAGTGGAAGATACCCACCGCCAGCTCAGCCCAGGCCACCAGAAGCACCAGCACGATCGCGCCGCCGGCGGCCAGCCGCGCGAACCGCGTGCGCAGCTTCGCCATCGCGAGCTCGATGGCCAGGCCCGCCCCGGCCAGCAGCGCCGCGGCGGCGGCGAAATCGAGGGCGCCCCAGTCGAACGCGCCGCCCGCAAGCATCGATAGGGCGGGAATGGCGAGCAGCGCCGCCGTCGCCAGCAACACGCGCAGCACCTTACGGGTAGAGAACGGTTTTACGTTTGCAGGCTCGATCGCGGTCTTCATGGTGGGCTCCGGAATAGTCGGTCGGGATGGCCGAACCGCTATCCTAGCACCGGCGTGGGGCCGCCGCGACTCATCCGACTGTCGCCGGATAGCACGCCGCGCTGGACAATCGCCCGCACTGCGCTCAGCATTCTTGCCATACCTATCACAAAGGGGAGATACGATGCACCCGCCGATCCGTTCCATCGCCGCCGCCCTGCTGGCGGCCTGGCTGCCGCTGGCCGCCGCCGCGCCGCCACCCGTCGAGCAGCGCGAGCTGCTGAGCGGCGTACTGTGGCTGCAGCAGGCGCCCGAGGCACGCTATGCCACGCTGTCCATCTTCCGCAACGCCACCACGATGCTGGAGGAAGCGATCGCCGCGCCGGACAGCGCCGCCATCGAGCAGCGCGGCAGCGACGTGGCGAAACTGCCGCCCGCCGTCATCGTCGACCTCGATGAGACGATGCTCGACAACAGCCCCTACGAGGCGCACCTGGTGCGCGAGGGCGTGCCGTTCGAGGAGGCCGGCTGGGCGCGCTGGATCGCCCAGCGGCGCGCGCTGCCGGTGCCCGGCGCGCTGGCATTCGCCCAGGCCGTGGACAAGGCGGGCGCGCGCATCTTCTACGTGTCGAACCGCGAGTGCTTCGCCGGCGAGAATCCGTGCCAGGCGAAGGAACACACGATGGCGAACATGCGCGCGCTCGGCTTTCCCCGCGCGGACGATCCGGGTGCCTTCCTGTTCAAGGGCGAACGCCCCGGCTGGGGCACCGACAAGACCAGCCGCCGCCAGGTGGTGGGCGCCGCCCATCGCATCGTGATGCTGGTGGGGGACGACATGCGCGACTTCGTCTCGCCGCCCCAGGCCCATGCGCTGCATGCGCGCGACCGCACGCTGGTGGCGCTGGCGGAGGATGAAATCGGCCGGCGCTGGTTCGTCATTCCGAATCCCATGTACGGCTCGTGGATGGAGCGCTTGGGCGGCCTGGAGGGCCAGTACGCGGCGCTGGACAGCGCTGCGCTGCCGGCGGTCGAGCGCCTCGCGCTGGGCACCTGGAACATGGAATGGCTGATGACCACCGGCACCCACGATGCATTGCTGGCCAGGTGCACGCCCGGCTTTCCGCCGTCGCACGTGCGCGCTATCCCGTGCAACAAGGACCGCCCGCCGCTGCCGCGCCGCGTGGCCGCCGATTTCGATGCCCTGGCCGACGTGGCGCGGCGCCTCCCCGCGGACGTGGTGGCCCTGCAGGAAGTCGACGGCCCGGAAGCGGCGGCCACCGTGTTCCGCGAGGGCTGGCAGCTGGCCTGCTTCATATCGCGCCCGAATCCGCAGAAAGTGGGCTTCGCGGTGCGCACCGGCATTCCCTACGCCTGCAACCCGGAATTGAAGGAACTCGATATCGACGGCGCCACCCGCGCCGGCGCCGACATCACGCTGTATCCCGGCACGCCGCACGCCGTGCGGCTGCTGGCGGTGCATCTGAAGAGCGGCTGCTTCGCCGGATCGCTGGCGGAAGCACCGGCTTTCCCGCCGTGCGCCGGCCTGCGCAAGCAAGTGCCCGTGCTCGAACGGTGGATCGACGCCCGCGCCGCCGAAAACGTGCGCTTTGCCGTGCTGGGCGACTTCAACCGGCGACTCGAACTCGATGCCGTGATGGATGCCGGGAACGACGAAGCCAGGCCGGACGCGGTTTTCAATGCCCTGAGCGACGGCCGGCCGAAAGGCGCCGTGCTGCTGCGCGCCACCGCCGGCCAGGCCCACGTACGCTGCTCCCCGCTCGACCGCCACGCGCCCGCCGCGATCGACAATATCCTCGTCAGCCGTTCACTGGCCGCGCTGGGCCGCCTCACCTACGCGCGCATCCCCTACGATGGCGCCACGGCGGCCCGGCACAAGTTCCCGGATCACTGCCCGGCCGTGCTGACGATCCAGTAGCGCCCCGCGATGTTTCCGGAAAAATGGGGACGTACCCCATTTTTCGGGAAACTATTTCCTCAAAACAGTATGCAAATCGCCGAGTGTTGCGAAAACAACATTCGTGCAACCGATCTTTGCGCTCCGCACAACTGATAGCGCTATCAGCTATTGTTCGCTCGCCAAGAGGGAAATTCGTCCTGATACGGCCAGGGGCAACCGGGAATACCGCGATTCCATGCTGCATCGCAGCATAAATAAGGACTTTACCCGCCCGCAAAGGCAGGCAATGATAGCGCTAACTACCAATTCATCCATATGGAGACACGCATGACACCACCAAGCGCCCTGCCCGACAACCCATCCGCCGGCGGCCAGCGCTGGGTCGTGATGGGCGTATGCGGCTGCGGCAAGAGCACAGTGGGCGCCGCGCTGGCCCAGCGGCTCGGCGTGCCCTTCATCGAGGGCGACAAGTTCCACCCGCCCGAGAACGTGACAAAAATGTCCGCCGGTTTTCCGTTGGACGATACCGACCGTGCCGGCTGGCTGCGGGCACTGGCCGGCGAGATCGGCAATGCGCGCGGACGCGGCGAAGGCCTGGTGGTGTCCTGTTCGGCACTCAAGCGCCGCTACCGCGACCTGCTGCGCCAGGCCGATCCGGGCCTGCGCTTCGCCCACCTGCAAGGGCCGCGCGAGCTGATCGCCGACCGCCTGGGCAAGCGCACCGACCACTACATGCCGCCCGCCCTGCTGGACAGCCAGCTGCGCGACCTGGAACCGCTGCAGGACGACGAAGGCGGCGTGCCGCTCGATATCGCGCAGGCACCCGCCGCCCTGGTGGAAAGGATCATCCACGCCGGGTGACCGGAGAGAAGCAGGTCGCACGGCAGTCATAGATCGATGTTGCACATGGAGGACGCGCCAAGCGAGCGCGCCAGGCACCACAAAAGGAGACAGACATGCGTACACCAACCCAACGGACCCTGATCAACCTCGCCGTCGCCAGCGCCTGCGCGCTGCTGGCCATGCCCGGCCACGCGCAGCAGCAGGCTGCGGCCGGCGCCGCCGGCGAAGCGGCACCCGCACAGGGCGCATCCGGCGCCGCCGGCGAAGCGGCACCCGTACAGGGCGCATCCGGCGCGACCGGTGAAGCGGCACCCGCACAGGGCGCATCCGGCGCGACCGGCGAAGCGGCACCCGCACAGGGCGCATCCGGCGCGCAGGAAGCGACGAGCGTGCAGGAAGCAGCGGCCGCGCAGGAACCGGCCACCGGCGCCTCGGCGCAACCGACCACCGTGGTGCAGGTTTCCGGCACCCGCATCGCCGCGCGCGGCTTCACGCAGCCCACCCCGACGACGAGCCTTTCCACGGCCGACCTGGAGCGCGCCGCCAAGCCGAACCTGTTCAACACGCTGGCCGAGCTGCCCGCGCTGCAGGGCAGCACGGGCCGCACCACCAGCACCAACAGCACCAGCAGCGGCATCCAGGGCCTGTCGTCCCTCTCGCTGCGCGGCCTGGGCACGATCCGAACGCTGACCCTGCTCGACGGCCAGCGCGTGGTGGGCGCGAACGTCACCGGCGTAACGGACGTGAGCCAGTTCCCGCAACTGCTCGTCAAGCGCGTGGACGTGGTGACGGGGGGCGCCTCCGCATCCTACGGTTCGGACGCGATCGGCGGCGCCGTCAACTTCATCACGGACAAGAAGTTCAAGGGCTTCAAGGTCAACGTCGAGGGCGGCCAGACCAAGTACCACGACGACGAGCACGGCACACTGCAAGCCGCCTGGGGCGGCAGCTTCGCCGGCGACCGCCTGCATGTCACGCTGTCCGGCGAATTCATGCGCGAGATGGGCATCGATTCGCCCGGCTTCGGCGAGGTGGGCCCGAACGGCCGCACGTGGTTCAGGAACTCGGCCTACCAGATCCGCCCGCTGGCGCAGACCAACGACGGCCGCCCGCAGTACACCGTGATCCACCACGCACAGCAATACCAGTATGCGAAGTACGGCCTGATCACGAATGGGCCGCTGCAGGGCATCGCCTTCGGACCCGGCGGCGCGCCCTACCGCTTCCAGTACGGCTCGGGCGGCGTGCCCACCGGTACCGGCGCGGTCACCAATTGCGTGAACCCGTTCTGCATCGGCGGCGACCTGTCCGGCAGCGTGGGCGCCGGCACCAACCTGGCGATGGACCTGAAGCGGCAAGTGGCGTACACCCGCGTATCGTGGGACCTGAATCCGGACAACGAGATCTACTTCACCGCCAACTGGGGCCAGGTGAAATCGCACTTCTCGCCGAACCCGGGGGCCGCCAAGAACGCCAACCTGACGATCCAGTGCGACAACCCGTTCGTGCCCGCCTCGATCCAGGCCGCCTGCGCGGCCAACAACATCACGAGCTTCCAGTACGGCACGGCGAACGCGAACTTCCCCGCCAACATCAATGTGCACCCGACCCGCACGCAGCGCCGCTTCGTGATCGGCGCGGACGGCAAGATTCCCCTGTTCGGCAAGGAATGGTCGTACGATACCTACGTGACGCGCGGCGAGAACACCACCAACATCAATGTGCACGACATCACGCTCAATGCCCGCTACAACGCGGCCATCGACGCGGTGCGCCTGCCCAATGGCTCCATCGCCTGCCGCAACCCCGTCGCCGCCGCATCGGGCTGCGTGCCCGTCAACATCATCGGCGACAACCCGATCTCCCCAGGCGCCTGGGCGTACATCGCGCCGCCGAACGGCCCGCGCCAGTACACCACGCAAAGCCAGGACGTGGCCAGCTTCAACATGAACGGCGAAGCCTTCGAGGGCTGGGCCGGCCCGATCCTGATGGCGTTCGGCGCCGAGTACCGCCGCGAGAAGTACCAGGTGCGCGGCGATCCGTACGGCGCCGGCGTGGACGAGCTGTCGCCGAACTCGTACCAGTATCCGGCCGATCCTATCCTGAACGCGACCGTCGGCAACAACTGGTATGCGGGGAACTACCACAACGGCGACGGCAGCTACAGCGTGCGCGAAGCCTACCTGGAATTGAACATGCCGCTCTTCAAATCCGAGCGCTGGGGCGAGTTCAACCTGAACCTGGCCGACCGGCCGATGAAGTACAGCACGGCGGGCAGTGTGAACACGTGGAAGGCCGGCGCGACGTGGCAGACGCCGGTGGACGGCCTGCGCCTGCGCGCCGTCACGTCGAAGGACGTGCGCGCGCCCAACCTCTCCGAGCTGTTCGCCGCGCCGGTGGTCATCAACAATGTCGTGCAATACCAGGGCAACACGATCTCCGTGCAGCAGCGCACCGTGGGCAACACGAACCTGCGGCCGGAAGTGGCGCGCAACAACTCGATCGGCATCGTGCTGTCGCAGCCTTCGTGGGCGCGCGGCTTCTCGGCATCGGTCGACTACTTCGACATCAAGGTCACCGACGTCGTCTCGGCGCTGACGGCGCAGCAGGAAGTGGACCTGTGCGTGGCCGGCAACCAGGAAATCTGCGGCGCGCTGGTGTTGAACAGCCCTGGCAACAATTCGGTCACGCTGCAGAACTTCAACCTGGCTTCGCTGCACACGAAAGGCGTGGACATCGAAGGCGCCTACCGCACGAACCTGGACAAGCTGAACCTGCCGGGCCGCCTGACGGTACGCGCGCTGGCCACCCGCACGCTGAACTTCATCACGAACTCCGGCGTGGTGGGCACCATCCCCACCGAGGGCGCGGGCGTGAACCTGGGCGGCACGCCGAAGTGGAAGCTGCTGGCCCAGCAGACCTGGGAAAACGACAAGATGAGCTTCACGCTCAGCCAGCGCTGGTTCAGCGACGGCGTGTACAGCAACGAGTTCATCGAGTGCCAGACCAATTGCCCGGTGTCGACGATCACCCATCCGACGATCTACGACAACAAGATGAAGGGTGCCACGTATGTCGATTTCGGCGGCAGCTACAACTTTTCGAAGCAGCTGCAGGCCTACTTCAAGATCGACAACCTGACGGACCGCGATCCGGAACCGGCGCCGCAGGCCAACGCCAGCTTCGCGATCAACCCCACGCTGTACGACGTGGTGGGCCGTACCTACCGCGTCGGCCTGCGCTATACGTACTGACGGGTGACGGCAAGTGCTGAACCTGTTATGGGTCTTGCTGGCGGTCGGCCTGCTGACGGTGCTGATCGCCTGGGGCAAGGTGCAGCCGTTGCTGGCCTTCGTGGTGGCGGCGCTGGTGGCCGCCCTGCTGCTGGGCGTGCCGCCGGCGAAGATCCCGGCGATGATCGAGAAGGGCATCGGGGACCTGCTCGGGTCGCTCGTCGTGATCATCTGCCTGGGCGCCGTGTTCGGCAAGCTGATCGCGGACAGCGGCGCCGCCCGGCGCATTGCCACCTGCCTCATTGCCGCCCTGGGGCCGCGGCGGTTGCCGGTGGCGCTGACGATCACCGGCTTCGTCGTCGGCATCCCGCTGTACTACAACGTGGGCTTCGTGCTGCTGGTCCCGCTGATCTTCTCGCTGGTGTACCAGTCGGGCCGGCCGGCGGTGGCGCTGGCGATTCCCGTGCTGGCGGGCCTGTCGATCGCCCACGGCTTCCTGCCGCCCCACCCCTCGCCGGTGGCGCTGGTGTCCGCCGTACATGCGGACATGGGCACGACCCTGCTGTATGGCCTGATCGTGGCGATCCCCACGCTGATCCTCTCCGGCCCCGTGTTCGCGACGACGCTCAGGCACATCCGCGGCGAGCCGGCGCAGATCTTCAAGAGCGCGGACGTGCCGGAGACCGAGCTGCCCGGGGTGTTCAACAGCTTCGCCACGGCGCTGCTGCCGGTGGTGCTGCTGGGTGCGACGACCCTGGCGACGATGGCCGACCCTTCGCTCGCGCCGGCGCTGGCGGTGCTGTCCAACCCGCTGATCGTGATGCTGCTGTCGTATGCCGTGGCCATCGTCTCGCTCGGGCTGGCGCGCGGCTGGAACCTGGCGCGCGTGATGCAGGGGCCGCAGGAAGCGATGCGGGAAATCGCGCCGATCCTGTTGATCATCGCCGGCGCGGGAGCGCTCAAGCAGGTGCTGGTGGAGACCGGCGTCGGTGCCCAACTGGGCGCCCTGCTGGCGGACACGCCGGTGCCGCCGCTGGTGCTGGGCTGGCTCGTCGCCACCCTGATCCGCATCTGCCTGGGCTCGGCCACGGTGGCGGGCGTGACGGCCGCCGGCATCGTCGAACCGCTGGTGCACACGAGCGGCGTGGACCCGAACCTGATGGTGCTCGCCGTGGGCGCCGGCAGCCTGATGTGCAGCCACGTGAACGACTCCGGCTTCTGGATGTTCAAGGAATACTTCGGCCTCACGCTGCGCGACACCTTCCGTTCGTGGACGCTGATGGAAACCCTCGTCGGCAGCTTCGGGCTCGTGTTCGTGCTGCTGCTGTCGGCGGCCGTCGGCTAGCGCGTACGGCCGAGCTCGTGTCCCGTGGGGTCAGACCCCACGAGACACGAGTTCGACCATAAGACTTCTCATACAACAACAGGAGACAAGCGTTGAAAACCCAGTTCCTACTGGCCGCCACGCTGGCGGTTTCGGCGGCGCAGGCCGCTTCGGTGTCCGCTTACCAGACGATGCCGGAAGATGCCCGCGCCATCGTCGCCCGCGCCACGGGCGACGGCAAGGCCGATGACACGGCGGCGCTGCAGCAGGCCATCGACAAGGCGGCGAATGAAGAGCAAGGCGGCGTCGTCTTCCTGCCGTCCGGCCGCTACCGCCTCACGCGCACGCTGACGATTCCACTGGCTGTGCGCGTCTACGGCGTCGGCCCCACGCGCCCCGTGTTCGTGCTGGCGCCGAACACGCCCGGCTTCCAGAAGGGCGTGGCGAACATGATCATCTTCACGGGCGGCGACCAGTACCGGGTCGGCAAGGTGCCCGTGCCGGTGCCGAGCGCCGTGCCGTTCGACCCGCAGAACAAGCCGGTGCGCGACGCCAACTCGTCCACCTTCTATTCGGCGCTGTCGAACGTGGACTTCGAGATCGGCGACGGCAACCCGGCCGCCGCGGCCGTGCGCATGCACACGGCGCAGCACTCGAACCTGTCGCACATCGATTTCCACATCGGTTCCGGCCTGGCCGGCGTCTACCACGTGGGCAACGTGGCCTACAACCTGCGCTTCTACGGCGGCCGCTACGGCATCCTGGCCGAGAAGACTTCGCCGGCCTGGCAATTCACGCTGATGGATTCCTCGTTCGACGGCCAGCGCGACGCAGCGATCCGCGAGCACGAGGCGGGGCTGACGATGGTGAATGTCGACATCCGCAACACGCCGGTGGGCGTGGAAATCAACCGCGGCTACGGCGACTGGCTGTGGGGCAAGGACGTGCG
Source organism: Massilia sp. METH4 (assembly GCF_037094685.1). NCBI lineage: Bacteria > Pseudomonadati > Pseudomonadota > Betaproteobacteria > Burkholderiales > Oxalobacteraceae > Massilia > Massilia sp. METH4. Next base: position 4,624,517 of record NZ_CP146614.1, on the reverse strand, counting down.
CTTCGAGAACGTATCGAAGGCGGCCCTCATCGTCAGCAACGAAAACAACGTCTACACGCAGGTCGGCTTCGAGCGGGCCATCGCCCGCAATGTGCCCGTGTTCGCGCGCTTCCGCGACAGCGGCAAGACGCTCGAGGCGCCTGGAAAAAATGCGAGCCGCAATTACCGTGTCGACGAATTCAACCACGGCCTGACGCTCAAGCAGCTGGGCGAGCCGGGCCAGTTCGCCACCAACTACAAGACCTCTGCCCTGCCCGCGAATACGCCGGCGCGCGAGCGCGCCCTGCGCCTCCTGCCGCCGTCGAAGGAGTGGGTCAATGTGAAGAAGTTCGGGGCGGCCGGCAACGGCACCACCGACGACACGGCTGCTATCCAGAAAGCCATCGACAGCAGCCGCGTCGTCTACCTGCCGCTCGGCTTCTACGTGGTCAACGATACGATCCGGCTGAAGCCGGACACGGTGCTGGTCGGCCTGCACCCCGGCCTCACGCAGCTGCTGATCCCGAACGGCTCGCCCAAGTACCAGGGCGTGGACGGCCCGAAGGCGCTGCTGGAAAGCGCGCGCGGCGGCGGTGCGATCGTCTCCGGCATCGGCCTGGCCACCGGCGAGGTGAACCAGCGCGCGGTCGCCCTGCTGTGGCGCGCCGGCGAACGGTCGCTGGTGGACGACGTGCGCATCCAGGGCGGCCACGGCACCCGCCTGTATGACGGCAGCCGCGCCGACCCGTATAAGAAGGATGCGAAGTTCGATACCACCGGGCACTGGGACCGCCAGTACCCCAGCGTATGGGTCACGGATGGCGGCGGCGGCACCTTCTCCGGCATCTGGTCGCCCAGCGGCTACGCGCAGGCCGGCTTCTACGTGACGAACACCAAGACGCCGGGCCATGTGTACGAACTGTCGGCCGAGCACCACGTGCGCGCCGAGATCGTGCTCGACGGCGTCGAAAACTGGGAATTCCTGGCGCCGCAAACGGAGGAAGAGGTGCGCGACGGCATGGACGCCGTCTCGCTCGAGATCCGCAATTCGAAGAATTTGCTGTTCGCTAACTACCACGGCTACCGCGTGACGCGCTCGCTCAAGCCGATGCCGGCCGCGGTGACGATCACGAATTCCTCCGACGTCCGCTTCCGCAACGTGCACGTGAACGGCGAGAGCGGCATCGCCACCTGCGACGACGCCGGTTGCACCACCTTCCTGCGGGCCTCGAAATACCCGTACGAGAACGCGATCCGCGACGTGACGAACAAGATCGACGTGCGCGAGCGCGAGTTCGCGGTACTCGACTACACGGGCACGCAGAAGAGCGCGCCGCCCGCCCAGGGCAAGGTGGAAAAGCTGGAAACAGGCTTCTGGTCCATCGCCGGCGCGGCCGTCGACGCCGCCGGCAGGCTGTACTTCGTCGACCGCCACTGGCGCCGCATCTACGGCTACAGCGACGAGCGCGGCCTCGAAGTGGTGCGCGATGCGCCGCTCGATCCGGTCAACCTGGCCATCGACGGCAGCGGCAACGTGATCGTGCTGTCCTCGTTCGGGCCGCAGGCTTCCGTCTACGCGTTCAAGCCCGGCACGCCCGGCACCGAGATCGCGATGCTCCAGCCCACGCCGGTGGCCGACCGCCCGCGGGCGAGAGTCGCGGTGCCCGTCAACTTCTGGCAAAACGGCGAGTTCCGCGACCAGCTGAACCCGGATACGTACGAATTCACCACGCTGGCCGAGATGTTCGCGCGCGACGTGGCGCTGCCGAAGGCGCAGGAATACGTGTCGCCGGACGGCTCGCTCGTGCTGCCCGCCTTCCGCGTGCTGCGCCAGGGGCCGCCGGACCACCTGGGCTTCCGCTGGTCGGACACGCTGAACACGCACGGTTTCGTGAGCGCCCGCGTCGGCGAGCGCGTCGTGTTCACCAACGGCTCGGAAAACCGCACGTTCAGCGGCCTGGTCGGCCGGGGCGGCGCGCTCACTGACCTGAAGCAGGTGGCAGACCGCGGCGGCGAGAGCGCGGCCGTCGATGGCGCGGGCAATGTCTACGTGGCCAATGGCCAGGTGTTCGTCTACGGGCCGGACGGCAGGCAGACCGGCCGCATCGACGTGCCGGAGCGGCCCTTGCAACTGATCTTCGGCGGCGCCGACAAGCGCACGCTCTATATCCTCACCCACCACAGCCTGTACAGGACGCGGATCTGACCATGCGGTTGAAACACCTGCCACTTCTCCTGCTGGCCTTCGCCTGTGCGGCCGCGGCCGCCCAGCAGGCCGCCATTCCCCTCTGGCCGGACGGCGCCCCCGGCTCGGAACAGCGCCGCGCCGAACCGGAAACCGTGAAGGACGGCGTCTACATCAGCAATGTGCACGCGCCGTCGCTGACGGCGGTGCGCGCCGATCCGCGCCATGCCAACGGCGCGGCCGTCATCGTGGTACCGGGCGGCGGGCACCGCATGCTGGTGTTCCAGAACGAAGGCGTGGCCGCCGCCAGGCTGCTGAACCGCGTGGGCGTGACGGCCTTCGTGCTGAAGTACCGCCTGGCGCGGGACGAGGGCTCGCGCTACACGATCGAAGGCGATGGCGCGGCCGACCTGCGGCGCGCGGTGCGCTGGGTGCGCACCCATGCCGCCGAATACGGCATCGATCCGGCGCGCGTGGGCGTGATGGGCTTTTCGGCCGGCGGCGAGCTCGTGTCGCTCGTGGCCGACAATCCCGAACCGGCCGGCTTCGCCGCCCGCGACGCGGTAGACCGCGCCAGCGCCCGGCCCGACTTCCAGGTGCTGGTCTATCCCGGCCCGCTGGGCGTGCCGGCGAGGGCCGTCAAGGGTGCGCCACCGGCCTTCCTGGTGGCCGGCTCGCGCGACACCTGCTGCATGCCGCCCACCATCGCGCTGTACCAGCAGCTCGTGGCGGCCGGCGTCTCGGCCGAGCTGCACCTGTACGCCGACACCGACCACGCGTTCAACGTGGGCCAGCGCGGCGAGCGCGTCTCGCTGCAGCACTGGCCCGACCGCCTGGCGGACTGGCTGGCCGACGGCGGCTGGCTCGTCCCGCGCGGCAACCGCGCGCCGGAAGGCGTGCCCGCACCGTAAAGCGCATCGTTAAGCGCATCTTCAAGGACACCGAGTGAACAAAGCATTGATGACGTTGGCCGCGAGCGCAGCATTGCTGGCCCCTGCCGTGTCCCATGCGGACAGCCAGTTCAAGCTGCTCGTGCTGGCCATGCCCGGCAAGTACCACTATGAATACATCCCCATCGCCCGCGACAGCCTGGAACGGCTGGCCAAGCTGCACGCGTTCGAGGTCACGTACACGAACAAGCCGGCCGCGTTCGACGGCGACCTCAAACAGTATGGCGCCGTGATGTTCCTGAACACGCCCGGCGAGGAACTGAATCCCGCGCAGCGGGCGAAGTTCGAGGACTACATGCGCGGCGGCGGCAATGCGATCGTGGTGCACCGCGCCGCGATCACGCCGCCGAACGGGTGGGTATGGTATGAAAAGCTGGTCGGTCGCAGCGTCGGCCCGCACCCGATGCTGCAGACCGGCGTGGTGACGGTGGCCGACAAATCCTTCCCCGCCACGTTCGGCCTGCCCGAGCGGTGGATCTGGAGCGACGAGTTCTACGTCACCACGAATCCCTACAATGTGAAGATCAACACGGTGCTGAGTGTGGATGAAAGCAGCTACGACCCGACGAAGATCTGGCCGGGCCAGACCGTGCAGGGCATGGGCAAGGACCATCCGATCGCCTGGTACCACACGGTCGAGAAGGGCCGCGTGTTCGTGACCACGCTCGGCCACAACGGCGAGATGTACCGCGACCCGCAATACCTGGGCCACCTGATGGGCGGGATCTATTGGGCGGCGACGGGCAAGGGCCAGTCGGGCGGCAGGCGGTAGCCGCCCTCCTCCATCCTGCGCCGCACCGTGCAGGCATCAAGCTTGCTTGAGTCTTCAAGCAACACCTGTGCCGCCTTCCTGTGTTACAGGCTGGTACAGGTGCTACATTACGACACAGCAGCTTGAACCGCCGCGCCAGACGGCGAAAGGATGGAGACATGTACCAGCGCACTGTTCCAGAATTGGGCAATCCGCTCGCTTGCCCCGAGCAATATGCACAGACCATCGAGACTTCGCACCGGCGCTCCCAGGCGTTCGGGCTGCGCAGTGGCGAAAATGTCGAGCCGGCGCCCCTGGCGCGCGGTGACCTCGGCATGCTGATCGAGCAGAACCGCCTGCTGCACCGGCATGCACTGCCGGCAATGGAGACGCTGTACCAGCAGATCGCCAACACGCACAATATGGTGATCCTCACGGACGCCGACGGCGTGATCCTCCACTCGCTGGGCGACGACGACTTCGTGGAAAAGGCCAACCGCGTCGCGCTGCAGCCCGGCGTGGCGTGGTCGGAGCAATGCCGGGGCACGAACGCCATCGGCACGGCGATCGCGGAAGGCAAGCCCACGCTCGTGCACGCGGACCAGCACTACCTGAAGGCGAATCACTTCCTCACCTGCTCGGCGGCGCCGATTTCCGACCACCACGGCAAGGTGATCGGCGTGCTGGACGTTTCGGGCGACCAGCGCAGCTTCCACAATCACACGATGGCGCTGGTGCGCATGTCCGCGCTGATGGTCGAGAACCAGCTGTTCTCGTCCACGTTCGAGGATGCGATCACGCTGCACTTCCACGCGCGGCCCGAGTTCATCGGCACGCTGATGGAAGGCATCGCCTCGTTCTCGCCGGGCGGCCGGTTCCTGTCGGCGAACCGCAGCGGGCTGTTCCAGCTGGGCCTGTCGTACGGCGCCCTGCAATTCCACACGTTCAGCTCCCTGTTCGGCCTGTCGATCTCGGCGCTGTACGACCACTACCGCACCGCCACGCCCGGCCTGCTGGACCTGTGCATGCATAGCGGCGTGCGGGTGGCGGCGCGCGCGCAGTTCCGTTCCCTGCACAATCATTTCCAGCAGGCGCTGGGCGGCCCCGGTGCCGTCGAACCGCCCCGCCCCAGCCCGGAACCGGCCGCCGCGCGCCGGCTGTCGGGCCTGCGCTACCTGCGCACCGGCGATGCCCAGCTCGAACAGGTGATCGACCGCGTGGCCCGGGTGCTGGGCAAGGATATCCCGATCATGATCATGGGCGAGACCGGCACCGGCAAGGAATTGCTGGCCCAGGCCATCCATAACGATTCGCCGCGCGCCGCCGCCCCGTTCGTGCCGGTCAACTGCGCGTCGATTCCGGAAACGCTGATCGAATCGGAACTGTTCGGCTACGAGGATGGCGCCTTCACGGGCGCGCGCAAGAAAGGCGCGGTCGGCAAGATCGTGCAGGCCAATGGCGGCACGCTGTTCCTCGACGAGATCGGCGACATGCCCTTCAGCCTGCAGGCCAGGCTGCTGCGCGTGCTGCAGGAACGCATGGTGACGCCGCTGGGCAGCACCAAGTCCATCCCCGTCAACGTGGACGTGATCTGCGCCACGAACCACAACCTGCGCGATCGGATCGCGCGCGGGCTGTTCCGCGAAGACCTGTATTACCGGCTCAACGGGCTGGTCGTCAAGCTGCCGCCTCTGCGCCAGCGCACCGACCTGGAAACCGTGGTGCGCAAGATTGTCGCCGCCGAATCGGGCCAGGGGCGCTACGAGATCGCCCCCGAACTGATGGCGCTGTTCCGCCGGCACCAATGGCCGGGCAACCTGCGCCAGCTGACGAACCTGCTGCGCACGGCCATCGTGATGGCGGGCGACGAGAGCGTGATCGGACCGCACCACATGCCGGACGATTTCCTGGACGACCTGCGCACCGATGCGGACGGCCACGATGCCCTGCCGGCCGCCCTGCCCGCCGCGGCGGCACCCCAGCCGGTGCCGCCCGGCGGCGCCAGCCTGGAGACCATGGAGCAGCAGCTCATCGCCCGGACGCTGGAAGCCCATGGCGGCAATGTCTCGGCCGCGGCGCGCGCCCTGGGCGTCTCGCGCAACACGATCTACCGGAAGCTGCCCCATATCAGGTAGGCGGCAGTTCGACCGCCGCGAAGCCCGGCGAGCGGCGCGCCACGCCATGCTTGTCGACCGTCAGCAGGTCCACGCCAGGCAGGCGCGCGGCCAGCGCATGCGCGCGCGCCGCGCCCAGCACCATGCAGGCCGTCGACAGGCCGTCCGCCTGCAGGCCCGTCGGCGCCATGACCGTGACGCTCGCCAGCTCCACCGGCGAGAAACCCGTCGCGGGGTCGAGGATATGGTGATGCAGGCGGTCCGGCGTGAACGTGCTGGCGTAGTCGCCGGACGTGGCCATGGCACGGTCATCCAGCCGCACCACGGCCGCGAGGCCCCCGGCGTCGCGCGGATGGCGCACGCCAAGGTTCCAGGGCCGACGCCCCTCTCCCCCGTCGCGCGCCGGCCTGCGCCCGCGCGCGACGAACTCCCCGGTGTCGAGCAGGGCCGCCGCGATGCCATGCTCGCGCAATGCCTGCAGCGCGAGGTCCGCAGCGTAGCCCTGCGCAAGCCCGTTGAGCGTGATCGCCATGCCCGGCCGGGTCAGCCGCACCGCCGCGGCGTCGAATTCGACATGGCGCCAGTTCACCTGCCGGGCCGCATCCAGGCGATCACGCTCGCGCGGCAGCCGGGGCTGGCCCGGCGCGGCGGCCGCGCGGCTGAATGCCTGCCACAGCGGCTGCACCGTGATATCGAAGGCGCCGCCGGTCAACCGCGACAGCCGGCACGCTTCCTCCAGCACTGTCAGCAACTGGCGCGAGGGCCGGCGCAGGATGCCGTCGCGATTGATCCGCGCGACTTCGCTGCGCGGCGAATGCAGGCTCATCAGGCGGTCGACGGCACGCACGCTGCACAGGGCGGCCGCGATGGCGCGTTCGGCCACCGCGCGGTCGTGGTGGACGGCGGCGATGCTTACCGAGGCGCCGAAGGCCAGCGTCGCCCCGGTGAGCAGGCGTGTGCCGGCCGGCGCCGCACCGATGGCGCAAACGCCGAGCGATGCGGCAATGAAGCGGCGTCGTTTCATGATGTCTCCCTGGGCACGATCGCGATCGTGCGCCCGTTTTTCGACTGGGCGAGAAGCGGGGCGCAGCGGGCCGGGCTGTCGTGGATCTCCACGCAGTCCAGGCACTGGAAACATTCGTCGTACGCCACCGCCCCGCCGGGCGCGATCGCCTGGTAGTCGCACCGGTGGCGGCAGGTCTGGCATGGCGTGCCGCACTGGACGCGGCGCGGAATCCAGTCGAGCAGGCGAGCCCGGCCCAGCAGGGCCAGCGCGGCGCCGAGCGGGCAAAGGTAGCGGCAGAAGAACTTGTGCACGAACGCCGCCAGCACCAGCAGGCCGGCGGCATACAGCACGAAAGGCCACGATCGCGCGAAGTGGAGCGTGACGGCCGTTTTGAACGGCTCCACCTCGGCCAGCCAGCCGGCCCACGGCGGCGCCGCCAATGCCGCCGCCAGCAGCACGGCAAGCACCGCGTACTTGAACCGTTTCAGGCGCCGGTCTTGCGCCGTGCGCAGCCGCCGCGGCCGCAGGCCGGTCAGCCGCCCCAGCCTGCCGGCGAACTCCTGCAGGGCGCCGAATGGGCACAGCCAGCCGCAGAACGTGCCGCGGCCCCAGATCAGCAGCGAGGCAAGCACGCAGCCCCACAGCGCCAGCGTGGGCGGGTCGAACAGCAGATACCCGAGGCCGCGGCCGTCGCGCAGCGATTGCACGGCGCCGGTGACGTTGACGATGGACAGCTGGGCCTGCGACACGTAGCCGATGAAGCCCACGGTGAACAGCAGGTAGCCGGTGCGAAAGCGCCCCAGCCAGCCGGACGCCACCAGCCGGCGCTGCTGCCACAGCGCGAGCGCCAGCACCGCCACGGCCGTCCCCAGGATGGCCAGTTCCCCGCGGCGCGCGTGCCAGCTGGCGCGCCAGTCGTTCTCCTCGCGCGGCGCGGCGTCGACAAAGCGCCGCGGCAGTGCATAGACGACGCGGGCATCGCGCGTGATGCGCTCCGGGTAGACGATACCCTTGCTGCGCGTGATGGGCAAGATGACATCAAACGGCCTGCCGGGATCGAGGCCCGTCTGCGCCAGCACGCGGAACACGGCCAACTGGCCGGCCGGCCAGGCGGCAGGCTCGCGCAGGCGCAGTTCCAGGTCGAGGTCGCGCAGTTCCAGCGGCAACCCATCCTGGCGCAGTTGCAGGCGCTGCGGCACGCTGCCGCGCACGAAATCCTCGCCGAGCAGGTCGTACCGCCCGGACCAGTGCACCAGCAGCGCGTGGTCGCCCGGCTCCAGCCGCGCCGCCAGCCGGCGCCAGCTGGCGCCGTCGAGGAGCTGGCTGCCGATGGCGGGAACCGACACCAGCACGGTGCGCAGATCGACGAAGGTCCCATCGGGTTGCTGCTCGCCGTCCAGGCCGGCGCCGGCGCTGCCGGCGAACAGGCGCTCGACGTCGGCGTTGGCGAGGCGCTTGCGCACGACCAGTGCACGCGCGAGCATGGCCTGTGCGTCGAGCGCTTCGTGATAGCCGGTGCGCACGCGCGCCATGCTGCGGGGATCGCGGCCCTGGGCGAAGCCCAGTTTCGCGCGCGCGACCTGCAAGGCAGCGGCCAGCACGGCCTGGTTGACGATGCGGATGGAGGCGGTGGCCTTGGCCACGCCGTCCAGGTAGGCATGCCGGCCATCGGCCAGCCGCGCCCCCCTGCTGTCGATCGCCACGTTCTGCGCCAGCGACACGCTGCGGTACTGCGCCGCGAAGCGGCGCAGCGGTTCCTCTCCGAGCCCTTCCAGGAACACCGGCTCGTGGTGGGCGAGCACGGCCACGTCCAGGAAGGTGCCACCCGCGTCGATGGCCACCAGCAGGTTCGGCGGCACGCCCGCGAAGCCGGGCAGCGGCGCCAGGTCGATCGACTCGAACACGTAGCCGGCCAGGACCATTGCCGCGCCTTCCCGGCGGAACAGCGGCCAGGCCGGCAGCGCCTCATCGCGCTCGCCCACCACGAGCGCGGGAAAGCGCTGCGCCAGCTGGGCGCGGGTCAGCGTGCCGGCCTGCCCCGGCCGCGCTGCCAGCACGAGGAGGAGGAGCATCGCCAGCAGCACTGCGGTCGCAGGCGTCACGCGCGCGGCGCCATGGTGGGCGGTGGCCATGGCTCAGAAGAAGATGATGCCGCCCAGCGCGGCGCCGTTCATTCGCGCCTTGGCGCCGCCGAAGGCCTTCGACCGGGTCTGGCCGGCCTCGCCGACCAGCGTGATGACGGAATTGAGCGCATAGTAGCCGCCCACGGTGAGGTTGGCGTTCGACTCGAGTCCGGCCGTTCCCGGCGCGTCGCGGTCGTTCTTGCTGATGCCGTAGCCGATGCCGAGCTTGAGCTTGTCCGTGAGCTTGTAGGTGCCCTGCGCCAACCACGCTTTCGAGCGCACGTCGCCCTGGTCCGCGTCGGACAGGATGCCGAGCCCGCGCCCGCCCTGGAAGTTCACGAGCACGCCGGCGGGACCGGCCTGCCACGATGCCCCGATCTCGTAGGCCGCCATCGTGAAGTCGTCGGTACCGGGCGCGGCGCCCGTGAACTTCTGCGACTTGCCGCCGATCCAGCCTTTCACGCCGCCCACGCTGTACGTGGCCTGCACCTGCACCTGCGGGTTCGACCTGGCCTTGTAACGGCCCTCGGCGACGATGGGCGAATCGCTGACCGGGCTTGCCAGCGCCACGTCGAAGCCCAGGCCACCCATCTTCGGCGCGCTCCAGGCGATCTGCCCGTAGTAGCCGACATAGCTGTAGCCCGCGCCGATGTGGCCCAGCGTGACGCGGCCGCGCTGGGTCGCCTGCACGGGGGCGCCGGCGCCCACCAGCGTCATGTCGCCGAAGATGGCATTGGCGCCGAAGATGCCGTTGTCGCGCCCCAGCTTTACGGTGCCCATCGCCTCGTTGCCGAACGTGAAATAGGCCTGCCGCACGTCGACTTCGCTGTTCTGGTCGATGGCGCTGTCGGTGGCGGTGGCGTGGTAGATGCCGATGTGGGCCTTCACATCGAAGCCGCCCTGCCGCGACGTGGCCGACGTGACGAGGCCGTTGGGCAGCAGGCCGTTGCCGATCGTGGTGCGGCTGTCCTCGCCGCCGCAGCCCAGCGCGCGACTACCCAGCGCCAGGCCGCCAGGCGCGTCGCCCGAGCATGACACGTGCGTGTAGTAGGCATTGACGATGCCGCCCACGTTGACGGTCCAGTCGCCCGCCTTGATATCCACGGCATGCGCCGCAGGCGCCGTACCCAGCACTGCCATTGCCCCAGCCAGTATCTTCTTCATTTTCGTCTCCTGTTGTCTTGGTCAGCATCGATCCGATGCATTCATTGAAGCGCAAGTTGCATGCCCGCGCTTTCCGCAGGGCGGCAGGCGCCGGCTGCGCAGGATTGGATCATTCGCGGCAGGACTGTCATTTTCTGGACCGTTGCACGGGCCGATTGCTCCGGCGGCCCGCGGTGTGCACCGATAAAAAAAGGCGGCCGAAGCCGCCCAAAAAGGAGAACACCTGGATCACTTGCCGGCGAGCTTGAACACCCACACGGAACCGCCCTGCTCGAGGAAGTTGACCTTCTTCGCCACTTCGCCACCCCACAGCGGCACGGCGCCGCCCCAGCCCGAGACCACGGCCACGTATTGCGTGCCGCCCTCCTGCCACGTGACAGGCGGCGCCACCACGCCCGAACCGGTCTGGAACTTCCACAGCTCCTTGCCGGTGCGCGCGTCGAGCGCCTTCAGGTAGCCTTCCGGGGTGCCGTAGAACACGAGGTTGCCGCCCGTGGTCATCGCCCCGCCCCACAGCGGCGCGGTGTTCTTCGCTTCCCAGACGATCTTGCCGGTCTTCGGGTCCACCGCCCGCAGCGCGCCGATGTAGTCGTCGAACAGGGGCTTGATGGTAAAGCCCGCGCCGAGGAAGGCGCCGCCCTTCTTGTAGGTGATCGGTTCGTTCCAGATTTCCATGCCCCATTCATTGGCCGGCACATAGAACAGTTTGGTCTGCGGGCTGTAGGCCATCGGCATCTGGTTTTTCGCGCCCAGGAAGGCCGGCGCGGCGAACACGGAGGTGCCCTTCTTGCCTTCCGCGCCCTTGGTCGGATCGCCGGGCCGCCCCGCCTCGATGAACTTGGGCCGCCCCGTCTTCAGGTCGATGCCGCTGGCCCACGTAATTTTCTTCACGAACGGGAAGGCGTTTTCCAGCTTGCCGTTCTTGGCGTCGACCACGTAGAAGAAGCCGTTGCGGTCGGCCTTGCCGCCGAGGCGCCGGCCATCCATGTCGAACGTCACGAATTCGTTGGCGCCGTCGAAGTCCCAGGCGTCGTTCGGGGTGTTCTGGTAATGCCACTTGATCGCTCCCGTCTCGGGATCGAGCGCCACCGTGGACGACGAGTACAGGTTGTCACCTGGACGCAGGTGGCTGTTCCACGGCGCCGGATTGCCGGTGCCGAAGTAGGCCAGGCCCGTGCTGGCGTCGTAGGTGCCGCCCATCCACGTGGAAGCGCCGCCGGTCTTCCACAGGTCGCCCGGCCAGGTCTTGTTGACGGTGCCGGTAACGCCAGTCTCGATCGCATTGCCATCCTTGTCGTAGCGGTGGCCCATGTGCCCTTCGACCATCGGCCGGCTCCACAGCAGGTCGCCCGTCTTCGGGTTGCGCGCTTCCACCCGCCCCACCACGCCGAACTCGCCGCCGGAGACGCCGGTCAGCAGCACGCCCTTGGCGATCAGCGGCGCGGCCGTCATCGAATAGCCGGCGGCGTAGTCGTCCACCTTCTCCTTCCACACGACCTTGCCGGTCTCCTGGTCCAGCGCCACCAGCTGGGCGTCCAGCGTGCCGAAGATGACGAGGTTGTCGTACAGCGCCGCGCCGCGGTTGACCACGTCGCAGCACGGCATGATCCCTTCGGGCAGCCGGTGCTCGTATTTCCACAGCTTGTTGCCCGTCTTCAGGTCGATCGCGAAGAGGCGCGAGTACGACGCCGTGACGAACATCTTGCCGTTGTGGATCAACGGCTGTGATTCCTGCCCGCGCTGCTTTTCACCGCCGAACGAGAACGACCAGGCCGGCACCAGCCGGGCCACCGTGGCCGTATTGATCTGGTTCAGCGGCGAGTAGCGCTGCCCCTGCGTGCCCATGCCGAACGAGAGCACGTCGGCGGTATCCTTCGCATCGTTGTCGACCATTGCATTGGTCACGCTGGCCCCGTGCGCGCCCAGCGCGGTGGCGCCAAGCAGCATTGTCGTCATCAGTTTTTTCACGATCATCTCCTCCTGTGGTTATTCAAATCATGGGTGGCATGGGTCGCCGAGCAGGCGCGAGCGCAGCAGGAACCGGGCCGCGCCGCTCGCCGGGTCCGTGACGCCGTCGAGCGGCGCCACGTCCACGATCAGCTGCAGGTGCCGGCACTGTTCGAACTGCTCTTGCGCGACGTAGAACGGCGCGCCGTGCAGGTTGCCCAGGTAGACGTCGGTATCGTCGATCGCGAACCCGCCGGCCGGATAGAAGACCGGCACGCCGCCGTCGCCCCCCGCATGGAACAGCATCACGGGACCATGGCGCCGGTGCAGTTCGTCGATCAGCCGCAGGGCTGCGTCGGTTGCCGTCACGCGCTGGCCCGTATCGGCAATGCGCGCGTTCGCGCGAGCGGCCGCCGCGTGCGGCGCCAGCCGGATATCCCTGTCCATCGTCCACCTCTTCCTTGCTGGTTGGTATGCGTACCGGTCACGGCCTGGCGACGGTGACGCCGTGCGCGGCGAAGATGTCGCGCAGCTCCCCGCTCGCCACCAGTTCGTTGAGGGCGGCCTGCAGGCGGCGCGCCAGCTCGGTGTCGTCCTTGCGCACGGCCATGCCGATGGCCCAGCCATTGCGCGGCAGGCGCTCGAATGCCAGCGGTTCCAGCGGGTAGCGTGGGTCGCCCCGCACGGCCGCCTCGATCTCCGAGCGGTTGGCCAGCACGGCATCGAGGCCGCCCGCCTTCAGCTCCTCCAGCGCCTGCGCGGCGGTCGGGAAGATGCGCACGCCGTCGCGCAGGCGCCCGCCGCCTTCGCCCAGCAGCACCATGGCCGCGATGGATATCTGCTCGACGCCGATGCGCCTGCCGGCAAGCGAAGCGATGCCGTCGAAGTCCGGCATGGCCTGGGCGTCGCGCACCAGGCGCACCGTCTCCACGTGGTAGGGCGCGAAGATCTCCACCTTGTCGTTGGCCGCCATCAGCGCGCGGTCCACAGGCACGTGCAGCATCACGTCGGCCGGGCCATAGCCCAGGTAGTGGCCCTTCCAGACCATGTTGCGCAGGTCGTCGTTGAGGTTTTCGCCGGCCGGGAACGGCAGCAGGTTCAGCTTCAGGCCCAGCCGCGTGGCCAGCGCCCTGGCCAGCGCGACGTCGATGCCCTTGCCGTGGTCCGAGAACGGCGCGAAGCCTTCGTACACGGCCACTTTCAGGCTGCCCGCTTCGCTGATCCGCTGCCATTCCGCCCGCACGGGCAGCGCGAGGGCCAGCAGCCCCACCAGCATGGTCATCAACAGCAGCCATGCCGGCCGTCTGTGTTGGATACGCGCGCTGTGCATGGCGGCTCCTCAGTTCGCGTCCGTGCGGCGGTCTTCCAGGTAGGTCTTGATGGCCCACATGGCTTCCTGGTTGAAGACTCCCTCGAACGGCGGCATGTAGACGGCGCCGTTGCGCACCTTGCCCTGCCGCAGCGAGGACAGGTAATAGCCGTCGACTTCCTTGTAGCACGCCTTTTTCTTGGCTTCGTTCTTGATGGCCACGCAATCGCGGTCAAGCAGCCGCAGGTCGGGCGCGATGCCGCCCGAGACGGCATCCAGCCCATGGCAGCGGGCGCAGTTCTGCGTGTAGGCCGATCCGCCGATCTTCAGGGCCAGCTTGTTGCCCTTGTAGGGGTTCTCGTCGCGCCACTGTTCGCCCAGTTGGGGCAAGCCCTTGGTATCGACGCTTTGTGGCGTGACATTGCCGTGGGCAGCGGCGTACAGCGAAACGGAAATGGCGGCGATGGCGGCGAGGCCGAGGGGGATGCGCTTCATGTTGTCTCCTGCATTCTTGGTGGATGATGCAGGGAGATGAGCAAGCGCCATGCCACCGGGCCGGCGTGGCTTGCCGGCCGCGCCGCTGTTGCAGAGTGGGACAACTCACGTTGCCCGGTGTTCCGTTTGGAACCGGTGGCAGTGCGCCAGCATGCGCTACTATCTGGCCTTCCGCATTGTTCGACTCACGCGCACCGATGGCCCAATTGCACCCCTGCCTGGATGACGACGGCAATCCTGTCGTCATCCGCAACCCGACCACGCCCACTTCGCCCGCATCGTGGCTCGCTCCGACCCAGGTTGCGACAGTGGTCCCGGGCGGCGCGTTGCCGGAAGCATTGAACGGCATTCCGCTGGCTCCGTGGAACTGCGCGCCGCGCACTTCGGAGGCATGGGCCAGGCTCGGCGCTCGTGCAGCGATCGAAGAGCCTCCATTCGTTTTGCCGGCGGGCCTCTCCGCGGCGGCGGGCGCGGTAGTCGTCGAGGACGATGGCCGTATCTGGCTGGTGGCGCCTTCGAACCGCTTCGGCAACTACGACGCCACGTTCCCGAAAGGCCGCGCCGATCCCGGCGCCAGCCTGCACTGCACGGCGATTCGCGAGACGTACGAGGAGGCCGGCCTGCACGTGGAGCTCGTGGACTTCCTGATCGATTCGCGGCGCACGCTGACGTTCACGCGGTACTACATCGCCCGGCGCGTGGGTGGTACGCCGGCGGCGATGGGCTGGGAGACCCAGGCCGTGCATCTGGTGCCCCGGGCGCAATTGGGATGCGTGGCAGGGTACCTCAACGATCGGGGCGTGATCGCGGCGGCATGTGCTTGGATGGATGCGCATCTTGGGCAAGCAGGATGCATGAAACAAGGATCTTACTGAAGCAGCGGCCGCAAAAAACTGCGTTCATAGCTCAGGATAAACTTCTGCTGAGTGGCCTTGGCTACCAGCTCCATACATTCCTGATCCTCCGCGGCCTCGCGGCGATACCGTTCATAGTCAGACAGACTGGCGAAACTGAATAGACAGTAGGCGATATTGTTAGCCCCTTCGGCGGGCAGGAAATAGCCATGGTGCTCCCCTCCCATTCGCCGGACAATGCGAATCCAGTCGCGTGAATATCGCTAGAAGGCGTCCATCTGGTAGGGGTCGATAACGTATTTTACGTGGCAGGTGATCATGTCGTCAGTCCGTTGCAAGCGCGGCAGGATGGCATATTACAGGCATCTTCGCCAGTGTCGGCCAGGATTGGTGACGGGCAACCGCTTGACCCTCCCCCTACGTCAGGCTTTAGCCTGGCCCCACCTTTCTAACATCGACTGAGGGAGAGCACATTGAATATGGCGAAATCGAGTACGCGTACGGTCGCAGCGCTGCGAGCCATGCATCAACTAATGGATGAGCCGCGCATTTTCGACGATCCCCTTGCATTGAAGATCCTGGGCGACGCGGGGCGCGAGGAAGTTCTGCAGGCCAGTACGCAAAGCGATGATCCGATGAGCAAGGCGTTGCGCATTGCCCTCGCAGTGCGCAGCCGGCTTGCCGAAGACGAGTGGGCCGGCGCATACCAAAACGGCGTACGCCAGTACGTGCTGCTGGGTGCCGGACTGGATACCTACGCATATCGGCACACGGCCAACGGCAGCCGCATTTTCGAAGTTGACCTTGCTGGCACCCAGCAGTGCAAACGGGATGCTCTTCGCGCGGCCGGCATGGGGGTACCGGAAACCGTTCGCTACGTGTCGACCGACTTCGAACGAGACGACCTGGACGCCGCGTTGGGGAGCGCGGGATTCGACAGGAAGGCGCCCGCCTTCTTTTCCTGGCTCGGCGTGACCCCCTATCTGGACGAACAGGCAGTATTCAGGACTGTGGATTTCATGGCTCGTTGCGCACCCGGCAGCGCGGTCGTATTCGACTACATTGTCGCGCCTTCCCTGCTGGCGCCAATGGAAAGGCTCGCGTTGGAAATGCTGGGCGCGAAACTGGCGGAGAACGGCGAGCCGCTGAAGACGTTCTTCGACCCGGTGCGGCTGGAAGAGCAAATGCTGCTGCGCGGCTATCGGACGGCTACCAGCATCCGCCCCGAACAGATCACTGAGCGCTACCTGAAGAACCGCGGCGATGGGGCGAAAGCCGGTAACGTGACGAGGCTTTTGCATGCGCGCGTCTAGCAGGCTTGCCGGCGGTGGACTTCCCACGTTATGAGACTGAAATCGATGCGCTGGCGCGGGCAGCTCTGCTCAACCTAGTCAGCCTCTTCGCGTCACTAATCGTTCCGACCGCGCGAAGGGGACGCCATTCGCCCCGCCAGGAAAACTGCGGGACGCGGCCAAGGCGTCCCCTTTTGGCGGCGCGGTCTAATCCACTCCAGAAGCGGCTGGAATGGTCTAAATCGCACCAAAATCGTCCACCTAGAAGCTAATCCGATCGGTTTTTCGCGGCAAAAGTCCTGAATCGGTCTAAACAGAACCGCCGCCTAGTCCTTATGGATCTCTTCAGGCCGGATCGGTCTATTAAGGTCTCCCACTACGCTGTTCATCGACAGGCAACCGGCAGTCGCCAGCGCGCACCCATTGCTCCTTGCCGGGAAATCGCAGCCAAACAAAGCGCCAGGCGTTACGCCCCTTCATGTGGCGATTGGCAAACTGCGACGGTGTCAGGGCGATGCCGTCGTCCGAGATAATGCGATCACCGCACACCTTGGCGAACTCGACCGTGTTTCCATGGCGAGTACGTAAGTTGGTACCGTCCGGCAGGAACAGATTTTTCCATTGAAAACCTCGCAGCGCGGGGCCACTCTTCCGCAACGCCAGCCGCTCGTTTTCTGCCCGCAGCCATCGCTTCAGCATCTCGGCCAGAAAGGCATCAGGCTTGACACCCGGCCGTGTATCCATCAAATAGAATTCAAGTTCCAGAAAATCGGTGACAGGAAGATTCACCGGCTGGGTTGATTCATACTCCATGGTCGCTTCCTTTCTAAATGTGTCTAAAAGGTTGGACCGCGGTGCGGGAAGAAGGTTGTTTTAAACTTTCGTCCGTTTGAAATAGGTCAAATTAGACCGGGAGTGGTTTTTTTAGACACGATTCGACTATCGATCAATCAATTTAAATCGAACCAGACCGTTTTGGTTCATTTTGGACGCTTTTAGAACGGCAGGCTCCTGGCATACGGCTATCCCTCTAGGATGCACCCATGCGTTATCAAAGGTCTTTGGCCAGCAATGGCCCCCAGGCTAGTGCTTTGTGAACATGCCTGCCTTGTGGGTTCCTCGGGGCCATCGCGCCTCACTCCGGCTGCTTCCGCTCCTCCAGCAAATCAGCCAGACTCCGCGCTGCCGGCTTCAATGGCGCCCGGTAGCGCGTCCACCCCAGCTGCGCGGACGGCGCCAGCGCCCGCATGCGCGTCGCCGCCAGCCTGAACCACCTGTACGCCTTCGGATGCGCAAACGCCCCGCTCCAGAACCGCCACAGCAGCTTGTCCCCCCGGCTGAACTTGGCGCCCTGCCCGCGCAGCGGATGGGCCACCGGCTCTTGCGGG
Organism: Massilia sp. METH4; assembly: GCF_037094685.1. Lineage (NCBI taxonomy): Bacteria > Pseudomonadati > Pseudomonadota > Betaproteobacteria > Burkholderiales > Oxalobacteraceae > Massilia > Massilia sp. METH4. The sequence goes on along the minus strand of NZ_CP146614.1, from coordinate 4,606,960 downwards.
TTGCGGTTCGCCTCGGTCCGCAGGCGCACGAGTAAGGCAGGGATCGGGATACGCACGGGGCACACTTCGCCACACGCGCCGCACAGGCTCGACGCAGTGGCCAGGTCGGCCGTCGCTTCCAGCCCCAGCAGGTGCGGCGAGATGATCTTGCCGATCGGCCCCGGGTACGTGGTGCCGTAGGCATGGCCGCCGATGCGTCCGTAGACCGGGCAATGGTTCATGCACGCGCCGCAGCGGATGCACTGCAAGGTGGCGCGCAGCTGCTCGTCCGCGTAAGCCTGGGTGCGGCCGTTATCGAGCAGCACGAGGTGCATCTCGCGCGGGCCGTCCCGTTCGCCCGGGCGGCGCGGGCCGGAGATGAGGTTGAAGTAGGTGGTGATGGCCTGGCCGGTCGCGGAACGCGTCAGCAGGCTGGCCAGCGGCACGATGTGCTCCAGCTTCGCCACCACCTTTTCCAAGCCCATGATGGCGATGTGCACATCCGGCACGGTGGTCGACAGCCGGCCGTTGCCTTCGTTCTCCACCAGCCACAGCGTGCCCGTGTCGGCGGCCGCGAAGTTCACGCCGGACAGGCCGATGTCCGCCCCGGCGAACGCACTGCGCAGCGCGCGGCGTCCCGTGCGGATCAGCGTGTCGACGTCGTCGCTGTAGGCCGTGCCGGGAATGTGCTGCTCGAACAGCGTGCCGATTTCCTCGCGCGTCTTGTGGATCGCCGGCATCACGATGTGCGAAGGCTTTTCGCCGGCCATCTGCACGATGTACTCGCCCATGTCCGATTCGATGCAGTCCACGCCCCTGTCGGCCAGGTAGTGATTCAGCTCGATTTCCTCGCTGGCCATCGACTTGCCCTTGATGATCGTGCGCGCGCCGCGCTCCGCGGCGATGCGGGCGATGATGGCATTGGCTTCCTCGCCGGTCTCGGCCCAGTGCACCTGCACGCCTGCGCTGGTCAGCTTCGCTTCCAGCTGTTCCAGCAATTGCGGCAGGTTGGCCAGTGCGTGGCGGCGGATCGCCTCGCCCAGGTCGCGCAGCTGCTCCAGTTCCTGCGCGTCGGGGAATTGCGTGCTGCGCTTCGCCTGCAGGAAATCCATCGCGCCGCGAAAGCTTGCGCGCAGCTTTGCATCGTCCAGCGCCTCGCGGGCGCGGGCGTGGAAGTCCGCGGGCGGCACGAAATGCATCGTTGTCGCATTCATGGCTGCCTCCTGTCGGTGACGATGACGACCCACAGCCAGCGCGGGCCGTGCGCGCCGAAGGCCAGGGTCTGCTGGATGTCCGAAGTCTTCGACGGCCCCGATACCAGCACCAGGTTGGCCGGCATGCCGTCGCGCCAGTGCTCGGCGCGCGCGGCATCGTACAGCGTGGCGTGCAGCGTATCGGCATGCACCAGCGCCACGTGCAGCGGCGGGACCAGGGACACGGTACGCGGCGTGCCGGCGTCCGGCGCCAGCACCAGCGTGCCGGTCGCGGCGATGCCGGAACGGGCCACGGTGAAGCCGGCATCGACGGTGTCGAACAGCTCCGTCTTCCAATCTTCGAGCGGGCGCTGGAACGGCAGCGCTTCGATGTTTATTGGCAGCGCGCCCGCCAGCGCGGCGCCCTCTTCGCCGCCAACGTCCAGCAGCAGCCGCTTCACGCCGTGCTCCGCCAGCTTCTCCGCCAGCAGGGCCGGCCACGCATCGGCGTCGGCGCGCCACACCTCGGCTCGGGACGAACGCAGCGCCGCCTCGAACGCATCCAGCATGGCCGCCCCGTCCAAGGGCGGTCGCGCATGGTGCGCGGCGATCCGGCCGTCGAGGGCCGCGACATCCTCGGTCGCGGAGGGCGCGGCGGCGCGCAGGCGCCCCAGCATCCGTTCACGCGCGCCCATCATGGCCCTCCTCCCCCGCCGGCAAGCCATTGGCGCGGCGCCACAGGAAGCTGGCCAGATGCTCCACTTCCAGCGGCGCGCCGCCCGCCCGCGCGGCATGGCCGATATTGAGCAGGCAGCCGCAATCGGCGGAGACGACCCGGCGCGCGCCGGTCGCGCAGGCGGCGGCGATCTTGTCCGCCACCATGGCGCCCGAGATATCCGGATGCTTCAGGCAGAACGTGCCGCCGAAGCCGCAGCACTCCGATTCGCGCGCATGTTCCAGCCGGCGCACGCCGGGCAGGCCGTCGACCAGGGCGACGCCATGGCCGCGCGTGCCCATCTCGCGCCGCGCCCCGCATGAGGTGTGCAGAACCACGTCCTCGTCGGCCATCGCCGGCGCGGGATAGCGCACGTGCAGCACGTTCAGCAGGAACTCGCCCAGTTCGTAGATGCGCGCCGACAGCTCGCGCGCCTGCACGGACAGAGCGGCATCGCCGGCGAACAGTTCCGGCCAGTGGTGCCGCATCATGCCGGCGCAGGAGCCGGACGGCACGATGACCGGCCAGTCGCGCGGGAACAGCGCCATCTGGGCCAGCGCCACTTCGCGCGCGCGTTCCGGGTTGCCGCTGCTCCAGGCGGGCTGGCCGCAGCAGCTCTGGCCGCGCGGATAGTGGACGGTAACGCCCTCGCGCTCGAGCAGCCGCACGGCATCCAGCCCCGCCGCCGGCATGAACAGGTCGATCACGCAGGTGCCGAACAGGTACACGTCGGCCGGCCGGTCGGCCGGGTAAGCGCGGTCGAAGGCGGCCGCCGTCATGCGACTGCCCTCCGGCGTTCAAGCAGGCGGTCCAGCAGTTCGATCCAGTGCTCCACCGGCTTTTCCGTGCCCCCCTGCAGGTGGCTCTGGCAGCCGATGTTGGCGGACACGATCGCCTCCGCGCCGGTCGCTTCCAGCGCCGCCACCTTGCGCTCGCGCAGTTGCGTGGACAGTTCCGGCTGCAGCAGCGAGTAGGTGCCGGACGAGCCGCAGCACAGGTGGCTGTCGGCGCACAGCCGCACGTCCACGCCCACCGCGCGCAGCAGGCCTTCGACCTTGCCGCGGATCTGCTGCCCATGTTGCAGCGTGCACGGCGGGTGGTATGCCACCTTGCCCGCATGCCCGGCATCGATGCGCGCCGCCAGCGCCTCGCCGCAATCGGCCAGGATCTCGCTCACGTCCCGCGTCAGCATCGAGATGCGCGCGGCCTTTGCCGCGTAGGCGGCATCGTGGCGCAGCAGGTGACCGTATTCCTTGACGGTCACGCCACAGCCGGAAGACGTCATCACGATCGCCTCGGCGCCCGCCTCCACCAGCGGCCACCAGGCGTCGATATTGCGGCGCATGTCGTCCAGCCCGCCCTCCTGGTCGTTCAGGTGGTAGCGGATCGCGCCGCAGCAGCCGGCCTTCGGCGCCACGACCAGTTCGATGCCGAGCGCGTCGAGCACGCGCGCCGTGGCGGCGTTGATGTTCGGCGCCATCGAGGGCTGCACGCAGCCGTCGAGCAGCAGCATCTTGCGATCATGGCGGGCGCCCGGCCAGCGGCCCTGCGGCGCCGGCTTTGCCACCTTGCCGCGCAGCGCGGCGGGCAAGGCGGGCCGCAGCCACTGCCCGACCTTCATCGCCGGCTTGAAGATCCAGCCGCGCGGCAGTACTTCCTTGAGCAGCGTGCGGGTGGCACGCTGGCTGGCCGGCCGGGGCACCTGCTCCTCGACGATGCGGCGCCCGATGTCGAGCAGCCGGCCGTACTGCACGCCGGACGGACAGGTGCTTTCGCAGTTGCGGCACGTCAGGCAGCGGTCCAGGTGCAGCTGGGTGCCCGGACCGGGCGCGGCGCCCTCCAGCACGTTCTTGATCAGGTAGATGCGGCCGCGCGGTCCATCGAGTTCGTCGCCCAGCAACTGGTAAGTGGGGCACGTGGCGGTGCAAAAGCCGCAGTGCACGCACTGCCGCAGGATTGCCTCGGCTTCCTGCCCTTCCGGTGTCCCCCGGTATTGGCTGGCGAGATTGGTCTGCATGTCAAAGGTCTCCGTACATGCGGCCGGGATTGAAGATCCCGGCCGGATCGAATGCTTGTTTCAGGTTGCGGTGGATGGCGTGGATGGCCGGCGCCAGCGGGTGGAACACCTCGCCGCGCCGATCGCCGGGTCCACCGCCGCGGTACAGCGTGGCATGGCCGCCGTGGCGGGCGGCCAGCGCGCGGATGGCTTCGGGTGCCTCGGCCGAGCGCAGCCAGCGCTGCCCGCCGCCCCACTCCACCAGCTGGGGGCCGGCTTGTTCCAGCGCCGGCGCCGTGGTCGGCACGGCGAGGCGCCACAGCGGCGCGGCCGCATCGCCGGCGAAGAACGGGTGGCGCTGTTCGCGCAGGTCGTGCCAGAAAGAGTCGGCGTCGGGCACTGGCTCGCCGCCGATGCGGCGCGCGGCGGCCGCGACACCCGCTTCGGCGCCGGACAGCCGCACGGTCAGCATGCCGTCATGCCACGCGCTGGCGGACACCGGTATCGGCTGCCCCGCCCACTCGTTCAGGCGGCGCAGCGCCGCTTCCTGGTCCAGCGCCAGCCGCAGCGTCCGCTCCGCGGCGGGCCGCGGCAAGACCTTCAGCGACACTTCCGTGATCAGCCCCAGCATGCCGAGCGATCCGGCCAAGAGGCGCGACACGTCGTAGCCGGCCACGTTCTTCATCACCTGGCCGCCGAAGCGCAGCACCTCGCCGCGGCCGTTCATCAGGTTGGCGCCCAGCACGAAGTCGCGCACCGCGCCGGCGGCCTGGCGCCGCGGCCCGGCCAGGCCGCCCGCGACGACGCCGCCGATGGTGGCGCTGTCGCCGAAATGCGGCGGTTCGAAGGCCAGCATCTGCCCCTGCGCGGCAAGGGCCGCCTCGACCTCGCGCAATGGCGTGCCGCAGCGCGCCGTGATCACCAGCTCCGTCGGTTCATGGCTGACGATGCCGCGGTGGCGGCCCGTCTCCAGCACGGTGCCGGCGAGTTCGCGGCCATACCAGTCCTTGCTGCCGCCGCCGCGCACGCGCAGCGGCGTCTTGTCGCGGCTGGCGCGCAGCACGCATTCGCGAAACTGTTCGATCGTCTCATCCATTTGCGGTCTCCCCGGCGTATGGTGCGAAGCGCGGTTGCGCGAACTTGAACACGCCCGCCTCGACCTTGCGCTTGCCGTATTGCGCGCAGCGGTCCAGCGTGGGTATGGCCTTGTTCGGGTTGAGCAGCTGGGCCGGATCGAAGGCGCGCTTGACGGCGATGAACGCGGCGATCTCCGCCACCGTGAACTGTTCGCACATCGAATCGAGCTTCTCGATGCCCACGCCATGCTCGCCCGTGATCGTGCCGCCTGCGGCCACGCACAGGGCAAGGATCGCTTCGCCGAAGCGTTCGGCACGCTCGAACTCGCCCGGCTGGTTCGCATCGAACAGGATCAAGGGGTGCAGGTTGCCGTCGCCGGCATGGAACACGTTGGCGCAGCGCAGGCCGTACTCGATCGCCAGCGCGTCGATGCCCGTCAGCACTTCGGCCAGCCTGCGGCGCGGGATCGTGCCATCCATGCAGTAGTAATCCGGCGAGATGCGGCCGGCGGCCGGGAAGGCATTCTTGCGGCCCGACCAGAAGCGCAGGCGCTCCGCCTCGTCGCGCGAGACCGCGATGGCGGTGGCGCCGGAGCCGGACAGCACGGCGCTCATGCGGGCGATCTCTTCCTCCACCTCTTCCGGCAGGCCGTCCGATTCGCACAGCAGGATCGCCGCGGCTTCGGTGTCGTAGCCGGCGTGCACGAAGGGCTCGACCATGCGCGCGCTGGTGCGGTCCATCATCTCCAGCCCGGCCGGGATGATGCCCGCCGAGATCACGGAAGCGACCGCGTCGGCACCCCGCACCACGTCGTCGAACGACGCCATGATGACGCGCGCCTGGGCCGGCTTCGGCACCAGCTTGACGGTGGCCTCCGTCACTACGCCCAGCATGCCTTCGGAACCGATGAACACCGCGAGCAGGTCGAGCCCCGGCGCACCGGGCGCGCAGCCGCCCAGTTCCACGATCTCGCCATCGGCGGTGACCATGCGCACGCGCAACACGTTGTGCAGCGTGAGGCCGTACTTCAGGCAGTGCACGCCGCCGCTGTTCTCGGCGATGTTGCCGCCAATCGTGCAGGCGATCTGCGACGAGGGATCGGGCGCGTAGTACAGCGCGTGCCCGGCAGCCGCTTCCGAGATGGCAAGGTTGCGCACGCCGGGCTGCACGGTTGCCGTGCGGGCGGTCGCGTCGATGGCGACGATGCGGTTCAGTTTCGCCGTGGAGAGCACGATGCCGTCGGCGATCGGCATGGCGCCGCCCGACAGGCCGGTGCCGGCGCCGCGCGGCACGATCGGCACGCCCAGCGCGCGGCACACCCGCAGCGCGGCGACGACCTGCTCCTCGTTTTCCGGCAGGGCCACCGCCATCGGCAGCTGGCGGTAGGCGGACAGGCCGTCGCATTCGTAGGGCCGCGTGTCTTCTTCGTTGAACAGGATGCAGTGCGCCGGCAGGACCTTGCGCAATGCCTCGACCGTCGCGCGCTGCCGCGCGGCGATCATGGCGATATCGTGATTCGGTGCATTCATCGGGGGCCGCTTTGTGCTGGTTGACTGCGAACCAGTGTAGCGGTTGCCCGCCGCGCGCGGCGTTGAAAAGAATTAACGGCAGCTTGCGAATATTTTCACGAATCGGCGAACTCGGCCAGCATCCAGTCGACGAACAGCTGCACCTCGGGCCGCAGCCGGGTGCCCTGCTCGTACACCACGTAATAGGCGTGCGGCGGTGACGCCAGGCGGATATCGAACAGCTCGATCACCTCGCCCTTTTCGATCATCTCCTGCGCGAAGTGCTGGCGCGTCAGGCCCACGCCCTGGCCGAGGCGCACGGCTTCCAGCAGCAGGCCCAGGTCGTCGATACGCACGCCCGTGGTCGGCTCCGGCCAGTCGAGGCCTGCCACCTCGAACCACGATTTCCAGGGCTCGAGCGCGGAACGCAGCAGGGTTGCCCGCGACAGGTCGGCCGGCGTGGCCAGCCCGCCCAGGCTTTCCAGGTAGGCCGGGCTGGCGACCGGAAACGCCGGCTCTTCCATCAGCTTGACCGTCTCCAGGTCGGGGTACTTGCCGACGCCAAAGCGCACTTCAAGGTCGGACTCGGAAAGACTGAGGTCGTACAGCGGCACGGACAGGAACATGTCGAGCACGATATCGGGATGCGCCTTCGTGAAGCTGGGCAGCCGGGGCAGCAGCAGGTAGCGCGCGAACGTGGGCGTGATGGTGAGCTTGATGCGCGGCTGCGCCGGCGACGTATGGCCGGGCATCGGGAAGTCCGTCAGGGTCTGCAGGGCCGAGGCGACCACGTCGAGATAGCTGCGGCCGAACGGCGTCAGCGTCGGCGCGCGGCCGTCGCGGATGAACAGGCGGTCGCCGACGAATTCCTCGAGCAGGCGGATGCGGTGCGACAGGGCCGAAGGGGTGATGCACAGCTCGTTGGCCGCCACGGCAAAGGAACCGGAACGGGCCGCCGCCTCGAAGGCGACGAGCGCGTGGACTGGGGGAAAGCGTTTTGGCATGGCGCTCGGATCAAGGGTAGAAATGCCGAAACGCCCGTCCTTGGGGGCACGGGCGTTGTGACAGCGGACAGGCCATTCTAATGTGGAATCATCCCCGTGAACACGTACGCTTGCAGCACCGTCATGATGCCCACGATGACCGCGAATAAGAGGCTATGCTTGAGCGTGAAGCGGAACAGCTCCGATTCCCGACCCACCAGGCCCGTGGCGGCGCACGCCACGGCGATCGATTGGGGCGAGATCATCTTGCCGGTCACGCCGCCGGTGGTGTTGGCGGCGACCATCAGCGTGTCCGACACGCCGATCTGGTGCGCGGTGGTGCTCTGCAGCGAGCAGAACAGCGCATTGGACGAGGTATCGGAACCGGTCAGGAACACGCCCAGCCAGCCGAGAAACGGCGAGAAGAACGGGAACGCCACGCCGGTGCCGGCCAGCACGAGGGCCAGCGTGGACGACATGCCCGAATAATTGGCGACGAAGGCGAATGCCAGCACCAGGCCGATCGACAGCACGGGGCGGCGCAGCTCGACCAGCGTGTCGCGGAAGGCACGCAGGCCGTCGGAGGGCTTCATGCCGAGCAGGATCATCGAGATGATGCCAGTGATCAGGATCGGCGTGCCCACGGCCGAGAGAAGGTCGAGCTTGTACACGGCTTCATACGCCTTCGGTTCCGTCACGATCGGCGCCGTCTTCATCACCATCTGGTCGAGGTAGGGCACGTGCACCTTGAGCACCGACCAGGCCATCGGACCCGTGGTGAACAGCGCCTTGAAGAACGGCAGGCTCCATACGGTAACGATGGCGGTCAGGATGCCGAACGGCGCCCAGGCCTTCACCGTCTGCGCCGCCGTGTACGGCGACCGTTCGCGGCCACCACCCTTGCCGATGGCGCTGCCCTCGATGCCGCCGCCGAAACCGGCCATCGCCGCGGCACCGCCCACGGCCGCCGCCCCGCCCATCGCCGTCACGCCGCGTGCCGCGTTCTTGGCGGTCGCGGGCTGCCATACTTTCAGCAGCAGCGTCAGCGAGATCAGGCTGACGAGGGCCGACGTGATGTCCGGCAGTTCCGGGCCGATGAAGTTCGACGTGAAGTACTGCGTCACCGCGAAGCTGCCGCCGGCCACGAGGGCGCCGGGCCACACTTCCTTCACGCCGCGCATGCCATCCATCATGAACACGAGCCAGAACGGCACGATCAGCGACAGCAGCGGCAGCTGGCGGCCGGCCATGGCGCCGATGTTCATCGCGTCGAGCCCCGTCACCTGGCCCGCGACGATGATGGGAATGCCCATCGCGCCGAATGCCACCGGTGCCGTGTTCGCGATCAGGCACATGCCCGCCGCGTACAGCGGGTTGAAGCCCAGCCCGACCAGCAGCGCGGCGGTGATGGCCACCGGGGCGCCGAAGCCGGCCGCGCCTTCCAGGAAGGCGCCGAACGAAAAGCCGATCAGCAGCATCTGCAGGCGCTGGTCATCGGTGATCGACAGGATCGACGCACGGATGATCGCCAGCTGGCCCGTGCGCTCCACGACCTTGTACAGGAACACGGCGGTGATGATGATCCAGGCGATCGGCCACAGGCCGTAGGCGAAGCCGTAGCCGGCCGACGCCAGCGCCTGCGGCACCGGCATGCCGTATGCAAACACTGCCACGAGCAGGGCGAGGCCCAGCGTAATGGCGCCGGCCACGTGGCCCTTCATGCGCAGCACGGCCAGCGCAAGGAAGAAGAAGATGATGGGGACGGCCGCCGCGAGCGCGGACAGCCCGAGGCTGCCGAGCGGTGCATACACTTGGTTCCAGACCTGCATGGTGTGCTCCTCCAGATGATGGGTTTTTTGTAATGTCCAGGAAGTGTAAAGTGGCGGCCCGCGCGAAAACCGGCCCGGTCGGTTGAAATGAATTGACGCCAGAAGTGAAAATCTTTCACCGCTCCCCGCCCGCCCCCGGCTACTGTCCCAAGGTGGCACACTGTTTCAGCGGTGGCACAGGTGTGACACGGTCATCTGTTCCATTGCTCAACATTACGCCTTCGCGGCGGTGCGATCCGCACCCGCCGGGATGGCCCATTCCGCGCGGAACCTGCGTTTCTCACCTTCGGCACGGTTCTCGCTTATACCTGGATGTCCGCACGCTTTGCGGCCAACCTGTCACCACACCCATTCGAGGAGACCAAGCATGACCTGGAGCAAACCCGCCTTCATCGATTCGCGTTTCGGCTTCGAGATCACGATGTATATCGCCAACCGGTAACGCCACCGGCAGCCATGCGCCGCCAGCGCGGCCATGGCTGCCATTTTCCGGACAAGGCCAATGAAAATCATCGTACTGGGTTCGGCGGCCGGCGGCGGCTTCCCCCAATGGAACTGCAACTGCCGCAACTGTGCCGGCCTGCGCGCCGGCACTCTTGCCGCGACGCCCCGCACGCAATCCTCGATCGCCGTCTCGGGCAACGGCACCGACTGGCTGCTGATCAACGCTTCGCCGGACATCCTGGCCCAGGTGCGCGCCACCGCTGCCCTGCAGCCTGCGCGGGCGAGCCGCGATTCCGGCATCGCCGCCGTGATGCTGATGGATGCGCAGGTCGACCACGTGACCGGGCTGCTGATGCTGCGCGAAGGCAGGCGACTCCCGCTCTACTGCACCACATCGGTATGGAACGACCTCAATACCAGCCTGCCGCTGGCGCGCGTGTTGTCGCACTACTGCGGTGTCGACTGGCACGAGCTGCAGCTCATCGGCGACGGTCCCGGCATGCGGGCCATGCAGGCGCCCGGCATCGGCGACATCCGCCTGACGCCGGTGGCCCTGTCGAGCAAGGCCCCGCCTTATTCACGCCACCGCATGTACCCCTGCGCCGGCGACAATATCGGCGTTCTCATCGAGGACATCGGCAGCGGCAAGTCGGTGTTCTACGCCCCCGGGCTTGGCATGATCGAGCCCCAGGTCGAAGCGGCGATGCGTCATGCCGATTGCCTGCTGGTCGACGGCACGTTCTGGAGCGCCGACGAGATGATCGTCGCCGGCTTTTCGAAAAAGAGCGCGGCCGACATGGGCCACCTGCCCCAGTCCGGCGAAGGCGGCATGATCGCCACGCTGGACGGGCTGGGCACGCGCGAGAAGGCGCGTCGCAAGATCCTCATCCATATCAACAACACCAACCCTATCCTCGACGACGACTCTCCGGAACGCGCGCAACTGGCGCGCCACGGCATCGAAGTCGCCTTCGACGGCATGGAGATCGACTTATGACGAGCGCACCGGCATGGAGCCGCACGGAGTTCGAAGCGCAGTTGCGCGCGCGCGGCGCCGGCTACCACATCCATCATCCGTTCAACGTGAAGATGAACGACGGGCTCCTGCGCGAGGACCAGGTGCGCGGCTGGATCGCCAACCGGTTCTACTACCAGGTGAACATTCCCAGGAAGGATGGCGCCATCATCGCCAACTGCCCCGACCGCGAAACACGGCGCAAGTGGGTGCGGCGCATCCTCGACCATGACGGCTGGGACGGCAACGAGGGCGGCATCGAAGCGTGGGTGAGGCTTGGAGCGGCGGCCGGCATCGATGCCGGGGACTTGTGGTCGCAGCGCCACGTGGTGCCCGGCGTGCGCTTCGCCGTCGACGCCTATGTGAACTTTGCGCGCCAGGCGCCGTGGCAGGAAGCGGTGTGCTCGTCGCTTACCGAGATGTTCGCCCCGCAGATCCACAAGGACCGCCTGGCCAACTGGCCGACCCACTACAAGTGGATCGAGCCCGACGGCCTGCAGTACTTCCGCAGCCGCATCTCGCTGGCCGAACGCGATGTCGAACACGGCCTGCGCGTGACGCTCGACCATTTCACGACCCGTGCCGCGCAGGAGCGTGCCCTCGACATCCTGCAATTCAAGCTCGATATCCTGTGGGCGATGCTCGACGCGATCGAGAAAGCCTACCCATGACGACAGGTGCATCGATGACGACGATTCCAACCAGGCCCGCGCTCTCCCGGCTGTTCCGCATGCAGTGGGAAGAGGCGCAGGGCAATTACGTGCTGCTGTACCCGGAAGGCATGGTGAAGCTGAACCAGAGCGCCGCCGAGATCCTCAAGCGCTGCGACGGCCAGCGCGACGTGCCGGCCATCGTCGACGACCTGGAACAGGCATTCAATGCCAGCGGCCTGGCGCCGGACGTCGACGAATTCCTGCGTGCCGCCAGCGAACGCGGCTGGGTGGCCTGAGCCCGCCATGGACGGCCCTGTCCCGCGCCCCGCCATCGCTGCGCCTTTGTGGCTGCTGGCGGAGCTGACCTACCGCTGCCCGCTGCATTGCGCCTTTTGCTACAACCCCGTCGACTATGCGAAGGACCGCCCCGAACTCTCCACCGGGGAATGGTTCGACGTGATGCGCCAGGCGCGCCAGCTCGGCGCCGCCCAGCTCGGGTTTTCCGGCGGCGAGCCGCTGATGCGCGACGACCTCGAGATACTTGTCGGCGAAGGCCGCCGGCTCGGCTACTACACGAACCTGATCACCTCCGGCATCGGCCTGACGGAAACGCGCCTGGCGCGCATGAAGGAGCTGGGGCTCGACCATATCCAGCTGTCGTTCCAGGATTCGACGCGGGAGATGAATGATTTCCTGTCCAGCACGAAGACCTTCGACCTGAAGGCGCGGGTGGCCAGGCTGATCAAGCAGTACGACTATCCGATGGTGCTCAATGTGGTGCTGCACCGCTTCAATCTCGACCATGTAGGCCGCATCATCGACATGGCCCTCGAGATGGGCGTCGAGTACCTGGAACTGGCGAACACGCAGTACTACGGCTGGGGGCTCGTCAACCGGGCGCAATTGATGCCGACGCGCGAACAGGTGCTGCGCGCCGAAGCAGTCGTCAACGAATACCGCGCGCGCATCGGCAGCAAGGTGCGCATCCTGTTCGTGGTACCCGACTATTTTGAGGAACGCCCGAAGGCGTGCATGAATGGCTGGGGCTCGGTCTTCCTCGGCATCGCGCCGGACGGCACCGCCCTGCCCTGCCATGCCGCGCGCTCGCTGCCGGGGATCGCCTTTCCGAATGTGCGCGATCACAGCGTGAAGGACATCTGGTACGCCAGCGGCGCCTTCAACCGCTACCGGGGTGATGCCTGGATGAAGTCGCCTTGCCGAGATTGTGCGGAAAAGTCGCGGGATTTCGGCGGGTGCCGGTGCCAGGCGTATGCGCTGACCAGGGACGCGGACAACGCCGATCCGGTGTGTGCAAAGTCCGTGCACCACGCCGGCGTGCAGGCCATTGTCATGCAGGGACAGCGGCGGCAGGACAGTGCGCAGGAGCAGCCGATTCTCTTCCGCACCGATGCGAACTCGCGCAACCTCAGCCGCTCAGCTTAGCCGGCCAAAACAAAACCAATTCACCAGCAACTGCGGATCGGTGTCAGACATTTTTTCCGAAGGAAAAAGCGTGTGACCGCTGCGGCGGACCGACCGGTTTCTTGCGAGGCAATGAAAAAAGCCCGCAGCGATCACGCTACGGGCTTTTCTCGGAATAACAGCCTGACGATAACCTACTTTCACACTGGTTGCAGCAGTGAGGTCGGGCAGTGCCCGGCCGAACGATCGGCGCATTCGACAGCTCGAAGCGGAGGGTATGCACGGATGAGACGGAAGCAGAAAATGGAAAAAGCCCGCAGCGATCACGCTACGGGCTTTCTCGGCATAACAGCCTGACGATAACCTACTTTCACACTGGTTGCAGCACTATCATCGGCGCAAAGTCATTTCACGGTCCTGTGAGTGGAGCGACGCCGGGCAGTGCCCGGCGGAGCACAAAAACCCGGGACGGTGACCACAGTCGCCAACGCTTTGCTGAGCGTGCGCACCATAGCAAAAAACCCCTGCCAGCTTGCTGGACAGGGGTTTTTCTAAATAACAGCCTGACGATAACCTACTTTCACACTGGTTGCAGCACTATCATCGGCGCAAAGTCGTTTCACGGTCCTGTTCGGGATGGGAAGGGGTGGGACCGACTTGCTATGGTCATCAGGCATGACTTGTACGCAGTATCGTCCCGCTACAGGGCGACGCTACTGCTCAATCTGGATTCAGTAAAGTTAGGGTACTCATCAGAGTAAATGCAGATATAACCGTCAAGGTTATAGGGACAAGCCGTACGGGCAATTAGTATCAGTTAGCTTAATGCATTACTGCACTTCCACACCTGACCTATCAACGTCCTGGTCTCGAACGACCCTTCAAGGAGCTCAAGGCTCCGGGAAATCTCATCTTAAGGCAAGTTTCCCGCTTAGATGCTTTCAGCGGTTATCTCTTCCGAACTTAGCTACCCGGCAATGCCACTGGCGTGACAACCGGTACACCAGAGGTTCGTCCACTCCGGTCCTCTCGTACTAGGAGCAGCCCCCTTCAAATTTCCAACGCCCACGGCAGATAGGGACCAAACTGTCTCACGACGTTTTAAACCCAGCTCACGTACCACTTTAAATGGCGAACAGCCATACCCTTGGGACCGGCTACAGCCCCAGGATGTGATGAGCCGACATCGAGGTGCCAAACTCCCCCGTCGATATGAACTCTTGGGAGGAATCAGCCTGTTATCCCCAGAGTACCTTTTATCCGTTGAGCGATGGCCCTTCCATACAGAACCACCGGATCACTATGTCCTACTTTCGTACCTGCTCGACTTGTCGGTCTCGCAGTTAAGCACGCTTATGCCATTGCACTATTAGCACGATGTCCGACCGTACCTAGCGTACCTTCGAACTCCTCCGTTACACTTTAGGAGGAGACCGCCCCAGTCAAACTGCCTACCATGCACTGTCCCCGATCCGGATAACGGACCAAGGTTAGAACCTCAAACAAACCAGGGTGGTATTTCAAGGTTGGCTCCACGAGAACTGGCGTCCCCGCTTCAAAGCCTCCCACCTATCCTACACAGATTGGTTCAAAGTCCAATGCAAAGCTACAGTAAAGGTTCATGGGGTCTTTCCGTCTAGCCGCGGGTAGATTGCATCATCACAAACACTTCAACTTCGCTGAGTCTCGGGAGGAGACAGTGTGGCCATCGTTACGCCATTCGTGCAGGTCGGAACTTACCCGACAAGGAATTTCGCTACCTTAGGACCGTTATAGTTACGGCCGCCGTTTACTGGGACTTCAATCAAGAGCTTGCACCCCATCATTTAATCTTCCAGCACCGGGCAGGCGTCACACCCTATACGTCCACTTTCGTGTTTGCAGAGTGCTGTGTTTTTATTAAACAGTCGCAGCCACCATTTTATTGCAACCCTTTCACCCTTCTGCAGTAAAGCAGTCAAGCTACCGGGGCGTACCTTTTCCCGAAGTTACGGTACCAATTTGCCGAGTTCCTTCTCCCGAGTTCTCTCAAGCGCCTTAGAATACTCATCTCGCCCACCTGTGTCGGTTTGCGGTACGGTCTCGTATGACTGAAGCTTAGAGGCTTTTCTTGGAACCACTTCCGATTGCTTCAGGGTCAATGACCCCTCGTCCCAGTCCCTTGAATTACGTGCCCGGATTTGCCTAAGCACCTTCTATGAACCAGAAACTGACTATTCCAACAGTCAGACAACCTTCCGCGATCCGTCCCCCCATCGCATCATACGACGGTGCAGGAATATTAACCTGCTTCCCATCAGCTACGCATCTCTGCCTCGCCTTAGGGGCCGACTCACCCTGCTCCGATGAACGTTGAACAGGAAACCTTGGGCTTACGGCGTGCGGGCTTTTCACCCGCATTATCGCTACTCATGTCAGCATTCGCACTTCTGATACCTCCAGCAGCCTTTACAAGCCACCTTCGCAGGCTTACAGAACGCTCTCCTACCATATCGATCCCGTGATAAATCACAGGAAAAATATCCGCAGCTTCGGTGTATCGCTTAGCCCCGTTACATCTTCCGCGCAGGACGACTCGATCAGTGAGCTATTACGCTTTCTTTAAATGATGGCTGCTTCTAAGCCAACATCCTGACTGTTTTAGCCTTCCCACTTCGTTTTCCACTTAGCGATACTTTGGGACCTTAGCTGGCGGTCTGGGTTGTTTCCCTCTTGACGCCGGACGTTAGCACCCGACGTCTGTCTCCCAAGCTCGCACTCACCGGTATTCGGAGTTTGCAATGGTTTGGTAAGTCGCGATGACCCCCTAGCCATAACAGTGCTCTACCCCCGGTGGTGATACTTGAGGCACTACCTAAATAGTTTTCGGAGAGAACCAGCTATTTCCAAGTTTGTTTAGCCTTTCACCCCTATCCACAGCTCATCCCCTAATTTTTCAACATTAGTGGGTTCGGTCCTCCAGTGCGTGTTACCGCACCTTCAACCTGGCCATGGATAGATCACTTGGTTTCGGGTCTACACCCAGCAACTAACGCCCTGTTCGGACTCGATTTCTCTACGGCTCCCCTATATGGTTAACCTCGCTACTGAATGTAAGTCGCTGACCCATTATACAAAAGGTACGCCGTCACGGAACAAGTCCGCTCCGACTGTTTGTATGCACACGGTTTCAGGATCTATTTCACTCCCCTCCCGGGGTTCTTTTCGCCTTTCCCTCACGGTACTGGTTCACTATCGGTCGATTACGAGTATTTAGCCTTGGAGGATGGTCCCCCCATATTCAGACAGGATTTCTCGTGTCCCGCCCTACTTGTCGTACGCTTAGTACCACCGGTCTGATTTCGTGTACGGGGCTATCACCCGCTATGGCGCCTATTTCCAGAGGCTTCCACTATCAGTCCGACTATCACGTACAGGCTCTTCCCATTTCGCTCGCCACTACTTTGGGAATCTCGGTTGATTTCTTTTCCTGCAGCTACTTAGATGTTTCAGTTCGCCGCGTTCGCCTCACACACCTATGTATTCAGTGAGTGATACCCTGAAAGGGTGGGTTTCCCCATTCGGAAATCTTCGGATCAAAGCTCGTTTGTCAGCTCCCCGAAGCTTATCGCAGACTACTACGTCCTTCATCGCCTGTAATCGCCAAGGCATCCGCCATGTGCACTTAGTCACTTGTCCCTATAACCTTGACGGCTATAGCTTCAAATGCATTTACTACTGTGTCTGATGAGTTTTGTATGCGTTCTTTCGAACACTACCCTAAGTGTGAATCTTTCGATCCACGCTTAATAAAACTTTACTTCATCCAGATTGTTAAAGAACGAAACAGCTTAAGTCTCTAAAAGACTAAACATAAATGTGAACTCGTCACGCTTACGTTTAAGCTTTTTGGTGGAGGATGACGGGATCGAACCGACGACCCCCTGCTTGCAAAGCAGGTGCTCTCCCAGCTGAGCTAATCCCCCATGGGATGCAGATACCTTGGTGGGTCTGGTTGGGCTCGAACCAACGACCCCCGCGTTATCAACACGGTGCTCTAACCAGCTGAGCTACAGACCCGCATGATCTTGCGGTGCTACTGTTTCTTCTTCATTCGACAGTCGATAAGTGTGAGCGTTTGATGCACGACCTTGCGGTCAGTGCCTACTCTAGAAAGGAGGTGATCCAGCCGCACCTTCCGATACGGCTACCTTGTTACGACTTCACCCCAGTCACGAATCCTACCGTGGTAAGCGCCCTCCTTGCGGTTAAGCTACCTACTTCTGGTAAAACCCGCTCCCATGGTGTGACGGGCGGTGTGTACAAGACCCGGGAACGTATTCACCGCGACATGCTGATCCGCGATTACTAGCGATTCCAACTTCATGTAGTCGAGTTGCAGACTACAATCCGGACTACGATACACTTTCTGGGATTAGCTCCCCCTCGCGGGTTGGCGGCCCTCTGTATGTACCATTGTATGACGTGTGAAGCCCTACCCATAAGGGCCATGAGGACTTGACGTCATCCCCACCTTCCTCCGGTTTGTCACCGGCAGTCTCATTAGAGTGCCCTTTCGTAGCAACTAATGACAAGGGTTGCGCTCGTTGCGGGACTTAACCCAACATCTCACGACACGAGCTGACGACAGCCATGCAGCACCTGTGTTCAGGCTCCCTTTCGGGCACCCTCCAATCTCTCGGAGGTTCCTGACATGTCAAGGGTAGGTAAGGTTTTTCGCGTTGCATCGAATTAATCCACATCATCCACCGCTTGTGCGGGTCCCCGTCAATTCCTTTGAGTTTTAATCTTGCGACCGTACTCCCCAGGCGGTCTACTTCACGCGTTAGCTGCGTTACTAAGTCAATTAAGACCCAACAACTAGTAGACATCGTTTAGGGCGTGGACTACCAGGGTATCTAATCCTGTTTGCTCCCCACGCTTTCGTGCATGAGCGTCAATCTTAGCCCAGGGGGCTGCCTTCGCCATCGGTGTTCCTCCACATCTCTACGCATTTCACTGCTACACGTGGAATTCTACCCCCCTCTGCCAGATTCCAGCCTTGCAGTCTCCAACGCCATTCCCAGGTTAAGCCCGGGGATTTCACGTCAGACTTACAAAACCGCCTGCGCACGCTTTACGCCCAGTAATTCCGATTAACGCTTGCACCCTACGTATTACCGCGGCTGCTGGCACGTAGTTAGCCGGTGCTTATTCTTCAGGTACCGTCATGAGCCGTGGATATTAGCCACGACCTTTTCTTCCCTGACAAAAGAGCTTTACAACCCGAAGGCCTTCTTCACTCACGCGGCATTGCTGGATCAGGGTTGCCCCCATTGTCCAAAATTCCCCACTGCTGCCTCCCGTAGGAGTCTGGACCGTGTCTCAGTTCCAGTGTGGCTGGTCGTCCTCTCAGACCAGCTACTGATCGTCGCCTTGGTGAGCCTTTACCTCACCAACTAGCTAATCAGATATCGGCCGCTCCAGGAGCACAAGGCCTTGCGGTCCCCTGCTTTCATCCTTGGATCGTATGCGGTATTAGCGTAACTTTCGCTACGTTATCCCCCACTCTTGGGCACGTTCCGATATATTACTCACCCGTTCGCCACTCGCCGCCAGGCCGAAGCCCGCGCTGCCGTTCGACTTGCATGTGTAAAGCATGCCGCCAGCGTTCAATCTGAGCCAGGATCAAACTCTTCAGTTTAATCTCTGTTTTTCCGGCATCGCCGCCGGAGGTCGCCCACTCAAAATACTGACGAATCAACCGAAGTTGATTACGTTTATTTTGCGTGAACGTTTGATGCTATATATTTTGAGCTTCGGGACCGAAGTCCCGGGCACATCATCAAACGCCCACACTTATCGACTGTTGATTGTTAAAGAATTCTGCCCTTGAAGGCTTGCTGCCGAACCGCTTGAGCTCGTCGACAAATCGTTGTGTTTGTCAGCAGCAGAGAGATGAGATTATGCGGTGTTTCGTGCGAATCGTCAAGCCCCTCTTCCCACCGCATCAACCTGCCGTTGATCACTTTCGTGTAGGCACGTTGCTGCGAGGGACAGAACTATAGCAAACGGAACGCCCGTGCGCAAGCCCCTGTCGCGACGATCAGGCGCGCCGCGTGCGCAGCCCGTCGACCTCGGCACGCAAGGCCGTACGGTCGGCATTCAATGCCTCGAGCTGGGAACGCAAGGCTTTCAGCTCGGACGCATAGTTGTCGCGTGCCGTGGCGGCACCCACCAATTCCATCTCCGCCGCGAGCCGGGCGTCCGAGTCGGCGGCGGCCGAGGCCACGCTACGTTCCAGCTGGGCGCGCAGGTCGGCCAGCTGGCGGTCCTTGCCGTCGATCGCCAGCTGGTCCTTCGCCTTGCCCACCAGCGCATTGGCGGCCACCTCGCGCGCATCGCGCAACTCCACGTTCAGCCGTTCGATCTGCTCGCTCAGCTCCGCCACGAGCGCATTCGCACTGTTCAGCCGCGCCTGCAGGTCGTCCCGCTCGGCCTCGAGCATCTCGCCGGAACGGGCCAGCGCATCCAGGTCGCTCTCGGCCTGCGCCAGCTTGTCGCGGTTACCGGCGCCGGACTGTTCGGCAAATTGCCGGGCCCAGTCGGCCAGCGCCGCCACGAGCGGCTCGGGAATATCGGCCTTCGGCGGCTCGGGTGGCGGAACATTGTTCGTGCGCCACGTGGCCAGGTGTTTATGGATGACGTTCGGGGAGCCGGCGCCGAGCGCGTCGCGCACTGCCTCGACCGTTACAGGCTGGCCATTGTCGTGCAGGCCGCTCGCGGCCGCTGCAACCTCTTCGTAGGTAGGTGTCTGGTCCTGCATAGGATTTTTATTGGAGGCGGTATCCGTTCATTGAAGCGCGCAGCTTACTACAGATGCCCTCCGGCCGGCACAGCCTTGACAGTGTGTCACTGCCACGCGATCACTCCTGCTGCGAGGCGACCAGCGCGGCCTCGCCTTCCCCGCCGCGCTGGATGCGTACGATGTGCAGCGCAGCGGCGTTTTCGACCAGCACGCAGGCCTTGCCGGTGCGCTTGCAATGGTCCTGCACACGCCAGTACGCGCCATGGCTCATGCAGCCGGTCTGGCAGATCACCAGGTCGGCCGCCGCGAGGTCTGCTTCGAGGTTGCCGAGCTCCGCGGCCGGCGACGGCAACCGGTCCGGCGCAACGGCGGGCTGCGGCTGCCGCTCGCGCCGCTGCAATTGGTCCATCAGCTCGCGCACGCGCGCCTGCAGGGCCTCGACCTGCCGGGCCAGCGCCACGCGCTTCGGCAGGCCGGGAACGGCCAGCTCCAGCGCCGCGCGGTCTTCCTTCGCCAGCGCCAGCGCCGTGTCCCGCTTCACGACTTCGGCCCGCAAGCGCATGGCCTGCGCCTCCAGCCGGGCGATCTCCAGCGCCTGGGCCCGGATCAGTTCCGAGCAGCGCGCCTGCGCTTCGCCGTGGGCACGCAGCAATGCGGCATATTCGTGGAGCAGCTGGTCGTCGGCAACCTGCATCGTGTGATCCTTTCTTGAAACCTGGCTGAGATACCAGTCGCATTGTAGATGCGAATGATTCTCATTACAAGTGAAGCACGGGCGTCGCGTCGGTTACCGTGCGTCCCCTCGTTGCCAGCGGCTATACGAAATCACACATAAGAAAGGCCAGCAGCGCCAGCCAGCGCGGGCGCCAGGCGAGGGTAAATGCCACGGCGGCGGCACTGGCTGCCAGCAGCAGCATCCACAGCAGCAGGCCGAAGCCGGCGCCATGCGCGGCCACGCACGGCGCGAGCGCGCCGGCAAGCAGCAGTGCGCCAAGGAAGCGGACGCCGCGCACCCGGCGCCGCGAGGGATAGGCCAGTTCGGCGGCGGACACGGTCCAGTGTTCGCGCTGCGAGAGCGCCAGCAGGCCGAATCCGGTCCAGCACATCGACACGGCAACCACCGTCGCAAGGAGCTCAAGCACCGGTGTTTTCCGCACGATGCGCGCCAAGCCGGCGTGCGGCGTACCAGGCGGCCGCCGCGAACGCCAGCAAGCCGAGGTCCACGCCCAGCACGTCGGGCAACAGGCTGCCGCCCGTCGTGAACCAGTTGAGCAGCATCGCCGCCAGCCCGAGCGCCGCGATCGCCCGCAATTGGCCGTGCCACGCGGCCGTGCGGCGCAACCACGCATGCGCGCACGCTGCCAGCCACGCGGCCCAGAACGTTCCCCGTTCCAGCGCCGCGCGGTCCCAGCCGGGCAGCCCGGCATCGGCCGGCAGCAGCCGGTTCGCCAGCAGATACGCCAGCGTGGCAAGGACGATGCCCGTCATGCCGCCCACCGCCAGCGCTTCCACCACGCGCACGCCGTGCAGTCCCTGCCTGGCATGCCGGGTGCGCCGTGCCTCCAGCCAGAACAGGAAGCCGGTCGCGATCAGCACGCAGCCGCCCAGGCCGCCGGCAAAGTACAGGCCACGCAAGGTGCCGTGGTCGAAGCGGGCGAAGTGCACGCCGGAGAACACGCGCTGCGCCGTCATGACGGGCCCGGCCTCGAAGCGGCGCAGCAGCTTGCCGGTGGCGGCGTCGAAATACAGCTGGTCCAGGTTCATCGTCACCGCGCGCGCATAGGAACGGCGGAACTCGACGACACCGGCGGCATCCCCCGGTTGCCAGGCGCGCACAAAATACGGCTGGCCGCCGCCCCACAGCCGTTCGGCCTCCCGCCGCATCGCATCCAGCGACGCCGGCGCGGCAGGCTCCCCGCCCTTCTTGCGCGTGTAGCGCCCATACGCGTCGGCCATGAAGGCCGCTTTGGCCTTGGCGCCGCCGCCATAGGTACCCACATGGGCTTGCGGGAAAAACACGGTAATGAAGATGACGAGGCCGGACAGCGCCAGCATCAGGTGGAACGGCAGCAGCACCACGCCCGCCAGGTTGTGCAGGTCCAGCGCGCTGCGCGGCAGCCGCTTGCGGGGCCGGAACGTGAAGAACTGCGCGATGAGTTTCCTGTGGATGACGATGCCGGTCACCAGCAACGCCAGCATGGCCATGCCGGCCAGGCCCACGAGCCACTTGCCGGCGTCGTACCAGGTGACGTGCAGGCTGTAGTGCAGCGGCACCAGGAAGCCGGAAGCGCCATCGGTGCCCTGCTCCGCCAGCACTCGGTACGCGACCGGATCGAACAGCCGCACCCCCTCCGTGCCGTCGGGCAGCTTCCAGCTGAACGCCGCCACGGGCGTGCGGCTCGTGGGCAGGTCGATGCGCCATTGGGTGGCGCCTTCAGGCAGCAGCGGCAGCACCAGTTCGGCAGCGCGGTCGAGAGACGGCGGCGCGGCGGGCTGCGCGAGCCGCGTTTCCGGCATCATCCACTGGTCGATTTCGGCCCGGAACAGGATCAGGGCGCCGGTCCAGAACACGGCGAACAGCACGGCACCCACGGCCAGCCCGGCCCAGGTGTGCAGCAGTGCCATCGACTTGCGGAACGTCGCATCCATCGGTCAGCCCAGCAAGGTCTGGAACAGCGCGAGCACGCCGGCCGCCGCGCCCAGCACCAGCCACAGCGCGCGCACGCGGCGCACCGCAAAGCCCCACAGCAGCACGCCGAGATAAATCGGAAAGCCCAGCATCGCCATCAGCACGACCGCTTCGGAGCGGGCCATGCCGGCGCGGGCCAGCAGCGCCGCGCCCACCGTCACGGCCAGCGCGGTGCACGCATAGCCGCCGCCGACGGCGCCGGCGATGCGCAGCACCAGCCTTGCCGCGTCAGAAGCGAACCGCATACCCCAGGCTCACGGTGCGCCCCCGGCCTGCGAAGTAGCGCTTCGGTTCCACCAGCGCGCTTTGCGAGAAATACGTGATGTACATGCGGTCGAACACATTGGCCACGGACAGGCGCAGCTCGCCCTTCGGCAGCTTCCAGGCTGCGCTGGCGTCGACCAGCGTATAGCCGCCGAAGTTCATCGCCGGGTCGTCGAACGTGTCGCTGAACGCATGCTGCGCCTGCACGAACGAGGACAGCCTGTCGTTCCAGTCCGCCGTCCAGCTGGCGATCACGCGGTCCGGCGCCACGTTGAGGCCGTCGAGCTTGGCATCCAGCGTACCGTCGGCATTGCTGTCGTAGCGGCCATTGGTGCGCGCATACGCCAGCCGCGCCTTGTGCGCACGGTCGAAGCGGTACGACACGGCGCCATCGAAGCCGTCGATGCGGGTCTTTTCGCGCGCCATCACGAAAGCGCCGTTGACGGTGGCCACGCGCGCGCCCAGGTCGGAGCGGGAGCGGAACCAGCTCGCATCGAGGTCCCACGCGCCTTCGCGCACGCGGATGCCCGCCTCGGCGCTGCGCGTAAGAATCGGTTGCAGGTCGCGCATGCGGGACACGCTCACGCCCGGCGTGTTGATCGAGCGGAGCACGCGGCCGATGTCCGGCATGCCGAAGCCTTCCGAATAGCTGGAGAACAGGCTCACCTGGCGCAGCGGCTTGAACACCAGGCCGGCATTCCTCAGCGTTTCGTTGAAATCGAGCTTGCCGCCCTCCACGGCCACGCGGCGGAACGAGGCCAGCGTGGTATAGCTGTCGATCCGCACGTCGGACTTTTCGCGGCGCACGCC
This sequence comes from Massilia sp. METH4, assembly GCF_037094685.1. Taxonomy (NCBI): domain Bacteria; kingdom Pseudomonadati; phylum Pseudomonadota; class Betaproteobacteria; order Burkholderiales; family Oxalobacteraceae; genus Massilia; species Massilia sp. METH4. The sequence continues at coordinate 4,583,596 of NZ_CP146614.1, read as the reverse complement.
GGCATGCAAGGTCAGCGCACCGGTCACCTGCGCCTCGCCCTGCAGGAACAGCGACAGGTTGCGGAATGCCGATTCCGGCACATAGGTGCGGCCGGTGCCGTACAGGTCCTGCCTGCCCTTGTCGTACAGCGTGTCGAAGCCGCCGGTCAGCTTCAGGCGGCCGTCGAGCAGGTCCGATTTCGTCAGGCCCACCTTGCTGCCGTACTTGGAGGCTGCGATGCGCGACTGGTCGTACAGGGTGCCGACCGGGGCGATCAGCGGGTCCTGGAAGGTGGCGGAGTTGTCGGCGCCGAACAGGCCCTCGAATTCCTGGTTGAACACCATCGCCGACAGGTCCATGCCGGCCAGGCTGGCGTGGCGGTAGGTCAGCGCCGTCGTCCACACATCGTTCCAGGGCGGCGTGCCCGGGGGGTCGCCTTCCACCGATACCGTCGGAATGCCCCGCGCGCGGTCGCCCGCCACGGCCAGATAGCCCGCCTTCGATTTCAGCCGGTAACGGTTGACGGATAGTTGCAGCCGCTGGTCGGCATCGATGTCGTAGCCCACCTTGGCCAGCACGTCGTAGGCGCGCGAATCCATCAGGTCGCCCTGGGTGTTGTCGGTGCCGAGCGGCCGCCCATCCCCGTCCAGGTGCAGGCCCTGGTCCTCGTAGCTGACGGCGAACAGGTAATCGAAGGCGTCGCCGCGGCCTTCCAGGCGGTAGGCGGCCTTGTAGCTGGCCGTGTCGCTGCCCACGTCCGCCGTCGGCAGCGTCGTCTGCACTTCGAGCGACTGGCTCAGGGAATTCCTGCCGGGCCGGCGCGTGATGATGTTGATCGTGCCGCCCGTGGCGCCCAGGCCGTTGACGGCATTGGCGCCCTGGATCACTTCGATGCGCTCGACCAGCGCGTAGTCGATCGTGTGCGCCTCGCGTCCGGTCGGCCGCAGCGGGTTCGATTGCGGCACGCCGTCGACGAGGATCAGCGGCGTGCGCCCGCGCAGCGTCTCGGCGCTACCCGTCATCTTGCCGCGGCTGGGGGCAAACGATGGCAGCAGGCTGGCCAGCACGTCGGACGAGTTGCCGGAAATGGCCAGTTGCCGGGCGATGTCTTCCTTGCCGATCACGAGCACCGTTTGCGGTGCATCGTCGGCGGTGAGATTGGACCGGGTGGCGGAAACGACGACCGTCTCCGGTTCGGGTGCCGACTGGGCAAAGGCCGCCGGGGCGGCGACGGCGGGGAGTACGGCCGCGAGCATGGCGGCGAGCCGCCGCGGCGGGAAGTGGGACTGCATGCGATTCCTTCGGCTGACGCGCGGGGCATGAAGCCGTCGCGCCGATCCCGGCGTGGGCGGTGGGGATCGTCGGGTTGTCGGCTGGCGGGAATCCTGGGCTGGCTGAACTGATAATTATCTTTCTGCAATAACCCGCTGTCAATCCGCGCGTGCCGGAGCCGGCCTGCGCGCGAGGCGGCAGCCTGCCATCCCACGCATCCAGGCCTTTACGTATTCAGGGTGATGAAGCCCCCGTCGATCGGATAGTCCGTGCCCGTGATGAACCCGGCCTCGTCGCTGCACAGGTACAGCGCCAGCGCCGCCACCTCGTCCGGCCTCGCCATGCGGCCGATGGGCTGGGTGCGCGACAGTTTTTCGAACATCTCGGCCTCCCGGCCCGGATAGTTTTTCGACAGGAAGCCGTCCACGAACGGGGTGTGCACGCGCCCCGGCGAAATCGAATTGCAGCGGATACGGTCCTGCAGATAGTCCTTGGCCACCGACAAGGTCATCGCCATCACCGCCCCTTTCGCGGCCGAGTAGGCAAAGCGCTCGGCCACGCCCACCCGGGCGGCGACGGACGCCATGTTCAGGATCGCTCCACCGCCGTTCGCGCGCAACTGCGGAATGGCCGCGTGCAGGCAGTTGTAGACGCCCTTCACGTTCACGGCCATCACCCGGTCGAAGTCGGCCTCCGCCGTGGTGTCGGCCTTGCCGATGTGCGCGATGCCGGCATTGTTGACGAGGATGTCGAGCGGGCCGATCCCGGCGAAAGTGGCCAGCACCTCGGCCTGCGCCGCCACGTTGCAGCTGTGGACGAACGCCGTGCCGCCATCGCGGCGGATCTCCTGCGCCGTCTCGCGGGCGGCACCCTCGCCCACATCGAGTACGTGGACGGCCGCGCCGCGCGCGGCGAACAGCTTCGCGATGGACTTGCCGATGCCGCTGCCGGCGCCCGTGACGACGGCCTTTTTATCGTTCAGTTCAAACACGTTTCAGCGCTCCATTCGTGAGAGGGGAAACCGGGGCCGCGTTCCGTTCGCGCGCGAGGGCGGTGCGGGCGAACCAGGCGACGACGAGGAAGCACGCCAGCGGCACCACATAAGCGAGCTGGATGCTGTGTGTGATATCGCTGACGAAACCGAACGCCAGCGGCAGCAGCGCGCCGCCGACGATGGCCATGATGATCAGGCTGCTGCCCATTTCCGTGTTCGCCCCCGCTCCCTGGATGCCGAGCGAGAAAATGGTGGGGAACATGATCGACATGAAGAACACGATGCCGATCACCGCCGCCACGCACGCCATGCCGCTGGCGAACATCGTCACCACCGACAGCAGCGCGCAGATCAACGCGTAGCCGAGCAGCAGCCGGGCCGGCGCCACGTACTTCATCGCGCAGGTGCCGGCGAAGCGGCCGGCCACGAAGGCCACGCCGCACCCCCAGCCCAGGTAGTCGGCGGCGGCGATATGCGACAGGCCGGCGGCGCTGGCGGCGAACAGGATGAAGAAGCTGAACACGCACACCTGGGCGCCGACATAGAAAAACTGCGCGATGACGGCGCGGCGGATCGGCGCGTGGGCCCAGGCGAGGCCGATGGCGGTGCTGGCGGAGGCGGCGGCGCCATCGGCGCCGGGTTCGCCTCCCTTTCTCTCCGGCTCGGGCAGGCGGATGAACCAGAACACGATGGCGATGGCGAAGATCACGAGGCCCAGCACCAGGTAGGGGCCCTTGACGCTGGCCGCTTCCGCCGCCAGCGCGGCTTGCCGGGCGCTTGCCGTCATCGCCTGCAATTGCTGGTCCGTCGGCCCCTGCACGAGGATCAGCCGGGCGCCGACGATGGGCGCGATGGCGGCCGCGAGCCCATTGAACGACTGCGCCAGGTTCAGGCGCTGCGTGGCCCGTTCCGGTCGGCCCAGCAGCGCCGCATAGGGATTGGCGGCCGTCTCCAGCAGCGTGAGGCCGCAGGCGATGATGAACAGCGCGGCCAGGAAGACCGTGTAGCGGTGCGTGTCGGCCGCGGGCAGGAACAGCAGCGAGCCGATGCCGAACAGGCCCAGGCCGGCGATGATGGTGCACCGGTAGCCGGCGCGGCGGATCAGCAGGCCCGCCGGCAGCGCCATCACGAAATAGGCGATGTACACGGCCGAATCCACCAGTGCCGCCTGCAGCACGGTCAGGCTGAACGAACGCCGCAGGTGCGGAATGAGGATCGGGTCGAGGTTATGGACGAAGCCCCACAGGAAGAACAGCGAGGTCAGCATCGTGAAGGCGAACCTGGAACGCCGGGCGGTCGGTAGGGTCATGTCTAACGTCTCCAGTAGGAGCCCCGTACATTGCGCGGCTCTTGTCGGTCAGTACAATCGGTCGGCACACACTGGCTCGACCGCCGCCACGCCGCCACGCCGGCACCGGCGCGGCGGCGGGCCCCTTTAATCGTCGATCAGCTCCTCGTTCCAGGCATGCACCGCCTGGCGCTGCTCGCCCAGGCCGGTGATCCCCAGGCGCATCGTGTCGCCGGGGCGCAGGTACACGGGTTCGGGCTTCTGGCCGAGGCCCACGCCCGGCGGCGTGCCGGTGCTGATGATATCCCCCGGATGCAGGGTCATGAAGCGGCTGATGTAGCTGACCAGCTGCGCGACCGTAAACACCATCGTGCGCGTGCTGCCCTGCTGGTAGCGCTTGCCGTTCACTTCCAGCCACAGGTCCAGGTCCTGCGGGTCCGGCACCTCGTCGGTGGTTACCAGCCACGGGCCGACGGGGCCGAACGTGTCGCAACCCTTGCCCTTGTCCCACTGGCCGCCCCGCTCCAGCTGGTACTCGCGCTCCGACAGGTCGTTGACGACGCAGTAGCCGGCCACGTAATCGAGCGCCTTCGCTTCGTCCACGTAGCGCGCCCGGGTGCCGATCACGACGCCCAGTTCCACTTCCCAGTCGCTCTTCACGGAACCGCGCGGCAGCACCACCGCGTCGTTCGGGCCAATGATCGCGCTGGTGGCCTTCATGAACAGTACCGGCTCGCCCGGCACCGCCATGCCGGATTCGGCCGCGTGGTCCGAGTAGTTCAAGCCCACGCAAATGAGCTTGCCCGTATCGGCGACGACGGGCGCCAGCCGGCTCGCCGCGGCCACGGGCAAGGTGCGCCAGTCGATTGCCCTGAGGCGCGCCAGCGATTCCCTGCCCAGGTAGGCCGCTTCCACGTCGGGGATGTAGCCGGACAGGTCGCGAATGCGGCCTTCGGGGTCGAGCAGGCCGGGTTTTTCATCGCCCTTCGGGCCGTAGCGGAGCAATTTCATGGGATTCCTTGGGGTTAATGTCCGAACAAATCTGTCTGATAAACCAATCGCATCGCTTTGGGTTTACAAAGGCATCGGCGCGCGAGCATCGATCAGCCCCGCCTGCGCCAGCGCGCGCCAGACGTCGCTCGGGATCGGCTGCCCGAACCACGCCGCGTTCTGCCGCAGCTGCTCCGGGCTCTGCGCGCCCGGGACGCACGACACCACGGCCGGGTGCGCCATCGGGAATTGCAGCGCGGCGGCCTGCACCGGCACGCCGGCATCCCGGCAAATCGCCGCGATCGCCTCGACGCGGGCGACAACGTCGGCGGGTGCATCCTCGTAATTGAACTTGCGCGTGCCGGCCAGGATGCCGGAATTGAACGGCCCCCCGATCACGATGCCGATGCCCCGCCCGGCGCAGCGGTCCAGCAGCGGTTCCAGCGCCGCCTGTTCCAGGAGCGTGTAGCGGCCGGCAAGCAGCGCGCAATCGATGTCGCACACGTCGATGGCGTCCGCCACCACTTCCCATTCGTTCACGCCCAGGCCGAAGGCCCGGATGCTGCCTTCGTCGCGCAGCTTGACCAGCGCGCGGAAGCCGCCGCCGCGGGTCAACTGATCCCAGTACAGCTCATGCGCCCTGCCGTGCGTCTGGCGGCCGATATCGTGGACATACAGGATATCGACGCGGTCCAGCGCAAGGCGCTGCAGGCTGTCCTCGTGCGAGCGCAGCACGCCTTCATACGAGTAATCGAAATGCGGGCGGAACGGCAGCGGCGCGCCCCAGCCGCATTCGCCCGGCCGCACGGACGCATCGGGCCGCATCAGCCGCCCGACCTTCGTGCTGATCATGTAGTCGCCGCGCGGGCGATGCCGCAGGGCTGCACCCAGCCGGTGCTCGGACAGCGTGAAGCCGTAGTACGGTGCCGTGTCGAAGTATCGGATGCCGAGGTCCCACGCCGTCTCGACGATCGCCCATGCCTGCTCCTCGTCCATCGGTTCGTACAGGCCGCCCAGCTGGGCGCAGCCGAGGCCCATGCAGCCCACGGCCACGCGCGCCGGACGGCGCGCATCTTCTCCGCCCCGGCCGATGCCCCGCGTGTCATGGGCCTTCATCATGCGGCCCTCAACGGGAAGCAGCCCGGCCCGGACGGCTCGAACTGTTTATACGTGAGGATGAATTCCTGGTGGCCCAGCGCCTCGGAACAGGTCTCCTCGCCGTTCGCCACGCGCGCCACGAGGCCGACGATCTCGTCCCCGACTTCCCGCAGCGATGCCTGGCCGGCCAGGATACGGCCGGCGTTCACGTCCATGTCCTCGGCCAGCCGCTCGTAGGTGGCGGGGTTGGCGCACACCTTGATGACGGGAGCGATCGCCGAGCCGACCACCGAGCCGCGCCCGGTGGTGAACAGCGTGAGGTGCGCGCCGCAGGACAGCAGTTCGACGATCTCCGCATTGTCCGAGATGTTCGGGAAGCCGAAGCGCACCTCGCCGTCGGGCACCACGTCCAGCAGGTACAGCCCGCCGGTGGCCGGCTGGTCGCCCGGCTTCAGGATGCCGGCGATCGGCGAGGCCCCGCTCTTCGCATAGGCGCCCAGCGATTTTTCTTCCTGCGTCGTCAGCCCGCCATCGGCGTTGCCGGGGGCGAAGCTGCCATGGCCCAGCACCGTGTAGTAGCGCGCCGCCTTCTCCACGCAGCGCACGATCGCATCGCCCAGCTCGGGCGTGGCGGCGCGGCGCTTCATGTGGAACTCGCAGCCCACCAGCTCGCCCGTCTCCTCGAAGATGCAGGTGGCGCCCGCGTCGACCAGCCTGTCGAACGCCACACCCACGGCGGGATTGGCCGTGATGCCGCTGGTACTGTCGGAGCCGCCGCAGATCGTGGCGACCACCAGCTCGTCCATGCGCATTGGCACGCGCGGCTGCGCGGCCAGTGCATCGACGGCCCAGCGCACCCATTCGATGCCGTCCGCCACGCTGGTGCGCGTGCCGCGGTTTTCCTGGATCGTGATCGTGTGCACCGGCCTGCCGCTGGCAAGCACGGTCTCCTCCAGGCCGCGGCGATTGAAGCTCTCGCAGCCCAGCGACACGATCAGCGCCGCGCCGACGTTCGGGTGCGTGACCAGGCGTTTCATGATGCGGTCCGCGTAATCGTTCGGGTAGCAGCCGGGAAAACCGATCAGGTGCACCGGCTGGCCGGGAAAGGCGTTCACGACGAGGCGCGCCACGTGGTGCGCGCACTCGACGGTGTACACGACCACGACCACGTTGCGAATGCCCTTGCGGCCATCGCTGCGCAGGTAACCGGCCAGCGCCGGCAGGTTCGAATGGTCCATCAATGGCTGCTCCCGATGAAGGATTGGCTGTCGTCTCCCAGCGTATGCGTCGGCATGTAGTCGCTGGCGAGGTTGTGGATGTGCAGGACCGCGCCCCGCGCCACCGGCGCCGTCACGCTGCCGATCGGCGCGCCGTAGCGCAGCACCTTGTCGCCAGGAGCCAGCGGCACGCGGGCCACCTTGTAGCCGAGCGGTACGGCCGCGGGCAGGGTCACTTGCGTGCCGTCGATATCGACCAGCTCGCCGGCCGACAGCGGCATGCGGGCGATCAGGCAATTGTCTTCGGGCGACATCAACAGCAACTGCGGCGCGGCGGCTTGCGAGGGCATGCGCGGTCTCCTCGGGATTGTTTTCACGATTGCTTTCACAACAATGTATTAAATATATTCTGTACCGTCAACGTGTTTTTTGGTACATCGTCGCGACGCTCAACGCCGTGACCGATTGCCCACGCATTCAAGCGACAGCGTTGTGATTGCAAGGCCGTCGTCAGCCCCAGGTTGTGCTTCCGGGCGTGCCCCAGTGGCCGCGACCCCAACCGTATTGAATGCATGGGCGTGTACACTCCCGCCGTCACCATCACGGAAACGCGCCATGAAAATATCGAACTCACTCCCCACATGGACGATCGCCGCGCCCATCGTCGCCTGGCTGCTGCTGGCCGGGAAGGCCGTCGGACTCGGCGAGACGCTGGGCGGCGCCTACATCGCGCTACTGGCGGCCGGCCTGTTCGCCGGCGTGCTGGCCGCCGTGTTCCACGCGGAGGTCGTCGCGCACAAGATCGGCGAGCCGTACGGCACGCTGGTGCTGGCGGTGGCGGTGACGTCGATCGAGGTGGCGCTGATCGTGTCGCTGATGGTGGCTGGCGGCGAAACCACCACGGGCCTGGCGCGCGATACCGTATACGCGGCCGTGATGCTGATCCTGAACGGCATGGTCGGCATCTGCCTGCTGGCCGGCGGGCGGCGGCATGGCGAGCAGCGCTTCACGCAGGGCGGCGTCTCCGCCGCGCTGGCCACGCTGTCGGCCATCGCCGTGCTGACGATGGTGCTGCCGAACTACACGACGACCACGCCGGGCCCCTACTACAGCAACAGCCAGCTGGTCTTCATCGCCGTCGTGTCGCTGGTCCTGTACGGCACCTTCGTGCTGGTGCAGACGGTGCGCCACCGCGATTACTTCCTGCCCGAGGTTTCGGCCGGCGACGAGGCGGTGCATGCGGCCCCGCCGTCGCTGAAGGTCACGCTGTGGAGCGGCGCCCTGCTGCTGGCCTGCCTGGGCAGCGTGGTGCTGCTGGCGAAATCGCTGTCGCCGCCGCTGGAGGCGGCCGTGCTGGCGCTGGGCGCGCCCAAGGCACTGGTGGGCATCATCATCGCCGCCGTGGTCCTCCTGCCGGAGGGAATTGCCGCCTACCAGGCGGCGCGCGCGAACCGCCTGCAAACGAGCCTGAACCTGGCGCTCGGCTCGGCGCTGGCCAGCATCGGCCTGACGATTCCCGCCGTGGCCATCGTGTCGCTGGCCAATGGCTGGACGCTGTCGCTGGGCATCGACGCCAAGTCGGCCGTGCTGCTCCTGCTGTCGATCATCGTCGCCACGATCTCGCTGGGCAACGGCCGCACCACGATCATGCAGGGCATGGTGCACGTGGTGATCTGCGCGGTCTACCTGTTCGTCACGATCGTTCCCTGAGGCCGGCCGGACACGATCGGCACGGCTCGCGCCGGTTGCCGATACCGTCCGTCGAATCGGGCACATCACGGGCCAATGCCGCGGACTTGGATGTGCGCGGCGTACGCTGCAGCGGAACCACGCGCACAAACCGTGCAACGCTTGTTTTTTTTACATGGTAATCTCGCCACATCCACCGGTTCCGGAGCCGCGGGAGAATGCAAGCAAGGCACCTATAAAAGCATCCAAATGCAGATCAACCAATTACCAGAGTGAACGTGATGACAAAGAACATAGCTATTGTCGGGGCAGGCTTCTCCGGCGCGGTAATCGCGCACCAGCTCGCGAAAGCGGGCCACCAAGTCGAAGTGTTCGAGTCACGATCGCATATCGCGGGCAACTGCCATTCCGAGCGCGACGCCGAGACCAATGTGATGGTGCATATCTACGGCCCGCACATCTTCCACACCGATAACGAGCGCGTGTGGAAGTTCGTGAACGAATTTTCCGAATTCAAGCCTTACGTGAACCGCGTGAAGGCGATCACGAACAACCGCGTGTACACGCTGCCGATCAACCTGCTGACGATCAACCAGTTCTTCAACAAGACCTTCCGTCCCGCAGAAGCGCAGGCCTTTCTTGCCTCGCTGGGCGACAAGTCGATCGAGAATCCCGTCACGTTCGAAGACCAGGCGCTGCGCTTCGTGGGCAAGGAACTGTATGAAGCGTTCTTCAAGACGTACACGGTCAAGCAATGGGGCCTGCAGCCCACGGAGCTGCCGGCCAGCATCCTGAAACGCCTGCCCGTGCGCTTCAATTACGACGACAACTACTTCAGCCACAAGTACCAGGGCATGCCGAAGGATGGCTACACGGCCATCGTGGAAAAGATCCTCGCCGTGCCGGGCATCAAGGTGCACCTGAACACGCCGTTCAAGCCGGAACAGAAGTCCGACTACGACCACGTGTTCTACAGCGGCCCGATCGACGCGTGGTTCGGCCATCGCGAAGGCCGCCTGCCCTACCGTACGCTGGACTTCGAAGTGCATCGCGACCAGGGCGACTACCAGGGCAATGCCGTGATCAACTACTGCGACGACGCGCAGCGCTACACGCGCATCACGGAGCACAAGCATTTCTCGCCATGGGAGCAGCATGAAGGCACGGTGTGCTACTTCGAGTACAGCCGCCAGTGCGAGGAAAAGGATACGCCGTACTACCCGATCCGCCTGGCGCGCGACAAGGTGCAGCTGGAAAAATACGTGCGCCTGGCCAATGACGAACCGAACGTGACCTTCATCGGCCGCCTCGGCACCTACCGCTACCTCGACATGGACGTGACCATCGACGAGGCGCTGAAGACGGCCGACAAGTTCCTCGAATGCGCGACCGAGAAAGCGCAGATGCCGGCGTTCGTGATCAATCCGCTGGGCTGACCACCAGCCAATGCCGGCACCGGCCGGTGGCGGGCGTGATGCCTGCCACCGGCTTTTTTACGCCCGCCAGGCCCGTTGCAAGCCCCGTCTCAGGAACGCTTGCGCAGCAGCTGCGCGCCGATCGCCGCGCCGACGACCGCGGCCCCCACGAGCAGCGCCGTATTGCGCTGCTGCCCCGGCGGCCGTCGCTGCCCGCCATGGATGCCGCTGATGCCGCTGGCCGGTTCGTACATGGTGCCGGTCGTCTCGGGCACCCGTTCGGCGCGGCGCGACCACGTATCCATGAAGCGGTTCATCAGCGCCGCCCCCACGGGTTGCGCCAGCTCGCCCAGCGTGAGCAGGATGGATGGCACGCCGATCACGGTCTTGGGGCGCGGGCGCCGCGCCAGCTTGACGATGGCGTCGGCTACCGTTTCCGGCGCCAGCACGCCGGGCGGATACGTGAGCCTGGCACCTGTGTAATTGCCGGCGTGGTAGACGGCCGGCGTATCGACGAAGGTGGGGAACACATTGCACACGTGGATGTCCGGGTGGTCCTGTAGTTCCGCGCGCAGGGCCTCCGAAAAGCCGCGCAGGCCGAACTTGCTGGCCGCGTAGGCCGCCGCATAGGGCGAAGTGACGTAGCCGCCCGCCGAGATCATGTTCACCCAGATGCCGTGGCCCTGGTCGAGGAAGACCGGCAGCACGGCGTGCGCATCGTACATGTGGCTGAGGAGATTGGTTTCCACCACGCGGCGGTGGTCGGCCAGCGGCACGTCCACATACTTGCCGACCACGCCGGTGCCCACGTCGCTGAACCACAGGTCGATGCCGCCCAGTGCGCGGCGGGCCTGGGCGGCAAAATGCACGACCTCGTCCGCATCCGTCACGTCGACGGTGAGCACTTCCGCCTGGCCGCCTGCCATGCGGCAGCGCTGGGCGATATCCTCGAGGCCCTCCCTGCCCCGGGCGCCGAGCACCAGCCGGGCACCCTGCCGGGCGAAGGCGACCGCCGTGGCGGCGCCAATGCCGCTCGACGCGCCGGTGATCACCACACGCAAATCCGTTCGCTTCATCATCGCTCCTGTGAGTTGTCGTCAATGCAAGCGAGGCTAGCACGGGCCCGGATCGCCCGATGCGCGCTTGCAACTCAGCAACTAGTTGCAGCGATATGCTTAGGATGCTAAACTTTTTCATCCTAATCAAATATGGTGCCCGCCATGACCGACCTCGACAAGACTGACCTCGACAAGTCTTTGATGTCCCTCACCCACACGCTGATCCACGCGGCGCGGGCGTACAAGTCGGCGGCCGACCGCGTGGCCAACAACTTCGCGCTGTCGCACGCCAGCGGCTGGCCGGTCGTGATGATCGGGCGCCTGGGCGACGGTGTCCGGCCCGGGGCGGTGGCCGAGGCCCTGGGCGTGGAGCCGCCCTCGCTGGTGCGCATCATCGACCAGCTGGTGGCCGCCGGCCTCGTGCTGCGGCAGGACGATCCCGCCGACCGGCGCGCCAAGACCCTGCACCTGACGGCCGCGGGCCGCGACTGCGCGGCCCAGCTGGAGGAATTGCTGCTGCCGTTCCGGCGCGAGCTCTTCGCCGGCATTCCCCAGGCCGACATCGACACCTGCGTGCGCGTGCTGGCGCAGCTGGACACGGCGCTGGCCGCCCGCGCGAAAGGCTGAGCGGCCATGGCGTTGTCGAAGGCACTGTCCTGGCAGTCGCCGCAGCCGCGCGAGCTGCTGTTCTCGGCCAAGTGCTTCGCCGCGTCGATGCTGGCGCTGTACGTGTCGATGGCGGCCGGCCTGCCCCGCCCGTTCTGGGCAATGATGACCGCGTACATCGTGGCCAGCCCGCTGGCCGGCGCGGTGCGCTCGAAGGCGCTGTTCCGGCTGTGCGGCACCTTCGCCGGCTCGGCCGCCACGGTGGCCATGGTGCCGAACCTGGCCAACGCGCCCGAGCTGCTGTCGCTGGCGCTGGCGTGCTGGGTGGGCGTGTGCCTGTACGTGTCGCTGCTGGACCGCACACCCCGCTCCTATATCTTCATGCTGGCCGGCTACACGGCTGGCCTGATCGGCTTTCCATCCGTGTCCGACCCCGCCACCGTATTCGATACGGCCGTGGCGCGCGTGGAGGAAATCAGCGTCGGCATCCTGTCCGCCACGCTGGTGCATTCGCTGGTATTCCCGCAGGGCGTGGGGCCGGCGCTGCTGGGCCGCCTGGACCGCGCCATCGGCGACGCGCGCCGCTGGATGCGCGAAGTGCTGCAGCCAGCCGAAGGCGCGCGCGACGCGCACGTGCGCCTCGCGCTGGCCGCCGAGATCAGCGACATGCGCGTGATGTCCACCCACCTGCCGTTCGACACCTCGCACCTGCGCTGGACGGGCGCCATGGTGCACGCGCTGCATGACCGGCTGGCCGTGATGGTGCCGCTGCTGCTGGCCGTCGAGGACCGCCTGCAGGCGCTGGCCGACACCGGCCCGGTCGATCCGGCCTGGCAAGCGCTGCTGGACGACGTGGCGCGCTGGCTCTACGAAGGAAAACCGGCCGGTCCGGCGCGCGCGGAACGATTGCGCGCGCGCTTGCGTGAGCTCACGCCGCAACTGGGGGCCGAAGCCCCATGGCGCACCATCCTGCAAGTGAACCTGGCGCAGCGTCTCGCGGCCCTGATCACCGCGTGCGAGGAAAGCCTCGCGCTGCGCGACCGCATCGATGCCGTGATGGAGGGCGCGCCGCCCGCCACGCCACCGCATCTCACGCCGGCCGTGCTGCACCGCGACCACGGCATGGCGCTGCGCTCCGCGCTGGCGGCCGCGATCGCGATCCTGGCCTGCTGCGCATTCTGGATCGCCACGGGCTGGCCGGCCGGCGCCGACGCTCCCATGCTGGCCGGCGTGGCATGCTGCTTCTTCGCCACGATGGACGATCCCGTGCCGGCGATCACCGGCTTCGTGAAGTTCACGCTGTGGTCCGTGCCCGTGTCGGCGTTCTACATCCTCGTGGTACTGCCGGCCGTGCACAGCTATGAAATGCTGGTGCTGACACTGGCGCCCGTGTTCCTGCTGCTCGGCGTATACATGGCGCGCCCGGCCACCTACGGCAATGCGCTGACATTCGTGATCGGCATCGCCAGCACGCTGGCCCTGCAGGACACGAACCAGCTGGAGATGTCGTCCTTCGTCAACGGCATGCTCGCACAGCTGCTCGGCTATATCGCCGCGGCGGTCGTCACCCGCACGATCCGCACCGTCGATGCACCCTGGATGGCGCGCCGCATGCTGCAACGCGCCCGCGCGGAGCTGGTGCGGATGGCGCGCGCGCCGCGCGCTCCCGCGCTGATGGAAGTGTCGGCCCGCGTGGTCGACCGCGTGGCCCTGTTGATGCCGCGCCTCGCATTGGCCAAGGCCGCGCCGGAAGTGCGCGCGGATGCGCTGGAAAACATGCGCGAGCTGCGCGTTGGCCTGCACATCGCGCAATTGCGGACCCTGGCGCCGCGGCTGGAACCGGCCGGCGTGCCGCTGCACGCGCTGCTGGAGCGGCTGGCCGCGCATTTCGGCGGCACGCCGAATGCCGGCCTGCTCGCGCAGCTCGACGGCACGCTGCGCACCGTCTGCCGCGCCGCCGATGGCGAAGCGCGCGCAACGGCCGCCGCCGCGCTGGCCAGCATGCGCCGCGACCTGTTCCCGCGCGCCCCTGCCTATGAACCGTTGGAGGAATCCCGATGACCGCCGAAATCAGCCTGTTCGGCTTGTACGTTCCCACCCTGCTGCTGCTCGCACTGGCCGCGCTCGTGTGCACGCGCGCGCTCGGCAAGCTGCTGCTGCGGCTGGGGTTCTACCGCCTCGTGTGGCACCCCGCCCTGTTCGAATTCGCGCTGTTCGGCATTCTGCTCGGCAGCTTTTCCATCCTGATGACACGCTTTGGTTATTGATCATGGCTACTGAAACAACCCTCAAGTCCTCCGCGCTGGCCCTGGCGCGTTTCCTCGTGACGACGGCCGCCCTGGCCGCGGCGGGCGCCCTTGCCTGGCGCCTGTGGCAGCACTATGAAGTGGAACCGTGGACGCGCGACGGCCGCGTGAAGGCCGACGTGGTGCAGGTGGCGCCCGACCTGACCGGCCAGGTGACGAAGGTGCTGGTGCGCGACAACCAGCAGGTGAAGGCCGGCGACGTGCTGTTCGAGATCGACGCCGCGCGCTTTGCCCTGGCCCTGCGCCAGGCCGAAGCGGCCGTGCAGGCGCAGCGGGTGGCGCTGGAGCAGGCCGTGAAAGACGCGCGGCGCAATGCCGAACTGCGCGACCTGGTGGCGCAGGAAGTGCGCGAGCAATCGTCCACCAAGGTCGATGAATTGCGGGCCGCGCTGGCCCAGGCCATCGTCGCCCGCGACCTGGCAAAACTGAACCTGGAGCGCACGCGCGTGGTCTCCACCGTGAACGGTACCGTCACGAACCTGGACCTGCGCGCCGGCGGCTACGTGACGGCCGGCCATGCCGTGATGGCGCTGATCGACCGCGATTCGTATTACGTGGAAGGCTATTTCGAGGAAACCAAGCTGGGCGCGATCGGCATCGGCGACCCGGTGCTGGTGACGCCGATGGGCGCCGCGCAGGTGCTGCGCGGGCATGTGGAAAGCTTCGCGGGCGGTATCGCGGACCGCGACCGCAGCACGTCGGCCAACCTGCTGTCGAACGTGAATCCCAACTTTAACTGGGTGCGGCTGGCGCAGCGCATCCCCGTGCGCGTGAAGCTCGATGCCCTGCCGGCCGGCACGCGGCTGGTGGCCGGCCAGACGGTGACGGTCGATGTGCGGCACGCTGCCGCGCCGGCCGCCGTGAAGCGGTCTTGAGGAGGACATCATGCGCAACCTGATGCGACTGCCCCTGTATGCATCGCTGGCCGTGCTGGCGGCGTGCGGCACGGTGGGCCCCGACTACCACCTGCCCGAGCAGGCCGCCGTGCACAAGCCGGCCGCCGCGGCGCCCTTCACCGGCGCCGGCGAACCGGCATTCCGCAGCGAGCCGCTGCCGCCGCACTGGTGGCGCCTCTATCATGATCCGGCCCTCGATGCCCTCGTCGCCAAGGCCTTCGCCGCGAATACGGATCTGCGCGTGGCCGCGGCCAACCTGGCCCGTGCCCGCGCCGTGCAGCAGGAGGTGTCCGGTGCCGCCGATCCCGTGATCGGGGGCTCCGCCGCGCCGGCCTTTGGCCGCGCTTCCGCCGCCGCCAAGGGCTTGCCGCAACCGCTGGCCGACGGCTACAGCCATGACGCCGGCGTCACCGTCGCGTACCAGCTGGACCTGTTCGGCAAGATCCGGCGCGGCGTGGAAGCGGCCGGCGCGGACCGCGAGGCAGCCGAGGCGGCGCTCGACCTGGCGCGCGTGACGGTCGCCGCCGACACCGCGCGCGCCTATGTGGACGCCTGCGGCGCGCGCCACCAGCTCGACGTGGCGCGCCGCTCGGTCGACCTGCAGCAGCGCTTCGTGGAACTGACCGGGCGGCGCATCCGCGCCGGCCGCGGCACGGCGCTGGAGGACACGCGCGCCCGCGCCCAGCTGGAACAGTTGCGCGCGGCGATCCCGCCGCTGCTGGCGCAAGCGCGCACGGCGCAATTGCGCCTCGCCGCGCTGACCGGGCGCGCACCGGCCGAGATGGGCGACAGCGAACTCGCCTGCCAGGCCGTGCCGCGCCTGGCGCAGGCGATTCCGACAGGCGACGGCGCCCAGCTGCTGCGCCGCCGGCCCGATGTCCGTGGCGCGGAACGCAGCCTGGCCGCCGCCACCGCCCGGATCGGCGTGGCAACCAGCGAGCTGTATCCCAGCGTGAGCCTGGGCCTGTCGGCGGGCAGCACGGGCGCGCTGGACCGCTTCGGCGCCGCCAACGCGTTCCGCTGGAGCCTGGGTCCGCTGGTTTCCTGGACACTGCCCACCAGCGCCGGCCACGCACGCGTGGCCGAAGCCGAAGCCGCGACGGCCGCCGCCCTGGCGCGCTTCGACGGCATCGTGCTGAACGCCTTGCGCGAGACGGAAACGGCGATGACGGTGTATGCCCGCGAACTCGATCGCAACGCCGCGCTGCGCGCCGCCCGCGACCAGGGCGCGCTGGCCGCCGAGCAGTCGCATCGCCTGTACCAGGCCGGCAAGATCGATTTCCTGTCGGTGCTCGATGCCGACCGCACGCTGGCCGCCAGCGACAGCGCGCTGGCGGCGTCCGATGCGCAGGTGGCGGCCGATCAGGTGGGGTTGTTCCTGGCGCTGGGGGGTGGCTGGGAGAAGGCTGCGGAGTGAACCGGGAAAACCGCTGTCGCACACGATTTCCCCGTTGAACCATCCGGGAACCCGTGTCCGACAGCAGCGCTCCATTGCCACCTCGCGATGTGCTGCACAAGAGTGGCAATTTTTGCAAAGAAAGGCGAGAATAGCGGATCGCGCAGTGTTTCAGGGTCGTGTACAGCAGCGCCCATAAAAAAAGCGGCGGCCGGAGTTCACCGGACCACCGCGAAGGGAAGCGCGCCATGGGGCAGGCGCTGTCGAAACACTGTGCGAGCTGTATCGTCGGGGCCAGTGTAAGCGCTATTGCCCAAATATATAAGCCGAACTAATTTGAACGTCGGTTCGCAAAATACGAACCATTCTCATTCCCGCCCGCGCAATCCTCGCCGCATCCCTCCTTCCGAACCGTTCCGGCGTCACGCCGGCGACAGGCAAAAAAAAGCCGGCCCTGGGGCCGGCAAATTCCAATTCTTGGGAAATTGGAGGAGACAGGTGCATCATGCCATCCTCCGTCCGGTCAGGCCAATTTAGATTGGCCATACCGATCATCACCAAAGTCCATATCTCGGATGCTCAGTCCTGCGCCAGGGCGGGCAATGTCACCGTGAAGGTGCTGCCGTGTCCCAGCCCGGAGCTGACGGCGCGTACCGTGCCACCATGCAGCTGCACGAGGCTGAGCACCAGTGCCAGGCCGATGCCCAGGCCGCCCTGCGACCGGTCCGGCGTGCGTTCGGCCTGCGTGAACAGCTCGAACACGTGGGGCAGCACGTCGGCCGCGATGCCCTGGCCGTTGTCGCGCACGGCGATCGACACCTGCCCCGCCGCGGCCGACACCGATATCGCGATGTGCCCGCCTGGCGCCGTGTACTTGGCAGCGTTGTTCAGCAGGTTCGTGACGATCTGCACGAGGCGCACGCGGTCCCCGTTCACGAGCGGCAGCGCGGACGGCGCATCGACCACGAGCGCATGGCCGCGCGCTTCGACCAGCGGCTGTACCTGCTCGATGGCGCTGGCCAGCACCGAAGGCAGGTCGACTATGCCTCGGTCCAGCTCGACCAGCCCGCGCGTGACGCGCGAGACGTCCAGCAGGTCGTCGACGAGGCTCGTCATGTGGCGAACCTGGCGCACGATGACCTCGCTGGTCGCGCGCACCTGCGACGTGTCGAGCCGGCCCAGGGCCAGCAGGTGTGCGGCCGTGCTGATCGGCGCGAGCGGGTTGCGCAGCTCGTGGGCCAGCATGGCCAGGAATTCATCCTTGCGACGCGACTGCGTGCGCAGCTCCTCCTCGCCCGTCTTCTTGTCATGGATGTCGGTCAGCGTGCCCAGCCAGCGCGTGTCCGGACCGATCGTTTCCGTCGAGGGCACCGCGCGGTTCAGTACCCAGCGGTACTGCCCCGAGTGGTGCCGCAGGCGCAATTCCAGTTCCAGCCGGCTGCCGTTGGCGAGGCTGTCCCGCCAGGCCTGTTCCAGCTCCTGCAGGTCGTCGGGGTGCACATACCGCCGCCAGTCGCTGTCCGGCCGGCGCGGCTGCGGTTCGCCCGTGTATTCGAACCAGCGCGTGTTCAGGTAGTCGTTCTCGCCGGCCGCGTCGGCGGCCCAGACAATCTGCGGGATGTCGTCGGCCATCAGCCGGAAGCGCGTTTCGCTGTCGCGCATCGCCCGCTCGGCCCTGGCGGCCGCCCGTTCGCTCTCGATGCGCCGCTGCTCGGCGAGCTTGCGCGCGGTGATGTCGATGGCGATGCCGGCAAAGCTGCGCCGGCCGGTGCCGATGTTCGCGAATACCTTGCCGCGTGCATTCACCCACGCGTCCTGCCCGGGGCCCTGCGGGATGCGGTATTCGACGTCGTACAGCGTTTCCGTGCGAATCGCGTGGTCGATCGCGGCAAGCACCGCGGGACGGTCGTCGGCATGGATCTTGTCTGTGAAGCGCGCCAGCGCCCTGCCGGAGCCTGCCGTGGCGGCGTCCATCTGGAACAGGCGCGCGAAGCCTTCGTCCACGAACGTCATGCCCGTTTCCAGGTCGACCGACCAGGTGCCGATATTGCCGGATGCTTCCAGCGACAGCGCCAGCCTTTCTTCCGCTTCCTTGTGCCGGGCCAGCGCCAGCACCTTGTCCGTTACCTCGATCACGGTGCACATCAGGCCGCGCACCACGCCCGCCTCGTCGCGAACCGGGCTGAACGAGAACGTGAAGTACGTTTGTTCCGGCACGCCGTTGCGATACAGCGTGGTTCCGTAGTTCTCGAAGAAGAACGACTCCCCGGCAAGCACCCGCGTCACATAGGGGCCCAGATCGCTCCACACCTCGCTCCACACTTCCTCGTATGGCTGGCCGAGCGCGCTGTCGGCCTTCTGGCCGAGCATCGGCAGGTAGGCGTCGTTGTGGAACAGGTGGTTGGCCGCACCCCAGGTCACGAACGTGGGGAACGACGAACCGAGCACGATGCCAAGCGTGGTGCGCAACGCGGATGGCCATTGCGCCAGGGGCCCCAGCGGATGACCGGACCAGTCGCGCGAGCGGATGCGTGCGCCGGTGGCGCCGCCGTTGAGGGTGAAGGCGAAGAGCTGGTCTGTCACTGGAGTGGAGATTTACGGTGGAGCCCGATTCTACTGGACTATGCCGCCTGGGGCCCGCAGTGCTCACTCATCCTTCGCGCCCGCCCCGAACAACCGGTCCTTGGCGGACAGCAGTTTCTGCACCTTGGCCCCCATCCTCATCAGCTGCGCCATCGACTCGGGCGACAGCCGCTGCAGGTCGTCGAACCAGGTATTGGCCATGTCGACGAGTTCGTGCATCTCGCGCATGCGCTGCTGGGCAAACGCATCCTCGGGCGTGCCCGCCTTCACGAGCAGCGATTCGCGCAGCACGGACAGGGTCGGCAGCACCTCGCGCCGGCGCCGCTCGGCGGCGACGACGCGGAAGATTTCCCACACGTCGCCGAGGGACGTGAAGTACTCGCGCCGGTCGCCCGGCAGGCGGCTCTGGCGCACCAGGCCCCAGGCCTGCAATTCCTTCATGCCGATGCTGACGTTGGAACGCGAGATACCGAGCTTTTCACCGATATCGTCGGCATTCATCGGCTGTTCGCTCACGTACAGCAGCGCGTAGATTTGCCCAACCGTGCGGTTGATGCCCCAGCGGCTGCCCATTTCACCGAAATGGCTGACGAAGGTTTGGACGAGTGGGGTCACGTTGTCGACTTTTCGAAGTTTCAGGAAATCCGATTATCTCACGCCGTGCCGGCGCCGGCGGTTGCCTGACAGCTCAGCAATTCCCGAGCACGCGACTGGGGCTTCCTGACAGCAATGAACAATTGCGGCATAATTTCACTGTTTTCTGAAAATTCAAAAGTTTTTGTCATTTCCGAACAGTAGGGAAGTTTGTTATGCGTGCCCGTGCGACTGTCGCTGTACCCCGGCAACCGGCCTTTCCGGGCGCCTCCCGCCATGCCACCTGGACGCTTGGCGCCGCGGCACTGCTGTGGATTCCGCAAGCCGCCCTGCTCGCCTTCGCCGTCCAGCGCCTCGCCGATGGCGCCGGCCTCTCGGCAATGTTCGCGCCGGCCGCCGGCTACCTGCTGCTGGGCCTGGCGCGCGCGAGCGCCGAAGCCTGGGCGGGCCGCAAGCTCCACGCCGCCTCGCGTGAACAAGTGTCGACGCTGCGCGCCTTGGCCGTGCGCGCGCTGGCGACGCGCTCGCCGCTGGACCGCGCCCGCCTTGCTTCGGGCGCCGCCGCCAGCGTGCTGGCCGAGCAGGCCGAGGCCGTGCTGCCATGGCTGCTGCGCTACCAGCCGGCGCGCCAGCGCGTGATGCTGGTGCTGCCGCTGATTGCCCTCGTGGTGGCCACGCAGTCCTGGGCGGCCGCGCTGATCCTCGTTGGCGCCGCCCCCCTGATTCCCCTGTTCATGGCCGTTGTCGGCTGGCGGGCCAGGGCGGCCAGCGCGGCGCAACTGGCCATCGTCGGCGGCATGAACGGCTTCCTGCTCGACCGCCTGCGCGGCCTCTCCACGCTGCGCGCACTGGGCGCCGTCGACGCCACGGCGCGGCGCCTGCGCGCCACGGCCGAAGCGGTGCGGGCGGGGACGATGCGCGTGCTGCGCATCGCCTTCCTTTCCTCCACCGCGCTGGAACTGTTCTCGGCACTCGGCGTGGCCCTCGTGGCCGTGTACGTGGGCTTCCACCTGCTGGGCCAGATCGGCCCGGGCAGCTGGGGCCGGCGTCTCACGCTGCAACAGGGCCTGTTCATCCTGCTGCTGGCGCCCGCCTTCTTCGAACCGCTGCGCGAGCTGGCCGCCGTGTGGCACGACAAGGCGGCCGGCGAGGCCGCTTTCGCGGCACTGCAAGGCGTGGCACGCGATGCCGTGCCGCTGCCTGGCGCGCTGCCGGAAGCAGCGCTGCTGCGCGCCGCGGGTGCACCGTCGCTCGACATCGATACCCTGCACTTCCGGCACGAGGGCGAAGCCGCCTTGTTCGCCGGGCTGTCGCTGCACGTCGCGGCCGGCGAGCACGTGGCGCTGGTGGGCCCCAGCGGCAGCGGCAAGACGACGCTGCTGGCGCTCGTCGCCGGCCTCGTGCCCGCCACCGCCGGCACCGTGCGCATCGGCGGCACGGAACTCGATGGGCACAGCGCGGCCGCCCTGCGCGAACGCATGGCCTGGATCGGCCAGAAGCCGCATGTATTCGCCGGCACGGTGCGCGGCAACGTCGCGCTGCAACGCCCCGGCGTATCGACGGTGGCCGTGAGCGCCGCGATTGCCCGCGCCGGCCTGGGCCACGTACAGCACGCCATGCCGCACGACAGCCTGGGCGAAGGCGGCACCGGCCTGTCCGGCGGCGAACTGGTGCGCCTGGCCCTCGCCCGCGCCGCCGTACAGCCGCATGCCGGCCTGCTGCTGGCCGACGAACCCACGGCCCACCTCGACCGCGACACGGCGGCCGGCGTCATCGATGCCCTGCTGCACCTGGCCCAGGCCCGCACGCTGGTCGTCGCGACGCACGACCTGGCGCTGGCGCGCCGTATCGGCCGCGTGATCGACCTGGCCACCCTGAACATCGCGAAGGAAGCGGCATGAAACACCACGACGTATTCGCCGTATCGGCCCTGTTCGCCCGCAGCGGCGGGCGCCGCCTGGCCTTGGGCGCCTTCCTCGCCACGCTCGTGGTCCTGGCGGGCATGGCGCTGCTCGGCACCTCGGGCTGGTTCATCACGGCGACCGCGCTGGCCGGCCTGGGCGGCGCCGCGGTGCTGTTCAATGTATTCGTGCCCAGCGCCGCGATCCGCCTGCTGGCGCTGGGCCGCACCTTCGGGCGCTATGCCGAGCGGGTCGTCACGCACGACGCCACGCTGGCCGTGCTGGCTGCCCTGCGCGAACGCCTGTTTCGCGGCTGGGCCAGGCCCGCCGCCGCGCGCGCCCTGCTGCGCCGGCCGGCGCGCCTGCTGTTCCGCCTGACGAGCGATATCGATGCCCTCGAATCGCTCTACCTGCGCCTGCTGGTGCCCGTGGTCGCCGCCTGCGGCGCGACCTTGCTGGCCGGACTCGTGCTGGGCGCCCTTGACTGGCGGCTCGGCGCCGCGCTCGCCGCATGGCTGCTGGCGTTCGGCCTCGGCACCGCCTTCGTGGTGGCGCGGCGCGCCCGCCCGGCGGCGCTGCGCCGCGCCCGCGCCCTGGAACGCCTGCGTGAGCACGCCATCGATCTCGTCGCCGGCCAGGCGGACCTGGCAATGGCCGGACGCCTGACCGCGCAGTGCGAACGCCTGCAACATCAGGATCTGCGGCTGGCCCGCGCCGACGATGCGCTGCACCGCCTCGACACCCGCGCCGGCTGGGCCTACGCGGCGGCCGGCCACGCCACCGTCGCCGCCGTGCTGCTGGCGGTCGGCGCCCTGGCGCAGGACGAGGCGCTCGGCGCTCCCGCCGCCGCGCTGGCCCTGCTGATCGCGCTCGCCGCGCTGGAACCGTTCGCGGCGCTGCGCCGTGGCGCCATCGAAGCGGGCCGCAGCTGGCTGGCCGCGCGCCGCGTGGCGCCCCGCCTGCGCGAGGAAACGCAAACCTGCGCGGCCGCCACGGCGTGCACCGATGCGCTGCACCTGGAAGGCGCCACCGTGATCCACCCCGGCCGCGCCACCGCCGCGCTGCATGGCGTCAGCCTGCGCATTGCCGTTGGCGAACGCGTGGCGGTGGTCGGCACCAGCGGCGCCGGAAAGTCGACGCTGCTGGCGCTGGCGGCCGGCGAACTGCGGGCGCAAGCCGGCACGGTGGAAGCACAGCCCTGCACCTGGCTGACGCAGCGCACCGAACTGTTCCAGGACAGCCTGCGCGACAACCTGCTGCTGGCCGCGCCGCTGGCGACCGACGGACAGCTGTGGGACGCCCTGCGCGCCGCCGGCCTGGAACACGATGTGCGCGGCATCGCGCAAGGGCTCGACACGCCGCTGGGCGAAGGCGGCCTGGGCCTGTCCGGCGGCCAGTCGCGCCGCCTGGCGCTGGCCCGGCTGCTGCTGCGCGACGCGCGCTTCTGGCTGCTGGACGAACCGACCGAGGCGCTCGATGGCGCCACGGCCGCCGACGTGCTGGCCCGCCTGGCCGCGCACGCCGACGGCCGCACGGTGCTCGTCGCCACGCACCTGCGGCGCGAAGCGGAGCTGGCCGACCGGCTGCTGGTGGTGCGCGATGGCCACATCGTCGCCGACGTGCGGCGCGGCACACAGGAATTCACCGCGGCGCTTCAGGCGCTGCGCCCGGATTGACCTTACCGATTGACCTGACCTGAAAGGAATCACCATGGATCTCGACGTTGTCGGGCTCTCCCGACTGCAGTTCGCCCTGACGGCGCTGTACCATTTTCTGTTCGTTCCGCTGACGCTCGGCCTGTCGATGCTGCTGGCCATCATGGAAACGGTGTACGTGATGACCGGCCGCACGATCTGGCGCCAGATGACCAAGTTCTGGGGCGTGCTGTTCGGGATTAACTTCGCCATCGGCGTCTCTACCGGCCTCGTGATGGAATTCCAGTTCGGCATGAACTGGAGCTACTACAGCCACTACGTGGGCGACGTGTTCGGCGCTCCGCTGGCCATGGAGGGCTTGATGGCCTTCTTCCTGGAAGCCACCTTCGTGGGCCTGTTCTTCTTCGGCTGGGACAAGCTGACGAAAATCCAGCACCTCGTCGTGACGTGGCTGACCGCCATCGGCACCAATTTCTCGGCGCTGTGGATCCTGATCGCCAACGGATGGATGCAGAACCCGGTCGGCGCCGCCCTCAACCCGCAGACCATGCGCATGGAAGTGACGGACTTCTCCGCCGTGCTGACGAACCCGGTGGCGCAGGCAAAGTTCGTGCACACGGTGTCCGCCGGCTACGTGGTCGCCGCCCTGTTCGTGCTCGGCGTGTCCGCATGGTACCTGCTGAAGGGCCGCCACGTCGAGGTGGCGAAGCGCTCGCTGACCGTGGCGGCGTCGTTCGGCCTGGCCGCCTCGCTGTCCGTCGTCGTGCTGGGCGACGAGAGCGGCTACCTGTCGACCGAACACCAGAAGATGAAACTTGCCGCCATCGAAGCCATGTGGCATACCGAAAAGGCGCCCGCGCCATTCACCGCCTTCGGCTTCCCCGACCAGGAGGCCCGCGAAACGCACTACGCGATCCACATCCCCTTCGTGATGGGCCTGATCGGCACGCGCTCGCTCGATACCGACATCCCCGGCATCCATGAACTGGTGGGCGTGGCCGAGACGCGCATCCGCGAAGGCATCCAGGCCTACGACGCGCTGGAACGGATCCGCGCGCTGGGCGGCAACGCCACGGTGCCGGCCGAGCTGCAGGCGCGCTTCGAGGAGCACAGCGCCGTGCTCGGCTACGCGCTCCTCCTCAAGCGCTATGTGGACGACCCGCGCCTGGCCACCGAGGCGCAGATCAGGCAGGCCGCCAACGATACGGTGCCGCGGGTGGCGCCCCTGTTCTGGTCCTTCCGCGTGATGGTCGGGCTGGGCCTCTTCTTCATCGTGCTGACCGCCACGTTCTTCGTGCTGTCGGCGCGCCGCAAGCTCGATGCCTACCCATGGCTGCTGAAGGTCGCCGTGTGGTCGATCCCCCTGCCCTTCATCGCCGCCGAGGCGGGCTGGATCGTGGCGGAACTGGGCCGCCAGCCCTGGGCCATCGAAGGCGTGCTGCCGACCGCGGTGGCCGTGTCGAACCTGGGCATCCAGACGGTGCTGGGCACGCTGATCGGCTTCGTGGTGCTGTACACGATCCTGCTGGTGGTGGAAATGAAGCTGATGCTGAAAGCAATCCGCAAGGGCCCGGAACCCGAGCTGGCGGCCGCGCAGCGCCCCGCGCCCGCCGTGCCGGCATCCCATGCACAACTGATGACTACGGAGTAACACCATGATTCTTCATACCCTGCTCGACTACGACACGCTGCGCTTCACCTGGTGGATCCTGCTGGGCGTGCTGCTCGTCGCCTTCGCCGTGACCGACGGGTTCGACCTCGGCACCGGCATCCTGCTGCCCTTCGTGGGCAAGACCGACCTGGAACGCCGGGTCGTCATCAACGCCGTCGGCCCCGTGTGGGAAGGCAACCAGGTGTGGCTGGTGCTGGGCGGCGGCGCCATCTTCGCCGCCTGGCCGCAGCTCTACGCCGTGTCGTTCTCCGGCTTTTACCTGGCAATGGCCGCCGTGCTGCTGGCGCTGATCCTGCGCCCCGTCGGCTTCAAGTACCGCAGCAAGCGCGACGACCCGCGCTGGCGCGCCGCCTGGGACTGGGCGTTGTTCGTCGGCGGCTTCGTGCCTTCGCTGATCTTCGGCGTGGCCATGGGCAATGTGCTGCAGGGCGTGCCGTTCCGCCTGACGCCGGACATGCAGATTTTCTATGAAGGCAGCTTCTTCGGCCTGCTGAACCCCTTCGCCCTGCTGTGCGGCCTGGTGTCGGTGGCGATGCTCGTGATGCACGGCGCCGCATGGCTGTCGCTGAAGACCGAAGGCGCCGTGTCGGCCCGGGCGCGCGCCTCGGGTATCGTGGCCGCCCTGGCGACGATCGTGCTGTATGCCGCGGCCGGCGCCATGCTGTGGAGCTTCGTCGACGGCTACCAGGTGACCAGCCACGTCGTCACCACGGGCGCATCGAACCCGCTGTTCAAGACCGTGCAGGCGGCGGCAAGCGGCGCCTGGTTCGCCAACTACGTGAACCATCCCTGGACGCTGGCCGCCCCGGTCGCCGGATTCGCCGGCGCGTTGCTGGCCATGGCCGGCCTGGCGCGGCGCTGGGAACGCGCCACGATGCTCTTCTCCGGGCTGTCGATCGCCGGCATCGTGCTGAGCGTCGGGGCCTCGATGTTCCCGTTCATCCTGCCGTCGTCGCTGCAGCCGCAGGCCAGCCTCACGGTATGGGATTCGTCGTCCAGCCACCTCACGCTGTTCATCATGCTCGTCGGCTCGGCGATCTTCCTGCCGCTCATCGTGGCGTACACAACCTGGGTCTACAAGGTCCTGTGGGGCAAGGTGAACCCGGCCGAGATCAGCGGCGGCCGGCACCACGCCTATTGAGCACCCCTGTCAAACACTGAACTGGAAAGGAATCATCATGTGGTATTTCGCCTGGCTCCTCGGCCTGCCCCTCGCCGCCGCGTTCGCGGTACTGAATGCGATGTGGTTCGAACTGGTCGACGATGCACGGCGGCGGCCGGTCGTGCCCACGTCGCCCGCGCCGCTGGAAGAGGAACCGCGGCGGCGGCAGGCCTGACGCCGCGTCTCAACGGCGCGCTGCCGCCCCGAGCTTGCGCATGAAGCCGTCGACCAGCGCGGCGGTTTCATCGAGCCGCCAGCGACTGGTGCGCGGCGGCGCAGCCGCAGGAAACGCGTCCAATCCGAACCCGGCGCATAATGCCTGAGCATCATTCCCCCCAACGAAAGGAGTCCGCATGAGCAGCATCGAACCCCGTCCTCCCCTGCCCCCGTTCACCCGCGAAAGCGCGATCGAGAAAGTGCGACTGGCCGAAGACGGCTGGAACGCGCGCAACCCCGAAAGGGTCAGCCTTGCCTATACGCCGGACAGCCGCTGGCGCAACCGCGCCGAATTCGTCAACGGGCGAGCCGAGATCGTGCAATTCCTCACGCGCAAATGGGCGAAGGAACTCGATTACCGGCTGATCAAGGAACTGTGGGCGTTCGAAGGCAACCGCATCGCCGTGCGCTACGCCTATGAATGGCACGACGATTCGGGCAACTGGTTCCGCTCCTACGGCAACGAGAACTGGGAGTTCGACGAACAGGGGCTGATGGCGCGGCGCTTCGCGTGCATCAACGACTTGCCGATCCGCGAGGCGGACCGCAAGTTCCATTGGCCGCTGGGCCGGCGGCCGGATGACCATCCGGGGTTGAGCGAGCTGGGGCTGTAGGCACTTCCCCTCCGGCGACGACGCCCGCCGCCACCCCGGACCGGTCGCCTACCGCGGCCGCAGACTCTTCCTCACATACCCCGGCAGGTTGGGATTGCCGAGCAGGCGTTCGATGAAGCGCTCATCGTCCACGGCGGTGATCGGGTCCAGGGACATCGGCCGCACGGGAACCTCGGCTTCCGGCGCCGCCGCACGCAACGCAAAGCCCATCGGCGCGTGCCCTCTGTCGTCGTGGCCGTTGCCGTTCCGCCCATGTCCATTGTGATCGACGCCATGATCGCCATGATCATGATCATGCCCCTCCATGTCGAGCTCCAGTCGCCACTGCGGGGCGGCGCTTGCCGCCATGAGGGCGGCAGGCGGGCGTGCCGATTCCTCGGCGAGCCGCGGCAGGTTCTGCAAGCCGTATGTCAGCTTGCCGACGGCCTCCGCCAGCGACATGCCGCCCATCGCGTCGTCGCCCTCTTCCACCAGGTCGATGTGGTATTCCTTGCCGCCGATGGTGAACGACTCGCTCGTCAGTGGATCGCCCACGGTGAAATCGCCGGCCTCGCCGACGCGGATGCGCCCGTCGATGAGGATGGCGCGGATCGCCGTCTCTTCCGCGTCGACCAGGGCCGTGTACGGGTCGGCGTGCGTGCCTTCGATGACGAGCAGGTCGGCGCGCAGGCCGGCGGCGATGCTGCCCACGTGCCCATTCCAGCTCAGCATGGCGGCCGGCACCGCCGTTACCATTTCCACCAGTTCGCGCGGCGAGAACAGCCCGCCCAGCTTGCGGCTGACGGCGCGCGCCACCTTCAGTTCGCCCAGCAGGTTCTTGCAGCCGCTCGGGCTCCAGTCGGCACCGAGCGCGATGGGCACGCCGCGCGCCTTGGCGGCGGCCACGTCGGCCGTGCGGCCGTACAGCAGCAGGTTGCTGGTGGGCGACCACACCATGCCGGCCGTGCGGGCCATCACGTGGAAGTCGCGCGACTTCAGGCCCACGCAGTGGATGCAGATCATCGACTTGCCCACGGCCCAGCGGCCATCGTGCAGCAGCAGGTCGCGGAAGCGCTGCCGCGCACCGCGATCCGTGCCTTCGCTCAGGTGGTAGAAGAACGGCATGCCGGTCTTCAGCGCCGGCATCAGCTTGGTCGCGATCTCGTCCGGATGGTAATCGAGCGTCTGCCCGGCCGCCACGGGCCAGCCCTGCTCGATCGGCTGCTCGACATTGCGCACCAGGCCCTCGAACAGCTTGCGTGTGCCGTTCGTGGACGACAGCGACATGCCCTGCGCCGTGGTCACGCCGCCGAACAGGCTGCGGCACTCGGCATAGCGGATGATCGCGCGGGTATAGTCCGCATCCGGATGACGGGCCAGCAGGCTGGCCGGCCGCGCCACGTCGGACTGGTAGCTGGCCTCCTCGGTGCGCCACTGGTTGCGGTTCGTGTAGCGCTTCGGTACCTGCCACAGCGGCAGCATATTGTAGGTCAGGTGGTTGTGCAGGTCGATCAGGCCGGGGAAGATCGTGCCCCCCGTTTCCGTCGCCCGGATGCCCTCGAAGCCGGCTGGCAGCGGCTCGCCGGCCGCCAGCACGGCCGCGATCCTGGCGCCGTCGACGCAGACCCGGCCCTGCCGCAGGATCGTTCGCCCGGCATTCATCGTGACGATGTCGCCAGCCAGGATTTTCTTGCCGTGTTGCCGGCTGCCGTTCGGCTGGCCGGGGCCCTCGTGCAGCTCCTTGCCATGCAGCTGCTTGCCATTAAAGTCAATCATCGTGCCCTCCTCACGCTGTTGGCTATGAATAGCGTGCGAGCATTGCACAACATCCCGCCCGAAAAATACCGGAGAATTGTAATTCGATTGTCTTTATTTTGTTGCAATAAGGATCAGCAGCTATCCGATCCGGTAGAAACGCCCGGCATTGGCGCCGAAAACGGCCTGCCGGCCCGCCTCGTCCATATGGGCCAGCAGCGCCTCGCTGGCGGCGGCCCAGCGGCGGTAGTCGGCGGCCAGCTCGAGCACGGGCCAGTCGCTGCCCCACAACACGCGGGCGCTGCCGAACACCTCCAGCACATGCGCCACGCACGGCCGCAGGCGCTCCACCGTCCAGTCCGGCCCCGCTTCGGTGACGACGCCGGACAGCTTGCAGTGCACGTTGGGCAGCGCGGCCAGCGCGGCGATATCGCCGCGCCACCGGGCCGTGTCACCGGTGGCGATCGCCGGCTTGGCGATATGGTCGATCACGATCGGCAGCCCGGCGTGGCGCCGCGCGAAGGCCAGCAGCGCCGGCAGGTGGCGCGGCAGCACCAGCGCATCGAACGCGAGGTGATGCCGCAGCATGGCGGCCACCGCCGGATCGAGCGCGGGATCGGCGATCCACGCTTCGTCCAGTTCCTGCAGCATCGGCCGCAGGCCGCGCAGCTTCGGATGCGCCGCCAGCGCGGCGATACGGCGCGGCGCGTCGCTGGCCTTCAGGTCAGTCCAGCCCACCACGGCGCCGATGCAAGGGTGCCGGTCCGCCAGGCCCAACATGAACCGCGTATCGGCCTCGCTCGGCAGCGACTGCACCAGCACCGTGGCATCGATGCGATGCTCGCGCAGCAGCGGTTCCAGGTCGCCCGGCGCGAAGTCGCGGTAAATCGTCGCCAATTGCGGCGGCGGCCAGGCGCCGTTGCGATCGGCCAGGCGCCAGAAGTGCTGGTGGGCGTCGATCCTCATGCTTCGTCCAGGCGCGGGGCGGCGTGCAGCCGCGGCTGCGGCAACGCCGGTGCCAGCTGGCGGGCCAGGTCGATCACGGGCAGCAGGCGCCGCCGCTTCTTCTGCGCATGGTTCTGCGCGATGCGCCGCACGCTCTGCGGGTTGCCCGTGGTCTGCACCACCGCGATCCGCCCCGGCGCTTCGCCACGCTCGGGCGCTTCGCCGATGAACAGGTCGACGTGCGCCTGGAGGAACCGGCTCGTGCCGAACTGGAGGACGGCGATCGTCATGCGGACGCGCCGGGGCTGGCGAAAGGCATTCGATGCATGGCGTCTCCGCTCGGTTGGCTGCGGTCGAGTGTACTTCATGTATTTTGAACAAACAACCGTTCCCGGTGCTTCACGACCGCCCCGGCCGAGCGCGAAAAGTCACCGATTGTCACGCCCGCGGGCACGCGCGGAAGAACTGC
Source organism: Massilia sp. METH4 (assembly GCF_037094685.1). Classification (NCBI taxonomy): domain Bacteria; kingdom Pseudomonadati; phylum Pseudomonadota; class Betaproteobacteria; order Burkholderiales; family Oxalobacteraceae; genus Massilia; species Massilia sp. METH4. The sequence continues at coordinate 4,553,846 of NZ_CP146614.1, read as the reverse complement.
CGCGCTACCACTGGAGTTATCAGAAACGTAATGATAGACTGCCGCCCCTGCCAGCTCATCCATCGCGCGATCCATGGGTTTTATCCGGAACATTTCCTGCACCGCCGCCCTCCTTGCCTTGCCATTTGCAAGCCTTGCGGAGGAAGGAGCGGTGCTTGCCTCCCTGCCCGCCCTGCTGCTCGAACGGCACCAGCTGATTGCAGTGGACGGCAAGCTCGATGAAGAGACATGGGCAAAGGCGCCCGAGTTCGGCACCTTCCACCAGTTCCTGCCGGAGAACGGCAAGCCGCCGCCCGCGGGCTTGCGCACCACCGTGCGCCTGCTGATCGACAACGATGCCCTGATCTTCGGCATACGCGCCTGGGACGGCACGCCCGAAAACATGCGCAGCTCCCTGGCGCGGCGCGACAAGGTGGCGCAGGACCAGGACTTCATCGGCATCTGGCTCGACCCCACGGGCCACGGCCGGGCCGCGCAGTTCGTGCGCGTGAATATCGACGGCGTGCTCTCGGACGGCATGTATCGCGCCGACGAGGACGAGGACGACCTGGGCCCCGATTTTCCCATCGACGCGGCCGTGCGCCGCCTGCCGGACGGCTACACGATGGAAATCCGCTGGCCGCTGTCGAACCTGCGCTTTCCCTACGAAGACGGCAAGACGTGGCGCCTGATGGTCGAGCGCGGCGTGCCGCATGCCGGCGGACTGCGGCTCACCAGCACGCCGCTCAAGACGGGTTCGCTCAGCTACATCGATGCGCTGCAGGAGATCGGCGGCATGGGCGGCACCGTGCAGGCCGTGCGCGACCGGGCCTTCCTGGAGCTCAAGCCCGAGGTCACGGTGCGCGCCAACCGCGACGAGGACGATGCCGGGCGCCGCCGCGGCAACCACGGCAGCGTCGGCCTCGAGATCAATGCGCGCCCGCGCGCGGACTGGGTATTCAATGCCACCCTCAATCCCGATTTCTCGCAGGTCGAGATCGACGAACCGATGCCCACCGGCGCCAGCCGCATCGCGCTGTCGCTGCCGGAAAAACGCGGCTTCTTCCTGGAGAGCGCGGACGTGCTGGGCCTGCCCCTGTCGGCGTTCTACTCGCGCACGATCGCCAGCCCGCAGTGGGGCTTGCGGGCGACGTGGCGCAAGGCCGATGCCGATGCGACCGCGATGAGCCTGCGCGACGAGGAAGGCGGCGTGGTGATGCGCGGGCGCGTGTACGAAACGGCCGAGTACGCGCAGACGCGGCGCCCGCTGGCCAGCCTGGTGCGCGCCCGCTGGCACGGCGAAGGAGCGCTGCTGGGCGCTTTTGCCTCCCGCCGCGATTACGGTGATGCCGGCAGCAACGAAGTGGCCGGCTTCGACGGCCAGTGGCGCGACGGCGGCAACCAGCTGTCGTGGCTGCTGATGCACTCGCGGAACAGCGCCGCCTTCGTCGAGGACCCGCAGCCGCGCACGGTGCGGGTGCCGGCGCGCAGCGGCAGCTACGCGCAGGGACGCTATGTGCACATCAGCGACGACTGGTGGAACGAGGCGAAGCTCGAGGCGATCGGGCCGGGCTTCGTCAACGACAACGGCTTCGTGCCGCAGGCGGGCGTGGTGAAGACCGATATCAACCTGAACCGCCGGCTGGGCGAGAAGACGGTTCCCCTCGGGCCGTTCGGCGACGAACCGCTGAGGCTCTACGAATTCGAGGCACACCTGGGGTTGCACGAAATCCGCACGCTGTCCGACGCGACGCTGGGCCAGCAGGCCAACGAGATCGTGCAGCGCAAGATACAGCCGGGCATCTGGTACCGCACCGGCCGGCAGACCGACCTGTGGGCCAACCTGGGCTTCGACCAGCAGCGCGCCCACCGCAACGGCAAGCTGCACGACACCCCGGCGGTGCACTTCGGCTTCGCCTCCTCGCCGCTGCCGTGGATGCCCGTGCTGAAGGCCGAGGTCACCCTGGGCCGTCAGCTCGACGTGGATGCCGACCGGGTGGGCGGCGGCGGCAATGTCGTCATGGACATGGGCTTGCGGTTTCCCCTCGGCGCGCGGGGCTGGGCGATGGAGTCGGACGTGCGCCTGAACCGCGCATGGATCGATGGCACCCGAGGGCGCCCCGCCTTCGCCGACAACGGCTGGCGCTGGCTCGGCATGCTGCACTTCACGGCCAGCGACTCGCTGCGGCTGCTGGCGCAGAACACGTCGTCGTCGCGGCGCGACGATGGCGTCTCCGGGCTGGCTCCGTGGGCCGAACGGGGCTCGCACCGCTCGGTGCTGTTCCGGCACCTGTGGCGGCACGGGCGTTCGCTGTCGGTGGGCTGGTCGCGCGACCGGGCGAGCGAGGCGAATACCGTCAACACATCGCTGACGGTGAAGATGCAGTGGGAGGTGTAGAGCGCCCGGCAAAGCGACGGCTTCTCCCTGCTCGATCGTGCGCGAAGTGGAAGGCCGCACCGCAATCGTTCGCTCGTCTGTCGCGCTTGCGTTTAGTACCGCACAGAGGGCGACTCCTTAGTCCTTATACTTGGTCAGTGTAGTCCTAAAGCGTGCCCAGCGAAGCGCTTCGGCATCGTTGCTGATCAGATGAGGAAAAGATGGCCAATACCGCCCAGGAAATGCATGCTGCCGAAACCGACCTTGCCGCCGCCGCGCGGCGACTGAAATCGAAATCCTCCGACATGCTCTCTTCTCCCTATGTGCTTGGCGGGGCCGTGCTGGGGATCACCGCCGCGGGCTACGCGCTCGTCAGGCGCAGGAAAGCCGTGCCGTACACCGCGGCACCGAAGCGCAGCGAGGGCCCTGCATCGGAGCGCAGCGACGGCCCTGCATCGGAGCGCAGCAAGGCCCCCCCACGGGAGACCAGCGAGGACTTTGGCGACATCCTGAAACTGGTCGGCGTGCTTGTTTCACTTGCAGCGTCTTTTGCTCCGGCTGGCAAGACCACGAAGGTCGACGCACCCGCGAGCAAGAACGACACGAAGGTTGTTCCGGTGCGTCCGGATGAACACCCATCCGATGTGAAGGTTGAGCAACCAGGCAACACGGCGCCCGTGCGCCCGAGGTTCGAACAAACCTCGGCAAGCTGGGTTGGCAGGCAGTGGCAAATATTCCTGGCCGCGGGCAATGCATGGATCGATGACTACGCACCCAGCATGGGAGCGGCGCTTTCGTATTACATGCTGTTCTCCCTGGCACCTTTGCTGGTCATGGTCATCGCCATCGCCGGCGCGGTGTTTGGGCAGGATGCGGCGCAAGGCGCGATTATCGCGCAGCTCGGAAGCATCATGGGAGAAGAAGGGGCGACTGCAGTGCAAGGCCTGCTCCAGGCCGCGCGTGAACCGTCGACCGGAATTGTTGCAAGCATCGTTGGAGGGTTGCTCCTCCTGCTGGGCGCGACCGCGATGTTCGCCGAACTGCAAACGGATCTGGACCGCATCTGGGAAGTGCCGGAAAAGGATAAACCGTCGGGTATCTGGGGGTGGTTGCGCAGCCGCGTTCTATCCTTCGGGCTGGTATTGGGAGTCGCCTTCATGCTGATGATTTCGCTCGTCGTCAGCGCTGCGCTCGCCGCGGCGGGAGAATGGTTGGGCGGTGCTTCGGGAGCGGAAAGCGTGATAGCGAATGTATTGAATTTCGCTGCCTCACTGGTCATCTTCACGGTGCTGTTTGCGATGATTTACAAGATCATGCCCAGCGCGACGATATCCTGGCACGACGTGTGGATGGGGTCGGCGGTAACAGCGTTGCTCTTCAACGTGGGGAAATCGCTCATCGGCTTGTACCTGGCGAAATCGGACGTGGCCTCCGGCTTTGGCGCAGCCGGCTCGGTTGTGATCCTCGTCGCGTGGTTCTACTATTCAGCCCAGATCTTCCTGTTTGGCGCTGAATACACATGGGTCTACGCAAACAGCAAAGCACGGGGCAAGGGCTGATTTTCCGCATCCGGGCGCTGGCGTGAGGCCGGTTGCGCGCCGGACGTCGCCGGCAACCTGGCCGTGCCCCGACAACCTGACATCGATCCGCGAATGGAGACCCGAATAACATGAACTTGCCCCTGCCCGGCCCTGCCACCACTTTCTCGCTCACCCTGCTCGTCTGCGCGGCCGCTCCAACGGCCGCGCATGCGATGGCCGGTGCCGCGGCCACCGCCAGAGCGCCATTCGAGGTCAAGGCAGTCGGCACATTCAAGAGCCCATGGGCGATGGCCTTCCTGCCCGACGGGAATATGCTGGTGACGCAAAAGGAGGGTTCGATGATCCTGTTCAATCCAGGCACCGGTGCCAAGCGAACGCTGTCCGGCACGCCCGCCGTCAGCAGCAGCGGCCAGGGCGCGCTCATGGACGTCGTGCCCGCTCCCGATTTCGCGGCCAGCAAGCTGCTCTACTTCAGTTACTCCGAACCCGGTCGCGGTGCCGGCAGCCGGGTCGTGCTCGCCACCGCGACACTGGACCAGGCAGCCGGCGCGCTCAGGGATACGAAGGTCATCTTCCGTGCCCAGGATGCATCGACCGGCGGGCACTATTCGGGCCGCATCGCCTTCTCGCCGGACGGCAAGCATCTCTTCTTCACCAGCGGCGACCGCCAGCTTCTCAATCCGGCACAGGACCCCAAGTCGACGCTCGGCAAGGTGCTGCGCCTCGACCTCGACGGCACGCCGGCCGCCGGCAACCCGCTCGCGGCCAGGGGCTTTCATGCCGCCGTCTGGTCCTACGGCCACCGCAATCTGCTGGGCATTGCCTTCGACAGGCAGGGGCGCCTGTGGGAAATGGAGATGGGGCCGCGGCATGGCGACGAGATCAACCTGATCAAGCCTGCCCTCAACTATGGCTGGCCGAGGGCATCGAACGGCAGCCACTATGATGGGCGGGACATTCCCGATCACGCGCCCGGCGACGGCTTCGAGGCGCCGAAAGTGTCCTGGAACCCTGCCATCTCACCGGGCGGCCTCGCCTATTACGATGCGAACCTGTTCCCGCAGTGGAGGAATTCCCTGTTCATCACCGGTCTCTCGGGCCAGTCACTGGATCGCATCGCCCTCGACGGCGAGAACGCTACGAAGGCAGAACATTGGGACATGGGGGAACGCATCCGCGCCGTGCGCACCGGGCCGGATGGCGCGCTATGGCTGCTGGAGGACGGTGGGCGCGGCCGGTTGCTGATGCTGACGCCGAAAAAGTAGTCAACCGTCCCGAATCGGAGATTCCGAGGGAAAGCCCGGCGTTCGCGAACAGTGCCCAAAAAAAAGCCGGCGCTGGGCCGGCTTGAAGTCCATTCTCAGTAGAGAGAGTCTGGAGGAGACAGGTGCATCATCGCACCGCTCGCGCGATAACGCCAATTGATTGTTCCCATACTGCTCATCACCACGGTGAATGGATGAGCGGGTGCACGGTCCGCGTCATGTGCGTGTCATATGCCTGTCATATTCCTGCCCTAGGCTAGCCTTTCGCAGGGTGCCCCGCCGAGGCGGGCCGCCCTCCTCAACCGATGAGGCAAGCCAGCATGAACGCTATCCGCGGTATTCCCGATCTGTTCGCCGGCGCCACGGCCGCGTGGCTGGCGCTGGGCATGGTGGCGGCGGCGGCCGCCTGGCTGTTGCGCGATGGGCTGCGGCTGATCGCCCACCTGCGCGCGGCGGACCAGCTGATCGCGGCGGGCATGCCCGAGCGCGACGCGCTGCGCACGGCTGGCTGCCTGTTCTGGCAAACGCCGTGGTACCGGCGTATCTTCAGGCGCTACCCCGCATTGCGGGCGTGAGCTCCCATGCGCCCGCCCGAAGGAGCTGTTCGGGCGGCGCCGCGCTGAGAGGCCCGCGGCCGCGTCAGACGAGGTTCACGCCCAGCACGAAGGAAATCTTGCCCACGTCCGCCCCCTTGCGTTCGACGGATACCGAGCGCAGGACCGGCACGACGAGCGCACTGCCGGGCTGGTGCACTTCTCCATGATTGAGCAGGTAGCGAAGGTCCGTTTCCGCCACCTGGAAGGGTTCCACCGAATAAGGCATGTCCGCGACAACGCATCCCGCCGACTTCAGCCTTTCCATCACCTGCCTGCACGCCTCGTCCACGGGCGCTTCGGCTACTGCCACATCAAGAACCATATTTCCCATCTTCTACACCTCACCAGCGAGCGACCCGGCGGCGGCTGCACGAAGCTGGCCGCATGGCGCGCGAATCTTCCGGATGGCCACGTCGGAACCGTGGCGATAGCGTTATCACTGCTGCGTTTGGAGCATTACCTGAGGGCCCGAAGTATGACGGATTTATGACAAATTGTAAATACTTTGAAGCAACAGACCGCGCAGTACAGTTTTGGACCGCGCTTCGCCCGTCACAGCCACCCTGCCTTCTTGAACTTGCGGTACAGGTAACCGCACACCAGCGCCATCGTGGCGAGCGCGCACGGGTAACCATACTTCCACTTCAACTCCGGCATGAACTCGAAGTTCATGCCCCACACGCCGGCGAATGCCGTGAATACGGCGAAGATCGCCGCATAGGAGGCGAGCTTCTTGCTGATGTCGTTTTCCTCGATTGCCACCATCGAGAGCGTGACCTGGATCGCCGTGTTGATCGTGTCGCGCACGGCGTCGAGCCGACCGGCGATGCGGAACAGGTGATCGTGCACGTCGCGGAAGTAATCCTGGGTTTCCGCCACCACGGCGGGCACGCGGCCGCCGTGCAGGCGCCCCACCGCATCCATCAGCGGGATCACGGCATGGCGCAGCACCAGCGCCTTGCGCTTCAACTCATACAGCCGTTCGATATTGGCGCGCTGCCCGTTCTTCTGGCTGAAGATCTGGTCCTCGATCGATTCCAGGTCCGATTCGAGCCGGTCGACGATGGGAAAATAACGGTCGACGACGGCATCGACCAGCGCATACAGCACGAAGCCCGCGCCCTTGCCCAGCTGGTGCGGTTCGCGCTCGGCGCGGGCGCGCACGCCGAGGAAGTCCTGGCGCGAATCGCTGCGCACCGACAGCACGTAGTTCGCGCCCGCGAACACGGCCAGCTGGCCGACCTTCAAATCGTCGCCCTCCATTTCCACGATGTGCACCACGACGAAGATGTTCGACCCGTACTCCTCCATCTTGGGCCGCTGGTGGCCGCGCGCGGCATCCTCGATCGCCAGTTCATGCAGGGAAAATTCGTCCTTCATGACCTCGATCTCGTCGACACCGGGGTCGCGCAACGCGACCCACACGAAGGTGTCCTGCTCCTTCAGGTATTCACTGATGTCCTCGACGGGAATGTCGGACAGTTTCTTGCCTTCCTGGTAGGCGACGCAATTGATCAGCATGTTGACTTGCAATGACGGTGGGACAAATGCATGAGCTTACAGCATCCGGGCTGTAGCAAAAATGCATCACCTGCGCGGACGGCGATTGGTAGCGGTTCCATCGCCAATGTTTGCGCTATTCATTTTAAATCAACGCCTTCGAAGCAAGCGCCACCACGATGGTGAGTGTCCATACCCATTTCGGCATCGACAGCCGTGAAAAAGTTATTGGATCGACCAATTGCGCCGGGCTAGATTGCATTCAGCGCGCTGATATTTCAGCTTCCCGCGAGCAGTGCCAACGATTTTCGACAGGCTGATCACGGAATTGATTATGGTAGCGCTTATCACCAGTGTTACAGACCGTGTTTATCAACGCCCTGGAAAGGAGGTCCCGCACCACCCTCTACGCTAACGAAATGCTGTTGTTTATTCCAGTAAAAACACCTGGCACGGTGCGACCGGCCGGTACGGCCCCAGAGGCCAACAATAATGGAGACATGGATGAACAAGAAGTATGCAAGCGCCCATCGGCGTTCGCTGGGTCGCGGGCGCGATGCGCTCGTGCTGAGCGTTATCTCGGGAATCGTCGGCAGCGCATGGGCGCAGGCGCAAGCGGAGCCACCGTCAGGCCCCGTTCCCGCAACCACCAGCAGCGCCGCCACCACGGCGACGCAGGACAAGCCTGTCACGATCACCGTCAGCGGCTATCGCAGCTCGCTGGGCCTGTCCGCTGCCGAAAAGCGCGACAACATCGGCCTGTCGGACACCGTCTTCTCCGAGGACATGGGCAAGTTCCCCGACCCCAACATCGCCGACGCGCTGTCGCGCGTGCCCGGCGTGCAGGTCACGCGCGCCTCGATCGACGGCGAGGGGATGAACATCTCGATCCGCGGCATGGGCCCGGCGTTCACGCGCGTGCTGCTCAACGGCGCGCCGATGGCATCGGCATCGGCCGGCAGCTGGGGCGGCACCATCAGCGCCAACCGCGAAGTGGACATGGACTTCCTGCCCTCGGAGCTGTTCCGCAGCGCCAGCGTCTATAAAAGCCAGATGGCCAGCGTGATCGAGGGCGGCATTGCCGGCACGGTCAACATGCGCAGCGTGCGCCCGTTCGACAAGGCCGGCCTGCGCTCGGCCTTTACCCTGTCGGGCAATTATCGCGACCAGGACGGCAAGTGGGGCAATACCGGCTCGGGCCTCATCAGCAACACGTGGAACAGCAGCACGTTCGGCCGCTTCGGCATCCTGGCCGGTGTGGCATGGGGGAACACCAAGTACAAGACCGACGCGTTCCAGACCGTGGACATGCGCAACCTGCAACTGAAATCGTTCCAGGCCAATGCTTCGGACAAGCCGAACAGCACCGGCGGCGGTTCGCAATCGACGCCCGACACGGTGCCGACCGGCCTGCCGCTCGCTTCCCTGCCCGACTATGCCCGCTCCGTGCTCGTGCCCGGCGCCCAGATCGACCGCAAGATGCTGCTGGCCCTGAACCCCGGCGCCACGCTGCAGCAGATCGACAACGGCCTGATGGGCCGCCTGGGCCGCCACGTGGTCTACCAGGGCGAGCGCAAGCGCGCCGGCGAAGTGATCAGCGTGCAGTGGCAGCCGAACGAGCACTGGGACATCTACCTGGACACGCTGTTCGCCCAGAAGGAAAACAGCATGCTCTCGGAAGGCATGAACGTGGGCACGCGGGCCAACACGCCGATCCCCATCGGCCTGGAATTCGACCGCAGCGACTGCACCATCGGCTGCGTGATCACCAAGGGCACGTTCGCCAACACCTTCTGGTCGCTGGAATTCCGGCCCATGGAAGAAAAGACCGTGTTCCGCAGCTTCAACCCCGGCTTCGAGTGGCGCCCGGCCGACAAATGGACGATCGACGGTCACGTGAACTACACGAAGAGCACGTTCTGGCGGGACATGCCGACGGTGCTGCTGGCCACGCCGTCGGCCAATTCGGTGATCGCCTATGACAACACGACACCGGGGCAGACGCCGACCTACACCGGCAACCTGGATGTGAACGATCCGCGCAACTTCGGCTGGTACCAGGCCGGCCAGGGCCTTTCCGGCCTGCGCATGGACCTGTACGAACGCACCAACACCACCAAGGGGTCGCGCCTGAACGTGGCATGGGGCGACGGCGACCTGACGCTGAAGGTGGGCGGCGCATGGGACGATATCGAACGCCGCTACCGCGGCTACAGCGTGGCCGACGCGTGGATGAACGTCACCTGCGGCAATAACGTCAACGCCCGCCTGTTCGCCCCGAACACCCAGCTGCGCACGCCCGGCTGCGACGGGCGGAGCACACCGGGGCCGATCCCGGACGCCGCCACGGTCTACCCGGGCTACGGCACCGGCGTCACGGCCGGCGGCCCGCCGCTGGCCTACCTGGGTTCCGTGATCCCGAATGCCGCGGTGCCCAATTACGCGCGCCCCAGCAACCACGGCTTCATCACCGTCGACTGGCCGAAGTTCGCGAAGGATACGGACTACCAGTTCTTCCGCGACAATATCTACCAGGGCTTCAACAGCGGCAGCGGCGGTTACATTCGCGAGGTGGTGACCTCGGCCTATGCCGAGGTCACCGGCCGCACCGAGCTGTTCGGGCGCACGCTGCGCTACAACGCCGGCTTGCGGCACGCGCGCACGAAGCAGACGATCGGCGACCTGTCCTACGTGGCCGATCCGCGCAACGCCGGGCTGCAGAACGGCGGGCTGTATCGGAACCTGGATTCGTGGGCTTATGAAACCATCCACTACAGCAATAACCTGCCGTCGGCCACGCTGGCCTACAACATCACGCCGAACACGATCTTCCGGCTGTCCGGTTCGAAATCGCTGACGCGCGCCAATCCGGCCGACCTGCGCCAGACCCGCCTCTCGATCGGCGACCAGGGCGCGCGCCAGGCCAACCTGACCAATCCGAACCTGAAGCCGTTCGCGGCCAACAACCTCGACGTCGGCCTCGAGTACTACTTCAGCCGGGAAGCCTATGTGGCCGCCAGTGCCTTTGCCAAGGACATCACGAGCCGCCCGGGCCGGCGGGTGCTGCTTTACACGCTGGCCGAACTGGATGCCCTGTACGGCGAGATCGGCCTGACCGATGCGCAGCAGCAGGCGGTGACCGCGAGCGGCGGCCGGGCCAATCACGTGGTCGAGGTCACGGAACCCTACAACATCGACAGCAAGCTGAAGGTGCGCGGCGTGGAACTGACGTGGCAGCAGCCGCTCGACATGCTGCCCGTGAAAGGCTTCGGCTTCACCGGCAACTTCACGTACACGAAGCAGACGGACGAGGCGCCGAACGCCCCGCCCGTTGCCGGCGTGCCGCCGCGCACCAACAACTTCACCTTGTACTACGAGCGCAACGGCCTGTCGGCCCGCGTGTCGCGGCAGTACACGGCTTCGCACGTGGTCAACACGAGCACGGGCCTGTCGGTGGAGGGCGGCGCCTACGCGTACACGACGGAGCGCAAGCAGGTGGACCTGTCGGTGGGAATGAACCTGAAGCGCATGTTCGACTTCCGCTACAACACCGACCTCACGCTGTCGGTATGGAACCTGAACAATGCGATCAGCCAGACGTACACGCAGTTTTCCAACGCGATCTACGACGAGTACAAGCCGGGGCGGAGTTACACGATGTCGCTGCGCACCGCGTTCTGACGCGCGGAGGCACGTAACGATTCATGGTCTCGCTCCGGCGAGTTTTGGCGGCCCCGCCACCCGGGGCCGCGTTTTTCTTTTTTGACGACGATGAGATATCCAACGGCATTCCTTGCAGCCCTGTTCCTCGCCAACGCGGCCCACGCGGCGGACAGCGCCACCGCGCGCTTCGAGCGCTTCAGCTATTCGGGCCAAACCCAGGAGCAGGCCAAAGCGCGGCCCGGAGAATACGTGAACCCCATCCTCGCCGGCTACTACCCCGATCCATCGGTGGTGCGCGCCGGCGACGACTACTACGTGGTGGCCTCCTCGTTCACCAACTTCCCCGGCCTGCCCGTGATGCACTCGAAGGACCTCGTCACGTGGACCCAGGTGGGCAATGCCCTCGAGCGGCCCGGCCAGATCGATTTCACCGGCGTGCGCGGCTCGCAAGGCATCTTCGCGCCGGACATCTCGCATCACAAGGGCAAGTTCTACATCATCACAACCTGCGCCAGCTGCCCCGGCGGCGTGGGCAACTTCATCGTCACGGCCGACAACCCGGCCGGGCCATGGTCCAACCCGGTCACGGTGAAAGGCTTGAACGGCATCGACCCGTCGATCTTCTGGGACGGCGACCGCGCCTATGTCGTGCACAACGACGCACCCGAGGGCACGCCCCGCTACGACGGCCACCGCGCGATCTGGATCACCGAGATCGATCCCGTGTCGCTGCAGCGTATCGGCCAGCCGAAGGTGCTGGTCGACGGCGGCGTCGATCCCGCGAAAAAGCCCATCTGGATCGAGGCGCCGCACATCCTGAAGAAGGACGGGTGGTACTACCTGATCTGCGCGGAAGGCGGCACCGCCGACAATCACTCGGAAGTGGTGTTTCGCTCGAAGGACGTGATGGGCCCCTACACGCCCGGCCCCGTCAACCCGATCCTCACGCAGCGCGACCTCGACCCGAAGCGCCCGAATCCGGTCACGACCGCCGGCCACGCCAAGTTCGTGCAGACGCAGAACGGCGAATGGTGGGCGGTGTTCCTGGCTACGCGCCCCTACCCCGGCAATTTCTATAACATCGGCCGCGACACCTTCCTGCTGCCCGTGACGTGGAAGGATGGCTGGCCGATGATCCTCGAACAGGGCAAGACGGTACCCTACGCGCACGCGAAACCGAAGCTGCCCGCGCAGCCGGCGCCGAAGGTGCCGATGAGCGGCGATTTTACCTATGTCGATGAATTCGACGGCCCCCTGTCGCCCGCCTGGATGGGCCTGCGCACGCCGCGCGGCGAGCTGTACGAGATCGCCAAGGGCGAACTGGTGCTGAAGGCCGGGCAGCCGCTGGGCGACCTTTCCGGCGTGCCGGGCTTCGTCGGCCGCCGCCAGCAGCACCACGACGCCACCGTGTCGACCGTCGTGCAGTACGCGCCCGGCCGCGACGGCGAGCGCGCCGGCCTGCTCGCCATGCAGAACGACGGCGCCTGGATCTTCCTCGGCCTGGCGAGCGTGGACGGCAAGCGCGTGGTCGCCCTCTACAAGTCCGAGGGCGGCAAGGAGACCTTGCTCCAGACGGCGGCCGTGCCCGACAATCGGGTGGAGCTCGTGATGGAAATGCGCGGCGGACGCTCGTCGTACCGCTATCGCAGCGGCGGTGAAATGAAGACGCTGAAGGAGGACGTGGACGTGACCTTCCTGTCCACGCAAAAGGCGAAAGGCTTCGTGGGTGTCGTGATCGGCCCCTACGTGCAGGCCGCCCGTTGAAAACAACGACAACCATGGAGATACCAATGAAAGCAATACACCCCTTCGCGCGCGTGGCGCTGGCCTCGCTGTGCGCGGCCGCCCTCGCCCTGCCGGCGGCGGCGCAGGTGAAACCCGGCACCGCACCCGGCTCGAATCCCATCATCCGCGACAAGTTCACGGCCGATCCCGCCCCGCTGGTGGTCGGTGACACGCTGTACCTGTACGTGGGCCACGACGAGGCGCAGCGCGACGAAATGTTCAATATGCGCGAATGGCTCGTCTATTCGACGAAGGACATGAAGACGTGGACCGACCACGGCGCCATCATGAACGTGAAGGATTTCAAGTGGGCCAAGGCCGATGCCTGGGCTTCGCAGGCGATCGAAAAGAACGGCAAGTTTTACTTCTATGCCGCCGTGGAGCACGACGGCACCCACCCCGGCAAGGCCATCGCCGTGGCGGTGGCGGACAAGCCGACCGGCCCCTTCAAGGATGCGCGCGGCTCGGCACTCGTGACGAACGAGATGACCCCGAAGGGCACGCACAGCTGGGAAGACATCGATCCCACCGTGTTCACCGACGACGACGGCACCACCTGGCTCGCCTGGGGCAACCGCCAGTGCTATATCGCCAGGCTGAAACCGAACATGATCGAGATCGACGGGCCGATCCGCGAGATCACGCCGCCGCACTTCGAGGAAGGCCCGTGGCTGCACAAGCGCGGCAAGCTGTACTACCTCACGTATGCCTCGCTGGACCGCAAGACCCAGCGCGACGAGCACGTGTCGTACTCGACGGCGACCAGCCTGGACGGCCCGTGGACCTACCGGGGCCTCCTGACCGGCTCGGGCAAGTACAGCTTCACGATCCACCCCGGCATCGTGCAGTTCAAGGATAACTGGTACCTGTTCCTGCACAATGCCACGCTGGCTGTCGGCGACATGAACGGCGCGATCGGCCGGCGCGCCGTCACCGTCGAGCACCTGCAATACAACCCGGACGGCACGATGAAGCCGGTGGTGCAGACCGAAGCCGGCGTCAGCGCGCCGCCACCGCGACGCTGAGTTCGCGGCAGCGGCATGGGGGCCGCGTCAGGCCCCCTTGCGCTGCAGGTAGCCGTGCATGCCGAGCCAGCGCGCGAAGCCGTCGAACCAGCCGGTGCTGGTGGTGGTCTTCGGATACATGCCGAAGCCATGGCCGCCCTGCTCGTACAGGTGGAACTCCACCGGGCGCTTGGCGGTGCGCCAGCTGTCGATCAGGCCATAGCCGGCGTTGGCGAAGAACGGGTCGTCGGCCGCCAGCGCCACGAACAGCGGCGGCGCGTCGGCCGGCACCGTCACCGGTGCCAGCGGGCCGTAGATATTGGCGATGAAGGCCGGCTTCGCATCCTCGCCATACAGGGTGGTGGCCATCGTCAGCATCGCGCCGGCGGAAAAGCCGGCCATGCCGATGCGGTCAGTGTCGACACCCCATTCCTTGGCGCGGGAGCGCACCAGCCTGAAGGCGGCCCGGGCATCGGCGATCTGCGGCGCCAGTTCCACGGCGGGGTTCTGGTGCAGCCGGGGGCGCGAGGCGCCGGAGAACATCTCGGCCATCGCCTTCTCGAACGCCGGCATGTCGGCTGGCGTCTGCACCAGCCGGTACTTCAGCACGAAGGCGGCCACGCCCTTGTCGGCCAGCGCGCGCGCCACGTCCCACCCTTCGTTGTTCATCGACAGCGTGCGGAACCCGCCGCCCGGCGCGACGATCACGGCGGCCCCGGTTGCCTTGTCCCGCGCGGGCAGGATGGGCGTCAGCGTGGCGACGGTGACGTTGCGGGCAAACGTGCTGCCATACTGCTTGTGCCACGATTCCTGCACCGTGGCGCCGGGCAAGGCGCCCGTGCCCAGCACGATCGCATCCGGCTGCGGCGGCGCCGCGATGGGCGTCATCTTGTCATTCTGCGCCAGTGCCGGCGCGGCAAGCGCATAGACCAGCGCCAGGGCACCGGCAAGCTTGCCGGCGCAAATGCCCATGCGGGTAAGGCCGTGTCTTTCCATGCAAATCTTCGGTTGCATTCGATCTCCTCCTCAGTTCGGAACATGTCCGGGTGGACGATAGTGTCGGCGGCAGCGGTAGCGCAAACATCGCCACGCTTCCGGACGCTATCGTCACATATTCCGCGCGCTGAAGATAGCGCAAACATCGATTCCTGCGGAGATCAGGGCAGGAGCCTGCGTCAGCGGTTCTCCACGCTCGCCACCAGCCCCGGCCGGCCGTTGCGGTCGAACGCGGCAGCCTTGATGATGCCCCGCTCGGCGATCGGCCCGGTCACCGCCTTGCTGGCCCCCGTGGGCGTCGTGCCATCGCTCGTATAGCGCAGGGTCATTCCGGGCAAGACGTGGTTCACGAGCACTTGCCCGCCCTCGACCAGCAGGCCAGGCGGTGCGATACGGTAGTCGACGCCGGCCCGCTCCAGGTCGAGCCGCGGCAGCACGCGCTGGCCAAGCGCATTGACGAAGCCGGACCACGCGGCGCGGTGCAGCGCGGCCGCCGTCGCCGCATCCGACTCGAGGGCCCAGGCGGGATCGGGCGCCCAGGCCCGTTCGGCGACCGCCAGCAGGCGCGGCATCACCAGGTAGTCGATGCGGCGCGGGTCGCGCACCGTTTCCGTGAACAGCGTCGCTTCGAGCCCGCGCACGCGACGCCTGCCGTAGTCCGTCAAGCCATCCTTGCCGGTGCGCGCCTTGTCGCCGGCGTTCTTCAGGTAGTCGAACGGGATGAAGTCGTACACGTCGTCCAATTCCACGTAAGCGCCCCAGTTGACGCCCGGCTCCTCGGGGTTCGGGTTGTGCGCCATGTCCATGTACATCTTCGTCACCGGCGCCAGCACGATGTCGTAGCCGGCGTTGGCCAGGCGGTAGGCCAGGTCCTCGGCGCCTTCGGTGTTGTTCCATACCCAGGCGGTGAAGCCGCGCTGGGTGAACAGCGGGTTCGGGATCAGCTTGTGCTTGCCGTGCAGCGTGGTCTTCCTGGCCGCCATTTCTTCCCAGCCGGAAGCGAGCAGGCCGTGCTTTCGAACGATGCGGTCGACCCGGTCGTAGAAGTAGTCCCACAGGTCGGCGCTCGTCTCGAGCTTTTCGCGGTCCATGCGGGCGCGGCTCGCCGGCGACTTTTCCCAGGCGCCGTCGGGCAATTCGTCGCCGCCCATGTGGATGGTGCGCAGCGGCACGCCGGCGGCGCGGTGCAGCTTCGCGACCTCCCCCACCACGTGGTCGATGAAGGTGAAGCTCGATTCGAGACCGGGGTTGATCACGTGGTCGTCGTACATCTGCGGCGACTTGTAGACCGAGCGGTCGTCGGCATCGTGCAGCAGGTACTTCGACGCGTCCCTGCTTCCGGCCGCCCTCAGGCGCTTGTAGCGCGCCTCCATCGCCTGCACGGCGGCCCGCGCGTGGCCGGGCATCTCGATCTCCGGGATCACGTCGATGTGCCGTGCCGCCGCGTAGCGCAGGATCTCGATGTAGTCGGCGCGGGTATAGTGGCCGGAGCCGTGCGGGTCCGCCGGGTCGGGGCCGGAACCGTAGGCCGGTTGCAGCCGCACGCCGGGCTTCGCGCTGTGGCCGCGCACGGCGCCGATGGCCGTCAGCTCGGGCAGGCCGGCGATCTCGAGGCGCCAGCCCTCGTCGTCCGTCAGGTGGAAATGGAACTTGTTCAGCTTGTAGCGGGCCATCAGGTCCAGCCACTTGAACACGACTTCCTTGCGCTGGAAGTTGCGCGCCACGTCCAGCTGGAAGCCGCGGTAGCCGAACCGTGGCGCGTCGACGATCGCCAGCTCGGGCAGCGCCTGCTCGGCCGCGCCCGGCAGTGGCATCAGGTCGCGCAGCGTTTGCAGGCCATAGAATACGCCGGCCGCGCCGTTGCCGGTGATCGTGACGCCGCTATCGGTGTCGATCGTCAGGCGGTACGCCTCCGCCGACGCCTGGCCTTCCACGCTGCCGATGGCGAGCCTGACCGCGGCGCCACCCGCCGGGAACAGGGAACGCGCCAGCGCCGCTTCGGCGGCCAGGCCCGCCGGTGCGGTCACTTGCACCTGCCCCGCCAGGAGCAGCTTGCCGGGCCCCGCTTGCAACTGGATCGGCGTCGGCAGCACGGGCGGCACGGCCGACGGCGGCAACCGGTCGGCCCGCAGGTTGCGGCGGTACGTGTCGGCCGGCGTGACCACGGGCTTCAGGCCGCTGCTGCCCACCTCCACCTGCTCCGGGCGCGTCACCGGCAGCAGGGCAAAGTCCGGAATGGCCACGGCCTTGTCCGGCGCCGCGTCGTATACCAGATAGGGGCCGGTAGGCGCCTTGTCGAGCTTGACGATCGCGTACGGGTACAGCAAACCCACTTCGAGCGACTGCCCCGGCGCCAGCCCGCCGAAATCCGGCCCCGGCCGCAGGCGGAAATAACCGCCGGCCACCTGCTCGACCACCAGGCCGCCGGTCGTGGCGCCGGGCTCGATGGCATCCATGCTGTTGAAGTACAGCGACCAGCCCCGGGGTGGCAAGGGCTGGCTGTCGTGATTGGCCAGGGTGAGGCGCGCCTGCGTGCGCCCGCGCGGGTTTTCCGCCGTGAACAGATTGCGTTGCAGTTCCCAGCGCAGTTGCAGTCGCTCCGCGCTTGCGTACGCCTCCGCCACGGCCGGCGCGGGCTCCTTCGCGAGCGGCGCGACCTCGAGGGCCGGCACCGGCGGCGCCAGCAATGCCAGCAAAAGCGGCGCGGCGAGCACCCCGCTCCAGGCCCTGTTTCGATCAGCCAAGCTTGTCTCCTTCCAGTTCGATAGTCTTGTCAGCGCCAGCTGCGCAGCTTGTGGCCGTGGGCGGCATACCAGAAGATCAGCAGGTAGCACGGCAGCAGCAGCCAGTAGGCCGCGCGCGGGGTGGCCAGGTCCGACAGGTGGCCATACAGCAGCGGCAGCACGGCCCCGCCGCAGATCGCCATGATCAATACCGCCGACCCGCTCGCCGTGTGGCGCCCCAGGCCCTGCAGGGCCAGCGGCCAGATGGCAGGCCAGACCATCGCGTTGGCCAGGCCGAGCAGCGCCAAGCACATCACCGAATCCGGCACCGGCGCAATGCCGGCCCACCCCAGCAGCGCCTGCGAAATGCCGTCGGCCCGTGTGGAACCGGTGACGACGCCGATGGTGAACAGCACGCCGGCCAGGGCCGACAGCAACAGCGCGCGCTGCTGCGACAGCCAGCGGGGAATCGCGACCACGCCGACCAGGTAGCCGAGCACCATGCACACCATCGTGTACGAGGTGAGCACGCCGAAATTGGCCACGCTCAGCTCATGGCCATACAGGCCGATCGTATCGGCCGCGATCACCTCCACGCCCACGTAGGCGAACAGCGCCAGCGCGCCCAGCACCAGCTGCGGGAATTGCAGCACGTCGGGGCCCCGTACGGCGGCCCCCCGTACGGCGGCACCCGGTTCATCGCCCTCGGGCGGGATGTCGCGCAGGCTGGAGAAATGAATGAAGACCATGATGGCGAACAGCAGGCCCGCCATGCAGCCGTACGGGAAGGCGAGCCGCCGGCCCAGCGCGGCACGGGTGGCCGCGTCGAGCGAGGCCAGTGCCGTGTGCGAGAAATCGTCGATATCGGCCAGCATCAGCGACGCGAAGATGAGCGGCACGATCACGCCGGCGCCCTTGTTGAACAGGCCCATGATGCTGATGCGCATGGCGGCGCTGTCGCGCGGGCCGATGCACACGATATACGGGTTGATGGCCGTCTGCATCAACGTCATGCCGGTGGCCAGGGTGAACAGCGCGGCCAGGAACAGCTCATAGCGCGTGCTCTGCGCCGCCGGGATGAACAGCAGCGCGCCCAGGCCCATGACGCCCAGCCCGATCGTCATGCCGTTCTTGTAGCCCGTGCGCCGCAGCACCGCCGCCGCCGGCAGCGCCATCACGGTATAGGCGATGTAGAACGCGAAGGTGACCCACAGCGCCTGGAAGTTGTTCAAGCCGCAGACGATCTTCAGGAACGGCACCAGCGAGCCGTTGAGCCACGTGACGAAGCCGAGGATGAAGAACAACAGACCGACGAACAGCATGCCGACCACCACGTCCCGCGTGGCGTGGCTTGCCGGGCTTCCGGGTTCCTTGACGCTCATTTCCATGGCGCGCCCGCGGATGCATCCGGAACGGCTGGGTGAAGCGTGATCGGTTGGCGCATGCGACTCCCCTGTGTTGTCGGTAAGGCATGCTAGCAGTCGGTTGCTTCGATGGCCAGTAGCAAGTGGTATTACCCCATTCGTACTGTCGCGATACCGATTTGGTTATTCCAGGTTCATCAAATGTTATTGGCGCCGGCGCCGCCAGCGATGGCACACTCGCCGCACAATAACTATTCGAGATGCCATGCCCTATCGTGCCCTCCCCGTGCTCGCCGCCTTCATTTTCTCGCTGCCGGCCGCTGCCGCCCCCGTCTTCGACAACCCGCTGGTGCCGCAGCGCGCCGACCCGCACGTGACGCTGCAGGCCGACGGCCATTACTACCTGGCCGCCACCGTGCCCGAATACGACCGCATCGAGGTGCGCCGTGCCCGCGACCTGAATGGCCTTGGCAAGGCCGAGGCGAAGGTCCTCTGGCGCGCGCCGGCAAACGGCCCGATGAGCCGGAACATCTGGGCGCCGGAAATGCACCGGATCGACGGCAAGTGGTATGTGTACTTCACCGCGGGCAGTTCCGAAGCGCCCCTCGATATCCGCCTGTACGTGCTGGAGAACGCGTCCGCCGACCCGCTGGAGGGTACGTGGAAGGAACGCGGGCAATTGAAGACGGGCTGGGAAATCTTCGCGCTCGATGCCACGACCTTCGCCCATGGCGGCAAGCGCTACCTGCTGTGGACGCAGCGCCCGCCCACGGCCGACAAGCACATGACCGGCGTGTACATCGCCGAAATGGACACGCCGCTGTCGATCAGGGGCCCGGCCACCCTGCTCACCGTGCCAGAGTACGACTGGGAAAAAGTGAAGTTCGACGTCAACGAGGCGCCGGCCGTGCTGGTGAAGAATGGCCGCGTGTTCGTCACGTATTCGGCCAGCGCGACGGACGCCAATTACGCGCTGGGCATGCTGACGGCCGATGCCGGCGGCAACCTGCTCGATGCGCGCTCGTGGACGAAGTCGTCGCAGCCGGTGTTCAGGAGCAGCAAGCGTACGGGCCAGTACGGCCCTGGGCACAACTCGTTCACCACCACACCCGACGGCAAGACCGACATCCTGGTCTACCATGCGCGCAGCTATGAGCAGATTCCGGGGGATTCGCTGAACGACCCGAACCGGCATACGCGTGCGCAGGCGATCAAATGGCGCGCCGACGGTACGCCTGACTTCGGGGAACCGGTGGCGGACAAGTGATCGCCGATGCATGGCCGGTCGATCGTGCAAGCACCCCGGACCATCCGGCAATCGCCTGGCGCGGCTGGTGATGCAAGATGGTGCCCTGCTCTTTCAATTCGGGAGGATCACGGCATGTCGACCAATACGACTTGCATCCATGAAGCGGCGACGAACCGCCGCCGCTTCGCCCTCGGCCTGCTGGCGGTGGCGGGCGCCGGTGTCGCCGCCGATGCACAGCCATTCAACGCACAGGCCAACCGCCGCTTCATCGACGCCGCCTTCGGCCGCTGGGCGGCCGGCGGCACGGGCTTCTTCAACGAGGTGCTGCGCGAGGATGCCGTGTGGACGATCATCGGCAGCGGCCCGTCCGCCGGCACTTACCACGGTCGCCAGGACTTCATCGATCGCGCCATCGCTCCATTTGCCGCCCGCATGGCCACGCCGGTCAGGCCCGTTTCGCGGATGGTGTGGGCCGACGGGGAGCATGTGATCGCGCGCTGGGATGGCGAGGGCGTGGCCGGCGATGGGCGGCCATACCGGAACAGCTATGTATGGATTTTCCGCATGCGCGACGGTCGTGCTGCCGAGGTGACGGCTTTCCTGGACCTTGCGCTGTACGATGAGGTGCTGCGGCGCGTGCCGGCGCGGCCTGCAAGCCCGCCGCGCAGTCAGGGGCGTGACTGAACAGGCACCGCCATCAATCGGTTCGCATACTGGAGGTGTATATGAAACGTGCTGTCGTAGTTTCGGCGGCAGCCGTCCTGCTGCTGATGCTGGCATTCGCATACTTCAGGGGCGGGAACGCCCCTTCGCCACGTGCGGCCGACACGGCGGCGGATGCCGACCAGCTGCCCATCGGCGCCGCCCGGATGCTCGACGACGGCACCATCGTGATGGACCTCTACATGAGGCACGGGGAAGCGGTGGGCCACGGCCAGGCCACCTACCGGAAGGATCATCCCGAGTATGCCCGCGTCCTGAAGCATCTCGGGGGCCTGCGGCCGGGGGAGGAAAAACTCGTCCCGCCCTTCCCGGACGAATAAGGTGGGCTGGATCACGCGTGGGTGGCAAGGCGCCGCTATCTTACCGCCGGCCCCGCCCCTGCCCCACCGCCGCCCGTGCTTCCTCCGCCAGGGCGAGGAAATTGTCGACCATCGCCGACGGCTCCGCTTCCCGCGACGCCAGCGCCAGGTTCGTCACCACCTTCGCATCCGCGATATCCAGATACACCACACCCTCGGCGCGGATCTGGCTGACCGACGCCGGCACGATCGACACGCCGAATTCGGCGGACACCAGGTTCACCACCGACGACAGCTGGGGCGCCTGCTGCCCCGCCACGGGCTCGAAGCCGGCCTGGCGGCAGGCGTTGTAGATCTCGTCGTGCAGCATTGGGCTTTCCTCGCGCGGGATCAGCACGAAGGATTCGTGCGCCAGCGACGTCAGGGGGATGCGCCGGCTCTTCGCCAGCGGGTGGCCGGCCGGCAGGACCACCTTCATCGGTTCGCTGGCGATCTGGTACAGGGCGATGCCGGCGAACGAGTGCGTGCCGGGGCGCATGAGCGCCAGGTCGAGGCGCCCTTCTTCCAGCAACGCAAGGAGCTGGGTCGTGGTGCCCTCCGTCAGCGTGAGCGCCACGCCGGGGTAGGTGCTGCGGAAGGCACGGATCAGCGCGCGCACGATCGGGTGGAAGGCGGCGGAAGCCGTCAAGCCCAGGTGCAGATGCCCTGTCTCGCCGCGGCCGGCGCGTTGCGCGTTTGATACAGCTTGCTGGGCATCGTTCAGCAGGCGCTTCGCGTCGACGAGCAGCGCCTTGCCGGCCTCGGTGAGCGACACGCCGTGGCCCGTGCGATGGAACAGCGGCACGTCCAGCTCCCGCTCCAGCGTGAGGATTTGCTGGCTCAGCGGCGGTTGGCCGATGCCCAGCCTTTCCGCCGCACGGGTCACATTGCCCTCCTCGGCCACGGCCACGAAATAGCGCAAACGCCTTAATTCCATTACAACACTCCGAGCTGGTATCTGATTATCGTCTGGATTCCAAACGTTCTATATATTGGACAGTATATCGCCATCCGCCGATAATGCGTGGCTTGCAACCCGCGTTGGCTGTAGGGAAGCACAGATTTGCTCATGGCGGCGATCTCAGCCCTGAGAAAACGCGCCCAGCTGCGTCACAAATGCCCCGCCATACCTCGGTATGACGGGAAATTTGCTCCTTGCTGAGCACGTTTTTCAGGACTGATCTCATCCACCAGCTGTAAATCAGTGCTTCCCTAGGAATGGTCGCGCGCGGGCCTAGAAAAACAATCCAGGTGAGAGAGGTCTCCAATGGCTGTACAAGAAACCCATAGAAAAGCGCGACGAGAGTTCCGCAACATCCACGTTACCGAGCTGTCGAACTACCGGATGCCGTTCTCGGCCATCGTGTCGATCCTGCACCGCATCAGCGGCCTGCTGCTGTTCGTGCTGCTGCCCTTCATCCTGTACCTGCTGCAGGAAAGCATCCGCTCCGAAATCTCCTTCGCCCACTTCCAGGGCATCGCCTCGCACCCGTTCTCGAAACTGGTGATCCTGGCGCTGGTCTGGGGCTATATGCACCACTTCTGCGCCGGCATCCGCCACCTGGTGATGGATACGCACATCGGCCTGGACAAGGATTCGGCCCGCCAGACGTCCGTCGCCGTGCTGGTCATCAGCCTGGCCGTGACGTTCCTGGTCGCCCTGAAACTGTTCGGAGTGTTCTAAATGAAAAACAATATCGGACCGAAGCGCATCGTCGTCGGCGCCCACTACGGCCTGGGCGAATTCCTGGCCCAGCGCGCCACCGCCGTGGTGATGGTGGTGTACACCCTCGTGCTGCTGATTGCCTTTTTGACCGGTTCCAACTTCAGCTATGAAGGCTGGGCCGGCCTGTTCGCCAAGACGTGGTTCAAGCTGTTCACCCTGGCCACCCTGATCGGCCTGTTCTATCACGCGTGGGTCGGCGTCGTCTCCGTCTATCAGGACTACATCAAGAACGTGGGCGTTCGCTTCCTCATCCAAACCGCGTCGGCCATGTGGCTGATCGCGTGCGCCGTGTGGTCGGTGCAGATACTCTGGAGTGTGTAAATCGTGGCAGCAATCAAATCTTCCCTCCCTGTCCGCCGCTTCGACGCGGTGATCGTCGGCGCCGGCGGTTCCGGCATGCGCGCCTCCCTGCAACTGGCGGAAGCTGGCCTGAACGTGGCCGTGCTGTCGAAGGTATTCCCGACCCGCTCGCACACCGTGGCGGCGCAGGGCGGCATTGGCGCATCGCTGGGCAATATGGCCGAGGACAACTGGTTCTGGCACATGTTCGACACCGTGAAGGGTGGCGACTACCTGGGCGACCAGGACGCGATCGAATTCATGTGCCGCGAGGCACCGAAGGTCGTCTACGAGCTCGAACACTTCGGCATGCCGTTCGACCGCAACCCCGACGGCACGATCTACCAGCGCCCGTTCGGCGGCCACACCGCGAACTTCGGCGAGAAGGCCGTGCAGCGCGCCTGCGCCGCGGCCGACCGTACCGGCCATGCGCTGCTGCACACGCTGTACCAGCGTAATGTGCGTGCGCGTACCCACTTCTTCGTCGAGTGGATGGCGCTGGACCTGATCCGCGACGCCGAAGGCGACGTGATCGGCGTGGTCGCGCTCGAAATGGAAACGGGCGACGTGATGATCCTGCAGGCGAAGACGACGATCTTCGCCACCGGCGGTGCCGGCCGGATCTTCGCAGCATCGACCAACGCGTTCATCAACACCGGCGACGGCATGGGCATGGCGGCACGCGCCGGCCTGCCGCTGCAGGACATGGAGTTCTGGCAGTTCCACCCGACCGGCGTGGCCGGCGCGGGCGTCCTGATCACCGAAGGCGTGCGCGGCGAAGGCGGCATCCTGATCAACTCGCAGGGCGAACGCTTCATGGAGCGCTATGCGCCGACCTTGAAGGACCTGGCGCCGCGCGACTTCGTGTCCCGCTCGATGGACCAGGAAATCAAGGAAGGCCGCGGCGTGGGCCCGAACAAGGACCACGTGCTGCTCGACCTGCGCCACATCGGCAAGGAGACGATCGAGAAGCGCCTGCCGTCGATCCTGGAAATCGGCCACAAGTTCGCCAACGTCGACGCGACGAAGGAACCGATCCCTGTCGTGCCGACCATCCACTACCAGATGGGCGGTATCCCGACGAACATCCACGGCCAGGTCGTGGTGCCAAGCGGCGACGGTTCGCAGAAAGTGGTCAACGGCCTGTACGCGATCGGCGAATGCGCCTGCGTGTCGGTGCACGGCGCGAACCGCCTGGGCACGAACTCGCTGCTGGACCTGGTGGTGTTCGGCCGCGCGGCCGGCAACCACGTGGTGGCATCGAACCTCAAGCAGAAGGAACACAAGGACCTGCCGAAGGATGCCGGCGACTTTGCGATGGACCGTCTGAACCGCCTCGAAACGTCGACCGGCGGCGAGCGCGTGCAGGGCGTGGCGAACGACATCCGCGCCACGATGCAGAAATACTGCGGCGTGTTCCGTACCGACGACCTGCTCAAGCAAGGTTTCGACGAGATCATGAAGCTGGACGAACGCCGCAAGCACGTGTCGTTCAAGGACAAGTCCAAGGTGTTCAACACCGCCCGCGTCGAAGCGCTGGAACTGGACAACCTGATCGAGACGGCCAAGGCGACCATCACGTCGGCCGTGGCGCGCAAGGAATCGCGCGGCGCGCACGCGCACAGCGACTTCCCGAACCGCGACGACGAAAACTGGATGAAGCACACGCTGTGGTTCTCCGAAGGCTGCCGCCTGGAGTACAAGCCAGTCGTCACCAAGCCGCTGACGGTGGAAACCTTCAAGCCAAAAGCACGTACTTTCTAAGCAAGGGCCTTACAACATGGCACGCACTCTCAAATTCAAGATCTACCGCTACGATCCGGACAAGGATGAAAAGCCGTACATGCAAGACCTGACGGTCGAGCTGAAGGACACCGACAAGATGCTGCTGGACGCGATCCAGCGCATCAAGTCCGACGTGGACGATTCGCTGGCCCTGCGCCGCTCGTGCCGTGAAGGCGTGTGCGGTTCCGACGCGATGAACGTGAACGGCAAGAACCGCCTGGCTTGCACGACGAACCTCAATGAGCTGACCGAACCGATCATCCTGCGCCCGCTGCCTGGCCTGCCCGTGATCCGCGACCTGATCGTGGACATGACGCAATTCTTCAAGCAATATGATTCGATCAAGCCGTTCCTGATCAACGACTCGATTCCGCCGGAGAAGGAACGCCTGCAGACCCCGGCCGAGCGCGAAGAGCTCGACGGCTTGTACGAATGTATCCTGTGCGCCTGCTGCTCCACGTCCTGCCCGTCGTTCTGGTGGAACCCGGACAAGTTCGTGGGCCCGGCTGGCCTCTTGCAAGCCTACCGCTTCATCGCCGACTCGCGCGACGAAGCTACAGCTGCGCGCCTGGATAACCTGGAAGATCCGTACCGCCTGTTCCGCTGCCACTCGATCATGAATTGCGTGGACGTCTGCCCGAAGGGCCTCAACCCGAACAAGGCCATCGGCAAGATCAAGGAACTGATGGTTCGCCGGGCGATCTGATCGTTTCCCGCATTACCCGAAAGCCGGTGCCCTGCACCGGCTTTTTTCATTTCGACGGCACGGATCAACACGTTGATCGAATGCCGTCCACCGGATGCGCACCACGGCGCGAGCGGCTACACTCGGCCGTCGATTGCCCCGGAGACGATATGAAGACCCGCCCCCTCGCCCTGGCGCCCATGCTGGCCGCGCTGGCACTGCCCGCCCTCGCCGGCGAGCTCACCATGCCCCACATGCCGCTGCACGACCCTTACGTGGTCGCCGACCAGGCCAGCAAGACCTATTACCTGTACACGTCGAACGTGCCCTCGGTGAGCGGCGAATGCGGCACCGGCATCATGGCCTACACGAGCCGCGACCTGAAGACATGGGCGAAGCCGAAGGTCGTGTTCAAGCTGCCGGCAGGCGGCTGGGCCAATGGCGGCGCCTGGGCGCCGGAGGTGCACACGTGGCGCGGCAAGTACTACCTGTTCACCACCCTGCACAACGAAGGCGCCGCACTGGACAAACCGTCCGACTCCGGCTGGCCGGCCTACCGGCGCGGCACCGTGATGGCGGTGGCCGATACGCCGGATGGGCCGTTCACCGTGGCCAACGGCGGCGAGCCAGTGGCACCGCGGGACCTGATGACGCTGGACGGCACGCTGTACGTGGACAAGCAAGGCAACCCGTCCTACGTATACGCGCATGAATGGATACAGACAGGTGACGGCACGATCGAGGCGCTGCCGCTGACGAAGAACCTGAAGCCGGCCGGCCCGCCGGCGCTGCTGTTCAAGGCATCGAGCGCGCCCTGGTCGAACGGCCAGCGTCCGGTGGCACCGAACGGCACGCCCGCGAAGACGAATGTGTACGTGACCGACGGCCCGCAACTGTATGCGTCGAACGATGGCAGCCTGCTGATGCTGTGGTCCAGCTACGACAGGAATGGCTACGTGCAATCGGTGGCCCGCTCGCCATCCGGCAAGCTGGCCGGACCTTGGGAACAGCTGGAGCCGATCGTGCGGCGCGATTCCGGGCACGGCATGCTGTTCGACACCTTCGATGGCAAGCGCATGCTGGTCGTGCACCGGCCGTTCAAGAACGCGCGCGGCAAGTTGTACGAAGTGCGCGATGCCGGCGGCCGGATCGAGATTCTGAACCAGCGCGTGGACCTGGATGGAGACCACGTGATGGCCGCGTCTGCGCCGCCGGAGCGGGACCATTGCGGGCCGCCGGCTGCCTAAGAGCGCCTAACAAAACCCCCATGGCTGCGTTGCAGCGTCTCGCCGTACAGGTGTACTGTCTTCAACGCCGCGCCTTGCCCTGCGGGTTTTGTTAGGCGCTCTAAGCCCTGCGCGTTGGCGTTACGCAGGGCCCGGCGCTTCGTGGCCCTGTGCCGTCTCCGGCCGCAGCACGAGGCGCAACCGCACCACGTCGTCGTCGCGGGTCACCTCGAAGCCGGAGGCGCGTGCCAGCGCCAGCATGCGCACATTGTCCGGCAATGCCGTGCCGACGACCTCCGCCAGGCCGCTGGCGCGGAAATGGTCGAGCATCGCCTGGCGCAGCGGCAGGCCGCCCTCGCCCGGCGCGTCCAGCCCGGCGGAGAACACGACCGCCGCACGGGTGCCGGCGCGCCGTCGCGCATGCTACCGACGACGCCTCGATCAGTTCTTCCCTTCGATCGCCGCCAGCTTCGCCCGCAGCGTCGCCGCCGACAGCATGCCGATATGCGTGTCGGCCAGCCGCCCCCGCTCGTCATAGAAGAACGTGGTCGGCAGGGCCAGCGAACCGACGCTCTGGCCGAGCGCCTTCGGCTGGTCGAGCAGCGAATGGTCCAGCTGCAGGCCGGCACGCCCCAGGTAGGCGGCGACCGTGCCGGCCGCCTCGCCCTGGTTGACGAACACGAAGGCGACTTCGGGATGATCGCGCTGCGCCTGCGCGAGCACCGGCATCTCATGGCGGCACGGCGGGCACCACGTGGCCCACAGGTTGACGACCAGCGGCTTGCGCGCCGCCACCTGCGCCAGCGTTGCGGCGCTGCCGTCCATCGCCGTCAGCGCCACGGCCGGAACGGCTTGCTGCTCGCCCATCGTGGCGACGGAAGAAGCGCCGGACATGAACCACGCCAGGGAGCCTGCAATCACGCTTGCCGCCAACGGCTCGGCCAGCGCCCGCTTGCGCGTCACCCGCCAGGCTCCGTACAGCGCCGCCCCCACGAGGCCCGGCCACATCATGAAGCCCTGGTCGCGGATGTCGAGGATGGACAGCGGTTCCCTGGCGTACTGGTCGAACCAGGCCGCCACGAAGGCCAGCCGGGCCACTACCAGGCAGACCAACAGCATGTCGGCCAGCACGCCCGCCGCGTTCACGCCCTTGCGCCGGCCATGCCAGTGGCCGATCGCGAGCGCGACGAGAAACGACAGCGCGAACAGCAGGTGTACGGCGTTGAAGACCAGCGGTCCCAGGGTGATGTTCATGGCGGCGTGCGGGCGTTGGAGGCGGGCCACAGCATACACGAGGGTTGGCCCGAATGCGTCGACATCTGGCCCTCGTCCGGCTCGTGAGGGCCGGGCCGCCCGGCGAGAATGCCGCAACGGGGTGATGGGCACCCCGCCAACCACAGAATATCGAGGCAAGCACCATGAGCAAGCAAGCATTGATCGTCGTCGATCTCCAGAACGAATACCTGCCGACCGGGAAACTGCCCCTCGCCGGCATCGACACTGCCCTGGCCAACGCAGCCCGCGCCATCGCGGCCGCCCGCGAACGGAGCGAACTGGTGATCCATGTGCGGCATGAAGCCTCCCAGCCGGGCGCGCCATTCTTCGTGCCGGGCACGGACGGCGTGCGGATCCACGCCGATGTAGCGCCGCAAGGGGATGAAACCGTCATCGTCAAGAACCATCCGAACGCCTTCCTGGAGACGGACCTGAAGCGCGTGCTCGACGAGCGCGGCATCGAGGCGGTGACGATCGTGGGCGCGATGAGCCATATGTGCATCGACGCGGCCGCGCGCGCCGCTTCCGACTTCGGCTACCGCACCACGGTGCTGCACGACGCCTGCGCCACGCGCGACCTGGAGTTCGGCGGCCAGGTCGTGCCCGCCGCGCAGGTGCATGCGGCACAGATGGCGGCACTGGCATTCGCCTACGCAACCGTCGCTTCCACCACGGAATACCTCGCCCACTAGGGCGAGCCTCCAGGGCCGGGCAGCAGGGTCCGCACGGCCAAGATGCCCGGCATCGGCGGCGCGCAGCCGCCGATGCCGGGCCATCAAACGGCACACGGGGGACGGCTTTTGGGCCAGAATTGCAACCGGAGGAGTACGGATGGCGCTGGAAATCGAGCGCAACAAGGGCAAGGACAGCAGCGGCTGTCCGGTTGCCATGCCTCTACGTGAAGAGTCACAAGGAGCAACGAACGATGACCAAGTACCTCATTTCCTTTCCCGCCGATGCGATGAACGTCCCCGCCGCGGACATGCCCGCCGTCCGCGAGGCATCGCACGCCGTGATCCGCGAAGCCAAGGCCGCCGGCGTCTACGTCTTCGGCGGCGGCATCAATGCCGCGGTCGCGCCCGCGATGGTCGCGGCGGACGGCAGCTGTACCAACGAAACCTATCCGCGGACCAGGGAGTTCGACGGCGGCTTCTGCGTGCTCGAACTCCCTTCGAGGGAAGCGGCGGTGCAGTGGGCCGCGAAGCTGGCCGCATCCTGCCGCTGCGCGCAAGAGCTGCGCGAGTTCCACCACGACCCGGAAAGCTGACCTGGCGGGCGGCTTCAGTCCCGCCCGATCAGGTGCCGGAACGTCGGCTCGATATTATTTGCGTGCAGGAAGCGCACGATATCCTCCAGCGTTGCATCCTTCAGCAGGAGGTCGGGCGGCACCCCGTCCACGGCTGGCGTGGAGCGCGGCGCCGGCTGCACGCTTGGCGGCTGAACCGATGGCGGCTGCACCGGTTCGCGCTCCAGCACGTCCAGCGCCTGCTGGAGCTGCGCCGGCGTGATCGATCGCAGGTCCTGCAGCAGCGCGGCCTGGGCGGCGGCCGGCGGCGCGATCTCCAGCGCCGGTTCGTCGGCGAACGCCGCGCCCATGCCGGGGTGGATGAAGGCGGCCCATTTGCCGGTTGCCGGGTGGAGGCGCGGCGGCAGCTCCAGCGGCGCGCGCACGCCCTGCTCCGGCAGTTTCGCGTCACTGAAATAGGCCGCGCGCAGCAACGCGAGGAAGCGCTGCGCCCGGTCCACCGGCACCGGCTGCGCGAACGACAGCCAGAGCCGGAAGCCGGTCGCGCCGGACACGCTCACGGCCGGCGCGGGGAGGCCGAGTTCCGCCTGCAAGGCGTTGGCCACCTCGCACAGGCGCTCCCATTGCCGGGCGCCGTCGCCCTCCCCTTTCAGTTCGAATGGAATGACGATGGCGCGCACGCCGCCCTCCCGCACTGCATCGGCGGTGCCCGGTTCGGCCGGCGGCGGCGCGCCCACCGGCAAGTACAGGCGGACCAGTTGTTGCATCAGTTCTTGCATGGCGTTGCTTCTCCTCGTCAGGCCCGCATTATCGCGCCTTCGCCGCCGGCACGGAAGATGGCGCGCGCCGCGCCCGGCAGCTCGACATTACAATCGGTCGATCCCATCACGAGAGCCGCCATGCCTTTCCGCCTTGCCACCCTTGCCTTCCTGCTCGCGCCCGCGCTGCTTGCCGCGGGCGCATCCGCCCAGACCGTCGTGAAGATCGGCACCGCCGCGCCGCTGTCCGGCCCCACGGCGCACCAGGGAAAGGACGTGGAAAACGGCGCACGCATGGCGATCGACGACCTGAACGCCCAGGGCATCGTCATCGCCGGCAGGAAGGTCACGTGGGTGCTGATGCCGGAAGACGATGGCGGCGACCCGAAGGCCGGCACGGCCGTCGCCCAGAAGCTCGTCGACGCGAAGGTGGCCGCCGTGGTCGGCCACCACAATTCGGGCACCACGGTGCCGGCCTCGAAGATCTATGCCCGCGCCGGCATCCCGCAGATCTCGCCGGCCGCCACTACGCCTGTCTACACGAACCAGGGGTTCAGGACGGCATTTCGCGTGGTGGCCAACGACGGCCTGATCGGCCGCACGCTGGCCACGTACACGCTGCGCACGCTCAAGGCCAGGCGGATCGCCATCATCGACGACCGCACGGCATTCGGCCAGGGCCTCGCGGACGAATTCGCCAAGAGCGTGCGCGCGGCCGGTGGGCAAGCCGCGATCGTCAGCCGCCAATTCACCAACGACAAGGCGGTGGACTTCAACGCGATCCTCACACAGATCCGCGCGAAAAAGCCGGACGCGATCTTCTTCGGCGGCATGGACGCGGTGGCCGGCCCGATGCTCAAGCAGATGAAGACGCTGGGTATCGGAGCGAAATTCGTGTCCGGAGACGGCATCTGCTCCGAGCGCTTGCCCGTGCTCGCCGGCGACGCGCTGGCCGACGACCAGGTGGTATGCGTGGTGGCCGGCGGCATCGACGGCCCCCAGGAAGCGAGCCACGCCGCCTTCACGGAGCGTTACCGCGAGCGCTTCGAGCTGCCGGTCGAAACCTATGCCCCCTATGCCTACGACGCCGTGATGACGTTCGCCGCCGCGATGCGGCAGGCGCAATCGACCTTGCCCGCGCAATTCCTGCCGGCGCTCGCGAAGGTGCGCCATGAGGGCATCACGGGCACGATCGCCTTCGATGCGAAGGGCGACCTGCGCGACGCGGCCATGACCTTGTTCACTTATCGCCAAGGCAAGAAAACGAAACTGCAGGTGGTGCGCGGCCGTTGATGCACTAATTTGGTGCCCTGAAACAACGCCCTGTATTGTCCGGTAACTTCGTTCATGCTACCGTTGATCCTCGGGCTGGCCGGTCGCACCTCCGGGCGCGACGCGGCCATATTCAAGGCAGTCATGACGACAGGTGGAGGCAGCATGCGCGCGGCGGGCTCGCACTTCGGTGCGCAAGGCATGCATTACCTCACCGTGGCAATGATCGTGCTGACGGCCGCCCTGCTGTGGTGGCACCGGTACGGCATGGTGCGCGTACTGGAACTGTCGGCGGACAGCGGCCATGCGATCGAGGCGCGCGACGACCGCGGCGATGGCGGCATCTCGCGCGCCGAGCTGGCACGGCGCGACGGCCTGGACCTTACCTGCACGCTGGCGAAAGGCGCGTACGCCTGGCCCTACTGCGGCTACCACATCCTGCTCGGCGAGGGGGAATCCGGCGTCGATCTCTCGGTGTACGACCGCGTGACGATCGAACTCGACCACACCGGTCCCGGCGAGCACTCGCTGCGCGGCTATATCCGCAACTTCGAGCGCGGCTTCTCGACGGTGGCGGACTACCGCACGCAAAAGGTGAACGAGATCGAATTCACGCTCCCGGAGAGCGGCGCCATCACCATTCCGCTCGGCCTGTATCGCAGTGCCGCGTGGTGGAATTCCGCACAGCACGTGCCCCTGTTGCGCACCGGCGCAAATATCGACAATGCGACGGCCGTGGAACTGTACACCGGCAGCCTGAGCGAGATGGGCACGCATCGCCTGCGCCTGAAGGCGGTCCGCTTCGAGGGCAAATGGATCAGCGAGCGGGAGCTGGCGCTGGGTTTGCTGGGGGCCTGGTGCGTGTATGGTGCGCTGTGGCTTTCGCTCGGCATGATCCAGTACCGGCACCAGTTGCGGCGCGAGAAGGCGCGCGTGGCAACGCTCACCGTGATCAACCGCGCCTTGCAGCTCGAATCGCGCCAACTGGCCGACCAGGTGATCCGCGACCCGCTGACGGGTGCGCTGAACCGGCAAGGCTTGCGCGACGCGCTGGTGGCCGACGAGGAAAGTGGTGCGCACGGACAGTTCGACGCCGTGCTGTTCATCGACCTCGATCACTTCAAGACCATCAACGACACGTGGGGCCATGAGACGGGCGACCAGGTGCTCAGGCAGTTCGCCGCCACGGCAAAGGCCGTGATCCGCGATGCGGACAAGCTGGTGCGCTGGGGCGGCGAGGAATTCCTGATCCTGTGCGCCGGCATCGGGGCCGGCAACGCGGCGGCGCTGGCGCAGCAGCTGTGCGACCGGCTGCCGCTGCTCGCCTGGCCGCAAGGCTTGCATGTGACTGTATCGATCGGCGTGGCCGACATTGCAGGCACGGCGGACATCGGCGCGGCGATCCGGCGCGCCGACGCGGCGTTGTACGTGGCCAAGCGCAATGGCCGGAACCGCGTGGAGCGGGCGACGGGCGAACCTGCGCCCGCCTGACGACCGGCTCAGGACTGTCCGGCGGCGCTCCGTACCGCCTCGATCAATTCGCTGCCGGAGACCGGCTTGTTCATCACCCGCACGCCCGCCAGCCCGGCCGCCACCTCGCCCGCGTAGGCCGTTACGAGCAGCGCCGGCACGCCGGGGCGGTTGCTGCGGAACCAGCCGATCAGCGCGTCGCCGGGCATGCCGGGCATGCGCTGGTCGGTGACGAGCACGTCGACGCGGCCGGCATGCGCGGCTGCAATGGCTTCGTCGCCCGTGCCGGCCGTGCGCACCGCGTAGCCGGCGCGCGCCAGGTACTTGCCGAACACATAGCGCACCGCCTCGTCGTCGTCCACCACCAGCACGTGCACCATGCGCTAGCCCTCGTGCTGGAAGCCGGCAGCCGCGCTCCTGCGCATATCCACTTTCAAGGCGAGGCGGATGCGTTCGGCCAGTTCGGTGAGGCGGTAGGGCTTGGCCAGGATCGGGAACGCCGGCGCGTCGCTCACGGCCGTCGGCAGCTGGTCGATATAGCCGGTGGCCAGCAGCACCGGCACGTCCGGCTGGCGCTGGCGCACGCGCTCGGCCAGTTGCAGGCCGTTCATCCCGCCCGGCATGATGATGTCGGTGAACAGCAGGTCGATCTCGCCGTAGCGGTCCATCAGCTCGATCGCCGTCTCGCCGCTTGAGGCGCCGAGCACACGGTAGCCGCTGCCGCGCAGGTGGTTCTCGGCCAGCTCGCGCACCTCGTCGCTGTCGTCCACCACGAGGATGGTGCGCTTGCCCAGGATGGCTTCGGGCGTCCATCGGGCCGCGCCCTGCCCCTTGCGCTCGGCGAGGATTTCCAGCCCCGACTGGGCCGCCTGCGGGAAGATCATGCGGATCGTGGTGCCCCGCTGCGGCGCGCTCTCGATCTCCAGCCGGCCGTGCGACTGCTGCACGAAGCCGTGCACCATCGCCAGCCCCAGGCCCGTGCCCGGGCCCTTGGTGGTGAAGAACGGTTCCGTGGCCCGCGCCGCCACCTCGGGCGACATGCCCTCGCCCTCGTCGATGATGCACAGCACCACGTAGCGGCCCGGCTCCAGCCGGTGCCGCTCGATGCGCTCGGCGTCATCGAGGATCGAGGTGGCGATGGCCACCTTGCCGCCGCCGGGCATCGCGTCGCGCGCGTTGATCAACACGTTCAACAGCGCCATTTCCATGTGCGTGGGGTCGAGCGTGCAGGATGGCAGGCCCGGTTTCAGGTCCAGGTGCAGGTCCACCTTTTCCCCCAGCGTGCGCACCAGCATTTCGCTGAACTCCACCACGAGGGAATTGAGGTTCAGCCGCTTCGGCTCCAGCCGCTGCTTGCGCGCGAACGTGAGCAGCTGCTGCGTGAGCTTGCCCGCCTTCTCGGTGGCCAGCCGGGCACGGTCGACGGCCTGCTCCACGGTGGCAGGATTGTCCAGCGCCCCGGCAGCCAGTTCGAGATTGCCGCCGATAACCTGCAGCAAGTTGTTGAAGTCGTGCGCCAGGCCGGCCGTCAGCTGGCCGATCGCCTCCATTTTTTGCGCCTGCAGGTACGATTGTTCGGACACGCGGCGCCGCGTGATATCCATCTGCGAAGCGAAGAAATACAGCAGCTTGCCGCCTTCGTCGAACACGGGGCCGATGTACAGGCCATTCCAGAACGGACGACCGTCGGCCTTGTAGTTCAGGACGTCGACGGCCACGGCCCGCTGCTCGCGCAGCGCGATGCGGATCTCCTCGATGGTGTTCGGGTCGGTCTGCTCGCCTTGCAGGAAGCGGCAGTTGCGGCCCAACACCTCTTCCTCCTTGTACAGCGTAAGGTCGAGGAAAGCCCGGTTGACGAAGGCGATCGGATTGTCCGGCTGGTTCGGGTCCGTGACGACCATCGGCATGCGCGTCATCTCGATGGCGGCGAAGAAGATATTGCCGCGCTCGTCGAAGCCCGGCTTCGAGATATGCCCGGCCTGCCAGTGCCGCATGCCGGGCTCGCCCAGCGGGTTGAAGCTGCTGCCCTCGACCGAGCCCGCGCTGGGCACGCCCGAGCTCTGGCCCTGGCCGCTCTTTTCATCGTGCGGCAACTGCTCCCGCTCGTCCTTCGTATTACCGATCGTCATCCAGCCTCCATGAACCAGCGAAGACCGGACCGAGCATGGCGCTGGACTTCGGGCGGATTATAGCGAAGCCGGCGCACGTTTGGCGGACGGATCGCCGAGCCCTAGGCATGGACCCAGTACCGGCTCGTGTCCCCGAAGCCCCATTTGCCCGCTTCTTCCCGCGCAGCGATCTCTTCGCCCAGGCCGGGCAGCGACAGGTCCACCTCCTCGGGCGGAATATACCCCATCGAGCGGGCCGAATAGAATACCTTGACGATGGGCTTGAGCAGTGACTTGCTGTTGTCCACCACCACGCCGAGACGACTCGATTTCAGGCGCAGCAGCGTGCCCACCGGATAGATACCCATGCATTTCACGAAGGCCGCGAACACCATCGGGTCGAACTGCCCTTCCTTCGTCCATTCGGCCATGCGCCGCAGCGATTCGGCCGGGCACCAGCCGGCCTTGTAGGGCCGGTTCGACGTGATCGCGTCGTACACGTCGCAGACGGCACCCATGCGCGCGTGAACGCTGATTTGCTGGCCGCCCAGCCGGTGCGGGTAACCCCTGCCGTCGAAGCGCTCGTGATGATGCAGGCAAACATCGCGCGCGATCGCCGGCACGTCCGGCCAGCCGGCCAGCGCCTCGAAGCCGGCCACGGGGTGGCGCTTCACCTGTTCGAATTCCTCGTCGGTGAGGCGCCCGGGCTTGTTCAATATCGCGGCCGGCACGGCCACCTTGCCCAGGTCGTGCAGCAGGCCGGCCAGCCCGCAGTCGCGCACCTCGGCATCGGGCAAGCCCAGTTGCCGGGCCAGCGCGATCATCATGGCGCACACCGCCACCGAGTGCAGGTAAGTATAGTCGTCGGCCTGCTTCAGGCGCACCAGGTTGATCAGCGCTCCCTGGTTGCGCATGACGGAGGCGGCAACATCCTCCACCAGCGTCACCGCGGCCGCCACATCGCCCAGCCGGCCCATGCGCGCCTCGTTAAACATCGTCATCATGGCATCCTTGCCGCGCATGATCACCTTGGTGGCGCGCTGCATCTCGTCGCGCGTCGACACGCACTGCACGGGCGCGAACCGGAATGGCGCCGGTGCCTCGGGCGCGGCCGGCCGCGCCGGCGCGACCGGCTCGGCCGGCTCCGCGACATCCAGGCCGCGGGCGGTATCGATCCAGATCTCCCGGATGCGCGCGGCGCGCATCTTCGCCATCACATCGGCAGAATCGACAGGGAACGCGTTCTGCCAGAACGGCGAATCGAGCCACGACGCGCCCACCTTGTGGACATACATCCCCTTGCGGACCTGTTCGGGAGTGATCTTCTTGAGCATGGCTGCACCTGGAATAACGGCACTGAATTGACGAAATTAACGATCTACCCAACAATTCTCCCTTCGAAGTTTCCACATGTCAATTAAATTGCCGACCAATCGCCGCAGGTGTCGTCAAATTGCTCAATACCCGGCGCTCCGATCGCCAGCCCAGGCTGCCGGAGCCAGTCGATGTACGGTGCGCCCGTGCCCACCTGACCGAGCCGGTGGGGCTGGCCGCTCCAGGAACCATGGCGCGCTCGACCAGGCGCGCAACGGCGCGGCGCGGGCGTTCAGCCGGCGCCGGCCAGCTCTTCGGCGTCGACGATGCGGTAGCTGCCCTGCCGCTCGCCATCGGCCACCTCGACGAAGTCCGCCTTGCCCCGGCCCGGCTGAGCCAGCGTGAACAGCCGCCCGGCGCCGGCGGGCACCAATGACCGCACCGCGTCGACCACGCAGGCCGCGTGAGCCGCGCCGTGGCGCACGATCATCAGGTGCCCTTGGCCGCCGCCCCGCCGCCGGTCCACGACGGCGATCGCCCGGCCCTGCCACGGCATCGTGGCGGGCGCCGCCTCTTCGGCCCCGGTGAACGGCAGCACCTGCTCGACGGCGGCGGCGGCGATCGCCAGGGTGGCACCGGCATCGAACAGCAGCAGGGGCGCGGCATTGCCGGCGCGCGTGTCGCGCCGCGCGCCCGGCTGCCCGCCGGCGCAGCTCAACGCCGTTTCCGGGTAGCGCGCGAACAGCGGCTCGACCGCCACGAACACCAGCGCCTCGCCCGCTTCGTCATACACGGTCGGCACCGCGGCGCCGGGCTCGGGCGGCGCCAGCGGGCGCATGTCGCGCACGCCGTCGATGGCCAGGCCGAGCAGCCGCCCCGCGTCCTCGACGACGGCCAGCAGCGGCCGCGCGGCCGGGCTTCCCTGGCCGGTCGCCGCCAACGCGTCCACCACGGGCACGTGGCGCCCGCGCCACGCGCAGAACGC
This sequence comes from Massilia sp. METH4, assembly GCF_037094685.1. Taxonomy (NCBI): domain Bacteria; kingdom Pseudomonadati; phylum Pseudomonadota; class Betaproteobacteria; order Burkholderiales; family Oxalobacteraceae; genus Massilia; species Massilia sp. METH4. The sequence goes on along the minus strand of NZ_CP146614.1, from coordinate 4,516,554 downwards.
CGTGGTGCCCGGGCCGATCCGTTCGAGCGCCGGCAACGGCTCCACCGCGGCCAGGCGCATGGTGGGCAGCGCCAGCAGAACCTTCCCGGCGCGCAGCACGGCGCAATTCACGCGCTCCACCACCGCCGCAGGCAACGCCTCTTCGCCGGCCACATCGCCGCCGGGTTCATCGGCGCCGGCATCGATCCAGGCGCGGGCGAGCGCCATCAGCCGACCCGTCTCCAGCACGCCGAGCAGCGCGCCGGTGGACGGTACCGTGACCATCGCCTGGAAGACCTCGTCGGGACCGTCGTCGTGATGCAGGCGCGCGAGCGCGCCGGCCGGCACGTCGGCAAAACCGTCGATCGCATCGACGAGCATGCCGAGCCGGCGGCCGCCTTCGCGCAGCACGAGGATGCGCCGCACCGCGCCGGGAGGCCCCGCGCCGGGAGGCGCCACGCCGACGTCCACCCAGCGCGCCAGGTCGACCACGGGCAACGGCGCGCCATCGCAATCGGCCACCCCGGCCAGGGCGCCGGCGCGGCGCGGCAGCGGCGCCAGCGCCGCCGGCAGCGGCAATGCCTGCGCCACGGCTGCCACGTCGATGCCCACGGCGGTGCCGCCCACCACCACGATGGCCAGCCGCACGCTGCGGGACCGTCCTTCCATGTCAGCGCTCCGTCGCCACGCGTTCCAGTTCGGCCAGCAGCGCCGATACGCTTGCCGTCGAAGCGGTTTGCGCCTGCGTGGTGTCGTGGATGCGCGCGATCGATTCGGAAGTCTTTTCCACCGACCGCACGATGCGGTCGAACGCCCCTTCCACGTCGCCGTTCAGGCGCGTGCCCTCGTCGACCCGGCTGACCGTCTGCGCGATCATCTTGCCGATCTCGCGCGCGGCCAGCGCCGACTTCTCGGCCAGCTTGCGCACTTCATTGGCCACCACCGAGAAACCGGTGCCGTGCTCGCCCGCGCGCGCCGCCTCGATCGCCGCATTGAAGGCCAGCAGGTGCGTCTGGCTGGCGATATCGCTGATGGTGTCGATGATGTCGCGCACGTCGGCCGACGATTGCTGGATCGCCAGCATCGCTTCCTTCGAGCGGGCCAGCAGCGTGCTGCCGGCACCCGCCTCCGTCTGCGTCTGGCCGGCCAGCATCGAGGAATGCTGGGCCGATTGCGCCACGGCGCCGATCGATTGCGTCAGTTCGGCCAGCACGCCGGTGATGTCGGAGAGGCGCCGCGCCACCTGTTCCTCGCGGTACACCTGGGCCGTCACGTCCATCGCGAACTTCACGACCTTGTAGGGCTTGCCACTGCTGTCCAGGATGGGGTTGTAGGTGGCCTGGATCCAGATCTCGGCGCCGTGCTTGCCATGGCGGCGGAAGCGGCCCGACTGGAACTTGCCCTGCGCCAGGTCGGCCCAGAAGTTGCGGTACTCGGCGCTCTTCACCAGTTCGCCGGCGCAGAACATGCTGTGGTGCTGGCCGACCACTTCGTCCTCCACGTAGCCCAGCGTGCGCAGGAAGTTCTCGTTTACCGTCAGCACGTTGCCGCGCATGTCGAATTCGATCACGGCCTGCGAGCGGCCGATCGCATCGAGCTTGCCGCGAATGTCTTCCGACATGCGCTTCTGGCTGGTGATGTCGGAGGCATACTTGACCACCTTCAGCGGCTTGCCGTCGGCATCGAAGATCGGGTTGTACGACGCCAGGATCCATACCGGCTTGCCGCTCTTGGTGACGCGGCGGTACTCGCCCGCGTTGAACTCGCCGCGCGCCAGACGCTCCCAGAACGCCATGTACTCGGGCGAATGGGCGAAACCGGGTTCGCAGAACATGCGGTGATGCTGGCCGCGCACCTCGTCGAGGCTGTAGCCCATCACTTCCAGGAAGTTCTCGTTGGCGTCGATGACCTTGCCGCACAGGTCGAACTCGATCACCGCCTGCACCCGGTTCACCGCGCGGATCTTGCCCTCGAAGTCGGCATTGCGGATTTTCTCCTGCGTGACATCGCTGGCGAACTTGACCACCTTGAACGGCTTGCCGGCCGCGTCGAAGATCGGGTTGTAGGTCGCCTGGATCCAGACGGCGCGGCCGTCCTTGGCGACACGCTTGAATTCACCGGAGTGGAAGTTGCCGCTGGCCAGGTGCTTCCAGAACGCGTGGTACTCGTGCGAGGCGGCATAGGCCGGCTCGCAGAACATGGCGTGCTGGCGCCCGGCCACCTCGTCGAGCGAGTAGCCCAGCGTGCCGAGGAAATTCTCGTTGGCGTGCAGGATGCGGCCCGTCAGGTCGAACTCGATCACGGCCTGCGCCCGGTCGAGCGCCGTCATCTTGCCCTTGAAGTCGGCATTGCGCAGCGTCGACGCGGTGACGTCGGTGGCGATCATGGCCACCTTCACGGCCTTGCCGTCGGCGCCGGGAACGGGAACGAACATGCCCTGCAGCCAGATCGCATGGCCATCCTTGTGCGCGATGCGATACAGGCCACCCGTGGAATCGCCGCCCACGATGCCATCCCAAAAGGCGGCGTATTCGGGCGACGCGGCATGCTCCACCGTGAGGAACATGCGGTGGTGGCGGCCCACGACCTCGGCCAGCGTATAGCCGGTCACGCCGAGGAACTTGCCGTTGGCGTGGCGGATGATGCCTTCGGGGTCGAATTCGATCAGGGTCTGCGTGCGGTCGATCGCCTCCAGGACGGCGCACGCGGTATCCACGCGCGCGTCGTCCGCTCTGGCGCCAAGGTAACCGGCGGGAATCTGGTTCGTCATGTGATGGTCTCTTGGAATAGTCGGTGCGTACGGCACGGAATCGCCGTAAGTGTATCCGCACAGCAATACAAATCAGCCGAAACATTCCTTTTGTTCAAAAAGGGGCGTTGCAGCCGCGCATCAGCTTGATGGAGGAACCATCCGGGACGACGGGCCACGGCCCGCGCACCAGGGCTGCATGGTTCGTACACCTGTCTTTTTTCTCGATTGCTCACCGGTTTAATAAGGCAACTTCGCCGTACATATGTCATCGCGTCGTCACAAAGACTTCGTAGCATGGCCGTTTTTCCAATCCGCGAAGGAATTCATGAAACACCGTCTGATCGCCGGCGCCTGCCTTGCCCTGTGCGCGGCTCCCGCATTCGCCCTGAACATCGTGCTGTCCAATGACGACGGCCTTACCAGCAACCTGAAGGCGCTCTACGAAGAGCTGAAGGTGGCCGGTCATTCCGTCATCGTGTCGGTGCCGTGCACCGGCCAGAGCGGGCGCGGCGCCGCCATCGTGATGTACAGCACCACCGTCATCGTTTCGGACAACGACAAGACGCAGATCGACGCGGAAGGCGGTTGCCACAACGGCGCGGCGCCGCTGGGCGCGCCGGCCGTTGGCCCGTTCACGAAGAGCGGCTACACGAACGGCGACTACCACTACGTGCACGGCACGCCCGTGATGGCGGTGATGTACGGCCTGGACGTGCTGGCGCCGGCGCGCTGGGGCAAGGCACCCGACCTGGTTCTCTCCGGGCCGAACGAAGGCCAGAACGTGGGCCGCCTGGTGATCAGTTCGGGCACGGTCAGCAACGCGCAGTTCGCCGCCGGCCGAGGCTTGCCCGCGATCGCCCTCAGCGCGGGCACCGATACGGTGGACAACGCGGGCCTGGCCAACGCGCATTCGCGCACCGTCGCGCAGCTGTCGATGAAATTGCTGGCCGCCCTGCAGGCCAAGGCCGGCACGGGCCCCCTGCTGCCCGCCGGCGTGGCCCTGAACGTCAACTTCCCCGACGCGCCCACGGCCGGCGCGGCGTGGGCCTTCACGCGCCACGGCACCTACGACACGTACCGCCTGAAATTCAGCAGCGCGGCGCCGTGGGGCTTGTCCGGCGCGGCACCGGCCGCGGCGACGGCCGACCAGGCCGAGGACGAGGCACTCGTCTACAGGAAGAAGGTGGCCGTGACGGCCATGCAGGTGGGCTACGACCAGCGCCCGGCCGCCCAGCAGTGGCTGCGCCTGCGCATGCGTGACATGTTCGGCCAGTGAGGCGCGCCATGCGGAACATGAACACCCTCCCCGCCATCGCCCTGGCGCTGCTGCTCGCGGCATGCGGCAGCAGCGATGAAACGGATGCGCCCGCCGTGCAGGTGACGGAACTGGGAACGGGCGTGTACGCCGTCGCCACCGGCGACGCCGGCAACCCCGTCGAAGGCAAGTACTACGCGGCCGCGGACGGCAGCCGCCTGCTGGTCCTCAACGACACGGACCAGCAGGCCAGCGCCATCTACCGGCGCGCGGCCGGCGCCGGCTGGCAGGTGTCGCCCGCCACGGCAGGCACGGCTGTCGACCTCCTGGCCAGCAATGCCGTCTCCTCGACGGTGCTCGACGGCGCATCCATCGCCGGCCGCTACGCCGTGCGCCTCGCGACGGGGGCCGCCGCAACGCTGTCGATCAGTGCGAACGGCGACATCGTGCCTGGCGACACGGCGTGCAAGCTGTCCGGCAAGCTGGCCGTCACGCCATTGCCGAACGCGCTGAAGCTCGAACTCGGCACCGCGGGTTGCGGCGACCTGCCGGCGCTGGCCGACGGCTACCTGGTGGTCGACCGCGACTACTCGCCCGCCGTGTTCCGGCTGGTGGCCACCGGCGCCAAGGCCCCGGTCGACCTGTGGGCATACGCCCGGTAAGGTATCACCGCCCCACCCACCGGGCGGCGGCGGCGAACGCCGCCGCCACCGCCGCGTCGGTCCGCTCACCCGGCGGTCCGGCAATCGTCAGGCCGGTCAACCCGAGCGACATCACTTGCGCGCACAAGGCATCGACGCCGCTTGCCCCCGGCAGGTACTTTTGCAGTACCTTGGCCAGGTTGGCGCCGCGCCGGCTGCGCATGTGCGCCAGGCGTGGCACGAGCGGCGGCATGCGCCGCGCGGCCAGCGCCACGGCAAGGTTGGCGCGCGCCAGGTCGAGCCGTGCACCGTCGCCGGCGGTGCGCCGGCGTTCCACGTCATCGAGGCTCTCCGCCTCCACTGCCGACAGCACATGCGCCGTGATCGATTCCAGGCCCGCCACCACGAGGTCGTGCTGCGTGGGGAAACGGTAGCTGAGGGTCGTGTGGGCAACGCCCGCATCGGCGGCCACCGCGCGGTGCGTCACGGCGCCCACGCCCTGCATCGCCAGGCGAATGCCGCACGCGCGGGCGGCATCGGCCACCCACGCGGGCGCCGTCCCGCGGTCGGTCGCGGGCACTTCCGCGTGCCGCATGCGCTCACCGAGCCGGTCGAACAGGATGCCGTCCGCCGCATCCGCCGCCCGCGCCGCGCCGCCGGCGAACACGCGTTGCAGGCCGAGGCGGCGCAGCAGCCGGTAGGACGGGTCGCCGTCCAGCGCCAGGCCATAAAAACCCTCGGCCAGCATGTAGCCGTGCCACCAGCCGGTCTCGATCAACGGCGCGGGAATGGCGGCGCGCCGGCCGAAGTCGTCCCAGAAGGCGCGGCATTGCGCTGTCCAATCCGCCAGCGCGGGGCGGATGGTTTGATCCCAGGTGCCGGCATGCAGCAGTTCGAAATAGAGCGTGGCGTTGTCACGCTGCCGCGTCGCCTGCTCGTCGAGGAAGGCTTCGGCAACGCTGGCGGCCAGTTGGCCCGGCAGACTGCCGATCGGTGCGAGCAGCGTGCGCCAGCCTTTCGCGCCCGTTGCTTCCTGCGCGCTGCCCGCGCGGCAGATGGCCGCAACCAGGTCGCCGCGGTTGCCATAGTGGTTGGTGAGCACGGTGACCGATACGCCGAGGCGCTCCGCCAGCGGGCGCAATGTCAGGCCCTGCAAGCCCTCGGCGGCAATGATGGCGCAGGCGGCTGCCAGCAGCGCATCGGCTGCCGGCGTCTTGCGCGATGGTGTCTTGGCAGGGACCGGCTGGGGCAAGGGGTGCTCGCGGGTGGTGGGAAATTTTGCGATTGTAGAGCAAGCCGGCCGGGCACTACGGCTCAGCCATTCGCAATGATGAGATAATGACATCACCTATTGCCATTGTTTTCAGCCACCCGCCATGCTCATCCCTCCCCCGCCCGCCTTGATCGATGCCGTGCAGCCGGACGTCCGCTACCAGGAACTGTTCGAGCAGGCGCCCGTCAGCATCCAGATCCTGGCGCCGGACGGGCGCACGCTGCGGGTCAACAAGGCGTGGAAGGAACTCTGGCAGATCCGGGACGGCACGCCGCTGCAGGCGCATATCTTCAGCGCCGGCTACAACGTATTGACGGACCCGCAGCTGATCGCCAGCGGCATCGTGCGCTACCTGGAACGGGCGCTGGCCGGCGAATCGGTGGTGATCCCGGCCCTGCGCTACGACGTGAGCGCGCTCGCCGGCAGTGGGCCAGCGCGCTGGGTCACGGCGCGCGCGCATCCGATCAAGGACGCCGCGGGGCGGATCATGGAAGTCATGCTGATGCACGAGGATATCAGCGAGCGGGTCGAGGCCGAACGGGCGATGCGCGACCAGGACCGGCGCAAGGATGAATTCCTGGCGATGCTGGCGCACGAGCTGCGCAACCCGCTGGCACCCATCTCGGCGGCGGCCGACATGCTCAAGCTCGGTGCCGGGTCCAAAGAGCAGGTGCGCAAGGCCAGCGAGGTGATCGGACGGCAGGTGCGCCACCTCACTTCCCTCGTCGACGACCTGCTCGACGTCTCGCGCGTCACGCGCGGCCTGATCGAACTGCATCGCGCCGAGGTCGACGTGACGGCGGTCGTCGCCAGCGCCGTCGAGCAGTCGCGGCCTCTCATCGAGGCGCGCGGCCATCGCTTCAGCGTGGAAGCCGATGCGCAGGGCGCCACCCTCTCCGGCGATTTCAACCGTCTCGTGCAGGTGGTGGTCAATTTGCTCAACAACGCGTGCAAGTACACGCCGCGCGGCGGGCGCATCGTGCTGGCGGTGGTCCGCTCGGGCGGGAACGTCACGATCACCGTGCGCGATGACGGCATCGGCCTCGACGGCGCACTGCTGCCACACGTGTTCGAGCTGTTCACGCAGGCCGAGCGCACGCCCGACCGCAGCCAGGGCGGGCTGGGGATCGGGCTGGCGCTGGTGAAGAATATCGTGACGATGCACGGCGGCACCGTCACGGCGCACAGCGACGGGCCGGGCATGGGCTGCGAATTCGCCGTCACGCTCGGCCTGTGCTGATCGCGCGAGAAACCCGCCTTACCTGGCGTTCTTGCGCTTGCGGCGCAGTGCGAAGCCCGTCACGGCCAGGCCGCCCAGCAGCATGGCGTAGGTGCCCGGTTCCGGGATCGGTGACACGTCGCGTGCGAACAGCGTGAGGTTCGAGAAGTCGGGATTGTTGTTGCCGTTCTGGCCCACGGTCCACAGGATTTCCCAGTCGCCTTCCAGCGTCTGGCCTGCGCCGATCGTCTGGTCGTCGAACAGCCATGCGCCGCCCTGGTTGCCGGCGTGGACCGCGAACACCAGGTCCAGCGTCAGCGCCGTGCCGGTCGTGTTCGTCACGGTCCAGCTGCCGTCGGAGCCCGCATCGCCCGAGAAAGTGAAGGCCAGCTGGCCGGCATTGCCGAAGCTGCCGCCCGCTTCATACTTGTCCAGCAGTTGCCAGTCGCCGACGCCGTAGCTGGCGAAGTCGCTCTCGAAGCCGCTCGTGTCGCCGTTCGGTCCCGATTGCGGATTCCAGCCTTGCTCATAAGCGAAGGCGTCGGCCGGTTCCCCGGCGAGCGTGACATCGGCGGCGCTGGCGCTGCCGATGGCGGCATGGGCATTGACGGCGAAAGCGAGGGTGGCCGCTGCGGCGGCGAGCGTCTTGACCAACATTTTCATGTGTATTCCCCGTATGGATGAATTGCCGGCATCTCCGGCACGAGTTGTCTTTCGTGACAATATTGATAAGACTACCATTCGGATGCCGGGTTAAGCCAGCAATATTTTCGCATTAGCTCATGCTAAAACATTGTTTTCAAAGGGAATTTTTGTTTTACCTGGACAATTGATATTTCATTGGTAGCGGATTTCCGGCGATATCACTTTGCAATTCGCAGGATAGCGGACGCCAGTTTCGAGAAGCACGGAGTCAGGTCGGCATCGGTGGCCGCATAGCAGTACATGCCCACCGGCTTGGCCGGGTCGTAGCAGCGCGCGGGGCCGTCGGCCACGTTGGCCATGCATTTCAGGAATGCTTCGTTGTTTTCGTTGTTGTAGCCGCTGGCCGACTTCAGGCCGGCACCCAGCCCGAGCGTGAAGACATAGATATTTTCGTCGCGCGCCTTGGCGGCCACGGCTTCGGCCAGGTTGTAGGCGGCCGCCCCCACGTTCTTCACGAGCAGGGTATCGGTGCCGATGTCTTCCCCCACGGTGCGGGGTCCGCCGCCCGCCAGGCGAAATTCGCGCAGCGCCGTCTCATCCTTGATATTGTGCGCGTTGTACCACTGGGCGAGCTTCGCGGGGGCATTGTTGTCGACGTCGCAGCCACCGCCGAGCTCGGTGCCGGTCGTGCCCAGGCTCCACAATCCTCGCAAGCCCTTCTGGATGTCGAGGCTGCCGGCGGTCGGGCACAGAGCCGATGACTTCAATGCGCCATACGTGCCGATGCCGGTGGGCGCCCCGTCCGAGAAGAACACGATCACGCGCATCGCCGAGCGCTTCAGCAAGGGGATCGCGTTGATCTCCGCGCGCGCATTCCACATGCCTTCCACCGACGTCGTGCCCGTGCTGAACACCATGGCATCGATGGACGACAGCATTGCCGCGCGGTCGAACCCGCGCGCGTCGCGCGAGATCGGCCGGTTGATCCTGGCGCCGGCGGCAAAGCTGACCAGGCCGACCCGGTCCTGCGTCTTGTTGAACTTGTTGAGGAACCACTTCGCCGATGCCTTCACGGTGGCGCGGTAATCGTACAGCGAGCCGGAGTTGTCGACCACCAGCACCATGTCCAGGTCCTTGCGCACCGTCTGCGCATACGCCTGCGGTGTCAGCGAAGTAAAGCCCATCACCCGCATGAAGGAGAGCTGCATCGGCGCCTCGGCCGTGACATCGATCTTCACCTCGCCGCCGTTGAACGTCACCTTCGTCGACAGCAGCTTCGGCTTGGACAGCAGGTAGCTGGCCGGGATGTTCGCCGCGAAGAATTGCGCCGATGCCGCCTGCGCGCTGGCGATCTGCTCGATCTGCGTGTTTCCCGCCGGGACGGCGCGCGCCGCGGCCACGGCCGCCGCATCGACGGCCGCGTTCAGGCGCGCCTTGACGAGATAGGCCAGGCCGCCGTCGATGACGAGGCCGGCCACGGCCAGCAGCACGAGCATGGCCAGGGCCACCATGATGGCTACAGCGCCGCGCTGCCGGGAAAGCTTGTGGGTCATCAGAACACCGTCATCGAATACAGGTCGGGGCCGAAACGGGGCGCGAAGCCCGTCAGCAGCATGTCGAAGTTGTAGAAGGTCTCGACCACGTGGACGACTTCGCCATCGTCGAGCTGGCCGTTCATCATGCCGGTCGCCGGGCGCGCGGTGGCGCTGATGCCCGTGCATGTGCCGGCGGTCCACGCCGTGCAGCCGTACACCCTGCTGGCCGGCGCATACTTGCTGTTGCGGTAGCCGAGGCCGCGCGCCGCGTCGTCCCAGCGGTACTGGTCGAGCACCACGCTGCGCGACACGCCGTTGCTGACCACGCCCATCACGCGCGTGATGTACACCATGCCGCGGCGGTTCACGTCGAGCGGCGGCGCGCTGGCCATCAGGGCGCGGATGATGTCCTGGCTGCCCGTCTCCAGTGGCGTGTTGCCGCGCGCCACCAGATTGGCGCCCTCGCGGCTGATGTTGGTGACGATGATGTTGGCCTGCAGCGCGCGGGCGCCGTCGATCAGGCCGAACAGGAGCAGCAGCAGCATCGGCAGGATCAGCGCGAATTCGACGGCGGCCACGCCGCCCTGGCGAAAGAGCTCGGGCCGCATCACTAGAAGTCCTCGTTGCGCATCGTGGCCGCAACGGCAAAGCGGTATTTGCCGTCGGCGAAGAACGCGGAAATGATCGGCGTGGTCACCGTCCATGCGCAGTTCAGCCTGAGCACGATGAGGTCGCCGGCGGTCCCGAACGTGGCGTTGCCGTAGGCGCCACTCTCGTACTTGGTATCGTTCACGACGATGACCGGCCCCACCTTGTCGTACATGCCCATCGAGCTGTCGCGGATCTTCTGGATCACGGCCGCGGAGCGCTGCTTGCCCGACTTGGCGGGATCGAGGTCGCTCTGGCCGGTGATCGCATAGCGCGCCCCTTCGCGCACGGCGTACTGCATGGTCAGCGTGACGAAGAACATCATGCCGAACTCCACCAGTGCCATCAGCACGAGCAGGAAGACCGGCGTAAGGAAGGCCATTTCGACGAGTGTGGCGCCCGTTTGACGGCGTTTGATAAACATAAGCAAACTTTGACGGAATCGGACCGCGGCTTGCGGTAAGCTTGCGATTCTACATGGCAACTTTGCTTCCAGTAGGGATCGAAACTGAAAATCAGGTCGCTGTCGGGCCATAACAACAAGGGTTACCTCCAAGGCATGTTCGGAGATTCATTGCAGGCATCGTCCACCGGCACGCGCTCCGCCGGCGATGCTCCACGCGGCCGCAATGCCGCTCCGGGCGCGGAAGCATGGATGGTGTTCGGCATGCGCATGCTGCTGGCGATCTCGGCGCTGCTCACGCTGTACACCGGCGCCGGCAATGTGATCTTCGCCGGCCGCTGGACGTGGCTGTTCTTCTTCGCCTATGCGGTGCACAGCTTCGTGCTGCTGGTCGTGGCAAGGCTGCGCGCCGGCTTCTGGCACGGCCCCGCGATGTACTGGGTCGACATCGCCTGGTACGGCCTGATGGTCTACGTGACGGGCGGCGCGCCCAGCCCGTTCTTCTCGTTCTTCTTCTTCGCGATCCTGGGCGCCTCGTTCCGCCACGGCTTCGACGATGGCGCCCGGCTCACGCTCGGCGCCGCCGTCGTGGTGACGGTCGCCGTGCTGTCCGCGCAGGGCCTGGCCGCCCTCGAACTGCTGCTGCTGCGCGCCACCTTCGTGCTGGCGCTGGGCTACATGATCGCCTACTGGGGCGGCCTCGCCGTCGACCAGCGCCGCCGGCTGTCGCTGCTGCGCGATGTCAGCCGCCTGTCCAATCCCCGCTTCGGCGTGCAGCACACGCTCGACTCGCTGATGGACAAGATCCTGCGCTTCTACGGCGGCGCCACCTGCGTGCTGCTGATGCAGGACGCGGCCGGGCGCTGGCTGCTCAATACCGTGCACCACCCGGCCGCCGGCCGGCCGATCGGCCGCAGCACGATGCGCGAGGACGCCGTGCAGCCGCTACTGGCGCCCGACGCGGCGGGCACCGTCGTCTACCGCGGCGTGGCCCGGCCATGGGCCTGCGTGCGGGCCGAACGGCTGGCCGGCGCCGGCCAGGACTGGAGCGGCATCGATCCGGCCGCCTGCGCGACCATCGCCGACCTGCTCGACGCACCGCATTTCATGAGCGCCTCCCTGCCGCTGCGCAAGGGCGCCGGCCGCATCTTCGTCACGTCCAGGCATCCGCTGCGCCGCCAGGACGCCACCTTCCTCACGCATATCGTGCAGCAGGCCTTTCCCGTCATCGAGACGATCGACCTGCTGGACAAGCTGGCATCGGAAGCGGCCTTTCGCGAGCGCCAGACCATCGCGCGCGACTTGCATGACAATGCGATCCAGCCGTATATCGGCTTGCGCAACGCCGTCTGCGCCATCCGCAACCAGGCCGGCGACGGCAACGTGGTGAGCCCTGAACTCGACCGCCTCGCCGGAATGTGCAGCGAAGTGATCGGCGACATGCGCCAGTTCGCGCACCGTTTCCGCAACGGCCGGCAGGAAGAACCGGAACTGCTCATCGCGCTGCGCCGCCACATCGGCAAGGTACGTTCGTTCTTCGACGTGGACGTGACCCTGGATGCGCGGGATGCGCCGCCGATCAGCGACCGCATGGCGGCCGAGGTGTTCCAGGTCGTCAGCGAAGGCATCAGCAATATCTGCAAGCACACGCACGCCAGGAGCGCGCAGGTGCGCATTGCCGCGCAGGGCGGCCAGCTGGCGATCGACATCGGCAACCCCGCCGACGGGGCGGTGCCGGCCGCGCCCTTCCTGCCCGTTTCCATCGCCGAGCGCGCATATGCGCTCGGCGGGCACGTGGCGGTCGAACCGTCCGCGCAGCGCACGCTGCTGTGCGTGCGGCTGCCGCTCTGACTTCATTTCGGATCAAGGAGGAACCATGACCATCCGCATCATGCTGGTGGACGACCACAAGACCATGCTGTGGGGCCTGGAGCGCCTCATCCAGGCCGAGGGGCCGGGGTTGACGCTCGTCGCCACCGCCGGCGATCCGGCCGAAGCCACCGCGCTGTGCGCGCTGCACCGCCCCGACATCGTGCTGCTCGACCTCGACCTGAAGGGCAGCAGCTCGCTCGACATCCTGCCCTCCCTGCTGGCCAATGCCGGGACGCGCGTGGTCATCCTGTCCGCCAACCGCGACCACGCGACGCTGGCCGCCGCCGTCAAGCTGGGCGCGCGCGGCGTGGTCAGCAAGGAAGCGCCGGCCGAAGACGTGCTGGCCGCCGTGCGCAAGGTGCATGGCGGCGAGCTGTGGCTCGACCAGCCGCTGATGCAGGCGCTGCTCGGGCAGCTCGTGGCGCCGCCGCCGGCCGCGGCCCCCGAGGCGGGGCGCATCGCCGCGCTGACGCCGCGCGAGCGCGAGGTGATCGGCATGATCGTGCAGGGCAACGGCGCCCTGAACAAGGAACTGGCCGACCGCGCCTGCATCTCGGAGCGCACGCTGCGCAACCACCTCACGGCCATCTACCAGAAGCTGGACGTGGCCAACCGGCTCGAGCTGTACATGTACGCCACCCGGCACGGGCTGGGCTGACGCCGGCGCATAGGACATATGTCCCATGCCGCCCCGGCCGAAGCTCCCAGGCAAAAGGGGAGCTTTGACGGATGTGCGGCAACGGGCCGGCCGGTACGATGCTGTTCATGCGCTGCGCCATTTGAGCGGCGCGACAGAAACCGAACCGGAGCGACGTGTACAGAATGGAAAAAGAGGAAGAATTCCTTGTCGAGCAGTACGAACGCAAGGGAACCTCAGCCATGCCGTACATCGTGCTCGCGGCGCTGGTGGCAGTCGTAGGTCTCATCGCGGGATTGGCCGCATGGACTGGCGCATAGCAACCGACCAACCCTGACACGAGGACATGACCATGCAATCCATCAAGAACTTCATCGCCGAAGAAGACGGCGTCACCGCCATCGAATACGCACTGATCGCCGCCGTCGTCGCCGGCATCATCGGCGTGGCCTTCGGCAACCTGGGCACCAAGATCAAGGAACTGTTCACCACGATCGGCGGCAAGATGACCGTCGCCACCAGCTGATCGCCGCGGCCTCCGCACCCCGTCCGGAACAGGCCTGCTTGTTCCGGACTTTTATTTTCGGCTCCCGCAAGACTTGACAATGCCAACCCAGCTTCCCCTCCTGCTGCTGTCCGTGCTGCTCGGCCTGGCCGTCTGGCACGACCTGCGCGCGCGCCGCATCCCGAACGCCATCGTGTTCCCGGGCGCCCTCGCGGGCCTGGCGCTGCACGCGCTGCTGCCGGCGGGGTCCGGGCTGTTCGGCACGCCGATGGGAAGCCTCGGCATCCTGTCCGCGCTGGGCGGCCTGGCGCTGGGCCTGGCGATCCTGCTGCCCATGTACGTATTCCGCCTGATGGGCGCCGGCGACGTGAAGCTGCTGGCGATGGTCGGCGCGTTCGCCGGCCACGGCGACATCCTGGCGGTGGGCATCGCCGCGCTGCTCGCCGGCGGCGTGCTCGCGCTGGCGGTGGCGGCCGCGCAGGGCATCCTGGGCCGCGTGCTGAACAACACCTGGCAGACGCTGCTGCACGCCGGCCTGACGCACATGCGGGACGGCATGGCACTGCCCGACCCCAGCGGCCGGCTGCCTTACGCGGTGGCGATCGCCGCCGGCACCGCGGCCTGCGTGGCATGGCTGCGCGTGTTCGGGGAGCTGCCGCTGTGAACGGTGCCATCGCCGTCCCGGCCGACGCGCGCGCCCCGCGCACCGTCGACGAGACCGGCCTGCCCTTCCTGTTCCTGGCCGAGCTGGTGGCCAAGGTGCTGCACCAGCGCGGCCAGCTGCGGCTGCCGGAGCTGGCCGCGCACCTGAAGCTGGGCGTGGGCGTGCTCGATCCGCTGATCGGCTTCCTGCGCGCCGAGAAACTGTGCGAAGTGGCGCGGGTGGGCAGCAGCGGCACCGATGCCGACCTGTCCTACCTGCTGACGGACGCGGGGCGCCAGCGCGCCGCGGCCGCCCTGGCCCGCAACGCGTATGCCGGCCCGGCGCCCGTCACGCTGGCCGCCTACACCGCCCAGGTGCAGGCGCAGAGCGTGGCCGGGGTGCAGGTCACGCAGGCGCACATGGCCGCCGTGTTCGATGGCATCGTGGCGAACCCGCGCGTGCTCGCGCAACTGGGCTCGGCCATGAACTCCGGCCGAGCGCTGTTCCTGCATGGGCTGGCCGGCAGCGGCAAGACCTATCTGGCCGAACGCCTGCGCGACCTGCTCACCGGCACCATCGCCGTGCCCCACGCGCTGATGGTCGATGGCGAGACGATCCCGTTCTTCGACGGCGTGCAGCACCTGCCCGCCGACGACGCGGTGCCGGCCGCGACCGGCATCGACCGCGGCATGGCGCCGGACATGCGCTGGGTGCGCGGGGTACGCCGCCCGGCCGCGCTGGCGGGCGGCGAACTGACGCTGGACATGCTCGACCTGCGCTTCGATCCGCACACCCGCCTGTACCAGGCGCCGCCGCACCTGAAGTCGAACAACGGCATCTTCATCATCGACGACCTGGGCCGGCAGCGCTGCGCGCCGGAAGCGCTGATGAACCGCTGGATCGTGCCGATGGACCGCAATGTCGACTACCTTACTCTGCACACGGGCCACACCTTCCAGGTGCCGTTCGACGTGATCGTGGTGTTCTCGTCGAACTTCGTGCCGCACCGGCTGTCCGACGGCGCCTTCCTGCGCCGCCTGGGCTACAAGATCGAGGTGCCGCCGGCCGCCCCGGCCGAATACGCCCGGCTGCTGCGCCAGGCCTGCGCGGCCGCCGGCGTGCAGTGCGACGACGCGCTCTTCGCCGATGCCCTCGCCTACCTGCTGGAGTGCCATCGCGAGCGCGGGGTGCCGCTGCTGGCGTGCTACCCGCGCGACCTGATGCGCCAGCTGCGCGACCTGGCCCGCTACGAGGACCGCGCGCCGGAACTCTCGCGCCGCACGCTGGACTGGGCGTGGGAAAACTATTTTGCCGCCGGCAGCCTCCATGGCTGCGCCGCGGACCTGGACCGCCGCGACCGCGGCCTGAACGACCAAGGATGGAGAGACAATGCGTAATTCCCGATCGCTCGTGATCATCGGCGTGGCGCTGTTCCTGGGGCTGGCCGCCGTGCTGGTGGCCGCCAAATGGATGGGCGAACAGGGCGCCGCCGGCTCCCGCGTGGCGGTGGCCGCCGTGGACATCGGCCAGGGCAGCCGCCTGGCCCCCGCCAGCGTGCAGCTGGTGGACTGGCCGGCCGGCTCCGTGCCGCCCGGTGCCATCACCGACCCGAAGCTGCTCGCCGAGCGCGTCACGCGCGCCGACATCGCGCGTGGCGAGCCGGTGCTCGAATCGAAACTGGCGCCGCCCGGCACGACCGGCGGCCTGTCCGCCGTCGTCGCCGCCGGCAAGCGCGCCATGACGGTGCGCGTGAACGACGTGGTCGGCGTGGCCGGCTTCGCGCTGCCGGGCAACTACGTGGACATCCTCGTCAACCTGCAGGGCACGACCAGCGACGCGGGCACGCAGCAGCAATCGATCTCGAAGATCGTGCTGGAGCGCATCCTGGTGCTGGCCGTGGCGCAGGAATCGAACCGCGACGACACCAAGCCGCGCGTGGTCAACGCCGTCACGCTGGAACTGGCGCCGGACCAGGTGGAAAAGCTCGACCTGGCGCGCAGCATCGGTTCGCTGTCCCTCGTGCTGCGCAACCAGGTCGATCCGCAGCCGGCCAACACGGACGGGGCCACGCGCGAATCCGTGCTGGGCCTGCCGCCGGCCAAGGCCGCCCCCGCCCCGGTGCGCGCCCAGGCCGCGCCGCGCCCCGCCGCTCCCGCACCCGCCCCCGTACGCCGGCCCGAAGGCGTACTCGTGATCCGCGGCCTGGACGCCGCGCCACAAGCCACTCACTGAAGAACCGTCATGAAGCCTCTTCCCAACGCCCGCAAGACCCTGCTCGCCGCCAGCCTCGCGCTGGCCACGGGCGCCAGCCTGGCCGCCGCGCCGGACTGCGTCGACCTGCGCGGTGGCGACACCAAGACCCTGCAGCTGGTGCGCGGCAAGTCCACCCTGAAACGCTTCTGCACCCCGGCCGCCCAGGTAACCGTGGGCGCGCCGGAAATCGCCAACGTGGTGGTGCCGAACGCGAACGAGGTGGTGATCGTGGCGCGCAGCGTCGGTACCACCAACCTCATCGTCTCGGGCCGCGACGGCCGCTCCACCGTGTTCGACATCGCCGTGGCCATGGATACCGCGCCGCTGCGCGCGCAGTTCGACACGCTGTTCCCGGGCGAGAAGGAGGTCCGCATCGGCAGTTCCGGCAATGCGCTGGTGCTGTCGGGCCTGGTCAGCGATTCCGCCGTGGCCGCCCAGCTGCTTGCCATCGCGACCGCGTTCCAGGAAAACGCCGCGCAGTCCGCCGCGGCCGCCGGGCCGGGCACACCGTCCGCCGGCGGTGCCGCCGCCCCGGCTCCGGCCGCGGCACTGCCCGCCGGCGCGCCCAAGGTGCTCAACATGCTGGCGGTCGCGGCGCCGCAGCAGGTGCTGCTGGAAGTGAAGATCGCCGAGGTATCCAAATCGCTGGTCGACCAACTGGGCGCCAGCATGGGCTACGCGAAGACGAACGGCAGCTGGACCTACGGCATCGCATCGAGCCTGCTGTCGGAAACCGGCAATGTGCTGGGCGCTGTGAAGAGCGCCAGCACGCAGCTGATGATCGACGGCCAGAAACGCGACGGCCTGGTGAAGATCCTCGCCGAGCCGACGGTGATGGCGATCAGCGGCCAGGAAGCCAGCTTCCTGGCCGGCGGCAAGATCTTCATTCCCGTGGCGCAAAGCTCCACCACCGGCGTGCCGACCATCACGCTGGAGGAGAAGGAATACGGCGTGGCCGTGAAGTTCACGCCGACCGTGCTGGCCGGCGGGCGCATCAACCTGCGCGTGGCACCGGAAGTGTCGGAGCTGAACCGCGAGGGCATCGGCATCAGCACGTCGAGCTCGGGCGCCACGGCGATCCTGCCGTCGTTCACCACGCGGCGCGCCAGCACCACCGTGCAGCTGCAGGATGGCCAGAGCTTCGCCATCGGCGGCCTGATCCGCAACAACGTGACCAGCAACATCAAGCGCTTCCCCTTCCTGGGCGAGGTGCCGGTGCTGGGCACGCTGTTCCGCAGCAGCGATTTCCAGAACGACCGCACGGAACTGGTCTTCATCGTCACGCCGCACCTGGCCAAGCCGCTGCCGGCCGCGCCACGCCTGCCCACGGACGATTACATCCAGCCCACGCGCGGCGAATTCCTCATCGGCGGCCAGCACGAAGGCAAGGCCGCCCCTGCCGCCAAGGAGCAGCAATGATCACGATCCGACCGGCCGCCATCGCCCTGGCGGCCATTGCCCTGCTCGCGGGCTGCGCGAGCCACGAGCGTTCCGCCACCGGCACCAGCGTGCGCACCATCATGGCCAGCCAGATGCTGCCGCCGCAGGCGGCGCAGCGGGCCGGCACCGACGCGGCCAGTGCCGTCGCGGGCTACGCCAATTACCAGAAGTCGTACGTGACGCCGACGCCGCAGGACAGCAGCGGCATGGTCGGCGGCGGCATCACCCGCAACTGACGGGAAACGAGGAACCATCATGAAGATCGCAGTCCTGTCGCGCGACGACCGCCACCTGATCGAGGTGGCGCGCCAGTTGCGCGCCCGCCCCGGCACCGACGAGGTGGACATGATCGCCGGGAGCCCGGCCCGCCTGACCACCCTGGCCGACGACGCCGTGCCCGACGTGCTGGTGGTGGACCAGCCGCGCGCCGGCGAGGGCGAGCTGGACCAGCTCGAGCGCCTGGGCCACCTGTTCCCGCGCATGGCCTTCATCGTGCTGACCGCCGACCTGTCGCAGGAGTTCCTGCTGGCCGCGATGCGCGCCGGCGTGCGCGAAGTGCTGCCGGCCGCGCCGTCCGCCGCCGCCCTCGCCCAGGCGCTGGACCGCATCGCCGAGAAGCTCGGTACCCAGGCCGGCGCCAACGGCAAGGTGCTGGCCTTCATCTCCTGCAAGGGCGGCAGCGGTTCGACGTTCCTGGCCACCAACCTGGCCTATGCGCTCTCGGCCACCGGCAAGCGCGTGGCCCTGATCGACATGAACCTGCAGTTCGGCGACGCCTCGCTGTTCGTTTCCGACACCAAGCCGCTGGCCACGCTGTCCGACGTCGCCACGCAGATCCACCGCCTCGACCCGTCGTTCCTGGCCTCGAGCATGGTTGCGGTGACGCCGAACTACAGCGTGCTGGCCGCGCCCTCCGATCCGGCCCACGCCGGCGACGTGAAGCCCGAGCACATCGACGCCATCGTCAAGCTGGCGCGCCGGCAGTACGACTTCATCGTGCTCGACGTGGGCCGCAGCCTGGACCCGGTGAGCATCCGCGCGCTCGACCATGCCGACACGATCCATCCCGTGCTGCAGATGACGCTGCCGTATATCCGCGACGGCAAGCGCCTGCTGGACGTGTTCCGCAACCTGGACTACGGCAAGGACAAGATCGAGCTGGTCGTCAACCGCCACGACAAGAACAGCGACATCCGCCTGAAGGACCTCGAGGAGGCGTTCGAGACCAGCACCCTGCGCACGATGCCGAATCACTACGACGCGGCGGCGAAGTCGGTCAACCAGGGCGTGCCGGTGACGCGCCTGGTGCCGGACAGCCCGCTGTCGGCCGCGCTCGAACAGATGGCGCGCGACCTGACCGGCGCCGCGCCGCCGAAGCAGGCGGCCGGCCTGATGGCCCGCCTGTTCAGCCGCCGCGCGGCCTGATGCCCACCGAAACGCACCGACCGGGAATCCCATGAACCTGCCCTCCTCTTCCCTGCGCGAGCGCCTCGGCAGCGGCGCGCCGCGCCCCGTGGCCCAGCGCGGCGCCATCGACAACCGCGCCTACCACCAGCTGAAGCACCGCATCCACGAGGCGCTGCTGGACCGTATCGACCTGGAAAGCATGCAGCGGCTGTCGCAGGACCAGATCCGCCAGGAACTGCGCCTGCTCGTCGAGCGCCTGCTCGAGGAAGAGATGGTCGTCATCAACGACGCCGAGCGCAAGACCCTGACGCGCGACATCCAGAACGAGATGCTCGGCTTCGGCCCGCTGGAACCGCTGCTGGAAGATCCGACCGTGTCCGACATCCTCGTCAACACGCACCGTCAGGTGTACGTCGAACGGCGCGGCCGGCTGGAACTTTCGGACGTGACGTTCACCGACGACGCCCACCTGATGAAGATCATCGACAAGATCGTCTCGCGCGTGGGCCGCCGCATCGACGAGTCGAGCCCGATGGTCGACGCGCGCCTGCCGGACGGTTCGCGCGTCAACGCCATCATTCCGCCGCTGGCGATCGACGGCCCGGTCATGTCGATCCGGCGTTTCTCGGCCGACCCGCTGCGCCTGGCCGACCTGGTGTCCTACGGCAGCATGACGGCCGACATGGCCGAGGTGCTGCAGGGCCTGGGCAAGGCCAAGGTCAACATCCTCATCTCCGGCGGCACGGGCAGCGGCAAGACGACGATGCTGAACGTGATTTCCGGCTTCATCAACCAGAGCGAGCGCATCGTGACGGTGGAAGATGCCGCCGAGCTTCAGCTGCAGCAGCCGCACGTGGTGCGCCTCGAGACCCGCCCGCCGAACATCGAAGGCAAGGGCGAGGTCACGCAGCGCGCGCTGGTGCGCAATGCGCTGCGGATGCGCCCGGACCGCATCATCCTGGGCGAGGTGCGCGGCGCCGAGGCGCTGGACATGCTGGGCGCCATGAATACGGGTCACGAGGGCTCGATGGCCACCATCCACGCCAACACGCCGCGCGATGCCCTCACGCGCCTCGAGAACATGGTCAGCATGGCGGCCGCCACGCTGCCGCCGCGCGCCATGCGCCAGCAGATCAGCTCCGCCGTCGGCGTGGTGGTGCAGGTGTCGCGCCTCACCGACGGCAAGCGCAAGGTGTTGTCGATTTCCGAGGTGACGGGCATGGAAGGCGACGTGATCACGATGCAGGAAATCTTCTCGTTCAGGCAGACCGGCGTGGCGGACGACGGCACCGTGCAGGGCCACTTCAGCGCCAGCGGCGTGCGCCCGCGCTTCGCCGAGCGGCTGCGCACCTTCGGCGTGACGCTGTCGCCGCAGGTGTTCGAGCCGCGCATGGAGCCTGCCCGATGAACACTACGTTCGCGCTGTTCGTGGTGCTGCTGTTCGCCGCCGTGATGCTGCTGGTGTGGGGCGTGTACAGCGGCTGGGCGGCGCACCGGGACCCCGAGGCCGAGCGCGTGGCGCGCCGCCTGCGCAGCGTCATCGGCGGCGAGGCGCGGCAGTCGGACGTGACGATCGTCAAGGAGCGCCGGCTCAGCGAAAGCGCCGAGCTCGATTCGCTGCTGCGCGCGATGCCGGGCGTGCGCCGGCTCGACCGCATGCTCATGCAGGCCGGCGCGCGCTACACGGCGGCCCGCCTGCTTGCCTTCTGCGCGGGCGGCGCCGCCACCGGCCTGGCCGCCGCGGCCTGGCTGGCCCTGCCCGGCCCGGCCATCGCCGCCGCCTGCGCCGCGGGCGCGGCCGCGCCGCTCATGCACCTGGCCCGCACGCGCGAGCGCCGCATGGCGCGCTTCGAACTGCAATTGCCGGAGGCGCTGGACATGATGAGCCGCGCCATGCGCGCGGGCCATGCCTTCCCCACCGCGCTGAAGCTGGTGGGCGACGAGATCGCCGCGCCGCTGGGCGAGGAGTTCAAGGCCGCGTTCGACGAAGTCAATTTCGGCGTGAGCATGGCCGATGCGCTGAACAACCTGGCCCAGCGCGTTCCCAGCATGGACCTGCAGTATTTCGTGGTGGCCGTGCTGATCCAGCGCGAGACGGGCGGCAACCTGACCGAGCTGCTCTCTTCGATCAGCGCCATCATCCGCGACCGCCACCGCCTGCGCGGCCAGGTCCGCGTGCTGTCGGCCGAGGGCCGCATGTCGGCGTGGATCCTGTGCCTGCTGCCGTTCGGTGCCGCCGCCATGATGGCAGCCATCGATCCCGGCTCCCTGGGCGTGCTGGCGACCGAGCCCGCCGGCCGCAAGATGGTGGGCATGGGCGCCGCGATGATGCTGGTCGGCGTGCTCGCCATCCGCAAGATCATCCGCATCCGCATCTGAACCATTCCCCATGAATCCTGCACAACTCCTCCTCCTGGCCGGCATCTTCGTGCTGGTATTCGGCCTTGCCGCGCTGGCCATGCTGCTGCTGACGCGCGACCCGGTCCGGCACCGCCTGTCGGCACTCGACGAGCGCGATGGCGCCGCGCGGGCGGCTGCCGCCGAGCCGGCACGCGACTGGCTGCGGCGGCTGGCGCGGCTGGCCGAGCCGCTGGCCAGGCTGTCCGTGCCCGCCGAAGGCTGGGAGAACTCGCCGGTGCGCCTGCGTTTCATCCATGCCGGCTGGCGCGGCGCTTCCACCCCCGGTCTCTTTCACGCGGGGAAGACCGCGCTCACGCTCGGGCTGCCGCTGCTGGCCTGGATCGTGCTGGGCAATGACCCGCAGCGCTCGGGCAGCACCACGATCCTGTGCCTGGCGATCGCGGCCGCCTTCGGCTATTACGCGCCCGACTTCGCGCTGCGCCGGCGCATCGCCACGCGCCAGCGCGAGATCTTCGAAACGTTCCCGGATGCGCTCGACCTGATGACGGTGTGCGTGGAAGCCGGCCTGGCGATGGACGCGGCGCTGGCGCGCGTGGGCGCCGAGATCGGCCTGAAGAGCGCCGTGCTGGCCGAGGAACTGCAGCTCGTGACGCTGGAACTGCGCGCCGGCAGCGCCAAGGACAAGGCGCTGCGCAACCTGGCCCTGCGCACCGGCGTGGAAGACGTCGATTCGCTGGCGAAGATGCTGATCCAGGCCGACCGCTTCGGCACCAGCGTGGGCACGGCCCTGCGCGTGCAATCGGAGCAGCTGCGCACCCGGCGCCGGCAGCTGGTCGAGGAGCAGGCGGCCAAGATCGCCACCAAGCTGCTGTTCCCGCTGATCTTCTTCATCTTCCCCAGCCTGCTGGTCGTCCTGCTGGGACCTTCGCTGATCCGCATCCTCGGCTCGATCACGCCGGTGCTGGGGTCGGTGAACTAGGAAGCCTTCACGCCTCCGGCTTCAGCACCATCTCCACGTGGTTCCTGCGGTCGAGGAACCGCCGCGCGGCCGCCTTGATATCCCCGGCGGTCACCGCGTTGATGCGCTCCTCGATGCGCAGGATCTCGTGCGGGTCCTTGTCCTCCAGCCATCTTCAGGTAGTTCATCCAGTAGCCGTTCTCGCGCAGCGAGCGGCGGTACGTTTGCAGCCTGGCCTGCATGGGATCTCCGCCGCCGTGCCGCCGACGAACGGCGGTTCGGCCACCTGGGTCAGGCGGGCGAACCGCGCCGACAGCAACCGGGCGAACAGGCGCCGCACGAGGATGTCGCGGAAGTCGCCCACCGTCCGCGGCGGCTCGATTATCAATCCGACAAGAACACGGCGCTCAAGCGGATGAGCAAAAGCGGATTCTCACGCGAATCTCACGGCCCGGGTCGCCGGTACCTGGCGTATGTTCCGAAGCGACCGGCAGCGCGATTGCCGGCCCGGTCATCTTGTATACAATTCTTGTATGCGATTTCTCGCATGACCGCGTGGACCGGCTGGCGCCTGCTTGCCGGCGCCGCGCCATCGGCTGGCGGCCCGGCCCCGCAAACGGGGCAAGGAAACTCCAGCCCGATGACCGGTGGCGACCGCCACTTCCCCGGTATCGCCATGTGCCGGCAACGCCCGCACACGACACCCATGCCCGGAACGGACGTGCCGCCCTGTGCGGCTGCGCCGCGCCGCCGGGCGTGGCCGGCGAGCCGCCAAGCAGGCGTCATCCATTGAACAAGGTGTCCATGAAATCGAAAGTCAAGTTGGCATTAACGGTCATCGCGGCGTTGGCCGCCACGGCAAGCGCGGGGGCGGCCGATACGCGCCCTCACTGGGAGTACCAGGGCAAGGCAGGAGCCGCCCATTGGGGCGAGCTGGCGCCGGATTTCGCCGCCTGCGGGCGCGGCAAGGCGCAGTCGCCCATCGATATCCGTGCCCCCAGGGCAGGCGCCGCGTCGCCGATCGGCTTCGCCTACCGCGCCAGCAGCGCCGATATCGTCAATAACGGCCACACCGTGCAAGTCGACCTGGCGGACGGCGGCGACATCGACGTGGCCGGCACCACGTACCGGCTGGTGCAGTTCCACTTCCACACGCCGAGCGAGGAAGCCGTGAACGGCCGCCGCTACCCGCTCGTGGCCCACCTGGTGCACAGGAGCGACGCGGGCGAACTGGCCGTGGTGGCCGTGCTGTTCAAGCGGGGCCGGGACAATGCCGCGCTGGGTCCCGTGTTTGCCGGCATGCCGGCGACGGCGGGCGAAAAGCGCGCCGCCACCGCCGAATTCGATGCGGCAGCCCTGCTGCCCGAGCGGCGCGGCTACTACGGCTATACCGGTTCGCTGACGACACCGCCCTGCAGCGAAGGCGTGCGTTGGCATATCCTCAAGGAGCCGGTCGAAGTCTCGTCGGCGCAACTGGCCGCGTTCCGCAAGCTGTACCGCATGAATGCGCGGCCCGTTCAGCCGCTGAACGGGCGCGTGGTCGAAGTCACGCAATAAGCCAACGGACAAGCGGCGCGGTCAGGCGTGCCCGATACCGGCCGTGCCGTACGCGTGCTCGAACTCGGTGATCGGCATTGGCCGGCCCAGCAGGTAGCCCTGCATCGAGGAGCAGCCGCCATCGACGAGAAAGTCGCGCTGCGCCTCGTATTCCACGCCTTCGGCCACGATCTCGAGCTTGAACTGGCGGGCCAGCGCGATGATGGCCTCGACGATGGAGGCTGAGCCGGGATCGATGCCGATGTCGCGCACGAAGGAACGGTCGATCTTCAGGGCCGAGAGCGGAAAGCGCTTCAGGTAGGCCAGCGAGGAATAGCCGGTGCCGAAATCGTCCAGCGAGAAGCAGATGCCCTGGGAGCGCAGCTCATGCATGCGTTGCGTGATCTCCTGCGTATCCTCGGCGAACACGCTTTCCGTCAGTTCCAGGTACAGGCGCTCGGGCGGCGCGCCCGTGCCGCCCAGGATGGTCGCGACCGTGGCCGGGAAATGCGGGTCGCGCATCTGCTGCACGCTCACGTTCACGGCCAGCTTCAGGCGGCCCAGCGCCGGGTCGAGGTGCCAGCGCGCCAGCGCGCGGCAGCTTTCCTTCAGCACGTGCTCGCCCAGCGGCAGGATCAGGCCGGACTCCTCGGCGAAGCCGATGAACTGGTCCGGCCCGATCAGGTCGCCCTCGCCGCGTTGCCAGCGCACCAGCACCTCGGCGCCCACCAGGCGATCGTCGGCGTCGAACTGGGGCTGGCAATACAGGCAGAACTGGCCCAGCGACAAGCCGTTGCGCATCGCGGTCTCGAAGGCGGCGCGGCGGTCGGCGGCATCCTGCAT
Source organism: Massilia sp. METH4 (assembly GCF_037094685.1). Lineage (NCBI taxonomy): Bacteria > Pseudomonadati > Pseudomonadota > Betaproteobacteria > Burkholderiales > Oxalobacteraceae > Massilia > Massilia sp. METH4. The sequence continues at coordinate 4,491,749 of NZ_CP146614.1, read as the reverse complement.
GCTGGGGTCGAAGAAGCGCGCGAGATTGCGCCCGTCGGCCTTGGCGCGGTACATCGCCAGATCGGCCTGCTTGAGCACCGTTTCTATATTCGTGCCGGTCCCCGAAAACAGCGTGACGCCGATGCTGGCCGTGGTCTTGAACAGTAGCGAATCGAGCTGCCAGGGCTGGGCCAGGGCCGCCAGCAGCTTGCCGACCACGCGGCTCGCTTCGGCCGCCGCGCCATCCGCCGTGGAACTCAGGTTTTCCAGCACGATGACGAACTCGTCGCCGCCCAGCCGCGCCAGCTGGTCGCTGTGGCGCACGGTGTTGCGCAGCCGATGGGCCGTCTGCAGCAACAGCATGTCGCCGAGATCGTGCCCCATCGTGTCGTTGAGCAACTTGAAATTGTCGAGGTCCAGGTAAAGCAGCGCGCTGTAATGCCCCGAGCGGGCGGCGCGCGCCAGCACGTGTTCCAGTTCCTCGATCAGGAAGCGCCGGTTCGGCAAGCCGGTCAGGTGGTCAAAGTAAGCCAGCTCGTAGATTCGCCGCTCAGTGCGCTTGCGTTCGGTGAGATCGGTATTGACACCCGAGATGCGCAGCGCCTTGCCCTGCTCGTCGCGCAGCACGTAACCGCGCGACAGCACGGGCACGTAATGGCCGTCGCGATGCTGCAGGCGGAATTCCACGCTGAAACTATCGCGCTTGCTGGGCAGCAGCTCGGCCACGTATTCCTTCACCATCGGATCGTCGTCGGGATGCAGCATGCGGACCCAGGCGCCAGAATCGTCGAGCCCCTCGCCGCTGGGGTAGCCGAGCATGTTCCACCACCGTTCCGAGTAATACACGTCGCCGGTGACGAGGTCCCAGTCCCACGGCGCGTCCGTCGATCCCTTCAGTACCAGCCGCAGCCGCTCCTCGGATTTCTCCAGTGTCTGCTGGGTGACCTTCAGGGCCGTGCAGTCGGTGAAGCAGACCACCACGTGCCGCAGCTTGCCGGCGCCGTCGAATTCCGGGTAAGCATTACACAGCAGCCAGCAGACCCCATCCGGGCGGACGACCCCGGCAACCATGCCGGACAGCTTCCGCCCGGTGGCGAGCACCACGTTCGTCGGAAACTCCTCGATGGGGAGCGGTGTGCCATCGGCGCGCAGCAGCATCCAGTTGCGCGCGTTGGCTTCCAGCCCGAGCAGCTCGGCCTCGCTGCGGCCCAGCAATTCCTGCGCGAGGCGGTTGACGGAGACGATGCGCCCGTCCGCGGCGTGCACCACCACGCCGGCGGGCAGGTTGTCGTGCAGCGTATCTAGGGAAAACAGCACTTCCGCCGGGGACGTGTGCGGCATGGCGTCTCATGTAAAAGTCAGCATCGGGTCGTTCGATACTAGCAGCTTACCTAGGTCATGTCGCGCACTTCATTGGTGCGCAGGCAGGTGCCCGTGGCAGTGTTGCAAGGCCGCCGGCGCACCACGCCCGCTACTTGATCCACACCGCGTAGTTGTTCCCCGACGCCTGCAGCGTCCAGCCGCTGCCCGGACTCCAGCTGTTCGGTCCGATCTTCATCGCCAGCTGGCGCGTGGTGCCCGTGATGATCGCCGCGTACAGGCCCTGCGTCGCCTGCTGGATCGCCACCGCCGACGTGGAATGCACACCGGCCGTCTTGCGCGCCTTGATCAGGGCGGCGATCGGCGTCCTCAGGTTCCAGTCGTACACGTGCGGGTAGTAGACGGTGGGGATGCCCGGGTGCGACAGCACGTAGGCATAGCCTTCCATCACGCTGCCGCATGGTACCGGCCAGTGGTTCTGGCCCGTGCCGCAACTCTCGGACGGCCCCGTGTCGTGGTTGTCCACGAACGTGACGGCCATCGCCGGCCACCAGCCGACCGCGCCCTGCGGCTTGCCGGCGCTGTCCTTCAGGCGCCAGTAATTGCCGTTGGCGAGCGCGTCGTTCAGGATGGCCTTGGTGGTGAAGTCGAATGCGCCGCAGGAAGAGCCGGTGCCGTCGATCCAGTTCATGATCTGCTGGCGGTGCGCGTTCATGTCGTTCGGGTTGAAGTCGGTCCACAACTCGCCCACGCAGAAGTCCGGCGCGAAGGCATTCGCGTACTTGCCGGCGTACGAGGCATTGAATCCCTTCACGTAGTCGAAGCGCAGGCCCGTGAACCCGGCCCCCTTGATGGTGCCGTTCAGCCAGGTGGTGATGCCGTTCTGGACTTCGCCCACATTCGTGTGATCGAGGTCGCGGCCGGCCGAAAAGCCGTCGCCCGTGTCGCCGTTGCCCATGCCGCAGTTGCACTCGTCGCCGTTGACGACGGCGGCCTTGCTCCACGTCGGGTTCGTGAAGTCGGCCCAGCTCGTGGTGCCCACGCGGTGGTTGACGACGATATCGGCCACCGACTGAATGCCCCGGTTCTTGAGCGCGCCGACCACGTTGACGAGCTCGGCCTGGCTGCCATACGCCGACGTGAGGGAATTGAGCTGGCGCGGCAGGTAGCCCTCACGGGCAGCCGAATCGGAAGCCGGCGGGAACCATACGTGGGTGATGCCGAGCGCGGCAATGTCGTCGGCGCGGTCGAACAGCGTGTTGTACCAGTCCGGCCGCGTGTAGCCGGCCGAGTTCCAGTGAAAGCCCTGCAACAGGATGGCCTTGCTGCCCCCGGCCTGCTGGGCCGGCGTGGCGGCGTGCGCGTGCGGCAGGCCCGCGATGATGCCGGCCGCGAGCGCGGCCGTGACGATGCGTTTCTTCATTGGTATCTCCTCCAAGGTGTGGATCAGACCTGCCCGTGCCCGACGTGCCGGGGCACGTTGCAGGTAAGTAGTCTGACTACATACCGCGTGTAGTCCGTTTGTTGGATCTTGTAACTGCGGTAAACGAATTCTTGGATAGAGGGCTGAATAAGTCAATCTAATTTATCGAGCAGATGTAGTTTGCATACATCGTTGGCACGCGACCGTTCGACGGTTCGGGAATTGGACGGCAGTGCCTGCCATACGACGGCCACAACGATCACGGCGGCACCGGCAAGCTGGCGTTCCCCTGGCTGCTCGCCGAGCCACAGTACCGACAGGGCCATCGCGGCCAGCGGCGCCACCGCCGTGAACAGCGACGCTTCCGCGGCGCTCACCCGCGCCGATCCGGCGTACCACGCAATGAAGCCCGCGAACGTGGGCACGATGGCGTAGTAGACCGCGCCGAGCAAGGCCGGCGCGGGCAGCCGGGGCGAGATCGCCAGCTCGATCGCGGCGGGGATCGCGCTGCCGGCCAGTCCGAGCGCCACGAGCAGCGTGGACAACGCCAGCGGCGGCAGCGGCGTGCGCATGCGGCGATTGAGCAGGATGAACAGGCCTTCGCACAGCACCGCCGCGCCGACCAGCAGATTGCCGAGCATTGCGCCGCCGTCGGCCGGGTCGGCCGTCATCCACGCCACGCCGCCGCCCGCCAGCAGCACGGCGAGCGCGGCGCGCACCGTCGGCCTTTCGCCGAGCAGGAGCATGGACAGCACCAGCGCGACGATGGGCAGCGTTCCCACGATCGCGCCGGCACTGGCGGCGCTCGTGTGCCGCAGGCCGAGCAACAGCAGGGCCGTATAGCCCACGCTGCCCGCGGCGGCCTGCGCCGCCAGCAGCCAGCGGTCGTGCCGGCACAGCCGCGGCAGCGCGGTGCCGGTCCACCGCAGCGCGAGCACGAACAGCGGCAGCGCCAGTGCGAGCCGCAAGGCATTGCCCGTAAATGGCCCGACCTGCGCCATCCATTTCCCCGCCACCACCGTGCTGCCCACGCTCGCCATCGCGAACGCCAGCAGGGCATATCCTCGAACATCGCGCATCGCTCACCTCCTTGCCGCCAGCTTGGGGGCGGGCGGGCGGCAAGTCTTGAACGAAATTGCGCGGATCAGGCGAAGGCGCGGCGATAGGCGGCGGGCGTGATGCCGAACGTGCGGGCAAACAGCCGCGTGAGGTGGCTCTGGTCTGCGAAGCCGGCGTCGGCGGCCGCCTGGACCACGGGCACGCCCGCGGCCAGCAGCGCCCGCGCCAGCTGGATGCGCCGCTGCATGAGGCAGGCGTGCGGCGTGAGGCCGAACGCGTGGCCGAAGCCGCGCACCAGCTGGAATTTGTCCATCCCGGCAGCACGGGCCAGCGCGTCCAGCGTGAGCTCGCTGGAGGGGCAGTCGTCGATCAGCTGGCGGGCGCGGCGCAGGACCGCGGGCACTTCGATCTGGCCAGGGGGCCGGCCGGCCGCCAGCGCCAGGAGCCGCGCGCTTTCCTGCTCGACCAACAGGCCATCGGCCATGCCGCCGGCCAGCGCGCCGTGCAGCGCAAGCAGGGTTTCGCGCAGCGCCGGATTGCGCAGCACGGGCCGGGCGAACTCGTAGGCGCCGTCCACGGCGGTGCTATCCAGATACAGCATGAACCAGCGGCGCGGCATGCCGCCCAGCGGACTGCCGTCATGCACCTCGCCGGGGTGCACGGTAATGCAATCCCCCGGCTGCGCTTCGACCCGCCCCGCGCAGCTGTGCGACGCGTGCGCGCCCTGCACGACGAGGCCAATGCCGAACTGGTCGTGCGTATGCCGCCCGAAGCTGCGGGCCGATTCCGTTACCAGCGCCTGCACGCCGGGCAGGCCGGTGCGCAGCGGGCGGACATGGTGGAGTGGTTCTGCCATGCCGGCCATGGTACCGCAGTCCGAGGGCGGCGACCCGGCCCGGTGCGTCAGCGGCTGCGGCGCTTGCGGGCAGGCGCGTTGCGCCGCGCCACCTTCCTGGCCGATGCCTTGGGCGCCTCGCGCCCCGCGAGCATGCGCCGGATGTTGAGCGCGTCGGCGACCCTGGCCGCCGAACTGCCGGCGTTCAGCAGCACCATCGTGGCGCTCTTGCCAGCCGCCCTCACCCGCATGATCAGGCAGCGCCCCGCCTCCGACGTGTAGCCGGTTTTCGACAGGCGGATGTTCCAGCCCCTGGCGCCCACCAGGCGATTCGTGTTGTGGTACTCGACCTGCCGGCCCTGGATGCGCATGATGTCGCGCTTGTCGGTCGTCAGCCGCTTGATGGCCGGGTAGCCGGCCGCCGCGGTGGCCATCCTGACAAGGTCCTCGGCCGTCGAGGTGTTGGCCGGCGACAGGCCGGTGGGTTCGTGGATGCGGGTCTGGGTCATGCCCAGCGCGCGCAGCTTCGCGTCGACCGCCGCCTGGAATCGCGCCGGGCCGCCGGGGAAGGTGCGCGCCAGCGCGGCCGCCGCGCGGTTATCCGAGGACATCAGCGCGAGGTGCAGCACGTCGGCCCGCGACAGGGTGGCACCGACCGGCACGCGCGAGCGGCTGTACTTCAGCCGGTCGACGTCGTCGTCGTCGATGCGGATGCGCTCGTCCATGTCGAGCTTGGCGTCCAGCACGACCATGGCCGTCATCAGCTTCGTCAGCGAAGCGATCGGCACCACCATGTCGGCGTTCTTTTCGAGGAGGACCTTGCCGGTGCCGTTCTCGACGACGAGCACGGCGTGCGATCCGAGGGGCACGGCGGGGGCTTGCGCACATGCCAGGAAGAGCAAGGCGGCGGCGAATTTCTTGATCATCGGGTGGATCGGGTAGAAGAGGCGGCGTGCGCCGCAAATACATTTGCACGAATGTATTCAATGATACCACCGGATGCCGTTGCTTACATCAGAGCTCTCCCGCCATCCGTCCGGGCCGGCCGAGTTTCAGGTAGAACGTGGCGCCCTGCCCGCCCGCCACGATGCCCGGCCAGGTTCCTTCCGGCAGCCGCAGCCACGTCCCTTGCGGGCAGGTGCGGGCACCGGCGAACAAGGTGCCTTCCAGCACCAGCAGCTCGGCGCCCGGTACGGCCATGGGAAAGACCGTGGCGCCGGCGGCCAGGCGCTGCAATGACACCTGTTCGCCTTCGTCGGCGAACAGCGGGCAGACCGCGCGGTCTCCGGCCGCCTGCCAGCGGCCGCGGTCGCGCGTATCGATGCGCGTCGCCTCGGCTTCCGAGGCGGCCATCTGCCCCAGCTTGACGAAGATGACGGCACCCGGCGCGCTGGCGGGGCTGTGGTACGAGCCCGGCGGGTTGCGCACGTACCAGCCGGCCGGGAAGTCGGCCCCCTCGTCGGAAAACGTCCCTTCCAGGACGAGGATTTCCTCGCCGCCGGGGTGCCGGTGGCGCGGGAAACGTGAGCCGGGCGCGTAGCGCACGATGCTCGTCGCCCGCGCCTTCTCGGCGCCCACGCGATCGAGCATCACGCGCTCCACGCCGGCCTGGGGCGACGCCACCCACCGGTATTCGTCCGGCGTGACGGTGGCTGGGCGGGAGAAATCGGCATTCACGAGCATGACGACTCTCTCACCCGGACGGTGGCCGCCCCCTGCCCACGCCCGTGGTCGCGAACCGTTCCCGGTACACCTTCGGCGTGATGCCCAGCTTCTTCTGGAACACGCGGCGCATCTGCGCCTCGTCGGAAAAGCCGGCATGCGCCGCGATCGATTTCAGCGGCAGGGCCAGCTCCCCCAGCAGCTGGCAAACGCGCTCGAAGCGGCAGTGCTCGACGAATTCGAGCGTGCTCATGCCCGCCTCCTGCTGAAACACGCGGGCGAAGTGGCGTTCGCTCATCATGGCTTTCTCGGCCAGCATGGCCACCGTGATGCGTTCATGCAGGTTGTCCAGCACCCAGGCCTGGATCTCGCGCACCGTGGGCCGCGCCGTCCGTTCCACGCGCAGGTGCGCGCTGAACTGCGATTGCCCGCCCGGGCGCTTCAGGTACACGACCATTTCCGTCGCCACTTCCAGCGCCAGGCGGCGGCCGAAGTCCTCTTCGACGAACGCCAGCGCCAGGTCGATGCCGGCGGTGACGCCGGCCGACGTCCAGATATTGCCGGCCTGGACGAAGATCGCGTCGGCATCGACGGCCACCTGCGGGTGGCGCGCCTGCAACTGCTGCGCCACCGCCCAGTGCGTGGTGGCGCGCTTGCCCGTCAGGGCGCCCGCGGCGGCCAGGAAGAAGGCGCCGGAACACAGCGCCGCCATGCGGCCGATGCGCGGCCAGGCGTCGCGCGCCCAGTCGACGATGGGCGCGGACTGCTCCAGCGCGGCGTCGATGTGCCGCGCGCCGACGATGATGGCATCGTCCGGCAGCGCCAGCGTCGACAGGGCCTTGGTCGCCTCCAGCGACATCAGCGTGTCCGACGCCACCGGCCCGGTACGGGTCGACGCGATGCGCACGTCGTAGCCGGGCGGCTGGCCGCGGCGGCGCAGGTGGAGGTTGGCGTATTCGAAGACGGACATCGGTCCGATCGCTTCCATCGCCTTGAAACCGGGATAGACGACGATGTCGACGGTGCGCGGCGGGGGCGCGGTTCTGGCATTCATGAATGGGTGGGGCGGCACATCAAGATCCAGCCATTATGACAGCAAATCCTGCCATCTTCCGGCGACCCTCCCCCACCGCGCCATGGCCGCCGCGACAATCGGGAATCAAGCACTACGCATACACATCACGAGGACAGCAAATGAAAACCAAAGCAGCGATCGCATGGCGCGCCGGCGCGCCCCTGACCGTGGAAGAAGTGGACCTGGAAGGCCCGCGGGCCGGCGAAGTGCTGGTGGAACTGAAGGCCACAGGCATCTGCCACACCGATTACTACACGCTCTCGGGCGCCGACCCGGAAGGCCTGTTCCCGGCCATCCTGGGGCATGAAGGCGCCGGCATCGTCGTCGACGTGGGCCCCGGCGTGACGAGCCTGAAGAAGGACGACCACGTGATCCCGCTGTACACGCCGGAATGCCGGCAGTGCAAGTTCTGCCTGTCGCAAAAGACCAACCTGTGCCAGGCAATCCGCTCCACGCAGGGCCGCGGCCTGATGCCGGACGCCACGTCGCGCTTCTCGCTGGACGGCAAGCCGCTGTTCCACTACATGGGCACCTCTACCTTCTCGAACTACATCGTGGTGCCGGAGATCGCGCTGGCGAAGATCCGCTCCGACGCGCCGTTCGACAAGGTGTGCTACATCGGCTGCGGCGTGACCACCGGCGTGGGCGCGGTGCTGTTCTCGGCGAAGGTGGAAGCTGGCGCCAACGTGGCCGTGTTCGGCCTGGGCGGCATCGGCCTGAACGTGATCCAGGCCGCGAAAATGGTGGGCGCGGACAAGATCATCGGCATCGACATCAACCCGGCCCGCCAGGAGATCGCGCGCAAGTTCGGCATGACGCACTTCATCAACCCGAAGGAAGTGGAGAACGTGGTCGATGCGATCGTGCAACTGACCGACGGCGGCGCCGACTACAGCTTCGAGTGCGTCGGCAACACCGGCTTGATGCGCCAGGCGCTGGAATGCACGCACAAGGGCTGGGGCAAGAGCTTCATCATCGGCGTGGCGGCGGCCGGCCAGGAAATTTCCACGCGGCCGTTCCAGCTGGTGACGGGCCGCGGGTGGCACGGCTCGGCGTTCGGCGGCGCGCGCGGGCGTACCGACGTGCCGAAAATCGTGGACTGGTACATGGACGGCAAGATCAATATCGACGACCTGATCACGCACCGCCTGCCGCTCGAACGCATCAACGAGGGCTTCGACCTGATGAAGGCGGGCGAGTCGATCCGCTCCGTGGTGCTGTACTGACCCCGGCGGGGTCCGCCCCGCCGCCCTCCAGCTCGCCCGTGATCACCTGCTGGCCGTGTTCGACCATGAATTCATGGAAGGACGCGGCCACGGTCGGTATCGGGTGGTCCGCCTTGTGCATCACGTGCCAGTCGCCCAGCACGGGCGTGCCCTCCACCGGCAGCACTTGCAGCCTTCCCGTTTCCACTTCCAGCGAGCACGCGTGCACCGACAGGAAGGCCACGCCCAGGCCGGCCGCCGTCATGCGCTTGATCGCCTCGTTGCTCGACAATTCCGAGCCGATCGACAGCGGCGCGTTGGCTTCCTTGTACAGGCGCTCGATCGCCGAACGCGTGCCCGAGCCGGGTTCGCGCACCAGCAAGTTGTGGCCGGCCAGCTCTTCCAGCGATGCCTTGCCGCGCGCCAGCGGGTGCGAGGGCGCCACGAAGAACGCCATCGGGTGGCGCGCGAAGCGGCTCGCGCTGGTCGGAAATTCGCGCGGCGGCGTGCCCATGATCGCGAGGTCGATCTCGTCGCGGCTCAGCATGCCGATCACTTCCGGCCGCGACCCCACCTGCAGCTTGATGCGCACGCCCGGATGGCCGCTCGTGAAGCGCACCAGCATGGGGGGCAGCAGGTGTTCGGCCGTCATCACCGCGCCGATGCGCAGCGTGCCGCTGGTGACGCCTTTCAGGGCGGCGATCTCGTCGCCCGCCTCTTCCCACACGGCCAGCAGGCGCTCGGCATAGCCGACCAGCAGCTCGCCCGCCGCCGTCAGCTGGATATTGCGCCCCTGCTTGCGCGTGAGCGGCAGGCCCGCTGCCTCTTCGAGCATGCGCAAGTGCATCGATACCGCCGGTTGCGTGACGTGCATGGCCTCGGCCGCGCGCGACACGCTCTGGTGGCGCGCCACCTGCACGAGGGCCTGCAATTGCTTGAAGCTTGCCGGATACATCAGTAATTCCTTATAAAAACCCGTAAATATCTTATTTTTATTTTATTCGAACAGCCCGTATAGTGGGAACCATTCGCTGTGTTCTTTTGACAAGGAGAATCCCATGACGGCTCAAGCAGTAATTTTCGACTTATCCACGTTCCAGGACCGCGCCCTGGGCATGTTTCCCATGCGCGCCGATATCGAGGCCGAAAAAATGCTGCACGAAGCCATCGATGGCGGTGCCCATTGCGCGCTGGTGAGCGACCTGCCGCACAGCCAGGCGGACCGCCGGCTGCGCGAACGCTTCGGCGACGCGGCGCACCACCTGTTCTCGGTGGTGCTCACCGATGCGGACTTCGCCGCCCGCGGCCACAAGTCGCCGTATTCGACGGTGCTGCAGGTGCTCGGCGTGGATGCCGGCGACGCTCTCGTGGTGTCCGCCTCGGCGCCGGCCACGCAAGCGGCCCGCCTGGCCAATATCCGCGTGAAGGCGGAGAACCAGGGCCGCCGCCTGTAATACGCATCCGCTGGCACGCATTTACCGACATGTCCAGCCGCACTCTCATGGAGCCAATCAATGCAAACCATCGTCATCGCCGGCGGCGGCGTGGCGGGTCTCGAACTGGCGACCCGCCTGGGCCGTGACCTCGGCCGCCGCAACAAGGCGCGCATCGTCCTCGTGGACAGCGCCCCCACCCACTTCTGGAAGCCGCTGCTGCACTCGGTTGCAGCCGGCACCATCGATCCAAGCCACTACCATGTCGACCTGGCCCGCCAGGCCATCGACAACCACTTCGAATTCCTGTGCGGCGAGGTCGTCGACATCGACCGCGCCGGCCGCACCCTGAAGATCCGCGCCCGCCTGCCCCACGCGCTGGGCCATGAGAGCGTGCTGCGCTACGACCGGCTGGTACTGTCGTTCGGCTCCGTGACGAACTTCTTCGGCGTTCCTGGCGCCGAGACGCACTGCCTGTCGCTCGATGGCGTGGAACAGGCCGAGGCCTTCCGCCGGCGCTTCCTGCGGCTGTGCGCGGCCACCTCGGGCGGCGCGCCGCGGGTCAATATCGTGATCGTCGGCGCCGGCCCCACCGGCGTCGAACTGGCAGCCGACCTGCGCCACACGGTCGACACGCTGGTGCGCTACCGGCTGAACTCCCTGGAGTCGCCCTGCCAGGTGCGCATCACGATCATCGAGCGCGGCCCGCGCCTGCTGCCCACGCTGGCGCCGGCGCTGTCGGAAGCGGCGGCGCGCAAGCTGCGCGAGCTTGGCATCGAAATCCGCACGAATACCGCCGTGTCGGCGGTGACGGCCGAGCACGTGACGACGGCCGACGGCGAAGTATTCCCCGCCGCGATCGCCGTCTGGGCCGCCGGCGTGCAGGGCCCCGCCATCAACACGCGCCTGGGCATTGCGCTGAACCGCAACAAGCAGGTGCTGGTGGACGAGCAGTTGCGCGCCGTGGACGACCCGTTCATCCACGCGATGGGCGACTGCTCGGCGATGCAGGTGTCCGACAGTACGGCGATGGTGCCGCCGAGCGCCCAGGCGGCGCGGCAACAGGCCATCTTCCTGCACCGGCTGCTGGCGGGCATCGAGCGCGCCGCCATCCCGGTGTTCCGCTATCGCGACCAGGGCACGCTGGTGTCGCTGGGCGAGTACGGCGCGGTGGGCATGCTGCGGCAGGTCATCGGCGACCGTTACCTGAACGTGCAGGGTGCGATGGCGAAGGCCGCCTACCGGGTCGGCTACGAGCGCTATGTGATGGCGAACCTGGGTCCGGTGCGCATGTTCGCGCAGATGCTGGTGCGCTGGGCCAGGTCGCGGTGGCTGATGCCGGTGAAGTGGCATTGAGAGATCGAGACAGCCACCGGCGGGGCGGGCGCACTGGTGTCGGACACCGGCTGTTTCGGTGGCTTCACAGGGGTTTCGCGGAGCATGCTCCGCGCCTGTGAAGCGGTGATGGCATGCATGCCATCGCTCCTTCCCGACTCCGGTTTTCGCAAGTGGTTGCCAGCTCCGGTAGAGAAAACCGGTGTCCGACACCTGAAGGTGTCCGACATCAGCGGATCGGCAGCAATCGGAACAGCCCGCGCCGTCGAAGCACCGGTGTCGTTTCGGTCCATGGCGGCGTTCCCGGCGTTCGCTAATGCGCCATCTGCCGCTCCAGCAAGCCCTCGAAGACGTCGCGCGTGACGGCCTTCGAGTAGTAATACCCCTGGATATAGTCACAGCCGATCGCCGCCAGCGCGTCGCGCTGGGCGACGTTTTCCACGCCCTCGGCGATCGCCTCGATGCCGAGGCGGTGCGCCATGTCCACGATGGCTTCCGTCAGCGCCCGGTCGTTGCTGTCGCTGGCCAGGTTGTTGATGAACGACTTGTCAATCTTCAGGTAGTCGATGTCGAAGTTCTTCAGGTAGGACAAGGCGGAAAAGCCAGTGCCGAAGTCGTCGATCGACACCCTGGCGCCGGCCGCGTGCAGGGTGCCGAGGCAGCGGCCGACCTGCGCCGTGTCGTTGACCAGCACTCCCTCCGTGATTTCCACCGTGATGCTGTGCCGGGGCAGGCCCGACTGCACCACCCGGTCGAGCCATGACAGCGGGCCGCGCTGTTCGAACTGCGTGGGCGAGATGTTCACGGAGAGTTCGATCACGCGGCCATACAGCTCGCGCCAGCGCTCCACGCTGGAGATCGCCTCGCGCAGTACCCAGTCGCCGATCTCCACGATCAGGCCGGATTCCTCCGCCAGCGGAATGAAATGGGCCGGGCTGATCATGCCCCGTTCCGGGTGGACCCAGCGCAGCAGCGTCTCGGCCTTGTTGATGCGCCCCGTCTCCACCTCGACGATCGGCTGGTAGTGCACCTGCAACTGGCGGCGCGGCAAGGCTTCGCGCAATTCGTTGGTCAGCATCAGCTTGGCGTGCGCCTGCCGTTGCAGCGCGGGCGTGAAATACTGGAACTGGCCGCGCCCTGCCCGCTTCGACAGGCGCACCGCGTGTTCGGCGTTACTGACGAGTTCCGCGGGGTCCGTGCCATCGTCCGGGTACACGCTGATGCCCGCGCTGGCGGTCACGTACGCCACTTCTTCCGGGCCGAGGCGCAGCGGCGTGGCGACCGCCACGAGCACGGCCTGGGCGACGGTTTCGATGTGCAGGCGCTTGTCGAAGTCGCTGGCCACCAGCGCGAACGTGTCACCGCCCAGCCGGCCCAGCGTGGCATCCTCCGGCACGCAGCCGGCCACGCGCCGGGTCAGTTCGACCAGGGCGCTGTCGCCCTTGGCCTGGCCGAAGCTGTCGTTGATGTCCTTGAAGCGGTCCAGGTCGAGCAGCAGCACGCCCAGGCCGCGGTTGGCGCCGTGCGCCTTCTTGATGTCCTGCTCCAGGCGGTCCAGGAACAGGCGGCGGTTCGGCAAGCCCGTCAGCGGATCGAAGTTGGTCTGGCGCCAGATCAGCTCATCCTTCTGCTTCTGGGCACTGATGTCGTGGAACTGGATCACATGGCGGTAGACCCGCCCGTCCGGCTGCCGGATCACGCGAATATCCACGAAGCGCGCCGCCAGCGTCCCGTCCCGGTTGCGGTCCCTGACCTCGCCCTGCCAGTGGTCGCCGGCCTCCAGGCTCTGCCAGATGCGCGTATAGAAGCCGTTGTCATGCATGGCGGACTCGAACAGCGGCGGGTGCGTGCCGAGCACGTCCGCCAGCGCGTAGCCGGTCTGCGCCGTGAAGGCCGGGTTGGCGTCCACGATGCGGTTGCCGCCGTCGGTGACGATGATCGCCTCCAGGCTCGTGCGGTAGATCAGGTTCGCCATGCGCATCGATTCCTCCAGGGTGCGCCGCACGGTCACGTCCTGCACGGTGCCGCGCAGCTTCGCCACGCGCCCTTCCTCCCGCACGGGGCTGCACAGCACGCGCACCCATCTGCCGCCGCCCGCCGTGTCGATCTCCTGTTCGAGGTCGAACGGTTCGCCAAGGGCGATGGCGGCGTCGCACGCGGCCCGGGCGAGCGCCTGTTCGTCGTCGCCCCGGCAGGCCAGGCAGCGCTCGAAGGTCAGCGGCTCCTCCGGGCCGTTGCCATAGATGCGCGCGACCTCCTCCGTCCACCGGAACGTGCCGGCCGCCACGTCGAGTTCCCAGGCACCGATATGGGCGAGCGCGCTCATCTCCTGCAGCAGCCGCTCCTGGTCGCGGATGGTGCGCTCCTGCTCGCGGCGTTCGGTCACATCGCGGGCCACGCCGAGGAGGCCGAGCACGGTACCGTCGGCCTTCATCACGGGGCTCTTGATCGTTTCATACACGCGCGCGCCGTCGCCGCCCGGCAGCAACACGTGGTCTTCGGCCAGCAGCGGGCGGCCGGCGCGCAGCGCGGCGGTATCGTCGCGCCGGTAGCGTTCGGCGGCGGCCGCGCCGAACAGCTGGACGTCGTTCTTGCCGAGGATCGCCTCCTTCGGCAAGCCGAACAGTTCAACCATCGGGCGGTTGCAGTCGCGGTACACCCCCTCCACGTCCTTCAGCCAGATGATGTCTGCGCTGCTTTCGACCAGCGTGCGCAACTGGGCCTTTTCGTGCTCCAGCTCCCTGGTGCGCACGCGCACCGCCTGGCGCGTGGCGGCCAGCCACACCACCAGCAGCAGCACCACGCCGGCCAGCAGCGCCATGCCCTGCTGCAGCGGCCGCGCATAGCGGGCAAAGGCCAGTGGCCGGTTCATCCATTTGGCGCGCAGCGCCTGCATCTCGTCGGGCGTGATCTGCACCATGCCGCGCTCGACCAGCGCCAGCGTGGCCATGTCGCCCTTGCGCACCGCGCGGTGCAGCTCTTCGCGGCCCAGTTCGAACGCCTTCTCGTACTCCCCGTGCAGGCCCAGCCGGTACAGGTCGTAGTTCGCGCCGTACTCGTCCTTGCACAGCAGCTTGACGCGACGGTCGGCCAGCGCCGCCATCAAGCCGTCGTAGGTCGGGTAGATCCGCATGCTCACGCCGGCCCGCTGCAGGCGGTCCGTGCAGGCATCCTGCGCCTGCACGGCCACCTCGAAGCCTTTCAGGCTGTTCACGTTGGCGATGCCGGTGATCGACCTGTGCGCGTAGATCGCGGCGGCGACCGAGGCATAGGGCGGGGAGTAGTCCATGCGCGCGGTGCGCGCCTCGGTGCGGAAGATGGTATCGATCACGTCGACCCGCCCGCTCTCCAGCATGGGTTGCACGCTTGGCCAGTCGACCGCGTACAGCTCGACCTGCATGCCCGTCTTCTGTTCCCACAGACGCCAGACGTCGATCGAGAAGCCCTCCAGCTTCCCGTCCGCATTGCGGAACACGAAGGGCGGGTAATTCTGGTCCAGGACCACGCGCAGCGGCGCCTGCGCCGCGCACACGGGCAGGATGCAACCCAGAGCCAGCAGCGCGGCGGCCAGCCGCGCGCGGACGAGGACGAGAAAGATGGACATACCTTCCTGGACAAGCGGATGCTGACGGCAGACCTCCGGCCCACTACCCTTGGTCAGCAATTTCCCGCAACTGCCAGTCGGTAATGGCTCACCAAAGTATCACAAAACCTGGAGTTGCCGCACCGGATAGCTATTTTTCCGATACCAGCGTTGCGGCAAGGGCTCACGGGTCAGCGTCGCAGTTCCGCCATGATTTTCTCGGCCATGAAATCGCAGGGCGCGCGCTTGGACATGGGGCTGCGCGCGAGGATCAGTTCCAGCGGATCGATCTCCGGCAAGCCCTGGGCCTTGCCCAGCACGGCCAGGTGCGGCGGCACGGCGCAGTGCGCCAGCGGCGCGATCGCCAGCCCCGCCTCGACCATGCTGAGCAGACCCAGCAGGCTGGGGCTCTCGTACGACGTGCGGTAGCTGATCTTCGCCCGCTCCAGCGTGCGGATGGCGTTCTCGCGTGCCACGCTGCCCGGCAGGAACACCGCGATCGGCAGCGGCCGCTCGCGCCAGATCTCGCGGGCGCCCGGCGGCGCGGCCCACACCATGGGTTCGAAGCGGACGAATTCTCCCGACAGGCCCTTCACGCGCGTGCCCAGCACGAGGTCCACGGTGCCATCCTTCACCATCGGCGCGAGCGCCACGCTGGGCAGCCCCACCACCTGGATCTCGACCTTCGGATAGGTGGCCGAAAAGCTCTTCAGGATTGCCGGCAGCAGCGAGGAAGCGTAGTCGTCCGGCACGCCGATCACGACGCGGCCCGTCACGTCCGGCCGCACCACGGCGGCCCAGGCCTCGTCGCGCAGGGCCAGCATGCGGCGCGCATACGTGAGCAGCACCTCGCCATCCTGCGTGGGCGTCACGCTCCGCGGCCCGCGCAGGAACAGCGGCTTGCCGATGGCCGCCTCCAGCGTCTTGATCTGCATGCTCACGGCCGACTGCGAGCGGTGCACCACCTCGGCCGCGCGGCTGATGTTGCCGGTATCGGCCACGGCCACCATCATCGTGAGAACGTCGAGGTCGAGTGCTTTCATTGTCGATAGAATAAGTATCAGATTCGAGTATCAGTTTTTCTGATAGGAATGTTCAATATTATGCGATTTTCTTGGAGGGTGCCACGGTGCATAGTAGCGGCAAAGGAGCTTGACCATGAACGCACGCATCGATCCCTCGCTGATCGCCACCCCTGAACTGTACTTCGCCACCATCGCCTCGGGCCAGCGCGTGCCCTACGCCGTGCACGGCACGGGCGAACCGCTGGTATTCGTGCACGGCTCGCTATGCGACTACCGCTACTGGGACGGCCAGGTGAAGGCGCTGTCGAAGGGGTTCCTGTGCGTGTCGGTCAGCCTCGGCCACTACTGGCCTTCGGACGAAGACTGCTTTCCCGCCGAATTCAGCTGGAAGGCGCACGTGCGCGAGATGGCCGAATTCATCGCCGCGATGAATCTCGGGCCGGTCCACCTCGTGGGTCATTCGCGCGGCGGCTGCGTGGCCTACCACCTGGCGCGCGAATATCCGGAACTGGTGAAATCGCTGGTGCTGGCCGACCCGGGCGGGCCGCTGCAGATCGATGGCATGCCCCCGGCGGCCATGCCCGCCGCGACCATCGCGCTGCGCGAAGAAGCCGCGGCGCTGATCGGGCAAGGGCAGACGGAAACGGGCCTGGAACTGTTCATCGACTCGGTCAGCCTGCCCGGCGTGTGGCGCCGCAGCTCGCAGGCTTTCCGCACGATGGCGATCGACAATGCCGCCACGCTGCCGATGCAGTTCCGCGACCCGCTGCCGGCCTACGACCAGGCCGGCGCGCGCGAGGTGAAGTGCGCCACCCTGCTGCTGGAAGGCGCGAAAAGCCCGCGCATGTATCGCGACAACAGCGGCCGGCTGGTGGAGTGGATCGCGCGGGCGCGCAAGCACATGATCGAGGGCGCGTCGCATGGCATGAATGTCACGCATCCGGCCACCTTCAACCGCCTGATCGCCGAATTCGTGAACGGCTGAACGAAGCGCGCCAATAAGCTCGCCAATAAGCTCGCCTTAAGGCAAGCCGAGGTAGCATACCGGCCGCGCGGATGAGCCGCGCAGCAATCTTCGAAGGATTCACCGGTGCTACCAATCGTCAACCTCGTCCTCGGTTCCTATCTCATCTGGCGGTACGTGTGGAGGCTGGACTTCCGGCCGGCCGGCAGGGCCGCGCTGGCCGCCCTGCTCATGGCGCTCATCGAGCATCACTGGCTCGTCAGCCGCATCTTCGGCACCACCATCGCTTCGCCGGAGATTCCCCGCGCCGCGCTGATCGGCGTGAGCGTGGCGCACGCCGCGCTGGTCGTGATGGCGGTACTGACCCTGCTGAAGGACGTGGCCGGCCTGCTGGCCTGGCTGCCCTCCCGCGCGACGGGCCGCGCGATCTTGCGGAACAAGACGGCCGGCCACGTATTCCTGGCACTGGGCGTGCTGCTGGCGAGCTACGGCGTGACGCAGGCGATCAAGGTGCCGGAGGTGAGACGCTTCGACATGCCGCTGGCGGGCCTGCCGGCGGAACTGGACGGCTACCGGATGGTGCACCTGAGCGATATCCACCTGAGCCGCCTCTTGCAGGAACCCTGGGCGAAGGGGCTGGTGGCAGCGACGAATGCGCTGGAGCCGGACCTGATCGTCATCTCGGGCGACCTCATCGACGGTACGACCGCGGCCCGCGCGAACGATGTCGCGCCGCTGGCCGCGCTGTCGGCCAGGGATGGCGTGTTCGCCGTGGCGGGCAACCATGAATACTATGCCGACTACGTGGCATGGATGCGCAAGTTCAAGGAACTCGGCATCGACGTGCTGGAAAACCGGCACGTGGTGATCGACAACGGTTTCGTGCTGGCCGGCGTGCCGGACATGGTGAGCGCCAGGCATGGGGAGACCGTGCCGGATATCGCCAGGGCCCTGGCGGGCCGGCCGGCCGGGCTGCCTGTCGTGCTGCTCGATCACCGGCCCGGCACCTTCCGCCGCAACGGGGCGGCCGGCATCGACCTGCAATTGTCCGGCCACACCCACGGCGGACACGCCCGCGGCCTGGACTGGATCGTGGCCCGCTTCAACGACGGCTTCGTGTCCGGCCGCTACGAGGTTGGCGGATCGACGCTCTACGTGAGCAACGGCGCCGGCCTGTGGCCGGGCTTCCCGATCCGGCTGGGGCGGCCCTCCGACATCACGCTGATCACGCTGCGGGCGGCGAAGGCGGCCGGCTAGTCGCCCGGTTTCCCCGGTTGCCTGCGGCGAGGCGGCTCGCCGCCCCGGTTCCGCCCTACTCGGCCAGGAACGCTTCCATCGCCCTGGTCGGCCGGCCATCGTCGCCCCAGGCGCTCAGCGGATACTTGCTCCAGCTGCGCGCGCCCTGCGGCTCCCAGTAGATCACGCCCAGTCCCATATTGCCCGGCACGGCCTTCACCTTGCGCTGCACGGCCACCAGCATGTCGTAGGTGTTTTGCGCCTTGGTGTCCTCGCCGCCCACCTCGACCACCATCACTTCCTTGCCGTAGCGGGCCACCATGTCGTTCAGGTTGCGGCCCAGGTCGTCGATGGACAGCGTGTAGTCCGGGCTGCCGTCCAGCCAGTACGGGTAATAGGACAGGCCGATGACGTCGTATTTCGCGCCATGCGCGCGCGCGGCGTCGAACCACTTGCGAAAGCGCGCATTATCGTTGCCGCGGTCGACGTGCAGGATCACCTTCGACGTGGGGCTGACGGCCTTCACGGCATCGTAGCCGCGGTTGATCAGCTGCGCGAGCTGCGGCCAGTTGTCGGAATGGCCTTCCGGGTAGATCATGCCGGTGGCGGTCTCGTTGCCCACCTGCACCCACTCCGGCGTCACGCCGGCCTGCTTCAGCGCTGTCATCACGTCGTGCGTGTACTGGTACACGTCCTCGAGCAGTTGCGGGAACGGGTGGCCCACCCAGGCCGCCGGCTTGCGCTGCTGCTGCGGGTCGGCCCAGCTGTCGCTGTAGTGGAAGTTGATCATGATGCGCATGCCCTCGCGCTGCGCGCGCACGGCCATGGCCACCGTTTCCTCCTTGCTGTTGTGGCCGCTGGCCCGGTCGTCGGAAGGATTGACCCACGTGCGCAGGCGGATGGTGTCGATGCCGTGCGCCTTCAGGATGGCGATGGCATCCTGCTCTTCTCCCTGCTTGTCGCGGAACTTGTAGCCGGTGGCTTCCATCTGCTGCAGCCAGCCGATGTCGGCGCCCTTGGCGAAGGGCGCGGCCTGCTTGTCCGGCGCCGTGGCGGCGCACGCGCACAAGGCGGCGGCCATCAGCAATGCGATCAGTTTCCTCATTTTCCATCCTGGTTCGTGGCGGCCCGCGGCCGCGCGTGGACCGCATGGTAGACGCATCCGCGCCGTCGGCACCAATCAATTTTTCGGCCGTTGCCATAGCAGTTCCGGTATGCCCAGGCCGGCATCGCGTTGTAAAACCGCCATCCGAAAATTGCCAAAATTACATTTGGTCGGCGTTTTGCCGCATACTCCCGGTAATAACAAGCATTCGACAAGGGGGGCGGCATGGCGGCAGCACGGCAGGAACGGCACAACAATTTCAACCTGCTCCGCCTGGTGCTGGCCCTGTGCGTGATCCTGTCCCACTCGCCCGAACTGACGGACGGCGACAATCACCGCGAACCGCTGATGATGCTGTTCGACTCGATACCGCTCGGTTTCATGGCGGTCGACGCGTTCTTCATGCTGAGCGGGTACCTGATCGTGCAGAGCTGGGATACGGCGCCGCGGGCCGGCGTGTTCCTGAAAAAGCGCATGCTGCGCATCTACCCGGGCTTCCTGGTCGCCAGCGTGGTGTGCGCCCTCGTCGTCGGGCCGCTCGGCGCCGATCCGGCCCGATACTTTGCCGCCTTCGACGTGGGAGCGTTCACGACGGGCGCCCTGCTGCTGCAATCGCCGCAGGTGCCGCCCGTGTTCGCGGGCTCGTTCCTGCCGAAGATTAACCTGTCGATGTGGACCATCGCCTACGAGTTCGCCTGTTATCTCCTCGTGCTCGCCGCCGGCGTGGCCGGGCTGCTGCGCGTGCGCCACGCCTGGCTCGTCCTCACGGCGGCGGTGTTCGCCATCGTCGCGGCGGCGCGCGTGCTGCACTTCGACGCCGAGCTCCTGCGCCTGCCCACCTTTTTCCTGACCGGCGGCTGCTTCTACCTGTACCGCGACCGCATCCGCATGGATGGCAGGCTGGCGCTGGCGGCGGGAATCGCCGTGGTGATCTGCATGTTTTCCTGGAGCGCGTCCGAACTCGCGCTGGCCACGGCGGGCTGCTATGTGCTGATCTACCTGGCCAACAAGCCATCTGCCATGCTTGCCGGGTTCAACCGCCTGCCCGATGTGTCGTACGGAACCTATCTGTACGCATGGCCGATCCAGAAGCTGCTGCTCTGGTACCTCCCCGGCATGTCGCCATGGCTGCTGTTCGCGATCGCCGCGCCCGCCGCGGTGGCGCTGGGGGCCGTGAGCTGGTACGCGATCGAGAAGCCGGCGTTGAAGTGGAAGCAGGCCCGCGCGGTGCCGGCGCTGCCCGTGAAGGAAGGCGTTACATCCTGACGTTGAGCGAGACGAAGGCGGAGCGCCCCGGGCCCGGCGAGAACATCGGCTGCGCCTGCGCGGCGGGCCAGAAGAAATTGTCGTACCAGACATATTCATGGCGGCGGTTCGCCAGGTTGCGCACCTGCACGTCGATGCTCGCGTGTTCCGAGACCCGGTAGCGCACGCTGGCATCGAACAGCACGAAGCCGCCGAACTTGCCCTGCTCGTTCGGGCTGTCGATGAAGTAGTCGCCCTGGGCGCGGCCCTGCAGCCCGAAGCGCAGCTTGTCGGACACGCGGTACTCCGCGCCGGCCGTGGTGATGTACCGGGGCGTGGAAAACACTTCCTTGCCCGCCAGCGAGGCGCCGGAGGCGGTGAAAGCCTTCACCACCTCGGCCTTCTGCAGCGAGTGCGAGGCCCACAGGTCGAGGCGTTGGGCCACGCGTCCGGAGAGTTGCAGGTCCACGCCCTCGCGGCGCGTCTCGCCCAGGCCCACCGTGGTGCCGGTGGCCGGCATATTGGCGACCTCCCCCGTGGCATCCTGGCGCCACACGGCCAGGCGCATCTCGGCGCCCGGCACCGGCTTGAACTTCACGCCCACTTCCTTGCCCGTGTTGATCGATGCGTCGAACGTGGCCTGGCCGGGCGCGAGGTAGGCTGGGGCGCCGGAGCCCGTCAGGACCTGGAAGGTGCGGCCCCAGTTCGCGTACAGGCTCACCGCGGCGGACGGGTTGTAGACCATGCTCAGTTTCGGTTGCTCGATCCAGCCGTAGTCCTGCAGCGGCGCCGCGCCGCCCGCCATCAGCGAGCTGTGGCCGGAGAATTTGTCGGCGCGCCAGCCTGGCACGATCTTCACCGTGGCGGTTGGCCGGATGATGGCCTGCACGTAGGCGCCGACGTTGTCGAAGGTGTAGGTGTCGTCGTTCTGCACCAGGACCGGGGTGCCGAAGTCGGTCGGCATCGCATGGGCGAAGCGTGACCGGCGGTAGCGGTTGTCCTGCTGCTCGGCGTTGACGCCGCCGTCGAGCGTGACCCGCTCGCTCACTCGCCACGTGAGGTTGCCCAGGTAACCCGCCTGGCGTTCGTTCCAGATGCGGCGCTGCCGGGGCGCCGAGCCGGCGGGATTGCTCGTGAAGGTAACGCGCCGGTCGTCGTCGTAGCGGTTGTAGTAGACGCGGTTGCTGAAGAACGCATCGGGGCTGATCTGCCAGTCCAGGTACAGGCTGGCATGCCCCATTTCGCGCTCGCTGCGGTCGTTGGCGTTCTTGGCCGGCGACTGGCGGCGGTCCGCGGCCAGCTCGCCGGCGGTGAGGAAGCCCGGTTCCCCCGCGTCGTGCCGGTAGGCCCGCAGCACCAGGCCGGCCTTCACGGCCTTGCCGGGCGAAGTGACGAACCATTTGCCGCCGAGCGAGTATTTGTCGGAACCGCTGCCCCGGTATTCGTCCGACTTCTGCACCGCCATGAAATAGTTCTGCGCGAAGGAACCCGACTCGCGGCCGATGGCCAGCTGGCCTTCGCGCGTGGCGTAGCTGCCGAGCGTGAGGCGGGCATCCGTGTAGTTCCCGCCCTGGCGCGTGCCGAAGTTGATATTGCCGCCGATATTGTGCAAGCCGTGGCGCGGGTCGTTGGTGCCGCGCACCACCTCGATATAGTCGATCTCCAGCGGGAAGATCATGTCGATGAAGCGCTGGTTGCCGCTGTTGACGTTGCTCGGAATCCCGTCGATCAACACCTTGATGCCGTTGATGTAGCCTTCCCCATTGAAGGCGCGGAACGTGGCCTTGCCCGATTCGGCGCCCATGCGCGTCTCGGTGAGCTGCACGCCGGGCAGCTGCCCGACCAGCTCCCAGCTGTTCATCACGTTCTTGTCCTCGACCTTGTCGGCGCCCAGCACGTCGACGGAGGTCAGCACGCGGTTCGAGAGCAGCGGCCCCGCCGCGCGCTGGGCACTGATGCGCACCTCGCCGATGACGATCGCCGGGTCTTCGGCCTGGGCATGCGGAGCGAACAGCGCCGCCATCGATGCGGCGAACAACGGGGACAAGCTCTTTTTCTTCACTTTCGGCGACCTTTCTGCGGGTGACGGGGCGGCGGATGCGCGGAAGGCAATACCGGCCAGGCAATAATGATAACTCATTCTCATTACTGCGAGCAACATTACCCTGCCTGCCGACACTTCCTGGCTCGCTCCCCGCAGGCAAATCATTGGCGCCGGAGGCCCCCCTGCCCTGACCTTTCGGTTAGTTGCATTTCCCCGCACCCTTCCAAGGCCTTGGAGTCGCCATGGCGGCCCAGTCCAATTGTTCGGACTGCGGCACGTCGACGGCTAAAACTTCCCCAATCAAAACAAGCACTTGGCAATCATTCAAGATTGGCACAGCGCTTGCTATCAAGGAGCCACCCCCGCGGTGGCCCCACCGCGGTTTCTACAATACGGAGACTGCAATGCATAAAAAGCGCCCTCTCACTCTCTACATCCTGATCGCGATGCTGCTCGGCATCGCGGTTGGCTATGCGTGTCACACCGTCTTTCCCGAGAAAGCGATGACCACCGAGATATCCGGCCACATTTCGCTGGTAACCGATATCTTCCTGCGCCTGATCAAGATGATCATCGCGCTGCTGGTCTTCTCCACGCTGACGGTCGGCATTGCAGGCCTTTCCGACGGCAAGTCTGCCGGCCGCATCGGCGCCAAGGCGTTCGGCTGGTTCGTGATTGCTTCGCTCGTGTCCCTGGCGCTGGGCATGGTGCTGTCAAACGTGCTGCAACTGGGCACCAACCTCGGCCTGCCGCTGCCGCCCGTCGATGCCAGCACGGGCCTGAAGACGGCGGCCTTCACGCTGAAGGATTTCATCACCCACGTGGTGCCCAAGTCGCCGATCGAGGCGATGGCCAATAACGAGATCCTGCAGGTGCTGGTGTTCTCGATCTTCTTCGGCTCGGCCCTCGGCGCACTGGGCGAATCGGGCAAGCGGCTGGTGGCCGTGGTGGACGAGCTGGCGCAGGTCATGCTGCGCATGACCGGCACGATCATGAACCTGGCACCGCTGGCCGTGTTCGCGGCCATGGCTTCCGTGATCACCACCAATGGCCTGGGCATCCTCGTCACCTTCGCCAAGTTCATGGGCGGCTTCTACCTGGGCCTGGCCTGCCTGTGGCTGCTGCTGGTGGGCGCCGGCTTCCTGGTGCTGGGCCCGCGCGTGCTGCGCCTGGTCGGCCTGATCCGCGAACCGTTCCTGCTGGCCTTCTCCACCGCCAGCTCGGAAGCCGCCTATCCGAAGCTGCTGGTCGCGCTCGACAAGTTCGGCGTGCAGCGCCGCATCTCCAGCTTCGTGTTGCCGATGGGCTATTCCTTCAACCTCGACGGCTCGATGATGTACTGCACCTTCGCCGTGCTGTTCATCGCGCAGGCCTACGGCATCGACCTGTCGGTGGGCACGCAGATCACCATGCTGCTGCTGCTGATGCTGACCTCGAAAGGCATGGCCGGCGTGCCGCGCGCTTCGCTGGTCGTGATCGCCGCTACTCTTACGCAGTTCAATATTCCCGAGGCCGGCTTGCTGCTGCTGATGGGCGTCGACCAGTTCCTCGACATGGGCCGCTCGGCCACCAATGCCGTCGGCAATGCCGTGGCGACGGCGGTCGTGGCCAAGTGGGAAGGCGCGCTCGACGAGCCGGCCCCTGAAAAAGACAAGCGCGGCAATATCCGCGTCGCATGAGTTCATTACAACAAAGGAGATGACATGAACATCAATACCAATACGACTATCAAGTTTGCAGTGACCACCGCGCTGGCACTGGCCGGCGCCGCCGCCCAGGCGCAATCGCAGGTGCAGGTGTATGGCGTCGTCGATGCCGGCATCGTGGCCGAGTACGGCACGCCCACCGGCACCAACACGTCCGTCAGCGGCGGCATCGGTTATGGCTCGCGGCTGGGCTTCAAGGGTACCGAAGACCTGGGCAACGGCCTGTCCGCCGTGTTCGTGGTCGAAAGCGGTTTTGCGGCCGATACCGGCACGTCGACCCAGGGTGGGCGCCTGTTCGGCCGCCAGGTGTGGGTCGGGCTGAACGGCGCCTTCGGCGCCGTGAGCGTCGGCCGCCAGTATTCGCCCTACTACAAGGCGCTGGCCGACATGGCCGACCCGTTCGAGGATGGCTATGCGGGCCAGGCGATGAACATCATGGCCGGCAACCGCCGCATGGACAACTCGGTGGCGTATCGCACCCCGGCGGTGGCCGGCTTCTCGGCCGAGGTGGCATACGGCGCCGGCGAGGTGGCGGGCGACTCCACCCGCAACCGCGAGATGAGCGGCTCGGTCACGTGGGCGCCGGGCCCGCTGATGGTCATCCTCACGCACCACCGCCGCGACGATGCGCTGCTGCCCGACCATGTCACCAACACCGGCGCCGTGGTGCGCTATACGATCGGCCCGGTGATCGGACGCGCGGCGATCGTGCGCAACCGCGGCCTGGCTGGCGACGACAGCCGCGACGCGCTGCTGGGCCTGACCTACCAGTCCGGTCCGCACCGCGTGATGGCATCCGCCGTCCACCGCGACGACCGCACGGCAGCGCGCCGCGATGCGCGCCAGTTCGGCGTCGGCTACGTGTACTCGCTGTCGAAGCGCACCGACCTGTACACCGCCTACGGCCATATCGACAACGACAACGGCGCCAGCTACAAGGTGGGCAACGCCACCGACGACGGCAACGGCAACGCCGCCTTCAACCTCGGCATGCGCCACGCGTTCTGAGTCGGCCGGCAAGCCGGATTTGCTATAGTGGCCGGATGCATTCCCAGCTGATCGCCGATCCGGCCGGCGAGGGGGCGGCGTCCCAGCCGCCCCCTCGCCCGCCCTTCCCGTCCCGCCTGCCCGCCGCGCCCCCGCGGCGGCGCCGCTTCGCGCGCCTGGCGTGGTGCGCGGCGCTGGCCGGCCTGCTGGCCCTGGCCTGGTCCGCCTACTGGTGGACCGAGCGCGTCAGCACGGAACGGCTGCGCGCCGCCGGCGCCCAGCGCCTCGAGGTATACGCGGCCAGCCTGGAAAACCTGCTCGACAAATACGACTTCCTGCCCCACATGCTGGAGCTGGACGAGAACGTGCTCGGCCTGCTCGAGCACCCGGCCGATCCCGCCCGGCGGCAGGGCGTCAACGACTACCTGGAGCGCCTGTCCAGGCAGGCCGGCTCCCGCATCATCTATATCGTCGACCTGCGGGGACGCACGCTGGCGGCCAGCAACTGGCGCCAGAAGAGCAGCTTCGTGGGCGACGACATCCGCTTCCGCCCCTATTTGCAGAATGCCCTGCGCGGCCACCCGAGCGGCTTCTACGGCGTGGGCACCACGAGCGGCGAGCCGGGTTACTTCTATGCCCGCGGCGTGCACCGCAACGGCCGCATGCTGGGGGTGGCCGTGGTGAAGGTGAACATCGAAGAACAGGAACGCGGCTGGATACAGGGCCCCGAAATGCGCGGGGCTGACAAGGTGATGCTGGCCGACGCCAACGGCGTGGTCTTCCTCTCTTCCGCGCCGGCCTGGAAATACCACACGCTGCGCCCGCTCTCCGCCGCCGTGCGCGCGCAACTGGAGCAGACGCGCCAGTACCACCGCCTGCCCCTGCCGCCGCTGCCGGTGCGCCGCGACGAAACACGGGCCGACGGCACGCACATCATGGCCATCGGCGCCAGTGCCGGCGCCCCGCCCATGCTGGCGCAACAGCGTTCCATGGCGCCGCGCCAGTGGACCTTCATCTACCTGTCCGACCTGAGCCAAGTGCGCGCCAACGCCCGGCTCGCCGTGCTGTTCGCCTGCGTGGCCTACGGCTTCCTGCTGCTGCTCTTCCTGTATGTACGGCAGCGCCTGCGGGCCCGGGAGCAATTGCAGGATGCCTACGACAACCTGGAACTGATGGTGGCCGAACGCACCGCGCGCCTCGAGCGCACCACGCAGCGCCTGATGGACGAGGCGGAAGTGCGGCGCCAGGCCGAGCAGCAGCTGCACCGCACGCAGAACGAGTTGTACCAGGCCGGCAAGATGGCCGTGCTGGGCCAGATGTCTGCCAGCATCACGCATGAATTGAACCAGCCGCTGACGGCGCTGCGCACGATGGCCGACAATGCCGTGCTGCTGTTCGAGCGCGGCCGCGTGGAGGAAGCCCGGCAGAATCTCGCGAAGATTTCGCAGATCGTGGCGCGGATGGGCAGCATCACGGGCAAACTGAAGAGCTTCTCGCGCAAGTCCAATGCCGAGCTGGGACCGGTCTCGATCCACACGGCGATCTCGAACGCCCTGGTGCTCGTGGAGCGCCGCCTGGAACTGGACAAGGTGGCGTTCACGCTCGACATCGGCGAGGGCGACATCTACGCGCTGGGCGACAGCAACCGCCTGGAACAGGTGTTGCTGAACCTGATGACCAATGCGCTCGACGCGCTGGCCACGCTGGAGCGCGGCGCGCCGCGCGCCCTGTCGGTGAGCGCGGGCGAAGCGGCAGGCACGGTGCTCATCCGCGTGGCCGACAACGGCCCGGGCCTGACCGGCGAAGCGCGCGAACGCCTGTTCCAGCCCTTCTTCACCACCAAGCCCCAGGGCGAGGGGCTGGGCCTGGGCCTGGCCATCTCGGAACAGATCGTGCGCGACTTCGGCGGCAGCCTGCGCGCCGAGCCGGCCGCCGCGGGCGCCTCTTTCGTCATCGAACTCAAACCGGCATCAGTGGAAAAACAAGATGGATGAGACGACACTCACTACGATCGAAATCCTGCTCGTCGAGGATGATCCCGCCGTGCGCGA
Source organism: Massilia sp. METH4 (assembly GCF_037094685.1). Taxonomy (NCBI): domain Bacteria; kingdom Pseudomonadati; phylum Pseudomonadota; class Betaproteobacteria; order Burkholderiales; family Oxalobacteraceae; genus Massilia; species Massilia sp. METH4. Next base: position 4,464,477 of record NZ_CP146614.1, on the reverse strand, counting down.
AGGCAGCGCCCAGGCGCTGGACCTGGCCGGCTTCACCGTGCGCGCCTTCGACAGCGCGGAACCGGCACGCGAGCTGCTGCAACCGCACTGCCGCGCCGTGCTGGTGAGCGACGTCCGCCTGCCCGGCATGAGCGGCCTGGAACTGCTGGCCGCGGCGCGCGCCATCGATCCCGAGCTGCCCGTGATCCTCGTCACTGGCCACGGCGACATCGCGATGGCCGTGCAGGCGATGCACGACGGCGCCTACGACTTCATTGAAAAGCCCTACTCGTCCGACCAGCTGGCCGACGTGGTGCGGCGCGCGGCCGACAAGCGCCGCCTGCAGCTGGAAGTGCACGACCTGCGCCGCCGCCTGGAACACAACCAGGGGATCGACGCTGCGCTGCTGGGCAACACGCCCGCCATGCGCGAGCTGCGCCGGCTGGTGCTGGAAGTGGCGAGCCAGCCGGCCGATGTGCTGATCTACGGCGAAACGGGCACCGGCAAGGAACTGGTGGCGCGCTGCCTGCACGACTTCGGCGAACGGGCGCGGCGCCACTACGTGGCCGTCAATTGCGGCGCCATTCCCGAAACGATCTTCGAGAGCGAACTGTTCGGCCACGAGGCGGGCGCGTTCACGGGCGCGGCCAAGCGCCAGGTGGGCAAGATCGAGCACGCATCGGAGGGAACCCTGTTCCTGGACGAGATCGAGAGCTTGCCGCTGGCCATGCAGGTCAAGCTGCTGCGCGTGCTCCAGGAGCGCTATATCGAGCGCCTCGGCTCCGTGCAGCCGCTGCCGGTGGACGTGCGCGTGGTGGCCGCATCCAAGGCGGACCTGAAGGAGCTCGTCGATGCCGGCCAGTTTCGCGCCGACCTGTACTACCGCCTGAACCTGATCGTGCTGCACATTCCGCCGCTGCGCGAGCGGCGCGAGGATATTCCGCTGCTGTTCGAGCACTTCATGCTCGACGCCGCGCGCCGCTACCGCCGCGACGCGCCGCCCGTGCCGGCCGCGTACATGCAGGCGCTGATGCGCCACGACTGGCCGGGCAATGTGCGCGAGCTGCGCAACGCGGCCGACCGCTACGTGCTGGGCCTGGGTGGCGCGGTGCCCGGCATGGCCGCCACGCCGGCCGCTGCCGCGCCGCAGGCGCCGCTGGCGGACCAGGTGAGCGCGTTCGAACGCTCGCTGATCGAGATGGAACTGCGCAATGCCGGCGGCAATGTCAGCGCCGCCTGCACGGTGCTCGGCCTGCCGAAGCAGACCATGTATCACAAGATGCAGAAGTACGGGCTGGTGGCGGAGGATTTCCGCTAGGGAAGCACTGATTTATTGCTGGTGGATGACGCCGCCATGAATAAATCAGCGCTTCCCTAGTGTGACGAGCCGGTTCGGGCCGCCGGGCGGCAGGCGCGGCGGCAAAACCCGGCCCCCGTCGCCTGTCGCCATCAGCGAAGCTCGAGCACGATCGCGTCGGCGAATTCCTCCAGGATCGCAGCGCCCGCGAACGCGCTCTTCAGGATGGGAATGTACTTTGTTCCACCTTCACCGGAGCCCGCGAAGGTTACCCGGCAACCGGGCGCCGCGATCCTGCGGATCGCAGCAATGGTTACTGGCAGGACAGGAGAATCGCGAATGCAGATATCGCTGACCGAGCCGTTTTCAATGCCGGTGCCAACCTCGCTGTCTTCTGTCCAGGGCCTGAAGACCAGGGATTGTCTTGCTCCAAATCCGGAATAATGAAGGTCGGTCGTATAGTCGTCGAAACCCGGCGTTTCCTGGGACCCGAACAGATTGATCTTCCGCCCGGTATTCCTGGGGTTGACGGGCCGTCCCCCATAATCCGCCCGGCTCCCCCGCCGAAAACCGGGTTCGCTGTCCGCCGCCGAAATGAACCGTGAGCCGGGCCGCGTCTTCGTCGGTGGTGGGAACCCGGACGGCGCGGCGATCCTGGGCGCGCGCACTTCGACTGCAAGCGTGGCTGCGGACGTGCCATTGGTGGCATCGACGAAAGCATTACCGGGATGGAATGCGTCCAGGTGAATCCTGAACGGGCTGGCGGGAACGCGCACGGTACCGCCGTCAGCGTAATAAGCTTCGCCGAGCGGCCCGCGCGGAACGGGATTGAGCCGGCTCGCCGGCACGAGACCAGGTTCGTCCGGATCGAAAATGAGGCAAACCTTGGCCTCGCTCGCCCCGACATTCATGCATCTCACCCGGCCGGATATTGCGTTGACGATCTCGATCTTTTCGGTCGTCACGGGCGCCAGCCGCATCCTGGGCAGATTGCCACTTGGGAAAACCGGGAAATCGACATCGATCTTGAAGCCCAGGCGCACGACCGGGCGCCCCATGTATGGCCGCGGCGTGACGGGAAGGATTTGCACCGGCGCGGCAGGCATGCTTTCCCGCGCAAACATTTCGCGATCGAGCGAGGCGATGGTCATCTTGCCGGCGATATTGTCGGGCTGGTGTTGATAGGCACGATTGAGGATGCTGCGCTTTCGCTTGTAGGCAAGGACGGCAGCGGCGGTTCCAGGACCGTATTTTCCATCCGCGTCGATGGCCGCACCGTCCAGCAGGATCAGGGCCAGCTGGATTTTCCGGACATGCTCGCCAGCAGCGCCCGGCACGATGTGGGCAGGGTCGGATACGGCCGCGGCTTCGAGTTTGAGGTCGCCGCGGAAAAGCTGTGATTGGAGCGCCATGGAGATCCTCCCGCCGGAAAACGAGCCAATCCTTGCTGCCCTGTCTTGCGGTTGCCAATATCGCGGCCATGCCGGTCGCTGCCCGAACGGCAATTGGCCGTGGAATTGTGTTCCTTTGCAGCCTGACTTTCAACCGCTATTTTTCCGCTGATTATCCTGGCTCGGCTGGGTGCCGGCGCGGGCAATCGCAACATGCAATGCAACACCTATTATTTATTTGTAACTTCCTGCCGCCGTAACTCTTCCAGCGGTCGTCATAAAACCTTGGCAGATCCGCGACGCTGCACTATGGCAGCATGCTTTTTTGTTTACACCACGAACATTTTTTCGCATAATCAATTGCTAGTTTCCAATTTGTTAATTGATCAGGACGTGCGATGGCGAGCCAGGTTCCCCTGTTTTCTTCGAAGATTGCCAATGAAGGCGTCGACCTGGCCGGTGCACTGAACCGCGTGGTCGACAGTAACTGGTATGTGCTCGGCAGCGAGGTGGCGGCTTTCGAATCCGAATTCGCCGCTTATCTCGGCAGTAAAACCTGCGTTTCGCTGGCCAATGGCACCGATGCGCTGGAAATCGCGCTGCGCTCGCTCGGCATCGGCCCGCGCAAGCGGGTCGCCCTCGTGGCCAATGCCGGCTTCTATGGCAGCACGGCGGTGCATGCCGTCGGCGGCGAGCCCCGTTACGTCGATATCGACGCCGCCACGCTGACCATGTCGCCCGCCGCCCTGCGCGGCGCGCTCGTGGCGGGTATCGACGCGATCATCGTCACCCACCTGTACGGCCAGATGGCCGACATCGAAGCCATCGCTGCCCTGGCCGCCGACTTCCGCGTGCCGCTGATCGAGGATTGCGCGCAGTCGCATGGCGCGATGCGCGACGGCGTGCGCGCCGGCTCGGTCGGCGACATCGGCTGCTTCAGCTTCTACCCGACCAAGAACCTGGGCGCGATCGGCGATGGCGGCGCGCTCGTCACGAACGATGCGGAGCTCGGCGAACGGGCGCGCCGCCTGCGCCAGTATGGCTGGAGCAAGAAATACCACGTGACCGAAGCGGGCGGGCGCAACAGCCGGCTCGACGAACTCCAGGCCGCCGTGCTGCGCGAAAAACTGCCGAAGCTGGACGGTTGGAATGCCCAGCGCCGCGCCATCGCGGCACGCTATGCCGCGGCGTTCGCCGACCTGCCCGTGCAACTGCCGGCGCTTGCCGCGAGTGGCAACGAATATGGAAACGACTACGTCGCCCACCTGTTCGTGATCCGCGTGCAGGACCGCGCCGCCTTCGTTGCCAGCATGGCCGCGGCCGGCATTGCAACCGACATTCACTATCCAGTGCCGGATCACCGACAGTCGGCCTACACGGGCTCGGTCAACGTGTCGCTGCCCGTGACCGAAGCCGCCGCCGGCACCGTTGTCACGCTGCCGTGCTTCCCGGGCCTCGACGACGAGAGTGTCGAGCGCGTGATCGCCGCCGTGCGCGGCCATTTTGCCGGCCGCTGAACATGCTCAGCCTGATTGTTCCTGTCTACAGGAATGAAGAGTCGCTGCCGGACCTGCTGGCCGCGATCGCGGACCTGAACGACAAGGTCGGCGGCGATTTCGAAACGGTGTTCGTCATCGACGGCAGTCCGGACAATTGCTACCTGCTGCTGCGCCAGCAGTTGCCGCGCCAGTCCTTCCGGTCCCAGCTCGTGCTGTTGTCGCGCAATTTCGGCTCGTTCGCGGCGATCCGCATGGGCTTGCAGTTCGCGCGCGGCCAGCGCTTCGCGGTGATGGCGGCCGACCTGCAGGAGCCGCCGGCACTGGTGTTGCAAATGAACGAGATCCTGCGGCGCGACGAGGCCGACGTGGTGGTGGGCGTGCGCGAGGGCCGCAGCGACCCGCTCTTCTCGCGCCTGTCGTCGAACGCGTTCTGGTGGCTGTATCGCCGCTATGTGATGCCGGAGATCCCGCCCGGCGGAGTCGACATGTTCGGCTGCAACCGCGATTTCCGCGACACCCTGCTCACGCTCGAGGAAAGGCATTCCTCGCTGATCGGGCAACTGTTCTGGGTCGGCTACCGCCGCAGCGTGGTCCCGTACACACGGCTGGAGCGCCAGCACGGCAAGTCCGGCTGGACGTTCAGGAAAAAATGGAAGTACCTGATGGACAGCGCGTTCTCGTTCACCGACCTGCCCATCCGCCTGCTGATCCGCGTGGGCGCCCTTGGCACCGCGCTCGTCGGCGCGCTGGCCGTGGTCGTGGTGGTCGCGCGCCTGAACGGGTTGATCCCCGTGCCCGGCTATGCGATGACCATCCTGACGATCGCCCTGCTCGGTTCGATGAACCTGTTCGGCCTGGGCATCGTGGGCGTGTATGCGTGGCGTGCGTATGAAAACACCAAGCAGCGGCCGAACGCCATCCACCGTCAATCTCACGCCTTCGAAGGGGTCGCCCATGCTCACGCACACCAAGCCTGATTACTTCGTCCACGAACGGGCGCTGTGCGAGTCGCCGCGCATCGGCAAGGGCACCCGCGTGTGGGCCTTCGCGCACGTGCTGCCGGAGGCGCAGATCGGCGAGGATTGCAATGTCTGCGACAACGTCTTCATCGAGAACGACGTGCGGATCGGCAACCGCGTGACGATCAAGTGCGGCGTGCAGCTGTGGGATGGCGTCACGCTGGAAGACGATGTGTTCGTGGGGCCGAACGCCACCTTCACGAACGACATTTTCCCGCGCAGTAAACAGTATCCGGAAAAGTTCGACCGCACCGTCATCCGCCGCGGGGCCTCGATCGGCGCGAACGCCACCATCCTGCCGGGCATCACCATCGAGCGCGGCGCGATGATCGGCGCCGGCGCGGTCGTCACCCGCTCGGTGCCGCCGAATGCCATCGTGGTGGGCAACCCGGCCAAGATCGTCGGCTATGTCGATGCCAAGGCGGTGCCCGCCGAGGAGCCCGTGCGCGCGCGCACCGTCGAACCAGACAAGCGCGTCGCCACCACGGCCGTGCGCGGCGTCACGCTGCACCGGCTGAAGGAGGCGGCCGATATCCGCGGCAGCCTGTCGGTCGGCGAATTCGAGAAGGAAATCCCGTTCGCGCCGCTGCGCTACTTCCTCGTGTACGGCGTGCCCACGGCCGAGACGCGCGGCGAGCATGCCCACCGCGAATGCCACCAGTTCATGCTGGCGATCAAGGGTTCCGTGCACGTGGTGGCGTTCGACGGCACCACGCGCGAGGAATTCGTGCTCGATTCCGCCACCACGGGCCTGTACCTGCCGCCGATGACCTGGGGTATCCAGTACAAGTATTCGAGCGACGCGGTGCTGCTCGTCTTTGCCTCGCACCACTACGACAGCGCCGACTACATCCGCAGCTACGACGAATACGTCGAGCTGGCCTCGCGCCCGCATGCGTAAGGGCGGCGGCCTGCGCTTCCTGCTCGCCGGGGGCCTCAATACCGCTGTCACCTACCTCCTGTACCTGGGTTTGCTGCCCGTCGCCGGCTACCAGGCCAGCTATGCGATCGCCTTCGTCACCGGCATCGCCATCAGCTATGTGCTGGGCCGCGTCTTCGTGTTCCAGGCGCACCAGGGCTACCGATCGGTGCTCATGTTGCCGCTGGTGTACCTGGTGCAGTACGCGGTGGGCGCCGCGGTGGTCTGGGCGTGGATCGACGTGCTGCACCAGCATGCCATGCTGGCCCCGGCCATCGCCATCGCGGCCACGCTGCCGCTGACCTACTTCCTGTCCAAGTTAGCGTTCGTTGGAAAGATCCGATGAGTTTCACCGCTTCATGGCTGCGCCGCCAGCACTTTTCCTGGCGCGAGCTGCTGTACCTGGTGCTGGCCGGCGCCCTGGCCAATATCTACTTCCTGGCCAATTACTCGCCCTCGATCGACGATGAAATGGCGGCCGTGCGCACCAGCGGCGAGGTGTGGATCGCGCAGGGCCGCTTCACCACGTATCTCGTGGAGACGCTGCTGTTCCCGCAGCCTTCGCTGCCCTTCAGCCCCTACCTGTTCCTGGCCATCGCGCTGGCGCTGACGCACATGCTGCTGGTACGCGCGCACGGCATGCTGCCCGACTGGCGCACCCACGCCGCGTACTGCCTGTTCGTCACGTATCCGACGTGGTGGCTGATCGGAGAATTCGCCGCCAACGTGCCCGCCACCGGCATCGGCTTCCTGCTGGTCGCCGTGGCACTGGCGCTGCATGCCGAAGGGCCCGCCGACCCGCGGCAACTGGGCTCGCGGCGGGAAGCCGGACGGCTGCTGGCCATCGGCCTGCTGCTGGCCCTGTGCGCCGGCACGTACCAGACCCTGTTGCTGCTGTTCGCCTGCGGCGCGCTGGGCATCGCCCTGCGCCACGCCCTTGACGTGGACGGCACCTTCCCGTGGCGGCGCACGATCGGCCGGCTCGTGTACGCGGGCGCCTGCCTCGTGGCCGGCGCCGTGCTCTACTTCGGGCTGAACAAGCTGGCCCTGGGCGTGTCCGGCGCGCGACCGGAATACATCCGCGGCTTCATCGTCCTCGAGAACTGGAACGCGCCGGTCTGGCTGGTCGGCGCGATCGCCCGGCAGGCATGGGGGATCTATTCCGGCGATGCCGCGCTGTTCGGCGCGGCCATGCCCGCCGCGGCCCTGGCGCTCGTCTGCGCCGCAGTGGCCGTGGCGCTCGCCCGCCCGCGCCTGGCGGTGCTTAACCTGCTGCTGTTCGCAATCCTGCTGGGCACGCCGTTCCTGCTGCACCTGCTGACGGGCCCCGCGGGCCTGCCGCTGCGCGCGATGGTCGCCCTGCCCTACGTCATTTGGCTGTGTGCGCTGCTGGCCTTCCGGTCGCGGCGCGGCCCGCTCCGGGTTGTCGCCCTCGTGGTGTTCGGCCTGTTCCAGCTGCAGATCGTCAACCTCACGTCGCAGTACATCGCCGCGGCCACGATGACGCAGCACCAGGACCGCTTCATGGGGTTCGAGATCGGCCGGCGCATCGCGCTGCTGCGCGGAGCTGAGGATGCCGGCAAGCCGGTGTGGCTGGACGCTTATGGTTACGGCGCGGAAGAACGCACCTCGCGGTTCGCCGCCGCGCCGAACAGCGTGACGCGCGGCTCGTTCTTCGGCTGGGACAAGGGCAATCTGAAGCGCATCACGGCCTACCTGCGTGTGCTGGGGTATGACGATGTACGCGCCGCGCCGCCGGAGGCGCGGCGCGCGCTCACCCGCGAATTCGAACGGATGCCGGTGTGGCCCCACGAAGGGTCGGTGCGGCGCGTGGGGGACTACTACCTGCTCAAGCTGGGGGCGGAGCCGGACGCGGCGCATGCCGGGCCGGCAGGGAACTGACAAAGCCGGCGCGCATCGCCACGACTGGACATGGTGCGGCAAGGGTCGCCCTTGTCCACACCCGGCACATCGGAATAGTGGCCGATACGCCCCTGTGCGAGCCCGGTTCCATCCAGTGCCGATCCGGGTGCCATCGGAGCGTCTGTTCGCCAGCGGGCGCTGGCCAGCCATTGCGACATCCTATATACTGTATATCCATACAGCCCATAACAAGAACGGAACGCTGGCAGATGCTTGGCTCGACCTTTTTGGCGGACGGCGGCGCCGCCCGTACCGGCCGCAATGTCCCGCACGTGCGCGCGTATGCGAGCAGGCAGATATCCACGAGTCCGGAAGCCGAACAACACGGCATGCGCGAGCTGCGCCGGAACGCGCTGATGTCCCGCCAAGTGGAAGTCGGCATGATCTTCATGGAGATGCTGGGAATCGAGGATGCCCGTGCTTACTGGCGCGGGGCCGGGCTGTCCGAGCCGGTCATCGACCGGCTCGTCCATGGTCGTCCCGTACGGGCCGCGTCACTGCCCGGCGCCGTGGAAACGCCATCGCGCCCCGCCGCGGCGGACGAGCGCATCAGCCTGTTCTATTGCACGGCGGGGCGCCGCCAGGACCTGATCGGCGCGGCCGTCGTGCAGGCCGCGATTGCCATCCACCAGGAGCTGGGCCGCGATCGCGCGGAACGCATGCTGCGCCGGGAAGGCTTCGATGACGAAGCGATCGCGCGGATGCTGCTGCAGGATGGCGCGCGCCGGCAGTTGGTGCGTGCGTGAGAGCGACTTCGGCTCGTTGCCGGGCATACACGGCGCGTGGCGCGAAGAAGGCGGCGGGACGGTAAGCACGGGCTCGGCACTGTGTCGCCGAAAACCTTCATACGAAATTGAAACTAGGCTTGCGCTACGCGATCGGCGAGATCCTGCAATATCCCGCAGTCTTCCACCGAATGCGGATCGTTGCATTTGCGGCGTAATGAGATCAGCTGCGTCTCGAGTGTTCGCAGGGCGCTCATCTGTGACTGGATGGCGGCAATATGCTGATCCAGAAGGGCATTCACGCGTTCACATCCAGCCGACGGCCGTGCCTGCAGATCAAGTAACGTACGGATATCCTGCAGGCCGATCTTCAGGGACCGGCAGTGCCGGATGAATTGCAAGCGCTCAAGATGAAGACTGTGATATTCGCGATATCCGGAGGCTGTGCGTACCGGCTCCTCCAGGATGCCTGATTTTTCATAAAAGCGGATCGTCTCGACGTCGCACCCAGTCCTCTTTGCCAGCTCACCGATTCTCATGCCCTATCCTTCCAGCTTGACTCTGTAGTCGCTACAGGCTTTCTAATGCCACTATACCCTGATGGAGATTGCCATGTCCGCCTGCTGCTCTGGAGGTTGCTCCTCCGAAAAACCGCCTGTCGACGCGAAGTACCGCCGGATTCTCTGGATCGCCTTGTGTGTCAACGCCATCATGTTCGTCACGGAACTCTTCGGCGGAATCAGATCAGGCTCGGTCTCGTTGCTTGCCGATGCCGTGGATTTCTTCGGCGATGCAGCAAATTACGGGGTTTCACTGTTCGTGCTTGGGTTGACTCCCATATGGCGCCCGCGCACCGCCTTTCTGAAGGGAGTAACGATGGGTGGGTACGGGGTCTTCGTCCTCGTCGCCGCAAGCTGGAATCTTGTCAACGGGACCGTTCCAACCCCGGCAACGATGGGAATCATTGGTGCCATGGCATTGGTGTCCAATCTTGGCGTGGCCATGCTGCTGTACGCATATCGAAACGGTGATTCCGACATGCGCTCCGTCTGGCTCTGCTCCCGCAACGATGCGATCGGCAATGTTGCCGTGATGCTGGCAGCGCTCGGCGTTTTTGGCACGGGTTCGGGCTGGCCCGACATTGTCGTCGCGTGCATCATGGGCTTGTTGGGTGTTACCGCTGCACGAACCGTCATCACCCACGCACGCGCGGAGATGCGCAAGAAAACTCCTTCCTCCGAAGCGCAGTCTGTTTCACATACGGTTGAGCTGAAAAGGCACTGAGTCTGTGCGCACGGCGTGGACGGCCCAGGATTCCAGGCAGCCCGGCGGCCGAAGCCGGGCTGCTCCGGTCATGCGATTGATACCCGCTACCCGGCCGCCTGCTCCGCCAGCCGGCGCGACGTCTCGACCACTGAATCCGGGTTGAGCGACATCGACCCGATCCCCTGCTCCATCAGCCATCCCGCCAGCTCGGGGTGATCCGACGGCCCCTGCCCGCAGATGCCGATGTACTTGCCCTGCCTCCGGCAGGCCGAAATGGCGAGCGAGAGCAGCGCCTTCACTGCCGGATCGCGCTCGTCGAAGTCGGCGGCCAGCAGCTCCATGCCCGAGTCGCGGTCCAGCCCCAGCGTGAGTTGCGTGAGGTCGTTCGAACCGATCGAGAAGCCGTCGAAATGCTCGAGGAACTGCTCGGCCAGCACGGCGTTCGACGGCACCTCGCACATCATGATCAGGCGCAGGCCGTTTTCGCCGCGCTGCAAGCCGTTCTGCGCCAGCAGGCTCACCACCTTCTTCGCCTGCCCGACGGTACGCACGAACGGCACCATCAGCTCGACGTTGGTGAAGCCCATGTCGTCGCGCACGCGCCGCAATGCCTGGCATTCCATCTTGAACGCCATCGCGAAATCCTCGGCCAGGTAACGCGCCGCGCCGCGGAAACCCAGCATGGGATTTTCCTCTTCCGGCTCGTAACGGGAACCGCCGATCAGCTTGCGGTACTCGTTGGACTTGAAGTCGGACAGGCGCACGATCACGGGCTTCGGCCAGAACGCGGCGGCGATGGTCGCCACGCCCTCGGCCAGCTTGTCGACATAGAACGCACGGGGTGAGGCGTGACCGCGCGCGACCGATTCCACCGCCATCTTCAGGTCGGCATCGAGGTTCGGATAGTCGAGGATCGCCTTCGGGTGCACGCCGATATTGTTGTTGATGATGAATTCCAGCCGGGCCAGACCCACGCCGGCATTGGGCACGGACTGGAAATCGAAGGCCAATTGCGGGTTGCCCACGTTGAGCATGATTTTCACCGGCAACTCCGGTAGCGCTGTCGCGGCCACTTCCGTCACTTCGACGTCCAGCTTGCCCTCGTAGACCCGGCCCGCGTCGCCTTCCGCGCACGACACGGTGACCAGCGCCCCATCCTTCAGCACTTCGGTCGCTTCCCCGCAGCCGACGACTGCCGGCACGCCCAGTTCGCGAGCGATGATCGCCGCGTGGCAGGTGCGCCCGCCACGGTTCGTGACGATGGCCGCCGCCCGCTTCATCACGGGTTCCCAGTTCGGGTCGGTCATATCGGCCACCAGCACGTCGCCGGGCTGCACGCGCTCCATCTCCGAAGGATCGGCGATCACGCGCACCGGGCCGGCGCCGATCTTCTGGCCGATTGCGCGGCCCGTGGCCAGCACGGTGCCGGTCGATTTCAGCTTGAAGCGCTGCTGGCTGTCGGTCGCCTTCTGCTGCGACTTCACCGTCTCCGGGCGGGCCTGCAGGATGTACAGCTGGCCGTCGCGGCCATCCTTGCCCCATTCGATATCCATCGGGCGGCCATAGTGCTGTTCGATGATGACGGCATAGCGAGCCAGTTCGATCACGTCGGCCTCGCCCAACGAGTAGCGGTTGCGCAACTCCTTCGGCACGTCGACGGTGCGCACCGAGCGGCCGGCCTTCGCTTCCTCCGTGAACTCCATCCTGATGAGTTTTGACCCGATATTGCGGCGGATGATGGGAGACTTGCCCTGCTCCAGCATCGGCTTGTGCACATAGAACTCGTCGGGGTTCACGGCACCCTGCACCACCGTTTCGCCCAGGCCATAGCTGGAGGTGATGAATACCACGTCCTTGAAACCCGATTCGGTATCGATCGTGAACATCACGCCCGCCGCGCCCAGGTCGGAGCGCACCATGCGCTGCACGCCGGCCGACAGCGCCACCTCGGCATGCGTAAAACCCTTGTGGACGCGGTAGGAAATGGCGCGGTCGTTGTACAGCGACGCGAACACGTGCTTCATCGCGTCCAGCACATTGTCGAGGCCGATCACGTTCAGGAAGGTTTCCTGCTGACCGGCGAACGAAGCGTCCGGCAAGTCTTCGGCGGTGGCGGAGGAACGCACGGCGAACGACACTTCCGCCTCGGAGCCTGCCACCAGTTTTTCATAGTGCATGCGGATATCGCGCTCCAGCTGCGGCTGAAACGGCGTGTCGACGATCCACTGGCGGATCTCGGCGCCGGCCTGCGCCAGCGAGCGCACGTCGTCGACATCCAAGCCATCGAGGCGCCGCGCGATGCGATCGCCAAGTGCCGGCCCGCCGTCGCTGGAATGAGCGAGAAAATCGCGGAACGCCTGCGCGGTGGTCGCGAAACCGCCGGGCACGCGCACGCCCGCTTCGGCGAGCTGGCTGATCATCTCGCCGAGCGAGGCGTTCTTGCCGCCGACCGCTTCCACGTCGGTCATGCGCAGGTGCTCGAACGGAAGCACATAGGAGTATTCGTTCATGCTGAGGCCTTTGCTGAAGTTGGAAACCGTGCATACGCACCGGCAGCCGGCGCGGCAACGCGCTCCACGGCGGACGGGTAACGTATCGTGATAGGGAGAAGATGGCGGATCGCGGCATCGGGCGCTTGATCGCCAGTGCCAAGTTTTATACCGTTGCCGACGCAGCTGTCACGTTTCGCGGCATTGTCGCCAGCCGGGCGGCCGGTGGGAAGTGAATCTTTTGAACACGCCCATGAACGAAATTCATCGATCGGGCCCGCGCGAGGCGCTCCTGAGATAGGCCGATGGCGACTTCCCGAACAGCTTCTTGTAGTCGCTGGAGAACTGGCTGAAATTGTCGATGCCCCACTCCGCGGCCACGCGCCCGATGCCGCGCGCCCCGTCTTCGAGCAGCGTGCGGCGGATCGCGTTGAGGCGCAGCCGGCGCAGGTAGACGACGGGGCTGATGCCCAGCACGTCCTCGAAGCAGTATTGCAGCGTGCGGCGGCTCACGCAGGCGTGTTCGCACAGCTCGGGAATCGTCACGGCCCGGTCGCGGTGTTCCACCAGGTAGTCGCGCGCCTTCGCCACGATGGCGCGGCGGCGCTGCTCGCTGCGCAAGGTGGACGCCTCGATGCTCGAAGCGCCCAGCATCAGCAGCAGCGCATCGACCACGCAGTGCTGGGCTTCCTCGATGGAGGCGCCCGCGTGGTCGCCGCCCTCGCCCAGCAGCGAGGCGAGCGTGCGCAGGCAGGCGGTGCGCGCCGCCGGGTCGACGCGCAGGATCTCGGCGCCCTCGATCGCTCCCAGCACCTCCTCGCAGCCATTGCGCTGCGCGCCCTCCTCGCACAGCTCGCGGCTGACCACGACACCGAAGATATCGTGATCGCGCGGCGTGACGAGCTCGAACGCGCTGCCGCCCGGTCGCGCCATCACCGAGGCGCTGGCAGCCTTGCGCCCGTTGATGCGGCTTTCGTCCAGCTCCAGCGGCAGGCCGAACCACAGTGCGCCGGGGCGGACGCGGCACACCTGGTGCACCGCCTGGTTGATGCGCTCGCGAAACACCTGCACGCCCGGCAGGTGCAATTCGTCGAGGGCGCCGGCGAAGGCGCCGCAGGTGATCTGGTCGTAGACCTGTTCCCAGCCGGTCAGGTTGCGCGCCAGGTCGTCGGGGTCCTGCGCCGCCACGCGGCGCAAGCTGGTATCAAGTTGGTGCATGCCTGTATCACCTTGGAACAATGGTTGAACGATGCGCCGCGGCAATCCGTTGCAGGCAGGCCGCGTTGCCCTGAACTTTGCCGATTTCCACTAACGCTGGCGCCCGCAGCTTTTCTACACTCGGTACAGCAAGTTGTGTACCAAGGTGCGGTTGCAACAACTGCTCCAGCTTGCGGGACGATGGGGTAACCGATAAGGAGAAGCACATGAACAATGCAGGCACACCGGGCGCCCCGGCGCTCAAGCAGACACTGAGTACGGTCCAGCTATGGGGCATTGCCGTGGGGTTGGTCATCTCGGGCGAGTATTTCGGCTGGAGTTACGGCTGGGCTTCGGCAGGCACGCTGGGCTTTGCCGTGACGGCGATCTTCGTCGCCCTCATGTACACCTGTTTCATCTTCAGCTTCACGGAACTGACGACCGCGATCCCGCAGGCGGGCGGCCCGTTCGCCTACAGCAAGCGGGCGTTCGGCGCCACGGGCGGCTACCTGGCAGGCGCGGCCACGCTGATCGAATTCGTGTTCGCCCCGCCGGCCATCGCGCTGGCGATCGGTTCCTACCTCAACGTGCAATTCCCCGAACTCGATCCCAAGTGGATCGCCGTGGGCGCCTACCTCGTGTTCATGACCCTGAACATCGCGGGCGTGCAACTGGCGGCCACGTTCGAACTCTTGATCACCGTGCTGGCGATCGCCGAACTGCTGATCTTCATGGGCGTGGTGTCGCCCGGCTTCTCGATGGCCAATTTCGTACGCGGCGGCTGGTCCGGGCAGGACGGCTTCAGCACGGCCGCCATTCCCGGCATGCTGGCGGCGATCCCGTTCGCGATCTGGTTCTTCCTGGCCATCGAGGGCGTGGCCATGGCGGCCGAGGAAGCAAAGAATCCGCGCCGCTCGATCCCCATCGCCTACATTGCCGGCATCCTCACGCTGGTGGCGCTGGCGATCGGCGTGATGGTGTTCGCCGGCGGCGTCGGCGACTGGACCAAGCTTTCGAACATCAACGACCCGCTGCCCCAGGCCATGAAGACCATCGTCGGCGCCGACAGCGGCTGGCTGCACATGCTGGTCTGGCTCGGCCTGTTCGGCCTTGTGGCGTCATTCCACGCCATCATCCTCGGTTACTCGCGCCAGATCTTCGCCCTGGCCCGTGAAGGCTTCCTGCCGCGCGTGCTGGCCACCGTCCACCCGCGGCTGCGCACCCCGCACCTGGCCGTGCTGGCCGGCGGCGTGGTCGGCATCCTCGCCATTTTCAGCGACCAATGGGTGAGCTTCGGCGGGCAGACGCTGACGGCCAATATCGTCACCATGTCGGTATTCGGCGCCATCACGATGTACATCGTCAGCATGCTGAGCCTCTTCAAGCTGCGCCGCACGGAGCCCGACATGGTGCGGCCGTGGCGCGCGCCGCTGTACCCATGGTTCCCGGCATTCGCCGTCGCCGCCGCCGGTGTCTGCCTGGTGACGATGATCTACTACAACTTCCTGATCTTCTGCGTCTATCTCGGCCTGCTGGCCGTCGGCTACGCCGTGTTCCTGCTGAGCCGTGACAAGCGCCCCGCCCCAACCATCGTGGAGACCATCTGATGCGCCGCCCCTTCGCCAAACCGTTCCTCTCGCTCGCCGTTTCGCTTGCCCTTTCCCCGCTGGCCGCGCACCACGCAGCCGCCCAGGAAGCCCCGTGGGCACTGTCCGGCAACGTCACGCTGGCCTCGGACTACCGCTTCCGCGGCCTGACGCAGACGCAGAAGCGGCCCGTGATCCAGGGCACCTTCGATGCCGTCCACGCCAGCGGCCTGTATGCCGGCCTGTTCGGTTCCAGCGTGTCCAACGCGGCCTACAACAATGGCAGCGGCACGGAAATCGACGTGTATGGGGGCTACCGTCATGCCTGGGGCGACGGCAACAATATCGATGCCGGCATCGTCACCTACTGGTTCCCCAGCGCCGGCTACCAGCTGCAGGGCCGGCACATCGACTACGACACGCAGGAAGCCAAGCTGGCCGTCAACCTCGGCAGCTTCAACGTCACGGGCTGGGTGGGCCTGTCCAAGCACTGGTTCGGCTTCGCCGCCGATCCTGTCAGCGGCCAGCAGGTGAAGACGCGCGGCACCGGCTATATCGAAGTGAACTGGTCGCGCGAACTGGCGCCCGGCCTCGTGCTGGCCCTGCACGCCGGCCGGCAGCACTTGCGCCACCTGGGGGATTATGATTTCAACGATGCGCGGATCGCCGTGACGAAGACCTACAAGCAATGGTCGTTCAGCCTCGCGGCCATGCACAACGACGGCGACGCCGACCGCGCCGGCGTGCCGATCTGGACCTTCTTCGATGCGGACGGGCGCGGCAAACATGTGGCAGGATCGGCACTGGTGATCAGCGCGTCGCAGAATTTCTGATCTCATCCATAGCACGGAGCTGAACGCATCATGCCTGCATACAGTCACACCGTGGGCCCCAGGACCTACACCTTCGCCAGCCTGCGCGAGCTGATGGCCCGCGCCACGCCGGCCCGCTCGGGCGACCACCTGGCCGGCGTGGCGGCCGGCAGCGCCGAGGAGCGCGTGGCGGCCCAGATGGCACTGGCCGCCCTGCCCCTCACCACGTTCCTGAACGAAGCCGTGGTGCCGTATGAAACGGACGAGGTCACGCGGCTGATCGTCGACGAGCACGACGCCGCAGCCTTTGCCCCCGTCCGGCACCTTACCGTCGGCGACTTCCGCAACTGGCTGCTGGGCGACGCCGCCGACACGGCCGCGCTGGCCCGGCTTGCGCCAGGCATCACGCCCGAGATGGCGGCCGCCGTGTCGAAGATCATGCGCATCCAGGACCTGGTGCTGGTAGCCCGCAAGTGCCGGAACGTGACACGCTTTCGCAACACGATCGGCCTGCCCGGCACCCTGTCGACGCGCCTGCAACCAAACCACCCGACCGACGACCCGTCCGGCATCGCCGCCAGCCTGTTCGACGGCCTGTTGTACGGCAATGGCGACGCCGTCATCGGCATCAACCCGGCCACGGACAATGTGCCGCAGGTGATCCACATCGTGACGATGCTCGACGAGATCATCGCCCGCTACCGGATTCCCACGCAATCGTGCGTGCTCACGCACGTGACGAACACGATCGCCGCCATCGAACGGGGCGCGCCCGTCGACCTGGTGTTCCAGTCGATCGCCGGCACGCAGGCGGCCAACGCCAGCTTCGGCATCGACCTCGCGCTGCTGGGCGAGGCGCGCGCGGCCGCCCTGTCGCTGGGCCGCGGCACGGTCGGCGACAACGTGATGTACTTCGAGACGGGCCAGGGCAGTGCCCTGTCGGCCGGCGCCCACCATGGCGTGGACCAGCAGACGTGCGAGGCGCGCGCCTATGCGGTGGCGCGCAGGTTCCAGCCCCTGCTGGTGAACACGGTGGTCGGCTTCATCGGCCCCGAATACCTGTACGACGGCAAGCAGATCACGCGCGCCGGCCTGGAAGACCATTTCTGCGGCAAGCTGCTCGGGCTGCCGATGGGTTGCGACGTGTGCTACACGAACCATGCGGAAGCGGACCAGGACGACATGGACGTGCTGCTGACGATGCTCTGCACGGCCGGCTGCACGTACGTGATGGGCATTCCCGGGTCGGACGACATCATGCTGAACTACCAGACCACCTCGTTCCACGACGCGCTGTATGCGCGCCGCGCGCTGGGCCTGCGCCCGGCTCCGGAATTCGAACGCTGGCTGCGCGATCTCGGCATCTTCACGGGCGACGGCGACGTGACGCTGGGCCGCACGCTGCCCGCGCCGTTCGAACGCGCCCTGCTGCAACTGTCCTGAAGGAGCAACGATGTCGGACGATCTCGGCAACCCCGACCCGTGGCAGGCGCTGCGCCAGTTCACCGCCGCACGCATCGCCCTCGGCCACGTGGGGGTGAGCCAGCCCACCGCCGCCCAGCTGGACTTCCAGCTCGCCCATGCGCGGGCGCGCGATGCCGTGCACCTGGAACTGGACAGCGCGGCGCTCGGCAGGCAGATCGAAGCCGCGTGGCCGGAAGCGGGGCCTATCCTGTCGCTGCACAGCGCGGCGGAGAACCGGCATGTCTATCTGCAACGCCCCGACCTCGGCCGGCGGCTGGACGATGCCTCGCGCGCCCTCGCCATGCCGGGGCAGCCGGGTCCGCGTCCCTTCGACCTGGCCTTCGTGGTGGCCGATGGCCTTTCCGCCCTCGCCGTCATGCAGAACGCGGCGCCGTTCCTGGCCGCGCTGCGCTCGCGCCTGCGAAGCGAATCCTGGTCGCTGGCGCCGGTCTCGATCGTGCGGCAGGGCCGCGTGGCCGTCGGCGACGAGGTGGGCGAACTGCTCGGCGCCAAAATCGTCGTGGTGCTGATCGGCGAACGGCCCGGCCTCAGTTCGCCGGACAGCATGGGCCTGTACATCACGTGGGAACCGGCCGTGGGCCTGACCGACGAGCGGCGCAATTGCATTTCGAACGTGCGGCCGGCCGGGCTGCGCTACGAGGAAGCGGCAGGCCGGCTGCATTACCTGCTGGCGGAGGCGCGCCGGCGGCAGCTGACCGGCGTCGCGCTGAAGGACGAGAGCGGCGCCGCCGCTCCGCTGCCCGACGGCGGCGGCAGGCGCTTCCTGCTGTGAGCGCGCTTACCAGTTGTTCTCGAACGCGAGGCCGACGGTGGAGCCCCTGAAGGCGGTGCCGAAGATGCCGCCCGCCGATAACGGATCGCCACTGGCCGCCGCCGCGCGGGCGGCGGCGTTCCAACGGGCGTGCGTGAAGAACAGCCGCAGTTCGGGCCGGTCGAAATAGCGCCGGCCTGAAGACAGCGCCACCGCGCCCGTGAACTTGGTCAGCCGCCGCGCGTCGCCGTGCTTCGGCGCGACCCGGTCGTGACCGATGTCGGCCAGCAGTTTCACGTGGTCGGTAACGCCATAGGACATGCGCCCGCCCGCGCTGGCCCAGGTCTTCTCCTTCGCCGGATCGTGCGCGGTATCGCGTTGCCAGAGCAGGAGGAGCTCGCCGCCAAACCGCGGGGTGACCTGCGCCTGCCAGCCATCCATGATGCGCAGGCGATGCACGTCGCTGCCGTTGGCGGTGTCGCCGGTAGCACCATTGTCCGCGCCCGCGCCGGTGCCCCACTGGAGCACCAGGCGGTTATCGCCCGCGCCGAATACGTTCTTCTGGCGGTGCTGCACGGTGATCATCGAGCCGCCATGGCGCTGTTCGCCGCCGTTGCCGTGGATGAGCGTGAGGCCGAGTTCCAGCGAGCCGCCGGGATTGACCTGCCAGCCGCGCAGCTGGAAGTCGTGCCGGCTTGCCGTGTCGCCCACCTGCATGTTCGGCATGGTTTCCCGGTCGTCGTGCAGGAAGGCATAGCTCACCTGCAGGCCGCCCACGCGCACGTTCTCGATGCCGCCGCCCAGGCCAGAAGGGTTCCAGTACATGAAATCGGTAAGGTGCATCGATTCGCGCTTGTAGTAGCGCCGGCCGGCCCACAATGTCGCGCCACCGAGGCTGGACATGTTTTCGATGGCGACGTAGGCTTGCGGCAGGCCGACGTCCCACCCGCCCTGCGGCCGGGCGGCATTGCTGGACGCTGCCCGGTTGCCCAGGTTCAGCATCGCGTAACCCTTCACTTGCCCGTCCGCGCTGTCGAGCAGGCGCTGGCCGAGCAGCAGTTCGCCATAGACGCCGCATTCATTGCCCAGCCGGTACTTTGCCTCCGCGCCGGCCAGGCCGAAGCAGGTTTGCCCGCCCGAGGCGGAATTGACGCCGGCATGGGCGCGCAGGTACTGGTCGATATCGAGGGCAGCCGCCGGAAAGGCCGGGGCGAGCGCGAGCAGCGCCGCCGCGATGTGCTTCATGCGCATGATGTCTCCTGATGGTTTTATGGTTGTCGGGCGCAGCGAATCCCGTCCCGCCGCGGCAGCAGTGCGCGGCGGGTTGCGTGGTGCGAAGCGGGATTGCCGGGCCGTTCCGGCCAACGGCCGGAGGCTGCGCCGGCGGTGGCGCCGGCGCCTGGCGGGTCGTCAGTCAAGCATGGCGTCGACTTCCCGCGCCGACGGGGCATACGGCCCCGGGTGCATGGCCGCCACGGCGGCCACCGTGGCGATGCGCGCGAGTTGGCGGTGCGCCGGCATCTCGGGATACAGCAGCTTGCCGCTGATCCAGCCCGCCATTGCCGCGTCGCCGCAGCCGACGGTGTCGGCCACGTCGACGCGGCGCGCCGGCGCCTCCAGCACGTGCTCCCCGCGGATCAGGCACAGGCCGCGGGCACCGCGCGTGAGCAGGATTTCCGCATCGGGCGCTATCGCGCGCAGCTCGGCCACCGCGTCGCGCGGCGCCAGCCCCGGAAACAGGCCTTCCAGGTCTTCGTCGGACACCTTGATGTGATTGGCGATCGCCACGACCTGCCGGAACACCGGCTGGTAGGATGGGTCGCGCATCTCGTTGCGGAAATTCGGATCGAAGGCGATGCGCCGGCCGGCGCAGCGCGCCGTGAGGGCCTGCTCCACGAGCCGCTGCGCCAGCGGCGGGCGCGCCAGCGCCAGCCCGCCCAGGTGCACGATCTCGGCATCCTCGATCCAGCCTTCCGGCAGCCGCGCCGGCTGGAAGTGCAGGTCCGCGCTGTTCTCGCCGAGGAAGACGTAGCGCGGCGGATGGCGCGACGTCACCATGGCGATGAACGGCGGCGCGTCGGCGCGCTGCAGGAAGCGCGCATCCAGGCCGGCCTGCGCGCCCGCCTCGGCGATCTCGTCGCCGAAGATATCCTTGCTGACGGCGCCGGCATAGCCGGTGTGCACGCCCAGCCGCGCGCCCACGCGGGCCACGTTCCAGCAGGAGCCGCCGGGATGCGCGTGCCAGGTGCCGTCGTCCTGGCGGATCATGTCGGTCAGCGCTTCGCCGAAGACGACATAGCGGGGGAATCGTCCGTCTGCCATGTCAGTTCGCCTGTTGCTGGTGACGCCATTTGTCCAGCATCACGGCCAGCACGATGACGGCGCCCTTCGCCACGTACTGCCAGAACGAGGACAGGCCGAGGATCGTCAGGCCATTGTTGAGGAGCGCGATGATCAGCGCGCCGATGACCGTGCCCCAGATCGTGCCGACGCCGCCCATCAGGCTGGTGCCGCCGAGGACCACGGCGGCAATCGCATCGAGCTCGTAGCCGGAGCCCCAGTTGCCGTTCGCGCCATACAGGCGGCTGGCCGACATCGCGCCGGCGGTGCCCGCGCACAGGCCGGAGAACGCATACACGAAGACCATCACCACGCCGACCTTGATGCCGGTCAGGCGTGCCGCCTGCGGATTGCCGCCGACTGCGTAGATGTGCATGCCGAGCACCGTGCGGCGCAGGATGAACCAGGCGGCCAGCACCAGCGCCGCGGCCACCCACACCAGCCAGGGCAAGCCGGCGAAGGAACCGTTGCCGATCCACTCGAAGCTCGGGATCTCGCGGTTCAGGATCGTGGTGCCGTCGGCCAGCAGGTAGGCGGCGCCGCGCAACGCGGTCATGGTGCCGAGCGTGACCACGAAAGGATTGATGCGAAAGACCGCCACCAGCAGTCCGTTCAGCAGCCCCATGCCGAGGCCGGCGGCCAGGAAGACGGGTAGCGACAGCGCCGGCGCATTGCCCGGCAGCGAGGCGATCATGCCGAGCACCGCCGAGACCGCGAGCACGGAGCCCACCGACAGGTCGATGCCGCCCGTGAGGATCACGAAGGTCATGCCGGTGGCCAGCACCAGGTTGATCGAGGTCTGGCGCAGCACGTTCATCGTGTTGGCCGAGGTGGCGAAGTTGGAGATGCCGTCTTCCGCGAAGTAGCCGGTCAGGAAATAGAACACGACCCACAGTGCGACGAGCACCGGGAACATGCCGAGCGTGGCGAACATGCGCGAGCACGCCGGGCCGATGCCGCCGATGCGGCTTTGCCCGGCCGGGCGCCGCGCCGCGTTGGACGCAGCCTTGGCTTCGCCACCGGGGCTCGGTGACAGCGACGATTGAATGGTGTTGCCGGAATTGATGAGCATGATGTCTCCTTATGCGGCCTGGGCCAGGGTGGCCAGCGCCATGATGTTTTCCTGGGTGATGCGTTCGCCGCGCAGTTCGCCGGCCATGGCGCCTTCGCGCATGACCAGCACGCGGTCACAGATGCCGATGATCTCGGCCAGCTCGCTCGAGATGCACAGCACGGCGACGCCGGCGTCCGCCAGCTCGTGGATGATCCGGTAGATCTCGTGCTTGGCGCCGATATCGACGCCGCGCGTGGGCTCGTCCAGGATCAGCACGCGCGGGTTGATGGCCAGCCAGCGCGCCAGCAGCAGCTTTTGCTGATTGCCGCCGGACAGGCCGCCGATGATGCCTTCCGGCCCGGCGCCCCGCGCGGAGAGGCGGGCGATGGCGTCGCGCGTGACGCGCAGCAGCGCCCCCTGCCGCAGCACGCCGCAGCGCGCATGCGCGCCGAGCACGTTCATCGTCACATTGGCCAGCAGTGACTGTTGCAGGAACAGGCCCTGCCCCTTGCGGTCTTCCGGCACGTAGGCGATGCCGAGGCGGATGGCATCGGCGGGCTCGCGGATCGTCACCGCCTCGCCGTCCACCTCGACCGTTCCGCCGGCCATGCGGTCGGCGCCGAACACGAGCCGCGCGAGTTCCGTGCGGCCCGCGCCGACCAGCCCGGCGAGGCCGACGATCTCGCCGGCCCGCACGGCGAGCGACGCCGGGTGCACCTTCGCGCCGTGCACGCCGGTGAGCTTCAGGCGCACCGCGCCGGCGGCGCGCTTGCCGGCGTGCTCGTAGAAGCCGTTCAGCTCGCGGCCGACCATCATGCGCACCACCGTCTCGGGCGTGGCTTCCTCGCGCGGCAGTTCGCCGACCCAGGTGCCGTCGCGCAGCACCGTCACGCGGTCGGCCAGCATGCGCACCTCGGCCATGCGGTGGCTGATGTAGATGATGGCGATGCCCCGATCGCGCAGGCCGCGCATCACGTCGAACAGGCGCCCGGTCTCGCGCTCGGACAAGGCGGCCGTCGGCTCGTCCATGATCAGCACGCGGCTTTCGTGCACCAGCGCACGGGCGATCTCGACCTGCTGCTGGTCGGCGATGGACAGCCCGCAGGCAAGCCGGGTCGGCGCGAAGGTGGCGCCAAGGCTGCGCAGCACTTCCGCGGCGCGCCGGTTCATGCGCGCCGTATCGACGGTGCCGAAACGGCCGCGCGGTTCCGCGCCCATGAAGATGTTCTGCGCCACGGTGAGGTTGGGCGCCACCGACAGTTCCTGGTAGATCAGGTTGATGCCGCAGGCGCGCGCCTCGGCCGGGCAGGAAATGCGTACCGGCTTGCCGGCCACGCGGATCTCGCCCGCATCGGGCTGGTAGACGCCCGCCAGGATCTTCATCAGCGTGCTCTTGCCGGCACCGTTCTCGCCCATCAGCGCGTGGATCTCGCCAGGCCGGATGCAAAGCTGGACGCCGTCGAGCACCGTGACGGCGCCGAAGCGCTTGCGGATGCCGGACACCTCCAGCACCGCTTGTTCAATTGCTGTTGCCATGTCTCCTCCGATGAGGTGTTGCAGGGGGATTGCGCGGGAAGCGCGAGAGGCTACCGGCTGGCCCAGCCCTTGTAGGCAGCCACGTTGTTCCTGGTAATGGCCGGCGTGGGAATCAGCACGGTCGGGTTGGCCGGCCGCTTGCCCTGCATGATCCCGTAGCCGATCTCGATGGCCATGGTGGCCATCTTGTACGGGTCCTGCGCGGCCGTGACTGCGAAGATGCTGTTCTTCGACTTGAGCGCCGCCTCGGCGTCCGGCGCGCCGTCCACCGATGCCACCATCTGCACGTCGGCGCGGCCAGCCTGTTTCACCGCCAGCTCGGCACCGATCGCGGAAGGATCGTTGATGGCGAACACGGCGTCGATCTTGCGGTGCGCGATCAGGAGGTTCGTCATCACTTCCATGCCGCCATCGAGGCTGCCCTTGGCGTCCTGGTTGTCCGAGACGATGCGGATGCCCGTACCTGCCAGGGCTTGCTTGCACCCGGCCACGCGGGCGATCACGGCGGTCACGGGTGGGCCGTTGACGATCACCACATTGCCCTTCCCTTTCAGCCGTTCGACGATGCGCTTGCACGACTCGACGCCGGCCATCGTGTTGTCGGACATGATCGTGGCATCGGCATTGTCGGCCCCCACGTCGACCGCCATCACGACGATGCCGGCGTCGCGGGCCTTGCGCAGCACGGGAGCGATGCCTTTCGGGTCGGTCGCGTTGACGACGAGGATGTCGACCTTGTTGGCGATGAAGTTCTCGATCTGGCCGACCTGGGTATGCAGGTCGTACTTGCTGGAGACGGTGGTCACCTTCACGCGCGGGCCGGCGATGTTCCTGGCCGCGTCGGCGGCGCCCTTGCCGATGGCCACGAAGTAGGGATTGGCGAGGTCGCTCACGGCGACGCCGACGGATTTCAGGGGCCGCTGGGCGCTGGCCGGGCCGGCCAGCGCCAACGCTGCGGCCGCGATGCAGGCGGCGAGGGCTTGTCTTTTCATTGCAGTGTCTCCGGTTAATGGGGCGAGCGGCGCGAGCGCGCCCGCGGCCTGTGGCGCCACTGTCCGGCGCCGGGCTGTGATTCTGTCGTCACGAGCAAACTTTACACGTGTCGACTTTTTGACGTCAACCGGTTTTTTCCGTGCTGTTGCCGAGGGGATCTGGCGCTAGATTCCGCAGGGAAAAATCAGTTGGCGGTGCGCTCCGTTCCCGTGCCACCGTGCCCGGCAATTCCCATACCGGCAAAGATGCTGCACTGATGTTGCGCACAAGTATTTGCGCTATGATAGGGAAGCTGTCGCGGTATCGCCGGCGCCGGCCATGGATGGCAACGGGCTTCTGGCCGTTGCCCGGGAACTTACCTTACACGAGTCAAGTCACGCATGAAGAAAGCCCAGAATGGCCATGCCATCCGCCCACCGGCCACGATGCACGATGTCGCCGCGCGCGCCGGGGTCTCGCGCGCCACCGTCTCGAAGTATTTCAACGACGGCGACGGACTGAAGCCGGACACGCGGGCCCGCATCCTCCAGGCCTGCCAGGAACTCGAATACGTGCCGGACCCGCACGCGGTGAGCCTTGTCAGGGGCCGGTCGCGCACCGTCGGCGTCGTTCTGCCCGTGATCAACGAACCCTTCTTCGCCGAAGCGCTGCGCGCCATCGAACAGAAGGCCAAGGCGCTGGCGATGGATGTGATCATCCAGTGCTCGTACAACGATCCGGCCGAGGAAGCGGCGGCGCTGCTGACGATGCGCTCGATGAAGGTGGCCGGCGTGGTGCTGACCGCCGTCGCGTCGCGGGACAACCTGGACCTCCTGCGGCGGCTCGAGCAGGAAATGCGCATCGTCTACCTGGACAGCTACGTGCACGAGGACTGCAACTTCGTGATGAACGATAACCGGCAGAGCATGGCGATGCTGACGCGCTACCTGCTCGGCCGTGGCCACCGGCCTGCCTACCTGGGCGCGCCGCCGGTCGCGCATCCCTCGCCGGCGGAAAGGCTGGCCGGTTACCAGGAAGCGATGGCGG
This sequence comes from Massilia sp. METH4, assembly GCF_037094685.1. Taxonomy (NCBI): domain Bacteria; kingdom Pseudomonadati; phylum Pseudomonadota; class Betaproteobacteria; order Burkholderiales; family Oxalobacteraceae; genus Massilia; species Massilia sp. METH4. The sequence goes on along the minus strand of NZ_CP146614.1, from coordinate 4,439,190 downwards.
AAGCGGGCATGCCGCCGCACCTCGTGCCCGCCGGCACCCAGCCGTCGTGGGATTTCGAGGGGTATGCATTCCGCCACGTGCTCGACTGGCTCGCCACCGGCGCGTTCAAGCGCGCCGGCATCACCGCCCTCGCCTGCGGCACCGACCGGCTGGCGATCGGCGCCATGTCCGCCTGCCGCAAGTTCGGCCTCGAACCGGGCAAGGACATCGCCATCGCCGGGCATGACGACCTGCCGATCTCCGCTTACCTCCATCCTCCGCTCACCACGTTCAGGCAAGACGTCGCGGCCATCGGCATCGCCGCCATGGAATGCGTGCAGGCGCAGCTCGACGGCGACGATACGGCGCCGTGGCGCAAGCGCTTCACGGGCGGGATGGTGCTGCGCGAGTCGGCCTAGCCGCAACCGGCGCCGTCCTCGCCGGGCGAGCCGGCCGGCGCGCGCCAGCCGGCTCCGGTTGCGACCGCCATGCCCAGCAAATATACTGGCAGCAACGACCGCCCGCCGGTCATCCTTGCCAGGTGCCCTTTGAGTCTGCTGCAAAACGTCCTGTTGCTGGTCCTGCTGGTGCTCGCCGCAGGTTTCCTGTCCCTTACCGAGATCGCGTTCGCCGGCGCGCGCAAGATCAAGCTCAAGCTGCTCGCCGAAGCGGGCGACGAGCGCGCCCTGAAGGTGATGGCGCTGCAGGCGCAGTCGGCCGACTTCTTCGCCGCCAGCCAGATCGGCCTGAACGCCATCTCCATCATGGGCGGCATCGTCGGCGAAGGCGCGCTGCGCCCGCACTTCATCGGCTGGATCTCCACCTTCTACACCGGCCCGGCGCTGGACAATATCGGCTTCGCCGCCTCGTTCATCACCGTCACGTTCCTGTTCATCCTGTTCGCCGACCTGATGCCGAAGCGGCTGGCGATGATGGCGCCGGAACGGATCGGGGTGCTGCTGATCGAACCCGTTTCGCTGTTCATCCGCATCTGCAAACCGCTGTCCTGGCTGATCAACTCGGCCGCGAACATCATCTTCCGCATCTTCAAGATCGACACGGCCCGCGAAGACAGCATCACCTTCGACGAGATCTCGGCCGCCGTGGAAGCGGGCGCCCAGGCCGGCGTGCTGCAGAAGCAGGAACAGCATTTCATCGAGAACGTCTTCCAGCTGGAGTCCCGCTCGGTCGCCTCGGCGATGACGACGCGCGACAACGTGGTGTACTTCAACCTGAAGGAAAGCGAGGAAAGCATCCGCCAGAAAGTGGCGTCGTTTTCGAAATTCCCCGTGTGCGACGGCTCGATCGACCGCGTGATCGGCTACGTGGACACGCGGGACATCCTGGTGCGCCTGCTGCACAAGCAGGCCCCCGTGCAGCTGAACGAACTGACGATCCGCACGGTGCCGATCATCCCCGACACGCTGACCCTTTCCGAGCTGCTCGACCGCTTCCGAGCCAGCAAGGAAACCTTCGCCGTGGTGATCAACGAATATGCGCTGGTCATGGGCGTGATCACGCTCAGCGACATCATGCTGACGGTGATGGGCAGCTGGGGCAACACGCCGGACGAGGACTTGCAGGTGATCCAGCGCGACGACGGTTCGTGGCTGATCGACGGCGGCACGCCGGTCGAAGACCTGAAGCGCACCTTCGGCCTCGAAAGCCTGCCGGAAGAAGAGAATTACGAAACCGCCGCCGGCTTCATGATGTACATGCTGCGCAAGGTCCCGAAACGCACCGACAGCGTGGAGTACCACGGCCTCAAGTTCGAAGTGATCGACGTGGACCATTACCGGATCGACCAGTTGCTCGTCAAGCACGTGGCGCCGAAGGAAGGCGGCTGAGCGGCCGGGCGCCGCCAGCAATCGGCACACGCGCAGGCCGGCACGACGCGTGCCGGCCTGCTGGGCTTATTGATAACGCACTCGCAATATCATAAACTCGCGGTTCGCAGCCGAGCCTGGACCTGGGGCCGGTACCGTCTTCAACCGCTACGCCGGGACGCAAGTCTCCGGCCGAACCCCCATCATGAAGAAAAAGAACGTCCTTCCCCTTCTGGCCAGCGTCATTGCCGCCGGTCCCGTGCTGCCGGCCCGTGCCGACGAGCAGCCGATCGCCACCGTCACCATCACGGCCGCCCCCAGGCCGGCGTTCAACGCCGTGGCCGACGCCGGCTCGCGCCTCGGACTGACTCTTGCCGAAACCCCGGCATCGGTCGAAGTGATCGACCGCGCCCTGATGGAGCAGCGCGGCGCGCGCACGCTCGAGGATGCGCTGGGCGGCGCCGTCGGCATGACGGTGGGCGGCAACCCCGGCTCGCCCGGCGTCGCGTCGACCCGCGGCTTCACCGGCGGCTTCCTCACCTACCTGTACGACGGCATGCGCATCTCGACGCCAACCATGTCGACCCGCCCGCAGGACAGCTGGAACTATGAACGCATCGAAGTGCTCAAAGGCCCCTCTTCCGTGCTGCACGGCGAAGGCGGCATCGGCGGCGCGGTCAACTTCGTGCCGCGCCAGGCCCGCCGCGAAGCCAGCGCCGAAGCCCTGCTGTCCGCAGGCAGCTACGGGGCACGGCGCGCGGCGCTCGGCCTGGGCGGCCCGGCCGGCAGCGACAGCGCCTGGCGCGTCGACGTGAGCCACAACCGCAGCGATGGCTGGATCGACCGGACCGGCCAGCGGCTCACGCATCTGACGGCGGCCTGGCACACCACGTTCCGCCCCGGGCTCACGCTGGACCTGTCGCTGGACCGGCTGCGCGACGACGTCGGCGCCTATTACGGCACACCGCTGATCCCGGCGGCGCTGGCCGGCGCGCCGACCGGCGCCGTCAGCGACCCGACCGGGCGGGTCATCGACCGCCGCGTCGCCCGCATCAACTACAACCTGCTGGACAGCGTGATGGATGCCGACAGCCTGTGGCTGCGCGCGAAAGTGGGCTGGCAATTCACTCCCGGCTGGACCCTTCGCAACGAGCTGTCCCGCTACGATGCCGACCGCCTTTGGCGCAATGCGGAGAGCAATGTCTTCGCCGCGCCGGCCAGCGTCGTGCGTACGCAGAGCCACGTCGGCCACGAGCACCGGGTCTGGAGCGACCGCGTCGATCTCGGTTACCAGGGCACGCTGGCTGGCATGCGGCACCGCTTCGTCGCCGGCGCCGAGCTGACCCATACCGCGTTCGCCAGCGACCGCCGCTTCTCGGACGGCTCGGCCGCCACCCGCGCGGCACTGCTGGTCGACCTGTTTGCTCCGTACCAGGGCTACTACGACGACAGCATGGCATTGACGACCGGCGCCGGCAACCGCGTCATGCTGCGCACGCGGGTACGCACCGCCGCCGTCTTCGCCGAGGATGCGCTGACGCTCGTCCCCGGCCTGACCGTGGTGACCGGCTTGCGCCACGAAACGATCCGGCTCGAAAACGAGGCCGACGACCGCAATCTCGCCGCCACGAGCGGGTTCTCCAGGCGCTACCGGCCGTCATCCGCGCGCGCCGGCGTGGTCTGGGAAGCACGGCCCGATACGGCGCTGTATGGCCAGGCCGGCACCGCGGCGGCGCCCGTGGGCAGCTCGAACCTGCTGCTGATGAACGCCAGCAACGCGGCCTATCCGCTTACCCGGGGCCGCCAGATCGAGGCCGGCATCAAGCAGAGCCTGCCGGCCCGGCGGTTCGACTGGAGCGCCGCGCTGTACCGGCTGGAGCAGACCGACGTGCTGTCGCGCGATCCGGATCGGCCGAACATCACGGTCAACAATGGCAGGATCTCGTCGCGCGGCGTCGAGCTGTCGGCAAGCTGGCAGGCCAGCGGCGCGCTGAGCATTGCGGGCAACCTTTCAGTGCTGGACGCGCACTACGACTCGCTGGTCGAGACCGGCGGCGTGTCGCGGGTGGGCAAGGTCCCCGTCAACGTACCCGAACGCACCGCGCGGCTGTGGAGCGACTACCGCATCGCCCGGCTTGGCCTGGCCGTCGGCGCGGGCCTGAGCTATACCGGCGCGCGCTATGCGGACAATGCCAACACCGTGCGGATGAACGGCCATGCGCTGGCCGATGCCCATGTCAGCTGGCGTGCCCGTCCGGCCACGGTGACGCTGCGGGTGCGCAACCTGGCCGACCGCCTGTACGCCAAGTGGACCGGTTCCAGCGCCGCGAACCAGATCGTGCTGGGCGAGCCCCGCACCGTCGAGCTGACGGCCGCATTCGACCTTTGATGGCGCCGGCAGGCGCTTCGCCCGGCACGGCCGACGTCGTCCCCACGGCAGGCTGGAAAGCCGGTGGCAGCAGGACCGTGCCGGGGAAAAGCCATACGATCGTCTCAGCCGATACAGGCGAATCAGGCACAGGTGTCGCAGCCGGACGATGCGATGGCGCCCGCCCGCAGGCGCCGTTCCACGGGGAACGCCGCACCGGCCGTGCGCCCGCCGCCGGAAATTCGTTGGCACGCGTGTTGCTGTGCTCTCCTCACCACAACAAGGAGACACATGATGAACGACTCTTACCCCGATTCACCCCGCACGATGCGCGCGGCGGTCTGGCATGGCCGCCACGATATCCGCGTCGACACCGTGCCGCTGCCGCCGCCCCCGCAGGAAGGCTGGGTGCAGATCCGCGTGCACTGGTGCGGCATCTGCGGATCGGACCTGCATGAATACCTGGCCGGTCCCGTGTTCATCCCCGTCGGCACGCCTCACCCGCTGACCGGCATCGAGGGGCAATGCATCCTCGGCCACGAATTCTGCGGCGAGATCGCCGCCCTCGGCCCAGGCGTCGAAGGCTTCGCGGTCGGCCAGCGGGTGGCCGCGGACGCGTGCCAGCACTGCGGCCGCTGCTACTACTGCACGCATGGCATGTACAACATCTGCGAACAGCTGGCCTTCACCGGCTTGATGAACAACGGCGCCTTCGCCGAACTGGTCAACGTGCCCGCCGACCTGCTCTACAAGCTGCCCGACGACTTCCCGGCCGAAGCGGGCGCCCTCATCGAGCCGCTCGCCGTGGGCATGCACGCAGTGAAGAAAGCCGGTTCGCTGCTGGGGCAAAGCGTGGTGGTGGTGGGCGCCGGCACCATCGGCCTGTGCACGATCGCCTGCGCCCGCGCCGCCGGCGCCGCCCAGGTGATCGCCCTGGAAATGTCGGGCGCACGCAAGGCGCGCGCGCTGGCGGTCGGCGCCAGCCACGTGTTCGATCCCTCGTCCTGCGACGCGCTGGCCGAGGTGCGCCGCGTCACGGCGGGCCTGGGCGCCGACGTCAGCTTCGAGTGCATCGGCCATCGCGACACGGCGAAACTGGCCATCGACGCGATCCGCAAGGCCGGCACCTGCGTGCTGGTCGGTGTCTTCGAGGAACCGAGCAGCTTCAATTTCTTCAACCTGGTCTCCACCGAGAAGCGGGTGGTCGGCTCGCTGGCGTACAACGGCGAGTTTGCCGACGTGATTGCCTTCATCGCCGACGGCCGCATCGATGTCGCGCCGTTCATCACCGGCCGCATCGCCCTGGAAGACATCGTGGCCGGCGGCTTCGAGCGCCTCGCGCGCGACAAGGAAAACAACGTGAAGATCATCGTGACGCCGGCCGCGGCGGCAGTGGCATGAACGCAGTACCACGTTTCGCATCACCACAACACAAGGAGACCCCATGCGCTTGAAACAGACCATCGCCTGCGCCGCGTTCGCGCTGGCACTGCCGCTCGGCGCCAGCGCCGGCATGCCCGGCATGAAGGGCGCCCACCACGTGGGCATCACGGTGCCGGACATGCACGAGGCCGTGCGCTTCTTCGTCGACGTGATCGGCTGCGAGGCTTCCATCGAACTGGGCGCGTTCAAGTTCGCCGATGACTGGATGACGGTCCACCTGAATGTCGATCCGCGCGCCGAGATCCGCCGCTTCCAGATGGTGCGCTGCGGGCAGGGCATCAATGTCGAAGTCTTCGAGTACGCCGCGCCCGACCAGGCCACCAGGCTGCCGCGCAACAGCGACATCGGCGGCCATCACCTCGCGTTCTATGTCGAGGACATGGACAAGGCGGTCGCCTGGCTGCGCGCGAAGGGCGTGCGCACGCTCGGCAGCCCGAGCACCTTCAAGGAGGGCCCGGCGGCCGGGCTGACGTGGATGTACTTCCTGGCGCCCTGGGGCCTGCAACTGGAGATCGTCAGCCTGCCGCGCGGCATGGCATACGAGAAGACGACGAAACCGCTCTTGTGGGACCCGCGCTACCCGGCCAGGTAGCGACGCCAAGGGGGCGCCCGGGCGCCCCCTAGCGCTGGTTCGGCGGCACGATGCCGAACTTGCGCATGTACCGGTACACCGTGGCGCGCGCCAGGCCCAGCTCCGATGCCGCGCGCGTCACGTTCCACTTGTGGCGCGCCAGGGCGGCCTGCAGCGCCGCAGGTGGTACGAGACGCGCACCGTCCTCGTCTTCCGTGTCGCTAGCCGCCGGCGGCGGGGCCGGCGGGGAAGCGCCCAGCCCCGCCCCGAACTGGCCGGTCAATTCCTGCGGCAGGTCGGCGTGCATGACCAGGTCGCCGTCGGTAATCGCCAGCGCGTAGCGCAGCACGTTGCGCAACTGGCGGATATTGCCCGGCCAGGCAAAGCACAGCAGCGCACGCATGGCATCGGTGCTGAGCTGCGCATCCCTGCCCAGCAGCTCCGCCTCCTCGGCCAGCACCCTCTCGATGAGATAGCGCCGGTCCTCGCGCTGGCGCAGCGGCGGCAGGTGCAGCGTGGCGCCGCACAGCCGGTAATACAGGTCTTCGCGGAACGTGCCGTCGCTGATCAGGTTGCGCAGGTCGCGGTGCGACGCGGCGATCACGGTCAGGTCGAGCGGCACCGGCCGGTCGGCGCCCAGCGGCAGCACTTCCCGCTCCGACAGCACGCGCAACAGGCGCGTTTGCAGGTGCAGCGGCATGTCGCCGATCTCGTCGAGGAACAGCGTGCCGCCGTCGGATTGCAGGATCACGCCCTTCATGCCTTTCGCGCGCCCGCCCGTGAAGGTGCCCGCCGTATAGCCGAACAGCTCGCTCTCGATCAGCGATTCGGGGATGGCGCCGCAATTGACGGCCACGAACGGCCGGGCGGCCCGGTTGCTCGACCCGTGCAGCGCGCGGGCGACGACTTCCTTGCCGGTGCCCGTCTCGCCGTGGATCAGGATGTTCAGCTTGCGGTTGACGAGGCGCTTGGCCTGGTCGAGCAGGCGGCGCATTGCCCCATCGTCGCCCGCCAGCCGGTCCAGCTCGGGGTGGCTGGCCGGCACGGCGCCTTCCGGTTCGGCGGGCAGGCGGCGCGCCGCCGGGCGCTGGCGCGGCGGCCGCACGCTGGCATAGAACATTTCGCCGCCGCCCCGCGCCACGATGGAACGCTCGCCGGCCTGGAAGCGCAACAGCTGGTGCAGGTCGGCCGGCGCCAGCTCGAACAGGTCGCCGAGTGCGCGCCCGACGATGCCGCCCGGCGCATCGTGGAACAGGCGGCGCGCGCCCGTGTTGGCGCCCACCACGTTGCCCGCCTCGTCGTAGGCCAGCATGATCTCGCCGCTGACCTCGACGAGCGCCCAGGTGGTGCCCAGGCGCAGGATCGCCCGGTCCTGGAAGTGCCGCAGGAAGTTGGCGTCCTCGATCAGCTGGGCGTACATCATCGTCAGGTGCAGCGCCAGGTGCTGGCTCTTCTTGCTGGGCGGCGATGCGAGGGCCGACAGGTCGAGCACCGCGAGGAACTTGCCTTCCGGGTCGAACAGCGGCGCCGCCGAGCAGGTCAGCGGGATGTGCGTGGGATCGAAATGATCGGCCTGGTGGCAGGTCAGCGCCGTCTGCTCGGTCACGCAGGTGCCCACGGCGCACGTGCCGGCCGAGCGTTCGCTCCATTCGGCGCCCAGGTACAGGCCGGCCCGCTTCAACTCGACGGCCTGCGCATCGTTGCCGATGTAGTCGACGGTGACGCCGGCGGCGTCCGTGAGCAGCAGCACGTAGCCGAGGCCGGACACGCGCTTGTGCATCTGTTCCATGCCCACGCGCGCCACGCCCATGAATTGCTCGATCTGCTCCTGGTGCGCGCGCAGCGTGTGCGAGGTCACGATGTGCGGGGCCCTCGGCCGCGCGGGGTCGAGCCCGTAGTCGCTGATGCAGCGCCGCCACGACCTGAGGATCACTTCGTCGGCGGCTTCGCCCTGCGCCCCTTGCAGGGCGGCCGACAACACGTGTTCGATGTGCCGGCTGGTTGCGGAATTCGTCATGCCTGTCTCCTGCTGCGCCGGCAACTCATTGATTGCCGGTCATTGCCCGCTTGTAATGATACGTCAACATGGCCCCGCCGCGGCGCGGGGACCATCGTACGGCTACAGCGCGCCGCGCCCCAGTTCGGCGGCGATGTGTTCGGCCTGCCGGATCGCCAGCGCGACGATCGTCAGCGTGGGATTGGCCGCCGAACTCGACGTGAACTGGCTGCCGTCCGAGATGTAGAGATTGGGGATGTCGTGGCTGCGCCCCCATTTGTTCACCACGCCGTCGCGCGCGTGCGCGCTCATGCGGTTGGTCCCCATGTTGTGGCTGGCCGGGTAGGCCGGCATGTCGATCACGCGCGTGGCGCCCACCGCCTCCGACAGCTTGCGGAACTGAGCCAGCCCGTGGGCCGCGATGGCGTCGTCGTTGCGGTGGTAGGTCTTGCTCACGATCGGCACGGGCAGGCCGTACTGGTCCTTCTCGGTCGGGTGCAGCGTGATGGCGTTCTGTTCGCGCGCCATGTCCTCGCCGCACACCCAGATCGCCGTCATGTGGTCGTACATCTCCAGCGCGGACGTGACATCCCTGCCCCAGCCCCCCGGCTTCATGAACGCGGCCGCGTACGGCAGGCCCAGCGCCAGCCCTTCCAGGTAATAGCCGCCGTTGAAGCCGCGCCGCGTGTCGGGCGGCACCTCGTCGGCAATTACGGCGCCGATGTCGAAGCCGCGGTTCATGTACACCGGCTTGCGGTGGATCGCCAGCGCCGCGGCCGTGGAATGGTTCATGTAGTTGCGCCCCACCTGGCCGGACGAATTGGCCAGGCCGTCGGGGAACATCGCCGACGCCGAGTTGAGCAGCAGGCGCGGCGATTCGATCGAGTTGCCGGCCACGCACACGAGCCGCGCCTTCTGCAGCACGTGGCGGCCCTTGCGGTCGGCGTACAGCACGCCGTTCACCTTGCCGGCCCTGTCGTGGCGGATCTGCAGCGCCATGCTCTCGGACCGCAATTCCACCCGGCCCGTTTCCACGGCGCGCGGCACTTCCGTGTACAGCGTCGACCATTTCGCGCCAATCTTGCAGCCCTGCATGCAAAAGCCGATCTGCATGCAGCCGGGCCTTCCGTCGTACGGCTGCGAGTTCGAGGCGACGGGCCGGATGATGCGCTGGTAGCCGATCTTGCGGGCCCCGGCCGCCACCACCTTCGTCTGGTTACTTTCCGGCATGGGCGGCAAGCCGCTCGCGCGCGTTCCCGCCACGCCCATCTTCTTTTCCGCCAGCTCGTAGTAGGGCTGCAGCTCTTCCAGCGTGATGGGCCAGTCCAGCACGTTGGCGCCTTCCACGGCGCCATACACGGTACGGGTGCGGAAGTCGTGCTCCTGGAAGCGCAGCGCCACGCCGGACCAGTGCACCGTCGAGCCGCCCACGGCCTTGACGATCCAGGCCGGCAGGTTCGGATAGGTTTTCGTGTGGTGCCAGCCGCCGGCCGAGATACGCTTGTCGAGCCAGGAAAGCTTGTTGAACATGGCCCATTCATCGTTCTCGAAATCGGCCTGCGTGAAATGCTTGCCCGCTTCCAGCATCACGATCTTGTCGACGCCCTTGCGCGCCAGCTCGTGCGCCAGCGTGGCGCCGCCGGCGCCCGAGCCGATGATCACGACCACGTCCGGGTCGTTCAATGCGAATTTCCTGCTCATGCTGTCTCCTGTATTGTTATGGTGCTGCGCCGGCCGCCTACAGCCAGTCGATGTCGTTGAACCCGCGCGCCAGGTAGCCGCCCTGCTCCCATGAGGAGCCCTCGTAGCCGAGCAGGGGCCAGACGGCCTTGTTGTCGTACAGGCTGGTCACCATGTCGCCGCGGATCTTCTGGAAGAAAGGCGTCGCCTCGATCCCCTGCAGCAGGGCAACGCGGTCGGCTTCGGCCGGCACGGCGGCGTAGGCCGCGCCGAAGCGGGCCCTGGCTGCCGCGTCGAGGTCGCGCACGCCGGCGCGCACCATCGCGGCCAGCGCCTTGTCCTTCGCCATGGCGCGCTCGAGGGGGCGCAGCGCATCGGCGTAATAGCGTTCGGCCAGCCGGTCGTGGGGAAATACGTCGCGCGCCATGCGCAGCAGGGTCGCCGCCGCGGGCGCGCCCAGCACGCGGAAGGTCCGGGCAAGCCCCGCGGCCGCCGGCTCGCCGAGCGCGGCGGGGGTCACCGCCGCGATGCCCAGGGCCATCGCGCCGCCGTGCAGGAAGCCCCGCCGCGTCACGGTGATCGTTTTCGGCAGCACGCGCATGCCGGTCCCGCCGCAGGCGGGTTTGACTGGTTCGTTCATCTTGGTCCTTTCATCAATGCGACAGGAAGAATTGGCGTTGCGCCCTCGGCGTGGGCGGGCACGCAACGGTGGCGTCGGCGGCCGCCCCGAGCACGTCGGTCAACATGTGGTGCAGGCGCTCGGCCAGCACCTCGGCGAGGATGGGCGCGCCCAGCTGCTCGGCGAACGAGGTGGTGCGTTCTTCCAGCAGCGCCGCGTCGGCGGGCGGCTGGCCGAGCGCATCGCACAGCAGCGGCCAGTCGGGCCGGCCGATGAGCGTGCCGGAGGTCAGCAGCACGCCGGTGCGCCGCCGCAGCTGGGCGAGCCCGACGATCTTGCGCCGGCCGACCACCACCTCCCATGGCGAGACGCCGCCATAGCAGGCCCACTTCAGCCCCCCATCGGCCTCGCGCAGCCGCACCTCCTCGGGAGGAATGGCATAGGCGGCGATGCCGATATCGCGCAACAGGCCCGCGTGCAGCGCGCCCAGCCAGCGGTAGCTCGACAGGGTGCCACGGCCGAGCAGCGGGTGCGCCGGCGGCAACACGATCGACGCGCTGACCATCCACGGCCCGGTGAGCACGGCACCGCCGCCCGAGCCGCGCTGCACGACCGCGCCGGCAAGCGTATGCGCGCCGTCCAGCCGCTCGCGCAGGGCCCCCTGCGAGCAACCGAGCACCACGCCCGGCGCGCGGTAGGTCCACAGCCGCATGCGCGGCTCGGTCACCGGCTCGTCCAGCTGGGCCGCGTTCCACGCCTGTTCCTCGCGGCAGGTCACCGTGTCGATGAAGACCGCACGGTTGTCCATCACAGCCCCTCCGCCGTTTCCAGGCGCTGCTTCAGCGCCGTCAGGAACAGCGCGGCCGGATAGCCGTCCACCGCGCGGTGGTCGAACACCAGGTGCAGCCCCATCATCGGCGCCACCACCACGCCGCTCCCCCGCGCCACCGGCCTGGCGGCGACGCGGGTCACGCCGAGGATCGCCACTTGCGGCGCGTTGAGGATCGGCGTGAAGCTGTCGATGGCGGTGCCGGCCAGGCTGGTGACGGTGAAGGTGCCGCGCTGGTAGCTGCCGGGGGACAGGCTGCCGGCGCGCGCGCCCTCGGCCAACTGGCGTGCTTCGGCCGCCAGCTCCGCCGTGCTCTTCTGGTCGGCATTGCGCAGCACCGGCACCATCAGGCCTTCGTCCAGGCTCACGGCCAGGCCCAGGTTGATGTCTTCCATGAGCTCGATATCCTTGTCGAGCAGCCGCGCGTTCAGGCGCGGATGCTCGCGCAGGCACAGCGCGACGGCGCGCAGCACGTAGGCCGTCAGGCTGCTCCTGGCGCCTTCGCCGGCGGCGTCGCGCAGCGCCTGCAACGCCGACACGTCGGCTTCGATCGACTGGGCCACGCGCGGCACGCGCCAGCCCTGTTCCATATTGCGCGCGATCGCGCCGCGCATGCCGGCCAGCGGTACCTTGCCCGGCTGCCCGGCCGGGCGGTCCTCCACAGGGGTTGCGGTGCCCATGGCCTAGTCCCCGATCCGCGCCAGCGGCTGCGCGCGCCCGAACGTCTCGCCCGCCGCCACCAGCAGCGCCGTCACGCGCCCCGCCACCGGCGCGGTCACCTCGTGCGTCGTCTTCACCAGCTCGGCGATCGCCAGCGGCTGGCCGGCCGCCACCTCGTCGCCGGTTGCCACCAGCCATTCCTGCAACAGGGCTTCGGTGCCCTCCTCGACGTCGTCCCACACCCCGCCTTCCAGCCTTGCTTCGGTCATTGCTTCGGTCCTTGCTTCGGTCATGCTGGTGCTCCCTGGAGTAATGAATTGATCGGTTTTCCTGCTTCCATCAGGCCGCGCACGGCGTCGGCAATGGACTCGACTTGTGGAATCACGGCCTGTTCGAGCGGCCGGCTGAATGGAATCGGCACGTCGGGCACCGCCAGTCGGCGCACGGGCGCGCGCAACGGCACGGTGTCGAGGTGCTCGGCGACCAGCGCGGCGATCTCGCCGGACAGGCCGAAGCTCAGGTAATCCTCGTCGGCGACGAGCACGCGACCGGTCCTGGCCACGCTGGCCAGCACGGCTTCGCGGTCGAGGGGCACGATGGTGCGCAGGTCCAGCACTTCGACCGAGATGCCTTCGCCGGCCAGCTGCTCGGCCGCGAGCGCCGCCTTGTGCACCATCTGGCTGAGCGTCACGATGGTGACATCGCTGCCCTCGCGCACCACGCGCGCCTTGCCGAACGGGATCGCATACGCCTGTTCCGGCACCGCGTTCGTGCTGCCCTCGAAATACGACATCCACGACAGGCCCATGATGCCCTTGTGGTAGCAGAACACCACCGGGTTGTTGTCGCGGATCGCCTGGATCATCAGGCCCTTCGCGTCGTAGGCATTAGACGGCACCACCACCTTCAGGCCGGGCATGTGGGCGAAACTCGCGTACAGGCACTGCGAGTGCTGGGCCGCGTCGTTGTAGCCGCCGCCGATGCCGGTCGTGATCACCACCGGCAGCTTCACCGCGCCGCCGGACATGTAGCAGTTCTTGGCCATGTGGTTGTAGATCTGGTCGAAGCAGACGCCGAAGAAGTCGACGAACATCAGCTCCGCGATGGGCCGCAGCCCTTCCGCCGCGGCGCCCACGGCCGCGCCCATGAAGGCGGTTTCCGAAATCGGCGTTTCCATCACCCGTTCCGGGCCGAAGCGGTCCAGCAGGCCGGTGGTGGCGCTGAAGATGCCGCCGTACCTGCCGATGTCCTCGCCCATGACGAACACGGACGGATCGCGTTCCATCTCCTGGCCGATCGCCTCGGCAATGGCCTGCGCCATCGTCAGCGTGCGCACGGCGCCGTCTTTGCTGCTCTCTTGCATGGTGTCTCCTGGTATCAAGTCTTCAATCGGCGAAAACGTGCTCGAAGGCGTCGCGCGCCGCCGGATACGGGCTTTGGCGGCCATACGCGAAAGCCGATTCGATGCGGCCGGCGATGCGCATGCGCAGCACGTGTTCGCGCCCGTCGTCGAGCAGACCCGCGCCGCGCAGGGCGGCGGCCAGCCGCGCGATCGGATCGTCCTGGCGCAGCGCGGCGCCCTCGCCCTTCGGGCGGTAGTTCTCGGGGTCGCCCTGGAAGTGGCCGAAGTAGCGGTCGGTCTTCACCTCGATCAGCGTGGGGCCTTCGCCACGGCGCGCGCGGGCGATGGCGGCGCCCGCCGCCGCGTAGACGTCGATGGCGTCGTTGCGCTCGACGAGCACGCCCGGCATGCCGTAGGCGGCCGCGCGGGAGGCATTCGACGCGACGGCCGTGGACACCGATTTCTCGACCGAGATGCCGTACTTGTTGTCCTCGCAGACGAAGACCACGGGCAGCTTCCACACCGCCGCCAGGTTCAGCGATTCATGGAACGCGCCCTGGTTGGCCGCACCCTCGCCGAAGAAGGCGACGGCGACGGAGTCGGTGCCCAGCTTGCGGGCGGCCAGCGCGGCGCCGCATGCCTGGGGCGCGCTGGCACCGACGATACCGCTGCACGAAAAACGGGTCGGCACGTGGAACAGGTGCATGTGGCCGCCCTTGCCGCGACCCAGCCCCGTGTCCTTGCCGAACATCTCGGCGGTCATCGCGTCGAGCGGCACGCCCTTGGCGATCGCGAAGTGGTGGGAGCGGTGGGCGCCCACCACGCTGTCCTGGTCGCCCAGGTGCGCGCAGACGCCGACCGCCACGGGTTCCTGCCCGGCGGCCAGGTGCATCTCGCCGGGCACGGGCCCGGCCCCGATATCGAACGCCAGCCCCTTCTGGATTTTCGGCGGCAGCTTCCCTTCCATGTAGACCTTCGCCATCGTCTCTTCATAGGCGCGGATCTCGATCATCTTCTCGTACATCCAGAGCAGGTGTTCCGGTGTCGGCTTCATCAGTACTGTCTCCTTGTAGGTGGTCCATGCGCGGGTCCGGTGAGGACAGGCAGCGCATGCAGGAGACGTTGAGCAAATTCGATGCCACCACGCGTTTGACGTGCGTGAGGACCGTTTTGCGTGGAAAACCGGGGAGATGGGAGGGAAATGCGCGCAACCGGCGCCGACACTTGTCGCAGGCGAGGCGGCGCCTGCGACAAGTGTCTCAGCCGGCTCGGCGGTCTTGCCGGGTGAGGCGCGGCAAGCGCGTGGCGGCCGTGCCCGGAACGTGGCGCCGGCGTAGCCAGCGGCTACATGGACGGGGCGCCGGGCATGGCGGAGCACGCCATGCCCGGCGAATGACTCAGAAGTTGTAGGCGGCCCGCACGCCGAAGGTGCGCGGATCGTTGAGGAAGAACGAACCCGGCACGCGGCTCTCGATCTTCACCGTGTCCTCGATGTTCTTCACGAACAGCTGCACGTTCCAGGTGCCGTCCGGGTTCGCGTAGCCGATCGACGCGTCGGATTTCCAGTACGAAGGCTGGCGGTAGCGGATACCTTCGACCGGGTCGCTGATGTAGTACGACGTCGAGTGCCGGGTGTTCACGGTGGCCGTGATCTCGCCGCCGTTGGCCACCGCGAAGTGATGCGTGTAGCCCAGCCCGACGGTCGATGTCGGCGCCCGGTCCAGCTTCTGGCCCGAGAAGTCGATCGTCGCGGTCGGCTGGTAGTTCTTGTATTTCGCGTCCGTGAACGCCAGGCTGGCGCGCAAGGTGCCGTCGCCCAGCACGCGCAGCTGGCCCTCGAACTCGGCGCCGTCGACTTCCGAATTGGCCGCGTTGGCCGTGAACGAATGGCAGGAGGCCGGATCGTTCGTGCGGCAGGTCGTCGTCGTCAGCTGCTGGTCTTCGTACGCATAGTGGAACACGTTCGCCGACAGTTGCAGGCGGTTGTCCAGGAAGCGGCCCTTGATGCCGGCCTCGTAGGCCTTCAGCGTCTCGGGGCGGTACACGCCCGTATCGCGCTCGGCGTTGAAGCCGCCGGCCTTGTAGCCCGTCGAGATGGAGCCGTACACCATCACGTTCTGGCGCAGGTCGTGGTCGATGCCGAGCTTCCAGCTGGTGTTATTGAAGCGCACGTCTTCCGAGTAGGCCTTCGAGCTCTCCGTGGCCGGCGGCACGGCCGCCTCGCCGGACAGCGGATCGTAGCCGGACTTGCGGTCGCGCGTGCGGCGCACGCCGGCGATCAGGCGCGTATCGGGACGGATCGCCCAGGTGGCCTGGCCGAAGGCCGCCGTGGACTTGTTGTTCAAGGTGGCGAGGAACGGCAACTGGATGTTGAACTGGCCGAATGGCGCGGTGACATAGGTCGTGTAGGCGGCGCGGCGGAAGATGTCCTCGTCGAACTTGTACACGCCCGCCACCCAGCGCAGCGGCCCGTTGCCGGTGGAGTTCAGGCGGAACTCGTGCGATACCGCGTCGCTGTCGCCGATGTTCAATGTGGTGAACGGGAAGCCGAAGTACACGCCGTTGTTCAGTTGGTCCAGCTTCAGGCGCATCTTCGCCAGCTGGTAGGTGACATCGATGTCGGCCACGCGGGTCTTGAATTCGCCGCGCAGCGAGGTCGCCTCGTTGTCGCGGTGCGAGCCGGCGTCCTGCTTGAACTCCCAATAGGTGGTGCGCTGCACGTCCTTGCCGCGATCCACATACACAGGGTCCTTGATGTGGTTGCCACGGCCCGCCGGCGTGAAGGGCAGCTTGCCGACCAGCTCGCCGTCGAAGAAGTTCGTGATCGGTACCGGTGAGGATGCACCGCCGCCGATCCTGTTCTTCTCGGCGGTGAGCAGCAGGCTCGTATCCTTGCCGAAGTTGCCCAGCAGGTGCAGGCGCGCCGACTTGTCGTCCTGGCTTTCCAGCTCGATCGTGTTCGGCCCCGGGTTGTAGTAGGAATCGTGCTTGTTCGTGTTGATGGCCGCGCGCATCGCCCAGTTCTCGCCGAGCGGCACGTTGAGCATGGCGTCGAGCCGCTTCGTGCGGTAGTTGCCGATCTCCACGCCCACCTTCCCTTCCAGCTTGCGCGTGGGCTTGTTCGTGATCAGGTTGATCGCGCCCGCCGTGGCGTTGCGGCCGTACAGCGTGCCCTGCGGGCCGCGCAGCACTTCGATGCGGTCCAGGTCGAAGAAGGCGGCCGCCTGCGCTTCGTAGCGTGGAATGTAGGCGCCGTCGACATGGAAGGCGGCGGAGGGGTCGCCCTTTTCCGTCATGTCCAGGCTCGTCACGCCGCGGATCGATACCTGCAGCATGCCGCTCTCCTGGGCGATTTCGACATTGGGCAGCGCCTCGGCCAGGGCGCGCGGGTCGTTCGTGCCGGCGTTCTTCAGGTCGTCGCCGGACACGACCGACAGCGCCAGCGGCGTCTTGCTGGCGGGCTGCGCCACCTTTTGCGCGGTGATGATCACTTCGGCGATGCCGCCGCGGTCCGGCCGTGCTTCCTGGCTGGCGTCACCGGCCTGCGCGGCGACGCCGGCCGACAAGGACAGGCAGCCGGCGGCGCAGAGGGCATGGGCGATGGCGCTGGGCTTGGGGTGCTTCATTTTCGTCTCCTGGTTATCCGGCGGTCCTGGACCGGCCGTCAATTCTGTGTTTGTGCGAAAAATGATAGGTGCTGAAGGACCCGTTTCGATGCCCCGGCCGGCGTGATTGTTTGGATGCCAGGGATCGACGCGGTGGATACTGCGCGGCCGCGCATGGGCGTGCGTGGGGAACGGGCTGGCAACCAGGCCAGCCTCGCCTTCGCGGCCGCGTGATGTTCCCGTTAAGTGTGCGCCGCCTCGATGGCCGCGCGTGCCGTGCAGCTGGTCACGGGACTCCACGGCAGGTAGGAGATGCGCAGCTGGACCGCCGCCGTCACCTCGTGTTCGCCGGGCGGCAGCCCGCCGGGCTGCAGGACGGTGACCTGCGCGACTTCGCCGAATTCCCAGCGTTCGACATATTCGGTCTCCAGCTCGTCGAGCGTGAAGGTCATGCCGCGCACCGTGAAGCGCACGTGTTCGCGCGGGACCCTGTTGCCGTCCACGGTCAAGGCGATATCCTCGACGGCCGAGAGGATCTGGCCCCGGTAATACGGCAGGCGCGCGCCCAGTTGCCAGCCGGCGCCGTCGTCGGTATTGCGCACGCTGCCGGGATAGATGATGTGCTGGTCGTACATGGTTTCTCCTTTTCTTTCCAGACCGCGGTTGTCAGACTTCGCCCAGCAGGCGCTTGAACATTTCCTGTTGCCGCCGTACCTGCTCGCGGCCGTCGACCTCGAAGGCATCCTCGATGTGGCGCTGGCCTTCGTATTCGCTGGACAGGTGGCCGTCGTAGCCGCCCTCGATCAGCACGGGGATGATCTCCTCGTAGGGAATGGCCGGTTCGCGCCCGCTGTCGTCGATCTCGTAGAACTTGGCGTGGATGTTGAAGATCCACGGCATGAACTCGAGCATGCGGCGCGGATTGCTCCAGATGTTGTGGCGCAGCGTCTCGGCCATCTGCAAATCCACGGCGTTGGCGCCCATCTTGCGCACGTCCATCAGCACGTAGTCGGGCAGCACGCGCGCGGCATGCGCCTGCAGGATGAATTCGACGATCTTCGGTGTCGCGCCCATGCGCAGGAAGCGGTCGCGGAACACCGGAGGGTAGTTTTTCGTGTACATGCCCATGTCGGGCACGTAGCCCACGTGGTCCGAACCGGTGGCACGCGTGAGTTCCGTGTAGCGCAATATCCATGGGTGGTCGAAGTGGAAGGGCGAATGCACCTCGATGCCCATGCGCACGTCGAGTTCCTCGGCCAGCGGCACGCAGGCGACCACCACTTCCGGCGGCGTGTTGACGATGATGCGCACGTTCCGGCAGCCGATGCGCTTGGCGAAGCGCAGGTCGCGTTTCAGGGAGGCGACCATCTCGTCGAAGTTCAGCTTGCGGTCCTTGTACAGCTTCACGTCCAGGAACATGTCGTGGCATTGCGGATACGCGCCATGGCGTTCGAGCGAGGCGAACCAGCCGGCCACCTGCTCCTCGGGCACGTCCGGGAAGCCGGTGAACGACTGTTCGCTGACGACTTCGATGCCGCGCGCGCCGAGGCCGGCGGCGTGGGCGATGCAGTCGTCGAGGGTCATCTGGCGAAGGAAGGTCTCGTACTGGTAGCTGTACAGGGAGACGCCGCGCTTGATCTGGTGGGATGTGGTCATGTGATTCCTCTGGATATTCGGGATGCAGGGGTCCCTGGCCCTGTCGCGGGCCCTGGTGAATGGTGGGGAAAACCGGTGTCCGATATCCCGAGGGATGTCCGACACCAATGTGCGGCCGCCGGTTGCGGCGGTGAGGCTACGAGTAGGCGGGTGCCGGCGGCCGCCGCAGCCGCAGCAGCACGGCGCCGAGGGCGCACACGCCGGCAATGATGCCGAAGGCCAGGAATGCGCCCTGCAAGTCGCCCACCAGGCCACGCATGGCGTTCACGGCGGCGGGCGACAGGAACTGGGCCACGAAGAAGGAGCTGGCCCACCAGCCCATGCCCTGGCCGCGGTGTTCGAACGAGTACTTGCTCTGTGTCCAGGCGATCAGGGCGGGCACGATGATGCCGTTGGCCAGCTGCTGCACGAACGCGAAGGCCAGCGCGACCTTGTAGTCCGGCGCCATGCCGATGCCGCCCAGGCCGATGGCATAGCCGACGAACACGAGGAAGATCTGCGCCCCGGCGCCGAAGCGCGTCGTGTAGCGGAAGATGACGGCGCCGATCGGCACGCCGATGCTGGGGATCGCCATCCACAGCCCGATCGACTTGGGATCACCAACGCCCATTTCCTTGAGCAGCAGCGAAAAATTGATCACCTGGACGTAGTAGATCGTCGACAGCACCACCGTCACACCGCACACCATCAGCGCGACGAGCTTGGGGAACGGCGTGGCGGTCGGCGCGCCGTCGGTTTTATGCAGGCGCTTGCCGCGCGGCGCCGGTTCGAACAGGAAGGCCAGGCTGGCGAGGAAGATCGGGATCGCCACGCCATACACGAGGAAGGGGAATTGCCAGCCCTGCGCGGCAAGGAAGCCCGAGCAGGCGATGGTGAGCGTGCCGAGCATGGACCCGACCACGCCCTGGATCATCAGCCAGCGGTGGCGCGCCTGCTCCTCGTAATAGTCGGCCAGCAGCGTGTTGACGACGGTGAGCACGCCGGCCTCGCCGATGCCGATCACGAAGCGCCCCGCCACCACGGCCCAGAAATTATCGATGAAGAAAGGCAGCAGGCCGCCGGCGCCGTACAGGGCCATGGCCCACAGCAGCAGCTTGCGGCGGCCAAACCGGTCGGCGATGGCGCCGGCCGCAGGGGCAAACAGCGCGATGCACGCGCTGGGCGCCGTGATCAGCAGCGGCACCATCAGTCTGGCATTGGGTACGTCGTGGAAGTGCGCCAGCAGCGTGGGCAAGGTGGGCGCGAGGGCGATGATCGCCATCACCGGCAGGAAGCCGGAAAAGACGAGGATCCATCCCTGGCGCCAGTCGGCCTGGCGGTGTGCTTGGGGGCTGTTGCTCTGCATCGTGTGTCTCCTGGATGGTGTGCAGCTCTCTGGCTGCTTCAGCGGGGGAAATCAGAACTGAAATTATGATATCGCTTCCCGCCGCCTTTTCCCATCAAAAAGTGCATCGACGCCACCGGTTTGTATGGATAGCACCTATCCAGGTCTTCGATAGCGCCCCGTGGCTGCACGTTGGCCGCGCCTCGACCGTTTTTCGACTGTTTATCGGCCGGGCCTGAACAGCAGGAAGGCCAGCAGCATGTCCGACAGGTCGTCCAGGAACTGGCTCCAGCTGCCCGCCTCGTCCAGCCGGCCGATGCTGTCCAGCCCCAGGAAGCGCGCCTGCGTGGCGTAGATGAGCTGTATGCCGGTCTCGATGGCCCGGTCGGGGTGCGGATGGCGGATCTCGCCGCGGCACGTCTGGAGCAGTGCGATGAACTTCGCAAACGTCTCCAGTGCCGACTTCTTGCCCGCGGCGCCGATGACCGGGTCGCTGGTGCCCCGCAGCATGAACGCGCGCAGCAGGCTGGCATTGTCCTTCAGCAGGGCGCCGAGGCCGCGGACGACGGCCGGCACGACCTGCTCCAGCCCGCGCGCCTCGGCGGCGATGCGGTCCGCCTCGCGGGTGAACTGCCCGGCAAGACCGGCGAGGAAGCGCACCTGCACCACGCGCAGCAGCTCGTCCTTGCCATCGACCCGGCCGTACAGCGACCCGGTGGATACGCCGGCGCGCCGGCAGATTTCGGCCAGCGTGATCTGGTCATAAGCGCGTTCGCCCAGCAGGTCCAGGGTGGCGGCGATGATGCGTTCGAAGGATTCGCGGCTCCGGCCCTGCTTGGGCGCACGGGCATGGGCACTGGTGGGCGGCATGGCCTGGCCGTCAGTCGGCCAGGCCCAGCGCCCGGCGCGCGGCTGCCAGCGATGCAACGTCCGGCAAGGTGGGGAAGTACTCCAGCCCGATCTCCCCGGCATACTTCCCGTCGCGCAGCGCGGCCATCACGTGCCCCCAGTCGATATCGCCCGTGCCCGGTTCGTGCCGCCCGCCCGTGTCGGCCACCTGCACATGCCCCACCAGCGCCATGCGGCCGCGCACGGCCGGGCCGAACGCCTCGCCCGTTTGCGCGGCATGGAACACGTCCGCCAGAAGGCGCAGTGCGGGACTGTCGACGGCGGCCACGATATCGAGCCCGCGCCCGATCGTGTCGACGAACATGCGCTGGCCGCCAACGATCATGTACACCGGCTCGAGCCACAGCGTGGTACCCGACGCTTCGGCCAGCGCCGCCGCGCGCCTGAGCACCGCGACCACCGCGTCGAACTGCTCCTGGTCCGGCACGCCGGGGCGCGTGAAGCCCGAAGCGAGGATCATCGCCGCGCCCTGGAAGCGCCGTGCGACCGGGATCGCATCGGCCACCGCCGCCAGCACGGCGTCATGGTCTGCGGGGTCGGCCAGGCTGCGGCGCGGGTCGACGCAGAAGCTGCGCAGGCGCACGCCGGTCTGGCGCAGCGCCGCCTCGATGGCATCGAGCGGCTTGTCGCGCCACAGGTGGAATTCCACGGATTTGAGGCCGGCCGCGGCGGCGGCGTGGATGCGCGCCGGCAGGTCCGCGCCGGCGTCCGCAAACATCCATTCGATACAGGCTGCGAATTGCATGTCATGTCTCTTTCAGGTGAGTGACGAGCAGCACGAGCGCGGCGGCGGCGCAGGCTGCGCCCACCACGGCCACGCTGCCGAGGAAAGTGAAACCGAAGCTGCCGATCAGGGTCAGCAACGGCGGGCTGAGGAACTGGCCCAGGAAGAACGAGCCGCCCCACAGGCCCATGCCGCGGCCGCGGTGTTCGAAGCCGTAGTGCTGCAAGGCCCAGGTGACGAGCACCGGCAGCATCAGCCCGCCGCCGACCTGGCCCAGCGCGTCGAGCGGCAGGCCGACGACGAGATCGGGCGCCCACGCCACGCCGACGTAGCTGACGCCATAGAAGGCCAGCACGATGGCCATCCACGTCGTCACCGACAGGCCGCCGAAGCGCTTGAACAGGTAGCCGCCCAGCACGGTGCCCAGGCTGGCCACCGTGGCCAGCACGCTGATGCGCTCCGGCGACGCCACGCCCATGTCGGCGAAGATGCGGCCGTGCTGCACGGCCTGCACGAAGAACACCAGCGCGAACAGGATCGTCACGCCGCACACGAGCAGCGACACGCGCCAGGGGAATGGCGTGGCCGCGGGCCGCTCCGCTTCGGCGGCGCCCCTGCGCGGCTCATGGCAGACGAAGAAGACCAGCGCCAGCACGGCGAAGCCGGAGAGGTACAGCAGGAACGGATAGCGCCAGTGCACGCCGGCCAGGAAACCGCCGGAGAGCAGGATGGCCGAGCCGATGAGCGGCGCGAACATGTTCTGGTAGCCCAGCCACTTCTGCCGCTCCTCGCCTTCGAAATAATCGCCCATCAGCGCATTGCCCACCGTGAGGATGGCCGCCTCGGCCAGCCCGACGACGACGCGGCTGGCGACGATGAGCAGCAGGCTGTCGAACATCAGCGGCGCGAGCCCCAGCAGGGCGAAGGCGAACAGCGCCGCCAGCAGCAGCCGGCGCCGCCCCCAGCGGTCGGCGATGGCACCCATGAACCCGGAAAACAGCGCCACGCACAGCGACGGCACCGTGATGATCATCGGCACCAGCAGCTGGAAGTTCGGCACCGCGGAAAACTGCTGGAACAGTTGCGGCAGGCCCGGGACCAGCGCGGCCAGCGCCAGCGTGGGCATGGCCAGGATCGCCATCAGCGCGATGCCTTGCGCGCGGCCGGCGGTACGCGCAGGCGCCGCCCCGCCATGCCTGGCCCCTTCCTTGGCACCTTGCCTGGCGCCTTCCTCGGCGCCCGTCTCGTGGAGGTTCATGGCGCCTCCCGATCAGCGCAGCGAAAGGTCGCCGGCCCGCTCCAGCACATGGCGCCGGTACCAGGCGTTGAGCATCATGCCGCTCGCGATCGGCTCGGGCCCCTTGTCGCTTTCGACGACGATCCAGCCCGCGTAGCCCAGTTCGCGCATTGCCGCCAGCAGCGCCGGGAAGTCCACCAGCCCGCTCCCCATCTCGCCGAACCAGCGCTGCACCTCGCGCTCCCCACCCGCCGCGATCATGGCCCGTTCGGCGTTCGGCAGGCGGTACTCGCCCAGCGTGTCGACGGCCAGCGCATCCTTGAAGTGGAAGTGCAGCACGCGTTCGTGGAAGCGGCGGTACAGCGCCACCACGTCATGGCCGGCGATGGTCAGTTCCGCCGTGTCGATGGCCAGGCCCACGTTGTCGCTGTCGCACAGTTGCAGCAGGCGATCCAGTTCGTCGGCCGTGCGCAGTGCCGACAGCGCATCGACATGCAGCGCCGTCTTCAGGCCCAGCGAGGCGGCCATGGCGCCGACGGCGTTCCAGCAGGCCGCGGCGGCGGCCATGCGGGTTTCGTCGAGCGCGCCCTCCTTCCAGAACGACGGGAACGGCCGCACCACGAGCACGTCGCCGCCCACTTCCGCCAGCATCCCGGCATGAATGCGCGCCTGGGCGACGATCCGGTCGCGGTCCGCCGGCTGGGTGCTCATCAGGCCGAAATGCAGTTCCTCGAAACTCATCACCGTCGGATCGAAGAAGGTGCTGGACACGCGGTGGATGCCGAGCTCGGCCAGCTTCAGGCGGAAATGCGCCGCCGATCCGAAGTTGATCGCGATGTTCTCCGGGCGCCCGATCGGGTCCCAGCGGCCGCTGCCCGCGTTCAGCTCGACCGCGTCGAAGCCGCAGGCGGCGGTCACCTTCAGCGCCCGTTCGATTTCCTCGAGCCGCGCGAAGCTGGTGAAGCCGGCCTTCCACTGGTTGACGCCGTACGCCCATTTGATCTGTCCGTTCATTACCTGCCTCACGCGTAGATTTTCTTCAGCACGTGCTGGATGTACCATGCCGCCAGCGCCGTGCTTTCCGGGTAGTTGCCGCCGCCCACGTCGGCCTTGTCGTGCTCGACGCCGACCCAGCCTTCAAAGCCGCACTCCTTCATCGCCGCCATCAGCGCCGGGAAGTCCACCAGGCCGCCGGGCGTGCCCATCTCGTGGAACCAGCGCGGCGTGGTCGTCGCCATCACCTCGGCATCGGGCTTGCGGCGGTAGTCGCCCACCAGGTCGACGTGCTTCGTGTCCTTCATGTGGAACGCGGCGCAGCGCTCGTGCAGCTCCAGGTACAGGTCGACGGGATCGACGCCGGCGATCACGTGCTGCGCCGTGTCCAGGCACAGGAACACGTAGCGCGGATCGGTCCACTCGTAGAACTTGCGCAGCTGTTCGGCGGAGCGGATGCCGCAGAAGAATTCATGGTGGCAGCACGTCTTCACGCCATGGTCCAGCGTCATCTTGCCGACGCGGTTCCACAATTCGGCGCAGGCGCGCAGCTTGTCGTCGGTGACCGGTTCCACGTCGTAGTACAGGCCGGCCGGCATGACGATGAAGTTCTGCACCCCCAGGCCGGCGGAAGAGCGCATGATGTGCTGCGCGTAGTTGAAGATGTGGTCATGCGTGGCCCGCACGTGCGGCGCGCTCTGCCGCTCGTCGTACATCACCGCGTGGAACAGGCTCAGCACGCGGTCGATGCCGCGCTCCTGCATGAAGGCGCGGGCGTTTTCCAGCGAGCCGAACAGCTCGCGCAGCGGACCGAGGTGGAAGTCGAAGGTTTCGATGGCCTCGAAGCCCAGCGCCGAGATCTGCTTCAGGAAGGCGTCGAAGCGCTTCACGGACGTGTATTGCGACAGCTGGCCCTGCGGCGTATCGATGCGCCAGTGATCCATATAAGCCCAGCGCAGTTTGGGGGTCGTCATGCCTTGCCCTTTCAAGAATTAGAATTACCGTTATATTCGAAGCAAAACAAAGCGGGTGCGCGCCCCCGCTTCGCGGGCATCAGATCCGGCCAGCCTTGATCTGGGCCACCGCGTAGTCGACCGCGCGCACCGTCAACGCCATGTAGGTGAGCGAGGGATTGACGGTGCCCGCCGACGCCATGGCCGCGCCATCGGTGACGAACAGGTTGTCCACCCCATGCACCTGGTTGTGCGCATTGAGCACCGACTCGGCCGGGTCGTGCCCCATGCGCGCGCCGCCCATCTCGTGGATGGATACGCCGGGCATGGTCCGCACGGGGATCAGCTGCACGCGCTCGGCGCCGGCCGCCTTCAGCATCTGCTCGGCCTGCCTGCCGGCGTCGACGGCCATTTTTCTCTCGTTCTCGCCGTAGGCCACGTCGAAGCTCAGCTGCGGCAAGCCATGGTTGCCGGGCTTCCTGTCGTTGAGCGTGACGCGGTTGTGCGCCTGCGGCAGCTGTTCGCCGAACGCGCCCAGGAAGGCCACCCACTTGCCAGGCCGCGCGATGTTGTGCTTCATGCCGGCGCCGAAGTCGTCGGTGAGCGCCGCCGTGTTGGTCCAGTCGTCGCGCATGGCGCCGCCCTGGAAGCCGTAGCCGCGCGTGAAGTCGGCGTCCTCGTCCTGCCTGCCCACGTTGCGAAAGCGCGGGATCAGGATGCCGGTGGCGCGGCGCCCCTTGTAGTTGCGGTCCTCGAAACCCTTGATCTCCCCGAACGCGGCCACGCCGTGGTGGTCGACCAGGTAGCGCCCCAGCTTGTCGCTGTGGTTGCCGATGCCGTTCGGGTGAGTGGCGCTGCGCGATTGCAGCAGCACCTGCAAGGTGCCGTAGGTGGAGGCGCACAGGAAGATGACGCGCGCCTTGAACGTGAGCCGCTGGCCGCTCTTCGCGTCGATCACGCGCACGCCGGTGGCCCGCTTCGTCTTCGGATCGACCTCGATCGATTCCACCACGCTGTCGGTGCGGATCGTCAGCCGCCCGGTCTTCTGTGCCGCCGGCAGGGTCGAGCTGAGCGAGCTGAAATAGGCGCCGAACGAGCAGCCGCGGTTGCAGATATTGCGGTTCTGGCAAGCGCCGCGGCCATTGTGCTCCACGGTCAGATTGGCCACGCGCCCGATCGTCACGCGGCGGTCCCGCCACTTCGCCTCGATGCGTTCCTTCAGCGCGCGCTCCAGCGCCGTCATCTCCATTGGCGGCAGGTACTCGCCGTCGGGAAAATGCTCCAGGCCTTCGGGCTGGCCGCTCACGCCGATGAATTTTTCGACGTGGCTATACCACGGCGCCAGGTCGGCGTAGCGGATCGGCCAGTCGTTGCCGTGGCCATCGCGGGCATTGGCGAGAAAGTCGTCGTTGCCCCAGCGGTAGGACTGCCGGCCCCAGGTCAGCGAGCGCCCGCCCAGCACATTGGTGCGGTGCCAGCGGAACGGTTTTACCTGCTCGTACGGATTTTCACGGTCGTTGATCCAGTAGTGGCGGTTGGCCCAGCTGAAGGCACCCCGCTCGATCTTGCTCTGGATTTCATAGTCGCGCGCAAACAGCTCGCGCTCGGGCAGCCCGCCATTGGGCGCCTGCCACGGCGGCGTGAATTCGTGGATGTATCCCGTCTGGTGCTCGACCTTCGCGCCGCGCTCCAGTACCAGCACCTTCAGCCCCTTCTCGGTCAGCTCCTTGGCGGCCCAGCCGCCCGTGATGCCCGAGCCGATCACGATGGCGTCGAATTGCGCGCCCTTGCTCATGTCCTTCTTCATGATGGTCCTCAGATGACGACCTGGTAGGGCCAGGTCTTGATGTCGACATTCGCTTCGAACTTGCCGGGCACCGGCATGTAGCGCAGCTCGCGGTTGCTGCCCGTCTCGGACGTGAAGTAGCCCAGCACGACCAGGTCGCGCAGCCGCAGGTAGAACGGCGCCTTCGGGTCGAGGATGCGGTCGGCCAGCGAGAACGTGCGCCCGCCATACGGGCTGGCCGCGCGCAGCGCCTGCAGCAGTTCGGCGCCCTGCTCCGGCGTGCAGTCGGCGAAGCCGCGCTGCCAGCGCTGCCGCGCGCTGTCGTCCAGCCCGGCCAGGCCGCCGCGGAAGGCGGCCGCTTCGGCGTCCGTCATCCAGCCTGCGTACAGGGCGCCGATGAACTGCGGCACGCCCGCTTCGCGCGCGCCGGGCGTGTCGGTCGTGGGGATGATCACCTGCGCGGCGGCGCCGAGTACCGCCATCTCGCCGGCGTTCAGGGCGGACCGCGCCGGTGCGGCCGCGCCGGCGGCCTTCAGCGCGGCGCCCGCGGCGGAGCCGGTCCACGCAGTAGCCAGCGCGCCTGCCAACAGCGCGGCCAGCACGTCGCGGCGCGACGGATTGTCGACGCGGCCTTCGCCCGCGGCGGCCGGCCGCTGCCGGCGGAACTGCACTTTACTGATCGTCATGAATCACCTTTCTTTCGGGACTGCGGGCCAACGGGGCGCACGGCGCCCTTGCCGGTGCCGCGCGGAGCGGCCGGACAAGCTGGCGTTATCGATTCGCTTGCGCGGACCCGCGTGCCGGTGGCGGCGCGGGCCGGTGGATCAACGGCAAGTTGGTGCGGGAGGCGGGGTCGCGGCCGTGCCGGCCGCGCAGGGGTGGATCTGGCAGGTCATGCGTTTTGTCTCCAATGTTCTTGTGTCCGCACGCGCCCGTCATGGCCGGGCGTCATGTGGAATCCAGCATAGCACGGTTTTAGAACCGTAATTCTTGTTTTTTATGCTGCCGCGGGTGCGGGATTGCGCACGCCCACCACCTGTTCGGCCAGGGTGCGCAGGCTCGCGCTCACCTGCGCCTCCAGGCACTGGCCATCGCCGTCGAACAGCTTCACGCCGGCCGTGTTGAGCGTCACGCCCAGCGGCGTCGGCCAGCCGCGCAGCGCATGCACGATCGAGCGCATGGCCGCCAAGGTGGTATTGCAGCCCTGCCAGCCGGCCGCGGTGACGATGCAGCCGACCGGCATGCCGTCCAGGTACACGCGCTCGTCCGCGCGCAGGTCTTCCAGCAGGTCGATGGCGTTCTTGACGAGACCCGAGACGCCGCCGTGGTATCCGGGCGAGGCGAAGATCACGGCGTCGGCGCGCCGCACCGCCTCGACCAGGTCGCGCTGCCCTGCCGTGCGTTCGCTCTGCTCCGGCGAATAGCCGGGCAGCGCTGCCAGCGCCTCGCCGCCGAACAGGCGGGTCTCGGCGCCCAGCTCCCGCGCATGCCGCAATGCGGCGCGCAGCGCGCATTCGGTGCTGGAGCCGGGGCGGGTCGTGCCGCCGATGCCGACGACGAATGGCGCACGGCCGCTGGCGCGGGCCGCATTGGTGGTGTGGTTCACGATTTGTCTCCTTGGATGGTGATGGATACCGACAGCGGCAGGTCGGCGCTGGAATGGCCCACCAGCAGGTGGATCGGCCCCTCCAGCGTGCGCCAGCCATCGCGCCACGTTTGCAGGCGGCGCAGCGGAACGGGTATGACGACGCTTGTCGCCGCGCCTGCCTCCAGCCACGCCTTGGCGTAGCCGACCAGCGCCAGCTCGGGTACGGTGCGGTACACCTGTACGACCTCGGCGCCGCCGCGCGTGCTGGTATTGCGCAGCGTGACGGTGACCTCGCAGCCGCCGGCCGCTTCGCGCACGGCGGCATCGCGCAGGTGGAACTCGGCATAACCGCGGCCGCCGCCGAACGGCTGGCGCGGCGCAACGCCGCGCGCGGCCAGGCCCCGATAGCCGACGCGCACGCCATCGCTGTAGTGCAGGTCGCCCCGCGCGTCCGGCCGCAGCGACAACGCCGGGTAGTCGGCATCGTCGCGGGCGATCGTGACGGGCATGCGCCCGCCCGGTTCGCGGTCGCCGGCCAGCACCTGGGCCAGCGCGGCGCCGAATTCCTGGCCCGGGTACCAGCAGTGCAGCACTGCCCTCGCCTGCGTTTCCCAGCGCGTGTCGAACGCATGGCCGACATTGGTGACGACCACCGTGTTCGCATTGGCCGCGCACACCCGTTCGATCAGGGCAAGCTGCTCGAACGGCAGGCAGGTATCGGCGCGGTCCTTGCTCTCCACGCTGGCATCGGACGTCTCGCCGACCACCAGGATGACGGTGTCGGCGTCGCGGGCTGCCTGCACGGCGGCAGCCATCATCGCCGCGGCGGTGCCGGGCGCGCGCACGCCGTACCACAGGCCCTGGCAGCGGGCCGGCGTGTAACGCAGCTCGACGACGACTTCCACCGTGCGGCCGCCCTCCAGCGGGATAACGACGCTGTCGGCATCGCCGCTCTTCAGGCGCCCCATCACGTCGCCCGGCGCCAGCTGTTCGTCGCGGCGGAAGACTTCCTCGCCGTCGACCAGCAGGCGCAGGGCGCCGGTACCGCCCACGTGGAAGCGGTGCTCGCCGCTTTCGGTGGCGGTGAACAGGCCGCTGGCGCGCGTGCCCGCCGCGACCTGGAAGGCGCCGGCTTCATGCACGCCGTGGAACCAGGTCAGCGAATTGGTGTCGCGCGTCTCGCTCAGCACGGGCCGGCCGGCCAGGTCGGCATTGTCGAAGTACTCGATCGTCATGCCGCGCGTGCAGCCATCGTCGAGCGCGCGCGCCGGCCGCACCGGCATGCGCGGCAGCTTCGGCTGCGGATCGACACCCGGCGTGTAGCTGGCGATGGCGTCGCCGAAGCGCACGCGCAGCGCATCGATCGGCAGCACGGCATCGGGCTTGACGGCGATCTTGGCGAAGGTGCCGCCCTGGAAGCATGGCGCGCTGGCGTTCGGGCCGATCACGGCGATGCGCTGCCGCTTCGCCGGATCGAGCGGCAGCATGGCACCTTCATTGCGCACCAGCGTGAAGCCGGCGGCTGCCGCTTCGACCAGCAGTTCGGTCGCGGCGGCATCGTCGAGCGGCTGGCCTTTGCCGGCGCCGAAGCGCCGCGCGGTGTCGGCCACGCGCTGCGCCGCGTCTTGCAGGCGTGCCAGCGGCACCTGCCCTTCGGCCACGGCGCCGGCGCTGCGCGCACCGAGAAAGCGCGCCGGCCCCGGCATTTCCAGGTCGAGGCCGCCGGCCAGCGAGCCCACCGTGGAATGCGTGCCGAACCAGTCGCTCATGAACACGCCGGGGAAACGCCACTCGTCCTTCACGATGTCGCGCACCACCGGCCCCGCTTCGGCGCACCATTGGCCGTTGACGCGGTTGTACGCCGTGAGCATGCCGGCGCATCCCGCCGCCGCCGCCATCTCGAACGGCAGCAGATAGACTTCGCGCAGCGTGCGCTCGTCGACGACGGCATTCATGCGGTCGCGCTCCGTCTCGCTGTCGTTGCAGACGAGGTGCTTGGCGACCGCGCCCGTGCCGACGGACTGGCAACCCTGCACCCAGGCGGCGCCCAGCGTGCCCGTCAGCACGGGATCTTCGGAGAAGTACTCGAAGGCGCGGCCGGCCAGCGGGCTGCGCGCCAGGTTCAGGTTCGGCGCCAGCATCAGGTCGACATTGCGGCGGATCGCCTCGCCGCCGACCAGCCGCCCTACCCTTTGCACCAGCGCCGGGTCCCAGCTCGCGCCCAGCGCGATGGGCGCCGGCGTGAGCAGCGAGACGTCACGCTCGTCGATCCGCGCGCCGGCCACGCCCATCGGCCCGTCCGCCATCGCCAGCGAGGGAATGCCGGCGTCAAGGATGGCCGGCGTGGTCCACATCGTCGCGCCGGCGGTCAGCGTCGCCATCTCGTCGATGGTCAGCTCTCTCGTCATGGTGTTCTCCACGGCAGGCGGCGCGTCACTTGAAGGCTGGCAGCACGTGTTCGGCCAGCAGGCGCAGCGTCTGGTTCGCATAGGCCAGGCGCTTTTCCGTCAACGGGCCGGTCACCGTGCCGCACAGGATATTGCCGATGCCGACTTCCTGGTAGTCCCGCAGTTTCCCGATCACGGTTTCCGGGCTGCCGTACAGGCACCAGGTGGCCATCCATTCCTCGGTCAGCGCGTTGTTCGTGCGGTCGGTCTTCCGGTTTGCCTCGTCCGCTTCGGCCCTGGCGTTGAAGGCCGCCTCGCGTTCGATGGCTTCCTGGTACGAGGTCAGGATTTCCAGCACTTCCTTGTGCGCCTGTTCGTCGGTGGGCGCCAGGTGCACGCACTGGTAGCTGTGCGTGGTCCACGACAGCGCATCGGCCACCGTGTCGGCCGGGTGGCCGGCGGCCAGCAGCTGCTCGTGGTAGCTGCGGAAGTATTTTTTGACGTGGCTGAGCGGTTCCGTGCCGCCGATCTTCGGCGGCGTGAACGCGGGGATAAAGGCCGGCCAGCCGTTGACGGCCGCGCGCGTGGTGCTGCTTTCCTTCATCGCCACCGGCATCAGCCGCGCATGCTTTTCGCCATACGGCGCCGGCGCGATGCGCTGCAGCACGCGGCCCTTGTGGAAGCCATCCAGCTCGACCGGCGCGTCATCGACCGTCTTGTTCCACAGCGCTTCGGCCGCCTGCAGGTTTTCCTCGGCGATGCGGCCGGCATCCTTGTAGTTCACGCCGAAGCCGATCATCTCTTCCGGCGTGGTGCCCGAGCCGATGCCGACCAGCAGCTTGCCCTTCGTCAGGTGGTCGAGGATGTTGATGCGTTCGACGAAACGCACCGGGTGGTGCAGCGGCACCGACGTGACGGAAAAGCCGAAATGCATGTCCGGCAGCTTGGCCGCCAGGTAGGAGGCGAACATGTAGCTGTCGCTGGCCACCGGCATGTAGCCGTTGAAATGGTGGTCGGGCAGGAAGATGGCGTCGAAGCCCAGTTCGCCGGCCAGCAGGGCGTGCTCCTCCAGGTCGGTGATCAGTTGCTTGTCGGCGTCGGCACGCATCGTGCGCGCGTTGAGGAAGACGGAGAAACGCATGGGAAGCCCTTTGCTGATGAGTGTTTGGACGCTTCTAAGTAAAATCAGAATTACGGTTATATTATTAACCGCCATCCTTCGCGTCAATCACTTTGCGCTGTCGGGGGTATTGCTTTGGTGGATACCTGGGATGCACGGGACTGGAGAATCCGGGTGCTTCCTTGGCGTGCCGCCGCTTCCTCAAGTCATACGCCGGACATATTCACCCTGTAGCGTGCAACCGAACCACGCTACAAGAATTGACTGAGGATGCCCATGCGCCAATTGCTCTCCACCCTTCTCGCCTTCATCGCGGGTTGCTGCGCGGGCCTCGCCGTCGGCGCGGCGATCCTCGCCATGGCCGGCCTGCCGCTGCCGCTGCCCGAGGAAGGCAGCCTGCTGGCCGAACGCTTCATCGCGGCGATGGCCGTGCCGGGCTCGATGGCCTATCCGGCCCTGCTCGCCGCGCATGCCGCCGGGGCCTTTGCCGGTGCCGCGGTGGCGGCGCGGCTGGCGCCGGGCCATGGGCTCATCAGCGCGCTCGCCATCGGCTTCACCTTCCTGTCGGCCGGCATCGCCAGCGTGCTGGTGCTCGACGCGCCCTTCTGGTTCCAGGTCCTCGACCTCAATCTCGCCTTCGGTCCGATGGCGTGGCTGGGCTGGCGCGTGGCCAGCGCGCCGGTCCGCCGCGCCGCTTTCCGGCCGCGCGCGTGGCACCCGCGAAGCAGGTCCGCATAGCGCGCGGAGCCGCCGGCCACCAGTCAGCGCGCGCTTTCCCCGACCTCGGCCAGGTACCGTTCGATGTCGGCAAGCGGCATCGGTTTCGCGAACAGGTATCCCTGCCCTTCGTCGCAACCGATCGCTTGCAGCTTTTCCATGAGCTCCACGCTTTCGATCCCTTCCGCCACCACGGAAAGATCGAGCGCATGCGCCATGTCGATCATTGCCGATACGAGACCCAGGTCGTTCACATCCTGGTTGACGAAAGTACGGTCGAGCTTGAGCACGTCCACCGGCAGTTGCCGGAGGTAGGACATGCTCGAGTAGCCGGTGCCGAAATCGTCCAGCGACAGCTTGATGCCCTGCTGCTTCAGCCCGAGCAGCGTCTCGGCCGACTGCGCCAGGTCGACGATCAGCGCGCTTTCCGTCACTTCCAGTTCGACGGAGCCCGGCGACAGCCCCGCCCCGTTCACCGCATGCAGCACCTGGTCTGCAAAGGCGCAGGAGCGCAGCTGGCGCGCCGAGACGTTGATGGACACGCTGAGCCCGAGCCCGAAACGCTCCTCGAGGCGCTTGAGGCTGCGGCATGCCTCGCCGAGCACCCAGGCCCCGATGGCCTCGATCTGGCCGCGCTCCTCCGCCAGCGGAATGAATTCGAGCGGCGAGACGTGGCCCAGTTCCGGATGGTGCCAGCGCAGCAGCGCTTCCATGCCGAGCACGCGCCTGCGGCGCAGGTCGATCCGCGGCTGGTAATGCACCTGGAACTGTTGCAGGTCCAGCGCCCGGTTCAGGGCCATCTCCAGCTGCAGCCGCCGCTTCGCCTCGGCGCACATCGACGGCTCGAAGAATTCGAACGAGCCGGTGCCGGCCGCCTTGGCCTTGTACATCGCGGTGTCCGCGCTCTGGAACAGCTGCTGCGTGCTTGCCGCGTCGCCCGAGGCCTGGCAGATGCCGATCGAGGCGCCGATCGACATTTCGAGGCCGTCGGCGTGGAACGGTGCCCGCAAGGCCGTCAGCAGCCGCTGCGCGATCGCCGTCGCGGCTTCACGGCCCACGCAGCTTGCCGCGACGACGAATTCGTCGCCCCCCAGGCGCGCCACCGCGTCGCCGGGGCGCATGCATTTCTTGAGCCGTTCGCTGACCTGCCGCAGCAGGATATCGCCCGTGGCATGGCCCATTGAATCGTTGATCTCCTTGAAGCGGTTCAGGTCGATGAAGAAGACCGTGGTCAGCGCCCGGCTCTCGGGCGAGGCCAGCATCGCATCGATGCGCTCGTTGATCCACGCCCGGTTCGGCAATCCCGTCAGGCTGTCGCGGGTGGCCAGCTCTTCGAGCTTCGCTTCCGCGACCTTGCGCTCGGAGATATCGTGGAAGAACACCGACAGGCCATCCGCATACGCATAGATCCGCTCGCTCAGCCAGACGCCGTTGGGCTCGTAGAATTCCTCGAAACTGATGCTCTGGCGCGTGGCCATCGCCTGCCGCAGGTTTGCGCCGACGACGGATTCGGCGAGCCCGGGAGCCACATCCCAGACGCGCTTGCCCAGTACCGCTTCGCGACCGGCGCCCACGAACGCCGCCGCCCGCTGGTTGCAGTAGGTGATGACCCAGTCGGCATTCACGGAAAAGAACCCGTCGTTGATGCTCTCCACCAGCGCCAGCTTGTCGCGCGCCATGGCCTGCAGCTGGCGCCGCATCTCCTGCTCTTCGGTGATGTCGCGGGAAACCAGTACCATGCCGAGACTGCGGCCGTCGGCCGGGTCGAAGATGGGGCAGGTCTTCGTGCTGAGCTGTATGTATTCGCCGCTGGCGCTGCGCTTGCGCACCTCGGTCACGAGCGGCCTGGCTTCAGGGGTGACCAGATACTCGAGCGCGGCGCGCGCGGCACCCTGGTCGTCCGGATGCAGGAAATCGATGACGGGCCGGCCGATCATCTGTTCCGGCCGCCATCCGAACAGGCGGGTGTACGAAGCAGAGATGTGCAGGTAGCGCCCGTCCGCTCCGCAGTGCGCGATCAGGTCGTCGCTATGGTCGATGATCAGGCGGTGTTCGGCGGCGCTGCGCCGTGCCCCGTCGAGCGCGTGCTGGTGCGCCGTCAGGTCGATGATCGCGCCGCTGAAGCACACGGTGCCCTCGCCCGCCGGAATCCCCGTCACGAGCAGATGGCGGACATGCCCGTCCACCGCGACCAGCCGCAATGGCTGCTGGAACGCCTCGCCCGCCGCGAGCGCGGCGCCCAGCGCGGCAACGTGAACGGAGTCTGCCCGCAGGCGTTCGTTCGCCAGCCAGTCCACCAGCCGTTGCCCAGCAGCCGCGCCGAGCAGGCCGGGATGGTGTTCGTGCAGGGAACGGAAGGCGCCGTCGGCGCCTGTCGACCAGATGGCGCCAAGGGTCGGAAAGTCGGGTTGTGGCATGGCGTTCATCGTCCAGCGGATGGCTCTATGCAGAGGTGTCGGGAACGAACGATGGGTCGCGGGTGCGAGCGGTTCGGGAGGTCGATGTGCGCGGCATCGGATGCCGGCCATCCTGCGCGTGCGGGCGCACTACGGCGTCGGAATGCGCTTGCTGGGCTGTTCCGACGAGACCAACAGTAACACCAATGATTCCATACCGCAACTTTAGTTGCGTGAGGCGGTGGATAGGTGTGTCAACCCCGCATCAATCGGCCTGTCCCTGCCTGGGCAGCCTCCAGGCCGGAATGAATCTCCTACTCCATCCGCTTCAGGCGCTGCCCGAGAATGCCCCAGCGGCAGTCGGTACCGTCCACATTGCCGCACAGGGCCCAGCCCGTGCCGATCTTTTCGACGGTGACGGGGCTGCCCAGCTCGGCGGCCAGCTTCTCGGCCCACATGCTGGCCGCGCCGCGGCCCTTGAACAGTTCCTGGCCCTCGAAGACGACGGTGGCGTCGAACACGGGCATGGCGAAGACGGTCATTGCTTTCTCCCGGCCGCGGCGGCGCGCGCCACGTGCAGTTTGCGGTAGCTGTCGATCAGGCGATGGTGGCGGTCCAGCCCTTCCAGCGCCATGCTGGTCGGCGTGAGCCCATGAAAGCGCACGGTGCCGTCGATGGAACCGAGCGCCGCGTCCATGCGCGGGTTGCCGAACATGCGGCGGAAGTTGGCCTCGTAGTCGGCCATTTCCAGCTCATCGTCGAGGGTCACTTCCAGCACCACGTTCAGCGCCTGGTAGAACAGGCGGCGTTCCACGGTGTTGTCGTTATATTGCAGGAAGGCGCCGACCAGCTCGCGGGCTTCCTCGAAGCGCTTCAGGGCGAGGTTGATCAGGAGGCGCAATTCCAGCACCGTCAACTGGCCCCAGTCCGTGTTCTCGTCGAATTCGATGCCGATCAGGGTGGCGATGTCGGAGTACTCGTCCAGCTCGTTGTTTTCCAGGCGGTCGAGCAGATCGGCCAGGCGCTCGTCATCGAGGCGGTGCAGGTTCAGGATGTCTTCACGGAACAGCAGCGACTTGTTGGTGTTGTCCCACACCAGGTCTTCGACCGGATACACCTCGGAATAACCGGGCACGAGGATGCGGCAGGCCGTGGCCCCCAGTTCGTCGTACACGGCCATGTAGACTTCCTTGCCGGCTTCTTCGAGCATGCCCAGCAGCGTTGCCGCTTCCTGGGCGTTCGAATCCTCGCCGTGCCCCGAAAAATCCCATTCGACGAAGTCGTAGTCGGCCCTGGCGCTGAAGAAGCGCCAGGACACCACGCCGCTCGAATCGATGAAGTGCTCGACGAAGTTGTAGGGTTCCTGCACCGCCTCGCTGGCGAAGGTGGGCGCCGGCAGGTCGTTCAAGCCTTCGAAGCTGCGGCCCTGGAGCAATTCCGTCAGGCTGCGCTCCAGCGCCACCTCGAAGCTGGGATGTGCGCCGAACGAGGCGAACACGCCGCCGGTGCGCGGATTCATCAGGGTTACGCACATGACCGGGTACACGCCGCCCAGCGACGCGTCCTTGACCAGCACGGGGAAGCCCTGCTCCTCCAGGCCGCGGATGCCGGCCACGATGGCGGGATACCTGGCCAGCACTTCCTGCGGCACGTCGGGCAAGGCGATCTCGCCTTCGAGGATCTCGCGCTTCACGGCCCGCTCGAAGATCTCGGACAGGCACTGCACCTGGGCCTCGGCCAGCGTGTTACCGGCGCTCATGCCATTGCTGGCGTACAGGTTTTCCACGAGGTTCGACGGGAAATACACGGTCGCGCCATCGGACTGCCGCACGAACGGCAGCGAGCAGATGCCGCGCTCCACGTTGCCGGAATTGGTGTCGTACAGGTGGGTGCCCAGCAGCTCGCCGTCGGGGTCGTAGATCTCCCGGCAGTAGTCGTCGAGGATCTCGGGCGGCAGCGCGCCCTTCCGGCCGGGCTTGAACCAGCGCTCGTTCGGGTAATGCACGAAGGGCGCGTTGGCGATGTCCTCGCCCCAGAACGCGCCGGCGTAGAAGTGATTGTTGTTCAGGCGCTCGATGTATTCGCCCAGGGCCGAGGCCAGCGCGCTTTCCTTCGTGGCGCCCTTGCCGTTCGTGAAGCACATCGGCGAATGCGCGTCGCGGATATGCAGCGACCAGACGTTGGGCACGATATTGCGCCACGAGGCGATTTCGATCTTGATGCCCAGGCCGGCCAGCAGCCCGGACATGTTGGCGATCGTCTGTTCCAGCGGCAGGTCCTTGCCGGGAATAAAGGTGCTGCCTTCCGGCTTCAGCGTCAGCAGCGCCTGCGCGTCGGCGTCGAGGTTTTCCACTTCCTCGATCACGAACTCCGGCCCCTGCTGCACCACCTTCTTCACCGTGCAGCGGTCGATCGAGCGCAGGATGCCCTGGCGGTCCTTTTCCGAGATATCGGGCGGCAGCTCGACCTGGATCTTGAAGATCTGCTGGTAGCGGTTCTCGGGGTCGACGATATTGTTCTGCGACAGCCGGATATGCTCGGTGGGGATATTGCGGGTATCGCAGTACAGCTTCACGAAGTAGGCGGCGCACAGGGCCGACGACGCCAGGAAGTAATCGAACGGGCCCGGCGCCGAGCCGTCGCCCTTGTAGCGGATCGGCTGGTCGGCGATGACCGTGAAGTCGTCGAACTTCGCTTCCAGGCGAAGCTTGTCGAGAAAGTTGACCTTGATTTCCATGCGAATTCCAGTTGGTGCTGATGATTGATGTCGGTGCGGCGGCTCAGCCATGCGGCGGCGGGGAAACAGAAAAGCCCTGTCCGGACAGGGCTTCATGTCTTGCTCATCGGGAGGCTTGCGGGGGTGCCCGCGCATCGACGGATATCATCCGGACCGGCAAGCAGTGCACTGTCGTGGCGCGCCCAGCGCGGGATTATACCTTGTGTTTTCATGCGATCCGGCGCAAGGGCTGCCCGGAAACGAAAAGGGCGCCGTGCCCAGGCAGGGCGACGGCGCCGAAAGCGCGGAGTGAGCGCTCCACGCAGGTACCCGATGGCTGCGCCGGCGACCCCACATCGCTGGCACTGCCGGCAGGCTGTATGGCACGGCGTTCGCGGAGGAGCATGCACGCACGCCGTGGATGGCAACAGGGCCGCTGTTGACGCAGCGGCCCCGCGATCGGTCAGAACTGGTTCATCGTATTGAGCTTGCCCGAAGCCTTCAGCGCCGCTTCGCCGCTGAAGTATTCCTTGTGGTCGTCGCCGATGTCGGAACCGGACATGTTCTGGTGCTTCACGCAGGCGATGCCCTGGCGGATTTCCTTGCGCTGCACGCCGGCCACGTAGCCCAGCATGCCCTGCTCGCCGAAGTATTCCTTGGCCAGGTTGTCGGTCGACAGCGCGGCCGTGTGGTACGTCGGCAGCGTGATCAGGTGGTGGAAGATGCCTGCCTCGCGGGCCGCGTCGGCCTGGAAGGTGCGGATGCGCTCGTCGGCTTCGCGCGCCAGTTCGGTCGCGTCGTACTCGGCGCTCATCAGCTGCGAGCGTTCGTAGGCCGACACGTCTTCGCCGCGTTCCTTCATGCCGTCGAACACCTGCTGGCGGAAGTTCAGCGTCCAGTTGAACGACGGGCTGTTGTTGTACACCAGCTTGGCGTTCGGGATCACCTTGCGGATTTCCTTGACCATGCCGCCGATCTGCGCGATGTGCGGCTTCTCGGTTTCGATCCACAGCAGGTCGGCGCCGTTCTGCAGCGAGGTGATGCAGTCGAGCACGCAGCGCGCCTCGCCGGTGCCTTCGCGGAACTGGAACAGGTTGCTCGGCAGGCGTTTCGGGCGCAGCAGCTTGCCCTCGCGCTTGATCACCACGTCGCCGTTGGCCAGCTGGTCGGCCGGGATTTCTTCCACGTCCAGGAAGCTGTTGTACTGGTCGCCCAGGTCGCCCGGTTCGCGGGTGTAGGCGATCTGCTTCGTCAGGCCGGCGCCCAGCGAGTCGGTGCGCGCCACGATGACGCCATCGTCCACGCCCAGCTCCAGGAAGGCATAGCGCACGGCGCGGATCTTGGCCAGGAAGTCCTCGTGCGGCACGGTGACCTTGCCGTCCTGGTGGCCGCACTGCTTCTCGTCGGAGACCTGGTTCTCGAGCTGGATGCAGCAGGCGCCCGCCTCGATCATCTGCTTGGCCAGCAGGTACGTCGCCTCGGCGTTGCCGAAGCCGGCGTCGATGTCGGCGATGATCGGCACCACGTGGGTGACGAAGTTGTCGATCTTTTCCTGGATCGCGGCGCGGGCCGGGCCTTCGGCAGCGTCGAGCTGGCGGAACAGGCCGCCCAGTTCGCGCGCATCGGCCTGGCGCAGGAAGGTGTACAGCTCGCGGATCAGCGCGGGCACGGCAGTCTTTTCATGCATCGACTGGTCCGGCAGCGGGCCGAATTCCGAGCGCAGCGCGGCGATCATCCAGCCCGACAGGTACAGGTAGCGGCGATCGGTGCTGTTGAAGTGCTTCTTGATGGAGATGAGCTTCTGCTGGCCGATGAAGCCGTGCCAGCAGCCGAGTGACTGCGTGTACTTGCTGGAATCGGCATCGTAGGCGGCCATGTCGCGGCGCATGATGCCGGCCGTGTAGCGGGCGATGTCCAGGCCCGTCTTGAAGCGGTTCTGCGCACGCATGCGTGCGGCGGACTCGGGATTGATGGCATTCCAGCCGCTGCCTTCCTGCTGTTTCAGGGCGGTGATGGACTGGATATCGTTCTGGTATTGGGACATGGTAAGGCTCCTGAGGCTGGTATCGAAATTTGCTTCCCGTCGCTGTCGGCAGCGCTGCCGAATGCCGGGCCGTTGGATACATCTTACGGCAGGCGCACTCGAGTCTCATGTCTTATATAAGAGTTGAAGTGAAGCTTTTTAATCCTTTAAAATCATCTACTTGGATCACTCGTTTCATAATGCGGCAAGATCTTTTACGGAACGGTAAGGATGCCGCCAAAAAGCGAAGCGCCATATTTCACGATGCGAAACGTCATTCGACGCTGCGAAAAACCGCTGTCGGTCAAGCCCTGTCGGGCTGCGCGCCGACCACCCGCGCCTGCCCCATGAATACCGCCAGCCCGGCGGCGCACGCGGCCAGGAAGCAATACAGGCTGGGCGCGCCTGCCAGCGACATCAGTGCACCGGCCAGCAGCGGCCCGAGGCAGGAGCCGACGCCGAACACGGTCAGCAGCAGGCCCGCCAGCGGCACGCGCAGGTGCGGGGCGATCCGTTCGTTGGCCAGGCCGGCCCCAAGCGGATACATGCAGAATTGCAGGCTGCCGATCGCGAACGCAAAGACGAGCAGCGTCGTGGGCGAGAATCCCTGGTACAGGCCCAGCGGCAGGCAGGCCAGCGCCAGCGCCACGGCGATGCCCCGGATCAGCGTGACCCGGCAGACGCGGTCCGACAGCCAGCCCAGCGGCAGCTGCGCCAGCAGGCCGGCCACGACGGTGAACGCAAGATAGCGGCCGACGGCCGCCGCATCCATGCCCTGGTGGGCCGCATAGAGGGCGGCCAGGCCGAAGAAGGAACCATTCAGCGTGCCCGACACGAACACCGTGCCGAGCGGTTGTGCCAGGCCCCGCACCAGAGAGCCGAGCGGAACACGCTGCGAGGCTGTCGCCGAAGGCGGCTGCGCCCGCGTGATGGCAAGCGGCACGAGCGCCAGCACGAAAGCCAGCGCCACCGCGGGATACGCATAGGTGCCCGCCGCGTCGTCGAGCCCCACCGCGAGCTGGCCCAGCATCATGCCGCCATAGGTGGCGATCATGTAGATGGCGAGCACCGTGCCGCGCTGCCGGCTGTCGGCGCGGTCGTTCAGCCAGCTCTCCAGCACCATCCACTGGCAGATCGTCGCCACACCCACGATCACGCGCAGCACGAGCCACAGCGGCAAGGCCGCGCTGGCGGCGTGGCCCAGCACGGCCAGCAGGATGATGCCGGCACTGGCGACATAGGCACGCACGTGCCCGAGCCGCGCGATCAGCAGCCGGCCGACGCCGGCTCCGCCGACCATGCCGAGGGCGTGCGCGGCCATCAGCGCGCCGACCTGGAAGTCGTCCGCGCCGGCGCCGCTGGCGCGCAGGGCCAGGAAGGTGATCAGCAGGGTCGCCCCCACCTGCATCATCAGCGTAGCCAGGTAGAGCGGGCCGAACGTCTTTGCGATACCGTACAAGTTGCATCCTTCGCGGTGTCACCCGCAGTGTTTCCTGAATCGGCCGGGAACAGCGCCGCATGTTCATTGCGCGACAGTGCCATGCGCACGCCAACGCCGCGCGCCTGCGGGCAGGCCCGCGGCTTGGACAGCGCGGCATCCAGCCACGTCACCCCGAGGTCGCTGGCGAACACGAAGTCGATCAGTTCGCGCAGCCTGGTTTCCAGCAGCGGCGTGTGCGGCGCCTCCGGCCATTCCTCCGTCACCCAGCGCACGATCGGCCGGTAATCGATGCCGCCGCCGCCGGGGCTGAAGCGGTGCGGATCCGGCACGATGACGAGGTTCACGTGCACGGGCTGGAATTCACGTTCGTGGTCCCAGATCCCCACGCGCAGGCGGGTATCGAGGTTCGAGATGGCGATCACCGGGCCCTGGCGCCCGCCGAGCAGGTCCATCACGGCACCCGCATCACGCGCGGTTCGTGGCCCGTGTAGGCCAGGAAGGCTTCCAGCGTGGCGTGCGGCACCGCCATCGTGGAGGTATTGCGCAGCGGGTGCCCCTGCACCTTGTCGGCCTTCCACACGGCTTCGTCGATCACGAGTTCGACCGCATGGTCCTTGTCGTTGACGATGGCGAAGATGCTGACCGCGCCCGGCGTGACGCCGAGATGGCGCTGCAGGCGCTCGGCCGAGGCCATGCTGAGGCGCGTGGCCGGCAGCTGGCGGCCCAGTTCGGCCATGTCCACGCGCCGGTCATGGGGCACGATGACGAGGATGTGGCGCTGGCCCTTGCCGTCGCGGACGAACACGTTCTTCGTCTTCACCCCGCCCAGGTGCGGCACGGCGGCCAGCGCTTCCTCGATGGTGAACACGGGGTCGTGCTCGACCGCCTCGAATGCCCAGTTCTGCCCGGCAAACAAGTCCCACAGGCCGCCCTCGGCGGTGGCTTCCAGCATATCCATGTCACTCTCTCCACAGTGTCGGTCGAGCCCCGATTGTAGAGGGGCGCCGGCGGCGGCTGTGACTGAAAGCGACATCGGCTTGTCCGGCGGCGCCAAGTCGCCCTTGTCGCAAACGTATCGCGCCGTGCGCCTTGATCGCGTCGCAATCGTACAAGCCGCTGGCGCTCCCATGACGGCCCCGCGGCAGGCCATGCGGTGTAATGGGACCGACCTTCCCTACCGAGAACCCGACCACCATGCCAAACGCGGAACCGACCCATATCCTCACCCTGTCCTGCGCCAGTTCGGCGGGGCAAGTGGCCGCCGTCACGGCCTTCCTCGAGCAGCGCGGCTGCTATATCGACGATATCGCCGCCTACGACGACAAGCTGGAACAGCGCTTCTTCGCCCGCTTCGTGTTCCACCCCACATCGAGTGCGCTGGCCCTCGGGGACTTGCGCGAAGGTTTCGCGCCGATCGGCGAGCGCTTCGCCATGGACTGGGCGATCAGCGACGCGGCGCAGCGCCCGCGGGTGATGATCATGGTCTCGAAGCTGGATCACTGCCTGAACGACCTGCTGTACCGCTGGCGGCTCGGCGAATTGAAGGTCGATATCGTGGCGGTGGTCTCGAACCACCCGGACCTGAGGCCGCTGGCCATCGCGCACGACATTCCCTTTCACCACCTGCCGATCACGCCCGACACGCGCGATGCGCAGGAAGCCGCCCTCCTCGCGCTGATCGAGCGCACCGGAACGGACCTGGTGGTGCTGGCGCGCTACATGCAGATCCTGTCCACGCAGCTGAGCGACCGGCTGGCCGGCCGCGCCATCAACATCCACCACTCCTTCCTGCCGGGCTTCAAGGGCGCGCGCCCATACCACCAGGCGCACAGCCGCGGCGTGAAGCTGATCGGAGCGACCGCGCACTATGTCACGTCGGACCTCGACGAGGGGCCGATCATCGAGCAGGTCGTGGAGCGGGTCGACCACAGCCACGATCCGGACCAGCTGCGCGCCACGGGGCGGGACATGGAATGCCTGGCGCTGTCGCGCGCGCTCAAGCTGCAGGTCGAGCGGCGCGTGTTCCTGAACGGGCAGCGTACCGTCGTGCTGCGCTAGGCTCAGTGCCGCTGGCGCCGCTCGGCGCCGGGGGCCATCTCGAACACTTCCCGATACGCCTTGCTGAAGCCGGCGGCGGTGCGGAAACCGCAGTCGGCGGCGACCTGCGCCAGCGGCAGGTCGGTCTGGCGCAACAGTTCGCGCGCCCGGTGCAGGCGCAATTCAAGGTAATAGCGCAGCGGCGACGCGCCCAGATCCTTCCTGAACAGGCGCTGCAGGTGGCGCGGCGAGGTGCCGGCCAGCCTTGCCAGTTCGTCCAGGCCCAGCGGTTCGCCCAGGTTCGCTTCCATCAGTTGCACCGCGTCGCGCAGTGCCGGCTGGGCGTGGGCGAGCCGCGCCGACAGCGGCACGGCCTGGCGAGCGCCCTCCTCGCGGACGTGCTCGTGGATGAACTGGCTGGCGATCAGCGCCACCGCGGCGGGCCCCAGGCGGGGCGCGACGATACCCAGCATCATATCCAGTGGTGCGATGCCGCCGCTGCACGTGTAACGGTCGCGGTCGATGACGAAGAGTTCCTGGGCGAAGTCGACTTTCGGGAAAGCCTTGGCCAGCGATTGCGCGTTTTCCCAATGGATGGTGCAACGATAGCCGTCCAGCAGGCCGGCCGCCGCCAGCGCGTGCGCGCCAGTGCACAGGCTGCCCAGGGCGACGCCTTGGGCCGCCAGCGCTTGCAGGAAGTCCAGCATGGGAGACTCGGTCGCGGTTTCCACGTCGATGCCACCGCACACGAAGACAATGTCGGGCAGGTCGGCCGGGTCGGGCCGCTGGGTGGGAACGGATAGGCCGTTGCTGGCCGTGGCATCGAGGCCGTCGAGGCCGAGCACCGTCCACCGGTAGCGCGTCTCGTAGCCCAGGTACATGGCCATGCGCAGCACTTCGACCGCGTTGGTGAACGCGATCATCGAGAAGTTCGGCAGCGGGATGAAACCGAAGTGCGTGAAGGCGCGGATGTCTGGGGCGGGCACGGGAGCCTCCGGAAACGGGAAGCGCATCATATACGATGAGCCGCATGGGATGGTACACCCGCTTCGGCAGGCCGATGCGCATGCATCCCCCAAGCGCAAGGCTGGGGTTCATGCACGCGCTCCGGCACACTCCCCGTCAAGCGGCCAGCAGCTGATGCGGATCGATCACGAATTTCCTCGGCGCGCCGGCGTCGAAGGCCGCATAGCCTTCCGGTGCCTGGTCGAGCGTGATCAGCTGCACGCCGACGATCTCGGCGATGTTGATGCGGTCCCACAGGATCGCCTGCATCAGCTGGCGGTTGTATTTCATCACCGGCGTCTGGCCCGTATGGAAGCTGTGCGACTTGGCCCAGCCGAGGCCGAAGCGGATCGACAGGCTGCCGTGCTTGGCCGCCGGGTCGACCGCGCCCGGATCGTCGGTAACGTACAGGCCCGGGATGCCGATCTTGCCGGCGGCGCGCGTGACCTCCATCAACGAATTGAGCACCGTCGCGGGGGCCTCGTGCTGGGCACCGGCATGGCCATGGCCGCGCGCCTCGAAGCCCACGCAATCGATCGCGCAATCGACTTCCGGCGTGCCGAGGATCTGGGCGATCTGGTCGGCCAGCGTTACGTCCTGCGACAGGTCGACCGTCTCGAAGCCCACCTTGCGGGCGTGCTCCAGGCGCGCCGGGTTCAGGTCGCCGACGATCACCACGGCCGCGCCCAGCAGTCGTGCGGACGCGGCGGCGGCCAGGCCCACCGGTCCGGCGCCGGCCACGTACACGGTGGAACCGGGACCGACGCCGGCCGTGACGGCGCCATGGAAGCCGGTCGGCAGGATGTCGGACAGGCAAGTGAGGTCGCGGATCTTCGTCATCGCCTGCGCCTTGTCCG
The DNA here is from genome assembly GCF_037094685.1 of Massilia sp. METH4. Classification (NCBI taxonomy): domain Bacteria; kingdom Pseudomonadati; phylum Pseudomonadota; class Betaproteobacteria; order Burkholderiales; family Oxalobacteraceae; genus Massilia; species Massilia sp. METH4. The sequence goes on along the minus strand of NZ_CP146614.1, from coordinate 4,394,403 downwards.
GGAAGCGCAGCAGGTTGAAGTCGGCATATGGCACCATCACGAATTCAGCCTGGCCGCCGATCCAGCCGCCCATGTCCACGTAGCCGTAGGCGCCGCCGGCGCGCGACGGGTTGACGGACAGGCACACGCCCGTATGCTGTTCCTTGCAGGTCTGGCAGCGGCCGCAGGCCACGTTGAACGGCACCGACACGAGGTCGCCCACCTTCAGCGTTTCCACGTCGGAACCCACCTCGATCACCTCGCCGGTGATCTCATGGCCGAGCACGAGGCCGGCCGGCGCGGTCGTGCGGCCGCGCACCATGTGCTGGTCCGAGCCGCAGATATTGGTCGATACCACGCGCAGGATCACGCCATGGCCGATCTTGCGCCCGTTCGGCGTTTCCAGTTTCGGGAAGGGGATCGACTGCACCTCCACCTTGCCCTGTTCGATATAGACGACTCCACGATTTTCCGGCATTGCATGTCTCCTTGTTATGAGTGTTACAGCGTCCTGGTGTCGGACACCGGCTTGCCGGTGTCCGACACCGGTTTTCTCGTCCCTGGTCGGCGAACTCGGGGGAAAACCGGTGTCAGACACTATTTCGGGCTACAGCCCGAAATAGTGTCTGACACCGGCATGCGTCCGCCGCTGGCTGCGCTTCCGCGCCGCGGCGCCACTAGCGCTCCAGCACCACGTCACCCAGCGGCTTGCTGCAGCAAGGCAGGATCCAGCCCTGGTCGATCTCGCGCTGGCGGATGCCGCCCGAGTGCTTCATGTCCACCTGGCCCGACACCATCTTCGTCTTGCAGGTGCCGCACAGGCCCTGGGTGCACGAGATCGGCAGGCGCACGCCGGCGGCCTTGGCGGCGGCGAGGATGGTCTGGCCGGGTGGGCAGTCGACCTCGTCGCCGCTGCGGCTGAAGGTGACCTTGAAGCCGGCGCCCTCCCCTGCCTCGATGGCGGCTTCCTCATCGGCTTCCTGTGCCAGCGTCTCGAACGAGAAGCTCTCTTCGTGGTAGGCCGCCATGGGGAAGCCCGCGCCTTCCAGCATCGTGCGCACGGCGGCCATGTAGGGCGCTGGCCCGCAGGTGAACACCAGGCGTTCCTTGTAATCGGGCGCCACGTTCTGCAGCACGGCCAGGTTCAGGAAGCCGTTGAAGCCCGACCAGGCGGGCTGCGCGCCACGCCGCTCGCACACGGTGCCGAGCCGGAACAGGCCGTCGCGGTTGCAGGCCATCAGCTCCAGCTCGCGGGCGAAGATGATGTCGTCCGGCGTGCGCGCGCTGTGCACGAAGGCGATGTCGGCGTCCTGCACCAGGTCGTGCATGGCGCGCGCCATCGACATCAGCGGCGTGATGCCGCTGCCGGCCGACAGGAACAGGTATTTCTGGCGCGGCGGCATCGGCTGGAGGAAGCAGGAGAAGGCGCCGGTCGGGCCGCGTACCTTGACCCTCGCGCCAGCTTCGAGGTTGTCGTGCAGCCAGTTCGAGACAGCGCCGCCCGGCACCCGCTTGACGGTGATCGACACCGTGTCCGGCCGCGACGGCGTGGACGACAGCGTGTAGCAGCGCTGCACGGCCTGGCCGCCGATCTCCAGCTCCAGCGTGATGAACTGGCCGGGAGCGTAGCGGAACAGGCGCGGCTCCGGCGCCGAGAAGACGAAGGTCTTCACGTCGTGCGTTTCGCGGCGCACGGCGCGGCAGACGAGCGTGTCGTCGCGGTCGCCGTCCCACGGGACGGCCAGGTTGGCGAGCGTCGTGTTCATCATGGTCTCACCCGATCTCCGTCGACAGGCGGCCGATGTACCAGTTGCAGAATTTCTCCACCAGCCCCTCGGTGAACGGCGAGTACGGCCCCGGTTCGTAGGCCGGGCTGGCGATGCCGCTTTGCGACTGCTCGCACAGCTGGCGGTCCTGGGCGTTGGTGGCGTTCCACACGGCGGTCAGGTTCGCCACGTCATAGTCCACGCCCTCGACGGCGTCCTTGTGCACCAGCCAGGTGGTGCGTACCAGCGTCTTGTCGACGGCGATCGGCAGCACCGTGAAGGTCACGATGTGGTCGGCCATGAAGTGATGCCAGGAGTTCGGCTGCGTCCAGAACGACAGCGCGCCCAGGTCGGAGCGCTGGAATTCGCCCAGGCGCCTGCTGCTGGCGGCCTTGCCGTTCATCGTCTGCGCCTCGCCGCCACGGTCCAGCGGCAGGCGCTGGGTGCGGAAGCCCGTCACGCGGTCGTCCAGGTGGTCGATCTCGGCGCTCGGCAAGCCCATCGCCTCCCACTGTTTGTGCCGCTCTTCCAGGATGCGGTTGTATTCGTTGATGCCGTCGCAGGTTTCCGGCGTGGGCGCGTAGCCGAAGCCGTATTCGAACAGCGAGCGGGTCAGCTCCGGATGGCTGCCGCGGCAGTGGTAGCACTCGCGGTTGTTTTCCATCGTGAGCTTCCAGTTGCAGTTCTCCACGATGTCGATCTGCGCGGCCACCTTGCAGTCCGCCACGCGGTGCTGTTCGAGATACGGCGTCATCGAAGCGGCCAGCAGGTCGATGTCCGCCGGCGGCTCGTCGGCCAGGCAGACGAACAGCAGGCCAGCGATATTGCGCAGGTGGACGGGCTTCAGGTTGTGCGTCTTGCGGTCGAAGTCGTCGCCCATGTGCTCGGCGAACATCAGTGCGCCCTTCAGGTCGTAGGTCCACTGGTGGTAGGGGCACACCAGGTTGCCCACGGCGCCCTTGTGCTCGTTGCACAGCCGCGAGCCGCGGTGGCGGCAGACATTGTGGAAGGCGTTCACGCCGCCGTCGCCGTCGCGCACCAGCAGGATCGAGGTCTTGCCGATGTCGATGGTGAAGAAGTCGCCGTCTTCCGGCACGGCAGCTTCCGGCCCGGCATAGATCCAGTGCCGGCCGAAGATCAGTTTCAGGTCCTGTTCAAACACCGCAGGGTCGAGGTAGAACGGCGCTTCCAGGCTGTAGCCGGGTTTGCGGCGTTCCAGGAGGGTGCGAAGGTCGGGAGTTCGGTTCATTGCGGTCGCTTTCTTGCTGGGTCTATGACTCTGGTGGACATTCATCTATGACAACGGCATGACTTCATGTTCGATCAAAGCCGCCGGCGGGACTTGTCTTTTTGCGACGACTTTGATGAGCATTGCGACGAGCGCGGCCGGCGTCAGAAGTAATACCCCGCCTGCAGGTTGATGCGGCGGGTATGCCCCTGGTGTTGCGCTGACGTGGACGCCAGCCCGCCGAAGTCCGGCGACATGTACGGATGGTGCTTGCCGAGCATGAAATCGGCATAGAAGAACCATTTGCCGGCGGCGAAGCTCATGCCGGTCACGTTCTGCGTCGAGTCGCGGTAGCCGCCCACGCGCTTCTTGAGCATCGACCAGTCGTTGTAGACCTTGAAGCCGTTGAACGGCCCCACCTTCCAGGGCAGGTCGTAGCTGACGTTGGCGATGTAGATGTCGCCTTTCGCGGCCACTGGATATGGGTAGCCGAACGCGCCCATCATCACGAAACTGTTCGGATCGAGCCCGCCGTAGGTCTGCGTGGCCGTGTGGCGCGTGCGGTAGTTGTAGCGTAGCGCTTCGAGCATCACGCCGACCGGGCCGTAGGTGCCCTTGTAATGTAAGGCAAAGGCGCGCCGGCGGCTGTCTTGCCCGGCGCCGTTGCGGATGTCGCCCACCAGTGCGGAAACACCGGCCTCGTGCTTCGCGGCGCTCCCGAACTGCCAGGCGGCGCGGCCGATCAAGGTATTGCGTTCGCGGTCGCTCTGCCCGGTGCCATAGCCCTGCTCGGGGTCGTCCGGCACGATGTTGTACGAGTAACGGTTCGACGCCCCGGCCGTGTTGTCGCCGCCGCCGTAGGAACCGCCGTCGCGCGGGAAGAAACCCAGCTGCCACTGGAACGGGCCGGGCGCGCTGGCGTACGTCACCCCGAGGTCGTATTTATCCTCGAAGCCCGCGTAGAACGCGATCGACTCGTAGAAATTGTTCGAGGCGAAGGGCGACAGGCCGAACGGATTGCGATCGACGCCCACGTGCAGCTCGCTCTTGTCGGCGAAGCGCACGCCGGCCCAGCCGTGGTGCAGGAAATGCTGCCAGTAGCCGCCCTGCCCCGTCGGGAAGCGGTTGTAGCGGTATTGCGCGGAGCCGATCACCTGGCCGTCGTCGTACTTGACGTCGAGGCGGGCCGTGTCGAGGCCGAAGAAGCCGCGCGGCTTGTCGTCCTGCCAGCTCTTGTGGACATAGTTGAAACGGATCGCGCCGCCGACCTTGAGCGGCGAGCTCGCCTCTTCCTGTGCTTGCGCCGCGGTGCTGGCTACCAGGGCGGCGCAGCACAGGCATTGGATGGTTTTCACGGATGTGTCTCCCCACGGCGCTGCGTGGCGCCGTTTCGCTGCTGTTGGAGAAAAGCCGCCGGCGAATGCCGGCGGCGGGAGGCATTACTTGGGTTCCTGGGCGACGGCCTTCATGAAGCCGACCATCAGCACCAGGATCAGGGCCATGAACGGCGGTCCCATCGCGATGGCGCCCGCCTCGATGGCCTTCAGCGCGGACTTGTCGCCGATCACGAACAGGATGATCGTCACCAGCGCGATCATGATGAGCCAGATGACCTGCTGGAGTGCCGGCGTATGGGGATTGCCGCCCGCTGCCAGGTTGTCGACGACGATGGCCGCCGAATTGACCGAGGTGACCATGAAGATCACCAGCAGCGCCACGACGGCGACGGAGGTAAAGCCGAACAGGGGCAGGCCCTCGAGGAAGCGGAAGATGGCCGTGTCCACGTCGCCCAGGCCGTTCGCGAAGGTCGGCGAGCCGGCCAGCATGCCGTCGATGGCGCTGCTGCCGAAGGCCGTAAACCACAGGATGGACACGACGGTAGGGGCCACCAGCACCACGCCCACCATCTGGCGCAGCGTGCGGCCCTTCGAGATGCGGGCAACGAAGATGCCCACCAGCGGGCCCCAGGTGCACCACCAGGCCCAGTAGAACACCGTCCAGCCATGCAGCCATTCCTGGTCCGGCCGGTCGACCCAGTTGCTCAGGGGGATGAAATACTGTGCATAGTCGGCGGTCGTGCTGGCGGCGCTCGCGAGGAACGCCGTGGCGCCGGCCCCGCTCACGACGGCCAGGAACAGGGCCAGGGCGATGAACATATTGAGGTTGCTGAGCACCTTGACACCCCGGTCGAGGCCGCGCAGCAACGTGAAGGCCGACACCGCGACCACCACGCCGATGAACAGCATCTGGTAGGCAAAGCTGTTCGGCACCCCCAGCATGTGGGTGATGCCGGCCGTGGCCTGCATGGCCGCCAGGCCGATCGACGTGGCATGGCCGAACACCGTGAGGATGACGGTGAACACATCGACCGTATGGCCGATCGCACCCTTGTGCGCCTTGCCGATGAAGGGCTGCAAGCCGGAGCTCAGCGAGAACGGCAAGCCCTTGTTGTAGCCGAAGTAGCCCACCACGACGGCGGTGGTCAGGTAGATCGCCCACGGGTGGAAGCTCCAGTGGAAGATCGTGGCGCCCATCGCCGCGTGGGCTGCTTCGGGCGTCGCTTTCGTCACGCCGAGCGGCGTCTGGAACCAGGCCGTGTAATGGGCGACCGGCTCGGCCACGCCCCAGTACAGCAGGCCCACGCCCATGCCGGCGGCGAACATCATGCAGAACCAGGAGACCGTCTTGAACTCCGGCTTGGCGTCCTTGCCGCCGAGGCGGATGCTGCCATAGGGCGTAATGGCCAGGACCAGGCAGAACAGCACCATCAGGTTCCCGGCCAGCATGGTAAACGAATCGAAGTGTTTCAGGCTGCCCTTCTTGACTTCCTCCAGGTAGTGGCTGGCGGCCGGGGGATCGACCAGGGCCGCCACCACCATGACCAGCATGAAAACGATCGAGACGGGAAAGATGAACTTGTGAAAGTTCAACCCCATTAACGTGATATTGGCTTCAGGGCGAAAATCCACCCCGCCCGCAGTGTGCTTCATCTTGCCTCCCAAATAGTGAATCCCATCGGATGGACCCATCGGTCGCAATGATTCTTCTGGCGGTGGCGGGCGAAACCTGCGTCGCGCCCGCCGGAGCCAGCGGAGGAAATGGAACGGTCGTTCACGCATCGGTACTGGCTCCGTGGTCCGCTTGTCAGCGGCCAGACTCAAACATACCGAGAGGCTGGGGAGGCAAGTGTGTCAATAGCGACAACCTGTTGACTGCATTCGTCAGGCGATGAAACGCGTGGTGGAAGGTGTGCTCGAGGCCGATTGAGGGTGCAGCAGGGGTTTCGCGGAGCATGCTCCGCGCCCGCGGAACGGCGTGGGCCCGCAGGCTCACGCCCGGACCTCAGCTTTTTGCGTCCGGGGTGCATGCATGCGCTAACGGGCCGCCGTCTCGACGGCTACCTCTGGCGCGAATGCCGGCGGCGGGATCGGCACGGCCGCGTTTCTGCGCGCCGCACTCGGCGGATGCCCGAACTGCTCCCGATACGCCCGGCTGAAATGGCACGACGACTCGAAGCCGCAGGCGACGACAACGTTCATGATCGACATGCCGGTCTGCGTCAGCAGCTCGCGAGCGCGGCCGAGGCGCAGCCGCAGATAGTACTGGTGCGGCGCCATGTCCAGATAGTGCCGGAACATGCGCTGCAACTGGCGCGGCGACAGGCCGACGCGCCGCGCCAGCTCCGCCATCGGCAGCGGTTCCTCGATGTGATTCTCCATCAGCGTGGACGCGTGCACGAGCTCCGCGCGGCTGAAGCCCAGCCGCGCGGCCAGCGGCACGTGCTGGCGGTGCGCCGGGTCGCGCATGCGTTCGACGGTAAACTGTGCCGAGACGGCACTGGCGAGCGCCTTGCCGTAGCGCGCGGCGGTGATGTGCAGCATCAGGTCGATGGGCGCCGTGCCGCCCGAACAGGTGATGCGGTCGCGATCGATGGCGAACAAACCGTCGCTGAAATCGACATCGGCGAATTCCTCGCGCAGCGCTGCCATCTGCTCCCAGTGGATCGCGCAGCGGTAACCGCGCATCAACCCCGCGCGCACGAGCGCGTGACTGCCGGTACACAGCCCACCGAGCACGATGCCCCCCTTCGCCAGGCGCACGAGCGTGGCATCGAGCTCCGGCGAACAGGCTTCGTGCACGCGGATGCCGCCGCAGACCAGCAGCATGCCGGGTTGATCGATCTGCGCGACAGGAATGGTGGGATTGAGCGGCAAGCCGTTGCTGGCCCGCGCGGGCCGGCCGTCGAGTGTGGCGATTGTCCAACGGTACAGTTCCCGGCCGCTGGCGCGGTTGGCCATGCGCAGCACCTCGATCGCATTGGACAACGCGATCATCGAGTAATCCTGCAGGGTGAGGAATACGATATGCAGGGCGGTATCTCCCTGCGATGGGGGCGTGCAGGGAGAAATGCACGGGGACATGTGCGAGGACATGCGACTTCCTGAAGTTGCAACGCGCGGCCGGCACCGGTGGCAAACACCGTGACGGCGGGAGCTGCATCGTCAAATGCTAGCCGCGCGTTGCATCGCTGTCAATCGGCGATAGTCCTTCTTGGCGCTGTCCGCGCCGGCAGCGCCACTTCCTTTCAGGCCGCCAGTGCGGCCTCCCGCCCCGCGCGCGCCTGCGCCAGCCGCAGCGTGACGCCGCCCGTGGTCAGGGCAACGTCGACGTGCCCGATGCGCTCGTCGTAGTCGAGCAGGAAGGCGATCAGGTCGCAGACCGCCCTGCCCGGCTCGGCGCTCGACGCCGTATCCGACCAGGCGCCCAGCACGTGCTCGCAGATGGGCTGGTAATTGATGCAATCCTCGATCGTTTCCGGCACGGCGGGCGCCAGTGCGTGCAGGGTGATGTCGACGGTGGCGGGCTGCCAGTCGAACCGGCCGTGGCCGGTGCGCAAGGCGGTGTCCAGCGCGCGGACCTCGATGGTCCAGGGAATGAGGTGCGTGGCCATGGCTCAGAAATCGATCAGCCGGTGTTCGCGCAGGTAATCCAGCAGCACCTGCGCCTTTTGTTCCGCACTGCCGGTCTTGACGACCTGGCCGCCGCGCGCCCCGCCATCGCCGCCGATGGCCCCCATCATACGGCTGTGCCCGCTTTGCGCCAGCTTCGCCTTGAGCGGACGCGGGCGGCGCGTCGCCGGTTCGAATTGCCAGGCCTGCGCGCCCGGCGCGCGGTTGCCGATGGCGCCCGCCACGTAGGTGACCCTTCCGGCCCGTGCCCGCGCATAGGCGTACTGCCGCGTTGCCGGCGCGCGTGGGTGCACGGCCAGCACGGCCGGCAGGCTCACCTCGAGGCGCCGGCGCATGCCCTTGGGCAGGAACTGCCGCACCGTCAGCGTGCGGCCAGTGGCCGTCGCTTCCAGCACGTCGCCCACCACCGGCACACCCAGGCCTTCGGCCAGCAGGTAGGGCAGCATGCCGGACGCCGCCTGGCCGTCCGAGCGCATGCCGCACAGGACGAGGTCGAAACCCTTCAGGCGCGCCAGCAGCGCGGGCAGCACGTCGTCCGTCGAGGCCACGGTGAGCACCTCGATCGCCTCGGCGCCGAGCCCCAGATAATCCTCCAGCGCTTCCTTGCCGGCCATGCCGGCCGACAGCACCGTCAGGCGGCCGGCCGGTGCCAGGCTGCAGCCGATCTCCAGCGCGGCGGCATCGCTGCCGCTTTTCACCGGCGCGTTGCTGACCGGGTGGCGCGCGGTCGAGACCAGCACCGCGATCTTGAGCGTGGTTGTCATGTCGCCTCCTTCAATGTTGGGCGGCCTTGCGGGCCGCGGTCACCTTGTCCAGCAGCGCGCGCATCAGCGCCTGCGCATCCTCGACCAGGGTCAGGTTGGCGCGCTTGGCGATCGGCGCGCTCTCGTCCAGGTTGACGGCGATGACATGCCGGCAATCCTTGATCCCCTGCAGGTGCTGCACGGCGCCGGAAATGCCGAGCGCCAGGTAGGCGCTGGCCTGCACCGTCTTGCCGGTGGCGCCGATCTGCTTGGCGCGCGGGAAGCGGCCATCGTCGACCGCCACGCGCGAGGCACCCGTCGCGGCACCCAGCGCCAGGGCCAGCGCGCCGAAGGTTTCCATGTCGCGCATGCCGTTGCCGCCGGAGAGGATGAAGTCCGCCTCTTCCAGCCCGATCTGGTCGGGGCTGCTGTTTTCCAGGCCCAGGTCGCGCACGCCCGGCTGCGTGGCGGCGGGCACGGCGCCCTCCTCCACCATGCCGTGGCCGATGAACGGCAGCGTCGTGTCCGCCGCATGGCGGGCCAGAAGCACCACCTGCGGCAGGTCGCAACGGGCAAAGCGGGCACCCGGCACCAGGCGGCAAGCCTTGCCGTCGTCGAGCTCCACCACGTCGGTGGCGATGCTGCGCCCGGTGCGCGCCGCCAGGCGTCGGCCCAGGTCGCCATCACTGCCCCGGTCCGGCAGGAAGATGTGGGCCGGCTGGTAGCGCTCGATCAGCCGCTCGGCCAGTGCCAGCTCCTGCTCGGGGCAGAAGCGCGTCACATCCAGGTCCGGTACGTTGACCACCGCGTCGGCGCCGCACTCGCCCAGGTCGGCCGTCGTGCCGCCCAGCACCGCCACGGCCACGCCGGTGGCGGGATCGGCCAGCAATGCTGCCGCGGCGATGGCCTGGCGCGCATGTTCGTCGAGCATGCCGCGGTCGGCGTGCACCAGCACCAGCGAGTGGCGCTCGAACGGCAGCGTGCTGCGCGGCTGTTTGCGGGTGCCGGTGCGATGCGCCTGCAACAGCTCGCGGGTGCCTTCCTCGGCACCAAGGATGATGCGCTTGAGGCCCGCATCGGTGAGCACATAGGGGCGGCGCGGATTGACGCGGCGCGCCACGGTTTGATGACGTTCCATTTAATCTCCCAGGCGCTGGACGACCAGCTCGGCAAGTTCCATCACTTCGGGGCGCGGGCCGACCACACCCTCGAGCATGGCGGTGCAATTCGGGCAAGCCACGGCCACCACTTCCGCGCCGATCGTGCGCGCATCGACGATGCGGATATCGGGAATACGGGTCTTGCCCGGAATGTCGGTGAACGGCGCACCGCCTCCGCCCCCGCAGCAGCGGCCCTTTTCGCGCGACCGCTCCATCTCGCGCACGCCGATGCCCAGCGCCGCCAGCACCTCGCGCGGCGCCTCCAGTTCGCCGTTGTAGCGGCCCAGGTAGCACGGGTCGTGGTAGGTCAGCGGCGCGGCCAGCGCTTCGCCCTTCAGGCGGATGCGCCCTTCCTTGAACAGCCTGGCGATCAGGCCGCTGTGGTGCAGCACGTCGTAGCGGCCGCCCAGTGCCGGGTATTCGTTCTTCATGCAATGGAATACGTGCGGGTCAGGCGTGACGATGTGCTTGAACTGGAGCTTCGACAAGGTGGCGATGTTGCCCTGCGCGAGCTTCTGGAAGCCCGCTTCGTCGCCCAGCCGGCGGGCCAGGTCGCCGCTGTCCAGCTCCGCCTCGCCCAGCACGGCGAAGTCGACCTTGGCATGCTTGAGCACCTTCACGAGGGCACGCAGGGCGCGCTGGTAGCGCATGTCGAAAGCGCCCTCGCCGGCCACCAGCAGGTAATCGGTGCGGGCGCCCGGCACCAGCACCGGCACGTCCAGGTCGATGGCCCAATGGTAGCGGACGGCACGCGGGAAACCGCCCACGGTCTGCGTGTGGCGCAGGTTTTCCAGCGCCTGGGCGCCCTTCCCCGGCACCGCGCCATCGACCAGGGTCAATGCGCGGCGCATGTCGACCACCGCGTCGACGTGCTCGATCAGCATCGGGCACTCCTGCACGCAAGCGCGGCACGTGGTGCAAGACCACACGGTTTCGGGATCGAGCAGGCCCTGGAAGATCGGCTGGTCCGGCGCGCCGCCGTGCTCGCCCACCGGCTTGCCCGGATACGGCGTGCCGGCATAGCCCGCGTCGGTCTTGCCGGACAGGCCAACGACCATGTCCTGGATCAGTTTTTTCGGGTTCAGCGGCTGCCCCGCGGCCAGCGCCGGGCAGGCCGCCTCGCACTTGCCGCACTGCACGCAGGCGTCGAACTGCAGGAGGCGGTTCCAGGCGAAATCGGCCGGTTTCGTCACGCCGTAGTCGCCGCCTTCCAGGTTCAGGGGCCGCAGGTCGGTCGAGCGGCGGCCCTCGAAGCGCTGCTGGCGCGGGTGGAAGGCCAGGTTGAGCAAGCCGGCGACGGCATGCTTCATGGGTCCGCCCATGCCGATGCCCAGCGCCAGTTCGGCGGCGCCGAGCGCCAGCAAGGCAATGGCCAGCAGCGCCGGCGCCTGCGCGCCCTGCGGCGCATACCAGGCGGCCAGGCCGGCACCCAGCGCGAACGCGGCCAGCGTGAACGGCAGGCGCATCCACGGCCCGCGCGACAACCTTGCCGGCGGCGCGCGGCGGCGCCAGGCCACCATGGCGGCGCCGGCCAGCATCAGGCAGGAGGCGCCCAGCAGCACGCGGTCGAGCACGGGCGAATACAGCGCCAGCCCGTAGTTGATGCCGATGACGAGCAGCGCCAGGATGGCGCCGCCGGCCACCGCCACGTGGGTGCGGGCGATGAACGGTTCGCGCGCCACCACGTGGTGCAGGTCGACGAAATAGCGCTTCGGGATCGTGAACAGCTTGCCCAGCGCGATGCGCTGCGGGCGACCGTTGCTCCACAGGCGCGCGCGCTGCACGAAGCCCAGCAGCATCAGCGCCATGCTGGCCCAGAACGAGATGGTGATGATGTTGGCAAGCATGTCAGAAGTCCTTGCAAAGACGCAGAGAGTCGTAGATCGCCGCGTGGATGTTGTGCATCGAGACGCAATCGCCGACGCGGAACAGCAGGAACTCGCCATCCTTCAGCTCCTGGTCCAGCCGCGGTTGCGGCTCGGCCGCGAACAGCTTGTGCACGTCCGTCTCGCCGCGGTTCAGCGAGAATTCCTTCAGTTCCCAGTACAGGCCGTCGTTCGGCGTGATGCCGTTCTCGATCACCACCTGGTCCACCTCGCGCTCTTCCAGCTCCTCGGTGTACTCGTTGCGAATCGTCGCGATCACCTTCTCGCCTTCGCGGCGCACGGCGTCGAGCCAGTAGTTCGGCGTCATCACCACGCCCTGCGAATACATGCGGCGGTAGAAGATCGGGAACGTGGTGCCGCCCACGTCGTCGCCCACCTTCACGTCCGGCGTCACGATTTCCACGAGATTGCCGCGGCTGGCGATGAAGTCGGCCGTGCCGGCACCCGCGTGGGCGCTGATGCCGTCGTACACGAGCACGTTCTTGCCCGGCGCGACCTTGCCGGACAGGATGTCCCAGCTGCTCACGGCGAGACCGTCGGCCACGTTCCAGTGCGGGTTCTCGTTCGTGTGGCTGTTGCCGCCGGTCGCCATCACCACGATGTCCGGCTTCTCGGCCATGATCGCGCTCACGGTGGCGGCAGTGCCCAGCCGGCGGTCCACGCCGAGCCGCTTGGTCTCCATGTCGAACCAGCGCACGATGCCGGCCATCTGCTCGCGCTGCGGCGCCTTGGCCGCCAGCAGCACCTGCCCGCCCACCTGGTCATTCTTCTCGAACAGCACCACGTCGTGGCCCCGCTCGCGCGACACGCGCGCCGCTTCCAGCCCGGCCGGGCCGCCGCCGACGACGACCACCTTGCGCCGCCTGCCGCGCGATTTCTCGATCGTGTGCGGCATCGTTTCCTCGCGGCTCGTCGCCGCGTTCTGGATGCATAGCACGTCCAGGCCGTTGTACTGGCGGTCGATGCAGTAGTTGGCGCCCACGCACTGCTTGATCTGGTCTTCCCTGCCGTCGCGGATCTTGATGACGAGGTGGGGATCGGCCATGTGCGCGCGCGTCATGCCGACCAGGTCGCACATGCCGTTGGCCAGGATGCGCTCGGCCTGCACCGGGTCGCGGATGCTTTGCGCGTGCATCACCGGCAAGGTCAGCACCGATTTGATGCCGGCGGCCAGGTGCACGAACGGTTCCGGCGGCAGCGCCATCGGCGGCATGCAGTTGACCAGGGTGTTGTGCGTGTCGGCACCGGAGCCGACGATGCTGATGTAGTCGATCAGGCCGGTCTTTTCCATCGCGACCGCGATTTCCTTGAGCACGTCGTGGGACAGGCCGTCTTCGTGGAATTCGTCGCCGCACATGCGCAGGCCCACGCAGAAGTCGGGCCCTACCGCGTCACGCACCGCCTGCAGCACTTCCACGCCGAAGCGCATGCGGTTGGCGAGCGAGCCGCCGTATTCGTCCGTGCGTTTATTGGTCCGCTGGCTCCAGAACTGGTCGATCAGGTGCTGGTGGGCGGCGGAAATCTCGATGCCGTCCATGCCGGCCGCCTTGACGCGCCTGGCGGCGGCGGCGAAGTCGCCGACGATACGCTTGATTTCATGCAGTTCGATGGTCTTGGCGTTACCGCGGTGGACCGGCTCGCGCACGCCGGAAGGCGTGAGCAGGTGCGGCCAGTGCTCGCCGTGGTAGTTCGAGCGGCGGCCCATGTGCGTGGCCTGGATCATGATCTTCGCGCCGTGCTTGTGCATCGTGGCTGCCAGCCTGGCCAGCGGCTCGATCACGCGGTCGTTCGACAGGTCGACCGACTTCCACCACCCTTGCGGGCTGTCGATCGACACGGGGCTGGAGCCGCCGCAGATGCACAGGCCGACGCCGCCCTTGGCCTTTTCTTCGTAATAGCGGATATAGCGCTCGCCCGGCACCCCGTTTTCGGCGTACACCTCGGCGTGGGCGGTGCTGATGATGCGGTTGCGGATCGTAAGCTTGTTGAGCGTGATCGGCGCGAACAGGTTCGGGTAACGCATGCTGGCCTCTTATTTCGGTTCGACGATGAAGACGCAGTGGTCGTGGTCATGCTCGGCCGCGCAGTGCGCTTCGCGGCTGGTGGTCACGTAGCCGCGGCCGGTATCCTTGCCCACCCAGTCCATGGCGCCGGAGAACCAGCCGGCGAACATGTAGCACAGGCGGTCGTGCGACTCGGGCTGGGCCAGCACGAAGGATGAGTTGTGCAAGGTGATGCGGGCGTGGCCGGTCGCCTCGTCGTAGGATTCGAAGGCGAACAGGCCCCAGCCGCGCTGCGACAGGCGCTTCAGGTAGTGTTCATAGACGGCCATGCCGGACAGGCCATGCGTGGCCGCTTCCTTGGCGCACCAGTAGTAGGCCGATTTGTAGCCGGCATCGTAGAGCTGCTGGGCGTACTGGTCGCGGCCCAGCGCGGCCTCGATGGCCAGGTGGTTGTTCGTGAAGAAGTGGCGCGGCACGTACAGCATCGGCAGGCCATCGGTGGTCCAGACGCCGGTTTCCTCGTTGACGTCGATCGGGAGTTGGGGTTTCATCGGGAATACCTTTCTGTTCTGTTCAAGGGAACTGGCGGTAATGCGGTTTATCCGGCGGGCCGGCGCTATGCCCCCCACACCTCGCGGAACACGTTCACCCAGTTATCGCCCATCACCTTGCGGATGCGCGATTCCTTCCAGCCAGCCTTCTCCATGGCCGCGGTCAGGTTCGGAAACTCGCCAATGGTGCGAATGCCTTCCGGATTGATGATCCGGCCGAAGTTGGTGAGCCGGCGGTGGCGCCCCTTGTCGTGCGTGATCCAATCGAAGAAGCCCTTGTCGTAGCCCTGCGTGAAGTCGGTGCCGATGCCCACGCAATCCTCGCCGGCGATATTGATCACGTAGTCGATCGCTTCCACGTAGTCGTCCACCGTGGCTTCGATGCCGCGCTTGAGGAAAGGCGGGAACATCGTCACGCCGATGAAGCCGCCCCGCTCGGCGATGAAGCGCAATTGCTCGTCGCTCTTGTTGCGCGGGTGTTCCTTCAGGCCGGAAGGCAGGCAGTGCGAGTAGCACACCGGTTTCGTGGATGCCAGGATCGCTTCTTCCGACGTGGCGCCGCCCACGTGCGACAGGTCGACCATGATCCCCACGCGGTTCATCTCGGCGATCACTTCGCGTCCGAAGCCGGACAGGCCGCCGTCGCGCTCGTAGCAGCCGGTGCCCACCAGGTTCTGCGTGTTGTAGCACAGCTGTACCACGCGCACGCCCATGTCGGCGAAGGCTTCGATATAGCCCAGGTTGTCCTCGAACGCA
The DNA here is from genome assembly GCF_037094685.1 of Massilia sp. METH4. Taxonomy (NCBI): domain Bacteria; kingdom Pseudomonadati; phylum Pseudomonadota; class Betaproteobacteria; order Burkholderiales; family Oxalobacteraceae; genus Massilia; species Massilia sp. METH4. The sequence goes on along the minus strand of NZ_CP146614.1, from coordinate 4,379,361 downwards.
TGGGCGTTCTGGAAGCCCAGGATGATGCCGGTCTGGCCCTTGCGCTTCGCGGTGAGGATGTCCTCGGTGCTGCGCACCAGCGACACCAGTTCGCTGTTTTCGCGGATCAGCTTCTTCATGTCGGCGATATTGGCCACCGTGTCGTTGAAGCCTTCCCAGACGGAGACGGTGCAGTTGGCGGCGGTCAGGCCGCCTCGGCGCATGTCTTCGAAGATGTCGCGGTCCCACTTGGCGATGATCAGGCCGTCGATCACCACGGATTGGTCGTGCAGTTTGCTCATGGCTCTTGTCCTGTCAGTAGATGGGGAATTCCTTGCACAGCACGGAGACTTCCTTGCGCACGCGCTGTTCGACCTCGGCATTGCCCTCGGGCCTGTCGCGCAGGCTTTGCAGCACTTCCAGGATCAGCGTGCCGATGCGGCGGAACTCGTTCTCGCCGAAGCCGCGCGTGGTGCCGGCCGACGTGCCCAGGCGCACGCCCGAGGTGATGGTCGGCTTCTCGTCGTCGAACGGAATGCCGTTCTTGTTGCAGGTAAAGCCCGCGCGCTCCAGCGCCTGTTCGGTGGCATTGCCCTTCAGGCCCATTGGCCGCAGGTCCACCAGCAGCAGGTGGTTGTCGGTACCGCCCGTGACCAGGTCCACGCCGCCGGCCACCAGCACTTCGCCCAGCGCCTTGGCGTTGGCGACGACGCGCTCGATATAGGTCTTGAACGCCGGTTGCAGCGCTTCGCCGAAGGCCACCGCCTTGCCGGCGATGACGTGCATCAGCGGGCCGCCCTGCAGGCCGGGGAACACGGCCGCGTTGATCTTCTTGGCGATGTCCTCGTCGTTCGTCATGATGATGCCGCCGCGCGGCCCGCGCAGCGTCTTGTGGGTGGTCGAGGTGGTGATGTGCGCGTGCGGCACCGGGCTCGCGTGCACGCCGGCGGCCACCAGGCCGGCGATGTGCGCCATGTCCACCATCAGGAAAGCGCCCACCGAGTCGGCGATGGCGCGGAAGCGCGCCCAGTCCAGCTCGCGCGGGTAGGCCGAGAAGCCGGCGATGATCAGTTTCGGCTTGTGTTCCTGCGCAAGACGTTCCACTTCGTCGTAGTCGACGCGGCTGTCTTCACGGCGCACGCCGTATTGCACGGCGTTGAACCACTTGCCCGACAGCGCAGGCTTGGCGCCGTGCGTGAGGTGGCCACCGGCGGACAGTGCCATGCCCAGCACCGTGTCGCCCGGTTTCAGCAGGGCCAGCATGACGGCGCCGTTGGCCTGGGCGCCCGAGTGCGGCTGCACGTTCACGTAGGCGGCGCCGAACAGTTGGCGGGCGCGGTCGATGGCCAGCGTTTCGATCACGTCGACTTCCTCGCAGCCGCCGTAGTAGCGCTTGCCCGGATAGCCTTCCGCATATTTATTGGTCAGCACCGAGCCCTGGGCTTCCAGCACGGCTTTCGAGACGATGTTCTCAGACGCGATCATTTCGATCTGGTCGCGCTGGCGGTGCAGCTCGCCGGTAATGCCGGCCATCACGGCCTGGTCGGATTCGGCGAGGGTGTTGCGGAAGAATGCGTGGTTCGACATGGGTTCTCCGGTATCGGGTTCAAATAAGTCAGCAACTCACCACGTTGACGGCCAGGCCGCCGAGCGAGGTTTCCTTGTAGTTCACTTGCATATCGACGCCGGTCTGGCGCATCGTTTCAATGACCTGGTCGAGCGAGACGAGGTGGCTGCCGTCGCTCATCAGTGCCATGCGCGCGGCGTTCACCGCCTTGATCGCGCCCATGCTGTTGCGCTCGATGCAGGGCACCTGCACCAGGCCGTTCAATGGGTCGCAGGTCATGCCGAGGAAATGTTCCATCGCGATCTCGGCCGCGTTCTCCACCTGCTCGGGCGTGCCGCCCATCACGGCGGCCAGGCCCGCGGCGGCCATCGAGGCCGACACGCCGATCTCGCCCTGGCATCCCATTTCCGCCGCCGAGATCGAGGCGTTGCGCTTGTAGAGCATGCCGATCCCCGCGGCGGTGAGCAGGAAGGTCAGCACGGCTTCGTCCCCGGCCTGCGGCTGCGAACGCGTGTAGTAGCTCAGCACCGCCGGGATTACGCCCGCCGAACCGTTGGTGGGCGCCGTGACGACCCGGCCGCCGGCCGCGTTTTCCTCGTTGACGGCGATCGCGAAGGCGCTCAGCGTGTCCATGAACGCGAATTCGACGGGCAGCTTCCCTTCGGCGCCATGCATGGCTTGCCGGTACAGGCGCGGTGCGCGGCGCTTCAGGTTCAGGCCACCGGGCAGCACGCCCTCGGCAGCCAGGCCGCGCTCGACGCAGTTGCGCATCACGTGCCAGATCTCGAGTACCCGCGCGCGGGTCGTGGCCGGGTCCTGGTAGCGCGTCTCGTTGTGCAGCACCACGTCGGCGATGGTGCAGTCGCGCCGCTCGCACCAGGCCAGCAGTTCGGCTGCGCTGGTGAACGGGCAAGGTTCATCGTGGTCCTGCACCGCACCGTCGGCGCCGGCCGCGATCTCGTCTTCATCCTTGACGGCACCGCCGCCGATGGAAAAGTACGCGCGCGCCAGCAGTACCCCGCCCGCCTCGTCGAAAGCCGTGAGCCGCATGCCGTTCGGGTGCTGGGGCAGGACCTCGCCCATGTGCAGCAGCAGGTCCGTTTCCTCGTCGAAGCGGATCGAGCGCTCGCGGTTCAGCATCAGGCGGCCGTCGCGCTTGACCTGGTCGACGCGCCCCTGCGCCGACGCCGGATCGACGAGGTGCGGCACCTCGCCCAGCAGGCCCAGCTTGACGGCGAAATCGGTGCGGTGGCCGATGCCCGTCAGCGCCAGCGAACCGTACAGGTCGGTGCGCACGCGCGCCACCCGGCCCATGTGCGGCGCCAGCGCCTGCAGGAAGCGGTTCACCGCCAGCATCGGTCCCACCGTGTGCGAGCTCGATGGGCCAACGCCGATGCGGAACACGTCGAAGATGGAAAATGGCATGAGTGCTCCTCAGACCAGGCGCAGGACCGGGTGGGTCGGTTTCGGTTCGAGGGCGACGATGCCCAGGCCGTAGGGGCGGGCCGCTTTCGACAGCAGGCGCCATACGTAGTCCGCGAAACTGCGGCGGAACACGAGGAAGAGGCCCTTGTCGTCGTTGCGGAACACGGTGATCGTGGCCTTCTGGCACACAGTACTCACGACCTGGCCGGGCCCGATCGCCTCGAAGTCGTACACGCCCACGTGGCGCAGCAGCGTGACCTGGTGCTCGCCGGTCAGGTAGACCATCGTCAGGCCGCCGGAGTTGTCCACCACCTGGGCGTGAAAGCCTTGCAGGGCCGCTTCCAGGCCGGCGATGAAGTCCTGCCGGGAATTGCGCTCGCAGACGAGCAGCCATTCGTCCGGCCCCTGCCACAGGGCCAGGCCGTGCGTGAACGGCACCACGGTGCCGGGAACGCGCGGCAGCGCAACGCCCAGCGCGCCCTTCACGGCATTGGCGAAGGTGGAGTCGGTAATGTCGCCGCGCAGGATCACGTAGCCCAGCAGCGGCAGCTCGTTCATCCACACGCCGCACTCGCCGTTCTGGCGCCGCGCCTGGGCCGACAGGCCGAAGGCATGCAGCGGGCTCTGCGCGTAGGGGGCGAAGGCGACGCCGGTGCGCGCCTGCGGCTCGAAGGTCTCGGCCAGCTTCAGGTTGGACTTAGACATGTTGACGCTTCCCTTCAGGATCAATGAACACGGGTGACACGATCTTCGCGGCCGTCATGGCGCCGCCATCCCAGGCGTGGAACACCTCGCCCTCCTTCGCCAGGCCGCCTTCGATCAGCGCCAGGGCGATCGAGCGGCCCAGGTAGGCGCTGTGGTAGCTCGACGTGACGCGGCCGACGCTGCGCCGCGCCAAGCTTCCGGCGTGGGCGGAATGGCGGCTTGAATCCGCGCTGCCGTCGACGATCTGCGCGCCCTCGGCCAGCACCACCTTCGGGTCTTCCGTCATCAGCCCGACGAGCTGCTTGCGGTCGCCGCGCGCCGTGTCGGCGCGGGCCAGCGAGCGCTTGCCGAGGAAGCTGAACGGCTTCTTCATGCTCACCGCCCAGCCCATGCCCAAGTCGATCGGCGACACGGAACCGTCGGTATCCTGGCCAACGATGATGAAACCCTTCTCGGCCCGCAGCACGTGCATCGTTTCGGTGCCGTACGGCGTGATGTCGAATTCCGCCCCGGCCGCCATCAAGGTTTCCCACATGTAGTGGCCGTAGCTGGCATCCACGTTGATCTCGTAGGCGAGTTCGCCGGAGAAGCTGATGCGGAACACGCGGGCCGGCACGCCGGCCACGGTGCCGACGCGGCAATCCATGTACTTGAACGCTTCCGGCGACAGGTCGATGTCGGTGCACAGCTTTTCCAGCACCTTGCGGCTGTTCGGGCCGACCACGGCACAGGTGGACCAGTGGTCGGTGACGGACGACAGGTACACCTTCAGTTCCGGCCACTCGGTCTGCAGCCACTTCTCCAGCCACGTCAGCACGCGCGCCGCGCCGCCGGTGGTGGTGGTCATCATGAAGTGCTGGTCGCCCAGGCAGGAGGTCACGCCGTCATCCATCACCATGCCGTTCTCGTCCAGCATCAGGCCGTAGCGGCACTTGCCCGGCGCCAGCTGGCTCCACGCGTTCGAATACACGCGGTTGAGGAATTCGCGCGCATCCGGGCCGCGGATATCGATCTTGCCCAGCGTGGACGCATCCATCATCGCCACGCTGGTGCGGGCGGCCAGCGCCTCGCGGTTCACGGCGGCGTGCAGGTCCTCCCCCGGCTTCGGGAAATACCAGGGGCGCATCCACTGCCCCACCGTCTCGAACAGCGCGCCGCGCTTGACGTGCGATTCCTGGGCCGGCGCATAGCGGCGCGGGTCGAACGTGTCGCCGACCATCGAGCCGGCCAGCGCGCCGAAGGCGACCGGCGTGTAGGCCGGGCGGTAGGTAGTGGTACCCACCTCGCCGATCGGCTTGCCCAGCGCGCGGGCGGCGATCGCAAAACCGTTTACGTTCGACAGCTTGCCCTGGTCGGTACCGAAGCCCAGGCCGGTGTAGCGCTTGACATGCTCGATCGAACGGTAGTTCTCGCGCACGGCAAGTTCGATGTCCGATGCCGCCACGTCGTTCTGGAAGTCCACGAAGGCCTTCGCGCCATGTCCTTCGCGCTTGCCGTCCGGCACGCGGAAGATGGCGCGCGGCTGGGCACTCTCGACCGGCAGGCGGGTGCCGGCGACCTTCGGGGCCGGCGTCGACACCTTGCGGTCGAGCTGGGTGCACATGGCGGTGACGGCCCTGGTCGTTTGCGCCAGCGCGGCCTGCAGGTCGAATTCGCCGACGACGGCGCCCACGCAGGCGATGCCGGGGCGGCCCAGCGCCGGGGCCACGAAGGCCAGGCGCTTGTCGTCCCACGCCGGGCGGCTGCCGTTGTGGCAGAACAGGTGCACGTTGGGCGACAGGCCGCCCGACGACAGCAGCAGGTCGCAATCGACGCGCGGGCCGCTGCCGATCACGGCGTCGCGCTGCCCGTCGAGCTGCACCAGCTGCGCGCTCTTGACGATGCGCCGGCCGTTCGCCTGGGCGATGCCGTAGCCGTTCAGGATCTCGACGCCGGCTTTCCTGCTCGCTTCGGTGCAGGCCGCGAGGGCGCCGGCGGCACGGGAATCGCACAGCGTGACACGGGCACCGGCCGAGGCCAGGTCGACCGCCGCGCCGTAGGCGCAGTCGTTGTTGGTCAGCACCAGCACGCGCTCGCCAGCGCGCACCGCGTAGCGGTTCAGGTAAGTCTGGCCGGCGGCCGCCGTCATCACGCCGGGCAGGTCGTTGTTGCCGAACACCAGCGGACGTTCGATGGCGCCGGTGGCCAGCACCACGTGGCGGGCACGGATCTTGTGCATGCGCTGGCGCGGCATTTGCGCATCGCGCCGCGACGGCGCGATGTGATCCTGCATCAGTTCCACGGCCTGCACGAGGTTGGCGTCATGCATGGCGAACGCCGTGGTGCGCGGCAGGCGCGTCACGTTCGGCAGCGAGTCCAGCTCGGCCAGGCAGCGGCGCAGCCAGCTGGCGGGTGCATGCTTGTCCAGCACGGCGTTATGGTCGGACAGCAGCCAGCCGCCCATCTCGGCCTGTTCGTCGACCAGCATCACGCGCAGGCCGGCGCGGGCGGCGACCAGCGCGGCCCAGATGCCGCAGGCGCCGCCGCCGATCACCAGCACGTCCGGATGGTGGTGCAGGTGGTCGTAGTACTCGGGGTCCGGCTCGACGGGCGTGCGGCCGTAGCCGGCGGCGCGGCGGATCACGTCCTCGTACAGCGGCCACATCTTGGCCGGCGCCATGAAGGTCTTGTAGTAGAAGCCGGCCGGCATGAAGCGGGCGGCGCGGCCCATGATGCTCTTCACGTCCACGTTCAGCGACGGCCAGCCCGTGGTGGAAAAGGCTTTCATGCCCTGGTACAGCTCGACCTGCGTGGCCTTCAGGTTCGGCACGGTGCCGGCGCCGCGCTCGAGCTGGATCAGCGCATTCGGTTCCTCTGCGCCGTGGCCGATGATGCCGCGCGGCCGGCCGTACTTGAAGCTGCGACCGATCATGCGCACGCCGTTGGCCAGCAGGGCCGAGGCCAGGGTGTCGCCGGCGAAGCCCTGGTAGGACTCGCCGTCGAAGGAGAAGGAAATGCGCTGGTCGCGGTCGATGCGCGCGCCTTGGCGGTTGACACGATGGGAGCTCACGCTTGTTCCTCCAGGTAGATCCGTTTTCCTTCGGCCAGCGTCCAGCAGCCGGCGATTTCATGGGTGTAGGTGTGGCGCTTGACGGCAACGACCTTGCGGCAGGAGGCCGAATGCAGCCATTGCTCCCAGTGCCAGCCCTTGCTGTTCTTGCGCATGAACAGGTAGTCGCCCCATTCCTCGTCGCTCACCCCGTCCGGCGCGGCCGGGCGCGCGATGTATGCTTCGCCGGCATAGCTGAACTCTTCTTCTTCGCGCACCTCGTTGCAGTGCGGGCAATGAAACTTCAACATATTCGTTCCTCCGTCAGTGGGCGACGCCTGCGGCACCGTGTTCGTCGATCAGATGGCCGCTGTGGAAGCGGTCCAGCGCAAAGGCTTCGTTGAGCGGGTGGGCATGGTCGTTGGCGATGGTGTGGGCGAACACGTTGCCCGAGCCCGGGGTGGCCTTGAAGCCGCCGGTGCCCCAGCCGCAGTTGAAGTACAGGCCCTTGATCTTGGTCTTGCTGATGATCGGGCAGGCGTCCGGCGACACGTCGACGATCCCGCCCCACTGGCGGTTCATGCGCACCCGCGAGAACATCGGGAACAGCTCGATGATGGCGGCGGCCGTGTGCTCGATGATGTGCGGGCTGCCGCGCTGCGCGTAGCTCAGGTAGCTGTCGATGCCGGCGCCGATCACGAGCTCGCCCTTGTCCGACTGGCTTACGTAGCCGTGCACCGCGTTCGACATCACCACCGTGTGCAGCACGGGTTTGAGCGATTCGGACACGAAGGCCTGCAGCGGATGGCTTTCCAGCGGCAGGCGGATGCCGGCCATCTTCGCCAGCGTGCTCGAATGGCCGGAGGCCACGCAGCCGACGCGGTCGGCGCGAATCGTGCCGCGCGAGGTTTCCACGCCGCGGATACGGCCGCCCTCGATCAGCATGCCGGTCACCTCGCACTGCTCGATGATGTCCACACCCAGGTTGCTCGCCGCACGGGCGAAGCCCCAGGCCACCGCGTCGTGCCGGGCCACGCCGGCGCGCGGCTGGTAGCTGGCACCCATGATCGGATAGCGCGCATTCGGGCTGGCGTCGATCATCGGGATATGCTCCTTCACCTCGGCGGCGGTGAGCACCTGCGCATCGATGTCGTTCATCAGGTTGGCGTTCACGCGGCGCTCGATGTCGCGCATGTCCTGCAGCGTGTGGCCCAGGTTGAACACGCCGCGCTGGCTGAACATCACGTTGAAGTTGATCTCCTGCGACAGCCCCTCCCACAGCTTGAGCGAATGCTCGTACAGCATGGCGGCTTCATCCCAAAGGTAGTTGGAGCGCACGATCGTCGTGTTGCGGGCGGTGTTACCGCCACCCAGGTAGCCCTTCTCGATCACGGCGATGTTCTTGATGCCGTGCTCCTTGGCCAGGTAGTAGGCGGTGGCCAGGCCGTGGCCGCCGGCGCCGACGATGATCACATCGTACGAGGCCTTCGGCTCCGGGCTGCGCCAGGCCTGGTCCCAGCCTTCCTGGCGCTGGAAGCCCTGCTTGAGCAGGCTCCACAATGAGTAGTTTTTCTGTGGCATATCGGGCTTTCGCAAGTGGGGGTGATGTGGGTTCCATTATTGGGACCGTTACGAAATGCAAATTGATCGGATAAGACGGGGAGTTGTCTGATTCCGACATCGTGTGGACGCGCGGCCACGCGGGGGCCTGCTGGGAGAGCCGGTTTGCTTGAAGCGGACGTTCGCTTGTCCTATCGCGACATGCGGCCACCGCTGAGCGGGAAAGCCTTGCGCCGCGGGGCGCCGTGCCCGATGATGAAGCGTCGCGGCACCAAAAACGTGCGCATGTCGCGCGAGCGCAACTCCTGATGGCGTGTACGCGTTTGCCTACAGGAGGCGCCAAGGGGCATTGACGAAATGCGCCATTTCGCGCGGCCCGCAAGCAGTTGTTGCGTGGCGCGGCCGCGTGTATATTGCGTGCGAATAAACAAGAGCGCCTGACAAAGCCCACATGGCGAGGCGCAGCGTCGAAGACAGTACCTTAGTACGGCGAGACGCTGCAACGCAGCCATGGGGGCTTTGGCAGGCGCTCAGAGCAGGAACAAGAAATGCTAAGAATAGGTGCAGCTCATATCACGCACCAGTATTGCCCGTACCGCCACTGACTGTCGGTGGCGACGGGCGCGAAGGAGACAGCCTTGTTGAATGCCATCCCCCTGAAGAAACCCCGGCTTTCCGTCGGTTTCGTCCTCGCGCCGAACTTCACGATGCTCGCGTTTTCGGCCTTCATCGACACGCTGCGCCTGGCCGCCGACGACGGCGACCGCAGCCGCCCCATCCACTGCACCTGGAGTGTCCTCAGCCACGACATGCGGCCCATCAAGGCCAGTTGCGGCGTGGAGGTCACGCCCACCGCGGGCCTGGATGATCCGGCGACGTTCGATTACATCGTGGTCGTCGGCGGCCTGCTCACGTCGCTGAAACTGCCGCCGGCGATGAACGATTACCTCAAGCGCGCCGCCGACAAGGTGCCGCTCGTCGGCATCTGCACCGGCAGCTTCGCGATCGCGAGACTCGGCCTGATGAAAGGCCGGCGCACGTGCGTGAGCTGGTACGTGCATGCGGACTTCACGAATGAATTCCCGGACCTGCAAGTGAGTTCGGACGAACTGTTCATCGACGACGGCGACCGCCTCACGTGCGCCGGCGGCACGAGCGTCGTGCACCTGGCCGCCTATCTCGTCGAGCGCCATTGCGACAAGGCGCGCGCGGCGAAGGCCATGCGCATCATGATCGAGCACGCGCCCCTGCCGGCGAAGACGCCGCAGCCGCAGCCGCTGTTTACGCGCACGACGGAGGATATCCGCGTGCGCAAGGCGATGCTGCTGATCGAGCGCCACCTGTCCGACCCGCTGCCCACCGAGTTCATCGCGCAGCACGTGAACGTGAGCGTGCGGCACCTCGAGCGGCTATTCCAGGCGGAGCTGGGCATGAGCCCCCTCGCCTTCGCGTTCGAGCTGCGGCTGAACAATGCGCTGAACCTGCTCACGTCCACGCGCAGCTCGATCATCGACATCGCGCTGCAATGCGGCTTCCTCAGCAACTCGCACTTTTCGCGCTGCTTCCGCAACCAGTACGGCAAGACGCCGTCGCAGGTGCGCGAGGAAGCGAGCGGCAAGGCCGCCGCGGCGGTGCCGGTGCTGTGGTAGGTGGGGCGCCTAGGCCTTTCGCTGCGCCGTCACGTCCTGCGAGGCACCGACCATCGTCACGGCGTTGCCGTGCTCGTCAAGCGCGACCTCGCCTTCCTCGTGGATGTGGCGCTCGCTGCCGTCCGGCAGGGTGATGCGGTACTGCACGCGGTACGGCGCGTTGTCGACGATCGCGGCGCGCAGCGCCGCCTGCACGCGCGGCCGGTCTTCCTCGACGATGGAAGCAAGGTAGCGGTCGATCGTCACCTTGAACGCCTGCGGCGCCCAGCCGAAGATGCGGTAGGCCTCGTCGGTCCAGATGCAGTCGTCGGTCTGGATGTTCCACCACCACGCGCCGAGGTGGGCGATCTCCTGCGCCTTGGCCAGCAGCGCCTCGCTCTGGCGCAACGCCGCCTCGGCGCGACGGCGCTCGGTCACGTCCAGGCTTACGCCGATCATTTTGGTCGGCCGCCCGTCGCCGTCGCGCAGCAGCGTCGCGCGCGACGACAGCCAGCGCACCGTCTCGCCGTGCACCACGCGGAACTCCCACTCCAGCATTTCGCTGGCATCGAAGGTGCGCCGCAGCGCCTCGCGCAGGCGCGCCACGTCGCCAGGGTGCACGCAGGACCAGAATTCCTCCATGCTGCGGATGTGCCGCCCGAACAGCACGCGGTCGTTGGACGAGTAACGCAGGTGGTCCGTCATCACGTTCCACTCCCAGCTCACCACACCCGATACTTCCTGCGCCAGCTTCATGCGCGCCTCGCTCTCCATGATGTCGGCCAGGTGCTTCTTGCGCACTTCGCGGATATGCGGGTCGGTCGCGATGCTCGCCTCAAGCTCCATGATGGCCTGTTCCCCGTAGCGCAGCCACAGCCAGTTCACGCCCAGGAAGCGCGCCAGGTCGAGCAGGCGCGCATGCTCGATCTCGCCGCCGCGCGTCCACTTGTGCACCGCCGCCGGAGACACCTTCAATGCCTCGGCCACCTGCTTCATCATCATCTTCCGGTCTTCCAGCACGCCTTTCAGGCGCTCGCCGAACGTTTCTTCCATGCACGCGGCCCCGTCTATTTAACTGTGAGTGAATTCTGGCCATCAGCATACAACAACCGCTCTTCCATGGCACAAAGATTATTAAATCCTGCTTGACGACGCTTGAGAACGGCTCATACACTCGACTCAAACAATCGTAAGTTAACTAATTTACTTTGAGTTAAACAATGCGACGACAGGCGCCGGGCAGCGCCTCAACCAACCGGAAACGAACAATGATCGAGACCCGACTCTTCATCGATGGCCAATGGCAGGCGCCCATCGGCAACGGCAGCCGCGCCATCATCAATCCCGCCGACGAAAGCGTGATCGCGCACGCCGCCGACGGTACCCGCGCCGATGCGCGGCGCGCCATCGCCGCCGCCCGCGCGGCCTTCGACGGCCCCTGGCGCCACGGCACGGCCCGCGAACGCGCCAGGCTGCTGCACCGGATCGCCGACCTGGTCGACCGCGACGCCGGCGAGCTGGCCCGCCTGGAAACCCTCAACACCGGCAAGACGCTGGGGGAAAGCCGCACCGACATGGGCGACATCGCCGCCACGTTCCGCCACTTCGCCGCGCTGGTCGCCGCCGAATCGGGCGCCGTGAACGAGGCGCCCCATCACGTCATCAGCCGTACCCTTCGGGAGCCGGTCGGCGTGTGCGGCCTGATCACGCCGTGGAACTATCCGCTGCTGCAGGCGGCCTGGAAGATCGCGCCCGCGCTGGGCGCCGGCAACACGGTGGTCGTGAAGCCGAGCAACCTGACGCCGTTGACGACGTGGCACTTCGCCCGGCTCGTCGAGGAGCTGGACTTGCCGCCGGGTGTCTTCAACCTCGTCACCGGCGGCGCCGAGGTCGGCGCCGAGCTGGCCGAGAGCCATGACGTCGACCTGGTGTCCTTCACCGGCGGCGCGCTGGCAGGCGAGAGCATCATGAAGGCCGCCAGCGGCAACTTCAAGCGCATCGGGCTGGAGCTTGGCGGCAAGAACCCGAACATCGTGTTCGCCGACGCCGACCTCGAGACGGCCGTCGACTATGCGCTGAACGCCGGCTTCTTCCATGCCGGCCAGGTATGTTCGGCCGGGTCGCGGCTGATGGTCGAGGACAGCATCCACGATGCCTTCGTGGAGCGGCTGGCCGCGCGCATGGCACGCATCGTGGTCGGCAGTGGCTTCGACAAGGAAACGCAGATGGGCCCCGTGCAATCGCTGCACCAGCACGAGAAGATCCTGGCCATGGTGCAGGCCGGCATTGCCGAGGGCGCGCGGCTGGTCCACGGCGGCAAGCGCCCGGCGGGGGATGTCTTCCGGCGCGGCTTCTGGCTCGAACCCACGCTGCTGGCCGGCGTGACGGCCGGCATGCGCATCGCGGGCGAGGAGATCTTCGGCCCCGTCATCACGGTGGAACGCTTCGCCTCCGAACAGGAAGCGCTGAGCGCCGCGAACGCCACGCCCTACGGCCTGGCGGCGGCCGTGTGGACGCGCGACCTGGACAAGGCCAACCGCATGTCGCGCGCGCTGCGCTTCGGCACCGTGTGGGTCAACGACTACCACCCGTATTTCCCGGAAGCGCCGTGGGGCGGCTTCAAGTCGAGCGGCATCGGGCGCGAGCTCGGTCGCATCGGCCTGGACGAATACACGGAACTCAAGCACAGCTACATCAACCTCGCACCGAAGCCCATGGGGTGGTTCGGCGCCTGAGCGGCAGACAGCGACAGGAGATCGTCATGGAAGCAATCGAGGAATACGACTACATCATCGTCGGCGCCGGCTCGGCCGGCTGCGTGCTGGCGGCCCGGCTCACCGAGGATGCCGACGTGACGGTGCTGCTGCTGGAAGCGGGCGGGCCGGACTGGCGCTTCGACTGGCGCACGCAGATGCCGGCGGCGCTGGCCTACCCCTTGCAGGGCACGACGTACAACTGGGCCTATGTGACGGAACCGGAGCCGCACATGAACGGCCGCCGCATGACGCAGGGTCGCGGCAAGGGGCTGGGCGGCTCGTCGCTGATCAACGGCATGTGCTATATCCGCGGCAACGCGCTGGATTACGACGGCTGGGCCGGGGAAGCGTCGCTGGGCAACTGGAGCTACCACGACTGCCTGCCCTACTTCCGCAAGGCGGAAACGTATGACAAGGGGGCCAACGCCTACCACGGCGGCGATGGGCCGCTGCACGTGACGACGCCGCGCGCCGACTGCAATCCGCTGTTCCACGCCTTCATCGCGGCCGGCGGGCAGGCCGGCCATGCGCCCACCGACGACCTGAACGGCTACCGCCAGGAAGGCTTCGGGCCGATGGACCGCACCACCACGGCCGATGGGCGCCGCTGCAGCACGTCGCTGGCCTACCTCGACCTGGCGCGCACGCGGGCCAACCTCACCGTGCGCACTCGCGCGCTGGCCGACCGCGTGCTGTTCGATCGCCAGCGAGCCGTCGGGGTGGCGTGGCTGCACGGCGCCCGTCCATGCGAGGCGCGGGCGCGCCGCGAAGTCATCGTCAGCAATGGCGCGATCGCCTCGCCGCAACTGCTGCTGCGATCGGGCGTGGGTAACGCCGACGAGTTGCGCGCGCTGGGCATCGCTCCCGTGATCCACCTGGCCGGCGTCGGCGAAAACCTGCAGGACCACCTGGAGATGTACCTGCAATACGAGTGCAGGAAGCCGGTGTCGCTGTACCCCGCCCTGAAGTGGTGGAACAAGCCGGCCATCGGCATCGAGTGGTACCTGCGCGGCACCGGCATCGCCGCCTCGAACCACTTCGAGGCGGGCGGCTTCATCCGCAGCAGCGAGGAATTCGCCTGGCCCAACCTGCAATACCACTTCATTCCGCTGGCGATGAATTACGACGGCAGCAATCCGGTGGAGATGCATGGCTTCCAGTGCCACGTGGGTTCGATGCGCTCGCCCAGCACTGGCTTCGTGAAGCTGGCCAGCCGCGACCCGCGCGTGGCGCCCCGCCTGCTGTTCAACTACATGGCGCACGACGTCGACTGGCGCGAGTTCCGCGCGGGCGTGCGGCTGACCCGCGAGATCATCGGCCAGCAGGCCATGGACGAGTTCCGCGGCCGCGAGATCAAGCCCGGCATGATGGTGCGAAGCGATGCCGAGATCGACGCCTTCGTGCGCGCGCACGCGGAAACGGCGCTGCATCCGTCGTGCACATGCAAGATGGGTGACGCGGCCGACCCGATGGCCGTGGTGGACAACGAGGGCCGCGTGCATGGCGCGAGCGGCCTGCGCGTGGTCGACGCGTCGATCATGCCGAAGATCGTCACCGGCAACCTGAACGCGCCGACCATCATGCTGGCCGAGAAACTGGCCGACGTCATCCGCGGCCGTCCGCCGCTGCCGCGCTCCAGTGCGCCCTATTACACGGCGGCCGCCGCGCGGGGCGCGGGGCCGGCCGCCGCGGCGCCGCCCCATGCGGCGCCGCAATGGCGCGAACGCGTCCCCGGCTAAGCAGCTTCCCGGCTTCCAACAGAACGTCTTGAACGGCCATCCGGCCACAAAGGAGGATTCATGCCATCCATCTGTCTTGCCGCGCGGGGCCTGGGCCCCGCCCTGGTCATGTTGTGCGCCGCGGGTTGCGCGCGGGCCCAGCCGGCGGACGCCACGGCACCCACCGTGCCGGCGCTCACCGCCAACGTCGCGCTCACTTCCCAGTACGTCTCGCGCGGCTTCCGCCAGACCTGGGGCAAGCCGGCCGTCCAGGGAGGCATCGATTACGCCCTGCCTGGCGGCTGGTCCGCCGGCACGTGGATGTCCTCGGTGAGCGACAAGTTCATCGAAGGCGGCAGCATCGAATGGGACCTGTATGCCGGCTATGCCGGCGCGCGCGGCGACCTGAACTACGGCGTGCAGGTGTATTACTACCTCTACCCCGGCGCGAAGCTGCAGTACGCCGGCACGAGCTACGACTATGGCGAGGTGGCCGTCTCGCTCGGCTACAAGTGGTTCAGCGCGAAGTACTGGCTGACCTGGACGCCGGACTACTTCGGCTACAACAGCCGCTCGCTGCTCGCCGGCGACGGCCTGCACAGCCGCGGCTCCGGCTATGCCGAAGTCAACGGCACCTTCGACCTGGGCAACGGCGCCTCGCTGCAGCTGCACTTCGGGCACGAACGGGTGCGCAACTTCGCCGCCTACAGCTTCCGCGATGCGCGCGTCGCCCTGTCCCGCGCTTTCGACGGCGGCTGGACGCTCACCGGCGCCGTCACCCGCGGCTGGGGTCGCACCGATGTCTACGACCGCTATACGACCGGCGCCCAGGACTCGGCAGGCCGGCTCGCGGTATCGAATCCGCTGGAAACCACGTTCCTGGTTGCCCTGTCCAGGGCCTTCTGACCAGCCAGGCAATGGATGGGTCGCCGCCCGCCACGAACGGGACCGGCGACGAGACAAGGGGAAGGCGGCAACGGGCCCGCTCACCCTGGCCGCGACCAGCGGCGGCAGACAGACCGTAGCGACAGATTGCAACGCAACACCTTGATGAACCAGCCTTCAACGAACGGCAGTACATGAATAAGGAGAGATCGTGCATTCACCGAACGACGGACTGTCGATGGGCGTGCTCGCGCCCCTCGATCGCGCCTATACCTTGCAGCAGCCGAGCCAGCAGCATGAATTGCAACGCACCCTCACCTGGAAGGATGCCTTCTGGGTCACCAGCGGCGTGCCAGCCGGGGTGCTCTTCACCATCGGCGCCGTGTCGTCCACCATCGGCACGCCGGCCTGGATCATCTGGATTGCCGCGATCCTGATCGGCTTCGTCCAGAGCTTCGTGTACGCGGAGATCTCGACACTGTATCCGCACAAGTCCGGCGGCGCCTCCGTGTACGGCGCGATGGGCTGGGTACGCTACAGCAAGCTGGTGGCGCCGGTATCGGTCTGGTGCAACTGGATCGCCTGGTCGCCCATGCTTGCCATGGGCACGAGCCTGGCGGCCGGCTACATGCTCACCAGCCTGTTCCCGGCAGATTCGGCCATCAACACGTGGAAGCTCACGCTGCTCGACCTGGGCTTCGTCGGCAAGGGCCTCACCTTGCGCATCAACGCCACTTTCGTGCTGGCCGCCCTGTTCCTGCTCGTGACGTTCAAGCTCCAGCACAGCGGCGCCAGCGCGGCGGCCACTACCCAGCGCATCCTCGGCATCGCCTCGCTCACGCCGCTGGTGATCATCGCCCTGGTGCCGCTGGCGACGGGCGACATGCCATCGACGAACTTCCTGCCGCTGGTGCCGCTCACTCACGACGCGACCGGCGCCGCCGTGGCGGGCAGCTGGAACGCGGCCGGCGTGAGCACCGCGATGGCGGCAATGTTCCTCGCTTGCTGGTCCACCTTCGGGTTCGAGACGGCTGTGTGCTATACGCGGGAATTCAAGAATCCGCAGAAGGACGTGTTCAAGGCCATCTTCTGGTCCGGCGTGCTGTGCCTGTTCATGTTCATCGCCGTGCCGATCGCGTTCCAGGGTGAACTCGGGTTGGCCGGCATGCTGCAGCCTTCGATCATCGACGGCTCCGGCGTGGGCGCGGCCATGGCCAGGTTCGTGGGCGGCGGCACGCTGGTATTCAACGTGGTCGTCGTCATGCTGGTGCTGGCCATCCTGCTGATCGTGATGACGTCGATGATGGGGTCATCGCGCACGCTGTACCAGGCTTCGGTGGATGGCTGGCTGCCGCGCTACCTGTCGCGCGTGAATCGGCATGGCGCCCCGACCAGCGCGATGTGGACGGACCTGGGCTTCAACCTGTTCCTGCTGCTGCTGTCGGACTACATGGCGATCCTGTCGGTGTCGAACGTGTGCTACATGATCTTCGTGTTCCTGAACCTGCAATCGGGCTGGATCCACCGCATGGACCGCCCTGACTGGCCGCGCGCCTACCGGTGCAGGAACTGGCTGCTGGGACTGGGCGCGCTGTGCGGCTTCGTGGACCTGGTCTTCGTCGGCGCGGGCGCCAACTTCCAGGGCGAGCATACGCTGCGCAACGGCCTGCTGGCCGCCCTGCTGATCGTGCCGGTGTTCCTGTACCGCCATTACGTGCAGGATGGCGGACGCTTCCCGGCCTCGATGGCGCGCGACATGGAGCTCAAGCACGCCAGGGCGGGCGTGCTGCCCTATGTCGCGCTGGCAGCGGGTGCGCTGGTGATCTGGGTGGCGTCGCGGCTTACCGTGATTACGTGATGGATGCAGAGGCGGCGAGCGCACCGGCGTGCTGGGGAAAGGGAGCAAGTCGCCATCTGCATCTGCGTTGCATGCTACTTCGTACGCATGCGACGCCCACGGGCAGCACCGAACGGCCAGCGTCCTCCCACCCAAGGACCTCCAAGCTCCCAAGCATTTGGGGAATGGCCCCGACCGCCTCTACCCTCGCGAAGGCGCAAAGTCCGTCCCAGTACTGGAACGGTTCTCCTTTGCTGGCTTGAAGAATGGTGAGAGTCGAAGCATGGATCAGAGCCACCAGTGCCAAGATCCTCTCAGGCATTCGGCGGTGCCTTCGGTAGAAGCAAATTCTTTATATTTAGCCGGATTGAAATTGTGCGGGAATTACCACGTGCATCTTTCAATGCAAGCTCCCGCACATACAGAAAGACCCTTGCCGTCTCTGCATGCGCTGTCAAGTTGCGATCCGACTCCCAGGTAACACGAAGGCTATCGACCTTATCCATCCGTAATACTGGTTCTCCAGATACCGCGGCCGCATGCGAAACAACATATAGTTCGGTCGGCGTATCAACTGTTGCGTCTGTTTCGCGCTCTGCAATTACGGCATCCAACATAGCTTCGCTATCCGACAGACGTTGTATTTCGGTCAAACTTGGCGCGCAAGCCGAAACAAAAATAAGTAGGAGACTGAAAAAACAGCCTCGAGTTTTATTTCTCATTAGAATTCCTTGCAATTGCAACGCGTATATTGGATGCCGTTTCTGATCTGCGCTTGATCGTCCGGGTCATCCCCATAGGTGCCCGTCCCGATGGGCTGCCCCAAGCCGCTCCTGAGGTGCCGGCTTGTTGTTGAGCCCAACCCGCCATTTGCAGAAAGACCTCATCAGGAAAACCGAGCGCGGAACCAGTCGCACCATAATGAAAATTCCCGAACTGAGAATAGTCCGCAGTCGCCAAGCTGGGCATGCCGACCAGGAACGTGGCCCACGAGGGCGTCGAAGTGAACCCGCTGCGCGGCCAGAACAACGTGCAGGGCTCCTGCGACATGGATTCGTTCGCGCACGAGCTGCCGGACTATCGCCACGTGTCCGACACCACCGTGCACTCGGCGTTCGGCGCGGCATGGCATCGGCCGTTCGACCCAGAGCCGGGCCTGCGCATCCCGAACATGTTCGACGCCGCGCTGGACGCACCTTCATGCGCCGGTACTGCGAAGGCGAGCAACGGTGGCGTGTACCGGGCGTGGCGCTACCCGCCACCGAATACAGTGGAAAGGACAAAGGTTACCGCGGAAATCCCCTTGACCGCCACATAGACAAGCAACGCCACGACGGCGAGGCCGACCAGGCCGGCAGTAAAGGCGCTCACTCTCCCCGCGGCCACGTTCACGGCAGAAAGGCCTCGCCGCACCAGCCTGTAATTGAGCACGTCGCGCCCGCTCCTGCGCAGGATATTGTCCTTGCCGCGTCGGCTGATATCGATCGCTAGCGGTACGGCCAGCACGCCAAGGGAAAAGAGCAGCACGAACAGCATGGCCTATCCCTTGGTGATGAGGATCAGCACGTACAGCGACAGGACGAACGCACCGATCACGCTGTTCAGCAGGGAAAGGAAGTCGGCCCCGCTCGCCTTTTCCAGCTTGATGGCCGCGGCGATCCGTCCAGTCAGCAAGGTGGCAAGCAGCGCGATCATCAACAGCAGGAAGAGCTGCGTGGACCGGTTCGCGACGGGGTCGGATGACAACGCCGGCAAGCTGCCGAGGATCGCCACATTCTTCAGCCCCGGGAACAGGTCGGCCGTGGAAACAAGCTGGAGGGCCAGGGCGGTCAATACCGCGCCGAGCGTCATCACGCAGTTGTCGTAACCGAATTTATAGAAGAGGAATTCGCCGGCAACGACATCGCCGATCACGGATTTCACGACCAGGCCGCCGGCCGTGACGAGCAGGATCAACCACGCTTTTTCGGCGATCGGCGCCATCAGGCCGGCCTCGACGGCCAGGTAAGGAGCGACGACGACCAGCAGGACTGTGATCAGTACGCCGGCCAGGAGCTTGTAGATGTTCATGCGGCACCAGCTTTACGGTGGATCGGCAGCGACGGGCGTGGCGACGGGCGTGACCATAGGCTGGGCCCGAAACGCCCGGCACCCGTCCGCTTGCGGCCGCACCTGCACCCAGGCAGCTCATCATGAACCAGGTCGGCCCAATATGCGAGCCAAACACGAAGCTCAGGCGCGGCATGCGTGCTCGTGCAACACTTGCATGCCGGAAGGGACGCGGATCGCCCGGCCAGCCTGCTTCATGGGCGCGGCTCGCCGCCCGGCGTTGCCTGCCGACGCGCCAGCCGGGACCAGGCGGATCGCCGTCGCTTGAACCAGCCGGAGCGCCGCCGCCTACGACAAGACCGGAGGCGATCCCGCGTCGGATTGCTGGTGGAGGTAATCGACCAGTCCGGCCGCGGTCGCCAAGGCCCGCGCCGACGTCCCTCGTGCCGGCACGAGTTCCAGCGGCTGCCGCGCATTGCCATCGTCTGGCAGGCGGCAGCCCAGCACGTTCGCCGGATACCGCGTCAGCGCGGCGATCCGGTCCACGTGCGCAACGCGGGTCATCAGGACGGCGTCGGGCCGGGCGACCTCGTTCAGCCGGCGGACCAGGCCGTCCCTCGCGTCGGGGCCGACGTCCAGTGCGTCCACGATCACCTCGCTGTCTTTCAGGTGATGCAGGTTCACGGTGCCTGCCAGCAGAGCCAGGCGCCTGTCGCGCTGGCTTGCGGTCAGCGCGCCATCGGCGAACGCCTGCCGGCAGCTCGACCGCAACGATGCGGTGGCACTGTCCAGCGGTTCGCGCGCCAGGTCGAAGACGGTTACCGGGATATCGGCTGCCAGCAGACGCATGGCGAGCTCCATGCCTGTCGCGTTGGCGCCCATGATGCCGACACGCCTGACCGGCAGGGTTTCCGCTGCCAATGTATGCGTCCCGGCATCGCTGCCGTGTTCGAGGGAGAAGGCCTTGCCCAGCCGACGTGCGGAAGGGCGTCGCGGTTCATCGACGGGGATCGCATTGATGCTGCCTGGTGAACATGCAGCGGTCGCCGGGCAATCGCTGAAGTGGTGGGTCATGTGATGCTCCTTGAAGAGGGATGGAAATCGTTGGGTTTGCGGCGGGGCTGCGCGCACGGCGGCAAACCGTAGAGTTCATCTTAAGGAATCCACTCACTTCAGGAACGAATCTGACGAATCGAAAGCCGATTTTAATAAGCGAGCAAAATCAGGAGCTTGCGCGCCATTTTTCACGACATGAAATCATCTCCTGTGCAACGAAAAAACGCCCGAGGAAGTCCATTCGCTAAATTCCATATCGTGAAACGCAATTCGCGTCCTTGAAAAGAGCGAGCGGAGCAGTGAAACACCGTGCCGCCCGCGCCCCGGGGGCCGCCACATCATTTCCTCCCAGAGTAAACATTGGCCGACAGTAGTAATTGATCGCCGCCCCCTTCCCCGATACCTTAGGTGTACAAGATTACAAGAGAGCGTGCCCCTCGACGGCGCCATGTCGGGACGGGGACATGCATGGAGACGTATCACCCGCGAGCCGGCCCGGCCGGCTCCGCCCTTCCTGGAGCGCTGCCGTGTCCACTCACCTGATTGCCATATGCGTCCTGGCGCTGATGTTCGTCATCGCCACCGCCCTGCCCATCAATATGGGCGTTATCGCCTTCGTCGGCGCCTTCCTGGTCGGCACGCTGGTCGCCGGCCTGCAGGCCAAGGGCATCATGGCCGGCTTTCCGGCCGAACTGTTCCTCACCCTGGTCGGCATCACCTTCCTGTTCGCGCAAGCGCAGAACAACGGCACCATCGACTGGCTGGTGAGATTGGCCGTTCGCGCGGTGGGCGGGCGGATCGCCGCGATTCCCTGGGTAATGTTCGCGATCACCGCCCTGCTGACCGCCGTCGGCGCCGTCAGCCCGGCGGCCGTGGCCATCATCGCGCCGATCGCACTGGGTTTCGCCGCCAAGTACAACATCAATCCGCTGATGATGGGCCTGATGGTGATCCACGGCGCCCAGGGCGGCGGCTTCTCGCCGATCAGCATCTATGGCGGTATCACGAACAAGGTGGTGAACGAGGCCGGCCTGCCGATCTCGGAGCTGACGACCGCGTTCGTCAGCCTGGGCGTGAACTTTGCAGTGTCGCTGCTGCTCTTCTTCGTCTTCGGCGGCATGAAACTGATGCGCCAGCAGGTGCCGAATGCAGCCTCGCGGGGAACCCCGGGGCCACTGTACGGCACCACGGTCGCCTTCGCGGCACAGGGACCGCAGATCTATGGCGACGCCGAAAGCGAGGCGGCCAGCGAGGAGCGGCTGACGCGCGAGCGTTCCGGCGCGGCCGTCGGCGCCATCGGCCCGGCTGGTGGCGCGGGTGCGGGTGCCCTGGGCACGGCAGGCGCCGGGGCGAATGACGGGGCAACGTTCCAGCAGATCGTCACCGTGATCGGCCTGCTCGCGCTGGCGGTATTGACGCTGCTGTACAAGCTCGATATCGGCTTCGTCGCCATTTCCATCGGTCTCCTGATCTCGCTGATGTCGCCGCAGGTGCAGAAGCGCGCCATCGGCCAGGTATCGTGGCCGGAAATCATGCTGATCGTCGGCGTGAGCACTTATGTGGGCGTGATGCAGAAGATGGGCACCATCACCTGGGTCGGCGACAGCGTCGCCAGCCTGACCTCCCCGATGATGGTCGCGCTGCTGCTGCTGTTCGTCGGCGCCATCGTGTCGGCGTTCGCCTCGTCGACGGCGGTGCTGGGGTCGCTGATCCCGCTGGCCGTGCCGTTCCTGCAGAACGGCACCGGCGTCGATCCGATCGGCTTCATCGCCGCCATGGCGGTCGCTTCCACCATCGTCGACGTCAGCCCGTTCTCGACCAATGGCGCCCTCGTGCTGGCCAGCGCCCAGCATATCGACCGCGACGTGTTCCTGCGCCAGTTGATGATCTATGGCGGCATCGTCACGCTGGTGGCGCCGGTGGTGGTGTGGATGCTGTTCGTGGTGTTGTGATCTCCACCGCAACCCAGTGCCGCCAGCCATGACAGCACGGCCGAGGCGGCATCCGTCATGCTTCCCGAACGGGTCAACAGGTAGTACTTGCCGGATTCGACGAGCATGTCCGGAAACGGCGCGAACAGCCGGCCCGCCTCCAGGTGCGGAAAAGCGCGAAAAGATCCATCGTTCGTCAGCGCCCCGGCGGGACCGTAGCATGCGCAAACATGACGTGGAGAGAACATGACGCCTTCGATGGACACCGCCCGGGCCGCCGGCACGCCCTCGCCGGCCCGCCGCCTGCCGTTGCTGTGCGCTGGGCGCGCCGGCACCTGCATGGGCATGATGACGTTCGCCGGCGCCCTGCCCGTCCTGCAGCAGGCCTGGCACATGGATGCCGCGACGGCGGGAACCATACAGACCGCGTTCAACCTGGCGAACGCCATCGCGCTGCTGGCCGCCGCATGGCTTGCCGATACGTTCGGTGCGCGGCGGGTCTATCTCTGCTGCACGTGGGCAGGCGCGCTTGCCCTCGCCTGCTTCGCCGCCTTCGCCCGCTCGCCGCAGAGCGCGCTCGTGCTGATCGTGCTGGTGGGCTTGACCCAGGGCGGCGCCTATGCCCCCGCCCTGCTGCTCGCCGCCGAACTGAGCCCGGCATCGCGTCGGGGCCGTGCGATGGGCCAGATGCTGGCGGCGGGGTCGTTCGGCTACCTGCTCTCCGTATCCCTTTCGCTGTGGGCGGCACAGACCTGGGGCCCGACGGCCGCGTTCACGGCATGCGCGGCGGGCGTGCTGGCCGGCGCGATACTCGGCCACGTCAGCCTTGCCGGCATGCCCGTGCCGGCGCGTCGCGGCAATGGCGCCACATCGTCCACGTCACCGTTGCAGTGGAAAACGGTGTTCAGCCCGGCCGCCCTGTGCCTGCTCGTCGCCTACGTCGCGCACTGCTGGGAACTGCTCGGCAGCTACGCATGGACGCCGTCGCTGCTCGCCACCGCGCTCCGGCCGCTGCACCTCGACCCGCTGGCACAGGCACTGCTGGTCGGCGCCGTCGCGCACCTGTCGGGCATGCTCGCAACGCCGGCCATCGGCATCCTGTCGGACCGGTGGAACCGCTCGAACGTGCTGGTCGCCGTCGCCGCGACCGGCGCGGCGTGTTCGCTGCTGATGGGCTGGTCGACGCACTGGGCCCCGGCGTGGACGGTCGTGCTGGCGGCCATCGGCAGCTTTTTCATCCTGGGCGACTCGAGCGCGCTGTCGGCCGCGATGACCGAAGCGGTGCCGGCGGACAGCTTGGGGCGGGTGATGGGCGTGCGTTCCGTGCTGGGCTTCGGCGCCGGGGCGCTGGCCCCGGCCGCTTTCGGGGTAACGCTCGACGGCACCGGGTCCTGGGCGGCCTCCTATGCCATCCTGGCCGCGGGCGGCGCGATCGCCTGCGGGGCGGCGCTGTGCCTGCGCCGGCTGGAGAGCCGGTCAACGAAAAGTAAGGGTGAAGCCGTTACGTGAATGGCGGAGACATTCATGAAACGCATGACTTATATTGCCTCATAGAATTGGAACTTTGCGCGACTCACCTATATAACGGAAGGATCGCATCGCGATCGTTACCGTCATTGCAGGAGTCGCACCATGAAACAAGTCCTCGCCACCATCATCCGCACGCTGCTGTCCGCCTCCCGCGAGCGCGCCATGCTTGCACTGCGCAGGCAAGCGGAAGTCGCCCGGCCGTCGCGCCTGGACTACCGCCGCAACGCCGGCGGCTGGAACTGACCGGCCGGCGCGGGGCCGCGCGTTCCCGCCAGCTTCGACCGCGGATACCGCCGGGCGTGCAGCGACTGGAACAGGTACCTGGACCGGTCGCTGCGCGGCCGGGTAGTCCTTTGTCTTGCCGAGCAGTTCCGCCACGACGCAATAGTTTGTAAAATGCCAATCCGGGGACGCGTCGACGCTCGACGCGGGTCAACCCGGCGCCGACATGCGTGCGGCTATGACAGGCCCCTTCCCTTCCCCCGGCCCGGCATTGTTGTATCCGCCTGCACGCGGCGGACGATATGACAGACAAGGAATGCACGATGCAACGATACGCAGTGGGACTGATCGGCTACGGCCTGGGCGGCTCCGTCTTTCACGCACCCATGATCGCCGCCGTGCCGGGACTGCGGCTGGCCCGTGTCGCCAGCCGCAGCGCGACGCCGGAAGCACTGCGCGAGTACCCGGGCGTGCTGCGCGACGACACGCCGCAGGCCATGCTGGAAGATCCCGACATTGCGCTGGTCGTGGTGTGCACGCCGAATGCCAGCCACTACGCGCTGGCGAAGGCCGCGCTGCTGGCCGGCAAGCACGTGGTGGTGGACAAGCCGTTCGTGCTCTCCTCCGCCGAAGGCGAGGAACTGGCGGCACTGGCGCAGGAGCGGGGCCTGAAACTGGCCGTCTACCATAACCGCCGCTGGGATGGCGATTTCCTGACCCTGCGCCAAGCCGCGGCATCGGGCGAGCTCGGCGCGATACACACCTTCCGTGCCCATTTCGACCGCTATGCGCCGCAGGTGAAAGTGCGATGGAAGGAACAGGCGCAGCCGGGCGCGGGTGTATTGTGGGACCTCGGCTCGCACCTGATCGACCAGGCGTTGCAGTTGTTCGGCGTACCGCGCTCGGTGACAGCGCACCTTTCGACGCAACGCGAAGGTGCGCAAGTGGAAGACGCATTCGAACTGGTGCTCGATCATGGCGGTACCATGGCGGTGCTGCATGCCGGCGCGCTGGTGCGCGCTCCCGGACCGCGCTACCAGGTGCATGGCACCTTGGGCAGCTTCGTCAAGCATGGCATCGATCCGCAGGAAGATGCGCTGAAGGCGGGCAAGCGGCCCGGCGATCCGGGCTGGGGCCTCGATAATCCGGAAAGCTACGCCACCATCACCGCTGCCGACGGCTCGCGCCGCAGTGTCGCCACCCTCCCCGGCGCTTACGAGGCGTTCTACCAGGGCATGCACGAAGCGATCGCGCAAGGCACGGAAGTGCCCGTGGCGGCGGAGCAGGCGGTGGATGTGATCCGCGTGATCGAACTGGCGCTGCGCAGCCACCGGGAGCGGCGGACCATCGATTTCGCTTGAGGTGCTGCCGTGATGGGGGCAAGATTGCTTGAACTCCCTGACATATCGAGGTGGCATATGAATGCGGAACTTGATGAAGCCATCACGCAGTGCTCTGCCGGCGGCGCATTCCCTTCGCCGACCCGGCGCGCCTTAGAGGCCGCCCGGAACATCGCCGACGGGGCCGCGGCGAAAGCACGCGATCGCGCCGTGCGGCTGCTGGGCGTGATCGGCACCGCGGACGCGCATCCTGGCGCTTCGGCTTCGTCCGGCAATGCCTCCGCGCTGGAGCCCTCCACGGGGCCGAGCTGCCTCTGGACTCCCCTTCCCGACTACAGCGGCGACTGGAGAACGGGGTGCGGGCGCGAGTGGAATTCGCTTGGCGGAACGGAAGAACCCCGGCAGGGTATGCGATGCTTCGGGTGTGGCAAGCCTGTGGCGCTACCGCCACGGCCACGTGGCTAGTCGCCGCCGTTGGCGCGGCGGCGCCGGAGAGCCATGGCGCTGCCTGGCATGCCAACTTGAACCTGCACGGGCGCCACGCCTTGCATAGGACGAACGATGACCGTGAAGACTGTTGCGACGATTACCGGATTATTGACGCTGTTTTCCCCCTCGGCCCAAAGCCAGCCGCAGCCGGATCCGAAAGATACGGAAGTATGGGCACCGGAACCGCCGCGCGTCGTCCCGGGCGCCTCCTCCGGCGCGCCATCGGATGCGATCGTACTGTTCGGCGGGCAGGATCTGCGCGAATGGGTGTCGACGACGTCGACCGGTCAACCGGCCGGCTGGCTCGTGAGCGACGGCGTATTGACCGTGCGCCCCGGCAGTGGCCACATCCAGACGAAGCGGCTGTTTTCGGACTACCAGATTCACCTGGAGTGGCGCGTGCCGGCATCGGCGAAGGGCAGCGGCCAGGGCAAGGGAAACAGCGGCCTGTTCCTGGCGTCTACCGGCATCGACAGCGGTTACGAGATCCAGATCCTCGACTGTGCGAACAACAAGACATATGCGAATGGGCAGGCGGCCAGCATCTACAAGCAGCACATCCCGCTAGTCAACGCCTGCGCCCCGGCCGGCGAATGGCAGACCTATGACGTCGTGTGGACCGCGCCGCGCTTCGCCACCGATGGCGCATTGCTGTCGCCCGCGTACGTCACCGCCCTGCACAACGGCGTGCTGGTACAGAACCATGTCGAGGTCCAGGGAGAGTCGGTCTATGCGGGGAAGCCGTCTTATCGCAAGCATGGTCCCGCGCCGATCAAGCTGCAGGATCATGGCGATGCGGTCAGCTTCCGCAATGTCTGGGTAAGGCCGCTCCGTTCGGACAAATAGGACTCGGCGATCGCCCTGCACCGAACGGCACCAACAGGGCCATCGCGGCTATACTGGCGGCCTTTCCGCCCCCGACTCTCCCCGAACATGCGTGTGCAATCCCTGAACGGCATCACCCTGGAATCCTTGCTCACCCGGCTGGTCGAGCACTATGGCTGGCACGAGCTGGGTCGCCGCATCGACATCAATTGCTTTCGAAGCGAGCCGAGCGTGAAGTCCAGCCTCAAATTCCTGCGCCGCACGCCATGGGCACGCGCGCAGGTGGAAGCGCTGTTCCTGGATACCGAATTCCCCGACTGACAAGGATGCCCCGGTCTGCCGCCATCGACACCCAGAAGCGGGAAGCCACCCTATTCCAGCAGGTAGGCGTCGTACACGACAGCGGTACCGAGACGCATCGCCGCACCCACGCCGATGGCGCGGTTGAGCCACGCATAGCGCGGGTCGGCCGTTTCGAAGCTCATAGTCACGCGAAACGTATATTTGGCCGGATCGACCGGGTTGCCCTTGGCGACTTCGGCCATCACATCGGCCGGACCGTAGCGAAAACCCTTGGTCTGCAGGTAGATCAGCGCTCCATCGCCGGTCTTGAGGAGGTAACGCGTGTCGATGATCGCAACGCCCTGCGCTGTGACGACCTGCCAGTCCGCCCCGTTGTTCAGGATGGTTCCCTTCAGGCGTGCGCCGTCGAAACTGCCGCTCGTGATCGGAATGATGCGGCGGCGTCCGAGATCGCTGGTCGCGCCCAGCTCCCAGATCGGCGCTTCCAGATCCACGGTGAATCGCGCCAGATAGTCCAGCTTCGGTTTCGGTGGTTCAAAGGTTTCCTTGTCCGCAGCCCATGCCGGGCCCGATCCCGCGGCGAATGACGACAGCATGACGGCGATACCCACGTATCTTTTCATGTCTCCTCCACTTTGATCGAATCGTCGAACTGGACGGGTTCGGACGCGGCCAGGTTGCCAAGGAACTGGCGACCCGGCGTCCACCCGACCAGGAATGCCAATGTCAGGATACCTGATATATGCCCTTTCGACAACGCATCGCCCCCCTTGCCGGTATCGCCGCTGTACAGGTGCCCCTTGTACATGCCGCGCCCTCCTTCGAGCAGGGGCGCCACGGCAGCCGGCGGCAGCAGCGGGTCGAGCGGGCGGATATGGCCGGCCCAGGCGAAGTTCGGCACCGTCGGCTGGTCCACGGCGATGACGCAGGGCAGCTGGCCGACGAGCGAGGCGACGGTGTTCGATTCGGTATACGAGCCTTGGGGATGGCGTCCATCACCACTTTCCAGCGGTCTTGCGAGCGGTTGAAGCGCTCGATGGCCGCCCTGCCGGCCGCCATTTCGGCATCGCCGGTGTCGTGGCGCCACAGGCGGATGTCGACCGGCGTGGCCAATGCCGGCAGCGCCAGGGCCGCCAGCGAGCATGCAAGCAGGTTCTTCATCGGCTTCCCACCCGTCCCGACTTTGCCGCCTTCGCGGCCTTGACTTCCGCGGGGGCAGCGACGGTACCGCGCATGACGGGAACGCAGAGGTTCATTTAACTGACGCAAGAGAACGCATCTGTGCGCCCTGCCGGCGGAGATTTCGTCACGGGTGTGCCGCCCCTTGTGCCAGGACCGAACCCGTCTTCTGATCGTGGTCAGCCACGCACTGCGGCTTTGCACCGCCGTGCGCAGACGGCCTTCGATGGCCTTTTCCAGCGACTCCTGCATTAGTGCAAACCCCGTCAGCCCGACTGTCGTAGTGACGACCAGCAGGATGCCGTACCCAGCAGCCGGACCTTTGCCGCCTCCGTGAAAAAGGCGGAACCGCTGAACCAGTGCATGCGGGACCAGCCGGCCCACATGCCAACCGCTGCCGCGATCATGCCGCACGCGGTATGAATGGGCATGCGAGCCGAGCGCGACCAACCGAACAGAAGATCCGGCGCCAGCAGATAACCGCACAGCCCCGTCAGCCCAATGGCCAGGATGCAGAACGTCAGGACTACGATGGTATAAGCCGACATGCGGCTGTCGACCCTATGGAGCACGACGTTCACGGAACCGATCAGCATGAACCCCAGTGCCGTATTGGGCGCCATCCGTCCAGGCCGGGTATTGCCATAGTCAGACCAGTGGTGTACTCAAGCTATGTCGATACCGAGGCTGACATCGGTGACATGCTCGGCGAGCGTCAGCGTGCACGGCACCAGCAAGACCCATCCGATCAAGGTCCGCGGCAGGCGGCGTTCCCGATTGTTCAACCACAGCGCCAGTCCCGTCAGCGCAAAGCACAACCCGGTGTTGAACACCATCGGGACCAGACCGCGGATGATTTCAACCATTGCCGGCACACGCAAGCACCACCCCAATATGGTGTTGATCCCCAAGCCAAGCAGGAGTGCACCCACGACGCGGTCCGCGCTCACGCTGGAACGTTCAACGGCGGTCGGCATGGCGTCGCGGTAAACGATGATGGGAAGGCCCACAGCCAGGCGATGCAGGTTGATCAGGCAGTCCAGCAGGGGCATGCAGACACGATTCCGCACTGCTCTCGGGGCGTTGCTCGCCCTTGCGCCGAGACCGCAAGGGCAAGGGTGATGGCGGCAGCCGCAAACCAGTGCGCCGGGAAGACGAAGCACAATCGGGGTCATGCGATCGCGGCAGGCACGGTCAGCACGGTATTCAGGTGGTCTGGCGCAGTCGGCCGGCCAAAGTAGAATCCTTGCATTTCCGAGCAGCCCAGTTCCGTCAACAAGGCGACTTGCTCTGCCGTCTCCACCCCTTCCGCAACAACATCGATGCCAAGTCCCGTGCATATATCGATCACGCCCTTGACGATCGCTCTTGCGCGCTGGTTTTCCGCCAGCGCCGAGATGAAAGCGCGATCAATCTTGAGCTTGTCGATCGGCAGGCGCAATAGGTAAGACAGACTGGAGTACCCTGTGCCGAAATCATCAATGCTTAGTAACACCCCCAGCTGTTTCAATGCGCCCATGATACTGACGGCGCGGTCCACGTCGCGGACGGCGACCGATTCCGTCAACTCGAGTTCAAGCAGGTGCGCAGGTAGTCCACTCTCGCCCAGCGCCATCTTCACCGCATTGACGATGTCGCCATGGAGGAACTGCCGGGGCGACACATTGACCGCCACGGCACAACCGGCACGCCCCTCGCTGTACCATTGCGCCGATTGAGCGCACGCGGCACGCAGCGTCCACTGTCCGAGCTCGACAATCACACCGCTCTCTTCGGCGACCGGAATGAATTCGGCCGGTGAGATCATCACTGGCCAGATAGGCCTCGGCATCCGGCATTACCCGGGCCATGGCTTGTTGCAGGGCTGCGTAATTGGTCACTCGATTCGAGGAAATCCGGATGATCGGTAGAGATCGGTTCCTCGTCCGCTGCAGGCGCGGAGGTGAAGGCACACGCAAACATGGTAATGGCTGCCTGCAGGCAAACGCGAGACAAGGTCAGCAGGGAAACTCCCGTATGCACTGAGCGCGCCCAAGTCGCAGGCTTCCACCATGGCCGCCCGGAAGCGTTGGATGCTGGCGCCGGGATTGACGCGACCACGGACCGCTCGGCGGGCCGAAGTAAAGATGCTTGCCGTCGGGGCTCAGTTCGATGGGATCGGCGTTCCGAATTCGACAGCGCGCCCGACTTCGTGGCTGCTCGTCGCAGTCCGATTCGGGCGGGGAGTGTCGGGATAGCGCTGCCAGATGGCGTGCGCAAAGTCGGTCATCTGGCTCGAAAGCGCAAGTGCTGCCCGCCGGACCTGGCCAGCCGGGCTTCGGCCCTACCGCTACGTTCGGCGTGGTAGCCGCAATCTGCCAGCAGCACCGCAGGGCACGTGCCGGTCCTTCAACACGCCGCGGTGTGCATCAGTACTGATCGTCCTGCTCGTGGCGGCGTCGGCTTTTGTTGCCGCAACGGCGGCTGCTTCTGTTCAATCCGGAAGACTGCTGCCTGTGCCGCCAGCTCGGCGGCTTGCTCATGCAAGGCCGCCGACGCGGCGAATGCCTCCTCCACCAACGCAGCGTTTTGTTGAGTGCCAGCATCCATCTCGGATACCGCACGATTGATCAGTTCGATACCCTGTGCCTGCTCGGTGCTCGCATCGCTGATTTCCATCACGATCCGCGTCACCGACTCGATATTGCCGACCACGTCATGCATGGTGCGGCCAGCTTCCGCGACGAGGACACTGCCGGCGTCGACCTTCGCGAGCGAGTCCCCGATCAGTTCCTTGATTTCCTTCGCCGCCAGCGCCGAGCGCTGGGCCAGTGCGCGGACCTCCGATGCCACCACGGCGAAGCCGCGCCCGTTGTCTCCTGCACGTGCAGCTTCCACCGCGGCGTTCAACGCCAGAATATTGGTCTGGAATGCGATGCTGTCGATCGTGCCGGTTATCTCTGCAATCCGCCGCGCACTGCTGTCGATCGTGGCCATCGTCGTCACGACGTTCGCGACAACGGCACCACCCTTGTTCGCCACGTCGCTGGCAAGCTTGGCCAATCGGCTGGCTTCGCGTGCGCCTTCACCATTCTGTTTGACTGTTGCAGTAAGTTCATCCATCGCCGATGCGGTCTCTTCAAGCGAGGCAGCCTGCTGTTCGGTGCGCACGGACAGATCGCGGTTACCGTCTGCAATCTGTGCCGAAGCTGCGGCAATCCCGTCCGTTCCAGCACGAACCTGCCCGACGATCGTCGACAGCTTCTCGCTCATCGTGTTCAAGGATGCCAGAAGGCGCGCAAACTCGTTGCTGCCACGCACTTCCGCACGGACGCTCAAGTCCCCTTCAGCTACGCGACGGGCAACCGTCAGCGCTTCATCAAGCGAGCGGCTGACCGTGGTGGTCATGAATCGACCTGCAACGATGCTGAAAATCAAGGCGGTTAGCAAACCTCCGCTCAACCACACCGCGGCCGCACTGATGCGGGAATCGATCAGCAAGCGGTTGCGCTCGGCGCGTTCGTGCAAATAGGCAGTCAGCCGCTTCGCGTCGGCGTCGGCGTTACGGTAGGTGGGATTGATCGTCTTGATCAAAATCGTCTGGGCTTTATCCCAATCACCGGCTCCGATCGCGCGCGCCGCGGAAGAGGTACTCTCGGTGCCGAGCTTCCCGCTTGTCTCGAACCACTTGTCGGCAAGGGATCTCTCTTCATCCGACGTGACATTGCCCCGGTATGTCTCCCAGAGCTGGCGGATATCGGCAGCGTTCCGGTCGATCGCACCGTAGTGGACGTCCAGCGGGTGATCGTGCATCACTGCGTACTCCGTTGCCGGATTATGCTGAAGAGCCTGCAATACCTGGCTGCGACTGGTTTCCATGTGTAGGCGGATCTTGTCGACCGTCGCCAGTGCGGTGACATCGGACAAGTTAATCTGCTGGAGTGCGTTGACGGCATACCGTGTCAGGCCAAGGCCGGCCGTACCTGCGGCGATCGCCAGCACAATCAATACGATGAGCGTGCACGTCATTAGCGTGCGTACAGAAATTTTATTCAGTGACAACATTTTGTGACCCAATTTGATTAATTTGACGAACCAGAGTGATGTTGCATCGAATATTGCCGCACGTCAACTCAATTTCGTTAATTTCGTAGCGTTTTGCATGCCCGCTGGAATATGTTGTGTATTGGCAACTCCGTTGCCTCGGCAGTTGCCAGCTTTCAGGCGGCTGGAGATGCAGAGACCCATATAATTGCCTAACCGAAAAGGCTGGAGCCCTGCAATAATGTCTCTTTTTTAACTGACTATGTCTCTGCGCACCATGAAGGTCAGAACTCATATTGCATGGCTGGTTGTAGCCATATTGCTACCAACCGTCCTGTTTTCGGCAGCCGTACTTGATCTGCTGCTGACTGCGGAACGCAAGTCGGCATTGCGCAGCATGCAAGAACTGGCGCGGGCATCCGTGAACGTGATGGATCGGGAAATGACGTTTGCCATGGCGACCGCCCACGCTTTGAGCACGTCCCGGAACTTGCATGAAGGCAATTTCGAAGCGTTCTATGCGCAGGCGAAAGCTGTCAATACGGATCGGGGCGTCAACTCCGCTCTTATCGATGAGTTCGGGCAGCAGGTATTCAATACTGTCCGTCCGTTCGGCACGCGCATACCTGCGCCAAACGCGCTTGCACGGGCGCGTGTCAAGAAAGTAATCGATGGCGGCCGACCGGTATATAGCGGCCTCATCAAGGGTAGCGCAACGGGCAAGTTCGTGGTCAGTGTCGAGTATCCCGTCACTATCCGGGACGGGCGACGTTTTGTCGTGAACGAATGGATGTTCACCGACCACTTGAATAAGCTTCTGCCTACCAAGCACATCCCTGCTTCGTGGCTGATCTCGGTGTTCGACAGGCAAGGTATCACGCTCGCACGCAACATCAGTCCGGAAAAATTCATTGGCACCCCTCCGCGACCGGAACGGCTGCGCACCATCCTGGCCAATTTCGAAGGGCTTTCGCGCGCCTACACCCGTGACGGTATTGAAATGTACGGCGCCTGGGAGCGCTCTTCCATTACCGGCTGGTCGGTCGGTGTCGGCGTACCTGTAGCCGAGATCGAGAGTATCGCAGTGCACTCGGTGGCGCTGACGGCATGCGGGTTCATCATTGCCATTATCCTGGCCATGGGAGGCGCGATCCTGTTCAGCCGCCGCCTGATCGGCGCGATCGATCAGGCCTGCGCTGCGGCCGAGGCGATGCCGGAATATCGCATCCCCCCTCTCCTGGACCTGCGCGTGGAGGAGATGAACCGCCTCCAGATGGCCTTGCATCGTGCCGGGCACCTGCTGGTCGCCGGGGAGTTGACAAGAAAGCAGAGCCTGGAAGAGGCGCGGACCGCCCGCATGCATGCGGAACACGCCCGCAAGACCGCCGAGGACCAGAGTCGGGCAAAGGACGAGTTCCTGGCAATGCTCGGCCACGAATTACGCAATCCTCTTGCCGCGATAGCATCGGGCGTGACCATGCTGAACATGCCTGGCATCGACGGCGAACGTCTTTCCAAGGTGAAAGCCATCTTGCAGCGACAGACGCAGCACTTGAGCCAGCTTGTCGATGAACTGCTCGATGCACATCGTATCCTTAGTGGCAAGATCAAGCTCGCCCGAGCCCCGACGGATCTGCGGGACGTCGTCGAGTCCTGCCTGGCATCGTTCGAGGCACGCGGCGCTACCACCACACACGTGCTGCACGCCGTCCTGCACTCCGCGGTGATCGAGGCAGATCCTACGCGTCTGGAGCAGATGGTCTCCAACCTGGTCGACAATGCGCTGAAATATACCCCCGAAGGCGGGTCGATCACCGTTACCGTGGCCATCCAGGGCAAGGACGCGGTCCTGGAAGTAATGGATAACGGCATCGGCCTGTCGCCGGACCTGATCGATAAAGCCTTCGACGTGTTTACGCAAGGCAAAGTTATCAACCGCGCGAAAGGCGGCCTGGGTATCGGCCTGGCGGTCGTCAATTCACTTGCCATGCTGCACGGAGCGCAGTTGACGGCGCACAGCGCAGGAATCAACCAGGGCAGCACCTTCACGCTGCGCTTCCCCCTGGCCAGCCGAGGAACGGCAGCGCCATCGCGGCCACGGATAGCGGCATCCGGGAACGCCAGTGTGCTCATCGTGGAAGACAATCGCGACGTCAGGGAAATGACCTCCATGATGCTTTCCGAACTCGGGTTTACGGTCCATACCGCCGAGAATGGTGAAAGCGGTATCCAGGCCGCACTGGCAATCACCCCCGACGTTGCTCTGGTCGACATTGACCTTCCAGACATATCGGGGCATGAAGTAGCCAGCCGCCTGAAAGGCACGCCTGCCACGTCCGGGATCAAGCTGATTGCGGTAACCGGATACGGGCAGGCGAGCGACCGGGAGAAAGCGCGGGAGGCCGGCTTTGACGGACACTTGACGAAACCGGTACCGATCGAAGATGTTACCAGTGCGATTGAACAGGCAATTCGACCGGCTTCCAGCGGTTCCAGCCATGTCTGAGTCTCCCCGCCCGCCTTCCAGCTGTCTTCCGGACGATATGCGGTGGCGGCAATACAGGCTCCCGTAAGTTTGCCGCAGCGTAGTACGGCGCGTCGATCGCCAATGCCGTGCATGCGGATTCTCGGCACTGCTGCCCGCGCGCGATCCGGCCTGTCCGGAGCATGGCTGCAACCCGCGGGCTCAGGGGGCTGGAACCAATGAGGCGCCGGGATATCGGGCACCGATGGCTAGCATAGTTTCCCCAAGATAATTCTTGTTTCACAGAGGTAATTACTCTACCATGCGGTACACCTGTCTTGAAGCGACCGCTTAGCCACGTCATGGGACTTCCTCAACCACTGCCAGAAAACCGCCAGGATGAACGCCGGATCCTGCGGGTGCGGGCCATCGTCCGCGTCGCAGGTGCCAGCCTCGCCTACGATATCCGTACCGAGAACGTCAGTGCGCACGGGATTGCCGTCCGTATGCCGTTGCCGCTACCCGACAGAACGAAAGTGGAGGTCTCGTTTACGATGTTTGCCGGAAACAGGACAGCAAACCTCTCTCTGGCAGCCACCGTCGTCCATACCCGTCTCAGCGGAGACGCATGGCTAACTGGGCTTTCGATTACGGATATTTCAGTCGAGCACCGTAAGATTCTTTCAGACTACTGCTCCAACCGACTGTAGCGCGGTTCGTAACATTTCAAGCGTGTAGGGCTTCGGTAGCGAGTTAACGTCCGCCAACCGTGCAACACTGCCAAAGCCACTTGCGATCAGCACGCGCAGGTGAGGAAAGCGGGTTTTTGCCAGTTGCACCAGATCGCTCCCCTGGATACCCGGCAGTTGCTGGTCCGTCACGAGTACCTGAATATCGAGCGCGAGTCTTGCCAGTGCCTCTTCCGCGCTGCCGACGGCAATCACCTCGTAACCCAGACATTCAAGCATGTCCCGCGTGTTGTCGCGAATGTCGGTATCGTCCTCCACCAGCAGAACCCTCATGATTTGATCCGTTGGTGCTGGCTTGACCTCGCCGCCGGCTGCGAACCGCGTCGGCCCGGCGACCTGTCGCTGCTTCTCGTTCGCCAGCACATGCCGGATCTTCCTGGCCAGGCTTTCTTTGGTGTAAGGCTTGCCGATCCATCTCAGAAGTTGCTGACGGCGAAATTGCGATTCGACAATCTTCAGCACAGTTCTGCACCACGTCGCCGTGTTGCCAGTCCTGCTACAATTGTTCTTCCATATATGCTTCGGTGCCAAGAAATGCTGATATTGAATGCCGACGACCATGAGCAGGCGCGCTACGTCAAGACGCGCCTGCTGCGCAATGCGGGGTTCGTCGTCGAGGAAGCGAGCAATGGGGCAGACACCCTCAGTATGGCTGCCGAGCTGCGGCCTGGCGTTGTTCTCCTGGATGTCAGGTTGCCGGACATGAGCGGCATAGAGGTATGCCGCCGGATCAAGATGGACCCCGTGATGAGCGCGATTCGCGTTATCCACATCTCTGCCGCCTTCATTACGGCACGGGATATCGCCCTGGGTATTGCCAGCGGGGCAAGTCGATATATCGTGGTGCCCTATGAACCGCGGGAATTGATCGCAGCCATCAGACACGAGTCGACCTGAGCGTTACCTCGGATCGCCAGTCCACCGATCATCGCAGATCACCGCCGCTGGAATCGGTACGGCCATCACGGCGTCCATGTGCGGCGCGCGTACTTTTGCCGGCTTGGCGAATTACGAAGTGAGCCTGTACAACGTCGAGCTGCTCGTGTAACCCTTTGTTGCTCTCATGACTGTCGAAATCACCCCGACAATCGCGCGGCCTCGGCCCACGGCAGCTGATAGCCAGGATCTATCAACCGGGAATGCTTAGCACTTTTGGTTGCCACCGACGGAAATTCCAAACCACCCGACGTTTGTGGGTACATACGAGGACGTCTGGTGGGACGAGCAGACCTATGAGATACCATGTTGCGAACTGCTCAACGCCAGCGCCAGGCGGCGCGCCCTCGACTGCCGCAATCAATTTTTGACCTGCTGGCCTAGAAACTGAAACAACAAACGCTGTCGGCCGCGGTCACGGACACCGTTAAGGACGGCGACGCGACAGTGCATACGCGCGCGCAAACCACTGAGCGCCGGGGCTGTACACCTGATAATGTGGATCAGGAGTTGTAGCAAGCAGTGACGCTGGCCATGACATTAAGAGCGCCTAACAAAACCCCCATGGCTGCGTTGCAGCGTCTCGCCGTACAGGTGTACTGTCTTCGACGCCGCGCCTTGCCCTGCGGGTTTTGTTAGGCGCTCTAAGTCCGGCTAGCGCAAGCGTCCCGCTCAGGCCTCAGCATATCCAAGGGTTCTATCGCTCATGCGTATATTGGGCAGGCAGCAAACTCAACAACACTGTGCCCAACGATTCTATGGCCAATCTAGGGGGGCATATAGACGGGCGAACTATCAACACGCGGCCCGGAAAAACAAAAAGCCCTTGAACTCAAGGGCTTTCTGAAAATACTTGGCGGAGGCGGTGTCTGCATTTTTGACGTCTACGAAAAGCTCCCAACGTCTCCGGGCAGTCTGGCGCCCTATGAAAACACCGAATGATTGTAGATTCAGCGTCTCCAGATGGATCAGGAAGTACACTAAAAGCTCACTCGCAAGGGGGGGCAAACAGGGGGGCAGAAATGGCAAGGCAGCGCTGGCAGGGATTGACCGTCATGAGTGTCAACGCCAAGAAGGAGCCTGGCTATTATGGCGATGGCGGCGGACTCTATCTACGCGTCGCCCCTGGCGGCAGCAAGTCGTGGGCGTTTTTCTTCAACATGCACGGCCGGCGGTGCGAGATGGGCCTGGGTTCGG
The DNA here is from genome assembly GCF_037094685.1 of Massilia sp. METH4. Taxonomy (NCBI): domain Bacteria; kingdom Pseudomonadati; phylum Pseudomonadota; class Betaproteobacteria; order Burkholderiales; family Oxalobacteraceae; genus Massilia; species Massilia sp. METH4. The sequence continues at coordinate 4,341,980 of NZ_CP146614.1, read as the reverse complement.
TGAAGGACAAACCGCTTGCCGTGGTTCGGGAAGAAGCACACCGATGTCGTCAGTTCCTTTCCGAAGGCATCGATCCTATCGCACACCGGAAGGCGCAACGCCAGAGCGCGAAGGATGCTGTTCAGAAAACGCGTACCTTCTCTGAGTGTGCGATCGAGTACTATGAATCACATCGTACTTCGTGGCGTAACCAGAAACACGGAAAGCAGTGGATCGATTCGCTGATCACCTATGCATTCACGATTTTTGGTGAGAAGAACATCAACGACATCGGTAAGGCCGATATCCTGGCGGTACTCGAGCCAATCTGGGTCAGTCGCCACGAGACCGCGGTGCGGGTGCGCCAGCGCATGAAGGCGATCTTCGATTGGGCGGCAGCCCGAGACCTTCGGACAACGCAAGACGCGCACCTCTGGGATCAGATTACGCGCTCCCTGCCCCGTACCAAGGACCTGCGTAAGCCGAAGCATTTCGCAGCTTGCCCGTATAGTCAGGTGGCCGCTGTCATCCAAACCATTCGCGCTTGTGGTGCATCCTCCTCGATCAGGCTAGCCATGGAGTTCACGATCCTGACAACGGCCAGGACAGGAATGGTCCGTCTGGCCGTCTGGAGCGAGTTCGACATGGAAAAAGCAAGGTGGACAATCCCTGCGCCGCGCATGAAAGCCGGTGTCGAACATCGCATACCGCTGTCGGAATGTGCCCTGGAAATCCTCCGGGAACGTGCCCGTAACCGGCCGCTAAAAGACGCGCGTCCAACTGACCTGGTCTTCCCTCCCCCCGGGGAAAGCCGCACAGTGATATGACATTCACCGTGCAGCTTCGTCGGCTGGGCCTGGAGTTCACAATGCATGGATTCAGATCTACATTCCGCGATTGGGCAGCAGAGCAAACCAGTTTTCCAGCCGAGGTGTGTGAGGCTGCCCTGGCGCATTCATTGAAGGATGCCACAGAGGCGGCCTATTTTCGCAGCGATCTATTCGAGAAGCGCCGAGAGCTGATGTCTGCATGGGCTGCCTATTGTAAGTCCCTTCAGGCTTCAAGTGCCACTTAGCCGGCGTCACTGCGCCAACAGACGTCCCCTGTCCAGGTGGTACATTTCAAGACAGGCGAGGTAACTCTAGTGAATCGTCCCAGGCTTTGTAGAGGCTGCATTCTCTCAAACAATCGAGCAGCTACAAAACCCCGGTGCGATTCGCTGGAGCACATTGATACCGGCCGACCAGGCACACACGAGCTTAGCGGCTAAAGCAATGGCGTGCGAGCCGCTTGGCAAGTCACGAGTAGCATAAGTTACCCGCTACGGCCGGGATAAAAATGAAACCGAGAGGATATGCCATGAAAAAGTTGCTCGACTACACCAGCCCTAAGGCACATGAAGAAGCACCAACCGAATTCCTGGTAAGGCGCAAGACTGTGCTGACAGGGCTGATGGGAGCAGTGCTGACGCCCGTAAGCAGCTTGCTCTCACCTGTGTTTGCGCAGGAGAACATCAAGCAGGCGGCGGAGATCGGCGACATGCTCGACAAGATTCCGAACATGTGCCGGCTTGCGACGGCCGCACTCGAGGGTCCCTATTACATCGACCAGCGAATCCTGCGGTCCGACATCCGCGAAGACCAGCCCGGCATTCCGCTGGAACTCGAGCTGCAGGTTGTGAATGCCAATGCCAGCTGCGCGCCGGTCAAGGGAATCGCGGTCTCGATCTGGCATTGCAATGCCGAGGGTGAGTACAGCGGTTACCTGTTCAACGATCCGAACAAACTGCCGGACATGCGCTCGGTGAACGAACTGGGTCACGTGCAAGAGAAAGATAACGAACGCTGGCTCCGTGGCGTGCAGACCACGGACGCGAACGGCAAGGTCAAGTTCCGCACCATCGTTCCTGGATGGTACTCGCCGCGTGCGGCCCATATCCACGTGCGCGCCTTCCTGAGCGACAGGATGATGATGACCACGCAGCTCTACTTCCCACAGTCGCTGCTCAACACCATCCAGGCGACGCACAAGGCCTACAGGCACCGTGGCCCTTCGGTGTACACCAACGAGAACGACGTCGTGCGTCGCCAGACCGGAATCGCCGGAATGGAAGACGTGCTGAAGGTGACGGCGCGCGACGATGGCACACTGTTTGCCAGCATGGCACTGGCGGCTGGCCATGTTTGACCTGCCTTGGCAGCAAAGCAATGGGCCAGACCGGTGCGCGCTGCGCTGTCGGGCTGGCGAACGCTTGCCTAGCCCCCCGGATCGCGCGGCGGCGGTTGCGCTGCGCCAACCGTTCCGGCAAGGGTGATTCCTTAACCTCGAGGGTATAATGAAGGCTTTCCTGTACGCCGGCCTCACGGCTGGCATCCTTGTCACACCGGCTTGTTCGACCCTGCAACCGGTTGCCGGATCTACCGTGGGGTCGGCCGTGGACGACAGCCGTTCCTTCGCGCCCATACGCGACAACATTCCAGCCCTAAACATCCCAACGGCGTCAGAGCGCCAAGCCCAGGACGCAGTGGACGCCACCCGATATTATCCGGCGCAGGCGATGTGGTCTGATGAGCCGGAATTCACGCCGGCAGCCGAGGGGTATGTCCGTGGCGACGGCGCATCGTTGTGGTACCAGGACAGCGGCGGCGCAGGGGTACCGATCGTCTTGCTGCACGCATCAACCGGCAGCGGGGCTTCGTGGCGCCACCAGCAGGCTTACTTCAGTCAAAAGGGGTATCGCGTCATCGTGTATTCGCGGCGCGGGCACTTTCGTTCGACCGTGGATTCGCCCGCCGCCCAGGCCTCTGACACCGCCGACTTGCTGGCTGTCGCGAGGCACTTGCAATTGCCGGCCTTCCATCTCTTGGGCACCGCCGCCGGCGGATTTACCGCGATGGATTTTGCGCTGCGCCACCCGGACCAGCTCAGGAGCCTGATCATCGCATCGAGCCTGGGGGGAGTCGATACGCCGGAGTTCGTCGCGGCGACGGCGCGCCTGCTCGTCCCGGAATTTTTGGCCCTGCCCTCGCATATCAAGGAACTTGGCCCGGCCTACCGCGCCCTCAACCCAGGCGGCACCCAACGCTGGATCGCCCTTGAGGAACTCGCTCGACAAGGCGTGCCGCGCCGACCGACGATGGAAAACCGGATCGACGAGCGCGCCCTGCGGCGCCTGCAGCCGCCAACGCTGTTCCTCACCGGTGGGGCCGACCTATACGTGCCGCCTGCACTGTTTGCACTGCTCAGGCCCCATGTGCGCAATGCGAGCTATGCCGTGATTGCCGAGGCCGGGCACGCCGCCGCCTGGGAGCAGCCAGCGGCGTTCAACTCTGCCGTCTTGTCCTTTATTGCGCAACACTGACAGGTCGTTCGCTCGCTAAGGCTAATGCAGACAAATTCACCCGTGAACATTCGCGCAAGTGCCGTGACCGTAACCGCAATAACACAATACCGCGCTTCGCGCGAACGCGAGTGGACGACGGGCAGCGGCAAGGCGCAATTCATTGTTCACTGAATCGACAAGGACACGCGCATCCATCGGGCCCGCGGCCACCACGGCAAGGCGCTGTTCATGCTGATGACCATGCGCTCGCACGACGAGTACAACACGACCATTTACGGCATGGAAGACCGTTACCGCAGTGTCTTCGGCACGTGCCGCGTAGTGTTTGCAAACCGCCTTGATCTCGACATGCTTCGCTTGCCCCCGGCGAGTGGGTCGACATGGCGAGTGTGTGGGATTGACGGTATCGTGCGTCGCGCCGAACGTTTCATGCTAGTCTAGTACGACATCCCTCGTGGCTGCCTGAGTGCGTACTATCCCGAAACGAATCCGCTGGTGCCACTGGACAGTGTGGCACGGGGCGCCAGCACGCCAACGTCAGAGTCGATACCGATTCTGCTGCCCCTTCGCTGACTGCATAAGACACCTAGAGAAGGAGGGGTAGGGGAAGCAACGCGGCAGCAGAGTAAAATTCTGGCCAGTGATCGGGGACTTTCTTGCAATACGAGGACAATAGCATTGCGCCGTCCTACTGGTGCTAGACCCGGGTTCAGGACCCGGTGGCTTCGTCGATTTCGCCCAGCTTGGCAGCTGCCAGTCGCGCGACGCTCTGGATATGCTTCAGCGATTGCTGGTGGGCGTCCTCGCCATCGCGGCGCTTGATGGCATCGAGGATCGCGTTCATTTCCGCAATGGCCACCGCGCCCCGCCCTGCCGAACCGATGGTCATCGAACGCAATTGGTTGATCCTGGCATTGAGCGACTGGACGATCTCCCACGCCATGGCCTTGCCGCCTCCGATGAACATAGCCTTGTAGAAGTCGGTGGTCTTTTCCAGGACCATCCGGAAGTCCTGGTTGTTGAAGGCATTCTCGATTTCAACGACTTTCAGTGACAGTTCGGCGATGACTTCAGCAGTGCAGTGCTCCGCACAAGCACGTGCAGCATGCCCTTCCAGCAGGCCCCGGATTTCATAGATTTCCGCCGCCTTGCGCGGGTCGATGGTTGCCACCACAGGCCCCTGCTGAGGAACAGACTCGACCAGCCCCTCCGTCTCCAGGTGACGCAGTACTTCGCGCACGATGGTGCGGCTGACGCCCAATTCATCGCAGAGCGTCCGTTCGACGAGACGTTGCCCAGGACGGAAGTAATTGCTGAGAATTGCTTCCCGCATTTTTTCCAGCGTGAGCTCCCGCAATGTTTTCGTATCCCTGGCAATCTTCAGCATCTTAGTTCCTGACAATTTGATCCGGATGCAATTGTAGAGCGAAAAGACTTTTCACGTCAAACGCGGAAAGTCTCTTGCCACCTTGTCACCCTCTTTAAAACCGGTGCGTTATTCCAAGCGCAGTGCCCTTGTTGCCCGTACCATATTCAGTCATATTTCCAACAGTGAATAACGCCCCATTCTTGTTGACGATATGCGCGTGCGACATATACAGGCTGGTGCGGCGCGATAGCGTATAGGTGTACCCAATCGCAATTTGGGAGGCATGTTGTGCCGCTGAAGTTCTGTCCTTGTGACGAATATAGGATGCGATCAGTGTATGTAAGCCCCACGGAACCGACGCACCGACCAGCCAGTCGCGGGAGTCCACAATGAGATCGTCTTTATTGACATTATAGGCAAGACCAACCCTAACAAAACGAAAATCGTAAACTGTATTGATATTACTGATCCTTAGCTTGTTTTTACCGGTTCCGTTTTCGGTCTCCTCACGCGCGATTTTCACCGTCAATGGTCCAGCAGCATAACCAATCGCCGCGCCGATATCCCGATTTGCGGAACTGTGACCCGGGACTTCGCCAAACCCATAGGAAGCTTCGCCCGTGAAACCACCGACAGTGGGCGACGTGTAATACACTGCATTCTGGGTTCTCAGTGCAAAATTGATTATATTACTGTAGGCCCCCTCGTGGCCGGCGCCGAAGGGATCGGCGATCATGGCATTGGTGACGACATTGAAGAATCGCCCGATGTCGACCGAACCGAAGCCCCCGGCCAAGCCGATACTGGCGTGGCGACCGAAGAGCCGGCCGGTTTGTGTGGACGAACCGTTGTCGACGTTGATGCCGGTTTCCAGCTTGAAGTTGGCGGAGAGGCCGCTGCCGAGATCCTCTATGCCCTTGAAGCCCAGGCGGCTGGCGCTCTGGACGCCGGACTGCAGCGAGGTTACGCTGCCCTGCGGACCGCCGCTCTCGCGGACGATACCTGCGTCGACGACACCATATACCGTGACACCGGTCTGTGCTGATGCCAGCTGGCCGAGGGTGCCCGCAATGGCAAATAAAAAAACCCTTGTATACAATCGCGTCTCCATTATTGTTGTGGTTTTGCTACTACGCCGGTTCCCCTGTTGAAGCGCTATGCGCACAATTTAGCGGCGCAATTACATAGCATGCAGCGGATTGCTGTATCAAATATCGCCGAAACAAACATATTTCAACTCAAGATAATCGTCGATACCATGGCGGGAGCCTTCGCGCCCGGATCCGGACTGCTTGATACCGCCAAAGGGGGCAACTTCCGTGGAAATCAGTCCAGTATTGATGCCGACCATGCCCGCTTCGATTGCCTCCGCAACACGCCATGCGCGCCCCACATCCTTCGTATAGAAATACGAGGCGAGTCCATATTCGCTATCATTTGCCTGATGGATGACCTCTGCCTCGCTGGAAAAACGGAATACAGCAGCTACCGGACCGAATATCTCCTCGGTCGCAATACGCATTTTCGGCGTCACGTCTCGAAGCAAAGTTGGAGCATAGAAAGTTCCACCCAATGCATGACGCTGCCCACCCGAAACTACCTGAGCGCCTTTTTCCACTGCATCACGAATCAATGTTTCGACTTTTCTGATGGCCATCTCATTGATCAATGGCCCCTGCTGGACGCCCTCGTCAAATCCATTGCCGACCTTCATTGCTTCAACATGGGCTTTCAATTTACCGAGGAATTGCTCATAGATTCCATCTTGGATGTAAAATCGGTTGGTACAGACACAGGTCTGGCCCGCATTACGGTATTTTGAATTCAATGCGCCTTCTACGGCCGAATCCAGGTCGGCATCGTCGAAGACGATGAACGGGGCATTCCCCCCCAATTCCATGCTGACCCGCTTGACGGTATCGGCCGATTGGCGCAGTAACATCCTGCCGACGGCCGTGGAACCGGTGAAACTCAACTTGCGCACCAGCGGATTGTTGGTGAGTTCCTTCCCGATGGCGATCGGATCGCCTGTAACGATATTGATGACGCCTTTCGGGATTCCCGCTTTTTCGCCAAGCAAAGCCAACGCTAATGCTGAAAGTGGGGTCGATTCCGCGGGCTTTGCCACGATGGTGCAGCCAGCCGCCAGGGCGGGGGCGAGCTTCCTGGCCAGCATCGCGCTGGGGAAATTCCACGGCGTGATCGCCCCAACGACTCCCACAGGCTGCTTGATCACGATAAGCCGCTTGTCGGATTGGTGACCCGGGATGACATCGCCGTACACGCGCTTGGCTTCTTCAGCAAACCACTCGATGTAGCCGGCGCCGTAGAGGATTTCTCCCTTCGCTTCGCTGAAGGGCTTGCCCATTTCTTCCGTCACGATGCGCGCCAGGGTGTCGATGTTAGCCATGATGAGGTCGTGCCAGCGGCGCAGTACAACACTGCGTTCCTTACCGGTCAGCGCGCGCCAGCCGATACCGGCGGCATTCGCGGCATTGATGGCCGCAGTCGTCTCCTTTGCCCCCAACTTCGGCACGTGGGCAAGGATCTTATTGGTGGCCGGGTTATATACCGCCATCTGCTGGTCACCACTCACCCATTCGCCGCCGATATAGCAACGGTTCCTGACCAGATCCGAATATTCCAATACCTGCATACCATCTCCAATTGTTCTCGTAACTCGACACGGCGGCCGCCGCGCCGTAATGTGCGCGTGGGCACGCTCCGGATCACTGCAGCGGCGAAAACGCAGCCGGCTTCATGATTTTGCTTTCCATCTCTTCCAGCAATGCCTGGATCTTCGGGGCGAAGGCGATCCAGGCCGGATCGTTCGCCAGGCGCTGCCTTCGCTCTTCCCGCTCATCCAGGCTGGAATATGCCCAGATATGCACGATCTGATTGAGTGGCCCGATTTCGGAGTAGAAGTATCCGATCAAAGTGCCCAAATGCTTTTGCTGTAGCGCGATGCCTTCTTCTTGCACCAGCTTGAGATACGCGGGCACGGCGCCGGTCTTGATGCGGTAGGTTCTGATTTCGTAGTACATCCGGTTATCCCTCAGCGCATGACGAAAGGATCGTCGATCGGTTCATCCGACGTGCGGATCCAAACTGACTTCGTGCGCGTATAGTCGAGCACTGATTCCAGGCCACCCTCGCGGCCCAGGCCGCTCAACTTGTAGCCGCCGAAGGGCATCATTGGGGACACGGCACGGTAGGTGTTCACCCAGACAATCCCGGAGCGCAATTTCTTGATCAACCGATGCGCGCGGGTCAGGTCGCGCGTGAATACGCCAGCGGCGAGGCCGTAGTCGGTTCCGTTAGCGAGCACGACTGCTTCGTCTTCCGTGTCGAAGGTTACGACGCTCAAGACGGGCCCGAACAGTTCTTCCATTACGCTCGGGATCGAAGGCCCCGGGCAATCCAGGATCGTCGGCGTGTAATAGAAGCCATCGGTCATGCCTGCCGGCTGCTTCCCGCCCGTCATGACCACGGCACCGGCGTCGATGCTGCGCGCCACCACTGCCTCGATCGTGTCGAGTTGGCGTCGCGTGGCCAGGGGACCCATCTGCGTGGACATGTCCGTCGGGTTGCCGATATGGATCGATTCGGCTTTCGCCACCAGTTTCGCGAGAAAACGGTCACGTATTGAACGCTGCACCAGCAGCCGCGAACCGGCCACGCAACTCTGCCCGCTGGCGGCGAAGATGCCGGCGACTACCGTATTGACCGCACTGTCGATATCGACATCGTCGAAGACCAGCACTGGCGACTTGCCACCCAGTTCCAGCGTGGTATAGGCCAGGTTCGCGGCGGAATTGTGGACGATGTGGCGAGCGGTCTCCGGGCCGCCCGTGAAGGCAATGCGGGATACCAAGGGGTGGCTGGTCAACGCGCGGCCGCAATCGGCGCCGAAGCCAGTGAGAATATTGACAACGCCGGCAGGGATGCCTGCCTTGTGGACGAGGCGGGCGAATTCCAGCAGAGGCGCCGGGCCGTCCTCGGACGCTTTCAAGACGATCGTGCATCCTGCCGCGAGAGCGGGCGCCACCTTCACTGCCGACAGGAACAGCTGCGAATTCCACGGAACGATGGCAGCCACAACGCCGATCGGCTCCCGCCGCAGGTAGGCTTCCATGTCCTGCTTGTCCACAGAGAGGTGAGCGCCCTGGATCTTGTCGGCCAGACCCGCATAGTAGCGGTAGTACTCCGCCACGTAGCTAATCTGGCTGCGCGTTTCGCGGATGATCTTGCCGGTATCGGCCGTTTCCAGTTCGGCCAGGTTGCCGGCTTCCTGCTCGATCAATTCGGCCAGGCGATGCAGTAGCTTCCCGCGCTGGCTGGCCGTCAGGCCAGCCCATTCCGGCGCATTGAACGCCCGGTCCGCGGCCCGCACGGCGCGGTCGACATCCTGCTCCGAAGCGGCCGGCATGGTCGCCCAGGTGTTCCCCGTGGCAGGATTGATGCTATCGAAGGTCGAGCTGCCATTGCAGAACTCGCCATCGATGTACTGTTGAAAGCGTCGTAACATTTACAGTTTCCCCTCGTGATTTTCGCGTCAGCCGTTGAACGCGGGCATGACTTCCTTGATGAACAGCTCCAGGGATTTCTTTTTGCGTTCGAACGACATGTGACTGTCGATCCAGAAACTGTACTGGTCGAAACCCAGGCTCTCATAGGCCTTCAGGCGCTGGATGACGTCCTGCGGTTGGCCAATCACCAGGTTCTTGCGCATCAGCTCGGGCGCGTAGTTCGGGAAAGACGCGATGTCTTCAGCGGTCAGAGATTCCACGAATCCCTGATGCATCGGTTTTTCGTTCTTGAAGCACTTGCTGAAGTAGCAGTAGAACTTGCTCAGGTCCTGTGCCGCGTCGTCGAGTTCGGCTTCGTTTTCCCCGACGAATGTATGCATCAGCATCATGATCTTCGGGCGCGGCACTTCCGGGTTGGCGGCGCATGCGGTCTGAAAGCGGTCCATCAGGCTGGCCACTTCCGCGTCGCCCGACGCCAGCGACGTCACCTGGACATTGCAGCCGTTGCGAACGGCAAAGTCATGGGAGTTCGGGTCGCGTGCCGCGATCCACATCGGCGGATGCGGTTGCTGGATCGGGCGCGGCTGGGGCGTCGTCATGGGGAACGACCAGAATTCGCCCTTGTGTTCGTAATCGCCGCGGAACAGGTTCTGCACCGCCGGGACCAGTTCACGCATGCGCGCGCCGGCGCTCATGGCATCGAGTCCAGGCATGAGGCGCTCGTATTCAAAGTTGTATGCGCCGCGCGCAATACCCAAGTCTAGCCGGCCTTGCGAGGCGATGTCGGTCATGCCAGCCTCGCCCGCGAGCCTGATCGGATGCCAGAACGGCGCAATGACGTTGCCGGTACCTAGGCGAATCTTGCTCGTCTTCGCAGCCAGGTAGGACAAATTGATGAATGGGTTGGGCGCAATGGTGAATTCCATTGCATGATGTTCGCCGATCCAGGCGGTTTCGATACCGCCCTCTTCCGCGATCCGGACCAGTTCGGTCATTTCATCGAACAGTTCGGATTGCGACTTGGTCTCGTCGTAGCGCTCGATTTGAAGAAACAGGGAGAATTTCATTGGAATACCTTTCTGGCTTTCTGATACGACTGAGGTAACGAATCTATACGGCAACGGAGGCCAGCGAGCGGACCGCGCCGTTCGTGGTATCGCCAACGTACACGCCGAATGCATCCTCGGTGCGCTCCTTGACATAACGCTTGAGCATGGACCGGACAGCGTTGTCGGGCAGCTTTTCCCAGGGAATGTCGTTCAGGGGTACGACCTGGATCGCCTCGTTGGCAGGCAAGTCGCCGACTACCTGCCCACGGTAGTAAATGTAGACCGCGCCATTTGCCTTGCTGCACTCCTCGTAGACCGCGAACAGGAAGTCGAGCTGGCCGTTGATCCCCAGCTTGCCGAGCAGGCCGCGCAGGCTGCCGGGGCCGGAAACCGTCTCCAGCGAGGTGCCGGTGGGCAGGCTGAACGTGTCGTCGGGTCCGCGCAGCAGGACAATGCTGCCCTGGTGTTCGAGGATCGCGCCCACTTTCGCGCGCCCATCGGTGGCGGCCAGGGCATCCTGCGACAGACTGAATGTCAGGTAGGCGCCGCGGCAGTATCCCAGCGGGCTGACTTCCGTGTAGCCGAAATCGACGACGCGTCCCAGCAGGATGATGTGATCGCCCGCATCGATGACCTGGTGGGACTGGCAATCGAACCAGGCCGCAGCACCATCGATCACCGGGCTGCCCGTCACGGCTTCGTGCCAGGCGACCTGCTCGAACTTGTCCGCCGCCTTGGTGGCGAACACGCTGGACGCCGGCTTCTGGTCTTCCGCCAGGATACTCACGCAGAAATGCGATGTTTCCGAGAAGACTGGATAGCTCGAAGCGGTCTTGCCGATGCAGACCAGGATCAGCGCCGGGTCCAGGGAGACGGAGGTGAACGAGTTCGCCGTGAAGCCGCGCTTCGTCCCATCCGCCTGGGTGGTCGTCACGATCGTCACGCCCGTGACGAACGAACCCAGCGCCTTGCGGAATTCCAGGCGGTCGATGGTGGTTGGTGATGTCATGTCAATACCCTTTCTGGCTGGTGCTTGCGTATGCGCTCTTTAAAGCACGGGCGTATCGATGAAGCGCAGGAGATGCCCGTTGACCTCCTCCGGCGCGGTGAGACCCATCATGTGCCGCTCGCCCGGGATGACGACACACTTGGAACCAGGCGTCGCTTCGGCCATCGCGCGCGACATGGCCGGGGTGGAATTCGAGTCGAATTCGGCGGTCATGAACAGCGCTGGCACCGCCAGGGACGGCAGGCGAGCCACATGGGCTTCATCCTGGCTGGCGAACAGGCGGTACGTGCGCGCATAACCGGTCAGGTCGACGCTGGACAGCAAGGACCGCGTCAACGCCGCGCTTTCCTTCAGCGCCTCGGGAACGGGATCGCCGAACCAGCGGGCAATCGTCGACTCGAGGGTCGCCACTACACCCGTCTCGACCAAGTGGTGGGCGCGCTCCATGACACTGCGCCGCTGATCCGGCGTACGGCGATACACGGCATTGAGCGCCGCAACCTTGACGGTGCGCTTTGGATACAGCACAGCAAACTCCAGTGCCACGAGGGCGCCCATCGAGTGTCCGATCACCGTGGCTTCGGCGATGTCGAGATGGTCGAGCAGTTGCGCCAGCTGGTAAGCATAGTCCGCAAGCGTGGCGCCTTCCGTGGGAAGCTTGCTGTCGCCATGGCCCAGCATGTCGTAGACGATGACCTGGTGCTGCACGGCCAGCGCGGCGATCTGGGGTTCCCAGACGCGCTGCGCCATGCCAACACCGTGGATCAGGACGACGGGCGCACCCTCTCCGTAGACGGAAAATGCAGTCCCGTTGGCCACGCCGGAATCCACCTGCAGCGGCATTGCTGTTTCAAGCCTCATTGCCGTCAAGCTCCTTGTGATCCTGGTAACGGTCACCGATGCGGTGATGGGGGCGGCCGCCGATCGAAGCGCCCAGCGCGACCACGATCTCGTCGTGGGCTGGCGCGTCGTTGATCGAGAACTGCAGCGTCAGATAGTGGGAACGCATGCCTTCGTCACCCTTGTGCATCATCGGGATCATGACCGGGCAGTTCGCGCCCCCACGCACATTGGTGAAGCTCAGGTAGCTCTTCGCCTCGACAGCCGTGCGGAACTTATTACCGAAGCGCAGCGTGTGGATCAAGGCGGAAGCGTGTTCCACTTCGCCGCCCGTGCCGACGATCGCCGCCTTGCCGTACGCTTCAACGGCTTGGCCCGAACCGGCCATGCGCAGGATGTGGGCAGTCAGCAGTTCGCCGAGTTGCGGAGCAATGCCATGGATTTCCGGACGCAGGTCTTCCACGAAGCCCTTGCCGAACCATGGATTGGCCAGGACGGCGGCCGCGCCGAACATCTTCAGCGGCTTGCCAGCTTCCTTGCCGCCTTCGATCAGGGTCTCTTCAAAGAAGGTCACAACCTTACGAATCTTTGCATCCATTTTCTTCAGTCCTTTCGAGTAAGAACGCCATCCACCACGTGGCCGATCGCATGACTGTATTATGGTATACCATCATACGCTGTACAAGACCTTTTTTAAGATTTTTGCGATGTCTGGATTTGCCGCGCTCCCGCTCATCAGCTAAGGTACGAGCACTGCAATGCCGCCACCCCATGGGCAGGAGCGCCGCACGCTCACCGGCCGGTTCGAGGAATCGACGAAGATAGGCAGGATGGGCGGGACGATTAGCGACCATCGGAGCGCCTGCTCGATCGAAAGCGGCGGCATTACCTGGCGCTCATGTATAGGAATAGGACGTTCGCCGCCGGCGGGGCGGCGGACGCGGAAGGCTGGCCGGGTTAAACGTGGAGTGCTGTGCTGCGCAGCGAACCCAGGTCCGTCTTGGCCGCGCACAGGTAGTACATCAGCGCGGAGGCGGCAAGGCCCACCATCCACGAGATGTCCGCGCCACCCATGAGATTTGCCCAGGGACCCTTGTAGAAGCTTTCGGCAATGAACGGCACCTGCACAGCGATACCCAGGAGATAGACGGCGAGTGCCTTGAAGTTGAAATTCCCGTAGACGCCGTTGGCGCTGCCGACGATTTCCGATACCTGGTAATAGCGGTCGTTGACCAGGTAAAAGTCGACAAGGTTGATGGCGATCCACGGCACCAGCACGATGCGCATGGCGAAGACCGCCGTCAGGAAAATGGACAGGAAATTGCTCGATGCCCAAAGCGCCATGGCGGTCGATGCCAGCAACAGCACCGTCGATACCGCAACGCGCACGCTGCGGCCCGGCACCCAGTCGGGGCGGAACGTCTGCGCGGCCGTGATGAAACACAGTACGGCGCCATACAGGTTCATGCCGTTGTGCCCGATGATATTCACGAGGAACAGGAAGATCAGCACGTAGCCAAACATTCCGGTCTGGGTTTGCACCGCCTGCATGGCATCGGTGGCCTGCCCTGCGCTGACCGCCAGGACGCCGAAGAGGAACGCGAAAATCGTGCCGAGGGAGGTGCCGAAGTAGGTGAAGGCGAAGGTCTTGCCGAAGCCGATCGTCCGGGGCAGGTAGCGGGAATAATCGGACGTGTACGGCGCGAAGCTGATCTGCCAGATGGCGCACAGACTGAACATGGCGAACCAGTTGGAGAGCTCGAATTGCCCGCGCTGCAGTACCTGGGCGTCCAGGCTCGGCAGGATCAGCGCGACACCGATTAGCAACGCGATGCCCATGAACCATGCGCCGATCTTGTTGAAGCGGTGGATGAAGTGGTATCCGATCACCCCGATCAGCGTGGCCAGGATGGCGCCGATGACCGTCCCGACCGAAGTGGGAACGACAGGCACCGCCGTGTGCAGCGTGGTACCGGCGAGGATGATGTTGGAGACGAAGAACCCGAGATAGATGATCGTCGTGAACCCGACGACCAGCAGCGAGCCATAACGGCCGAACTGGGCGCGGCTCTGGATCATCTGGGCAACGCCGACGAGCGGACCCTGCGCCGAGGTCAGCGCGTGAAAAATGGCACCGAAGAACTGCCCGGCCAGGATGGCGGCGATGGCGCTGACCAGGTCCAGCTTGAACACCAGCACGGAGGTTGCCCCCGAAATCACGGCCAGCGGCGCGACGTTCGTGCAGAACCATAGAGTGAAGAGATCGCTTGGCTTCCCATGCCGGTGTTCCGCCCGGACGTACTCGATCGAATTGCTTTCGATTTCCAGAACGCTGTTGTCGTTTCCTGCATCTTTCATGGTGTCTCCATATCCAACTTGATAGATTGACTATGACCTCCTCGCTCATCAAAGCTCGCAGGTAAAGCCGGATCGTCCGACGGCCGGACTTCATTGCATTGGCGGGTCGGTGGATTGCGGACGAAGAATGAATTAATCGTTCGCGGCGCACCGCCCTGACTTCTAGTTTTGATATCCGATTCCACAGGCACTCAATAAATTGCCCACGCGATCAGTAAGTCAACGGTCTATGCCATGTACTTTTACTGTTGGAACTCATCGCATTGCGGCCCGGGTCAGCTTCTGCACTTACCTTCACCGCGTCGATGCGAAAGTGCAGTTCTTGAGTCGAGGCCAACCCACGCATATATTTTCATATCGGAAATTTTTTGGTAAAACCCGAACACCTCGGGTTTAGACGCTGCATTACATCGCTCGGATACCGACGGGAACACATCAGCACCCGTTGGTATTATGGTATACCATAACATGACTCGTGGGGGCTTCTCGCAGAATTTTTTAGTTCCCACGACATGCCAGTACATGAATGCGGTCGACATACGTACGCCATACCTGCCGAGCCCGCTTACGAAAAGGCAAGTTGCAATGATGCATCTACATGTCGGAAGCCTTGTCCATCCACCTATTCAGTTCAGTGATCGGTGAGGCTCATCGCCGTCATTTGCAAAGAGTGAAAAGGTCATGCAAGGACTTCGACGACGTGGAGCGAACGTTGCAGCGGGCAGGCCAGACATACCGGGGACCAAGCCCTCATGCTCGGCACACCGAACAAACAGGCTGCGACGCCATGCCTTCTGCGTCCCGCTCCAAGCGGTACGTCTTCCAACACCGTAGATGCGTCAAAAAGCTGGCCGTTTAGTGATAAGCCGTCTCTCCATGTGAAGCCAAGTCCAACCCTTCTCGTTCCTGCTCGACCGGCACGCGGAATCCAGCGATCATGTTCACCAGTTTGAAAGCCACCAGGGAAACAAATCCGGACCAGCCCAGCGTGATTACCACGCCCTCGGCTTGGGCCATGACCTGTGCGCCCATGCTGTATGTACCGATCTTGTTCGCCACGTAGTCGTACACACCCGTGCCCCCCAGTTCAGGGGCCGCGAACACACCGGTGAGCAACGCACCAAAGATGCCACCCACGCCATGGATGCCGAACACATCAAGCGAATCGTCGGCGCCCAGCAGGCGTTTGAGGCCCGTCACGCCCCATAGGCAGACGATGCCGCCGGCGAGGCCCATGAACAAGGCGCCCATTGGACCGACAAAGCCGCAGGCCGGCGTGATCACGACCAGTCCGCCGATCGAGCCGGACACCACGCCGAGCAGCGACGGCTTGCCCTTGACGAGCCATTCCCCCGCCATCCAGCTGGTGCCGGCGGCACAGGCAGCAATGAACGTGTTCAGGAAGGCCTGCGTCGCGGGGCCGTTGGCTTCCAGGTTCGAGCCCACGTTGAAGCCGAACCAGCCGACCCACAGCAGCGAACCGCCGATCAGCGTCATCGCCAGGCTGTGCGGCGGCATGTTCTCGCGGCCGTAGCCGGTACGTTTGCCGATCAAAAAGGCGCACACCAGCGCGGCCACCGCCGAGTTGATGTGCACTACCGTGCCGCCGGCGAAGTCGAGCGCGCCGCGCTGGAACAGGAAGCCGGCCATGGCGGTGGCCGCTTCGGCCGCCTGCGGATCGGTGTACGCATCCGGGCCGGCCCAAAACCAGACCATGTGCGCCAGCGGCAGATAGGAGAACGTGAACCACAGCACCACGAAGGCCAGCACGGCGCCGAACTTCGCCCGCTCGGCGATGCCGCCGATGATGATCGCGGGCGTGATCGCCGCGAACGTCATCTGGAAGGCGATGTAGGCGAATTCGGGCACGGCCACGCCCTTGCTGAACGTGGCCGCCAGGCTGTCCACGGACACGCCTTGCAGGAACAGCCGGCCCGTGCCGCCGATGAAGGCGTTCCCTTCGGTGAACGCCAGTGAATAGCCGTAGATGGCCCACAGCGTGCCGATGACGGCGAAGATGGCGAAGGTCTGGGTCAGGACCGACACCGTGTTCTTGCTACGCACCAGGCCGCCGTAGAAGATGGCAAGACCGGGCACCGCCATCAGGATCACCAGCACCGTGGCCACCATGATCCAGGTGATATCGCCCTTATCCACCGGTCCCTGGGCGAAGGCGCAGGCGGACCAGCAGCCGAGGGAAGTAAACAAGGCCATGCCGATAAAGCGCTTCATGCAATGCTCCTTTGATCGATATCGACGGGTCGCATGCCGACGCGGGCGCCGGCCGGCCAGCGTGCGCCACCCGGACGGGCACGCTGGTGGTCTCCTTCCTCTTCCCTGGCGGTACGGCGCCTGTTGCGCTCTCATTCCGCCAGTCTCAGAACCCCGTCTTGCCTGGTATCCAGCCGGTCCCCGCCAACGGTACCTGCGCCATCGCCGCCGACTCCATCGTCAGCGCCACGAGGTCTTCCGGTTCCAGGTTGTGCAGATGCGACTTACCGCAGGCACGGGCAATGACCTGTGCTTCCATCGTCATGACGGCGAGGTAGTTGGCCAGGCGGCGGCCGGCCAGCACGGGGTCGAGCCGTTCGGCCAGCGCCGGGTCCTGCGTGGTAATACCAGCCGGGTCGCGGCCTTCGTGCCAGTCGTCGTAGGCGCCGGCCGCGGAGCCCAGGGCAGCGTATTGCGCTTCCAGTTGCGGGTCGTTGTCACCCAGCGCGACGAGGGCCGCCGTACCGATCGCTACCGCGTCGGCGCCCAGTGCCAGCGCCTTGGCCACGTCCGCACCGTTGCGGATGCCGCCAGAGACGATCAGCTGCACCTTGCGGTGCATGTTCAGGTCCTGCAGCGCCTGTACTGCGGGGCGGATCGCCGCAAGGATCGGGATGCCCACGTGCTCGATGAACACTTCCTGCGTTGCAGCCGTGCCGCCCTGCATGCCGTCAAGGACGATCACATCCGCGCCCGCCTTCACGGCCAGCGCCGTGTCGTAGTAAGGCCGCGTGGCGCCCACCTTCACGTAGATCGGCTTTTCCCAATCGGTGATCTCGCGCAGCTCGGCGATCTTGATTTCCAGGTCGTCCGGGCCGGTCCAGTCGGGGTGGCGGCAGGCCGAGCGCTGGTCGATCCCCTGCGGCAGGCAGCGCATCTTCGCCACGCGAGGGCTGATCTTCTGGCCTAGCAGCATGCCACCACCACCAGGCTTGGCGCCCTGGCCGATTACGACCTCGATCGCGTCGGCCTTGCGCAGGTCGTCCGGGTTCATGCCGTAGCGCGACGGGAGGTACTGGTAGACCAGCATCTGCGACTGGCCACGCTCTTCCGGCGTCATGCCGCCGTCGCCCGTGGTGGTACTGGTGCCAGCCAGCGAGGCACCGCGGCCCAGCGCTTCCTTCGCCCGGCCACTCAGGGCTCCAAAGCTCATGCCGGCGATCGTGATCGGCGTCTTCAGGTGGATCGGCTTCTTCGCAAAGCGCGTTCCCAGCACCACGTCGGTGCCGCATTTTTCGCGGTAGCCTTCCAGCGGGTACCGGCTGATCGAGGCGCCCAGGAACAGCAGGTCGTCGAAATGCGGCAGTTTGCGCTTGGTGCCAGCGCCGCGGATGTCATAGATGCCGGTGGCGGCGGCACGGCGGATCTCCGCCAAGGTGTGAGGGTCGAACGTGGCCGAGAATCGTGGCAGTGTCTTGGGGGTATGGTTGTCGCTCATCAGTATGCTCCTGCGTTATCGACGTGGAAGTTGTAGAGGGTGCGGGCCGAACCGTACAGCGTGAAGGCATCGGGATCCAGGTCGCCATGACCGGCGCGTTCCAGCAAGGTGGCCAGGATCGCGCGGTCTTCGGCCTGCATCGCCTTCTTCTCGCAATCGGCGCCCAGGCTTTTCACGGATCCGCGAACGAAGATGCGGGCCTCGTACAGCGAGTCGCCGAGCGCTTCGCCCGCGTCGCCCAAGACCACCAGGTTGCCAGCTTGGGCCATGAAACCTGAGAAGCTGCCGACGGAACCGCCAACGACGATGTCCGCGCCTTTCAGCGAAATGCCGCACCGAAGACCCGCGTCGCCATCGATCACAAGCAGGCCGCCCTGCGCCGTAGCACCGGCCGCGTTAGAGGCAAAGCCCTTCACGTGCACCTTCCCGCTCATCATGTTTTCCGCGACACCGGTGCCAGCGCTGCCGTTCACGGTCACGTTGGCCAGCTGGTTCATGCCGGCGGCATAGTAACCGGCATGCCCCATGATCTCCACGTTCACCGGAGTGTTCAGGCCCACTGCGATGTTGTGCGCGCCGTTCGGGTTCAGCACTGCCACGGTGGCCCCTTCCAGTTCGCGGGCCTGCTTGTGCAGGAAGCCGTTCACCTCGCGCAACGGGGTGGCGGCCAGGTCGAAAGTCAGATTGTCCATACGTACATCTCCTCAGGTGCGGGCTCGAATACATGAGCGTTCTTCACATCGGGCAGGTGCGCCAGCGAGCGGAACTCGGAAGCGATCGCCACGTAGTCGTCGGTCTCGGCCACCACGGCCGGCTTGCAGGCGAACGGGTCGCGTACCAAGGCGAGCTTGTCGGCGGTACCCATCAGCAGCGTATAGAAGCCGTCCAGTTCCTTGAACGCCGCCTGCAGCGCGCGTTCAAGGTCGTCGCCTTCGCGCATGCGCCATTCGATGAAGCGGCACGCCGCCTCGGTGTCGTTGTCCGTCTCGAAATGGATGCCGAGTGGCTGCAGCTTGCGACGAATCGCGTTCGGATTCGACAGCGAGCCGTTGTGCACGAGGCAGAAATCCTCGCCGGCCGTGAACGGGTGGGCGCGGTCCGGCGTCACGGCCGATTCCGTCGCCATGCGGGTATGGCCGACCAGGTGGGTGCCCTTCAGTGCGCTGAAGCGGTAGCGCTCGGCCACTTCGGCCGGCGTGCCGATATCCTTGTACAGCTCAATGGAGCGGCCGGCCGACAGCAGGAACAGGCCAGGGCAGGTCGCGGCCAGCCACTCCTTGAACGGCGCCGGCGCGATGGAAGCCTTGATCACGCCATGGTTGCCCTTCGCTTCCACGGTGACGCGGCTATCGCTGTGCCCCTGCAATTGGCTGGCGAGCGCGCTCCAGTCGAACCGGTCGCCCCCTTCAATCAGGCCGGAGTAGATGCTGTACTGGCGCAGGGTGCCGGCCAGCGGATCGGTGAACACGGCGAGGCCGGCCGAATCGGGCCCCCGCTCCGTCATCCCGATCAGCATCGGCATCATCAACTCCCCCAGCCGTTCCCTCAGTGCCGGTGTCTTCACCAGCAGTCCCACGATTCCACACATGGTGTCAGTCCTTTCTCGAAAATTCGTCAAACCGATTGCAGGTAGCTCTTCAATTCCCAATCCGACACATGGCGCATGTATTCGATCCATTCCATGTGCTTCAATTCGATGAAGGTGTCGATGACGGGGCCCAGCGTCTCGCGGATCACGCCATCCTGTGCCAGCGCCGTTACGGCGGCGTGCAGGTTCTGCGGCAGGATGCCGATGCCCTTCTGCTTCAATTGCGCGTCCGACAGCTCGTACAGGTTCATGTTCTGCGGATCGCCCGGATCGAGTTCGTTGTCGATACCGTCCAGGCCCGCGGCGATGACGGCCGCCGTGGCCAGGTAGGGATTGCACGCGCCATCGGGCAGGCGCAGTTCCAGGCGCCCCTTCGGCACGCGTACCATCGACGAGCGGTTGTTGTCGCCGTAGCTGATGTACGCGGGGGCCCACGTGGCACCCGTCAGCGAGCGGCCGATCACAAGGCGCTTGTACGAGTTCACCGTGGGCGCGCATAGCGCGGTCAGCGCCGGCGCGTGTTTCAGCACGCCGGCCAGGAACTGGTAGGCCAGCTTCGACAGGTCCAGGCCGCGGCGGTCGCTCTTGTCCTCGAACAGGTTGCGCTTGCCGTCGCCGAGCGACATGTGCATGTGCATGCCGTTGCCAGGGCGGTTCGCGAACGGCTTCGGCATGAACGAGCAGATCAGCCCCTGTTCATGGGCGATCTCGGACGCGGCCATCTTGAACAGCATGAATTGGTCGCACGAGCGCAGGCAGTCGGCAAAGGTGTAGTTCACCTCGAACTGGCCGTTGGCATCCTCATGATCGATCTGGAACACGTCGATCTCGCTGCCCTGCAGTGCTGCCACCAGCTTTTCCAGATAGTTGCCGGCGCGCGCCAGGCCCTTGTAGTCGTAGCACGGCTTGGCCAGCACGTCGGTGTCGTCGAACGGCGCGACGCCGCCCTCCGGCGTGCGCTTCAGGAGCGAGAACTCGGGTTCCAGGCCCGTAAAGAACGTCAGGCCGCGGTTGGCCAGGCGCTCGACCTGACGCTTGAGCACGACGCGTGGATCGTGCGGCCATGGCTTGCCGTCCACATGGCCGTCGCAGACGATGCGGGCGTAGCCAGGCTGCCAGGACACGTTACCCAGCGTGGACACATCGCCAACAGCCATGAAGTCGGGGCCGTGCGGCTCGATACCCATGCCCGTGATCGCGAAGCCGGCAAAGCCGGCTCCACGACCGGTAATGTCACTGAAATGCTTGACAGGCACGGTCTTGGCCTTGGCAGCACCGTGGATATCGACGAACTGGGCGAGGATGAATTTCGTGCCGTGCTGCTCGAAAAAATGCGAGGTGTCGGAAGAAGACATGACAATCCTTTGTACGGTTAATAAATTTATCGCGAGAAACAAACCTATTACCCTCGGAATCATGCCAGCGCGATCCGCCATGATTCATATAATGAACTATTTTTTCATATGATGCACACCGAGAGCACTATAGGTCAACTTTTTTTCCTTATGTTAAATAATGTGCGATCATGGGGTCGCTTCGGTGTGGCTGGCAGGTATGAGATGATTCGGGGATGGAAAAACGAACAATGAGTGAAGCCGGTAATGGGGATGCGCTGGCGCATCACCTCGGCAATACGGTGCGCCGCATCCGCCTGCAGCATGGCCTGACGATCGCGGACGTGGCAGAGAAGGCGGGTATCAGCCGAGGGATGCTGTCGAAGATCGAAACCGCGCAGACGGCGACCAGCCTGGACACGCTGTCGCGCCTGGCGCATGCGCTGGGCGTGACGATGGCCACGCTGTTCCGCGATTACGACATGCCCAGCGGCAGCGCCCAGCTGGTGAGGAAGGAAGAGGCGATGGAGGTGGTGCGCCGCGGCAGCAAGCGAGGGCACACCTACCATCTGTTGTCGTACGACCAGGGACCGAACAAGACGTTTGACCCGTTCCTGATCACGATCGACCACGAATCGGAAATCTTCCCGTCCTTCGAGCACCCAGGCACCGAATTCATCTACATGTTGACGGGGAAGATCGAATACCGGCACGGCGACAGCACTTACGTGCTCTCGCCAGGCGACGCACTCACGTTCCGCGGCGAAGTGCCGCATGGTCCGGAACGGTTGATCGAGTGTCCGATCACGTTCCTGTCGGTGATAATCTATCCACCCAACTCCAGTCAGCAGTAAACCGCTTCGCCAGTCACTGCAGGACCGGCTACCGTAGAAATCGCAAATGGTGATGCGAAGTGGTACCGCAGCCATACTCCAGCATGTGGACAAGGCGACGACATCACTGCATGGGCGCCGATGCCAGATGTGCCGACCGGAGTTGAAAGCCGTTCCCTTGCTGCCGAATTGTTCCTCAGGTGCATAGCGGTGCTGGAACGACTTGTCACCAGATTCGTGGGCGCACGACTGTCGGAAATAGAGACCATGGCATCATGGCTCACAAGGCGCTTGAACCCATGGACGCTACCAGCTCCGGTCATGCCGTCGCAGCAGTGCTGCGGCGCACTGGTGATCAATCGAGTGCGCGCACCAGTTCAGGCACTATGTCGAACAAGTCGCCTACGATGCCATAGTCAGCCACGCTGAAAATCGGCGCTTCCGGATCCTTGTTGATGGCCACGATCGTCTTCGAATCCTTCATACCCGCCAGGTGCTGGATTGCGCCGGAAATACCCACGGCGATGTACAACTGCGGCGCAACCACCTTGCCGGTCTGCCCCACCTGCCAGTCGTTCGGCACGAAGCCGGCGTCTACCGCGGCGCGCGAGGCCCCCATGGCCGCCCCCAGGCGGTCGGCCAGCGGCTCCAGCACCTTGAACGCCTCGCCCGATCCCATGCCGCGCCCGCCGGCCACCACCGTCCTGGCAGCGGTGAGATCGGGCCTGGCGGATGCGACAACTTCACGCGACAGGAACGTCGACTTGCCCGTATCGGCTACCGGTGCGATGCGTTCGACGACCGCATGGCCGCCCTGCCCCGCCGCCTCGAACCCGGTAGTGCGAACGCTGATGACCTTTACCGCGTCGAGCGCCTGCACCGTAGCGATCGCATTGCCGGCATACATCGGCCGCTCGAACGTGTCGGCCGAAATCACCTTCGTGATCTCGGAAACCTGGGCTACGTCCAGCTGCGCTGCCACCCGCGGCAGGATGCTCTTGCCGTATGGCGTGGCCGGCGCGAGGATATGGCTGTAGCCAGGTGCCAGTGCCAGCGCCTGCGCTGCCACGTTCTCGGCCAGTCCATCGCGCAAGTGCGCGGCGTCGGCGTACAGCACCTTCGCCACGCCGGCCAGTTGCGACGCGGCCTCGGCCACGCCGCCGGCATCGGCGCCGGCAACCAGCAGGTGGACTTCCCCGCAGCACTGTGCGGCGGCGGTGATGGTGTTCAGGGTGCCGGCCTTCAGGACGGCGTTGTCGTGTTCCGCAATGACCAGTGCGACCATGATGAGATTGCCTTTCGTTCGATGGATACTTAAATGACCTTGGCTTCGGACCGCAGCTTCGCGACCAGCTCCGCCACGCTTTTGACGACGATGCCGGCGGCACGCTTCGGTGGCTCCGCAACCTTCAATGTCTTCAGGCGCGGCACCACGTCTACGCCCAGGTCCGCCGGCCGCACGGTCTCGAGCGGCTTTTTCTTGGCCTTCATGATGCTCGGCAGCGTTACGTAGCGCGGCTCATTCAGGCGCAGGTCGGTCGTGACGATCGCCGGCAACGCCAGCTTCACCGTTTCCAGCCCGCCGTCGACTTCGCGCGTGACAATCGCGCTGTCGTCATCGAGTACAAGCCTGGAGGCGAACGTGGCCTGGCCCCAGCCGAGCAACGCGGCCAGCATCTGGCCCGTCTGGTTGCTGTCGTCGTCGATGGCCTGCTTGCCGAGAATGACCAGGCGAGGCTGCTCGCGGTCGACGAGCGCCTTGAGCAGCTTGGCTACGGCCAGTGGTTGCAGGTCTTCCGCCGTTTCGACGAGAATGCCACGGTCGGCACCTGTGGCCATGGCATTGCGCAGCGTTTCCTGGCATTGCACAACGCCACAGGATACGGCGACCACCTCGGTGGCCTTGCCGGCTTCCCTCTGCCGTGTGGCTTCCTCGACGGCGATTTCGTCGAACGGGTTCATCGCCATCTTGACGTTGGCAGTATCGACGCCGCCGCCATCGGCCCGCACGCGAACCTTGACGTTGTAGTCGACGACGCGTTTCACTGGTACGAGAATTTTCATAGAGTGGCCTGTCGTGTTGAGTATCGGTCTAATGGAAAAATGGGCGTGGTATCAGACGTGCGCGCCGGTCGGGAGGTATTTTTCCGCCGTCACGTGCCGCGCCGCGGCCAGCGCGGACTCTACGAGGGCTTGCAGGACCGGTTGCACCTGCCTGGCCCGTTCGGGAACGTAGTCGAACGGCTCGCTCTCGTTCATGTAGATGCGCTGGGACATTTCCAGCTGTACGGCATGGATGCCGCCGGCCGGATTGCCGTAGTGCCGCGTGATGTAGCCGCCCTTGAAGCGGCCGTTCAGCACCCAGCTGTACGGCGCTTCCCGCGCGGCCTCCTCCACGGCCTGCGCGACGGCGTAAGCACAGCTTTTGCCATCGGCCGTGCCGAAGTTGAGGTCCGGCAGCGCCCCGTCGAACAGGCGCGGCAGAAAGCCGTTGATCGAATGGGCTTCCCACAGCAGCGCAAAACCGTGCCTGCGGCGCAGCGAGTCCAGCTCTGCCCGCAGCGCCGCATGGTAGGGATGCCAGTAGGTGTCGAGCCGGCGCGCGATCTCGGCATCGTCCGGTTCCTGGCCGGCACGGTACAGCGGTTCGCCATGGAAGGTTTCGAGAGGACATAGCCCTGTCGTTGTCTGGCCCGGGTAAAGGCTGGCGCCGTCCGGTGGCCGGTTCAGGTCGATGACGTAGCGCGACACGCAGGCAGAGATCACCGACGCTCCGGTCGCTGCCACGGTCTCGTACAGCTGGTCGAGGTGCCAGTCGG
Source organism: Massilia sp. METH4 (assembly GCF_037094685.1). NCBI lineage: Bacteria > Pseudomonadati > Pseudomonadota > Betaproteobacteria > Burkholderiales > Oxalobacteraceae > Massilia > Massilia sp. METH4. The sequence continues at coordinate 4,317,221 of NZ_CP146614.1, read as the reverse complement.
TGTCGGCCACGCCGGTAGCGGCGTCGGTCATACGCGCTTTCAGATCCGGCGGGATGGCCGTGCCCAGGTGCGGGATGGAAATCAGAAGCGGCAACTTGCCGCGCGTGAAATGGAAAGATGCATGGTTCATGGCATTTACCTCGCTGGACAATGGATGGCTTTCTCGGGCAAGGCAGGCAGCGCCTTGCGGATGTCGGGGATCGTGTGCTGCCGCAATGCCTGGCGGGCGACACTGGCCACTTCGCGCGCCAGCTGCATCCATTCGCTCTCGCGTGACATCAGAAAGAAGTCCCGACGTCCAAGCTCACTGGCGGGCAGCGGAACCACGTCGACCTCTGGCAGGTACTGGCGCGCCTGCCACAGGCATAGCGGCGTCGTCACGCCATAGCCGAGCCCCGATGCGACCAGGCTCAGTAGTGGGTCGGTGGCATCGAATTCAAAGCGCCGCGGGCTATCGATGCCTATGTGCTGCAGGTAACGCTCGACCTGCTGGCCAATCACGGAGCGACGCGTGTACCGGATCAGTGGCAGCTGGCGGATTTCCTGTAGCAGGTCATCATGCTTGCGGCGCCGTGACTTCGGCAGCACCGCCACGAAGGCTTCCGATAGCAGCAGTCGCTGCTTGATGCGTGGATCGGGCATGGCGGTCTCGGTCACGATCGCCACGTCCAGCTCGCGCTTGCGCAGCTGTTCACTGAGCACAGGTGTCAGGCCGGACCACAAGGTGATCTGCCGGCTGGAACCGGACATTGCGCGAATCAGCGCCGGCCCGACGGTGGCTGCAAACGAATCGACACAACCCAGCCGCAGTAACGCATCCTCGACACGCGCGGCATCGGCCATGCGCGTCGACACCTGTCGCGCATGCTCGAGCAGCTCACTGGCCAATTCCAGCAACGTGGTACCGGCTACCGTCGGCCGCGATGGCCGGAACTCCCGATCCAGCAGCATCGTGCCGGTCTGCGCCTCGATCGACTTGACGAGCTGGCTGACCGCGCTCTGCGTAACGCCCAGACGCTTGGCCGCTTCATTCATCGAGCCGCTCTCGCACACGGCAACGAAGGCTTGCAGCGCGTGCAGGTCGAAGGGGAAATTTTCAATGGATCGCATCGTTTTCATGGTTTCGAACGGCATGACTGCGCCGTGGTTGGAGTCATCATTGGCCACCGGCAGCAGGTCAGCCGGCATATTAGAAAAACCGCTATTTAACTTTAGTTATTCTAATTCTAAGGGCGCATCCACGCTTCGCTCGCAAACTGGCCCCATCGCCCACCCCAGCAAGGAACATAATGCAAACCTACGATGCAATCGTTATCGGCGCCGGCGTCATCGGCACATCCGTCGCTTACCACCTGGCCGCGCTTGGCGCCGGGAAGGTCCTCGTGCTGGACCGATCGCTGATCGGCGCCGGCACGACGTCGCAATCGTCCGGCATCTTGCGCACGCATTACTCGGTGGCGGAAAACGTCGAACTGGCGCGGCTGTCCTGGAGCACCTTCAACGCTTTCCCGGAATACCTGGACGATCCGGAAGCGTCGTCAGGCATCGTAAAGTGCGGCTACCTGATCTGCGCCCCGGAAGGGCCCAAGCTGGAACCGCTGCGCAGCGCCCTGCTCGGCCAGCAGGCTCAGGGCATTCCCGTGAGCCTGCTCGACCGCCAACAGGCCGCCGAATTGCTCCCGATCGCGCAGTTCGACGATGCGGCGCTGATCGGCTACGAGCCGGAAGCCGGTTTCGCCGATGCCTACATGGTCGCAACCAGCTTCGCAAAGGCGGCACGCCGGCGCGGTGTGGTCGTCAAGGAAAACGTGCTCGTGACGGGAATGGTCGTTGAAAACGGCAAGGTAGCAGGGGTCAGGACCAGCGTCGGCGATTTCGCCAGCAATGTGGTCATCAGCACACAGAACATCTGGACCCCCGAGCTGTCCGGCTGGACGGGCGCCATGGCAATGCCGGTCAAGCCGGAACGCCACACGGTGCTGGCACTGGAGGGCCCGCAGCCGTACACGTTCTCGATGCCGGTCTTCAAGGATCTGGGCTCGCCAGGCATGCTGTACTGCCGGAGCTACGGCGGTTCGCAAATGCTGGTCAGCGAAGGCACCGTGGGCGAGACGCTGGACGTGCCGGATAACGAACAGGGCGACATTTCGCTGGACTACATCGCCGACATCGGCATGCAGGTCGCCGAACGCTTTCCGTCGTTTGAGACGGCCGGCATGGCCTCTTCCTGGACAGGCGTGTACGACGTGACGCCGGACTGGAACCCGGTGCTCGGTCGCCTGCCCGGCATCGAAGGACTGGTGGTGGGCTTCGGGTTTTCCGGCCACGGCTTCAAGCTGTCGCCGGCCGTGGGCAAGGTGCTGGCACAGGAAGCACTCGGCCTGGCCACGGACGTGCCGCTGGCGCCCTACTCCATTGACCGCTTCGCCACCGGTTCGCTCCTGGTGGGTAAATACGGCGCCGGTGCGGTGTCCTGACGGGGGCGCATGATGATCATTCCAAAGACCCCCACGTCCTTGTGGAACGTGGCACCCGAACCCTGGAAGAACGGCGCCGGGATTACGCGCACGCTGGCCAGCGGCCGCGACGCTGGCGGGAACCTCGCCTGGCGCGTCAGCGTGGCCGAGATCGAACATAGCGGCCCATTTTCCGTCTTTCCCGACATCGAGCGGATCGCGGTGGTGCTGGAGAACGGCCCGCTGCGACTCTCGGACAGCGCTGTGCAAGGCCATGTGGCGACGCCGCGCGTACTGGCCCGGCAGTACGTGCCCACGACGTACCCGGGCGAGCTCGAACTGTTCGTGGACGTGGCGTGCGCACCGATCCGCTGCCTGAACGTACTGACACGACGTGGCAGCGCCAGCGCGGATGTGCGGGTGCTCGACGCAGATGGCCAGCTTGCGCCCAGCCCGGCCACCGTGCTGTTTGCTACCAGGGGTGGAACGTGGGGGCTGACAGTTTCCGGCGTCGCCAGCACACTGCATCTCGCACCGTACGAGAGCATGGTATTGCCAGCCGGTTGCAGCATTCACGCGGTACGCAACGGCGACGCAGGCCGACTGGTGGCCGTGCGGCTGCAGGACGCTCACTGACATCAGGAGAAAGAGATGGAAATGGAAATCACCCGTGAAACGATGGAATATGATGTCCTGATCGTCGGCGCCGGGCCGGCCGGGCTGGCTTGCGCGATTCGCCTCAAGCAGCGCGCCGCGCAGGATGGCAAAGAGATCAGCGTCTGCGTCATCGACAAGGCCGCGGAGGTCGGCGCCCATACCGTTTCCGGCGCCGTAATGGACCCGCGTGCGCTCGACGAGTTGCTGCCGGACTGGAAGGAACGCGGCGCACCGATCCATACCGCCGTGACGGAAGACCGGGTGCTCTTCCTGTCGCGCAATCGAGCATATTGCATGCCGAACGCGCTGTTGCCCGACTGCCTGCACAACGCCGGCAACTATATCGTTGGGTTGGGCAACGTCGTGAAATGGCTGGGCGCGCAGGCGGAGGAACTCGGCGTCGACGTGTTCGCAGGCTTTGCCGGCGCGGCCCTGATCCATGACAACGCTGGCGCCGTGGCCGGCGTCGTCACCGGCGACATGGGTGTGCAGCGCGACGGCACGCCGGGGCCTCAGTTCGCTGCCGGCATGGAACTGCGCGCCCGCTACACGCTGTTCGCCGAAGGGTGCCGCGGCCACCTGGGCAAGCAGCTGGAAGAGCGCTATCGGCTGCGCGACGCCAGCGCGCCGCAGACCTATGGATTGGGCATCAAGGAAGTGTGGGAGATTCCTGCGGCGAACCACCGTCCCGGGCTGGTCGTGCACAGCGCCGGCTGGCCGATGGACAATGCCACGTACGGCGGCGGCTTCCTGTACCACCTTGAAGACAACAAGGTCGCGGTCGGCTTCGTGGTCGGACTCGACTACCGCAACCCTTATCTGTCGCCGTTCGAGGAATTCCAGCGCTATAAGACACACGCGGCGATCCGCCCGTTCCTGGAGGGTGGCCGCCGCCTCTCCTATGGCGCGCGGGCGATCGCCGCTGGCGGCTTGCAGTCGCAGCCCCGCCTCGTGTTCCCTGGCGGCGCACTGCTCGGAGACAATGCCGGCTTCCTGAACGCTGCCCGCATCAAGGGCTCGCACGCGGCCATGAAGTCCGGCATGCTGGCGGCCGATGCGGTGGCCGATGCGCTAGCCCAAGGGCGTATGCGGGACCAGCTGCACGCTTACCCCGATGCGTTCAAGGCCAGCTGGCTGCATGAGGAATTGCACCAGACCCGCAACTTCAAGCCCTACATGAAAAAGGGTCTGTGGTTTGGCTCGTTGCTGTTCGGCATCGAACAAAAGCTGTTCAAGGGCCGGGTGCCATGGACACTGGCCTCGCGCAGCCCCGATCACGCCGCACTGGATGAAGCTCGCCATGCGGAACCGATCACCTATCCGAAGCCGGACAACGTGGTGAGCTTCGACCGGCTGTCATCGGTCTTCCTGTCGAACACCAACCACGAGGAACAGCAGCCCTGCCACCTGAAGCTGCGCAAGCCCGAAGCGGCAATCGGCATCAATCATGCGCTGTACGATTCGCCGGAACAGCGTTATTGCCCGGCCGGCGTCTACGAAGTGGTGCGCAAGGATGATGCCTCTCCACCAACGCTGCAGATCAACGCACAGAACTGCCTTCACTGCAAGACCTGCGATATCAAGGACCCCACGCAGAACATTACTTGGACGGTGCCGCGGGGTGGCGAGGGGCCGGTATATCAAGGCATGTAGCTTGAAGGATAGCTCAATAGCGCAGACGAAGCCGTAGTGATAGCGTGTCGGCCCCGGGATAGCCCGGCGCATCCGGCGGATTGTCGGTGATGGCCTGCAGCTTGTTGGCCAAGGCGAAAGAAAGCTTGCCCTTGGCTGGAATTCGCCGCTCATAACGGCCATCACGGCGACATCGCTGCCCCCGAAGGTGGCTTGGACGGCGCCGGCATGCGCATGCCGGCGGTGCCTACCACGCAGTGCAACAGGCCCGTAGCTATGCGAACCTATACACCCGGTGTCCAGAATGCGCATTTGTGTTGTTCCGCGAAACGCGTATTGGTGGCCAGAGCGCCTGGCGCGAGCGTAAGGTAGGTATCGCTTGCAGCATCATATCTTGGCCATTCAGTGCTACCCGATGCATTGGGATTGCCGCTCTTGGCGAATTGGGCCCAGAACGACACCATCTTCCTGGACAAGTCAGCCTGCGCCGCGGTGAACGGTGTCGCGCTCATCGAGTCGGTTCCATTCACCGGGAAGATGTACTGAATTTCCGCAGCGTGGTAGGCACCGTACCCTTCCGGCCGCGGCGGGAAGGCGATAAATTGAGGGGCGTTCGTGTCCGCAAATTCATAGGCATATACCGGCAAGCCTGCCGCCGCGAACCGCCTGACGACCTTGCGCCCGCTGCAGGCAAACAGGAAGTCAGTGCCCACATCGTCGAAGGTCTGCGCTGGCGTGTTCGTTGTATTCAGCCGATAGTAGTCGAGGATAGTCGAAGCCAGTTCGGTGCCAAACATCTGGGTGACAAAGCCCGGGTACTCGGCGGCGCTAATCGGGTGGCCCAGCGCGGGATCGATCGATGTCCCCGATATGAAGCTGTATTCGTCCAGGTTGGTGCCTTCGATCACTGGCACCTTGTTGAACTTGCCTGTCGAGAATGCCTCATCGATGGGAATTGGCAGGAATGGAGTGCCCACTGCCGGCAACATCTGGCCGCCGGTCCGGATTGTTGTGCTCAGACCGACGATCTTGTCGACCGGAAGGGCACGCAGGCACGCAAGGCTCTGGTCGCCACAACCTGCCTGGCTGGCAAACTCCGCGCCGACCGTTTGTGCCGCCGCCAGCATTGGCGGCGCAATGCTTTCGAAATATGCGCCGCTCTGCACGATAGCCTTGTGGAACAGTCCGGCCGCGCCTGGCGACGCCATTTGCGCGTGAACCGAGAAACCGCCTGCCGACTCGCCGATGAGCGTGACGTTGCCTGGATTGCCGCCAAACGAGGCGATATTGGTTTTTACCCAGCGCAGCGCAGCCTGCTGGTCCATCAGGCCATAGCTGCCGGATGTGCCGTCCCCTTCAGCGCTGAGGGCCGCATGCGCAAGGAAACCCAGGACCCCGAGCCGGTAGTTGATCGTGACGACAATGATGCCTTGGTTGACCAGCGCGGTCGGATCGAAGAGAGCGCCTTCACCCGTCGTCAATTCGCCGCCGTGGACCCAGACCATCACAGGAAAAGGGCCGGGGCCTGTTGGCGTAAACACGTTCAGGTACAGGCAATCCTCGGCGGTGCCAGCAGCACCTGTTGCTCCACCCGGTTGAGCGCAAGCCGGACCAAAAGTGCTGCTGTTCCTTGCCTGGCTCCAGGCCGCTACTGCTTGCGGGGCCCTCCAGCGCAATTGACCCACCGGCGGTGCCGCGTAAGGGATGCCAAGGAATTGGCGCATGGTACCTTTTTCGATACCGACTACCACGCCCTTGTCGGTCGCGACCCGGTTAAGGTCCCTGCTTTCGCTGCTTCCGCATCCGAGAAGAGTCATCAGCATTGCTGTGCCGATAGCCACAGTATCGTGTGTGAAGCGCCGCTTTTCTACATGCTTTCCCATCTACATCTCCTTTTTTTTGGACATGACCTTCAACGCCTGCAGCGGCATTACAACTGCATAACGGCGTTGATTTTCATTGCCGCACTGATGACGTGCCGGTCGCCTGCTTGGGCTGGGCCGTGCACGGGTCTCGCGAGAAGTTGCAGTGCCAAGGGCTTCAGCGCAAAGTTTCGGCACTCAGTGGTATGTCCAAAGAGTTCACAGAACTATTCTTGATCTGACGCCGATACGTGCACCCTAAAACGCTCCAACATAGTTCTCGGCCAGGGCCTGGGCAAGGGCGCGCGAGCACACCACGTTCTCCAGTTCTGCACGCTGCATTTCGCGCTCGAACGGAGTGGACTCAGCAAACGTATGCAGCATGCGCGTCATCCACCACGAGAAGTACTCAGCGCGCCAGATGCGCTTCAGTGCGCGTTCGCCATAACCATCGAGCAGTTCACTGCAGCCCTTCTTGTAGAACGCATCCAGGCCGTCCGCAAGGAACCTCACGTCCGACATGGCCAGATTCATACCCTTCGCGCCGGTCGGCGGCACGATGTGCGCCGCGTCGCCGGCCAGGAACAGGCGGTTGTGCCGCATCGTCGTGCACACGAAGCTGCGCATGCCGATGATGCTCCTCTGAAATATATGGCCTTCGTTGACTTTCCACCCGTCGCTTGTTTCCACGCGGGCGTGCAACTCAGCCCAAATGCGGTCGTCAGACCAGTTGTCTACGTGGTCCTTGGGGTCGCACTGGAAGTACATGCGCTGCACTGTCGGCGTTCTCGTCGAGATCAGCGCGAAGCCCCGTTCGTGCTGCGCATAGATCAGCTCTTCCGACGAGGGCGCCGATTCGACCAGAATGCCGAACCAGCCGAAGGGATAGGTACGCTGGAATTCCGTCCGCGCCGCTGCCGGCAACGTCTTTCGGGAAACTCCATGAAAACCGTCGCAGCCGATGACAAAGTCAGCTTCAATGCAGCCTGGCTCACTGCGGTGCGTAAAAGTCACCGAAGGCACATCGCCGTCAATGCCGTGGATGGCCACATCTGACACCCCGAACAGGATCAGGCCTTCGGCGGCGATCCTCGCAGCCACCAAGTCCTTAATCACTTCGTGCTGCGGGTAAACCGTGATGGCCTTGCCCGTCAGTTCAGTGAGATCGATGCGGTGGCGCCGGCCGCCGAACGCCAGTTCGATGCCGTGGTGCAGCGCGCCGATTTCGCGCATCCGGTCACCGACGCCAGCATTGTTCAATATATCCATCGTGCCCTGTTCGAGCACGCCGGCGCGGATCGTTGACTCGATGTCTTCGCGGCTGCGGCTCTCGAGCACGACCGATTCGATTCCCTGCAGGTGCAGGAGGTGGGACAACAGCAAGCCCGCTGGGCCGGCGCCGATGATGGCTGCCTGGGTACGCATGGATCAGTCTCCTTTTGGTACTTATTGTTTTAGCAGAGAGATCGTAATGCTGTAGCGATGATAAAAAAATGGATGATGTGCGAAAAAAATTGCACTATTTTTACAGATCCGGATCGCCGGGGTTTGTAGAGGCCACAAACCGCGTGGCCCTTCCGTGCAAACCAACGGGAAGGACGTCGTGCGTTGCCAAGCGGGTGTTGCGGGGATCGAAGACGTGCTGAAGGTGACGGCACGCGACGATGGCACGCTGATTGCCAGCGTGGCACGGGCGGCCGGCCACGTTTGACGGCCTTGAAAGCAAGGAATTGGCCAGTCCGGCGGGCGCTGGACTGTCGGGCTGGCGAAGGCCTGCCGGCACAACGACGGCTGCGCTGTGCTGTTAGTCCGGCAAGGTTGAAGTTGCTGGCCCTTGATGTGCAAAGAAAGCTTTCCTATGTACCGGCTTCACGGCTGCCGTCCTCGACGCAACGGCTTGTTCGACCCTGCAACAGGCCACCAATTCTACCGTCGCAAGTAACTTGGCCCGGTCTACGCGCAATGGTTGACTTGAATCGTTTGGTGAGCGTGCTCACGCGCTGAGTTGTCTTCTTTCTCGCCATCTGCTGGCGTAGTGTCCTTAACATTACGGACGGAACTGCAGATCGCATTACGGCCAGTCGCCTTCGCGCGATACAGCGCGTTGTCCGCTGCCGCAAGTAGCGCGGTTTCGTCACTGCCATCGAGCGGGAATACGGCGATACCCGCCGAGAATGTCCGACGCACCTCGACACCATTGACCGGGAAGCACAGTCGCGAAAACGCCGTCCGCCATTCATTGGCACGTGCGAGGGCAACGTCGAGGCTTGCCCCGCTAATCACGACGATGAATTCCTCGCCACCATAACGGCAAGGGGAGTCAGTTGGCCGGGATTGGTTTATCAGCAGGGTACCGAGCCCCTGCAGCATGGCATCGCCGCATGCGTGGCCATACACGTCGTTGACAGACTTGAAGTGGTCTACGTCGATCATGACAACGGCAAACGGTGCGTCGGATCGGCGACCATGCCCCAACTCCCGACGCAGCGCCTCGAGAAGATAACGCCGGTTATATAGGCCCGTCAGCGGATCGCGCACCACCTGCTCGCGCAGTTGCACCTGCAACGCCTCGATAGTTTCCAGCTGCACGCGTAGCTTTCGATTTGTCTCCTCCAAGGTAGCCGCGGCGAGCTTTGCCGTCGAGATGTCACGCACCATCAGAACGCAGCCGCTGAGCTCCCCACTTTCGTCGCAGATCGCAAAAACACGCAGCTCGAGGAACTGGTCGCGCTCCCGCATGAACTCGAAGATGGCTTGACCCGTCGTCATGCCCGAACAGCGCTCGTCGAGTTCCGGCAGATGCCGGATAAGCCACTCGCCGGGCTCGACTGGCTGAGCGAGGCGGAACATTTGCACGATTGCCTCATTGCTGTCTACGATACGGCGTTGCGCATCGATGAGCAGAAAGCCATCGGTCAGCACTGACTTCGCCTTGGCTTGCGCAACCTGCACAAAATCAAACAAACCCCTTTCTACAATCGCTATCGCATACAGGGCACCACTGATAACGAACCCCAGAGGAGTCAAGTCGGCATAGGAAGGCAGGAGGCCCGAAACAAAAGCCAGATTGAAGACCACGGGAATGAGCACTGCAAGCGCAATATAGCGCGTCTGACGCCGTGTGATCGCGTTGTCCTGCTCGTAAGCCGCAATGAGTATTAGCAGCGATTTTCCAAGTAGCAGATAGCAGTACAGCGCATGAACCCAGAAGAGCGGGCCTAGCTCGCTATTACCATCGGCGGGCAAGCCGTGCCACGTGCCAAAAAACCAGCCCTGCAGGCGCGGGACGTGCATCGCCGCGAGCATGACGGCAGGCTCAACTGCGAGAAGCGCGAGCGTGCTCGGTCTGATGTGCCTCGAACCCCGCGCGTAGCCGCTTACGAACAATAGTGTCATGGGCGGGATGAACACGATTCCGAGCGAAATCAGGCGCGCCTGCACAAGCAGACCCTCACCGTGCCCCATCAGGACAGGCGGCAGCGCATGGCAAATCTGCCACCAAGCAACCCCCAACTGCATCGCCATCAGCGGCAGTGCGCCCGGGGCTGCGCGACGCCGCCAAGCCACGGCAGCAATCAACAACGAAACCAGTGCTCCCGTGAGCAAAACAAACTTGTAGAGCTGCATAGACAAGAGTACTGAAGCAGTAGATAGACCATGTATTGTACTGTCACCATTAGAAAATTATGTTGCCAGCATGCATCAGTTCATCAATATTCCTGCCCGATTTTTCGTAGAACAATTTCGAATAATTCCCTACTAGAATACTTACCTATTCAACCAAATTTTTGTGATCAATTTATCAGGTTATAGATCCGCGGTCAGCAGCGACTTTGAAAATCAGGAAGCGACCATGAGCTGGCACGGTTCTCTCATGCAAAGCACTCGGGTGTTGCCAACTACCATCGAGGACGCATTTTTGCAAAGCAAGTTCAACAAGTGCCGGTCATAAACGGCACTCACCTGAATGATTGGTCTATATCGGGAACTTGATCGATACCGCTTGAGTACCTCGGGCCTAGCTATGGGCGCCTAACAAAATCGTCAGGGCAAGGCGCGACGTGGAAGATAGTACATATTATCCAAGTCAGATAAATAACGTCAACAAACCTTTAAGGGCACATGTATCCCCCGCATTCGATAGACCCCTGAGCATCGACGTAAATACTTTGCAGCCCCAAGTACCTGCTACTGTACCGTACGGCAGTGACTTATTATATTTCTACCTCCGTCCTATGGCTCCTGTAGTTGGGGGCATCTACTATAAGGCGTATAAGCTTCAGCATTTTCTGTAAGCCGATTGGATTCGAGTTGATGGATCTTAGCCGACTCCAGGGAGGCATATAACTGCACCTTGTAGTTGCCCCGTAAGAGGTGCACGACGTAAATCCCTTTTTCTTAGGCGTCCGAACGCCAGAATCCGATGCCGTCCGACATTAAACCTCATACCGGTGACGCCAGCCGCGAGCCAGATGCGTGTTCTTGCACGCAGACCGATTATGTAAGCAGTCCTTCTAGCCTTATCTAGACGGTACAGGCTCTACGCTTAGGATCAAGACCACCCCAACCAAATGGGCGATCTGCACGGGGGCTTTCCCGGGCATTGCAGGACCGCTGGGATACGGCCGCAGAAAAATTTCCGTCACACGCCCCCTAGACCTGCGGGCTCTTTTTGCCTAAGTAACGGCGCAATTGATGGCCAACTTCGGTAATGCGGCGCACCGCGCAGGCGCAAAAAGCTTAAAGGCGTGTCCGATGCAGGAGGACCGCGTTCCGCGGTCCTCCTGCATCAGTTTATCCAGTTCGACGGCCACCGGCTCGCCGTCCGCTCGAGGATTTTGCACCGCGACCGTTTCCGGGTATGAACAGGAATTCAAGATTGAGCGCATCCAGCCCCTGGCGGTCAGGTCTGCATGCGCGCAGTTCTGGGCTGCGACTTGGTGCTGCCGCGCGAGTACAGCCCCTATGACCTCATCTAGACAAAGGGGCAGGCGTTAGAGGTGCACCAGCTGCCCCGTTCACCTTGCCCTGGGCCTGTTATGGCCCGCACGAGATTTCCTTTGGAAACTTCCGGAGCTAGGATCTGGGAGCATATGCGCCTCGATAACGCCAGACGAACCTCCAGCGACATGATGGCTGCTCTGTGTGAGTTTATTGGCTACGCTGCCGATATGGGGCATTCACCATGTACATAAGATCCGGATCCAACGTCTTTCCCTACCTGAAAAATCTTTAGCTGGTGTGTAGCAGTTGGCGCACGTCATTTCGTGTCGGTAAGGAGGTTCCATTTCTAGTGCTGAGTTTGAACACGCTTACGACTTGCGCCAGCTTGGTCGCCTGCTCTTGCATCGCTTCGGATGCCGCCGCCGCCTGTTCGACCAATGCAGCGTTCTGCTGGGTCACCTGGTCCATCTGGGCGATCGCCTGGTTGACGTGCTCAATGCCGGCGCCTTGCTCCTGAGCGGCGATGCTGATGGCACTGATCATGCCGCTAACGCGGCGTACGCTGGCCACGATCTCCTCCATCGTGGCGCCGGCTTCCTCGACCAGCCGGGTGCCGTCGCCGACGCGTGCTACCGAATCACCGATCAGGGTCTTGATTTCCTTCGCAGCAGCTGCCGATCGTTGGGCCAGGTTACGCACTTCCCCGGCAACCACGGCAAAGCCCCTGCCCTGCTCGCCGGCACGAGCGGCTTCCACTGCTGCGTTCAGGGCGAGAATATTGGTCTGGAATGCGATGCCATCGATGACGCTGATGATGTCGACGATCTTTCTTGACGATTCGTCTATCGATGCCATGGTGGCAACCACCTTTTCGACTACAGCGCCGCCTTGCCCTGCCACACCTGTTGCCGACTCGGCAAGCGCGCTGGCTTGGCGCGCGTTCTCAGCGCTCTGCTTGACGGTTGTAGTGAGCTCTTCCATCGACGCAGCAGTCTCTTCGAGCGAACTGGCCTGTTCTTCAGTTCGGCTAGAGAGGTCGAGATTGCCCGTGGCAATCTCGCCTGATGCGGTGGCAATCAGATCCGTCCCCGCACGGACATTGCTGACGATGGTTGCGAGAGAGTCGCGCATGGCCTTTATCGCAGCCATCAGGCTGTTGCTGTCGCCAGGGCGGAGCACGATGTCGATAGCCAAGTCGCCACTTGCGATTCGGTGTGCGACCGCGACCGCGACCTCAGGATTCCCACCGAGCGTCTTTTCGACGCTGCGCACGAGCAGAATAACAAGACCGCTCAGCAGCGCGCCGATCACCGCCAGCGAGAGGGCGGCGCTTCCCAACTGGGCCCTGAATTCCTGCTCTAGATCGTCGACGTACAGCCCGACCATAAAGTACCAGCCCCAAGGTTTGTAGTGAACAGTGTACGAGACCTTGCGAATCGGCTGCTCCGAGCCAGGCTTAGCCCACAGGTATTCGGTAAAACCGACGCCGGTCGCCTTCGTGGCCTGGATCGCATCCAAGCTTATCGCACGGCCATCTGCATCGAGAATTTTTGTGAGCGGCGTGCCGGCGAGCCCTTTTTTGATAGGGTGCATAAGCATCTTGTCGCCGTCATAAACGACGAGATATCCGCTCGTTCCGAAGCGCAGCGCGGCGATCCGTGCCAGCGCATGCTGCTTCGCTTCGTCCAGTGGCATCGCGCCGCTCGCTGACAACGCTTCATATTCCCTTGCGATCGAAGCGGCCATGTCGCCTGCATTTGCGAGCTGGACCTTGCGCTCGTCGAATCGTAGCGTCCGTGTATGTAACGCATTGACGACAAATACTGCGAGCAAACACACCCAGCTCAACAATAACGGAAGGAAAAGCTTCTGACGGAATGAGATTTTCATTTTTTTTAATACGCTGTCTCAAGCGTCTTTATAAGTGATGGTTAAAGGTTCTCGCTAGCGATGAAAAAACCTGTGAAGTTTCCTCAGGATAACTCGCATACCGCATCTATGCATCAATCTAGTGCGAAAAAAAAGCGCAAAAGTTAGGACAAACGTAACAATAGTCGCTCATCTACAACGTCCCTGGCAGCATTTACTGAGATGGACTTCTGTATCGTAGCGCACGGTTTATACGCTTATCTAGGAATAGGACCCGCATCTGACTAACAACAGCGTCTGAAGAGCGTCGCCCTCGCTGGAGCGTCAGAAAAGGCTGCGTCAGTCAGGGAGACATATGGGTCAGGGATGAACGTTCGGGGGTTCAGCACAAGGCGAGCGCACGCAGCAGTTGCGCAGTCTCGTCATGCTAGTAGCTACGATGCAGCTCGACAGGTCGCCAGCGGCAATAGGCGATAGCAACAGCTTCGCGCAGTGGCACGGCGTACTGAGCCGCAGCCAGCGCGCGCTTCGGGTTCACTCAGCGCTGCCGTCACCTCCGCGCAGAGTCGCCGCAACCGTTTCTGCTCTTCCTGCAAATCAGCGGGATCTTCAAGAATGGGGACGCTGCGAAGACTTTTCGATGACAAGTGTTGCGCTATAGCCTTACTAAAACGGTGTATTGTGTACCGTGTATCCGGCGATCCGCACACAGATTAAAACGTGTGCCGCAAACCCGCCATGACGCCGTTCTGAGCCTTGCCCGCAGTTACTGTGCCGCCGGCGTCAAGTGCGACTGCGGCAGCGCCGTGATTATCCATTCGCCCGATTGCGGCGTAGATGGCACTACGTGTCGACAGCAGGTAGGTCAGGCGCGCGACCACCATGCTCGTATCGTCGCTTGAATCCTTGACGTTCCTGCGCGCCACTTGCGTATCCAGACCGAGCAGCGGGGTGATGGGCACGTTGGAGCCAAGATAGTACAGGTCGGATTCGACGACGGCCGTCTCCAAGTCGCTTTTCCGACTGAGTATCCCAGCCCCAATTTTCACCGCGCCAAGCATTGCGTAACCATTGAGCGTGACGCGGCGCTCGTAGTTCCGGCTGCTCGTCAGGCCATTGGCCGCACCGGTGTTCCCATGCAGCTTGTCGAAAGTCGTCGTGATGCCGAAAGCTTTCGACTCATAACCAAGCAATGCAGTGTACTGGCGGCATGCCTTTGCGTTACCGGGAACTTCGCCACCGCAGCCCGTGGCCGATGGCCCGCCTGCTGCCAAAACATCCCGGCCAAGGCTCCAGGTCGCGCCCACGACCACACCGTCGAAGTTGCCGAGATAGCCAATGGCGTTGTCGCTGCGTGCGTTTGGCAAATACAGGTCGATGCTGCTTATCGAAAACAGGTTTGGGCCCAGCACGTCGCTTTTCGTTGAGCCGTAGTAGGTCATGTTTAGGATGCGACCCACCTGCAGCGTTCCCCACTTTCCACGCAAGCCGACCCAAGCCTGCCGCCCGAATAGTCGTCCGCCCTGCCCGAGTGTGCCCGTATCGGGATTGTAGCCACTTTCCAGTACAAAGACGGCCGCCAGGCCGTTGCCCAGATCTTCGGAACCCCTGAACCCGATGCGCGAAGGCAGGCTCCCAGTTAGTGATGCCACACGGGTAACGGAATCGCCGGCCGCATTGGCATTGCTCATTCGTGCCACTGCCGCGTCGACAATGCCGTATACCGTGACCTGACTCTGTGCGTGCGCCCAGCCAGGCGCCCATCCTGCTGCGAGGACTAGCGCAAAGACCGTCTCGCCTGCCTTGACCATGGGTTTCATTTCTGCCTCCTGATGATTGTTGTTAGTGCGACGCCGTGGCAGGGCATGCAGCCGCCAGCCGACACGATAGCGGTCCATTCCGGCACTGCAGCCCTGGATTACCGTGCGACATAAAGCTGCGCACGGCAGGCCGGCTCAGGCCTTGGCCGTGTCGGTGAACTTGCCGTCGTTCAATGTGGCGGTGGCGGACTTCCCATGCCGGATCAGACTGACGGAGACCGCAGCGATCACTGCCGGGATCGCAATGGCGATGAAGTTCTGCTGCAATGGCAGCATCATTCCAACGAGGGTGCCAATGACGATCGGCGCCAGGATGGCACCGCTCCGGCCCACGCCGGAAGCCCAGCCAATGCCGGTAGCACGTACCGCGGCCGGGTAGAACTGGCCCGCATAGGCGTAGGTAACGATTTGGGTGCCGATCGTCGAAGCGCCTGCGAGGCCGACCAGCACGAACAGGACTGGCGTTGAGACCGGGAAACCCAGCAGAGTGATCGAGACAGCTGCCAAGGCATACATGGCCACGAGCACGTACTTAATATGGAAGCGGTCGGCCAGCCATCCGCCCCCAACGGCACCGATCACGGCACCAAAGTTAAGTACCAGCACGAACGTCAGCGCCGAGCCCAGGCTGTAGCCCGCCCCCGCCATCAGTTTTGCAAGCCACGAGCTCAGCGCATATACCATGAACAGGCACATGAAAAAAGCGATCCAGAACATGACAGTGGAAAAACCCCGGCCATCCTGGAACAGCTTGCTGATAGGCGCGCCGGAAGCGCGATCTGCTGACGACAGCATGTACGTATCACCGTGCCGGGAGGAGAAGGATGGCTCGATCCTGCTGACGATTTCATTCACCTCGTCCAGCCGGCCCTTGCGTACTAGGAACGGCGTCGATTCCGGCAGAAACTTCAGTATGAACGGAATCAGGATCACCGGCACGCCAGCAGCCAGGAACACGGACTGCCAGCCCCACGCCTCGATCATGCCCTTGCCCAGCAGCGCGGCAAGCATGCCGCCCACGGCATAACCCGAAAACATCAGCGTGACGAGCGTGGCACGAATCTTCCTTGGCGAGTATTCCGTCATCTGCGCGACGACGTTTGGCATCACGCCACCGATGCCGAGCCCTGCGAGGAAGCGCATCGCGCTGAACACATACGGATCATTGGTCATGCCCGCGGCTGCGGTGAATACAGAGAACAGCGCTATGCAGATGGCAATGGCGTTCCGGCGCCCAATGCGGTCGGCAATGGTGCCGAGGAAGATCGCGCCGAACATCATGCCGAACAGCGCGGAACTGACCATGAAGCCAGCGTTTTGCGCCGTTATACCCATCTCCTTCATAATCGAAGGCAGCGCAATGCCCGCTACGGCAAGGTCGTAGCCATCGCAGATGATAATGATGGCGCACCACGCCAGAATGCCGCCGTGGAAGCGGTTGAACCTGGCGTTGTCCGCCAGTTGTTGAAGGTCGATTTGCCGCATGATTCATGTCTCCTGTTGGACTAATAATTGTTGCGAACCTGTGATAAATAAAAACTGTCTGTAAGTCTTCGATTGGCCTTTCGGGATCTTCTGCGAACTACCTGCGAGCGAGGATGAAATGCGCCGCGATTCCTGTCGCAATACCCCAGAAGGCTGCTCCAAGTCCCATGAACGTGATGCCAGAAGCAGTGGCAACGAATGTGATCAGGGCCGCCTCGCGGTCCGGCGCGGCCGTCATGATGGCCAGGTTTGCCGCGATCGGCCCGAGCAGTGCCAACCCAGCCACGGTAGCCACCAGCTCCTGCGGCAGCGCCGCAAACAGTGCGACGATGGAGCCGGCGCATAGTCCGGCCAGCAGGTAGAAGCCACCGTTGGCGAGGCCCGCAACATACCGCTTGCGCGGGTCTTCGTGTGCGTCCGGACCGGTGCACATTGCCGCCGTGATGGCGGCAATGGCGATTGTGATGCCGCCCGTAACGGCGACCAGAAGTGACACGGCACTATTGGTAGTCATCACCGGTCGTGCGGAAATGTCATAGCCCGAAGTGTTGAGCAGCGCCATGCCAGGCAAATATTGCCCCGTGAGCGTCACCAGTACCAGTGGAATCGCCAGGCTGAACGTGGCACTCCACGTCCAGACCGGTACGATGAGCTTTGGCACTGCCAGCGCAAGGCCGACATTGCCGATGTCCGTGCGGCCAGTGCCTACTGCCAGGATGACGCCGGCTGCCAGTACCATCACCACCGTATAACGGGGAAAGACTCGCCGGCACAGCAGGTACACTGCGATCATGCTGCCGGCGATCACCGGCAAGGTTCCCACGCTGCTGAAGGCCTTCAGCCCGAATGGCAAAAGGATGCCCGCCATCATCCCGGCTGCCACTCCCTGCGGAATATGGCGCATGATCCGGTCGACACTACCGGTAGCGCCCAGTGCCAGCAGGATTGCAGCAGCCACGATATATGCACCCACCGCTTCCTGTACGGAAAGCGCCGGGAACAGAGTGATGAGCAACGCCGTGCCAGGCGCAGACCACGCCGTGATGACGGGTACCTTGTAACGGATACTGAGGAAGATGCCTGCCACGCCGGCACCCACCGAAATGCCCCAGACCCAGGATGCGAAAGTATGCGCATCCACGCGCGCGGCTTGTGCAGCCTGGTAGAAAATCGCCAGCGGCCCGGCGAACGAGACTAGCACTGCGAGAAAACCGGCGACGATGGCGGGCAGCACCATTGCGTGCTGGCGGCCTCTGGCCACATCAGGCCTAGCGATATTACTCATGGTCATTTCCTTGTGTTCTCGACGAACCCGCATCAGGTGCGCAGGAAAGACAGCAGTTCGCGCGTAAACGCCCGTGGAGCCTCGATATTGGACAGATGCGAGGCTGCCACGACGGCCAGTGCCGAATGTGGGATTGCTGCGCATAGGGCTTGGGCATCCCCTACAGTCGTGACCGGGTCCTGGTTGCCGGCAATGACAAGTACTGGTGCCCGGATCGAGACAATGTCGTTACGCAGGTCTGCCATTGCGAGCGCGTCGCAGCACCCAGCGTAGCCCTCGGGCGTTTGCAAGCGCAATACGTGCAGCATTGCCTGCACAGCAGTCGCGTGGCTGTCGACGAACCCTGGCGTGAACCAGCGCCCAGGGGATCCAGCGGCGATCTCGTCCAGGCCAGAGGCCCGCACCGCCGCGGCGCGGGCCTGCCACCCTTCCCGTGTGCCTATACGCGCGGCTGTGTTGGCAAGCACGAGGTGGTCGATACGGTCCGGTGCATGCACGCCCAGCCATTGCCCGATCACGCCCCCCATTGACAAGCCAACAAAATGGGCTCGTTGGATATCGAGATGGTTAAGCAATCCCAGTACGTCGTTACCTAGCATGTCAATGCAGTAGGGTCCTGGCGGGCTACCGGAAGCGCCATGTCCCCGGGTATCGTAGCGGATCACATGAAAGTGCCTGGCCAGCTCCTCAGCCTGCACATCCCACATGGTGTGGTCCGTGCCGAGCGAATTGGCCAGTACGACCGACGGGTCGCGACGATCGCCATCCGTGCGCACGCGCATGGCGACGCCATTGATCCGGCAGGTCTTCGCTTTCATCCCTGGTCTCCGCCGCCTACCGGCAGCACGCTGCCGGTGATGTACGACGCTTCGTCGGAGGCGAGGAACAGAATTGCACCTACCTGCTCGTCGATTGTGCCGTAGCGGTGCATCGCGCTGCTTGCGAGGGTCTGGTCGACGATGCCCTGGTACCACACCTGCTCTTGCGGCGTCAACGGCTTGGGATTTCGCGGCACCACGCGCGGCGGGGCCTCGGTGCCCCCCGTGGCCACGGCATTGACGCGAATACCGTGCTGCGCATGTTCCAGCGCAAGGCTGGCGGTCAGTGCATTGACGCCACCCTTGGCGGCCGAGTACGGAATGCGATAAATCCCGCGCGTGGCGATCGACGAAATATTGACGATTGCGCCACTACCTCGTTCGATCATTGCCGGCAGTACGGCGCGGCAGCACCAGAGCGTAGGAAATAGCGAGCGCCGGATCTCGGCGAGGATCTGCTCTTCCTCGTATTCCTCATAAGGCTTGGCCCAGATCGTGCCCCCGACATTGTTGACCAGCACATCGATCCGGCCGAAGTCGGCCAATGCCGTATCGATGACGGAAACGGCTCCCGCATAGGTTTCCAAGTCGGACTGCACCACCGAGACTTGGGCTTTCAGATCGATGCATTCGGCAGCGACATGTTTCACGAGATCGGCACGATCAGCCAGGACAAGTT
Source organism: Massilia sp. METH4 (assembly GCF_037094685.1). Lineage (NCBI taxonomy): Bacteria > Pseudomonadati > Pseudomonadota > Betaproteobacteria > Burkholderiales > Oxalobacteraceae > Massilia > Massilia sp. METH4. The sequence goes on along the minus strand of NZ_CP146614.1, from coordinate 4,297,714 downwards.
GCGCCCCTTCGCGCGCAGCCGCCAGGGCGACACCGCGGCCAATCCCCTGTGCGGCACCGGTGACGATCATTACCTTGCCGCGAAAACGCTCACGCGTATTGTTCGGTTCCAGTGTCATCTCAGACTCCACTCGTGGACGAGAATTTTTCGAAGTGGAAGTTAGCGGGCGTCACGTTCGTTTCCGCGAACCAGTTGCGTACCGCGTCCACCATCGGCACCGGGCCGCACAGGTAAACGTCGACATCGCCTCCGTTCATCCAGCCCGGTTCCACGTGCGCAGTCGCATAGCCCTTGCGTGCATGGCCGCTTTCGGCTGCCGCAACGGTCGTGACATAGCTGAACTGCGGATGGGCGGTAGCGATGCGATCCAACTGTTCGAGTCCCACCAGGTCGTGATCATTGGTAACCGCGAAGACCAGCCTGACAGGATGCGCGAAGCCCTTCTGGGCGAGCACGTCGAGCATGGATAAGAACGGCGCAATACCGGTGCCGCCGGCCAGCATGAGGACGGGGCGTTCGACCGGCCGGAGATAGAAACTCCCGTACGGACCGGTGAAGGAAATGTCCTGTCCAGGAACCGCCTGACTCGCCAGGAACTGGCTCATCTGGCCGCCCGGCACATTGCGCACCACGAAACGCGCCTGCGTCGAACCCGGCGGGGAGCTAAACGAATAAGAGCGTGTCAACGTGGTGCCCGGGATGCCGACATTCACGTACTGTCCGGGCAGGAAGTCGGGACCGGCACCATCCAGATCGATGGCGAACGTGATCGTCGATGCCGACAGGTGCTCGACGGAGGCGATCTTGCCACCGAACATGGCCGGCCCGGATTTGCACGAAGCAGACGTGGCGGGAATTTTCACTACGCAGTCGGAGGTCGGCCGCATCTGACAGGCCAGGATGTAGCCCTTCGCAGCATCTTCCGGCTCCAGGGCATCCTCGATATAGCTCGACTCTGGCATATCGTAACTTCCCGACTCGCAATGCCCCCGGCACGTGCCGCATGCGCCATCACGGCAATCAAGTGGAATATTGACCTTTTGCCGGTAGGCGGCGTCGGCCAGCTTTTCGTTGTCGTTGCAGGTGATGAAGCGGGTGATCCCGTCTTCGAACTGCAGGGCGATGCGATGCGCTTTGGTCATGGCGTTCATCACCTGTCTCCTTCTTAAATGTGATACACGTCGATTACCTGGTTGATGTAATCATTTTTCAGCACGACATACTTGTCCAGGATGCGCGGCTGTTCACCACTGAAATCGATGACATAGCGCGACATGCCGAAGTAGCTATAGTCGGTCTTGTAGCGGTGACTCAGCGTGTGCCAGTTGAACCGCACCGTTATGCGGTTGCTTTCGCGTGACTCGACTTCGATATTGGCGATGTTGTGGCTTGTCCGGGTATCGGGCATCGTGGCGCTCGAGCGCTCTGTCTTGATGCGGAATACGCGGTCTTCAAGACCCTGGCGCGTCGGATAGAAGATCAGCGAGATCTCGCGCTGCGGATCCGTTACCAGCTTGTCGTCGTCGTCCCATGAAGGCATCCAGAACTGCGCGTCCGGGTCATAACACTCGAGCCATTCGTCCCACTGTTCGTCGTCCAGCAGGCGTGCCTCGCGATACAGGAAGCCAGTGATCTTTTCCAGAGAGACGTCATCGATGTTGGCGCTCATGGCTGAACCTCCGTGTTTTTCAGCGCTTTCTGCATTACGTCCAGCCAGTAGCGATGCTGCACGGTGTACAACCCTTCGTCCTCCGTCCGCACACCGGACATCACTGGTTGGAGTCCAATTTCCTTTGCAGCCTCGTCGGGTCCCTTGATCCAGTGCGTCGCACCGCGGCACATGTCGTTCCACTCCATGGCTGCTCCGGCGTAGCCCGTCTGACAGGCACGGAACTCCTCCAGGTCGTCTGGCGTTGCCATCCCGGATACGTTGAAAAAGTCCTCGTACTGGCGAATGCGGCGAGCGCGCGCCTCGTCCGATTCGCCCTTCGGCGCGATGCAGTAGATCGTGACCTCGGTCTTGTCTACCGAGATCGGACGCAGCAGGCGGATTTGCGATCCGAACTGATCCATCAAGTACACATTCGGGTACAGGCACAGGTTGCGCGATCGTTCGATCATCCAACGTGCCGTCGACTCGCCGAATTTTTCCGCGTACTCGGCCTGCCGCGGATAGTTCGGCCTGTCCTGCGGATTGCCCCATTGCGTCCATAGCAGCATATGGCCGTTCTCAAACGCGTAGAAGCCGCCGCCCTGCTTGCCCCAGCTGCCCGCGTCCATTGCCCGGATCTTGTCCTCGCGACCTGGCTGCGCCTGCGGTTCCTTGCGGCGGTTCGTGGTCGCCGCATAGTTCCAGTGCACGGCGGAGACGTGATAGCCGTCCGCGCCATTCTCGGCCTGCAGCTTCCAGTTACCGTTGAACGTGTAAGTGGACGAACCGCGCAGCACCTCCAGGCCATCGGTGGACTGGTCGACGATCATGTCGATGATCTTCCCTGCTTCACCGAGGAAGGTTTCCAACGGCTGCACATCCGGATTAATACTGCCGAACAGGAAGCCGCGATAGCTGGCGAATCTCGGTACCTTCTTCAGGTCGTGCGAGCCTTCCTTGTTGAAGCAATCAGGATAGCCGGCACCTTCCGGATCCTTCACCTTCAACAGCTTGCCGTTGTTGTTAAACGTCCAGCCGTGGAACGGGCAGGTATAGGTCGCCTTGTTACCGCGCTTGTGGCGACACAGCTGCGCACCGCGGTGGCTGCATGCGTTGATGAAGGCATTCAGCTCGCCCTGCTTGTTGCGCGCGATGAACACGGGCTGGCGGCCGATATGGGTGGTGTAGTAGTCGTTGTTGTTCGGAATCTGGCTTTCGTGGGCGAGATAGATCCAGTTGCCTTCGAAGATATGCTGCATCTCCAGCTCGAACAGTTCCGGGTCCGTGAAGGCGCTGCGGTGCAGGCGGTAGTCCCCTTTCGCCTCGTCTTCGATCAGGAGGCCTTCCACAGAGGACTTTGCGGGATAGATCGGAATCATGACAAGCTCCTTACGCAGTGGCGCGGGTGCGCTCGACTTCGGTTGCCGGTGCGGCGGCGGTTTCAGCGTTCAGGTGGAAGTCGAATTCGATCGTTGCGAACGGTTTCTGCAGGTCTTTGGCCGCGATGGCGGCCGGATCTTCCACACGTACCAACGGCGGCACCAGGCCCTCGCGGCTGGCGAACGCGAAGTCGTCCCACAGGTACTCGTCGCCGTCGATATTTATCTGCGTGGTCAGCTTGCGATAGCCAGCGGCACTGATGAAGAAGTGAATATGCGCCGGGCGCTGGCCGTGGCGGCCAAGCAGGTCGAGCAGCTTTTGCGTTGTTCCGTCCGGCGGGCAACCGTACCCCTTCGGCATGATGGTGCGGAACTGGTAGCGGCCCTGTTCGTCCGCGATGATGGTGCGGCGCAGATTGAACGGCGACTGTGTCTGGTCGAAGTGCGAATAGTTGCCGAGCAGATTGGCATGCCACACTTCCACCTGCGCACCGGGAATCGCCTTCCCATCATCGCCATACACAGTGCCCTGCATGAACAGCACTTCGGCCTGGTCGCTTTCGGTGCCGTCGTCGAGCCGTGCAAAGCCCTGGCTTACGGGCGCACCAGCCACATACAGCGGACCTTCGATGGTACGGGGCGTGCCGCCTTCCAGTCCGGCCTTCGCATCCGCCTCATCGGCGCGGATGTCCAGGAAGCGCTCCAAACCCAGCCCCGGTGCGAGCAATCCGAGTTCATTGGCGGCACCCGCCGCGGAAAAGTATTCGAGCCCCTTCCAGAATTCGTTCGGCTGGATATCGAGGTCTTCAATGGCCTTGCAAAGATCGCTCGTGAGGCGCAGCACGATCTGTTGCACGCGCGGGTTGGCGGGGCGGGTGGCAGAATCCACGATCCAGCTTTTGACCAGTTGGTCGATTTCTTGGTGCGTCATGATTGTCTCCTACAGGTTTGTTGTGGATTACAGGTCGTTGTTACGGATCGAGGACGGATGCCGGCACAAGGGTGTCACTTCGATCTTCATGTACGGGAACAGCGGCAGCGACATCAACAGTGCATGCAGCTCTTCGTTGCCGCCGACATCGAAGATGCTTACGTTGGCGTACTGCCCGGCGATGCGCCACAAGTGGCGCCATTTACCCTCTTCCTGAAGGCGCTGGGCCAGCGCCTTTTCTTCGGCTTTCAGGGCAGATGCCTGGTCTGCCGGCATCGATGGCGGCAGCAGGACATCCATACGGACGTGGAACAGCATCGGTTCTCCTCTCGGTTTCTGCGTTATTTGCGCGCCATCGCGCGCAGTTTGTCGGTGTCGATGGTGACGCCAAGACCCGGCCCGGTCGGAACTTCCAGCATGAAGTCGCGGTACACCAGCGGTTCGCGCAGAACTTCCTCGGTGAGCAGCAATGGGCCGAACAGTTCGGTATCCCACGACAGATCCGCAAATGTGGCGCACAGCTGCGCGGTGGCCGCAGTACCAATGCCGCCTTCGAGCATCGTGCCGCCATACAGGCCGATTCCGGCCTGTTGTGCCACGGCCGCCACCTGCTGCGCCGGGACCAGGCCGCCCGACTGCGCTATCTTCACGGCAAACACATCTGCGCCTTCGCTGCGGGCGATGTTCCACGCATCAACCGGCCCGTGCAGTGCTTCGTCAGCCATGATTGCCACATCGAAGCGGGCCGCGAGACGGCGCATCGCATCACGATTGTCGAACCTCACCGGCTGCTCGATCAGGTCAATGCCGCCATCCTGCAGCGCGGCGATGCCGCGCACCGACTGGAGTTCGCTCCACGCCTGGTTGACGTCGACTCGCACGCTGGCCCTGTCGCCCAGCGCGCGCTTGATACCCAACACATGTGCTACATCTTCTTCAACGCTGCGGGAACCGATCTTCAGCTTGAAGATCCGGTGGCGGCGCAATTCCAGCATCTTTTCAGCCTCGGCGATATCCTTCGTGGTATCGCCGGAAGCCAGGGTCCACGCTACCGGCAGCCAATCGCGCACGCGGCCGCCCAGCAGTTCGCTGACCGGCACGCCGAGACGACGGCCCTGGGCGTCGAGCAGCGCTGTTTCGATCGCGCACTTGGCGAAGCGATTGCCCTGAATGACCTTGCGCACCTTGGTCATCGCCTTGGCGACCGCACTCGCTTCGATACCGATGAGCAGGGGTGCAATATGTGTGTCGATATTGGTCTTGACACTTTCCGGGCTTTCTTCGCCGTAGTTCAAGCCACCAATTGTCGTGGCCTCGCCCCAGCCTTCGATTCCGTCGGCACAGCGGATACGCACCAGGACCAGCGTCTGCGTGTTCATGGTGGCCACCGACAATTTGTGCGGGCGGATTGTCGGCACATCCACGAGGTAGGTTTCGATGTTGGAGATCATATTTTCTCGATATGGTTCGCTACAATATCGTTACAATAGTTCCTCCAATACCCTCGGGTCCAACACCGAATTGGTATATTTTCGATACTTTTCAGGTATAGACATGGAGCTTCGCCACCTTCGCTACTTCGTTACGCTGGCAGACGAAAGGAACTTCACTCGGGCAGCGGAGCGGCTAAACATTGCTCAGCCGCCACTGAGCCGGCAGATCCAGCAGCTCGAGGAAGAGCTAGGTGTTGAGCTCGTGTTCAAGGGCAGCCGGCCCGTGCGGTTAACCGAGGCCGGGCACTTCTTTCATGCGCATGCTCAGGAATTGCTAGACAAGGCGGCCGACCTGAAGACGATGACACGGCGCGTAGGGAGCATCGAGCGCAAGCTGTCGATCGGGTTCGTGGCCTCGACGCTGTATGGCCTGCTGCCGGAAATCGTGCGGCGCTTTCGCGAGCGGCATCATTCCGTGGAAATCAGCTTCCACGAAATGACCACGGTGGAACAACTGAAGGCACTCAAGGAAGGCCGCATCGATGTCGGTTTCGGCCGGCTGAAGGGGGACGATGCAGCGATCCGGCGCATCGTCCTGCGCGAGGAACCCCTGATCGTCGCACTTCCCGTTGGACACCGGCTGACCCGTGCACCAGGTGCGCTGAGAATGTCTGAGCTGATGGACGACCCGCTGATCGTCTATCCGAAAGCACCGAGGCCCAGTTTCGCCGATCAGGTGCTGGCCACGTTCCGCGAGCGGATGCTGGTGCCGCGCCAGGTGACCGAAGTGCGCGAACTGCAGATTGCCATCGGTCTGGTGGGTGCCGGCCAGGGGATCGCCATCGTGCCGGACAGCCTGCAGGGGATGGTCAGGACCGACGTGGCCTACAAGCCAATCGACGACAGGCAAGCCGTCTCGCCTATCATTTTCAGCGCCCGCGCGATGGACCGTTCGCAGGAACTGGCGAACATGCTGGCCATCATCTACGAGATCTATGACGAGCGGAAGATCGCCTACGTTGCCGAGACGTTGTGAACAATCTCACAGCGCGCAAGCTTCGATGGCGCCTCCGCAGCCCGCGCATGCGAGCGCGCCGCCATCAAGGTACTTGATGCCGTCATCCGACTTTACCCCTTTCCCGTCATCTGCCCTGCCGACGCCTGGCAAAGCGTTATGCCCCACGAACTGGCGTGCTGGGGGCGCAACGAGAAATGCTACTGAGCGAATATTCCAACGACGGCCAGACGCCGCGCTGCATGATGTTCTCACCCCCCAAGTTCGATCTGCGGAGCCAGCGCGCCGTACGCACCTTCGGTGGACGGGGCACCCAGGCCCGCCCCGACAACGGTGGCCCTTGCGATCGCGAATGCCGCCCAAAATTCCAGCACCGTCAGTGCAACCTGTCGGGCAGCTTCCTCTTCTACATTCCTGGTATCCGTTCGCACGATGCCTTCGAGCTGCACACCAACAGCTTCTAAGCCCTGTCGCGCACAAGGCTGAACTGATCCATCGGCGTGCCCCTTGGAAAACACGTGGGGAGGTCCAACTGGCTACGTTGGAATTGGTCTCCTGGTTCAACCACCACCGCTTGGTGTAACCGCTCGGCCATATACCACCGGACAAAGCATGCGCATGCTACGACGTGGCGCATCGATACGTGTTTTCGCCAGTGCACAGTGCCGGAAGCGCGCTGACAGAGCGTTGCCAAGGTATCTCAGAACGCGGGCGAAAGCGAGGCAAGGACAAATTCGCCCGATGCGTGCCCGCTGGATAGTTCGGCTTCCACCTCTGCGTGGCAGCTCAACGCAGGCAGGTACTCAATCCACGCGGGCAATCCGTCGCCGACGTTGCCGCTGCCGGCCCCTGTCAACCTGCACCGCGATGCACTGCCGACCATGACGCCTAAGCGATTCCCTGCCTCGCTGCGCGGAGCCGACGAGGTCCCCAGCTAACGAGGCTTACTGATCCGTTTCATCAAAAGACATGGCGCAATCCGGCCATCGCCCCGGATTGCGCCATGCCGGCACCGGCCGTGCCTCCCGCATCGAGTGCGATTGCCGCGGTACCGTGATTGTTCATCCACCCCAGCGCGCCATACACGGCCGTGCGCGTGGACAGGAAATGCGTGAGCCGCGCCACGAGCATGCTCGTATCGTTCCCGCTGGCCTTCACGTCCTTACGTGCCGCCTGGGCGTCGAACGTGAGCATTGGCGTAATGGGATAGCTCGCCCCCAGGTAATACAGGTTCGATTCCACGGTGCCTGTTGCCGCACGGGCCCTGCGCAGCATTGCGCCGCCGCCCAGCTTCGTGGCACCGATCATGTAGTAGCCATTGAGCATCGTGCGCCGGTCGTCGTGCCTGCTCGACGTCAGCCCGTTCGCTGCGCCGACGCCGCCGCGCAGCCTATCGAGCGACACGTTGATGCCGTAACCTTTCACTTCGTAGCCCAGCAGCGCAGTTGCCTGGCGGCATGCCTGCGGATCGGCAGCCGACTCGCCGGCGCACCCCGTGGCTGCGGGGCCGCCGGTCGCAGAAGCGTCGCGACCCAGGCTGTACGTGGCACCGGCGACGACGCCATCGAAGTTGCCCAGGTAGGCGATCGCATTGTCGCTGCGGGCATTCGGGAAGTAGGGATCAATGCTGCCGATCGCGAACAGGTTCGGGCCCAGCACATCCGACTTCAGGGTGGCGAAGAACGTCATGTTGGGTTGCCGGCCCATGCTCACCGTGCCCCATTTGCCCTTCAGCCCTACCCAGGCCTGGCGGCCGAACAGCCGGTTGCCCTGACCCATGGTGCCGCTGTCCGGTGCGATCCCGGCTTCCAGCGCGAACACGGCCGACAACCCGCCGCCCAGGTCTTCGCTGCCGCGAAAACCGATGCGCGAGGGCAGCGATCCCGTCAGCGACGGCATTTTTGTCACGCCGTCGCCATCGGCATTGGTATTCGTCACGCGCGCCACGGCGGTGTCGAGGATGCCGTAGATCGTCACATTGCTCTGTGCCTGCACACTGCCGGCAGCCAGCATAGCCAGCGCCAGCACTGCCTTCATAGGGTGTTGCATGTTGTCTCCTCGTTATCTTGGTCTTTATCGGCCACGGGCGTCGAGAACGAACACGGACACCGATGCCAGCAGTTCGTCGGTACGGTGGCGCATCGCCTCAGCGGCGGCAGCCGCTTCCTCCACCAGGGCGGCGTTCTGCTGCGTCACATGGTCCATCTGGGTAATGGCGCCGTTGATCTGCTCGATGCCGACGGTCTGCTCGTGGCTGGCAGAATCGATGTCGTGCATCAGCGTGGCCACCTGGCGGATTCCGGCCAGCACGTCCTCCATCGTCTTGCCGGCCTGGTGCGCGTACTCGCTGCCGGCAGCAACCTTGGCGGACGAATCCTCGATCAGCGCCTTGATTTCCTTCGCGGCGGTGGCGGAGCGGTGCGCCAGGTTGCGCACCTCGCTGGCCACCACCGCAAACCCGCGGCCCTGCTCGCCGGCGCGCGCCGCTTCGACGGCAGCGTTCAGTGCCAGGATATTGGTCTGGAATGCAATGCCGTCGATCACGCCTGTGATGTCGGCGATGCGCCGCGAAGCCTCGCTGATCGCGGCCATCCGGTCCATTACCTGGCCCACCTCCGCGCCGCCCTTCTCCGCCACCACTGCGGCACGTTGCGCCACCGTCATCGCGCTGTGCGCCGTGTCGGCGCTTTGTCGTACCGCGCTGGTCAGCTCTTCCATCGACGAAGCCGTTTCCTCCAGCGAACTGGCTTGCTCCTCGGTGCGCGAGGACAGGTCCATCGTGCCGCTGGCGATTTCCGACGCGGCTCCGGCAATCGCGTCGGCGTTGGCGCGCACGCCCGCCACGATGCCTGCCAGCGCCGTGTTCATCGTGCCCAGTGCCTGGATCAGCTGCCCGGTCTCGTCCCGGCGGTCGCTGCGAATGTCGCCTGCCAGGTTGCCGGCCGCGATGGTCTCGGCGACCGAGACGGCGCGGCGCACCGGAACGGCGATGCCTTGGCTGATCCAGTAACCCAGCGTGGCGGCCAGCGCCAGCCCGGCGACCGAGAGCGCGGCGATCAGGAGGCGGCTGTGGCGATAGCTTTCCTCCGCCTCATCCACGGATTTCATCATCAGTACGCCGCCCAGGTCGACCATGCCGGTCAGCTGGGCCTCGTAGGCCACAAGCGAGCCGGACAGGCTGCCCAGCAGCAACGCCGTGGCCGCTTCCCGCTCGCCGCGGGCCAGCAGGTCGAGATACCGGTCGCGGTCGGCCTCGTATTGCCGCTTTGCCGCGTGCATCTTCTTCATGCCTTCCCGTGCCTTCGGCGACGTGATGCGCGACTCGAAGTCCGCAAGGCGCCGCGACGCTTCCGCGTCGTTGGCGGCAATCTCCTCGCGTTCGTGGCGGGCCCGCTCCGGATCGGTGATGGCCAGCAGCGTGCGCAGGCTGGCCGAGGAATTCTTCACTTTCACGCGCGCTCCGGTCACCGTCTGCACCTTGGTATAGCGGTCGTTAACGACCAGCACGATCTTGTCATTCAAGCCTGCCAGCCGGCTGAGTGCGAATAGCGAAATGCCCGCCATGACGAGCAATACGACGCCAAATGCCAGCGCGAGGCGTTGGCCGATAGTCCAATGTTTCATGAAGATTTCCGCAATAAATCCGTAAGGAACACGGATGGGACTGTACGACATTGCGATCAATCAATATCGATTTATTGTCTTTACTATTACCGTGTAGATGTTCTGACGCAACAGATGATGCCAATCGATGGTCGAGCCGTCATCATTGCCGCCCTCGACAGCGCGTGGCGAACGGCTCGGGCACAGCGACCGCCTGCAGCCGCGTCGCGTCATCCCCGGGCCGCGTGACCAACACTCGCACTTCCCACCTTGTCAGACGCACTGCTAACAACTGCTGCCATCTCGACAAGAGGCCAGCCGCGTTGTACCGCGCGGCCGTGCATGCCCGGCCAACGCGCTTACCAGCGGGCAGCGCAGCGGTTGCCCCATCGGGAGTGAGCCGCGAGCGGCTCTGGACCACCGAAGCAACAAAGGCGCCTGGCCATCGGCTTGCACGATATACAGATTGACACTCCTACCAACGACAGCTAAATTGTTAGCGCTAACACGGCAGTGCTACAGCATTTCGTGATCGATGCTGGCGGTCCCCGGCCGAGTTACCTGAGCCCGCCAGGAGCCCGCGTACTGCAGGCAGGTACTCGTAGCACTCCAGTGGCCGCACATACGCGCTTTGCGTGAGTGTGCATTTCTGAAAGTGATCGCAATGATGTTGATGAAGAGAGCTATGGACTGGTGCTGCGGGTTGACAGTCCTGCTGGCTGCGGCCGGTGCCGCCGGCGAGGCGATTCCGGCCCTGCAGAAGCAGGGAACCGCCCAGCAATTGATCGTCGACGGCAAGCCCTACCTCGTGCTTGGTGGCGAACTGAAAAACTCATCCGCTTCAAACCTTCCCTATCTCGAGAAACTGTGGCCCCAGCTCAAGAGCACGGGACTCAATACGCTGCTTGCGCCTGTGGAATGGGACCAGTTGGAACAAACGGAGGGAAAGTTCGACTTTACGATACTCGATGGCCTGCTGCGGCAAGCCCGCAGCAACGACACGCGCCTCGTGCTGCTGTGGTTCGGCGCATGGAAGAACTCCATGTCGACCTACGTCCCGGCCTGGGTGAAAAAGGACCACGTGCGTTTCCCGCGCGCCCGTAACCGCGCCGGCGAACCCCAGGATATCCTGACGCCCTTCGGACAGGCCACGCTGGACGCCGACCGCAAGGCATTCGCGGCAATGATGCGCCACCTGAAGCAGGTGGATCCCCAGCGCACGGTGTTGATGGTGCAGGTCGAAAACGAGATCGGCATGCTGCCGGAAGTGCGCGACTCCAGTCCGCTCGCCAATGCGGCGCTGGCCCGGCCAGTCCCCACGCCACTGCTGTCCTACCTGGCTGCGCACCGGGCAACACTGCATCCCTATGTGCGCAGCCTGTGGGAAGCACGCGGAAGCAGAACAGCTGGCAGCTGGACCGAAGTATTGGGCGACTCGATCGAAGCGCAGGAGGTGTTCCAGGCCTGGTACTATGCCGTGTTCGCGAACGGGCTGGCGGAAGCCGGCAAGGCGGAGTACGAATTGCCGATGTTCGTCAACGTCGCACTGAACCGGCCTGGCCGAAAGCCTGGCGAATACCCGAGCGCGGGGCCGCTGCCGCATCTGTTCGACGTATGGAAGGCTGCCGGACCGGCCATCGACATCCTCGCAATCGATACATACTTCCCCAACTTCATTCACTGGGCGAAGCAGTTCAAGCGACCCGACAATCCGCTGTTCATTCCTGAGGCCAACCGCGCCGGGCTGCCGGAAGCCGGTGCCAATGCGTTCTACATGATCGGCGAACTCGATGCGATAGGCTTTTCTCCTTTCGCGATCGAGAACATCACGGATGCGAAAACGGACAACCTGCCCGCTGCCTATGCGGTGCTGCGGCAGCTGGCGCCCCTGATCCTCGCGGCGCAGGGGCGCAACCGCATGCGTGGGTTCAAGGCCGACGTCTCATACGATGGCGTCGTCAACACTGGCAATGTGCGCAGCCACCTGGGCGGCTATGTGCTCGACGTCAGTTTCGCAAACCAGTGGGGCACGACCGAGACCGCCGAATTCCAGGAGCGTGGCGGCCTCGTGATCCAGACCGGAAACGACGAATTCATCGTCGCGGGCAAAGGCATCACGGTCGTATTCAGCGATCCGTCAGGATCGATGACAGGTGTCGGGATCGAACAGGCCGCCGAGGGCACGTTCGTCGACGGCCGCTGGCGCGAAGGCCGCTGGCTCAATGGCGACGAGACTCACCAGGGGCGTCATATACGCCTGCCTGCCGGCGACGGCTTCACAATCCAGAAGGTCAGGCTGTACAGGTACCGCTGAGTCATTGCCGCACCCGGACCAGCCAGGTACTATCTGGCTACGGCCGGAGGTAGGGCGCAGAGAACAGTTGCTGGAATTGCCGCCCAGCGCTGCGGCGGACGGCGGGCCTGCCGCTCTCGCATTCAAGCTGGACGCAACGCTTCAATCCCGGCCCAGGCCTGCGACGCCCCCGAAACGGGGATTCGGACCAGGCAGGCGTGTGTCATCAATGAGACGGCGAGTACCAGCCTATCGGCCCGTCAGGCTTGCAGGTCCGCCATCGCGTTGGAAATCAATGCGTCGATATGGCCATCATGGCGGAAACCGATCCGCTCTGACTGCGTGGCGTCGAGCGGAGGAAAGCGGCCAAACGCCTGTTCCAGTGCCGCGTCGGGTGCGTAGGAAACCAGAGCACGACGATCGTCTCCGAAGCGCCGTGCCAGTCCGTCAACCAGCTCCCCGATACGCACACGCAGCACCGGCAGCGTATAGTCCCGGCGTGCCGCGGCGACAGCGGCGCAGAGGTTCGCGGCATGCAGCAGGTTATCGACGCAACAGCGGACCGACATCCACCATGCCACTGCGTCCTCGGACACCGGACAGGTAAATGGCTGGCCCGCCGCGAGCTTCCAGAAAATATCGCTCATGAATGCCGACATCAGGCCCGACGGTGCAGGCGGCCGGGCGACAATCCCCGGCAACCTCACGATGCGCCCGTCGATCCAGCCGCGCCGGCTGTAGTCCTGAATCAGGATTTCGTCCACGAGCTTGTGTGCCCCGTAGCTCAGGCTTGGCCGAAATGGAGTACTGTCGTCAACGAGTGCCGGCATCGGTGAGCCGTATACCGCGATCGTGCTGGCGAACACGAAGCGCGCGCTGCCTGCCTGCTCGCGCAACATCTCGAGCATTGCCAGGGTGGCGCGCAGGTTGACATCCAGCCCCAGTCCAAAGTCCTTTTCCGCCGCGCCGCCAGGCACGCTGGCCAGATGGAACACAGTGTCGACACGGCCAGAAAACACCTGGCGCAGCACGTCGTCATCGGCAATGCTGCCGCGAATGAAACGGACGCGCGGGTCGGAGAACGTAGGCACGGGACCGATATCGACCAGGGTCAATGCGCTGAACGCCGCTTCGTCGGCGCCGGACTTACCGTCACGCAATAGTCGGCGCACCAGATTACTGCCGACAAACCCGTTCGCGCCCGTGACCAGGATGTTCATTGGCTGACCTTTCCTCCGGCCGGAACAAAGCAATGGTCAATCGCACCGAACACCGATGTGCCGTCGATGCCCTTTACCTCGAAGCGCAAGCGATCCCCGAACCGCAAGAAAGGCGTGCTGGAGTGGCCGTCGTCGATCAATTCAGTCGCACGGCGCTCGGCAAGGCACGCGGAACCGACCTCCTTGTAGGCCTTGTTCGAAACGGTACCGGAACCGATGATCGTGCCGGCCCGCAGGTTGCGGTTGTAGCTCAGGTGCGCGATGAGCTCGCCGAAGCCGAAATCCATCTCGCGGCCGTTCGGATTCCCGAACCATACGCCGTTGCGTTCGACCTGCATGTCGAGATGGATGCGTCCGTCGTGCCACGCTTCGCCCAGTTCGTCCGGCGTCACCGCGACGGGTGCAAACGCACTTGCCGGCTTCGCCTGGATAAAGCCAAATCCCATGCTCAGCTCGCGGAACAGGTGGGCACGCATGCTGACATCGTTGAAGATCGTGACCAGCTTCACGTGCTCCAGCGCCTGCGCAGGGTCCGCGCCCATTGGCACGTCGTCCAGGATCACCGCGAACTCGCCTTCGAAATCGCCATTGTCGTCTTCCGACAGGTAGGGGTAATCGTCGTGCGGCCCGCGCAAATCGTCGGCCTGGCGCTGGATCAGAATCGGTACCCCGGGTGTCTTCTTTACCGTCACCTTGTAGGCCTGTTCCATGATGTCGCCATGATTTTGGAAGGCCGATGCGTCGACGAACTGGTAGGCACGCGGGAACGGTGCGGCGGCCTGGCGCGGATCGAATGTGCGCGCCTCCGGCAGGCTGCCGGCATTCAGGGCGTCGTACCGTTCACGCAGTGCCGGGGCGACAGAGCCCCACCTTTCGATGGCCTCCTGCATCGTGCGAGCAATGGGCTGTGCATCGACGATGCGTGCCAGGTCGCGCGACACGATGACAAGTTTGCCGTCGCGCCCATTCGTCTTGAGTGTCGCCAGTTTCAAATGTGTCTCCTGTTCTTGTATTGGCCGGGCTGATTGCCCGGGCAGGTCAGTTCCAGTGGATCAGCGGCAGGCCCCGCACCGGCGAGCGGAAGTAGGGGACCGTCGTTCCCAGCAGGCTGCCCAGGTAGACCGTACGCAAATCCGCCCCGCCAAAGGTCAGGCTTGCCATCCAGGGTGCCAGCGTGCCTTTCGCCGCCTGCATGATGGCGGGGGTGAGAGTCCTGGCCGCGTAATGTCGGTTGAGAATGGCCGTCGCTTCCGGGTCGCCGTCATCGAGCAGCGTCAGCACCTCGCCTTCCGGTGTAATAGCGATCAGCTTGTCGCTCATGATCAGGGTAATCCACAGGTTGCCGTATGCATCGAACGCAAACCCATCGGGGAAGCCTTCCAGTTCGGGCGGACCGTAGATCTCGCGCCCGTGCAGGGAGCCGTCGTGCGCGACACGCAGCCGCGAGATGCGCCGCGCATTGCTTTCCACGACGTAGAGCCATTCTTCCTGCGCATCGAAACGGATCTCGTTGGTACCGGCAAAACCCTCGGCGACGATCCGGATGCCATTCTCATCGATGAGCGCGACGTAACCGTCGAGGACACCGGTGTTGAGCGAGTCAGTCCATGGGTTCATGCGGGTCGTGACGGTCAGCCATATCCGCCCCCTTGAATCGCGCATGACGAAATTCGCCTTGCCGATCGGCCGCCCGTCGATTTCCGTGAACAGCGTGCGCACGGTGCCATCGCGCGTCATCAACTCGACGCTGTCGGTGCCCCAGTTGGCGATCACGATGTCGCCGTTCTCCAGCAAGGCGAGACCGTTCGGCAGCGAGCCCTTCGACAGAACGTAGCGCTCTTCGAAGTTTGCGCCGCCGGCCGCACCGGTGCTGGCCGGAACGATGAGGTGCTGCCTACCGTCCGCGCCAATGTGCATGACACCGCCGCGGGCGTCGGCCACCAGCAGTGAGCCGTCCCGCTGTGCCAGGATGCATTCGGGTCGCTGCAGGTCCGTTCCGATCGTTCGGATCTCGCTGCGGTCGACCTGCCAGCCCTTGAGTGGATTCGTGTTCATGAGTAGCTCCCGCTGATATCGGGCCAATCATAACGACGCAAAAACGCTATGGAAAACCGTTTGTTCCGTTCTACACTATCGTGAAAAGCGGTACACATACAAAGGAGACAAAATGCGATTCAAGCGCCTGGACCTCAACCTGGTTGTGGTCCTCGATGCCCTACTGGCCGAGCGCAGCGTTACGAAGGCGGGACAGCGGCTGCATGCAAGCCAGACCACGGTGAGCGATGCACTGGCGCGGCTGCGCCAGTATTTCAATGACGAACTCCTCGTGCAGGTAGGACGCAAGATGGTGCCCACGCCGCTTGGCGAAAGCCTGATCGCGCCGGCGCGCGGCATGCTGCTGCAGGCGGAGGCCATGCTCAATACAAAGCCGAGCTTCGACCCGGCCGCCGCGGCGCGCACCTTCACCCTGATGATGAGCGACTATGTCTATACGGTGCTGATGACGAAGATCATCCCCGTGCTCAGCAAGAGTGCGCCGCACGTGACACTGGAAATCGTGCCGCACTCGCCGGTCCCTTGGGAATCGCTGGCGCGCGGCGAGGTCGATTTCCTTATCCTGCCCATCGAATATCTGCCGCCCGATCATCCCACGCAGCGGCTGTTCGAAGACGACTTCTGCTGCATTGTATGCAACGACAACCAACTGCTGGGGGATACCGTCAGCCAAGAGCAGTTCATGAGCATGGGCCATATCGTGACCCGCTTCGGCCACAACCGCACGCCTGCCGTCGACGAATGGTTTTTCAAGCGCTTCGGCAATACGCGCCGGATCGAAATGGTCACGAATGGTTTCAACTCCGTGCCCCAGGCCGTCGTCGGCACGAATCGTATCGCAACGATACAGCGCACGCTCGCGCGTCACTACGAACTCATGTTGCCATTCAGGGTGCTGAAGCACGATTTCGAGTTGCCCACGGTCTCAGAAGGAATCCAGTGGAACCGCTTCGCCGACACCGATCCGGCCATCGCATGGATCCGGCAACTTCTCGTGGATGCGAGTGCCGGCATCAATCCGGCGGGATTGGATTCGCGCCGCGTGGCGTGAGCGCCCGGCGCGGCTGGTCCGGCACGGCGGGCTGTGCCAGCCCTGCCATCGCGTCCATCCCACGTACCGCCTGCCGCATGCGTCGCCCGAGCAGCACGAAACAGGCAATGCATGCCAGCGCGCCGACACCAACCGCGAGCCCGATCCCGGAAAAACCGAAACGGTGTGCCACCGTGCCTGCCAGTGCCGGACCGATTGCCGAGCCGGTCATCAGCATGGCAGGCGTCAGTGCCGTGGTCCGCCCGCTCGGATCGATGCGAGCGGCCAAGCCGAACAGGAAAGTGTGCGCGAAGATCAGCACGAAGGCATACACGCCGGCCGCCACCGCATACGGCATGAACGTCGTCGAGGACGTCACGATCAGCGCCAGGCAGGCTTGCAGTGCGGCGGCGGCCACTGCCAGAGGTGCCGACGGCAGGCGCCGCTGGAGCAGACCGGCCAGCGCTGCGGGGACAAGGTTGACAAGCCCGATCGCCGCCAGTACGGCATTGACCTGACCGGAGCCGAAGCCGCGCGCGATGCCGATCCGTTCCAGGAAGCTGAACACCAGCGACTGGTTCAGCGCCAGCAGGGCCGTGCCGATGACGAGCAGCCATGCCCGGCGCGGTATCGCCCCGCTGGCCGCTCCCTGCGCGGGGCTGCCGACCGGTTCATGGCTGCGCCCTTCCGGGAAGGCCAGCGCGCCCAGTGCTGCGCAGGCCATCACACCGCCCATAACGAGGAACAGGCCCGGGGCACCGATGCGGGACATGACCTGCGGAACGATCGCATAGAATACGAGTGCAAACACGCCCAATGCGGCACCGGCGAATGCAAACAGCCTGTGCGGGTTGGCCCCGCGGCCCATCGCACCATGCGCCATCGACAGCGCGCAGCCAGTGCCTGCGCCCGCGAGCAGGTGCAGCGCCAGCAAGACAGGCCACGACCGGTTCTGGGCCACCAGCACCAGTGCCAGCGAGGCAAGCGCATACCCGCCGATAGCGCATGGACGGCGCGGCAGGCGGTCGAAACAGGGGGCCAGCGCCAGGCAAGCCGCGACGGCGCCCCCCAGGAATAATGTCACGGTCAGTCCGGCACGCTCGTAGTCGAGACCGTAATGCCCGACCAGTGCACCGATCCACAGCGGCAGCGCCACCAGGTCGATCATGCCGGCAACGTGGGAAAGCATCAGGATGACGGCGGTACGAAGGGGGTAATAGGTTGGCATGGGGGTCTCATTGTTCGCCCGGGCGGCCGACTTGGCACCAGTGCCAGCGGTTTCGAGCACAGGCGTATGCATTACAGGTCCAGTACCAGCAGCGGGCTCCTGGCACGCGAACAGCACGGTGTGAACTGGTCGTTGCACGCCTTTTCCTCGTCGCTGAAATACATGTCGCGGTGGTCCGGCATGCCATCCAGCACGCGCGTGATGCAGGTTCCGCATACGCCCTGCTCGCACGACATGGGAATGTCGATGCCATGTTCCGCAAGCGCCTGGGCCACTGTCTGGTCTGCGGGAACACGGTAAGTATTGCCGCTGCTGGCGATGCGTACGTCGAACGCGGTGTCGTCCGAACTGTCCTGGGGTGTCATGCCGAAGTATTCCTGGTGCACCGCGTGGGCCGGCCACCCCGCCGCCTTTGCCGCACCGGTGACAAAGTCGATGAATCCGGCCGGGCCGCAGACATAGAGGAGGGCATCCTGTGCCTGTGCCAGCACCGCCGACAGGTCGAGCTTCTGTTCCGCTGCGCCGGAGTCGAAGTGGAAGTGCACC
The DNA here is from genome assembly GCF_037094685.1 of Massilia sp. METH4. Classification (NCBI taxonomy): domain Bacteria; kingdom Pseudomonadati; phylum Pseudomonadota; class Betaproteobacteria; order Burkholderiales; family Oxalobacteraceae; genus Massilia; species Massilia sp. METH4. The sequence continues at coordinate 4,279,330 of NZ_CP146614.1, read as the reverse complement.
CGGCCGGCAAAACCGGACAGCGCGATGCGATCCGCAAATGCGGCGTGGCCGGGCGAGCGGGCGCAGTAGTGCATCGTGAACCGGGCACCGGTACGGGCAAGGCGCTCTGCCATGCACAGGATCGGCGTGACGCCAATGCCGCCCGCGAACAGCAGATAGTGGGGGGCCGGCACGAGGGGAAAGTGGTTTTTCGGCTCGCTGATCCGAAGTGTGCTCCCCACCTGCAGGTCGTCGTGCATGGCGACGGAGCCGCCGCGCGACGCCGCGTCGCGCAGCACTGCAATCAGGTAGCGGTGTGTCTCGTCGGGATCATTGCAGAGTGAATACTGGCGCACGAGCCCGGGACGGATCTCCACGTCGATATGGGCCCCGGCCGAGAACGGGGGTAAAGCGCCCCCATCGATACGGGCCAGTTCGAAGCTGGCGATGCGTTCGGCCTCCATTCGGCGGGAGACTACCTTGACTTGAATGCTGTTCATGATTCTGGTACCTCTGACGTGGAAAGGAACGGCAGACGGTCTGCGCCGCGTACTGCCGCAAAAAGCATCAGTGCGATGACACTGGCGCCCGGACCGGGACCGGCACCACCGCCGGTTCCTGGAGCGGCTGCTGCGCGGCGCGCTTCTGTTCGGCAGCGATCAGCGTGTCGAGCACCCGGCGCGCACGAATCGCACCGGCGTCTCCCGGCAGGAGCACCGGCTTCAAGGACCAGAAATCGGCGTCGCCCATCATCTGCTGTTGCGCCTCGAGCATCGGCAGATCCTCGTTGGTAAATGGCACGCTCAATGCCTGCACCTGTTCCTCTGCGACCTGCTTGGCGAATTCGCCCAGGGCCTTCGGGACGCAGAAGGAGAACCAGTAGTGGGTGCTGGTGTCGGTCTCCGGGGTGAACAGGTGCGGCAGCGGGAACGACTTGCCAGCGCTGCGCTCGCCGCCGGTCGCCACCGCGCCGGCGTCGAGCAGCATGTTCGCGGGTGCATCCCAGCGCACGTCGATCCAGCGGTCCACTGGCTGGCCATGCGGGATGCCCATCGCGGCATACAGGAAATCCGGCATGATCTCAGCCACGGTCTGGCGGTTCGAGTACACAGTATTGCCGACCTGCTTGACGCTGGTGATCGCATTCGATACCGTCTCGCTGCCGAGGGTGCCCGGATGCAGGTACTGGATATGGCTCAGGTCCAGGATGTTGTCACTCTCGAGCACGTAGTTTGCCTTGGCATGCAGGTAGCGCTTGCCGACGTAAAAGTGCTCCGGATCCATGCAGGAGAAGTCGGGAATCAGCGCTGCATCGGCATTCGCGGCGTCGCCCATCCAGATCCAGATCGTGCTGTATTTCTCGACCACCGGGTAGCTCTTCACGACCGCTGCCGTCGGGATCTTGCCGTCGCCATGCGGATTGCCGGTGCATTTTCCGCTACCGTCGAACTGCAGGCCATGGTATGGGCACTGGACCCCGTTGGCCACGCGTTTGCCCATATGCAGGGGCGCAAAACGGTGCGCGCAGCGGTTCGAGATCGCCTGTACCACACCGGCGTCGTCGCGAAAGAGCAGCACCGATTCGTTCAGCAGGGTGCGCTGGAACAGGGCGTCGGCCGGGATTTCGTTGTCCCATGCAGCGACGTACCATGCGTTGCGTAGAAATGCCATGTTTGTCTCCTTGTGCAGGCGTCCCGTGGCACGGAACGCAGTTTGAATAGTAAAGTTTTGCTTCAGCGCGGCAATGTCAGCAGCGCATCGTCGAAGATTGCCACCGCCCGCGTCCACCCGGCGGAACCCCGGCGCACCTTATGCGGGAAACAGCTGATGAAGAAACCGTTGCCGGGCAACGCTTCGAGCTGGTGCAGTTTCTCCAAGTGGCAGTAGCCGATATCGCGCCCAGCCTTGTGGCCTTCCCAGATCAGCGACTTGTCGCCCGTTTCGGCGATTTTCTTTGCCGTATACGCGAACGGCGCGTCCCAGCTCCATGCGTCGGTGCCGGTCAGGCGCACGCCGCGCTCGAGCAGGTACATGGTGGCGTCGTAGCCCATTCCGCAGCCCGCCGACACATAGTCGCCATGGCCGTAGCGGCTGCCGGCGCGCGTATTGACCACCACGATATGGAGCGGCTGCAGGCTGTGGCCGATTCGCGCCAGTTCTTCTTCCACGTCGGCGGCGGTGGCGACATAGCCGTCCGGAAAATGACGAAAATCGAGTTTCACGCCGGGCTGGAAGCACCATTCCAGCGGCACCTCATCGATCGTGAGCGAGGGCTTCTTCCCGCCGTTCCTGGCATCCATCGTCGAGTGAAAATGATACGGCGCGTCCAGGTGGGTGCCGCTGTGGGTGGTCAGCGTCACCCATTCCGCGGCGGCGGCCTCACCGTCGGGATAGTCCTGCGCAGCCGTGCCGGGGATCATCGCCATGAATTCCGGCAGCGTGTCCGCATGTGTCTGGTAGGTGATCTTCGGCGCCAGCGGCGGCGGATCGGATAGTACTTCGTTCTCAAGGTAGATCGACAGATCCACGAATCGTCTGGCCATGATGTTCTCCTGCGTCAACTCGGTCATCGGGGGGCGTCCCGTAAAGGACGGCCGCCAGGTCGGGTCAGATGGGGCCCGCCAGGCTCATCAGCGTCTCGCGCATGATGCGGCCATGTTCTTCCTTGTCGCCGCCGGCGATCTCGATCTCGCCAAGGCGGCAGGAGTTCTCGACCACCATGCGACAACGGTCCCAGCGCCGTGCCTGGAACGCTGCCAGCGCGCCCGTCACTTCGGTGGTCTTATCCAGTTCCTGGGCCAGCACCAGCGCATCCTCGATACCGATGCAGGCACCAGAGGCCATGTGCGGCGTGGTCGCGTGCACGGTATCGCCGATCAGCACAACGCGGCCGACGCTCCAGGGCTGGGGCATCAGCAGCGCTTCGAGCGGCCGGTAGATCACCTGCGACGATTCGTCGAGCTGTCCACGGATCGCCTGCATCAGCGGGGCCGGGAACGGCGCCAGCAGATCCTTCAGCATCGGTACGAAGCGCAACGGGTCGACGTGTGTGTTTTCGGCACGGTCTTCCGTCACGAACAGGTACATTTCGCTGGCAGACACAGGGTTCACGCCAGTCTTGACCTTCGGTCCGAGCCACATTCCGGCGCGCTCGACTTCCGGTGGGCGCGGCAGCACAGCGCGCCAGACGCCTTGCCCGCTGTATTTCGGTTTCGGCGCATCCGGGAACAGCACATCGCGTACCTTCGAATACAGGCCGTCGGCGCCGATCACCAGGTCGTAGCGGCCACTGCTGCCGTCGCTGAAGCCCACATCGACGCCTCCTTCGTCATGCGCGATCGTCGTGAAGGTACAGCCGAGGCGAACGCCGGCCCCCGATGCGCGTGTCGCATCCGCGAGGATGGCCGCCAGTACGGGGCGAAGGATCGCCCCGCCCCCGGGAACGTCCGGGCCGGCTACCCGAGGGGTGGGCAGCGTCGCGACCTGCGCGCCGTTGGCGAGAAACACGTCGACGCCATCCGACGCCGCGCCGCGGCGCAGGAATTCATCGAGTATGCCGAGCGTCCGGAACGCCCGCAGCGTCGCCCCGCCCAAGCTGATACCGGCGCCATACGAACGCCAGCCCGGATCGATTTCCACGAGATCCACCTCGACGCCGCGCTTGCGCAATTCAATTGCCGCCGACATGCCGGAAAAACCGCCGCCGATGATGAGTACCCGGTTTGCTGCTGCCATGATGTGTCTCCTTAAACGTCTTCTAGTTCTGCATGAATGCTGTTGTCTGCGTCAACCGCGAGCGGCACCCGCCGCAGTGACCGGCCCAGGCACGGCCCCAGCGTGCAGGCACCGCTCTCGATGGAAAATTGCGCTCCGTGCGCCGCGCACACGATGCGCGTGCCTTCGCCGTTCAAGTAGGCATCCTTGCGCCAGGCCATGGGTGTGTCGCCGTAGTGCGGGCAGCGGTCGAGATAGCCGTACAGGCGGCCATCCTTGCGCACCACCAGCACACTGTCGCGGCCCGTCCCTTGCGGGTCGTACCCGACCGATGTGCCTTCGGCGATGGCGCTGGCCGGGCCGAGGTAGAAGCGGGCCATTGCGCTCTCCCCTGCCCCGCCTAGTGACGCTCGGCCGCGCCTGCCGCACCCGGCGGCGGGCCGCCCGGCGCCCACTTGTCGCGCATCTCGAACAGGAACAGTTGCGAGGCATCGGCGCTGATCGGTACCTCGCGGGCTTGCCAGCTGTCGTCGTGCAGGTCCATGTCCGCGTCGTACTCGACATGGCAGCCCAGCGGGCTGTTGAAGTACCAGAACCAGTTCGAGCCCATCTTGTGGCGCCCCGGTCCCCAGAACGACTGGTAGCCCTTGTTCACGAAGCGCGTGCCGGCGTGCATGACGTCGGTTGGCCCGCCCATGTGGAAGGTGAAGTGCTCGATGCCCTTCATGAACGGGGGCGTCTGGATCATGAACAGGGTATGGTGGTCCAGCGTGCCGGCCGGGCGCAGGAAAGGGCCTGCGCCAATCAGGCGGTCGGTACATGCGAAGCCGAGACGGTTCACATAAAAAGCTTCGGCCTGCGCCGCGTCGGGCACGAAATACACGACGTGCGACAGCGTGCGCGGCAAGGCCGGATTCGCTTCGTCGACCGCGAAATGGTTGACCGGACGGCCTGGCGAGCCAGGCGCGTTGACGCGCTCGGCCGGCATGTCGAGCTGGCGCCGCACGGTGATCTGGAAACCCAGTACGAAGCCGGCGTCGTCGACGCTTTCGACGCTGCCGTCAGGCAGGCTGCGCACTTCGCGATCCCGCCCAAGTTCGCCGGCGATAGCGTCGAGGGTGGCGTGGTCGGCCACGCCGTAGATCGTCTTGCGCAGCATGCTGGAGGTGGGCATTGCCGGTGGCAGCAGCGGCGAATCCTTGTGCGCCAGGATGATTGCGCTGCCGTCGAGAGCCTCGAAACGGCCGCCGCCGGGGCCGGCATCGACCGGCTTCAGGCCGTAGTCGGTAAGGTATTGCGCGCAGGCGGCGACGTCGTCGACGCCGAACAGCAGTGCATCGGGTCCGATGATATTCATGGTTCGCTATCTTTCAATTTGATCAAACGTGTGAATTACAGGGCGGTGCGTCCGCCGAGCGTCTCGGCAACCCAGTCGGCGATGAAGGCGCCTGCATTGGCGGAATTGTCGAAGCTGGAGTGCTGCACCCCCCCCTCGCGCTCAGTGAAAATCTTCAGTTCGCGCTTCGGGCTGTTGACGAGCTGTTCGTAGGTGCGCTCCGCCCAGTGCAGCGGAATCTGCGAGTCCTTGCTGCCGTGCGTCACCAGGAACGGCACTTTGATGCGGTCCAGCACGCCATCCAGGTGCACGTTCTCCGCGATTCGCATGAAGTCGTCCTGGTCCTTCGCGCCCCATACCCAGCGCACGTGCTCCCAGTAGTGCGGCACCGGGAAGGAACCTTCTTTGGCCAGCCGCTTCTTCTGCACGTCGCGCCAGTCGTGGTTGCCCCCCCACGCAACACCACAGGCGAAGCGCGGCTCGAAGGCTACCGCACGCGGGCAAAAATAACCGCCCAGCGACACGCCTTCGAGGCCAATGCGCTTCGGGTCCACGTCGGCGCGCGTTTCCAGCCAGTCGACTACCTTGCTGGCCCAGCGCTCGCTGTCGAAGACCGCATGCATGTCGTGCAAGCGCAGCGCCTCGCCGCTGCCCGGCTGGTCGATCACCAGCGACGAAACGCCACGCTGCGCGAGCCACCGCGGCAGTCCGACGCGGTATTTCATCTCCTTAGTCGAATCAAGGCCGTTTACCTGCACCAGCAGCGGCGCAGGGCGGCCAACGCCTTCGGCACGGGTGTACAGGCCGGCAATATGCGCGTTGTCGTAAGGGATCTCGACGCGCTCGCAGTTCTCGCCTGCCAGGCGGACGCTCTTGTTGAACACGTCGATGAAGCGCTTGTACAGTTCAATGCGGCCCGGCGAGCCGTGCGCAAGCAGACGCTCGGCCGTGATGTAGTAGGTCGACGCACGACCGTACTTGTCGCCGGCCGAGATCAAGCGGCCGAGTGTCTCGTCTTCCTCGGCCAAGCCACACAGTTTGTCAGCCATCCGGACCCAGGTCTCGCGGAATGCCTTCGTGCCGGCCGCGTCGGGCTGGGTGGCTGCCTCCTGCAGGGGGGCGCACATTTCCTCGATCTCGCCGACCCTGGCGCCCATTTCCAGGGCCAGGTTGATCGACAGGTTCCACACGTAATTGGTAGGGAAATATTTGAACATCTTGATCAGCTTTCTATGGTGAGAAGGCGTCCCGGCAACATCCGGGACACCGGTTTATCCAGCGACGTTGGTCACGGACCGCTGCAGGTCGGTGGTCCGGCTTGCAGCGAGCGCGCTTTCGGGCACGGTGCCCTGCCCCTGCTTCGGCAACAGGAAATGGCTGAGCGCGGGTAACAGGACCAGGGCGCCCAGCATGTTCACGAGGAACATGAATCCGAGCAGGATGCCCATGTCGGCCTGGAACTTGATCGGCGAAAATGCCCAGGTCGCCACGCCGACGGCCAGGGTGACGCCGGTGAGCATTACCACCTTGCCGGTGAACAGCAGTGCCCGGTAGTAGGCTTCCGACAGACTCATGCCTTCCTTCATGCGCGCCTGCACGACGCTCAGGATGTACAGCGCATAGTCGATGCCAATGCCGACACCCAGGGCAATCACCGGCAGCGTCGCCACCTTCACGCCCATGCCGAGGAAGACCATCAGGGCTTCGGCCAGCACCGAAGTGAGCATCAGCGGCAGCACTGCCACGACGACCGCGCGCCACGAACGGAATGTGACGAAGGACAGCACGACCACCGCGCCGTAGACCAGCAACAGCATCTCGTTCCAGGCGCGCTTCACGACGATGTTGGTGGCCGCCTCGATGCCGGCACTGCCGGCTGCCTGCAGGAACTGGACGTCGGCCGTGTTGTTGGATGCTGCGAAGCGCTCCACGTGATCGACCACGCGCGCCAGCGTGCCTGCACGGTGATCTTTCAGGAAGACATACATGGTCAGGAGGCCGCACGATTCGTTGTACAGGCCTCGCGGTGCGCCGGCCGTAACCGTGTTCAGCATTTCCTGGTTCTTGACCAGCTCGTACCACTTCGGATTGGCTTCGTTCAGACCGCTCAACATACGCCGGTTCAGCAGCGCCAGCGTATTGACCGATTCCACGCCTTCGAGCTGGCGCAGCTCCCACTCGAGCGCGTCGACGCGTTTGAGCACGTCGTAGCTGGAACAGCCCCCGTTGTCCGGGGTTTTCACCAGCACGGCATAGATGTCGCTGCCGGCGCCATAATGGGCGTTCATGTAGGCGACATCGCGGTTGTAGCGGGAGTCGGCCCGCAATTCCGGTGCGCCGGGATCGAGGTCACCGATATTCAGGCGCAGGCTCGCGACGAGGCCGCCAGCGCCGATCACCACCGCGCCCAGCACCGCCAGCGTGGCGTAGCGTTTGCGGGTGAACAGGTCGAGGAAGCGCCACAGGCCCTCCTTCTCGCCCCCGCAGGCTTCTGCCACTTCGGCGCGCAGGCTGCGCGCCGCCGCTTTCCGGCTCACGCCCGTGTAGGAAAGCAGGATCGGCAGCAGGATCAGGTTGGTGAAGATCAGTGCCGCCACACCCATGCTGGCGGCCACCGCCAGTTCCTTGATGACCTGGATGTCGATCACCAGCAGCACCGCGAAGCCTACCGCGTCGGCCAGCAAGGCGGTCAGGCCAGCCAGGAACAGGCGGCGGAAAGTGAAGCGCGCCGCCACCAGCTTGTGAGCGCCGCGGCCGATGTCCTGCATGATGCCGTTCATCTTCTGGGCGCCATGGCTCATGCCGATCGCGAAGATCAGGAACGGTACCAGCATCGAATACGGATCGAGGGCATAACCGAGCGTCGGCAGCAGGCCGAGCTGCCATGTCACCGCGATCAGCGAGCTGATCACGACCAGGGCGGTCGACCGCACGCAGCGGGTAAACCAGTACACCATGGCGGCAGCAATGAGGATGGCGACGGCAAAGAACATCAATACTTGACGCACGCCATCGATCAGGTCGCCGACGACCTTGGCGAAGCCTGTCACATGGATCCGTACGCCCTGCTGCTCGTACTTTGCGCGGATTTCTTCCAGCGCCGCCGATAGTGCCCGGTAATCGAGCGGCCTACCTTGCGCATCGACCTCGCCGAGCGGTACGTAGATGACGCTCGACTTCGCATCGAGCGCAATGGTCTGGCCGATTTCGTTGGAGCGTGCGACATTTGCCTCGAGCCTGTGCAGGCTGCCCGCGCCGCCATCATAGTCCTCGGGGATGACCGGGCCACCTTCGAGGCCCTCTTCCGTGACCCCGGTCCAGCGCGTGTTCGGCGTCCACAGCGATTTCATGAACGGCCGCTCGACGCCCGGCAGGAGGAAGACCTCGTCGTTGATCCGGGCAAGCGTGTCGAGGTAACGGCGGTCGTAGATCGTGCCGGCCGGGTTGACGACCACGATGCGCACGGCATTGCCAAGGCCGCTCAATTCCTTGCGGTACTTGAGATAATTGGCGATGAACGGATGGCTGGTCGGAATCGTCTTTTCGAAACTGGCGTTCAGGCGCAACTTGCTGGCCTGGTAGCCGAGCATGCCGGTGACGAGCGCGCACAGGAGGACCACGATCAGGCGATGGTTGAACAGCAGCCGCTCGAGCCAGGACCCGGACTGCGGATCGAAGCTGGCGAGACCGGTCACGCCGCTGCGGTCGGAGGGTGGGGTCGGTATCATTTTGCGGCAATCGAATGAGATGGCGTGGGGGGGGTGGGCTTGGTCGGGGGAAGCGCAGGCAGGCGAATCGCGCCGAACATGCTGGCGGCGACAATGCTGCCGTCAGGCTGCACCACGATGTCATTAAGTGGCGGCAGGCCGCCCGTCGGCAACGGAACCATGGCGGCAGTGCTGCCTGTCGTCGCCAGGAGCTGGCCCGCCTGGTTCGCCAGCAGAAGAGTGCCGTCCAAGCGCCTACCGAGCGCGGTGATCGACACCGGCACCGGCACGACGAGCTTTTCCCAGGTGTCTCCGCGATCGGCAGAGCGGAATGCGTTGCCGCGCAAACCGGCGAGCACGACTTCGGCACCGCGCACGGCCAGCGCAAAGAAACTGCCCTTGTAGCCGGTGTCCAGGCGTTCGAAGCGCTCCCCGTCATCGAGTGACCGCAGCAGCACACCCTGTTCGCCAGCGATGTAGACAGCGTTGCGAGCCGCCTGGACGGCGTACAGGTGGTTGCCACGCGCGTTGTCAAGCCGGCTCAGCCAGGGCTGCCAGGTCTTGCCGCCATCGCGGGTGCGAAACGCCAGGTTGTAGGCCCCCACCGCGAAACCGTTGCGGGCATCGGCAAAATGCACCCCAAGAAAGGGTTTGTCGGCGCCATCGGCGACCAGGCGCTTGGCCTCGGCCAGGTAGCGGCCGTCATCGCCCGGCGCGGAACGAGACTGGGCATCGGCAAGGGCGAGCTGCGCGGCCTGCATGCCGTCCAGCTGACGCGTCCAGCTCTCGCCGCCGTCGGCGCTATGCAGGATGACGCCATAATGGCCCACGGCCCAGCCCTGGGTGGGCGTCGGGAACTGCACCGCGGCCAGCGTGACGCTGGTCGGCGATTTTGCCTGGCGCCAGGTGGTGCCGCCGTCGTCCGACAGCACGATGATGCCGCGTTCGCCGACACCCACCAGGCGCTTGCCCGCTTGCGCAAGCCCTGTCAGGTAGGCGTTTCCGGGTACGCGCACCATCACAGCGGGCCGGTCCAGCGGGTCGGCGACGGTTGCCGGGGCCGCGGCAACCGCCTTGCCGCATGCGAACATGCCGGCCGTGACGATGCCGAGCAGCAGGCGCCTCAAAAAAAATAGATGTTTGTACATGTTTGCTCCTTGACGGGGCCAGGCATGGCCAGCCCCGGTCTGCGACGACCCGTCAGCGCTGCCCTTCGCCTGCCATGGCTTCCGGTGTGAATACGGTGTTGCCATAGCGGGGCATGACCTTGTACTGCTCGGCTTTCTCGTTCATCACCCCATTCACGTACCAGGCGCCCGACACGAGGTCGTAGAAACCGAACTGCTGCGGCGGGGCGGTGGCCGGCAGGTCCGGCATGACGATCGGGTTGGCGAACATGGTTTTCCATAGCTGGCCGTTGGCATCCCAGCGGTCGCCAAGCACGGCGGTCCAGGTATCCTCGTCGAGGTAGTAGCGGCCCTTTGGCGCCTGGTGGCGCTTGCCGGGTGCTAGGCTGGCCTCGACCACCCAGACGCGGTGCAGCTCCCAGCGGATGTAGTCCGGGTTCAGGTGGTTCTTGCCAAGCAGGTCCGCGATTTTGGGCTGCAGCATCTTGTTGGCGTTATAAGGGATATACATCTCCTTCTTCCCGACCAGCTTCCAGTCGAAGCGGTCGAGGCGCCCGGTGAAGACATCGACCTCGTCGAAGGACATGATGCCGGCCGTGGCCGGAGTCGGGGTGTCGCAGCAGGCGACGGGAAGCTTCCTGACGCGGCGCTGCCCGGTGAGGTAAACCCACGCCTGGCTCTTTTCGGCCTTCAGGTTCTCACGGCCGAGGATCGCTTCGCCGGCACGGATTGGCGGGCCGGCGTTGACCAGGCGGATCAGCCAGTACTCGCCGTTGAACGCGGCGGCGTCGCCGTCCTTGCTGTAGTACGGCATCTGGAAGTCCCCGCGGCCATCGACGGTCACGACCGGCTTGCCATCTGCCGTGACCTGGATGCCACGGAAATCGGCATGCCAGTCCGTACCTCGCCAGCGCAGCGAGTGGTTCCACATCGCTTCCGCGCCGCTCTTCGGGATCGGGAACGGAATGCCGCCGTAGATGCCTTCCGGGGTTTGACCGTTCAGCTTGCCATTGACCGCGTTCCTGGCCGTATTGTCGTAGACCCACTGGGGCGCGGCAGCGGTGCGATGGGTCGGGTAGATGTCGAGGCGATAGGTGTCGGGATACTTCCTCAGCATCTCCTTCACGCCATCGGAAAGCTTGTCCGCATATTGCGCGGCATTCTTGGCAGTGATGGTGTACAGCGGCTTTTCGCTGGCAAACGGGTCGCCGCGCTTGCCGCCATTGGCAAAGCCGGGCATCGCTTTGGTGAAGCCGCCGTCCCAGGCCGGGATGGTGCCATCCTTGTTTCCGGCGCGTTCGCCGCCGAGCGGCGTCAGCGTCGCCTTCAGTTGAGCGGCCTCCTCCGGGGTGGCCGCATGCGCGGCAGTCCCCAGCAGGAGCGCGCCGCAGATGGCCGCAATGGTCTTGGTGGTCTCGTAGGTCATGATGGTCTCCTCGTTACTTTAGAAAGTGCGTCGCACGGACAGCGCGATATAGTCGCGGTCCTTCAGGCCTTGTCCGTAGGTCTGGTTGGCCAGCGAGATCGGTACCAGGAAGGTATTGGCGCTGCCGAAATAGTGCGTATAGCTCAAGCCGATGCGCCATGCATCCAGGTACGTACCATTGATGCCGACATTGACATCGCCGCTGCGCGGCGTGCTGAAGGCACCCACGACGCTGGAACGGCCACTTGGCGAGTATCCGAGGCCGACCGGGACGCTAATGTCCAGTCCCGGCCGGACCTGGCGGTAGCTCGGCTCGTATATCGTGCGCAGCGACCACGCGCTGCGCGTGGAGTTGGGATCGAGCGCAGCGGCGTTCTTCGTGATACTGGTTCGACGGTTCCATGCAACTTCGCCGACCCAGCTCGCCTCGGCAGCGATGAAGCTCGGCCCCAGCGACGCGATCCACGAGAACTGTGCCTGCACCGAATTGCCCACCGCGTATAGCGGATTCTTGTCGTTGTCGCTGGTGCCGCCGAGGTCGACCTGCGCCGTGCTTTGCAGGCCTAGATTGCGGTGCACCGAGACTTCGCCGGCAAAATTCACGTTGCCGACCGACGTGCTCGCGCTGAGCCCAAAGGTGCGCACGTGCTTGTGATAGACCAGCTGGTACTCGCCCACCTGGTTTGGCGCTATCGGCGGCGCGCTGAAGTACCCCGGCTTGAGGAGGACCTGGAAGCCGCGTTCGTTGTATTGCAGCGCGTAGAAACCGAAGTCGACGTCGCTGTTCTCGGGGCGATATTTCAGTTGCAGGCCACCCTGCCCCGAGTCGCCAGGCTCCATGTCGCGGGCACGGCCGAGGAAAGCCGCGGTACCGGCGCCAGGTATGTACAGCATGTCGGATCCGGGCAACACGAAATCGGTGGCGACACCGGCGAAGTAGCTGCCCGTGCCGGGCATGCGATTACCCTCCCAGCCAAGCTTGTAGTAGCCGGCCAGCGCGAGAGTCGGGCTGATCTGGACCTGGCCCGACACCTGGTTGTCCGGGCGAATCAGTTCGTTAAAGCGCAGGTTCGGCACGGACAGGGCCTTGCTGACGTCCGTCGGCGCCTGACCGGCGGCAATGCCATTGCTGCCGAAAAACATGCTCTCGCCCCACAGCAGCGCATGGCGACCGACGCGCACCGTGACCGGCGTGCCGCCGGGCTCGAAGCGGGCGGAAACAAAAGCGTCCAGCAACTCCACGTCGCGGCCATTGACCTTGCGTGTACCGGCCGAAAAGCGGTTGTACGCGACGCCGAAGGCATTGCCCGTGCCCGGCGCGCTGTCGTTGTCGTTGGTACCGGTGTATTCGGTGTCGTACCAGGCGGCACCGCTCAGGCGCAGACCGAAGTTATTGTAGGTGGCGTCGAATTCGGACAGCAGGTCGAGCCGGTTCGAGACCAGGCCGCGATCGAAATTGCGCGTGCCGTCATCCTGGTTCGGATCGGCCTTGAATTGGTCGGACGGATCCTTGACCCGGAAGGCGGCACTGTACTTGACCGTGTTGTCCCAGCGTATCTTGAGATCCGGAACGGACGTCTCGATCTCGCCGCCATGCGCGAACGGTACGGCGAACACCTGGGCCATCATCGAGGCCAGCAGCAGTGGCCTCGCTACGTTCATGCGCGGCGTATCGGCCGGCGCCCTTTTGCTATGCATTGTTGTCTCCAGTTTGGCCTGTCCGGCCAGTTTTTTTTATGAAAGCTGCGTGCACAGCGCGCAGCCGAGCGGGCACCTGCCTGGCGCAGGCGCAGTGTAAAAAAGCTGCTTTATGGAACTGACCGCCGTTGCCGCCGCACTGGCAACAGGCCGGTTCGCCTCGAGAGTCAGGCGGCTACCGTCGACTCTCGAACGCGGACGGGGGTTGACGCGACGATGTGGTGGTAATGGGGCATGACTGGTCTCCTTATGTCCGGCTCCTGGCGAAGCTCGTTTTTGTCGAGACGATCATAGCGCTGGGGGAACTACACCAAAAACCGTTTATCCCGGTTCAACCTACCGGATTTAGCCATACCTTTCGGATTCCTGAACCCACCCTGGCGACGCGTACGCTGCCTGCGACGGAAATCCGCATGGCGGCATTTCTACCGGAGTTCACGATAGTTCAAAACGTTATAAACGGTTATTGCGAATCGCCCAGCTTGATTAATATCCCTGCAGACATCTTCAACAATGGAGTCCCTCGAACGCATGCAGGGGCATGCCGGATTCGACAGGTCGTCGGCCCCGGTAATCGGATGGCCTGTCGACAACCCAGACCAACCCGACATCAGGAGACAAGCGGTGATTTCCTACCTAAAAAAAGGTAAACCGGTCAAAGCCAAGGCCGAGCTCGACAACGAGGTACGCAGCACGGTCGCAAAGATCCTGGCCGACATCGAGCGGCATGGCGAACAGGCAGTGCGCAGATACTCGGACCAATTCGACAAGTGGAATCCGCCATCGCTGCGGCTGAGCCAGGAGGAAGTCCAGGCGTGCATCGATGCCCTCTCGCCGCAGGCCCTGGAAGACATCAAGTTTGCCCAGACCCAGATCCGCAACTTTGCCGAGGCCCAACTGGCTGCGCTGCACGACATCGAGGTGGAAACGCTGCCCGGCGTGATTCTGGGCCACAAGAATATTCCGGTCAATTCGGTCGGCTGCTATATCCCGGGTGGCAAATACCCGCTGCTGGCCTCGGCCCACATGAGCGTGCTGACGGCCAAGGTCGCCGGCGTCAAGCGCGTGATTGCCTGCGCGCCGCCGTTTGGCGGCAAGCCTTCCCCCGAAATCGTGGCGGCGATGGCATTGGCCGGTGCTGACGAAATCTATGTGATCGGTGGCGTGCAGGGCGTGGCGGCGATGGCGATCGGCACCGAGAACATTGCCCCTGTCGACATGATCGTCGGTCCCGGTAACGCCTATGTTGCCGAAGCCAAGCGCCAGCTGTTCGGCCGCGTTGGCATCGACCTGTTCGCCGGCCCGACCGAGACGATGGTGATTTGCGACGACACCGTCGACGCAGAACTGGTGGCGGTCGACCTGCTCGGCCAGGCCGAGCATGGTCCAACATCCCCCGCCTATTGCGTGACGACGAGTCGCAAGATCGCCGAGGAGCTGCCGGCCGCCATCGAGGCCGTGCTGGCGCGCCTGGACACCGCACCGATCGCCAGCGTGTCGTGGCGCGACTACGGCGAAATCATCCTGTGTGAGACGAAAGAGGAAATGCTGCAGGAATCCGAGCGCATCTGTTCCGAGCACGTGCAGGTAATGACAGATGATCCGGACTGGTTCCTGGCGCGAATGACCAACTATGGGGGCCTGTTCCTGGGCCACCGGACCAATGTTTCGTACGGCGACAAGGTGATCGGCACGAATCATACGCTGCCGACCATGCGCGCAGGGCGCTACACGGGCGGGCTGTGGGTCGGCAAGTTCATCAAGACCCATACCTATCAGCGCATCCTGACCGATGAAGCGTCGGTGATCGTGGGCGAATACTGCTCACGCCTGTGCGCGCTGGAACAATTCTCGGGCCACAAGGAACAGGCCGACATTCGCCTGCGCCGATTCGCAAAGGCTAGCCAGCATGAATGACCATGTGACATCGCCGCTGTACTGCAAAGTCGCCCTGGTGACTGGTGGAGCTGGCGGGATCGGTGCGGCCATATGCACGGAATTGGCGCGTCATGGAGCCACGGTGGTGGTTGGCTACAACAGATCTGCCGAACGCGCCCTGGCCCTGGCGGCCAGCCTGCCGACCGCCAGGGCCAGGCACGCCGCCCTGCCCGCGCCGGTGACGGACAGCGCCGCCCTGCACCGCCTGGCAACGGCCATCGGCGAGCGTTATGGGCGCTGCGACATCCTGGTCAACTGCGCGGGCACTACCAGCTTCGTGGCACATGCGGACCTGGACGGCCTCGATGATGGGTTGATCGACAGCGTGCTGGCCACCAACGTGCGCGGACCATTCGCCGCGGTTCGCGCGCTGCGCCCACTGCTCGCCGCCGGCGGCGACGGACTGGTGGTGAACGTTTCGTCGATCGCCGCAGTCACCGCCATGGGCAGCAACGTGATGTACTGCGCCTCCAAGGCGGCGGTCGACAACATGACGAAATCGCTGGCACGTGCGCTGGCACCGGCAATACGCGTGGTGTCGGTGTCGCCGGGTTTGTCCGATACCGATTTCGTCAAGTCGATGGCCCCCGAATGGCATGACGAGCAGGCCCGGCGCACACCCCTGCAACGCCTGGCCGATCCGCGCGAGGTCGCGCTTGCGGTCGTGGCACTGACGACCCACCTGCCATTCACTACCGGTGCCGTGATTCCGGTCGATGGCGGCCGGCCCTTGCAGTGAATGGCAAAGTTTGCTAACGAATTTTGAAGCATTGGCGGCCTTGACGACAACATCGTGAAAGCCGTCGCCACCCAGCAATACAAACAGGAGATGAAGATGGCAGAAAATCGTGGTGTGGTGTATATCGGCCAGGGAAAGGTCGAAGTCCAGGGGATTCCCTTTCCGAAGCTGGAAGATCCGAACGGCAGGAAGATCGAACATGGCGTGATCCTGCGCGTGGTATCGACCAATATCTGCGGCTCGGACCAGCACATGGTGCGCGGCCGTACCACTGCCCAGACCGGCCTGGTGCTCGGCCATGAGATTACCGGCGAAGTCCTCGAGGTAGGCCGCGACGTGGAAACGCTGCGGATCGGCGACCTGGTCTCGGTGCCGTTCAACGTCGCCTGCGGCCGCTGCCGCACGTGCAAGGAACAGCATACCGGCGTGTGCCTGAGCGTGAACCCCTCGCGCGCGGGCGGCGCCTACGGCTATGTCGACATGGGCGGCTGGATCGGCGGGCAGTCCGAATTCGTGATGGTGCCTTATGCCGACTTCAACCTGCTCAAGTTCCCGGATCGCGACCGGGCGATGGTCAAGATCCGCGACCTTACTTGCCTGTCCGATATCCTGCCGACCGGCTACCACGGCGCGGTGACGGCAGGCGTCGGTCCGGGCAGCACCGTGTATATCGCCGGCGCTGGCCCTGTCGGCATGGCGGCGGCGGCCTCGGCACGCCTGCTGGGCGCGGCCGTGACGATCGTCGGCGACGTCAACCCGGCCCGCCTCGCGCACGCCAGGGCCGTGGGCTTCGAGACTGTCGACCTGTCGCAGGATGCTTCACTGGGCGAGCAGATCGCGCAGATCCTCGGCACGCCAGAAGTCGATTGCGCGATCGATTGCGTCGGTTTCGAGGCGCGTGGACACGGCCATGCGGGCGCGCAGCACGAAGCGCCGGCCACGGTGCTCAATTCGCTGATGGAGATCACCCGCGCTGCAGGCAAGATCGGCATTCCGGGCCTGTACGTGACCGATGATCCGGGCGCGGTCGATACGGCCGCGAAGAGCGGCAGCCTGTCGATCCGCCTGGGCCTGGGCTGGGCCAAGTCGCACAGCTTCCATACCGGCCAGACCCCGGTGATGAAGTACAACCGCGCGCTGATGCAGGCGATCCTGTGGGACCGCATCAATGTCGCTGAAATCGTCAACGTGCAGGTGATCAGCCTGGACCAGGCACCGCAGGGCTATGGGGAGTTCGACGCGGGCGTGGCGAAGAAGTTCGTCATCGACCCGCATCACATGCTCAGCGCAGCCTGAGCCGCTGCTGTAGCATCAGAAGAGAGCAGTAGCAGACGGACCGCAGCGTGGCGGTTCGTCTGGTTCCGGCAGCGCAAGAACCGCCGGCAGGTTGGCGGCGCTCCTTCCAATTTATTTCCAACCAGCGGGCGAGCAGCTGCTGGAAGATCTACTGGCTGGGCGCACGCGGATGTGCAAGTGGAAGTCGACTAGAGAAATACGCACTTACCGGCACCAGCGTGCTCTGGTGCCAACAGGCTGCCACTGCGCACCGAACAGCTTGCCCAAGTCGCTGGACTCCTGCCCGGCGAAACCATTTGCGCCAGAGAACAGGCCCTGCTCCCATAGCACCGTCTGGCCCCCTTGCCGGCGCATGTGCTAGGCTTTCGCGCGTTAAAACCTGAGACGCATGCCGGCGAACAGGCTGTTGCCGACCGACGCCCCCGTGATCCGGTCATTCTCCAGTCCGAGATAGATGTCGGTTCGTCGGGACAGGACGTAGTCGTACACGACAGTCGTACTACTGCGGTTTTTTCTCAGCGCCGCAGCTTCGTAGCGCGTTCTTCCCCAGGCGACCAGCAGGTTGCCTGCGCCTATCGGAACCGTCGCGCCAACCATGGAAGTCCAGTACTCTATGTCCATTGAATTTTTCTTGTGCCTCGCTATTTGCAGGAATCCCTTGCCCCTTTCGAAGTCGTAGGCTGCAGCCAGCATGGCGTCATCCTGCCTGGTTTCGCCGGGATCAAGCTGGGCTTTGTTGCGCTCCATCGCCATCGCAACGGCCAAGGGGCCATTGGTGTAGGTCAGGCTCGCGCCGAGGCGGTCATTGTCACCTTGGCCGGCCTGCTCGCTTAACCCGTAAGAAGCATTCAGCTTGATCCCATGGAGCGCCGGTGTCTGATAGTTTATCATGTTGCTGATGCTCGAATCGCCGACCTGCATCGGCGCCGCCAATGGCTGTCCACCTGGATAGGTATGCTGGAAGATCGGACCCAGCGAGCCGCCAGCGAACGGATCGAACCCCACCATCGTCAGGAAAAATGGCGATGCCATGCGGCCGACGCTTATCTCGCCGAAGGCGCCGGCAATACCGACCGATGCACGGCGTGACAAAAACGCGTCGCCGGGATAGCGCCCTGAACTGCCCGTATCGGGCTGCATGAATGCGGACAGGAAAGCTTGCGCCTTGAACCCGCCGCCCAGGTCTTCGACGGCTGAAATGCTCCAGAACGACGTGGTCAGTCCACTGGGGCTGACCGTGGCGGCGGAAGCCTGGCCGGCCAACTGCTGGCGTCCTATGTACGTATCGATAGTTCCGCCAAACGTTACTTGCGAAGTGGCCGACTGCGCTGTGGCGTCGGCGGATAAGAGAAGAGCGGCGCACATGGCGGCGATGACCAGACCGGCGCGTAAGTCCATCGATTGTCTCCGTTATATGGTGCGCCCACTCTACTGGCAGCCAGGGCACGAATTGCGGGGCGCTACCGTTCTGCTTAAGATGGATGAGCGACCCTGCCGACGATCAAGCGCCCGCGCGATGCAGCCGCGGTCGCGCCACGACGAAGGTACCTGTCACCGCCAGGCAGTACCCGACGACGTGCGTGCTTCACCCACGGTCGGGTGCGCCGTCCTTGCTGCGGCTCGCCGGTCGGAAAGGTACGGGTCAGCCGTGGCTGGTTGCGGCACCATAGCCTGGTCGCCGGCGCAAACGCCAGTGCAGCGCTGCTGCGCCGAGCGCTGCTACCAGCGCCGGCACGGCAAGCGCCTGGAGCATCAGCACCGGATCGATGTTGCGGGCGATACCCAGGCCGGCCAGCTGGATGCCGAGGATGCCGCCGAGGCGACCGACGCTCTGCATCCAGCTCAGTCCGGTTGCGCGCACCGCGACCGGATACACCGAAGTGGCCAGTACCTGGAATCCCGTCTGGCCGCCCATAACCAGCATGCCCGCGGCAAAACCGGCTGCGAGCAACGCGCCATCTCCGCCGTCGAGGGCAACGGGCCAGGCCAGAGAAAGGACAGCAGCGCCCAGGTACACGCAGACCGTGACCTTGCGGCCGTCGATGCGGTCCATGAGCCAGCCCATGACTAGCGAGCCGATCGCACCGCCGGCCTGCAAGCAGGCAGCACTGAACGCGGCCGTGAAGGTCGTGACGTGCTTGAAGCTCAGGAAGCTCGGCAGCCAGTTAATCAGCGTAAAGGTAATCAGCAGTCCAGCTCCATTGCCGAGCCACAGCAGCGTCGTCTGCAGGCCATAGCCAGCCGACAGGATCGTCCATAGCGGGTTGCTGGGCGCCACGGGCTGAGCAGTCAAAGCCAGCGCCGCTGCGTCGACCCGCCGCCCGAGGATGCGTGACAGCAGGGCTGCAACCTTGGCGAGGTCGCGCCGGCGCTCTGCCAGGAACCCGATCGATTCCGGCATCGACAACAACAGGAAAGGCAACAGTGCGAGCGGTAGTACTGCGCCGACCACGAACATGGCGCGCCAGCCGTGCTGCTGCGCGATGATCGGCGTAATCCAGCCGACTGCCGCACCGCCCAGGGTATAGGCGCTGTACATCGATGTAGTGATCAGGCCGCGCCGCCGCGCAGGTGCATACTCGGATACCAGTGCCACCGCACAGGGCATGGCAGCGCCCAGGCCGAGGCCGGTCAGGAAGCGCAAGGCAACCAGCATGCCCAGCGAATCGCAGTAAGCGGTCGCCAGGTTGCTCGCGCCGAACAGCGTTACCGCCAGCAGCAGCAAGGGGCGGCGGCCAACGCGGTCGGCCAGGATGCCCGCCAGGCATCCAGCGATCATCAGCCCGACGACACCTGCCGTGAATGCCTGTGTCAACGCATCCTTGCTCAAGTGCCATTCCTTGCCGATGTACGGTGCGAGGAAGCCGATCAGTACGGTATCCAGGCCGTCGAGGAACATGATCAGGAAACACAGGGCGATCACGGTCCACTGCATGCCCGAAAGCCTGCTTTCATCGATCAGCTTGCGGTAATTTTCGCTGCGGCTTTGTTCCATATGCATTGCTCCCCATGGTTATTGTCAGTCTCTTGGCCGCTGGCGCGCGCGCTTGCACGGCCTTGCCGCGCGATGGGTGCTGGAAATCGGTGCCGAGAAATTTGTCGTCAAACTGGCCGTGCGCTTGACTGTCCGGACCCGGCGAATGCAGGGTAGCGCTGGCCCAATGCCACCGCTACCCTGCATCGGCAACCAGTCCGGTCGCCTCGATCGCCGCCAGCGCACAGATCTCGTCGTTGTCGGAGGTGTCGCCGCTGACCCCGACGGCGCCCAGCAGCGCACCATCGGCCGAGCGCACCAGCACGCCACCGGGAACCGGTACCATGCGGCCGTCCGACAGTTCAATGAGGGCGTCGAAAAATGCAGGCATCTTCGCGGCGCGCGCCGCCAGTTCACGGCCGCCGAAGCCCAAGCCCAGTACGCCGTATGCCTTGCCGGTGGCAATCTGCGACCGCAATAGGCTAGACCCATCGCTGCGCAGCAGCACTACCGTGTGGCCGCCCGCATCGAGGACCGCCACCGTCAACGGTGCAAAGTGGCGAGTTTGCCCTTCGGCCAGGACACCCTGCGCAACGGCCAGCGCGACATCGAGCTTCATTTGGCCTGCTCCGCCGGCAGCGCGGTACCGTGGAAGACAGCAATGCGCCATGCGCCATCCTGTTCGCGCACCCAGGCCTGCGTGACCTGGGCCTGCGTCACGACGACGCTCCCGCTGGAACGTACCCGCGAGCGGTTGGTCTGGCGGCCCAGCATGATGGCGGCACCGTCGCCCAGTTCGCGTACCGTCAGTGGACCGCGGCTCAGGTCGAGGACCTGGGTCACCTCCCGGACAAAATGGAGATATTCGTCCAGGCTATGGACATTGGCCCGTGTATGAACGTGCACCAGTTCCTTCGACAGCAGATTGCGCAAGCCGTCGATGTCGTTCTCCATCAGGCAGCGGCAGCGATTCTGTTCCAGGCTGATCAGTTGTTCTTGCAAAGTCTGTGTCATGGTATTTTTCGCTTGGGATTCAGGTCGTGGCGCGAATTTCGGCAACGCGCTCACGGCTGTAGACATCGGTCCACTTCAGCGAATTGAAGTGGCTCACCTTGTAGGCGTCGTATGGGCGCTGCTTGAACGACATCAAGCGGCCGTCGAGGTACACCGCGTCGATTGCTTCGCGCTGCTGCAGCACGCGTACGTCGGCCAGCGGGTCGCCGTCGACGAGCAGGAAGTCGGCGCGGCGGCCTGCCTCGATCGCACCCAGCAGTTGCCCGCGCGGCATCGCCTTGGCCGTGCCGGCGGTCGCGATGCGCAGCGCCTGGGCCGGCGTGAAGCCGATCCAGTCGACCAGGATTTCGATTTCCCGGGCGTGCCACTCGCCGTACGGCGTCACGGCAAAGCCCGAATCGCTGCCTGCCATGAAGGGCACGCCGGCTTCGCGCATGCGGTTCAAGGTTTTTTTCGCGACCTCGATGATGCGCCGTTGCGCGCCTTGGTAGCCGGAGGTGGCGGTCGGTTCCCAGCTCGGGCAGAAGTCGACGTTATTGCGCAGGAATGTCAGCGTCGGCGAGACGTGGCTGCCGGACTTGAGCATCGCTTCGATGCACTCGTCGTCGGCAAAGAATGCATGGTTGATGATGTCCACGCCGGCCCTGGCCGCATACAGGACAGCTTCCTTGCCATAGGCGTGCACGACGATCTTCTTGCCGAGCCTGTGGGCCTCGGTCACCATGCCGCTGATTTCTTCCTGAGTGAACGCCGCGATGTGCGTGCCGTTCTCGCGGAAGTGCGTACCGTCCATCGCGATCTTGATGCAATCGACGCCGGCCTTGGCCTGGCGGCGCACTTCTTCGATCTGCGCATCGCGCGTCGTGCACAGCCGTCCGGTCACATAGTCCGGCGTGCCGACATGCTCGGGAAACCAGTCGTTCAGGCTGTGGCGGTTGGCGATCACGTTGCTGCTGGCAGCAATGCGCGGGCCGTCGAACAGGCCGGCATTGATCGAATCCCGCACACTGATGCTGCAGTTCCCGGCGTCTCCCGGCACCACGATGGACGTGTAGCCTGCGGCCAGGACGCGCTGGGCGAAGAACAGTCCCCGCAGCGCGCGAAATTCCGGTGTGCCCCAGAAATCGATATCTTCCTCGCTGCGGGCATTGCCGAATACAAGATGGGTATGCGCATCTACCAGGCCCGGCATGACGAACCGTTCGCCAGCATCGATGACCGTATCGCCCGGCGCCTGAGCAGGTGCGTTGGATGCCGGGCCGACGTAGGTAAAGAAGCCCTCTTCGACGATGATGGTATGGTCACGGCGTATTTCGTCCTCAAGGCCGGTAAACAGGCGGTCGCAACGTATCAGGGTTCGTTTTGTCATGGCGATCAATTCCGTTGGTTCAATTCGCCATCGCGGGCCAGGCGAATCTGCAACTGCCGGCGCGCCTGCACTGCCGACTGGTCGCTCGTCACCATGATTTCCGGGTAGTTCAGGCCGCGCGGGTCCTGCGTGATCGTGGCCTGGATGGCTTCGATCATGTCCTTGTCCTCCTTAAAACCGAGCAACGTGGTGTCGCGCATCAGGTCGCGCTGTTCCTGGGTCAACGGCACGTCCCAGCCCGCCATCCAGAAGTAGTGCATGCGGGTCGGACTGATCGGCGTGGTAGCGTGCATGACGCGGAAGGCGGCGGTGCGGCGTTGACCGGCTTGCGGCGCGGGATCGGTAAAATCCTGCCCCGCGAGGTGCAGAGCGGGCGACAGGCTGCGCCCCCAGTTCACACGCGCAATCGGCCGTTCGCCAAAGCCCGTCAGAGCGCCGAACAATGGCGCCAGCTTGACAGCGGGGAATTCAAGGTGAAATTCAACCTGTTCGCCCTTGACCGTGACTTCGGGTGGACGGTCGAAATCGAGGATCTTGAAAGTAGTGCGGTGGACGTAGCCGAAGTGTGTCAAGTCCAGCACGTTTTCCTTCAGCAGCATGTAGTTGGCTTCCGCTTCCATCGCGCCGCCGACCAGGCTCCAGCCTGGATCAACGTGCCAGTCCACGGCGTGCGGTTCGCTGTCGGCGGCCAGGGCGGGGTCGCCGGTCCAGATCCACACCAGTGGACCGATCTCGCGGACAGGATAGGCATGCACCTTGGCGCGCGTCGGCGGGTTCGCCTGGGTAGGCGCCTTGACGCATCTCCCTTCCGTCGAGAAACGCAGCCCGTGATAGCCACAAACGATGTTGTCTCCTTCGAGCCAGCCGCTGGACAGCGGCGCCCAGCGGTGGGGGCAACGATCGTCGAGCGCGACGACGGCGCCCGCCTCCGTACGGTACAGGGCGACCGGCAGGTCGAGCAGCCAGCGCCGCATGGGCTGGCGCGTGACTTCATCGGTCGTCGCGGCCACCCACCACTGATTGCGAGGATAGTTGGCGCCCACCTTGCCCGCGTATGGACCGCCGGCGGCCGTGCAGGCGCCCGGGAGGAATTCAATGCTCATATTAGTCTCCAAGAGTAGCCGTAAGCTCTACGGCTCGGCTAAGTGATACTCTAAGAGACCGATCCACTATTGGACAAATCGATTTTTTAGTGGTCAGATTATCGGATTTCTCGATGCATGGTGCTTGCAAACCCAGGAACTATGCCTCGGCAGGGGCTGAGGCAGCGTGCTGCTTACGGTCGATGGCAGGCATACCGGGTGGCAGCGCAGAAGCATCGATGGTGATGCGATGAATGCCTCTAGACGGCCGCCAGTTCCGAAGCGCCCGCCAGCAGTCGGGCCAGCACCCATTTGTGGACAGGATCAGCTTCGCGATGCCGGCTCCACTGCACCACCTCGACGAGCGGAGGTACCGCGATGGGCAACGCCATCAGTTTGAGCGGCATCACAGCAGCCGCGCGCCGCGCGAGACGCGTCTGGACCGTGGCAATGCGGTCGGTGCCGATCACCAGGGCGGGCATCATGTTGAAACCGCTGACGAGCATTTCAATACGCCTGCTTTCGCCATACTCGGTTGTGTACCACTGCTCGAACCAGGGACGCCCCACGGCAGTATGGAAGATCACATGCCCGAGAGACTGATACCGCTCCAAGCTGAGCCTCTCGATGCCTCGAGTGGGCCGGTTCTCTGCCCATGCAACGACGGTATAGGTGTCCTCGAAAAGGACTGTCGAGGGATGCTCGCTAGACGATACATGTGCAGGACAGATGACGTAGTCGACACGGCCGGCGTCCATTTCGTTGCCCCAGTCAGCCACCGGTGGCGCCAGAACGAAACGCAAGCGCGGGGCCTCTTGCGCGATGCGTGCCAGCAAGTCTCCCAGAAAATCCGATACCACGTAGTCGGACGTGGCGATGACGATCCTGCTGCGCACAGTAGCAGGATCGAACACTGCCTGGGTTTCAAGCAACGAATCGATGTCATCCAGTACGTGCTGTGACGGGCCGATCAGGCTCTCCGCAAGCGGTGTCAGCCGCATGTGCCGTCCTACCTGTACCAATAGCGGATCCCCGAGACTGTCGCGCAACCGCTGCAGGATTCCGCTCATGGTCGACTGGCTGACGTTGACGGCCAATGCCGCGCGCGTAACGCTGCGGTGTTCCAGCAAGGCCTGTAACGGGATCAAGAGGTTGAGGTCTAACTGACGGTGGCGCATGGCATCCTGTTACGATTTCCTATATTTGGAATATCACTCCGACTTGGCGTACACGAGTGCGTCAGCCAATAACGCATGGAGGATTTGGCCGTGGGACATGCCCGGCGAACCTTACCGCAAATGGCATCTGGAATGCTAGAGCAGCTCGGCGGTCCTGGCACAGCGCCGCATAGTGTTCCAGAATGAGCGCGGCAAATCGATTTACCGGTGCAGGCCGGTCGGCAGTGCTCCGCAATGTAATCCGGCTTTGCCCTGTGCACGAGCAAAGCGTCCCGACGTTGTACACGAGATCGAACGGGTATGGAAGGCAAGCCTGGATGCCCGTGGCTGGCATGGCGTGGCGCTAACTGGGCCGTGAGGGGCAAGGCCCGCACGCTAAGCGTGACGATGCATGTCGATATCATGCTCGTCCTCGCGGCTGCTGACGGGCCTACCACGTCAGGGACAGGCCATGCTGCGCGAAACTTGCGCGTAGCACGGCCAGTGCTGCGTGCGTCTCGGTAAACTCATACGCGAAGTAGTGATCGACGGTTTCCAGTCGCTCGTCGTGAAATGCGTAATCGTCTTCGCGGTTGTTGCAGGAAGCGCTCGCACTCCTGAGCAACAGCCAGCCGATGATGCAATGCCCCATCAGGCGGAGAACGTCGCCGGCAACCCAGTGAAGCGGCGTCAGGTTCGCGGTGCCGGATTCGCACACGGCCCGCGCGATAGCGGCAAGCTCAGTGGCAAGCTTGGACAGACATTCGCTATGGCCGGCGAAGGGTCCAGTGCGCTCGGCCTGCACTGTTGCACGCACGAGTTCGAGGAAGCGGCCCAGGCGCACGCCCTGGTCCCCCAGAATCTTGCGCACTACCAAGTCGATCGCCTGGATCTCATTGGTACCCTCGTAGATCATCGTGACGCGGCAGTCGCGCAGGTACTGTTCGACGCCGGTCTCGGTAATGACGCCGTACCCGCCATAGACCTGCAGCGCATCGCTCGCTCCCTGGAATCCCTTTTCGGTGAGGAACGCTTTCACGACGGGTGTCACGAGCGCCAGCATCTGTTCGAAATCCTGACGGCGCTGGGGGATTGGGTGGCGCTCGGCAAGGTCGAGCATCAGGCCGCTCCAGTAGAGCATCATGCGACCGCCTTCGACATAGGCACGTTGCGACAGCAGCAGGCGCCTGACGGGCGGATGCAGGGCAATCGGATCGGCAGGCTGGTCCTTTCTTTCGGCAGGCCGATCGACGGCTTTCATTTGCAGTCGTTCGTTCGCATACCTTGCAGCGTTCTGGTACACGGTTTCCGCTATGCCCAGGCCCTGGGCTCCGACCAGCATGCGCGCCGCGTTCATCATCACGAACATGGCAGCAAGCCCGCGGTGTGGTTCGCCGACCAGCCAGCCGGTAGCTCCGGCAAACTCAAGCGAGCAAGTGGCGCTGCCGCGGATGCCCATTTTGTGCTCGATACCGGTGCAGGTAACCTGATTGCGGCTGCCATCCGGGCATATCTTGGGCACGACAAACAGCGAAACGCCCTTGCTGCCCTCCGGCCCGCCCGGAATCCGGGCCAGCACCAGGTGAACGATGTTCTCGGTCAGGTCGTGCTCGCCGCCGGAAATGAAGATCTTGTTGCCTGACAGACGATAGGTGCCCGTGTCTCCTTCCACCGCGCGAGTGCGCAGCAGGCCGACATCGCTGCCTGCTTGCGGTTCGGTCAGGGCCATGGTCACAAGCCACTCGCCGCTCACGATCTTCGGCAGGTAGTATTGCTTGAGTTCCTCGCTGCCATGGGCCTTGAGGCACGTGTAGGCCCCATGCAGTACGCCGGGATACATCGTCCATGCGTGATTGGCGCTGATCATCATTTCCTGCAGCGCGCAATTCAGTACATGCGGCAAGCCCTGTCCGCCGTACCCAGGGTCGCATGCCAGTGCAGCCCAACCCGAATCGACGAACTGGCGGTACGCATCCCGGAAACCGTCCGGCGTGAACACGGCTCCGCTCTCGAACCGGCACCCTTGCCTGTCGCCCGACGCATTGACCGGGAATAGCACTTCGGCAGTGAAGCGCCCTGCTTCTTCCAGCACTTGCCTGACGAGCTGTTCGTCGATCTCGTTGTAACCGGCATCCACCCTTAGAGTGTCTGTTGCCGACAAGACGTCGGACAGTACGTACTGCATGTGCTTGACTGGCGGCTGGTAGGAAAACATGACGTTGGCTCTAGTGAAGGGGTTGGGACGGCTCAGGGTTCGAGGCACGGTGTCGATGCAACCTCCGCTTCGATAACAGATCGTCCAATCACGCCGCAGAATCCGCAGCCCGGTGGGCCATGTCGTCCATGCCGTGCCCAGTTAATATCAGACTGCCTGATATTAATTCATGTTAACCGAAGCAATCGGGAAGGACAAGATTGTTGATGCGGAGGGAAACCCGTGCGATCGGATCAGCAGACGTGCTCCATATCCAGCTCTATGCCGCCTAACATCCGATAGCCGTCCCCCGCACTGTCAGATAACCGCCCGTACACGCATGAGGCTTCTGGGATGAAATTTTGGCGAACTAATCTGTATTTTCCTAGCCGCATGGTCCAACAATGTTAAACTAAACCGACCAGTATAGATTTAAGAGCCGATGTTTCCGGCCGCTGCGACTGTACTTGACTGTCGCAGCACCCTGATCCGTGGTGCAGGTCCGTATGCTACGGGAGGGCAAGCGTTATCCCGGCTTCATCGGCATGGCGTTCTCGAAGCCGCTACGCCAGCTCGTACCGGACGCCGACGTATAGCTCCCCTGCGGGGACCGGTTGATGGCCTGTCGTGCTGTCCAGGCATGGCTGTAATAACGTGACGCGATTGCAAAGGAAAGCAAAAAATGTCTCGACAAGTCATTCTCGCAGGACTCGGCCTGCTACTGATCCTCATCATGGCTGGCATCGCCGTCCTGAACCAGCCTGCCACGGTCGCGGGCCCCGACATGGCGCGCCTGACCAATGCCGGCCGACTCAAGCTTGCGCTGCTGAAGTTGATCGTCAGGATGCTCGAGGCCGTCACGGCCCGATTCGGCCGGTATCCTCGCGCTGGCGCCGCGACAGTGGAACGCCACGTTGTGCCCACTTCCTTCGGCCCTGCCAGGATCGACATGTACCGTCCAGCCACGATGGCGGGGTCCAGGCTGCCGGTGCATTTCCATCTTCACGGGGGCGGTTTCGTAGTGGGCGGGCTGAAGGCCGATGCGCCCTGGTGCAACTACCTCTCGAATCAGGCAGGCTGCGTCGTCATCAACATCGATTACGTCCTCGCGCCGCGCGACACATTCCCCGCGCCAGTCATGCAGTCCCATGAGGTCATCGAATGGGTAGCATGCCACGCCGACGATCTGGGAATCGATCCCGAACGCCTGTCGGTCGGTGGCGAAAGCGCAGGCGCGAACCTGTCGATTGCCGTCGCTCTGCTGGCGCTCGAACGACAGAGTTTCGGCCTGCGTGGCGTGGTCGCGTGTGTTCCGGTCCTCGATCTGGACAGCGATCCGCACACGAAAAGCATTTCCACGGAGCGCAAGCAGGATCTGACGGTCGCCACCATGGAGCAGGTCAACGACGTTTATCTTCCAAAATACTTGGACAGGCGCAATCCCCTGGCGTCTCCGATATTTTCCAACCAGCTTGCCAAACTTCCAGAAGTATTCATCGTCAGCGCAGAGCTCGACGCAGCCTACTCGGATGCTGCCGCGTTCGACGCAAGACTGCGCAAGGAGAACGCGAGGTTCCGCCATCTGACCATCCGGGGCGCCGACCACCTTTTTCTTCACAAGGGACGTTTCGAGCATGTGGTCAAAGCCTGGGAAGCGATGGCCGGCGCGGTCAAGCAAGTGCAGCAAGGTGGCGGATGAGCACGCGTTTCCACCGTACCGGGGACATTTCGGCCGTCAGCCTTGTCGCGGCACGGCTGAGCGATGGACCTTCGCCGCTGGTGAGCATGTTCGGCTTTGATCTATACTTGGGCGCAAGGAACGAGGCGTTACGCGTCAGAACATCAGATTGATGCTTTTGCCCAGCCGTTCAGATGGCAGCCTGCCGAAACAGTGTCACGCCAGGCGTGCCGCATAGTGATCGCTTTCCCAATGCACTTCACCTCGTTATATTCCGACCCACCTGCCATGCGCGTACTTTTTCCCTTCGGCTCACGTGCAATCTTATTCGCTTTTCTTGCGGGAATGATTGCCGGCTGCGCGGGGGTTAAGGTTTCTTCCCTCCCGACACGTGATTACATGACCTCCCGGCGCGGCGATATTCTGACCACGGGCCGGCTGAGCATTCCTGCGGAAAACGCGCTGCAGGTCGTCGGAACAGACCGCAAGACATGTGCGCGCCAGGCGGCGACCTGCAGGCTGCAAGTCGGTGCCTCCACTGGTCTCAACGACGAACAGCGCCTCTCCGTCTTGTCGGAGCTATGGCTGGAAGAAGGCTTGGCACTGATTCGCCAACCTGCCGCGACGCAAGATCCGGAGGCGATCATCAATGCCTACCTCGAGGCCGCGCGGCACGCCCACGCCTACCTCTTCCTCACCAGGCGACGGCTTGAACAGCGTGCGCTCGAGGAACGTCAGGGCCAGGTGCGTGACTACTATAATTTTTCGGTCCAGCAAGCTGTTACGAACCTGTTCGGCGCAGCACAGCGCCAAGGGCGCAATGAAAGGCGCGTCGACAGCGATGGCAGCTTCTCTCTCGTATCCGGAAAATGGCGCATCGAAGGCCGTATCGATGGCAGCCTCGTGCATGGCAGCGAGTTGCCCGCTGAACTGATTCCTGCAGCTTCGCTGACGTTTGCCGGCGTGCGCAACCAGTACCGCCGCGATGGCATCGGTGCCTCGCTGGTGTCGTCGACCGGAACCGGCATCGTGCCGCGCTCTCGCGGACACGAACCCTATCTTGAAACGCCTTTCGCTTCCACGACGGTCATCGTGGATTTTGCAGGCACATCGCTCGACGCGATCCTGCAAACGAAAGAGGTGCGCATCGCAGTCCACGATCCCTACCGGCAATCGACGGTAAGGATCGCTGGCACCACCGTTCCCCTGGCGGGCGATTTCACGGCTGCATATGGCCTGTGGCTGGCGCGCTCGGACTTCAGTGCCCAGTCGCTTCTGACGCTGGTGGGGAAGGGTAATGCGCTAGACGAGCCCCGGCTGTATTTGATGCAGCCGTACGATCCGTCACGCAGGACGATCATTCTGCTTCACGGACTGGCCAGCAGTCCGGAAGCATGGATCAACGTGGCGAACGAATTGCTGGGCGACGAGCGCCTTCGTCAGAATTACCAGATCTGGCAAATCTATTATCCTACCAACGTACCGATAGCGATCAATCATGCTGCAATACGTAGCGCCATCTCGCGTACCGTGGCGCGCTTCGATCCAGGTGGCACGGCGCCGGCATCGCGCGACATGGTGCTGGTCGGGCACAGCATGGGCGGGCTGCTGAGCCGGCTAGCGGTCTCTTCATCGGGCGACAGGCTTTGGCACGACATTACGCGTACCCGCGAGCTCGACGGCGGCCAGTTAGCGCAAGCCAGGTCCGTCCTTGCCCCGTATGCCAGTTTCGACCCGTTGCCGCAGGTTAGCCGCGCGGTGTTCGTTGCCGCTCCACACCGCGGGACCCCGTTCGCGGAATCCGCTGTTGCGCGCTTCGCGGCAAGGCTGGTCGCCCTTCCCGCTTCTGTGCTCGCCAAGGTGAAAGACGTGGCAGAATTGCTGGCTGTACCCGGCGACGTCGATCCGAATTCGTTCCTCGACTCCGCAAACGGCATCCGCAACTTGAGCGAGCGCGACCCATTCATCCGGGCCTCTGCGGAACTGCCGATAGGCGAAGCGGTGCGGTTCCACTCCATCATCGCCAACGACACGCCGCATGTGCCCCTTGCCGATTCCAGCGACGGTCTTGTGCCATACCGGAGTTCGCATCTCACCGGGGCACTTTCGGAAAAAGTGATTCCCTACTCGCACAGCGTCCAGGAAACCCCCGCAGCGATCCTCGAGATCCGCCGGATCCTGCACGAGCATCTCGACGGATTGGCTGATCCTCATTCGGAAGTGCCTGCACCTTGAGGCGAGCAGGTTCCGCCAGCATGCGGGTGCACGTCGTATGACCAAGGGGTAACAAAAGTTTTCTCGGGGGATCATCCTGAACGTCGTGCCGGCAAAGCGGGCCGCCCGGCGACAGGTGCTTCTCCCCCAAGACTCAACCAGGGCCGAGGGATCGCGATACGCGACGATCGCGCTTGCTGCGGGGAACCTGCGACCTTGCCTCGGGTCCGGCTGGTGCTCCCGGTAATACAGGGATTTGCGAACCGGGCAGCACCGAGGCCGGGCCGCGCTAGCGCCGTGTTAGCTACCCCATCGGCAACCGCGTGCTCTGATGCGAAAGCCTCAGCTAAAATTGAACTGTCCCGTACGGTTAATCGCCGGCGCTCGAAGTTTCGCGCCGCTACATCATTCTGTCATTCTCCACAGCGCAACAGGAAAGGGCACCTACATGGTAAAGGACGAACACAAGCTGGTCATCATCGGTGGCGGAGTGGCTGGACTGGATTTGGCCACGCACCTGGCCGGAAAGCACGCCGGGAAGAAGCGCCTGGCGGTTACGCTGGTTGACCGCGAAACCGCTTATGTCTGGAAACCGATGTTGCACACGATCGCTGCCGGAACGTCGGACTCTGGAGCGCAACAGACGGTATTCGCAGCCCAGGCACTGTCGCATGGCTTCGATTTCGAACTGGGCGAGGCCATTTCCATCGATCGCTCGCGGCGCCAGGTCAGCCTCGCACCGCTCATTTCCGGCGGAGA
This sequence comes from Massilia sp. METH4, assembly GCF_037094685.1. Classification (NCBI taxonomy): domain Bacteria; kingdom Pseudomonadati; phylum Pseudomonadota; class Betaproteobacteria; order Burkholderiales; family Oxalobacteraceae; genus Massilia; species Massilia sp. METH4. Next base: position 4,247,929 of record NZ_CP146614.1, on the reverse strand, counting down.
AGAAATTGTCCCCGCACGATCGATCGCTTACGACACATTGGTACTGGCTGTTGGAAGCAAGGCAAACGATTTCGGCACGCCTGGCGTCGCGGAGCACTGCGCACGCATCGACTGTCGGTCCGAGGCGATCGCATTCAACGACCGGCTGCGCGCCAAGTTGGTCAAGTATGCACTGGCGAAACAGGCGCTCACCGTCGGTATCGTCGGCGGCGGTGCGACCGGGGTGGAGTTGGCGGCCGAGCTGATACAAATCGCCGCGGTGGCAGAGCAGTACGGCATCCGTGGAGCTGCGGGCTATCTGAAGGTCTTGCTGATCGAATCGGGCCCGCGCCTGCTCGGACCGTTTCCCGACAAGGTGGCAAGCGCCGCGCAGACGAAGCTTGAGGCGCTCGGGGTCGAAGTACGTACGGGCGCGCGCGTGACGAAGGTCGACAGTGCCGGGTTCCACTTCATCGATGGTGCGACGCTACCGGCCGACCTCAAGGTCTGGGCCGCGGGCGTGAAGGCACCCGAGTTCCTCGGTACGCTGGAAGGCCTGGAACGAACCAGATCCGGACAGCTGGTGGTCGGCCCCACGCTGCAAGTCGAATCCGACCCTGCCCTCTTCGCGCTTGGCGACTGCGCCAGCCCGAGGCTGCCTGGGCGGGAGGCGCCGGTGCCCACTACGGCCCAGGCTGCCTTTCAGCAGACACGCTATCTCGGCAAATACCTGCCCAGGATCATTGCCGGCGAAGCGGCGCCGGCCGCAAGCTACGAGGACTTCGGCTCGCTGGTCTCGCTGGGCGGTTACGGTGCCTACGGAACGCTCGGCCGATTTGGCTTCTTCGACGGCGGCTTCATACGGGGCCGCGTTGCCCAGCTTGGCCACGCGATGCTGTACCGGCAGTACCAGTCGAGGATCCATGGCCCGTGGAAGGGCAGCCTGCTGTGGCTGATCGATGTTCTCAGCCGGCGCGTCAAGCCCTCGGTCAGGCTGTCCTGACCGAGGGCAAGCATTGAGGTCCTGGACGCTGGGCGGTGTGTTCACGCGTGAGTTGCGTCACCGAACCGTCGCATCGACGGCACGCATGCCCAAATCAAAGCAAGCTCTGCTGGCGATGCGTCGAAGCGTGCACTGCGACCTGTCGCGTAGGCTTTCCGTCATTCATCCGATCGCGCCGTGCCAGCGTGCCCGGCATTCACGCCGAATTCATAGGACGCCATCGCGATCTTCATGAACTGGTCGACGAACAGCGTGCGCCCAGGGTCTTCCTGCGCGGCGCCGGCGACAACCATCAACGGCAATAGATGGTCTTCTCGAGGATGCGCCCTGCGTGCCATCGGCGCCGTTTCCCAAGCCGCCAACATCGCATTGCGCATGGCGGGGCTTTCATGGGCGATCGCCGTTGCCAGGAATCGTTCGAAGGCAGTCGACACCGTGAGCGATTCATCGCCGCCGAAATTGCGCATGTTGTGATACGTCAGTCCGCTGCCAATAATGAGAACACCCTCGTCGCGCAACGGTGCAAGCGCCGCCCCTATCCGGATATGTTCGGCCGCGTCATAGTCCGATTTCATCGACAGCATCACGACGGGAATGTCGGCGTCGGGATACATCAGGCTCAGCGGCACAAAGACGCCGTGATCGAAACCGCGCGATGGGTCCGCGCCGGTCGGCACCCCGGCCGAAGCCAGCAATTCGCTTACCTGGCCGGCAAGCCATGGCGCGCCGGGGGCGGGGTAACGGATGTGGTAGGTGTGCTCAGGGAACCCCGAGTAGTCGTATTCCATCGGCGGCCGCTCCGCGGTCGACACCGTAAACTCACGGCATTCCCAGTGACCCGAGATCATCAGTATCGCCTTGGGCCTGCCAGGAAGGCGCGCAGGCAGAGCGGCGAATTCACGCGCGGTAACGGCGAGTCCCTGGCGCATCGGCGCGACCCATGGCCACGGCCCACCGCCATGGGACAGGAAATAGACGGGTAAACGGCGTGATTGCACGACAGCTCCTCATTGGCCACGGCGCGCTGTGCGCCGTGGCCCGGTACGGTTATTGTTCCAGCCCGGCCTTGACCATCATCGCCAGCGACGTGCTCGGCCGGCCGATCAGCTTGCTGAGCTGGCGGCCGTCATCGAACAGCGCCCCCTGGGCGATGCCAGCGTCCGATTCGGCCAGTACGGTTGCCATGAACTCCGGCACCCCTGCCTCCATCAGTGCAGCGCGGTGTTCGGCCTGTGGCATGTTCTGGTACGCGACCGGCCGCCCTGATTGACGGGAGATTTCCGCAGCCAGCGCGGTCAGCGTGAACGACTCGTCGCCTGCCAGCTCATAGACGCGGCCAGCCTGGTTGGCGCGGGTCAGCACCGTGGCTGCGGCCAGGGCGAAATCGGCGCGCGCCGCGGCCGATATGCGCCCCTCGCCGGCACAACCGATCAGGACACCGCTCTGCACGGCGCCAGGGATCAGGCCCAGGTAATTATCCAGATACCAGCCGTTGCGCAATATTACATGGGCAAGACTGGAATCCTTCAGCAATGCTTCGGTTTCCTTGTGTTCGGCCGCGAGCGGAAGCGGCGAGGTGTCGGCATGCAACAGGCTCGTATAAGCCAGCAGCTTCACGCCGGCCTGCTGTGCCGCCTCGATGACAGCCCGATGCTGCGGCGTGCGCTGGCCCACTTCGCTCGATGAAATCAGCAGCAGCCGCTCGACACCGGCGAGCGCCGGGCCGAGCGTGTCGGGCCTGTTGTAATCAGCCAGGCGAACATGCACGCCCGCAGCCTGCAGGCTGGCTGCCTTTGCAGGATCGCGCACCAGCGCAACGATCTCGCTGGCGGGCATTTGCCTCAACAGTTGTTCGATGACGAGCCGGCCGAGCTGGCCGGATGCTCCGGTAATGCCAATCATATGATCTCCTTGTGTCTGGAATCGATCGGGCACGCTCTAGCGGCTCGCACCCGGATCGCCGGGCGTTACTGCGCCAAGGCTTCGAACGAGATGTCAATTCGCACGTCGTCGCCGACCGCCGGCGCGTACGCGCCGGCACCGAATTCGGAACGCTTGATCACCGTGTATGCGTTCGCGCCGATGGCGTCCTTCTTCATCATCGGGTGCGGCTTTGCCTGGAACGATGTCACCGTCAGGGCAACCGGACGGGTAATACCCTTGATCGTCAGATTGCCGTCGACGCGAACAGGCCTGTCGCCTTCGAACGCCACGCTGGTCGATTTGAAAGTTGCCGTTGGGAACTTGGCGGTATCGAAGAAGTCAGGGGCCTGAATATGCTCATTGAACAGGGCCGAACCGGTATTCACGGACTTCATGTCGATGGACACGTCGACCGACGCTTTCTTCGCGGCCTGATCGAATACCACTTCGGCAGACGTCTTGTTGAACGTGGACTGCTGCGAGGAAAAACCCAGGTGGCTGTATGAGAAGCGCGGGAAAGTATGAGTGGCGTCGGCGGTATAGATCTTGGGTGCAGCCAGTGCCGGGAAAGCCGTCGTGGCAAGGCCAATCGCGTAGAACAGGTGAGTGAGTCGGGTCATTCGATATCCGTCATGTGATAGTGGTCTGCGCATTCTGCGCGGTGCAACAGATGCGGTCATGAAGCCACTATAGATGCGCCCCGGATTTTGCACTAGACGGTATAATCGGGAATCACTGTACGGTAAGACGCACAATAATGGATCTCGATGCGGTACTCGTGTTTGTCAGGGTGGTCGATACCGGCAGCTTTTCTGCAGCAGCCAAATTGCTGAAGATGCCCAAGACAACCGTTAGTGCCAAAGTGGCCGCGCTGGAAAAACGCCTTGGGGTGACGCTGCTGCAGCGCACGACACGCAAGCTGCACGTCACCGAAGGGGGCCAGCGCTATTACCAGCACTGCGCCAGGGCGGTCGAAGAACTAGAACTTGGAGAGTCGGCATTGATGTCGACACGGAGCAGACCGAGCGGCCTGCTGAGAGTGACCGTGCCCATCGATATCGGTCATACCTTGCTCCCCGTAATCACACGGGCTTACCTCGACAGATACGAAGACGTTCGCGTGGAAATGATCCTCTCGAATCGCGTTGCCGACCTGATTGGCGAAGGCATAGATCTGGCAATACGGGCAGGTTCCCTGAAGGATTCCTCCATGATCGCGAAACCCTTTCGCGACCTGACCATCGGGCTGTGGGCTGCCCCGCATTACTTGAAGGCGCACGGGACTCCCGCTCGTCCGGAAGAGCTGGCGCTGCACCACTTCGTCAGCTATGCAGGGATGAAATCACTTCGGCTGTGGAACGGCAAGGTCGAGGTCGATATTCCGGTCACCGGCCGTGTCATCGCCGACGATTCCATTGCGATCAAGGCCATGCTCGCGCTCGAAGGCGGCATCGGTTTGCTACCCGACTTCCTGGCGGCGGACGCCCATCGCTCCGGGGCCCTGGTCCCCGTGCTGGATGGGTGGCGACTGGCGATGGTTAGCGGGTTTTCGTTCGTCTACCCAGGCCAGAAGTACACATCGCCGAAAGTCCAGGCTTTCATCGACACGGCACTTCAGGTAATTGCAGAGCAGCCGACAGTGCCGCGATGACCGCTTTGTATCCCGCGGATCACGCCGTCCAGGCACTGTCGCGCGATCCAGTGTGCTGTCCTGTCGGGTTCACTCGTACAACAATCCCCTGACCGCTATCCGGACCGATTCTGCCAGGACAGCAGTGTTAGCCCCCTGCTCGTGCAGCGCACGCATCCGCAAGCCTTCGAACAGCGAGAAGATGGCACTGGTGCGTGCACGAAGGACTCCCTCGTCGATCGCCAGGCCAAGCCGCTCCCGGCCTGCCCGCAGGCCGCTGATGAACACCGTCTGCGCGCGGTGCTCGGCATCGCGCGCAATATCGGCAACGACCGAGTTGCGGCAGGCTTCGGCGGCAATTTCCACTGGCAGCCTTGCTTTCTCGGCATCGATCGATTCGTCGATCCATTTGGGCACCGCCTGCAGTATTTCAGCGAGGGGATCCACCGACAGTTCGATGGCGCCGATCTGCGCCGCAAGACGGCTGACACGTTCCGAAACGAGGGCGGCGATAATCGCATCCTTGCCATCGAAGTAATGGTAGATGTGCCCTGGGCTCATGCCCGCGGCGCGCGCGATCGACGCCATGCTGGCGCCGTGGAAACCGCTGCGCGCCATGCACATCGCCGCCGCGTCAAGCACCTGTTTCCGGCGCAGGTTTCCCCGCGCTATCTGCTCTGGTATCCTGCTTGCCATGGCTGTCGTGCCCCGCAATGGTGCGTCCTGGGCGGGGCCTCGCATTACTGCCAGCCTCCGCCGAGTACCTTGTACAGTGTCACCCGGTTGCTTGCCCTGGCGAGCCGCGCACTGATGTCGCCCTGCTGAGCCGCGTACAGGTTGCGTTGCGAGACCAGGGCGTTTAGGTATGACTCGGCGCCCTTCTGGTAGCGCTGTTCGTGGATGCGGTAGCTTCTGGCGGAAGCTTCCACCAGTGCCGCCTGGGACGCCACGCGCTCCTCGAGCGTGCCACGCTGCGCCAGCGCGTCGGCCACCTCGCGGAATGCCGACTGGATCGCCTTCTCGTATTGCGCTAACGCAATGTCCCGGTTGGCTCGCGCCAGGTCCAGGTTGGCCTGGTTCGCGCCGCCCGCAAAGATCGGCAGCGTCAACTGCGGAATGAACGTCCAGGTGCCCGCACCGGCCTTGAACAGGTTCGACAACGAACTGCTGGCTGCACCGGCGGAGGCTGTCAGGGAGATGCTTGGGAAAAACGCTGCTCTAGCCACGCCGATGTTGGCGTTGTAGGCCTGCAGCGTGCGCTCGGCGGAAAGCACGTCGGGGCGGCGCTGCAGCACCTCCGATGGCACGCCTTCCGGCATGTCAGCCAGTTGGGTAACCGGCTGCAGCGCGTCCTGCGGCAGCAAGTCGGCCGGCACTTCGGCGCCGACCAGCAGCGTGAGCGCATTGCGGTCCGCAGCTACCTGTGCGGTATAGACGGCCACGTCGCTGCGCGCCGACTCCACGCTGGTCTGGGCTTCATACATGTCCAGGCCGGATGTGGCGCCGGCTTCGAAGCGGCGTTTCGACAGCTCCAAAGAGATCTGCTGGCTCTTCAGGGTGTCCTGCGCCAGGCGCAGGCGCTCCTGGTCGGCGGACAGCGTCAGCCATGCATTGGCCACTTCCGACACGAGGCTGATCTGCTGGGCCCGACGCGCTTCCTCGGTTGCCAGGTATTGCTGCAGTGCCGATTCCGCCAGGTTCCTTACCTTGCCAAAGAAGTCGAGCTCGAAGGCCGATATCCCCAGTCCCGCGCTGTACTGGCGCGTGATGTAGCCTTCGCCAGTGGCCGAGGCATTGTCCGGCACGCGCTGGGCAGTCTGGCCGACGCTGGCGTTCACGTTCGGCACGCGGTCGGCGCGTGTCACACGATACTGTGCACGGGCGGCCTCGATGTTGAGAACGGAAACGCGCAGGTCCCGGTTATTGCCCAGTGCCAGTTCGATCAGTTGCCTGAGCTTCTCATCAGCGATGAAATCGCGCCACGCAATGTCTGCCGCCTGGTTCGGATCGACCGCAGCCGGGGCTGCCTGATATGCCTCGCCCTGCGGCCAGGCCGGCGTGACCGGGGCTGCCGGTCGCTGGTAGACCGGCGCCAAGTTGCAACCGGCAAGCGCCGCTGCCACGGCGAGGCCAACCAGGGAAAATCGAATCTTGTTCATGTCAATGGGTTTCCTTAACGATGGCACCGGTTGCCTGCAGCGCATTGTCAGTGGCCTTCGCCCCGAACATGCTGCGCACCAGCACGAAAAAGACCGGTACAAAGAAGATGCCGAGGAACGTTGCCGTCAGCATGCCTCCCAGCACGCCCACGCCAATGGCGTTCTGGCTGCCGGAGCCAGCGCCGCTTGCCACGGCGAGCGGCAGCACGCCAAGGCCGAAGGCGATTGACGTCATGAGGATTGGCCGCAGGCGCAGCTTCACCGCTTCCAGCGTGGCTTCGCGCAGATCGCGGCCGCTCTCCTGCAATTCCTTGGCAAATTCGACGATCAGGATCGCATTCTTCGCCGCGAGGCCGACCACCGTCAGCAAGCCGACCTGAAAGTACACGTCGTTCGACAAATGGAACAGCGTGGTGGCCAGCACCGTGCCGAGAATACCCAGCGGGACTACCAGCAGTACCGATACCGGCACCGACCAGCTTTCATACAGGGCGGCCAGGCAGAGGAACACGATCAGCAGCGAAATCGAGTACAGCATTGGGGTCTGCGAACCCGAGTCGCGTTCCTCGACCGACAGGCCGGTCCATTCATAGCCGATGCCTGCTGGCAGTTGCGCTATCAATTTCTCCATCTCCGCCATTGCCGCACCAGAGCTCACGCCTGGCGCCGGGGTACCCTGGATATTGACCGAAGGCAGGCCGTTGTAGCGCTCCAGGCGTGGCGATGCATATATCCATTGGCCCGACGCAAAGGCCGAGAAAGGAACCATTTCTCCGGCCGTGTTCCGGACAAACCACTTGTCGAGGTCTTCCGGCGCCATGCGCGCATCGGCCTGGCCCTGCACATAGACTTTCTTCACACGGCCGCGGTCGATGAAGTCGTTGACATACGACGATCCCCAGCCCACCGACAGCACGCGATTCACGTCTGACACCGACAGTCCCAGCGCGGTCGCTTTCTGCTGGTCGATCGTGACCTTGTACTGCGGTGTGTCTTCCTGGCCGTTAGGGCGCACGCCCGCCAGCATCTTATTCTGCGCGGCCATGCCGAGCAACTGATTACGCGCAGCCATCAACGCGTCATGCCCCACGCCGCCCACGTCCTGCAATTGCAGGTCGAAGCCCGAAGCGTTGCCCAGCTCGATCACCGCCGGCGGCGCGAACGAGAACACCATCGAGTCGCGCAACTGCAGCAGTGCGCCCATGGCACGGCCGGCAATCGCACTGACCTTGTTTTCCGCGCCGGCCCGTTCGGACCAATCCTTCATCCGCACGAAGGCGATACCGGTATTCTGGCCATTGCCGCCGAACGAGAAGCCGGCCACGGCGAACACCGAAGCGACGTTGGCCTTTTCCTGGTTCAGGAAGAAGTCCTCGACCTTCTCGATCGTCTTCAGGGTGCGTTCCTGCGTGGCGCCGGTCGGCAGCTGGATCTGCGTGAACAGCACGCCCTGGTCTTCGTCCGGCAGGAACGAGGTCGGCAACCGCATGAACACCAGCGCCAGCACGGCCAACAACACGGCATAGAGGATCATCGACGGCACACGGCGGCGAATCATGCCGGCCACCGCCCCCTGATACTTGTCCGTGCTCTTTTCGAACGTGCGGTTGAACCAGCCGAAGAAGCCGCGGTTCGTCAAGTGATGGCCCTTCTCGACCGGCTTGAGGATAGTGGCGCACAGCGCCGGCGTGAAGATCATGGCCACCAGCACCGACAGCACCATGGCCGACACAATCGTGACCGAGAATTGCCGGTAAATCACGCCGGTGGAACCACCGAAGAAGGCCATCGGCACGAATACGGCGGACAGCACCATCGCGATGCCGACCAGCGCGCCCGAAATCTGGCCCATCGATTTCTTGGTCGCCTCCTTCGGCGACAGGCCTTCCTCCGTCATCACGCGCTCGACGTTTTCCACCACGACGATTGCATCGTCCACCAGGAGGCCGATGGCAAGCACCATCGCGAACATCGTCAGCGTGTTGATCGAATAACCAAGCGTGGACAGCACGGCGAAGGTGCCGAGCAGCACGACGGGGACCGCCATCGTCGGGATCAGCGTGGCGCGGAAATTTTGCAGGAACAGGTACATCACAAGGAACACCAGCACGATGGCCTCGGCCAGCGTCTTGACCACTTCCTCGATCGACAATTCGACGAACGGCGTCGTGTCGAAGGCGGTCACCGCCTTCATTCCTTTCGGGAACAGCTTGCTGAGCTCCTCGACTCGGGCCTTGACGGCTTCAGCAGTGTCCAAAGCATTCGCGCCGGTGGCCAGCTTGATGGCGATACCCGTGGCCGGCTTGCCGTTAAAGCGCGCCACCGTGTTATAGCTTTCCCGACCCAGCTCCATGGTCGCGACGTCGCGCAGATGCACCGTGGCGCCATTGGCTTGCGTTTTCAGCAGGATCGCACCGAACTGCTCGGCGGTCTGCAGTCGGCTCTGGGCGGTCACGGTCGCGTTTAACTGCTGTCCAGGAACCGAAGGCGAACCACCCAGCTCACCCGCGGAAACTTCCGCGTTCTGCGCCTGCACGGCAGTGATCACGTCGGCTGGTGTCAGTTGATAGCTGGTCAGCTTGGTCGGGTCCAGCCAGATACGCATCGCATATTGCGAACCGAACTGCGTGACATCGCCCACGCCGGCTACGCGGGACAATGGATCGAGCACGTTGGCTGCGACATAGTCCCCCAGGTCGCCGTTGTCCATGCTGTTATCTTCGGACACAAAGCCCAGTACCAGCAGGAAGTTCTTTGTCGCCTTCGACACGACCAGTCCCTGCTGCGTGACGGCAGCGGGCAGCAGTGGCGTGGCCAGCTGCAGCTTGTTCTGTACCTGAACCTGGGCGATGTCGGGGTTGGTGCCGTTCGCGAACGTCAGCGTGATGCTGATACCGCCGGTTGAATCCGACGACGAGCTCATGTAGCGCAAGCCGTCGATACCCTTCATCTTCTGCTCGATGACCTGAGTGACCGCGTCTTCCACCGTCTTCGCCGAAGCGCCCGGGTAAGAGCCGGAAATCGAAATCGAAGGCGGCGCGATGCTGGGATACTGCGCGATCGGCAGCCCCCAGATAGCAAGTGCGCCCGCGAGCATGATGACGATCGCGATGACCCATGCAAAGATGGGGCGATCGATGAAAAATCTTGCCATGTTGTTTTACTCCTGCTGGCTTAATGGGCGGCGGCGGGCTTGGCACCAGCTACACCGGCCGCTTCCGGAGCAACCACGGCGGGCGCGCCAGGCTTGACTTTCTGGATGCCTTCGACGATCACCCGGTCTCCAGTTGCCAGGCCCGAACTGACCAGCCATTTGTCGCCGGCGGTTCCCGTCGTGGCGATCACACGCTGTTCCACGATGCCTTGCCGATTCAGGACGAGTGCCGTCGCTTCGCCTTTTTGGTTGCGGCTGACGCCCTGCTGGGGCACGGCAATGGCCTGTTCGTTCACTCCGCTTTCGACGACAGCCCGCACGAACATGCCCGGCAGCAGCTCGTGCTTCGGGTTCGGGAACAATGCCCGCAGCGTGACATTGCCCGTCCCCGGGTCAACGCTCGCGTCGGCGAACTGCAGCTTGCCTTCCTGCGCATAAGTGGTTCCGTCGGCCAGTTTCAACGTGACCTTACCGGAAGCTTTCTTCATGCCGTCGCCTTCCATCGCCTTGCGCAGCCGCAGCAATTCCTCACCAGACTGCGTGACGTCGACATAAATGGGGTTGAGCTGCTGGACAGTGGTGAGCGCCGTGGCCTGCCCGGCCGTCACCAGCGCACCGGCGGTGACATTGGAACGGCCGATGCGGCCCGAGATCGGTGCCTCGACCTTCGTATACCCCACGTTGATGCGCGCACTCTCCAGCTGTGCCTTCGCCGATTCGACGTCGGCACGGGCCTGCGCTTCGGCGGCCACGGCGTCATCGTAGTCTTGTCGGCTCACACCCTCTATCTCCACCAGCTCCCTATAGCGTTTCACTTTCGGCCCGGCTGTCAGGAGGTTCGCCTGTGCACGCGCCAGCGCGGCCTTGGCAGCAGTGAACGACGCCTGGTACGTGGCCGGATCGATCTGGTACAGGGGCGTCCCCGCCGTCACGTCAGCACCTTCCGTGAACAGGCGTTTCTGCACGATGCCGGCCACCTGAGGGCGTACTTCCGCGATCTGGAACGCCGACGTACGGCCTGGCAACTCGGTGACTACCGGCAGCGCCTGGGGCTGCACCGTGTAAACGGATACCTGTGCTGGAGGCATCTTACCCCCCGGCCCACCCTGGCCAGCCGGCTGTTGCTTATCGGAGTCGCAGCCGGCGGTCAGCGCCGCCGCACCTGCGAGGAAAAGAATGCCTGCCGACCGATGCGGCTGGCTGAAGAGAGACCTGTTCATACATACTTCCAGTCTTGTTAGAAAGATAGAATGAATATTCATTCTACATTTGAGCGAAAAAGTGCCACTGGGCGAGATTGCTCCCCACCTTGTCAAAACCGGTGAACCCATGACCACGACTCTAAACTAAACGACCTAGTTCAGTAAAGAGATTTTTAGGATAGTTGCCGCACGGATGCAACAATAAGGGTCCGCCTGCCGCGCAGCCGTGGCCGACCTGCGGCGCCGGCAACCTGCCGAGTTGCAGGTCCCAGGGGTTGGGTGAGCTACTACCACTCGGGCTTGGCGTCGTCCCGAGGTACCCCATAGAAATTCATGAAAACATCTACTGCGCGTGCTACCGACGTGTCCCTTCGCTGTTCGTCCAGTTGCAACGGATAACCGAACAGGCATCGGATGAGAAGGCCCGCCTCATACAGGGAAATGAGGTGCTCCGCCATCTGGTTCGGGTCGCACTTCCGCAGTTGTCCCCTTTGGCTTGCCCCTTCCAGATACCGTGCCAAACGCTCGATCATCGCGCCTGGTCCTCTTGCATAGAATTCCCTACCCAAGCCCGAGCGCCCGCCTTCGGTGATTGCCAGGCGCGCCAGCGCGATGGCTCCTGGCGTCGAGATAAATGCCAGGTGCTGCTCGCCAAACCGTCTAAGCCCGTCCGACAGGTTTTCACTGGCGATCAGTTCCTTGAACGCGGCATCGCCATGGGCCTCCCCTACGTCGAGGATCACCTCGAGAAACAGCGCCTCCTTGGACGGGAAGTAACCGTAGACCGTCGCTTTCGACGCACCGGCTCTCATCGCGATGTCATCCATCGAGCTTGTTTCAAAACCACTTTCACGGAAGGTTTGCCTTGCCGCAGCGAGGATGGCTTGGCGTTTCTCCTCAGTTTTCTTGCGCATACATTTTCCTTGCTACCAACTGGCTTCATGGCTAACAAGATATCAGCCTGTTTAACTATACAGATCAGTTTACATTATCCCCCGGGTACAGCGCGACAATGTTGCTGACGTCCATCCACTCATATCCAGACACTTTTGTCAGGCGCCGCACTGTTGCAAAAAATGTCCACCACCCTGTCAATTTTAAAGTAAACTGGACGTATCAGTTTTGTTTAGGCAGCACGCGAGGCTGATGAGGTATTGAACACGCCGTGAGGATCCCTGGCCGTGCGCACGTTGCCCGGAGCATCGCATGGGCCTGCCGGTGCCGGAGGAGAGTGTTGATCATTAACGAAAGGACGAACATGGGAAACGAAGCAGCAAGTATGGCTGAACACGACGATGTACCGAACGAATTCCTGATCAAGCGCAGGACGCTGCTGACAGGATTGCTGGGCACCATGCTAACTCCAGTCAGCGGGCTGCTCTCTCCTGCCCTTGCGCAAAGCGCGCTGGGCGATGCTGTCGCAGTCGACGACCTCCTCGGGCAGGTGCCCAATATGTGCCGCGTTGCCACCGCGACCGTGGAAGGTCCCTATTTCATCGACAAGCAGCTCATCCGCTCCGATATCCGCGAGAACCAGCCAGGCATTCCCCTTGAACTCGAACTGCAACTCGTGGCTGCGAATTCGAACTGCCGGCCCATCAAGGGGGCGATGATCTCGATCTGGCACTGCAACGCGCAAGGGGAATACAGCGGTTACCTGGCCAGTGATCCCAACCAGATGCCGGACCTGAGCTCCCTCGACGAGCATGGACATGCAAAAGCCAGCGACAAGGAACGCTTCCTGCGCGGTGCGCAACTCACCGACGCCGAGGGCAAGGTGACGTTCCACACGATCGTCCCGGGCTGGTACATGCCACGTGCGGTGCATATCCACCTTCGTGCCTTCCTGGGGCGGGATACGATGATTACGTCACAGCTCTACTTCCCGCAGGCGGTGCTCAACGTCATTCAATCGACACACAGCGCTTACCAGAATCGAGGGGTGACCATCTACACGAATGAAAACGATCTGGTGCGCCGGCAGAGTGGCGTATCCGGAATGGAAGACGTTCTGAAAATCACGCAGAAGCCAGATGGCTCACTGCGCGGGACGATCACGCTGGGGGCTGGCTTCAGCTGATCCCGGCGGTTCCGAACTGCCGGGCGCCGACATGCTTGCCCGGCAGCCATGTGCATGGCCGTCATCACAAACTGAATGCCGGAGAAACCGTGGAGCAATCATCCTGCCCCTACTCCGGGGCCGAACAAAACGCGACCTTGTTCTATCCAGCTGTGGACAATTGGCCCGAGGAGCCGCGGCACATGGTGGCCAAGGGCGGGTGGGCCGACGTGGATGGGGCCAGGTTGTGGTACCAGGATAGTGGCGGATCCGGGGTCCCCATCGTCTTGTTGCACGCTGCCACAGGAAGCGCTGCATCCTGGCCTTATCAGCAGGAACGCTTTGGCAAGGAGGGTTACCGCGTCATCGCTTATTCCCGCCGTGGCCATTATCGCTCTGCTGTCGCAGCCCCCGACAAGAACGTGTCCGGCACCGCAGACCTGCTCGGGCTGGCACGGCACCTGGAATTGCCGCCGTTTCATCTCGTCGGCACGGCCGCCGGCGGATTTACCGCGCTGGACTTTGGCGTCAGTCATCCGGAATTGGTGCGAAGCCTGGTTGTCGCGTCAAGCCTAGGTGGCATCGACGAAGCAGAGTTTGTCGCGGCAACCAGCCGACTGCTCACACCGGAAGTCATGGCCCTGCCACCGCATATCCGCGAACTCGGACCGGCCTATCGCGCCCTGAACCCCAACGGCACATCGCGGTGGATGGTGCTGGAACGGATGGGCGCTCCAAATCCGACTCGCTTGCAGCCGAAAGAAAACGTGCTGGACTGGCGAACCTTGCGGCAGTTGAAGCCGCCAGCGCTTTTCCTCACAGGGGCAGCCGACTTGTTGACGCCGCCAGCTCTTCTGGCGCTGTTGCGGCCACACTTGCCCAATTCACGCTATGCCATTATTGCCGAAGCCGGCCACTCGGCGTATTGGGAGCAGCCGGGCGCTTTCAATGCCGCGGTACTGAGCTTCATTGCCAGGCACTAAATTACGCAATTGAACTCTTCGGCCGCCGCGCAAGGCCAGGAGGGCGCGAGGCGTGACGAGTGCCGCATCGTCGTGGCGCCGTCGCCGACCCGGTGAATATACGACAACTGCCGGGCTTTCGCGGGTGTCCTGCCATGCGAGCAGTGGAACTTCGAGGCGCTACGGGGCTTGGCGTGTCTGAATGTCTCTCTGCCAGCCTGATTCCAGCTCCAATGCCCCGATCGGTATCTGGCGAAAAGCGGCGCGGGCGTGCCGTACCGCGCATGCAATTTTCCTTTCCTGGCAACGCCGTGCCCTAGCAAGTATGCGGTGCGGCTGCCGGCAACCTTCAGCGCGTGCCGTTTCCGATATGCGATCGGGGATTACTTGACGCATAGAAAATCTCTCTTTAAACTGTACTGTACCGTTTAGTTTTGATATAGGATTTGTTCATGCACCTGCATCAGTGCACCCACAGGACAAGGGGACCAGCCCTCGCCCTGGCACTTGCTCTCGTCCTTGCCGGATGTGCCCAAGTGCCCAAGACAGCGCCGCTCCCACATATGAATTCTGCCGCGGATTATCCTGCATCGCAGAGCTTCGCTGGGCTTGCCGGGGCATGGCCGACCGACCAATGGTGGAAGGAGTACGGCGACCCGCAACTTGATTCATTGATTGAGGAAGCATTGCGAGCGTCTCCCTCGCTGGCAAGCGCCCAGGCACGGTTCGACAGAGCCGCCGCCCAGGTTCAGTCGGCACGCGGCAGCCTTGCCCCGTCTGTTGACGCCAGCGTGGCTGCAGGAAAGGTCAAGCAGAGTTACAACAACGGCGTTCCGGAAGCGTTCGTCCCCCATGGGTGGAATACAAGCGCCAGCGCGGCGTTGAACCTGAGCTGGGAACTGGATTTCTGGGGCAAGAATCGTGCAGCTGTTGCCGCGGTTACGTCTGAAGCTGACGCAGCCGATGCCGATCGCGCCCAAGCTCGGCTCGTGCTCACCACGGCGATCGCCTCCGGGTACGCTGAACTGGTCCGTCTGCATGCGGCCAGGGCGACGGCGCAACAGGCCCTGGCGCTGCGCAGGCAGACCGCAGTCCTGTTCAGCGAGCGGCAGCGCAGCGGCCTCGAGACGGTCGGCAGCTTGCGCCAGGTCGAGGCAAGGCAGGCGCTTGCCGAAGCGGATCTGCTGGCGATCGACGAGTCGATTTCGCTACAGGCGCATCAACTGGCTTACCTTGCAGGCGCAGGCCCCGACCGTGCGCTCGGCATCACGGCCCCCGTCCTCGACCTGCCAGCTGCGATCAGGATACCCTCGTCGCTCCCGGCGGAACTGATCGGCCGTCGTCCGGACATCGCGGCTGCGCGTGCACGTGCGCAGGCGATGGCGCAACGCATCGACGAAGCACGCGCGGCGTTCTATCCCAACATCAACCTCAGCGCGGCGATTGGGTTCCAGTCGCTGGGCCTGGACATGCTGACCAAATCCGGTTCACTTGCAGGCAATGCCGGGCCGGCGGTGAGCCTGCCTGTCTTTAATACATCCCGCCTGCAGGGGCAATACAAGGGGGCTCGCGCCGACTATGACGAAGCGGTTGCAAGTTACAACGACACGCTGGCTCAGGCATTACGCGAGGTGGCCGACGCGGCGACGAGCCAGCGCATGCTATCTGGCCGTCTCGATCGTACGGAAGCCGCCGTCGTTGCGTCGGAAGACGCGTGGCACATCATGCGCAACCGCTATCGAGGCGGCTTGGCGACCTATCTCGAAGTGCTCAATGCCGAAGACGCGCTGCTCGGCAATACCCGCGACTTGACCGCGCTGCGCACCCGCATGTTTGCCCTTAACGTCCAGATGATTCGTGCGCTGGGCGGCGGTGTCACCGTCACAAATGGTAAAGAATAAATTACACAGGACTCATGATGCAAAAAGCAGATCTTTCTCCCAGCGAAACGACCGGCAGTGCAACGGCGGTTAGCGCGCCAACTCCCGTGAATTCATCCGGCTCCCGCAAGAAGCTATTCGGCATGCTGGGTGGCACGGTGCTGGCGGCTGCGCTCGGCTATGGAGCGTATTATTTCTTAGCAAGCTCTCACTACGTATCGACCGACAATGCCTATGTGGCGGCAGAAATGGCGCAGATTACGCCATCCGTCGCCGGCACGATCCGGGACATCAAGGTCATCGACACGCAGCACGTCAGGAAGGGTGACGTTCTCGTGACGATCGACCCTACCGACGCCAAGCTGGAAGTCGCGCGCACGGCTGCGGAACTCGAGCGGGCGGAGCGTCGCGTACGTGGTTTCCTGGCCAATGACGAAGGCTATCTCGCCCAGCTGGCAGCGCGCGATGCGGACCGCCAGCGTGCGGCAGCGCAGCTTGTGTCGAGCCAGGCCGACTTGCAACGCGCGCGCCTGGACTTGGCGCGCCGTGAAGACCTTGCCGGCTCAGGCTCGGTATCCGGCGAGGAATTGTCCAACGCCCGCACGGCGTTTGCCAATGCCGAGGCTGCTGTCCGCGCAGCGCAAGCTGCCGTAAGCCAGGCCGAAGCGAACCGTAATGCCACTGCCGGGTCGCTCAAGGCCAGCCAGGCGCTGACTGCGGATGCGACCGTCGACACGAATCCCGAGGTCGCCCTGGCCCGGGCTGCGCACGAACGCGCCAAGGTGGATCTTGATCGCACGGTGCTGCGTGCTCCAGTCGACGGTGTGATCGCCAAACGCCAGGTGCAGCTCGGACAGCGGGTGCAGGCCGGCACGCCGCTGATGTCGGTGGTTCCTCTCGAGGAGGTGCACGTGGATGCCAACTTCAAGGAAGTGCAGCTCAAGAACGTCGCCGTCGGACAGGCCGTCGAGTTGAAGTCGGACTTGTACGGTAGCGCTGTCGCCTACCATGGCGAGGTAGTTGGTTTCTCCGGAGGTACGGGCTCGGCTTTTGCCGTCATCCCGTCGCAGAACGCGACCGGTAACTGGCTTAAGGTAGTGCAGCGCCTCCCGGTGAGGATCAAGCTCGATGCCGAGCAATTACGCGAGCATCCGTTACAGGTCGGGCTGTCGATGACCGCCACGATTGACACCCGCGCGAGCGCCAATACCGAGACCGCATCGGTGCGTTAAGGATCAAGCATGTCTTCCACCACCATGGATGCCGGCTCGTCCGGCGCAGCTGCTACAGCCCTGCCCCGCATTGACCAGCCCCTCGTCGGGGGACAGCTGGTGATGGCCGCGCTGCTGCTGGCGGCTGCCAATTTCATCGTTGTCCTCGATACCACGATCGCCAACGTCTCGGTTCCGAACATCGCTGGCGGCCTTGGTGCGTCGAACAGCCAAGGCACCCTGGTGATCACCTCGTATGCGGTAGCCGAGGCAATCACCGTACCGCTTACCGGATGGCTGGCGAACCGTTTTGGCTCGGTCCGGGTGTTCATCACCGCCATGGTGATGTTCGGTCTGTGCTCGATCCTGTGTGGCCTGGCGCCATCTCTGGGCAGCCTGGTCGCCTTCCGCGTGTTCCAGGGTTTGTCCGGGGGGCCGTTGATGCCCCTGTCGCAGACGCTGTTGCTGCGCATCTTCCCGAAAGAAAAAGCGGCAGCCGCAGTCGGACTGTGGGGCATGACCACGCTCGTTGCCCCGATCCTCGGCCCTATCCTGGGCGGCAAGATATGCGACGAGCTTAGTTGGCCGTTTATCTTCTTCATCAATGTCCCGATCGCGCTGGTCTGCGCTTACCTGGGCTGGAAATTACTGAGACGCTACGAGACGCCTTCCCTCAAAGTGCGTATCGATATCGTTGGCCTGGGTTTGCTGATCGTATGGGTATCAGCCATGCAGATCATGCTGGACGAAGGAAAGAACCTGGACTGGTTTGCGTCGCACGAGATCGTGGTTTTGGCCATCGTCGCCGTCATTGGCTTCCTGGCGTTCCTGATCTGGGAGCTCACCGCCAAGGAGCCCGTAGTCGACCTGCGAGTATTCCGTCATCGCGGATTCACGATGAGCGTAGTCACCATCTGCCTCGCGTTCGGTGCTTTCTTCGGCTCGACGGTGCTGACGCCGCTCTGGCTCCAGAACTACATGGGCTATACGGCAAGCCAGGCAGGCATCGCGACGGCCGCCAGCGGCGTATTGGCAGTGCTGGCGGCGCCGTTTGCCGCCAGCCTCTCCGAAAAGGTGGACTCCCGGCTCCTGGTCTTCCTGGGTGTGGCGTGGCTGGGCATCATGACGCTTCTGCGCACCGATGCCACATCCGACATGACCCTCTGGCAAATCAGCTCGCTGTTGCTGTTCCAGGGTCTCGGGTTACCGTTCTTTTTCATGCCACTTACCAGCCTTGCCCTGTCCAGCGTGGACGAACTGGAGACCGCCTCCGCAGCTGGCCTGATGAATTTCTGCCGCACCGTCGCGGGAGCGTTCGCAACCTCGCTGGTACAGACCGCCTGGGAGAACCAGACTACGCGCAATCATGACGAGCTGGCTGGTCTGGTGGACCGAAGCGGCGAAACCATGGGCATGCTGACAGCGAACGGCCTGCCGTCCGAGCAAGCCCGGGGCATGATCGAACAGCTGGTACAGGGGCAAAGCGTAATGCTGGCCACGAACCAGGTATTTCTATGGGCGGGATTGGCTTTTATTCTGGCAGCCATCGCGATCTGGTTCGCGCCCAAACCCACACGGGTTGCAGACACGACCGGAGCGCACTGACAACGCAGCCGACACGTCGGCACCGCCAGGACCTGAACAGCTCCATGCACCTGGCTCAACTGCACCGCGGTGGTACGGAAGGAACCGCGAAATCGCGCATGGCACCATGGTCGAACCCTTGACGAACGTTGCGCGCCACGCCCCAGGGCGCTTAGTGCGGCGCGAGGGTTCGGTCCCCGACATCGTTCTGCATATGTGGCCTGAAGCGCAGCACCTCAGTCAGCTCCTCCAGCATGTTCAATCCTGCAGGCATTGGATGCCGAAACGCAACATGTAGAAGCATTGTTTTGCCTTGGAAATCGAAAGTGCCACGATGTAGGGTAGAGTGACGGCATCTGCCCGTATATTGCTCTTCGACACCGGGCCAGCCTTCCAGTACCGCCTTGTCATGCCAGTTGAAGCACATGTTCGACGAATCGCTATCGCTGCGGTTCTCGCCTCCTCCATCGTCGCTGCAATCCCGTTCTTCTTCAACAGCCGCGTCAGCGAAGGCGTACCCGTACTGAAGCTCGCTGCGGATCGCCAGACTGCTTATACAGACCTGCTTGGCATGATGCGCGACGTCGAAACCGGTCAAAACGGCTATGTCATGAGCGGACTGGAGAGTTTCCTGGAGCCTTACACCGCTGCGGTACTTGAGATTCCTTCGCTGAAACGCGAGCTGGTTCAGGGTGCGCTGGACGCGCAGGAGCTCGAT
Source organism: Massilia sp. METH4 (assembly GCF_037094685.1). Lineage (NCBI taxonomy): Bacteria > Pseudomonadati > Pseudomonadota > Betaproteobacteria > Burkholderiales > Oxalobacteraceae > Massilia > Massilia sp. METH4. The sequence continues at coordinate 4,228,465 of NZ_CP146614.1, read as the reverse complement.
GCCATCAACCAGATCGTTGAACTTACCGACGCAAAACTTGCGAACGCTGCCGACAGCATTGCCGCACGCAGGAACTATGGTGCGACCCGCGAGAGTTTGTTTGCTGCGTCAGCGGTCGGCAAGGCACAGATGGACAAGCTGCGCCTTCTGATTGGCAGGCAGATCACGCTCATGGCCGAGCGGCGCAATCACGCCAGGCAGACATTGATTGACGGGTCAGCTCAAGTGGCGTACTTCAGTGCACTCGCGGGAGCGATCAACGCGCTGTTGCTGGGAATCGCCGCGTTCAACGTCAGACGGCTTCTCAGGGACAGGTCGGTAGCTGCGGATCAGCTAAAAAAAGCGATTACATCGGCAGAATTACGCAACGCGATGATGTCGGGAAGCGCCCGCATGCTGCAGGCTATCGACTCGGTGCATGCGCTTGATGATACTTCAGCGGTATTGGGCCCATGCCTTACTGCCCTCTTGCCGGGTGCGTCGGGGACCGTCTACCTGTACCGCAATTCGAACGATGTCCTGGAGCCGCTCGCCAGTTGGGGAGCGGAGGCGACTGCACGTGCGATCTCGCCGGAGGACTGCTGGGCACTGCGGCTCGGTCGGCCGCATGACCATCTTGCGGAGACCGACCTGTGCTGTCAGCATCTGCTGACGGAACATCGGCGCATTCACCTGTGTATTCCCATGGTGACCCAAGGCGCGGTTCTGGGCCTGATGTCGGTGACGGTCGATCGACTGCCTGACGATAATGTTGAGATGCATCGAGAACTCGTGACAGTCCTGGCTGAACAGGTATCGCTGGCCCTATCGAATGTCCGGTTGAGGGAAGCGCTGCGCGAACAGTCGATTATCGATCCGCTGACAGGTCTTTACAACCGCCGGTTCATGGAAGAGACGTTAAAGCGCGAGCTGGCGCGCGCACAGCGAAGTCAGCAGCCGCTGTCCGTGATAATGTTTGATATCGACCATTTCAAGCGCGTGAACGATACCTTCGGCCACGGTGCCGGAGACGCCGTGCTGGGCTCAGTTGCCGCGGCCGCGAAGGCGACGATCAGAAGTGCGGACACCATTTGCCGGTATGGCGGCGAAGAGATGATCGTTCTCATGCCGGCATGCGCGGAAGCGATGGCGGCCGAGCGAGCCGAGATGATTCGACAGGCGATCCAGAACCTTCGTATCGAACACGATGGCAGGGTGATCCCGCAAGTTACTGCCTCGTTTGGTGTGGCGAGCCACCCGACATTCGGCCCGGACGGACGGGCACTGGTCAGTGCCGCCGACGCGGCGCTTTACCTGGCAAAGCAGCACGGTCGAAATAACGTGCAAGCAGCCGCGTGGCCTGGCGGTGTTCACGAGGTACTGCATCAGCCTCATGGATGAGCTCAATTTTAACCACCAGCCGGCAAAGAATGACTCAGCACCTGCCTGATCGTGCTGCCCTTGCCGCCAGCTTCCAGTCCGACTCGTCACCATCCATGCGTTACGTGGTGCTCGCGTGCCAGCTCCCCTTCCGACCGCGCTTCCTGCCTGGCGTTCGCGGATAGCCCCCCTCCAAGAACACCTCGGCGGTATTCATCTGGCGATGATGGCGGATCGCGGCTGCCATCATCCAGGTGCGAGCAGCCTGTCCACGGGCACAGTCTCGCTCGGCCACTGCGGCATGCCTGGAAACCGCGCCAGAACGACCCTGCCCTAACGAGCGCGACAGTCCACGTGGCCACCTCCTGCGCCGTTGCCCGAAAAATTCTCTTACGAAATTTTTCTTTCACTATAGTATTTACTATACTAGTCCGTACAGTTTACAATGAGTGAAATCATGTGCATTGCTCTTATTGGCCCGGTGGGTGTCAGGGCAGGGACATGACAAGCGGGTGCAATACGATTCGGCGCAACTGTCTCCGATAACCGGCATCACCCGCGCAGAAAGGCCCCGTACCAGAGGGCCATTGATATGACGGCACGTGGCGATTCGACACCGGCTTTCGATCAGGAGACGCTGTTTTTAGAAATACCAGCCGAACGGCTCGGCACCAGAACAACTAATGGCGATCTCATGAAAATTTCCGATATTACGATTCGAACGCGGCTGTATGTTGGCTTTGGCGCCATGGCGGCGCTTCTTTTGCTGCTCGTAGGCTTGGCTCTCAAGAACTTCTCCGCGCTTGCCGCTGCGGGCGAAATGAACATCAAGACCTATCAGGCACTGAGCGAAGTGGACTTAGCCCTGATGAGCTTGGTCAACATCGAAACGGGCGCCAGAGGCTTCTCACTGACCGGACTCGAGACATCACTGGAACCCTACCATACCGGCAAGGCTGAGTTCCGGACACATTTGCAGAACGCGAGCAAGCTCGTTATTAATGACGCCGGCCAGCGCGACCGCCTGCAACGTTTGATGGCAGAAGTCGAACGCTGGCGCGACACTGCGATCGAGCCGGGGATCTCGCTGCGACGCGCGAGCGCCGATTCCGACCTGTCAAAGGTTGTCGCTTTCGAGCAGGAAGGACGCGGTCGACAATCGATGGATACGATGCGCAAGTTGTTGAGTGACATCAAGACCGAGGAAGTGGCCTTGCTGGTCGAACGCAGCGAATCGGTGGCCAACCTGGCATCGCAGCTGGCACTGACGCTGATTGCCGGAGGGATTGCCGCAGTGCTGCTGGGGGCCGGGCTGGCATATGGGCTGTCGCGCACCATCCTCGTCCCGCTGGCCGAGGCTGTGAGCATCGCCAAGCGTGTCGCACAGGGCGATTTGACAGTACGGGTCCGGGAGACGTCCAGAAACGAGACCGGGGAGCTGATGACAGCGTTGCAGGCGATGAGCAGCGCCTTGTTGGGCATTGTCACCCGCGTGCGTGCAAGCACCGACACGATTGCAGCTGCCTCGAACGAAATCAACGCCGGCAACCAGAGCCTGTCCTCCCGCACGGAACAGCAGGCCAGTTCGCTCGAAGAGACGGCATCGTCAATGGAAGAGCTGACCACGACGGTGAAGGAAAATACCGGCAACGCCCGCCACGCAAGCGAACTGGCTGGCGCTGCATCGGACACTGCGGCGCGCGGCGGCGCTGTCGTGGCGCAGGTCGTGCATACCATGGGAGCCATCAACGCGTCGTCACGCCGGATCGCCGATATCATCGGCGTCATTGACGGCATCGCATTCCAGACGAATATCCTGGCACTCAATGCCGCCGTCGAGGCGGCACGCGCCGGAACGCAAGGTCGCGGCTTCGCCGTGGTCGCGGGCGAGGTGCGTACCCTCGCGCAGCGCTCTGCCGCAGCGGCAAGGGAGATCAAGGGACTCATCGATGACTCGGTCGCGACGGTCGAGGCTGGCACCCGTCTCGTGGACCAGGCCGGCGCAACCATGGAAGACGTCGTCGGCAGCGTCAAGCGTGTGACGGACCTGGTGAGCGGAATCGCCGCTGCCAGCGATGTGCAGCGTGCCGGGATCGAAGAGGTGAATCAGGCCATAGCGGATATGGACCAGGTGACACAACGGAATGCAGCACTGGTCGAAGAGGCCGCCGCCGCGGCCGATGCCATGCAGACGGAAGCCCATGAGCTGGCTGCTCTGGTCGGTACCTTCCAGACCGGCACGGCACCCGAGGCGACGCTCCTGCCTCCCCGACCGACACTGAAGATGGCGGCTCATTCCCGCGTCTCGCCACGCCGAGCGCGAAATCCGACAGCCATCGCGCTGTAGCCAGACATCCCGCAACCTGTGGCGAGCCGGCCACCCAGCGTCATTGCACGGCGTGTGATGGCGAGCCCCATTCAATGATGGCCGTGGCAGTCAACCGCAGCTGATGGCTCCCGAAGGCGGGCACGGTCATTCAAGAAAGAATTCACGATGGACTTCAACGATATCGCGCAATGGCGTGTGCGCATTTTTAAATCAGTCATGTCGATCGTGCAGATGCTGACGCTCGTGACTGCACTCCCGACCATGGCGCTTGCTCTTCACCACGGCCTGAACCAGATCGTTCTGATCGATACGGTCGCCCTCGGCACCGTCTTCGTGATCTGGCGCCTGCGCCGCCTCCCCTACGCCGTCCGTGTATGGTGTTTTCTCGCTCTCATTTACGGCGTGTCAGTCCTGTCGATGATCACGATCGATGCCTTCGGCATCTGTTACATGCTGATGGCGCTGCCGATCATGGCAGTGATCTTTCTCGGCGTGCGTCCGGCGCTGATCTCACTTGCGGCGGCCGCGGGCACCGTCCTGGTTCTCGGTCTGGCCGGATTCAGCGTCCTGGCTGTCGCAGGCTACCCACCCCATGCAGTGCAGGGTGTGTTCATCCTTACCGTGAACTTCACTTGTATCGCCGCCCTTGTCACGCTGACGTGTGACACCATGCTCAAGGGCTTGTCGCGTTCGCTGGACCACGCACGCACGGTCACCGGCTCGCTGGAAGAAAGACAGGCCGCACTGCACGCATTGAACTGCGAACTACAACTCACGTCGGCGGCGCTCGCCGGCCTGAACGAGATGGTCCTGATCGTCAAGGCGGTCGATGGCCGCGGAACCGTGCAGCCGGTGATCTTTGCCAACGCTGCCTTCGAGCGCCGCAGCGGCTACCGCGCCGATGAGATCATCGGTCGCAGCATGCGCATGCTGCACGGTCCGGATACCGATCCTGTCGCGATCGCGACCGTTGTCGATGCGATGGCGCGGTACGAACCGGTGTCTGTCCAGACGGTGCACTATACAAAGGCTGGTGCCCCTTACTGGATCGAGCTGGACATGGTGCCTTTCGCGGGCGAGGCAGGGCCAATCACACACTGGGTCTCGATCGCGCGCGACATCACCGAACAGCGCCGCGCCGCCAATGCGGTCCACCAACTGGCGTTCTTCGACGTACTGACCGGGCTCCCGAACCGGCGCCTGCTGATGGAACGCCTCGATGCGCTGGTAGCGAAGGCGCATGCCGGACGCGGCCTGGGCAGCGTGCTGTTCATCGACCTCGACAATTTCAAGCATGTCAACGATGCGCGCGGCCACGCCACAGGCGACGCGCTGCTCAGGCACGTGGCGGCCCGATTGTCCAGCTCGGTGCGGAAGGGTGACACGGTAGCACGCCTCGGCGGCGACGAGTTCGTCGTGCTGCTTGAAGACCTGGGCAACGACGAGAGCGTCGCAACCACTTCTGCGCTCCGGCTGGCGGATCAGGTGTGCGCGGCACTGCGCGAACCCCTCACCATCGACGGGCAGTTCTACCATTCGTCAGGCAGTATCGGGGTGGCGCTGCCGACGCGGGCGGGGCAAACCGTCCAGGATCTGCTCCGTGAAGCCGACACGGCCATGTACCATGCCAAGGCAGCCGGGCGCAAGGGGGTGGCGCTGTTTCAACCGACGATGCTGGCCAGTGCCGAACAGGCGCTGACGCTCGAGCGCGACCTGCTCAGCGCAATGCAGAACGATGAGTTGGCACTGCATCTGCAACTGCAGGTCGCCCCGGATGGCACTCCGGTCGGGGCCGAGACACTGCTGCGCTGGCGCCGTGCCGATGGCACGATGACGCCACCTGACGTGTTCATTCCAGTCGCGGAGGCAACCGGACTGATCGTACCGCTCGGTGCATGGGTGCTGCGCCAGGCTTGCCTGGCCTGGCGAGAGCTGGACGCAGCAGGCTGCCCGTTGCCATTATCGGTAAACGTCAGCCCGCGCCAGTTTCGCGAGCCCGATTTTGTCTCCAGCGTTAAGGCTACGCTGCTTGAAACCGGGATGCGGCCGCAACAGTTGATCCTCGAAGTCACCGAAGGCTTACTGGTCGACAACCTTGATGAAACCGTGACTCGCATGGGCGACTTGACAACGTTGGGCATCCGCTTCTCGATCGACGACTTCGGTACTGGTTATTCAAACCTGGCTTATCTGCGCAAGATGCCGCTTTACGAACTGAAGATCGACAGGAGCTTCATGCGCGACATGCCCCATGATGCCAATGGCATGGCGATCGTCCAGTCGATCCTGGCGATGGCCGGCCACCTGGGCTTGCGTGTCGTCGCGGAAGGCATCGAGACCGTGGAACAGGCACGATTCCTGGCGATGCACGGAGCCCCGTGCATGCAGGGCTACCTGTACTGCAGGCCGGTTCCGCTGCCCGAAGTTGTTGCGCTGCTGAAGAAAAACCCACCGATGAAGCTTGCTGCGTAACATTTTGCCGTGTCATCCGGCCAGAACGCTGCACGCCATGAAAAAGGGTGTAACGGAAGCCGATGACCCGCTGCAGAGTCGAACATGCTGTCGTGACGGCAGCCGTAAGGCGCTGTACAGGAAAGCCTTCGCTGCGCCTGCTAGATTCATCGAACTTAGCGAGTGTCGTATCGGCAATGCACGTCGGTTTCGACGTCAACAAGATCGGCACGGCCGCGAACATGAAAGCGAGGCCGGCCGGTGGGAATACGTGGTTCGCGGGCAGCATCACGCTCCGGCCTGCACCAGGTGCTCGATCCACGCAGCGTGACTGTCCAGGGGTGCGGATTGGTTGCGCCAACGCCGTGCCTGACGGCTCCGCCATCGAGAGCGCGGTGTAGGTGACGGCAGCGAAGCCGGCTCCAAGCTCCTGGAGCAGCACGATGAATTCATCGCCCCTGATGGTTTTGCCTGCTTGGAACGTACTGTACCATTTGGCTCGTATCACATTGGTGGGCAATCGCACAGCAGTTAATGCCAGTCTTGATTGTGCCAAGCCGGTCCCCTCAGTACGCAGCGGAATCCCACATGGCTTGTCGTCGTATCGACCGGCTGCGGAATCCGGGCGGACGGCCGGTATCGTTCACAGTAGTTCGGCGCGCACAGGTGCGAGCCGCCCTTCAGTACCTTGCGCGGTACCGCTCCGCCCCAGTCGTGATCGATGCTGTCGTCGCGGCTGCTGCCGCGCGGGTTACGCGGCACGCAGCAGGCCCGACCAGAATTCGGCTGCGCCAGTCCATACCAGTCGTCGGTCCATTCCCACACGTTGCCGATCATGTCGACGATGCCGTAGCAGTTTGGCGGGAAGGATCCAACGGCGGACGTCCTTGCCGCGCCGGGTGGCTTCAGGTCCTGCCAGGGGAATTCGCCGTGCCAGTGATTGCACATGCCTTTGCCATCAGGCGCCAGTTCCTCGCCCCATGGGAACGCGGTGCCGTCCAGGCCCCCGCCTGCCGCGAGTTCCCACTCCGCCTCGGTGGGCAGCGACTTGCCTGCCCATCGTGCGTAGGCGGCGGCATCCTGGTGCGCGATGTGCACGACCGGATGGTCGCCAATGCCTTCGATCGACGACCTGGGCCCAGCCGGGTGCTGCCAGTTTGCCCCGATCACCCAGCGCCACCAAGCGTCGGGTTGCGAAAGCGGTACCGGGCCGGCCGGCGCCACAAACACCGCAGAGCCCGCGACGCACTGTTCGGGCTGCAACCCAGGATACATGCCCGGGTCGGGCGCGATTTCCGCCAATGTGACGTACCCTGTCGCGGCGACGAAGGCCGCGAACTGGTTATTGGTCACGGGCGTCCTGTCAATCCAGAAGCCATCGACGGCGACCCTGCGCCGCGGACGCTCCTCCTCATACGCCGTATCCGAGCCCATCGAGAACGTCGCGGCGGGAACCCGGACCATACCGGGGGGCTGGCCATCATCGTGTTCACGGTGTTTCAAGCAGCGCATCTCCATAATCGTTCAGGTATACCGTGGAGGCCGGCGGATCGGAAAGGGCGGGCATGCTGTACTTCGCTGCTTCCGAGGCCCACAGTTGCTTGAGCTCCTCTAGCTTAGCGGGGTAGACCGCGGCCACGTTGGTCGATTCTGCGAAGTCGTTGGCCAGATCGAACAGTTCCCACCTATCCTTCGAAAAATCCTGCCCATACGTGTGGATCGCCACCGCCTTCCACTTGCCGGACGTGATGGCACGGTTGCCGCGCATCTCGAAGAATTGTACATCGCGACCGTTTGCCTGTGGATCGCGCAACACCGGCTCGATCGAATTGCCTGCCACCGGTATCTGCGCCACGCCATTGACGGCCGTCGGGAATGACGTGCCGGCCAGTTCCGCCAGCGTGGGCGCCAGGTCGCTTACATCCAGGTACTGCTGCCGCACCGTGCCCGGCGACGCGATGCGGTTTGCCCAGCTCAGCACGAGTGGGGTGCGCACGCCCCCGGCATGGGGCCAGAGCTTGTAACGCCGGAACGGCGTGTTACCCAGCATGGCCCAGGGCCGCTGGTACTGCGACTGCGTCTTGTCGGTGCCCAGTTCGTCGAGCCGCGCCCGCATCTGCGCGGGCGTGAGCGTGTTCGGCCAGTACAGCCGCTCGAACGCGCCGACCTGTCCTGCCTCGTTCGCCGCGCCGTTGTCGGACAGGACGACAAACACCGTATTGTCGTAGTCGCCCGTCGACTTCAGGTGGCTGACCAGACGGCCGATCTGTTCGTCCGTGTGCTCAATGAAGCCGGCGTAGGTGGCCATGAAGCGCGCGAACACGACCTGCTCGTCCTCGGTCAAATCGCTCCAGGCGCGGTCGCCCGTGTTGCGCGCGGGCAGTTTCGTAGTTGGCGGCAACAGGCCGGGAATGGCCTGCATGCGGTTGAAGCGCTCCTGGCGCAACACATCCCACCCCTTTTCGTAAACGCCCGCGTACCGGTCAATATAGGCGCGTGGCACCTGGATCGGCGAGTGCCCCGCCCCGAATGCAAGGTATGTGAAAAAAGGCTGACCAGGGTTTGCCGTCTTGTTGCCGCTGATCTTCGCGATAGCCCTGTCAACCAGGTCGACAGATAGGTGATAGCCCGCTCGCATCGGCACCGGCACGACCGAGTTTCCTTCCACGAGATTCGGATGGTACTGGTCCGTCCAGCCGGCCGCAAACCCGTAGAAATAGTCGAAGCCGCGCTGCAGAGGCCAGGAGGCATTGTTGCCAGGCTTGCCGTCTTCCTTGCCGGGGGCAAGATGCCACTTGCCGAATGCGGCCGTGAAGTAGCCGGCATCCTTGAGCACCTGGCCCAGCGTGCGCGCATTTTCGGGAAGCTCGCCGCGATACTTCGTCGTGTTGGCCGGATCCGGACTTGGCACCGGCAAGTCGGCCATCCGGACCGTTTGCGGATTGCACCCGGTCAGCAGCGATGCACGGGTAGGCGAGCAGATCGCCTTGGTGTCGAACCGGTTGAAGCGCACGCCTTCGTTCGCGAGGCTGCTGATCGCCGGCGTCCGGATCTCCGATCCATAAGGGCCAAGATCGGAGAAGCCCACATCGTCTAGCACGATCAGCACGATGTTGGGACGGGAGTAACTGGAACTGGAACTGCAGGAAACCAGTGGAAACAGTCCTGCTATGGCAGAGGCAGTAAGGAAGGAACGCCTGGAAGTCATCAGATCGATCTGGCCCGAGGGCGGCAAGCACGACTGCTGTGCTGCTCGCGCCGAGTCGGCCTCGTTGTTATGGTGCCCCAATTCTATATTCCCGAAACGTCGAACACTAAGCGCGTTAATCGCATGGCGGTATGCGCTTTTCGGTACTGCCGCGAATGGAGCTCGACCCGTTCGGTTGATGAACTGGTCAAGGCGTTGGACTTGAGCGGGGATTCTGAAAAGCCCAGTCCCACGTCTGTGCAAGGAATCGACAACCAGGCGCAAACGGCGGTGAACCGGCCGATCGCAGGCGACTGGCCTTCTGTGTCGATCGATGCCACCGCGTAAAATCGCTCCAAGCTGGGCGAGTCGTCTCCGTTGCCGTGACCACCGCTGTTGCCGTCAATACCGAATACCGATGGCATGTGCAGGATGCCGAGCGTGGCGACCAGTCCCTTGAAAGCAGACAAAGCCGTCAAGGTGATCAGGCAACGAGGCTTACTGATCCGTTTCTTCAGCAGGCGGCGGGACTGCGCCGCGCAGTTCTGTTGACCGACACGTTGATGCCGCAACCCTTCACTGGGTTGCAGGCATGTCGGGATGGCTCGAAACCTGGCGGTATGGCGGCAATGCCTCCGGCAATTCTTTTTCGAGGGTGCGGATCGTGCCGCACCCTTTCGGTCATAATCCAATGCGCGCGCAGGTGCGTATACGGCACCGGCGGCGAATTGGCGATAAATGAAAGAATGCCGTAGTACGGTAGAAGTCCTGGCTTGCGTCGCAATCCGGCATGGGCTGGTAACGGACTACACCCAGGCGGCTGGCCGCCAGTGTCGCGCGGATGCCGTTGCGATAGGTAGCGATATACGAGACGCCCATGCCTGCTGGTGCCTGTTGAACGATGCGTTTAACGGAAACACGACAGCCCTCCAAGATTGGGGGCGAGATCCACTGTCGATTCGTCGAGCTGGACCGTTTCACAGGCCAGGGCCGGAACCAGCAATTTGTGAACGACCTCGGGTGAAAGATGGGTGGCAACGACGATGCGAAGGCGATCCAACAGCCTGACAGCCCGTAGCGACGTGAGGAAAGCCGGGCGAAGGTCGTCGGCCGTTTCCGCATGCACCAGCAGCACCTCCGGCACTGCTGCGCCCATTGCCACTGCTGCGGCGATAGGGTCGTCGAAACAGGCGATGCTACCGACGCGGAGGCGCTTCAATGCACCGGTCCACATTGCATGGCGACGTTCGTCGGCAAGGACGCAGACTACTGGAGGTGCCGGCTGTCCAGGGTCGACGCAGGCCAGCAACGACAGCACGTCGGACAGGAACACGCGACGATGGCCGCCCGGGGTCTTCCACGACGGGATTTCCCCGCTTTCTATCCACAGTTGGGCCGTTCTAGGCGACACTCCGAGGAGCTTCGCTGCCTGTGCGGTAGTGATAATGGAACTGTACATGATACCGACTTCGCCAGAGCTTCCACGGCGGATTGATGGGCAGATGGGCGCGCGAGTAAATAGCATAACTTCTAAGAGAGCATGCCCGGGCTGCGTACTGCGCCCCTTGTTTCAACGTGGTTGTACGCCGGCGTTTGCCCGCGCGATTGCAAGGGCTTCCAGCAAGACCGCCAGGTTGCCGATGTGGTTCGACAGCAGCAGGACCAGTTGCGCATTCAACATCTTGCTTTGCTCGTCATCGAGTTCCTGGTGGGCGTCGATCAGCGCTTCGTAGAAGTCATCCGGCGCGGCCAGGTTGCTGTCGAGGTTCAGACGCGAGTTCATGCTGTTTCCTTCACGTTGCAGGTGGCTCGGGCAATGGCTTGGCGGACAGCCGTCTCATCGAATTCACGCCAGCGCGCGCATACGTGCTGGTCGGGGCGCAGCAGGTAGAAGCTGCCCGGTTGTGCCCCGTAGCGCTGGCGCACCAGACCTTCGGTATCGGCCAGCATGCCCGGTCCGGCAGACGTGCCCGGTGCCACCACGACCAGCGTGCGCATCGGAACGTCCGCTTCGGCAAGGCAGGCGCACCGGCGCAGTACCTCGGCGTCGATGTGGCTGCCAGCAAAGTAGATGCCAGTGAAGTCGTCGCCGACCCGCCGCAGCAGCCAGTCCGGTGCGCCATCGATGGCAACCGGGGCATCGGCGGCCGGCGCGCCAGGACGCAACGCGGTGGCGAATGGTTGCACGTCGGGCGTGTTCAACAGCGAATCGCTATACACCGAAGGCAGCGAAAGCCGTCCGCTGTTGACCATCTTGCGCGCAAACGCATGGTCGCGCGCCAGTTGCAGCGTCGCGTCACGGAACAGCCGGCTCACAGCGCTCTTGGGCGTGATAAAGTCGGTTGCTCGCGTGGAGTTCAGGATGTTCTCGTCGGCCGCGTATTCGCGCTCGCTGCCATACGTGTCGAGCAGCGCATCGGGCGCCTTACCCTGCAGGACTAAGCGTAGTTTCCACGCCAGGTTGTCGGCATCCTGTACACCGCTGTTGGCGCCGCGGGCGCCGAACGGCGAAACACCATGAGCCGAATCGCCGGCGAACAGCACGCGGCCATGGCGGAATTTGTCCATACGCAGGCAGCAGAACGTGTAGATGCTGACCCATTCCAGCGTGAAGTCGACCTCCTTGCCGAGCAGGGCCTGGATGCGTGGGATCACGCGCTCGGGCGCGCGCTCGGCAACCGGGTCGGCATCCCAGCCCAGCTGGAAGTCGATGCGCCACACATCGTCGGGCTGGCGGTGCAGCAGCACCGATTGACCACGGTGGAACGGCGGATCGAACCAGAACCAGCGCTCCGACGGGAACTCGGCCGTCATCTTCACGTCGGCGATCAGGAAACGGTCCTGGAACACGCGTCCCTTGCTTTCGAGGCCGAGGAAGCCGCGGATGGCGCTGCGGCCGCCATCGGCCGCCACCACGTATTGCGCACGCAGCGCATACTCGCGGTCAGGCGCGGATACGGTCAGGGTCACGCCGTCGGCATTCTGGGTAAGACCCGTCACCCTGCTGCTCCAGCGCAGGTCCAGGGACGGCAGTTTCTGGGCACGCTCCTGCAGATAGCCTTCCACATAATACTGCTGCAGGTTGATGAACGCCGGGCGTTCGTGCCCCTGCTCCGGCAAAAGGTCGAAGCTATATATCTGTTCGTTACCCATGAACACCCGGCCAACGTTCCAGCTTACCCCCTTCTTCACCATGGAGTCGCCGCAACCGAGCCGGTCGAAGATCTCGAGCGTGCGCTTGGCGAAGCAGATTGCCCGTGAACCGTTCGACAGGCGGTTGTCGTCGTCGAGCAGGATCACGGGAATCTGCTGCCTGGCCAGATCGATCGCTGTGGCCAGGCCGATCGGGCCGGCACCCACCACCACGACGGGGTGGATGCCCTCGTCGTTATCCTCGCGCGGCCGGTATTCGAATACGCGCTGCTGGAAGTCGGTCTCCATCATTTCACCTCGTCCGTCAGGCTTGCAGCGAATGCCACATTTCCTTGTCGCGCTCGGCGGTCCAGATGCGCGGGTGCTTGATGCCGCTTGCCTCGTCGTATGCGCGCGTGACGTCGAAGGGCAGGCAGTGTTCGTAGATGAACACGTGGGCAAACTTCGGATCCATCTTGGAGCGCACGTGCGCCATCGCGGCTTTCAGGTCCAGCTTGTCAGACACCGCTTCCCTGGCGCTCTGCAGCAGGGTGGTGACGAAATCCTTCGTGTAGTCGATGCCTGCATTGACTTCCGTGGGATTCAGCAGCGCCGGGCCACGGCCGGGAACGAGCTTGTCGAAGTTCATTGCACGCAGGATTTCCAGCGTGGTGGGCCATTCTTCCAGCTGGGCGTCGCCCGTGTAGGCGGCGGCATCCGCCTCGACCAGGTCGCCCGAGAAGCAGATCTTCTGCGACGGGATATAGGCGATAGTGTCGCCCTTCGTATGGCCCATGCCCACGTGCGCCAGCTGCACTTCCAGCTTGCCCATGAAGATCGACATTTCGTTATCGAACACCATCGTGGGCCATGTCAGGCCCGGCACAGATTCCACCCCAGCGAATAGGCGCGGGAAACGCTCGATCTCGGATTTCATGTCGTGCTCGCCACGCTCGACGATCATTTCGTAGGTACCGCGCGAGGCAATCACCTGCTCGGCGCCTTCCGCGAAATACGCCGAGGCACCCAGCACGCGCACGGCGTGGTAGTGCGTCAGCACCACGTACTTGATCGGCAGGTCCGTCACGCTTCGGATGTGTTTGATCAGGGCCTGCGCCATCACGGGCGTGGCAGTCGTGTCGATCACCATGACGCTGTCGTCACCGATGATGACACCCGAATTGGGATCGCCCTCAGCCGTGTACGCGTAAGCGTTATCGGAAAGCTTAATGAAGCTGGTTTTCTTTTCTTCCAGGTCGGCCTGCGATGCGAACTTTTTCTCTGCCACGGTGCCATCTCCTCGTTTGTTGAGCGTGACGAAAAGATACGCAATCGAATATTATGTGTAAATCACACACCATCGATTCACGTTATGAATGATCTGCATAATGCTGAGCTGGACCTCAACCTACTGCCAGTATTTGATGCCCTCATCCGCGTTGGCAACGTTAGCCGCGCCGCTGACCAACTGGCGATGTCGCAGAGCGCGGTCAGCCACGCGCTGAAACGCTTGCGCCTGTTCTTCGACGACCCACTGTTCATGAAGACCGGCAGTGGCATGCAGCCGACGCCACGGGCGCTGGAATTGCGCGGCCCAGTCCTGTCGGTGATGGGAACGGTGCGCACCGAACTGCTGGTGCGCGAGGGCTTCAATGCGGCAACGGCGAAACGGGGCTTCAGCCTGCTACTGACGGACATGGGTGAGCTGATCTTCCTGCCCCGGCTGATCGCGCGGCTGCGCCAGACAGCCCCGCACTGCACGGTACGTACCCTGCAGGTCGCGATGCGCCACGTGCAGGCCGTGCTGGAAAGCGGCGAAGGAGACCTGGCGCTCGGCTCCCTGCACGCCGTGCCGAAGGGACTGTTCCAGCAGCAGCTGTTCACCCGCTCGTTTGTCACGATCGTCAACCGCCGCAACCGCTGGATCGGCGACACGCTGAGCCGCGACCAGTTCTTCGCCATGGAGCACATCGTCGTGTCGCTCTCTGGCAAGCTGGAAGATGCCTACGACGCCATCGTCGACGAACTGGACGGGCCGCGCCGAATCTACCTGACGACGCCGCACTTCCTGACCGTGCCGATGATCATCGAGGAGAACCCCGAATTGATCGCGACGGTGCCGCGGGAGCTGGCCACCAAGTTCGCCGGTTACAAGAGCATCCGCATGGTGCCCACGCCGATGCCGGTGCCGCCGTTCGCGATCCGGCAGCACTGGCACCCGCGCTTCCACCACGACGCAGCCAATATGTGGCTGCGCCAGCAGGTGAAGGGTACGTTCGACACGTTCCCCGAATAGTCAGGACGGGCGGCGACAAGGCTCAGAAGATGGGCTAGGCCTTGACATAGGTCGTCCCGATGCCCAGGATCGCAGCGGTTCAGGACTGGGACTGTGCATCGTCGCGCCAGTGGTTTACCTTCACGACAAAGAGCAAATCATCGACGACGCCGATCCAGGCTTCAGCCTACGTATCGAACTATCGTTGCATAGACTTGCCATCGTTGCTGGCATGCCCGATGCCACACTCGGTAATACCAGGACGTCACGGGACTGGTAGGTGCATGACTATGCGTGGATTCGCCACGCTATTGAGCGTGCCATCGCCGGGTTCAACAACTACAAGGCCCGCGCCGGCAGGCGCGACGGATTCCACCTGAAGATCCCTTTGCGCGAACGCGAGTGGATGACGGGCAGCGTCAAGCCGTAATTCATCGTCCACCTCGCGGACAAGGGCACGCCCATCCATCGGGCCCGCGCCCACCCTGGCAAGGTACTGTTCGTGCTGATGACCATGCGCTCGCATCACCAGTACAACACAATCATCTCCGGCATGGACGACCGTTACCGCAGTGACTTAGGCATGCGCCGCCTACTTTTGCGAACAGGCTCGATATCGACCCACTGGCCTAGCGCCCGGCCAGTGGGTCGACACGACAAGCGTGTGGGATGAAAGACCGAAAGCCGGACGTCTGCAGGCACCCATGTGCCGACACATTCGCCGAGCATGCGGTAACCATGACGACGATTTCCTACCCCGAAACTCTATCGTCACGTCGGCCGGGTGAATGCGCTTCCCAGCGATGTGGCAAACATCATTTCGTCTTCCAACCGCCGCCTCAGGACCGGCGCTGAGCGCCTGCGTACATCGTCAGTTGATTCAGTCCACCAGTTGGATTGGGCTCGACCTTGTCGCTGCAGGGGTACGCGAGATTGGTCAGGCAACATTCTCGCGGTCCCGCCGGGCCTGCCCTACTCGGGCCCGAGCGGCCGCATTCTGGAATAAAAGCCCCGCTTGACAGGATTCGATAACATATTATCTAATCCACTAACATATTAACCATAATGAGCCCAAGAGGATCACATGAGACGTGTACGACCGGCCGTATCTCTTTCCGCCCTCCTGCTGTCCGCCCTCAGCCAGAACGCCCATGCCCAGGTGGTTCGCGTCGGGGTCACGGTACCGACAACCGGTCCCGCTGCGGTGCTCGGCATCGGTGCACGCAACGCCATTGCGCTGTTCCCAAAAAACATAGGCGGCATGCCGGTGGAGTTCATGGTCGTCGATGACGCGACCGACACCACCAACTCGGTCAAGAACGCCAAGATGTTCCTTGATCAGAAAGTCGACCTGATTGTCGGTTCTTCCACATCGCCGCAGTCGCTGGCCATCGTCGAGGCCATCGGCGGTAGCGAGACACCCATGATCGCACTCGGCGCCTCGGCCCGCATCGTGGCGCCAATGGACGACAAGCGCAGATGGGTCTTCAAGACGGCCGCCAACGACTCGCTGATGGCCAGCGCCATCATCAAGCATATGGTCGACAACCGGATCAAGACGGTTGGATTTATCGGATTCGCCGATGCCTACGGCGAGAGCTGGCTGACTGAAATCAAGGTGCTGGCGGCCAAATCCAATATCAGGCTGGTCAGCATCGAGCGCTTTAATCCCAAGGATGCCAGCGTTACCGCGCAAGTGCTGCGCGTGATCGCGTCCAGGCCGGATGCGATCCTGGTCGCCGGTTCCGGCACGCCAGCGACAATGCCGCACAAGGCGCTCAAGGACCGAGGCTACACCGGCAAGATCTACCAGACACATGGCGCTGCGACTGCCGATTTTCTGCGAGTGGGCGGCAAGTCGATCAACGGCGGCCTGCTGCCGGTAGGTCCCAATCTGGTCTGGGAACAACTGCCCGACGGCTATCCAACGAAAGCAAACAACGCCAGGTTCGTTCCCGCCTACGAGGCCAAATACGGCGCCGGTTCGCGCTCGAATTTCGCAGCCCAGGCCTACGACGTGCTGCCGATCCTCGAGCATGCGCTGCCGATCGCGGCCAAGGCCGGCAAACCTGGCACCCGCGAATTCCGCGCGGCGTTGCGTGATGCAATCGAGGGCATCAGGAACCTTGCAACCAATACAGGCGTGATCAACATGACGCATTCCGACCATTCCGGCCTCGATGAGCGCGCCCGCCTGATCGTTCGCATCCAGGATGG
This sequence comes from Massilia sp. METH4, assembly GCF_037094685.1. Taxonomy (NCBI): domain Bacteria; kingdom Pseudomonadati; phylum Pseudomonadota; class Betaproteobacteria; order Burkholderiales; family Oxalobacteraceae; genus Massilia; species Massilia sp. METH4. The sequence continues at coordinate 4,211,515 of NZ_CP146614.1, read as the reverse complement.
CAAGTGGGTGCTCGACACGGTTTCCGCCAAGCGTTAGGTCCATTTATTCAGGCCAGCGCGGCAGCAGCCGAGCGGGCCACCACCCGGTACTTGGGAGTAAAACTCGTGGATATATCGATCTTTTCAGTCCTGGCCCAGGACGGCATCACCACGGGCGCGATTTACGTGCTGGTGGCGATGGCACTCGTCATGGTGTTCTCGATTACGCGCATCATCTTCCTGCCACAAGGCGAGTTCGTTGCCTTCGGTGCCTTGACCCTCGTGGCACTGCAGTCCGGCATGGTTCCCGGCACCGTCTGGGTACTGATCGTACTGGCCGTGCTGGCGACACTGCTTGACGCAGGCGCCGCGCTGCGCGCCGGCAGGCGGCACACACTGCCGCGCATCGTGATGGTGGGCCTGCTGCCCGCACTGGCGATCGCGGCACTGGCGTCATGGGCTGCACCGCAGAGGTTTCCGGTACTGGTACAGGCCGTCATATCGCTGCTGATCGTGGCACCGATGGGACCGATGATCTACCGTATTGCCTACCAGCGCCTGGCCAGCGCCAAGATCCTGATCCTTCTGATCGTATCGGTCGGAGTGCATTTCGTGCTGACCGGCCTCGGCCTACTGATCTTCGGTCCCGAGGGCTCGCGCACCGAGCCCTACCTGGACAGCAACTTTGTTTGGGGGGACGTCCAGGTGAGTGCACAAAGCATGCTGGTGCTCGCAACCTGTGCGGTCTTGATACTGCTGCTGGCCCTGTTTTTCAGCCGCACGCTGTATGGCAAGGCGCTCGTCGCCACCGCGATGAACCGCAACGGAGCCCGCCTGATGGGCATCTCGACCCTCTTCGCCGGCAAGCTCTCACTGTTCTTTGCGGCGCTGATCGGCGCCTTGTCCGGGATTTTGATCGTGCCGAGTACGGCAATGTACTACGACTCCGGCTTCCTGATCGGCCTGAAGGGATTTGTCGGTGCCATTCTTGGCGGACTGGTCAGCTATGGGCTGGCCGCGGTCGGCGCCTTGGCCGTTGGCCTGATCGAGGTGTTCTCCTCCTTCTGGGCCAGCGAATACAAGGAAATGATCGTGTTTACTGCGATCATCCCGATCCTGCTGTGGCGCTCTCTCGCCAGCGGGGCACGCGAAGGAGAAGAATGATGCAGCGCCGCGCCCTGATTGGCTTTGTCCTGCTGCTGGCAGCGCTGCCGCTGCTGCCACTGCCTAATTTCTGGATAACCCAGGCCAACTATATCGGCCTGTATGGCACCGTCTGCGTGGGGGTGGTACTGCTGACCGGCATCGGCGGCTTGACCTCGTTCGGCCAGGCCGCATTCGTGGGGGTCGGTGCCTATGCCACCGCGTACTTGAACACCAGCCTGCAGGTGTCGCCATGGCTGGGACTGTTGGCCGGCCTGGCGATCACTTGCGTGAGTGCCTGGGCAATCGGTTCGATCACGCTGCGCATGTCCGGCCATTACCTGCCGCTGGCCACCATCGCCTGGGGCTTGTCGCTGTACTACCTGTTCGGCACGGCGCAAGAGCTGGGCAAGTACGATGGCCTCGGAAGCATCGCGCCGATCTCGCTGGGCGGCATCGCACTCGACGATGGCCGCTCAATCTATTATCTGATCTGGGCGGTTGCCCTGCTGGCGATCTGGCTTACGACCAACCTCCTCGATTCTCGGCCTGGCCGGGCGATCCGAGCACTCCATGGCGGCACCGCCATGGCCGAAGCCATGGGCGTCGACACGGCGCGCTACAAGATTACGGCCTTTGTGCTGGCCGCGCTGTATGCCTCGGTGGCCGGTTGGCTCTACGCGCACTTCCAGCGCACGGTCAACCCGACCCCGTTCGGCCTGAACATGGGCATCCAGTACCTGATGATGGCTGTCATAGGCGGCGCCGGCCATGTCTGGGGCGCCCTGCTCGGCGCCTGCCTGATGACGCTGCTGCAGGACAAGCTCCAGTTCTGGCTGCCGCAACTGATGGGAACCAGTGGAAATATCGAAATCATCATCTATGGTGTGATCCTCGTGCTGATTCTCCAGTATGCACAGGAAGGCCTGTGGCCGCACATCGCGGCGCGCTTCGGCACGCGTGCCACGACGCCGTCGCCTCGCGCAATAACGAGCGACGCAGGCGCCACTGTAACGCTGTCGCACCGCAGCAGACCCGCCGCTGGTACAGTCGTGCTGGAGGTGCAAGCGGCGCGCAAGCAATTCGGCGGCTTGGTTGCGGTCAACGATGTCAGCTTCCAACTTAAGGCGGGCGATATCGTCGGCCTGATCGGGCCTAACGGAGCGGGGAAGTCGACCATGTTCAACCTGATCAGCGGCCTGCTGGGCCTGAGCGGCGGCCACGTTGTTTTCAATGGCGTGCCGATCGACGGCCTGGACGTTCGCCGTACCGTTGCGCTCGGCCTCGGCCGTACCTTCCAGCATGTGCAGCTGATCCCGGCCATGTCGGTGCTCGAGAACGTTGCCATCGGGGCACACCTGCGCAGTCGGATTCCGCACGTGATCGACGTGGCGCGCGCGATGCTGCGCCTCGACCGCGCACGCGAGAAGGCCTTGCTTGCGGAGGCCGAGCGCCAGCTGCGCCGCGTCGGACTGGGCGATTGGCTGCAGATGGAGGCCGGTTCGCTTCCCCTTGGCCAGCAGCGTATCCTGGAAATCGCACGAGCCTTGTGCACCGATCCGTTTCTGCTGCTGCTGGACGAACCGGCGGCCGGGCTGCGCCACAAGGAAAAACAGGCGCTAGGCGAACTGCTGCGCCAGCTGCAACGTGAAGGCGTGAGCGTGTTGCTGGTCGAACACGACATGGACTTCGTCATGGAACTGACCGACCACCTGGTGGTCATGGAGTTCGGCACCAAGATTTGCGAGGGCAGGCCTGACCAGGTCCAACAGGATCCGGTGGTCCTGCGGGCCTACCTTGGCGGGATCGATTGAGGAGACGAACATGAGCAAGCCAGTATTGACAGTCGAGCAACTGCATGTCCGCTATGGCAAGGTGGAGGCGCTGGGTGGTATTTCCCTGTCGGTCGCGCCCGGCAGCATCGTCAGCGTCATCGGCCCGAACGGAGCCGGCAAGTCGACACTGCTAAACGCGATCATCGGCCTGTTGCCTTCCAGCGGCAGGATTGCCTACCGGGGCATGCCGGTCATGAACCTCGATGTCGAACACCGGGTGCTGGCGGGCATCTCGATGGTGCCCGAAACTCGGGAACTATTCGCACAAATGTCAGTGCACGACAACCTCGTGCTCGGCAGCTTCCGCAGGTACCGCCTGCGCGACAAGGATTACCTGGACCAGCTCGACTGGGTGTATGAACTGTTTCCGAGGCTCAGGCAGCGCCAAGCCCAGGCCGCCGGCACAATGTCAGGCGGCGAACGCCAGATGCTGGCCATCGGCCGAGCGCTGATGGCCAAGCCAACGCTGCTGATGCTCGACGAGCCCAGTCTCGGCTTGGCGCCGCTGATCGTCAAGGAAATCTTCCAGATCATCTCGGGGCTGCGCGAGAAGGGTGTGTCGACGCTGCTCATTGAGCAGAACGCACGTGCTGCGCTGCAGGTTTCCGATTACGGCTATGTCATCGAAACGGGCAGCCTGGTACTGGAAGGCTCCGCAGCAGCCCTGGCGAACGATTCCAGGATCATCGAAACCTACCTGGGCATCGGCCGCGAACGCCACATAGCTTGAAGGCTGCCGGGACATCGCCGCAGCGAGCCGCGTCAGTAACGCACTCACCTCCGTTGTACCGTCGCGCACGTGTGATGGCGAGCCGTCACGCCTGTAGAACCGTACCATGCGGAGCGCTTTGTACCACATCAGGGGTATCGGGATGTGACCGCTAAATCCCTATAATTTTTTTCTACAAGTCGAAGTGGCACGCCGCCATCGAGCGACAACATAAAACCATATCTGGAGACCGCCGTGAGAAACACCAAGCTTCTGCTGGCTTCGGTATTACCCCTTGTCGCGTCCAGTGCCACGGCTGCCGAGATAACCACCTATGGCATCGTCGACATTGGTCCGACCTATGTCAGCAACCAGGGCGGCAAGTCCATGACCCGGATGGACGCGGGCACGCTCCAGCAATCTCGCCTCGGCTTCAAGGGCGTCGAGGACCTTGGCGGCGGCCTCAGTGCATTCTTCCAACTGGAAATAGGTTACAACCTCGACACCGGCACGCTGGCGACGGCGAACACGCTGTTCAGCCGCGATGCGCGGGTGGGCCTGAAAGGCGGCTTCGGCACGATTTCCCTGGGTCGCCAGGCCAACGCGACCGTCGATGCACTGGCGCCCTATTCTGCCGCAATGCTCGGCTATGGCCCAAGCTACCTGGCCACCCACCCGGGAAATCACGACCGCATCCTGAACATCCCGACGGACAATTCGATCAAGTACGCGACCCCCAGCTTCGCAGGCCTGACGGCCATCGTTGCCTACGGTTTCGGCGAGCAGGCCGGCGACTCGCGCCAGAACAGCACCCGCAACGTCGCATTGACCTATCAGAACGGCGCCTGGAGCCTCGGAGCTTCATACCTTTGGCAAAGCGGCGTGAACGTCACCAACCTGTCGCTGCTCGCGCCTTCGGCCAACCCGTTCGGCGCCACCGGCGCCTCCGATGTCCTGCGCAGTGCCGGTATCGGTGCATCCTACAAGTTCGCTGAATGGTCGTTCGTGCACGGCAACCTGACGCAGTCGAAGTTCGGCATTTCCGGCGTGACCGCGCGTACCCTCGAACTGGGAATGCGCTACCAGGCAACAGACCTGTGGGTCCTCGGCGGCGACTACGCGTACACCCGGGTGGTGGCCCGCGCGGATTACGACGCGCTGGCCGTATCGGCCTCGTATTACTTTTCGAAGCGCACCAATCTTTACATCACCGGCGCGCTGCAGAACGCATCGGGAACCACGGTGGACGGCGCACCATTGACGGCGCAACTGTTCACGCTGGGTAACTCGAGTACCGGGCGCCAGCGCGCGCTGCACACCGGCCTGCGTCACGTTTTTTAAGGAGAGCAAGCATGGACGACCTGTCGGTCAGGATTGAGAGCAGAAAGCAGGTTGCTGACGATATCGTCAGTCTCGAACTGGTGGCTGCCGATGGCACACCGCTGCCGCCGTTTACCGCGGGCGCGCATATCGACATCAAGCTCGGGCCCGGGCTGGTACGCCAGTATTCGCTGTGCAACGACTCGTCTGAAAGCGGCCACTATCGCATCGCGGTACTGCGCGACCCGGCCTCGCGCGGCGGCTCGATCGCCGTGCATGACCGCTTGCGCGTGGGCGATACGGTGCGCATCAGCGCTCCGCGCAATCACTTCGCGCTGAGCGAGGCACCGCGATCGCTGCTGTTCGCAGGCGGTATCGGCGTGACCCCGATCCTGGCATTCGCCAAGGAGCTGAGGCGCAGCAACGCCCAGTTCGAGCTGCACTATTGCGCACGTTCGGCCACCAAGCTGGTATTTCGCGATGAACTGGCGGAAGCGGCCGGCGATGGACGGGCCTTTTTCTATCTCGACGACGGGGGGCCGCGGCTCGATATCGCGGCGGTCCTGGCGGCGCACCCGAATACCACGCCAGTCTACGTCTGTGGCCCCGGCGGCTTTATCGACCATGTGCTCGGCGCCGCGCGCGCGGCCGGCTGGCCGGAGGCCCTGCTGCGGCGCGAGTATTTTGCGGCGGCCCCGGTGTCGGCAGACGCCGACCCGGACGGGGCTTTCGACATCGAATTGGCCAAAAGCGGCATGCGACTGCAAGTGCCCGCAGGATGCACGATCATCCAGGTGCTGGCCGAGCACGGCGTCGACATTCCCGTCTCGTGCGAACAAGGGGTATGCGGTACCTGCCTCACCCGCGTGCTCGCAGGGGAACCCGACCATCGCGACATGTACCTGACCGACGACGAGCACATAGCCAATGACCAGATGACGCCCTGCTGTTCGCGGGCGCGCTCGGCCTGCCTGGTCCTCGACTTATAGCCACTGCCCGGCGTGCCCCATCCGGGGTGCGCCGCAGCGGTATCGAACGTGCCTACAACCGATTCATACAGTTAGCTGCCAGATTCACGACAGCTAGCCAAGACGGAGACGACAATGTTTATCAAGAACACTTGGTATGTGGCCGCCTGGTCGCATGAAGTCAAGGCTGGCGAGATGTTCGCCCGCACCATCACCTCAATCCCGATCGTCATGTTCCGCGCCGCCGATGGTGCGATCCGTGCTCTGCACGACCGCTGCCCGCACCGCGGCGCACCGCTGTCGAAAGGCCGCATCGAAGGCGACGCCGTGCGCTGCATGTATCACGGCCTGCGCTTTGAAAGCAACGGCGCCTGTTCCCAGATTCCTGGCAGCGACCGCATTCCGCCGGCCGCCTGCGTGCGCGCCTTCCCTGTGGTCGAGCGCAACAAGTGGGTCTGGATCTGGATGGGCGACCCGGCCGCGGCCAATCCCGCACTGATACCCGACACGTTCTGGCTCGACAGCCCGAACTGGCGCTACCAGCCCGACTACATCCACTACAACGTTAGCCACCTGCTGATCGCTGACAACCTGCTCGACTTTTCGCATCTGCCCTTTCTGCACGAAACGACCCTCGGCGGAAGCGCGGGCTATGCTGAAGGGCGCGCCAAGGTTGACCGGCTTGACAACGGTGTGCGCATTACCCGGTGGTTCGAAAACGGGCCGCCGGCACCCTTTGTCCACAGGCTCACCGGCTGGGAGACCAATGTCGACCGCTGGAACATCTACGACTTCCTGCTGCCGGGCGTGCTGCTGATGGACTCGGGCAGTGCTCCCGTGGGCACCGGCGCCACTGACGGGCACCGCGACCACGCGGTGCAGTTCCGCAGCGCCCAGGCCCTGACGCCCGAGACAGAAAACAGCTCGCACTACTTCTTTTCGCAAGCGCATAACTTCGCGCTCGACGACCCGGGCGTCACCGCAACCTTGCATGGCCAGGTCGTTGCCGCCTTCAAGGAAGACTGGGACATGATCCACGCCCAACACGCGTCGCTGGCGCTGGATCCGGAGTTCAGGATGATGCCACTGCCAATCGACAACGCGCTGGGGCATTACCGCTGGCTCGTGAACAAGAAGATCAAGGCCGAAGAGACCGCAACTGCGGCAACGACGACCTCCACGGCCCCGATGGTAAAAACAGTATCGGTCCTGGCCTGAACACAAGGAGCAAACAATGAGCAAACTATCCGCACGAACGCTGCAGGCCGTACAGAAAAGCACGGCCAGCATGGCCAACCGCAGCACCGAATTCATCTACAACGAGTGGTACGTGGCCGCCTTCGTTGACGAACTCAAGCACGAGTTACTGCCACGCACCCTGCTGGGCAAACGCCTGGTGCTGTTTCGCACCGAGCAAGGGCAGCCGGTCGCATTGACAGACCGCTGTGCGCACCGCGCCTATCCCCTCTCGCGGGGTGCGCTTGAGGGCGACACCGTCGTGTGCGGCTATCACGGCTTCCGCTACGACGCCAACGGCGACTGCGTCGACGTGCCCTCGGCGGCGACCTGCCCGAAGGGAATCGGCGTGCAGAACTACAAGTTGGTCGAGCGCGGGCAGCTGGTATGGATCTGGATGGGCGACCCGGCCCTGGCCGATGAAACCCTGCTGCGCGACCAGGCGTGGCTGGAATCGGCCGAGTGGCAAACGTCGAAAGGCTACTTCGATCTCCAATCGAACTACGTGAGCATGCATGAAAACCTGCTCGACCTGACCCACCTGTCGTTCCTGCACGCAGAGACAATCGGCACGCCGGACTACGCCAAGGCGCCGTTCCGCACAGAGCTCAAGGATGGCTATTTCGCCCTGCACCGTGACGTGGTACCGACTACCCTGCCGCCGGTCTGGGCCACGCCAACGGGGCTGGTCGACTGCAATACAGCGGCGCGCATCGTCACCTCGGAATTCAAGTCGCCCGCTTTCCATCAGGTAAACGTGAGCTTCTACGACAGCGCCCTGCCGGAAGCGCAGCGCAACATCTCGCGCATCAAGACTGCACACCTGCTGACTCCACAGACCCATTCGTCGAGCCACTACTTCATCATCCACGGCCGCGACTTTGCCCAGGACGACGAGCACATTACCGAGTTCATGCACGAGAACCTGTTCGCCGCGTTCTACGAGGACGTCGACGGCCTGGCCGCGCTCGAGCAGGTGTGGCGCGACACCGATCCGGACGAGATGTACGAGATGTCGGTAGGGGCCGATGGCCCGTCGGTAGCGATGCGGCGCTACCTGAAGCGCCGCGCCGATGCCGAGCAACAGGCGCGTGCCGGTGCAGGGGTAATCCCGATCCGGCAGGAACAGAGCGCCTGACGCCCCTGGCGCCTCATTCTATAAAAACTAGAAGCGTTTCACACCGATCGTTGTAATCTGGAGGAGAGTCCCGTGAAAAACCAAGTACAGCAAGGCGATATTCCCGAGTCGCTGCACGTCGACACCAATAACTTCCCATACGCCAGGGATTACACTTCCCCGGGCCTCGACCTGATGTTGCTGCAGGCCGATATCGAAGCCGCCGTGACGACCGTGCGCATCCGGTTCCAGCCAGGCATGCAGCTACCGACCCACAAGCATACGGGAATCGTGCATGCGTACACGCTTGCTGGCAGCTGGCGCTACCTCGAGTACCCCGACTCGCCACCGAACACTGCGGGATCCTATCTCTACGAACCGCCGGGATCAACGCACACCCTGAAGGTCGACGACGACAATACCGGCGTTACCGACGTGGTCTTCATCGTGTATGGCGCCATGCTGATCCTCGATGACGGAGGCAACGTGGTCGCCGTATTCGATGCGCAGAGTCAGACCGAACATTGGCAGGCCACACTGCTGGCCCAGGGACAGGCCGTTCCCTCATTTATCCGCGGCGGCACGGCGGGATACATGCGCTCCACGCCGCCGGCCAGCCTTGTCGTGAACGGTAGCTGAACAGGGATATCGCAGCCCCCCGGCCGCTTGCGGCCACGCCCGCCCATGCATACCCGAAGTCATTGTCTTCCTGGAAGCGTACCGTCCCACCGTGAGGCTGCCATGCCGGGCCTGGTGCCCCATCGCCTGGCTTCACCCAGCCCTGCGCGCAGTCATGGCGGTATCATTGCGAAGGGGGAGCTCACGTCGCGAGGCCATTCTGCCTCCACTTGCACGCCATGCCGAGCCATATCGGGCGCCATCGCAGGCCATTACGCCTGCAGTGTATGATGCATGAACTTCAACATTGCTACCCAGGGAGCTGTACCCGTGACCCTCTCGCGCATATTGACAATCGAGGACGATCCGATTACGGCGCAGGAAATCATCGACGAACTGCAAAAGCGCGGCTACAGCGTCGACTGGGCCAGCGACGGATCCAGCGGACTCGTGCGTGCGCTGAGCGGCAACTACGCCGCGATCACGCTCGATCGCATGCTGCCCGGCGTCGACGGCCTGACCATCATCAAGACCATGCGCGCCATGCGGGCGAAGACACCGGTACTCATGCTGAGCGCACTGGGCGATGTCGACGAGCGCGTGTGCGGTCTGCGGGCCGGCGGCGACGATTACCTGACCAAGCCTTTCGACCCTGAAGAACTCGCCGCAAGGCTGGAAGTAATGCTCCGCCGCAATGACGACGACGAGCCCAGGGAAACTGCGGCCCTCGCTCTGGGTGCGCTGACGATGGACCTGATTGCCCGCAAGGTCTTCTGCCACGGGAAGGAAGTGGTGCTGCTGCCGACCGAATTTCGCCTCCTCGAATTCATGCTTCGCCATCCAGGCAAGAACATCACCCGCACCATGCTCTTCGAAGCCGTGTGGGGCTACCACTTCGATCCCGGCACCAACCTTATCAATGTCCATATGGGCCGACTGCGCAAGAAAATCGATTGGACCGCCTCCGGGCTTTCCATGCAGACGGTGCGCGGCACCGGATATATGCTCGGCAGGAGTTCTTCCGGTGCCTAGGGTGCTCCACGCCCTGTTCGGCACGAATGCACGACAGCAATGGTCGACGAGCGCGTTCCGCTGGTTGTCGGTCTACGCCGTTGGCTTCGCGTTCGTCATCGTGACCCTGCTCGGCTATGTCGGCTATACCGTCACGGCCAACATGCTCAACTTCGCCGACGTGATCATGCACTGGCAGCGAGTGTACTTCGATGCCATCGACGATAGCCAGCTGGTCCAGACCGTTGACGCCACGCTGGCAAAGGAACGACTGCGCGTCGTCTACTATGGGTTGTTCGAGGCCGACGGCCGGCATGTCGCCGGAAAGATACTGGCGTTGCCAGCGGCGCTGAAGCCCGACGGCGAATCGCATACCCTGCACAGTGGGCTGCGCATCGCGGGACATGCAAATCCTCCGGTGGTATATGCCTCGCTCGGGCGGCGTCCCGACGGCAGGCTGCTGGTTATCGCACGCGACGTTTCCCACCTGCTCAGTATTCGCAGCTCCCTCATCGTCCTGCTGATCAGCGGCGGTACCCTGTGCCTGGTGGCGGGCCTCGCATACGCCACCGTCCTCTCGCTACGCCAGCTCACGCGTCTCGATGAAATCCGCCGCACCACGTTGCTCATTGCCGCCGGAGACCTGGACCAACGGCTGCCCGAGACCGGCGGAGACGAACTCGCGATGCAGAGCCAGTTGATCAATCAGATGCTGGGTCAGATCGAGAGTCTGATCAGCGAGGTCAAAGGCGCCTGCGACGGCATTGCCCATGACTTGCGTACACCGCTTTCGCACGTTCGTACCCTGCTGCGCCAGAGTGCGGAGCGTGCACAGGCAAATGGCGATGCTGGCATCGCCGGTCTAATCGAGCGGGCAGGCGAAGAAACGGACATGCTACTGCACCGCTTTCGCGCACTGCTGCGCATTTCCGAGATAGGCGCGCTGCAGCGGCGCGGCCGCTTCGACATGGTCGACATCGGTGCGCTGGTGGTAGAACTGGCGGAGCTGTATGAACCGCTGGGGGAGGAGCGCGGCATTACACTATCGCTGCAGGTGCAAGCCTGCCGGCCGATATCGGGCGACCAGGCTTTGCTCTTCGAAGCATTCAGCAACCTGCTCGACAATGCGATCAAATTCGGCCCGGACAACACGCCGATTGCAATTACGCTCGTCGACACGGCGCAGGGCCCGATGATGTCCATCAGCGATCGGGGACCAGGCATGCCGTCGGACCAGCATAACGCCGTGCTGCAGGGCGCTTCCCGCCTGCCGGCAAGCCGTACACGGAGCATGCCGGGTTTCGGGCTGGGCATCGTCTCGGCCGTGGTGCGCCTGCATGACCATGCCCTGCGCATCGACAGTACACACCCCGGCACAAGGGTCAGCGTCGAGCTGTGGCCGCATACGCTGGCCTGATCGGCGCCATGCCAGCCGTTGCGGGGCGCATGGCGCCCCGGCATATCAGAAAGAACCCGTCTTCGGTCCGTCGCAGGGTACGCGCTCCATGCCCTCCCCCGCTTCTTCCAGCAAGCGCAGGATGTGCGTCTTGTCGGCAATCGCCTCGGCCATAAGCAATACCAGCCTGGCAAGGTATAGCGATTCCTGGGCCGTGCCGACACTGGTCACTCGCTGGCTGAGTGTCGAATAAACTTCATCCCGTTCGACGGCGGTCAGTTGTTGCTGTTTCATCTGCTGTCCTTATATTTTGGCGAGCGCCCGGTAGACTGCCGTCTGCAACGCCTCTGCCCCGACATTGCGCCAACGGCCGGCGATATGGCCGTCCGGCCGCACCAGGTAGACCGTGCCTGGCTCGCCATCGTAGAGGTCGAACAGGTTACCCGTGTGATCGAGCGCGCAATGCGTGGCACGTACGTCGGTTCGCGCATCCGGCGTACGGGTCGCGATGCACACCTGGACCGGTATGCCATCGCTCCCGAGTTGTTCCAGTGCAGCTGCGACACCGGCATGCATCGATCCGTCCGTCGAGAAATCCAGGATCGTGAAACCCTCAGATAGAAGATCCGTCAGATAGGCCGGGGCGTCCGGCGCGCTGGCCAGGCGAATCGGGCATTCCAGCAGGACAGCGCCGGGGGCAGGACCGCCTGCGAAATCTTCCCGAGGGTCGGCCGGGGTGTTCAAATGGGAGTCCTGGTACACGATGGGCGATGTCTGCCGTGGATTCAGCAGGGAGCACAGGACCGGATGCTTCTCGGCCAGCGACAACGCTGCCTCGCGCATCAACTGGTAGCCGCGCGAAGGCGGCGCCATGAATTCCGTGCTCTTGGTTGCATAGGAAATATTTTCATGAAATGCCTGTACCCTCTCCTCGCTGTAGGTGGCCAGCAGTTCTTGCGGAGCCAGGCCCTTGACGACAAAAGCGAGTTTCCACGCCAGGTTGTAAGCATCGTCAATGCCGGAATTAAGACCTCGCACGCCGAAGATGGGAACCACGTGGGCGGCGTTCCCGGCAAACAGGACCCGGCCATGCCAATAGCTGTCGAGGGTCATTGCGCCGGCCCGATAGATGCTGAGCCACACCGGTTTCCATGGTTGCCGCTCGCCAAGCATGGCCAGGTGTTTTTCCACGATGGGCAGCACGTTTTCCTCCCGAATCGCTTCCTCAGGATCGACGTTGTCCGGGACCTGGTAATCGATGCGCCAGACGTTGTCGGGCTGACGGTGCATCAGCATGGTGGATCCCGGATTCGACGGTGGATCGAACCACGCTCGCCGCTCCGCGGGGGCATCGCTTTGCATCTCGATGTCGGCGATAACGTACTTGCCTTCGTAGGCAATGCCCTTGAGCTTCAGGTCCAGCGCGTTGCGAACGAAGCTCTGGCCGCCATCGGTGGCGATCAGCCAGTCGGCTTCCATCTGGTATTCGCCAAGCACGTTGACGACAGTTATCGTGCAGCCATCCGCACGACGATCGAGTTTGCTCACGCGCGAGGCCCAGCGCACTTCGATCAACCCGGCGTACTTGCCGATCTCGTCCAGGAGGAACTGTTCAATGTAATACTGCTGCAAATTGACCATCGGCGGGAGCTTCTGGTTCGCATCATGCGGCATTTCGAACTGGAACACTTCCTTTGTCCTGTAATAACTGCGCCCCCCCGTCCAGGGAAGCGCCTTGTCGAGAAAGGGCTTCAATACGCCCAGTTGCTCAATGATTTCCAGGCTGCGGCGGGACACGCACGCCGCGCGGCTGCCGACACACACCGAGTCGTCAGCTTCGACGATGGTCGAGGCGATCCCATGACGTGCCAGGCCCAGCGCCGTTACCATGCCGACCGGCCCCCCGCCACAGATGACGATGCGGTGGCGCTTGCTGTCGCGGCCGTCCACCAGGTCCGGCAGGGTCGTCGCAAATTTTGTGTAGCGAAACTGACCAATCTGTTCCATAGTCTTCTCTCAAATATCGTTGAATAGCCAGGGCATGAAACGGCGCTGTCGAATTTCGTGCAGCCTGATTGCGTCTTCCTGCAGCAGTGTCATGCCGATGTCATCGACACCGCGAACCAGGCGATCCTTCCTGGTGTGGTCGATATCGAATTCGTAGCGCGCACCGGCGTGCTTGACGCATTGCCCGGGCAAGTCGACAGTGATTTCAACGCCTGGCGACGAGCCAATACTGTCCAGCAAATGCCTGACGTCGGCTTTCTGCAGTACGACCGGCAGGAGACCGTTTTTCATCGCATTGTTCTGGAATATTTCGGCAAAGCCGGGCGCGATCACGCAGCGGATGCCGAAGTCTGCCAGGGCCCAGACCGCATGTTCACGCGATGAGCCGCAGCCGAAATTGTCGTTCGCCACGAGAATGGACGTATTGCGGTATGCAGGCTGGTTGAGCACGAACGTCGGCTCGGCCAGCCCATCCACACCGTAACGCCAGCTGTCGAACAGGTGTGCGCCCAGGCCGCTACGCTTGATTGTCTTCATGAAACGGGCCGGAATGATTGCATCGGTATCGACGTTGGCGCGATCGAGGGGCGCGGCGACACCGCGCAAGATCGTAAAGGGCTGGTTCATGCTTGCATTGCCTCGCGCACATCGGACAGCCTGCCGGTCAAGGCCGCCGTGGCAGCCATCGCGGGGCTCAGCAGGTGAGTACGCCCGCCCGGCCCCTGTCGCCCTTCGAAATTCCTGTTCGAGGTCGATGCACACCGTTCACCCGGCCGCAGCCTGTCCTCGTTCATTCCCAGGCACATGGAACAGCCCGGCAGGCGCCATTCGCAGCCGGCCTCGATGAAGATGCGATCGAGTCCTTCCTTCTCGGCCTGCATCCGCACTGCACCCGATCCCGGCACCACGAGAACTGACATGCCTGGCGCAATCGTGCGTCCTTGCAGCACGCGGGCAGCCATGCGAAGGTCTTCAATGCGGCCGTTCGTGCATGAACCGATGAATACCCGGTCGATGGCGATGTCGCGCAATGCGGTACCGGCCGCCAAACCCATGTAGCGGAGCGCTTTCTCGAGCGCGTCCTGTTCTTCGCGGCTCTGCGCCGCGCGTGGATCGGGCACCACGCCGTCGATCGGCAGGCTTTCGGCCGGACTGGTTCCCCAGGTGACGCATGGGGCCAGGTTGCCGGCGTCGATGTAGATCTCGCGATCGAACACGAAGCCCGTGTCCGTCTGCAAAGACTCCCATATCAAGCACGCCGCCTGCCATGCGTGCCCGGCCGGCGCCTGAGGCCGTTCCTTCAGGTAGGCGAGAGTCGTCTCGTCCGGTGCAACCAGGCCAAACCGTGCCCCCGCTTCGATGGTCATGTTACATAGAGTCATGCGCTCTTCCATCGAAAAGCCGCGCACGGTGTCGCCAGCATATTCAATCGCGTAACCCGTCCCGCCTGCCGCTCCCAAGTGGCCGACCACGGCAAGCGCCACGTCTTTCGCGCTGACCCAGGTGGGCAGGGTTCCCGTGATATTGACGCGCATGTCCTTCGGGCGTGCCATCCGCAGCGTCTGGGTTGCAAGCACGTGCTCGACTTCGGATGTACCGATGCCAAATGCAACGGCGCCGAACGCTCCCAGGGTGGACGTATGGGAATCCCCGCACACCACCGTCATGCCCGGGTGGACGAATCCCTGTTCCGGCCCCACCACGTGAACGATGCCTTGCCGGCTGTCGTCCAACGAGTACAGGCGCACCCCGAAATCGCGGGCGTTGTGCCGCAATGCGGCGATCTGCTCGCGGCTTTGCGCATCCATGTGCCCTTGGTTTCGATCCAGCGCGGTAGACACGTTATGGTCCTCCACAGCGAGGATCGACGCTGGCCGTCGCAGCGGCCGTCCTGCCGAACGAATACCTTCGAATGCCTGCGGACTCGTGACTTCATTGACCAGGTGGCGGTCGATGTAGAGGAGCGCTTCGGCGTTGCCATCGCTTGCCACCACGTGCATCGCCCATATCTTGCCAAACAAGCTGTCCATGTGTGCGCCTACAGTCCGTGTGCCCAGACGGCAATCGCGTCAGCGACTTCCATGACCTGCTCCGGCTGCCCGGCCAGGTAATGATTCCCGCCCAGGATATCGATATTGCGAATGCGGCCCGGCGCTGCCTGCAACCAGGCATCACGGGTACTGGGGAACGTGGAGGCATCGCCCGTGTAAGTTGCCAGCAGCACCGGCACGCTCGTGTTGGCGAGGTTGCTCGGACCGTCCGCCTGCGACCTCGACGACCACTGGCTCAGGAATGCCGTGAGCGAGGTGTAGCGCCCCATTGAATTGCCGGCATAATTAACCTTCCTGGCATCGCCCCATACGCTGCCGATCTCCCGATCATTCGGATCCAGGGAAAGATCCAGGCACCGGGGATCGGCCAGCGTGCGGTAGACCACGAACGCCTGGTCCTGCGGGCCTTTTGGATCGCTACGCAACATCCTCAGGCGCGCCAGTGCCCAGTTTTCGATACGGTCGCGGCGCTGGCGTTGCTTGGCCCTGAATTTCTCCAGGAAGGCCGTCGAATACGGCGGTCCGTGCTCCGGGTTGAACATGTCGTATTCGGGATCGGCGCTGAGCGGATCGCTCTCGTCGACAACCGAAGGATCGAGCCAGTTCAGGAACAGCCTCGAGCGTCCCTCGTGGGCCGCGCACAGGGCAATGCCGTCGACAGGGGGCAGGTCTTCCGGGCTCAACCCCGTGGGATCGCCATGGGCGAAGCGGACAGCTGTCAGGTTCTCGGCCTGCGCTTGGTAAAAGGACGACAGCGCGGCGCCGCCGGAATTGCCGATCAGGACCACCTTTTCATAGCCGGCATCGCGCAGGTATTTCACGCCTGCGCCCAGGTCCTGGATGACGCGTTCCATCAGTAGCACGGTATCGTTGTTGACGTAGCGCGAATTGAGGCCCATGCAGCAGATGCCTCGCTCCGCAAGCGGCTGGATCAGGTAATGCCCCATGAAGTTACTGGTGGGATGCATGATGACCGCTGCAACCTTCCTGCGCCCTGCGGGCTCGGCATACGCACCGTATATGCGTGGACGCAGCATCTGCAAGCCGGACTGGCTCTCCATCGTTGCGCCGGGCTTTACGTCGATTACAGCGAGTTTCAGTTCGGCCATCTTCATGCCCCCACGGCCGCGCTGCGGCGTTCCTGCTTCTCTTTCGCCCACTTGCCGGCTTCCTCGTGCGCCTCTTGCGCAAGCGATTCCATTTCCTTCTCCGATACTGTCGGGGTGGTCAGTTCGAGCCGGATGCCGTTCGGATCGAAGAAATAGATCGATTCGATAATGTGATGGTCCGTAATGCCGAGCACCTCCACTCCGGCTGCCTCCAGCCTTGCCTTTGCGGCCAGCAGATCCGCGGGCGAATCCACCCTGAGAGCCAGATGATTGACCCAGCTCGGCGTATTTGGGGAGGGATCGGCCTTGACGTCATCACCTAGATCAAAGAACGCAATATACGAGCCATCCGCCATTTCAAAGAAGATGTGCACGTAAGGGCAGTACTCGCCGGTGCTCGGTACGTTATCGGCCCGGATCACGTGGACGAGCGGCAATTCCAGCAGGTCTTCGTAAAAATGCCGGGTTTCCTCGGCGTCTTTGCACCGGTAAGCAAAATGATGTAGACCCCGGATTGGGACAAAGGACATTTTCTTTCCTCATAGACTAGTTTGGGAATCAGAGACCGGGCGAATCGGCCTCACCTTGGCGCGATATCCCCATTTGACAGCAAATTGATTTATATATAAAGTGAAATAAATTTATCTATTCATAAGGTTTTTTAATGAATATCACTCTGCGGCAGTTACGTGCCTTTCTTGCCGTCGCAACCTGCGGAAATTTCACAGGGGCAGCAAAACAGCTGAACCTGACACAGTCCGCACTCAGCATCCTCGTGCGTGAACTCGAGGCTGAACTCGGCATTCGCTTGTTTGATCGCAACACGCGGAAGGTGGAGTTGTCGGCAGCCGGCAGAGATTTCTATCCCTTTGCAGAAAAGATCCAGCAGGACCTGGATGCAGCCATCGGCAGCGTTACTTCACTTAAGGATTTCAGGCGCGGGATTGTCCGGATTGCGTCACCGCAATTAATGTCATGCACGCTGATGCCCCGGGTGATCGCGGCGTATCGCGCGCGATACCCGGACATCCAGCTCGTTCTCGTCGATACCTTGCCTGAACTGGTCGTGCAAAAGGTCGCGACCCAGGAAGTAGACCTGGGGGTTGGCCCTGAAGGCGTGCAGCATGATGAAATCCACCGTGCACCGCTGCTAAGCGACCGCCATCTGCTCGTTTGCACAAAGGACCATCCGCTGGCACAGCTGGGCCGGGTGACCTGGAAGGATCTCGAACCGTATCCCTTCATCGCGCAAACCAGGGACTACAATGCCCGCCTTTTGCTGGACCTGAACATGTGGTCGAATAATTTGCAGATCAAGCCGGTCTACGAAGTGTCGTACATGACCACGACGCTTGGCATGGTGGCCTCGGGCCTGGGTATCACGGCCTGTCCGTCCTACGCAGAGCCGCTTGTCAAGGCTTACCAGCTTGAGATGAAACCGCTCAATGAACCGGAATTCATTCGGGAAGTCTGCATCTTCACCAAAGTCGGGACACTGCTGTCTCCCGCGGCGGAAAGTTTCGTCAGTTTCATGCAAGAGTTCGTGAAAAAGTAGGCCTGCACTCTCACGGGGAGGGCCGACTGGCAGAGACCTCCCTCCTGCCGATATCGGATGTGCCCATGCAGGGCGTGAAGAGCGTCGCGGCCCTGCGCCCCCCTGCACTGTTCAGCTGCCGTTCGCCACGAGCTTTATCGGCCTACCCGCCGAGTATCCGGCTCGGCCGCCCTGGATAAAGGCAGGCACCCCCTGCCCCTGGGCCGTCAGCGCCGCCGTCCACTGGTCGATATGGCTTTGTGCATCGAGTACCGCGACCACGTTGCCCGCGTCGTCCTGGATCAGCATAGCCCCATAAATGATGAAAACGACATCGGTGATACCGGTGTTGTCGTCGTCGATCTTCAGCGTATGCGTGGAGCCGGGTGGCTCGTAGAGATACGAGCCGGGGGTATTAGCCGGTGAGTCCGGGTATTCCAGATAGCGCCAGCTCCCGGCCAGCGTATAAGCATGCACTACTCCGGTGTGCTTGTGGGTAGGCAGCTGCAGACCAGGCTGGAACTTGATGCGCACGGCATACATCCCGCCTTCCACGTCGGCTTGCAACAGCATCAGGTCGAGACCCGCGGTGGTGAAATCCCTTGCGTAAGGAAA
This sequence comes from Massilia sp. METH4, assembly GCF_037094685.1. Classification (NCBI taxonomy): domain Bacteria; kingdom Pseudomonadati; phylum Pseudomonadota; class Betaproteobacteria; order Burkholderiales; family Oxalobacteraceae; genus Massilia; species Massilia sp. METH4. The sequence continues at coordinate 4,192,867 of NZ_CP146614.1, read as the reverse complement.
GTTGTTGGTGTCGACATGCAGCGACTCGGGAATACTGCCTTGATGTACTTGTTCCTTCATGACTTCTCCTCGAAACTCCAAAAATATGAATGGGCGCTGGTGTAGCTCTTCTTTTGACTCGGCTCTGGAAACGCCATGCTCTCCATCAGCTCAAGCATATGCGTCCGGGGCACCCGGGATGATTTTGGTAACTGCACACAAGCTGTGCTCTACTATTTGACACCGAGATGACTTATCGAGAAAGCAAAATAATTTTATGATTTCATAAAAAAAACATAAGAGTCACGAATGCGGCCTTGTAGCAGACTCTGGCGACGAAAGCGGACGGTCGCGCCCTAGCAGTCTGCCAGCAGTAACGACGGAAGCACCCGGTGATAACTGCTTCAGAACCTCGTCTGGATGCCGGTCGTGAGGCCGTTGTTGGTGCGCTTGCCGCTTTGCGTCATCTGCCCGCCGTTAACGGTTGCGGTCTGGTAGTCGACGGCAGCATAGACAAGGGTCTGTTTCGACAGCGCGTACTTCGCCACGAACGCATAGGTGTTGTAGTCGTTGGCTGCGATGCCGTCGCCGCTGACACGGGTGTTGTACACCGCGGCGGTGAGCGTTACGCGCCCCCCTGCCTTGTAGTCGGCCCCCACGCCGGTCGACGCCACCTTGATCTTGCCGCCCTCCGCCACGCCGAAGGTACTCGCATAATTCGCGATCGGGTTGCTGACTGCATTGGAAGTCGGCGCGAACAGCGCGTCCGCCGTCAGTACCGCATGGCCTACCGTTACCTTGATCTGTTCGCTGGCCTTGAAATTTCCGCCTACGACGACGATACGTTGCTGGCGCTCGTTTGCATCGCGCAGCACGTCGAAACTAGAGATGACGTTGATGTCGTTCGTCAAGTAGCCAAGCGCCACCTGGCGGCCCGATCTCTTCGAATTGTCGCCGGCCGTCTCGCCAAAACTATAGTCGAGCCCGATCAGCAGGCCATTCGGAGCGCTGTACTCGTACTTGATGTTATTGTCGCGCAGCTTGCCGTTGTTATAGGGGTTATTCGTCACGAACATGAGGCCGTTGACCAGCAGTCCCGCCCTGCCGGCGGAATGGGAGGTCGGTGTCGGGGTTGCCAGGACGCCACCCAATGGGTCGTAGACCGGCGTGTACTGCCAGCTGAAGGTCATGTCGCGGCCCACATCCAGGCGGCCCCATTTGCCGGACAGGCCCACCGTAGCGCGCCGGTCGAACAGGGAAGCCGATTCACTTTGGGCTCCCGTATCGACACCGAAGCCGCCCTCCAGCTTGAAATTGGCCTTCATGCCATCGCCCAGGTCCTCAGTGCCGCGGAAGCCCCAGCGGCTGGTATTTACCATGCCGCTCACTTCAGCGATCCTCGCCTTGCCCGCGGTCCAGTCGGAATCGCGGCGCACCGCGACATCCACGATCCCGTACAGGGTTACCGACGACTGGGCATACGCCGCAACGTTGAGCACGCCAAGAGCGGCGAACCCCAATACCGACTTCTTCATTTCTTGTCTCCTTTGTTCGCTTATTCATTGACCTGTTATCCAGGTCGCTGGTCTGGCGCCAGCATTAAATCTGCTACGGCATTGGTCAGGCCATGCCGGTGGGATCGTGCTGTGCAGGCCTGTCGTTGGGCCGGACCTCCGTGGCGGGGCGTGGCGTGCGTGGCCCAAACCATGCAAGGGGGCAGCGCCCTTCGGGACGGCTGCGGGATTTCAGCAAAACGGGGGGAGGCCCCGCCGGCACGACCGGTCAGCCGGCGGCGTGCCGCCCTCACGCTTCAGCGCGGCGAAATTTTGAAGATCGCGCCAGGCGTCTTCGTCACGCCTTTCTTGAACCAGGGGCTGTCCTGGATGAAGTTGGCACTGATGTACAAGTTGCCGGAGGTATCCTGGGCAAAGCTGTCGGGCCAGCGCATGCGCTCGTCCTTGACCAGCGTGCGCAGGGGAGCACCGACCGAATCGGCCACCTCGACCGAGCTCTCCGCGGGATTGGCCATGAAGAAACGTCCCGCTGCGTCGATCCACAGGCCGCAGGCCGGGTGCGTCGTCGCCACCACGACCGGTTCCGCTTTCGCGGCCCTGGCCGGGTCCTGCAGGACTGCTGTCGGCAGGCTGTACAGGGTCTTGCCCGTCAGTGCCTGCCAGTAGAAGGTAGCGCCATCGGGTGAAATCGCCACGCCGTTGACGGCGATGTTCATCTTCCTGCCATCGGGTGTCCGTAATGGCTTGCCGTCCGCCATCAGCTCGACCGACGGATCGGCCTGGGTCGATGGGTGGCCGTCGAGCACGCGCCAGGATTTGCCGGTTTCAAGGTTGACTACCACCAGTGCCCCGCCACGTCCGCCGACATCGCTCAGGTAGGCAAAGCGGTCGTCGGGGCTGAAGCGCACGTCGTTGATCGAGCTACCTGGCGGGGTGGTTTCACCGTCCAGGTGCACCACTTGCGCCACTGTATTGGTCTTTACATCGATCCGGACCAGCTTGACTCCGCCCTGCACCGGCCCGGTGACGTTCGGCGTTGCCGCGTCGACGATCCACAGGTTGTCGCGGTGGTCCATGACGGCCGCCTGGGCCGACACGAACTGCGATTTCGGATCGTTCCTGGCGCCGCCGTCGTTGCGGTAGGCGTTCCAGCCCGCTCCGGGATACGGCACGATTTTTCCGTCGATGACTTCCCCTACGCTGACCGGCACCTCGACGCTCAGGCGCGGTGCGGTGACAAACACGCGGCCGCTCCTGGAAACAGCGATTCCGGTGATCTGCTGTTCCGGGAAATAGGCCAGCTGCTCGATCTTCACCGGCCCTTGGGGAAAAGCCGGCATGGTCTTGCCAGGAAGTGGCGTCGCGTGGGCGACGTGCAGGCCAAGGATGAACAGGCCGGCCAATGCAAGATGTTTATGGTTCAACCGCATGATGTTTCCTCGAGTTGTCGTAAGTGGCGCCCTGCCGGGCCGGCAGGGCGAAGCGTGGGTGCAGGTTATGGCAGGGTCCAGGCAATGACGCTGTCGCCGAGCTTGGTGCCGAGGCGCTGGTGCCCGCCCACCACTGCGACAACGTATTGCTTGCCGTTGTGGACATAGCTGATCGGCGCGGCCTGTGCGCCAGCCGGGAGGCGCTCTTCCCAGAGCATCCTGCCGGTCGCCGTGTCAAAGCCACGCATGAACTGGTCCAGCGTCGCGCCGATGATCGTCACGCCGCCTGCGGTCGTTAGCGGGCCACCGTCGGACGGCGTACCGGTTGGCAGCTTCATATGCGTCTTCAGCCCCATTGGTCCGCTGTCATAGCCGGTCCCGAACGGACGGCGCCAGATTACCTGGCGAGTGCGCAGGTCCACGCCCGTGAGGTGGCCCCATGGCGGTGCGATGCACGGCTGCTGGAGCGCCGACAGCCATGGCGACTTCACCGCGCCGACAGGCAGGCCCACTTGCGGCATCATGCGCTTGTCGGGCCCTCCTTGGTTCAGCGACCTCGAACCCTTGGCATCGATCTCCTCACGGCTTACCAAGCGGCCGATATACGGAAGGCGATTGGTGTTCATCACCATGATGCCGCGCTGCAGGTCCACCGAGACGCCGCCCCAATTCAGGCCGCCATGCGAACCCGGATACTGGATCGAACCGCTCAAGCTGGGCGGTGTCCACATGCCCTGATAGCGATTGCTCTTGAACTCGATGCGGCAGGCCAGCTGGTCGAACGGGCTCAGGCCCCATGCATCGCGCTCGGTGAGGCGCTCGGCGATATAGCCGGGAGCACCGACGGTCATGGGCATGCCGGGCGAAATCGGCTGGGTCGGGGCGGTAAAGTCACCCGCCTCGGCACCTTTGGGCGCTGGCATCTGGACGACCGGCATCAGGGGCTTGCCGTTTTCGCGGTCAAGCACGAAGATCTGGCCCGACTTGGTTGCCTGGATGACAGCCGGACGCACGCCGTCCCCCACCGGCCAATCGACCAGGTTCGGTTGCGGCCCGATGTCGAAATCCCACAGGTCGTGATTGACGGTACGGAAATGCCATACCACGCGGCCGGTAGCGGCTTCGACTGCAACAAGCGACGACGTGAACTCTTCCTCCAGCGCGGTGCGGGTGCCTCCCCAGAAATCGCCGGCGGCGTTGCCGGTCGGAAGATACACCAGGCCGAGCTGGTCATCGGCCGAGATCGGCGCCCAGACGTTCGGGGTGCCGGGGGTGTATTCCTCGCCCGGCCCGGGTTCGGTGGTCACGCCCGGACGGCCGAGGTCCCAGGCCCACGCAAATTTTCCCGTGACCACGTCATAGGCACGCACTACGCCGGACGGCGCACGACGGTCTTGGCCGTCGCGCACCATCTGGCCGATGATGACCTTGCCACGGATGACGACGGGCGCTGACGTGGTGCCGAAATAGCCGGGAGTAAACTTGCCCATGCCCTTCGTCAGGTCAACGAAGCCGCCCTGGCCGAAACCGCTGCACGACTTTCCGGTTTCGGCATCGATGGCTGCAAGCCTCCCGCCGGTAACGCCCCACAGGATGCGGGTCGCGCACTCGCCGACCCCGTTCGGCACGGCATAGTAAGCCACGCCACGGCAGTACGCGCCGCCAGTGTTGAGCGTCTTCGCATCGGCTCGGGGGTTGAAGCGCCATTTTTCCTTGCCGCTTGCTGCGTCGAGGGCGATGACCTGCTGGGTCGGGGTGCACACGTAGACGCTGTCGCCGATCTTCAGTGGCGAGTTTTCGTTCAGATATTGCTTCGTCTTCAATCCCGGCGGCGGCAGGTCGCCGGTATGGAACTCCCACGCTTTCTTCAGCTGGCCGACGTTCGCCGGGGTGATCTGGCTGGCGGGGGAATAATGGTTCGACAGGTTGGAACCCGCGTAGGCGGTCCAGCTGCTTGCGTCGTGGTTGGCCGCGATATTACCGTCCGGCGCATCGACCGTGCCGCGGCTGAACGGCGTGGCGGGACGCGGGAACGGTTCGGAGGACTCGGCCAGCATCACGGCGGCGGGATTCAGTAATGGCACCAGGATGGCTGCCAGCGACAACAGCGACGGTACCGCCGTCGCTGCAATGTACCCAGTGCGGCGCATGCCGACCAGTTCGCGCACCGCGAAACGATAGCCTGCCAGCAGGACCAGCCCGGGTACGATCAGCCAGTCCAGCCGCGGTATCAGCCCCCACCCTTCGAGGCCGACTTCGGCAAGCGACCAGACGAGCGTGCCCAGGCTCAGCGCCGAAAACAGCCACACGCCATTCATGTGCCGCAGTGCGAGCAGCACGCCCGACACGATCGCGACGAAACCAGCAACCACATAATAGGCGCTGCCATCGACGGCCAGCAAGCGCACCCCGCCGTAGGCAAGGGCCGCGCCCATAAGCAGGACAAGGGCGCCGAGAAGACGGAAGAACCAGCGCCCGGCAGTCGTGCCGGCGCTGCGATGACCAGTGCCGGATCTGCGGGTAGCGGGTGCAATGGGGTCTTGAGTGATATCCACGATAGAAGTTCCTGCCTTGTTTTTTCGAATAATCGGCGCGAAGCGGCCGGCGGTGTCTCGGCGCGGGATAGCGCCTGCGGTGAATGGTCGGCCTTCCGGCGCGCGAGGGTCAAGTTAAGCCAACTAAATTATTATTTACATATTCTTCACTTTTGCCCCGGCCTTGTGCGGACTAGAGTGGGCGACGTGGACGGCACGGCCGCCACGCTCTCTTCCCTGACAATGAGGTTCTTGTGATGCCCTATTACCGTTACGCCGCCCTCACGCTGACCGCGGCCCTTGCCGCCGCGCCGCTGAGCGCACAAACCACCCCGGCCGCTCCCGCCAGCGGCAAGACGGTTCTCCAGCGCGCCGAACTTCCCGGCCAGCGCTATGTCGTCGAGGTCACGCGCGGGGTGCAGGCGGCCAATGCGCGCGCTTCGTTGCACTTACACCCGGGTATCGAGTCCGGGTACGTTATCCGCGGTGGCGGCGTGCTTCATGTTCAGGGCTTGCCCGACCGCACGGTTGGGCCGGGTGACACCGCCGTTATTCCACCGAATACCCCGCACTGGTTCACCAACGGTCCCGAACAGACCGAAATCGTGGCGACCTACGTCGTGGAGAATGGGAAGCCTGCGTCGCGCCGGCTGGACAAGGACGCGCCCGAACTGACAGCGCCGCCCCGCACGCTGGCCCCTTATACGACATCGCCGCCGGACAGCGGCAAGGCACCAGCCGTGCTGCAATCGGTTGCCTTCCCCGGAGAGGGGTATTACACGCGGATCACGCGCACCGAGGTGCCAGCGCAAGGCCGTTCGCCGCAGCATGTGCATCCGGGCACGGAAATCACCTATGTGCTCGCTGGCAGCCTTACTCTCGCGATCGCCGGGCAGCCCGAGCGGGAGCTGCGCACTGGCGACAGCTTCCTCGTCCCGGCCGGTACCGCGCATACGGTCGTCAACGGGGCTGGTCCCGCCGAGCTGCTGTCCACCTACGTGCTGGAAGAAGCGAAGCCCGTCATGGAGGTGCTGAACTGACGACCATCACTGCCGGCGGCGCCGGCAGTGTAAGATGCGATTACCATTTGACATAGCAACAATGGAGCAGCAGTGACCGGCTTGCGCATACTGGCCATCGAGGATGACCCCGTCACGGCGCGGGAGATCATCGACGAATTGCAGAAACGCGGCTACAGCGTCGACTGGGCGCGGGATGGCTCGGACGGGCTGGTGCGCGCCATGAGCGGGAACTACGACGCGATCACCCTGGATCGCATACTGCCTGGCGTGGACGGCCTGGTGATCATCAGGACCATGCGCGCAATGCGCGCATGGACGCCTGTAATGATACTCAGCGCATTGAGCCACGTGGACGAGCGCGTGTGCGGCCTGCGTGCCGGTGGCGACGATTACCTCGCCAAGCCGTTCGACCCGGAAGAACTCGCGGCGCGCCTGGAGGTTATGCTGCGCCGCGACGACGGCGCGACCCGCGAAAGCGCGACGCTTTCACTGGGGGCGCTAACGATGGACCTGATTGCACGCAAGCTTTTCTGCGACGGCAACGAGGTACTGGTGCTGCCGACCGAGTTTCGCATTCTTGAATTTCTGCTGCGCCATCCGGAACGGATCGTCACGCGCACCATGCTGGTCGAAGCCCTGTGGGGCTGCCACTTTGCTTCTGGAAGCAACTTGATCAACGCGCACATTGGCCGCCTTTGCCAGAGAATCGACTGGCCACGTGCCGGGCTGTCGCTGCGCACGGTCCGTGGCGTGGGCTACATGCTTCGCACCGGAGCGCCCGATGACCAGGCTGCTTGACGGACTGCGCACCGTTGGTGCGCGGCCACAATGGTCCACCACGGCATTCCGCTGGCTTTCGATCTATGCGCTCGGGTTCACATTCGTCGTCGTGATCTTGCTCGGCTGTGTCGGCTACAACGTGGCCGACAGCAGCCGCCGCGGGACCAACGTCATCATGCACTGGCAACGCTTGTCTTTCGATGTCGTCGACGACAGCGTGCTGGCCCCTACCCTCGACGCCATGCTCGAACAGGCGCGCCCCCATGTCGACCACTACGGCCTGTTCAGCCCGGAAGGACACCATCTTGCCGGTCAGATCCTGACCTTGCCGGCGGGCCTGGCGCCGGGGGCTGACGCCCGCATCCTGCGCAGCGGCCTGCAGCTTGCCGGCCAGGACGGGGCGCCAGTGGTGTACGCGTACGTGATGCGCCGTCCGGACGGCCGGCTGCTGGTGGTCGCGCGCGACATCACCCGCCTGCTGAGCATCCGCAGTACCGTATTCCATATCCTGATTGCAGTTGGCTCGCTGTGCCTGCTGGCGGGACTGGCCTGGGCCACACTGTTCTCGCGGCGCCAGCTCAGGCGCATCAACGAAACGCGCCGTATTACCGCGCTGATCGCTAGCGGCGACCTGAACCAGCGCCTGCCCGTCACGGGCAATGACGAACTAGCCATGCAAAGCCAGCTAATCAACCACATGCTGGTGCAGATCGAGCGCTTGATGGGCGAGGTCAAGGGAACCTGCGACGGTATCGCCTCCGACCTGCGCACGCCCCTGTCCCATGTCCGCGCGCTGCTGCGCGAATGCGCGACACGGGCGCACGCAATCGCAGACCCCGCTACTGCGCAGCTGATCGAGCAGGCCGGTGCCGAAACGGATGTATTGATGCAGCGATTTCACGCCATGCTGCGCATTTCGGAGATTGGAGCCCTGCAGCGGCGCGAAGGATTCAGCCCGGTCGACATCGACGCCTTGGTCGACGAGCTCACCGCGTTGTACGAACCTGTGGCTGAACAACGCGGCATTGCGTTGGCGCGGCAGGGACGCGCGCAAGGGCGGATACAGGGTGACCACGCGTTGCTGTTCGAAGCGTTCAGCAACCTGCTCGACAATGCCATCAAGTTCAGTCCGGAGCACGCGACCGTGGGCATTGCGCTGACCGAAGGCCGGCGCGGCCCGGTGCTCACGATCAGCGACCAGGGGCCGGGCATCGCAGCGGACCAGCGCACGGCCGTGCTGCAGCGCTTCTATCGGGCCCCGCAAACCCTGGATCGCGCCGGCTCGGGACTCGGGCTCAGTATCGTGGCGGCAGTGGTGCGGTTGCACGACTTCGAGCTGGTCATCGACAGTGCGCATCCAGGAGCAAGCATGAGCGTCGAGCTGTGGCCGCACATGCCGCGCTGATGGGGGACGAGGTCGGCGCCAGCGCGATCAAGACCCGCCCGGAGTGCTGGGCCACATATCAACGCGATTCGCGCGCCGGCAAGACTGATGGCGCCGACACGCAGGACCCCAGGCGTACCCTTGCCGGTCGCTACAACACACGCAAGTCCATCGATCACGGCAGATCGGCGCCACGCTGGATCAGCGTTTTGGAGACGGCGGCCTGCACGTGGCGGTCTACGGCGGCACCCGCCAAGTGATCCACTACCAGTCGTTCTCAAAAGCCTTCCAACTCCGGCGAGCCACTCCGGCGGCGTGATCGACTTCGAACGCGATTTCCAGGGCGTCGATGCCAACTGGCTCGACGTGCGCCGCCTTTGGCGACGCCGGCGACCAGCGTACCTGCCGAGATCGGCACCAAGGGCCCCATCGAGGCCGTTGCGAGCGGGAAGGTCCGCCTGGACGACCTCAACGTGGAGGAACCAGCCCCCGGCTACATGGTCTTCAACGCGGATGTGCAGTTCAGGCAGAAGCCCGGCGGCTGGCAGTTGCGCCAGCACGTGGGTCTTAACAACCTGCTCGACCGCCGGTATATCGGCGGTGATCGTCGGCGATACCAACAAGCGCTTCTACGAAGCTGCGCAGGGCCGCAACTGGATGGCCGGCATGCGCGCGCAATACGCTTTTCGATAGGTGTATGGACACTTACCGGCCTTGGTACTTGACCCCTCTACCTGCCGGTACGCCGCCTGGTTCGGGCACGGGCGCCATTTCGACGTACCTCATTCGCGGTACACATCACGGTCGACAAGGTGTCTATAATCGGTTAAACAAATAGCCGCTGAATGCTGCAGGCGGCAAGAAGGAGACGACAATGTATAGCTACAGTCTGTGCCATCCGGCACTACCCGACGTGCCGTCCCGAGACCGGACAGCACGCCCATTCTGGTGCATGAAAAATCCCGGCCTGCCTGCAACATGGGACGCCGCCGCCCAATGACTGACCAGGCAAAAATGTTCGCCGGGCTCGGACGCCTGATCGCAGCGGTCGGCCGGCAGGATTTCGCCGAGGCCGCCTTCGACTTGTCTCAGGAAGCCGTCGGTGCAGACCACCTGGTCGTCAGCTTGGTTGGCGGCAACGAAGTGCGCGGGCTCCTCACCCAGGGCCGGCTGGCGCCCCGCGTCGCCGATACGCTGAATCAGCGTTACCTGGAGCGCTACCACCTGCTGGACAACAGCTTGCCCTCGTTGTGGAATATTGCTAGCGAGCAAGCTGCGGTATACCCCTTTGATGGCCGTATGGACGCTTCTCCCGCATATAAGACCTTTTTCTTCGAACGTGCCGGATTGTGCGACAAACTGTCGATTGTCTGCCGACGCGGCGAAAACCTGCTGTGCTGCAACCTTTACCGGATGAGCGGGAGCGGCCGCTTCGACGAATCCGACCTGAGGCAGGCCTACCTGCTGGCCCAGCCCCTCGCGGCGGTAACGTGGCTGCACGCCGACAAGGTCGTGGTGCCACAAGCGCCGACGGAGCTGGTCCGCACCAACGCCGCGCCTGGCTGCGGCGCCGCGCTCCAATCGCTGTCGAAACGCGAGATGGAGGTATGCCGGCGCCTGCTGACGGGCGCCAGCAATGAAGGAGTCGCGCTCGATCTGGCGATCAGCATCCACACTGTGCGCACCTTGCGCAAGCGTATCTACAGGAAACTGGAAGTGGGCTCTGTGACCGATCTGTTCAGCAAATATCGCAACCTGATTCCGGCCAACGGCGCAGGGGTCGCCTGACAGGAATCGGCGCAGGCTCGCACAGGGCTCTCAGCCGCTCCTGCGCATGCGGGCGCCAGGACGCGTGACCACTGGCAGCGCCACAGGCGCCACCTTCCCCGGGCTGGCAAGAAAGGCATCGAGTGCCCGGTACAGGTCGCGCACGACACTTGTGCCGACCGCCGCTTCCAGGTTCGCATACTGGCGCTCGACGAATGGCGCAATCTCCTCGATGAGCGCGGCACTCTGCGAGGTCAGTGCGACCAGCATGCGACGTTGGTCGGTATCGAGACGAGTGCGCGTCACCAGCTTCGTTTCTTCCATGCGCGCCAAAACCCCGGCAAGGCTCGGCCCCAGTATGTGGCACGTTTCGCAGATCTGGGACTGCTCCATCGGCTCGCCGCTGTCACTGATTGCGCGCAGCACACGCCATTGCTGCTCGGTAAGGCCATAATGGTTCAGGATGCGCCGGAAATGGGCCATGGCCTTTTCACGGGCCTGTAACAGCAGCAGGGGAAGATTACGGTGTTGCAAAGATTTGTCCATACAAGTTCGCGTGGTTTTTCGTTGGCGGCGCAGCCCGCGGCGGTGCATGGGTGGCGGTACCGGGCCAGTGATTCCCTTACGCCGGCACGCGAATTCGCCAGTAGTCTTGGCCACCGGGCCTGCACGGTCCGCATGCTAGCATACCGGCCGCGATATTCAGGAACATATTACGGGTTCCAAGAATGACGAAGACGCCGTAGACAGTCAGGCCCAACGGCAGGAGACGTTTTGCAGCACGATGTGTGATCCCGCCCATGCAGCCGGCTTGCTGGCAACTACGGCGCCGTCCGGCACGGCGCATGCCACGCGCTACAGCCCGGCCATCGCCACGTACTTGAGCTCCATGTACTCCTCCATTCCATGCCGTGAACCCTCGCGGCCGATGCCGGACGACTTGACACCGCCAAACGGTGCAACCTCGGTCGAGATCAGGCCCGTGTTGACGCCGATCATGCCGTACTCGAGCTGGCGCGACACGCGCCAGGCGCGGGCATGGTTCTGCGTGTAGAAATACGCTGCCAGACCGTACTCGGTGTCGTTGGCCATGGCCACAGCCTCGGCCTCCTCCGTGAAGCGGAACAACGGCGCTACCGGGCCGAAGATTTCTTCCCGGGCTACCGCCATCGCTGACGTGATATCGGCCAGCACGGTCGGCTCGTACCAGTTGCCGCCCAGCGCATGGGGCCTGCCTCCGGCCAGCACGCGCGCCCCTTTGCCGAGTGCATCCGCGACCAGGGTCTGCACCTTGTCCATCGCCGCCGCGTCGATCAGCGGCCCGACCGTCACACCGTGCTCGCGACCGTCGCCGACCTGCAGCGTGCCAACAGCGGCGGCCAGCCTTTCCGCGAAGCGATCGTAGATGCCATCCTGGACCAGGAGGCGGTTGCTGCATACGCAGGTCTGCCCGGCATTGCGGTATTTGGAAGCCAGCGCGCCGGCCACGGCCGCATCCACATCGGCATCGTCGAAGACGATGAATGGCGCATTCCCGCCCAGCTCCAGCGACAGCTTCTTGACCGTGTCGGCACATTGCTTCATCAACAGGATGCCGATCGGCGTCGAGCCGGTAAAACTGAGCTTGCGCACGATCGGGCTGGACGACATGGCGCCGCCGATTTCCCTCGCCTCGCCGGTGACGACGCTGAACACGCCGGCCGGTACCCCGGCGCGCAGCGCCAGTTCGGCCAGGGCGAGGGCCGACAGAGGGGTTTGCTGTGCCGGCTTCAGGACGATAGTGCAGCCCGCGGCCAGCGCTGGGGCAACCTTGCGGGTGATCATCGCCGCAGGAAAATTCCAGGGCGTGATGGCGGCGCACACGCCGACCGGCTCGCGCGTCACGACCAGCTGACGGTCGCGCGAGGGCGACGGGATTACCTCGCCGTACGCGCGCCGCGCCTCTTCGGCAAACCATTCGATATAGGCGGCGGCGTAGGCGATTTCTCCCCTCGCCTCGGCCAGCGGCTTACCCTGCTCGGCCGTCATGATGGCCGCCAGGTCTTCCTGGTTCGCCTGCATCAGGTCGTACCAGCGCCGCAGGATGCCGGCGCGTTCGGCCGCCGTGGTGTCGCGCCAGGTCTGGAACGCGGCGTCGGCCGCAGCGATCGCACGCTCGGTCTCCTCCGCGCCGCAGTTCGGCACCTGGCCGACGATACTGGCGTCGGCCGGATTGGTCACAGCAACGGTCGTGCCGTTGTCCGCTCCCACCCATATCCCGCCGATCAGGCAGGCATGACGTAGCAGCGACGAATCTTTTAGTTCTAGCATGGATGTCCTTTGCAGTGTCAGTACGAAGCGCCGGACCCGGCCGCGCCTTCCTTGAACCGGGCCGCAAGGTCAACGGCGGCATTGCGCAGCAGTAGCGCATCGACGCCTACCAGCAGGAATCGGGCGCCCAGGTCCAGGTACCCTGCCGCGACGGCCGGATCTGCCGAGAACACGCCGGCCGCCTTGCCGGCTGCGGCGATCTGCTCGATTGCCCGTGCGACGGCCGCCCTCACTTCGGGGTGCCCCGGCTTGCCGAGGTGGCCCAGCGATGCGGCAAGATCCGACGGCCCGACGAAGACGGCGTCGACGCCGTCGACCTGCAGAATGCCTTCCAGGCCTTCGAGTGCTGCACGCGATTCGATCTGCACGACCAGGCACTGCTCGGCGTCCGCGTGCTCGAAATAGCTGCCGACGCCGTTCCAGCGGGCCGCGCGCGCCATTGCCGTCCCGACACCGCGCATGCCATGCGGCGGATAGCGCATGGCCCGTACCAGGGCGCGTGCCTGGTCGGCGCTTTCCACCATGGGCACCATCAGCGTCTGGGCGCCGGCGTCGAGCAATTGCTTGATGCGCGCGGCATCATGGTCCAGCGTCCGTACTACCGGGCTGACCGGGTAGGCGGCCAGGGCCTGTAGCTGCGCAATGATCGTGCGCAGGTCGTTGGGGCCGTGCTCGCCGTCGACCAGTACCCAGTCGAAGCCTGTCCCGGCGATCAGCTCCGCAATGGTGGCGTTGCCGAGGCCTAGGAACAGGCCGATCTGCTTCTCGCCGGCGGCAAGTGCGCGCTTGAAGGCGTTACGTGGCATGTCCATGTGCCATTGTTTCTTAAACGAAGCGCGCGCTGATCGCGCCCAGCGGTCCGTAGTCGAAGTGGAAGGTGTCGCCCTGACGCACCTTCACTGGGCGGGTAAAAGAACCGGCCAGGATCACCTGCCCCGGTTCCAGCGCCACGTCGAATGGAGCGAACTTCTTGGCCAGCCAGGCAATGCCATTGGCCGGATGGTTCAGCACGCCGGCGGCTACGCCGGTTTCCTCGATCACGCCGTTCCGGTACAGCAGGGCAGCGACCCAGCGAAGGTCGATGTCCAGCGGTCTGACTGGGCGCCCGCCCATGATGATGCCGACGTTGGCGGCGTTGTCGGAGATGGTGTCCATCACCTTGCGCGGACGCTTGGTCTCCGGATCGATGCGATGGCAGCGCGCGTCGATGATCTCGACGGCCGGAATCACGTAGTCGGTGGCCGACAGCACGTCGAGCATGCTGACGTTCTCGCCCGCCAGACGGTCCTTCAGGACAAAGGCGAGTTCTACTTCGACCATCGGATCGATGAAGCGTTCGCAGGGAATGTCGCTGCCATCCCGGTAGACCATGTCGTCGAGCAGCGTGCCGTAGTCGGGCTCGTCGATCTGCGAAGACATCTGCATCGCACGCGAGGTCAGGCCGATCTTGTGGCCAACGATACGGCGACCTTCCGCCAGTTTCAGCTTGATCCATTCGCGCTGGATCGCATACGCGTCGGCGATAGTGATCTCTGGATGGTCGAGCGAGATCTGGCGCACCGGCTGGCGGCTTTTTTCGGCTTCGTTCAGGCGGCGGGCAGCGGCTTCGGTAGTGATTTGGTCGAGCATGTCGATTCTTTCTGGTGTCACGCCTTGCGATAGCGCGCGTGGATATTGTTCTGTTTCCAGGTGCCGGCTTCGCTGAACTCGACGATCTCAAGCGAGAGCGCCAGTCCGCGATCAGCGTATAGGACTGCGAAGTGTTCGATCATCAAACCGAACAGCGCATCGCCCGTGCTCTTCCTGACAGCCTCGGAACGGCCGGCGCCAATCTTGAGCGTGCCATGCACGAACGCGTCGTCGGCACTGCCGTCGGCCACGCAGTAGTCCGCCAGGCGGATCGCGCGCGAGCGGATTCCGCCGACCGGGTAGATGCCGCCCTGGGCGATCAGGATTTCATTGGCCTTCTTGAGAAGCGCCGGAATCGCAGCGTTGTCGTAGATGTTGTCAGTGCATTCGAATGTCAGATGCGGCATGGCAGGTTCTCAAACCGGCAGGATGGCGTTGAGCTGGCCGGTGCCCGACGAGCCGAAATACGGCGTCACGATTTCGGCCTTGCCTTCGTAGGCGTCCCATCCGAGCACGCCCAGCAGCATTGCGGTGTCGTGCATCAGGCCTTCGCCGTGGCATTTCGTCGCGTACTCGGGAAGCATGCCGCAGAAGGCCTTCCAGTCGCCGCGCGTCCACATGTCGACCACGTGGCGGTCGGTCGTTTCCAGGAATGGGTCCCAGACCTTGTGCATGAACTGCTCGGTCACGCCGTTCTGGGCGAAGCGGTGCGACAGTGAGCCGCTGGCGAATACGGCGATGTTCCCGTCGTAGTCCTCCTCGATCGCCCGGCGCACGGCGCGCCCGAAATCGACACTGTCGTCAAGGTTGTGCGCCATGCACATCGCCGATACGGAGACGACCTTGAAGCGCTTGTCCTGGTTCATGTAGCGCATCGGCACCAGCGCGCCATATTCCAGGCCCAGACTCGTGTCATCATGGGCGCGGGTATGTACGCCCGCACTGCTCGCCTGCGCCGCGATCGCCTTGCCGAGTTCCGGATTGCCGAAGTAGGCATATGGCAGGTTCTTGATAAAGTGCGGCAATTCGTTGCTGGTGTAGATGCCTTCCCAGTACGGCGCGCAGTTGATGTGGTAACCGCTGTTGACCAGCCAGTGAGTGTCGAATACGACGATCGTGTCCACGTCCAGCTCCCGGCAGCGGCGCGCAATTTCGTGGTGTCCGTCGATCGCCGCCTGGCGGCAGCCCTTGTGCGGGCCATCCTGCTCGGACAGGTACATCGACGGAACGTGCGTGATCTTGGCGGCGAGTGCTAGTTTGCCCATGATGATCTCTGCTTTCCTTTGTTCGGTTAAACGCCCCAGCGTGGAATCGGATGGCTGCCGTAGGAGACGGCCACGTTCTTGGCTTCGCAAAATACGTCGTAGCTGTAGTGGTTGCCCTCGCGGCCGGTACCCGATGCCTTTACGCCGCCAAAGGGCTGGCGCAGGTCGCGCACGTTCTGACTGTTGACGAAGGTCATGCCTGCTTCGATCAACTTGGCCATGCGCATCACGCGGCCCGTGCTTTCGGTCCACAGGTAGGAGGACAACCCGTAGATAGTGTCATTGGCAATGCGGATGGCCTCCTCTTCGGTCTTGAACCGGATGATGCACGGCACGGGGCCGAAGATCTCGTCCTGGGCAATCCTCATGCGGTTGTCAACGTCGGCGAACACCGCTGGCTGCACCCAGTTGCCGCCCTTGAGGTGGACCGGCAGGTCGGGCGCACCGCCGCCGTAGACGAGCGTCGCGCCTTCGCGCCGGCCCAGCTCGATGTAGCTCGTCACCTTGTCCCAGTGGCCCCGGTTAATCAGGGGACCGATGATCGAGTCCGGATCCATCGGGTCTCCCACCTTCAGGCGCGCCGCGCGGCCTGCGAAGTCCGCCACGAACCTGTCGTAGATCCTGTCCTGCACTAGGATCCGCGAGCCGGCCGTGCAACGCTGGCCGTTGTTCGAGAAGATCATGAAAAGTGCCGCATCCAGCGCACGCTCGTAGTCGGCGTCCTCGAAGATGATGAAGGGTGACTTCCCGCCGAGCTCCATCGAGAATTTCTTGAGGCCGGCGGTCTTGACGATGCGGTTGCCGGTGGCGGTCGAGCCTGTAAACGAGATGGCGCGCACGTCCGGGTGCGCTGTCAGCGGTTCCCCGGCAGTGTTGCCGAAGCCGTGGACGATGTTGAACACGCCCGGCGGGATACCCGCTTCGAGCACCAGCTCGCCCAGGCGGTTCGTGGTCAGCGGCGACAATTCCGACATCTTCATGACCGCGGTGTTGCCGAGGGCTAGACAAGGCGCCGTCTTCCATGTGGCGGTCATGAAAGGCACGTTCCAGGGCGAGACCAGCGCGCACACGCCGACCGGCTGCCACAACGTGTAGTTCAGGTGGCCGGTATCGGAATCGTAGGTCTCGCCATGCTGGTGCTGGGCAAGTTCGGCAAAATAGTGGAAGTTGTCGGCCGCGCGGGGGATGAGCGCCTTCTTCGTCTGGCCAATCACCTGGCCGCAGTCGCGCGTTTCCATCTCGGCCAGCTCGGCAACGTTAGCGGCGATCAGGTCGCCGAGCTTGTGCATCAGGCGCGCACGCTCCTTGACCGGTGTCGCGGCCCAGCCGGGGAATGCAGCCCTGGCGGCGGCAACGGCTTGGTTGACTTCGTCCTGGCCGCCGCTGGCCACGGTGGCGAGCACTTCGCCGGTAGCAGGGTTGATGGTTTCGAACGCATCCTTGCTGTCGACCCGGCGGCCGTTGATCAGGTGTTGTACATGGTTGGTCATGGTGTCCTCTCGTATCCGTTCGTTTTCATTGAAAGGCGGCCTCGCCTGCCAAGGTATTGACCAGCGTGCCGACGCCTTCGATCTCGGTTTCGACGACATCGCCCGGCTCGACGTTGGCCAGACCCTCCGGGGTGCCGGTCAGGATCACGTCGCCCGGGTTGAGCGTCATGAATGACGACAGGTAGGCGATCAGGGTCGGTATGTCGAAGATCATGTCGGCGGTCGTGCCCTCCTGGGTGGGCTTGCCGTTGATCCGGGTGTACAGCTTCAGGGCCATCGGATCGGCGATGTCGTCGCGGTCGACCAGCCAGGGTCCCAGCGGCGTGCAGCCGTCGCGGTTTTTCACGCGCAGATTCGGCCGGTAGTAGTTCTCCAGGTAGTCTCGGATCGCGTAGTCGTTGGCGACGGTGTAGCCGCGCACCAGTTCGTAGGCGCGTTCCTTCGGCACTTGGTATCCCTGCTTGCCGATCACCACGGCCAGCTCGCACTCGTAGTGCATGTAGGCGGCATCTTTTGGGCGGCAGGTCACGGCGCGGTGGCCGACCACCGTGTTCGGGCCCTTCAGGAATACCAATGGCACCTCCGGCGGCTTGAATGCGAGCTCCCGTGCATGGTCCGCGTAATTCAGGCCGAGTGCAAACACAGTGCCGACCTCCACCGGAGGCAGCCAGGTTACCCGGGTTTCGTCCAGCAGGCGGCCGTCGGCCAGGCGAACCCGGCCGTCCGGCGCTGCGGTCACATTGTGAATCGCGCCTTGCCAGGCGATGCGTCCATGTTTCATCTTGCTTCTCCTTGGATCGAAAACTCCAGCGTGCCCAGCGCGCCGGCGACGACACGCACGCGACTGCCCAGCCTGGCACGCGGCGCGGCGTAGCGCACGCCAACCAGCAGCACATCCCCGGTGCGCAGCGTCATGAACCCGGACACGTCGGCCAGCAGTTGCGCGGGGTCGCGCACCAGGCTCGCCAGCGACCAGCGGTCGGCGGGCACGCCATCGATCTCGATGTTCAGCTCAAGGGACGACAAGTCGCACAATGGCCGGATATCGCTGACCGGCAGCGCGCCGTCGAAGCATTTCTCGCGGATAGCGGGGCGGTAATAGCTGCCGTGCGGTAGGCTCAGATCGGCGGCCAGCACCAAGCCTGCAAGTGACTTCAGGGCGTCGTCTGGCGCCAGCCCTGCCCCCGATCGGCCCATGACCAGGCCGACCGTGGCACCAACCTCGACCGATTCAGCACCGGCGGGCAGGCGCACCGCGGCGCCATTCGCGACCCGCGTGCCGGCTGGCTTGATATACAGGACCGGCGCCCCCGGTGAGCCCTTGTAGGGCGCTTCGTCGAGATTGCCGATCGCCTTTAGCGAAGCCGTATCGTTCAATACCACGCCGTATACGGCATTGGTTGGCGAGATTGTCGTTTGGATGATTGACATGATTTTCTAAGTCTCCCGGGAAGTTCAATAACATGTTAATCATTAACATATTAAGTAGTCAACCGGTTTTTGCCGGATTTCCGCGCCAGGGGTGGCAGACGCCGGCGGCTGAGATACCTTCCGCTTCACAGGGACTCGCATGGCCGGCATTGCTGGCACGACCCCCCGCGGGCACCACGAGCGCGCGTCCGCAATCGCTCCGGCCGCCGCGTGTTGGCGCTGACGTTCTGCCCGCTTCAGGCTGCGCTGAGCATGTGATGCGGGTCGATGACGAACTTCTTCGCCACGCCCGCGTCGAACTCCCCATAGCCCTGCGGTGCCTGGTCCAGGCTGATCACCTGCACGTTGACGATTTCAGCGACATTGATGCGGTCCCACAGGATCGCCTGCATCAGCGCGCGGTTGTACTTCATCACCGGGGTCTGGCCGGTATGGAAGCTGTGCGACTTGGCCCAGCCCAGGCCCAGGCGGATCGACAGGCTGCCGCTCTTCGCGGCCGTATCGACCGCGCCCGGATCATCGGTCACGTACAGGCCCGGAATGCCGATCTTGCCCGCAGCGCGGGTGATCTCCATCAGCGAATTGAGCACCGTGGCCGGCGCTTCGTGCTGCGCGCCCGCATGGCCGTGTCCACGCGCCTCGAAACCGACGCAATCGATCGCGCAATCGACTTCTGGCGTGCCGAGGATCTGCGCGATCTGCTCGCCCAGTGAAGCATCCTGCGACAGGTCGACAGTCTCGAAGCCCACGGCCCTGGCGTGCGCGAGGCGGGCCGGGTTGACGTCGCCGACGATCGTCACGGCCGCGCCCAGCAGGCGTGCCGAGGCCGCCGCCGCCATGCCGACAGGGCCAGCGCCGGCGATATACACGGTGCTGCCCGGACCGACGCCTGCCGTCACCGCGCCGTGGTAGCCGGTCGGCAGGATATCGGACAGGCAAGTAAGGTCGCGGATCTTGACCATCGCCCGGTCGCGATCCGGGAACTTGAGCAGGTTGAAGTCGGCATAAGGCACCATCACGAATTCGGACTGCCCGCCGATCCAGCCGCCCATGTCGACATAGCCGTAGGCGCCGCCCGCGCGCGAGGGGTTCACGCTCAGGCACACGCCGGTATGCTGTTCCTTGCACGTGCGGCAGCGGCCGCAGGCGACGTTGAACGGCACCGAGACCAGGTCGCCGATCCGCAGCGTTTCCACGTCGCGGCCTACCTCGAGGACTTCGCCGGTAATCTCATGGCCGAGCACCAGGCCGGTCTGGGCAGTGGTACGGCCGCGCACCATGTGCTGGTCCGAGCCGCAGATATTGGTCGATACCACGCGCAGGATCACGCCATGCTCGATCTTCCTGCCGTTCGGATCTTCCAGCTTCGGAAAGGGAATCCCCTGCACTTCGACCTTGCCTTGGCCGATATATACTACGCCACGGTTCTCTGCCATCTTGTCTCCTATTTGAATTGCGGATTTTGCTGGGTCGGACGCGTGCCGGACACCAGTCATCGCATCGGACCGATATCAGGTATCCGTGCGGGGAGACCTCGGCGGCTGAAGTGCTGGACGCGACGGAGGTGACACCGAAGCGAGCAAAAGCTTCTTCGTTTCACGGTAGTCTCCGAATCATGGTGGTTCGGCGCGCTCTTCGGGGAATTCATTTCGCGCTGCATGCGAATAATAGGGAAACCGGATTGCGGTCTCGATACCCCAAATGAGGTACATCGAAGCGCTCGAGCGGCAACAATGCAGATTGGGCAACTCACGCTAACCGGCCTTGACAAATGCCGGGGCAATTCGACAGGGTCAATACAGCCTGCTGAGCGACATGCTCAAACGCGCCTTCCCAAGGTCGCGTATATCTTTCTCATCGAGGTTCGAACGAGTGGTGCCGAACAATGCGGTGTTGGTGTTCCTGGCCACCTGCACCGAACCGGCCCATCGCCGGTCGAATGTCTTTTTGATGGAAATTGCGTAATCCTTGGCCACAGGGCTGATGCCGATGGGGCTGGAGTTGAAGTTCTGGCGTCCCGCGTGCAGTGCAAGGACAAAGCCGGTTTGCGCGAGTGGAACATCAGCATTGATTTCCAAATAGACCGCACCTTTGGTTTTGCCGGAGAAACCGGTTTTCTCGTTAAATCCCAGCAAATCCGTTAGTGTGCGTGAGTATTTTGCGCTCACCCACTTATAGCCGGCGAACACGTTTATTTCGCTGGTGTCATAGGCCTGGTCAGGCCTGTCGCCCCAGCGCATCTGGTTCCAGTTTCCACCAGGGAAATATATAGCAATGACGCTCGCACCATAACTCGCATGGTCATTGAGCGTGTTCCTGTAACCCAGCGTAGTGTCAATTTCCGCATGAGTTCCCGCGATGACTTTTTCGCTGACCGTCGACGCCCACAGGGTTGCGAAGACACCGGACGTGTGCTGGTATTCAAGACTTCCCTGCAGCGCAGGACGATGCCAAGTCTGTGATACCCCGCGAAAGGTGTAGTCGGATACCAGTGAAGCACTCCCTGTGAACTGGTGTGGCGATGCCTGCTCGCTGGCGAAAGCGCTGCAAGCGAGACTGGGCAGGATGAGCATCGATGCGATTTTTTTTTTCATAGCGTTACTTTGTCGGTTGTCGTGAACGCGACGTGCCCTGCTCGTGCAATGAAATCTGCGTACCCAAGCCAAGCCAGGTCGCTTGGGTTCACGACCAGAACTGGTAGGAATGACGTCAGGATTTGCTGATCTTGACCGTCTGAATGGAGGTGAACTCGGCAAGGCCATGCTTGCCGAACTCGACGCCGATACCCGACTGCTTGACGCCGCCGAACGGCGCATTCGGCTGCACCGCACCATGCTCGTTAATCCACACGGTGCCGCATTCCAGGCGGCGCGCCACGGCGAGCGCGGCTGCGGAGTCGGTCGACCACACGGAGCCGCCCAGGCCATTTGGGTTATCGTTGGCCAGGCGGATTGCCTCGTCCACATCGCTATAGCGGACGACAGGCAGGATCGGTCCGAACTGTTCTTCGTCCACCAGACGGCTGCCGTTGGTCAGTCCCGCCACGATGGTCGGCTCGAAGAAGAAGCCCTTGCTCTCGAGCGGCTTGCCGCCTGCAAGGATGTGGCCGCCAGCTTCGCGCGCATCGACTGCTAGCGCGTTGACGATGTCGAGCTGGGCACGGTTCTGCACGGGGCCCAGGTCAACGCCGGCGTCCAGGCCGTTGCCGACTTTGGCGTTACGCGCCAGCCGTGCCAGCTCCTCGCACATGGCCTCGTACTGGCTGTCGTGCACGTACAGGCGCTTGAGGCAGGCGCAGGTCTGGCCGTTGTTGTGAAATCCCGCGCCGAAGAGTTTCGGCGCGACCGCCTTGACGTCTACGTCCGGCAGTACAATGCCGGCGTCATTGCCGCCCAGCTCCAACGTCAGGCGCTTCAGCGTGGCCGAAGCGCCCGACATGATCTGCTTGCCGGTGCGGGTCGAGCCGGTGAAGACGATCTTGTTAACGTCGGGATGCCCGGTCAATGCCGCACCGACGGTGGCGGCGCCGTTAACCACGTTCAGCACACCTGGTGGCAGGATGGCATTGGCTAGTTCGACAAAGCGGCTGACCGCCACCGGTGAATACTCGGAAGGCTTGATTACCACCGTGTTCCCTGCGCGTAGGGCCGGGATTACGTGCCAGATCGAGATCATCAACGGCCAGTTCCAGGGCGTGATGGATGCGACCACGCCTAGCGGCTTGCGATGCACCTCCACCCTTGCCTGCTCGTCGTCCTGCACCAGCTCCGGCTCCAGCGGGATGTCTGCGGTGAAGTGGGTCCAGGCGATCGCGCCGGCCAGCTCCATGCCGGCGCCCACATCGTTCAGGCCTCGCAAGGGCTTGCCGGTCTCGCAGGTCACCAGCTCCATCAGTTCGGGCGTGTGCGAATCCAGCGCGCTACCCAACGCGTGCAGCAGGCGGCTGCGTTCCGCGTCCGGGGTAGCGCTCCAGGCCGGAAACGCGGCGCGGGCGGCCGCCACGGCCACGTCCGCGAGCGCGGCGTCGGCCGCATGCACCTGTGCGAACGGCTCGCCTAGCGCCGGGTTAATGACCGCGATGGTACTTCCGGTCTCGACAGCCTTGCCGCCGATGATCATTGGGTACGATTTCATTATCCACTCCTGTTGCATTGCTGTCGTACAAGGTCGATGCTACCGGCCCGGGAGAACTTGCTAATAGGCAATTTCGCCTGCATCAAGGCGGCTTGGGAAAGCCGGCTGCGATCGCGCCGCGCACCGCCGTCACGTCGAGCGGTGGGTTGGCGCGATAGCCGCTGACCTCCTCTGCGGTGTAGGGCTTGAAGTCAGGCGGAAGCGTCGTCGGCGAAAATTCGCGCAATTGCCAGTTGGTCAGCGCAGCAAGTTCGGCATCGGTGATCTGCGAATTGCGTGCTCCTGGCGCCTGGATAAGGAATGCGCGGCCGGCAGGAGTGCGCTGGAAATGACCCAGGGTGCCACGCATGTCCGGCACCCCGGATGCTGGCACGCCGCTGCCGTCGAGCTGGTGGCAGCCGGCGCAGTACAGCCGATGCATCGCACGCACCTTGACCACGTCGAGTGTCTGCGTCGTCGCAGTCTTTGCCGGGCCCGTTGGATGTAACGGCAGCGCCATCGCGTAGCGCCCGGTCGGTGGCTGCGCGGCACTCTCCTGAACGCGGACCGTCGTCTCGTCCGCGGCGGCAGGAACTACGCTCAGTGCACACCAAAGTACGGCCGTAATGCACACTTGAGCGCGACGGTATCGGACACGCTGCGCCATCATGTTCATTGCCCCAGCGTCTGTTTGCGCAGGGTGCGCAATTCGGCCACCTTGACCAGCTTCGCGCGTAGGGCGGCCACCTCGGCGGCCGTGACCGCCGCCTGCTCCTTCAGGCCATTAAAGTCCTGCGCCAAATGACTGCTCACCGCGGCGATCTCGTCGTCGCTGAGCCGGTTCTGGGTGGGCATGACGCCGTTGAACGGACCATCGTCGGTGATGAGCGGGCCATGCATCCCGGCCAGCAGCACCCCCGGAACATAGGCGCGCGCCTTGACCAGCCTGGCCATCATGGGGCCCTTGAGCGGCGGCGCGAGGCTTGGGGCGCCCTGCCCTTCGCTCTGGTGGCACATCGCGCAGCTCGACTGGTACAGCTGCGCCCCATTGACTTGCTGGGCCTGGCCCGGCCCCACGGCCGTCAGGAGACAGGCGATTGCGACGGCGCGACATGTCGACAGGTTCACCATGTTCAAGCCTCCGCAATGCCGACCACGGAGGCCGTGGTGCAGTGAAACATCGAATTATCGTTACTCATGCACCAGTTGATATCGTTATGCAGCCCCAAGGAGTAGCCCGGCCGCTCGCGGATATTGGTATTGCACATGCACTTGCCGCACGAGGTCTTGCCGCAGCAGTCGTTGTAGCTGACCAAGTAGTCCTTTCCGTCCTTGGGGTTATGGCAAGTACCGACCCAGCTGACCTTGGAGGCATTGGTACCTGGCGGACACTGGGTCAGCGAACCGCCGCAGCAGGAGCACAGGAAGCCGTCGATAGCGCAGTAGCGCCAGTATTCGCAGGCGGTTGGATCGTTCATCGCTTTGTTCAGATCGGCCTTTCCGCCGCCATGGGGCGATGCATGGGCACTGCGGTCGAACGGCAGCACCGGAAGAATGAAGGCGGTGCCGACCAGCGCGCGGCTGATCCGGTTAAGTGCGTGCCGACGCGATACGGTTTGGGCCAGCTTTCGGCTCTGGTGCTCGGCGAGTTTGTCGAACCACTTGAACATTGTTGTCTACTCCTTAGTGATGATGACCGTGCGTGTGGGCATGGCCATGGTGCTCGTGGGCTGAAGGCACCATGAACTCCTGTATCGACGCGACACCCAGCTCCTGGGCGGTGAGCAGGCTATCGAGCTGTTCACGAGAATTAATCAGGCCCTTGGCGCTGACCTTGCCGTCCGGTCCGATCAGCACGGCGTATGGCAGCCGCGAAACGCGGTAGCTCATGCCGAGCGGCTCCGACAGCACGTAGGAGAAGTCTGTCAGTCCGTAGTCGCGACGGAACGCCTGGTGTTCCACCACGTTGCCGTCGCTGGCCAGCACCATGCGCAGCCAGCCGCTTTCCTGGTGCCGCAACGACTTAAGTACCGGCAGCAGCTTCTTGCACACCGGGCAGGATGGCGACAGGAAGAACACCAGCGTGCTGACGCCGGACACGCCGGGCAGTAGCAGGCTTTCCTGGTCCATAGTGCGCAGCACCATGGCAGGCGCCGGTTCCCCAACTTTCGGTCCCGAGTCGGTTACCAGGGCACCCATCGGCGCGACCCGTTCGAACAGCACGCCAACCTGACGCGCCAGCGCAATCACCATCGCCACTAGCGCAAGCACGGCGCACCACAACAAACTATTAGATATCAGCAATGCAGTTTCCATTTCGTCCCTCCTTATATCTATTTCAGTCCAGCACGCGCTGCGGCGGCAGGTTGGCCAAGGTCTGATTGAAGGCCGTGTAGACTCCCATCAGGGCGATCGCTCCGGCATTGACCGTGAACCAGTCCACCCAGCTCATCGCGCGCATCGGCGCATCGTTGCTAGCGGCAAGCAATCCCAGCGCGGCAGCCAGTGTTGCCAAGGCTGCGTTGCGGCCAACCAGTGCCCAGCGAATCACCTGGGCGCCGTCGGGTGCGCCGCAACCGCAATCGACGGTGTCGCGCCCCTGGCGCAGATTCCATGCCATGGACGCGCCATACAGCGCCAGTAGCAGCGCCGATGCGGCGGCCGCCGCGGGGCGCGTACGCGCATCCAGCCAGCTTGCCGCAACCGCCGCTTCCACTGCGGGCAGTAGGACAGCGGCGACGCGTGTCAGTGGGCGCGGCAAGACGCGATAGTCCGCCACCTGCTGCTCGAACAGGCGCCACGCCCCTATCTTGTGCATGGCCGCGATACCGAACAGCAACGCGAAGAAGGCACCCGGCAGCAACGTCAATACCGGATCGGCGCTCATGGCGCCTCCAGCTGGAGCGGCGCTGAGCCGACCGGATCGCTGACGAATACCTGGCGCATCGATGCCAGCGCGTAGCCGACGACCTGGTTGGTGACACCGTCGAGCGCGTATAGATGGTCCGGACCGGACTTGGCAACCTGCAGGGCGATCGCATTTCGCGACTTGGTGCGCGCCAGCCGCTTGCCCGTGCCCAGGTCGACGCTCCATATCTCCTTGGCGGGAAACTTGTGGGTCCCCTCCTGTCCCTTGGGATGCATGCCGACGTAGACGCGCTTGCGCCTTTCATCGATGGTGAACGCTTGGTAGCCGCCCGGACGCCATCCCTGCTTGCGGTCGGCGTCCGTCACGAACGACAGCGACTGCTCGACAACCGGGGTGGCGCCCCGCAGATCGACGCGATGCAGCTTGCCGTGAAAGGACAGGAAGTAGTAGCGCTGCTCGAAGGTAGGGCCTGGCACGTAGACCGGGTCGCTGGTGGCGTCGAAGAACTTATCCGACACCCTGCGCTCGGTCACCTTCCCAACAGCGTCGAGGGTGACAGTGGCAAGCTTGCCATCGCCGCACAGCGTCGAGATCCGCAGCGCCTCGGTCTGCGACGGGTAGATTCCGTAGCAGCCCGGGGTCGGCACTTCCGCTACCACCTTGTTGTCCTGCTGCACGTCCAGTACGGTGATCGAGCTGGCTGGCGTGGCATTCTGCACGAACAGATAGCGACCGTCATGTGAAGTCAGCGCAAGGTTCTGCATGAATGCCGCCTGCGCCTTTTTGTTGGGCAACGCGCCATCGCCCGTCATCCGCAGACTATCGGCGTCATACACCTCCATCGTGTCATGACGCTCACCGTGCGTATGACGCGTCATGTAGGTGGTAGCGATGTAAACGCGTTTGCGATCAGGCGAAATGGCAAACTGGCCGCCCATGCCGGAATCGATCACCCCGACGTATTTTCCGTTGCGGCCATCCAGAATGTGTACACGGCTATCGGGAAGGCTGGCGATCGAAAAGTCGCCCACATAGACGCGTGGCATATCGGCCGGCAGCGATACGCCATTCT
This sequence comes from Massilia sp. METH4, assembly GCF_037094685.1. NCBI lineage: Bacteria > Pseudomonadati > Pseudomonadota > Betaproteobacteria > Burkholderiales > Oxalobacteraceae > Massilia > Massilia sp. METH4. The sequence goes on along the minus strand of NZ_CP146614.1, from coordinate 4,166,278 downwards.
TCAGGCGTTCTGGTTCAAACTCCTGTGCCATCGCATGGCCGGCGGACAATGCGATGTACGTGGTCAATACCGCACTAGCGTGTCTCCGCGCAGCGGGGCCGCGCCTGGTCCTATTTGTCCAAGTCATTATCATTCCCATCGATTGTTATCTGGTCGCCACTCGACGTCATGGCATGAGCAAAGCTTAGTTGGACGCCACCGCGAACGTTATCCGCATTTGGCAGATCGATTGGAATTCGTGACTGCCGCATCGAATGAAGTGTTTTCGGCGCTTGCCACTCGAAATATGAAAAGCTGATGACAGGCCAGGTTGCAGGTCAAAGCCCGCATTCTGCGACCTCGGCAGCACAGGTTTGCGTAACCGGATTCCAACACAAGCTGCCGGTTTTGCGTATTTCGGATACTGATGGCTATGCGCCTGGCGTAACATCGTGCGCGACACGCGCTTTCTGTTAGACGCGTGCAAAACAAGGGACGCAGTTGAATGACCAGCATGTCTAATGAATCTGCCCTCACTGCCATCTTGCGCCGGCAATCGAGCGACATTGACGAACACGCCCGACACTTACACAACTGGGAACAAGAATACCGCCAGCTAAGCTGCGGCAAATTTTCCGGCGTGGTGTCGACGGCGAGCGACCCGCGCGTCACGATCCTCAGTGAGATCACCAACCAGTCGTTGCATCAGCAATTGACTCCGCCGGCCGGCACGGTGGTGTTGGGAGCGGTCCTTAACCGCGACAATGCCTTGCTGGTCGATCGCCGACCCGTCAAGACCACTTCGCTGATGGTGGTTGAAGGTGGACGGGAATATGATTTCCGCACCGAAGGCAGCACCGAACTGCTCGGCATCATACTGGACGACAATATAGTGTCAGGCGTGACCCGCTGCCGCAGTGAACTAATCGAGTGTGCGATCAAGCAGACTGTCGTGCCGCTCGCGCCTGACGCGACGATGATGCTACGCCACTTCTGGAGAATGATTTCCTGCATCCTGCAGCAGAAAAATGTCTGGCCCGACAACATGCCGATGCCACTGCTGGCCGATACCGCCCTGACCAGTGTCTTACTCGCGCTCAGCATGAGTACCGGCCAGACCACGCCAACCTTGCCGCAATCAGCTGGCCGCCAAGCAAAGGTAGTGCGCGAGGCGCTGCGATTCATGCGGGCGAACCTTCACAGCGGAGCCACCATCGTCGACGTGTGCGAAGCTGTCCACGTCAGCCAGCGAACGCTGCAGTACTATTTCGAGAGCTGCCTGGGCATGTCGCCGCGCCAGTACCTGCGCACTATGCGACTGAATGCCGCGCGCCGGCTGCTGCGTACCGTGAGAGTGCAGCGCAGCCGCTATCAGGTCAGCATCGCCGAAGTCGCTGCGCAGTGCGGCTACGATCATCCCAGCCGTTTTGCCGGCGACTACAAGCGTCAGTTTGGCGTGCTGCCATCTGAGACACTGCGCGAGGCCGAGGCGGTCATTGGCGGCGCGCAATGAGATTCGCGATGTGTTGGTACCGTTGGCTTCTAGTAGTTCTACCCCCGGCTGGCCACGATCGGTCACTTGCATGACGGCCGCGATCTTGAAGCCTTCCTTCGACCGCTTTGCACTCATGCCAACTCCTTTCGGTCTGGAACTACGACTCAGGAGTATCTAGTGTAATGGTGGCGATTCAGCTGGCGCTCGGTGCATACCGGCATGGAGCACGCGCTTAATGGTGTCTTCCCCGATACCATTGCGGTACAGATATTCGACCGCCTCCTCCACACCAAGCATTTGCTTAAGGACGAGCGCAACATCCACAATCTGTGCTTTCAATAAATCCGCCCGTAGTTCTTTGTCCATTCTTACCCTTTCCAAAACTTGGCTTACCTATATGACAACGCACATGTTGAGGCCGCCGTCTGGCTTCGTCAGCAAAGTCGAATGGCAATTTACGAGAGCGCTAGCATAGACCATGCATCCCAGTATGCCGGCATAGAAGGCAGAAGTCCGTATGTCACCTAACGCACACGAGTTGCCTGAATAGCAAGATAAGTGTACGCGTCGGCTGTGTGCGTGCGCGGGTTAAGAAGCTGCCATCGCTGCAGGAGGCCTACATCGTCGCCCGCTATGCCGCGCGTTTCGAAGAATGCCCATGCTCCCAGAGTCGCGACAAAATGACTGACGCGTACCGTTAAGCGATTGCAACTCTGACAGAATAGGCTATCTCGAAAACGACGGGGATCACGTTCCGCAATATGCGGGCTGGCATTATCCGCTCATTTTATGAAAGAGGCGTGTCAATATGTACAGCAGCCAAGGACCTGGGCGTCCCGAAAGCAACTGCAGACGACCAGAAATCGCGCTTCTATAAAGGCTTGAAGGCGCTGGACATGCAGGCACAAACAGCAATAGACGGTTTGCTAGCCAACAGTTTCAACGAGCCGGAGCAGCTGAACAATTTCATTGCAATGCCGGAAGGCCTCGATTATAGTCATCGTGCAATTCTTCTAACCTCATAGCAGGGCAGATCACATGTCGACCACCCCAAATGTTGAGTATCACATAGCCGAAGTGTTGACCCAGTCATCCTATGCGCTAGCTGCCATCCAAGCGAGCACCAGGGCCTTCCAGTACTTGATGGAGCGAAAAGGTGTGCCGGACGACTCCACGGAATTTGCGACCAACGAAGTGTTCCGGAATTTGCACAGCTTTCTTGCGCATGCATGTAACGTGTCCCAGCTATTCTGGCCAGATGCGCCCATCCCTCGGCACGAGCTGAACCTTACTACTCCTGCGGAAAAGCGGGCTTGGAAGGATGCGCAGCTATGGAAAGAGCGTGGAGAGGAATTACGCAGATTGTTCGGGGTGGACGATACCGCGGCATTTAAGGATAAGCGGCTGCGAAATCACTTGGAGCATTTCGACGCGCGTATCGATGAATGGCTGTCTGACACAACGATGGGCAGTCATGTAGACCTGAATATTGGGCCACTGGAACTGGTTGGAGCCTATGCGACGGATCTGCGCGACGTGCTTCGGAACTACGATCCTTATAAGGGGGAATTCACCTTCCGCGGCGAGTCGTATGACTTGGTGCCAATCCACGCTGCACTAGAGCAGGTCTATGCAAAGGCTTCCGAGTTGCATAAATAGCTTGCTTCGGACTATTTTGGTAAGCGTCTGCTCAGCACCGTCTTGAGGCGCCAGATTGAAAGCGAGATGATGGCCACACCGCTGGGAAGCGGCGTTCAGCCGGCCAGCTTGGCGGCACAGTTCCAGAGCAGGAAATCTTCGACGCGATTGATTGGGTGATCGGCGATATGCATCAGCACATTGCGCAACCAGGCTTCGGGGTCGATACCGATCAGCCCGGCCGTTCCGATCAGCCTATACATGGCAGCGGCCCGTTCGCCACCGCTGTCGGCGCCGGCAAAGAAGAAGTTGCGCCAACCCAGCGGGACGCCACGTGGTGCGCGTCCAGCCGCCGAGTTGTCGATCTCGATGCGGCACTCGTCGGCATAGCGGGTAAGCGCTGGCCACAGCTTGAGGGTGTACAGCATCGCCGCTGCCGTATCCGATCTGCGCGATAGCGTAACGAGCAAGGCGTGCAGCCAGCGCTCCAGGTCATCGAGCCGCGGTTTCGCTCGTAGCTGCCGTGCAGCACAACGTTCGTCGAAGGCTTGCCGCGGATGGCTTCTTCGATGCCATACAGTTCACTGGTCCAGCGCAGCGCATTGGTGGTTCGCGCTGTCATGCAAGCCGCACCGATGTCATAAAGATTACAAGCGCCGGCACTGCATCATGACTTTAGCGCGTGCACTTTCTCTCCAGATATACTAGTTGCATGGAGACAGGTCATATAGGAGATTGCGCTGACAACAAGCGCATTGCGCTCGACCTGAACCTGCCATACCCTAGCATGCGACCTATCTTAATATGGTAGCCAGATGCTCCTCTCCGCTCAAAACATCGATGAACTGCGCGAACGGCTTCCCGGTTTGGATGTCGTGGTTCCAGCCCACCCAGCGCCGCGCGGCAACACGCCAGAGCTGTACTCGATCACTCGGCTTTTGGCGACTATACCGTTGGGCAATACTGATTTTCCACTTCATCTGTCCAAGAGTGAGCGTCCAGACTTCGTACTGCAGTTGGGCAGCCGGTCAATCGGTGTCGAACACACGGAAGCTGTGGCGGAAAATATTGCCCATGAGAGGAAAATTCGTGCTTCCATGCCTAGCCATCGCTTTCACCTCATCAGGCCGGCGACGGTAACTGAGCCGAGGATGTCTCGCAATGACATAGAAGCGCAGATTTCCAAAAACCGCATGCCTGCGCCAATGATGGGAGACTCGGTAGAGCGTAACTGGGCTGAAGCGATGGCGCACTTCATCGGCAAGAAGGCATTAAGCGCGCAGAAGCCCGGCTACGCCGTGCATGACGAACAGTGGCTGATGATCTACGATAACTGGCAGGCTTTCGCTCTGGAGCGCCAGCATGCCCTGCTGTTGCTGCAAGAACGATTGGCGTTACTCGTCCCCTTTTCGGTCTTCAGCCGCGTCTTCATCCTTACCGGTAAAGTGCTTATTGATCTTTCCGCTGACAGCATGCTAATCCACCGTCAGATGAGCCGCCGTCCCGTAGCGAGAGCCTGACCACCCTTCTAGCCCGAACACCTCGACCAAGTCACACCCTGCGCAGTGAATTGAACCCTAGCACAACCATACAGCTAGGACGCGATGCCATTCAAGGAATCTATCGCTCATGCGTATTACGACCGAAGCCCAATCTCGGCAACGCTCCGCCCTACGACATCCAAACGACGCGACAGAGGGGGCAAAAAGGGGGGCAAGTACAGAGAAATTCGCTCAGAAAAACAAAAAGCCCTTGAAAATCAAGGGCTTTCTGAGAAATACTGGCGGAGGCGGTGGGATTCGAACCCACGATACAGGTTTTGCCCGTATGCTTCCTTAGCAGGGAAGTGCCTTCGGCCACTCGGCCACGCCTCCTAGATGATTACTCACCTATCATCTTTTCTGCAACATTTCTGCGTCAGATCAGATGCCCGCCATAGTAATTGCCACGACCTGTTTGGTCAAGGAAATCGGCGGTATTTTTTCGGAAATATTTACTCTTTCTCGAGTTCGAACGCCTTGTGCAGCGCGCGCACGGCCAGTTCCATGTATTTCTCGTCGATCAGCACGGAAATCTTGATCTCGGACGTGGAAATCATCTGGATGTTGATGCTCTCGTCGGCCAGCGTCTTGAACATCTGCGAAGCGACGCCTACGTGGCTGCGCATGCCCACGCCGACCACGGAGATCTTGGACACTTTCGCGTCGCCGATCAGCGAGGCGAAGCCCAGCTCGTCCTTCTGGCCGTTCAGCACTTCCAGGGCCTTGTTGTAGTCGTTGCGGGAGACGGTGAACGTGAAGTCGGTCTTGCCGTCGACGGACTGGTTCTGGATGATCATGTCCACTTCGATATTGGCGTCGGCCACCGGGCCCAGGATGTGGTAAGCCACGCCCGGGCGGTCTGGCACGCCCATGACGGTGATTTTGGCTTCATCGCGGTTGAAGGCGATGCCGGAGATGACTGCTTGTTCCATATTGTCTTCCTCAAACGAAATCAGGGTACCGGACTGGGCTTCTTCTGCCAGGTCCATCAGCGGATCGGTCAGCGACGACAGCACGCGCGTCGGCACGCGGTAGTTGCCGGCGAATTCCACCGAGCGCGTCTGCAGCACTTTCGAGCCCAGCGACGCCATTTCCAGCATCTCTTCGAACGTGATGTTCTTCAGGCGGCGCGCTTCCGAGACCACGCGCGGGTCGGTCGTGTAGACGCCGTCCACGTCGGTGTAGATCAGGCATTCGTCGGCCTTCAGCGCGGCGGCGATCGCCACGGCCGACGTGTCCGAACCGCCGCGGCCCAGCGTGGCGATGTTGTCGTTCTCGTCCACGCCCTGGAAACCGGTGATGATCACGATCTTGTTCTGGTCGAGATCGGCACGCACGCGCTTGTCATCGATCGACTGGATACGGGCTTTCGTGAACGCGGAGTCGGTCTTGATGCCGACCTGCCAGCCGGCGTACGACACGGCATCCTTGCCGATCGCCTGCAGCGCCATCGACAGCAGGCCGACGGACACCTGTTCGCCGGTCGAGGCAATCATGTCCAGCTCGCGCGGGTCGGGCGGGTTCTGGATTTCCTTGGCCAGCGCGATCAGTCGGTTGGTCTCGCCGGACATCGCCGACGGCACCACCACGATCTGGTGTCCCGCGTCGTGCCACTTGGCGACACGGCGCGCGACGTTCTTGATACGGTCCGTCGATCCCATCGACGTACCGCCGTATTTGTGAACGATTAAAGCCATTGCGTTTTCTTATGGGTTGAAGTAAAGGAGCCCTTTACTGTACCTGCTGCAATGCAAAAGGACAAGTCAAAAAAGTAATGAAGTCATACACTTAGGGCATAAGCTCATAAGAATTCGGCACGGTGGCCGAACTTTATTCGGGCACCCAGCGCAGTGCTATGCGGAAATTCGCCCCGGTACCTACATAATGGCAATCCATGCCGATGCCTGCCGCGAACAACAGTCGGCCCGGAATTGCCACCACGGGCAATCGCGGGCGCTGCCAGGCAGGCACGCCGAGCGCCTGGTAATGATGCTTGAGGTCGCGCGTGGGCCGGTTCGGCGCCGGCCTGAGCCGTTCGCCGCCGCGGCGGAACGAGATCGTCAGCAACTGTTGCCGCAGCCAATCGGCGGGAACGCCCTCCTCCGCCATGTCGAAATGCAGCGTGCCGCCATAGTCGGGGAACGTGATCGACGCTTCGCCATTCCAGCGGAAGTGCTGGCTCGGGCGCTGGTCCCAGGCATCCTCCTCGGCGCCGGCCAATTGCCTTCCCTTCGGCACCAGGTGCACGCGGCCACGGTGGCGCCGCACCTCGCAATCGGGGTGCGTAACGAGCAATTGCGCATCGTCGCGGGCGTCCAGCAACTGCGCCGTCATCTCGGCCAGCCAGGCGGCCGAAGGAATGCGGATGCCGCGCACCGTGAACCAGTGGCGCAGCAGGTTGTTGCGGCGGTCTTCGCCCAGCGCACGCAGGTGGTCGACGGCGATGCTGCCCTCTTCCAGGCTCGCTTGCAGATCCTGCTCGGCCAGCTCCGCCAGCAGGCGCTGGGCGGAACGGGCGTGCGCGGCGCTGCGCGCGAAGCGCTCCTGGTAGCCGGGGAATGCGGCGGCCAGCGCGGGCATCACCGTGTGGCGCAGCGCGTTGCGGGCGTAGCGGGTGTCGCTGTTCGATTCATCCTCGATGTGCGCGATGGCGTGCTCGCTGGCGTAAGCTTCGAGCTGGGCGCGTGAGGCTTGCAGCAGCGGGCGCGCGAGCACGACGTCGGCGCTGCCCAGCAGGCCGGGCGCGGTGTTGAAGGCGTCCATGCCGGACATGCCCGCCGGGCCGGCGCCGCGCGCCAGTTGCAGCAGGATCGTTTCGGCCTGGTCGTCCAGATGGTGGGCCGTCAGCAGCAGCTTGACGCCGTGCTCGCCGCTCAGTTCGCCCAGGGCCGCGTAGCGGGCCTGGCGGGCCGAGGCTTCGGTACCGGCCTTGCGATCCGCGAGGGTGACCTTGCGCGAAGCGAACGTGATGCCGAGCCTGGTGCATTCGGCTGCGCAGTGGGCTTCCCAGGCGTCGGCATTGGGGCTGAGGCCGTGGTGGATGTGGAAGGCGAACACAGGTGCGCCGCCCGCGGCCGCGCGGGCCAGGTGCAGCAGGACCGAGGAGTCGAGGCCACCGCTGTAGGCGATGGCGATGGGGTGGCTGGCTTCGCGGGGCAATGTGGCCAGTGCCGCGCGGAAGACCGAAGTGAGATCGGGGTGGCGCTTCATGATTGCTCAAAACAGAACGGGGACAGCCGCGCTGGCGGACTGTCCCCGATATGGTGCTGCGAGAGAAAACCGGTGTCCGACACTATGTCCAGGCGCAGCCTGGAAATAGTGTCAGACACCAATCGTCGGTACCTTACTCCTGCGGCGTGGTTTCCTTGAACTTGCCGTAGCTCATCAGCTTCTGGTGACGCTGTTCCAGCAGGTCTTTCGTCTTCATGCCCTGGAACTGGCGCAGCGAGTCGGCCAGCGCGCGTTTCAGCAGGCGGGCCATTTCCTTCGGGTCGCGGTGGGCGCCCCCCAGCGGCTCACTGACGATCTTGTCGACCAGGCCCATCGCCTTCAGGCGGTGCGCGGTCAGGCCCAGCGCCTCGGCGGCGTCGGCCGCGCGCTCGGCGGTCTTCCACAGGATCGAGGCGCAGCCCTCGGGGGAAATCACGGAATACGTGGCGTATTGCAGCATCAGCACGGAGTCGCCCACGGCGATCGCCAGCGCGCCGCCGGAACCGCCTTCGCCGATGATCGTGGCGATCAGGGGCACCTTCAGTTCGGCCATCACGTACAGGTTGTGGCCGATCGCTTCGGACTGGCCGCGCTCTTCGGCATCGATGCCGGGGAAGGCGCCGGGCGTGTCCACGAACGTGAAGATCGGCAGGTTGAATTTCTCGGCAACCTTCATCAGGCGCATGGCCTTGCGGTAGCCTTCCGGTTTCGGCATGCCGAAGTTGCGCAGCGCGCGTTCCTTCGTGTCGCGGCCCTTCTGGTGGCCGATCACCATGCACGGCTGGCCATTGAAGCGGGCCAGGCCGCCGACGATCGACTGGTCGTCGGCATACGTGCGGTCGCCGTGCAGCTCGTGGAAGTCCGTGAAGATCTCGTTCACGTAGTCCATCGTGTAGGGGCGCTGCGGGTGGCGGGCGATCTGCGATACCTGCCACGGCGTCAGCTTGGCGTAGATATCCTTCGTCAGCTGCTGGCTCTTCTTGGCCAGGCGGTCGATTTCCTCGGAAATGTCGACGGCCGAATCGTCCTGTACGAAGCGCAGCTCTTCAATCTTGGAGTCCAGCTCCGCGATGGGCTGCTCGAAATTGAGGAAAGTAGTTTTGGTCATTGGTCCTCCGAGAGTATGAACCCAGGACGCGCTCGTGCAACGGCAGCGGGAGCGGGCGAGGCTTCAAATTGTTGGCTATTCTACCGGAACAGGATCGAGGCTACGCCATAAATACCAGGTAGCGACGGTCCGATACGGCTCCCAGTTTGCCGAGACTTCGCGCGCATCGCTGCGCGAAACCGGCTCGCCCGAGAAATAGTTATGGCTGATGCCCGCGATCAGGCGCGGGTCGTCCAGCGGCAGCACATTCGGCCGCAGCAGGTTAAAGATCAGGAACATTTCCGCTGTCCAGCGCGTGATGCCGCGGATCTGGACCAGCTCCGCAATGACGGCTTCATCGTCCATCTGGTGCCACTCGCCGGCATGCACTTTCCTTGCCTTGAAGTTGTCCGCCAGGTCGAGGATGTATTCCGTCTTGCGCTTGGAAAGCCCGCACGCGGCCAGCTGCTCGGGGCCGGCCTTGATGACGAGCGCGGGCGTGAATTTCGGGATTGCTTCCAGCAACTTCTGCCAGGCGGCATTGGCCGCCTTCGGCGTCACCTGCTGGTTGACGATCGAGCGCGCCAGGGTGATGAACGGGTCGTCGTGACCCACCAGGTGCAGGTCGCCGAACTGGGGGATGAGCTTGTTCATGATGCGGTCACGCCGCATCAGCTCGGCCTTGGCCTCTTCCCAATACGGCGGCACGGCCACCTGGCGGCCCGCGCCGCCCGATTTGTCCCTGGACTGGAGAACCATTATGCGCGGCGCCAGTTCGTCGTGCCGTCCGGCTTGTCCTCGAGGACGACGCCGGCGGCCAGCAGGTCGGCGCGGATCTTGTCCGCCTGCGCGAAGTCGCGCGCCTTCTTGGCCGCGGCGCGCGCCGCGATCGCTTCTTCGATGGACGCTTCGCCGAATGCATCGGCCACGCCCGCCTTCAGGAATTCCTGCGGATCGCGCTGCAGGATGCCCAGCACGCCGGCCAGGCCCTTCAGCTGGCGCACCGCTTCCGGCGCCTTCGTGCGATTGACTTCGGACGCCAGGTCGAACAGCACGGAGACGGCGATCGGCGTGTTGAAATCGTCGTTCATGGCTTCCGCAAAACGTTGCGCATGGGGCTCGTTCCAGTCGAGCTCGGCACCGTCGCCCTGCACGCCATCGAGGGCGGTGTACAGGCGCGTCAGCGCGCCGCGCGCATCCTCGATATGCGTATCCGAGTAATTCAGCGGGCTGCGATAGTGGGCGCGCAGGATGAAGAAGCGCACCACTTCGGCGTCGAATTTCTTCAGCACTTCGCGGATCGTGAAGAAGTTGCCCAGGGATTTGGACATCTTCTCGTTATCGACGCGCACGAAGCCGTTGTGGATCCAGTAGTTCGCCAGCGGCTTGCCGAACGCGCCTTCCGATTGGGCGATTTCGTTCTCGTGGTGCGGGAATTGCAGGTCTTGCCCGCCGCCGTGGATGTCGAACTGCTCACCCAGCAGCGCGCACGCCATCGCCGAGCATTCGATATGCCAGCCCGGGCGGCCGTTGCCCCACTTCGACTCCCACTTCACTTCGGCGGGCTCCGACTCCTTCGACGCCTTCCACAGCACGAAGTCGAGCGGGTCGCGCTTGCCCGTGTTGACGTCCACGCGCTCGCCGGCGCGCAGGTCGTCCAGCGACTTGCCGGACAGCTTGCCGTAGCCTTCGAAGCCGCGCACGGCGTAGTTCACGTCGCCGTCCTCGCCCTTGTAGGCCAGGCCCTTTTCTTCGAGCTTCTCGATGATGGACAGCATCTGCGGCACATATTGCGTGGCGTGCGGCACGTCGGTCGGCGGCAGGATGCCGAGCGCCTGGACGTCCTCATCCATGTAGCGCTCGAAGCGGGAGGTGAGCGAATAGATCGATTCGTTGTTCTCGACGGCGCGGCGGATGATTTTGTCGTCGATGTCCGTCACGTTGCGCACGTATTGCACGTCGTAGCCCGATGCCTTCAGCCAGCGGTAGATCACGTCGAACGCCATCATCATGCGCGCGTGGCCGACGTGGCAGTAATCGTAGACCGTCATGCCGCAGACATACATCCGGACCTTGCCCGCCTCGATGGGTTCGAATACCTGCTTGTCGCGCGCCAGCGTGTTATAGATCTTTAAGTTGCTCATCGGACTCTTGTTTTCTTCGGCGCCGGGGCCCAACGCACAAAGAGAAAACCGGGCGCCGGCATCATCGTGCCGCGCCGGGTTTTCTCGATTGCCTGGGAAGCCGGACAGACCCTCAGTGGTTCTTCTGGGCACCACGAAAAACCTGCTGCGCCTCGCATTGGCGGCCTGCGATGCTCACCGTACCCGAGTACGGTTGCGCTTCTCGACCACCACTGCTTCCGCTCGCGACGGTTCTCGGGGTGCCCTTCTTCTCATGTTCTTGCTTCCGCTCTTGTCGGACTAGAATGGAAGCCGTCGCCAAGTATAGCATTGATAAAATGCCCTGGGCTCAATATCCACCCCGCAACAGGAAGACAAGAATGCATTACAAAACTCTGATCGCCGGGCTCCTGCTGTCCGGCTCCGTATTCGCCGCCGACCCGCAGGTATCGCTCAAAACGACGATGGGCGAGATCGTGCTGGAGCTGAACAAGGAAAAGGCGCCGAAGTCCACGGCGAACTTCCTGGCCTATGTAAAGAGCGGTTTCTACAATGACCTGATCTTCCACCGCGTGATCGACGGCTTCATGATCCAGACCGGCGGCTACACGAAGGACCTGAAGGGCCGGCCGACGCGCCCGCCGATCCCGAGCGAATCGAAGAACGGCCTCCTGAACGTCAAGTATTCGGTGGCGATGGCGCGCATGGACAATCCAAACTCGGCCACCTCGCAGTTCTTCATCAATGTGGTGGACAACGCGGGCCTCGACTACCCGAACTTCGACGGCGTGGGCTACACGGTGTTCGGCCGGGTGATCTCGGGCTACGAGGTGGTGGACAAGATCAAGGGCGTGCTGGTGGACGACAAGACCCCCATCTTCCAGAACGTGCCGGTAACGCCGATCGTCATCAAGTCGGCCACGGTGCTGAAGAAACCGATCGAACCGAAGCCGGTCCCGGGCCAGGCGCAGCCGGAACCGCAGCCGGCGCCCGAACCACAGCCAGCACCGCAAGCCGATGCGCAGCCCGCGGTGCAGTCGGCAACGCAGCCGGCACCGCAGCCGGAACCCGCCTTGCAGGCACCGGCGACGCCGGCACAGTAAAATAGCGTTTTGCCATGGGCTGCGGTAAGATCGCGGCCCTCCTCTGAACACTGTTTCAAATACAACGGGAAAGCACAATGACCACCATTACCATCACCACGAACAAGGGCAAGATCGTTGCCGAGCTGAACGCCGAAAAAGCGCCGAAGACGGTCGAGAACTTCCTGAACTACGTGAAGGCCGGCCACTACGACAACACGATCTTCCACCGCGTGATCGATGGCTTCATGATCCAGGGCGGTGGTTTCGAGCCGGGCATGAAGCAGAAGCCGGCCGACCAGACCGTGGAAAACGAAGCCAAGAACGGCCTGAAGAACGAGCCGTACACGCTGGCGATGGCGCGCACCTCGGCACCGCACTCCGCTTCCGCGCAATTCTTCATCAACGTGAAGAACAACAGCTTCCTCGATTACCCGGGCCAGGATGGCTGGGGCTATGCCGTGTTCGGCGTGGTTACCGAAGGCAAGGAAGTCGTCGACGAAATCCGTAAAGTGAAGACCACGCGCAGCGGCATGTTCGCCGACGTGCCGGTGGAAGACGTGATCATCGAGAAGATCGAAGCCGCCTAAGCAGTTTCAGCTTCAAGCTCAGTACAAACCTTGATTCTTTTTATCTCCGACCTGCACCTGCAGGCCGACCGGCCCGCCCTGACCGAAGCGTTCCTGCGCTTCGTCGATGAGCGGGCCCGCTGCGCCCGCCAGTTGTACCTGCTGGGCGACCTGTTCGAATACTGGGCCGGCGACGACGACCTCGCCGATGCCTTCCACTCCCGCATCGCCGCCGCGCTGCGCGGCCTGGCCGATGCCGGCGTCGCCGTGTTCTGGATCGCCGGCAACCGCGACTTCCTCGTCGGCGACCGCTTCGCCGACGCCGCCGGCCTCACGCTCCTCCCGGAAACCTGGGTCATCGAAGACCATGGCCGCCGCATCGTGCTCGTCCATGGCGACGCCCAGTGCACGGACGACGTGAAATACATGGCCTTCCGCGCCCAGGTGCGCCAACCAGCATGGCAGCAGCAATTCCTCGCCATGCCGCTGGCGCAACGCAAGCAGATTATTGCCGGCCTGCGCGAGAACAGCCGCAAGGACCAGGGCGAGAAATCCTACGACATCATGGACGTGGCACCGCAAGCGATCGCGGACGTCTTCAGCCAGACAGGCGCCACCGTCATGATCCACGGCCACACGCACCGCCCCGCCCTGCACGAGATCGACGGCAAGCTGCGCTACGTGCTGCCCGACTGGGAACCCGAATCGACGCCCCCGCGCGGCGGCTGGATCGCCATCGGCGACGACGGCACCATCACCCGTCACGCCCTCGACGGCCGCGTATTGTAGAAACACCGCGCCCAAACCGGTGGCGAAGCAGGGGTTTCAAGGAGCACCGCTCCTTGCCTGCGCAGCGGAGATGGCTTGCAAGCCGTCTCTCCTTCCAGGCACCGGCATTTTTGAAACATTTCCCGAACCCCGGTGGCGGAGCAGGGAATTCAAGGAGCGTCGCTCCTTGCCTGCGTAGCGGAGATGGCCTACGCGCCATCTCTCCTTCCAGGCACCGGCATTTTTGAAACATTTCCCGAACCTCGGTGCCTGTCACCGGTTTTCGTGGCCCCACACCTGCTCTTCGGTCCAGCCGAGCTCGGCGAAGTCCTGGGTGCGCAGGTCGGCTTCGCCTGACGAATAGAACTCGTCCAGTTGCGGCGGTTCGACCGTCGTGCCGGCGAGCATCGCGTGCACTTGGCCGCGGTGGTGGATCTGGTGCTGGAACAGGTGCGCCAGCAGCCGCTGGCGGGTGTCGCGCTGCACGTCGTCGACGCGCAGGATGGTCACCACCTCGTCGAGCACCTCATCGGTGAGCTCGGCGCAATACGCGATCAGCGAATCGTTGCTTGCCCGCTGGGCCTGCCACAGCGCGGCACAGGTGCCGTACGGCTCTTCCGGCCGGAAGAATTCCTGGTAATCGGGATGGGGCGGTTCGCCGCGGTGCTGGCGCCACAGGGCGTCCAGGTAAAAGCGCTGCACGGCGAGATTGTGGTTGAGCGTGTAGCGAATACTGGGGAAGAAGCTCGTGCGCGTGCTGTCCTCGAATTCCGCTTGCGACAAGGCATGGCAGGCGCGCAGCAGCCGGTGATCGGCCCAGGCGTTGTTGTAGGCCTGAGCCAGGAGAAACTTCGCCAGCGGCGACCGTACCGTCATATGTATGCTCTCCAGGACAAAATAGCGACGTTACCTTACTTGAAAAACGGCCAGGGTGAAATAAGCTGAACCTTGCATACCAAAACCAGAGGGAATGTCATGCTCGATGGCGACACCTTGCGGCGGGTCTTCCCGAACTGCTGCGACGCGGAAGACTGGGCGACGGCGCTCGACACGGCGCTGAGCCGATTTCACATCACCACGCGCGACCGCATCTGCGCTTTCCTCGCGCAAACGAGCCATGAATCGGCGCACTTCAGCCGGCTCGAGGAATCGCTGTTCTACCGCACGCCGGCCCGGCTGATGGCCGTGTGGCCGAAGCGCTTTCCCACCGAGGCCAGCGCCCTGCCCTATGTACAGAACCCCGAACGGCTGGCCAACTTCGTGTATGCGCGGCGCATGGGCAACGGTGATGAAGCGAGCGGCGACGGCTTTCGCTTCCGCGGCCGCGGCCTGATCCAGCTGACGGGCCGCAGCAACTACCAGCAGGCCGGCGAGGCGCTCGGCCTCGACCTCGTGTCGGCACCGGAATGCCTGACGACGAAAGGGGTGGCGGCCCTGACCGCCGCGTGGTTCTGGGACAGCCGCGGCCTGAACGCGCTGGCCGACCACGACAAGCCCGACGAAGACATGGAGGACTTCATGGAAATCACCCGCCGCATCAACGGCGGCACCGTGGGGCTCGATGAAAGGCTGGCAGCCTACAAGCTGTTGCGCAAGGCACTGTCCTGACCTGCCTTGCGGCCGCCCGGCCCCTTCAATGCTGGCCCGGCACGCCCGCGAACGCCGCTTCCAGGCGGCGAATCAGCGGCAGGTTCATCGCATGCGTATGGCGGTCCCAATGGTCCATCGTGGCTTGCAGGTCGTTCTGCAGCCGGTGTGCCAACTGGAATTCGCGTGCTTCGGCTGCCCAGATGGCAAATTCCGCCTTCGCCTCGAAACTGCCGTGCCGGTTGACGGCCGCCTCGAATTCGGCGCGGGCTGCGTCCAGCCGCCCGGCGAGCGCCAGCGCGCGCGCCGTTAGCAGGCTCGTCTGTTCGGGCCGGAAGTTCGGCTGGAGGCGCCGCAAACGTTCCAGGTGTTCCAGCGCCTCGCCGTGACGCCCACAGGCGAGGCTCGCGCGCGCGGCGCCCAGCCGGATATCGGGATCGTTGGCAAAAGCGCCTTGCAGGCACTCGACATACGTTGCGGCGGCGCCCTCGGGATCGCCCGCGCCCAGCTGGGCATTGGCCAGCCGCATCTGGTTCTGGGCCGTGGGCGTGAAGGAAAACGCCTCCTGCGCTTCGCGCAGCTCGCGCGTGGGATCGAACACCTTCGCGGCGCCGGCCGCCGCCTTGCAGCCGCCACGCTCGATCCGCGAATCCGGCAGGTAGACGCCGAAGAAGTACACAACGCTGCCCAGCAAGGGGAACATGAACAGGATCATCAGCCAGACCATCTGCTGCCGGCTGCGGATGGCGTGCACGGCAAAGAAGAGCGCGACCAGCACATGCAGCCCGATAACAACGATCATCATGCCCTCCAGCGCCTCATCGAACGCCCATTGTAGGGACAATGATTCCCCAGTTCAACTTAGTGCCTGCAAGTCTCACTTCGCCGGCACGAAGCGCACGGACAGCCCGCGCGGCGTCGTATGGATCGTCGTCGGCACGTATTGCACGCCGAGGTAGCGTAGTTCGTCGGGGCGGAAGTGATACACCGGCACATCGCGCACGATGCGCTCGACGATCACGTTCGCGGCCCCCGTCAGCTGCCCCTCCATGCGCGCGTCTGCGCCGGGAACGGCGAAACGCTCGATGCGCGCATCGCTCAGCACCACCGCGTTGCGCACATTGTCGACCAGCAGCCGGCCGGACAGCGACACGCTGCCCTGCAATGCCTGCCGTATCAGCGGCGACGAGGCCGAGACATCGGCAGTCAGCGCCAGGCGATCGTTGTCGCGCAGGATCGCCAGCTGAGGCCGCGACAACTGCAGCTCGAACACGCCGAGGGCGCGCTGCTGCAGGGGGAACTTGTCGTCGAGACCACGCTGCAGGCGCTCCAGCGGCACCTCGACTTCGCGCGGGCCCGTCATGCTGGCGCAGCCGGCCAGCAATGCCGCCGCGGCGAGCGGCGCGATCAACAGCATCCTGCAAGCTTGGGACATCGTTCACCTTTCATGGCAGAGAGTGCGGATGATAGCCGATCCCGCCCGCCGTGTGCGCAAGCGTACGGTCGCGTACCCGCGCATCGCGTACCTTCGGCTCATGCAGCCCGTCATTACTCACGAAAATGCCTATATCGGTTGCGCCGGCTGGAGCCTGTCGCGCGACGTCGTCGACGCCTTCCCGGCCGGGGGCAGCCAGCTGGAGCGCTATGCCGCGGTGTTCAACGCGGTCGAGATCAATTCCAGTTTCTATCGGCCGCACCAGCCCAAGACCTATGCGCGCTGGGCGGCCAGCACGCCGGCGCACTTCCGCTTCGCCGTGAAGCTGCCGCGCACGATCACCCATGAGGCGCGCCTGCGCGACGTGACGGCACCGCTGGACCGCTTCGCGGGCGAAGCCGGAGAATTGGGAGGGAAACTGGGCGCCGTGCTGGTGCAGCTGCCGCCCAGCCTGGCGCTGGATCACGAAGCCGCCGGGGCGCTGTTCGCCGCGCTGCGGGAACGCTTCGCCTGCATGATCGCGTGCGAAGCGCGGCATGCCACCTGGTTCGCTCCGGACGCCACCGCACTGTTGCGCGAGGCGGGCGTGACGCGCGTGCTGGCCGACCCGGTGGTGGGCTACCAGGGCGAATTCGAGCCCGCCGCCGCGCCGGCCTATGTACGGCTGCACGGCAGCCCGCGCATCTACTACTCGCGCTACAGCCTTGACCAGATAGACGAAGTGCGGAGGCGCCTGGCGGCGCACCCGCACTCCTGGTGCATCTTCGACAACACGGCGGGCGGGGCCGCCGTGCCGAACGCGCTGGAGCTGCTCGGAACGCCGGCTTAAGCCGCCAGTCCGGCGCGATCCTGGCGATAGCGGTCGAAGCGGTCCGGCGTCACAAGGTCGCCGAACTGCACGGTGCGGCTGGCGATATCGTGGTACGCGCCCACCAGGCCCATCTCGCCCCGCTCGATGCAACCGCGCAGGTACTCGCTGCCGTTGATGATCTCGGCCACCGAATTCTCGATGTTCTGGCGCGTGACCTGCTCCAGCAACTCCTTGCCCGCCGGCGCCTGGGTGCCATGCGCGGCGCACTGGCATTGCCAGACGGCCGTCTGGATCTTGCCGGTGATGGTGCCGATGCTGTGCGCATGCTCGTTCTTCAGCGCCAGGCCGACCGCGCCGCAGCTCGAGTGCCCTTTCACCACGATCAGCTTGGCGCCCAGCTTGTGGGCGATTTCCAGGCTGCCGATGATCTCCTGGCTGATCACGTTGCCGGCGATGCGGATCGTCAGCAGGTCGCCAAGGCCGGCATCGAAGATGATCTCGGGCGAGGTACGCGAGTCGATGCAATTGACCACCACGGCCATCGGGTGCTGGCCGCCGGCCGTCGCATCGACCTGGTGCAGGTAGTATTTCTTGATCCAGCGGCCGGCCTTGAAGCGCTCGTTGCCGTCCTTGAGCAATTGCAGCACCTCCTCGGGGCGCAGGCGCGTCTGCGTATCCTTGTCCAGGGCGGGCACGAACTGGATCGGGTCGGCCAGGCTGTACTCGTCGCGCAGGCCGATCACGTTCAGCTGCACGTCGCGCTCGGCTGCCACCACGCGGTAATCCTGGATGGTCTCCAGCACGTCGTTGTCGATGTAGTCGGCATTGCTGGCGTCGATCAGCACCTTCGAGCCGGCCGGCACATCCCATAATGCCGCCTTGATCGTGGCCTTGTTCAGGAACGACACCTGGTTCGGCAATTCCATCTTGATCACTTCACCGATGTGCAGGCGGTATTGCTCCATCGCGAACGGGTTGCGGAAGTTGCTGCGCAGCAGATAGAACAGGCTGGCGGCCAGGCCGATCAGCACGCCCATCAGCAGGTCGGTCAGCACGATCGCGACCACGGTGATCGCGAACGGCACGAATTGCGAGGCGCCCTTCGCGTACATATCGCGGAACAGCGATACCTTGGCGAGCTTGTAGCCCGTCATGATCAGGATCGCGGCCAGCGCCGCGAGCGGAATCTGGTTCAGCAGCGGGCTCAGCACGAGCACGGCGGCCAGCAGCAGCACGCCATGGATGACGGCCGACGCCTTGGTGGCATTGCCGGTCTGGATATTGACGGAGCTGCGCACGATGACGGAAGTGACGGGCAAGCCGCCCAGCAGGCCGGCGGCGATATTGCCGACGCCCTGCGCCACCAGTTCGCGGTTCGGCGGCGTTTCGCGCTTGTGCGGATCGAGCTTGTCGACCGCCTCGACGTTGAGCAGCGTCTCCAGCGAGGCCACGATGGCGATGGTAGCGCCAACAAACCAGACGTCGGGATTGGCGAAGTGGTTCAGGTCGGGGAAGTTCAGGAAGGCACCGAGGTTGCCCGCGTCGATCGGCGGAATTTCCACCAGGTGCGCCGGCGCCAGGCTCAGGCCCGGTACGAAGCGGCTGAACAGCAGGTGCAACGATACGCCGAGGACCACGACGAACAGCGGCGCCGGCAGCAGCTTCACATTTTTCAATGGGGTGCGGTCCCAGTACAGCAAGACCAGCATCGACAGGGCGGCGATGACGATCGCGCCCGGGGTGATGCTGCCCAGGGCATTGGCCAGCGCCGAGAACGTGGTTTCCCCGTTGGCCTGCACGAACGAATATTCGTCGGCATTGTTGGTGTCATAGCCCACCGCGTGCGGGATCTGCTTCAGGATCAGCAGGATGCCGATCGCCGCCAGCAGGCCCTTGATCACATTCGAGGGCACGTAATTGGCGATGAAGCCGGCCCGGAAAATACCCATGGCCAGTTGCAGCACGCCGGCGATCACGATCGACGCCAGCAGGATTTCAAATGCGCCGAGTTTCGTGATCGACGCCAGTACTACCGCCGCGAGACCGGCTGCCGGTCCGCTGACGCTCGTGTGCGAGCCACTGATGAGCCCGACTATAATGCCTCCGATGATCCCCGAAATAATGCCGGAAAACAGGGGCGCACCGGAGGCCAGCGCAATGCCGAGGCATAAAGGCAGGGCAACGAGAAAAACTACAATCCCTGCCGGGATATCTTGTTTAAGGTGATGGATATTCATGGCGACACGCGTCTGTACGTTGAAAAGCAATTATCAGTCGTACGCGCCAGCCCCTCATCCCACGGTTCTGTAATAAGAATCGTCGATTAGGTAATAATCGTGGGCGGCAGTTCTCCCGACTGAAGGAGCGTCTGCACCGGCAATGAATAGCGAAGCAGCGGCACTTCCTTATCGATACCTGGAAATGTCAACGATGCTCCATCTGGAGAAACAATATAGCACGCGTTTTTTGCGGTGCGCAATCAGATATTCGATTCAGCGAATAGTAATAAGTATTTCTCTGTGGTTATTTTTTCTCCGTAAGCTATTTATATTGTATTTCTTGAAATTCAAGGCCAAGTAAATATGCGGGTTTGCGCCGAATATAATGATCGAGAATGACAGGCATACAGAATCCTTATGATTCGCGACAACGAATAAAGATTAGTCGCGAATAAGGAAATAATACGAGTAGTCGTTCTCAGCACAACCAACTGTCAGGTTCCCAGAGGTGGTTGCCGAGCTGCCGATAACACGGGGCAACTTTCGCACGGGTGCCCTGCCCGTCCAGCCCTCGGCGGGCTTCAGGTGGCTGCGGCAACTTCGCGCCCCGACGGCGGCATCGTCCAACATGAAGAAACGCTTGCGTCACCGAAAATCGGTGTTATAGTTCACTACATCACCAGTCCAATAGCTCACCGATACTGGAGGAACCATGTATGTGGAATGACAATGCGCCGATCTACCGCCAGCTGAAGGAGCGGGTGATCGGCATGATGCTCGATGGCTTGCTCAAGCCCGGCGACGCCCTGCCCTCCGTGCGGCAGGTGGCGGCCGACTACCAGTTGAACCCGATTACCGTATCGCGGGCGTATCAGGAGCTGGTCGATGAAACCTTGGTGGAAAAACGAAGGGGGATGGGTATGTACGTGACTGAAGGCGCCGTGGAAAAACTGCTGGCCTCGGAGCGCGAGCGCTTCCTGCGCGAAGAATGGCCGGCGATGGTCGAACGCATTCGCCGGCTCGGCCTCGATATGGAAAAGCTGCTGCGCGCCACGCAGCCGGGGAGCGCGGGATGAGCGCCGTGATCACCGCGCGCAATCTCGTCAAGCGCTACGGCAAGCGCACCGCGCTGGACGGCGTGAGCTTCGACGTGCAGCCGGGCCGCATCGTGGGCCTGATCGGCCCGAACGGCTCCGGCAAGACCACCACGCTGAAGGCCGCGCTGGGCCTGTGCCAGTTCGAGGGCGAGCTGTCGGTGCTGGGCCTGGACCCGCGCACGCAGCGCGACGAGCTGATGAAGGACGTGTGCTTCATCGCCGACGTGGCCATCCTGCCCCGCTGGCTGAAGGTCAAGGAGGCGATCGACTTCGTGGCCGGCGTGCATCCGCGCTTCGACAGGGCGAAGGCCGAGCGCTATCTTGCCGGCACCAAGCTCGCGCCGGACATGCGGGTGCGCGCCATGTCCAAGGGCATGATCGTGCAATTGCACCTGGCCCTCGTGATGGCGATCGACGCAAAGCTGCTGGTGCTGGACGAACCCACGCTCGGGCTGGACATCCTGTACCGCAAGGAGTTCTACCAGAACCTGCTGGAGGATTACTTCGACGAGCACAAGACCATCGTCATCACCACGCACCAGATCGAGGAGGTCGAGCACATCCTCACGGACGTGCTGTTCATCCGCGAAGGCCGCATCGCGCTGGCCGCATCGATGGAGGAGATCGGCCAGCGCTACACCGAGGTGATGGTGCACCCGCAGCATGCCGCCGCGGCATCGGCCCTGCTGCCGCTGACGCAGCGCACCGTGTTCGGCAAGAGCGTGATGCTGTTCGACGGCGTGTCGAAGGAGCAGCTTGAAAACCTTGGCGAAACGAGGACGCCCAGCGTGGCGGATCTGTTCGTCGCCAGCATGAAGGGGAGCTACGAATGAATACGATGCGCAAGACGATGCCGTGGCTGATCCGGCGCGAAGTGTGGGAAAACAAGGGCATGCTGACGTGGGTGCCGCTGGCGATCGCCGCGCTGATGATCGTGGCCGTGCTGGGCATTGCCATCGGCGGCCAGAAGGCGACCATCCAGGTCGACGGCGTCCCGACGTCGGTTGCCGGCGCGACCGTGCAGCTGGGCGAGCGCCAGATCCAGACGCTTGCCGAAGCCATTGCCGTGATGGCGCCGGTCAGCGCCTCGGTCCTGTACCTGGCCATGGCCTTCATGGTCTTCTTCTACAGCCTGGGCAGCCTGTACGACGAGCGCCGCGACCGCAGCATCCTGTTCTGGAAGTCCCTGCCCGTGTCGGATGCGGCCACCGTGCTGTCCAAGGCCGCCTTTGCGCTGATCGGCATCCCCTTGCTCATCATTGCCGTGGAACTGGTTACCTCATGGGTCATCATCGGCATCGGCATGGCGGGACTCGCGATGAAAGGCACCAATATCTTCCCACAGGTGCTCGCGCATCCGCAATTCTGGCTTGGTCCGCTGAAGGTGCTTTCGCTGCTGCCCGTGTATGCGCTGTGGGCACTGCCGACAGTGGGCTGGCTGCTGCTTGTATCGGCCTGGGCCCGCGGCAAGGTTTTCCTGTGGGCCGTCGGGGTGCCGCTGCTCGCGCTGATCCTGCTCGTATGGATCGAAAAGGGGCTGCAGCAATCCATCAATACCCAGTGGGTGATCGAAAAATTCATCAGCAGGTTGCTCGTTGGCGTCATGCCCGGCACCTGGCTCATGGCCACTGGAGTCGCCGGGCGGGCACGCGAAATGGAAGTGGCGGCGCAAGGACCGGCCGCCGGCTTCGATCTCATCTGGCGCTCATCCTGGGCCAGCGTGGCGACCCCGGAAATGATCCTTGGCGCACTGGCCGGCATCGCCATGATCGCCGGCGCAATCTGGCTGCGCCGCCACCGCGAAGAGGGTTGATCGGTGTCAGCTCAGCTGTAAGCGTGATCTTACAGCGCTGCCAGCCGCGCACCGATGCCGTGCGTGGGTGGTGATTGAGATAATGGCAACCATTCCGCCAGCGCCAGACCCGACGGGTCTCGCGTTGGCTGTTGTTTTGAAGGATGGTTCCAAAAATGCAAACAACAATGAAAATAAGCGACCAGCGTTATCTCGACGGTGCGAACCGGTACTGCACCGAGCCCTGCCTGCTGAGCATTCTCGATCTCGGCCACCCCACTCCGTACTCCGCCAGCGATATGCAGCAATTGCGAGCGCGCCTCAAGAAGGTGTTGCCGGGCCTGCGCCAGGGGCGCAGCCTGATCGGCGTGATTGGCGACGATGTCGATGCGCCCGGCCGCGGCCTGCAACTGGCGCGCCTGATCCAGAGCGTGGCGATCGAACTGCACCGCCTCACGGGCGACGAAGTGATGATGGGCTTTGTCGGCCCCGTACCGAAGATGCCGGGCCGCTACCGGCTGATCCTGCCCTTCCGCTGCGGCACCGTGGCCAACGCGGCGCTGAAGCTGGCGATCGGCCTCGTGGCCGCGCTGCTCGCCGGCGAAGAGTTTCCGCTGGCCGACGGGCTGAAGGAACTGCGCGGCATTGCCGCCGCGGGGGCGCCGTCTATTCGAATTGCCGCCTGAATTGCTCGAACTGGGCGGCCAGGGCGGCATAGTCCGCCCTCAGCTGCTGCACTTCCAGCTCCAGCTGGGCCACGCGGTCGGCGCGTGAGGCGCCACCGGGCGCCACCGCGGCCGTGCCATAGCCCGCCTCTTCCCGCGCCAGCTGAATCTCGCCACCCAGCAATTGACCGTAACGCGGTTCCTTCGTGCCCGGCGCCAGCGCCAGCTTGGCCACCAGCGGCGGGTACTTGTCGATCAAGAATTGCAGTGCCGTCTCCACGTCCGCCACCGACTTGAATTCGTGCAGGCGGCCCGTGCGCGTGCGGATCTCGCCGGCGGTCTGGTGGCCGCGCAGCATCAGCACGGCGAGCACGGCCAGCTTGTCCTGCTCGAGCGACCACTTGATGCGCATGCGGTGCTCGTATTTCGTCACGCGCGCGCCGGCGGCCGCCACGGCGTTGACGAGGCGGCGCTCGGTGAGCCGGGCCAGCACGTCGGCCACGGTGTCTTCCGAGATCTGCATCACCGGATCGCGGCTGGACAGCTGGTTGCAGCCATTGGTGAGCGCATTGAGCGACATCGGGTAGTTGTCCGGCGTCAGTGCTTCCTTCTCGGCCAGCACGGCCAGCACGCGGATCTCGAACGGGTCGAGCGTATCGGACGTTGCGGAAGGTGCGGAACCTTCGGACTGCGTATTGCCTGCTTCTGTCATCTCTCTATCCTCAATCGACCAGCTTGTTCAAGTGCGCGGGGTCGCCCTTGCCGACGGCTTCGATCTCCCCGCATTGCAAACCATTTTCCTTCAGCAGCGCGATGATGCGTTCGATCTGCCGCTCCTGCGCGGCCGCGTGGTTGATCAGCCCATGCAAGGCCTTGGACATCGGATCGTCGCCATTCGGCGTAACGCCGTAGGCGGCGAACAGCCGCTGCGCGTGAGCATCGTGTTTCTGCACGATATGGGCGGGGTTGCCCACGGCGGTAGCGCCCGGCGGCACGGGCTTGAGCAGCACGGCGTTCGAACCCACCTTGGCATACTCGCCCACCGTGAAGCCGCCCAGCACCTTGGCGCCGGCGCCGACGATCACGCCGCGCTCCAGCGTGGGATGGCGCTTCGCGCCCTGCGTGAGCGACGTGCCGCCCAGCGTGACACCCTGGTAGATCGTGCAATCGTCGCCGATCTCGGCCGTTTCACCGACCACCACGCCGAAGCCGTGGTCGATGAAGACCCGGCGGCCGATCCTGGCACCCGGATGGATTTCGATGCCCGTGACGATGCGCGCGAGCGAGCTGATGAATCTGCCCAGCCACTTCAGGCCATGGGTCCAGCACCAGTGTGCCCAGCGGTGCGCAATAATCGCGTGCAAGCCCGGGTAACACGTCAGCACCTCCCAGGCATTGCGGGCGGCGGGATCGCGTTCGATGATGCTGCGGATGTCTTGGCGCAGGTTGCGGAACATGGGCGTACGGAGTCGACGGCGATATCTCGATGGTAGCGCATCGCTGGTGAAGGTGCAGCGGATGGGCCGGCCGGCAGCCATTTACCCCAGGGTCTGCACTTGGGGTAAGGAGGCCGTCGCAACGCCCAACAGGAAGGGATCAGCCTTCCTTCGCGATCCTCTGCCGCCGCGCCTCGTACAGGCACACACCCGATGCCACGGACACATTCAGGCTCTCGACCGACCCAAACATCGGGATATTGACCAGCACGTCGCAGGTCTCGCGCGTCAGCCGGCGCATGCCCTCGCCTTCCGAGCCCATCACCAGCGCGGTCGGGCCGGTGAAGTCGGCTTCGTAGAGACCCTTCTCGCCATCGTCGGACGTGCCGATCAGCCAGATGCCGCGATCCTTCAGTTCGCGCAGGGTGCGCGCGAGGTTCGTCACGGTGATGTAGGGCACGGTCTCGGCGGCGCCGCTGGCCACCTTCGCGGCGGTGGCGTTCAAGCCCACCGCGCGGTCCTTCGGCACGATCACGGCATGCGCGCCGACACCGTCGGCCACGCGCAGGCAGGCACCCAGGTTGTGCGGATCGGTAATCCCGTCCAGCACCAGCAGCAGCGGCGGGCCTTCGATGGCGTCCAGCAGTTCGTCGAGGTTGCGGGCCAATGCCAGCTGCGACGCGAAGGCGATCACGCCCTGGTGGCGGCGGGTGCCGACGATCTTGTCGAGGCGGGCCGAGTCGACCGGCATCACGCGCACGCCGGCCGCCTTGGCATTGGCGATCAGGTCTTTCATGCGGCGATCGTCGCGCGCGGCATCGACGAAGATTTCCTCGACCGACGAGGCTTCGTGACGCAGGCGCGAGGTGACGGCATGGAAGCCGAAAATCATTTTGTTCTTGGACATGGTACTTGGTTCTTATGTGGCGAAGGGACTCGCCGGAAATGCGCCGAGGCAGGTGCCGCGGCGATGGCTTGCCTGGTTGATTATCGCTTCTTGCGGGTTTTGCTGTCAGTCCTGGCAGGCGCCTTGGCAGCCACTTCCGCGGCTGGCTTGGCAGCGCCCCGGGTCTTGGCGTTCTTGCCGTTCTTGGCGTTCTTGGCGCTATTGGCTGGCGCGGCTGCCTCGGCGCGGCGCTTGCCCTTGGGCTCGAACTCGACCTGGGGCACCAGCTTGATCGATGGCGGCGCTGCCGGCTTGCGGGCCACCGGCGCCGGCGCATCCTCGAACGTCACGGCAGGCTCCGTCCTCCCCTTGCGCGGCCCGGCCTTGCCTTCCCTTGCCGCGGGAGCGCCCGCGCCCCTGCCCGCGCCGTTGCGCGACGCGGCGCCGCGCCCACCGCCGCGGCGTGGCTTCACGTCGTCGGCAAAGGCCTCGTCGTCATCGAACGCCGCACCCTTGCGGCCGCCGCGCGCGGGCGGTGCCAGGCTGTCGGTCTCGCTCGGCGCCAGGCGCAGGTCGATCTTGCGCGACTCGAGGTCCACGCGCACGACCTGCACGGTCACGCGGTCGGTCAGCTGGTAGCGCTTGCCGGTGCGCTCGCCGCGCAGTTCGTGGCGCGCGTCGTCGTACTGGAAATAGTCGGCGCCCAGGTCCGTCACGTGCACCAGGCCCTCGACGAACAGCTGGTCGAGCTGCACGAAGATGCCGAACGTCGTCACGCCGGTGATGATGCCGCTGAACTCCTCGCCCAGCTTGTCCTGCATGAAGTAGCACTTCAGCCAGGCTTCCACGTCGCGCGAGGCCTCGTCGGCGCGGCGCTCGTTGGCCGAGCAGTGCACGCCCAGCGCATCCCACACCGTCAGGTCGCGCGCCGGCTTCGGTTCCTTGCCCTCGGCCTTGTCCTTCAGTTGCTGGCGCCGCGTCGCGTTCGAGATCGTGGTGTTCAGCACGCTCTTGTCCTCGATCTTCGGCTCGTACTTCTTGCCCTGCAGGATCGCCTTGATGGCGCGGTGCGTCAGCAGGTCGGGGTAGCGGCGGATCGGGCTCGTGAAGTGCGCGTAGGCTTCATAGGCCAGGCCGAAGTGGCCGATGTTTTCCGGGCTGTAGACCGCCTGCTGCATCGAGCGCAGCAGCATCGTCTGCAGCAGGTTCGCGTCCGGCCGCTCCTTGATCTTCTTCATCAGCTCGGCGTAGTCGCCGGCGACCGGCTTGTCGCCGCCGCCCAGCGACAAGCCCACCTGCTTGAGGAACTCGCGCACTTGCGTGAGCTTTTCCTTCGTCGGCGCGGCGTGGATGCGGTAGGTGCCCGGGTGCTTGTGGCGCAGCAGCAGGTCGGCGGCGCACACGTTGGCGGCCAGCATGCATTCCTCGATCAGCTTGTGCGCATCGTTGCGGGTGCGCGGGATGATCTTCTCGATCTTGCCGGCCGGGTTGCAGACGATATACGTTTCCGTCGTCTCGAAATCGATCGCGCCGCGTTCCAGGCGCGCCTTCAACAGCGCATGGTAGACCGCGTACAGGTCCTGCAGATGCGGCACCAGGTGCGAGCGCTTCGCCGCTTCCGGGCCCTTCGTGTTCGACAGGATCGCCGCCACTTCGGTGTACGTGAAGCGCGCGGCCGAGTGGATCACGGCCGGGTAGAACTGGTAAGCCTTGATCTCGCCCTTCGCGGTGATCACGGCGTCGCACACCAGCGTGAGGCGGTCGACGTTCGGGTTCAGCGAGCACAGGCCGTTCGACAGCTTTTCCGGCAGCATCGGGATCACCCGGCGCGGGAAATACACGGACGTGCTGCGTTCGAGCGCGTCGTTGTCGAGCGCATCGTTCGGCTTCACGTAATGGGAAACGTCGGCGATCGCCACGATCAGGCGGAACGCGTTGGCACGGCCCACCTTCACCTGTTCGCAATACACGGCATCGTCGAAGTCGCGCGCATCCTCGCCATCGATGGTTACCAGCGGCACGTCGCGCAGGTCGACACGCTCGCCCCAATCCTTCTCGTGCACCACGTCCGGCAGCTTGTTGGCCTGCTTCAGCGCGCCATCCGAGAACACGTGCGGCACGCCGAACTTGCGCACGGCGATCTCGATCTCCATGCCGGGGTCGTCCATGTCGCCCAGTACCTCGACGATCCTGCCCACGGGTTGCTTGAAGCGGCCAGGCTGCTCGGTCAACTCCACGCTGACGATCTGCCCGCTCTTGGCCTTGCCGGGGGAACCGGCCACGAGAATATCCTGGCCGATGCGCTTGTCTTCCGGGGCCACGATCCACACGCCGTTATCCTTCAGCAGGCGGCCGATAATGTGCGTGTTGCCCCGCTCGACCACCTCGACGATCGTGCCCTCCGGGCGGCCGCGCCGGTCGTAGCCGGTGATGCGCGCCAGCACCTTGTCGCCGTGCAGCACTTTCTGCATCTCGCGCTCGGACAGGAACAGGTCGTCGCCCGGTTCATCGGGAATCACGAAGCCGAAACCGTCGCGGTGGGCGCTGACCCGGCCCGAGACGAAGTCGGAGTGGTCGGCCAGCACATAGAAGCCGCTGCCATCGGAACGAATCTGGCCGTCACGCTCCATCGCGTTCAGGCGGCGCGTGAGCACGGGCTGGGAGTCGGCTTTCACCCCGAGCGACATGGACAGCGTGCGCAGGTCGAGCGGCGCGTTGGCGCTGCGGAAGATGCCGAGGATTTCCTCGCGGCTGGGAATGGTGTGGATCGTCTGGTTCAAAACTGTTCTTTGGTCTTATTAGTTGGCAAATTCGGATGATCGTGAGGGAAAGGCGGCAACGTAGTGTACCGGAGGCGGGGCGGTTTGCCTAACGTGCGCCAAACGGAGCGTGCGCCGGCGGCACTTTCGGATGACCCTTTGACATTCGGGACGGTTGCTCTATAATCCGGTCTCCCGCAGCGATGCGGGATTGAAGAGTGGATGTGCAGTGTGGAATGAAAGTTCATCTGGCGCAAAACTCTCCAAAGCATTATGATAGCAGGACTTAGAAGCGCAGGAGTTGCAAGCATCAGTGCCCACGTGGCGGAATTGGTAGACGCGCATGGTTCAGGTCCATGTGCCGCGAGGTGTGGGGGTTCGAATCCCTCCGTGGGCACCACTCTACCGGATACGACGAACGAGCCGTGAATCGCGAGATTCACGGCTTTTTTGCTTCACGCGGCCATTGCCATGCAGCCGTTTGACCCACTGGAAACAGCAATATTTCCAGTAATGCACAAAATACCCTTGCGCAATATCGATACGGCCATTATGATGCGTGCCTCGTTGCAGTACAGCGCAGCGAAATGAGTTGAAAGCAGTGCCCACGTGGCGGAATTGGTAGACGCGCATGGTTCAGGTCCATGTGCCGCAAGGTGTGGGGGTTCGAGTCCCTCCGTGGGCACCACTCTACCGGATACGACGAAAGGCCGCGGATCGCGAGATCCGCGGCCTTTTTGTTTTCGTCGGCCCCTTTTACGCTCGCGACGATTCCACGCGCCGCGCCGACGCATGCGCATGCATTTCCCCTCTCGCGCCAAGGCTGCGCACGCTTCTTGCCTCTTCCTTGTCGTCCATCCTCAGGGAGCACGCCATGAAGACGCTGTTGACCGCCATTACCCTGGCCACCGCCACCGTTGCCACCGCTTCGGCCGGCGCCGCGCCACCATTCCATTTCCAGTGCATCGCCGGCATGTCGCCCCATCCGCACGATGGCGCAAGCCCGGGCGCGTTCGATTTCATCGGCGGTGTCGACATTCTGGACATCCATCCCGCCCCGCCAGACTTCTACCCGGACCCTGAATCCACTGCCCTCCCCGGCCTGGACCTGTTCGGCTATCCGGCGCCCCGCGACGGCGTGAGCGGCTGGACAGGGGCCGACCCCGAAAAGTACTTCTCCATCGATGACGGAGCCATGGCCGGCCCGCCGCTCTCCACCGGCATCGTGCACGGTAGTGAACACCAGGCCAGCGGCTGGAACGACGAGCGGTTCATCGGCCTGATGGACCCCACTGCCGGCCAGGGCGAACTGCTGGCCACGAACGTGATCGGCGGGCCCGCTTTCGCGGCCGCGGAACCGTCCGGCACAGCGCTGCTGGGCGCCGGCTTGCTGCTGCCGGGCGGACGGCAAGCGCGCCGGACCGTACGAAAGTCGAGGAACTTTCGTAAAAACAAAAAATGATAGTTGACGGATCCGGTCGCGGGCCTTAAGATGCGTGCCTTCTGTTGCTGAACACCGCAACGAAGCAAAGAAAACAGGGCCCACGTGGCGGAATTGGTAGACGCGCATGGTTCAGGTCCATGTGCCGCAAGGTGTGGGGGTTCGAGTCCCTCCGTGGGCACCAAGTCCTGTTTTCGATACTGAGAAGCATCAGTGCCCACGTGGCGGAATTGGTAGACGCGCATGGTTCAGGTCCATGTGCCGCGAGGTGTGGGGGTTCGAGTCCCTCCGTGGGCACCACTCTACCGGATACCGGGTTCGCAAGAGCCCTGAAACGCCGTCGGTTCGCAGGAACCGGCGGCGTTTTTGCTTTGGCGCCGTTCGCGCGAACCGTCCCTTCACCTTGGCTTCGACCTCTCCCGGCAACCCTTATTGCCCATCAGCGGCTTGCATGGTCTACACTCTGCCCATGTCCACGCCGCGTTCAAACGATACCCCGAGCACGATCCTCATCGCCAGCGCGAAGCTGCACCCTGCCCTGGAACAGGCGCTGGCGCGCGCAGGCTTCCGCGTCGGCGTCGTCAACCGGGGCGACGCCGCGCTGGCGGCGGTGCGCCAGCCGCAGCCGGCCGAGCGGGTGGCCCTCGTGCTACTCGATGCAGCCCTGGCCGGCAGTGCGGACATGGAACTGTGTTCGCGCCTGGCCGGCACCGCGCCGGTGCTGGTGATGTCGACCGTGCCTTCGGACGAGGAGCAGGAACAGGCCCTGCGCGCCGGTGCCGCCGGCTACCTGCGGCTGCCGTGCTCGCCGGCGGACGTGGTGGAAAAAGTCACGGTCGAACTGGCGGTGCGCCATGCCTGGCTGCCGGTCGCGGGCCCGCTGGACACGGGCAACCTCGAAGTCAACTACCACGCGCTGCTGGCCGGGTCGCCGGACGCGATCATCCTGTACGACGCCGAGCGCGGCCTGCCGGTGGACGTGAACCGCAATGCCGAACGCATGTTCGGGCGCGGCGGCACCGAGTTGATGGGCATGCGCTTGGCCGACCTGTGTCCGACCGTGCAGCCGGACGGCACCCCGTCCCACGCGGCCGTCGACGCGCTCGTGGCCCGCGGCCTTTCCGGCGACATCCGCATCTTCCCGTTGACCTTCCAGCATAGCAGCGGGCGCCAGATCGATGGCGAGCTGCGCCTCGTGGTGCTGGAAAAGGGCGAGCTGCGGCTGCTGCACATGCGCGTGGCCGACGTGACGGGCCAGCGCATCGCCGAGGCGCTGCGCACGGGACAGAACCGCCTGCTGGAGATGATCGCGCGCGGCGCGCCGCTCCAGGCCATCCTCGACAAGCTGCTGCTCCTGATCGAGGGCCAGGCGCCTGGCCTCGTGTGCACGGTGCTGCTGCTGGAAGAAGATGGCGTCACCGTGCGCGGCGGCGCGGCGCCGAGCATGCCGCCCGATTTCATGCATGCCTTCGACGGCTTGCAGATCGGCCCCGAGGTGGGCTGCTGCGGCAGCGCCATGTTCCGCCGCGAACCCGTGGTGGTGCCCGACATCGGCCGCGATCCGCGCTGGAACGGCTGGCACGACCTGGCCGCCATCTACGGGCTGCGCGCGTGCTGGGCGATGCCGATCCTGACGGACCGCCAGACCGTGCTCGGCTCGTTCGCCATCTACTACCGCGACGTGCGGCTGCCCAGGGCGGACGACGAGCGGCTGATCGCCGTGGCCGTGCACCTGGCCGGCATCGCCATCGAGCGCTTCCGGCGCGAGGCCGAACTGGCGCGGCACCGCCACCACCTGGAAGAACTGGTGGCCGAACGCACGGCCGAACTGCGCAGCGCCAAGGAACGCGCGGAACATGCCAGTGCCGAACTGGCCGGCGCGCTGGACGACTTGCGCAAGACGCAGGAGGAACTGGTGCGGCGCGACAAGCTGGCCGCACTGGGCGGCCTGGTGGCGGGCGTGGCGCACGAATTGAACACCCCGATCGGCAATACGCTGACCATCGCCAGCGCGATGAGCGAGCGCCTGCTTGCCCTGCGCGCCGGCCTGGCGGCCGGGCTGCGCCGCTCGGACCTTGAGCAATACCTCGCCGCGGCGGGCGAGGCGGACGAGGTGGTGGTGCGCAACCTGCGCCGCGCCGCTGCGCTGATCGCCAGCTTCCGCCAGGTGGCCGTCGACACCGCCAGTTCCCAGCGGCGCCAGTTCCGGCTCGACGAATTCATCGCCGAACTGGTGCTGCCCCTGACGGCCGCCATGCGCCCGCCCCGCCCCCGCGTCGTGCAGGACGTGGCGCCCGGCCTGGCGATGGACAGCTATCCCGGCCCGCTCGGCCAGGCCGTCTCGGCCCTGTTCGAGAACGCGGTCATCCACGGGCTGGGCGGGCGCGACGACGGTATCGTCACGATCGCCGCCCATGCGCGGGAGGACGGCATGATCGCGTTGTCGGTGGCCGACAATGGCGCCGGCATCGCCCCCGAGATCCTGCCCCGCGTGTATGATCCCTTCTTCACCACCCGGCCCGGCGCCGGCGGGTCCGGCCTCGGCCTGCATGTGACGCACAATATCGTCACCGGCGTGCTGGGCGGCCGGATCGCCGTGCGCAGCCTGCCGGGCTCCGGCACCACCTTCACCATGACGCTGCCCGCCGTCGCTCCCGAATGAAACGCGCCCTGATCTTCTGTTCCCTGCTGCTAGGCGCCGCCGCGGCCGCCGCTCCCGCCCCCTGGTGGCTGTGGGAGAGCGTGTCCGGCAGCGGCGCGAAGGTGTGCTCGCAGACCCCGCTGGGTCCCGGCTGGCGCAAGCTGCTCGGCCCCTACAAGGATTCCCGTTGCGAGAAGTTGATTCGTGTTCAATAATGTGCCGACAAGCTTACTCACACCGACGGAGGAGACATGTTCCAGAATCCCGAGCAGTTTGCCCAGGCAACGAAAGCCCTGTTCGAGTTCCAGCTCGAAACCTTCAACACGCTGACCAGCAAGGCGGTGCAAGGCATCGAGCAGGTGGTGCAGCTCAATATCGATACCGCGCGCAGCGGCGTTGAAAAGAACCTCGAGGCCGGCAGGGAAATGAGCCAGGCCACCGATCCGAAAGCCGCCATGGCCGCCGCCAGCGCGCGCATGCAGAACCTGACCAACGTGGCCGAATACAACCACCAGCTCGGCCAGATCCTGGCGGACATCCGCAAGGAATTCACCGAAGCGGCCGACGCCCACCTGGCCGAGGCGCGCAGCAACCTGTCGGCGCTGATCTACGATGTGACGAAGAACGTGCGCCCCGGCTCGGAGAATGCGGTGGAAATCGTCAAGACGGCCATCGACAATGCCTTTGCGGGCTACGAGCAGGTGAACAAGGCAACGCGCCAGGCCATGGCGGCCTTCGAGGAACAGCTGGCGAAAGCGGCCGCGCTCGCCGAACAGCAACAGCAGACAAAGCACTGAGCCGCATCCGGCATTCGTTTGGCAACATCTTTCCCGGCGAAACATAAAATCGCTGGGCAAGGGGCGGGAGACGCGATAGACTGTATATAAATACAGTTTTTCGCCTCTCCCGCCGTTTGTTTTTGCCTCCTGCTGCACCTGCCACAATGAAACCCGTCCTGGAAAACCCGCTTTATTACCTGGACAATTTCCACCGCGTGCTGGCATGGATCGGCGAACGCTATGCCGACCTGCTCGACGACGAGGAGCGCGGCTTCATCGAACGCTTTCCCGCCCTGCCCCAGGCCGCGCGCGCACTGTTCGTGCGCATGGTAATGCGCAAGGGACAATTGTTCCGCGCCTCCAAGCTCGTCTACGAGGAAATCGGCTGTGCCCGGGCCGCCGCCGCGCCGCTGGCCGATACCGGCTGGATCGTCGTCGATCCGCCGGTCTCGCTCGACGAATTGTTCGACCTGCTGCAAAAGCCCGAGCTGTGCCAGGCGTTCGCCCTGACCGGCGCGCTGCGCTCGGCCCGCAAGGAAGCACAGCTGGAAGCGCTGCGCGCCCGGCACGAGGGCGAGCGGCCGTTCTCGGGCTGGTTCGATGGCGACGAGGCTTACCGCATCGTGGCGAAACCGCTGTGCGACCGGCTGCGACTGATCTTCTTCGGCAACTACCACCAGGACTGGACGGAATTCGTGCTGTCCGACCTCGGCGTGTTCCGCTTCGAGCAGGTGGAGATTTCCCAGGCTGCCCGGGGCTTCCGCACGCGGCGCGACATCGACGACTACCTGCAACTGCACGCCTGCCGCGAACGCTTCGCCAACGGCGAGGCGCCGCTGGACGTGCTGCGCGACGTGCCGCCGCCGGGCACGGACAACGAATGGCTGGCCAGCCGGCGCGAGAAGCTGCTGTTCCAGCTGGGCCAGCAACTGGAAAAACTGCGCGACTGGGCTGGCGCCTGCACCGTCTACAGCGATTGCGCCTACCCCGGCGCGCGGGCGCGGGCGATCCGCGTGCTGGAAAAGGATGAACGCTTCGGCCCCGCCTGGGAGCGCCTGCAGGTGGCCATGGCGGCGCCGGAGAGCGAGGCCGAACGCCAGCACCTGTTGCGCATGGCGCCGCGGCTGGCGCGCCGCCTGGGCCATCCGCGCAGCGCTCCCGGCAAGGCAGCGCCACCCGCCAAGCTCGACCTCGCGCTGCCGCATCCGGACGGCCAATGGTGGGTCGAAGGCGTGGTGCGCGAGCACCTGCACCGCGACGAAGCCCCCGTGTTCTATGTCGAGAACGCGCTGATCAACTCCCTGTTCGGGCTGCTGTGCTGGGATGCGATCTTCGCCGCCATTCCCGGCGCCTTCTTCCACCCGTTCCACCACGGCCCGGCCGACCTGCACAGCGCCGACTTCCACCGCCGCCGCGCCGCCCAGTTCGACGCCTGCCTGGCGCAGCTGGACGACGGCAGCTACCCGACCACGATCCGGCGCAACCTGGAGGCCAAGCGCGGCATCTCGTCGCCCTTCGTGTTCTGGGGCGCGCTGGACGACACGCTGCTCGAGCTGGCGCTGCACTGCATTCCGCCCGCCCACCTGAAGCAGTCGTTCCTGCGCATCCTGCAGGACGTGAAAGCGAACCGCACCGGCTTTCCCGACCTGATCCAGTTCTGGCCGGCCGAGCGGCGCTACAACATGATCGAAGTAAAGGGCCCGGGCGACCGCCTGCAGGACAACCAGCTGCGCTGGATCGACTACTGCGCGCAACATCGCATGCCCGTCACCGTCTGCTACCTGCAATGGGCGACGCAGTGACGGACACGAAGTACACGGTGGCTGTGCGGGCGCTGTGCGAGTTCACCGCCAAGGCGGGCGACCTCGACCTGCGCTTCACGCCCTCGCCCACCGCCCAGGAAGGCATCGCCGGCCATGCCGTGGTCACCGCGCGGCGCGACGACGACTACGAAAAGGAAATCGCCCTGTCCGGCACCTTCGGCCCGCTCCTCGTGCGCGGGCGTGCCGACGGCTATGACCCGAAGCGCAACCAGCTCGAGGAAATCAAGACCTTCCGGGGCGAGCTCGATCGCATGCCCGGCAACCATCGCGCCCTGCACTGGGCGCAGGTGAAGGTGTATGGCCACCTGCTGTGCGCCGCGCGCGGCCTGCCGTCGTTGCGGCTGGCACTGGTGTACTACGACATCGGCTCCCAGAAGGAGACTCACCTCGTCGAGGAACACGATGCGGCTTCCCTGCAGGCTTATTTCGAGGCGCAATGCACGCTGTTCGTGGCGTGGGCCGAGATGGAGCTCGCCCACCGCGCGCTGCGCGACGAACAACTGCGCGCGCTGCGTTTTCCCCATGCCGACTTCCGGCCGGGCCAGCGCGAACTGGCCGAGGCGATGTACAAGGCCAGTGCCCGCTCCTGCGCGCTGCTGGCCCAGGCGCCGACCGGCATCGGCAAGAGCATCGGCAGCCTGTTCCCGCTGCTGAAGGCGGCCGCCGCGCACGGCCTCGACAAGATCTTTTTCCTGGCCGCGAAAACGTCGGGCCGGCGCATGGCGCTCGATGCCGCCGAGGCGATCAAGGACAGCGCCCCGCTGCTGCCGCTGCGCACGCTGGAACTGGCAGCGCGCAATACCGCCTGCGAACATCCCGACAAGGCTTGCCACGGCGAATCGTGCCCGCTGGCGAAGGGCTTCTATGACCGCCTGCCTGCAGCGCGCGCCGCGGCCGTGCAGCAGCCCATGCTGGACCGCGCCGCCGTGCGCGCGGTGGCGCTGGCGCACGATGTGTGCCCGTACTACCTGCAAAGCGAACTGGTACGGTGGGCCGACGTGATCGTGGGCGACTACAACTACTACTTCGACGTGACGGCCATGCTGTACTCGCTGACCGTGATGAACGAGTGGCGCATCGGCGTGCTGGCCGACGAGGCGCACAATATGGTGTCGCGCACGCGCAAGATGTACTCGGCGGAGCTGGAGCACGCCCGATTGCGGCTGCTGCGCAAGACCGCGCCCGCCGCGCTGAAGAAGGCGCTGGACCGCGTGCACCGGCAATGGTCCGCGCTCGAGAAGGAACAGGAAGGCGACTACCAGGCCTACGACGCGCTGCCGGAAAAGCTCGTCAACGCGCTGCAGACGGCGGCCACCGACATCGGCGACTACATGGCGGAGAACGCGGCGTGGTTCGATGCCGACATCCTCGATTTCTATTTCGCCGTACTGCACTTCGCGCGGCTGGGCGAGAGCTTCGGCGAGCACTCCGTGTTCGATGTGACGATCGCCAACAAGGGCGCCGGCGGCGGTACCCGCGTGGACTCGGTGCTGTGCCTGCGCAATATCGTGCCGGCGCCCTTCCTGCAGCCGCGCTTCGCCGCGGCGCGCACCACGGCGCTGTTCTCAGCCACGCTGAGCCCGTGGAACTACTACAGCGACACGCTGGGCATGCCGCCCGACACGGCCTGGGTCGACGTCGCCTCGCCATTCCAGGCGGCGCAGCTGACGGTGCACATCGCCGGCCACATCTCCACGCGCTACCAGCACCGCGACCGCTCGCTGGCGCCGATCGCGCGCCTGATGGGCGAGCAGTACGACCGGCAGCCCGGCAACTACCTGGCCTTCTTCAGCAGCTTCGACTACATGGACAAGGCGGCCGACCTGTTCGAGCGCGAGCACCCGCACGTGACCGTGTGGCGCCAGCCGCGCCGCATGGGCGAGGCGGAGCGCGATGCCTTCCTGGCCCGCTTCACCGAGACGGGCCAGGGCATCGGCTTCGCCGTGCTGGGCGGCGCCT
Source organism: Massilia sp. METH4 (assembly GCF_037094685.1). Lineage (NCBI taxonomy): Bacteria > Pseudomonadati > Pseudomonadota > Betaproteobacteria > Burkholderiales > Oxalobacteraceae > Massilia > Massilia sp. METH4. Next base: position 4,129,456 of record NZ_CP146614.1, on the reverse strand, counting down.
TCGGCGAGGGCATCGACCTGCCCGGCGCGCGGCTGATCGGCGCCTTCATCGCCACGCTGGGGCTGCCGCAACTCAATCCCGTCAACGAACGCATCCGCGAGCGCATGCAAGCCATCTTCGGCGCCGGGTACGATTACACCTACCTGTATCCCGGCATGCAGAAGGTGGTGCAGGCGGCCGGCCGCGTGATCCGAACCACCAGCGATACGGGCACCGTCCACCTGATCGACGACCGCTTCGCACGGCCGGACATCCGTGCCCTGCTGCCGGCGTGGTGGCATGTGCCAAGCTGAAGACTACTGCATCACCGCCCTGATCTTCTGGTACCCGCTGCGGCTGATCGGCAGCTTCGTGCCGTCGCCGAGGATGGCCGCGTGGCTGTCCCTGCCGGCCGGTTCGATGCGCGCCACGTGATCCACGTTGACGAGGTAGGAACGGTGGATGCGCAGGAAGCGTCCCGCCTCGAGCTGGGATGCAAGCTGTGACTCCAGCTCGCCCAGCGCCTGGTTCTTCAGCCACGCCTTGCCGTCGGCGTGAATGCACACGTAATCGTCCTGCGCCTCGATGAACACGATCTTCTCGGTGGGGATCACGTGGACCTTCGCGCCGTCGCGGATCAGCACGCGCCCAAGTGGCCTGTCGCGGGCCGCAAGCGCTTCGCGAACGGCCGCTTCCTGCCGCGGCAGCGCGCTGGCGAGGCTGGCGCGGGCGTGGGCAATCGCCTGGTCGAAGCGCTGCTGGCTGAAGGGCTTGAGCAGGTAGTCGAGGGCGTGGACCTCGAAGGCGCGCACCGCGTACTGGTCGAACGCGGTGGCGAAGATGATGCGCGTCTTGCCGCCCGCCAGTTCGGCGACCTCGAAGCCGTCGAGCCTGGGCATCTGGATGTCCAGCAGCACCAGGTCGGGCGCCAGCTCCGTGATCGCCTTCACGGCTTCGAAGCCGTTCGCGCATTCGGCCACCACTTCGATGTCGGGGTGCGCGGCCAGGTATTCGCGCACCACGCCGCGCGCCAGGGATTCGTCATCCACCACGATCAGCCGCATGCTGTCTCCTATGTTTCGTCATTGTCGGTAGTGTGCGCCGGCAGGCGGATCTCGACGCTGAACGTATCGCCTTCGCGCTTCCATTCGAGCGCCGACTGGTTCGGGTAGGCGCACGCCAGCCGCTGCCGCACATTGGCCAGCCCGACGCCGGCACGGCGGCATTCGGGCAGCTCGGGATCGATCGCGTTGGTGACGGTGATCTTCAGCCGGCCGCTCTCGCGCCAGGCCGCCACCAGCACCAGCCCGCCATCGGTCAACTGGCCGATGCCGTGCTTGATCGCGTTCTCGACGAGCGGCTGGATGATCATCGGCGGCACCAGGCAATCGAGCGCGCCCTTCTCCAACGCTTCTTCGGTGACGAGCCGCTCGCCGAAGCGCACCTTTTCGATGGCGAGGAAGTCCCGCACCAGATCCATTTCCTGGGCCAGCGTGATGCGCGGCTGCGCCGCCAGGCCCAGGCTGCGGCGGAAGAAACCAGCCAGCCGCAGCGTCATTTCGCGCGCGCCCTTCGGGTCCTGCGACGTCAGCGCGCTGACGGAATTGAGGCTGTTGAACAGGAAGTGCGGATCGACCTGCGTGCGCAGCATGCGCAACTCGGCATCCTGCGCCATCAGCTTCGATTCCAGCTCGCGCCGCTCCGCCGTGCGGGCCCGACCGCTTTCGATGGCCAGGTAGTTCACGACCGCCAGCAAGCCATACAGCAAGGCGCCGAGGACGAACAGGAAGGCCGACAGCAGCGGTGTCTGCCCGATGCCGGCCCAGGAGACGCCGAGTGCCACGCACAGCTCGTTCCAGCCGCCCAGCACCGCCAGCCACATGAAGGCGGCCAGCACGGCGGCCGTGCACAGGACGAGGACCACCAGCGCCGTCGTGCGCGTGCCGAGCGGATTGGCGCGGCACAGGTAATACGCGGAGAAGCCCGCCGCCACGCCGTAGACCAGCGTGCCGGGGATCGCGAACACCAGCGCGTTCACGAGCGGTGCCGGGGCCAGGGCGGCGCATACGCCGCCGATCACGGCGCCCGCGATCAGCCACGCCAGCAGGTACAGCATTGCGCCGCGGCGCGCCCGGGTAAGCCAGCTCACAGCCTTGCCGCCATCAGTTGCGGATTTCCACGCCGCCCATGATGGCGTAGCCGCGCACAATCAGTCGCTTGCCGGCATCCTTCGGGCGCAGCGTCGACTCCTCGATGCCGCCCAGGATCGGCGCGCCCTCGAGCGACACCGTCCAGTCGACCGGCACCTGGATCGTGATGCCGCCCATCAGCGCGAAGACATGGATCACCGCGTCGCCGGACAGGGAAGCCTCGCGCAGGTCGAGCTCGCAGCCGCCCATGATCGCCGTCATCTCGCCGCCCGCGAACCGCTGCGAGGCAATGCGCCGCTTGTAAACGCCGAGGATGGCGGTGGCGAACACGGCATCGTCGTCGCCTTCCTTCCCGGCCGGCACGGGCACGCCGTGCTCGCCGTGCTTGTCGGGCCGCATGGTGGAGCGCGCCACGACGAACACCCCCACGCCGATCATGACCATTGGCGCCAGCACGTTCCAGCCGATGGCCAGGATGCCGAGCCCTTTCAGCAGCAGCACGACACCGAACACGAGCAGCGCCACGCCGATGGTCCTGCCCTTGGTGGAACGGGCGCCAGTGATCTTCAGCGTGCCCGCCACGATCAGGACGACGGGCCAGAATTGCACGCCCATGTCCAGGTGGATCCAGCCCAGGTTATCGAGCAGGAACATCAATCCCACCGCGATCACCGCCAGGCCGACGACGACCTGCGCCGCCGGATTGTGTTGCCGCTCCGTGCTCATGCCTCCTCCCTCGTGCTCTGTTGAGTCGTTTGCCCGCCGGCCTTTCGTTCAAAATAACGCGACGCCAGCGGCTGCAACACCATGCCGGCGCCGGCCACGATGATAAGCAATGGCCAGCTGTTCTGGAAGGTCAGGCCCCACAGGCCCTCGAAGGTGGCGTAGAACCAGGCGCCGAACAGCACCTGCGACAGGCCGTCGACGAAACGCCGGCCGTCAAACGGCGGCAGCATGTTGCCGATGCCGAATGCGACCAGCACCAGCGGCCAGTACGTCCACAGGCGCGCCACGGTCTCATGGTCGTCCCGGTTGATGAGGTAAGCCAGGCCGAATGCCACCAGCGTCAGCCCCCAGATCACCTGCCGGCGCAGTTTCAGCCGTGCCCTGTCCACTTCGGTTTGCATAGGTTCCTCCATCGGATCGATGCTGGAACGATACGCGGCGCGCGCGCGCACCGAAACCGTTTTTCGGCGAGTGGCGGCTCGTACCCGGTGAATGGCGAAGCGATCGGCGAACGGCGGGTCCCGGCTGCCGGCCCGAAGAAAAAAAAATCCCCACGGCGCGAACGCCGTGGGGAGTTGTGGAGACGGGCACCGCTTATGCGGCCGGAGCGCTCTGGCCCTTGACCTGGTTGCGGTATTTGGCGCGGGCGATGGCCTGCTTTTCCGCTTCCATGGCCTTGTTGAAGGCGCGCGTGCGTTTCTTTTCTTCCTTGCTGCGCATCTGCGCGACGTCCTTGTTGCCGATACGGTTGGTCATGTTCTCTCCCAATGGTGGTTGTGGTTCAGGATCTGCCGTCGTACTTCTGGTCCATCACGAGGCCCCAGCCAAGCTGGCGCCGGATTTCTTCCGGCGTCGGCGGCGGTTCCACTTCGCTGGTCCGGCGTTCCAGGTACTCACGCACCACTTCTTTCGAGGGGTGATTGGTTTGTGTCGTCATCATGATGACCTCCTGTCATGTTCGCGCTCGCTTCCGCTCGATCATCTGCCAATACGCTATCGGTGCGTTCGCTGCCTGGTAAAAAATTCTGGTGCCGGCGCTTGAGGCGACCGGCTTGCCTGCGGACGAGCGGCGTGCTTTCGTTATCCTGATCGTTGCATCGCGCATCAATCACGCAACTCCATCTTATTAACGCACCCTTGCAGCGACCGTGCGCCAGCGAACAGTTCCTGCGGCGCTTTCGCGCGTGTGGATGTGGGACCGCGCCTACAGCGCGAGCGTGCCCGCAGCTGCGGTGCTCAAAGCTTTTGCTGGAAGAATTCAAGGAAGCAGCTGATGCGCTGGGCCAGCTGCGTGTTGCGGTAATAGACGGCATGGATCTGCTGGCGGTAGCCGGTATTGAATGCTGCCAGCAGCGGCACGAGGCGCCCGGCGCCGATGTCGGCGCGGGTCATGAAGTCGGCGAGGCAGGCGATGCCGTCGCCGGCCAGGGCGAGCTGGCGCAATGTTTCGCCGGACGAAGCGGCCAGGGCCGGCGCGACGACAAGGCTGTCGCCCGCGGCATGGCGCAGCGGCCAGACATTGCCCTGTTCGTACTGCACGAAGCCGAGCAGCGCATGGCGCGCCAGGTCCTCGGGCGCGGCCGGCGCGCCATGCCGCGCGAGGTAGGCAGGGCTGGCAAGGATGTGCAGGGGACTGGACGTGAGCGGCCGGGCGTGCAGCGTGGAGTCGTTGAGCGTGCCGATGCGAATCGCGATATCGGTGCGATGCTCGATCAGGTCGGCGATGCGGTCGTTGGACGTGAGTTCCAGCCGGATCTCCGGATACAGCGCACGGAACTCGGCCACATGGGGCACGATGCAGTGAAGCATGAAAGGCGATGCCGCATCCACGCACAGGCGCCCCGCCGGTTGCTGCCGGCGGATGCGGATGCATTCTTCCACTTCCTCGATCGATGCCAGGATGCGCCGCGCGCGCTCGAGGAACAGCTGCCCTTCCTCGGTCAATTCCATGCGCCGCGTGGTACGCGTGAGCAGGGACGTCTGCAGCTTGTCTTCCAGGCGCGCCAATGCACGGCTGACGCCCGACGTGGTCTGGCCGAGGTGCACCGCGGCGGCACTCAGCGAGCCGCTGTCGATCACGGTCACGAAGGTCAGGAGGTCGTCGGAGTTGATATCCATGGCCGGGATTATACAAATCAACGAAAGGGGCGACCGCCGTGCGACCGACGCAACGCCGCAATAAAAGAAATTTCTTGACGTTTCGCCGGCGCTTCGCCGCGCCCCTGCGCGGGCCGGCCGCCGCGCCGCACCTTTCATTAGTGAAGTAAAACGCGCGGAGGCAAAGCTATATTGACAAGGTTAGCAAGTTTGTAAACTTATGTTTTTTTCAGCGATCAACAGTTTACGAGCGTGCCGACAAGGAGCTATTACTTCGTAACAATAAACGAGTCAAGGGGTAAATATGAAGAAAGCTTTGTTCAACAAGGTGGCAGGCTCCCTGCTGCTTACCGCAGGTCTGCTTGCCTCTGGCGCTGCGTCCGCTCAAACCACCCTCACCTTCAATGCCGACGGCAACGCCGATTTCAGCGGCGCGCATGCATGGTCCGAAGAGGCCAACCTGGACACTTACCTGTTCGACGTGGACACCACGTCGTGGGCCAGCGGCACCGCGGTCGTCGGCCGGACCGCGATCGACGGCGTCCGCATGGACGCTTACGCCATCACCGGCATCCAGTTCTTCTGGCAAGCCGAAGATGGCACCCGTACCAATCTGGAAACGGTGTTCACCACCGAGGGTGGCATCGAATTCTATCCGGTCGAGGCATTGGTGGCCGGTTCCTACGGTTTCACCGTCACGGGCAACACGCCCCTCGCCAGCACCGGCGGCATCTATTCCGGCACGCTGAACCTGGCGCCGGTGCCGGAACCCAGCACCTTTGCGATGCTCGGCGTCGGCATCGGCTTGCTGGCCCTCACGGCACGCCGCAAGACCGACAACAAGCTCGGCTGACAGCCGAGATAATCCAGGCTGGCGAATCGACCGGATAATCCGGGCGTTCAAGTTCGCCAATCACGCAAGGCCCGGGTCACGCGCTGAACGGAACCCGGGCTGTTTAATTCCGGCGGCATGCCGTCATTATTGCAATAGCGGCTGAAACAAGCGGCCGCCGGGTAAATCATCGACGGTATCGAATCTTTCGGGACAAACAGAATTCGGCATCGCCGCGGTACTCCTCGTGCGGCTTGCCCGGCGATCGCGGCGCCACGGGTGCACCGGTGCCTCGTCCTCCCCGAAAACGCCCCTCTCCGTGCCATGCGGCGATGTGCCGCAACCAGGTTCGTGCATTACCGACGGCAGTCCAAGAACCGGGACAAGCCCGGACTCCAACTGCCGTTCTATCAGAGGATAAACACGATCCAGAAATTGGACTCGAAAGCGGTGATTGTCCAATTGTTTGGAAAACATAATGCGAGGGGCTTTTTTACAACTACCCGCGGCCGGCAAGCTTGTATTCGAATGCGATTCGTATAATATTCGCCTTTTTACTATTCCTAAAAAGGGAGATTCCATGTCGAAACTGAGGATTGCGAACCTGTCGCCGCATCTGTCGCACTTCTTCCTCGCGCTGGCCGCACTGCTGTTCGTCCTGACGGGCGCACACGCGCAGACGCGCCCGAACGTGATGATCCTGGCGACCGGCGGCACCATCGCCGGCACGGGCGCCACCAGCACCACCACCGTCGGGTACACGGCCGCCAAGATCGGCGTGGACCAGCTGATCGCGGCCGTGCCGGAGCTGGCGAAGGTCGCCAACGTCAAGGGTGAACAGGTATTCCAGATCGCCAGCGAAAGCATGACGAACGAGCACTGGCTGACCCTGGGCAAGCGCGTCAACGCCCTGCTGGCGCAGTCCGACGTGGATGGCATCGTGATCACGCACGGCACCGACACCACCGAGGAAACGGCCTACTTCCTGAACCTGGTCGTCAAGAGCCGCAAGCCGGTGGTGCTGGTTGGCGCCATGCGCCCGTCCACGGCATTGTCCGCCGATGGTCCGATCAATCTCTACAACGCCGTCGCCATCGCCGGCAGCCGCGATGCCGTCGGCAAGGGCGTACTGGTGGCTTTCAATGACCAGATCCACTTCGCACGCGACGTGAGCAAGACCAATACTTCGACGCCTGACGCCTTCAAGACGCCCGAACTGGGCCTGGCCGGCTACATCCAGGGCGGCAAGCCGTTCTTCTACCGCACCACGGCCCGCAAGCACACGGTCGACACGGAGTTCGATATCGCCAACCTGAACGCCCTGCCCCAGGTCGACATCGTGTACGGCTACGCCAACATGAGCCCCGTGGCGCTGGACGCCTTCATTGCCGCCGGCGCGAAGGGCATCATCCACGCCGGTGTGGGCAACGGCAGCCTGGCAGCCCGCGTCAAGCCGGCATTGATCGCGGCCCGCAAGAAAGGTACCTTCATCGTGCGCGCCAGCCGCGTCGGCCAGGGCATCCTGGCCCGCAACGGCGAAGCGAACGACGACGAGCTCGATTTCGTTGCCGCCGATACGCTGAACCCGCAGAAGGCGCGCATCCTGCTGATGCTGGCGCTGACCAAGACGAACAATACCGCCGAGATCCAGCGGATGTTCTATACCTATTGATGGCATAGGGAAGTCGACGAGAAGCCGGACAGTGTCCGGCTTTTTTTACGCCATCACGGCGGCAGGAGCGACCTCCTCGCGGCCGCCACGACTGCCTGGCCGAGGCGCTCCAGCGCGGGCGACTGCACCCGCCAGGCATGCCAGTACAAGGGCACGTCGGTGAATTTGCCGGGGACGAGATCGATCAACTCTCCCGTTTCGAGGGCACTGCCGTATTGCTCCACGGGCACCATGCCATAGCCGAGGCCCAGCTTGACGGCATCGAGGAAAGCCGCGCTGGCCGGCACATGATGCATCGGATAACTACCAGGCATTAACCCCAGTTCGGCCTGGATGAAATCGGACTGCAGCCTGTCCTTGCGCGAAAACACCAGGACCGGTGCCTGCAGGGCCGCGGCGCGCTCGAAGCCGCGCGGGAACCAGCGGGCCGCGAACGCCGGGGAAGCGAGCATCCGGTACCGCATCACGCCCAGCGGCTGCACGACGCAACCGCGCATGACCTTGGCCTCGCTCGATACGCCGGCAACGGCCTCCCCTTTTTCCAGCAACGCATAAGTGTAGTTCTGCTCGTCGAGCACGATGTCGAGCGTAAGCCGCTCGCGCTGCAGGAAGTCGGCGATGCCGGGCAGCAGCCAGGTGTCGAGCGTGTCGTTGTTGACGGCGATGGGCACGCGCAGCGGGGCCGGTTCGTCGTGCAGGCCGGCCAGGAACTCTTCTTCCATCAGCCTGCTTCGGCGCAGGTGCACCAGCAGGCGTTGCCCGGCCGCAGTCGTGCGGCACGGCCGGCTGCGGACCAGCAGCGGTGAACCGAGCGCAGTCTCGAGTGCCGCGATGCGCTGCGATATCGCGGACGGCGTGATGCTCAGCTGGGCTGCGGCGAGCTCGAAACTGCCCGTCTCGGCCGCCGCCAGGAAGGCCTGGCAATGCCGGGTATCCATCATGAGTTAAGCAAATTTAATGAAACCTGAAATATATTAACTCAGCTTCATCTTCTTCGCGCCAGCCACGACAATGACGGCTTTCAGGGGAGCGAAATGACGACACAGGTGTATCTGAGCGGGCTGGGGCTGGGTGCGAGCCTGATCATGGCGATCGGCGCGCAGAATGCGCACGTGCTGCGCATGGGCGTGCAGCGCAGCCACGTGGCGCTCACGGTAGCCGCGTGCATCGTGGTCGACGTGATCTTGATCGGCGCGGGCGTGGCCGGTGCGGGCGGGATGATCGAAGGCTCGCCGCTGCTGCTGGCCCTGGCGCGCTGGGGCGGCGCCGCCTTCCTGCTGTGGTATGGCTTGCGCAGCTGGCGTGGGCTGCTGTCGGCGAACCGGCTCGACATCGGCGGCGCCGCCACGCCGCGCACGGCTGCCGCCGCGCTCGCCAGCGTGCTGGCGATGTCGCTGCTGAACCCGCATGTCTACCTGGACACCGTCGTGCTGCTGGGGTCGATCGGTGGCCGCTACCCGGCGGACGAACGCACCGCCTTCTCGGCCGGCGCCATGACGGCATCGCTGCTGTGGTTCAGCATGCTGGGCTTCGCGGCCGCCCGCTTCGCCGGCGTGCTGGCGCGGCCGGCGGCCTGGAAATGCATCGAGGCGATGACCGGTGCCGTGATGCTGCTGCTGGCGGCGGGCCTGGTCAGGGACGGCATCGCCGCCCTGTAAGGCGATCCCCACTCAGGCTTGCCGGTGACCGCACTCGGTGCAGAACTTCGTGCCCGGTTGCAGCAGCGTGGAGCATGCGGTGCAAGGCACCTGCTGCGCCATCTTGTAGCCGCACTCCGGGCAGAACTTCGCCCCATGCGTCTCGGCGCGGCACTGGGGGCACACCAGTTGCATGTCCTGCTTCACGTCGTGGCGCGTGCCGCGGCTCTCGCCTTCGGTGTCGGCGCGCGCCGCGGCGCTGCGCACCTCGCCCTGGGCGCGCGCCCGCGTGATCGCCACCTGCACGTTCGGCGCGCAATTGAAGCACAGGCCCGTCGCAGGGTCGAAGCACGGCCCGCACATATAGTCGTGGCAATTGCCGCAGCGGTTGAAGTGCTGTTTCGCGTCGGCGATCGCTTCCTTGAACGCTTCGTCGCGGGCGCTGTGCCAGCCGGCCTGGGCCATGCCGCTCACCACCGTGCTGGCATTGCCCAGCAAGCCGCCGAAGATGCTCGCCCCCTTCTGGATCCAGCCCGATGCCTGGCCGCTGCGATACGGCTTGTAGTGCGTGCGCCAGCTGTCGCTGCAGCGCTCGCAATAGAACTCGAACTGGAAACCCGCATCGACGCCGGACGACTGGGAGAGGTCGCGGTAGTTGTTGGAAAAGCGGATCTCGGACATGGCACCTCCAAATCAGAAGCGTGCCATTATAACGACGACAACTGTTGAGTGGTAAACATTGTCGTTGCGTCAGTGCGACGCACGGTTGCGGCGGAACTTCGGCGAGCACAGCACTCGCAGGATCGTCGAACGATCCAGCGCGCGCTGTTCCATGTAGCGGATCGCGCCATCGATGCCTTCGCTCGCGCACAGGCGCAGTGCTTCCTCGATGATGGCCGCGGTGGCTTCGTCGCTGCGAAAAATGGGTTCCCGGGTGTCGTGTTGTTGGTGCATTGCTTTACCTTCGCTGACGCCGCTCCATGCGGGCAAGTTCAGCATATCGCCGGGCGTGGCTGACACGCGCAACGGCGGTGTTTCGATGGTAAGCAAATGTGAACGAGCGGACTGAACACAAGGGCCGGCAGTAGAAACCCTTGGTGAAACTGGCCTGCCCAGCTGGGTTCGAACCAGCGACCTACGGCTTAGAAGGCCGTTGCTCTATCCAGCTGAGCTATGGGCAGAATGCGGCGGAAGGGAAGGAAACAACCCGTCCCGGAGAAGCGAACAGCGGGCCGCGGCCCGCTGTGGGAGCAAAATGATAACCGCTCGGCATGCCGAGCGTCAATCGAGGTCGGCGGTGCACGCCTGTCGCCGCACCGTCGTACGGCGGCGGTCTGCCTCCCTCGATCAGGCCGCGTCGGCTTGCGGCACCTCGACCTTGTCGGCGATGCGCCGGGCGCATTTCTGCGCCACGTGGGCATCGCGCGCTTCGACCATCACGCGGATCAGCGGCTCGGTACCGGAGGCGCGGATCAGCACGCGGCCGGCGTCGCCCAGTTCGCGTTCCACGAGGTCCTTCTCGGCCACCATCGCCGGATTCTGCTGCCAGTCGAAGCCCGCCGGCACGCGCACATTGATCAGGGTTTGCGGGAACATTTCCAGCTCGCCGGCGATCTGCGCCAGCGTCTGGCCGCTGCGCTTCAGGGCGGACAGCACCTGCAGTGCCGAGACGATGCCGTCGCCGGTCGTGTGCTTGTCCAGCGCCAGCAGGTGGCCGCTGCCTTCGCCGCCCAGGATCCAGCCCTTCTCCTTCATCACTTCCAGCACGTAGCGGTCGCCCACCTTGGCGCGCGCGAAACCGATGCCCTTTTCCTTGAACGCCACCTCGAGCGCCATATTGGTCATCAGGGTGCCGACGGCGCCCTTCACTTCGCCGGTGGCCAGTCGATCCATCACCATCACGTAGAGCAGTTCGTCGCCGTTGTACAGGCGGCCGTTCGCGTCGCACATGATCAGGCGGTCGGCATCGCCGTCCAGGGCGATGCCCAGGTCGGCGTCGTGCGCCAGCACGGCGGCGGCCATGGCCTTCGGGGCGGTGGCGCCGTGGGCGTCGTTGATGTTGAAGCCGTCGGGCTTGTTACCGATCGGGATCACCTCGGCGCCCAGTTCGTGGAACACGTGCGGAGCGATGTTGTAGGCGGCGCCGTGGGCGCTGTCGACCACGATCTTCAGGCCGCGCAGGTCCAGCTCGTTCGGGAACGTGCTCTTGCAGAATTCAATGTAGCGGCCCTGGGCGTCTTCCAGGCGCTTGGCGCGGCCCAGTTTTTCGGGCGCCACGCACGCCATCGGCTGGTCGATCTGCGCCTCGATGGCCAGTTCGACGGAATCGGGCAGCTTCGTGCCCTGCTCGGAAAAGAACTTGATGCCGTTATCCTGGTACGGGTTGTGCGAAGCCGAGATCACCACGCCGGCCGACAGGCGCAGGGCGCGCGTGAGGTAGGCGATCGCCGGCGTGGGCATCGGGCCCGCCAGCATCACGTCCACGCCGGCCGCTGCGAAACCCGCTTCCAGTGCCGCCTCCAGCATGTAGCCGGAAATGCGCGTGTCCTTGCCGATCAGGACGGTGGGGCGGGCCGTGCCCGCCGTGGCCGTACGCGCGAGCACCTTGCCGGCGGCGTAACCCAGGCGCATCACGAAGTCCGGCGTGATCGGCGCTTCACCGACCAGGCCACGGACACCATCGGTACCGAAATATTTACGTGCCATGTTGTTCTCTTCAGTTAAGTTATTGGGCTGCGTGCCAGACTTTCAATGCGTCGACCGTTTCGGCGACGTCGTGCACGCGTACGATGCCGGCTCCATGGGCGACCGCGGCCAGCGCGCCGCCGATACTGCCGGCCAGCCGTCCCTCGACGGGTTTGCCGGTGACGGCGCCGATCATCGACTTGCGCGACAGCCCCGCCAGCAGCGGGACGCCGAGCTCGCCGATAAGGCGCCTGCCGGCCTTGAGCAAGGCATAATTATGCTCGACCGTCTTGCCGAAACCAAAGCCGGGATCGATCCACAGACGACCCCGGTCAATCCCGGCCGCCGTCAGTGCATCGATCCGCTCGCGCAGGAACGCCGTCACTTCCAGTACGACATCGTCATAGGCAGGTTTATCCTGCATAGTTGCAGGTTTGTCAAGCATATGCATGATGCAGAGCGCGCAATCGCTGTCGCGCACGGCCTCGATCGCACCGGGGGCGCGGAACGCATTGATGTCGTTGATCATGTCCACGCCAGCCAGCACGGCCTCCTTCATCAGCGCCGGCTTGTAGGTGTCCAGCGAGACGGGCGTGCCGCATTCGCGCAGCGCGTACAGCACCGGCAGCACGCGGCGCATTTCCTCCTCGGCGGGCACCACGGGCGCACCAGGGCGTGTCGACTCGCCGCCGACATCGATGATATCGACGCCGTCGCGGATCATCTGCTCGGCATGCGACAGCGCGTAGTCCAGGGCGGCGAACTTGCCGCCATCGGAAAATGAATCGGGGGTGACGTTCAGGATGCCCATGACGAGGGCACGGTTGGCCGGCAGCGTGTAGCGGCCGAAGGGAATCTGGGGCATGTTTTCCACAAATGAAAAGGGCGAGGATCGCTCCTCACCCTTCAGGTCACGACATGCGATGGCGCAGCTTAAGCCGGCGCGGTCGCGTTCGGCGAAGCGGTCGGGCCGTCGCCGCTGGGCTGCTTGCGCAGCGTCACGCCAGCCTTCGGCGGACGCGGCTCCTGGCCGGCCATGATGTCGTTGATCTGGTCGGCATCGATGGTTTCCCAGTCCAGCAGCGCCTTGGTCATCATTTCAACCTTGTCGCGGTTTTCCTCGAGCAGCTTGCGCGCCAGCGCATACTGCGAGTCGAGGATCTTGCGGATTTCGGCGTCGACCTTCTGCTGCGTCGCTTCCGAAATGGTCTTGTTCGTGCCGCCCAGGAAGCCTTCGTTCTGCTCGTCCTCGTAGACCATCACACCCAGCGAATCGGACATGCCGAACTTCGTCACCATCGAGCGGGCCAGCTTGGTGGCGCGCTGGAAGTCGTTGGATGCGCCCGTGGACATCTGGCCCACGAACAGTTCCTCGGCGATACGGCCACCGAACAGGATCGAGATTTCTTCCAGCATCTTGTCCTTGTAGCCGGAGATCCGGTCATGTTCCGGCAGCTGCCAGGTCAGGCCCAGCGCCCAGCCGCGCGGCATGATCGTGACCTTGTGCACCGGGTCGGCCTTCGGCAACAGCTTGGCGACGACGGCGTGGCCCGACTCGTGGTACGCCGTGTTGCGGCGTTCCTCTTCGCGGATCACCATCGACTTGCGCTCCGGACCCATGAAGATCTTGTCCTTCGCATCCTCGAAGTCCTGCATGTCCACCAGGCGCTTGTTGCGGCGCGCGGCGAACAGCGCGGCCTCGTTGACCAGGTTGGCCAGGTCGGCGCCGGAGAAGCCCGGAGTGCCGCGAGCCAGGATGTCGGCCTTCACGTCGGTGCTGATCGGCACCTTGCGCATGTGCACGTTCAGGATCTGTTCGCGGCCGCGGATATCCGGCAAGCCCACGGAGACCTGGCGGTCGAAGCGGCCCGGACGCAGCAGCGCCTTGTCCAGCACGTCGGCACGGTTCGTGGCGGCGATCACGATGACGCCGGACGAAGCCTCGAAGCCGTCCATTTCCACCAGCAGCTGGTTCAGCGTCTGTTCGCGCTCGTCGTTGCCGCCGCCCATGCCGGCGCCGCGGTGACGGCCGACCGCGTCGATCTCGTCGATGAAGATGATGCAGGGCGAATGTTTCTTGGCGTTCTCGAACATGTCGCGCACGCGGGACGCACCCACGCCGACGAACATTTCAACGAAGTCGGAGCCCGAGATCGAGAAGAACGGCACTTTCGCTTCGCCGGCGATGGCACGCGCCAGCAGCGTTTTACCGGTACCCGGAGGACCGACCATCAGCACGCCGCGCGGAATGCGGCCGCCCAGTTTCTGGAACTTGGTCGGGTCTTTCAGGAAGTCGACGATCTCCGTCACTTCTTCCTTGGCTTCGTCGCAGCCGGCCACGTCCGAGAACGTGACGGTATTGTTGGTTTCATCGAGCATGCGGGCCTTCGACTTGCCGAACGAGAACGCCCCGCCCTTGCCGCCGCCCTGCATCTGCCGCATGAAGAAGATCCAGACGCCGATCAACAGCAGCATCGGGAACCACGACACGAATACCTGCTGCAGGAACGACGGCTCTTCCGGCGGACGCACGTCGAAGCGCACGCCATTGTCGCGCAGGTCGCCGATCAGGCCGCGGTCGAGATAGGTGGACGTGGTGCGCACGCGCGTATCGTCCGTTTTCGTCGCGGTGATGGTATTGCCCTCGATGACGAGGTCCTTGATGCGCTTCGCCTTGATCTCATCCAACAGGTCGGAATACGCAATGGTCTTGCTGCCGCCGGAGATGCTGTGGTTGTCAAACTGCTTGAACAGCATGAACAACAACAGGGCTACGACAACCCATATGGCGGATTTGGAAAACATGTTATTCACGAAAACTCCTTGGATGCTCGCGCACCTGTTACCTGTAGCAGAAATCCGATTTTACCCGCATTAGGCCAAAGCGTGCTACAAAGCGGCCTAAAGGTGCGCGAAAGCAGCAGCGCACGTATCAAAACATCAAAATCGGCCACCGAATCGGCGCGATTTTGCGCGGATCGCGCGCAACGCGCGCCGCCTGGGGCCGATGTGCGGCTCGGCGTGCGGAATACAAGGCCATCCGGCGATTTTTTCCACCGGTTGGCGCAAGCAAACCGCAAATTCGCGTCAATTTTGCGCCGGATGCTTCAGTCCACGGCCGAGCAGGAAGATTTCCGAGGATTTGTCGCGGCTGGCCTTCGGCTTTTTCTGCGCGACCGTCTTGAACTCGTGGCGGAATTTCTCGACGATTTGCGAAAAACCCATGTCCTTGAAGCATTTCACCAGCAAGGCCCCGCCTGGTTTCAAATGCAGTTGCGAGAATTCGATGGCCAGGTCGATCAGGTCTTCCATGCGCGCGGCATCGGCCGTGGCGATGCCCGACAGGTTGGGCGCCATGTCCGACAGCACCAGGTCGGCCTTGCGGCCCTGCAGCACCTCGCCCAGCTGGTCGAGGATGGCCTGCTCGCGGAAGTCGCCCTGGATGAAATGCATGTCGGCGATCGGTTCCATCGGCAGGATGTCCAGGCCGATGATCGTGCCGTTGATGCCGCCGCCTTCCTTGCCGGCCAGCTTGCGCCGCGTGTACTGGCCCCAGCTGCCGGGGGTGCAGCCGAGGTCGACGATCACCTGCCCGGGCTTGATCAGTTTCTCGTCCTCGTCGATCTCCTTGAGCTTGTAGGCCGCGCGGGCGCGGTAGCCATCCTTCTGGGCCGCCTTCACATACGGGTCGTTAATGTGGTCGTGCAACCAGTTTTTGTTTAATTTGTTCTTTGCCATTCGCGTAGAATACTGCTTTTAAAGGAACCACCAAAAATCATTATGTTGAACCTCACCCCTGCTGAGCGCAGCGCCCTGCGCGCGGAAGCCCATGCGCTCAAGCCCATCGTCCTCATTGGGGAAGCCGGCCTGACCGAAGCCGTCATGAAGGAAATCGAACTGGGACTGGATTCCCACGGCCTGATCAAGGTCCGCGTGTTCGGCGACGACCGCGAAGCCCGCATCGAGATGTACGAAACGATCTGCGAGCAGCTCGAAGCCGCGCCGGTCCAGCACATCGGCAAGCTGCTGGTGCTGTACCGCCCGAAGAAGGAAGCCGAAAAAGCCCGCACCACCAAGACCGGCAAGGGCATGCGCATGGTCACCATCGTCAAGCCCAGCGCCAGCGGCACCAAGAAGCCGACCGTCAGCAAGGTCATGCTGAAGGGCAACGAGCGCGTCACCGAAGGCGGCACCATCAAGCGGGCCAAGAAGCGGCAGGCCAGCACCAAGAAGAACGCGCTGGGCTGATTGGCCCACAGACCAGAAAAGCGGGCTTGCCCGCTTTTTTGTTGCTTGAAAAATGGGGACGTACCCCATTTTCCGAGCAATGTTTCTTGAAAAATGGGGTCTGTCCCCATTTTTCAGGCAACTATTGCTTGAGGATCAGCCAGCCCGCCAGGACGCTTTGCACGAGGAAGATTACGCTGGAAATCCCATGCAGCATGCCGAAGCGCGACCTGGCGGCGGACTCCATCACCCCGCCCGGTCCCGCGGCGGCACGCAGTTCGGCCATCATGGGTTGCAGGCCATAGTGGCTGACGACGGTGCACAGCGCCATCGCGGCGATCAGCGCCAGCACGGTGCGGCGGCGCCTCGGCGTCCAGTCGGGGGTGGCGAACTTCAGCAGCACCAGCAGCGCCAGCGCGCAGCCCAGCGACAGCATGGCCTCGGCGTGGAACATGGCGCCGGCGATCGACCCGGCCAGCACGCGGTCGGACAACGTGGCAAACAGCGTGGGCGCGACCAGGTAGCCCACGGTCCACAGGCTGCCGGCCCACAGCACGGTCACGAGAAGGCGAACCCTCTCCAGCAGCCCTGCTTTCGCCAGCATCACACGTAGCGGACTTCGAGGATTTCGTATTCGCGCGGGCCGCTCGGGGCCTGCACTTCGACGATGTCGCCGGCCGACTTGCCGATCAGGGCGCGCGCGATCGGCGAGGTGACGGACACCTTGTTCAGCTTGATATCGGCTTCGTCGATACCCACGATCTGGTAGCTGACCTTCTGGCCCGACTCCAGGTCTTCCAGGTCGACGGTGGCGGCGAACACGACGCGGCCATCGGCATCGAGCGTGGCCGGGTCGATGATCTGGGCGGAAGACAGCTTGCCTTCCAGTTCGGCGATGCGGCCTTCCACGAAGGCCTGGCGCTCTTTCGCCGCGTCGTATTCGGCGTTTTCGGACAGGTCGCCATGCGAACGCGCCTCGGCGATCGCGTCGATGACGATACGGCGTTCCTTGGTCTTCAGCTGGTGCAGTTCTTCCTTGAGGAGTTCGGCGCCGTATTTAGTGAGTGGAACAGAATTCATGTTTCGTCTCTTCGGTGAATGAAAAAGCACAGAGCCCGCGCCAGGGAGCGCGGGCTCTGTGGGATTGCATGGCGGCGGGCCGGCTATGGACCCGCTGCGACGCCTAGTATAAGGCTTAGTTTAAAGTCTTGTGCAGCCCTTGTAAATCGTACACCTGCAACTCGTCCAGGTGCCGGATACCGGCTACCGCGGCTTCCGCGCCGGCGATCGTCGTGTACGTCGGCACGCGCGACTGCAGTGCGGAGGTGCGGATCGCACGGGAATCGACGATGGCGTTGCGCTTTTCCTCGACCGTGTTGATCACCAGGGCGATTTCGTGGTTCTTGATGATGTCCACGATGTGCGGCCGGCCCTCGACCACCTTGTTGACCGGCGTGACGGGGATGCCCGCCGCTTCGATCACGGCCGCCGTGCCCTTCGTCGCCACCAGCGTGAAGCCCGCGTCGACCAGGTCGCGCGCCACTTTCACGGCGCGCGGCTTGTCCGACGCCTTCACGGACAGGAACACCTTGCCCGACTTCGGCAGCTTCACGCCCGCGCCCAGCTGGGACTTCACGAACGCCTCGGCGAACGTCTGGCCCACGCCCATCACTTCGCCCGTCGATTTCATTTCCGGACCCAGGATCGTGTCCACGCCCGGGAACTTCACGAACGGGAACACGGCTTCCTTCACGCTGTAGTAAGGCGGCACGATTTCCTTCGTGATGCCCTGCGAAGCGAGCGTCTGGCCCACCATGCAGCGCGCGGCGATCTTGGCCAGTTGCAGGCCGGTGGCCTTCGACACGTAAGGCACCGTGCGCGAGGCGCGCGGGTTTACTTCCAGCACGAACACCACGTCCTTCAGCTCGCCGTCGATCTCCTGCTTCTGGATCGCGAACTGCACGTTCATCAGGCCGACGACGTTCAGGCCCTTGGCCATCAGCGCGGTCTGGCGCTTCAGTTCATCGATCGTTTCCTGCGCCAGCGAATACGGCGGCAGCGAGCAGGCCGAGTCGCCCGAGTGCACGCCGGCCTGTTCGATGTGTTCCATCACGCCGCCGATGAACGTGGACTCGCCATCGGAGATGCAATCCACGTCGCACTCGATCGCATCGTTCAGGAAGCGGTCCAGCAGCACCGGCGAGTCGTTCGACACCTTGACCGCTTCACGCATGTAGCGCTCCAGGTCGCGCTGCTCGTGCACGATCTCCATCGCGCGGCCGCCCAGCACGTAGGAAGGACGCACCACGAGCGGGTAGCCGATCTCCTGTGCCAGCTTGAGCGCCTCTTCTTCCGTGCGCGCGGTGCGGTTCGGCGGCTGGCGCAGGCCCAGGTCCTGCAGCAGCTTCTGGAAGCGCTCGCGGTCTTCGGCGGCGTCGATCATGTCCGGCGAGGTGCCCACGATCGGCACGCCGTTCTTTTCCAGGTCCAGCGCCAGCTTCAGCGGCGTCTGGCCGCCGTACTGCACGATCACGCCGACCGGCTTTTCCAGGTCGACGATTTCCAGCACGTCTTCCAGGGTCAGCGATTCGAAGTACAGGCGGTCGGACGTGTCGTAGTCGGTCGACACGGTTTCCGGGTTGCAGTTGACCATGATGGTTTCATAGCCATCCTCGCGCATCGCCAGCGCGGCGTGCACGCAGCAGTAGTCGAACTCGATGCCCTGGCCGATCCGGTTCGGGCCGCCGCCCAGCACCATGATCTTCTTCTTGTCGGTCGGGTTCGATTCGCATTCCTCGTCGTACGTGGAGTACATGTACGCCGTGTTGGTGGCAAACTCGGCGGCGCAGGTGTCCACGCGCTTGTACACGGGGCGGATGCCCAGCTCGCGGCGCTTCTCGCGCACGGCCATGTCGGTCGTCTGCAGCAAGTAGGCCAGGCGGCGGTCCGAGAAGCCCTTCTGCTTCAGGCGGTACAGCGTGTTCTTGTCGAGGTTCTCCAGCTTCTGCGTGTCCAGCCACAGTTCCAGGTCGACGATTTCCTTGATCTGCACGAGGAACCACGGGTCGATCTTGGTCAGCTGGTGCACTTCTTCCAGCGTGAAGCCTTGCGCGAACGCGTCACCCACGTACCAGATGCGCTCCGGACCCGGCTCGCCCAGCTCCTCTTCCAGCTTCTCGCGATCCACGGTCTTCTGGTTCAGGCCATCGACGCCCACTTCCAGGCCGCGCAGGGCTTTCTGGAACGATTCCTGGAACGTGCGGCCCATCGCCATCACCTCGCCCACCGATTTCATCTGCGTGGTCAGGTGCTGGTCGGCGGCCGGGAATTTCTCGAACGCGAAGCGGGGGATCTTCGTCACGACATAGTCGATCGACGGCTCGAACGAAGCCGGGGTCGCGCCGCCGGTGATCTCGTTGCGCAGTTCGTCGAGCGTGAAGCCCACGGCCAGCTTGGCGGCGACCTTGGCGATCGGGAAGCCGGTAGCCTTCGACGCCAGCGCGGACGAACGCGACACGCGCGGGTTCATCTCGATGACGATCATGCGGCCATCCTTCGGGTTGATCGAGAACTGCACGTTCGAGCCGCCCGTATCCACGCCGATTTCACGCAGCACCGCCAGCGAGGCGTTACGCATGATCTGGTATTCCTTGTCCGTCAGCGTCTGCGCCGGCGCCACCGTGATGGAGTCGCCCGTGTGCACGCCCATCGGGTCCAGGTTCTCGATCGAGCAGATGATGATGCAGTTGTCCGCCTTGTCGCGCACCACTTCCATCTCGTACTCTTTCCAGCCCAGCAGCGACTCTTCGATCAGCAGCTCGTTGGTCGGCGACGCTTCCAGGCCGCGCTTGCAGATCTGCTCGAACTCTTCCTCGTTGTAGGCGATGCCGCCGCCCGAGCCGCCCATGGTGAACGACGGACGGATGATGGTCGGGAAGCCCAGCTCGCGCTGCACCGACCATGCCTCTTCCATCGAGTGGGCGATGCCCGAGCGTGCCGAACCCAGGCCGATCTTGGTCATCGCGTCCTTGAACTTGGCGCGGTCCTCGGCCTTGTCGATCGCTTCCGGCGTGGCGCCGATCAGCTCGACCTTGTACTTGTCCAGGATGCCGTTGCGGTGCAGGTCCAGCGCGCAGTTCAGCGCCGTCTGGCCACCCATGGTCGGCAGGATCGCGTCCGGGCGTTCCTTCGCCAGGATGCGTTCCACGACTTGCCACGTGATCGGTTCCACGTAGGTCACGTCCGCCATTTCCGGGTCGGTCATGATCGTGGCCGGGTTGCTGTTGACGAGGATGACCTTGTAGCCCTCTTCGCGCAGCGCCTTGCAGGCCTGTGCGCCGGAGTAGTCGAATTCGCAGGCCTGGCCGATCACGATCGGGCCGGAGCCGATAATCAGGATGCTTTTAATGTCAGAACGTTTTGGCATGTTTATTTCTTCTCAGCGGCTTCCATCATCGAGATGAAGCGGTCAAACAGGTACGATACATCGGTCGGTCCGGGCGATGCTTCCGGGTGGCCCTGGAAGCAGAACGCGGGGGTGTCGGTGCGGGCAAAGCCCTGCAGCGAACCGTCGAACAGCGACACGTGCGTGACGCGGCAGTTTTCCGGCAGGGTCGCGGCATCGACGGCGAAGCCGTGGTTCTGCGACGTGATCAGGACCTGCTTCGAATCCAGGTCCTGCACCGGGTGGTTGGCGCCGTGGTGGCCGAACTTCATCTTCAGCGTCTTCGCGCCGGAAGCCAGCGCCATGATCTGGTGGCCCAGGCAGATGCCGAACGTGGGGATCTTCTTTTCCATCAGTTCGCGCGTCGCGCGGATCGCGTAGTCGCACGGTTCCGGGTCGCCGGGGCCGTTGGCCAGGAAGATGCCGTCCGGGTTCAGGGCCAGCGCGTCGGCCGCCGTCGACTGCGCGGGCAGCACGGTCACCTTGCAGCCGCGCTCGGCCAGCATGCGCAGGATGTTGCGCTTCACGCCGTAGTCGAACGCCACCACGTGGAAGCGCGGGTTCTCGACCTTGCCGTAGCCTTCACCCAGCTTCCATTCCGTTTCGGTGAATTCGTACGGGGCTTGCGTGGTCACGACCTTGGCCAGGTCCATGCCGGCCAGGCCGGGGAACGAGCGGGCCAGCTCGACGGCCTGGGCCACCGACGGTTCGGCGCCTTGCGTGCCCGTCAGGATCGCACCGGCCTGCGCGCCTTTTTCGCGCAGGAGGCGCGTCAGCTTGCGGGTATCGATGCCGGCGATGGCGACCACGTTCTCGGCCTTCAGGTAATCGCCCAGCGACTGGGTGGAACGGAAGTTCGATGCCAGCAGCGGCAGGTCACGGATGATCAGGCCGGCGGCGTGCACCTTGGTCGCTTCCACGTCTTCCGGGTTGATCCCGTAGTTGCCGATGTGCGGGTAGGTCAGCGTGACGATCTGGCGCGAGTAGCTCGGGTCGGTCAGGATTTCCTGGTACCCGGTGATGGAGGTGTTAAAGACGACTTCGCCCGTCGTGTGACCGGCGGCACCGATCGAATAACCTTTGAAGACGGTGCCATCGGCAAGAGCCAGGATGGCGGGAACGGCGGGGCCAGAAAAAAATGGCGGCAAGGGCAACTCCTGTAAAGTTACCGTAGCAGCGCCACGCCAGTCGGCCCGCATAAAAAGAAAGCCGGGCTAAGCCAGGCTGCGGGTCGGATGAGAATGGATTGAGTGGGTAGGCGCTACGACGGATATGAATTGGCTAAACCTTTGAATTATAACTCAAAGGGGCCCGTTCGGCAATGCCGGCCGGGCTTGCGGAGGGCTATTTTCCCTCGCCATGCCGGCGCACGGCGCACCCAAGCGCCCCCGCGCATGCGCCGTTCCGTTCAGCAATCCGCCGCCGGCTGCGTCACCGCAGAGTCAATCGGGGGCCACTGCGCGAATGCCCTGCCGCTCCAGGTCTTCGGCCACCAGCCGCGCCAGCTCGGCGGCACCAGCCCGGTTCGGATGCAGGCTGTCGCCGGCCATGTAGAGCGCCAGCGTCGCTTCCGGCCCGATCTGCGTGAAATAGGCGGACGACAAGACGTTCAAGTCCACCAGCGGTACGCCCTCCTCCTGGGCCAGTGCGAGCGTGGCACGGCGGTACCAGCGCCCTGTCGAGCTGTGCACGCCTTCGGGATTGAAGTCCGTGGCGCGGCCCTGGGGGGTCACCAGGACCGGCGTGGCGCCCGTGGCGGCCACCTGGCGCACCATGTCGCGCATGATTTCCTTGAACTGCGCTTCCGTGGTCTCGTTCTTCGGGTTCGTATCGTTGATCCCCATCTCGAGCAGGAAGAGATCGCCCGGCTTGCTGTACTTCAGGATGGTCTCCAGCTGCCCGCCATCGCGGAAACCGCGCGCGATCTGCCCGCCGCTGGCGATGTTGCGGATCTGGTAGGAGCGGGCATCGACATAGTCCGGCAGCAGCTGCCCCCAGCCG
This sequence comes from Massilia sp. METH4, assembly GCF_037094685.1. NCBI lineage: Bacteria > Pseudomonadati > Pseudomonadota > Betaproteobacteria > Burkholderiales > Oxalobacteraceae > Massilia > Massilia sp. METH4. The sequence continues at coordinate 4,107,006 of NZ_CP146614.1, read as the reverse complement.
CCCTGCACGCTGGTGGCCAGCGGGTAATAGTTGGCGACGGTGGAATCGCCGCCCACCCAGATCGTGGGGCTCGTTTCCGGCTTGGGCGACACGCGCTTGACTTCGAGCGCGCTCAGGGTGAACGGCGTGCCGGCCCGGCCCTCGGTCACCAGCAGGTTCAGTTGCCCGTCCGTGACGGGGATCTCGAACGCATCCGTGGCGTTATTGCCCGTCATGTTGATTACCTGGTAGACGCCCTCGGCGGCCACGCTGGCGCGCGAGGTATTGCCGAGCGTAACGGAAATGCGGTACAGGCCCGGCTTCAGGTCCACGTTGAAGGTGTTGCTGCTCTTGGTGCCGAATTGCAGGAAGCGCACGGCGTCGCTGGCCACGCCGGTGCCGGCCGCCGCCACATTGCTCATCTGCTCCGGCGTGTTGAAGCCATAGCCCTTCTCCGGCGCATAGGCATCCTCGGCGCGCACCCCGATCCAGCCCGGCTCGACGGGTCCATTGCCGAAGTCGAAACGGTACGGGCGCTGCCCGTAGGACTCGTCGCCGGCCAGGCTCGCGCCCATGGCGCCTGCCAGCAGCGTGCCAAGCAATACACGGGCGAACGTATCCGGGCGGGGGCGGCGGAAAACACCGGGCGAAGCATTCAGCATTGCGGTCTCCTTTTATGACAGCCAATCGATGGGGTGCGCAGCGCACGGCCTGCAAAGGACCTGCACTCCCGCCGTGGATCGGCAGGAACCGTTGTCACGCGCGCAATGATTTAACTCCGCCCGGTCTGGCGGGTCAACGCGGCGGCGGCGAAACGCAAAGGAAAATCGCGCAGTTGAGCAAACGGCCCGGCGCTGATGTATCAGCCGGGCCGTCAGGGCCGGGCGGCGCCGGCCGGCGAGCGCAGGGGAAGGATGCCTGCGCCAAAGCGGGGTCGCCGTTCAGGCGCGCCGGCGGCGCGCGGCGAAGGCCAGCAGTCCCATACCGCCCAACATCATGCCGTAGGTGGCGGGTTCGGGCACCGGCGACACCTCGATCGTCATCACCAGGTCGCCCATGCCGCTGTATGCCCTGGAGCCGAGCCAGTACGTTTCATTGTACAGCTCGTCGTAGTACATCACGCTCTCCGCCCCCACGCTGTTGAAGCCGGCGAACGAGACGGAGAACTCGCCCTGCAGCGCGGTGCCGCCGGTAACGAGGGAGAAAGCCTGCTGGGTATTCAGGTTCTGCGCGTGGGCGCCGTTCGATTCGATCGGCGGGTTGCCCAGCTGGTGCACGTCGAAACTGAAGCTCATTTCATTGGTGGCCACGCCCGGCATCGTCCACTGTGCCGGCGACAGCTCGCCCCAGAAATGGCCGGACACGGTGATGCCCGTCACCTTGTAGCCATCCTTGACGGCGATGTCGTAGAAGTTGTTCCACGCCAGGTAGTCGCCCGAGAACGGTTGGTAGCTGGAGTCCGTGCCCAGGGAGTAGCCGCCCGCGATGCCGTGTAGCGAAAAGCTCACCGAAGTGTTCGTCTCGCCGATCAGCGAGATGTCGACTACGGGGTCGTAGCCGTTGCCGCCGATGGACAGGGCGGTGGTTTCGATGACGGGTTCGAACGCTTGCGCCGCCCCTGCGTTGAGCAGGAAAGCGGCGCACAGTGCGCGGGACAGTAGCTGCATGACTTCTCCGATAGGTTGTGAAGGCACGCAGTCTAATTGCTGAGCTGACGACGAAATACGGGGAATTATGATGAAAAGTGCATGGATTTGTAACGTCGCGCGGCCAGCAGGCCCAGGCCGGTGATCAGCATCGCCCAGGTACCCGGTTCGGGAATCGCGGCCACCTCGACGTGCAGGACCGCGTCGCGGATCGACGCCGAGGCCAGCGATGGCGCGAACTCGCCGCCGCCATCGACACCCACGGCCTGCGCCCGCAGCCAGGTATTGAAGGCCAGGTCGGTCACCTCGGGCAGCGTGAGGTCCGAAGCGCCGAACTCCCAGGTTTCCTGGGCCGTCAAGGGACCGTACTGGCTGCCGAGCGGCTGGTAGCTGGTCGGTGTCCAGATGCCCATGAACACCCCCGCCTCGTTCGACACGAAGCCCGGCGGGAAGCCCGGCAACTGCCCGGGCGACAGTTCGCCGAATGTCGTGAAGGTCAGCGAGAACCCCGTGACGCGGTAGCCGGCATTGGCGTCGATCCGCAGGATGCTCGCGTGGGCGGCGCTGGCGAGCTCGCCCAGGCCCGACACATCCTGGGCAGTCACCCCGGCCATGTCCTCGTTCAGCGTATCGAGGGCGAAGCTGTACGCTCCCGGCGACTCGTCCAGCAGCGTGATGCTGCCGATCGTCGAGAAAATGCCTTCCTGGTAGGTGATCGTGAATGCCGCCGTGTCGATGCTCTGGGCGGCGAAGGCCGTGGGCGCGGCCGGTAATGACAGTACGGCGCCGAGCGCGAGCCCGGCCATACTTTTATGCATGGAAACCTCCGTCAAGAGAGTGCGCAACGGGGCAGGAGCCGCCGTGCGCCGGCGCCCCGGCGGGAGCGCCCTCAGAAGGTTAGCACCACGCTACCGGTAATGTTGATCTTTTGCTTACCAACTTGCACGGTGGTCGCTGCCGAGTTGCTATTCCAGCACACCGGCAGCGGGACCGATCAGCCCAGCGCGGCGATGCCGGCCTTGGCGATCTGCGCATCCTGGTCGGACTTCACGCCCGACACGCCCACCGCGCCGATCGTGTGCCCGTCGACGACGATGTTCACGCCGCCTTCCAGCAGGCCTTCCACTTCCGGCGCCGTCAGGAATGCGTAGCGGCCGTTGTTGATGATGTCTTCATAGACCTTCGTTTCCCGGCGGCCCAGGGCGGCCGTCTTCGCCTTGGCGGGTGCGATGTGGGCGCTCAGCGGCGCGGCGCCGTCCAGGCGCTGCTGCCAGAGCAGGTGACCGCCATCGTCGACGATCGCGAACGACACCGCCCAGTTGTTGGCCAGCGCTTCGGCTTCGGCGGCGGCGGCGATTTTCTTCACATCGGCGAGGGTCAGGTAAGGCTTGCTTTGCATGATTCTTCCTTCAATTGATGAATGTACTGCTTCGATATCACTGCTTGCTGCGTGCTGCTCATTGCGCTCTGCTGGCGGCTCAGTGCGCCGCCACGGCGGGCGCTTCGCGCCGCGCCTTCAGTTTTTGCTTGATCTGGGCCATCACCGCCTGCGTGGCCTTTTCGCCGGCCTGCATGGCCCGCGCCCGGCTGGCGAAATCGTTGCCCGCCATATTGCCCAGCGGCGGCTGGATCACCACGTCGGCATCGCGCAATTCGTACTGGTTGATGCGCTGGCCCATGATGGCGAAGGTCTGCATGATCACTTCCATGGACGAGACGGCGGCCTGCGCCTCGGTCTGCGTGCTGATGTTGACGGCGATGATGAAGTCGGCGCCCATTTCCTTGGCGAAGCGCACCGGCACCGGCGCGACCAGGCCGCCGTCGACATAGGTGCGGTTGCCGATCGTGACGGGCTGGAACACGCCGGGCACGGCCGAGCTGGCGCGCACCGCCTGCCCCGTATTACCGCGTGTAAACAGGATGGGCTGGCCCGTCTTCAGGTCGGATGCGACCGCCCCGAACGGCACTTTCAATTTTTCGATCGGACGGTTCTTCACCGCCTTGTTCACATAGCTTTGCAGCGCCACGCCCTTGAGCACGCCGGACTTGGTCCCGAACAGCGGCAGGGCCCAGTCGGAGATTGCCGCCTCGTCCATCGCATAGGCCATCTTCTGCAAGGCACCGGCATTGTTGCCGGCCGCGTACAGCGCCCCGACCACGCTGCCGGCACTGGTGCCGACCACGATATCGGGCACGATGCCGTTCGCTTCCAGCGCCTTGATCACGCCGATATGCGCGAAGCCGCGGGCGGCGCCGCCGCCCAGCGCCAGGCCGACCTTCACCTTGCGCAGCGGCGGCGCGGCGGGCGTGTTCAGCGTGGGCGTGGGGTCGCCGAGGGCGGGTGGAATCACGGGCGGCAGCGTGCCCGCCGTGCCCGGGACCGCGCCGGCCGCGGGAGGCGGCACGGGCATTCCGGCGGGCGAAGTGGTGGGATTCGTGATGGGAGCGCTGCCACAGCCGGCCAGCAAGGCCGCGGCCAGCGCATACGCGCTCAAACGTTTCAGGAACATCGCTGTCTATCTGCTGGGTAGTATGCGTCGCGAGGAACGCACGGACCGCGCACCGGCGCGGCCAAACGGCAGATTGTATCAGTTCGCCAGCGCGGCCGCCGGGTGCGTGACCGCGGCGAGCGACTTCGGCAGGTTCACGGTGAAGGTACTGCCCTTCCCCGGCTCCGACGTGATCGAGAGCGTGGCGTTATGGCGCAGCAGCACGTGCTTGACGATCGCCAGGCCAAGGCCGGTGCCCTGGGTTTCGCGCGAGCGGCTCTTGTCCACCCGGTAGAAGCGCTCCGTCAGCCGCGAGATGTGCTCGGGGTTGATGCCGATACCCGTGTCGCGCACCGTGAAGCGCACGCCGGCTTGCGTGTCTTCCCACTTCATCGACACGCTGCCGCCCGCCGGCGTATAGCGCACCGCGTTGGCGGCCAGGTTGCCGAAGGCGCTGTACAGCTCGTCCATGCTGCCCATCACGTCGCTGCCCTGCACTTCGAGCGAGATCGTGTGCTTGCCGGCCGACAGCGCTTCGGCGTCGCGCCGCACCTTGTCCAGCAGCTTGTGCATGTCCACCTGTTCCGGCCGGATCGGGTGGTCGATCGACTCCAGGCGCGACAGCGTGAGCATGTCCTCGATCAGGTGCTGCATGCGGTAGGCCTGGTCCATCATCAGCTTCAGGTGGGCCTTGCGGGTTTCCCTGTCCAGGTCCTCGGAAGCGGCGATCTCCAGGAAGCCCACGATGACCGTCAGCGGCGTGCGCAGCTCGTGCGAGGCGTTGGCCACGAAGTCGCGGCGCATCATGTCGGTGCGCTCGGTTTCCGTGATGTCGTGCGTGACGAGGATCTGGCGCCGGTTCTCGAACGGGATGATGTGCACGATCAGCTTGCGGCCGCGGAACGACAGCGTGAGCGGCTGGTCGTAGCGGCCCAGGATCAGGTAATCCATGAAATCGGGGCTGCGCACCAGGTTCGTCACGCGCATGCCCTTGTCGCGGTCGTGGCGCAGGCCCAGGTGTTCCTCGGCGGCCGGGTTGCACCATTCGAGGAACAGCACGTCGTCCATGATCACCACGCCGTCCGGCAACAGGTGCATGGCCTGGCGGAAGCGGGCCAGCCATTCGGTCAGCTCGGCCTGGTTTTTCTCGTCGTCGCGGCGCAGCCGGTACAGGCGGGAGAACACGGGGGTCCATTCGCCCCAGCCGTCGGGCAGCTTGCCGCTGCGCGGGTCGTCCAGCCAGCCGGAGAGCTGGTACAGGTAGTGCAGCTGGGCCAGCACCATCGCGCCCAGGCCCAGCAGCGCCGTCCACAGCGCCGTCAGCACGCCGAACCACCACCACAGGAGGGCGATGCCGGCCGCGCCGGCGGCCATCTGGATGGCCACCGGCACCCAGAACACGAATTTGGGGTTCATGTCTTTTCGGACAGCATGTAGCCGACGCTGCGCACCGTCTTGATCAGGTGCTCCGCCTCCTTCAGTGCCTTGCGCAGGCGCAGCACGTGCACGTCGACCGTGCGCTCCTCGATCACCACGTGGTCGCCCCACACCTTGTCGAGCAGCTGGCTGCGCGAGAACACGCGTTCCGGATGCGCCAGGAAGAATTTCAGCAGCTTGTATTCGGCATGGCCGATGTCGATCTTCGCGTCGCCCAGCGACACGGTGCAGCTGATCGGATCGAGCGTGATCGGGCCGGCACGCATCGCGGCGTCGGCATGCTCGGGGCTCTTGCGGCGCAGCAGCGCGCGGGCGCGGGCCAGCAGTTCGCGCGGCGAAAACGGCTTTGTGATGTAGTCGTCGGCCCCGTTGTTCAGGCCAGCGAGCTTGTCCTCTTCCATGCTCTTCGCCGTGAGCATGATGATGGGAATGTCGGCAAAGTGCCGGTCGCCGCGGATGCGGGCCAGCAGGCGCAGGCCCGTCTGGTCCGGCAGCATCCAGTCCAGCAGGATCAGTTGCGGCTTGCGCTCGTGGATGAAATCCCAGGCTTCCTGCGTGCTTTGCACCGAACTCACGTTCCAGCCCGTCTCGCGCAGCGAGAACGTGACCAGTTCCACGATCGCCGGTTCGTCTTCTACAATCAGTACTGTCGTTTTATCCGCTGCCATCGTTGTATCAGTCTTCCTTGGTTCCCTCGCCCGGCAGGCCGGTGCGGCTGTGGCGGATGTCGACGCCTTCCACCACGTAAATCACGTATTCGGCGATGTTCTTGGCATGGTCGCCGATGCGCTCGATCGCCTTGGCGACCCACATCGTATCCAGCGCAGCCGAAATTGTACGCGGATCTTCCATCATGAACGTGATCAGGTTTCGCATGATCGTGCGGAACTCGTGGTCGATCACGGCGTCCTGGGCGATCAGCGCCATGGCCTGGGTGTGATCGTTGCGCGCGAACGCGTCCAGCGCGTCGTGCAGCATGTCGCTGGTGGCCGTGGCGATATTGCGCACCATCTCGTAATGGTTCACGGTCACGGCGCCGCGGCTGTGCAGACTTTTCGCCGTGCGGGCAATCTTGGTGGCTTCATCGCCGATGCGCTCGAGGTCCGTGATCACCTTGATCGTGGCCATGATCGTGCGCAGGTCGTTGGCGGCGGGCTGACGGCGCACGATCAGGTGGCTGCACTGGTCGTCCAGCTGCACTTCGAGCTGGTTCACGGCATCGTCCTCGCGCACCACGCGCTCGGCCCGTTCCACGTTGCCGATGCGGAAGCAGGTCATCGCATCGAGGAATTGCGTCTCGACCATGCCGCCCATCAGCAGCACCTTGGAGCGGATCGCTTCCAGGTCGTGATCGTAGGCCTTGGAGGAATGTTCACCCATCATGATGGTGTTCCCTTTCTATAATGAGTAACAGTGCGTCAGCCGAAGCGGCCGGTGATGTAGTCCTGGGTTTCCTTGCGGGCCGGGTTCATGAAGATCTGGTCCGTTTCGCCGAACTCGACCAGCTCGCCCAGGTACATGTAGGCGGTGTAGTCCGAGCAGCGGGCAGCCTGCTGCATGTTGTGCGTGACGATGGCGATCGTGTAGTCCTGTTTCAGTTCGCTGATCAGTTCTTCCACCTTCGACGTGGAGATCGGGTCCAGCGCGGACGTCGGCTCGTCGAGCAGCAGCACGTCGGGCTTGACGGCCACGCCGCGGGCGATGCACAGGCGCTGCTGCTGGCCGCCGGAGAGCGACAGACCGCTCTTGCCCAGCTTGTCCTTCACCTCGGTCCACAGCGCGGCCTTCTTCAACGCCCATTCCACGCGCTCGTCCATTTCACCCTTCGAGAGGTTTTCGTACAGGCGCACGCCGAAGGCGATGTTGTCGTAGATCGACATGGGGAACGGCGTGGGCTTCTGGAACACCATGCCGACCTTGGCGCGCAGCATGTTCACGTCCTGCCCGGCTTCCAGGATATTGGTGCCGCGGTAGGCGATCGTGCCTTCGGCGCGCTGACCCGGGTACAGGTCATACATGCGGTTCAGCGTGCGCAGCAGCGTGGACTTGCCGCAGCCGGACGGGCCGATGAAGGCCGTCACCTGGCGCTCGTGGATATCCAGGTTCACGTTATGCAGGCTGCGGGTCTTGCCGTAGTAGAAATTGAGGTTCTTGATCTCGATGATCTTCGAAACCTGCTTTGCCGGTGCGGTCATTGGTGCGTTCACTTGCGCGCTCATGGGCTGTTCTCTTGGATGTGTATTCGTTGTTCAATTCGGGATCTTCTGCGTGAAGACGGTGCGCGACAGGATATTCAGCGCCAGCACGCTGAACGTGACGAGCAGCGCGCCGCCCCAGGCCAGCTCGCGCCAGTTGTCGTAGGGGCTCATCGCGAACTGGTAGATCACGTATGGCAGGTTGGCCATCGGCTTGTTCATGTCGGCGTTGAAGAACTGGTTGTTCAGCGCGGTGAACAGCAGCGGCGCGGTCTCGCCGGAGACGCGGGCCACGGCCAGCAGCACGCCCGTCACCACGCCGGCCTTCACGGCGCGCAGGCGCACCAGCATCGCCACCTTCCAGCGCGGCGCGCCCAGCGCGAACGCGGCTTCCAGCAGGCTGTTGGGCACGAGGCGCAGCATATTGTCGGTGGTGCGCACGACCACGGGAATGGCGATCAGCGACAGCGCCAGCGAACCTGCATAACCGGAGAAGTGGTTGACGTTGGCCACGTACAGCGCGTAGACGAACAGGCCGATGACGATCGACGGGGCCGAGAGCATGATGTCCGTGACGAAGCGGGTCAGCTGCGCCAGCTTGTTCTCTTCACCGTATTCGGCCAGGTAGATGCCGGCCAGGATGCCGATCGGCGTGGACACGAGCGTGGACAGGCCGACCATCAGCAGGCTGCCGACGATGGCGTTCATCAGGCCACCGCCGTCGCTGCCCGGCGCCGGGGTGGTTTCGGTGAACAGCGCCGGCGTGAGCGCGGCGAAGCCGTTGATCAGCAGCGTGGCGAGGATCCACAGCAGCACGATGACGCCGACCGACATGGCGGCCACGGACAGGGCGATGCCGAAGCGGTGCGTCCACAGTCGCTTACGGTAGACGGGATTCATGGCAGCGGTTTGCATTATTTGACACCTTCTTTGCGGGACATACCGGCCAGCATCAGCTTCGCGGCGGACAGGACGATGAACGTGATCACGAACAGGATCAGCGCCAGCGAGAACAGCGAGGACACGTGCAGGGGCGTGGCCGCTTCGCCGAATTCGTTGGCCAGGGTGGACGCGATCGAGTTACCCGGCGCGAACAGCGAGGCGGACAGCTTGTTGGCGTTGCCGATCACGAAGGTGACGGCCATCGTTTCGCCCAGCGCGCGGCCCAGGCCCAGCATCACGCCGCCGACCACGCCGGTCTTGGTATATGGCAGCACGATCTTGCTGACCACTTCCCAGCGCGTGCAGCCCAGGCCATACGCGGATTCCTTCAGCACGGCCGGCACGATCTCGAACACGTCGCGCATCACGGAAGAGATGAACGGGATGATCATGATGGCCAGGATCAGGGCGGCGGTCAGGATGCCGATGCCCATCGTCGGGCCGGAAAACAGCGCGCCGATGACCGGCAGCTTGCCGAGCGTGGCCTTGAGCAGCGGCTGCACGTGGTCGCCGAACAGCGGCACGAACACGAACAGGCCCCACATGCCGTAGATGATCGAGGGCACGCCGGCCAGCAGCTCGATGGCGGTACCCAGCGGGCGCTTCAGCCACACGGGGCAGATCTCGGTCAGGAACAGGGCGATGCCGAAGCTCACGGGGAAGGCGATCAGCAGCGCGATGCCGGCCGTGGCCAGCGTGCCCACGATGGCGATCAGCGCGCCGTACTGGTCGTTGATCGGATCCCATTCCACGCGCGTGATGAAGCCGGGGCCGAATTCCTTCAGTGCCGGCCACGCGCCCATGGCGAGCGAGATGATGATGCCGACCAGCACGAACAGCACGGACAGGGCGAACACCATCGTCAGCTTGTGGAAGACCCAGTCCTGGATCCGTTGCCGACGCATCACCGATTGCATCGCCGCCGGCGACACGGTGGATGCCGCTTGCGACTCTGCTCCGGGAACGGAAGAAATTTCTGCACTCATGGACATAGTTTTTGGACGTTTTTAGAATAGGGTTATCCGGGAGATCCCTGCACCTTGCTGACGCTCGGCTGGGCTCCCCCGGATAACCCCCTCGGGGGACCGAGGGAGCAGGATCAATGGATCAGTACAGTGCTTTGCCGGAAGCGTCTTTCAGGTTCTGCTTCCACGCGGCTTGCACTTGCTTGACCACCGATTCCGGCAGCGGCACGTAGTCCAGTTCGGTGGCGGCCTTGTCGCCGTTGGCGAAGGCCCAGTCGAAGAACTTGACCACTTCCTTGCCCTTCGCCGCGTCGGCCTGCTGCTTGTACATCAGGATGAACGACACGCCGGTGATCGGCCAGGATTGCTTGCCCGGCTGGTCGGTCAGCACCACGCCGAAGCCCGGGGTGGTGGTCCAGGCGGCGTTGGCGGCGGCGGCCTTGAAGTTCTCGTCGTCCGGCTGCAGGAACACGCCATCCTTGTTGCGCAGCTGGGTGTGCTGCATCTTGCTCTTCTTGGCGTATGCCCATTCCACGTAGCCGATGGCGCCCTTGATGCGCTGCACGTTGGCGGCCACGCCTTCGTTGCCCTTGCCGCCCACGCCGGTCGGCCATTTCACGGCGCTGTTGGCGCCGACCTTCGTCTTGAACTCTTCGTTGGTCTTCGACAGGAAGTCCGTGAACAGGAACGAGGTGCCCGAGCTGTCGGCACGGTGCACGACGGTGATGTCTTCATCCGGCAGCTTCACGCCGGCGTTCAGCGTGGCGATGGCCGGATCGTTCCACTTGGTGATCTTGCCCAGGTAGATATCGCCGACGACCTGGCCGGTCAGCTTCAGCTGGCCCGGCTGGAGACCCGGCAGGTTGACCACGGTGACAACGCCACCCATGATGGCCGGGAACTGCATCAGACCGGATTCGTTCAGGTCTTCGACCTTCAGAGGCATGTCGGAAGCGCCGAAATCGACGGTCTTCGCCTTGATTTGCTTGATACCTGCGCCCGAGCCCACGGAAGCATAATTCAGACCGTTGCCGGTGGAAGCCTTGTACATCTCGGCCCATTTGGCATAGATCGGGTACGGGAAGGTAGCACCGGCGCCGGTCATGTCCGCTGCGGCGGCGGTAGTGAAGGCCACTGCTGCGGAAGCGCCTACGATGAGGGAGGCCATCAACTGTTTCATACGCATATCAAAGTTCCTCTTTCGGGGGTTGGGGTTTTGAATGCTGCGCAGTGTAGTCAGGGATTGTGACGGCTTTATGACATGTTTGACCGAAGTTGAAATATTCGCCCGCAGAACTTGTCATAACTCGCGCCATCGCTTGTCACAATAGATCCAAGTCTTTGAAATTGCTAGCAAAAACCTCTGTCATAAACTCTTGATAGGCTTTCGGCAATGTCATGTTGTTGTCATATTTCTTATCTACACTGTCATGAGCGCCAGCGTCACCATGGGAGGCGCTAAAATCTTGTAATAATGAATAGAAAAACAGCAAAGACGATGAAGCCAGAAACCCGAGCGGAAGTCTCGCGACATACCCAGTTCCTCGACCGCGAACTTTCTCAACTTGCCTTCAACCGCCGCGTCATGGCGCAAGCCGAAGATCCCTCGATTCCCGTGCTCGAGCGGCTGCGATACCTGTGCATCACCTCCAGCAACCTCGACGAATTCTTCGAGGTGCGCGTAGCGAGCCTGCTGGCGGCGGCGACCGTCGATGGCAAGCTGTCGGAACACCCTGCCCTCACCGCCAACCTGAATCGCGTATCGGCCGAGTGCCATGCGCTGGTGGCGCGGCAATACGACATATTGAATACGCAGATCCTGCCGCTGCTGAAAGAGCATGGGGTGCACCTGCTCCGGAACACCGAACGCACCGAAGCGCAGCGCGTCTGGATCAAGGATTATTTCGAACGCGAAGTCCGCCCCCTCCTCACCCCCATCGGCCTCGACCCGGCCCACCCCTTCCCCCAAGTCGTCAATAAAAGCCTGAACTTCATCGTTGCCCTGTCCGGCAAGGATGCGTTCGGCCGCGGCACGGCCATCGCCATCGTGAAGGCACCGCGCGTGCTGCCTCGCGTGATCAAGCTGCCGGATGAACTGTCGGACAAGCCGGGCACCTGCTTCTGCCTGCTGTCGTCGATCATCCATGCCCATATTTCCGACCTGTTCGCCGGCCGCGAAGTGATGGCCTATTCGCAGTTCCGCGTGACGCGCGACTCCGACCTGTGGGTGGACGAGGATGAAGTGAAGAACCTGCGCCAGGCGCTGAAGGGCGAATTGCAGGGCCGCCAGTTCGGCCGCTCGGTGCGCCTGGAAGTGGCAAAGAACTGCCCGCCGGAACTCTCGCAATTCCTGCTCGACCAGTTCGACCTGGACCGCAGCCGCCTGTACCAGGTGGACGGCCCTGTGAACATGGTGCGGCTCAACGAGATCATCGAGCACACGAAGATGCCGGAACTGCGCTTCCCGCCGTTCATGCCGGGCGTGCAGCCGACAGGCGGCGACATCTTCGCCACGCTGCGCAAGCAGGATATCCTGCTGCACCACCCGTTCCAGTCGTTCCAGACGGTGATCGACTTCATCCGGCAGGCGGCCACCGACCCGGCCGTGGTGGCGATCAAGCAGACCGTCTACCGCACCGGCATGAACTCGGACCTGATGGAAGCGCTGATCCTGGCCGCGCGGCTGGGCAAGGAAGTGACGGTGGTGGTGGAACTGATGGCGCGCTTCGACGAGGAAGCGAACATCAACTGGGCCGACAAGCTCGAACAGGTCGGTGCTCAAGTCGTCTACGGCGTGGTGGGCCTGAAGACCCACGCGAAGATCGCGCTGGTGATCCGCCGCGAAGGCACGGCGGACCATTCCGAGCTGCGCTATTACGCCCACCTGGGCACGGGCAACTACCACCCGACCACGACGAAGTTCTACACGGACTTCGGCGTGCTCACGTGCGAGCCGAGCCTGGCCCGCGACGTGAACGAGGTGTTCATGCACCTGACGAGCCTGGCCAAGCCGCAAAAGCTGCACCATGTGTGGCTGGCGCCGTTCGCCCTGCAAAGCGAGATCATCAAGGCGATCCGCAACGAGGCGAAGATCGCCAAGTCCGGCAAGCCCGGCCGCATCATCGTGAAGGTGAACGCGATGGTCGACGAATCGGTGATCCGCGCGCTGTACGCGGCGTCGCAGGATGGCGTGAAGATCGACCTGATCGTGCGCGGCGCCTGCACGCTGCGGCCGGGCGTGCCCGGCCTGTCGGAAAACATCAAGGTGCGCTCCATCATCGGCCGCTTCCTCGAGCACAGCCGCATCTATTACTTCCGCAACGACCTGGCGCACGACGTCTACCTGGCCAGCGCGGACTGGATGAGCCGCAACCTGTTCCGCCGCATCGAGGTAGCGTTCCCAGTGCTGGACCGCGCGCTGAAGCGCCGCGTGATGGCCGAGGGCCTGAACCCCTACCTGAAGGACAACACCAATGCCTGGGAGCTGGAACCGGACGGCCACTACCAGCGCCGCAAGCCGCGCGGCAAGCAGCAGCCCTTCGGCGCCCAGCAATACCTGATGCAGACGCTCGGCACCATGGCCGGCTAAGTGAGATTTGATAGGAAAGGAATTCGATGGACTTGATCCTGTGGCGCCATGCCGAAGCCGAAGACGGCCATGAAGGCTTGCCGGACCTGGAACGCGCGTTGACCCCGAAAGGCGTGAAGCAGGCCCGGCGCATGGGCAAATGGCTCGACTCGCAACTGCCGGAAAGCTGCCGCATCCTCGTGAGCCCGGCCGTGCGCACCGTGCAGACGGCCGAAGGGCTCGGCCGCAAATACAAGACGAACGCGGAACTGGTGCCCGGCGCGTCACCCGAGGCGATCCTGCAAGCGGCCAATTGGCCGGCTGGCAAGGAAACCGTGGTGATCGTGGGCCACCAGCCCACGCTGGGCCAGGTGGCGGCCCTGCTGCTGACGGGCGAGGCGCTGGACTTCGAGATGAAGAAAGCCGCCGCGTGGTGGTTCGTGCAGAAGGACCCGGAAGACCCGTCCAGCCTGCACCTGAAGGCCGTGATGGCGGCCGATCTCGTCAACAAATAGGGCCTTCCCCCCTCCCTTGAAAAGGCCGAATCGTCTGCTACAGTTTAAATGTAGTACGGGTGTAGTTTCTCGATGTGGTAGTTCAACAAGGGAGCAGCCTTCCGAAAGGATGGCTGATTTATCATGCCTACTCTGCTGACGATCGGCATCTTCGTAGCCACCGTGGCGCTGATCGCCTTTGAAATCATTTCGGAAAGCCGGGGTGGCCACGGCAAACTGACCGACCGCTATCACGAAGAATAGCGAACGCTGCGCTTAGCAAGCACAGGCTCCGCAGCAGCCCGTAGCGATACGGTCTGCGGGCGGGGCCTTCGGTTTTTTTGGGGAGAGAAACAGGGTTTGGGTACTTGTACGCCTTACTCTATTCGTTGAGATCGGCATTCGCGCGCACAATGAGCCTTCCACGCTAGAAGAGCAGGAAAACAACACAAGCTAGCCGATTTAATCGCAGAAGATTATAGTAAGAAAAATTGTACCTGGAGTCATCATGAGTCCGCCGGACAGTATCGACATGGTAATGGCTATGACCCGTTCAGTGCTGCTCATCATATGCGCCCTAGCAGGAGTTCTATGTATTTATTTAGGATGGCGCCTATATATGAACTTCATAACGGTGGCTACGAAGGGCGAATTTGCAGGTTTAGGCTTGAAGTTAAAGCTTGCATCCGGGGGACCGGGTGCAGTGATCTCCGCGTTAGGTATTTGGTTGTTGCTGTCCGTAGTGAACCGGCCGATTGAAATTTCAGAAGGCATATCCACAGAGACAACCAAGCTCCCCATTCAACTCGCCTCCCAAAATAACAACGTAGGTAGTTCGCCTTGCTTTCTCTACATTAAGAAGCGTAGATTTGATTCCGGGTTAAGTGATATCACACCCAATGACGTTGAGCAGGCTACTGCAAAGGCTAATGCCGCGTTACGCAGAGCCGGGAGTAACGGTATTAATGATGCCGAAGAGCGTAGCGAAACAATAAGAATTCTCAGTCGCCTCGGCAGTATTGTGCGAGAACAGAACAATGATTAAGTTCCTCACTATTTCGGCGCTCACCGCTGTAGCATTGTTGACTCATCGGGACGCGGCAAGCCAAACCAGTAATGCATCGGAACAGTACTACGTTAATTTTCAGGACGCGGCCATTGCAACATTTAAAGATGTGCTAGGAAGTCTTAACCATGATCAGGCGTCAAAAATAAAGAAACTTGGTGTTGTGCTCACAGCCGCACCACCCGGCGATAGCGAGAGCTATTGCATCAGTCCATGGAGTATGGGATTGCGTGCGGAATACAAGGGCAAACCGCTGATCGTTACATGCCCTCATACAATGTCGGCGTTCGCGGACTATATTGTTGCCGGAAGCATTGTCACTACAAGCCGCATAGGTTCTAAAAATCCCACTTTAATTATGAAGTTCTTGGATGGAAATGCGGATTTCATAGCCGCGACAACCGAAAAACTCAGCCGCACGTATGTTGCTCATCTAGTAGCGCAACATACAAATGCGACCAATGGCGAGGCCACCTACAGGTGCCACCCTGGCTACGCAGCCTATACCGTGATACATCTTCAAAGTGAGCGTTATTGTGAACATGCCACAGGAGAAATCCATAGACAATGGCTTGAAGCCGTTGGGATGACTGATGACGAGATCTTGTCTTTATGGCGTACAGTTATTAAGCAGCTTACTATTGCACTTATAGCCCACGAGATCGGCCACATCCTTAGAGACAACGATACCAGTCAAACACAGGGCAACTTGCTTGAGGAGGAGATTTATGCCGACGCATTTGCGGCCAACTATTTCCGCACATCACCCGAACTTATCGGTGCAGAGATGGTTTGGATGAATGCGCAAATTCTATGGGCGCATCTGAAGCAGGTCTCAGCTTCGACAAAATATCCGCTTCCAGTACACGAATCGATGCGCCTAGATGCTGTGATGAGGATGATGGTCTGCAAGAGGGATCAAATGCGTTACCGATACAGCACTGGTTATGAACTGTTGGCATCAAATTTTCGTCATTCACTTCGCAAGCATACCCCAGTGAAATGCTCCAACTAGCGCGGCCGCGTCGTCGGACCAATTTTGGCTTCAGAAACGCCGCATGACTGCTTTCGATACGGGTCGACTATCACTAGCTCTGATCCCGGCAGTGGCCGTGATCATTTTTGGCTGTCGCGCTTGCGCGAGAGTGAAGCGTTAGCACAATTATATAGTTGTCGAGTCCCGTCTGATCGTAGACGTGTTTGACGAATAGATCGGATTTGCGTTTCTGCAATTATTGAGATCGAGAATCGGCGTCGTTGAGTCGATAACTCGCTGCGGGAAATGGTGGTCGTATAGCTTAAGGTAATTGAGCAAGGCGGCCTTCAGATCGGCCCTGCTATCGAAGCGGGTCTGCGACAATCTCACATTGGGCCATTTACGCGTTCGGCCATACCCTTGGTTTAAGGGTGCCGTGGAGGCGCTAGGCGATGCTCGACTTTCATGCTGGCACAGGTCTTGTCGAAGGCGTGATTGCCGTTGCGCTTCTTGTCTTTGGTGGCGCTTCATCGGTCGGTAAATTGCGAGCCGTTATCGGTCAATATCTTGGTGATCTTGATCATTGACGCGAGCTTCAAACGGCGCAGGAAATCCACGCTGCTACGCTCGGGCGTGTCGCTGTAGATATGCAGGAAGACTCAGCGCGTAGCGGGGCGATGGCGACAAACAGGTAGCGGCGTGAAGTTCCGCGAGGCATCTCTGGCAGGTACTTGATGTCGACGCGCTTGAGCCATCTGGCAGCGGTAGCGCGAGTGATATTGAACACCTTGGCAGCCTGTCGATCGGACAAACGGGAATCCTTAGAGCGCCTAACAAAACCTGTCGCTTGTCCTGGAGGCAACAACCACGTACACTTTGGCAATGCGACCGGCCGCTTTCGGCGAGAAGCGGACCTTGCTCTATGGTCCGCTACGCTCAAGGTCAGAAGCGTCAACTGAACAACTAAGCGAAACCATTGTCTATGCTGAGTAAAGCCAATACCGAGATCTCGACCTATGCCGTTCTCTTCGGCATTTGTCTGTCAATCGGTGGAGCGAGTACGCTGGCCCCTGCGGCCGACCTTCTAAAAATCGTCGGGCAGCAAGAGATATGGTCAGGGGTTTATGAAGGCGAACTCGATTGGTTCCACGTTCCACGACTATTGAAACAAACCGATCACGTTCCAGGGCGCTTAGGCATCAGCTTCGGCACGTATTTCACCCTCCAGACAGAGCCCGCAAACGCAGGAGGTATCGTACGCCTAAGCTACAAAACGATCTTTCCTGCTCCAGGCATGCGCGATCCCCGAACCGGGGAGACGACGCGCGAGATTGAAGGCGTCACTGAATGCATTCTTGGCAAAGCGTGTTTGGCCGGTTACACCTTCGATACGCCAAACGAGATTCTTCCTGGAGAATGGCGTTTAGTGGTCTCGTTCAGGAACGAAGAGTTGCTCAGCAAGTCGTTCACGGTGGAATCGGTCCCTTAAGAGATCGAATCGAGCTCGCAGGCTCTCTTTGCCAAACTAGGTCTGCTTCGGGTCGGGACTTGCCGGTCATAACAGTCTGCGATTTTCTGGTTCATGAAGATTTCTTTGTCGGAACAGTGAGCTTTGTATGGATGTCTTGTTAGCGACAGTATTTGTTGTGTTACCAATTCTAATTCTAGGACTGGACCACTGGATAGGGCGGCGTTCTCTTCAACGAAACAAGTGCAATCTATGTGCGAAGTGCGCCAAGCCGTTAGCGGCGTTCAAGTCTGAACTTGTACCTGTAGCGGGCGGGGAATTTCACACTCAAGCACTTGCTTGCATGTCGTGTGCAAGACGTGACATTCGCATTCGTCGTGCTACATGGATCGTGCTCGGCCTCTGCTTTCTTGGGGCTGTTAGCTCCCTATGGTTATAGAACAGCACAGAACGGACCTGTAGGGTGTTTAGAAGCAGCTCTACAATAGCCCTAGAAGATCGGCTTCAAGCGAATAGCGAACACTACTTTATGATTGTTGCCTATGGACATTTCTGTCGTACACTCGACGACAGCAACGGGCTAGAAGCAGCCCTTTAATGCTCCTATATGACCCAGTGGGGAACTGATGAGTTACAACATTGATTTATACGACCGGGATTTTCTGAGAGGGTCTATTGCTGAAAAATCCGGAGATTTGACCAATGCA
This sequence comes from Massilia sp. METH4, assembly GCF_037094685.1. Classification (NCBI taxonomy): domain Bacteria; kingdom Pseudomonadati; phylum Pseudomonadota; class Betaproteobacteria; order Burkholderiales; family Oxalobacteraceae; genus Massilia; species Massilia sp. METH4. Next base: position 4,089,074 of record NZ_CP146614.1, on the reverse strand, counting down.
GATCCGATTCCTATGCCAATCGTGGAAGCGATTGCCGATGCCTGCATCGCCGCAGGATTTAGGGCCGAGCTTCACCCGCCTGAATTCATTAAATTCTTGCGCCACCAAGGCGTCTTGCCAAGTCGAGATTTTGCGTTGCTTACCTCAACATTCTCTGGCCCAGTTCCTCAACTATTACGGCTCTGGGAAGCTGGACCAGTATCGAGCCGCAATCGCTTCCAAGGATTAGTATCGGTGGAGGCCTACGTGCTCGGCCCAATCGGAACGTCTGCAAAGGGGCGGGAGCGGCCTGTTGTGACAGTCTGCGACTTTTCCGCCTCGGCAACATGCTATGCTGGCTCGACCGGCCGAGATCGGCCAGAAGCAGACGTTAAAATCCATTGATACCATTGAGATACTGTGAAGAATTTTGGTACAGAACAAAGCGAACCGATAGGACGAATGATCAATGTAGTCCGCGCGGCTATCAAAAGCATCCCATTAGGTGCCACGACCGATGCCGTACTAAATCTCCTTGGGCCACCAGACGACAGGACTCTGGGTCTATCAGGCAACTTGACGCCCACAACTGTTGTGAGCGTTAACGAACTTCAATCGCTAGCAACTTTTGAAACGCTGAGAGCAGATGAGACGTGGAAGTACTTGAATCCGTACAGAACAACGGTTGAGCATTACCTTGCATTCTCAGATGGCAAACTTCAAAAAATCTGGGAGTTTCGAGGGCCTGCAGAACGCAATACATAAATAATTTGGGTTCTGCAAACGTCTGCAATGGGGCGGAAGCGGACGCACGTGGCTGCAGTCCGGGGCATAAGATGACGGCCGTTTTCACCGTTGGACTGATGCCATGGCCCAAGCACTCCTTCCCGACGACCTTTGGTCGCTTATCGAAGCTCATCTTCCTGCTTTCAGTCTCGCCGAGAGGTGGGCGATCGCGGATCAACGATCGTGCAGCCCTGACGGGCATTCTGTTTGTTCTCAAAACTGGAATACCTTGGGAATACCTGCCGCGTGAGCTTGGGTGCGGCAGCGGCATGACGTGCTGGCGTCGACTTCACCAATGGATGCAAGCTGGTGTATGGCAAAGCGTCCACGAGGCAGTCCTGCGGCGCCTTCGAGAATATGACCAGATCATGTGGGATCGAGCTTGCGTTGATGCAGCGAGCATACCGGCACCGGCTGGTGGTGAGCATACTGGTCGGAACCCGACCGATCGCGGCAAGCTCGGCTGCAAACACCATTTGCTTGTCGATCAGCGTGGCCTGCCCCTGGTAGCTCAAATCACAGGCGCTCAGGTCCATGACTCACGCATGCTCATCCCTCTCGTAGAATCGATCCCAGCTGTTAAAGGGCTGTCCGGTAGGGCGAGGAAACGGCCAGGTAAGCTACATGCTGATCGAGCGTACGCTTCGAGGGCGCATCGGGCCTGGCTGCGCCGGCGAGGAATCTCTGCTCGGATTGCACGTTACGGCATCGAGTCACGCGAAAGGTTAGGCCGATGGCGTTGGGTCGTTGAACGCACCCTTGGATGGCTGCACCGTTTTCGCAGACTGCGCATCCGTTATGAACGGCGAGCCGACATTCACCAGGCCTTTCTTTCGCTTGCGTGTTCACTCATCTGTTGGAGATACGTTGAAAGGTTTTGTTAGGCGCTCTTAATCTCCTGGCGGACTGTGGAGGTGGTACACGCTTGCGGATGAATGCATGAACTCATGCTCGATATGGTGGCGTACTGCGAGGGGCTGTCGAGCGCTGCGGGAAGCCAGCAATTATCTCATTAAGCACGGCCTTTGCACGGGACAAGGTCGCTGCAACGGCGAACATAGTCACACGAAACTAAACAATTACGGATAGCATCTTTCCGATCACCCTCACCCCAACAAATCGAGCAACGTCCCCGTCCCCCCCATCTGCTCCTGCATGGTGTACATGGTCGCCAACGCCTGAGCCTGCGCCGTCAGCGATGCCGCCATCCGCTCGCGCCGGTCGGTGATCACCTCGAGATCGCGCGTCGTACGCTCCTGCGCCCGGCTGATCAACCCATTTTCCGACGTCATCGTTTCCAGCCGCGCGTCGATGCGGTCGGCCAGGCCCCTGCCTTCGTTGGTGAACAACTGGGTAACGGCTTCGGGATCGTCGGCGATGGCGGCTTTCAGCTTGACCTCGTTGAGTACCAGCTTGCCACTGGCATCGCGCGACAGGCCCACGTCGGCCAGGCTGGGCGTGCCGGTGCCAGCGCCGCCGATGCGCATCAGCGACGACAGTTGCGTCGTCACGCGCGACAGCGCGTTATCGCCGCGCAGCGCGCCGTTTTCCAGTGCCGCGAGCTTGTCGGCCATGTCGTTCCAGCCTTGCACGAAGGCGGCTACGTTCTTGGCGATCTGGCTGCTGTCCTGGCTCACCGTGACCTTCGTGGTGCCCTTCCCCGTCAGGGTGAGCGTCATGCCGCCGATCGTCTCCGTGAGCTTGTTGGTGCTGCTCGTCGTGGACTTGCCGCCCATCGAGATGATCGCGTCCTGCGCGGCCTGCGCCTGGGTCATGCCCGCGGCCGTGGGTCTTTCCGGATCGAAGCCGATCGCGGCCTTGAGCGCGGCGTCGCCACTCACGCTGATCGACAGCGTTTGCGAGGCGCCCTGTTCGCCGTTGATCTGCAAGGCATAGCCGCCGTTGGAGCGCACCACGGTAGCGTTGACGCCCGCCTCTTCCAGCGCGCCGGCGATGCCCTCCAGCGTGTTGTTGCTGCTGTCTATCGTGATGGTGCGCGAGGTGCCGGACGTGGCCTTGAAGCCGTCCGCGCCCAGCGTGCCCCATTCGAGCTTGACGGTCGCCGTCAGGCCGGCGCCGATCGCCGAAGTGGCGGTCGGTTGTACGCCGCTGTTGAGTACCTGCCCTTGCGCCAGTTGTTTCACGTCGATGGTGTAAGTACCGGGCTTGGCAGTGGGGGTCGTGGCCGCCGTCAGGACAGCGGTATTCGACGAGGTAGCGGAGGTGGAGAGGCCGGCGCCCGACAGGCTCTCGGCCATGGCTTCGAAGGCGTCGAGCGCGCTTTGCAGCTGGCCCAGGCCGGACAGGCGCGTCTGCGTGCTCGACAGGCTTGCGTTCAGTGCGTCGATATTGCCCTGCTGGCCGGCCAGCGCCGCCTGCACGCGGGCCGCGACCGTGGGCGACAGCGTCGACGTCCCCGTGATGGAGTTACCCGTCAACATCGTGCTGGTCGCGTTGCTGCCGTACAGCGTGTTGAACGCGTTGGTGCCGTACAGCGTGGCGAGAGCGTTGGTGTTCATGACCATGGTCGTTCCTCCGATGACGGACTATTATGATCCCATCGCGACCAGGAATCAAAGAAACGAACAGAACCGTGCACTGCCCGCTATCTTTCCTTTTCGACTACGGTATCGCTATCAACGCATGAATTTGGTGATGGCCGCCGTGGCATCGGCATTCAGGGTCTGGAACATGAAGCCCACCTTGAATTCATCGCCGGAGAAAATGCAGTGCGCGACTTTCACACGGGTCGTGATGATCTGCGGCTTGCCGTCGACGAGCATTTCGAACACCACCTGGCCCGTCTGGCCGGGATTGACCCTGGTCCCCGTCGTGACGGACATGCCGCCCATGCTGAGGTCGAAGGTGCGGGCAGCCACCGGCGCGGCGCCATCCAGGACCATCATCGCCCTCACGCGCATGATCTTGCGCGCGCTCTGCCTTTGATCGACTAACACTTACTAACCCTCGTTGAAAAAGAAAACGGCCGGCAAAGCCGGCCGCATATTCTACTGCGCAAAGGACAATCTTGCATCGGTGCTATGAGAGCGTCACTGCAGCTCGCGCAGGCGGTTGAACGCATCGTCGATGCGGTCGACGGCGATGATCGTCATGCCTTCGATCGGCTGCTTCGGCGCGTTCGCCTTCGGGATCATGGCAATCGAGAAGCCCAGCTTGGCCGCCTCGCGCAGGCGCTCCTGGCCGCGCGGCGCGGGCCGGATCTCGCCGGCCAGGCCCACCTCGCCGAACACCACGAAGCCGCGCGGCAGCGCCTTGTTGCGCATGGACGAGTTGATCGCCAGCAGCACGGCAAGGTCGGCCGCCGGTTCCGTGATCTTCACGCCGCCCACCGCATTGATGAACACGTCCTGGTCGAAGGCGGCGATGCCGGCATGGCGGTGCAGCACCGCCAGCAGCATGGCCAGCCGGTTCTGTTCGAGGCCCACGGAGAGCCGGCGCGCATTCGGCAGGTGGCTTGCATCGACCAGCGCCTGGATCTCCACCAGCAGCGGGCGCGTGCCTTCCTGCGTCACCATCACGCAGGAGCCGGGCACCTGGTTGTCGTGCTGCGACAGGAACAGCGCGGAAGGATTCGAGACGCCCTTCAAGCCCTTGTCCGTCATGGCGAACACGCCCAGCTCGTTGACGGCACCGAAGCGGTTCTTGATCGCGCGCACGAGGCGGAAACTGGAATGGCTGTCGCCCTCGAAGTACAGCACCGCGTCCACGATGTGTTCGAGCACGCGCGGGCCCGCCAGCGCGCCCTCCTTCGTCACGTGGCCCACCAGGATGATGGTCACGCCGGTGGTCTTGGCCACGCGCGTGAGCTGCGCCGCGCACTCGCGCACCTGCGCCACCGAACCGGGGGCGGACGTGAGGGCGTCCGAATACAGCGTCTGGATCGAGTCGATCACGGCGACCTGCGGCTTCACGTCGGCCAGCGTATTGAGGATTTTTTCGAGCTGGATCTCGGCCTGCAGCTTGAATTCCCTGGCATCGATGGCCAGGCGCCGCGCGCGCAGCGCGATCTGCGCGCCGGACTCTTCGCCCGACACGTACAGCACGCTTTTTACACGCGACATGTTCGCCAACGCCTGCAACAGCAAGGTGGACTTGCCGATGCCCGGATCGCCGCCGATCAGCACCACGCCGCCCGGCACCAGGCCGCCGCCCAGCACGCGGTCGAATTCGTCGATGCCGGTGCCGAAACGCGGCACGTCGATCGCCTCGATCTCGTGCAGCGACAGCACGGGTGCCGTCTGCGCCAGCGCCTGCGGTGCCTGCGACATGCGGTTCACGCCGCCCGTCTCGATGACGGTTTCCACCATCGTGTTCCACTGGCGGCATGCCGGGCATTGTCCGGTCCACTTGCTGCTCGTGCCGCCGCATTCGGAGCACACGTATTGGGTCTTCGCCTTGGCCATCAGTCTTCTCTCATCTGTACGCGGGGAGCGACCGCGCACATCAGTTCATAGCCGATCGTGCCCGCGGCCGTGGCCACATCGTCGATCGGCAAGCCGTCGCCCCACAGCACCACGCGGCTGCCAACGCGCGCCGTGTCGATGCCGGTCAGGTCCACGGCCATCATGTCCATCGACACGCGGCCCACGGTGCGCGTGCGCACGCCGTCGACCAGCACCGGCGTGCCGGTCGGCGCGTGGCGCGGGTAGCCGTCAGCGTAACCGCAGGCCACGGTGCCGATGCGCATGGCGCGGTCGGCCTGGAAGCGGCTGCCATAGCCCACGAAGTCGCCCGCTCCGATCTGCTGGACGCCGATCAGTTCACTGGCCAGCGTCATGGCCGGCCGCAGGCCGTAATCCGCCGCGCTGCCGCCGCCCGGCGTGCCGCCATACAGCATGATGCCGGGGCGGATCCAGTCGCTCACGAGTTCTCCCTGCAATTCCGGCATGCGCAGCACGCCGGCGGAGTTGGACAGGCTGCACGGCGCATCGATGCCCGCCGCGCCCGCGTTGAAACGGCGGATCTGCTCATGGATCGGCAGGCATTCGTGTGCTGCTTCGTCCGCATTGGCGAAGTGCGTCATCAGCGTGATGCGGCCCACGTGCGGGATCGCGCGCAGCCGCGCATGCGCGGCGCCGAATTCCTCGGGCTTGAAACCCAGCCGGTTCATGCCCGTATTCATCTTGAGATGCACGTCGATGGGGTGCGGCAAGGGCGTCGCTTCCAGCAGCGCGATCTGCTCCATGCAATGCGCCGCGCCGTTCAAGCCATGCGCGGCCATCGTGTGCAGGTCGGCCGCGTCGAACCAGCCTTCCAGCAGCAGGATCGGCTTGCTCCAGCCCATTTCGCGCAACCGCACTGCGTTGTCGAATTCGATCAGCGCCAGGCCGTCGGCATCGGCGAAGCCGCGCAGCGCGCGCTGCAAGCCATGCCCATAGGCATTGGCCTTGACGACCGCCCAGGCTTTCGAGCCGGGCGCGCAGGCGCGTGCGCGGGCCAGGTTATGCTGCATCGCAGCGACGTGGATGGTGGCGACGATCGGCCTCGGCATGGTAGCGCTTTAGCAAAATGAGAAGCCGGCATTTTACCGCACGTGCACCCTTAGGCGGGCCTTAAGGCCGGCCTCCCGGGCCGCTGCGCCGGAACCGAACGACCATTCGAAATGGCGGGACGTTTGCTTTGGAAAGCATATCTTTCATGGTATAAAGCAAGCCGATATCGGTTTTAAGGCCCTTCCACAATGAATCGTGGTTTTTATACCATCATGGCGGCGCAGTTCTTTTCGTCGCTGGCGGACAATGCGTTGCTGTTCGTCGCGATCGACCTGCTGATCTCGATGAAGTCGCCGGCATGGATCACGCCGCTGTTGAAATTCCTCTTCGTGCTGTTCTATGTGCTGCTGGCCGCGTTCGTGGGCGCCTTCGCCGATGCGCTGCCGAAGGGCCGCGTCATGTTCATCGCGAACCTCGTCAAGATTTTCGGCTGCGCGCTGCTGTTCTATGAAGTGCACCCGCTGGCTGCCTACGCGATCGTCGGCATCGGCGCGGCGATCTATTCGCCCGCCAAGTACGGCATCCTCACCGAACTGCTGCCGCCGGAAAAACTGGTGGCCGCCAATGGCTGGATCGAAGGCTTGACGATTTCCTCGATCATCCTCGGCACCGTGATGGGCGGCGCCCTCGTGAGCGACCGCGCCGAGGCGATCATGCTGGGCTGGAATATCGGCATCGGCAACGCGGCCTATGGTGCGCTGATGATCGTCGGCGTGCTGTATGTCGCGGCGGCGCTGTTCAACCTGCGCATTCCGCTCACGGGCAGCGTGTACCCGCACCAGGAACGCAACCCGATCCGCCTGATCGAGGATTTCGCGAACTGCTGCATGATCCTGTGGCGCGACAAGCTGGGCCAGATCTCGCTGGCCGTCACCACGCTGTTCTGGGGCACCGGCGCCACGCTGCAATTCATCGTGCTCGAATGGGCCAAGCAGGCCATGGGCATGAGCTATGAAAAGGCCACCACGATGGTGGGCCTGGTGGGCCTGGGCGTCACGGTCGGCGCCATCATGTCCGCCAAGATGGTCACGCTGCGCAAATCGCTCAGCGTGATCCCGCTCGGCATCGCGATGGGCTTCATGGTGATGACGATGGCCTTCATTAACACGGCGGCGATCGCCTACCCGATGCTGATCCTGATCGGCGCGCTAGCCGGCTACTTCGTGGTGCCGATGAACGCGCTGCTGCAGCACCGCGGCCACGTGCTCATGAGCGCCGGCCACTCGATCGCCGTGCAAAACTTCAACGAGAACCTGTCGATCCTGACGATGCTGGCGATGTATTCGCTGATGCTGCGCATGGACCTGGAACTGAACACGATCATCATCCTGTTCGGGCTGTTCCTGTCGGGGACCATGATTGCCATCAAGCGGCTGCATGTGGCCAATCAGCGCGAGCAAGATTCGCTGGCGTTGATTGGGGAGCACAAGCACTAGGAGCGCGTCCGATGCCAGCGCGTCTGGTGTCGGACATTTTTTCTCGGGGCCTCATCGAGAAAAAGTGTACGACACCGGTTTTCCCTGGAGGCAGCAATGCTTCATGAGAAAACCGGTGTCGCACACTTTTTTCTGGATGAAGCCCCAGAAAAAAATGTTCGACACCAGTGCATTCAAGCCGCGGGCTTTTCGCCCGTCACCCGCCTGATCGCCGCGCGCGCCGGCCAATCGTCCCGCACGACGAACGCGCGCGCTTCCTCCAGCAGCCAGCCATCCTCTTCCCGCACCGCCGCCACCATCACCGGTGACGCATCGCCCTCGAATTTGGCCGCGAGCACGCTGGCCAGTCCGGCTCGGCATAGCGGTGCAGGAACCGCGGGCAACGACTCGTCCGCGCGCACCTTCAAGGGCGCCAGCCATTGCAGGCGCGGCATGACAATGAAGCGCTCGCCCGGATGCTCGCCCGCGTGGGCAAAGCCGGTCAGCGTATGCCATCGCCCGCGGCAATGCCCCGGAGTGATGCCGGGGATGACGGGATCGCTGTCCGGCGGGTAGAACAGCCAGCCTTTCACGAGGGCCTGGGCGGACGTCACGGGGCGCGGCAGGACGTCGCGCGCGGCGGGGTGCGCGGCCAGTTCCAGTTGCTGCTCGAAGATCTTGCGCATCTTGCGGCCCAGCGTGTCGCCCAGGTTCGGGCCCACCAGCAGGTCGAAGTCGCCCGTGGCCATCGCACCGTCGAGCAGGTAGAACTTGGTGGCGAATTCGATGTGGCGCAGGCCGCCGCCCGGCTCGTCGAGCAGGAAATCGAATTCGCCCACCGTTTCCTTGCCGCCCTTGTTGCCCTTGGGTGCGGCACGCACCTGCAAGCCATGTGCCGCAAGCTGCCCGCGCTGGGCGAAATAGAAGGCCATCAGCTTTTCGGCATACAGGCCAAGCCGGGAATAAAAGCGGCCACCCAGCGCGGCATCGAGCGGCGCGGGGTCGTCCTCCAGCGCCGCGAGCCAGTCCGCCACGTCCGGCGCGACCGGGCCCAGCGAGGCAATGCGGCCGTGCCAGTAAGGCGCGTTGACGTCGAGGAGGTCCGGCGCATCGAGCAGCCAGGCCAGCGCCCGCACGTGCGGGCGTGTCAGGTGATGCCAGCGGCGCTCGAAGCGCGCATGGCTGAAGGAGTTGCTCTCTTCCTCAGGGGCGGCGCGCATGGGCGGAGCGCGCCAGGCACAGGTCGGCCCACGCCTTCACCTTGTCTTCCGGCTTCTTCAGCAGGTCGGCTGGGTGGAAGGTGGCCACGACGGGCAAGGCGCCATGCGCATGGTCGAAATTGAGCACCTTGCCGCGCGCGGCCATGCCGAGCAGGCCCTTGGCCGTCACGCCGCCCAGCGTGAGCGCCATGCCGGCGCCCGTCAGCGCCAGCTCGCGTTCCAGGTAAGGGCGGCACGCCGACAGTTCATCGGCGGCCGGCAGGCGCTCGCCGCCATCGTCGGCTACCGGGCGGCATTTCACCAGCGTGGTCACGTAGGCGCCGCGCTCCGATGACAGGTCGACGGCACGCAGCATGTTCTGCAGCAGCTGGCCTGGCGGGCCGCTGAACGGCTGTTCCGCCTTCTCGTCGGCGCGCGTGGGCGCAAGGCCCAGCACGAGCCAGCGGGCATTCTCGTCGCCCTGGCCCGGCACCGCGGCGCGGCGCGTTTCGCACAGGCGGCAGCGCGTGCAGCCGCGCACGGCCGCCTGCAGCTCCGGCCAGTCCATGGCCGCGATCTCTTCGTCGGTAGCCGCGGCGCGGGCGGGCGCGCGTTGCACGGGCGCGGCCGGCACGGCGTCGAACCACGACGTGTCCTCGGCGCCTTCCGGCGCGGCCGGCCTCTGGGCCGGGGCTTTCGGCGGCGCGGCCTGCTTCAGGGTGGGGGCTTTCGGCGGCGGCGCGGGTGCATCGTCGAACCAGGACATATCCTCGTCCGAGGCTGCCGGTGCGGCCACGGGCACGGCTGGAGGCGCGGCCGGCACCGGTGCCGGTGCCGGAGTGGATGCGGGTGCGGGCGCGGCGCGTTGCGGCACGGCGACCTCCGCCTCCGCTTCCACGGCGACCGCTTCGAGCACCACCTGTTCATCGTCGGCGGCAGGTGCTGCCTCCACTTCCGGTTCGCCGTGCACGCGATCGCGCAACAGCCATCGCGGGCCGATCCCCATCTCGCGCAGGAAGGCGCCGGTACGGTGCGAAAGGCTCATAGCAGGATCCGCATCACGATGGCGTCCTCGCGCTTGCCGTCCGCGGCCGGGTAATAACCCTTGCGGCGGCCGATCTCCGCGAATCCGTAGCGGCGATAGATATCGAGCGCGCGCTGGTTCGACGGGCGCACCTCGAGCAGCATCGATTCCATGCCGAGGCCGCGCGCGCACGCGACGGACTGGTTCAGCAGGAAGCGTCCCAGGCCCTTGCCCTGCCACGGCGCGGCCACCGCCACGTTCAGCAGGTGCGCCTCGTCGAGCACGGCCATCACGAGGAAGTAGCCGAGCAGCTCGCGGGACGGACTGCGCAATACCCACGCGTGGTAACCATGCTTGAGCGAATCGGAGAAATTGGTACGCGTCCACGGATGCGGGTAGACGCTGTGTTCGAGCTTCACCACTTCATCCAGGTCGGCCTGGTGCATCGGTTCGTAGACGAACCGGGCCAGGTCCCATTGCTGGCGCTGCGTCATGCCCGGGCTCCGTTCATGACGGCCCGCTCGGCCTTCGTGTACGCGACCTTGTTGCGCAGGTAGAGCGGCTGCGCGTCGGCGGCCGGCATGCCCTGCCCCGCCGCGAAGGCGGCCGCGCCAAGCCGGGCGACCTGTTCCGCGTGCGGCAGCACGGCCGTATCGGCGCCGGCGGCGAAGGGCTTGCCCGCGAACGCTTCCGGATACGCCGTGAAGCCGTTGCCGCAGGCGAGCGGCGCGCCTTGCGGCGCCACGTCCGCCGGGGCCGACAGCGCCGCCGGCAGCACGGCTACCGGAAGCTCGCCCTCGAAACGGTACTGCGCCCAGTACACCTCGTTCATCCGGGCATCGAGCACGGCGAGCACGTCGGCGGCGCCGTGCCGTTCGCGGCAGGCCAGCGACATCGCGTCCAGCGTCACGACCGGCACCAGCGGCAGGTTCGCGCCGAACCCCAGCCCCTGGGCGATGCCGCAGGCGGTGCGCACGCCCGTGAACGAGCCGGGCCCGGCACCATAGGCGATCGCGTCGCAATCGGCCAGCACGATGCCAGCCTCGGCCAGCAATTCCTGCACCATCGGCAGCAGCGAGGCCGAGTGCGTGCGCACGCCGTCGGAGCTGCGCGAGCTCAGGCGGCCGCCGTGCAGCAGCGCGCAGGAGGCCAGTTCGGAGGATGTTTCGAGGGCAAGAATGGTGGGCTGGGACTTGGACATAAGGCGTATTTTACCTCGCGCGGCGGCGCTGGCCCAGCCGTCGGGCGCGGCGCGGCGGCCCTGCATGACAGTTTGACACGCTGTACAATGCGGCCATGCACAGCACAACCCTACAAGCCGACAACCGCGCCGAAGTAGCCGCCGCGCTGGCGCAGGACCGCCTGGTGGTGGCCTGCCTGTGCGCCGCCTGGTGCGGCACCTGCTCCAGCTACCGCGCCGCGTTCGAGGAACTGGCCGCGCGCCACCCGGAAAAATACTTCCTGTGGGTCGATATCGAAGACCACGCCGACCTGGTAGGCGACCTGGACGTGGAAAACTTCCCCACCCTGCTCATCCAGCGCCATGAAACGGTTGCCTTTTTCGGCACCATGCTGCCCGACCCGAACGTGGCCAGCCGGCTGATCGACACCATCGCCGCCACCAGCAGCGAGGAGCTGGACCGCCAGGCCGGCAGCACCGCCGAGCGCCGGCAGTGGCAGCAGGAGTGCAACCTGCGGCAACTGATGGGTACGGGCTAAGCTACAGGCCCTCCACCTTCTTCACGGCCGTATCGGCGGCCGACAATTCCTCGCCGTCAGCCGTGCGCAGCGCCAGGTCGGCCACCGCTCTCCCGGTGTCGCGCCGCACCAGCACGGAATGCGCCTCGCCGGGCGCGAAGAGGTGCCGCTCGCCCCACCGGCGCAGCGCCACGATCACCTGGAACAGGTCTTCCCCTTTCGCCGTCAGCACGTATTCCTGGTAGGCCGACCCGTCGGAGGCCGGCTGGCTGGCGAGGATGCCGGCTTCGACGAGCATGCGCAGCCGGTCGGCCAGGATATTGCGCGCCATCCCGAGACTGCGCTGGAAATCGCCGAAGCGCCGCACGCCGTCGAAGGCATCGCGCACGATCAGCAGCGCCCAGCGCTCGCCCACGACATCCACGCCCCGCGCCACGGGACACGGCTCCGCCCGGTTGTTCTTCCTGCCCGCCATCCGCTCCTCCATACAAGTAGTTGCATTTTAAAACTAGGAGCCTTACGCTTCAACTAGTTTCAATTCAAAACCAGTTTGGAGGAAGCATGTATTTCACCACGCCCCGCCTTGCCCTGCTCGCTGCCTGCGCCGCCCTGTGCGTTGCCAACGTCTACTACGCGCAGCCGCTGCTCGACCTGATCGCCGCCGACCTGGCGCTGGACCGCGCGGCGGCCGGCGGCATCGTCACCGCCACGCAACTGGGCAGCGTGCTCGCGCTGCTGTTCGTGGTGCCGCTGGGCGACCGCCTCGACCGGCGCCGCCTGCTGCTGGCCCAGCTCGGATTGCTGGCGGTGGCGCTGGCCGGCGTATGGCTGGCGCAAGCGGTCGTGCCGCTGCTGGGGGCGATGCTGCTGGCCGGCCTGCTGGGCACGGCGATGACGCAGGGCCTGATCGCCTGCGTGGCGGCGGCCGCGGCCGACGGCGAGCGTGGCCGCGTCGTCGGTGCGGTCCAGGGCGGCGTGGTGCTCGGGTTGCTGGCGGCGCGCGCGGTCGCCGGCGGCGTCGCCGACCTGGCCGGCTGGCGCGCGGTGTATGCCGCATCGGCCGTATCGACGGGGCTCATTGCCGCGCTGCTGTGGCGCGCGCTTCCCGCCGTGCCGCCGCCCGCGGCTCCCCTGCCGTACCGGGACCTGGTCGGCTCGATGGCCGCGCTGCTGCGCACGGACCGGGTACTGCGCACGCGCGGCACCATCGCGCTGCTGATGTTCGCGGTATTCAACATCTTCTGGAGCGCGCTGGCGCTCGAGCTGGCGGGGCCGCCGCACGCCTTGCCGCACACGGCGATCGGTGCGTTCGGCCTGGTGGGATTGATCGGGGCCCTGGGCGCGCTGGGCGCCGGCCGCCGCGCCGACCGGGGCCGCAGCGAGCGGACGACCGGCATGGCGCTCGTGCTGCTGTGCGCGGCATGGCTGCCCCTGGCCTTCACGCCCGCCTCGCTGCTGGCGCTGGGCATCGGCGTCGTGGCGCTCGACCTGGCGGTGCAGGCGCTGCACGTGACGAACCAGAGCCTGATCCTGCGCAGCAATGCCGCGCCGAGCCGCCTGGTCGCCTGCTACATGCTGTTCTATGCCGCCGGCAGCGGCATCGGCGCACTCGTGGCCAGCGCGGCGCATGCGGCCGGCGGCTGGCCGTTCGTGTGCGTCGCGGGGGCTGGCACCAGCGTGGCGGCGCTGGGATTCTGGCTGGCGACGCTGCGGGTACCTGCCGCCTGTCCGTCCCAGGGCTGACCGTCAGCCCAGCCGCAGCGGCAGGCTGCGCAGCCGCTGCCCTGTCAACTTGAACACCGCGTTGGCCACGGCCGGCGCCACCGGCGGCACGCCCGGCTCGCCCACGCCTTCGGGCGGCTCGGTGGACAGCACGATCACCGTTTCAACCTGAGGCACCTCGTGCATGCGCGGCACCGGATAGTCGCCGAAGTTCCCCTCCCGCACCTCGCCGCCGGCGATCGTGATGGCGGCACCGAGGGTGGCGGACAGGCCGAAGGCGACGCTCGACTCCATCTGTTGCGCCACGTGCCCGGGGTTGACGGCGATGCCGCAATCGATCGCGCAGACCACCCGGTGCACGCGGATCTCCTTGCCCTGCACGGACACCTCGGCCACCTGCGCCACGACCGTGCCGAAGCTCTGGTGCAGCGCCACCCCATGCGCACGGCCGGCCGGCGGCGTGCCCGCGCGGCGCACCGCCGCCTCGAGCACGGCGGCATGGCGCGGGTGCTCGAGCAGCATGGCGGCGCGGAACGCCACCGGGTCCTTGCCGGCCGCGTGCGCCATCTCGTCGACGAAGCTCTCCTTGAAGAAGGCATTGTACGAGTGCCCGACGGAGCGCCAGTTCCCCAGCGGCACGGCGCTGTCCACCGCCACGTGGGCGATGCGCTGGTGAGGGATCTCGTACTGCATGTCGTAGGCGCCTTCGACGGTGGTCTTGTCCGGCCCCGCCGGCGGCAGCCCGAGGTTGCGCAGCGTGTATTGGCCCGTCAGCGCGCCGCCCGCGCCGACGAAATCCCAGCTCTTGACCGTACCCGCCGCGTCGAGCGTGGCGGCCAGCCGCGCCACCGCCGCGGGGCGGTAGACGTCGTGGCGGATATCCTGCTCGCGCGTCCAGATCACCTGCACCGGCAGGCCGCGGCATTGACGCGCGATGGCGACGGCCTGCGCCACCATGTCGCCCTCGAGCCGGCGGCCGAAGCCGCCGCCCAGCAGGTATTCGTGCAGCTCGACCTGCTCCGGTGCCACGCCGCCGATGGTGGCCGCGATCTCGATCGCGATCGACGGCACCTGCGTGGACAACCACAGCCGCACCTTGCCGTCGGCCACCTGCGCGGAGCAGTTCACCGGCTCCATCGCCACGTGGGCCTGGTACGGCACGCTGTACTCGGCGCGGACCACATGGCCCTGCGCCTGCGCCTCCTCCACCTCGCCCTGCTCGAAGTACACGTGGCGCTCGCCGTCTCCCAGTGCGCTGCGCAGTCCGGCAACGATGCCTTCGCTCGACAGCTCCGCATGGGGCCCCGCATCCCAGCGGATGGCCAGCGCCTCGGCGGCCGTCCTCGCCTGCCAGAACGTCTTCGCCACCACGGCCACGCCGGCGCGGGCCCCGGTCTGGCCGGCGAGCGCATTCGTGTAGTCGATCACGGCGAGCACGCCCGGCATGCCCGTCACGTCGCCGGGGTTGATGCCGGCGATACTGCCGCCCAGTGCCGGCGCCATGCGCACGGCCGCGTACACCATGCCCTCGGGGCGGGCGTCGATACCGAAGCGCGCGCTGCCGTCGACCTTGTTGCGCGCTTCGCGGCGCGGCGCTGCGCGCCCGATCAGCCGGAAGGCATGGGGGTCCTTCAGCACCGCGTCGCCCGGGCTTTCCGCGGCGGCGGGCCAGGCGAAGCTGCCGTACGTGGCACGGCGGCCGCTCGCGTCGTGGAACAGTTCCCCGTCGGCAGTGCGGATGGCGGCCGGCGCCACCTCCCAGGCGCGCGCCGCGGCCGCCACCAGCATGGCACGGGCGGCGGCGCCGGCCTCGCGCATCGGCAGCCATGCATCCTTCACCGACGACGAGCCGCCCGTCAGGCTGATGCCCAGTTCGCGCGCGACCTTGGCAAGGGTCCAGCGCGCGAAGGCTTGCGCGGCGCCCTGGTCGTCGGGGTGGAAGGGCAGCGCATCGCGGATGGCGGCCAGGTTGGCGTAGATCTTGTCCGGCCGCGCGGCGGCGATGCGCACGCGCTCCAGCGGCATGTCCAGCTCCTCGGCCACCAGCATCGGCAAGGCGGTGTGCACGCCCTGCCCCATCTCGGCGCGCGGCACGATCACGGTCACCGTATTGTCCGGTGCCACGGCCACCCAGCCGTTCAGCGTCACCGCGTCGCCATCGAGCGCCAGCGGCTCGGCCGCGTGCAGGCGCTGCCGCGGCGGCAATGCGCCCCAGCCGACGACCAGCGCGCCGGCCGCGGCCGTCCCGGCGAGCAGGAAGCGGCGGCGTGTCAACCTGGTCATGGGTTCAAGGGAGCCAGCGGCGCAGCAGGTCGTCCGGCATCACCGGGCGGCTGTAGTAATAGCCCTGCGCCTGGTTGCAGCCGTGGCGCAGCAGGAAGGCGGCCTGCTCGTCGGTCTCCACGCCTTCGGCGATGACGGACAGGTTCATGCTCTTGCCGAGCTGGATGATGGCGACGGCGATCGCCTCGTCGTTGGCATCCTCGTGGATATCCTTGATGAACGAGCGGTCGATCTTCAGGGTCTGCACCGGCATCTGCTTCAGGTAGGCCAGCGACGAGTACCCGGTGCCGAAGTCGTCGATCGCCAGGCTGACGCCGAGGGCGTGCAGGCCATTGATGTATTGCAGCGCGTCGCCGGTGTTCATGATCAGCGATTCGGTCACCTCGAGCTGCAGGCGGGACGGCTCCAGCCCCGTCTCGCGCAGGATGTTCTCCACCGTCGGCACGATCGTGCCCCGCTCGAACTGCCGCACCGACAGGTTGACGGCGATCTTCGGCACCGCCAGGCCGGCCTGCTGCCAGCGCACCATCTGCCGGCATGCCTCGGCCAGCACCCATTCGCCCAACTGGCTGATGAAGCCCGTGTCCTCGGCCAGCGGAACGAAGCGGCCCGGCGGCACCAGGCCCAGTTCCGGGTGGTTCCAGCGCACCAGCGCTTCCACGCCGATCAGCCGGCCCGTATCGATTTCCACCTGCGGCTGGTAATTCAGGAACATCTCTTCCTTCTCCAGCGAGCGGCGCAGCCATGCCTCCAGGCGCAGGCGCTCCACGCCGTCGCCCGTCATCGACGGCGCATAGAAGCGGTAGCCGTTGCGCCCGCGCGCCTTGGCCTGGTACATCGCCACGTCGGCATTGCGGATCAGCACATTCAGGTCGGCGCCGTCGTGCGGATACATGCTGATGCCGATGCTGCAGGTGACGAACAGCTCGTGGCCGGCCACCAGGAACGGTTGCTCGAAGATGGCCACCAGTTTCTCGGCCACCAGCGTGGCCGCGTACTCGCCGCTGGTATCTTCGAGCAGCACCACGAATTCGTCGCCGCCCAGCCGCGCGAGCGTGTCGCCGTCGCGCAGGCGCTCCGACAGCACGACGGCGACCTGCTTGAGCAGCTCGTCGCCGATGTGGTGGCCGAGCGTGTCGTTGACGTTCTTGAAGCGGTCCAGGTCGATGAACAGCAGCGCCAGCTGCTCCTGGGAGCGCTGCGCACGGTCCAGCGCATGCTGCAGCCGGTCGTTGAACAGCAGCCGGTTCGGCAAACCGGTGAGCGAATCGTGGTGCGCCAGGTGGTCGAGCTTCTTCTCGTTTTCCTTCACCAGCGTGATGTCGCTGAACACGCCGGCGTAGTGCGTGGTGGCGCCCTCCGAGTCGCGCACCGCGGTGAGCGTGAGCGATTGCAGGAATTGTTCGCCGCCCTTGCGCAGCGCCCACATCTCGCCTTGCCAGTAGCCGTTTTCGACCAGCTCGCGCCACAGCTGCTGGTGGAAAGCTTCGTCCTGGCGGCCGGAGCGCGTGAGGCCGATGTCGCGGCCGAGCGCCTCGGCCTCTTCGTAGCCGGTGATCTGCGTGAATGCGGGGTTGACCGCGACGATCCTGCCGGCCTTGTCCACCACCACCACGCCGTCGGCAATGTGCTCCAGCACCGTGGCGGAGAGGCGCAGCTTTTCTTCCGCCTCCTTGCGCGCCGTGATGTCGGCATACACCCAGATACTGCCTTCGTTGGGCCGGTTCTGGTCGATCGCGCAGCCGCTGACCATGCACCAGAACAGCGTGCCGTCGCGGCGGCGGTAGTGGCGCTCCTCGCTGAAGTACTCGCCCTGCCCGAGCGACGGATACTGGCGCACGCCCGCCGCCTCGAAATCGAACGAGGTGGGGAACACGATGGCGGTTGACTTGCCCACCATTTCGCCGGGTTCGTAGCCGAACAGTTCCTCGCAGCGGCGGTTCACCGACATGATCGTGCGATGGCGGACGAACATCACGCCGAACATCACGTTGTCCAGGATCGCGCCCTGCTCGGCCAGCAGCGCCTCGATGCGCATTTCATTGTCCTTGCGCTCGCTGATATCGGAGAGGATGCCGTCCACCCAGGGGGCGCCGCCATCGGCCGGCGCCTGGGGCTTGCCGACCTCGAGGACCCAGCGCTCGGTGCCGGAAGCATCGACGATGCGGTACTCCGCCTCGTAGGGGCGGCCCTCCTCGATCGCGCTCTTGACGGCGCGGCGCTGCGTGCGCCGGTCTTCCGGCGTGATCAGGTTGACCCAGGAATGCGTTGTGCCGCGCATCAGCTGGGCGGCCGTGTAGCCGGAGATGCCCTCGATCGCATCGCTCACGAATTCGATCGGGCCGTCGGGCTGGTAGCGGAACACGGCGCCGGGTACCTGCGTGACGATGGTGCGGAAGCGTTCCTCGCGCTGGCGCACGTCCTCGAACAGCCGGCGCAGCGCTTCGCGGGTATCTTCCAGCCGATCGGCCAGGCGGCCCAGTTCATCGTTGCCGCGCACCTCGATGGGCGTATCGAAATCCCCCCGCGCGAGGCGGTCGGAAACGCGCATCAGGCGGCGCAGCGGGTGCATCACGCGCTTGTTGAGGAAGAGGATGATGAGCAGCAGCGACACGGTCAGCTGCGCGGCCAGCACGAAGATATAGGAGCGGCGCTTGTCGCGCAGTTCCTGGCGGCTGCGGGCATCGTCCATCTCGACGGTCACGTGGCCGATACGCTCGCCGCGCACGATCACGTCGCGATCAGCGCGAACCACAGTGCCCAACGGCCGGGCCTTCGATTTCTCGTGGATGAACTGGGTCTCGGCCTGGCCGGTGACCTGGACCTGCACCACCGAGGGGTCGCGCATCACCGAGTGCACGAGCGATCGCGCCGATTCGGCATCCATGTTCCACAGTGATTCCTGCACGCCGAGCGCGAGGATGTCGGCATTGCGCTGCAGTGCCTCGTTCAATGCGGTGCGCGTGGATTGCTGCTCGCGCACGCCAACCAGCAGGTAGCTGCCGACGATCGCGGGCACGATCAGCCCGCCCAGAACGACAAGCAGCAGCGACCCGTAGATCGATTGGCCATACAGCGCGCCCAGCCGGGCACGCAGGCCGCGAGTTGGCGGCCTCATGCAGAAACAGCAGGCTGGAAATTCAAGAGCATCTTGAGCAGCGCATAATTATCGTGGTGCAATTATGCTGCAAAGCGATACGCAAGTCACGAATGCCGTTCTGTAACGAAGCGTGCAGGCAACGCAAATGTCGCACCCGCGCCCAACTTGCTATGATGCTCACTCTTTCACAGGAGATCCCATGAGTTTTTCGATGTATTCCGCCTCGCTGCCCGTGTTCCGGCAAATCCTGAACAGCCTGCTCGACATTCTCGAGAAGGCCGAACGGCACGTCGAGACCACGCGGATCGACCCGAACGCCTTGCTGCAATACCGGCTGTTCCCGGACATGCTGCCGTTCACGCGCCAGATCCAGATCGCCGCCGACTTCGCCAAGGGCGCCGGCGCGCGGCTGGCCGGGCAGGACGTGCCTTCGTGGGAAGACACGGAAAAGAGCTTTGCCGAGCTGAAGCTGCGCATCAAGAAAACGCTGACCTTCCTGGACAGCCTGCCCGCGCACGAGATCGAACAGAGCGCCGAGCGCCCGATCACCGTCGGCAGCGGCGAAAAGACCCGCCATTTCAGCGGCCAGACCTACCTGCTGCACTACGCACTGCCACATTTCTTCTTCCACGCCACCACGGCCTACGACATCCTGCGGCATAACGGGCTGGATATCGGGAAGAAGGATTTCATCGGGACGATTCCGCAGTAACGGCCAGCCAGCTACGGGCCCCAGCCCGGTGACAGGCACCGGGCTTTTTGCAATGTTTCCTCAGCCCCGGTGACAGGCACCCCATTTTTTGAAATATTTCTTTAACCCCGGTGCCTGTCAGCGGGGTTGGCGCAGCTGGCGTTGCGCGAGCTCGCCGCTATCCGTTACGCCGTGGGTAGCCCTGCGCCAGGATACGCTGCCACACCTTTTCCTTTTCCTCGGCCGACATCGACACCCAGTGCGCCACTTCTATATAGGTGCGCCCGCAGCCGCGGCAGATGTCGTCGAACGTGGTCGAGCAGACGGCCACGCAGGGCGTGTCCGGTCGCTCCGGCAGCTTCTCGTCCGCCATTACTTCACCTGGGGGAAGAGCTTGTCCCAGCCTTCGTGGCCCAGCTTTTCCATCGTCTCGATGTTTTTCTCGAAGATGGCCTCGGCCTCCGGGAAGGCCTCGACGGCGCGTTCCACGCTTTCCTCGCGCAGCAGGTGCAGCGTGGGATAGGGCGAGCGGTTGGTGTAGTTGCCAATGTCGTTCTTGTCCGTATCGGCGAACTGGTAGTCGGGGTGGAAGCTGGCGACCTGCAGTTCGCCCATCAGCCCCATGTCCTCGAGGGCCGCATCGGCGACGTCGAGGAACTCATTGTAGTCTTCGAAGTCAATCAATACGTGGGGATGGATGATCAGCGTGGTGTCCACCTCCTCGGCCGGGGTATCGGAGAGCAATTGCAGCTCGTCCATCAGCATTTCGAGCAACGCTTCGGGCGTGGTGGCGTCGGAGACCACGTAGCGGATCTGTTTCTTGACATGCACGGCCTTGGCGAACGGGCACAGGTTCAGGCCGATCACGGCCTTCTCCAGCCATCGTTCGGTCGCCGCGATCGCGCTGGCATGGTCGACGGGGCCGCTGCCGATAATATTACTCATGATTAACTTTCTAGGTCGAAAATACTGGTCCACCATTGTACGCATCCGATGGTGTTTTCGCCATTTGCATTGAATTTGCCGCCATCCGGCGTGAAGTTGCATTTATTTTTCTCGATGCCGTAGCTCAAGTTTTTTGTAACGAGGCCGACATATTGCTTGACGGCGACCGAGAACCCTCCTTAAACTCGGCCTTTAAATTGGTAGTCCGTCCGCTCCCGGTCGCTTTGCAGCGTGTCCGGGTTAATTTGACGACAACACAATGGAATGCTATGCGAATTAAGTACACTTCCCTGCTGGCGGCACTGATCGCCGCGGCACCGGCAGTCAGCCAGGCGGTCGAAACCGCCGCGGACAACCTCCCGCTGATGCCGCTGACCGCCGCCGCCAAGGCACCTGCACCTACCCTCGCCGTCACTTCCCCCACCGTCAATAAAGCACCGTCCGAAGACCCGTTCCGGGAAACGGATGTGTGGAACCGCATCCGCACCGGCTTCTCGATTCCCGACCTGAACAATGGCCTGGTGACGAAGCATGCCAACTGGTATGCCGAGCGTCCCGACCACATGGCGCGGACGACGGCGCGCGCGTCGCTGTACCTGTACCACGTGGTCTCGGAATTGGAAAAGCGCAATATGCCGACCGAACTGGCACTGCTGCCGTTCATCGAATCGGCGTTCAATCCGGTGGCCGTGTCGAGCGCGAACGCGGGCGGCATGTGGCAGTTCATGCCCGGCACCGGCCGCGACTTCAACCTGAAGCAGAACGCGTTCAAGGACGATCGCCGCTCCGTGCTGGCCTCGACCGACGCCGCCCTCACCTACCTGCAGAAGCTGTACGACATGTTCGGCGACTGGCAGCTGGCGCTGGCCGCCTACAACTGGGGCGAGGGTTCGGTGCAGAAGGCGATCGCGAAGAACCGCGCCGCCGGCAAGCCGACCGATTTCGAAAGCCTCGCCGACCTGATGCCGGCCGAAACGCGCAACTACGTGCCGAAGCTGCAGGCCGTGAAGAACATCGTGGCGAACCCGGGCCGCTACGGCCTGTCGCTGCCGCTGATCCGCAACGAGCCCTACTTCACCGCCGTCGACAAGGCGAGCGACATCGACCTGACCGTGGCCGCCCAGCTGGCCGAACTGTCGGTGGACGAATTCAAGGCCCTGAACCCGCAATTCAAGCGCCCCGTGATCACGGGCGGCGAGCAGACCCAGATCCTGCTGCCGAAGGCCAATGCGGAAAAATTCCACCTGAACCTGGCGCAGTGGGGCCAGGCGCTGTCCACCTGGACCACGCACAAGGTGACGAGCGCGCGTGAAAGCATCGCTTCGCTGGCCTCGAAGTTCCGCACCACGCCGGAAGTCATCCGCCAGGCCAACAACCTGCCTTCGCGCGGCGTGCTGGCTGCCGGCTCCACGATCCTGGTGCCGAAGATCTCGGCCACCGCCCACCGCGACATTCCCATGGACATCGCCGATAACGCCGCCGTGAACGTGGTCGACGAGCCGGTCGCCACGCGCAACAACTACCGCAAGGCCAAGGCATCGAGCGGCAATACCAAGTCGCGCATCAAGCTGGTCAAGGCGCGCGTGTCGCGCGACCAGGCCGGCAAGAAGCGCCGCAACTGATTGTTCGGTCCGGCTCGGCAAGGCTGCGCAGCCCATGGCTCCGCAGCCTTTTGTTTTATGGGCAGGGTCGGTTCAAGCCCACTTTCGTGTCCATCCCCAGCCGGCCGGACCCGGCTTTGCCGGCCTTGGTAGCATTCCGCCAAGCTTGCAGCCGCCGCCCCCAAGCCATACAATCTCGATCTTGCGGTAACACGGACCACCAGCGGCCGGTCACCAACTAGAACAACAACCCATGCTTGCGCGGGAAGCGCAACAGGCAATTGGAGTAATCATGGCTTTCTTGCAAGGCAAAAAAATCCTCATCACCGGCGTGCTGTCCAACCGTTCGATCGCCTACGGCATCGCGCAGGCCTGCCACCGCGAAGGCGCCGAGCTGGCCTTCACCTATGTTGGCGAACGCTTCAAGGACCGCATCACCGATTTCGCCGCCGAGTTCGGCAGCAAGCTGGTGTTCGATTGCGATGTGGCCAGCGATGAGCAGATCGAGGCGCTGTTCCGCGACCTGGGCCAGAGCTGGGACAGCCTGGACGGTTTCGTGCACGCCATCGGCTTCGCGCCGCGCGAGGCGATCGCCGGCGAATTCCTGGACGGCTTCTCGCGCGAGAACTTCCGTGTCGCCCACGACATTTCCGCCTACAGCTTCCCGGCCATGGTGAAGGCCGCGCTGCCGCTGCTCAAGCCTGGCTCGTCGGTATTGACGCTGTCCTACCTGGGTGCCGTACGCGCGATCCCCTACTACAACACGATGGGCCTGGCAAAGGCATCGCTGGAAGCATCGGTGCGCTACCTGGCCGAGAACCTGGGCCAGCAAGGCATCCGCTCGAACGGCATCTCGGCCGGCCCGATCAAGACCCTGGCCGCTTCCGGCATCAAGGATTTTTCGAAGCTGCTGGGCTTTGCCGCCAGCCACGCGCCGCTGCGCCGCAATGTAACGATCGAGGAAGTGGGCAATACGGCGGCCTTCCTGCTGTCCGACCTGTCTTCGGGCATCACAGGCGACATCATCTACGTGGACGGCGGTTTCTCCCACGTGATGGGCTTGAACGCCAGCGATTACCAGTAAGCCGCATCGCGCTGTACACGGCACCCCCGCGACGCGGGCGCCGGCATCTCCCTCCGGTTGGCTTGCACGGTTCAGAAAGCCGTGCAGGCACCGGCAAAATCGGGTATGATGTTCTTTGTGCGTCGCAACATGTACGCACCGAGAACAAAAACATCCAGTTTCACTAATCAGCTTCGCAAGCCTTCGCGCATCCCGGTTTCTTCCGCCTGAATTCGAGGCATATGTCCGGATGGCGCTTATAAAAAGCCCCCCGCCCCAGCGTGTCGCATCCTGACACCGTCCCGGCGCAAAGCTTTTGTGCCGAAATTTCTATTCTTGCTGTCTAGAGTCATTTCGTTTGGTTGGCGTTGCTATGTTGCGTTCTGCCGTTGTGCAGAAACGCGCAATTTTACGAAAGATATACATGAGTTTTGAAGCACTAGGTCTCCACGCATCCATCCTGAAAGCCCTGACCGATTCCGGCTACACGACGCCGACGCCCGTCCAGGAACAAGCTTTGCCTGCCGCAATGGCCGGGAAGGACCTGCTGGTCTCCTCGCAAACGGGCTCCGGCAAGACCGCGGCCTTCATGCTGCCGTCCCTGCACCGCCTGGCCGAATCGATGCCCGCCGAAGCAGCTGGCCGCACCCCGAACCAGGAAAAGCAAGCCGCCCAGGCGCGCGGCGAGCGCCCCCGTTTCAAGCCAGCCCAGCCGAAGATGCTGGTGCTGACGCCGACCCGCGAACTGGCTTTGCAGGTCACCACCAATACCGATAAATACGCGATCAACCTGCGCCGCCTGAAGGCCGTGGCGATCCTGGGCGGCATGCCGTACCCGAAGCAAATGCAGCTGCTGTCGCGCAACCCGGAAATCCTGGTGGCGACGCCGGGCCGCCTGATCGACCACATGGAGTCGGGCAAGATCGACTTCTCGCAGCTGCAGATCCTGGTGCTGGACGAAGCCGACCGCATGCTGGACATGGGCTTCATCGACGACATCGAAAAGATCGTCGCCGCCACGCCGGCCTCGCGCCAGACCATGCTGTTCTCGGCCACGCTGGACGGCGTGGTGGGCAACATGGCCCGCCGCATCACGAAGGATCCGATGGTCATCGAGATCAAGCAGGCCGCCAACAAGCACGAAAACATCACGCAGCGCGTGCACTTCGTGGACGACCTGTCGCACAAGAACCGCCTGCTGGATCACCTGCTGCGCGACGAGACGCTGGACCAGGCCGTCGTGTTCACCGCCACCAAGCGCGATGCCGACACGATCGCCGACCGCCTGAACATCGCCGGTTTCTCGGCCGCCGCACTGCATGGCGACATGCACCAGGGCGCCCGTAACCGCACGCTGGACGGCATGCGCCGCGGTAACGTGAAAGTGCTGGTCGCCACCGACGTGGCGGCGCGCGGCATCGACGTGCCGACGATTACGCACGTGTTCAACTACGACCTGCCGAAGTTCGCCGAAGACTACGTACACCGCATCGGCCGCACGGGCCGTGCCGGCCGAAACGGCGTGGCGATCTCGCTGGTGAACCACTCGGAAAACATGCAGGTGCGCCGTATCGAGCGTTTTACCAAGCAGTCGATCCCGGTCGATGTGGTGGAAGGCTTCGAGCCGAAGAAGTCGGCGCCGCCGCGCTCGGCCGCCCGTCCGGGCTGGAAGCCGGGCGAAGGCCGCAAGCCGGGCCAGCGCAGCTTCTCCAAGCCGGCGTACCCGCGCGATGGCGCACCGCGTGAAGGCGGCTTCGCCCGCGACAGCGGTCACTATCGCAGCGAAGGCGCGCCGTTCCGCGGCGAAGGCCGTCCGGAAGGCGCGCATCGCAGCGAAGGCTATCGCAAGGAAGGCGCACCGCGTCCGGAAGGCAGCTTCCGCCGCGACGCCGCCCCGGCCCGCAAGGAAGGCGGCGGTTTCCGCCGCGACAGCGCACCGCGCTCCGACGCACCGCGCCGCCCGTGGGGCGAGCGCTGATCGCCAGCGTTTCCTGAAGTAGGCTGAAAACCGCCGGGTCCGCCCGGCGGTTTTTTTTCGTTCGTTTCTAACGGCTGAGTTCGTGTCCCTTGGTGCCAGGCACCGAGAGACACGAGCTCAGCTGTAAGCGCGGCTTCCTGTCGAGCGCACGTGTTCGCTGCCGTACAGAGCGCGGCACGGCTGGGCGGCACACTGGGGCCATGAAAAAACTGATGCTTACCCTGCTCCTCGCCGCGCCGCTGGCGCACGCCCAGAACTCGACGGCGGTCCCGCAACCGGCACGGCCCGCGCCACCGGCGCCGCCGTCCCAGCCTGCGGCGCCCGCGCAGGCGGGACAAGCCACTCAACCCGGCACACCCCAAGCGGGGCAACCGGCCCAAGCTGGCCAGCCAGCGCAACCCGGCCAGAGTGCGGCTCCGCCGCAAGCCCTGATCACGCCGGACCAGGTCCCGCCGGACCTGCGCGCCCAGATCCTGCTCGACCGCGCCCATTTCTCGCCGGGCGAGATCGACGGCAAGGTGGGCAGCAATATGAAGCAGGCCATCACCGGCTTCCAGAAGGCGCGCGGCCTGCAGGTGACCGGAACGATGGACGAGGCAACCTGGGCCGCGCTGGAAGACCGCCAGCCCGTGCTCGGCACCTACACGATCACCGAGGTCGACGTGCAAGGCCCGTACGGCCCCGTGCCGGAATCGATGGCGGAAAAGGCCAAGCTGGCATCGCTGCACTATCAAAACATTGAGGAGGCGCTGGGCGAGCGTTTCCATGCCAGCCCCGAACTGTTGCGGCAGATGAACCCCGGCAAGAACTTCATGCGGGTCGGCGAAAAAATCCTCGTGCCAAACACGGGCGCGGCCGGCGCGCTGCCCCCCGCCGCCAGGCTCGTCGTCGACGAATCGGACCGCACCCTTTCGCTGCTCGACGACAATGGCAAGGTCATTGCCCAGTTCCCGGCCAGTACGGGCAGCGAGCACGACCCGCTCCCGGTCGGCAAATGGAAGATCAATGGCGTAGGCCGCAACCCCGACTACCGCTACAACCCGAAGCTGTTCTGGGATGCCAAGCCCGGCGAAGGCAAGGCGATGATCAAGCCGGGCCCCAACAACCCGGTCGGCGTGGTGTGGATCGACCTGTCGAAGGAGCATTACGGCATCCATGGCACGCCCGAACCCAGCAAGATCGGCAAGACCGAATCGCATGGCTGCATCCGCCTGACGAACTGGGATGCGGCGAAGGTGGCGAATGTGGTATCGCCGGGCTTCGAGGTGATCCTGCAGGACTAAGATAATCGGAGGCGCATCGTGAAATGGCTGCTGACCTTGCTGCTGGGCGCCGTGCTCGGCGTGGTGGGAACGGTGTTGTGGCTGGGGCGCGATGTGCCGCCGAAGACCGCCGGGCCGGCGATAACGCCCGCACCCGCAACACAGCCAGCCGCGCCGCCTGCCGCCGCGCCCGCGCCACAGCAGGCGGCCGGCGTCCCCCTGCCGGCGAAGGACTTGCCGGAAGTGCAGGCCCCTGCCCCCGTCAATCCCGCCGCCACCAGTTTCGACATCGACGTGAAGCCGGCGATCGGCCCCCTGCTGGTGCCGGTGGCCGGCGTGAGCGCGCGCGAGCTCACGGACACCTTCAGCCAGCCCCGCGGCACCGAGCGCCAGCACCAGGCCCTGGACATCCCCGCGCCCAAGGGCACGCCGGTGCTGGCGGCGGCCGACGGCAAGATCGTCAAGATGTTCACCAGCAAGCCGGGCGGACTCACGGTCTACCAGTTCGATCCATCGGAAAAATACGCGTACTACTACGCTCACCTGGACAGCTACGCGCCCGAGCTGAAGGAAGGCACCTCTTACCGGCGCGGCCAGATGATCGGCTACGTGGGCGTGACAGGCAATTCCGACCCGAACGCGCCGCACCTGCACTTCGCGATCTTCGAGCTGGGCGCGGAGAAGAAGTGGTGGGAAGGCACGCCGGTCAATCCGTATCCGTACCTGGCCGGCGGCGCGAAGTGACGCGGCACCATGCCAGTCTCCCGGAAGGGATGACAGGCATGGTGCCGGTTGTTGTTCCCTACCCGCGGCACACTACCAGTGCCGCACCCGCCCCGTGTCCATGTGCACGAACTGCGACTTGTCGTAATACCCGACACCGCCAGCCTTGAGCGCCAGCGCCGCCTTGTGCACATGCTTCAGGTCGTACCCGGGAATGCGCAGGTCGATCGCCTTGCCTTCCAGGTGCATGCTGTGCTTGGCCACGCCGCCGCTGGCCGCGGCCAGCTTGGCGTTCGTTTCCGGCGAGCGATAGCCGGAAATGATGTGCACCACATTGTTGCTGCCGAACTGCGCGGCTACTTTCTCGACCAGCAACAGCAACGCCGGATCGATCGCGGCGATCGTATTGCTGCGGTGGTCGCGCAACAGCTTGTTGATGTCCTGCAGCGCGTCGGGAATGAACTGTCCTTCGGCCCAGAACACGCTTTTCAGGGATTCCCCGGTATGCGTATTATGGAAGCGCAAGATGCGTTCATGAGGCGCGGCAACGGCGGCACGGGCCAGCGCGGGCATGCTCAATGCGGACGCGACGGCAACCGACTTCTTGAAAAATGATCTGCGTTGGTTCATGGGTGAATGATACTCCCGTTCGCTGAACGATGCTTTTTATGGCGCGTTGCAATTTTTTGCCATATACTTGCTCTCTCAAGTATATTTCAAGGACAACTCATGGATAACTCATCAAACGACGAGCGCGCCGATGCCGCCCTCGATTTCTGCCTGCGCCTGGCACGTGTCCAGGCCACCGTGGTGCGCCGCCTCGACGCGGTGCTGGGCGGACACCACGGCCTGTCATTCGGCGACTTCATGCTGCTGCATCACCTGTCGAGGGCGCCCGGCGGACGGTTGCGGCGCGTGGATCTGGCGGATCGGCAGGGCTTGACGGCGTCCGGCGTGACCCGCACGCTGCTGCCGCTGGAAAAGACGGGCCTGGTGGCGCGCATGGCGGACGAGCGCGATGCCCGGGTCGGCTTTGCCGCCATCACCCCGGCCGGCCACAACCTGCTCGACAATGCACTGTTGACGGCCCGCGAAACCTGCGCCGAACTGCTCAAGCACGCGCCGCGGGACCAGCTCGATACACTGACCGCCGTGCTCGGCACCGTCCTCGGGCCGGGCGCATGAGTGGGCCGCCCCGCGCAAGCCTTGCGCCGACCGCAACTTCCGCTGGCTGATGGCGGGCGGCCTGCTGTCGATGGTGGGCGACCAGTTCACGCTGCTCGCCCTGCCCTGGCTGGTGCTGGAACTCACCGGCGATGCGCTTGCTGGCCTGCTGCTCGCACCGCTGGGCGGCGTGGACGCGATGTGGCAGGCAATCACGGCTGCTGCTGCCCTCGGCGTGCAGGCCGGCTTCCTGCAAGTGGCGATCTTTACGTGGATACAGCGCCGCGTGCCGCCACGGATGCCGGGCCGGGCGATGAGCATCGTCCTGTTCATCTTCATGGGCCTGGCACCGCTGTCCGCGGCCGCCACCGGCGCCATGCTGCGGCACGTGTCGCTCGCCACGCTGTTTGCCGCCAGCGGCGCTGGTGTGCTGCGCCGTCAACGCCTGGCTGTTTACGCCGCTGCGGTCGAACACCGGCACGCCGGCCCGTTAGAATGCGGGCTGATTCGCAACCGACGGAAACACGATGGAAACGAAATGGCTCGAAGACTTCATCTCCCTGGTCGAAACCAATAACTTCAGCCGCTCGGCGCAGCTGCGGCACGTGACGCAGCCGGCGTTCTCGCGCCGCATCCAGTCGCTGGAAAACTGGCTCGGCACGGACCTGATCGATCGCACCACCTTCCCCACCCGGCTTACCCCCGCCGGCCACGTGTTCTACGAGCAGGCGCTGGAGATGCTGGGCCAGATCAACGGCGTGCGCGAACTGCTGCGGCACAAGCGCGCCACCGCGCAGACGACGATCGACCTCGCGGTGCCACACACCCTGTCGCTGACGTTCGTGCCGAAGTGGATCACGAAACTGGAAGCGGATTTCGGCCCGATCCACAGCCGGCTGATGGCCCTGAACGTGCACGACGCCGTGCTGCAACTGGTGGAAGGCGGCTGCGACCTGCTGCTGTGCTATCACCATCCGCGGCAGCCGGTGCAGCTCGATCCGGGCCGCTACGACATGCTCGTGATGGGCCGCGAAGCGCTGCGCGCCTATGCCCGCTCCGACAAGGCCAGGCAACCGCTGTTCACCCTGCCCGGCCGCAAGAACGCACCGCTGCCCTTCCTGTCGTACACCACCAACGCCTACCTGGGGCGCATGGTCGACCTGATCCTGGCCGATGCGAAGCCCGCGCTGCACCTGGACAAGCGCTACGAAACCGACATGGCCGAAGGCCTCAAGATGATGGCGCTGGAGGGGCGCGGCATCGCCTTCCTGCCAGAATCGGCCGTCACGCGCGAGGTGAAGCAGAAGCTGCTGGCGCCCGCCGGCGAACGGGGCAGCTGGGAGATCGAGATGGAGATCCGGCTGTATCGCGAACGCCCGTCGCCCGCGCGCCCCGGCAAGCCGCTGGTGACCGAACTGTGGCACTTCCTCGAGGAGCAGCTGCGCCCGGCGCAGGCGAGGCGCCGCGTGCAGGCGTCGGAGCGCTAGCGACGCAAATCCACGTTATGCATTTTTTGCATAGCCGGATGCGCAAGCGGCATTGGCCGAGAAATGGTGGTCACTTCTATGATTCGCTCGCTGGCGGTAGTTCACCGCTCAACCGAATTCAAGCGAAACGGGAGTTATCACAATGACGAACCACGCACTGCCTTCCTACCTCAATGCCGACGATCTCGGCCCATGGGGCCAGTACCTGCAACAGATCGACCGCGTCACGCCCCATCTGGGCGCGCTGTCCCGCTGGGTCGAAACGCTGAAGCGCCCCAAGCGCATCCTCACCGTCGACGTGCCGATCGAGCGCGATGACGGCTCGATCGCCCACTTCGAAGGCTACCGCGTGCAGCACAATATGTCGCGCGGTCCGGGCAAGGGCGGCGTGCGCTTCCACCAGGACGTGACGCTGTCCGAAGTGATGGCCCTGTCCGCATGGATGACGGTGAAGAACGCCGCCGTGAACGTGCCTTACGGCGGCGCCAAGGGCGGCATCCGTGTCGACCCGAAGACGCTCTCGCGCGGCGAGCTGCAGCGCCTGACGCGCCGCTACACGAGCGAGATCAGCCTGATCATCGGCCCGACCAAGGATATCCCCGCGCCGGACGTGAACACCAACGAACAGGTGATGGCGTGGATGATGGACTCCTACGCCATGATCGAAGGTAACCTGTCGACCGGCGTCGTGACGGGCAAGCCGATCTCGCTGGGCGGCTCGCTGGGCCGGCGCGAAGCCACCGGCCGCGGCGTGTTCGTGGTGGGCCGCGAAGCGGCACGGCAGCGTGGCGTGGCCATCGCCGGGGCACGTGTGGCCGTGCAGGGCTTCGGCAACGTGGGCGGCGTGGCCGCCACGATGTTCGCCGAAGCGGGCGCGAAGATCGTCGCCGTGCAGGACCATACCGGCACCATCGTCAACGAAGGCGGCCTGGATGTCGCTCAACTGCACAAGCACGTGGCCGAAGCCGGCGGTGTGAACGGTTTCCCCGGGGCGGAAGCTTTCCTGGACCGCGACGCGTTCTGGGACGTGGCGTCCGACATCCTGATCCCGGCCGCGCTGGAACAGCAGATCACGGCGGAGAACGCGCCGCGCATCCGCACCAAGATCATCCTGGAAGGCGCCAACGGCCCGACCACGCCGCAGGCGGACGATATCCTGAACGAGCGCGACATCCTGATCGTGCCGGACGTGCTGGCCAATGCCGGCGGCGTGACGGTTTCCTATTTCGAGTGGGTGCAGGACTTCTCCAGCTTCTTCTGGAGCGAGGACGAGATCAATGCCCGCCTCACCCGCATCATGCAGGATGCGTTCGGCGCGGTGTGGGAAGTGTCGCAGGAAAAGAAGGTGTCGCTGCGCACCGCCACCTTCATCCTGGCATGCACCCGCGTGCTGCAGGCGCGCGAAGTGCGCGGCCTGTACCCTTAACAGTTTGTATTAGCAAAGAGTCCCGACCATTCCGACAGAGATGCGGGGGAGACATAGGGGAAACCCGAGGGGCGCGACGGCAACGTCGCGCTTTTTTTTTGCATTGGCAAGACGGCACCCGAAGTTCACCGCCGGTAGCGGCCGCCGGGGAACCGCGGGTTAGTGTTTGCTGGTTCACAGACAGCCCGGAAGCGGCGCGCCAGAATGGCATGGTCTTTCAATTCCATCAACAAGGAACAGCCATGCGTCCTCCGATCGAATACGACCCGCGTTACGAAATCCTCGAGGAAGGCGAAGGCGATACGCAAGCCGACCTGCTGGACGTGCTGCACGGGATCGCGGACACGACCTTTCGCGACACGGGCCAGCCGCTGCGCAGCGTGCATGCCAAGAGCCACGGCCTGCTGCACGCCGAATTGCGCGTACTGCCGGACCTGCCTTCCGTGCTGGCCCAGGGCCTGTTCGCCTCGCCAGCCAGTTACCCGGTAGTCATGCGGCTGTCGACGACGCCGGGCGATGTACTGCCCGACGCCGTTTCCACGCCGCGCGGCATGGCGCTGAAAGTGATCGGCGCCCAGGGGCCGCACCTGCTCGGCAGCGAAAACGATGTCACGCAGGATTTCGTGCTCGTCAACGCCACGACCTTCCTGAATGCCGGGCCGAAAGCCTTCCTGGGCGGCCTGACGATGCTGGCGGCCACCACCGACAAGGCGCCCGCCCTGAAGCGGGTGCTGTCGGCCGCGCTGCGCAAGGTCGAAGGCGCCCTCGAAAAGACGGGTACCGACAGCGCCGCCCTGAAGGGCATGGGCGGCCACCCGGCCACGCACCCGCTCGGCGACACGTACTACAGCCAGGTGCCGATCCTGTACGGCCCCTACATGGCCAAGGTCGCGTTGGTGCCGACGGCGGTCGGCCTGAAAACGCTGCACGGCCAGCCGGTGGACGTGGCTTCCGACCCCGACGTGTTGCGCAAGGCCGTGGCGGAGCACTTCGCCCAGCAAGGCGGCGAATGGGACTTGCGCGTGCAACTGTGCACGAATATCGAGGAAATGCCGATCGAGAACGCTGCGTCCGAATGGTCCGAGGAACTCAGCCCCTACGTCACCGTGGCACGGCTCGTCGCCCCGCCGCAGATCGGCTGGAGCGAGGCGCTGTCGCAGGCGATCGACGAAGGCATGAGCTTCTCCCCGTGGCACGGCCTGGCCGCGCACCGGCCGCTGGGCTCCGTCAACCGGGTGCGCAAGGCGGCCTACGAAATGTCCGCCAAGCTGCGCGCCCAGCGGCGCGGCGCCCCGATCGTGGAACCGACGTCGCTGGACGGCCTGCCGTTCGATTTCACGGAACATTGACGCCGCCGCCGGCGCCAATGCACTGGTGTCGGACACCTTTTCCGGCCGGGTCTGCCGGAAAAGGTGTCCGACATCGGTCTTCGCCCGATGCATCGTCAGCTGTACATCCCGCGAAAACCGGTGTCGCACACTTTTTCCGGATAAACACCCGGAAAAAATGCCCGACACGAGCGCCTCTCCCGCCTGGGAATTTCCATTTGCTATCATGCGCGCCTTGGCCGGCGCGCGCCGGCCTCCCTTTTTGAAGATCGGAGAAACCGGATGACCCTACGCCTGCTGGTAATCGGCGCTGCGCTTGCAGCCGCCACCAGTGCGGTGGCGGCCCCACGAGGGCTGACCATCGAAGACCTCGCGAGCATGGACCGCGTCGGCAGCCCCGTGCTGTCGCCCGACGCCTCGCGCGTCGTCTACACCGTGCGCGGCACCAACCTGGAAAAGAACCGCGGCATCACCCAGCTGTGGATGATTGACCTGCGCGCGGCCAAGCCCGTGCCGCAGCAGCTCACTTCGCACGAAGCAAGCAGCCTGGACCCCGAGTGGTCGGCCAGCGGCGACGCCATTTACTTCCTGTCCAGCCGCTCCGGCACGTCGCAGGTGTGGCGCCTGCCCGCCGGTGGCGGCGAGGCGGTCAAGGTGACCGACCTGCCGCTCGATGTCGACAGCTTCCACGTCTCGCCCAAGGGCGACCGCCTGGCGGTGACGATGGCCGTATTCCGCGATTGCGCCGACCTGGCCTGCACGAAGAAGCGCAACGACGAGAAGGCCGCCGGCAAGGCCACGGGCAAGCTGTACGACCAGATGTTCGTGCGCCACTGGGATACGTGGGCGGACGGCAAGCGCAACGTGCTGTACTCGGTGCCCCTGGGCGCCGGCACGGCCGCCAGCGCGGTCAGTCTGTCCGGCACCCTCGATGGCGACATCACCAGCAAGCCGTTCGGCGACCGCACCGAATACACGTTCAGCCCGGACGGCCAGCGCATCGTGTTCGCGGTGCGCGTGGCGGGCAAGAGCGAATCGTGGTCGACCAACTTCGACCTGTATGAAGTGCCCGCCGCCGGCGGCGCCGCGCCGCGCAACCTGACGGCCGACAATCCAGCCTGGGACACCAAGCCGCAATTCTCCCCGGACGGCAAGACCCTCGCCTACCTGGCGATGAAGCGCCCCGGCTTCGAGGCCGACCGCTTCCACATGATCCTGCAGGATGTGGCGACCGGCAAGAAGCGCGTACTGGCCGAGGACTGGGACCGTTCGATCGCCGACTACCGATGGCGCCCGGACGGCAAGGCCCTGCTGGCCAATGCCGACGATACCGGCAACCACCGCCTGTTCTCGCTCGATGCCGCCAGCGGCAAGGTCACGGCGCTGACCGACAAGGGCTACGTCGCAGAGTTCGACGCCAAGCGCGACACGGTCGTGATGGCGCAGAACAGCCTGCACGATGGCGCCCAGCTCTATAAACTGGCCGGCACCAAGGCGACGCAGCTGACGCACGCGAACCGCGAACGCCTGGCCGGCGTGAAGATGGGCGAGTATGAACAGTTCTCCTTCGCCGGCGCAAATGGCGACACGGTCTACGGCTACGTGATGAAGCCGTGGAATGCGGAACCGGGCAAGAAATACCCGGTGGCCTTCCTGGTGCACGGCGGCCCGCAGGGCAGCTTCGGCAACTCGTGGAGCTACCGCTGGAATCCGCAGGTGTACGCCGGCGCCGGCTACGCCACCGTCTTCATCGACTTCCACGGTTCCACCGGCTACGGCCAGGCGTTCACCGACTCGATCAGCGGCGACTGGGGCGGCAAGCCGCTCGAAGACCTCAAGAAGGGCCTGGCCGCCGCTGGCCAGAAGTACCCATGGCTGGACACGTCGAACGCCTGCGCGCTGGGCGCTTCCTACGGCGGCTACATGATGAACTGGATCGAGGGTAACTGGAGCGACGGCTTCAAGTGCATCGTGAACCACGACGGCGTGTTCGACCAGCGCGGCATGGCTTACTCGACCGAGGAACTGTGGTTCACCGAATGGGAAAACGGCGGCACGTACTACGCCAACCCGGAAGGCTATGAGAAGTTCAACCCGGTGCACCACGTGACGAAGTGGAAGACGCCGATGCTGGTGATCCAGGGCGACCTGGACTTCCGCATTCCCACCGCGCAGGCGCTGGGCACGTTCACCGCGCTGCAGCGCCAGGGCATCAAGTCCAAGCTGCTGGTGTTCCCGGACGAGAATCACTGGGTGCTCAAGCCCGCCAACTCGATCCAATGGCATCACACCGTGATCGGCTGGCTCGATGAACACCTGAAGAAGTAAGATCGATGATCGACGGGATGGCGTTCGCCATCCCGTCGCCCCTTTTGAAAGCAAGGACTCCGATGCTCAAGAGAATCCACCACGCCGCCATCATCTGCTCCGATTACGAACGCTCGAAGCGCTTCTACACCGAGGTGCTGGGCCTGGCCGTCATCGCGGAAAACTACCGCGCTGCGCGACAGTCGTACAAGCTGGACCTGCAACTCCCGGACGGCTCGCAGATCGAGCTGTTCTCCTTCCCCAATGCGCCGGAGCGGCCCTCCTACCCGGAGGCGCGCGGCCTGCGCCACCTGGCGTTCGCCGTGGACGATGTCGAAACGTGCAAGGCGCACCTGGAAGGACATGGGCTTGCCGTCGAGCCGGTGCGGGTCGACGAACACACGGGGCGGCGGTTCACCTTCTTTGCCGATCCGGATGGCTTGCCGCTGGAGTTGTACGAGGGCTGAAACGCCTTATTCAGCAGCCATGAGGCGCCTGGACAATGCCGCGTGGGTCCAGTCGAGACCCACCAGCGCAGTCCCTGCCTCGTCAGCCATCACCAGTCCCAGCCTGCCCGAATTCGCATCGGGCGCCGGGAAGTAGGTCACGCTCCTGATCGGGCGCGTCGAACGGAGCAGTTCGACCGGAGCGCCGAAGCGGCCGCCGCGCCGCGTGAACGCCGCCACGACATAGCCGTCGGCGGCCTGCCACAAGCCCACATCGAGCGAGCGCTTTTCATTGGCGATCGTGGTAGTCATCACGTTCGACGCCATGATGAATCTGGCCTGCTCCATCGGCGGGTGCTCGCCCGAGAGCGGTCCGCCACCGAAATTCGTCAGGCCCGCCAGCCTGGGCATGTGCGTGAACCGGCCGTCCTGCCCGGCGGCGAAAGCCGCGCCGTCATCGAAGAAGATCACGCCCATCCGCGATGCATGGACGCCGTCCGCGCAAGGGCCCTGCAGCC
This sequence comes from Massilia sp. METH4, assembly GCF_037094685.1. Classification (NCBI taxonomy): domain Bacteria; kingdom Pseudomonadati; phylum Pseudomonadota; class Betaproteobacteria; order Burkholderiales; family Oxalobacteraceae; genus Massilia; species Massilia sp. METH4. The sequence continues at coordinate 4,053,416 of NZ_CP146614.1, read as the reverse complement.
ATGCCATATCGGAAAGCAAGATGCCATCCCCATCCGGCGCGGCTGGCGGAACCGCAAGCTCCGGCAGCGAGCGTTCACCCGGCACCATGACCAATCCGGCCGCGCGCGCCGACGGGTCGGCGCAGGCGGGAGGTACCGGGGTCGCCATGGCGGCGCAGGAAGCGGCCAGCAGCATGGCGCCCGCCATGCGTCGAGCCCGCGAAGAATGCGGCGAACGCTTGCTCATCGGTCCCACCCACAGGTACGGAAGCCGCAGAAAATGTCATCCCGCTCGGGCATATAGAAATTGCGGAACCTGGCCGAGCCGAACCGCGACGGCGTGGCGAACGACGCCCCGCGCAGCACCTGGTGCGTGGCGAACCACGGCTCGGAATACTCGCGATAACGGTCCGGCGTGAAGCCGGGATACGGCTCGAACGGCGATGCCGTCCATTCCCACAACTGGCCCCAGCGGAAAGCCGGGTGGCCGTACAGCGCCGCGTACTCCCACTCCGCTTCGGTCGGCAGCCGCCGCGCGGCCCAGGCGCAGTAGGCCTGGGCCTCGTACAGGCTCACGTGGCGCACCGGTTCGTCCGGGTTCAGCGTGGCGGGGTCGCCAAAGCGCACGGTGCGCCAGTCGCCGCCCTCGCGCTGCCAGTAGCGCGGCGCCGAGCGTTCCTGCTGCATCAGCCAATCCGCGCCACCGGTGCTCCAGAACTGGCGGTTGTCGTAGCCGCCGTCGGCGATGAAGTCCATGTACTGGCCATTCGTCACCAGCCCCGCATCCATGCGGAACGGCGCCACGTAGATCGGATGGGCGAACTTCTCGTTGTCGAACACGAAGCCGGCGCCGTCCGCCGGGCAGCCCAGTTGCAGCGTGCCGCCGGGGAAACGGATGTCGCCGGGACTGGCCGGTGCCGATTCGTCGTGCGTGAGATGCGCGGGGGCCTGCAAGCCCAGGGTCTGCAAGGTGTACAGGAAGGCTTCGCCGTGCATGTCCTCGTGGGCCAGGGCCAGGCGATAGGGGTACAGCGCCTCGTCCACGTTCGCTTCGCGCGACAGCTTGTCGAGCACGCGGTCGAGCACTTCGTGGCAGTAGGTCTTCACGCCGCCCGTAGTCGGCAGGTCGAGCGTCCAGCGGCTGCGGTGCGGCACGTTGGCCGAATCGAACCAGTCGTCGCCTTTGGTCAGCAGCGACGCGAACTGGGCGTCCGCGGGATGGCTCGACAGCGCCTCGCGCAGGATGAACCACTCGGCGAACCAGGCCGTGTGGCCCAGTTCCCACAGCGGCGGATTGACGATGCGCAGGCGCGGCACGTTGGCCGGCACATCCATGCCCGCGGCGGCGAAGCAGTCGAACAGGGCGAGCGTATAATGCCGCGCATCTTGCAAGGCCTCGGCCAGTTGCTGCGTGCGCGCGGTGCGGAAGGAGGCGGTAATGGAATTCATACAACGATTGTAACCAATGGCAGCCTCCCGCAAACCATCGATCTGCATCGTCAGCCCGGGCACGGCGCGGGACAATAACGGCAACTGGCACACGGCCGACCGCTGGGCGCAGTTCCTGCGCGACGGCTTCGACGTGGCGGTGCGGGATGGCTGGACTGGCGACGATCCCCTCCCCGACCTGCTGATCCTGTTGCACGCACGGCGCTCGGCGCCGTCGCTGAAGGCGTTCCTTGAACACCGCGACAAGCAACCTGTCCTGCTGGTCCTGACCGGAACGGACGTTTACCACGACATCCACCACGACGCCGACGCCGGCCGCGCGGTGACGCTGGCCGACGCCCTCGTGGTGCTGCAACCCGCAGCGCTGGACGAGTTGCCGGATGCCGTGCGGCACATTGCCCACGTCATCTACCAATCGGCGCCGCCGCTGGCGCCCGAGCCGGCGGCGCGAAAGGCCATCACAATGGTCGGCCACCTGCGCGAGGTGAAGGACCCGGGCACGTTCATGCGGGCCGCCGCGCTGGTGACGGGACCGGATGTGCTGCTGCAGCAGATCGGCGGCGTGCTCGATTCCGAGCTGGGGCGCCTTGCCGAACGTACTCAGGAACAGGTTTCGCACTATGCCTGGCTGCGGGCGCAACCGCGCGAGGTGGTGCGGGAAGCGATCCGCCGCAGCCACGCGCTGGCAATCTGCTCGACCATGGAGGGCGGCGCCAACGTGATCGTGGAAGCCGTCACGAGCGGCGTGCCGGTGCTGGCCAGCGACATCAGCGGTAACCGCGGCATGCTGGGCGAGGGTTACGCCGGCTACTACCCGGTCGGCGACGCGGCCGCCCTCGCCCGCCTGATCGACCGCAGCGTCACCGACGAAGCCTTCATCGCCACCCTGCGCGCCCAGTGCGCCGCCCGCGCCCCGCTGTTCGCGCCGGAGGCGGAGCGGGCAGCTTTGCGGCGGCTGGTGGATAATCTGCTCCCATCGAATCCTTGAAGCCCAATTGGCAAAACCACATGACTACTGAACCGATCAAACTCACCTCGTTTTCCCACGGCGGCGGCTGCGGCTGCAAGATCGCGCCGGGCGTGCTTTCCGAGATCCTGAAAAACTCGAGCGGCTTGCCCGTGCCGAAGGAACTGCTGGTCGGCATCGAGACGGCCGACGACGCGGCCGTCTATAAGCTCAATGACGAGCAGGCACTGATCGCCACCACCGATTTCTTCATGCCGATCGTGGACGATCCGTTCGACTTCGGCCGCATCGCCGCCACCAATGCGATCTCCGACGTGTACGCGATGGGCGGCACGCCGATCATGGCGCTGGCCCTCGTCGGCATGCCCATCAACAAGCTGCCGATCGAGACGATCGGGCAGATCATCAAGGGCGGCGAGTCGATTTGCGCCGAGGCAGGCATTCCGATCGCCGGCGGCCACACGATCGATTCCGTGGAACCGATCTACGGCCTGGTGGTGATGGGCCTGGTGCACCCGTCGAAGATCAAGCGCAATGCCGATGCCAAGGTTGGCGACGTCCTCGTGCTGGGCAAGCCGCTGGGCGTGGGCGTGCTGTCGGCGGCGCTGAAGAAGAATGTGCTGGGCGAGGAAGGCTACGCGGCGATGATCGCCAATACCACCAAGCTGAACAAGCCGGGCAAGGCGCTGTCCGAACTGCCGGGCGTGCACGCGCTGACGGACATCACCGGCTTCGGCCTGCTGGGCCACACGCTGGAACTGGCGCGCGGGGCGAAGCTGACGGCCAAGCTGACGATGTCGCAGATTCCACTGCTGCCCGGCGTGGAGCAACTGGCCCACGACGGCTACTTCACGGGTGCTTCAGGCCGCAACTGGGATGCCTACGGCAAGGACGTGACGCTGTCGCCGAACATCACGCCGGCCCAGCACACGCTGCTGACCGACCCGCAGACGTCGGGCGGGCTGCTGGTGTCGTGCGATCCGTCGGCCGTGGAGCAGGTGCTGGCAATCTTCCGCGAAGGGGGATTCGAGGCGGCTGCAGTGGTTGGGGAAATGGCGGCCGGGGAGGCGCGGGTGCAGGTGGCAGGTTAAGTTCGCGGCACCCTGCGCCGGCGGTCCACCGGAGCGGTGACGAGTCCGCCGAATCGCGCGGGCTCGTTCTCCGAGTGGCTGTGCGCCGGTCGGTCCCGTCATCACCGCGGCGCAACGATGCCGGGATTACTTCTGGCCGGACAGCATCTCGAGGAACTTGCTGTCGAACGTGGTGTACTCCTGGGTCCAGGTCTGTGCACCGTCCTTCGACGAATGGATCGAGAAGACGCCGGTGTACCCCCGGTCGTAAGCCAGCAGGCCGCCGGAGTTGAGCGGCAACATCTGACCGCCCTGCCCGTTCTCAGGACGGGCCTTCCACGTCTTGCCGCCATCGCCGCTGGCCTGCAGCTGGACCTTGCCGAACACCTCGCCCGCATACAGCAGCAGCGTGCCGTCCGCCAGTTCCACGGCTGGCGAGCGCATCACCTTGAACGGGCCCTCGACGGCCGTCCATGTGCGGCCGTCGTCGCGCGACACATGGACCGCGCCGAACGCCTTGGCCATGCCCCCCTTGATCGTCTCCACACTGAGCACATTGTTCGGGCTCACGAAGAGGTCCACGATCCGGCGGCTCTCGGGCAACGGGCGCTTGGTCCACGCGCCGGTGGCGTATTCGTAGAAGTGCATCGGCCCCTTGTACAGGCTATAGGCAAAGCCCGTCGGCGTCGGCCACATGAAGAACTGTTTCTCGCCGCCCCAGAAGGCCGCCTTCACGCTCTCGCTTCCCACGCTCTGCCAATCGCCGCCCTCCAGGCGCCTGGAGTGGAAGAAGGTGAGCCGGTCGCCATCCTGGTGCGCCACGTACCAGCCGACGTTTGGATTGCCGTAGATGCGCATCAGGTTACCCAACGGCAGGTTCCCCCTGTCGACGGGCGTCAGCGTCGTGGCGCCTGGCACATGCTTGAGCAGCGCGCCGAATTCCCCGACGGCGAGCAGGTCGGCATCCGGCAGCGTTACCGGCAGCACGCACAGCAGCGATTCGATGCCCGGACCGCGCACGATGTTCCAGCGCCCGCCACGGTCCCGCAGCAGCACGCTGCCGAGGCGGCTGGCGGCCGCCACGCGCCCATCGTCCAGCTCCGACATGCAGTCGGCCCCCACCGGCCGCGTCAGCGCATATTCCTCGACGCGGTCGGTTTCGAGGGGCGGCTTGGTCCAGCCGCCTTGCACCGGTACCGTGAACAGCCGCGCGTATTCGGGCGAGTAGCGCTTCAGCAGCTCGGCATTGGACTGAACCAGCCTGCTGCGCCCATGCAGCACCTTCGTGTTTAACGGCGTGACGATCAGCCGGCCCAGATCGACCGGCGCGCCGGCCGTGACCGCGAAGACGCCCAGCGTGTCGTGACGCGCGCGGGACACGTTCAGCTTCAGGTTGCTGCGGGCATCGACCAGGTCGGTGATGTAGTACTTACCAGCAGGCAGGTTGCCGACGAACAGCGCCGTGTCGCGCGCCATGCCCGGCGCCACCCGGCGCAGTTCGTATGTATCGATCGTCACGACGGCCAACGGGTTCTCGCCGGGCTCGGAGAACCGAACCAGCCGTATCGTGTCGAACCCACGCACTTCCGCCGTGTTGCTGGTGGTGCTCAACACCACGGGGCTCTGCCCCTGCGTGGCCGGTGCCTTGGTCGGATCGGTGGCGATCGTTTTGGTAACACAGCCGGAAACCGCGACTGCCAATGCGAGAGTCGCGATCAAGCGGACGGCCCGCGCGAAGGTATTTTGTTTCATGAAGATGGTCGTTACAAAAAAGAAAAAACTATAGCAGTGATGTTGCAACACGGAAAGAAATACTTCACAAATGAAGCGCAATTGTTGTGAACTCGACAGAAAAGCCGCTGAAAAGACGCGGTCGGCGGGAAGGTTGCGTCAATGCATTGTCGGCCGGCAGGCGCGCGTCGCTCGAAGGTTTCCCTGCAACGCTGCTTGGGGGCCCGTACGTGACAGCCTGCTGTTATTGCTGCTGACGGGTCGCGGTATCGGCTGACAATGCGATATCGCCACCGGCCGTGATGTCGCTGCCGAACGACGTGACTTTGCTGTTGACGCAACCACTGCCCGCCTGATCGACACGTGCCGCCGGTGCTGAGCATCGACGCGACCGCGTGGTGATGGAGGTCCACCACCTTGTTTTCGCTCTTCGAGCTGCAAAGGTTGATGTTGACCTGCAGCCCTGTCTTGTGGACCTCCGCTAGCGATTTGGGCCGATCGAGTGGGAGAAAACATTGCGTGCACGAACCACGCGGGCCATGCGAAAGCCCGCTACATCGTTCCACCGTGCGTGCCTCCGACGGTTGTGCCGGGCTTTTTCTCTTGACAAGCGCAAACAGCTTCTCTTACATTGATGCCATGTTCACGCATCCGCAACCATCCGCTTTCCTGCTATCGCTTGCCGGCCTACCGCTGGCAACGCGCCTACTAGCACGCGCCTGATTCGTTTCACCCCTGTGCGCGCTGCACACACTGTTGTACCTCCGCCGGCCACAAGCCGCACCGTCTCACAAGTCAGGAAAGATGCACCGATGCCCGCCATCCATTCACACGTCGCACGCGCGCAGCCGCAGTCGCTGATCTGGCTACTGCCTCTGCCGCTATCGCTACCGACCGGTTGCCTGGTCCAGCGCCCCGTGGCCCATCAGGCAGCCTTTCGCCACATGCAGCGACCGCCATCGGTCCCCGACAGAATCCGAGAACCCAGGAGTACACCATGATGTTGCAGAACCCGTCCGTGAAATACATCGCCTTCCCGCCCGTGCAGTTGAGCGACCGCACCTGGCCGAACCAGACCATCTCGAAGCCGCCGATCTGGATGAGCACCGACCTGCGCGACGGCAACCAGGCGCTGATCGAACCGATGAGCGTGGAGAAGAAGCTGAAGTTCTTCGACCTGCTGATCAAGACGGGCCTGAAGGAAATCGAAGTGGGCTTCCCCTCGGCGTCGCAGACGGACTTCGACTTCGTGCGCAAGCTGATCGACGAAAAGCGCATCCCGGACGACGTGACCATCATCGTGCTGACCCAGTCGCGCGAAGAACTGATCCGCCGCACCGTGGACGCCGCGGCGGGTGCCAAGAAGGCAATCATCCACCTGTATAACTCGGTGGCCCCGGTGTTCCGCAAGGTGGTGTTCAATATGTCGCGCGAGCAGATCGTCAATATCGCCACCACTGGCACCACGCTGGTCAAGGAACTGCTGGCGCAGCATCCGGAAACCGACTGGACGTTCGAATACACGCCGGAATCGTTCTCCACCACCGAGCTGGATTTCTCCAAGCAGATCGTGGACGCCGTGACGGCCATCTGGCAGCCCACGCCGGAGAAGAAGATGATCGTCAACCTGCCGACGACCGTCGAATGCAGCACGCCGAACGTGTACGCCGACCAGATCGAATGGATGTGCCGGAACATCGAGCGCCGCGAGTCGATCATCATCAGCGTGCACCCGCACAATGACCGCGGCACCGCCGTCGCTTCCGCCGAACTGGCCGTCATGGCCGGCGCCGAGCGCGTCGAGGGCTGCCTGTTCGGCAACGGCGAACGCACCGGCAACGTCGACCTGGTCACGCTGGCCCTGAACCTGTACACGCAAGGCGTGCATCCGGGCCTGGACTTCTCGGACATCGACTCGGTGCGCAAGATCGTCGAGGAATGCAACCAGCTGCCGGTGCACCCGCGCCACCCGTACGTGGGCGACCTGGTGTTCACCGCGTTCTCCGGCTCGCACCAGGACGCGATCAAGAAAGGTTTTGCGCAGCAGCAGCCGGACGCGCCGTGGGAAATCCCCTACCTGCCGATCGACCCGCAGGACCTGGGCCGCAGCTACGACGCGGTGATCCGCGTGAACAGCCAGTCCGGCAAGGGCGGCATGAGCTACCTGCTGGAACAGGATTACGGCCTGGTGCTGCCGCGCCGCCTGCAGATCGAGTTCTCGCGCGCCGTGCAGGCCGTGGCCGACGAGACGGGCCTCGAAATCACCTCCGAAGGCATTCACGAGATCTTCGAGCGCGAGTACTTCGCGCAGACGTCGCCGTATGCCTACGTGTCGCACAAGATGACGGAAGACAGCAGCGCCGACGAGACTGTGCAGATCGACATCGGCCTGCTGCATCGCGGCGCCCCGCTCGCGCTGCAAGGTGGCGGCAACGGCCCGATCGATGCGTTCGTGGACGCGCTGGGCCTGGACGTGAAGCTGATGGACTACCACGAGCACGCGATCGGCCACGGCGCCAATGCCAAGGCGGCCTGCTACGTGGAACTGCGCCTGGATAACGGCCCGACGCTGTTCGGCGCGGGCATCGACAGCAATATCGTCACCGCGTCGTTCAAGGCCGTGCTGTCGGCGGTGAACCGGCAGTTGAAGCAGAAGGAAGCGGTGGCAGCGGCGGCGAACGCGGCGGCTTGATCCGACCGGGGCGCTTGGTGTCGTACATCATTTTCTCCAGAAAATGGTGTACGACACCGGTGTTCCTGTGAGCTCGCCAATGCTTCCGAAGAAAACCGGTGTCGTACACCTTTACGAGCTTTGCTCGTAAAGGTGTACGACACCAGGTGCTATAACTACCGCGCCAATCTGATTCCCGTAAATTGCCAGCGCGCCCCCGCCGGGAAGAAGTTCCGGTAACTGGCCCGTCCATGCCCCGCGGGCGTGGCGCACGACGATCCCCGCAGCACGTACTGGTTCACCATGAACTTGCCGTTGTATTCGCCGATGGCGCCGGCGGCCGGCTTGAAGCCGGGGTAAGGCGCGTAGCTGCTGCTGGTCCATTGCCAGCAGTGGCCGAACATGTCATGCAGCGAACCGGAAGCATCCGCGCCGCCCGGATGCGGCAACGCCGATGGCGAGCCGGGCACCACGCCGGCCTGGCGCGCGGCGTGTTCCCACTCCGCTTCCGTCGGCAGCCGGGCACCGGCCCAGTGCGCATACGCATCCGCCTCGAACAGCGAGATATGCGTGAGCGGCCGCTCCAGGTCCAGGGGCTGCAAGCCCATCAGCGTGAACTCGCACCATGTGCCGTCCTCGCCGCGGCGCCAGTACAGCGGCTTGTCGATGCCCTGGGCGCCGATCCAGTCCCACCCTTCGGCCAGCCACAGCGCGGGATCGCGGTAGCCGCCGGCCTCGATGAAGGCCAGGTATTCGCCGTTCGTCACGAGCCGCGAGGCCAGCGCGAACGGTTCCACGAACTGGCGGTGGCGCGGCAGTTCGTTGTCGAAGCAAAAGCCATCGCCTTCGTAGCCGATTTCCGTCACACCACCCTCGAACGGCAGCCAGGCCAGCGCCAAGGCGGGCTCCACGCGCGGCAGGGGTTCGGCCAGGTATTCCGGATTCAGGCCGTTCTGCGCCAGCAGGTGCTTCACATCCGTCAGCATCAGTTCCTGGTGCTGCTGCTCGTGCTGCAGGCCCAGCGTGAGCAAGGCGGCGAGCCGGGCGCGCGCATCGGCATCGAGCGAGCCGCCGATCAGCGCGGCGATGCGCTCGTCCACATCGGCGCGGTACGCGCGCACCTGCGCCATCGAGGGGCGCGTCAGCAAGCCGCGCTGCGGGCGCGGGTGCTTCTGGCCCACGCCGTTGTAATAGGAATTGAACAGCACGCGGAACGCCGGGTGGAAGGGCGCGAAATCCCGCTCCATCGCTTCGAGGATGAAGGTCTCGAAGAACCACGTGGTGTGCGCCAGGTGCCATTTGATCGGACTGGCGTCCGGCATCGACTGGGCGCCGCAGTCCTCGTCGGACAGCGGCGCTGCCAGCGCCAGCGAATGCTCGCGCACGGCGCGGTAGCGGGCCGTCCACACGGCCGGGTCGATCAGCTGCATGCGAATCCTCCCCTAAGCCGCCGATGCGCTAGCGTGCATGACGGCGAACCAGCCGGCATCGTCGGTCCATGTGGCATCGGCCCTGAAGCCGGCCTGCGCCAGCACGTCGGCAAAGCTCTCCGGCGTGTACTTGTAGCTGTCCTCGGTATGAATGCGCTCGCCGCGGGCGAAGCGCCGTTCGCCGCCCGGCCAGTGCACGGTCAGTGCCATGCGCGCTTCCAGGTGCATTTCGATGCGGCTTTCCTCGGTGTTGAAGAAGGCCACGTGGCGCCACTGGCGCACGTCGAAATCGGAACCCGTCAGGTGGTTCAGGTGGCGCAGCATGTTCAGGTTGAACGCCGCCGTCACGCCGATCGCATCGTCGTAGGCGGCGTCCAGCACGGCCGCATCCTTCACCAGGTCCACGCCGATCAGCAGGCCGCCGTCGACGGGTGCGTTCTCGCGCACGCGGCGCAGGAAGGCGATCGCCTCGTGCGGCGCGAAGTTGCCGATCGAGGAACCGGGATAGAAGAACGTGCGGCGCGCCAGGTTCACGCTCGACGGCAGGGTGAACGGGCCCGACAGGTCGAGCGCCAGCGCCGACATGGCGATCTTCGGAAAGCGCTGCTGGAGCCGGCCGACGGCTTCGTTCAGGAAGTCGCGCGAAATATCGATCGGCACGTATTGTTGCGGCTGAAGCAAGGGAAACAGGCTGGCCGCCTTCGCGCAATTGCCCGCGCCCAGGTCGATGAGCGTGCCCCCCGTGCCCACGCGGCGGGCGATATCCTCGCCGTGGGCGGCAAAGATCGCCGCTTCCGTTCGTGTGGGATAATACTCGGGCAGCTCGCAGATCGCCTCGAACAGGCGCGAGCCCAGGCTGTCGTACAGGTATTTCGGTGAGGTCCGCGCCTGCGGGGCCAGCAGGCCGGCCTGGATCTCGGCAATCGCGGCGCGGTCGCCGTGCGCTACCGCGCCGTCGGCGTCGGCCGCATTGTCAACCCCTACCGCATCGTCGGCAAGGGTGTGCAGCGCGGCGCTGCGGCGCATCGTTCGGGTCATGGGCATGATGTCTCTTTCTTGATTGTTACTGACTGTCAGGACCGCGAAGGCAGTTTTGCTATGATACTCAATTACAAAAATCTGGGCGCCCCGCTTTGGTAGCGTTGACAGCCGAGTGACGGTGCCCCGCAAGCAGCAACATCTATAACAACTTTATTACTCCATGATGAAACGTACCTTCCTGCGCGCCGCCGGCGCCCTCGCCCTCGGCACCCTGTTTTCCCTGCCTGCCCTCGCCCAGGGCGTGCTGCGCGTCTCGGCCATTCCCGACGAAGCGCCGACCGAACTGCAGCGCAAGTTCAAGCCGCTGGGCGAATACCTGGAGAAGAAGACCGGCATGAAGGTCGAATTCACCCCGGTGACCGACTACGCCGCCTCCGTCGAAGGGCTGGTGAACAAGAAGCTGGACATGGTGTGGTTCGGCGGCTTCACCTTCGTGCAGGCGAAGGAACGCAGCAAGGGCCAGGTGGTGCCACTCGTGCAGCGCCTGGAAGACGAAAAATTCCGCTCCGTGTTCATCACCACGTCGCCGTCGATCACGAAGCTGGACGACCTGAAGGGCAAGACGCTGTCGTTCGGCTCGGAATCGTCCACGTCCGGCCACCTGATGCCGCGCTCGTTCCTGCTGGGCGCGAAGATCGATCCTGACAGCGACCTGAAGCGCGTGGCCTATTCGGGCGCGCACGACGCCACCGTGGCCGCGGTCGCCGGCGGCAAGGTCGATGCGGGCGCCCTGAACATCTCCGTGTGGGAAAAGCTGGTGGGCGAGAAGAAGGTCGACACGTCGAAAGTGCGCGTGTTCTACACGACTCCGGCCTACTACGATTACAACTGGACGGTGCGCGCCGACATGCCGGCCGAGCTGAAGAAGAAGATCACCGACGCCTTCCTGGCCCTGGATGCCAGCACGCCGGAAGGCAAGGAAATCCTGGCACTGCAGCGCGCCACGAAATTCGTTCCGACCAAGGCGGAAAACTACGCGGCCATCGAAGCGGCGGCGAAAAGCGCCGGTCTCCTGAAGAAGTAATAGTGGCAATCGACAGTCATCCCGTGCAGGCCGGCAGCCCCGTCTACCGGCTGGACAACCTGTCCGCCCGCCATGCCGGCGGTACCCGTGCCTGGGCGCTGCAGGAGATCTCTCTCACCGTGCAGCCCGGCGAGCAGCTGGCCCTGATCGGCCCCTCGGGCGCTGGCAAGACCACGCTGCTGGCCACGCTATCGGTGGGCCATGTGCCCGATGGCGGCACGTTCGAGGCGTTCGGCAGCGATCCCTGGCGACTCTCCGAGCGCGAGCGGCACAAGCTGCGCGCACGGCTGTTCCTCGCGCCGCAAACGCCGCCGCTGCCGCCGCGCCAGCGCGTGGTCACGGCGGTGCTGGCGGCGCGGCTGCCGCAGTGGAGCCTGTGGCAGGCGCTGGTGTCGCTGGTCAAACCCGTCGACCCGGAAGCGGCGTGGCGCGCGCTGTCGCGCTTCAACCTGGGCGACAAGCTGTATGCGCGCGTGGACCGCCTCTCCGGCGGCGAGCGCCAGCGCTGCGGCCTGGCGCGCCTGCTGCTCTCGTCCGCGCAGGCCCTCCTGGTCGACGAGCCGCTGTCCGCCCTCGACCCGGCCCTGTCCCAGCTGACCCTGACGACGCTGCAGCAGGAGGCGGCCGCCCGCAACGCGGCCCTCGTGTGCAGCCTGCACCAGGTGGACCTGGCGCTGGCGCACTTCCCCCGCATCGTGGCGCTCAAGGAAGGCCGCATCGTCTTCGACCTGCCGCGCGAACAGGTCACGCAGGCGATGATCGACGAGCTGTATTTGAACGAACAACCGCCCGCCAATACGCCGCACCCGGAGACGCTGCCCGAGAAGCTCGCCGTGGGCGCCTGCCTCTAGCCTGCAAGACCCGATGCAGAACATTCCCGCCGCATCCTATGCCGAACGGCATCCCGACCCGGCCTGGCGCGGCCGCGTCACGGCCACGATCGTCGCACTGCTGATCCTGTGGCCGATGCTGGTCGCCAGCGAGTTCGAGCCCGCGCTGCTGTTCGATGGCGACAGCGTGAACGCCACGCTGCGCTTTCTCGCCGATTTCCTGCCTCCCGCGCATTCGCCGGAATTCCTGCAATTGCTGGTGCGCGAAACGTGGCAGACGGTTGCCATCGCCACGGCCGGCCTCACGCTGGCCCTCGTGGGCGCCATTCCCGCCACGCTGATCGTCACCGAGCGGCTGTCTATCTCGCACCTGGGCACGGGCCGCATGGCCCTCGTGCCGCGGGCGGTGCGGCAGGCCGTGCGCTGGCTGCTGGTGCTGCTGCGCAGCGTGCCAGAGCTGGTGTGGGCGCTGCTGTTCGTGCGCATCATCGGCCTGGGTCCCACCGCCGGCGTGCTGGCGATCGCGCTCACCTACTGCGGCATGCTGGGCAAGGTGTACGCCGAAATCCTCGAATCCTCGGAGCGGCATGCCAGCGATACGCTGCTGGCCAACGGCAGCTCGCGCCTCGGCGCGCTGCTGTATGGCGCGCTGCCGGAATCGGCGTCGGAACTCGTGTCGTACACCGTGTACCGGTGGGAATGCGCGATCCGCGGTTCCGTGGTGATGGGCTTCGTGGGTGCCGGCGGCCTGGGGCAGCGCATGGATGAATCGATGAAGATGCTGGCCGGCGCCGAGGTGTCGACGATGCTGCTCGTATTCGTGCTGCTGGTGGCTTGCGCCGACCTCGTGTCGAAACAGTTGAGGAAGCGGCTCGGATGACCATGCAGGATAAAGTCCCCTCGCCCCCGCCGCGCCGCTGGTCCGGGCCGCTCCTGGCACTGGCGCTGCTCGCCCTCGTCGGCGCCAGCTTCGCCAGCCTGCCGCTACACTTCTCGGCCTTTTTCACGGCCGACGCGGTGGCCAGCGTGGCCGAATTCATCGCCGGCTTCGCCCCGCCCGAGATGGGCGCCGGCTTCCTGCGCAAGACGGCCATCGCCACGGCCGAAACGCTGGCCATGTCGGCGGTGGGCACGCTGCTGGCCGTCGCGGCCGGCCTGCTGCTGGCGATCCCGGCCGCTGGCCGGTTCGGCCGCCCGCTGCGCGGGGCCGTGCGGGCCGTGCTGAACGTGCTGCGTTCGATCCCGGAGCTGGTCTGGGCCTCCGTGCTGCTGATCGCCGCCGGCCTGGGCCCCTTCCCCGGCACGCTGGCGCTGGGCGCGCACACGGCCGGAGTGCTCGGCCGGCTGTTCGCCGACGCGCTGGAAAACGCCACCCCGCTGCCCGAGCAAAGCCTGCGCACCAACGGCGCCACGCCGATGGCCGCGTTCTTCTACGCCACCCTGCCGCAGACGCTGCCACAGATGTTGTCCTATACACTGTACCGCTGGGAGAACAATATCCGGGCCGCGGCGATCCTCGGCGTGGTCGGTGCCGGCGGGCTGGGGCAGATGCTGAAGTACCACCTGTCGCTGTTCCAGATGCAAAAGGCCGCCACCGTCATCCTGGCCATGCTGCTGCTGGTGGCGCTCGTCGATGGCGCCAGCTTCTGGCTGCGCCGCAAGCTGACCCGATAATCCACGACAATCCATCAAGGAAGCCGATGCTGGAACTGCGCAAGCTGAGCAAGACATACGCGGGCGGCCGCCCGGTGCTGTCCAACCTGTCGTACCGCTTCGCGGCCGGCGAATTCGTCGCCATCATGGGCGATTCCGGCGTCGGCAAGTCCACGCTGCTGAACCTGATTGCCGGGCTCGACCACCCCGACCCCGGCCCCGAGGCAGCCATCCTCGTCGACGGCATCGCCATGGCCGCGCTGGACGACAATGCCGCCACCCGCCTGCGCCGCCAGCGCATGGGCTTCATCTTCCAGGCCTTCCACGTGCTGCCCCACCTGACGCTGTTGCAGAACGTGGCGCTGCCCCTGTTACTCAACGGCATGCCGCAAGGCCGCGCCGCCGAGATGCTTGCCGCCGTCGGCTTGAAGGGCCGCGAGCAAAGTTACCCTCACGAACTGTCCGGTGGCGAAATGCAGCGGGTGGCGATTGCCCGCGCGCTCGTGCACCGCCCCGCGCTGGTGCTCGCCGACGAGCCCACCGGCAACCTCGACCCCGACACGGCGCATGCCGTGCTCGAGGTGTTGCGTACCGAGATACGGGCCAGCGGCGCCTGCACGATCATGGTCACCCACTCCCAGGCAGCCGCGGCCATGGCCGATCGTACGCTCATCCTTACGCGCGCTGGATTGCAAGACGCAACGCCTGTCAAGTCGATTGGTCATTAACACGTCATATTTTTTGTATAAGACGCGCGCTTTTTTTTTCAGCCGTAGTATGATTTCCTTAACTTGCTTGGTTATCAATATTTTTTCCATCAAGCGACGCCTTTTTACGCATGTCTTTTTCAGGGAGGAGCAAATGAGCGTGAGGCAAAAGAAAATGGAACTCATCGAGGCAATGAACCGGGCGCGGGCATTGGAGCCTTCCAGCTTCGTGCCGAACAAGCTCCTGGACACCTTGATCGAGCGGATGAACCTGAAGAACGACGCGGAACTATGCCGCGTGCTCGAGGTGCAGCCGCCGATCATCAGCAAGATTCGCCACCGCAAGCTGGCTGTGGGCGCAACCATCCTGTTGCGCATGCACGAGAAATCGGAATTGAGCATTCGGGAACTCAAAGAATTGTCCAATGCGTCCGTGCACTGAGCGTGCAATGCCCGGCGCCGGCATCGCATCCCGGCGCCCTTTTCCTTCCCCCTCAGTAACTCCTCTCGGTAACTCCCCCATTAACTCTCCGCAGTAACTCTCCGCAGTCCCGCTGCAAGTCTTTCCTGACACAGATCGCCGTGTCGCGCTTCCCGCTTCAGGGAGATGTTGACCTCCCCTGCCCGCACTAGACTGGTGCATGGCAACCATGCCGCTTCCGGAGGGTACCGCGATGTCCGAGCCATTCCGCCCGTCTTTTCGACTTCCCCTGCGCCTTGCCGCGCTCCTGATCCCAATCTTCCTTGCCGGCTGCAAGCAGGCCGAAAGCCAGACTCCCGCCGGGGGCGCCCCGCCGCCGGCCCCCGTCTCCGCCGCCACGGTCGTCGAAAAGGACATCGTGGAGACGCAGGAATTCTCCGGCCGCCTGGAAGCCGTGGAACGCGTGGAGATCCGCCCGCGCGTGCCCGGCTATATCACGGCGGTGGAATTTTCGGCCGGCGCCCTGGTGAAGAAAGGCCAGCCCCTGTTCACGATCGACGCGCGCCCCTACCAGGCCGAACTCGCGCGGGCCGAGGCCAACGCCAATTCGGCGCGCGCCCGCGCCGGCCTGGCCAAGGTGGAACTGGAACGCGCCGAACGCCTGCTGGGCGACCGGGCCATCGCGCGCCGGGAATTCGACGAACGGGTGGCCGCCCAGAAGGACCTGGAAGCGGCGGCCCGCTCGGCCCAGGCCGAGGTCGAGACAGCCCGCCTGAACCTGGGCTACACGCGCGTGACGTCGCCGATCGACGGCCGCGCAAGCAAGGCCGAAATCACGGTGGGCAACTTGGTGGACCAGACCGCGGTGCTGACCTCCGTCGTGTCCACGGACCGCATCTACGCCAGCTTCGACGGCGACGAGGACACGTACCTGCGCGTGCGCGCCCGCGCCCGGCAGGACGAGCCGGTGCCGGTGAAGGTCGGCCTGGCCAACGAAACGGGCTTCCCGCACGAGGGCAAGCTGGAATTCGTGGACAACCGGCTCGACCCGGCCACCGGCAGCGTGCGCATGCGCGCCACGTTCGCCAACAAGGACGGCACCCTGGTGCCGGGACTGTTCGCCCGCGTGCAGATCGCGGCCGGCAGCGCCGGCAAGGATGGCGGCAAGAACGGCGGCAAGAACGGGGGCACCTCGCGCGCGCTGCTGATCCACGACCGCGCAGTGAACACGGACCAGGACCGCAAGTTCGTCTACGTGGTCGGCAAGAGCGGCAAGGCCGAATACCGGCCAGTGGTGCTCGGCCCCGCGGCGGACGGCTTGCGCGTGGTGCGCCAGGGCCTGGCGCCGGGCGAGCGCATCGTGGTCGGCGGCTTGCAGCGCGTGCGGCCCGGCGCGCCGGTGCAGCCCAAGCTGGTGCCGATGGATGCCGATCCCGACGCGCCGGCACGGGCGGGCAGCACGCCCAAGGCGGGGTGACCATGAACTTCCCCCGCTTCTTCGTCGACAAGCCGATCTTCGCGGCCGTGCTGTCGATCCTGATCTTCGTGGCCGGCCTGATTTCGATCGTCGAACTGCCGGTGTCCGAATACCCGGAGGTCGTGCCGCCTTCCGTGGTGGTGCGCGCCCAATATCCCGGCGCGAACCCGAAGGTGATCGCCGAAACGGTGGCCGCGCCGCTGGAAGAGCAGATCAACGGCGTGGAAAGCATGCTGTACATGGATTCGAAGGCCACCTCCGACGGCTCGCTGGCGCTGACCGTCACCTTCCAGGTGGGCACCAACGTCGAACAGGCCGAGACCCAGGTGCAGAACCGCGTGCAGCGCGCCCTGCCCCGGCTGCCGGAGGAAGTACGGCAGATCGGCGTCACCACCGCCAAGTCGTCGCCGAACCTGACGATGGTGGCCCACCTCGTGTCGCCGAAGGGCCGTTACGACGACGTCTACCTGCGCAACTACGCGGTGCTGAACGTGAAGGACCAGCTGTCGCGCATTCCCGGCATGGGCGAGGTGATCCTGTTCGGCGCCGGCGACTACGCCATGCGCGTGTGGATCGACCCGCAAAAGCTGGCCGCGCGCGGCATGACGGCGCCGGACGTGGTGAACGCGATCCGCGAGCAGAACGTGCAGGTGGCCGCCGGCGTGGTGGGCGCATCGCCCACCAAGGATTCGCAATTCCAGCTGACGGTGAACGCGACCGGCCGCCTGAAGACGGTGGACGAATTCGGCGCCGTCATCGTGCGCACCAACGAGGATGGCGCGGTGACCCTGCTGCGCGACGTGGCGCGCGTGGAGCTGGGGTCGAACTCGTATGCGCTGCGTTCGCTGCTGAACAATAAATCGGCCGCGGCGATCGGCATCTTCGAGGCGCCCGGCGCCAATGCCCTGCAATTGTCGGAGGACGTGCGCGCCACGCTGAAACGCCTGCAGGCGGACTTCCCCGAAGACGTGGAGTGGCAGGTCGTCTACGACCCCACGCAATTCGTGCGCGAATCGATCCGCGCCGTCATCCACACGCTGCTCGAGGCGGTGGCCCTGGTGGTGCTGGTGGTGATCGTGTTCCTGCAGACCTGGCGGGCATCCATCATCCCCCTGCTGGCGGTGCCCGTGTCGATCGTGGGCACCTTTGCCGTGATGCTGCTGTTCGGCTTTTCGATCAACACGCTGTCGCTGTTCGGCCTCGTGCTGGCGATCGGCATCGTGGTCGACGATGCCATCGTCGTGGTGGAGAACGTCGAGCGCAATATCGCGTCCGGCCTGTCGCCGCACGATGCCACGATCCAGGCGATGAAGGAAGTGTCCGGCCCCATCATCGCCATCGCGCTGGTGCTGTGCGCGGTGTTCGTGCCGATCGCCTTCGTTTCCGGCCTCACGGGCCAGTTCTACCGCCAGTTCGCGCTGACGATCGCGATCTCCACCGTGATCTCGGCGCTGTGCTCGCTGACGCTGGCGCCGGCCCTGTCGGCCGCCCTGCTGAAGGCGCACGACGCACCGAAGGACCGCCTCACCCGCGCCATGGACAAGGTGCTCGGCCCCTTCTTCGGCTGGTTCAACCGCTTCTTCCATCTCGCGTCCGAATCGTATGGCCGGGGCGTGAAGGGCGTGATGGTGCGCAAGAGCCTCGGCATCGGCGTCTACCTGGCGCTCACGGTGGCCGCCGTGTTCGTGTTTCGCGCGGTGCCGTCCGGCTTCGTGCCGCAGCAGGACAAGCAATACCTGGTCGGCTTCGCGCAACTGCCCGACGCGTCGTCGCTGGAGCGCACCGATGCGGTGATCCGCCGCATGTCGACCATCGCCAAGGATGTTCCGGGCGTGATGGACGCGGTGGCCTTTCCCGGCCTGTCGATCAATGGCTTCATCAATGCGCCGAACACGGGCATCGTGTTCATCGGCCTGAAGCCGTTCCACGAGCGCACGACGCCCGAACTGTCCGGCAACGGCATTGCCGCCGAAGTGAACAAGCGCATGGGCGCCGTCGAGGATGCGTTCATCATGGTGTTCCCGCCGCCGCCCGTGAATGGCCTGGGTTCGATCGGCGGCTTCAAGATGATGGTCGAGGACCGGGGCAGCCTGGGCTACGACGCGCTGTACGGCGCCGTGCAGGCCTTGCAGGCGAAGGCGTGGCAGACACCGCAACTGGCCGGCGTGTTCTCCAGCTACCAGATCAATGTGCCGCAATTGTTCGCCGACGTCGACCGAACCCGTGCCAAGCAGCTGGGCGTGCCCCTGCAAACGATCTACCAGACCCTGCAGATCAACCTGGGTTCGCTGTACGTAAACGACTTCAACCAGTTCGGCCGCACCTACCAGGTGGTGGTGCAGGCGGACGCGCCGTTCCGTTCGCAGCGCGAGCAGATCGCGCAGTTGAAGGTGCGCAACGACAAGGGAGAGATGATCCCCCTCTCCTCGCTGATGCGCATCAGCGATACCTACGGGCCGGACATGGTGAACCGCTACAACGCCTACCTCGCGGCGGACATCAGCGGCGGCCCGGCGCCGGGCGTGTCGTCCGGCCAGGCCCAGGAAGCGATGACGGCGCTGGCGCGCGAGGTGCTGCCGAAGGGGATCACGTTCGAATGGACGGACCTCACGTACCAGGAAATCCTGGCCGGGAACACGATGGTGTTCGTGTTCCCCTTGTGCGTGCTGCTGGTGTTCCTCGTGCTGGCCGCGCAGTACGAAAGCTGGACGCTGCCGCTGGCCGTGATCCTCATCGTTCCCATGTCGATCCTGTGCGCCCTCGTGGGCGTGAAGCTGACCGGCGGCGACAACAACGTGTTCACGCAGATCGCCCTGTTCGTGCTGGTGGGCCTGGCGTCGAAGAACGCGATCCTGATCGTGGAATTCGCCCGCGAGCTGGAAGACCACGGGCGCAGCGTCGTGCAGGCGGCGCTGGAGGCGTGCCGGCTGCGGCTGCGGCCGATCCTGATGACGTCCATCGCCTTCATCATGGGCGTGCTGCCCCTCGTGTTCTCCAGCGGCGCCGGCGCCGAGATGCGGCATGCGATGGGTGTCGCCGTGTTCGCCGGCATGCTGGGGGTGACGTTCTTCGGGCTGTTCCTCACGCCGCTGTTCTACGTGATCCTGCGCGGGCTGGCGCTGCGGATCTCGGGGGCGCCGCACAAGCGGCATCATGCGGATACGGGGCTGGGTGCGGCTGGCGGGTCCGCGGCGCATGTACCGATGTCGCGGGATATGGGGCGGTGATGGCTGCGCTGGCCTGCGGCCCGAAGGGGTCTGTCCCCGGTAAGTGTTGGCGGTGGCGCTCGCCGCTAGCGTCACAAGGGGACTGACCCCGGTTTCTTGGCGGGCGCCGCCATCGCGCAGGCAAACACCGGGGTCAGTCCCCTCGCCCCGCCGCGTGCAAGCGCGGCTGTCAACGCTTACCGGGGACAGACCCCTGCGGATCCGCCGCCAACGGCTGCGTCAGGAGCAGGGACTGACCCAGGGTTTTGGCGGGCGCCGCCATCCTGCAGGCAAACACCGGGGTCAGTCCCCTCGCCCCGCCGCGTGCAAGTGCGGCTGTCAACGCTTACCGGGGACAGACCCCTGCGGACCTACCGTCAGCGGCTGCCTCAGGAACAGGGGACAGCCCCCTGCGGATCGGCTGCCAGCGGCTGCTTCAGGCCGCGATCGCCATCTCCTCCACCCCGTAATGCCGCGCATACCGCGCATCGAGGTTCGCCAGCGGCATCAGCACGAACAGGTCGGCGCTGTCGAAGTCGGGGTCCCAGGCCGGCTCGCCGCAGATCCAGGCGCCGGAGCGCATATAGCCTTTCAGCAGCGCGGGCACGATGGGCGCGGCGGCGGGCTCGATCTTCGAGTACGGGAACGGCAGGTGCGGCGTGACGCGGTATTCGGGTGGCGACAGCCGCGTTTCGCGCAGTTCGCGGAACACGGCGACGGCGTTGTGACCGCCGTCGGCCAGGCTGATGCTGGCGCAGCCGGCCAGGTAGTCGCAGCCCTGGCGGTGCATGTAGTCCGCCAGCGCGGCCCACAGCAGCATGATCACGCTGCCGCCGCGGTAGTCGGGATGGATGCAGGCGCGGCCCGCTTCCACGATGCGCCCGCGCAGAGGGTTCAGGCGGCCCACATCGAACTCGCCTTCGGAGTAGAAGCGGCCCAGGCGGCGGGCGCCGGCCGGCGGCAGCACGCGGTAGGTGCCCACGACTTGCAGCGTGAGCGCGTCGCGCACCAGCAGGTGGTCGCAGTGTTCGTCGAACTCGTCGCAATCGAGGCCGTCGGGGCGAACCAGCGCGCTCAAGCCCATGCCTTCGATGAAGACGCGGTAGCGCAGGCGCTGCGCCTCGCGCAACTCTTCGGGCGTGCTGGCGATGCTCGTTACAAGGCGGGGGCGCGGGGCGCGGGAGGCGGCCGCGATGGTCGTCTGCTGCATGCTTCGTCCTTCCGTTCAGGTGGAGACGAAGCAAGCGTAGCGGCGGATTACTTCAAGACCATGACAGGTCCATGTCGGTTCCGTGACCGTGGCGCCGGCGCGTCACTTGCAGACCGCTATTGCACGTGGCGCGCCGGCCAGGGAAGCATCAGTCCTTCTTCGGGCGGCCCGTCTTCAGCTGCGGCAGCGAAGCCAGCACGCTCTTCAGCGTGGCCATGTCGATCTGGCTGATCAGCGCGACGCCGATGCGCAGCAGCTCGCTCTTCTTGATCTCGAAGCCGGCCTTCAGGCATGCCTTCTTCACTTCGCCGAGCACCGCGTATTCCGCTTCCGGCATGGTGAAGCTGTCGCGCACCAGGCGTTCCTTGCGCTGGGCGGCCTTCTCGGCGGGCTTCGGCTCGGTCTTCACGACCGGCTTGGCCTTCACCGCCTTGGCGGGCTTGGCCGCTTTCGCCTCTGCCGCTTTCGGCTCTGCCGCTTTCGGCTCGGCCTTGGCCGGTTCGGCTTTCGCCTTCGCCTTGGCGGGCTTGGCCGGCGCCTTCGCTTCCGGCTTGGCTTCGGCCTTCGCCGCCGGCTTCGCTACCGGCTTGGCTTCGACTTTCGCCTCGGCCTTGGCCGGCTTGGCCTTCACCTGCTTCGGGGCCTTCGCGGCGGGTTCCGCGACTGCCTTCGCGCCAGGTTGCGCCGCAGGCTCCTCCGCGCCCTGCGCCTTCGCGGCCTTTGCCTTCACCGGCTTGGCCGGCTGTGCGGCCGGGGCTGTGGGGGCTGTCACCGCCTTTGCCGCCGCCGTCTTGCGGGCAGGCTTGGCTGCCGGCGCGGCTTCCACCTTGCCATCCACTTTCGCGGCGCGCTGTTCGGCACTTTTCTCGGCGACGGGCGCGGTGGTGGACGAGGCGGGTTTGGTGGCGGTGTCGGCGGAAGTCTTGATCACGTCGGTCTTGGCGTTCATGGATGCTCCTGGAAAAGTTGAACTATATAAATAATATATACCATTTCTCGCGAAAGAGCACCAACCCTTACATTTTCTTAAGGTATCTCAAATTTCGTGGCAGCATTGCCGTCACGTTTCGCCAGCAAGGCTTCGAGTTCGGCGTTGCGGCGCGCCAGTTCGCGGCGCGCGGCGCGCAGCGCCAGGTGGGTGGCGATGCGGGCGAACAGGATCGGCGGGCTGACCGGGCGGGTGATGTAGTCGACGGCGCCTGCCTCCAGCCCGCGCGCTTCGTCTTCCGGCTGGTTCTTCGCCGTGGTGAAGATCACCGGCACGTCCGCCGTGCGGGGCTCGCGCACGATGCGGCGACACACTTCCAGGCCATCCATGTCCGGCATCATCACGTCCAGCAGCACCAGGTCCACGTCGCCGCCTGCCAGGATCTGCAAGGCCGTGGCGCCGTTGGTGGCGACCTTCGTCCGGTACTTCTCCTTCAGCAGCGTGGCCAGCAGCATGATGTTGTCGGGCGTGTCGTCCACGATCAGCACGGTGGGGCGGGCGGGATTCATGTTGCCTCCTGGGCGGCGTCGAGCACCTGCCGGGCCGCGTCGAATTCATAACTGGCGATGTGCGCGGCCACGCGCTCCAGCGCCGCCGGCGGCAGCACGGCCGCCAGCGCCGGGCGCGCCCCGGCAAAATAATCGTTGCTGTCGCCGCTGTAGGCAGACAGCAGTTCGCGCAGCCGCGCCAGCGCATCCTCGGGCACCACGGGCGCCGCCTCGCCGGCGGCGTTTGCCGGCATGCCATCCGCGCTGCCGAAGTGGGCATCGAGTCCGGTGACGGCGGTGCGCAGCACGTCCGTCAATTCGTCGACCAGGGTGGCGGCCGGCACTTCGTGCCGGTCCAGTATTTCCTCGATGGCGCGCGCCGTCGCCTCCACCGCGTTGGCGCCGACATTGCCGGCCACGCCCCGCAAGGTGTGGGCACGCTGGCGCGCGCTGTCGCGGTCGCAGTGCAGCAGGTCGGTGGCCAGGTCGGTCGCGGCGTCGCGCTGGGAATTGCGGAAGCGGTCCAGCAATTGCAGGTACAGCGTTTCGTTGCCGGCCACGTGGCGCAGGCCGCGCACCGTGTCGATCCCCGGCAGCAGCGGCAGCTCTTCCTGGCCGGGCGCGCGCGGCGGGCGCGGCGCCACCGGCGGCATGGCGCGGCCCAGCCAGCGCGCCAGCGTGGCATACAGCAGGTCGGGGTCGATCGGCTTGGTCAGGTAATCCTGCATGCCTTCGGCCAGGCAGCGTTCGCGCACGTCGGCCAGTGCGTGGGCCGTCATGGCGATCACCGGCAAGCCGTCGAATCGGCGGTCGCGGCGCAGTTCCAGCGTGGTGGCATGGCCGTCCAGCGTGGGCATTTCCAGGTCCATCAGCACCACGTCGTAGTAGCCCGGCCCTACCTGGGCCAGCCGGTCCAGCGCTTCGCGGCCGTTGCCGGCGAATTCCACGGCGATGCCCTGAATGCCCATCAGTTCGGCGGCGATCTGCTGGTTCACGGGATTGTCCTCGACCAGCAGCACGCGGCCCGTCACGTCGAGCTTGCCGCCGTCGTCGGGCTGGCCGCGGCGGCGCGGCGGCGCAAACAGGGAAACCAGCGTATCGACGAGCATCGATTGACCGATGGGCTTGAACAGGTAGCCCACGAAGCCCGCCTCCTCCGCCTCGCGCTGCACTTCCTCGCGGCCGAAGGCGGTGAGCAACACCATGCCCGGCTGGCGCGCCAGCGGCGCGGCGGCCACGCGGCGGGCCAGTTCGATCCCGTCCATGCCCGGCATCTGCCAGTCCGTCAGCACCAGCGCATACGGGTCGTCGGCCGCGTCGGCCTCCAGCACGTTGGCCAGCGCCTCGGCACCCGACGATGCCGTGTGCACCCGCAGCGGCAGCGCGCGCGCCGCCTCGCCCAGAACCTCCAGCGCCACCGGGCTGTCGTCCACCAGCAGCACGCGCGCATCGTTCAGCGCCGCGGGCACGACCGGCGGGCGTTCCGGCTGGCCGGAGAGGCCGAATTCCAGGTCGAACGAAAACACCGACCCTTTGCCCTGCTCGCTCTTCACCGTGATCGTGCCACCCATCAGCCGCACCAGCTGCTGCGAGATCGACAGGCCCAGGCCGGTGCCCCCGAACTGGCGCGACGTGGAGCCGTCGGCCTGGTTGAAGGCACGGAACAGCTTGCCCATCTGTTCTTCCGGCATGCCGATGCCGGTGTCGCGCACCGAGAAGCGCAGGGCAACGCGGTCCTGTGCCGCGGCCGGCAGCTGCGTACAGGACAGTTCCAGCTCGCCGGCCGGCGTGAACTTGACGGCGTTGTTGACGAGATTGATCAGCACCTGCCCCAGCCGCAGCGGGTCGCCCACCAGATGGCGCGGGATCGCCGGCGGCACGTTGAACAGGTATTCGAGCTGCTTCTCGGCCGCGCGCTGGCTGGTCACGCTGGCCACATGGGCCAGCACCTCGTCCAGGAAGAACGGGACCTGTTCGACTTCGAGCCGGCCCGCCTCGATCTTGGAAAAGTCGAGGATGTCGTTGATGATGCCCAGCAGGGACAGCGCGGCGCGGTGGATCTTGCTCACGTAGTCGTGCTGCTTGGTATTGAGGTCGGTGCGCAGCGCCAGGTAGGCCATGCCGATGATCGCACTCATCGGCGTGCGGATCTCGTGGCTCATGTTGGCGAGGAATTCCGACTTGGCGATATTGGCCGCCTCGGCCCGCACATTGGCCGCCACCAGCTTCTGCTCGCGCTCCCGGCGCTCGCTGATGTCGCGGATGAAGCCGCAGAACTCGAATTCGCCGGCATCCAGGTCGATGCGGGTGATCGACAGTTCGATGGGGAATTCGCTGCCGTCGGCGCGCAGCGCCTCGACCTCGATGCGGCGGTCCAGCACTTCACCCGGGCTGTCGCCGGCCACGTAGCGGGCCATGCCCTTGCGGTGGTCGGCGCGGTAGCGTGGCGGAATGATCAGCGTGTCCAGCTGCTGGCCCAGCGCCTCGTCGCGCGTGTAGCCGAAGATGACCTCGGCCTGCCGGTTCCAGCCCACCACGCGGCCGTTGCGGTCCATGTTGACGACGGCGTCGAGCGCCGTGTCCACGATCGCACGCAGCTTGCGTTCGCTGTCGCGCGCCACCGCGATCGTGCGCTTCAAGTCCTGCGTGCGCGCGTCCACCTTCTGTTCCAGGTCGCCGTTCAGCGTGCGCAGCTCGGTTTCGGCGTAGCGCAGCCGCGTGAGCGTGTCGCGGAAGCTGCGCACGGCGATCGACAGCCGGCCGACCTGGTCGGCCCGGCCGATGCCGGAGAGCTGGATGTCGGTCTTGCCCTGGGCGAGCTTTTCCAGCGCGTTCTGGATGTCGCCGAACGGCCGCACCGTCTTGCGCGCCACGAGGAACACGGAGCCGACGATCGTCAGCGCCAGCAGCAGGTTCACGGTCAGCGCCTGCACCAGTTGCTGGCGCAGGGCCACGTCGGTGGCACGCCGGGAGTACGTGAGGTCGACCGCGCCCACCAGGTAATTGCGCGCGCCGTCCTGGAAGTGGATGTCGCGGTGCACCGTGATCGCGCCACGCGCATCCGGCTTCGAGGCGGCGAAGCTGGCCAGCTCGGTGCCGTTCGGGGCCAGCACGCGCAGCATCAGCACCTCGGGCGTGGCGCGCATGGCGTCGACCACGCTGGTGATCGCGGCGCCATTGATGTCGAACAGCGGCCGCGCCAGCGCCTGCGACAGCACGGTCACCAGCCGCTCGGAACGCTCGCGCAATTGCAGCTCGGCTTCCGCGTGCAGCGTGCGCACGGCGTACGTGGTGTAGGCCGCGGTGGACAGCACGACGGCCAGGAAGATGGACACCGCCAGCCGCAACACGATGTCGCGGCGCCAGGTGTCCCGCAGGTTGCGCAACGCGCTCAATGCCCGTGACATCAAGGTTGCTTGCCCTTGCCGGCGGCGGCCGGTACTTCGGATTTCTCGAGCTTCCTGTATTGCTCGCCGTTGCGCACCGCTTCGACGGCATTCCAGATGCGCCGCGCCAGCTCCGGCTGGCGTTCCACCAGCTGGTGCGACAGCAGCAGGAAGTACGGCTTTTCGATGAGCGGCCGCGGCAGCGCCTCGATCTGCGGCCCGAACGGCCCCGCCAGCAGCGTGCGCGCATCGCTGCCGCCCACGGCCGCCGCGGCGAGGCGCCCGGCCAGCAGCTTGCGCACCAGTTCGTCGGAGCGCTGGCTGCCTTCGTCCACGGTCACGTTCAGGCTGCGCAGCACGTCCGTGACCGAATAGCCCAGCTGCGCGCCCACGGCGCCGTCCACGTTAGACAGCGTCTTGCCATCCCAGTCCACGTTGCTGCCCTTGCGGCGCAGCAGGACGTAGCGGTCAACGTGCATGCGCTTGGAGACGTCGGGCGCGGCCCCGCCCGGGTATTCGCCGATCTCGCGGCGGTCGCTCTTGAAGCTCACGGCGAACGCGCCGTCGACGGCATTGGCCTTCAGTTGTGCCAGGCAGCGCTTCCACGGCATGCTCTGGAAATCGAAGCGGATATTCTCGCGCTGGCCCACCAGCTTGAGCAGCTCGAAGTTCAGCCCGCGGCCGTCCTCGGTGCGCCACGGCAGCACGTCGGCCCGTTCGTAGCACAGCGTGATCTTCGGTGCGGCGGCCGCCTGCATGGCGTGCGCGGACACGGCAGCGAGCCCGGCACATGCCGCCAGCGCCGCCGCCATCCCCTTCACCCGTCCAGCGCTCCCAGCCACCATCCCTGCCTCCGTGCTCACAAGGCTATAGTGTAAGCAAAACCACAAGGCAGGGGTACATTCTCTTTGTCAATATTTTGCAACCAGACCGCGGGGCAGGAAGTCACCCCTCCATCTTGGGCTCGGGCGCCCGCGTGCGGCCCGGCGGCGACAGCTTCACGGCCCTGCCCGTGCGCGCCGATTCGTAGATCGCTTCCATGATGCGCTGGTCCGGCGCGGCGGCTGGTCTTGGTTCGTGCGATGGCTTCCTTGATGGATGAGGACGCCAATCCTCGCTTGCCGTCCAGCAAAGCCGATATCAACCGGCCACTTCCACCACGCGGCCATTGAGCGGCTGCACCGGCCGCGCATTCATGTGATACAGCTTGCGGAAGGCGGCCAGCTGGGCTTTCGAGATATCGACCGGTTCCTTCATCACCTGCCAGTGCACGCCCTCGCTGCACGGCGGCGTCGTCAACGAACCCATGTAGGCGTAATAGCTGTGTTCGGCCGGGATCAGGGCTTGCAGGTCGAGCTCGCCCGTCACGGGGTGGTGGTCACCCGCGTGCGCCGGCAGGTCGGCGAACACGGATTTCAGCGCGGTGTTTTCCTTGCCCTGCTTGAACAGCACGGCCACGACCGCCAGTTCGCCGTCGGCGTTCTTGTGCACCAGGTGCGCCACCAGCGGGTAGCGCTTGCCGTTGATCTTTTCCTCGCTCGGCGTGTGGAAGTGCATCTGCACGAGCTTGTAGTCGCCGCTGGCCAGGTGCACCAGGCCACCCTCGGGCAGGTTCACCTGCACGGTGTGGCCGTTGTTGACGATGTCGGCATGGGTGGCCGTGTACTCGAAACCGATCGGCGCCGGCGCGCCCGTTTTCGCGCCGCGGATATCGATCGGCGACTGCGCCTTGCCCTGCTTGCAGGCGGCGAAGTCCGGCTCCAGGTCGCCCCAGTGCGACGTGCCCGCCTTGCCCTTGTATTCCCAGTGCGCCGGTGCCTTGTCGGCGGCGTGCACGCTTGCCATGCCGGCGGCCAGGGCGGCTGCCAGCAGAACGATTTTTGCTTTCATGATTGACCCGATACGTTGAAGTTGACCAGCGAAGGCACGCGCCATGCGTGCGTTTCGACAGCTCCAACGTTAACAGGATCGCCAGAAATATTTTGTTAAGGCAAAATGAGGAGAGACTTAAGGAAGCGCTGATTTATTGCTGGTGGATGAGATTGGTCCTGAAAAACGTATCCAGCAAGACGCAAATGGTCCGTCATACCGAGGTATGGCGGGCCATTTGTGCCGCAGCTGGGCGCGTTTTCTCAGGGCCAAGATCGCCGCCATGAATAAATCAGCGCTTCCTTAAGGGATGCAATCCGGTAGCGTGGAGCTGTCGAACGCAGTATGGGGCGGCACGCGACGGCGAGACACTCCCGCCGGCATGGGCCGGAGCCGATGCCTGGGGATGGTCACGACCCCGTCCGCAAGCCCAGGTCCACGCCCACCTCGTCCCAGTGCTCCTGTTCCTTCTCGATCCAGTACGACAGCGTGGGATGCCCGCTGACGAGGGCGCGCGGCAGCTCCAGCTCGATGCGGTTCTTCATGCGCAGCTTCGGCTGCGCCTCGGCGACGGTGATGCGCGCGTGCATGAACACGATGGCCAACCGCAGCGCCACGACGGCGCGGGCGAAGTCGGGGTCGGCCAGGAATTCCTCGACCTTGCGCAGGTTGCCCTTCTGCGCCATCAGCAGGCGGCTCATGGTGCGCTGCTCGCGCGTGGTGAAGCCCGGCAGGTCGGCATTCTCGATCATGTAGGCGGCGTGCTTGTGGTGGCCCGTCTGCGAGATCGCCTGCCCCACTTCGTGCAGCAGCGCGCTCCAGTACAGCAGCCGGGGCGTGGCGTCGCTGGCCGTCTTCAGCTGGTCGAGCAGCGCCAGCGCGTCGTCCGCCACGCGGGTGGCGCGCGTTTCCTCGACGTGGAACTTGCGCGCGAAATCGCGCACCGACTGCTCGCGCCGGTCGCGCCGCATCTCGCGCTGGTACAGGTCCCACATCACGCCCATGCGCAGGCCGGCCTCGATCGGCGTCAGCTCGTCGATATCGAGCTCGTGCAGCACGCCGATCAGGATCGCCAGGCCGCCGACCACCGTCGAGGCGCGGTCCGGGCGCAGGCCCGGCAGGTCGATGCGGTTCACATGGCCGAGGGCGATGAAGCGTTTCTTCAGCGCATCCAGGCTGTCCGGCGTGATGCCCTTGCCCAGGCCGTTCTTCTCGATCACCTCGGCAATCGCGCGAATCGTGCCGGAAGAGCCGTAGGCCCGCTTCCAGTACTGCGGCATGTAGGGCGGCGCGCCATCCTCGAAATGGCTGCGCGCCGACAGGATGGCCGCCTCGTACGAGGGGCCGTCGACATAGCCGTTGATGAAGAACGACAGGCTCTGCTTCACGCTGCCCACGCTGAACGATTCCACGCGCTCGATGTCGAGCCCGCGACCCAGGATGAGCTCGGTGGAGCCGCCGCCGATGTCGACCACCAGGCGCCGCTCGTTCGGCTGGGCCAGCGCGCTGGCCACGCCCATGTAGATCAGCCGCCCCTCTTCCTCGCCCGAAATGATCTCGATGGGGCAGCCGATGGCGGCCTCGCACTGTGGCAGGAAGGTGGCGATGTTCTGTGCCTGGCGCATCGTCGAGGTGGCGACCACGCGCACCGCGTCGAGCTGGTAGGTCGACAGCGTGATCGCGAAGTTCTGCAGGCAGGCGATGGCGCGCTGCTGGGCCGCTTCGGTGAGGTTGCCGGCGGCATCGAGCCCGGCGGCGAGCCGGATCGGTTCCCGCATGCTCTTGAGCACGCGGATCGTGTCGCCATCATGTTTGCCTATGGACAGGCGGAAACTGTTCGAGCCGAGATCGACCGCTGCATACATCGGGAATTCCATTTATATCGTTTATATTGAAAATCCTATCATATTGGACCGCCCAAGTGACGGCTTGATGACAGGACCCCGTACATAATGGGAACAACGCGAGGAACACACGGGAAGAGCGCGCTGTTCAGGCGGCGGTGCCGGCGCCCTCTTCCTCCACCGGCGGCGGCGCGGCCACCACGAGGTTGCGGCCGCGCAGCTTGGCGGCCTGCAACGCTTCGTCGGCCCGCTTGAACAGGCTCACGCTGGTATCGTCGGCGCGGATGGTCGTCACGCCCAGGCTGGCCGTCAGCGAGATCACGGCGCGCTCGACTTTCACGGGATGGGCCTCGATCGACTCGCGGATGCGCTCGGCCACCCGCACGGCGTCGGCCAGCGCCGTGCGCGGCAGCTGGATCGCGAACTCGGTGCCGCCCAGGCGGCCCATCAGGTCGCTGTCGCGCAGCTGGCGGCGGCAGGCGTCCACCAGCGCCTTCAGTACCTTGTCGCCCACGCCGTGGCCGTAGTGATCGTTCACGCGCCTGAAACCGTCCAGGTCCAGGATCAGCAGCGCGGTCGGCAGGCCGGGGCGGCGCGCCAGCGCCAGCCACGGCGCCAGTGCCGCCTGGAAGCCGCGGCGGTTCGGCACCTCCGTCAGCGCATCGACCAGTTCCAGGCGCGCCAGTTCGCCCTGCAACGTTTCGCGCGCCAGCAGCAGGTAGCCGGCGGCGCCGACCAGCATGGCGAGGTAGAAGGCCACGTAACCCACGCCCTGCAGCTGGGCCGGCCCCACGCCGTACCAGCCCTGCGGCCACGCCAGCGCCAGCAGGCCGCGCCCGCCGATCGCCAGGCCCAGCACCGCCAGCGCCACGGCCAGGAAGCGCTGCAACATCGTGGCCCTGCGCCAGCCGACCGCCAGCGCGGCCGCGCCGGCGATGTAGAACGCGCCGACGATGCCGGAGCCGGCCGCCACGCGCACACCCGCGTCGATCTCCAGCACGTAGCAGGCCAGCCAGGCGGCAACCGCCAGGCCGAGGATGGGCAGCACGACTCGCCGCCAGCCGGTACGGCCGGCCCGCTCCCATAGCGCGCCGGCTTCGATGGCCACGCCGGCGAACAGCGCCACGTTGGCGATCGGGCCGGTCACCAGGTCGGGAATCGCGCCGCGGAAATACAGCAGCAGCCAGGCGACCGCCTGGAACTGGCTGGCCAGCGCGAACGTGGCCAGGCCACCGCGCTGGCGGTTGTCGGTTTCATGGAAGAACAGCGCCGCGCAGAGCGCCAGGTTGCCGAGCGCCAGGGTGAGAACCAGCGTCCGGACGTCCACGTCAGATCTCGTGCTCGACGTTCGTGGTGCCGTCGCCCACCTTGGATGCCCACGCCCTGGCGAAGATTTCCTTTTCCTCCTCGGTGGGCGCTTCGTGCCAGAAGACGATCAGCGTGCCCTTGTGGTCGTGCAGCTGGCTGAACTTCTCGATGAAATGCTGCTTGCCCGCCGCATCGGCCAACGCGGCCGCATAGCCATAGACCCGGTTCAGCCGCTCGATGCGGTCCGGCTCCGTGAAGCTGTTGGTCGCGGTAATGGTCGGGTGGTCAAGGAACATCAATTTTCTCCGTGGCGGGCCGGCTGGCCCTGCCTGTGACGGCAATGTACCCATAAAACGTTTTCGTGTAAACGCGCCGCCGGGGTACACTTTCGGCGAGCCCGAGAGCTTAGCAGAAAGCGCCAATCACACCAAACTGCCCCTACTTATGCCCGCGCCGCTCGACCCACCGCCGCTCCAGCTGCCGGCCCCCGTGCCCGGGGCCGCACCGCCGGTTGCCGAGCCGCCCTTCGTCAGCCGCCGCAAGGGCCGACTGACGCTGGAATTCGTGCCCGGCGAGGTGCAGAGCCAGATGGATCTCGCCGACCCGTACCGGCTGGTACTGGCCTATGCGCGGGCCATGATGTGCTTCGTGCTGTTCAAGCCGGCCCCGGCGCACATCGTGATGGTTGGCCTGGGCGGCGGCTCGCTGGCCAAGTTCTGCCACCGCTACCTGCCCGAGGCGCGCATCACGGTGCTGGAACTTTCCGCCGACGTGATCGCCCTGCGCGAGCGCTTCGCCGTGCCGCCGGACAGCGAACGCTTCCGCGTCATCCATGCGGACGCGGCCAGCCACATGCGGCGGCTGGCGGGCAGCGCCGACGTGTTGCTGGTCGACGGCTTCGACGCCTCCGGCCTGCCGCCCACGCTGGGCACCGCGAGTTTCTACGCCGATTGCCGGCGCGCATTGAGACCGGACGGCCTGCTGGTAGCGAACATTTTCAGCTACGACCCGAACTACGGTGCAATGGATCGGCGGCTGCACCACGCGTTCGACGGCAATGTCTGCCAGTTCCGCGGCATTGCCGGCAATAACCGCATCCTGTTCGCCCTGCGGCCGGCACGCACCGGCGGCGGCGGCCCCACCCGCGCGCAAAGGCTGGTCCAGCGCGTGGGCCTGTGCGGCGCCCTGTGGCCGGGCCTGGCGCCGTTCAACTGGCTGCTGGCGCACTGGGTGGTGGGCCGGCTGCGGCAGCGTGGTGTCACCTGATCGCGATAGCGCTGCAATAAGGCAACAAATAATTCCCAAAATATAAATTCCGGTCGGCAACTCCGCGCTTTTGTGACACACTAGCGGCCGGGCCCGTTCGCCCGCTATTTTGTTGACAGACAGGAGACCCATGGCACGCAGGTTCACCCCGGTATCGTTCGCGGCGGTCGTCACGCTGGCGGCCGGCCTGAGCGTGACGGGCGCCCTGTTCCTCGCCGTGGGCGCGCTCGAATACGCGAAACTGGCGGAAGGCTTCCAGCAGCGCGCCAACCTGCGCGTGGCCGCCATCCGCCGCGGGCTCGACGATGCCGTCGAGGTGCTCACCGTCACCAACCAGCTGTTCCGCACCGTTCCGGACGTGACGCAGGCACAGTTCAGCGATTTCACCCGGCCGCTGCTGCACCGCTATCCTTTCATGGTGTCGTTCGCGCACCAGCACCTGATGAACCACGCCGAGCGCCTGGCCTTCGAGCGCCGCATGGGCCCAGGCTTCTCCGTCACCGAGCTGCGCCGCGGCGGCAGCGTGCCCGCGGCGCCGCGCGAGCGCTACCTGGTCACGGAGTTCTATGCGCCGCTGCATGCCCACCACGGCACCCTCGGCCTCGACGTGGCGCCGCTGGAAGCCACCGCGCCGACGGTGGAGCGCATGCTCCGCACCGGCAAGCCCGCGGCCACGCCGCTCGTTGCCGTCATCCAGCCCGACCGGCGCGACAGCTTCGTGCTGCTGATGCCGCTGTACCGGGCCGGCATGCCGGTCGACACGCCGCAGGAGCGCCGCGCCGCCTGGATCGGCCAGACGGCGGCATTGATCCGCGCGCCGAACCTGGTGCACACGATCCTGCAATACGGCGGCCTGCTGGACGACCCGCAGTTGCTGCTGCGCGTGTATGCCGGCGAAGGGAACGACCTAGTCTACACGGCCGGCACGGAGGCGCCGGCGCAGGCCGCGCTGCCGGCGTGGGTGCCGCGCCGGCTGGCCGAGTGGCTCGATCCGCGCCATCCGCACGCCATGACCCGGCGCTTCGACCTGCTGGGGCAGACCTGGCAGGTGCGCGTGGAGGCGGCGCCGCGCCCGTTCCTGGACAATCACGCCGGCTCGCTGATCGCCCTGGTGGGCGGGCTGCTGTTCTCCGTGCTGGCCGCCACGTTCGTGCACGTGCTGGAACAGCGCTCGCGCCGGGTGCAGTGGCTGGTGGACGAACGCACCGCCGACCTGCAACGCAGCAATGCGCGGCTGAACGAGGACGTGGCCGCGCGCAAGCGCACCGAGCGCGCGCTGCAGGAAAGCGAGCACCGCTTCCGGCGGCTGCTGGCCCTGTCTTCCGACTGGTACTGGGAGCAGGATGCGAACTTCAGCTTCACGCATATCACCGACGCGTTCTTCGACAAGGCGCAGGTGCAGCGCAAGGCCTATATCGGCCGCACGCGCTGGCAGATCAATCCCGCATTCCTCGAAACGAAGACGGGCCGCGAGCACCAC
Organism: Massilia sp. METH4; assembly: GCF_037094685.1. Classification (NCBI taxonomy): domain Bacteria; kingdom Pseudomonadati; phylum Pseudomonadota; class Betaproteobacteria; order Burkholderiales; family Oxalobacteraceae; genus Massilia; species Massilia sp. METH4. Next base: position 4,019,921 of record NZ_CP146614.1, on the reverse strand, counting down.
GAACGCCTGTTGGCCCGCCTGCCCTTCACCAACCTGGAACACGAGATCACGGGCGACGACGGCGTGACACGCTGGTTCCAGTCCAATGGCGAACCCGTGTACGACGACCAGGGCGAATTCCGCGGCTACCGCGGCACCGGCAGCGAGATCACCGAGCGCAAGCTGACGGAACGGCATATCAGCCATATCGCCCACCACGACGCGCTGACGGGCCTGCCGAACCGCATCCTGCTGCAGGACCGGCTGGCGCAGGCGATCGCATACGCCAATCGCGGCGGCCGGACGATGTGGGTACTGCTGATCGACCTGGACCGCTTCAAGTTCGTCAACGACACGCTGGGCCACAAGGCCGGCGACCAGCTGCTGGTGACGATCGCCGCCCGCCTGCGCGCCTCCGTGCGCGAGACCGATACGGTGGCGCGCCTGTCCGGCGACGAATTCGTCGCGATCCTGGCCGAGCATGCCGACGAGAACCTCAAGGCCGACGTGGTCGACCGCATCATGGCCGCGCTGGCGCAGCCGATCACGCTGGTGGGCAAGGAATTCGGTGTCACCTGCAGCATCGGCGTGGCCGTGTACGCGGGCGACGGCACCCCGGCCGAGCACCTGATCGAGCATGCCGATATCGCGATGTACGCGGCCAAGAAGCTGGGCCGCAACCGCTGGCAGTTCTACCACGACGCCATGAACAACGAGGCCGAGGAAAGGCTGCGCATCGAAGGCGCGCTGCGCAACGCGCTGGAGCGGGGCGAATTCGTGCTGCACTACCAGCCCCAGGTCGACCTGGCGGGCGGGCACATCGTGGGCATGGAGGCGCTGCTGCGCTGGCAGCACCCGGAACTGGGCATGGTGCCGCCGCAGCGCTTCATCGGCCTGGCCGAGGAAACGGGCCTCATCGTGCCGATCGGCGCCTGGGTGCTGCGCACGGCCTGCGCCCAGGCCCGTGCGTGGAACGGGGCGCTGGCGCTGCGCGGCGAGGCGCCGCTGCGCGTGGCCGTCAACCTGTCGGCGCGCCAGTTCGGCCAGCCCGACCTGGTGGACTCGATCGCGCAAGTGCTGGCCGACACGGGCCTGCCGCCGGCCTGCCTGGACCTGGAACTGACCGAAAGCCTGTTCGTGGACGACGTGACGCAGGCCGTGGACCTGCTGCACCAGCTGAAGGCGCTGGGCGTGGCGCTGTCGATCGACGATTTCGGCACCGGCTACTCGAGTTTCTCCTACCTGCGCCGCTTCCCCATCGACGTGCTGAAGATCGACCGCTCGTTCGTGGCCGACATCGCCAGCGATGCCGACGAGGCGGCCATCGTCGTCTCCATCATCGCGCTGGCGCGCAACCTGAAGCTGCGGGTGATCGCGGAAGGCGTTGAATCGCCCGCCCAGCTGGACTTCCTGCGCGCGCAGGGCTGCCACGAGATGCAGGGCTATCTGTTCAGCCGGCCGTTGCCGGCCGAGGACTTCGAAAGGATGATCGACCGTGGTCACCGGCTGACACCGGTAGCAAACCTGGCACTGTTGCAGGCATAATAATAAAAAATGCTAACCAGAACGGGGGTCACCACCATGAACGCAAGAGTCAAGAAGCAGCACATGCTGAAACCGGCCCATGCGCGCACCAACCGCAGGATGCGCGAGATCGTCGACCAGGCCGTTACCGCCCTGCCCGAGGTGGGCATCCGCAAGTCCGCCGAATTCCTCGCCTCGCTGCAGGTGCCCTTCGAGGTCGCCGTGCGCGCCCTCGTGTACCCGCAGCGGCGGCGCGCCGTCACGCCGCCGTCGTATGCGCGGCGGGGCGCGCCGTACAAGTAACCTGCAACACCGGTGACCGGCACCGCCCTTTTTGGAACATTTCCCGAGAACCGGTGACAGGCACCGCCTTTTTTGAAACACTTCCCGGAGGCGGTGCCTGTCACCGGTGTTGCGCTACTGCCCCTTCGCCTTGTTCTTGGCCCCGTGCAGCGCCAGCCGCGCGGCCTTGCGCGCCTTAGCCTGCTCGAAGCGGGCGATCTGCTCCGGCGTTTCCGGCACCAGCGGCGGCACGGCAACGGGTTTGCGGTCCTTGTCCACCGCCACCATCGTGAAGTAGCAGCTGTTGGCGTGCCGCACCAGCCGCTGCTGGATGTTTTCCGTCACCACGCGAATGCCCACTTCCATCGACGTGTTGCCCGTGTAGTTCACCGACGCCAGGAAGGTGACCAGCTCGCCCACGTGGATCGGCTGCAGGAACATCACCTGGTCCACCGACAGCGTAACGACATAGCTGCCCGAATAGCGGCTGGCGCAGGCATAGGCCACGCTGTCGAGGAATTTCAGGATCGTGCCGCCGTGGACGTTGCCGGAGAAATTGGCCATGTCCGGCGTCATCAGGACGGTCATCGTCAGCTCGTGGGCCGACCAGTGCATTGCGGTTTCCATCTTGCCTTCCAGGTTAGTAGCATTCTGGTCATTCTAACGGCAATGGCTTATGCTTGCGCATCGTCAATGTTTATCAAGAGGCCACCATGAAGTGGAAGTTCGCCGCCGCCATCGCCGGCTATGTCCTCGCAAGTTCCGCCCACGCCGCATTCACGGCCGACCAGGTCAAGACCTTCACGCTGGCCAACGGCATGAAGTTCATCGTCCTGGAAAGCAGCACGATCCCGAACGCGAACATGTACACGTTCTGGAAGGTGGGATCGCGCAACGAGGCGCCCGGCACCACGGGCCTGTCGCACTTCTTCGAGCACATGATGTTCAACGGCTCGAAGCACTACGGGCCGAAGATGTTCGACCGCACGATGGAAGCGGCCGGGGGCAGCAACAACGCCTACACGAGCAGCGACGTGACGGTGTACCAGGACTGGTTCCCGGCCACCTCGCTGGAAACCATCTTCAAGCTTGAAAGCGACCGCATCGCGCACCTGACGATCGATCCGAAAATGGTCGAGAGCGAGCGCGGCGTGGTGCTCTCCGAGCGCAGCACGGGCCTGGAAAACTCGAACGTGCGCATGCTGATGGAAGACCTGAACAGCGTGGCGTTTTCCGCCCATCCCTACTCCTGGCCCGTGATCGGCTTCGAATCCGACATCAAGGCGTGGACCCAGCAGGACCTGGTGAACTACTTCCGCACCTACTATGCGCCGAACAACGCCGTCTCCGTGATCGTCGGCGACGTGAAGGCCGACCAGGTGAAGACGCTGGCCACGAAGTACTTCGGCGCGATCCCGAAACGCGCCGTGCCGCCGGCGGTGAAGACGGTGGAACCGGAACAGAAAGGCGAGCGGCGGCTGTTCGTGGCCAAGCCGTCCGCCACCTCCGCCAACCTGATGGTCGCCTACAAGGTGCCGCGCGCGGACAGCCCCGATTACTACGCGTTGAACGTGCTGCAAAGCGTGCTCACCGAGGGCAAGACCTCGCGCCTGTACAAGGCCCTGGTGGAAAAGCAGCTGGCCACGTCGGTCGGCGCCGATGCCACCGACGGCTTCGATCCCGGCCTGCTCTATGTGTTCGCGGTGGCGGCCAGCGGCGTCGACGGCGCGAAGGTGGAAAAGGCGCTGCTCGACGAGATCGACAACGTGGTGAAGAACGGTATCAGCGAGCAGGAACTGCAGGCGGTGAAGAACAAGAAGCTCGTCAACCTGTACCGCGCGCAGGAAACCATCAACGGCAAGGCCCAGCAATTGGGCAACTACGAAACGTTCTTCGGCGACTGGCGCAAGCTGTTCGCCGCGCCGGCCGAGTATGAAAAGCTCACCGCGGCCGACATCCAGGCCGTGGCCGCCCGCTACCTGAAGAAATCGCAGCGCACCGTCGGCATGCTGGCCGCCAAGGAGGAATGATGAAGAAACTGGTGTTCACCACGGCGCTGCTCGGCGCAACCGGCGTTGCCTGCGCCGCCGAATTCAAGGTGCCGCAGTTCGAAACGACCAGGCTTCCCAACGGCCTGACAGTGATGCTGATGGAGCGCCACGAAGTGCCGCTGATCGCCGTGCGCGCCGTCGTCAAGGCCGGCGCCGTCAACGACGGGCCCCAGGCCGGCCTGGCGAACCTGACGGGCGACGCAATCCTGCTGGGCAGCGAAAAGCACAGCAAGAGCGCCATCGACGAGGCGTTCGACTTCCGTGGTGCGCAGCTTGCAGGCGGCAGCGCGACCGAGCAGACGACCGTGCAGGCGAACTTCGCGAAAAACGACGCGGCCGCCCTGCTGCCGCTGTTCGCCGAGATCGTGCAGCAACCGAGCTTCGAAGCAACGGAGCTGGACAAGCTGAAGACCCGCAAGGTCAGCGGCCTGAAACAGGCCAAGGAAAGCCCGCGCCAGGTTGCCGGCACCTACTACCGCAGCATGCTGTATGGCGACGCGCCATATGCCAGCCCGCCCGGCGGCACGGTGAACAGCCTGTCCGCGCTGAAGCGCGGCGACGTGCAGGGCTTCCACCAGCGTTACTTCCGGCCCGATAACGCGGCCGTGATCGTGGTCGGCGACTTCGACCCCGCGGCCATGCGCAAGCAGATCGAGACGCTGTTCGGCCAGTGGAAGGCCGATGGCCCTCCGCCGCAGCGCGCCGACTACGGCAAGCCGCTGGCCGACAAGCCGCGCGTGTGGCTCGTCAACAAGCCCGACGCGATCGAGACCACCTTCGTCATCGGCGGCCCCGGCATCGCCCGCAACGATGCCGACTACGTGCCCCTGCAGGTGCTGAACACGGTGCTGGGCGGGCGCTTCACGTCGTGGCTGAACGACGAGCTGCGCGTGAACTCCGGCCTCACCTACGGCGCCAACAGCGCGTTCGCGCCGCTGGCGCAATCGGGCCTGTTCAGCATGTCGAGCTTCACGGCGTCGGCCAAGACCGAAGCCGCCCTGGACCTGGCGCTGAAGACCTACAACCGCCTGTGGGGAACGGGTAACGGCGGAGGCATCGACAAGGCCACCCTCGATTCGGCCAAGGCCTATGTGAAGGGCCAGTTCCCGCCGCGCTTCGAGACGAGCGAACAGCTGGCAAGCCTCTTGGGCGACATGTACGCGCTGGGCGTGGACCGCGCGCAGATCGACAACTTCATGCGCGACGTCGATGGCCTCACGCCCGTGAAGGCCAAGCAGCTGGTGGACAAGCATTTCCCGCGCAATAACCTGCAGATGGTGCTGGTCGGGAAGGCGGACGATATCCGCAAGGTGGCGGCCAAGTATGGCGAGGTGACCGAGCTCGATATCAGTGCGGACGGGTTCAAGCCGGCCGGCAAATGATGGCTGACCTGCGTATCGCCCTCCGCATGCCGGAGGGCCGGCTGAAGAAGGCCACCTTATTGGCCGTCCTGGTGCTCACCGGCTACTGGCTCCTGTTTGGCTGGATGGTATATCGATCTCCCCTCGCGTACGCCGCGATGGATCTCAACCGTGACGGCGAGGTGAGCTTCGGCGAGGCGGACTACATCTCCTCATTCGGAGTCAACACCTTCACTGACCGGGGTCGACAATGCACCGAGTACTTCGCCCTCAAGGATGGCTTGCGGCTGAAGACTGCCTGTCGCCAGCGGTGAGCACCGGGTAATCCGTCAACCCGCGCGCCCCGCCCCCGAACAGCGTATCGCGATCATGCTCGGCCAGCGGTGCACCGGCGCGCAGCCGCTCCGGCAAATCCGGATTGGCGACGAATGGCCGGCCGAAGGCGATCATGTCGGCCCATCCTTCGCGCAGCGCTTCACGGGCGCGTTCGGCCGTGTATTTGCCGGCATAGATCAGCAAGCCCGGGAACGCTGCCCGCAAGCGGCACTTGAAGTCGGCCGGCATCACGGGCGCGTCGTCCCAGTCCGCCTCCGCGATGTGGATGTAGCCCACGCCGATCTCCCCAAGGAGCCGTGCGGCGGCGACGTACGTCGTCTCCGGGTCGGCGTCCACGCAGCCGTTCAGCGTGGTCAGCGGCGCCAGGCGGATGCCGACGCGGGCCTTGTCGCCCGTCCCCTCGACCAGCGCGCGGGCGACCTCGCCGAGGAAACGCAGGCGGTTCTCCAGGGAGCCGCCATATTCGTCCGTGCGGGTGTTGGCATTCGAATCGATGAACTGGTTGACGAGGTAGCCGTTGGCGGCATGCAGTTCCACGCCGTCGAAGCCCGCCTCCATCGCATTGCGGGCGGCCTGCCGGTAATCGTCCACGATCGCGTGGATCTCGTCGATCGACAGCGCGCGAGGCATCGACGCCTGCACGAAGCCGGGCTTGCCGTCCGTATCGACGAAGACATTGACACCCTCGGCTTGCAGCGCCGACGACGACACGGGCGCCTGCCCGTTCAGCAGGCTCGTGTGACTCAGCCGGCCGACGTGCCACAGCTGCGCGAACATCGTGCCGCCGGCCGCGTGCACGGCGTTCGTCACGGTGCGCCAGCCTTCGACCTGCGCCGGCGTATGGATGCCGGGCGTCCACGCATAGCCCTTGCCGAGCGGGGAAATCCACGTGCCTTCACTGACGATCAGGCCGGCGCTGGCGCGCTGTGCGTAATACTCGGCCATCAGCGCGTTTGGCACGTCGCCCGGCTGGCTGGCGCGCGAGCGGGTCATCGGCGGCATGACGATGCGATTGGGAAGTTCGATGCTGCCGAGGCGGCAGGGTTGGAACAGCGGGTCGCCGCTGGCGGGAATGCCGATCGGAGTCGTGGACGTGGTATCGATGAATTGGCGCATGACTGATCTCCATGGATGTGCTCGATGGAGAGAAGTATGCCGCGCGTATTGTTGCGGATTAAGCCCTATCCTTGCGAATTACTTTTGATTCAAGATCAAATATGAGGATGATGACCGAGCCGGACAGGCTCAGCCATAGAGTCCTACAATCCCTGCGCCTCGATATCGGCCAGCGTTTCGCGCCCCTTGTCGGTGACGGCAAAGCCGCCGTCGGCCGCGACGATATGGGATTTCTTGCCCAGGAAGGCAATCACGTCGTCGTCCACCTTGGCGGCCGGGTCGCCTGCCAGGGCACGCAGGCCGAGGATGCAGCGGCGCAGGAACAGTTTTTCCTTGCCCTTGTCCGTCAGCGACAGGTGGCCGTTGCGCGCAAACGACAGCAGCTTCAGGCCGGACAAGCGCTTCGTGTTGCGGGCCACGCAGGCGCTCGGCCTGCCCTGGATGCCACGGCGCACTTCGTCCAGCGCATTGTATTCGTCGGTGGTGAGTTTTTCGTCTTTCATTAACCTGTTCCATGAGGGCGATTGCGGCCGTCATGGTACGCGGGGCGGGCGGCCCCGGCAAGCAAGGCTTAGCGGAAAGCCTTGAAAGCCAGCAGGAACACGCCCAATCCGGCGACGACGCCGGCCACGAGCACGCGCAACGGGCTGTTGCGGCGGCCGAGATAGATTTTGTTGTGCAAAGAGTTACCCATGACAGTCTCCAGATGAATCGTGAACTTACCGCTCAATTATAGAAACACTTCAGTGACGCGCTCGTGACAGCCAGTATAAATAGTCCCAACTTGTATCCGACAAGCAACAGCTGTGACATCCGCGTCAATACTGCGCCGCAACATTGCCAGTCTTGCTAGCATTGGTCATCTTCCACTCGCAGGAGAAGGCAATGACCGCAATGCAAACCGGCTTCCAATCCACGACGCAATCGTCGCAACACTACCGGGCCCACTCGACGGACGACTCCGAAAAAGGCCGCCACATGATCAACGAGCCAGACATCGGCAGCGGCGAAAAATCGCCGGGCGAACAGGAAACGGAAGAACAAATCCGCCAGATCCCGCAACGTACGCCCGAACCGCCAAAGGAAAATCCGTAACGCCCGCAACACTCCCCACCGCGCTCCACGCCGCCCGGCCGCGCCATCAATCCATGCGGATGGGTGGTGGCGGTGCCGTCGGCTCTTCCACTGGCGGCACCTCGGTCGGCGGCTTTTCGGAAGGCGGCGGCAGCGTCGGCGGGTCCTGCTCCGGCTGCGGCACGTCGGGGTCGGGCGTGATGTGTGCCCGGATCGGCGCCGAGACCGGCGGCGGCACCGCGTCCCGTGCCGCGTCCTCGGTTGCCTCCGGCGATGCCTCCCGCAGGGCATCCCGCACCGTATCCTGCGCCGATTGCTGAACCGCTTCCGTCGGCACCGCCGACAGGCGCTCGATGTCTCCACTCATGGCAATACTCCTCAATAATATTGCACAGTTAATATTATTGCAAGCTTATCACTATTGGTAATCTCGTGTCGCGCGGCATGTTGTTGCGGGAATGTCGCTATCCTGCACGCATGGGTATCTTCCAAATGGCAGGGCCCGGCAAAGCCCAGCCGGCGCGCGGATTGGATAAACTCTCCGCTTCACACAGGAGCACGACGATGAGCACACGAGGATTTACGGGCCGCCGCCCCGGCGCCGACGCGGCGCGGCGCCTGCCGCCCGGCCAGCACGAGACCGATGACTTTCCGGTGCTGTCGCTCGGCCCCGCCCCGGTGGTCAACCTGGCGGCGTGGCGCTTCACGCTGCGCCACGGCGCGCGCCCGCTTGCCAGCTGGACGTGGGAAGAGTTCCTGGCCCTGCCCCGCACCACCTGGCGCGGCGACATCCATTGCGTCACCACCTGGAGCAAGTTCGACACCGTGTGGGAAGGCGTCACCTTCGACGACCTGCTGGCCGCGGCGGGCATCGCCGCGCCCACGGGCTTCGTGCTGGCGCAGTCCTACGACGATTACGACACCAACGTGCCGGTCGCCGACCTCGTGAACGGCCAGGCCATGGTGGCCACGCACTTCGCCGGCGCGCCGCTGGCGGCCGAACACGGCGGCCCGGCGCGGCTGCTGGTGCCGCATCTGTACTTCTGGAAGAGCGCCAAGTGGGTGAAGGGCCTGAAATTCACCGAGCGCGACGAGGCGGGCTTCTGGGAATTGCGCGGCTACCACATGCGCGGCGACCCGTGGCGCGAACAACGCTATCTCGATGACGAGTGAGCCCGGACGAATGAACGACAGCGCCCAGGCCTGGCGACAGGCCGTCATTACCCGCATCGAGCAACGTACCGCGCGCATGCGCAGCTATTACCTGCGCTCGCCGCTGGCGCCCCACGCGGCCGGCCAGCACGTGGACGTGCGGCTGACCGCGCCCGACGGCTACCAGGCCCGCCGCAGCTATTCGATCGCCTCCGCGCCGGGCGCCACCGAGCTGGAACTGGCGATCGAGCTGCTGGACGACGGCGAAGTCTCCGGCTACTTCCACGACGTCGCGCGGCCGGGCGACACGATCGAGGTGCGCGGGCCGCTCGGCGGCCATTTCGTGTGGCACGCCGCCCAGCCGGGACCGGTGCTGCTCGTGGGCGGCGGCTCCGGCGTGGTGCCCCTCGTTTCGATCGCGCGCGCCTGGCGCGAGTGCGGCGGGCCGGCGCCGATGCTGCTGCTGCACTCGGCGCGCAGCTGGGACGGCCTGGCGTATCGCGACGAGTTGCGCGCCATCGCCGATGCGCACGCGGGCTTCGGGTATGTCACCACCGTCACGCGCGAGAGTGCCGCGCGGGCCGACCATGCGCGCCGGGTCGACCGGGCGATGGTGGACGCGGTGCTGGGCCGGCTGGGGCGGGTGCCGGCCGTGTGCTATGTATGCGGGGCGAACGGGTTCGTGGAGGCGGCGGCGCAGTTGCTGGTGGCTGCCGGAGTTGCGCCTAGGGCGGTGAGGACCGAGAGGTATGGTGGCTGAGCCGCCGGAAGTCCCGGCGCTTCGATGGCCGGCCGCTGGCAGCCGAAAACCTGTGTCACACACCTTTTCCCGCAGGCGGGAAAAGGTGTGTGACACAGGTTCTCTCCTGCCGCCGACACCAATGTTCCAGCGCCGCGGGCCGTTACCCTCGGTCCGCCACTGCCACGCCCTCGCGGTGCCCGGCCAGGATCGCCAGGATCTGCTCCACGCTGACCGGCTTCACCAGGTGCGCCTCGAACCCCGCCTCGAAAGCGAGATCGCGGTCCTTCTGCTGGCCCCAGCCCGTGACCGCCACGAGCACGGTGCGCGCCAGAGACGGGATGGCGCGCAGGGCCCGGGCCAGGTCGTAGCCGTTCAGGCCCGGCAAGCCGATGTCGAGGAAGGCGAAATCGGGCGCGAAGCCTTCCGCGTCGGCCAGGCCCTGCGGCCCGTCGTGGCACACATGCACCGTGTGCCCCATGGTGCGCAGCAGGCCGCCGATGGCGTTGACGAAATCCTCGTTGTCGTCCACCAGCAGGATGCGGTACACGCGGTCGCCGCCGTGGCCCAGCGAAGCGCGCGGCGCGGCGTTCGGCACCTGGGACAGCACCGGCAGCGTGACGGTGAACGTGCTGCCCTTGCCCGGCCCGTCGCTGGCCGCCTCCAGCGTGCCCTCGTGCAGCTCGACCAGCCGGCGCGCCAGCGACAGCCCCACGCCGAGGCCCTGGGTGGTGCGCTCCAGCGAGGCGTCCGCCTGCACGAACATCTCGAAGATCTCGCCCAGCATCGCGGGCGAGATGCCGATGCCGTCGTCCGTCACGCGGATGCGCAGGCGGCCGTCGTCCCCCACGCCCGCCCATAGCCCGATATGCCCGCCGTGCGGCGTATAGCGCGCCGCATTGTTCAGCAGGTTCGACAGCACCTGCGCCAGCCGCGTCGCGTCGCCCAGCACGTGCACGGGCGGGGCCGGCAGCTCCACCGTCAGCTCATGGCCTTGCGCGTCGATGTACGGGCGGGCGATCTCCAGCGCGTTGGCGACCACCGCCTGCAGTTCCAGGCTTTCGCGCCGGATCGTGAGCTTGCCCGTGTTGATGCGCGAAACGTCCAGCAGGTCGTCGACCAGGCGCACCATCTGCTTGAGCTGGCGCTCCATCACGCCGCGGGCGCGCAGGCTGGCACCGGGGTCGCCGCCGTTCAGGCGCATGATGTCGAGCCCCGTGCGGATCGGCGCGAGCGGATTGCGCAGCTCGTGCGCCAGCGTGGCCAGGAATTCGTCCTTGCGGCGGTCGGCCAGCAGCAGCGCCCTTTCGGCTCCCTGGCGCACGGCCATCTCGCGCTCCAGCGTCAGGTTCGCCTCCTGCAGCGCGCTGGCGCGCCGGCCGATCTCGGCCAGCATGTCGTTGAACGCGTCGACCAGCGTGCCGATCTCGCCGCCGTGCGCGCGCTGCCCTGGACCGCCGTTGCCGCCGCTCCTGGCATCGTCTTCGTATTTCACCCGCAGCGAAAAGTCGCGGCGCTGCACGACGGCGCGCGCCACGTCCGTGATCGCCCGCAGCGGGCGCGTGATCGCCTGCTGCAGCCGGTTGGCCACCAGCGCGGCCAGCAGCAGGCTGGCCAGCGTCACCACGCCCAGGATGGTCGCGTAGCTGGCCAGGCGATCCAGCAGGCGGTAGCGCGCGCTCAGGTAGACGGTGCCGACCCGCTCGCCGTTCTCCACGATGGGGTGGTAGACCACCATGCGGCCGCCTTCGATCGCATGGCCGGGCCTGCCCGGCCGCGCCGGCAGCGGCGGCACATCGGCGCCGGCCTGCGCGTAGTTGGCGAAGACGGCGCCGCCGGCGTCGTAGATCGCGCCCTGCTGGATCTGCGGCCGCACGCGCAGCAGCGCGAGGTTCTGGCGCGCCGCTGCGTGATCGTTGAAGCCCACGGCCGGAGCGGACACGGTGGCCACGATCTCCGCCTGGGTGGTCAGGTCGTCCACCCAGTTCTGCTGGAAGGTGGTCAGGTCGTACACCAGCATGCTGACAGAGGTGGTGACGAGCGCGGCGAAGGTGGTCGCGAGGGCCATCGCCACCAGCTTGGCGCGCACGCTGTCGGAACGGAGGCGGGACAGCACTAGTTCCCCTTCTGCACGTGCCAGGCCACCGACAGCAGGCGCGAACTCAGTTTCAGGTTGCTGCGTTCGGCGGCAGGCAGCGATACCTCGAAGCGCACGCGGTCTTCCACGATGCGGAAATTGATGACGGCACCCTGCTGCAGCCCGTTCTCGTCGTCGGCCACGCCGAGCGCGCCGTTCTGCGCGGCGCTGCGCAATACCTTCGGCAAGTCGTTGGCCGTGCCGGCATACAGCATCTGCACCCCGGCCATCGGCTCGCCCTCGCGCAGGCTGCGCACGGCCACCGGCCGGCCGTTGACCGTGCGCCCGGCCGTGATGCGCGCCAGTTCGGCGGCCACGTCGTCGGCGCCCAGCACGCCCACGACCAGCGGGCTGCCCGCTTCCGTGCTCTCCTTTGCCAGGAATTCCACGTAGCCGAGGAACTTGAACAGATAGGCCGCCTTCACGCTGCGCTCCAGGTTCGGCGCCAGCGGCGCCGCCGGCTGGCCCACGGCCGCGCAGCTGAGCGCCACGCACAGCAGGGCCAGCGCCAGCAAGGCCGCCAGCCAGCCCGGCCAGGCGGGCCGGCAGGTGCGCGCCGCCGGGCGGCAAGGGTCGATCGCGAAAGGCGTCATGTCAGAAACGGTAAGTGAGCCTGAGCACGGCGGTACGTTCGAACACGCTCCGGTTCGGCGCCGCTCCGAACTCGGGGTGGGACTTGTGAAGCAGGTTCTGGCCCACCAGCGCCACGTCCAGGTTGCGCGTGGCCTTCCACAGCCATTGCACGTCGAGCTCGTGGTAGGACGGCACGGCCGGGCGCTCCAGCGCGCCCACCTTGCGCAGCGTCCAGTCCAGCTGCATATTGCCGGGCAGGTCGTGCGAGGAGCGCAGCTGCCAGTAATGCCGCGGGTCCGCCGTCGCCAGGCCGGCCGCGCCGCTCGGGTCGCGGCTGCCGGGCCGCAACGCCGTCTCCACGTCCTGCACCACCAGTCCGCCACTCAGGCGCCAGGTGTCCGTCGGTTGCCAGCGTGCCCACATCTCCAGGCCGCGCGTGTTGCCGTAGCCCATATTGCGAAATTCGGTCAGCCCGCTGTACGCCGGCCCGTTGGGATTCGGTTCCTGCGTGCGCAAGCGGTCGTAGCGGGCGAAGAACGCCGTCACGGAATACGACCAGCTCGGCGACGGCGTGAAGCGGTATCCCAGCTCCGCCACCTTCGCCACTTCCGATTCGAACTGCGGCCCGCCGCCGAAGCGGTAACGCGGCACGCCGCCCACCGTCACGATGCGCAGCGGCGTGTAGTAATCGCGGTCCACGCGCGACGGTGCGCGCACCGTGCGCGCCAGGCTGCCCCACAGCAGGTGGCTGCCCGGCGTCCACGCGAGGCGCAGGCTGGGCAGGAATTCCGTGCCAGTGTAATGGTTGTGCTCGACCCTCGCGCCGGCGATCAGCCGCACGTCGTCGGCCAGCGTCACCTCGTCCTGCGCGAACAGGCTGCCCCAGCGCATGGTCAGGTCGTTCGGCAGGTAAGCCTGGTTGCGGCCATTGGCGATACGGTCGCGCGACTGGCGGTACGTGGCGCCCCAGGTCACGCCGTGAAAGCCGAAGCGCACGCTGTGCTGCGCTTCCAGGTCCACCGTGTCGAGCCGCTCGTACATCACGTTCGGCTGGTTGCGCTCCGTGTGATCGAGCACCAGTTGAAGGCGCAGCTGGGAATCGTCCGGCAGCAGGCGCGTGAAGCGCGCCACCAGGTTGGCGCCCGAGATCTGCGTGGAACCGGCGCTGCGCTGCGCCAGGTCGCCGTCGTACACGTCGCCGGTCAGCATGAAGCCGCCGCGCGGGCGGTCCCAGTCGGCGCGAAATCCCGCCTGGCGGCGCGTATAGCCGGTGGCGACCTGGCTCGATCCGCCGGCCGCGTCGTCCGCCTCCATCACGCGCGCATAGGCGCGGTAATGGCCGCCGTTCGGCAGCGCGCCGCCGTAGCGCGCACTGGCGTCGCGGTCGTCCTTGCCGGCCGACCCCGCCAGCAGGCCACCCTGGGTATCCTTGGCCGAACGGGTGATCACGTTGATCACGCCGTTGACGGCGTTGGTGCCCCAGATGGTGGCGCCCGGTCCGCTGATCACCTCGATGCGCTCCACGTCTTCGAGCAGCACGTCCAGCGCATCCCACGCCACACCCGAATACAGGGGCGTGTAGACATTGCGGCCGTCGACCAGCACCAGCAGCTTGTTCGACTGCACGCCGTTGAAGCCGCGCGCCGTGATCGCGTAGTTGCGCGCGTCCACCCGTGCCACCTGCAGGTTCGGCGCCAGCCGCAGCGCCTCGGGCAGGGTGCGCGCGCCGCTGCGGCGGATGTCGATACCGGTGATGATGTAGATCGAGGCGGCGGCGTTGCCGAGGCGCTCTTCCTGCCTGGAGACGGACGTGATGACGATGTCGCTCAACTGCTCGAGCGACAGTTCGGCGATGTCGTCCTGTTGCGGCGCGGCCCTTGCACTCCCCGAAGCCAGGACCAGGCATGCTGCCGCGATTGACGCACCCTTGATGATCGGACCGTATTTGTTTGGTCTCATATACCGCGCCAGGCAAGTTAGCTTTATCTCAAGAATTATAAGCATGCCCACGCATCCCCTCGCGCACATTAGCACACCGGGCTTGCAAAATGTGCAATGGGCCGCATTTGCACCACAAAATTCTCGCCCGGACAACGATGCTTCCGAAACCACCCCGCCCCGAGCCGCCGCGCCGGGCCATGGCCACTCAGGCCTTGCAACAGCAGGAGCGCCGGCGCGTGCCGGACGTGCTGGTCATCGACATTCCGGCGTCCTCCCCCGTGCCCGCGCCCCGCCCGGCGACACCACCGTCCCGGTGACGAAACGATAGGCATTTCGGTATACTGCATGGCCATGAACACGTACACGCGCATGACGCAGGAATGGGAGCGCTGGCTGGACGCCAGCCTGGACAAGGGTTGCCGCACGCAGGACATCGTGGCCGCCATGGTCGCCGCGCGCTACGACGCGGCGTATGCGGAACGGGCCGTGCGCGAGCGCCAGCTGCAGCGGGCGCAACCGGCAGCCGGCCCGGCGGTCGCGGGGCCATACCGCTACGGCACGCCCACGATACGGCACCGTGCCAATGCGATCGTCACCAGCGACCGCACTGTGCGCGTCGTGATGCGCGTCGAGCAGCCCGTGATCGCCGTGCTGGACGACGTGTTCTCGGCGGAAGAATGCGACGGCGTGGTGGCGCTGGCCCGCGCGCGGCTCGAGCCGTCGGCCACGCTGAGCCCGATGACCGGCGAAAACCAGGTGAAGGACCATCGCACCAGCCAGGGCGCCTTCCTGGACGCGCCGGAAGACCCGCTGCTCAAGCGCCTGAACCGGCGTATCGGCGAGATCATGAACCAGCCGGTGGCGCATGGCGAGGCGCTGCACGTGCTGCACTACGGCGTGGGCGCGGAGTACAAGCCCCACCATGATTATTTCGATCCCGCCAACCCGGGTTTTGCGGCCACGCTCAAGCGCGGCGGGCAGCGCGTGGCCACGCTGATCGTCTACCTGAACGACGTGGAGGAAGCGGGCGACACGATCTTCCCGAAGCTGGGGCTCTCCATCGTGCCTCGCAAGGGCTCGGCCGTGTATTTCGAATACGCGAACGACGACGGCCAGCTCGACGAGGCGAGCCTGCATGGCGGCGCACCGGTATTGCGCGGCGAGAAGTGGGTCGCCACCAAGTGGGTGCGCCAGGGCGTGTTCAGGTAGGCGCAAAAAAGCCGGCGGCCCTTGCGGGTGCGCCGGCAGGATCGCCTTGCCTATTGCGGTAATGTTCGCGGTAATGATAGCGGTAACGATTGCAGTAGAAAGCGCGGCACGAATGCCGGGGCAGGAAGCGCTTATTCGCCTTCCTCGCCGATCTGGTCGATGATGCGCTTGCCCTGCTCCACTCCGCCGTCGCCATTCCCCAGCGGCACGTAGTAATGGAACAGCGGCTCGCCGTTCTTGTACACCGATCCCATGCAGATTTCGTAGCCCTTGTACTGCACGGTTTTAGCCTGCGTCAGTTCTGCGCCTCTCACGATTGCCTCCCCATTATTGATGATTCCAGGTCGTCTCCGCTCCTTGGCGGGCCTGTCGTCCATGTGTCCCGACGGTTCCGAGTATGCCGTGCACGGAACGTGCGAACTGTGCGCGGCTTCACCAAAGGAAGTGCCTTGGCGGCGGCTGCGTAGCGTTTTCATCACGCCTGCCGGTAGCAGGATGCACGTGACTGGAACTCGTGTTGTTACTGGAATTTCAACGGCGCGCCTGCTACGCTGTGCGGCAAAACCACAGGAGACCGTCCAATGAAGATCCTCGCCGCCATCCTCGCAATTGCTCTTGCCGCCTGGCAGCCGCCAGCCTTGGCCGGCGCTTCCGGCCGGGTCACGCAGGGCCAGCTGAGCTATACGCTCGTGGACCTTGCCCCGGAAGACGGCATCGCCCCCTCGCTCGTGTTCGAACCGTTGCCCAACCCCGGCCCGGTCGACCCGGTGAACATGGCACACGGCAGCGTTCGCTACGCGGTGGGCGACGATTCCCGCTTCGTCGAGCAGGCCGCGACGGGCACCGACCCGCTCGTGCTGGGCTACGACCTGGGAAGCGCCGGTGCGATCACGGCCCGGCTCGACGGCCGCGGCCAGCCGGCGACGCAACGGCTGACCATCGAGGCCAGCGCGAACCCCGGCGAGCACGGCGACGTGCAGGTCGGCTCGTGGATGTATGTCGGCGACATGGGCTTTACCTTGTCGGCGAACACGCGCGTGGAATTTTCCACGACCCTGCACGTGCAGGCCGGCGTGACGGGCGCGGCGGGGACGAACGAATGGTTCCAGAGCGCGAGCTGGATGTACCTCATGATGGGGCATTTCCCGGACACGACCGGCTTCGACTGGGACCATGAGCTGGTGACCGTGCACGCGGACCCGGCCTGGGGCGCGCCGCGCGACGTGGACACGACGCTGACAATGACCGTGGCCTACGACAATACGGCGCTGGAAGGCCAGTACGGCACCGTGAGCTTCAACACCTGGGTCAATGCCATGGCGGCCCAGCCGGTGCCGGAACCGGCCGCGCTGTCGATGATGTTCGCGGGCTTGCTGGTCCTCGGCGGCACAAGGCTGCGCGCGCGGTCACGGCTTCGCTCCTGACGGCGCAGCCGGCTCGACGAGCACCAGCTTGCCGGTCTTCGGATCGCGGTAGACCTCGCCCACCCGGTCGTAGCCGCTGCCCGCCTGCGTGATGCCGGTGGCGGGCCGCTCGATCTGCCGGCCCTTTTCGACCGGCCGGGGCGCTTTCAACGCGCCCTGGCTGCCGGCGATCGCGG
Organism: Massilia sp. METH4; assembly: GCF_037094685.1. Lineage (NCBI taxonomy): Bacteria > Pseudomonadati > Pseudomonadota > Betaproteobacteria > Burkholderiales > Oxalobacteraceae > Massilia > Massilia sp. METH4. The sequence continues at coordinate 4,002,847 of NZ_CP146614.1, read as the reverse complement.
CGATCAGCCCGCAGGCGAAGACCAGCATCACGTCGACCAGGTTCACCAGGCTGGCGCGCGGGTCTTCGTCGTCGCCGTCGAAGCGCGCATCGAGGTGGGAATACAGGCGCAGCCGCCGGCGGCCGGGGCGCGCGCTCATGCCGCCGCCTCCTGCACGTTCTCCATCGCTTCCAGCGTTTCCTCGTACCAGCGGCGGCGCAGCTTGCCGATCACGAGGCCGCCGATGCCGGCCACGAGTCCCAGCACCGTCGCATCGAATGCGACCGTGACGGCGCTCGCCAGCTGTGCCGGATCGCCCGCGCCCAGCGCCGCAAGGCCCGGCCCGAGCGGAATGATGGTGGCCATCAGTCCCAGCATCGGCGGAATGCGCGCCAGCAGGTCGGCCCGCTCCAGCCGGCGGCGGGCAATGGCCTGCACTTGCGCGACGTCGCCGCCTTCGCGCAGGCGCCGCAAGCCGTGGAAGCGCTCCCCCGCCGCGATGCCCGCCTCGACCACGGCCACGGCACAGGCCAGCAACAGCGCCGCCAGCGCGGGCGTCAACAGCCAGCTGACCGCGTCGTGCAGCCAGGCGAAGGAATGGGGTTCGATCATGGAATACTCCTCGATAAGGGGGATGTGGTGCGGCCGCGCCACAGGCCGAGCGCGAACAGGGCGATGGCGGTGGCGAGGATGGCCAGCAGTTTGATGATGGCGATGCCGGGTGCCTCGGGCGCCGGCTCCTGGGCATGGAGTTCATACGCGCGCGGCGGTTCGGCCCGTGCGGATTCTTCTTGCCGAGTCCGTGTCACTGGGGGCGAGGCGGGGTTTCGAGGAGCACTGCTCCTCGCCGCTGCAGCGGTGATGCCGTGCACGGCATCACTCCTTCCTGACCCCATGACACGAGCTCGGCTGTTGGTGGCGTCCGGCTGCAATTCGCCGCGCGCCTTCGCGAGTGTCACGGCCAGTGCCGCGGCATCGGCGCCGTCCAGTCGCGGCGCGAGCCACTGCCACATCGGGTGGTCCGGCGCGGCGTGCCCGCTGCCGGGCAGGCCGTTGGCGGTTACCAGCCGCGCCAGCTCGCCGCCCATCTGGCCGATGGTGGCGTCGTCGGTGTTCCAGTAGCCCTTCTCTGCGGCGACCATGAAGATGGCCAGCATGTGCGCCTTCACGTGCGCGTTGTGGCGTTCGCCGAGGAAGCGCGGCAGGCCGAGGCCGTGGCGGTCGTCGAAGTAGACCGCTTTCACTTCATCCCACGCCCAGTTCTTCACCAGGTCGGGGCGCGTGACCTGCCAGCCCCACAGGTTTTCCAGGAATTCCTGGCCCATGGTGCGCGCGCCGGCATAGCCGTGCTCCATCAGCGGTTTCAGCCAGGCCGGGTTCAGGAAGCGGCCGCGCAGCTCGCCCAGCAATGCGCCGGCCAGCGGTTCCACGTCCGCGCGACCGGGCTGCGCATGCTGCAGGATCAGCGCGTCGGGCACGCGGCCGGTGCGCCCTTCCACGGCCAGCGACAGGCCGCCCAGGTAGTCGAAGGCATCGTTGTTGTCCAACAGGCCGTACAGGTTGCTGGCGCGGCCGTGGTAGGTGCGGGCGATGCCGTCCAGCGCGGCGTCGAACGCCGCATGCTGTGCCTCGCCGCTGCCGTCGAGGCCATAGGCGTGGCCCATGCGGTTGCGGTAGGCGGCACCGATCTCGTCCCGCTCGCGCCAGGCGCCGGAACGCTCGGTGAGCCGGTTCACGCCCGTGCCGTAGGCGCCGGGTGCGTCGCCGAACACGCGCTGCGCCGCGCCCCGGCCGGCATCGGCAAGCGGTTGGCCGGAACGCGCCAGCGCACGGAAACGCACGAGCCATTCGCCGGCCACGCGATTGCCCGCCACCGGCTCGTCGCCCCAGGCGGCATCGTTCAACGGCGCCAGCGCCGCTTCCAGCGCCGTGCGCAGCGACGGGTCCTGCGCCACCAGGCTGTTGGCCGATGCTGCCAGCGCCAGCCGCCCGGCGCGATCGATCAGCCGGATCAGGTTCGGGTACAGGTCGCGGAACAGGCCCGACGTGGTCACCACCGCGTCGCGCCGCGGCGCGCCCGGCTTGACGCGCACGTCGGTGACGATGCCGCGCGCATTCCACACGGGTTCGGCGCCCATCATGGCCAGCGCGAATGCCACCATCACCCCCTCGTCGCGCACCGCGTCGGAAGCCCACAGGATGATGCCTTCGCTGCCCGCGGCATCGGGCGCGCGGGCGATGGCCTTGCCCGCCAGGTTCGCACCCAGCTGGTAACCCAGTTTCGTCGGCAGGATGTCGCCGTCGACGGCGTGGAAATTGCGCCCGGTCGGCAGCGCCTCGGGCGAGCGCAGTGGATCGTTGCCCTTGCCGGGCGCGATGTAGCGGCCGTCCAGGCCGGCCAGCAGCGCGCGCATCTCCAGGCGCGGCGAATCGGCCAGGCGGCCCGCCACGTCCGGGCTGTCGATGCCGCCCTTCCTCATCGAGGCGAGCATCAGGTCGATCGATTCCTGCCGCCACGGCCGGCCGAACACGTGCAAGCCGTGCGGCATGAATTTTTCCTGCAGCTTGGTGAGATAGTGGCCGATCTCGTGCGCCAGCAGGTCGTCGTCCGCCGCGTCGTATCCGATGCCGCGCACGGCCAGCACGTCCGCCATCGACGCTTCCAGCTCCGCCTTCAGGTTCAGCGCCGCCACGCGCTCCCGCATCACGCCGGCGGCCTGCGCCTTCAGCGATTCCGAGCTGGCCGCCTCGTAGCTTTCCACGACCTGGCGCAGCGCCAGCAGCTCGTCGTACAGCGGCGTGCTGGCCAGCGGCGGCGTCAGGTGGTCGACGATCACGGCCAAACCGCGCCGTCGCCCACGCCATCGACGATGTACGGGTAGATGCCCGGAAGGTCGCCGGCAATCAGGCTCGGATAGTCGTCGCTTGCCAGCCCCACCGCTTTCCCGGGCAGGAATTCATAGGTGGAGTGGCGGCCCACGTGCACCAGCGCGTCGGCCCCGAAGCGGTCGCGCACCCAGTGGTAGAAGCCCAGGTACTGGTGCGGCGGCGTGATGCTGGTGTTCGCGTGCAGCAGTTCCTCGTCCACTTCCCAGCCGCGCGGCGGTTGCGGGCCGATGAACACATTGCCGAACACGATCCCTGGCACCAGCATGCGGCCGCTGTCCACCATGATGTGGCCGGGCGCGGCGCCCCATCCTTTCAAGCCTTCGATGCCGTAGCCGGCCAACTTGCGGCTCAAGCCATCCAGCGAGGCACAGCGCTGCGCGGCCTTCGCGGCCAGGCACGCGCGATAGCCGTCGCCCAGCGCCGCCAGGTCGCGCATGGCAGCCTCGCGGCGCGGGTGATCGGCGCCTTCCACGAGGTGCTGCAATTCCTTTACGATCACGTCCACCTGCTTGCGGCCCAGCTGCCATTCGCCGGCGCGTTCCGCTTCCAGCACGTCCACATGCAGCCGCCCCAGCAAGCCGCCGGTCATCTCGCGCCGTACGCGCGGCGGCAGGGTGGCGAACCATTTCGCATAGTCGGCCGCGCCGACCGTGTGCACGGTGCCTGCCATGTCGCGCAGCGCGGCGCGGTCTTCCGGGAGGTTCACGCCCTGGGCCATGATCCTGTCCAGCAGCGCTTCCGGCGAGGCCGGCAGGTCGCCCACGGTGTAGCCGGCATCCTTCAAGGCGTGGAGCATGTCGAACAGCGAGGCCGGCACGTCGAGGTTGTCGGCGCCGATGTTCTGCCGCCCCGGCGGGTGGTTGTAGTAGATCAGGGCGACGCGCTTGTCGCGATTGGGCTTGTCGCGCAGTGCCAGCCAGCGCGCGACGCGCCCCGCCAGCCGCGCCGTTTCCGCCTCCAGCACCACCGGCGGCCGGTTCTCGATGCCGGTCGCCCTGTCGCGCTGCGCCTGGCCAAGCGCGGCCACCACGATCGGCTGGCCGATGCCCTGCAGTTCCGGCAGCGCCACGCGGTATTGCACCGAGTCCGGCGGCAGGCCATCCGGCGACAGGCGCCACTGCAGCGCGGTACGGTCCGACAGGCGAATCCCCTTGAACACCGGCACGTCGAGGCGTGCCAACGCTTCGGTCACCGCTTCACGCCCTTCCGCCGCGCCCACCACGAAATCCTGCAGCACCACGAGGGCGGCCGGCCGGGCCGGCGCGACCAGCTCGGGCAACCGTTCCAGCGCCTCGCGCGATGCGCCGCCCCAGCGCGCGAGCACCTGCACGCAGGGCCGGCCCGCGGCTTCGATGCGCGCGCACACGGCGGCAGGCACCGCCGCATCCATGTTCGACAGGTCCAGCACCACGACGGCCGGCCGTGCCGCCAGGCCCAGTTGCGCGCCGTTGCCCCAGGCGGCGGCGTCGACGAGTTCGCGCCCGCCCGCCTTCACGCGCAGCGTCGGTTCCGGCAGCGGAGCGGCCAGCGGCGTTGCGGGGTGCAGCCGGTGCGCGATCAGTGCCGCGGTGTTGTCGGCACCGCCGGCCTGCCATACGCGGCGCGCGGCGAGCCAGTGCACTGCGGCAGCATGCGCCTCGGCGGCTCGCAAGGCGGCGGCCGGCGGCGCTTCGGTGGACAGGTCGCGCAGTGTCTCGGCCGGAAAATCGCGCATGGCGCCGCGCGCATCGCGGCTCATCAGGCTCAGGGCCGCATCGCCATTGAAGGCCAGCACGGTGGTGCGCGCCCTGGCGTGGCGTGCCAGCGCGGCCTTCAGCTTGTGCGCCGGATCGCCGAACAGTGAAACGGCCAGGATCGTGTCGGCTCCGGCGACGAGCCGTGCCACCTCCCGCTCGTCCAGCGCCATCCATTGCGCCGGCGTGCGCAGTTCGATGCGGTCTTTTGGATGGGCGGCCAGGTGCCGGTGCGCGGCTTCGATCGCCACCGGCGCGGCGCGCTCGGTCACGAGCGCGAACATGGTCGCGGCCCCGGCGTGCACGCAGGCCAGGATGCACAGCAGCGCGGCCAGCGCGCGCACGAAGGGAGCTATGGTCAAGGTCGTCCGGCCGAATTGCCGCGATAAACATGGGGCAGGACCACACCCCGGGCCCGGCACTTCGGGGCAAACGGCCGGTCTTCTGGCTCGCCGTCATCCTTCCCGGTCCTTGCCTTCCCGTGCGCGGCACAGTGGCGGTGGAACCGGGTCGTCGGGCATACAGCAGCGGGGGCTGCGCCGGCCTGGCGCGGGAGGCAATCCCGCGCGGCACCGGCTTCCCGTTTCATCCTCCGGCCGGCAGGCGGGAGGACACCGTTTGCGTCAAACGGAGGATTCTACCCGCGCCGATGCGGGTTTGTCACTGCCGCAGGCGCCCGAGCCGCGCCAGCCCGGCCGCCAGCACGCCGCCTGCCAGCAGCATCAACACCGCGGCGTCAAGCCATGGCGGTGCCCCGCCGGGCACGCGTGGCACGAACGCCGGCCGCCGGTCGAAATCGGCGGTGCCGAAGGGCCTGTCATTGAACAGGTAGGGGTAGTAGAACTTGCGGATGCGCTCGTGGAAGGCCGCAATCGCGTCCTGGTAGGCCAGCTGCGCCGGCAGGTCGGTGTCCGCCAGCCGGTGCAGCACGGCCTGCGCGCCCACGCCGGGCAACAGCCAGCCGAGCCGCTCCGTCCAGCCCTGGCGCGCCTGCAATCCATCGCGGTAGGCGCGCACCGCGCCGGCCACGCTCTCGTCGCCCACCTGGTGGAAGGCGAAATACCACTTCCAGTGGAAGCGGCCCGCCACCTCGGCACGATCCTTCCATTCCGGGTGGGTGGCCACGAACTTGCGCATCGTTTCCGCGCGCGGCACTTCCCAGGCCCCATGCACCGTCTGCCGCTGCGCCAGCATCAGGTCCACGCCCTGGTGCACGGGGATCGCGCGGCCCAGCGCCACGTTGGCCAGGGTGGGCAGCACGAGCGTGAGCAGCGCCCAGGCGCCCATCAACGCGGTGGCATTGGTGACGGAGCGCCAACGGCGCGTGGCGACCAGCAGCGACACGCCGGTCCAGAATGCCAGGTAGGCCGCCGCCACCGCCAGCACGACCAGCGTGGCGGCAAGGCCCATGCCCGACAGCGCCGCGCCGGCGCATACCGGCAATGCCAGGCCGGCGAACAGCAAGGCATAGCGCAGCCCCACGCGCCGCCGCCACAGCCGGCCTGCACCCGGCATCGCCTGCAGCAGCCGCAGGCGGCCCGACTGGCGCTCGCCCGACACCAGGTCGTGCAGCAGCGCGATTGCGAACAGGGGCGCCAGGTAGATCAGCACGAAGGCGAAGTCGAAGCGGCCAGGCAGTGCCACTTCCGGATTGAAGGTTTCCCCTTCGTAGAGCTGGGCCTGCAGGCCCAGCGCGCGGATACGCAGCACATATGGCGCCACGTCGCGCAGGCCGAGGGCGAGAAAGGCGGCGTCCGACGGCGCATCCCACGTGTTGTAGAACGTGTAGTAGGCGGCGTTGCCGGCATCCTTGCCGTTCGGGTAGCGGGCCGCCAGGGCGGCCACGTCCTGCTCGTGCAGCGGCGCCAGGCGCGCGATCGTCTGCCGCTGCCGCTCCACTTCGTGCATGCCGGACCATACCGCCAGGCTCGCGAGCAGCAACAGCAGTGCCAGCGCGGCGGTGGACAGGCGCGAGCGCAGGATCAGGCGCAGTTCGAAGGCCAGCCAGCTCATCGCGCCACCCTCCCCAGCCGGCCGGCCAGCGTCCACACGAGCGCGCCCAGCGCAACGATCCACAGCGCCAGGGCGGCTCCCGCGGGCACCACGCGGCCCAGCGTATCGGCCAGCGGCGGCGCTTCATAGCGGAACTCGGGGAAATGGCCCCAGTGCTCGCGCGACACCCGATTGTCCTTGCGGGCGTCGATATCGTCGGCATAGGCCAACCGATCCACCTGGATGCGGTTCAGCCCCTGGATCAGCGCGTAGCGATAGCGCTCCCCCTGCTCCAGGAAGCCGCGGTAGCTCGCCAGGTCGGTGCCCGCCGCCGCCATCGACAGGCGGCGCAGCGCCAGCGCCGGGCTGGCCCAGCCGAAAGCATCGATCATGGCGCCCTGCCGTTCCTGCCGTTCGAACGCAGCGGCCGCGTAGCGATTGAACAGCTCGCTGGACTTGCGTTCGCCCTCCATGCCCACCAGGCCCTTGAAGTTGACCGGCAATTCTTCCACGCGCGATACGCCATACTGCTTGAGCAAGCCGTCGCGGAAGGCGGCGAACTTCGGGTCGTCCGGATTGTGCGAGTCGCCCAGCGCGAGGTAATCGCGCTGCACATGGATGGCATCCTCGAAGCGCGTGGGCAGCGCCACGGCGGTGTTGGCCAGGTCGGGCACCCAGCGCGGCAGCAGGATCACGCTCACCGCCCACGCGGTCAGCAGCACCAGCAAGGCATCGCGCCCGCGCGCGACACACATCGACGCCAGCACCACCGTCAGCACCCACAGCAGCAGCCAGGCGGTGTAGCCGGCGGCCAGCACCAGGGCCAGCGGCCACGGTGCATGGCCGGCTGCCGCGAACCACGCCAGGGCGGCCAGCGCCGGCAGCAGCGCCAACCCGGCAAAGCCGGCCAGCGCCAGCAGCTTGCCCAGCACGAGCTGGCGGCTGCCCACGCCCTGGGCGAGCAGCACGCGCAGCGTGCCCGTCTCGCGTTCGCGCGCCACGGCGGCGTGGCCGAAGAACACCAGCAGCAGCGGTGCCAGCACCTGCAGCACGAACGCCGGCGTCAGCTGGCCGAAGCGCAGCAGCAGCGACGTTTGCCGCACGTCGCCGAAGTTGGCGCTGTTTTGCCGGTGCCCTTCGAGGAACAGCGTGTTGCCCGTGAAGCCGTCGATGCCCGGGTCGAACGCGGCCAGTGCATTCAGGGGGCGGAACAGGAAGTGCCCGTAGTGCACCATGCGGTGCGGGTGCCGGTCCGGCTGGGCCGCGAACTCGTGGTTGGCCTGGGCCTGGTAGCGGGCCCGCTCGGCATCGGCATTGCGCTGGTGTTCGTAAGCGGTGAGCGCCGCCACCAGCGTCAGCACCGTCAGCAGCACGACGCCGGCGACTGCGGCGCGGTCGCGGAACAGCGCGCGCCACTCCTCGCCGGCGATGCGCGCGACACGGGCGATGGGCCCGATGGGCACGGCGGCGCTCATGCCGCCTGGCCGCCGTAGCGGCGGTGCAGCGTGCGCACGTCGAACCGGTCGTCGCCCGCGGCGGCCACTTCCTCGATCAGGCGGCCGGCATCGAGGAAACCGATGCGGTCGGCCACGTCGGCCGCGCTCAGCAGGTCGTGCGTCACCATCAGGATCGCCACGCCCTGCCCGCGCAGCACGCCGAGCAGGCGGTTGAATTCCGCCGTGGCCTGCGGGTCGAGGCCCGAGGTGGGCTCGTCCAGCAGCAGCGCGGGCACCCGGCGCGCCAGCGCCAGCGCGATCGCCACCTTCTGCCGCATGCCCTTCGAGAAGCCGGCCACGCGGCGGTCGAACGCCGCCGCGGCGAGGCCGGCCGCGCCCAGCGCGGCGTCGATGGCGGCGGCGTCATGCGCCTGCCCGGCCAGGTCGAGCAGATAGGCCACGTTCTCGCGCGCCGTGAGGTGCTCGTACAGCGCCACGTTCTCGGGAATGTAGGCGAGGTGGCGCCGCGCCTCGTCCGGCTGCGCCACGGGATCGGTGCCGTGCACGCGCACCTGACCCGCGCCCGGGGTGACGAAGCCCAGGAACAGGCTCAGCGTGGTGGTCTTGCCGGCGCCGTTGGCACCGAGCAGCGCATAGATCTCGCCGGCGCGCACGTGCAGGTCGAGCTTTTGCAGGATGGTCTTGCCGCCGTAGCCGGCAACGACGCCGTCGGCTTCGAGGACGGTGCCGGCATGCCGCGCGCCGGGGATACTTGCGATGTTCAAACGGTCCTCCGCATGGTCGATGTGAACTCTAATGATAATGCATTATCATTCACATTGACAATCCCGCCTCGCACCTCGATTGCACACTGCGCACCGTGCCGGTGCGCAGTGTGCTCAGTATGTTTTATAAGGCAGGAACTTGCCGGACATCGTGATGCTCACCCGGTCGCCGGCTGGATCCGGCTCGCGCTGCAGGTCCATGCGGAAGTCGATCGCCGACATGATGCCGTCGCCGAATTCCTCGTGGATCAGCGCCTTGAACGTGGTGCCATACATGTTCACCAGTTCATAGAAGCGGTAGATCAGCGGATCGGTGGGCACGGCGGTCGGCAGCGAGCCGCGGTACGGCGTTTGCTGCAGCACCAGCACCGCTTCCTCGGGCAAGCCGAACACCTCGCCCACGATGGCGGCCTGGCGTGCGTCAAAGGTCATCTGGCCAAGGCAGCCGGCCGTCACCCACTCCTTCGACAGGCCGACCCGTTCCGCCACGTCGCACCATCTGATGCCCTTGCGGATCTTGGCGGTCATGATCATTTCGGTGACGTCGGTGCGTTGCATGGCGGTCCTTTCAGTGTCGGGTAATCGAACGCCGATGGCACGGCCATCGGTCATTGCATTACCCAGCACGAAGCGTGCCACTTCCAGCGCGGCGGAATCAGCCGCGCACGTCGATCACGATCTTGCCCAGGGCCGTGTGCTGCTCCAGCGCGTCGTGCGCGGCGCGGGCCTCGGCCAGCGTGAAGCGGCGCTCGTCGACGAGCGGCTTGAGCTTGCCTTCCTCGACCAGGCGCGTGGCTGCGTGCAGCGCGTCGCCGTGGTGCGCACGGCCCTCGCCCGTCAGCATCGGCAGCAGCACGAAGATGCCGGTCAGCGTCATCGAGCGCAAGGAGCCCGGCGCGATATTGTACGTGCCGAATGCGGCGCAGCTGACCACGTGGCCGTAGCGCTTCACGGCGGCGAAGGAATCGTCGAGCGAGGTGCCGCCCACGGTGTCGTACACGATGTCGAAGCCCGCGCCGCCCGTGTGCTGGGCCACGTACTCAGACACCGAGGTCGATGCATAGTCGATCGCCACGGCGCCATAACCTTCCACGACGGCGCGCTTGGTGGCCGACGCGGTGGCATACACTTCGGCGCCGAAGGCACGGGCGATCTGCACGGCGACGTGGCCCACGCCGCCGGCGCCGCCCTGCACCAGCACGCGCTGGCCGGCCTGCACGCGGGCGCGGTCCACCATGCCTTCCCAGGCAGTGAGGAAGACCAGCGGCAGGGCCGCCGCCTCGCGCATCGTCAGGTTGCGCGGCTTCGGTGCCAGCAGGCGCGCATCGACGGCCGTGAATTCGGCCAGCGATCCCGGCAGGCCGCGCACGCCGCCCGTCAGGCCATACACTTCATCGCCGATGGCGAAGTCGGTCACGCCCGGCCCCACCTCGACCACCACGCCCGCCAGGTCGGTGCCCAGCACGGCCGGCAGTTCCGGCATTGCATAGGGCGCCACGCCTTTCCTGATCTTGTAGTCAATGGGGTTCACGCCGCTGGCGTGCACCTCCACCAGCACCTGGCCTTCGCCCGGCACCGGGCGCGGCAGCCGCGTGTCGGTGAAGATGCCGGTGGCGTAGTCGTTCAGCACGAGGGCGCGCATGGTCGTATTGCTCATCGATCGTATCCTTTTCGGTATGGATGGCATGGAATGCCGATGCCAGCCAGTGTGAAGCAAGCCGGGCCCCCGAAAAATGGGTAGGATGGCGATTCATTCCCAACTTTTTGTTTGCAATGGATGTGATCTCCCCCATGCGCACCTTCGTGCGCGTTGTCGAGGAAGGGTCTTTCGCCGCCGCCGCCAACACGCTCGGCATTTCCGCCCAGCTGGTCGGCAAGCAGGTGCAGGGCCTGGAACGGCACCTCGACGTGCGGCTCCTGAACCGCACCACGCGGCGCCAGAGCCTGACCGATTTCGGCAAGGCGTTCTACGAGCGCGCCCGCATCATCCTTTCCGAGCTGGAGGAAACGGAGCGCATGGCCGCCGAGGCGCACGGCAAGCCGAGCGGCCGCCTGCGCGTGAACGCGCCGGTCACGTTCGGCGCGCGCCTGCTGGCGCCCGCGTTGCCCGACTACCTGCGCGCCCACCCGCAGGTGAGCGTGGAACTGACGCTCACGAACCAGCTCGTCGACATCGTCGACGAAGGCCACGACGTGGTGTTCCGCGTGGGCCGGCTGGCCGACAGCTCCCTGGTATCGCGCACGCTGGGCCCTTATCCGCTGGTGCTGTGCGCGGCGCCGGCTTACCTGGCCGCCCACCCGCCGATACGGCACCCGCGCGACCTGCAGGCGCACGAGTGCCTCGGCTTCCTGCACGCCCAGCTGCGCACGCACTGGACCTTCAACGGGCCCGAAGGCGAGGAAACCGTGCCGGTTTCGGGGCGGCTGATGACGAACCAGAGCGAACCGCTGCTCTGTGCCGCGCTGGCCGGCCTGGGCATCATGCTGCAATCGCTGGAGCTGGTGCGCGACGCGCTGCGCGACGGCCGCCTGGTCGAGGTATTGCCCGACTACGTGCCCGCCGCCTCGCCGCTGAACCTGATGTTCCAGCGCGACCGCAAGCTGACGCCGAAGGTGCGCAGCTTCGTCGACTTCTGCGTGGCGCGCTTCACGCCGGACGTGCTGGCACGACGCTGAAGAGCCCCGCCCCCGCTCACTCCAGCACCCGGTGGCGCGACTCCAGGTCCACGCACAGGATGGCCACCGCGCCGGCCACGAGGAAGGCGGCCAGCATGGCCAGTGCGCCGGTGAAGTGCGTGGCCATCACGGGCGCCACGATGCTGGGGGCGAACAGGCCGCCGAAGCGGGCGACTGCGCCTGCCGTGCCCATGCCGCTGGCGCGCAGGTCGGTCGGGTAGACCTCGGGCGTGAACGCGTACAGCGCGCCCCAGGTGCCCAGCAGCGCAAAACTCATCAGGAGGGTCGAGGCCACCACCACAGCCGCCGCGCTGCCCAGGCTGTAGGCCATGCAGCCTGCGGCGGAGAGCAGCAGGAAGCCCACCAGGGTGGGTTTCCTGCCCCAGCGCTCCACGCCATAGGCGGACAGCGCGAAGCCGGGCAGCTGCACCAGCGCCAGCAGGATCAGGAATTCCTGGCCGCGCATGAAGGCAAACCCTTCGGCGGCCAGCTTCACGGGCAGGTAGACGAACACGCCATAGTAGGCGATCGAGACCAGGCCCCAGGCGATGAACAGGGCGATGCTGCGGCGGCGCAACTGCGCGGAAAACAGCGCGAAGATCGAATGGCGCGCGGAGCTGTCCGGCAGTAGCGGCGGGATCGGGCCCTTGCTGCCGTTGGCCGCGGCCACGCGCTCGAGCACCCTGCGCGCCCCTTCCGGGTTGCCGCTGCGATTGAGGTACATGGGCGATTCGGGGATCGACATGCGCAACACCACGCCCACCAGCGCGGGAATGCCCGTCACGAGGAAGATCACCCGCCAGGCGTCGTCGCCCCAGTTCGCGGCTACGAGCGCCAGGATCGCCAGCAGGATCGTGCCCACCGCCCAGAACGATTCGAGCCACACGAGCCAGCGCCCGCGCCGGTCGCTGGGCAGGAATTCCGCCATCATCGTGTAGTCGACCGGCAGCGTGCCGCCCACGCCGATACCCGTGAGGAAGCGCAGCGCCAGCAGCCAGGTGAAGTCCGGGGCGAAGGCCGAGGCCACGCCGCAGCAGGCATCGACGAGCACGGCGGCCATCAGCACGGGGCGCCGGCCGATGCGGTCCGCCAGGCGGCCGAACGCGAAGGCGCCCACCAGCATGCCCACGAAGAAGTAGGTACCGCTCTGCAGCGCCTGCGGCAGAGCGATGCCGAAGGTCTTCGCGATCGACGGCGCGGAAAAGCCGATCGACAGCACCTGCATCGCATCGGCCATCCATACCAGTCCGAAGATCACGAACAGGCGGTACTGGAAGCGGCCGACGCCGGCGGCGACGATGCCCTGCTCCACGGTGCTTGACGCTGCGGTCATGGATCTCCCCAATGGTCAAAACCCGATTGTAGGCCAGCGCTACCGTGGCTGGCGCGCACGGCAGGCCGCCACTTGTGGCATGCTATGACCTCGCTGGCATAAAATGTTGACGATCAGTACGATCGTCCTTTTTACCTTCCGTAAAGAACTTTATGCGCCCTTCGCCAGCTCCCACCACTTCCGCCGCGCACGACCTCAGCTGGCTTGCCGGCGGCGGCGAGATGGGGGCCCTCATCCGATCCATGGATTGGTCGAAGACCCCGCTCGGTCCGCTCGACACCTGGCCGCAGAGCCTGCGCACGTCGGTCAGCCTGTGCCTGTCGTCGACGTTCCCGATCCTCGTCGCGTGGGGACCGGACGATATCCAGATCTACAACGACGCGTATCGTCCCATCTGCGGCGACCTGCATCCGCGCGCGATGGGCGGCGCGTTCAAGGAAGTGTGGGCCAGCGCCCTCCCCGTGGTGGGCGACGCGTTCGACCGTGCCCATCGGGGCGAAGGCGTGTACATTCGCGACCAGCGCATGTTCCTCGACCGCGTCGGCTACCTGGAAGAGGCGTTCATGACGTTCTCGTTCTCGCCGATCCGCGACGAAACGGGCGAAGTGGGCGGCATCTTCCACCCGATCACGGAAACCACGTCGGCGGTGCTGAACGCGCGCCGCACCCAGGCGCTGCGCGACCTGAACGCGGCGATCACGGATGCGCGCACGATCGCCGACATCGCCCACGACATCGCGGCGCAACACCCCGGCATCGCCCTCGACCTGCCGTTCGCTCTGCTGTATCAGATCGACGCGGGCAGCGGCAAGCTGCTGTTGCGCGGCGGCGCGGGGCTGGACGCCCATCCCCGCCTGGCGCCCGCGGTGACGGACATGGCCGATGCCCCGTGGCCGTTCGCGCGCGCCTCCGATACCCGCGCGCCGCAGCGGATCGACGGCTTGCGCGCGCGGTTCGGCACCGTGCCCTGCGGGCCGTACGAGGCCGCGCCGGATACGGCCATGGTGCTGCCGATCACGGTGCCCGGCCAGGCCGGCCTGTACGGCTTCCTGGTGGCCGGCGTGAGCGCGGCGCGGGCGCTCGATGCCGATTACCTGCATTTCTACGAGCTGCTGGGTGCCACCGTGAACACGGCCGTCGGCAACGTGCTCGCCTATGAGAAGGAACAGCGCCGCGCCGAGGAACTGGCGCAGATCGACCGCGCCAAGACGGCATTCTTCTCCAATGTGTCGCACGAATTCCGCACGCCGCTCACCTTGATCCTGGGCCCGCTCGCCGACGCGCTGCGCGATGAAAACGATCCCCTCTCGCCCGGCCAGCGCCGGCGCATCGACGTCACGCACCGCAACTCGCTGCGCCTGCTCAAGCTCGTGAACTCGCTGCTCGACTTCTCGCGCATCGAAGCGGGCCGCGTGGTGGCCACCTACGTACCCGTCGACCTGGCGGCACTGACCACCGACCTGGCCGGCGTGTTCGAATCGGCCATGGAAAAAGGCGGCCTGTCATACCGCCTGGAGCTGGAAGCGCTGGGCGCCCCCGTCTACGTGGACCGCGACATGTGGGAAAAGATCGTCTTCAACCTGCTGTCGAACGCGTTCAAGTTCACGCTGCAAGGCGGCGTAACCGTCACGCTGCGCCGCCACGCGGGCATGGCGCGGCTGTCGGTGGTGGACACCGGCAGCGGCATTCCGGAAAGCGAGCTGCCGCGCGTGTTCGAGCGCTTCCACCGCATCGAGGGCACGCCGGGCCGCACCTACGAAGGCACCGGCATCGGCCTGGCGCTGATCCAGGAGCTGGTGCGCCTGCACGGCGGCACGATCTCGGTGCAGAGCAAGCTGGGTGCAGGCACGCGCTTCGACGTGGACATTCCGTTCGGCCATGCGCACCTGCCGGAGGAACACGTGGAAGCCGAGAGCGCCGGGGATGCGAGCGGCGGCATGGGCGCAGCCTCGTTCGTCGAGGAAGCGTTGCGCTGGTTGCCCGACGAACCGGAGAAGCCAACCTACGCGGCCGGCGCGCCCGTGCCGGCGGGCGGGCCGCTGCCACGCATCCTGATCGCCGACGACAACAACGACATGCGCGCCTACCTGAAGTCGCTGCTAGCCCCGCACGCCGAGGTGAGCGTGTGCGCCGACGGCGAAACGGCGCTGACGCTCCTCGCGCGCGATCCACCCGACCTGCTGCTGAGCGACGTGATGATGCCGCGGCTCGACGGCTTCGGCCTGCTCGCGCGCATTCGCGCCGACGAAGGGCTGCGCCGCCTGCCGGTGATCCTGCTGTCGGCCCGGGCCGGCGAGGAAGCGAAGGTCGAAGGCCTGCAGGCCGGCGCCGACGATTACCTGGTCAAGCCGTTCGCCGCCGCCGAGCTGCTGGTCCGCGTGCGGCGCCAGCTCGACCAGGCGCGCGAGCGCAGGCAGCGCCACGAGGCGCTGGCGCAGCGCGAAACCTATTTCCGTTCGCTGGTCGACATGGCGCCCGTAATGCTGTGGACGACCGATCCGGATGGCCAGTGCACCTACCTGAGCCGCCGCTGGTACGAATACACGGGCCGTGCGCCGGAGCAGGACCTGGGCATGGGGTGGCTGGAGAACGTGCACCCGGAAGACCTCGGCCGTGCGCGCGATACCTTCCTCGAGGCCAACGTGAACCAAGTGCCGTTTTCCTTCGACTACCGGCTGCGCCGCCACGACGGCGCCTGGCGCTGGTTCACCGATGCGGCCCTGCCCCGCTATGACGAGGCGGGCGAGCCGGCCGGCTTCGTGGGCACGGTGGTGGACGTGCACGACCGCGCACGCGCCGAGCAGGAATTGCAGCGGCTGGCCGACGAGCTGGCGAACAAGAACCGCATGCAGAGCGAATTCCTGGTCACGCTGGCGCATGAGTTGCGCAATCCGCTGGCCCCCATCCGCACCGGCCTGGAACTGATGCGCGCCCGCCCCGCCGGCTTCGATGCGGCCCGCGTCGAGGGCATGATGCTCCGGCAGGTCACGCACATGGTGCGCCTCGTCGACGATCTGCTGGACATGGCGCGCCTGTCGGAGGGCAAGGTGGAGCTGCGCCGCGAAGCCGTGCCGCTGGCCGACGTGCTGGAGGAAGCGCTCGAGATCAGCGCCCCGCAGGTGCAAGCGGGCCGGCACCGCCTCGCCGTGCACCTGCCCCGGAAAGAGGTGACGCTGCACGTGGACCGCCACCGCATCGCCCAGGTGCTCAGCAACCTGATCAATAACGCCGCCAAGTACACGCCGCCGAACGGGCGCATCGACGTGGCCGCCGCGGTGCAGCCCGGCGCGATCGCGCTCTCGGTGACCGACACCGGCGTGGGCATCGACCCCGGCATGCTGGCCGTCATCTTCGACATGTACGCCCAGGTCCGGCAGCACAGCGGCCTGGCGCAGGGTGGCCTGGGCGTGGGACTGAACCTCGTGAAACGGCTGGTGGAGCTGCACGGCGGCACGGTGGCCGTGGTCAGCGCCGGCGCCGGGCACGGCAGCCGCTTCACCGTGACGCTGCCGCTGGACGCGCCCGAGGCCAGGACGGCGCCCGCGCCCTCGGCCGCCTTCGTCGCCGGCATGGATGGGGAAGCGCTGCGCGTGCTGGTCGTGGACGACAACGTCGATGCGGCGCAAATGCTTGCCGCGCTGCTCGAGATGCGCGGCCACGCCGTGCACGTGGCGCACGACGGCGCCTCGGCCCTGGCGCTCGCGGGACGCGTGAGCCCGCAGGTCGTGTTCCTCGATATCGGCCTTCCCGACCAGAGCGGCCATGACGTGGCCATGGCGCTGCGCCGCCTCGACGGCATGGCCGACGCGATGCTGGTCGCCGTCACCGGCTGGGGCACGGAATGGGACCGGCAGCGTTCGCGCGCGGCGGGGCTGGACGCCCATCTGACCAAGCCGGTGGACCTGGCCAGCATCGATGCGCTCGTGCGCGAGGCGGCGAAGCGCATCAGCCAGCCCTGATCGCCAGCGGGCCATCGAACGCCCGCATGATCAACGCGGCCGGCTGGCCGTTGGCGACCAGCTTCGCCATTGGCCGTGGCGCTGTTCGTGGCCACGCACTTCCCGGGCACCCCGGCGTAAGCGCGGTTCGCTGCCCCGGACCTTTACAGCTCGAAGCCGCCGATCGTCATGCCGCCGTCGATGACGAGCAGTTGCCCGTGCACATAGCTGGACGCCGGTGACGAAAGCCACAGGGCCGCGTCGGCGATCTCGCCGGGATGCGCGCCCCGTTTGGCCGGGATGGCGCGCGCGGCCAGGGCCGCGAAGGCGGGATTCTGCGCGCTGTTCGCCACCACCATCGGCGTTTCGGTCCAGCCGGGCGCGATCGCGTTCACGCGCACGCCGCGCGCCGCGTTCTCCATCGCCGCCACGCGCGTCAGCCCCTGCACGCCATGCTTCGAGGCGGCGTAGGCGCTCATGCCGGCCGGGCCCGTAATCGCGGCGACGGACGCCGTGTTCACGATGGTGCCGCCCTGGCGCAGCAGCAGCGGGATTTCATACTTCATGCCGAGGAAGACGCTGCGCAGGTTGACGCCCACCACGCGGTCGAAATCCTCCGCCGGGTAGTCCTCGATGCGGTGCGTGCCGCCCGTGATGCCGGCATTGTTGAAGGCCGCGTCGAGGCGGCCCTGCTCGCGCTCGATGCGCGCCAGCAGCGCCGCCACGTCGGGCTCCTGCGCCACGTTGGCCAGCGCGGTGCGCACTTCGGTGCGGGCCTCGCGGGCCAGCTCGCCCGTGGCGGCCAGGCCCGCCGCGTTCAGGTCCGCCGCGTAGACCAGCGCGCCGGCCTGCGCGAAGCGCAGCGCCGCTTCCCTGCCGATGCCGGATCCCGCGCCCGTCACCAGTACCACCTTGCCGTGAAAATCGTGTTCCATGATGTGCTCCTTGGGTTTCGATGCATCCATCATAGGCAGGCGCCACGCGTGGATAAATGCACCGCCGCGGGCATCACTGTTCCCGCGGCAGGGACAATCGCGTCAGCGCGGGAACAGCTTCGCCGCCGTCTGCGCCACGAGGCCGCCCTGGTGGCGCGCGCCCGCCAGGTCGATCTCGCTCGGTTGCCGCTGGCCCTGGCCGCCGGCGATCGTGGAGGCGCCGTACGGGCTGCCGCCCACCACCTCGTCCAGCGCCATCTGGCCCTGGTGGCTGTATGGCAGGCCCACGATGGTCATGCCGAAGTGCAGCAGGTTGGTGATGATCGAGAACAGCGTCTGTTCCTGGCCGCCGTGCTGCGTGGCGGTCGAGGTGAACGCAGCACCGACCTTGCCGTTCAGTGCGCCACGCGCCCACAGGCCGCCGGTCTGGTCGAGGAACGCGGCCATCTGCGACGGCATGCGGCCATAGCGCGTGGGCGCGCCCACGATGATCGCGTCGTAGTGTTCCAGTTCGGCCACCGTGGCCAGGGGCGCATCCTGGTCCAGCTTGAAGTGCGCCGAGGCGGCCACTTCCTGGGGCACCGTTTCCGGCACGCGCCGGATATCGACCTGTGCCCCTTCCGCGCGGGCGCCTTCCGCGACGGCTTGCGCCATCCGTTCGATGTGACCATACGACGAGTAGTACAGGACGAGGACTTTGGGCATTGCGATTCTCCGGGTGGTGAGTGATGAAAACGACCGGCACGCCATGGGCGCCGCCGCGTCACCCGCAGTATCGGCGCGCCACCGGCTGCTGGGAATGCCCGATTGCGCCGGCGGCTTGCCCGATCCTGCAATTCGGCGCAGCGTCCCCCACGCGATCCATGCAACGCGGCAGCAAGGAGCCGATACCGGGAGCAATACCCCGACGGCTCGATTCGTCGTTCGCGGCGACACTGGCGGCGTACCCATGGAGGAATCATCATGCATGCCGATCTCGCGCGGCGGGCCGCCGAACTGCTCGACGCCAGCGCCCCCGCCGCCGGCGCCGTCCGCGGCGCGCTCGACGGCATCCGCTTCCTGCGCGGCGTCGAACTGGCGGCCCTGCCCGGCCGCGAGCCGGCCATCGTCATCGGCCGGCTGCACGGCGCCGGCGCGCAAGCGGCCGGGCCGCCGTTGCAATGCCTCGTGCTGCCATCGGCGCTCACCGTGGTGCCGCCCGGCTGCGCCATGGCGGCGCTGGCCGTGCAGGTCGACATCGACCTGAAGGTGGCGGCCGAACTGGCATTGATGCTGCCCGCCGGCCGGCCGGGCGCCGGGCCGGGCGAAGGCGGGGCCGGGCCGACCGCCCTCGACGACGAGACGGGCGATGCGCTGCTGCGCCTGCTCAAGGCGCTGCGCTCGCCCACTGACACGCGCGTGCTGGGTCCGGGCATCGTGCGCGAGCTGCTGTACCGCGTGCTGGCCGGTCCGCAGGGCTGGGCGGTGCATGCCGCGCTGGGCCAGCACCGCCACGTGGGCCGCATCGGCAAGGCGCTGCGCCGCATCCATGCCGACTACCACCGTCCCGTCGACGTGCCCACGCTGGCCAGCGAGGCCGGCATGAGCGTCACGGCCTTCCATGCCCATTTCAAGGCGCTCACGCTGACCACGCCCATGCAATACCTGAAGTCCACGCGCCTTGCCCACGCGCGGCTGCTGATGGCGCGCGACGGGGTCAGCGCCGCCTGCGCCTCGCGCCTGGTCGGCTACGAAAGCTGCTCGCAGTTCAGCCGCGAGTTCAAGCGCTTCTTCGGCCGCAGCCCCGCGCGCGAAGCGGCGGCACTGCGCACCACATTGGCGCGCGCCGCCCCGCCGGACCGGCCGATTGTCATCGAACCGGGAACAGTGGAGCAGTGTTAACGGCGTTTATCACGGCAGCGCGGTTCTCTACACTGATCCCATCAGCGCAGGAAACGCGCTCCAACCAGTCCAAGGAGAACACCATGAACAGTTCCACCATCCAGTCCGTCGGCATCATCGGCGCCGGCGCCATCGGCCAGGCCATCGCGAAACAGCTCGTGCGTGCCGGGATCGACGTCATCCTCAGCAACAGCCGCGGTCCGGCATCGCTGGCCGGCGTCGTCGACGCCCTCGGGCCCCGGGCCAGCGCCGGCACGCCGCAACAGGCCGCGCGGGCCGACATCGTGTTCGTCAGCGTGAACTGGGGGCGCCTGCCGGAGGCGCTGGCCGGCATCGACTGGACCGGCCGCATCGTCATCGACGCCAACAACCCCGTGCTGCTGCCGGGCTACCGCCTGGCCGAACTGGGCGGGCGCAATTCCAGCCAGGTGTTCGCCGACTTCGTGCCGGGCGCCCGCGTGGTGAAGGCCTTCAACACGCTGCTGGCCGCCGTGCTGGCCAGCGACCCGCGCGAAGGCGGCGGGCGCCGCGTGGTATTCCAGTCCGGCGACGACCGCGAAGCCAAGGCCGTGGTGGCCGGCCTGATCGAACGCCTGGGCTTCGCCGGCATCGACCTGGGCAGCCTCGAAGTGGGCGGCGCCCTGCAGCAATTCCCCGGCGGCGTGCTGCCGGCCGTCAATCTCGTCAAACTGGGCTGAGCCCATCCACCGCAAGGAGCATCCACATGAATACCCAGACCGATATCGGCGCCATCGCCAAGGCCGTCGTGCGCCGCAATACCGAGGAAGTGCAAGGCGGCGGCAATTTCGCCCTGTTCGACGAGCTGTTCGCCGACGACTTCGTCGACCACACGCCGCAGCCCGGCGGCACGCCCGACAAGGCGGGCGCCCGCACGCTGTACGCGGCGCTGCGCCAGGCCTTCCCGGATTTCCACGCCGTGATCCACTGGCAATCCGTCGAGGGCGACCGCGTGACCACCTACAAGACTTACCACGGCACCCACGAGGGCGTCCTGTTCGGCCTGGCGCCCACGGGCCGCAAGGTGCAATTCGACACGGTCGACGTGATGCGCGTGCAGGACGGCCGCATCACCGAGCACTGGGGCGTGGCCCACCTGTATTCGCTGCTGCAGCAACTGAACGCCCTGCCGGCCATGTTCCCGGCCGCCTGAACTCACACGAGGAGAATGTCATGAGCAATCTGTTGAAGGACAAGGTCGTCATCGTCACCGGCGCCGCCAGCGGCATCGGCCGCGCCATCGCCATCTCGGCCGCCCGCCACGGCGCGAAGGCCGTGCTGGTATCCGATATCGCCGAACTGCCCCGCGAAGGGGGCACGCCCACCACCCATGAGATCGAGGCGCTGGGCGTGGCCACCCGCTTCGTGCAGGCCGACGTGAGCCGCAAGGCCGACGTCGAGGCGCTCGTCGCGGCGGCCGCGCCGTTCGGCGGCGTGGACGTAATGGTCGCCAACGCCGGCATCACGGCGCGCGACGACGGCGCCGACGTGAGCGAGGAAAGCTATCGCCGCCTGATGGCCGTGAACCTGGACGGCACGCTGTTCTCGGCCCAGGCTGCCGCGCGCCAGATGAAGGCGAACGGCAAGGCCGGCAGCATCGTGCTGATGGCCAGCATGGGCGGCATCGTGGGTGCCGGCATGACGGTGGCCTACTCCACCAGCAAGGGCGGCGTGGTGCTGATGGCCAAGTCGCTGGCCGACGCGCTGGGGCCGGACGGCATCCGCGTCAACGCGGTGGCGCCGGGCACGATCGACACGCACCTGCTGCGCACGGCGGCCGGCATCGCCGACGCGGCCGAAGGCTTCCGCCAGCGCACGCCGCTGCGCCGCCTCGGCAAGCCCGAGGAGATCGGCGATGCAGTGGTGTGGCTGGGTTCGGACATGTCCAGCTACGTGACGGGCATCGCGCTGCAGGTCGACGGCGGCCTGCTCGCGGTGATCTGAGGTGCGCGCCGGCTCCCGGGAGCAAGATCCCGACAGCCGGCGCAACGCGGCGGCGGACGCCATCGCTTCCTTGCCCGATGATATTCCCATCGACATCAAGGAGGACACCATGAAAACCATCCGATCCGCCATGGCGCTTGCCGCCGCCTGCCTGCTTGCCCCCGCCTTCGCCGCCGAAGTGCGCACCGATTGCCCGGCGACGGGCAACGATGCTCCCGCCGCCCTGCACCGCGACTGGATCATGACGGGCTGGGAGCGCGCCGCGGGCGACCCCGAATTCGACTTCCGCAAGGACCTGGGCCGCTGGTACGACTTCACCAGCACGGACCTGAGCCTGTTCGACGACTTCGATCCCGAGCTGCGGGTGCGCACCACGGCCGACGACTACGGCAAGGTGTGGTACGGCCTTGTGCCCAAGTTCAGGAGCGTGCATCACAAGATCACCGAGGAACCCCATGTGGTGGCAGTCGGCCCCGGCTACAGCCACTCCGTGCTGGAATTCGTGTTCGAGGTCACGCCGAAGCAGGGAGAGCCGATGCACCTGGTCTCGCGTACCTCGATCCTGTGGCGCTGCACCCCGGCCGGCTGGAAGATCTACAAGGAACACAACTCGGCCCGGCCCACCACGGCGGCGGCCTGGCGCAAGGCCAAATGAGGCACCCGACAGCAAAACCCCGACAGTCCCCGCAAAAGCCTTGCGGACGCCGGCTTCCTGCAGGCCCATCATCTCTCCATCCACACCAACGGAGGACCCTATGAAATACCGCACGATCGCAGACATGCAGGTATCCGCCCTCGGCCTGGGCTGCATGGGCATGTCGGAGTTCTACGGCGCCACGGACGAGGCGCAGTCGCTGCGCACGCTGGAGGCAGCCTTCGAAGCCGGCGTCACGCTGTTCGACACGGCCGAATCGTACGGCAACGGCGACAACGAACGCCTGCTGGGCCGCTTCCTGGCGGGCAAGCGCGACCGCCTGCGCATCGCCACCAAGTTCGGCATCGTGCGCGAACCGGGCAAGTACGAGCGGCGCATCGACAATTCGCCCGCCTACATCCGCAGCGCCGTGGAGGGCTCGCTGGTGCGCCTGGGCACCGACACGATCGACCTGTACTACGTGCACCGCCTCGACCCGAACGCCGCGCTGGAGGACACCATCGGCACGCTGGCCGACCTGGTCCGCGAAGGCAAGGTGCGGGCCATCGGCCTGTGCGAGGTGACGCCGGCCACGCTGCGCCGCGCCGCCGCCGTGCACCCGATCGCCGCCGTGCAGAGCGAGTATTCGCTGTGGACGCGCGACCCCGAAGAGGGCTTGCTGGACGCCTGCGCGGAACTTGGCACGGCGTTCTGCGCCTACAGCCCGCTGGGCCGCGGCTTCCTGACCGGGAAGTTCGATGCGGCCACGCCGCTGGCGCCGAACGACTTCCGCAGCTTCAATCCCCGTTTCACCGGGGACAATCTGCAGGCGAACATGAAGATCGCCGACACGGTGCGGACGCTGGCGGCGGAAAAAGGATGCACGCCGGCCCAGCTGGCGCTTGCGTGGCTGCTGGCCCAGGGCGAGCACGTGATTCCGATCCCCGGCACGAAGCGCGAAACGTACCTGCGCGAGAACCTGGGCGCCGTGGACGTGACGCTGACGCCGGTGGAAGTGGCCGCGATCGGCGCCGCTCTGCCGCCGGGGATCGCCGCGGGCCAGCGCTACAGCGCCGAAGGAATGAAAGGCTTGAACGCGTGACCTCCCGATGAAACCGGCGCGGCCCGGGGCGCGCCAGGCGGGATGACGGCTCGACCTGCATCCCGCCATGCAGCGCCGGCGGCGCTGCTTCCGATACTTACCTTTCCTCCCTGTAAAGCACCATCCCCGCGTGATACAGCACGCCGTCGCGAAAATCGCCGTCGGCCGTGAACCCCGTATCGTCGACGTACCCGATGTGATCCCCCACGATCCAGTAGCGGCCCTGGTAGGCGCTGCGCCTGCGGCCGCGCGCCTCGTCGTAGCGGCCGTCGGGCCGCAATTCGTGGCGGATGTAGTTGTCCGCCGTGACCCACATGCCGACGTACGGGTGGTCAGCAGCCTGCTGCTTTCCAGATGTCGAGCCGGGTGCGGCAGACAACGTGGCTTCTTTCATGGTGATTCTCCTGGTGGCTGTGAATGGAGAAATGGTAGGGCCGCCGCTGCCACCCGGCCATGCCCGATTCTCGCCGCCGCTTGCCGGATTCTCCGCCCCTATCCGTCCACCCTACTTCCGCACCGAATACCTTACCGAGGGGTCCGTAACGTTCGCGCGGCGGCAAATCGACGACTACGATCCCACGGCTGGGGTGGCTCGCCGCGGCGCGCGCGAAATGGATGGCCGCCAGGGCGGCGAGCCCGCCAGGCTGGCGCAGGCGCTGCTGACGCTCGCCGACAGCGCCCAGCCACCCTTGCGCTTCTCTGCCGGCGAGGATCCGGTCGCGCTGCTGGAGCTCACCCTGGCGGCGAAGGCCAGGGAACTGGCCGAATGGCGCACGCTGTCCGTCGCACTCGCCCACGAGCAGCAAAACACCGCCCGCGCACGGGACCGAAGCTCGCCCATCGGCCCGTGCGAACGAGCGGCCGGTCAACAGCAAAACCGCGACAGCGAGCGCAAGCCCTGGACGGACGCCACCCACCCGCCGACGAGAGAATGACCTCACTCGCCACACGGCGTTCCGGCGAATCCCCGCCGGAGCGGCCGATGGCAGCCACTCTTTATCGAAAGGACATCCCATGCGTACCATTAACGAAGTCGAAGGAAAATCCGTCATCGTCACCGGCGCCGCCAGCGGTATCGGGCGCGCGATCGCCGAGCTGCTGCATGCGCGCGGCGCGCTCGTGATCGCCGAGGACATCGACCCGGCGGTGAACGAGCTGGCGCGGGAAGGCCTGGTTCCGTTCGTTGCCGACGTCACGAAGGACGGCACGGCCGAGCAGGCGGTCGCCCTGGCGATCGAGCATTTCGGCAAGCTCGACGTGCTGGTCAACAATGCCGGCCGCATCGTCTACAAGAACATCGTCGACATGAGCCGCGAAGACTGGAACTGGCAGATGGAGACGAACGTTACCGGTGCCTTCCTGCACTCGCGTGAAGCGATGAAGGCGATGATGAAGCAGAAGTCCGGGGCCATCGTCAACATCGCTTCCTATGCTTCGTATTTCGCGTTCGAAGGCATTTCGGCCTACACGGCGTCCAAGGGGGCGCTGGCGCAACTGACGCGCACGCAGGCGCTGGAAGCGATCAGGCACGGTATCCGCGTCAATGCGATCGGCGTCGGCGACGTCGTGACCAACCTGCTGAACCATTTCCGCGCCGATGGCCGCGAGTTCCTTGCCGAGCACGGCAAGAACGCGCCGATCGGCCGTGCGGCGGCACCCGAAGAAATCGCCGAGATCGTCGCCTTCCTGGCCTCGGACCGCGCCAGCTTCATCGTCGGCTCGGTCGTCATGGCCGACGGTGGCATGAGCGTGCAGATCGGCTAAGCCTCGTCGCTCGCGCGTCTGCCGGGGGAAAAGCCCCGGCAGCGTAAATACGTCGATTGCCTGCCTTACCACACGGGCACGGATTTTGTATGATGAACACTTGTGCGTTTCAAGAAGGTACCAAGTGTCGCTACATCCCGCGTGCCGGGCGCTCGTCGTCGGCGTTGCCATCATGATTGCCGGGCCGGCCGATGCCGCCCCTTCGGCTGCGCCGGCCGCGGCGCCGGCCATCGAGTCGCGCCCCATCATCCCGTGGGTGCATACGCGCTGGCTGTCCAAGGACGGCGTGCCACCGAACATCTACACGATTGCGCAAACGCCCGATGGCTGGCTGTGGCTCGCCAGCTCGATCGGGCTGTTCCGGTTCGACGGCGTCACGTTTTCTCCCTACCAGCCGCCTGCCGGCGTGGAGCTGCCCGGCGCGATCGAGCGCATCGGCGTGCTGGACGACGGCACGCTGTGGATCGCTCCCCGCTTCGGCAAACTCTATTTCCTGCGCGGAGACAAGCTCCAGGCGTTTACGGAAGGCGACGGCCTGCCGGGCGGCAGGATCTTCGACGTCGCCCGCGACAAGGCGGGACAGGTGTGGATCGCCTCGGGGAAAGGGCTGCATCGGCTGGGCGGCGACAGCCGCACCTGGACCGAGGCAGGCCGGCAGCTCGGCCTGCCGCCCGGTGGAATCGTCAGCCTGCTGGCCGGCCGCGACGACGCCCTGTGGACGCTGGCGCCAGGCGGCATCTTCGCGATCGGGCCCGGTGCGCGGCAGGCGCGGCGCGTGACGGACCAGCAGGGCTGGGGCTCGCTGCAACAGGCGCCCGACGGCACGATCTGGGCCTCCGACATGACGACACGTCGCATCCGCCGGGTCACGGCGCAGCCCGGCGATACGCCCGCGGAGCGCCTGCTGACGGGGATCGAGCTGATGCGGTTCACCGTCGACCGGCGCGGCAACCTGTGGCTGCCGGAATACGGCGGGATCGGCCGTCTGCAGGCCGATGGCGAGGCGCCGGCCCTGCAGTCGCTCACCCGCCAGCAGGGCTTGAGCGGGCAGCACGGCAACATCGCCTTCGAGGACCGCGAAGGCAATGTGTGGACCGCGACGACAGGCGGCCTTGACCAGTTCCGACCGCCCCGCGTCAACGAGATGACGCTGCCGCCTTATTACTCGGAAGCGCGGCCCGTCGCGGCGGGAGACCATGGCGACGCCTGGATCGATTACCTGTACTTCGCCGATATACGCGCCGTGCCGCGGAAATTCGCGCCGGTCACGACCGAGCGGGATGCGGTCGCCACGCTCTATCGCGATCCGCGCGGCGTGCTCTGGGCGGGTGCGCGCGATGGCTTATGGCGCGTGGAAGGATCGCACCGCACGCGCATCGTGCTGCCGCCGGCGGTGCGGGACATCCCGTTCCTCGCCATCTACAGCCTGGCGATGGACCGGGAAGGCGGATTGTGGATGGCGCTCGGCCGCCGCGGCCTGTGGCGCTGGCACGCGGGCGCCTGGACGGAGCGCGGCGGCGTCGCCGCACTCTCGGATCTCGCCGTCAACACCATCGCCGCCGGAACGGATGGCCAGGTATGGTTCGGCGCCGTCGGCGATGCCTTCGCGATCCTGCGCGACGGCAGGCTGACCCGGTTTGGCCGCGGCGACGGCGTGGATATCGGCAGCGTGCTGCAGATCGTGCCCCACGGCCGCGGGGCTTACCTGGGTGGCGAGAAGGGGCTCGCCTATTTCGACGGCGTGCGGGCCCACCGCGTGCAGGGCGACGATGGCCAGCGGTTCCCCGGAACGACCGGGATCGTGCTCACTCCCGCGGGCGACCTGTGGGCCCATACGGCACAGGGACTGTTCGGCATCGGCGCCAGCGAGTTGGCGCGCCTGCGGGCCGACCCGAAGTACCGGCCCCGCTATCGCCACTTCGACGAAAACGATGGCCTGAAAGGCTCCGCGCCGCCGCTGTTACCGCTACCTTCGCTGGTGCGGACCTCGACGGGCGAATTGATCGCTTCCACCGGCAGCGGCGTGTTCCACTTCGACCCTGCCAGGCTGGCGACAAACGCGGTGCCGCCACCCGTGCAAGTGACGGGCATCGGTGCCGACGGCAAGCGTTACCCTCTCGAGCCCGGCGTGCGGCTGGCGGCGGCGCCGGACAGCGTGCGGATCGACTACACCGCCCTCAGCCTGGCATTGCCGCAGCGGGTCCGTTTCCGCTACCTGCTCGAAGGCGTGGACCATGCGTGGCAGGACGCGGGCACGCGCCGCTCGGCGTTCTACACGCAGTTGCCGCCCGGCCGGTACACCTTCCGCGTCGCCGCCGCCAACGAGGATGGGGTGTGGAACGAGGCCGGCGCGAAAATCGATTTCGAAGTGCTGCCGACGGTATTCCAGACGATCTGGTTCAAGCTGTCGTGCGGCCTGCTGCTGGTACTGGCTGCCTGGGCATTGCACCGCCTGCGGCTGCGTGCCGCGCTGCGGCGGCACACACTGGCGATGGAAACGCGGGTGGCTGAACGCGAGCGCATCGCCCGGGACTTGCACGATACCTTGCTGCAATCGGTCCAGGCGATGATCCTCGCATTCAAACGGGTGGCGAACCGCACACCCGAAGACGCACCCACCCGGCCGATGATGGACAAGGCGCTGGCCATGGCCACCGGCGCCCTGGTCGAGGGGCGCGACAAGGTCAGGGGGTTGCGGGGCGAAGACAGCGCGGGCGATCTTGCCAGGGCCCTGCGCGAGCACGGCGAACAGCTGGCGGAACAGCATCGGCCCCGTTTCGAGCTGGCCAGCACCGGCCGGCAGCGCAGGCTCAGGCCACAGCCTTACTACGAACTCCTGGCCATCGGCCAGGAGGCGGTACGGAACGCATTCGTGCATGCCGGCGCCAACCGCGTCGAGGTCGAACTCGATTATGGCGAGCGGCAGTTCACGCTGCGCGTGCGCGACGATGGCCGCGGCATCGAACCGGCCCACCGCCAGGGCCGCGCCGGTCACTGGGGCATTCCAGGCATGGCCGAACGGGCGTCCCAGGCCGGCGCCACGCTCGAACTGCACAGTGAACCCGGCAAGGGATGCACATGGCAGGTCCGGCTGCCGGCGCAGCTGGCCTATGCCGCCGATAGCGGCAACGCCCCGCGCCCGGTGCCGACCGGCCCTGCCGATGCGCGAGCGGCGCTGTCGGTGGACCGGGCCGTCTGATGCGGGGCTGGCCCGCCGGCCCCGCCAACCTGTCGATGTGAAAGTGGAAGCAATGAAACCGATAGCGGTATTGATCGTCGATGACCATCCCTTGTTCCGGCAGGGCGTGGCGGGCCTCGTCGACGACGAAGCGGATATGTACGTGGCGGGCGAGGCCGCCAACGGGCAGGAGGCCATCGCGGCCTGCCGCGCCCTGCAGCCCGACATCGTGGTGATGGACCTGCAGATGCCGGCGATGGGCGGCATCGAAGCGACCGCCCTTCTCGGCAGCGAGGCACCGCAGGCCCGCGTGATCATGCTGACGACGTTCGACGGCGACGTGCATGCCAGCCGGGCGCTGAAGGCGGGTGCGGCGGCATATCTGCTGAAAAGCGTGGTGGGCGACGAACTGGTCGACGCGATCCGTGCCGTGCACGCCGGCAGGCGGCGCATCACGCCGTCGGTGGCCATGGCGGTCGCCAGCAACGTGCCGCTGAACGCCTTGTCCGACCGCGAGGTGCAGGTACTGGAACTGGCCTCGGCGGGCAAGAGCAACCGCCTGATCGGCGCCCAGTTGGCGATCACGGAAGAAACCGTGAAGGCGCACATGAAGAGCATCTTCGCGAAGCTGCAGGCGAACGATCGCACGCATGCCGTCATGCTGGCGCTCGAACGCGGCATCATAGAAATGCGCCGTCGTATCGACTGAGGTCACGCGCACCGTGCCCGGTCGGCCAGCGGTGGTGCCCCATGGCGCCGGCGCGATACGCGGTCGGCGACACGCCCGTCAGTTCCTTGAACACCTGGGCGAAATGGCTGGGGCTGCGGTAACCCAGCAGCAGCGCCACGTCGATCACCGGATCGGCGGTCTCGCACAAGAGGCGCTTCGCCTCCTCGATGCGCAGCTGCACGAAATACCGGGATGGCGAGAGCCCGGTCGCCGCCTTGAACGAACGGCTGAAGTGAAACACGCTCAGTTCCGCCTGCCGCGCCAGCTGTTCCAGATTGAAGGGTTCCTCCAGCGTACCGCGCATCGTGCGCAGCGCACGCTGCAGCTTGTGAGGCGGCAGGCCCTGCACCATCGCCGGGTCCCGCCCGGTACCCGGATAACGGCGCACCAGGTGAGCGACGACGGCCTGCGCAATGCCTTCGACGAAATGCGCGCAGGGCCGCACCGGCCGCTTCAGCGCCGTGTACAACACTTCGAGCAAGCTGCTCAGCGTGTCGTCAGGCCGGCCCGCGGCATCGCGCAGAGCAAAGCCGGCGAGCGGCTTGCGGTGGATTTCCCGTGCCGCGCCGGCAAGCATGGGCAGGCCGACGTGGATGCACATCGTCTTGAGCGGCGGTGCGTCGCATGAGGACAGGCTCAGCCTGATCGCCCGTGGCGTGCCGGCAAGCCAGATATCGCCCTGCTGCAGGTCGAGTCGGCGCGACGGGTCCTCCACGAGCCCCAGGCTGGCGGTCGCGCCGCCCGATGCGATCCAGAGCAACACAGGCTCCTGCCGCGCTGCCAGCGCCACGTCTTCCTCCACGCCCGAATAGGTCGCCAGCACCACGTGCAGGTGCGGACCGAAACGGAAGGCGCGGTCCGCGGGCCGTGCCACGGTACCGGGCGGGCGCAACAAGTCGCTGGCGGCGAAATCGTTCATGGGCTGGGACGCGAGATCGGACAGGGATGTTTCATTGTCCCCAGTGTGGCGACCGCCGGCGATCCCGTGCGGGGAACGGAGCGATCACCCTTTCGTGGTAGTTCGCACTACCGGAAACGAAGGCGCCGGCCTCGAGAGCCATCGCTTCGCGATCGGGTCTGCCGGCCGCACGGCGCGGAGGAATGAGCAAATGTTCCGAGGCGGCGGCCGCGCCTGACCTCGTGCCGGCGTCACTTCGCCGCCGGCAGCCCGGCCAGGTAGCCATGGATCTGCGACACCACCTGGGCGCCCTCGCCCACGCCGGCCGCCACCCGCTTGGTGGAGCCGGCGCGCACGTCGCCGATCGCGAACACGCCGGGAACGCTCGTTTCCAGCGCGGCCCGCGGCCGGTCGGCGGGCGCCGTGACGTCGGTGCCGGTGCGGATGAAGCCTTGCGCATCGACTTCGACGCCGCAGTCGCCCAGCCAGTCCGTATTCGGATCGGCGCCGATGAACAGGAACACGCGGCACACCTCGCACTCCTTTTCGCCCAAGGAGCGATTGTTGCGCCAGCGGACCCGCTGCAGGCCTTCGTCGTCGCCCTCCAGCGCCACGATCTCCGTGTGCGGATGCAGCTCGATGTTGGCGGTGGCGCGGATGCGTTCGATCAGATAGGTGGACATCGTGGACTTCAGCCCATCGCCGCGGATCAGCATGTGCACCTTCGCCGCATGGGCGGACAGGAACACGGCGGCCTGCCCAGCCGAATTGCCGCCGCCCACGAGGATCACCTCGGCGCCCGCGCACAGGTTCGCTTCGATGCGCGAGGCCCAGTAATAGATGCCGCGCCCCTCGAACTGCTTCAGGTTCGCGAGCGACGGGCGCCGGTAGCGCGCGCCGCAGGAGAGCACCACGGTGCGGCCATGCACGCGCGTGCCGTCGTCCAGTTCGATGGCGAGCGGCGCGGCGTCGCAGTGCAGGCGCGCGGCCGCCAGCGGGATCGCCACCTCCACGCCGAACTTCATCGCCTGCACGTAGGCGCGGCCGGCCAGCGCGCCGCCGGAGATCCCGGTGGGGAAACCCAGGTAATTCTCGATGCGGGCGCTGGCCGCGGCCTGCCCGCCGAACGCGCGCTGTTCCAGCGCCAGCACGGAAAGGCCCTCGGAACCCGCGTACACGGCCGTGGCCAGCCCGGCCGGGCCAGCGCCCACCACGATCACATCCCACACCTTGTCGGCGGGGAGCTCGGGCAGCATGCCCAGGCAGCGCCCCATGTCGGCATTGGCGGGGTTCATCTTCACGCTGCCGTCCGGGCAGACGACGAGCGGCCAGTCGTCGGCGGTGGGCTGGTAGTGCTCGCACAGCGCCTTGGCATTCTCGTCCTCGCGCGGATCGAGCACCGTGTGCGGGTGGCCGTTCGCCGTGAGGAAGCTTTGCAGGTGGAAGACGTTCGGGTGGCCGGGCGGGCCCACCAGCACGGGCCCGCCGGACCCCGATTCGATCAGGTTTACGCGGCGCAGGATGAGCGCGCGCACGATGCGCTCGCCCAGCTCGGCTTCGGCGATCACGAGCGCGCGCAGTTGCCCGGCCGGGATGACAAGCGCTTTGACGGTGCCAACCGCCGTCACGTTCACCAGCGAGGGCCGGCCGGCCAGCTGCGACACCTCGGCCGTGAACTCGCCCGGCCCGTGCTCCTTGACCAGGGCCGAGTTGCCCAGCCCGTCGTAGCGGTGCGCCGCCAGGCGGCCCGACAGCACCAGCACCATGCCGAACGGGGTGAATCCGGCTTCGAGGACCCGTACGCCGTTCTCGAACGTGCGCACGGTGCCGAAGCGCATCAGGCGCTTGACCTCGGACTCGCTCAGCACGGGAAAGATCTGGTGCAGGCGCTGCTCGATCGACGGGGCGACGGACGGCACCTGCTCGTCGCGGCTGGTTTCGGGGGCAAATTGCGGAGAATCGGACTGCTCGTTGGCCATGGCGCTTCCACGAATGATTCGGATACTGCCAGTGTAGCGGAAGGCCATCGATTTTGGGCGTTGCCGGCGCGGCCGATCCCAACCATAATCGCCCTCTCGATACGATGGAACAGGCACCGATGGACAACCTCACCGCCGTGCGCACCTTCTTGCGCGTGGTCGAAACGGGCAGCTTCGCCCGCGCCGCGGACACGCTGCAACTGCCGCGCAATACCGTCACCAAGCTGGTGCAGCAGCTCGAGGCGCACCTGCGCATCAAGCTGCTGAACCGCACCACGCGCCGCGTGTCGCCCACCAGCGACGGCACCGCTTACTACGAACGCATGGCGCGGCTGCTGGAAGAATGGGACGAGGTGGAAGACGAGCTGGCGCGGGCCCGCAGCCACCCGCGGGGCCGGCTGCGCGTGGACATGGGTACGACGATCGCCTCGCTGCTGCTGATCCCGTCGCTGGCCGAATTCCACGCCCGCTACCCCGACGTGCAGATCGACATCGGCGCCAGCGACCGGCCCGTCGACCTCGTGGGCGAGCGCGTCGACTGCGTGATCCGCGCCGGCGCCGTCACCGATCCCTCGCTGATCGCCCGCCAGCTGGGCAGCCTGCCGCAGGCCGCCTGCGCGAGCCCGGCCTACCTGGCGGCGCACGGCGCCCCCGCCCATCCGACGGACCTGGAAGACGGCCACACGCTGATCCGCTACGTGTTCGCCGGCTCGAACCGGCCGCAGCCATTGGTGCTGGCGCGCGACGGCGAGACGGTGGAGGTGAAGGGCCGCCACTTCGTTTCCGTGAACGAGAGCGGCGCGCTGCTGTCGGCCGCGCTGGCCGGGCTCGGGATCATGCACGCGCCCGCGTTCATTTCCGGCCGCCACGTCGACAGCGGCGCCCTCGTGCCCGTGCTGGACGGCTGGCGCGGGCCGGATGTGCCGATCTACATCGTGTATCCCGCCAACCGGCACCTGAGCGCGCGGGTGCGCGTGTTCGTCGAGTGGATGATCGAGCTGTTCCGCGCCAGCCCCTACACGCTGCCGCCCGGCCCGCCGCGCGCCTGATCGCCCTGCAGCCGAGCCACGAACCAGCGGCCTGCCGGCCCCGGCGGCTGATCCTTGCGGTGAATGGCATGCATCGAAAAGCCCGGCCCGCGGGTGGGACTCGTCTCCAGCTCGATGCGCACCAGGGTTCCGTCCTTCAGGTCCCCTTCCACCATGTGCAGCGGCATGTGGCCCCAGCCCAGCCCCGCGCGCAGGAACGCGTGCTTGGCGCCCAGGTCGGCCAGCCGCCACGTCTTGTCCGACACCACGCCGAAGTTGCGGCCCTGCGTCAGCGACGAGCGGTCCGTCAGCACCAGCTGCACGTGTTCCTCGGCGGTCTTGCGCAGCACCACGCCCTTGACCTGCGCGAGCGGGTGGCCCGGCGCGACCACGGTAACGGCGGCCACGTCGAGCAGGTATTGCGACACGCAGTCGGCTGGTACGTCCGGCAGCGAGCCGATGATCGCGATGCGGCACTGGCCCGCCAGCAGCGGCTGCACCACGGCGCCCAGCGCCTCCACGTATAGCCGCAGCGGCGTGGACGGGAACTGCCGCTGGAACGCCTGCACGGCCGCCGTGAGCGTGGCGATCGGGAACATCACGTCCACCGCAACGGCCAGCTCCGGCTCCAGTCCCTCGGCGAGCGTGCGGGCGCGCGCCTTGAACGCATCCATGCTGCCCACCGCGGCGCGCGCCTCTTCCAGCAGCGCGCGGCCCTGCTCCGTCAGCACGGGGTAGCGGCCGGTGCGCTCGAACAGCGCAAAGCCTACCTGCAGCTCCAGGTTGGCCAGCGTGTGGCTGACCACCGATTGCGCGCGGCGCAGGCGCCGTCCGGCCGCCGAAAAACTGCCCTCCTCCGCCGCGGCGATGAAGGTGCGTAACTGGTCCAGCGACAATGCATCCAGCATCCATCTACTCCTTGGATTGATCGTATCGAATTATATCGGCTATTCAGATTGGTTGGTGGGGCCTACGATCGTTGCATACCAACTCACCAAGGAACCATCATGAATGCACGCCTCGACCTTTCCTCTCGAACCGTCACCGAACGCCGCATCACGCACCGCACGCGCGGGCGCGGGCGCGGCGGCGTGACCCGCTTCGTCAGCCCCGGCGACCTGGGAGAACTGATCAAGCCTTTCGTGTTCGTCGACCTGTTCGAACTGGAATCGACGCGACACAAGATGGGCATGCACCCGCACTCGGGCATCGCCACCGTGACCGTGATCCTCGACGGCGCGCTGGAATACCGCGAGACGACCGGCAGCCGCGGCATCCTGCCCGTGGGCGGCATCGAATGGATGCGCGCCGGCGGCGGCGTGTGGCACGAGGGCGGCCCGGCCGACGGCGGCAGCGTGAAGGGCTTCCAGCTGTGGCTCGCGCTGCCGCCGGAAGACGAGAACGGCCCCACGCAAAGCATCTACCTGGCCCCGGAGCACGTGCAGGCGGACGGCCCGGCGCGCGTGGTGATCGGCCAGTACGGCAGCGCCACCAGCGCCATCCGGCCACGCGCGCCGATCAACTACCTGCACGTGGCGCTGCGCGACGGCGAAACGTGGCGCTACCAGCCGCCGGTGGGCCATGACGTGGCGTGGCTGGCGGTCGGGCGCGGTGCCGTCGACACCGCGGGCACCACCCTGGAACGCGAAGTGGCCGTGTTCGAGGAAGGCAACGGCGAACTGGTGTTCACCGCGCGCGGCGACACCGACTTCGTGCTGGGCTCCGCGCCGAAGCACCCGCACGACCTGATAACGGGGTACTACTCCGTGCACACGAGCCAGGCGGCACTGGAGCGCGGCGAGGCGGAAATCGCCCGCATTGGCGCACGGCTGCGCGCGGAGGGCGTGCTGTAACACGAACACGCCGCGCGGCCCGGCGGCGGCGCGGCGTGCGGTTTGACGATGTTGCACCCAGCCGGCAGGCTATGGGCCACCGCGCCGCGCGGCGCGCCAGGCGCTCGGCGACGTTCCGGTCGATTCGCGGAACACCTGCGCGAAGTGGCTCGGGCTCCCGTACCCCACCGCCAGGCCGATGTCGAGCACCGACTGGTCCGTGTCGCTGAGCAGCCGCCGCGCCTCGTCCATGCGCAGCCGCACGAAATAGCGCGACGGCGACATCCCCGTGGCCTGCTTGAACACGCGGGAAAAGTGGAACACACTCAGCTCGGCCAGCGCCGCCAGCTCGCCCAACTCGAACGGTTCGGCCAGGCCGGCATGCATCGCGTCGAGCACGCGGCGCAGCTTGTGCGCCGGCAGGCCGCCGCGCACCACCGCGCGGCCATCCGTGGCGCACTCATAGCGCGCCACCACGTGCGCCGTGATCGCTTGCGCCACGCCCTGCACGAAGCACGGGGTGGCCGGCGCGGTGCCGGAGAGCGCACCGTGCAGGGCCTGGAACAGTCCGCCCAGCACCTCGTCGCGCTCGCCGGACACTTCGCGCAGCGCGAAGCGCCCCAATTCCTTGCCGGTAAGTTCCTTCACGACGCGCGCCAGCAGGGGCAAGCCCAGGTACACATGCATCACGCGGAACGGTTCCACGCTCGTGTTTCGCCAGCGCATCTCCACCGGTGCCGGGGACGTGGTCAGGTAAAAATCGCCGCGCCGCACCGGCACGGCCAGCCACTCGCCGCCCAGCGGCCGCTCCTCGACCACCGGCTCGCCGGACACGATCCATACCAGCATCGGCTCCGGCACCGCGGGTACCACGACGGGTTCCTGCACCGCGGCGTGCGCGTGGATCTCCACATGGATATCGTCCGGCGCGCGCGCCTTGCGCTCGCGCAGCAGCTCGCCGGGGATATGGTCCTTCATCGACTCG
The DNA here is from genome assembly GCF_037094685.1 of Massilia sp. METH4. Taxonomy (NCBI): domain Bacteria; kingdom Pseudomonadati; phylum Pseudomonadota; class Betaproteobacteria; order Burkholderiales; family Oxalobacteraceae; genus Massilia; species Massilia sp. METH4. The sequence goes on along the minus strand of NZ_CP146614.1, from coordinate 3,967,178 downwards.
ACCGATGCCGTACGGGGCATGGCATTCTCCTCATAGCAAAGATCCGACACCGCGCGCAAGGCCCCGGCGGACCGATCGCGCACCACGCGGCACCATGGCGGCATGATCAACCAGGGAGGAAGACCATGTACCAGGAACTCGACCCAGCGAAAGCCTACCGCCTGCTCGAATCCGGCCCCGTGCTGCTGGTAACGACCAGCGATGGCGAACGGCACAACGTGATGACGATGGGCTTTCACATGATGCTGCAGCACGAGCCGCCGCTCGTGGCCTGCGTGATCGGGCCGTGGGACCACAGCTTCGACACCTTGCAGGCCACCGGCGAATGCGTGCTCGCCGTGCCCACCGTGGACCTGGCCGAACAGGTGACGAAGATCGGCAACTGCTCCGGCGTGGACGTGGACAAGTTCGCCGTGCACGGCCTCACGGCGCAGCGCGCGAAGACGGTGGCGGCACCGCTGATCCGCGAGTGTATCGCGAACCTCGAGTGCCGCGTCGCCGACGAGGCCATGGTGGAGCGGTACAACATGTTCATCCTCGAGGTCACGCGTATCCGTATCGACGGCGCCCGGGCCGAGCGCCGCCTGATCCACCACGCGGGCGACGGCGTCTTCATCGCCGATGGCGAAGCCGTCGACATGGGCCGGCACATGAAGCGCTGGCGCTACCTGATGGACGATTGATCCATTCCGTATCAGTACGGGCTGGCCGTGGGCCGCACGATGATCTCGCTCACGTCCACGTCGGCCGGCTGCTCGATGGCGAAGTGGATCGTGCGGGCGATCGCCTCGGGTTTGATGGCGATCGCGCGGAAGCTCTTCATCTCCTCGCGGCCGCCCGGGTCGGAAATCGAATCGGCCAGCTCCGATTCCACCACGCCCGGCGAGACGACGGTGACGCGGATGTCGCCACCCACCTCCTGGCGCAAGCCTTCCGAAATCGCCGCCACGGCGAACTTGGTGGCGCAGTACACGGCCGCCGTCGGGCTCACGGTGTAGGCGCCGATCGAGGCCAGGTTGATGATCTGGCCGCTCTTCTGCCGCTGCATGACGGGCAGCGTGGCGGCGATGCCATGCAGTACGCCGCGCACGTTCACGTCGATCATGCGGTTCCACTCGTCGACCTTCAGGGCCTCCAGTTTCGACAGCGGCATCACGCCCGCGTTATTGATGATGACGTCCACGCGGCCATGTTTGTCCAGCGCGAAGTCCACGAAGTTCTGCATGCTTTCCAGGCTCGTCACGTCGAGCTTGCACACGGACGCCGAGCCGCCTTCGGCGACGATGCGGGCGGCCAGTTCCTCGAGCCGGTCGGTGCGGCGCGCGCCGAGCACGACATGCATGCCGCGGGCGCCCAGGTAGCTGGCGGTGGCCTCGCCGATGCCGCTGCTGGCGCCGGTGATCAGGACGACTTTCTGTGCTGCTGCGTTCATGGTGGTCTCCATTGTGGGTTGCGATGGAGGCAGTATGCGAGCGCCGCCCCGGCATGGAAATGTCCAGCATTCCGCGTCGATTGCCAGATTATCCGAACCTTCCCAACCTATCCATTTACTGGATCGATCTCATCGATTTATATAGGCTACCCAGATGGATCGCGGAAGCCTAAGATGACTTCAACGCTGCAGACAACAGCATGGATGCAGAAACCCAACCACCATTGAAAGGAACCATCATGAACAACTTCAACGCCAACTCCTTCGTTCCCGCCCTCGGCCGCGTGCTGCTGGCCACCATCTTCATCTTCAGCGCGATCGGCAAGATCGCCGCACCGGAGGCGACAATCGGCTACATCCAGTCGGTGGGCCTGCCGTTCGCCACGCTTGGCCTGGTGATCGCCATTGCCGTCGAACTGGGCGGCGGCCTGCTGCTTGCCCTTGGGGTCAAGGCCCGCGTCGTGGCCGCCGCACTGGCCGCGTTCTCGATCGTCACGGGCCTGGCCTTCCACGGCGCGATCGGCGACCAGAACCAGCTGATCCACCTGCTGAAGAACTTCGCGATGGCCGGCGGCCTGCTGCAGGTGGTGGCGTTCGGCGCCGGCGCCTATAGCGTGGACCAGCGCCTGGCACGCCCGGCGGCCCGCCAGTTCGCCTGATGCCGGCTGCTTCGGCAACACCCCGCGCGGTTCCGCCGCGCGGGGTTTTTTTGCGTTAACGGTGCCCTATTCCCGCACCACCTCGATGACCACGCCCAGCAGCCACTCCAGCGCCGGATCGCGCTCGCGCCGCGCATGCCGGATCGCGCTGACGTCGAACGGCGCCAGGTCGACCGGCACGGCGCAGGAGACCAGGTCGGGCCACAGCGGCGCCAGCACTTCCGGCGCCGTGCCGATAGCCGGGCTGTGGCGGAGCAGTTCCGGTACCAGCGCGAAACGCGGCGTCACGTAGCGCACATCGCGCCGCAGGCCCTGCGCGGCCAGCTGCTCGTCCGCCGCGCTTTCGAACGCAGCCCGATAGCTGACCAGCACGTGCGGATGGGCCGTGTACTCCGCCAGCGACAGCCTGCCGCGCCGGCGCGTCTTCACCAGCGCGGGATTGAACAGGCAGCAAAAGCCCAGGGTGCGCAGCGGCGTCTGCCGCTGCCAGCGTGGCCCCTCGCGGAAAGCGCCGATGCCCATATCGATCTCGCCCGCCTCCAGCATTGCCGTGGCGGTGTACGGATCGCACACCTTCGCCGCGATGCGCACGCCGGGCGCCGCCACGCGCACGCGCTCGAACAGCCGCGGCATCAGCCACAGCTCCACCCAGTCCGGCATGCCGAGCGTGAACGTGTGCGCCGCCGAGGCGGGCGCGAAGGCAGCGGGTTCGAACAGCGCCGCCTGCACCTGGCCCAGCGCAGGGCCCAGCGCCGCCTCGAGCGCCAGCGCGCGCGCCGTCGGTTCCATGCCGTTGGGGCCGCGCACCAGCAACTCGTCGCCGAACAGTTCGCGCAGCCGGGCCAGCGCGCTGCTGGCGGCCGGCTGGCCGATGAACAGCTTGCGCGCCGCGCCGGACACGCTGCGCTCGCGCACCAGCACGAGGAACGTGACGAGCAAGTTCAGGTCGACGCCACGAAAATTGCGTTCATTGATATTGACCATCAAGATAATCGATTTGATTGATACCTGGAGAGATTACATCATTGCTTCAGCGTTGCGCAGCCGCGCACCACCGATGATGGAGAACACGATGAGAAAGATCACGCTGAAGACCGGGAAACCGATGATGGCCCTGTTGGCCGGTGTCGCCCTGGCGGGGGCGATCGGGCTGCCCGCGGCCCAGGCCGCCGCGCCGATGGTGCTGACGCAGGCGCCGGGCTACTACCGCATGATGGTGGGCAGCGCCGAGGTGACGGCCATCTCCGATGGCACGGTGACGATCCCGCTCGACCAGCTGCTGACCAATACCACGCCGGCGCAACTGGACAAGCTGCTGGCGCGCAGCCACCTGGCGCCGCAGGTGGAGACGTCGATCAACGCCTACCTCGTCAACACGGGCACGCACCTGGTGCTGGTGGACACGGGTGCCGGCAAGCTGTTCGGGCCCGGTGCCGGTGGGCGCCTGCAGGAAAGCATTCGCGCGGCCGGTTATGCGCCGGAGCAGGTGGACGCGGTGCTGATCACGCACGTGCACGGCGACCATTCGGGCGGGCTTACCGCCGACGGCCGTGCGCTGTTCCCGAACGCCACGGTGTATGTGAACCGGCACGATGCCGAGTTCTGGTTCGATCCCGCCAACAAGCCGCGCGCCGCCGAGAACCAGCGGGCGGGCTTCGACCAGGCGGCGGAACAGTTCGGCCCTTACCGGGCCGCGGGGAAAGTGAAGACGTTCGACGGCGCGCAGGAATTGCTGCCGGGCCTGTTCACGCAACCGGCCGTGGGCCACACGCCCGGCCATACCGTGTATGTGCTGAAAAGCGGCGCCAGGGAACTGCACTTCTGGGGCGACCTGCTGCACGCCAAGGATGTACAGTTCGCCGCGCCGGACATCACCATCCGCTACGACGTGGATTCGCCGGCGGCCGCGCGCCAGCGCAAGGCAATCTTCGCGGACGCGGCGCGGCGCGGCTACCTCGTGGCGCCCGCGCACACGCCTTTCCCTGGCATCGGCTACGTGCGCGCCACTGCTACCGCATACGACTGGCTGCCGGTGCCGTACACCGCGCTGCAGGCCCGCTGACCTCCAGTTACGGCAGCAGGATCGCAGGGCCGGCGAGGCGGCGCGCGGCGATGTCCTCGTGGGCCCGCACCGCGTCGGCCAACGGATAGCGCGCCGGCTCGACGTCGCCGAACACGCCGTCGCGCATGGCGGCGAACAGCGTGGCGCTCGCCCGTTCCAGGCTGGCGCGCTCGCCCACGTATTGCCCCGTGCTGGGCTGGAGGTAGCGGATGCCGCGCGCGGCCAGCGCGGCCTTGTCGACGGCCGGGCTGCCCGACGCATTGCCCACGTGGACGAGGTGGCCGCCCTCGCGCAGCGCCGCGACTGATTGCGCGAAGGTGTCCTTGCCTACCAGTTCGTAGACGACGTCGGCGCCCCGGCCGCCGGTCAGTGCGCGCACCTTCGCCGCCAGCTCCGGATCATGCGACAGCAGCACGTGGTCGACGCCGTGGGCCCGCACGATGGCCGCCTTGGCGTTCGAACCCGCCGTGGCGATCACGGTAGCGCCCAGGGCCTTTGCCCAACGCGCCACCATCGAGCCGACACCGCCGGCCGCGCCGTGCACCAGCACCGTTTCGCCGGCTTGCAGTCGATGGGCGCCGAACAGCATCATCCACGCCGTCAAGCCCTTGGTGAACGTGGCCGCCGCCGTGTCGGCGGCCACCTCGTTCGGCAGGCGCACCAGCAGTTGCGCGTCGATCAGCCGTTCCGTCGCATAGGCGCCGAACGCGAAGAAATAGGCGACCCGGTCGCCCGGCTGCACGTTGGCGACGCCCTCGCCCACCTGGATCACGACACCGGCGCCTTCGACTCCCATGGCCAGCGGCAGCGGCACCTTGTAGACGCCGGAGCGGAACAGCGTGTCGACGAAGTTGACGCCGATGGCCTCGTGGCGCAGGCGGACCTGGCCGGGACCGGGGTGGCCGATGTCGGCGGCGGTTTCGTAATGCATCACTGAAGGGTTGCCGGTTTCGCGGGCGATGACTTGATGGATCATGATGTGCTCCTGGTGGGTTGTCGATGAAGGCATGGTACGGCTGGGAGCGGCCGGGATAAACGGCCATTTCCGGTACCGGTTATTCCCATTCCGGTGACAATCACTCCAGTCGCCGGCCCCGCCTGCCGCACTGCTCAGCGGTCCGGGCGCGGCGTTTTTCCATTCGGTGCGATACTCGCTGCTGAAAATCGGCAGAATACGGCCGGGAGGCGCCATGATAGGAACCGATCAACAACCTGATACCGCCGGGCTCTCGCCCACTTCCCGCCGCATGCTCGCGCTGCGCGAAGCCGTGCTGGCCGAATGGGAGGCGCGCGTGCGCGCCTCGCTGGACCGGGCCAAGGAGCTGTCGCACCCGATCCTGATCGATACCTTGCCGGCGTTCTACGACAATATTGCCCAGGCGCTCAGCGCGGATTACCCGCGCGCGGATGGGCGCGACGGTACCACGGTGGCGATCGAGCACGGCGGCGAGCGCGCGCGCATCACGGCCTACGACCACGAGTCATTGATCCGCGAATACCAGCTGTTTCGCTGGGCCATCTACGACGTGCTGCACCGCGAAGGCGTGCAGCTTTCGCGCGACGAGCTGCTGACGCTCGAGACCTCGATCGACAACGGCATCCAGGAAGCGGTGTCTGGCTTCGTGATGGTGCACACGGCGCTGCGCGAGCGCTTCGCGGCGGCGCTCACGCACGACCTGCGCGGGCCGCTGTCCACCATCGCCTCGGCGCTGGAACTGATCGGGGTTCTCGACGATCCCGTGCGCATGAAGACGCTGGCCGCGAGGGCACTGGAGAACGTGCACCGCATGGATGGCATGATCCGCGACCTGCTCGACACCATGGCCTTTCACAGCGGCGAACGGATGGCGCTCACGCTGGGCGAATTCGACATCGTGGAAGCGATCAGGGAGATCCAGGGCAACGTGACCGCCTGCGGCGGCGTGCCGATCGACGTCATCGCGCCGGCTCCGGTCAGGGGCTGGTGGGATCGCTCGGCCATGGGACGTGCCATCGAGAACCTCGTCAGCAACGCCGTGAAATACGGCCGCGCGGGGGGACCGGTCACCATCAGCGCAGCGCAGCTCCATGACCGCTTGCAACTGACCGTGCACAACGAGGGCAATCCCATTCCGCTGGAAGAGCAGGAATCGATCTTCCAGATGTACCGCCGTTCGGCGCGGGCCAGGCACGACCGCGCGCACGGCTGGGGCATCGGGTTGCCCTATGTGCGCGCCGTGGCGGAAAGCCATGCCGGCAGTATCGCAGTGGACAGCCATCCGCACCGCGGCACCACCTTCACGATCGATACGCCCCTCGATTGCCGCCCTTACGACGCCCGCACGGTCGACGCGCCGCCGGGCGCCTAGCCGGGCCGGATCAGAGCTTGCTCCAGCCGATGCACCCGGCCGGCAAGCCGGTTCCGCTGACGAGCATGGCACCGTGCCGGTAGAAGTTCCAGCGCTTTTCCTTCGGCACCGATACCAGTACGACGCCCATTGGCCGGTCCGTCCAGACGAGACGCGCATCGCTGGCGTCGAGCGCGTGGAACACCTGGGCCGGCGTCGTGCCCGGCGCGAAGACGACGGCCGTGAACTGCTGGCCGGGCGGCTCGCGCAATGCCCAGGCGCCGCAGACCGTGACGGCGATGGCCAGCGTGGTGATGGTCACGGTCGGGTTGCCGGGACCGGAAGGCCGCTTGCGCAGCCAGGCCGCGAGCAGCAGCGGCAAGACCCCGAACACGACGAGCCACAGCACGTCCCAGAACAGCGGATCGGGGCTGTCCACGCGGATGCGGTGGATGCGCAATATCCAGTGCGCCAGGCCCACGTCGATCCAGTTCCAGATGCCGAAGCCCAGCAGCATCGCCACCAGCAGCGGCGTGGCTCCCGGCGCGGCGATGCCGCGGCGGCGCGCCCGCCACAGGCCCCACAGGCCCGCCACCGCCACCGCGTACATGGCGACGTGGAAATAGCCATCCCACATCACCTGCAGGCGCAGGTCGTCCATGCCGGGGACCAGGCTCAGGAAATGGTGCCATTGCAGCACCTGGTGCAGCAGGATGCCGTCGAAGAAACCGCCCAGGGCGACCCCGAGCACCACGGTCCATAACATCCAGGGCGATTTCAGCATGTCCGGCTCCGCTATTGTCCATGAGGACTGGGAGTATAGGACGGGCCGGCGAAGCCGCGGCGCACGTCCGCGCGCCCCGGTCTCGTCTTCAGTTGCCGCGGTAGGTCGAATAGCCGAAAGGGCTGAGCAGCAGCGGAATATGATAATGCTGGGCCGGCGCGTTCACGCGGAACTCGACGGGGATGCGGGGAAAGAACGTGTCCTGCTTCTGCCGCGCGTAATGCTCACCCGTCTCGAACACGATACGGTAGTCGCCGGCCGCCATCGGCTGGCCTTCCGGGTACAGCGCGGCGATGCGGCCCTGGGCATTGGTGACGCCGGCGGCCACTTTGCGCCACCCTTCCCCGGCGCGCTGTTCAAGCTTGACCTGAATGCCGGCGGTGGGCTGGCCACTCTGCAAGTCGAGGACGTGGACGCTGATCGGGTTGGGGGCTGCCGCGGCCGCGGCGGTGGCCACGGCGAGGGCAAGGGCGAGGGAAAGACGGCGGATGGCTTGCATGGTGTTCTCCTTTGATAGTGGGAAGGTTCAGGGGGCCGCGCTCTGGTCGAGCCCCGGGACGGCGCGGATGGCGGCGAGCGCGCAGCCATGGTCATTGACCGCGCCGCCGCCGCCGGCGACGCCGATGGCGCCGACCACCTGGCCGGCCGCGAAGACGGGCACTCCACCGCCGAGCAGCAGCAGTTCGGGCAGCGTGGCGAGGTTGCGGGCATCGGCATTGGCGGCAGCCTGGCGGGCCAGGTCCAGCGTGGCGGTGCGGGTCGACAGCGCCGTGTACGCCTTCCGGCGGCTCGCCTCGGTGTTGTGCGGCCCCACCGTCTCGGCGCGCTGCAGCGCGAGCAGGTTGCCGCCGCGATCGAGCACGGAGACGACGATGGCCCGGCCCTGGCGGCGGCAGGCATCGATGGCGGCGCCGGCAAGGCCATTGGCCGTCTCCAGCACGAGATCCGGCTGGGGGCGCACCTGGGCCCCGGCCGGGAGCGCTGCCAGCGCCGCTAGCAGCAGGACGGTCGGTTTCAACATGGGTTTCTCCTGTGATGCGAAGCAGCCATTCTGGCGGGCCATCCCCCGCCGCTACCTGACCGCCAGATGACAATTTCGTCATGCAAGGCTGGCCAGCGCGGGCATACAATGGTTGTTTTTGGACCGCGTGCCATGACCATCCTGGTGATCGAAGACGAGCCGAAGACCGGCGACTACCTGCAACGCGGGCTGGCTGAATCCGGCTTTGGCGTGCAGCTGGCGCGCAACGGGCGCGACGGCCTGGCCATCGCGCGCGAAGGCGGCGTGGAACTGGTGGTGCTCGACGTGATGTTGCCCGGCATGGATGGCTGGCAGGTGCTCGAAGCGCTGCGCGCCAGCCCGGCGACCGAGCAGATTCCCGTGCTGTTCCTGACGGCGCGCGACGAGGTGCACGACCGCGTGCGCGGCCTGGAACTGGGGGCCGACGATTACCTGGTCAAGCCGTTCGCCTTCGTGGAACTGGTGGCGCGCATCCGCACGCTGCTGCGGCGCGGCCCCGTGCGCGAGGAAGAATTGATACACATCGGCGACCTGGAAATCGACGTGATCCGGCGCCGCGTGCGCCGCGCCGGCACCGCCATCGTGCTGACGGCGCAGGAATTCGCCCTGCTCCACCTGCTCGCGCGCCGCCAGGGCCAGGTGCTGTCGCGCGCCCTCATCGCCTCCCAGGTATGGGACATGAACTTCGACAGCGACACCAATGTGATCGACGCGGCCGTGCGCCGGCTGCGCCGCAAGATCGACGACCCGTTCCCGCAAAAGCTGATCCACACGCGGCGCGGCATGGGCTATGTGTGCGAGGTGCAGGCGGCGGGCGGCGCATGATCCGGTTGCGCCGCTCCCTCGCCGCCCGTGTGACGGCGATGTTCGTGCTGATCGTGGCGCTGGCCGCGTCCGGCCTGGGCACCTACCTGTATGCCCACTTCGTGAGCGAGATCGAGCGGCGCGACGACACCGCGCTGCTCGGCAAGCTGCGGCAGATCCAGCTGCTGCTGGGCCGCCCCGGCGCCGCCGAGCTGCTGCGCTCGCAGCCCGACCTGTTTCGCGACACGATGAGCGGCCAGGAAAATTCGCTGGTGCGCTTCCTGGCGCCGGACGGCACGGTACTCGCCGACATCAATGCCAGCGGGGAGCGGTATCCGGTTCCCCCTTCGGCCGGCCCGTCGCCAGGCCGTGCCGCCATCGCCGGCTGGACCGGCAGCCGCGGTGATCGGGGCCGCGTCGTGGCCGGTTCCGCCCGGCTCGATGGCAGCCCGGTCACGGTCGTCGTCGCCCGCCTGTACGCCGAGCGCGCCGCCATGTTCGCGGCCTACCGCCGGCACATCGCCTGGGCGGTCGCCCTGAGCGCGCTGGCGGCAGCCGTGTGCAGCGCCTTGATGCTGCACCGGGGCCTGCGGTCGCTGCGCACGGTGGCCAGCCACGCGGCGCTGGTGCGCCCCGGCACGCTGGCGCAGCGGCTCGACGCCGGCGACGCGCCTTCGGAATTGCTGCCGCTGATCGACGCGCTGAATGCCATGCTGGAGCGCCTTCAGGCGGGCTACGAGCGCCTGTCCGGCTTTTCGGCCGACCTCGCGCATGAATTCCGCACGCCCGTCGCCAACCTGCTGGGGCAAAGCCAGGTGATGCTGGCGCAGCCGCGCGGCGCCGACGAGTACGAGGCGCTGCTTGCCTCCAACATCGAGGAACTGGAACGGCTGGCGCGCATGATCGAGAGCATGCTGTTCCTCGCGCGCGCGGAGCAGGATGAGGTGCTGCCGGCCCGGCAGGAACTCGACGCGCCGGCCGAACTGGCCAAGATCGCCGACTTCTACGAGGGCATGGCGGAGGAACGCAGCTTGCGGCTGGCCTGCACGGGTGGCGGCACGGTGCTGGCCGACCCGCTGCTGCTGCGGCGCGCGCTCGCCAACCTGGTGTCGAACGCCATGCGGCATGCCGACGAAGGCAGTATCGTCACGCTGCATGCGCAAGCCAGCGCCGGCGCAACGGTACTGAGCGTCGAGAACACCGGCGCGCCGATCGCGCCGGAACACCTGCCCCATCTGTTCGAGCGCTTCTACCGGGCCGACACCGCGCGCGGCAATGCCGACGGGTCGACGGGGCTGGGCCTTGCCATCGTACGGGCCATCATGGACGTGCACGGCGGCTCGGCCGGTGTCGAGGTGGCGGGCGCCTGCATCCGCTTCACGCTGGCCTTTCCCACCGCCGGTACCGTCCGCGGGCCGGACCATTGAACCGGCAGGTCACGCGGCGGCCGGGTACCTGACGGCTCCCACGTCGGCAAAGAAGCGCAGCATCTCCGCGCTGGCCGACGGTCCCTTCTCATCGGTATAACTGCCCAGGCGATCGCCGCCGGACCAGGCATGTCCGGCACCGTGGATGATCCATTCCTCGGCAAGCACGGCGCCATCGGTGCCGCGATGGACCACGCGCGTGAAATCGCGCCCGCCGCTGCTGCCCGTTTCGCGCGCGATCGCCGCGTGGCGCGCGCCTTGCGGCCGCTGCGCGGCGGGACACAGTGCCCCGAGCGCATGCTCGACGACGGTGTGCCCGTTGGCGACGTGCACGGTCTGGTCCTCGTCGCCATGGAACACGATCACCGGCACGGCGCTTGGCGCCGGCGCGCAGGTGGCGGCGAATACGCCGCTGCGCATGGCCTCGAGCGCCGTGGCGGTATCGTCGGCACAGCCGTGCGGCAGTCCGGAGTGGCAGCCCACGGCGGCAAAGACATCGGGATAGGCGCAGCCCAGCGCCACGGCCATCGCGCCGCCGGCCGACATGCCGGCCACGTACACGCGGTCGGCCGGGACACCGTATTCGGCGGCGACCTGGCGCGCCGCTGCCGCGATCAGCGCCGCTTCACCATGGCCGCGCTGCCGGTGCGCGGCATCGAACCAGTTCCAGCAGCCGCCGCACATGCCGAAGCGCGTCTGTTCCGGATACATCACCAGGCAGCCCGCCCGCTCGGCATGCTCGTTCATCCGCGTGCCGCTGGCGAAATCGTCGGCATTCTGGCCGCAGCCATGCAGCATCACGACCAGGAAAGGCGCAGGCGCCGGGTGCGCGGCGGGAATGAAGAGTTTGTAGCCGAGGGAGCCCGCCGGCGCCTCGAAGGCCCGGGCGATGAAGCGCGACAGGCGGGATGGGCTATCACCCGGTCGCACGCCGCTCGGGGTGCCGGATATGCCGGGGGTGGTCAGTGAAGGAAAGAACGCGGGGGGAAACGCGAGGCGCGTCCATTGTTCGCAGAGTGTCTGAATCATTGAAGACTCCGTTAGTTGGGTTGGGTCTCCTGCTCTTTTTTTGATCACTCTACTGACTTGCCCGTGTTCACGACAGGGGCGAATGCCTGCGTGCATGTAGGACGATGACTAAAGAGCGGATGACCCCGCCCGGCCATGCCCACGTCACTCCCCGATTTGGTGCAATATTTCCAAACACCAGGGGCAGACCCCGGTTCTGGGAAATATTTCTGGAATATGGGGTCCGATCCCGGGTTTGGGCCCGCTCCCGGGAGACTGTCCTCAGGACTTCGGCGGCTCGCCCGCCTCGTCTTCGGACAGGCTGTAGACGCCGCCCTCGGTCGCTCCCACGTCGCCGCGCCGGGCGCGCAGGTCGCGGTATACGGCGGCGCGCATCAGCGTCATCGCCACCACGGGGGCGGTGAGCAGGATGAAGACGGCGATGATGATCTCGTGGATCACCAGCCGCGATTGCGCCACGGTGAAGTACACCATCGACGCCAGCAGCAGGCAGCCGGCGCCCAGCGTGACGGCGATGGCGGGGCCGTGGATGCGCTGGTAGAAGGTACGCAGCCGCAGCAGGCCGAGGGCGCCAACCAGGATGATCGTGGCGCCCAGCACCAGCAGCAGCGCCACCGGCAGTGCGGCCCAGCCGGGCAGCTGTTCGATGCCGCTCATTCGATGACTTCTCCGCGCATCAGGAACTTGGCCAGCGCCAGCGTCGACACGAAGCCGACCAGGGCGACGAGGATCGCTACCTCGAAATACACCTGCGTGCCGAAGCGCACGCCCAGCACGATCGCCAGCAGCATGCCGCACATCCACAGCGTGTCCAGCGCCAGCACGCGGTCGTGCGCCGAGGGGCCGATCAGCAGGCGCAGCGCGCACAGCACCATCGCCGCCAGCACGCACACGAGCGCGTAGCCGATCGCCAGTTCAAGCAGGGTTTCCATCGTGGTCCTCCGTTTCAAAGATCTGCATCAGCGGCCGTTCGTAGCGCGCCTGGATCGTCTCGATCCACCAGCCGGCGTCGTGCAGGTCGAATACGTGCAGCGACAGTTCGTGGCGCTCGGGCAGGATCTCCACCCACACCGTGCCGGGCGTCATGTTGATCAGGCAGGACAGCACGGCCAGCCCGTATTCGTCGCGCATCGTCAGCGGCACGCGAATGAATTGCGAGTTCACGGTGCCGTGATCCTTGAACAGGATGATGCGGCACACGCCGAAGCAGGAGCGGACGATCTCCACGGCCGCCATGCCGAGCAGGCGCACGAATACCACCGGCTTGCGCAGCCGCGGATAACCCAGCGGCTGCAGGCGCCGCGCGAGCAGCGGGATCGCGATGCCGAGCGCGGCGCCGAACAGCACATTGGCCGGGTCGATCGCCTGGTTCAGCAGCAGCCACAGCGCGCACAAGGCCAGCGAGGCGATGGGGAACGGCAGCCAGCGGGTCATGGCGCCTCCGCGGCCGGCGCGGGATTCGGGACCGCCGGCGTGCGCAGCACACGGTCGACGTAGAGGCCGGGCCGGTGGATGTCGGCGCTGGCGCGGGCCAGGTAATCGGACACTGGCTGCGCCCCCACCGTGAGCAGCACGGAAACCAGCAGCAGCGCGCCCACCGGCAGCACTTCGGCGCCGTGCAGGCTGGGCGGCGCGACGATGCCCGCGGTCCAGAACGTGCGCACACCGAAGCGCATCAGCGACACGATGGCCGCCAGGCCAGAGACGATGACGAGCGCGATCAGCGTCCAGCCGGCCGGCCCGATCGGCGCCGCATGCGGGCCGGGATTGACGAGCGCATGGAACAGGCCGAACTTGGCGACGAAGCCGGACAGCGGCGGCAGCCCGGCGATCGTGAGCGCGCAGGCGGCGAACGCCAGCGCCAGGATCGCCATCGCCGCCGGCACGCCCCTTCCCTTCGGCTCGGCCGGCGTATCCTCCACCGCGTAGACCTCGGCCGTGAGCGCCAGCATCGCGGCGCCGGGCGTGCGGATGCGGTCCACCAGCTCGATCAGCAGCATGAACGCGGCGATCGCCACCGTGGAGGCGACGAAGTAATACAGCCCCGCGGCCACCACGGCCGGCTCGCCATAGCCGATCACCGCCAGCAACGTGCCGGAGGACACGATGGCGGCGTAGCCGGCCAGCCGGCCGGCCGTGTCCGTGGCCAGCATGCCGGCCGCGCCGAACACGATGGTGGCCATGCCGCCCCACAGCAGCGCGTCGTAGCCGTAGTGCGCCAGCGGGCCGGCGCCATCGGCGAACGCGAGGAGCCAGACGCGCAGGATCGCATAGGCGCCCACCTTGGTCATCAATACCAGCATGGCAGCCACCGGCGGGCAGGCCGCGGCATACGTGGTGGGCAGCCAGAAGCCCAGCGGCCACATTGCCGCCTTGACGAGGAAAGCCAGCGACAGGATGGCCACGCCGGCTTTCAGCAAGGCGATATCGTCGCCCGACAGGGTGCCGACGCGCCCGGCCATGTCGGCCATGTTCAGCGTGCCGGTGGTGGCGTAGATCAGCGCCACGCCGATCAGGAAGAACAGCGAGGCGACCAGGTTCACGGCGATGTAGTGCAGGCTGGCGCGCAGGCGCTCCACGTTATACCCGTGCAGCAGCAGGCCGTAGGACGCCGCCAGCATCACTTCGAAAAACACGAAAAGGTTGAACAGGTCGTGCGTGAGGAAGGCCCCGTTGATGCCCATCAGCAGGAACTGGAACAGCGGATGGAAATGCACGCCGATGCGGCCCCAGCGCGGCTGCGCGTAATGCAGCGCGGCGAGCGCCAGCAGCGCCGTCAGCACGAGCATGCCGGCGGCCAGCCGGTCCGCCACCAGCGCGATGCCGAATGGCGCGGCCCAGTTGGCGGCCAGGTACACACCCATCCCGTGCGGCCAGCCGATGTCGGCCAGCCACGCGAGCGCCACCGCATTGGCAAGCAATCCCAGTGCCGAGGCATACGCCACGGCGAACTTGAGGCGGTGCCAGCCCTGCGTGAGCGGCGCCAGCGCCGCGCCGCACAGCAGCGGCAGCAGCACGGGAACGATCACGAGATGCTCGGTCCACGTCATTCCTCGGGCTCCTCGCCATCCACGTGGTCGGTGCCGGCCATGCCGCGCGCGCCGATCATCACCACCAGGTATAGCGCGGTGGTGGCGAAGCCGATCACGATCGCGGTCAGCACCAGCGCTTGCGGCACCGGGTCGGCCAACGCGGTGGGGTCGGCTGCCGTGCCCGCCGGCGTGAGCGGCGGGCGGTCGACAGCCAGCCGGCCCATGGCGAAGATGAACAGGTTGACGGCATACGACATCAGCATCAGCCCGATCAGCACCTGGAAGGTGCGCGGACGCAGCACCAGCCAGATGCCGGCGCCGAACACGATGCCGATGCCGAGGGCGAGCACGATTTCCATTATTGGATCTCCTTGGCGGGCGGAATGTCGACGGGACCGGCGGCGCGGCTGGCCTCCGGCGGCGCGCGCCGGCTGCGCAGCGATTGGTGGGCCAGCGCCACCAGCACCAGCATCGTGGTGCCGACCACCACGAGGAACACGCCCAGGTCGAACACGAAGGCCGACGGAATGTGCAGTTCACCCAGCACCGGCAGCGCCACGTGCGCCGTGTGGCTGGTGAGGAAGGGATAACCGGCCAGCCATGCCCCCACCCCGGTGCCGCAACTGCAGGCAAGGCCCCAGGCGATCCACCGGTGCGGCCGCAGGCGGATGCGCGCCTCGACCCATTCGGTGCCCGCCACCATGTACTGCACGATCAGCGTGGTGGCGAAGATCAGGCCCGCCACGAAGCCGCCGCCGGGCAGGTTGTGGCCGCGCATGAAGAAATACACGGCCACCACGCCCATCACCGGCAGCAGGAAGCGCAGGTACACGCCCTGCACCATCAGGTAGCCGTCGCGCGCCTGCCGTCCCGGCCTTTGCGCGATGGCCGGGTCGACGTCACTGGCCTGCTGCATGGGAATGGCGATGCTTTCCGGCGCCGGCCGGAAGCGGCGCAGCAGCGCGTACACGGTGAGCGCCACGGCCGACAGCACGGTGATCTCGCCCAGCGTATCGAAGCCGCGGAAGTCGACCAGCAGCACGTTCACCACGTTGGCGCCCCCGCCTTCCGGCAGCGCGCGCAGCACGAAGAAGTCGCGCATGGTGGCCAGGCCGGGCCGCGCCAGCACCGCATAGCTCAATGCCGCCAGCACCAGGCCACCCGCCACCGCGATCGCCGCGTCGCGGGCCCGCCGCCATTGCGTGCTGACGGGCAGCGCGCCGGTGAGATGGGCCGGCTGGCGGCGCGCCGGCAACCAGCGCAAGCCGAGCAGGATCAGCACCGTGGTCACCGTTTCCACCATCAGCTGCGTCAGCGCCAGGTCCGGCGCCGACAGCCACAGGAACGTGACGCAGGTGACCAGCCCGGTGCCGCCCACCAGCGCCAGCGCCGCCAGCCGGTGGTACTTCGCCTGCCACGCGGCGGCCACCGCGCAGCCGGCGCCGATCAGCCAGAGCAGCGACAGCAACGGATCGACGCCGTGCGGGACGGGCAGCGGCCAGCCTCCCGGCGGCCAGGCCAGCAGCAAGGGCACCGCCACGAAGGCGGCCAGCATCACCAGCAGGTGCGGTTGCAGGCGGCGCGTGCCGGCCAGGCGCACGAGCCAGTTCGCGCCCTCGAACAGGCGGGTCATGACGTTCTCGTACATCTGCGCGCCCTTCACCCGGTGCAGCACCGGCACGCGGTCCCGTTCGGCCAGGCCGAAGCGCTTGCGCATCAGCAGGTAGACACCGGTGCCGCCGATGAGCGCCACGATACTCATCATCACCGGCAGGTTGAAGCCATGCCAGACGGCCAGGTCGTAGTCCGGCACGGTGGGGCCCAGCACGGAGCGCGCTGCCAGTGCCAGCACGTGGCCCACGATCCGTTCGGGCATCACGCCGATGGCGATGCACAGCAGCACGAGCAATTCGATCGGCGCCCGCATCCAGCGCGCCGGTTCGTGCGGGTCTTCGGGCAGGTCGCGCGCGAGAGGACCGAAGAACACGCTGATGAAGCGCAGCGAATACACCACGCTGAACAGCCCCGTCGCGACGGCGGCGTAGGACATCCACCAGTTGTCGCTGCCGCCCACGATCATCGTGGCGGAGAAGAACATCTCCTTCGACAGGAAGCCGTTCATCAGCGGCACGCCGGCCATGGCGGCGCTGGCCACCACGGCCAGTGCCGCCGTATGGGGCATGGCGCGGCGCAGGCCGCGCAGGCGCCGCATGTCGCGCGTGCCCGTCTCGTGGTCGACGATGCCCACGGCCATGAACAGCGAGGCCTTGAACACGGCGTGGTTCATCACGTGGAAGATGGCGGCCACCACCGAGAGCTGGGTACCGATGCTGACCAGCACCGTGATCAATCCGAGGTGGCTGATCGTGGAATAGGCCAGCAAGCCTTTCATGTCCCACTGGAAGATGGCAAACCAGGCGCCCAGCAGCATCGTGCACACGCCCGCGGTGCCGACGATCCAGCTCCACTCCGGGGTGCCGGCCAGCGCGGGCCACAGGCGGATCAGCAGGAACACGCCGGCCTTCACCATGGTGGCCGAGTGCAGGTAACTCGACACGGGCGTAGGCGCGGCCATCGCGTGCGGCAGCCAGAAGTGGAAAGGGAATTGCGCGCTTTTCGTGAGCGCGCCGAGCACCACCAGCACGAGGGCCGGCAGGTACCACGCGTGCGCGCGGATGATGTTCCCGGCCGCCAGCACCTTCTCCAGCTCGTAGCTGCCCGCGATGTGCCCGAGCAGCAGCACGCCGGCCAGCAGGCACAGGCCGCCGATGGTCGTGACCGTGAACGCCATGCGGGCGCCACGCCGCGCATCGTTGCGCTCCTGCCAGAAGCCGATCAGCAGGAACGAGGTGGCGCTCGTCAGCTCCCAGAACACCACCAGCTGGATCAGGTTGCCCGACAGGACCACGCCGAGCATGGCGCCCATGAACGCCATCACGTAGGCATAGAAGCGGTGCACGGGATCGCGCCACGACATGTAGTAGCGCGCATACAGCAGCACCAGCATGCCGATGCCGAACACCAGCATGGTGAACACCCACGCCAGGCCATCCATGCGCAGGATGATCTCGAGACCCAGGGCGGGCATCCAGGCAAGGCGCAGCGTGGGCACGGTACCGCCGGCAATGGCGCCGAACTGGCTGGCTGCCAGCACCAGGCCGACCAGGCTGGCGATGCCGGCCACCGCGGCGGGCCGGTCTCGCGAGCCGCCGGGCATGCAGGCCGTGACGAGGGCCGCCGCGAACGGCAGCAGCAGGAGCAGCAGGAGCACCGCCGTCACCTCCGCACCGGGGCGGCGTCAGCCATCGTCACCGCCTTCCGCAGCCCGCACGAGAAGCGCGTCGCACGGCAATTGCTGCAACAGGTCTTCGCTCGTGCTGCCCTTGAACACGCGCGCAACAGTCCATTGCGGGTGCACGCCGATGACCACCAGGCCGATCGCGTCTTCCACGACGCGACGCCCGATCGCTTCCGACACCAGGCCATGGCCGACGGCGACGCCGATGCGGCCCCGCTGGCCCGCATCGGGGACGCTGGCGTCGAGGAACTGGCGGCTCCGGGCGGTTGCCTCCGCCGCATCCGCCTCGGCGTCGATCGCGTGGAACAGCGTGATGGGCCGGTCGGGGAACAGGCGCACGGCGGTGCCGAGCGCCTGGCGCGACGCGTCGGAAAAATCGTTGGCCACGAGGATGCGGGCATAGGGGCCGCGCGTGCGCCGCCGCACCACCAGCAGCGGCTGCGCGAGATCCTGCACCAGGCGCGTGGCCGTGGAGCCGAGGATGACTTCATGCACGGCCACGTCCGACGACGCGCCGATGACCACCAGGCCATTGCCGAGGGTGGCCGCGGCGGCGAGGATGCCGTCCGTGACGTCGCCTTCGAGCACCTGCAAAACGGGCTCGACGCCCGTGCCGGCGAATTCCTCGGCCAGCTCGGCGCGCGCGGCCGGCGCGAATGCATGGCTGGTGTCGCCGCCATCGAGCCAGGCCGAGACTTCCTCGGGGGTGCTGGGCCCCTGCTGCACGACGAGGGCGGTCAGCCCGGCGCGCCATTCCAGCGCCAGCTGCTTCGCCCGGTCCAGCGGGCGGTCGCAGCGGGCGGTCAGGTCGGTGGCCAGCAGCAGGTGTTGCGGCCGGGCACTGTCGATCAAGTCGTTCACGCGGACTCCGTTGGCTCAACCCGGTTAAGTTGCAATACTGTAGCGGTTATCGGCGAAGGATGACCACACGTCAGGACCACACATCACGATCGGCCCGATCCCGGCACCGCCAGGATCTCCGCCAGCTTGGCCGGGGTGCACGGCTTCGTGACATACATGTCGAAGCCGGCATCAAGCGCCGCCGCGCGCACCACCTGGGTGTTGTAGCCCGTCAGGGCGACGAGCCTGGTGGCCCGGCCGAGTGCCTTCCGCGCCTGGCGCGCTAGTTCGAAGCCGTCCACTTCCGGCAGGCCGATATCGATGATGGCGACGTCGGGCCGGGTGGCGATCAGCCGTTCCAGCCCTTCGCCGCCCGTCGCGGCGGTGGAAACCGAGTAGCCGAACGCCGTCAGCAAAGCGAGCAGGGTTTCGCGGGCGTCGGCATTGTCTTCCACGATGAGGACGCGGCCCGGCGCGGCGCCCGGCGCCGCCGCCGGCGCCGCGGCGGCCGGGACGTCGGCCTGCTCATGCCGCTCCAGTTCGGCCAGGGTCGCAAGCGGCAATTCGATGACGAAACGGCTCCCCTTCCCGATGCCCTCGCTGTGCGCCCGGACGCTGCCTCCATGCAGGCCCACGATCGAACGCACCAGCGCCAGGCCGATACCCAGGCCGCCGCGCGACCGGTCGATGCCGGGATCGACCTGCACGAAGATGTCGAAGATTGCATCGAGCTTCTCCGGCGGAATGCCGCGTCCCTCGTCGCGCACTTCGAGCCGCGCCCAGCGCTCCTGCCCGGCGGCCGGTTCGAGCCGCAACTCGACATTGCCGCCCGGTTCACTGTACTTGGCGGCATTCGTGAGCAGGTTCGTCAGCGCCTGTTCCAGGCGTGTCGCGTCGCCGAAGGCGGCGAAGTTGGCAGGCGCGATGCGCGTCGAGATCGTCAGCCGGCGGCGTTCGAACAGCTCGCGCGCTGCGTGCATCGCGTTCTCGATCAGGTCCCGCAGGTCGAGCGGCCCACGGTGCAGCTCGACGGCGCCGCGGTCGATGCGCGACATTTCCAGCAAGTCGTCGACCAGCCGCGTGAGGTTCTTCACCTGGCGCCGGCATACTTCGAGCAAGCCCGGATAGCGCGGCTCGTCCGGCCGGGTGATGGCCGCCAGTTGCAGCGCGGACGACATGGCGCCCAGCGGGTTGCGCAACTCGTGGGCAAGCATCGCCAGAAACTCATCCTTGTTCCGGGCCGCGTCCGCCGCGCGCGCCGCGTACTCGGACAATTCCCGGTTTGCTCCGCGCAAGTCGCCATTCAAACGGTCGAGTTCGAGGCTGCGCTCGACGATCTCCGCTTCCATCCTGATCTTGTCGGCGCTGAGCCGTTCCGTCACGCTGCGCTGCCGCGCGTTTTCCTCGGCGAGCCGCACATACTCGGTCACGTTGTCGACGCGGTGGACGATGCACAGGATCGTGCCATCATCGGCGAACACGGGCGCGTTCACGGGGCTCCAGTAGCGCAGCTCGAAGCCGGCTCCGGAAGCGGCCGGTACGTCGTAGCGCTGGACGGCCATCACGTCGGGCTGGCGCGAGGCGACGACCCTTTCGAGGGAACGGGACAGGTTGAGGGTCGCGTTGGCTTCCGGCGTATCCGGGTTGTCCGGAAACACCTCGAAGACCGGACGGCCCATCACCTCGGCCCGCTGGCGCAGCGTGGCCTGCAGGTAGGCGTCGCTGGCGCCGACGATGGTAAAGCCGGGGTCGGGGCGCAGCAACAGGAATGCACCGGGCACTGCCTCGAAAATGCGCTGATATTGCTCTGGAAAGATGAATTGCGCCATCCGCGCATGGTAGCGCGGCGCACGCCGGCGTTGTATGGGCCGTTTAACACTTGCGGCCAATCGGCGCGATGTTCATGGACCCGTCGCAGCGCGTGGTCTAAGCTGGCAGTCCACCCACTCGACGGAGGAACATCATGGTCGCCAAGAACACGATTTGTCTCTGGTATGAAAGCGAGGCCCTGCAAGCGGCGCAGTTCTACGCCGAAACATTTCCCGACAGTTCGGTGGGCGCGATCCACCGCGCACCCGCCGACTACCCGTCCGGCAAGGCAGGCGACGTGCTGGTTGTCGAGTTCACGGTCGCCGGCATTCCCTGCATCGGCCTGAACGGCGGCCCGGGCATACAGCACAGCATTGCGTTCTCCTTCCAAATCGCCACGGACGACCAGGAAGAAACGGACCGCCTGTGGAACGCGATCGTGGGCAACGGCGGCAAGGAAAGCGAATGCGGCTGGTGCCAGGACAAGTGGGGCCTGTCGTGGCAGATCACGCCGCGTGCACTGACGGCTGCCTACACGGACCCCGACCGGGCAGCCGCCAAGCGGGCGTTCGAAGCGATGATGGGCATGAAGAAGATCGATATCGCCACGATCGAGGCGGCGCGTCGCGGCTGAGGACGGCCGCGGATCACGCCGCCCATCGGTGCCATCGGTGCCATCGGTGCCGTCGGTGGCATCGGCTCAGCGTCACGGGCCGATGCCGACCGTCTGAGCCGGCTTGCGCCGGATCGGCGCACTGCCGTCGCGCGGCCAGCTCCTGGCGGTCGCCCTGGCTTGCCTCAGCCATGCGAACGCCTCGTCGATGGAAGCAAGCTGCCCCTCTGCGGCGCGGATCGCCGCCGCGTCGCCCCGCGCGCGAACGTAGTCGGCCAGGCTCTGCGCCACCGCATCGGCCTGCAGTTTGAGCACATCGACGTCGACGACGGTTTTCACGAAACCGAAGCAGCACGGCCCGTCCATGAACTCCGCATCGTTGAAATTGCACTGGTACGCGGCTTCGATCAACAGCTCATCCATGTCCTCGGGCCCTCGGCCCAGGCTCACATCCACGCCGGCAAGCCGGCCCAGCGCGGCGATCCCTGCACACATCTGCTGTTCGGCGTCACCCCAGCCACGCAGCTTGGCCGCAAAGCGCGATCCATTGGTATTGCCCACGGTTCGTTCCTCCTCATCGGGTTGATCCATCGGTGAGGATGAGACAGCATTTCGCCCGGCTGGTTCCCAGGGGGCCATTGACGCCGCTCGGGTCACTCGACCGCCACATCCCGCAGCTTGGCCGTCCTGACGTTCCGAGCGCCAAGCGTCTGCATGACGAGGTACTCACCAGCAGCCCCACGACAACGGCCAATCCACGTCGCGGGAGTGAAGATGGGAGCTACGGGCATCGATTCCGTGGAATGCGAAGCAGCGCAACAATGAGTGGAGCGAAAGAAGGACCTGGGACTGGCCGGATACGAGCGGGCGGCAAACGCTGGCAGAAAATCCGGGCCGCGGGCTTCCCGATGGAACCGGAGTCGTGAGTATGATAGCTCGCCTGTCGGCATGCGTGACAATGAAGTACCACCACACGAGGCGGCGGCGCAACGCTACAATCGTAGTCCTCTGACCGGCCCGCACCCCGATGATCTCCTCCCTGAACCACGTCACCCTGTCGGTCTCCGACCTGCAACGCTCCTTTGCCTTCTACGCCGATACGCTCGGCTTCCGCCCGCGCGCACGATGGGCGCGCGGCGCCTATCTCTCAGTCGAGGGCCTGTGGCTATGCCTGACGCTTGATGCGCAGTGCCGTCAAGGCCCGCTACCCGAGTACACCCATCTCGCGTTCACCGTCGACGCCATGCATTTCAGGGACCGTGCCGACGCTCTGCTGGCGCGAGGTGTGGTGCGGTGGCAGCAGAACAGCAGCGAAGGAGAGTCACTGTATTTCCTCGATCCAGACGGGCATAAACTGGAGCTTCATGTCGGCAGCCTGGAGACGCGGCTGGCATCGCTGCGCTCGGCGCCCTATGAAGGGCTCGAACTGTTCGACTGAGAGCGTTTCGACACGGCTGCGCCGCGCCGGTCGCGTACCTCAAGGAGAGATCATGTTTTTTCGCCCCCCACTGATCTGCTTGGACCGGAGTTCGGGGAACGTGACGCGGTGCGCATCCATGCCGGCGGATTCTTCTTTAAGAACATGCACATCCGGCGCCGCCTTGAGGACGGCCAGGACTACCGCCATTATGAAGTCATGGGAAACGAGATCCACGTTTGCGGCTTGGGCATATGAGCGCATGGGATTCCCCCGCGAGCAGCGAAACGCGCTTGAAGAAGACGACAGGCGCTCCGATGTAACCACAAACAACTGCACCGACCGAACCATGCAATCAGACCTGTTTGGCCACGAAGACGACGACGCGATTCCCGGCCTGGTCTACCAGCCGGACTTCCTGAGTGTGGAGGAAGAGCGCGAACTGCTGGCCATCATCCGCACCCTGCCCCTCCAGCCGGCGCAGTACAAGGAGTACGAATCCCGCTGCCGGATCTTCAGCTATGGCGCCGGCTATGACTTCGGCACCAACAAGGTGACGCCCGCTCCCGAGCTGGACCCGCGCTTCCACCCGCTGCGTCGACGCGTCGCCGACTGGCTCGGCATGGCAGCGGCAGAGCTGGATCACCTGCTGGTCACGGAGTACGCACCTGGCACGCAGCTGGGTTGGCACCGGGACGTACCGCAATACGAGACCGTGGCCGGTATTTCCCTGGGCAGTGCTGCCGTGATGGGCTTCCGGCGCTACCCGCCGGACAAGCTGACCAACCGGCAATGGGTGAAACTCGACCTTGCGCCCAGGTCGATCTACAAGCTGGACGGTGTCGCCAGGTGGGAGTGGCAGCATTCGATTCCGCCGGTCCGGGACCTCCGCTGGTCGATCACGCTGCGAACCAGGCGACTTGCCGTGCCGGCACACTAGCTGCAAGGCCCCGAAACAACCCCGTGCCCCGCGAGGGACCTCGATTGCAGCGCCCGAAGAATTGCGCGCCGCGCCGACAGTTGCGTACAAAACGACGACAACCGGTGACACAGCGGACGGCGCAATGCGCGCACCATGGCCGTTCACGTCAACACAGGAGGCTGCATGAGCGCCATCCATTCAACGTCGAGCCGGCGGACAGCCGCCCTGTCCCTGCTCTGCCTTTGCACGGCCGTCGGCACCACCTCGGTCTGCAGTGGCGCCGAGCCAGCCCAGGGCCGGCGCGTGATCCTCGTGGCCGACAAGACCAACGCCATCGTCTACTGGCACGATATCGGGGCAGCCACCGTCACTGCGAAGGCCCAGGCCACGGCAACCGAGGCGGAAAAATATGCCGCATTCCCGGCCGACATGGCGACGCTGCACCTGGCCATGTACGACGCAGCCATGGCGATCGACCGGCGCTATCGCCCGTTCCTGTTCGCCCCGGAACGGTCCGATGCCGGTGCCTCGCTCGACGCCGCCACGGGCAGCGCCGCGTACGAGGTGCTCAGCGCACTCTTCCCCAGCCGCTCCGAACAATACCGGCAAGCCCATGAACGCTTCATGGCGGCGATTCCCGACAACCCGGGCAAGGCACGCGGCATCGCCGTTGGCAAGGCCGCGGCCGCGGCGCACCTGGAGCGCCGCGCCGCCGACGGCCGGGCGAACGTACTGCCCGGCTACGAGGCGCAGGAAGCGCCGGGCCGGTTCCGGGGCAAGGACCCGATCAACCGCTACTGGCCGCTGATGCGTCCCTTCACGGTCAATGCCATCGCCCAGTTTCGCCCACCGCCCCCGCCGGCACTCGAGAGCGCCGAATACGCGGCGGACTTCAACGAGGTGAAAATGCTGGGCGGCATGAACAGTACACGCCGCACGGCGGAGCAACTGGAGCTGGCGCGCTTCCACTCCGAGCCGCCAGCCACCTATTTCACCCGCAACTTCGGCCGCTTCGCCCGAACGACCGCCGATACCGCCGATGCCGCCCGCCTGATGGGGGCGATCTACGCCAACTATGCCGATGCTATCGGCGCGTGTCTCGAAGCGAAGTATCACTACGACACCTGGCGCCCGCAAAGCGCCATCCCATTGGCCGAGACGGACGGCAACCCGGCTACGCAGGCCGATCCGGCATGGAAACCCGTGCTGGCCACGCCGAATCATCCCGAGTATCCGGCGGCGCATTCCTGTTCGGCCGCCACGCTCGGCGAGCTGCTGCGCCAGTACTACGGCACCGACCAGGTCACCTTCACCTGGGACAGCAAGGTCACCAACACGACGCGCACCTACACCGACACCGACGCGCTGGCCGATGAAAGCAGGATGGCGCGCATCTATGGCGGCATGCACTTCCGTTATTCGACGGCTGCGGGGGCCGAGCTCGGCAGGAGGGTCGCCGGCTGGACGATGGGGCACGCCTTCATGCCACTACCGAAATAACGTGAGCGCGCATGGCGCCGCCGATCGGCCCCTTGCCGAAGCGCTGCTCCAGGCGCGAAGCCACAAAGGCGGCAGCGGTCGCCGGATCACCGCCGCGCGCGCCGATTTCCAGGCGCAGTGGCGTGCCGAGGCAAAATCCCGCAGCCACGTCGAGCGCGTTCGCGGCCTGGCTGCGCAGGGCTACACTCTCGATGTGCGGCGGCGACGCAAACCCTGCCGCCGCGAGGTCCCGCGCAATCGCATCGAGGTCGTGGTAGCCGTGCGGCGTGCGGCCAAAGAAACCTGGCGGGTCGGCCGGGTGCAGCTCCGCCACGGCGGCCTGCACCTCGGCGGCGAATTCGTTGGCCTCGAGCGTATCCCACACGTTGAAGAGGAACCGGCCGCCCGGCATAAGCACCCGCCGCGCCTCGGCGAACGCTTGTCGCTTGTCGGGAAAGAACATCACGCCGAACTGGCACACGACGAGGTCGAAGCCGGCGTCGCCGAAGGGCAGCTGCATCGCATCGGCGACTTGCCATGAAACCTGTGGCGTGTGAACCGCGCGCAGGCCGACGGCGAGCATGTCCCGATTCAAGTCCGTCGCAACGATGCGCGCAGAAGGCAGCCCGGCGGCGAGCTGCCGGGTCACGACACCGGTACCCGCCGCGATTTCCAGCAACTGCCGCGGCGAGAGGCCCGCGCAACGCGCGGCGAGGTCTTGCGCATAGGGCCCGAACAGCAGCGGCACGAGGTAACGCTCGTAGCAGTGCGGGAGCTGGCCCGCGAATTGGGAGTCGACGGACATGGCCGGCCTTTCTCCTTCCCGGTGCCGGCGAATCGGCACTTTTCTTGCGAGGATTGTACCGCCACCCTGCGCAAAACGGCTATCCGCCCGCCGCCTCCGGCACGAACGCCGCCTGGAAGTCCCCGCCAGCACGACCTGCACGCCATGGCCCATCCAGCAGGCGCCGCTGGCTTGCCGCGGCGTGCGCGGCGCGGCCGTGCCGGCGGTGGCGCGCAGCGCATAGGTGCGCTTCGGATCGAGCCCGCGCAGCTGGATGCGCGGCAGCGGGCCGGCCCCGGATCACGCGGCCCATCGGTGCCACCGGCTCGTTGTCACGGGTCGATGTCGACGGCCCGGGCCGGTGCGCGGCGGATCGGCGCGCTCCGATCCGGGGGGCAGCTCCTGGCCGCCGCCCTGGCTTGCCTCAGCCATGCGGGCGCCGCATCGACCGAGCCAGGCTGCGCCTCCGGCGCGCCATCGCCAATCGAAGTCCGCGCATTCGGCAAAGGGCGTAGACTTCAACATATTGGCGGCACCTCGCGCCAGGATGACGCGGACCGGCCCCGGCCGCCAGCGCCTCCCACAACATCACGCCGCCCGCGGCAATGGAAACATCATGACCGACCCGTCCACTTCCGCCGAAGCCGGCCTTGCGCTCGAGGTCACGTTCGACGGCCATCACTACCACTTCCGCCAGTACCGCTACGAGCACCTGGACGACGCGCTGCGTTACGCGCGCTCGCAGCACGCAAAGCCAGGGTACGAGCGCGACGCTTCGTTCGTCCCGCAGTGGCTGCCCGAGTGGACTCCGGATGCCGCGCAGAGAGCGGCGATGCGCGAGCTGTCGATCGGGTTCGACCACGGGCGCTTCAGCGTCGGCCCCTATCGCTACGACAGGCTTGAAGATGCCTTGGCGTACGCGCGCCACGGGAGATCGGCATGAACGGTGACCGCAGGGCGGACGGGCAGCAGGCAAGGGTAGTGGACGCAGCCATCCGCATCGATGCGCAGTGGGGTTGCGTCAGCGCCTGGCAATACCTGCGCGCGCGCGGCATCGCCCACGCGACAGCCGCGCGCGTGCTGGGAAAACACGGCGCGCGGCGCGCGGGGGACGCCGTGCATCCCGCCGTCCGGGATGCGCTCGAGCGCCAGCCCGAGACGGGCATCGCGCAACGCTCGGCAATGCCGCAGGGTGCGCCGGCCAGGGCGGAGGTGCCGCGCACGAACGTGGCGGCCGCACTTGCCGTCGAGCGTGCCATCGGGCGCACGGCCACGCATGGGAGGCATTACGCGGAAAGCCTGCTGCGCATGTACAGCCTGAATACCGCGACGGTCATGCGCGTGCTGTTCGAGCCTCACCGCAGGCGGCGGCGGCCCCAGGCGGCTCCGTAGAGAGCACGTCCAGTCGCCTCGGCCCCTCATTGGCCGGCGCGCCCTCTCATGCCTGCGCGCCCAGGTAGGCCTGGGCGAACCGAACGGGCTCGAGCGCATGACTGTAATAGAAGCCCTGCCCGTGCGAACAGCCGGCCCGCGACAGGAAGGCGGCTTCCATCCCGGTTTCGATACCCTCCGCCACGGTCGGCAAGGCAAGCCTCTGCGCCAGCACGATCACTGCCTGGAGCAATGCCTGCCGGCGCGGTGCCGCGCTGTCGATGCCGCTGACGAAGCTGCGATCCAGCTTGAGCACATCGACCGGCAACTCGGCGAGATACCCGAGGCTGGAGTAGCCCGTGCCGAAATCGTCTATCGCCAGCGACAGGCCGAGGCCCTTCAACCGCAGGAGGACGCCGATCGAGTGGTCGAGGTCGCGCATCAAGGTCGATTCCGTCAGCTCCAGCTGCAGGCTGCCTGGCGCCAGCGGCGAAGCGCCGAGCATTTCCTCGACATGTTCCACGAAGCCCCCATGCCGCAGCTCCAGCGCCGACACGTTGACGGCGATCGGGCCGAAGCCATAGCCCGCCGCGTGCCAGGACCGCGCCTGCCTGAGCGCTTCCCCGAGCACCCACCGGCCGAGCGGAACGATCATGCCTGATTCCTCGGCGGAGCGGATGAACTCCACCGGGCCGACCCACCCCCATTCCGGGTGATGCCAGCGCAACAACGCCTCGCAGCCGCACAGCCCCCCATCGCTGAGACGGACCTTGGGCTGGTAATGCAGTTCGAATCCGCCTTCCGCGAGGGCCCGGCGCATGCCGTCTTCGAGCTGGCGGCGCTGTACGGCCGTGCTCAGCATGGCAGCCTCGAAGAACCGGTAATGGTTGCGGCCCGCCGCCTTGGTGCCGTGCAGGGCGGTGTCGGCATGCCGCAGCAGCGTTTCGCCACTGGTGCCGTGCTCCGGGAACATGGCGATGCCGATGCTGCAGCCGACATGCGCCGCTCCCTCTTCCAGTTCGTGCGGCAGCGCGACCGAGGCAAGGATGCGATCCGCCGCCCGGGCGGCCTCGGCAGTGCTTGCGCCGGGCGCCATCAGCACGATGAACTCATCTCCGCCCTGCCGGCTGACGAAATCGATCATGCGGAAGCAGCTGCGCAGGCGCGCCGCCACGGATACCAGCAGCGCGTCGCCGGCACCATGGCCGAGCGTGTCGTTGACGGACTTGAACCTGTCGAGATCGAGATACATGACCGCCAGCGGCAGGCCGCGCGTGGCAGCCTCGCGCAGGATGCGGTTCAGGTGCCGCTGGGCGGCGAAGCGATTGGGCAGGCCCGTCAGGTAATCATGCCAGGCCAGGTAATCGACCTTTGCCTGCAGTTCGCGGGCTTCCGTGATGTCATGGAAAACCATCACCGCCCCGCCGATGGCCCCGTCGGCATCCACGATAAGGCCGGTCGAATCCTCGATAACGATCTCGGACCCATCCTTACGCACCAGGACCGATCCCGCCAAGACCCGCTTCGCCCGGCCCGTGCGCAAGGTTTCCAGCAGCGGGTGCGGGATCGGGGTAAGCGTAACGGCATCCTGGAGCACCATCAGCTGCGCGATCGGCTGGCCGACTGCCTCTTCCGGGCTCACCTGGGCAAGTGACATGGCGGCTGAATTCAGGTAGCGCACATTGCCCCCGATGTCGGTGCTGATGACCGCGTCGGCTATCGCCTCGAGCAGCGCGGCGCGCTGCACGCTTTCCACGGTGCTGGCGTGCAGCTTGCGGGCACCCGCCACCACGGAGCGGAACATCTCGGCCAGCAGCGGCAGCGGCGCCTTGTCCAGCACGACATGCCCGGCGGCCAGGGTACTGCCGGCCGGCGTCCCCCCCTCGCCGCACAGCACGATCACCGGTACACTGCCAAAGAAGACTGCCAGCTGGTCGAGGGGATGCAGTGCGCTGGCGTGGAGCTGCCGGTCGAGATTGACCAGCACCAGGTCGGGGGCGGCCTTGGCCGAGGTGCGCATCGCCTGGGCGATACTGTCCACGACCTTGAAGGAGAACACATGCCTGGGAGCTTCCCCCCCGGCAGACTGCCGCGCGAGGGGCCCAAGCAATTCCATGTCGCGCGAATCGGAAGTGACGACGAGTATCTGCATGTTCATCATTCTTCCTTTTAGTGGTGCGGAGCACCTTCACAAACGATACCACGTATCGTCGGCCGACGCCCGCCGGCATGGCCGCGTCGCACGAGGAGCGCTGCGCGGCGATTGCCAATGTTCCTTTCCTATCGTGCCCGGCACGCCCGATTGCCGGCGCTATCGACGCAATCGGCCTACAGTCGGATCGTTGATGGAGAACATGATGACTACGATGCATCCCGACGCGGCGCCCTCTCGACCGCACGCAGCAGCGCCGGCACCGCCGGCGCCCGGCGATCCCGACGACGGGGAAGACGTAACCCCCGCCGAGGAGACGGAAGACCTGGACTGCATCCGGGGGCTGGTCGCCACGGCCGAACGCTCGGCCGGGCTCGTCGACGACGGCATGAACGCCACCGAAGCGAGCGAGGAGCGGCACGCCGTGGCGGAAGCCCAGGCAATGCGATGACCGGCAACGCCAGCGCCAGTGCCAGTGCCATGGAAGCTGACGGGGCAAGGGACAGGCGGCTCGACCAGGCCCGGGCGCGCGTATTCGAAGCGGCATTGCGCGTCAACGTCGTCCTGGGCCCCATGAACGCGTGGTACCACTTACGCCTGCGCGACATCGCGCCAGCCACCGCGCTCAGGGCCATCTCCTGCAACGGGACGCGGCGGCAGAGTGACGAAGAAGCCATGAGGGAAGCGCTGCAGCAAAAGCATACCCACTGGCAGTCGGAATGCGAAACGATGCTGGACGTGCGGCACGGCGAAAACCGCCGCCGCCGCGATACGATCACGGCCCAGGTAGTCGATCGCGCCGTGGAGCTGTCGAAGCAGGATGCCAGGCCGGAAGCGGAAGAGCTGCTCGAACTGTATGGCGTTGCCGCGTCGGCGATCCAGCGCGTGATGCTGGAACCCGACCGCCGCCGGGCCATCCGCTGGTACTGACCGGGTATCGTCCGATCCCGCCGCACGCGCTTCCCGGCCCCGCTAACGAGGTGACGTCGATGCGACGAAGAAATTTTGCGCTCGCCGGAATCGTCGACGCGGCGGTGATATTGAAGTGCATCATCGCCAGCGGCCATGCCGAGCGACTGTTGACCCAGGAGGGCTTGTCCCGCGCCGTGATCGACAGGGTCCTCGGAGACGATGCGTTCGCCCGCAGGGCACAATTCCGCGCGCCAACGAGCGTGCAATGACTCTCTGCGGGGACCGCTGCGCCAGCGCGTGGCAGACCGGCTCGGCATGGATGCGCAAGAGCGCGAGCAAGGCGGCGACGTCAGCCCGGTATCGCCAGCGCTGGCCCAGCCGCCGCGTCGAGCACGAACGCCGCCGCCTGGAAGTCCCCCGCCAGCACGACCTGCACGCCATGGCCCATCCAGTAGGCGCCGCTGGCTTGCCGCGGCGTGCGCGGCGCGGCCGTGCCGGCGATGGCGCGCAGCGCATACGTGCGCTTCGGATCGAGCCCGCGCAGCTGGATGCGCGGCAACGGGTCGCGCATGCCGCTGGCATGCAGGAAGGCGAAGAGCACCGCCTGGCTGCCGTCCTGCGCCACCGACAGCGTGGCCGAGCGGCCCGAGCGGTGCTGTGGCGACACGAGCCGGTACAGGTTCCCCTGCAATACGGTCTTGCGGGTCGCCTTGTATTCCGCCACGAGCCGTTTCGCCGTCGCGAAGTCGGCTTCCTTCCAATGGTTCAGGTTCGCGCCGATCCCGAGCCCGCCCTGCATCGCCGACAGGAAGCGGTATTCAAGCGACGTGACGCGCTTGTTCACGAAGTTCGGCGCCTCGGTCACCCACGCCATCATGATTTGCGGCGTATAGGCGCGCGTGAAGCCGTCCTGGATCAGCAGGCGGTCCAGCGGGTCGGTGTTATCGGACGTCCACACCTGGTCGGTCAGCGCCATGATGCCCAGGTCCACGCGCCCGCCGCCGCTGGCGCAGGATTCGATCTCCACGTTCGGGTGGCGCCGGCGCAGCTCGGCCAGCAGCTTGTACAGGTTCTGCACGTACGCCACGTACAGCCGCTGCTGCTCGGCCGGCGCCACTTGCGGCCAGCCCGGCTCGGACCAGGCGCGGTTGTGGTCCCATTTCAGGAAGGCGATGTCGTGGTCCTTGAGCAGGCGGTCGAGCATGGCCAGGAGGTGCTCGTACACGTCCTTGCGCGCTAGGTTCAGCACGAGCTGGTTGCGTGCCTCGCTGCGGGGGCGGCCCTGGAAGTGGATCACCCAGTCCGGGTGGGCGCGATACAGGTCGCTGTCGGGATTGACCATCTCCGGTTCCACCCACAGCCCGAACTCCATGCCCAGCTCGCGCACGCGCCTGATCAGCGGCGCCAGCCCGTTCGGGAATTTCTTGCGGTTGACGACCCAGTCGCCCAGGCCGGCCTTGTCGTCGTTGCGGGCACCGAACCAGCCGTCGTCCATCACGAAGCGCTCCACGCCGATGCTGGCCGCCTTTTCGGCCAGCGCCGTCTGCCCCGCTTCGTCCACGGAGAACAGCGTGGCTTCCCACGAGTTGTACAGCACCGGCCGCACCTTCGGCGCCGGCGCGCCGGGCAGGATCTTCTCGCGCTGGTAGCGGTGGAAGAGGCGCGAGGCGCCGCCGAAGCCCTCCTCCGAATAGCCGGCATGGAAGACGGGTGAAGCCAGGCTTTCGCCGGGTTTCAGGCGATACGCGAAGTCGAACGGGTTGTAGCCGGCGGTGGCGCGGATGTTGCCGAGCGATTCCATGTCCACGTGGATGCGCCACGAGCCGCTCCAGCCCAGCGCGCCGAACCACACTGGCCCGGATTCCTCCTCGGTGTTGCCGCGGCTGATCGCGATCCATGGATTGGCCTGGTGCGATGTAACGCCCTTGCGGCTTTCAATCACGATCGAGCCCGGCACGATGTCGTGGGTTTGCAGGGCGAACTCGCCAGCCCAGCGCCCGGTGAGGTAGGAAAGCCGGTAATCGTCGCCGTACGGCAGGTTCAGGCTCGCCGCCGCCAGCTGGTCCACCTGTATCCAGTTGCCGGTGCGGTTCTCCACCACCGCGGAGCGCGCGAGGATACCCGTCGCGGCATCCATCGCATACGTGAGCGTGACGTGCACGGCGCGGCTCACGTCCTTCAGGCGGATTACGATACGATCGCCCTCCACGCGGTGGTCGACGTGCTTGAGCACGAGATCCCGCACGCCGTCGGGGAAAGTAACCTTCAGCGACGGCTCCATCGTCACCCCGCCGCCGAAGCCCGGGAATTCGTGCGGCGTGACCACGGTGGATGTTTCGTTCGACGAGTTTTCCCATACCGGCACCGGGGTCGGGAAGCGGTCTTCCGGCGCCAGCGCGCTGCCCCAGTACAGCGACTGCAACTGGCCATCCTTGTTGACGCCGAACGCGTACGTGACGCCGGCGCCATCGAGCCGGAAGACTTTCGCCGCTTCGTCCACCGAGGGCCTGGCGCGGGCGCTGCCGCCGAGGGCGATGCCGGCGAGACCGCCGAGGAGTTGCATGCACACGGCGCGCCGCCGCCGGTCGATGTCGCGGTCGATGTTGCTCATTGCGGGTTCGTCTCCTTGTCGTTGCTGTCGTTATCGTTGGTGTTTGGCCTGCGCCTTTTCTTCCCGGGCGCGGATCCCTTGCAGCAGCGTGCTGCGCGATGAATTCAGGTGGATGCGCATCGCCTCGCGCGCGCCGGCGAAATCGCGCCGCGCCAGCGCCCGCAGGATATCCAGGTGTTCGTGCACCGCGTACTGGTTGCGGGCCTGCTCTTCGTCCTTGTCCCACTGGTAGTGGTAGTGGAACACCAGCGACACCACGTCGTAGAGGCTCTTGGCGAAGCGGTTGTGCAGCAGGCCGATGAGGAAGGTGTGGAAGTCGCGGTCCAGCGCGGGGAAATCCTTGTGCCGCGCCGGCATCACGGAGCCGAGCTGCTCGTGCCGCGCGATCAGTTCATCGAGCTTCTCGAACGCCGGATCGTCGGCCGGCAGTTGCGCGAACTGGTCGACGGCGGCGAACTCGAACATCTGCCGCACGTCCGCCAGCTCCATCGCGAACGAGCGGTCGAAGGCGCACAGGCGCCAGCCGCCGCGCGGTTTCTTTTCGATGAGGCCCGAGCGCGAGAACTCGATCAGGAATTCGCGCACGCTGATCGTGCCGGTGCCCGAGGCGCGCGCCAGCTCCGTCTCCGAGAACTCGGCGCCGGGCGGCATGTCGCGCTGGTAGATGCGCTCCATCAGCACTTCGCGGATGCGGTCCGAGCCCGGCTGCAATTCGGCGATATCGAAATAATCCTTGCGGCGCGGCTTGCGCAGCAGCCGGCGCTCCTTCAGGTCGCCGATCAGGCCCTGCTCGTGCAGGTGCGCCAGCACGCTGCGCACGGCCGTGCGGCTGCCCTCGACAAGGGCGGCCATCTGCTGCTCGGTCGGCAGCGGGTCACCGATCGCCACGTGGGCGGCGAGGTGGTCGAGCAGCATGTTCGTGCTGCGCTTGAAGACGAGAGGTGGTCGGGCCATGGGTCTCGGGGGTTGTATTGAATAAATTATATCCGCGAATCCGGATGAGCCGGCGGCGGGCGCTACGCTGGTGTCGGACATATTTTCCGGACGCTTCTTCCGGAAAATGTGTGCGACACCGGTTGTCGCCGGCGTACACCCGTGACTTGGGTCCAAGAAGACCGGTGTCGAACATCCGCCGATGCCTCACAGGAAAACCGGTGTCCGACACCTGAAGGTGTCCGACACCAGCGTATCCGCCGCACGGGATTGGTCACATTCTTGAGCAGATCGCCCTCCGGCACGCGCAGTGCTGAATCCGCCGCTACACTAGCCCAGCCATCAGGTGCGCAATTTATAAAGTACACACGGGACAACCATGCGACTCCTCCTCCTCGCCGCCTCCCTGCTCCTCGCGGCCCAAGGCTCGGCCGCCGACTTCAACGTCCGCGACTACGGCGCCAGGCCCGACGCCGTCACGATGAACACGGCGGCGATCCAGAAGGCGATCGACGCCGCCGCCAGGGAAGCAGGCACCGTGGTCTTCCCCACCGGCACTTACCTGACCGGTTCGATTTTCGTGAAGTCCGGCGTCACGCTGAAGCTGGACAAGGGCGTCACCCTGCTCGGCTCGCGCAATATCGAGGACTACCCACTGATGCCCACGCGGATCGCCGGCATCGAGATGACCTGGCCGGCGGCCCTGGTCAACGTGTACCGCCAAAAGAACGCGGCGATCGTCGGGGAAGGCACGATCGATGGCGACGGCAAGGTGTTCTGGGATCACTACTGGGCGCTGCGCAAGGACTACGAGCCGCGCGGACTGCGCTGGGCATCGGACTACGACGCGCAGCGGCCGCGCCTCGTGCAGGTGTTCGATTCGTTGGACGTGAAAGTGGGTGGCGGCCTGCTGATGCGACGCGCCGGCTTCTGGACCGTGCACGTGTGCTACTCCTACGACGTGACCGTCGACGGCCTCACGATCCGCA
Source organism: Massilia sp. METH4 (assembly GCF_037094685.1). Lineage (NCBI taxonomy): Bacteria > Pseudomonadati > Pseudomonadota > Betaproteobacteria > Burkholderiales > Oxalobacteraceae > Massilia > Massilia sp. METH4. The sequence continues at coordinate 3,932,471 of NZ_CP146614.1, read as the reverse complement.
ACAACGACGATGGCAAGGGCCCGTCCACGGACGGCATCGACATCGATTCCTCGCGCAGGGTGCTGGTGGCCAACGCCGACATTTCCGTCAACGACGACGCGGTGGTGCTGAAGGCAGGGCGCGATGCCGACGGCCTGCGCGTGAACCGCCCGACCGAGGACGTGGTGATCCGCGACATCGTGGTGCGCGCCTCCAAAGGCGGCATCACGTTCGGCAGCGAGACCTCCGGCGGCTTTCGCAACATCGAAGCCTACAACATGACGTTCGACGAGAACACGCCCGTCGGCATCCTGTTCAAGTCCGCCCACACGCGCGGCGGCTGGGGCGAGAACCTGCGCCTGCACGACATCACGATGAAGGGCACGCCCATCGTCATGCGCGTCAACATGAACTGGAACCCGAACTACAGCTACGCCACCATCCCGGAAAACGTGAAGGAAGTGCCGCCGCACTGGAAGGTCATGGCCACGCCCGTGCCGAAGGAAAAGGGCCTGGCCCGCTTCCGCGACATAAAAATCTGGAACATCAAGGCCACCGGCGCACGCTCGGCCTTCGAGGTGGCCGGTGTTCCCGACGCGCCGCTGCAACGCTTCACGTTCGACGGCATCGACATCGAGGCGAAGAGCGGCGGCTACCTGCGCCAGGCGCGGGACTGGCGTTTCACGAACACGAAGCTGGACATACCTGCCCAGGCGCCCGTCGAAGTAGGCGGGGACAGCCACGTGACGGGGCTGCCGGCCGGCTCGTTCGTCGTCCGCAATCCCGGCGCCCAGCGTCCCTGACATGAACAACACACCTATGACCGATTTGCATAGCCGTCCGCGCCGCCGCTTCCTGCGCGGCACCTCCGCCGCCGGCATGCTGCTTGCCAGCGGCACCGTGCCGCCCGCCACCGCCCAGGCCCTCGCCGATCCATGGCAGCGCGCGCAAGGCATCGTCGAGCGCTGCTCACGCCCTCTCAAGTTCCGCAGCGAGGATTTCGTCATCACTGCATTCGGCGCGAAGAGCTGCGCGCTGGTACCGGCGAAACTGGTGTGGCGCACTGAGATCACGGACGTGAAGACGCCCGCCCCCGGCTCTCCCGACAGCCATGCCGCGATCGCCGCCGCCATCGAGGCGGCCAGCCGCGCGGGCGGTGGCCGGGTGCTGATCCCGGCCGGGAACTGGTACTGCAAGGGGCCGATCGTGCTGCGTTCGAACGTGCACGTGCACCTGGCGGCCAATGCCCATGTGTACTTCAGCGCCGACCCGGCGGACTATGCGAAGCACGGCGACGTGGATTGCGGCAAGCACGGCAAGCTGGTGCTGTCGCGCTGGCAGGGCAATGACCTGTTGAACTACTCTCCCCTCGTGTATGCCCGCAACCAGAAGAACATCGCCCTCACCGGCGAGGACTGGACGAGCATCCTGGACGGCCAGGCCGGCGTGCACGTGGATGCCGGCGACGGCCCGTGGTGGGACTGGATCGACCGCAAGGAGGGCAAGATCAACGCGGGCAGCGTCAATCCGCTCAACGCGCCTCTGGCGGCGGTGGCACCGTGGCTCACGCCGGAACAGCGTGCGCTGATCCAGGGTGAGCACCCGCGCTGGAACGGCGATCCGCGCTATCTGCCCGCGCTGTCGGAAGCGGGCGTACCGGTCGAGAAGCGCGTGTTCGGCATCGGCCATTACCTGCGACCCTGCATGATCGAACTGATCGGCTGCGAGGACGTGCTGCTGGAGGGCTACCGCGTGGTGGCGTCGCCCTTCTGGCTGCACCATCCGGTGGACTGCCGCAATGTGAGGTTCTCGACAGTGAACATGGAAAGCACGGGGCCGAACAACGACGGCTTCGACCCCGAATCCTGCGACACGGTGCTGGTGGAAGGCTGCACGTTCAACACGGGCGACGACTGCATCGCCATCAAGTCCGGCAAGAACCGCGACACGCAGCTGGGCGCTACCCGCAATGTGGTGATCCAGGATTGCGTGATGAACAGCGGCCACGGCGGCGTGACGCTCGGCAGCGAGATGGCGGCCGGCATCGAGCACGTGTACGCGCAGCGCATCGAGTTCCGCAACGCGCACTGGGCCACGGACCCGCTGCGCAGCGCCATCCGGCTGAAGACCAACATGAACCGCGGCGGCTTCCTGCGCCACCTGTACGTGCGCGACGTGACCGTGCCCAACGGCGTGGACGCGCGCGACCGCAAGGGGGCGCCGCCGGATGCCGCCAACCCGTTCAAGGGCCTGGCCACCGGCAGCGGCGCGATCGTCACGATCGACTGCAATTACGCGCCCACCGACGATGCCGTGCGCACCCGGCCGCCGGCGGTGTCCGACATCCATATCTCGAACCTGCGCGCGTCGAACGTGACGATGGCCGACGGGTCGTTCTCCGGCTGGCAGGCGATCCTGATCCTCGGCCCAGTAGCGGGCAGTTTCAACGGCCCGGCCGGCACGCCCATCGTGCCGGTGACGAACGTGACGATCCGGGACTGCGACTTCGGCACGCCGCGCAACGGCAAGGAGCCCGTCTACCTGCACAATGCCTTGAACGTGGTGCTCGCGAACGTGCGGATCGGCGGCAAGGTGCTCAACCAGACCCTGTCGGGGTGACGCTGCGGGAACGGCGATTGACCGCGATAGCGAACGCAATTGCGGGCGAATTCATCAGGAATTCCGGGATCAAGATGGTCCCTGCCACATTTTCGCCGTAGTTTGGTCCGGTTGACTGGCCGATGGATGCGAAATCCGCCCGCCCCGAACCCCCTCGGTCCTCCCGTCGTGATTATATTTGTATCGATCTACACGGTATAACACACGATTTTCTTGACACGCCGCCGCAAGCGCTACAGTCCAGGGCTCCTGTTGAACCCTGAACGGAACCGGCATCATGTCCATGCGTACCCATTATTGCGGTCATGCCAGCGAAGCGCTCGCAGGCCAGACGATCAGCCTGTGCGGTTGGGTACAGCGTCGCCTGGATGACGACGCGGCCATCCGTATCGAACTGCGGGATCGCGAGGGGCTCGTGGAAGTGGTGTGCGGTAGCGAGCACCCCGAAGCGTTCAACGCCGCCATGGAAGTGCGCGAGGACTTCTGCATCCGTGTCGAGGGCGTCGTCACCGTGCGACCTTCCGAAACGGCAGGCGGCGAAGCGCTGCCGGGCTGCATGGAAGTCGTGTGCTCGCGATTGGAAGTGCTCAATCCCTCCGCGGCGGTGCCGATCCGGCTCGACGCCGATCATCTTCCCGAGACGGCGCGGCTGACGCATCGGGTACTGGACTTGCGCCGCCCGCCAATGCAGGAAAACCTGCGCTTGCGCCACAAGGTGACGATGGAGGTGCGCAGGTATCTGGACGAACGGGAATTCATCGACATCGAAACACCCATCCTGGCGAACTGCACGCATGAAGGCGCGCGCGAATACCTCGTGCCTTCCCGGGTCAACGACGGACAGTTCTTCGCACTGCCGCAGTCGCCGCAACTGTTCAAGCAGCTGCTAATGGTGGCGAACTTCGACCGCTACTACCAGATTGCCCGGTGCTTCCGGGATGAGAACCTGCACGCCGACTGCCAGCCGGAATTCACGCAGATCGACTGCGAAACCTCGTTCCTGAGCGAGCAGGAAATCCGCGACCTGTGCGAGGACATGATCCGCAGGGTGTTCAGGAACACCCTGTCGATCGACCTGCCGGACCCATTCCCGGTGATGGACTTCGCCAGCGCGATGGCCAGATACGGGTCGGACAAGCCGGACTTGCGCGTGAAGCTGGAATTCACGGAACTGACCGACGTGATGAAGAACGTGGCGTGCAAGGTGCTCTCGGGCGCCGCGAACATGGCCGATGGCCGCGTGGTCGGTCTGCGAGTGCCGAAGGGCGCCGGCATGCCGCGCCGGGAAATCGATGCGTACACCGGGTTCGTGGCCACGCACGGTGCAATAGCGCTGCACTGCATCCAGATGGACGAAAAAGCCAATGGATGCGACCGACTGCTACCGCCGCTCCTGACCGACATCAGCGACGACGTGCTGGCCACTATCCTCGAGCGCACCGGCGCCCTGGACGGCGACCTGGTTTTCTTCGGCGCCGGCAAGGCCAAGGTGGTCAACGAAACCATGGGCATGCTGCGCGTAAAGATCGGTCACAGCGATTTCGGCAGGAAGAACGGCCTGTTCGACGACGTGTGGGCACCGCTGTGGGTCATCGACTTTCCGATGTTCGAGTACGACGAGGAAGACCATCGCTGGACCGCCACGCACCACCCGTTTACGGCACCGAAGGATGGCCACGAAGACCTGCTGGAAACCAACCCGGGTGCCTGCCTGGCGAAGGCCTACGACATGGTGCTGAACGGCTGGGAACTGGGTGGTGGCTCGATCCGCATTCATCGACCGGAACTACAGTCGCGCGTGTTTCGTGCCTTGGGCATCGAGGCGGAAGAGGCGCAACGGCGATTCGGGTTCCTGCTCGATGCATTGCAGTACGGTGCGCCACCCCACGGCGGCCTGGCCTTCGGCCTGGACCGCATGGTGAGCCTGATGACGAAGTCGGACTCGATCCGCGACGTGATCGCCTTCCCGAAGACGCAGCAGGCGCAAGACCTCCTTACGCATGCTCCGGCCAGCGTGGATGAGAAACAGCTGCGGGAGCTGCATGTGCGGCTTGCGGCGCCCGCTGATCGAGCAAGCTAGCGCACCGCCGGCGCATGCGCGACGGCCTGCCGCTCCTCGCTCGCTTCCGTGCTGTTCATGCCATCGTCGGCAAATTGCGGCGAGCGCTCGGCATTGGCAACGAGCCCGTACCTGTACAATTTCCACCATCTACCGATACCCCTCTTCCGCGACAAGGAACGCCCATGACTGGACCAATCGCACTGATCGTCATCGACATGCAAAAGGGCATGCAGAGCCCCACGCTCCCGCCCCGCAACAACCCGGCGGCCGAGGACAACATGGCCCGCCTCGTGGCGGCCTGGCGCGAAGCGCACCAGCCGCTCGTGTGCGTTCGTCATATCAGCCGCTCCCCCACCTCCGTGTTCGCGCCCGGCCAGGAGGGCGTGCAATTCCAGGAGCGCTTCGCGCCGATGGCGCGTGACCATGTGGTGGAAAAGAACGTGCCGGATGCGTTCATCAATACGGGGCTGGAACGCTGGCTGCACGTGCGCGGCATCCGCCAGGTCGTCATCGTCGGCGTCAGCACCAACAATTCGGTCGAGTCGACCGCCCGCACGGCCGGCAATCTGGGGTTCGCAGCGACCGTGGTCGCGGATGCGACCTTCGCATTCGAGAAGGAGGATTTCGCAGGGCACCTGCGCAGCGCCGAGGACGTGCACCTGATGGCCCTGGCGAACCTGCATGGCGAGTATGCGGAGGTACGCACGACCGGGCAGGTGCTGGAATCGCTGGTCGGCTAGCGCCGATGCGGCGGTGGCGCGCGCCCGGCCTGCCGCGTCATGCAGTTTTCATCTGCGCGCGCACCACCTTGTCCACGAACGCCAGCTTGTCCAGCACCGGGGTGCTGAGCTTGAACGGGTAGGAATCCGGCATGCCCATGCTGCGATTGAGGCTGTTGAGCACATAGGTGAGCGCGAACCACTCGTTCAGGGTTTCCTCGAACGTGTCCGCCTTGACGGGTGGGACAGGGATTTCCAGCGATGGTTCGTCCGGGCGGGTGGGATTGAGCGACATGCCGCATGCGTGGGCCGTTTCCAGCGCATCCATCATGTGCAGGTAGTGCGCCCACGTCTCGGCCCAGTCTTCCCACGAATGCATGCTGGCGTAGCTGCTCACGAAGCGCGACTCCCAGTCCGCCGGGGGGCCATCGTTGTAGTGGCGCTGCAGCGCGGCGCCGTAGTCCTCGCGCTCGTCGCCGAAGAGTTCCCGGTACTCCCCGATCCATTCGCTATCGGCGACCAGCCGGTCAAAGTAGTAATGGCCGCTCTCGTGGCGGAAGTGGCCCAGCAAGGTGCGATAGCGCTCGTGCATCTGCTCGCGCGTGCGCTCGCGCTCGGCGGGATCGGCCTCGGCGATGTTCAGCGTGATCACACCATTGGCGTGGCCCGTCATCACGCGCTCGTTCGGTGCCATATCTTCCAGGAATTGGAACGCCAGGCCCGTTGCGGGCTCCTCCGATTTCGGCGCGGGCGTCAGGCGCAGCGTTGCCAGTGAAAACAGCAGGCGGCGCTTGGCCGCTTCGAGGCGCGACCACAGGATATGGTTCTTCTCCGACGACAGTGCCGGGATCACCTCCGTCAGCTGGCACGATTCGCACAGCTCGTGCGGGTCGTCCGCCGGCAGCATCCAGTTGCAGACATCGTGCTGCACGTAGTTCGCGCACTGCTTGTACAGCTTCCCCGCGTCCCTGCGGTTCAGGCTGCGCCACTGGCCGGCCTCCCCCTGTTCGAAGCTGTTGACGGTGCGGTGCGCGGGCTGGTAGCCCAGCCTGCTGCCGCAGTTGAGGCAGACGGTGTTCTCGAAGAAGACTTGCTGGGAGCATTTATCGCAGTGGAAGGTTTTCATGGGCAGGAACGATGAGGATGCGGTTGGCAAAAATATAACCGCGAATCCGCTCGCCATGTGCCCGTGTCGGACTACGCCTCGTAATCGTGCGCGCGCCGTGCGCATTCACGCGCTTTCGACGCGGCCCAGGCTCAGGTCCATCGTTGCGACCAGGGCGTGCCGCTCGGCGGCCAGGCGGTCGTCGTCCAGGAAAGCGGTCGCCTGCAGCGGAAAGAACTGCAGCGATCGCAGGCCCACGCAGCCGAAGGCGGCTGTCAGGTAGGGCATGAGGAAGTCCGGCTGCCTCGCGCGCTCGCCCGTGAACACGCCACCGGATGCGATACCGATGTAGACCGGCCTGTCGCGCAGGAGACCGACCTTTTCGCCGGTGGGCGTCTTGATGATCGTCCGCCCCATCCGCAGCACCTGGTCGATCCAGGCCTTGAGCACGGAAGGCACCGTGAAATTGTTCAGCGGGGTGCCGATCACCAGGGCGTCCGCCGATTCGATCTCGGCGATCAATTCCTCGGAAAGGCCGGTCGCCGTGCCGTGCCGGCCATCCGCCTGCTCGACGGGCGACGCCAACGCGGCCGCGTATTCCCCGTCCGCATGGGGTATCGGGTGGCGCCCCAGGTCGCGGCGAATGACGATCGATGCGGCATCGAGCGCGAGAAGCCGCGCCACGAGGGCGGCCGACAGCTGACGGCTATGCGAGACTTTCCGTGGCGAGCAGTCGATATGCAGGATGTGCATGATTTCCTTTCCCTTTACTGGCGCATGCCGATGGCCAGCCGGTTGAATGCGCTCATCAGGGCGATGGCGAAGCACAGGTCGGAAATTTCGACATCGCTGAAATACTGCTTGAGCGGCTCGTAATCCTCATCAGGTGCATGGGTGCGGTCCACGTGCGTCAGCGATTCGGTCCAGGCCAGCGCGGCGCGCTCGCGCCCGGTGAAATGCTCGGCCACGCGCCATCCGGCAAGGCTGTCCAGCTTGGCCTCCGGCACGCCGCCGGCACGCAACGCCTTGGCATGCATTTCGAGGCAGAAGGCGCAGCCGTTGATCTGCGACATGCGCAGCCATATGAGGTCGATCAGTTCCTTGCCGAGAGGGCTCTTTTCCAGCGCCGCCTTCGTGGCCCCAAAGCCCCGGTAGGCTTCGGGAGACAGGCTGTAGTACGGCAAGCGTTTCGGTGTGCTCATGAATATCCTTATTAGAGAGTTGATGTGATTCGCGCCGCGTCGGGCGCTCAAAGTGGTTGGCGGAAATGCATGCCTGCGCCCAGCAGTCCCTGCCGGTAATAGAAGCGCTGCGCCAGCGCGTTCGCCAAGCCGGTGTCGAGCACGAGGTGGGAACACGCCTGCTCGCGCGCTTCCTCCCGTAGGGCGCCGATGAGGCGCGCCCCAAGGCCCTGTCCGCGTGCGCGGGCGGAGGTAACGAGATCGTCGACGTACAGGAAGCGGCCATATATCAGGTTTTCCTGCACGCGATAGCCCGCCAGTGCCCTGATTTGCCCGTCCTGCCAGGCCGCCAGCAGGCGATAGCCCTGCCCCGCCTGACGGCGCGCCTGCTCGGCGAACGCGGCGGCGTCCCCCAGATGCGGGCGCAGCTCCTGCATGACGGCGAAGCTCGCGAGGTAATCCTCCTCGGATTCGATGGCACTCAGTCGGAAATCGGTCATTGCGGTTCCTTGTCTCGAAGCCGTCAAGATAAGACAATCATGGCTCACCCGACAGGTGCAAGAAATGCGCAAAAGACCAGGACAAGATGAGGGCATGGATCTTCAACTACTGAAGCCCGACGCCGGGCATGACGGCCCCATGTATCTGCAACTGTACCGGCGTTACCGGAACGCGATCGCCCAGGGGCAACTGGCACCGGGTGACCGGGTGCCCTCCGTGCGCAGTCTTGCCAGCGCACTGAACCTGGCGCGCGGCACGGTCGAACTGGCGTACCAGATGCTCACGAGCGAGGGATACTTCGTGGCACGAGGCGCCGCAGGGACCATCGTTTCGCCGCGCATTACCGGCCTGCCCGGCGCGGGCGAGCCCAAGGCGGCGCGGGAAGCTCCTCCCGCGATGCCGTCCAGGGACACGGCACCGGGCGACATCCTGCCATTTCAACTCGGCTTGCCCGCCCTCGATGCGTTCCCGCGCAAGACGTGGGCACGCCTCACGGGCCGCTGCCTGCGCACGCTGGACACTGCCGCCATGCTCTATCCGCACCCGGCCGGCTACGAGCCGCTGCGGCGGGCCATCGCGACTTACCTGGGTGTCTCGCGCGGCATCTCGTGCTCGCATGAACAGGTGTTCGTGACAGGCGGGTATCGCGGCGCGCTGGACCTCGTCTGCCGCACCCTGTTGCAGCCGGGCGACCTGGGGTGGTACGAGGACCCGGGCTATGTGCACGCGCGCCATCACCTCCTGAACGCCGGCATGCGCCTCGCGCCGATCCCTGTCGACGATGAGGGAATGAACGTTGCCGTCGGGCTGCGTGTGGCCGCCGATGCGCGCTTTGCCGTCGTCACGCCCACGCACCAGAGCCCGACCGGCGTGGCACTTTCGCTACCGCGGCGGCTGGAGTTGCTGGAGTGGGCCAAAGCTCGTGGCGCCTGGATCATCGAAGATGACTACGACAGCGAATTCCGCTACCACGGGCGGCCGTTGCCGGCGCTGAAGAGCCTCGATGCAGGCGGGCGGGTGCTGTACACCGGGACGTTCAGCAAAGTGCTGTTCCCTGGGCTGCGGCTGGCGTATCTGGTTGCGCCCTCAGCCTTGGTCGAACGACTCAACCTCGCGTTGAACCATGTGCCCGGACCGGGTTCCATCCTGCCCCAGGCGATGGTGGCGGAGTTCATGGAACAGGGGCATTTTGCGAGGCATTTGCGGAAGATGCGGACGTTGTATGCGACGCGGCGGGGGTATCTGGTCGATGCGCTGGAGCGGGTGATGGGGGATCGGCTGTATGTGCAGCCGCAGGCTGGGGGAATTCATGTGCTGGCGTATTTGCCTCAGGAGCATGGCGACAGGGCACTTGCGGCTGCGGCTGCGGCGGCAGGACTTGCTGTAGGTGCGCTGAGCGACTGGTATATGCACAATGCGGAACGCGGCGGGCTGTTGATGGGCTTTGCCAATTTTGTCAGCGCAGGCTGGACTGACGACGCCACTATGCGTTTGCAGGTCGTACTAGAGCGATCGAGGAGCAGCACGCGAGCAACGTCATAGTGCCGAGATGGCGCGCGGGACAATATTTCAGCAACAGCGCTGCCACCGCCAGAACAAAAAAGGCCCACAACTCGCGTTGCAGGCCCTTCCTGATGAATCCTGGTGGGAAGTGCAAGTTTCGAACTTGCGACCCCTGCAGTGTGAATGCAGTGCTCTACCCCTGAGCTAACCTCCCGAAAGAGGCATGATTATAGGGACAAGCTTGCGCTGGGTCAAGCCCTCTTTTCTCCAGGCTGCGCACCGGCCCCTGCGCCATCGCCCGAACGCGCCCGCGCCAGTGCAGCGCAAGCGGCATTGACCACCATCTCGGTCGTGTAGGGCTTGCGCACGAACTCCACGACCAATCCCTTCAACCGGTCAGGCTCGCCGATGAACCCGCTGGCCAGCACGACAGGCAGGCGTGGATGCGTGCGCGCCAGGCGCCTGGCCATTTCCACGCCATCGAGCTTGCCGGGCATGCGCACGTCGGAGAACACGAGGTCGATCCTGTCCAGGTCACTCGACAGCGCCTGCTCGGCATTCTCGGCGCAGCACACCATGCACCCCAGCGCGGCGAACAGGGCGACGGCCACTTCGGCCACCAGCGCATCGTCCTCCACGCACAACACGCGCAAGCCGGCAAAGATTTCGGCGGGGTCGGCGGGCGGCGCGACGGAAGGTTGGGCGGGCTGTTCCTCGTCCCCGCGCGGCAGCACGATGCCGACGAGGGTGCCGGCCGGCGACGAGCGCAGGTAGGCCATGCCGCCGCTCTGCTGCGCGTAGCCGTACACTTGCGAGAGACCGAGCCCCGTGCCCTTGCCCAGCGGCTTGGTCGTGAAGAACGGTTCGAAAGCCTGCCGCGCCACCGCTTCCGTCATGCCCTCGCCTTCGTCGCGCAAGGCCACTTCCACGTAGTGGCCGCGCAAACCGGCCAGCTCGGGCAGATCGAACGCGGGCAGGTCCAGGTTGCGCGCCAGGAGGGTCACGGTGCCGCCGCGCGGCATCGCGTCGCGGGCGTTGATCGCCAGGTTCAGCAACGCGATTTCCAGTTGCGCCAGGTCCGTCTTCACCGGCCATGGCGCCGGCTCGATGTCGAGTTCCAGCTTGATCTGCTTGCCCAGCGAATGGCGCAGCAGCTGCCCCGTGGCGGGCAGTTGTTCGTCCAGGCGCACCATGGCGTTCTGCATCGGCTGGCGGCGCGCGAAGGCGAGCAGTTGCTGCGTCAGGCGGGCGGCCTGCTCCGTGGCGCGCATGATGCTGTCCAGCGGTTTCTGCAACAGGTTCAGGTCGCGCCCCATCAGGCGGATCACCTGCGTGGCGCCGGAAATCACTTGCAGCAGGTTGTTGAAGTCGTGGGCCACGCCGCCGGTGAGGCGGCCCAGCGATTCGAGTCGGCGCGATTCGGCCAGCGAGGCTTCGACCTGGCGGCGCTCGCGCACCTCGTGGGCCAGGGCGGCGGTGCGCTCGTCCACCCGGCGCTCCAGTTCGGCCGCGTGCTCGCTCAGTTGCTGCAACTGGTCGCGCACCTGGAATTGCAGCAGCCGGGTACGGTGGGCGGAGAGGATGGCCAGCAGCAGCTCTTCGCGGCGCAGCGGGCGTGTGATCAGGGTGACGTTGCCGAGCTTTTCCAGTACGCCGGTGGCCCCGCCCGGCAGCAGCGAGTTGGCGTCGGCCAGCACGATGATCGGGATATTGGACCACAACGGCTGGCTGCGCAGCTGCGCGGCCAGCTTGTCGGCCGGGCAGCGCATCAGGCCCTCCTCCGTCACGATGGCCAGCAGCGCATCCCCGTCTAGCGCGGCGATGAATGGCGCGGCGGCGGTGAACACCAGCGAGTCCAGCTGCACGGCGGCCAGCACCGTGGAGAGGACGCTGGCATCCCTGCCGACCGGGGCATACAGGGCCGCATGCATGTCAGGGCACGAGCGGGGTCATGTCTTCCTTGCCGGTGGCGGCCGCGCGGCCATCGACCGAGAAGCCCTCCTCGGTCAGGCGGAAGCGGCGGATGTCGCGGCTGTGGCGGCCGTGTCGTTTCTTCAGCACGGCGATGGCCGCCTCGATGCGGCCATCCGCTTCCTGGAAGCGCAGCGAGATCACGTTGTCGGTGATGATCGACAGCGCGTCCGGCTCGCGCGAGGTGTCCAGCGCCGCCGAGTGGGCGCCCACGATCACGGCGATCACCCCCATGTTCGACAGGTAGGAAAACAGCTCGTTCATCTGCACCAGCAGCGTGCGTTCCTCGCGCACCAGGTCCAGGTAGGAATTGATGCTGTCGATGATCACGATGCGCGCTCCGTCGGCCTCCACGGCGCGGCGCACCCGCCAGATGAAGGCGCCGGGCGAGATGCGCGAGGGATTGATGCGGTGGATGTCCAGGCCGCCCGGCTTGTCCGTGGCGTCGTGGATGCCGAAGCGCTCGATCATGCGCGAGCGCAGCGTCATCTCCGCTTCGTCGAGCACGAAGTAGGCGGCCTTCCCGCCCTGGCGCACGGCCGCCAGCGCGTATTGCAGCGCCAGCGTCGTCTTGCCCGCGCCGGCCGGGCCGATGATCATCGTCGACGTGCCGTCGAGGATGCCGCCGCCCATCATCTCGTCCAGCCCCGGCACACCGCTTTCGAGCGGCACGGCTTCGTAGTCGCGGCGGTGCTCCTCCGCGATCAGGCTGGGGAACACCAGCACCTCGTCGCGCTCGATGGCGAAATCGTGCCAACCGCTCTGGTACTCGCCGCCGCGCAGCTTGACCACCTTCAGCACCCTGCGCACCGAACCATACGAACGGTCGCGCTGCTCCAGCGTGATGGCGGCGTGCACCGCGCTTTGCAGCTCGTATTCGTGGTCGATGGCCGTCAGGTCGTCCAGCAGCAGCACGGTGGCGCCGGCGCGGCTCAAACGGTCGCGCAGCGTGATGATCTGGCGGCGGTAGTGGGAACTGTCGTGCGCCATCAGACGGATCTCGGCCATCGAATCGATCACCACGCGGTTCGCGCCGCTGCGCTCCACCTGCCCGGCGATCCCGTCGATCAGGCGCGAGAGCTCGGCGTCGCTGGGCAGCATGATGGTCTGCTCGCCGTATTCGTGCGCATCGAGCAGGTCCGGCGCGAACAGGCGGATGCCTTCCAGCGACCAGCCGTGGCTATGGGCAGTCGCCTGCATCTCGGGCAGGGTCTCGGAGAGGGTCACGTACAGGCAGTTCTGCCCCTGCTGCACGCCGGCGATCAGGAAGCGCATGCCGATCGTGGTCTTGCCGGTGCCCGGCCGGCCCTCGATCAGGTGGATGCGCCCCTCGAGCAGGCCGCCGCGCAGCACTGCGTCGAGTTCAGGAATACCAGTAGGAATGCGGTTCGTCGTCATGGCCGAAAGCCTGGATGGTTGGTGCGCCGGGCCTGCAATCTTGCTGTACCGCCCGGCGAATAGTCAAATGATTCTAACCTGAAGTATTAATTTCCAAACGCACAGTTGAAAGATGGTCAAGGCGCCTCCTCGGGGCAACCGGCGACGGGATCGAAGAGCGGCAGCGCCAGCACGAACGTACTGCCCTTGCCCGGTCCGGGGCTGGCAGCCGTCAGCACACCGCCGTGCAGGTCGGCGAGCCGCCGCGCCAGCCACAGGCCAAGGCCGAGGCCCCCTTCGCCCCGTTCCGGAGTGATGCCGGCCTGCGTGTAGGGCGCAGGTGCCGGCGCCCGGACGTGAGCACCAATGCAGCGGCGAGCCCGCAGAACATGCCGGCCGTGACTGGCGCGGAAAGACTGGTCGCCCGTTCGTGCCCACTCATCGCCAGCACGAATGGCGCTGGCGCCGCGCCGGCCGCGTAGCATGCCTCGATGGCCAGCGCGAGCACGGCCAGGGCCCCGGAAAGGCCAGGCGCCAGGGCATGCCCCCGGGCCAGCGCCATTGCGCCCACAGCGCGGCCGCGGCCAGCAGCGACAGCACCGCCGTCGCGGGCACCATGGCCGGCAGGCCCGGCGCGACCGAAATGAGCAGGCGTGCAACCGTCAGCCAGCCGCCCAGGTTGGCCACTGCCAGCCCGATGCACAGCGCGGCGGCGATCGCCGCGACCGGGTGCCCGGTTCGTTGTTCCCGCCCATCCATCATGCAATCCCGACGCGTATGTTCTCGAATCGCGGTGGCTGCCGCGCAATTGCCGTGTTGCATGTATTTTCCGTCTCCAGGCCAAAGATTACGGCGCAATCGGAGGCGGCACTGTTCGTCCAGCCACACATGCCGCTGATCCACTACCGTGCGCCCGCGCGGCTGCCGGCGAGCGGGAAAAGCCGCGGCGCCTGTCATCGGCAGGTCAAGATTCCCCGTTACCGTTGACGTTTGGCTGACAAAACGAGGATCTGAATGGAAGAGAAGGTTTATAACGTGCTGTTTCTCTGCACGGGCAATTGCGCGCGCAGCATCATGGCCGAGGCGCTGGTGACGACGATGGGCAACGGCCGCTTCCGCGGCTATTCCGCCGGCAGCCGTCCGGGCGGAACGGTGCACCCGCTGGCGCTGGAACAGGTCGCGCACACGGGTTATCCGGTCGCCCGGCTGCGCAGCAAGAGCTGGGACGAATTCGCCGCGCCGGGTGCTCCGGCGATGGATTTCATCATCACCGTGTGCGACGACGCGGCCGGCGAGTCCTGCCCCATCTGGCCGGGACACCCGATCACGGCGCACTGGGGCGTGCCCGATCCGGCGGCCGTCGAAGGCGGCGAGGAACAGCGCCGCGCCGCGTTCCACCAGGCGTTCTACCGATTGCGCGAGCACCTGAACATCTTCGTCAGCCTGCCCCTGCACATGCTGGAAAAGCACGCGATCCACCAGCAATTGCAGGCGATCCCGCGCGCCGCCGCATAACGGTCACTGCAGGGCGCGGAGGAACGCCCCGATCTCGGCCAGCGCGAACGTGCACACGCAATCGCTGCGCCCTTCCGGCTGTTCGAGCGGCGGCGGCGGCAGGCGTTTCACGGCCGTGGGAATGCCGGCGCCGATCAGCTTGGCGCCGTATTGCTCGGCTTCGTCCCGCAGCGGGTCGTCGTCGGCCGAGAGGATCAGCGCCGGCGGCAGGTTCTTCAGGCGCGACGATTGCAGCGGCGAAGCATACGGGTGCGTGCGGTCGGCCGCGTTGGGCAGGTAGGCGCGGTAGCCGCTCGCGCAGCTGCGCGCTACCTGGTCCACCACCGTCGCCTTTTCCGTACATGACGGCATGGTGCGCATCGAGCACGTGGTGAGCCCCGGATCGAGCATGGGCATGATCAGCACCTGCCCGGCCAGCGCCGGCCCGCCCCGGTCGCGCGCCACCAGCGACGCGACGGCGGCCAGGTTGGCGCCCGCTTCGATGCCGGCCACGATCAGCCGCTTGCCGTTCCACGACAGGGCCGCCTTATGCTTCTTCGCCCACAGCAGTACCGCGTGGGCGTCTTCCACCGCCGCCGGGAACGGCTTTTCGCAGGCCAGCGTATAGCCGGCCGACAGCGCCACCTGGCCCGGATCGGCTGCCACCAGGTGGCGCAGGAAGTCGTCCGCCTCGTCGATCGAGCCGCCGGTAAAACCGCCGCCGTGGAAGAATACCAGCAGGGTGTCGCGCTTGCCCGCCGCGGCGCCGGCCGTGGTGCCTGCAAAATACAGCCGGGCCGGCAGCGGCCCCGCGGCACCCGCCACTTCCACGTCGCGGGAGTCGACTTCCGCGATATCGAGCGATCGATCGTTCATTGCGTTTCCTTCATCTGGTGATGCATTGCCATCCGGACCTGTCCGGCCGCGGTTCGCTCGTTCGTCGGAAATTCCACCGGAGGGGGCAGGAAGATGCGCGCGTAGGCCTTGAATCCGCTGAGCTTGTACTCTTCGGCGCGCAACGGCTCGCGCGCGGCGAATTCCAGCGTCGCATCGGCGATCGCCATGAACATGGCATCGCCGTAGGCGGGATTCAAGTGCCCGAACAACTCGCCCTGCATGCCCGCTTCCACCAGCGCCACGTCGGGGAACATGGCCAGTTTCGCGTCGAGCGTCGCTTCCGTCAGCGCGTCGGTGGCGGCCAGGCACGTCAGGGCCCGCATCCACGCCGGGTGGGCAAGGCCCCAGTCGATGTAGCTGTTCCACTGGCGCTGGGCGCGCCGGTGCAACGGTTGCATGGGATCCAGCGCGGGATCGAACACATCGTGCAGCGCATCGCACAGGTGCCGGAAGATGTACAGGTACAGCTCGTTGAACAGCGCTTCCTTCGTCGGGAAATAGCGGAACAGGGTGCCCTCGGCCACGCCGGCCAGGGCCGAGATCGCGGCGGTGGGCGCGCCCGCGCCCCGCTGGGCCACCACTTCGGCGGCGGCATGCAGGAGCTGCAGGCGCTTTTCTTCGCGTTTTTCTTCGCTTTTAGGACGTGCCATGGGGCGAACGGGAAGCCAGGTTTAATGAGTAAGCACTCATTATAGCGGGATCCGCGTTCCACCCCGGCACGGGAGGATGTTGCCGCGGCCGGGCGGCCGCGGCGGCAGGTATTGCCTTGCTGTTTACACCATGATATCGACGATGGAGAGCGTCGACACGCCGGTCAGCTGGATGGCGAACTCCGCCGCGGCGTCCGCGTCGATATTGCCGTACAGGACACCGCTGTCGAAGCGCAGCTGCCCGGCGGCGGTGAACGCCGTGCCCGTGGCGATGAAGCCGCTGAACGCATCGTTCGTCGACGTCGCCGTGTTGGCATCGAGCGTGGACAGGTCGATCTTGTCGGCGCCCCGCGCGAAGTCGGCAATGACGTCGCATGCGCCGGCGGCCAGGCCCATGTCGGCCACGGCGTCGAAGTCGAAGATGTCATTGCCGCCACCGCCGGTCAGCGCGTCCGCCCCACCCGCGCCGGCGATGATGTTGCCGGCGCCATTGCCGACGATCGTGTTCGCTTGCGCGTTGCCGGTGCCGTTGATGGCGGCGGTGCCGGTCAGCGTGAGCGTTTCCACGTTGGAGCCCAGCACGAAGCTGGCACTGCTCTGGACGATGTCGATGCCGCCGTCGCCATACTCGTAGACACGGTCGCCGCTGTTGTCGACCAGGTAGAGGTCGTTGCCGCTGCCGCCGTTCATGTCGTCGTTGTGCAGGCCGCCGTCGAGGGTGTCGTTGCCATCGTCGCCGTACAGCAGGTCGTTGCCGCTGCCGCCATTGAGCCGGTCGTCGCCGGCTGCGCCGGTCAGCGTGTCGTCGCCGAACAGGCCCGACAGCACGTCGGCCGTCGCGTAGCCGTAGAGCGAATCGCTTTCACCCGTCGCGGCCTGCACCTTCGTCTTCACGGTGGCCACGTCCCAGGCGGTGCCGTCGGCGAACTTGATCTGCTCGACCTGGTAGCCGCCGGTGCCGTCGGTCGTGAAGTAATAATTCACGCGCAGTTCGTCGGCGGTGCCGTTGATCTTCAGTACCAGGGCCGAGCCGCCGCGGGTCGCCGTCACGTTCGCGGCGACGATGCTGGCGCCCAGCTGGATGACGTCCAGCTTGCCCGCCGTGGCCTCGTAGGCCGTGATCGTGTCCTTGCCCGAACCCCGGCCGAACAGGTAGATGTCGTTGCCCGTGCCGCCGTCCAGGTTATCGTTGCCCGTACCGCCGTCGAGCACGTCGTTGCCCGCGCCGCCGGTCAGGGTATCCTGGTCGGCCTGCCCTTGCAGGGTGTCGTGGCCGTTGCCGCCGTCCAGCCGGTCATCGTGCGCGCCGCCCGCCAGGGTGTCGTCGCCTTCATCGCCGTACAGGTAATCCACGCCGGTGGAGCCATCGAGCTGGTCGTTGCCGGCCGCGCCATACACCGTGTCGTCGCCGGCCTGGCCCGTCAACACGTCGGCCGTGGCATAGCCGTACAGCACGTCGTTCCCTCCCGTGCCCGCCTGTACCTTCGCCTTCACCGCCGCCACGTCCCAGATGGTGCCGTCGGCGAACTTGATCTGCTCGACCTGGTAACCGCCCGTCCCATCGGCGTGGAAGTAGCTGCTCACGCGCAGCTCGTCGCCGGTGCCCTTGATCGCGAGCACCAGGGCCGAGCCGTCGCGCGTCACCGTCACGCTGGCGGGCAGCAGGCCCGAGACGAGCTCGATCGTGTCGACCTTGCCGGCCGTACCGTCGTAGGCGCTGATCGTATCCTTGCCCGAGCCGATGCCGAACAGATACGTGTCGTTGCCCGTGCCGCCGTCGAGCTGGTCGTTGCCGGTCCCGCCGCTGAGCACGTCGTTGCCGGCGCCGCCATACAGCGTGTCCCGGTCGCCCTGCCCTTGCAGCGTGTCGTTGCCGTCGCCGCCGTCGAGCCGGTCGTCGTGCGCGCCGCCGGACAGGATATCCGCGCCATCCTCGCCATACAGGTGGTCTCCCCCGGTGCCGCCGTCGAGCGTGTCGTTGCCGGCCGCGCCATATACGGTGTCATCGCCGCCCGAGCCATTGATCGCGTCCGCGACCGCGTAGCCGTACAAGTAGTCGTTCTCGACGGTCGCTGCCTGCACCTTTGCCTTCACCGCCGCCACGTTCCACGTGGTGCCGTCGGCAAAACGGATCTGCTCGACCTGGTAGCCGGCGGCGCCGTCGCCGATGAAGTAGTTGTTGACGCGCAGCTCGTTGGCGGTGCCATTGATCGTCAGCACCAGCGCGGAGCCATCGCGGGTGGCCGTCACGTTCGCGGCCAGCACGCCGGCGCCGAACTGGATCGTATCGACCTTGCCGGCCGTGGTGTCGTAGGCACTGATCCTGTCCTTGCCCGAGCCCAGGCCGAACACGTAGGTGTCGCTGCCGGTACCGCCGTCCAGGTAATCGTCGCCGGCGCCGCCGTCGAGCCGGTCGTTGCCGGCGTTGCCGTACAGGTTATCGTTGCCGGTACCGCCCGCCAGCGTATCGGCCACGCCCGTCCCGTTCACGGTGACCGGCGGCGGCGTGACCGGAACGGTCGCTTTCGCCTTCACCGCGGCCACGTCCCACACCGTGCCGTCGGCGAACTGGATGGTTTCCACCACCGAGCTGCTCGTCGCATCCGTCGTGAAGTAGCCTTGGATCGTCAGCTGGTCAGCGGTGCCGTTGATCTTCAGGATCAGGTCGTTGTACGAGCGCACCAGCGTGACGTTGGCCGTCGTGATGCCGCTGCCCAGCAGCACCTTGTCGGCATTCCAGCCCACCGCATCGTTGTCCGCGTTGTAGATGCTGTCCTGGCCGCTGCCCCGGCCAAAGACGTACACGTCCGCGCCCGCGCCCCCGACCAGGTAATCCTTGCCGGCGCCGCCATCGAGCCGGTCGGCGCCCTCTTCGCCGTACAGGCTGTCGTCGCCGGTGCCGCCGGCCACCGTATCGTCGCCCGCGCCGCCATACACCCGGTCCGTGCCGCCGTCGCCGCTCACGCTGTCGTTGCCGTCTTCGCCGTACAGCAGGTCGGCTCCCGTGCCGCCCAGCACCGTGTCGTTGCCGGCCTGCCCCTGGATCGTGTCGTTGCCGTCCAGGCCTGCCAAGCTGTCGGCGCCGGCGTAGCCGGTGATCGCGTCGCTGGCCGCCGTGCCCGGCAGCACCTTGCCCTTCACGGTCGCCACGTTCCATACCGTGCCATCGGCGAACTCGATCGTTTCCACGGCGGCACTGGTGGTGGCGTCGGTGCCGAAATAGCCCTGGATCGTCAGCTGGTCGCCGGTGCCCTTGATCGTCAGCACCAGGTCGCCGTTGGAACGTTGCAGCGTCACGTCGGCCGTGGTGATGCCGGCACCGAGCAGCACCTTGTCCGCGTTCGTGCCTTGCGCATCGCTGTCGTAGTTGTAGACGGTATCCTGGCCGCTGCCCCGGCCGAACAGATACACGTCGGCGCCCGCTCCGCCCGCCAGGTAATCCTTGCCGGCGCCGCCGTCGAGGCGGTCCGCGCCGGCTTCGCCGTACAGGCTGTCGTCGCCGGTACCGCCGGCCAGCGCGTCGTCGCCCGCGTTGCCATACAGCCGGTCGGCGCCGGCGTCGCCGTTCACGGTATCGTTGCCGTCCTCGCCGTACAGCGCATCGGCACCGCTGCCGCCCCCGATGGTGTCGTCACCGCCCTGGCCCTGGATCGTGTCGTTGCCGTCCCCGCCGGACAGGCTGTCGGCGATGGCGTAGCCGGTGATGGTATCGTTGCTGGCCGTGCCGGCCAGCACCTTCGTCTTCACGGCCGCCACGTCCCACACCGTGCCGTCGGCGAACTGGATCGTTTCCACCGCCGAGGCGGTGGTAGCGTCGCTGTTGAAATAGCCCTGGATCGTCAGCTGGTCATCGGTGCCGATGATCTTCAGAATCAGGTCGCCGTATGAGCGCAGCAGGATCACGCCGGCCGGCACGATGCCGGCGCCGAGCAGCACCTTGTCGCCGTGCACGCCCGGCGCGTCGCTGTCGTAGTTGTAGACCGTATCCTGGCCGCTGCCCTTGCCGAACACATACACGTCGGCCCCCGCGCCGCCGGTGAGGTAATCCTTGCCGGCGCCGCCGTCGAGGCGGTCCGCGCCCGCATCGCCCGACAGGTAGTCATCCCCCGTTCCGCCGAGCAGCGTGTCGTCGTTGTTGCCGCCATACAGCCGGTCGGCACCCGCTTCGCCACTGATGCTGTCGTTGCCATCGTCGCCGTACAGCGTGTCGGCTCCCGTGCCGCCCAGCACCGTGTCGTTACCCGCGTAACCGTGGATCGTGTCGTGGCCATCCGCGCCGGACAGGCTGTCGGCATACCCCGAACCGGCCAGCGAGTCGCTCTCCTGGGTGCCGGTCAGCGCCGCGCCGACCGTCGGCGGGTTCATGCCCGGATAATACGGAACGTAGATGATATTGGTGGACATTGCGTGCATCTCCCTGATGATGTGTTGTCGGATTCGGCGGCCGATCAGCGCGATTGATCGGCTGACAGGGCAACCGTGTTATCAATGCATTAATACAACCTGGAATCGCCGATTAAATCCGACGCAAAGCGGGCTCGTCAATCAGGGAGACGTTGTTAATATTATTTCAATACACATAAAAACAATCGATGACAATCCGTGACAATTCGGGGGGATTGCCCGACAAATGACACGGGCAAGGAAGGGAAAAATTCAGGGAAAGGCGCCAGAGGGGCGCCAAGGCAGCGCCGGGAGAAGCGGCGCGATCAGCGCGCCGCCAATTCGGCGATCGGCGATTCCAGCGTGTGCGGCAATTCTTCCGCCGGTACCGGGCGGAACAGATAAAACCCCTGCAATTCGTCGCATTGCAGGGCTTCGAGGATGCGCGCCTGCTCCTCCGTTTCCACGCCTTCGGCGACCACGCGCATGCCCAGCGAATGGGCCATCGTGATAATGGCACGGAAGAATACTTCGCCATTCTCGTCCACGCCCAGCCGGCTCGTGAACGATTTATCGACCTTCAATAAATCGAACGCCATATTGTGCAGCATGGACAGCGAGGAATAGCCGGTGCCGAAATCGTCGACCAGCAGTTTGACGCCGAGGGCGTGGATGGCCTGCAGGTTATCCGCGGTACGGCGCGGGTCGACCACCATCGACGATTCGGTCAGCTCGATTTCCACGCACCCGGCATCGATGCCGTGGCGCGCGAGCGCGCCGGCGATGCTCTCGCGGATATCGCGCTCGTTGAACTGCCGGCTCGAGACATTGATGGACACGGGCACGCAGCCGTACACGCTGTCGCTCCAGCGCGCGATCTGCCCGCATACGGTATCGATCACCAGCTCGCCCAGGTTCAGGATCAGGCCGGTTTCCTCCGCCAGGCCGATGAACTCGTCCGGCCCCAGCAGGCCTTCGGTGGGGTGGTTCCAGCGCACCAGCGCCTCCAGGCTCGACACCTTGCTGCTCTTGCAGTTCACGCGCGCCTGGTAGTGCATCACGAACTGGTTTTCGGCGATGGCCGCACGCAGCTCCTTCTCGCGGCGGGTGCGCTGGCGCATCGCGTCGTAGAACGCCGAGTTGAACAGGTGGTAGCGGTTCTTGCCGGACGTTTTCGCCTCGTACATGGCGATGTCGGCATGCTGGTACAGCGTTTCCACGTCCTTCGCGTCGACCGGGTACAGGCTGATGCCGATGGACGTGCCGACCGAGGCGGTGCCCTTGGACGTGGAAAACGGCGCATGGAAGGCGTGCAGGATGCGGTCGGCCACGTGCTCGGCCTCCGCCGAGCCCTTGATCAGCTCCAGCACCACCACGAATTCGTCGCCGCCGAGCCGCACCACATGGTCGTGCGGCCGCACCGCCACCTTCAGCCGCTTGCCCACGTGCTGCAACACTTCGTCGCCGGCCCCGTGACCGAAGGTATCGTTGACGAGCTTGAAGCCGTCCAGGTCCACGAACAGCACGGCCACCCTGGCATGGGCCTTGTCGGCCCGTTCCAGCATGGCCGGCAGGTGCGCGCGGATCCAGGCGCGGTTCGGCAAGCCCGTCAGCGTGTCTTCATTGCCCCGGCGTTCCAGGTCCGCCATGTGCGATTTTTCCAGCGTCACGTCGCGAACCGTCACCGCCAGCACGCCGTTGGAATGCACCACGCCCACGCGCAGGTGCCATGGCTCCTGGCGGTCGCCCCGCTCGAGCTGGAAGTCGTCCTCGACGGCGCCCTGGCGGAATGCCTTGTCCAGCAGTTCCTTGATCGCGGTGGCGCCAAGTCCGCCGGCCAGGGCAGACAGGTGGGCGCCCGTGATGGCCTGGCGGGAGGAATCGAAGAATGCCGCGCCGCGCTCGTTGCAGTCCACCAGGCAGTAATCCTTGACGGCGGCGCCCGCGCCGTACACGGGCTCGCAGATGAAGAAGCCTTCGGTACCGCCTTCCGTGGCCTTGCGGTAGGCGGCCTGCGACAGCGCGAGCTGGCGACGCTCGCGGTGGAAGCGGATCGACATCATGGTGGCGATGATCACGAACACCACGAGTACCAGGTTCGCGCCGGCCGCCACGCGGATCGAGGCATTGCGCCGTTCCTCCAGCGCGGCCAGCGCTTCGGTCTGGTCGGCGGCCGCCATGACGACCATCGGATAGCCGTCCACCCGCCGCCAGGAGATGAAGCGGTTGACCGCATCGCCGAAGTCGCTGCCGGAGACATAGATATTGCCCGCCGAGGAATCGAGCGCGAAGCGCAGCGAGGATGGCACGGCGCGCGGCGGCCGGGAGCCCTCGTCCGCCCGCACCGCGCGCGTCTCGCCGTCGAGCCCCACCGCGGCGACGAATCCGTGCCTGCCGAGCACGGCCCGGTCATATCCGGCGATCAACGCTTCGCTGTCGAGCGCGACGACGACGATGCCGGCAAGGTTACCCGACACGTCGAGGATCTTGCGGGAGAATCGGATGAAGCGCTGGTCGCGGCCCGGCCGCGAGCGCGGCTTGCCGATGAACAGGACATCGGCCCGGTTGCGCTTCTGTTCCGCGTAGAACGGGAACGTGGAAATGGTGGCCAGGTCCTGTGGCGTCCAGGCTGGCGGATTGTTTGTGAACAGCATCTGCCCCTGCGCACTGAACACGGAAATGTCGAGGATGGCCTTGTCCGGCCCCACCACTTCGTCCAGCGTCTTTTGTTCCGGCTTGCCGCCGACCGCTTGCCAGTGCGAACCGACGAGCACGAGGATCTGGTCGATCATCGTGAGGTCGCGCGACAGTTGCCCGGCCTGGTTCTCGGCCACGCGCGTTGCCGTTTCATAGGCACGCTGTTCGAATTGCACGCGCTCCGAGTCGAGCACCTGGATCAAGTAGACCCAACAGGTGCAGGCCACGATCAGGCCGAAGAACGGCCATGCGAAGATCGGCAACGCCGCGGCGCGCGTCGTGCGCAGCGCGCGCGAGGCCAGCGCCATGCCCTTCGCACCGTCCATGGGTTCCCCTTGCTTCGCCTGCCGTTGTCTCGCTGCCGGCCGCCGCTGCCCGTTGCTCGTTGCTCGTTGCGTGTTGCTCGTTGCTCGCTGCTCGCTGCGTGTTGCGTGATGTGTGTTGCGTGTTGCGCGTTGCTTGTTGCGCCGGGCCGGCCGCCGATAGTTCTTCTCTTGCGCCGTATTCCTGCCGAGCTCGCTATCGCGGTGCGCTCAACCGTGGCTGTCCTGGAAGCATACGCGACGGACTAGCACCCTGCAAGCGATCGCGACTGCAGGAACGCCGGGGCGGCAGGGAAGAAGAGTCTGCTCACTGCAAGGCGGCCACGGGTGCCGGCACCGGCGCATGCCCGGCGGCCACGCGGAACTGTTGCATCAGCGTGCTCAGCACCTGCGCCTGTTGCCGCAGCGCCGTCGAGGCGGCGGCCACCTGCTCGACAAGGGCGGCGTTGTTCTGCGTCTCCGCTTCCAGGTCGCCGACCGCGTCGTTCATCCGGGCAATGCCATCGGTCTGCGCATGGGCAGCGTCGCCGATCCGCGCCATCAGCGTGCTCACGCCGCCAACGCGCTCGAGCATGCCGGCCATGGTGGCCTGCGCGCCCGCGGCCAGGTCGGCCCCCTGCCCGATCGCGGCCACGGATTCCGTGATCAGCGCCTTGATTTCACGCGCCGCCGTCGCGGAGCGCTGTGCGAGGGCCCGTACCTCCCCCGCCACCACGGCAAAGCCGCGCCCCTGCTCGCCCGCGCGTGCCGCTTCGACCGCGGCGTTCAGCGCCAGGATATTGGTCTGGAACGCGATACCGTCGATGACGGCGATGATGTCGACGATCTTCGCGGCGGAGCGGCTGATGCCTTCCATCGTGGTCGACACGGCCACGATCGCGCTGCCGCCCTCCCCGGCCACCTCGACCGCCCCCTGCGCCAGCCGCGCCGCGCTGACCGCCTGCGTACCGTTGGCCCGCACCGTCGTGGCCAGCTGGTCCAGCGCGGCCGCGGTTTGCTCCAGCGTGGCGGCCTGGCGTTCCGTCCGGCGCGACAGGTCGAGGTTGCCGTGCGCGACTTCCTCGGATGCCGCGTCGATCGCGGCCGCGGCATCGCGCACGCCGCTCACGGTGCGCGCCAGCCGCCGCGCCATCTCGTTCAGCGCGTCGAGCAGCTGGCCCAGTTCGTCCTGGCGGCCGTGGTGCAGCGCAGCCGCCAGGTCGCCGTCCGCCGCGCGTTCGGCGAACGCCACGGCGTCGCGCAATGGCCGCACGATGCTGCGGGTGAGGGCCAGGGCGAGCGCGGTGCCGGCTATCAGCGCGAGCGCGCCGAGGCCGGCCAGCAGCATGCGCATGGCGGCCAGCGTGCCGCGGGAGTCCTCGGACACCTGCCTGGCCGCCTGCGCCTGGTGGTCGAGCAGCGCGTCCATGGCGGCCATGTAGGCGGACAGGCGCGGGGCGAAACCTGCCGTCACGAGCTCGTCCACCTGCTGGGTGCGCCCCATGTCCTTTTGCCGGAAGATCTCGTCGCGCACGGCGTGGAAGCGCTGGCGCTGCTGGCGCACCGCGCCGGCCAGCGCCTGCTCCCGCGCGTCGCCACGCATGCGTTCCAGTTGGCGCGCGAGGCGGGCGGTCGTCCGCTCGCCTTCGCTCAGTTGCGTCTTGAATGCGTCCGCCACTTCCAGGCTGTCACTGCGGGCGATCGACAGCGCGCGCAAGGCGTTCAATTGCTCGCTGGCGCGCAGCTCGATGGTGAGGCGCTGGCGCGCCAGCTTGTCGTCGACCAGCACGTCGGCATTGCCGGCGACCTTTTGCAGCGACCACAGGGAAGCGAGCGTCACCACGGCAAGCATGGCGAGGATGACGGTGATGGCGGCGACAACGCGGGAGCCGGTGCGCCGGCGGAGCATGTTCAGCATGAGGCAATCGGTAGTGGTGAATCGGCATGCGGCTCCGCCCCAGCCGCGCTCACGGGGCGGCTGTCGAACGGCGCAACGCCTGCGCATTGTAGGGATACCACATGACGGCAATGTGACAAATGGAAACTTTTATTTCCAAGACAGAACGCCTGTGCGCTTCCTTGCCCGGCTGGCATGCCGCTGCGCCAACAGTGTGCACCGCAGCCGACAAACCGGTAACGCAAGGGCATGGAATCGCACGGAATGGTGGACACGATTCCTTTTTGGAAGCTAATGTTTATGCACGGCAACCACTTCCGGAGACTGTCATGCGCCATTTATCGATCAAGCAAGCCTTCGTGGCGACCTTCCTGCTTACCCTGTTGCTCGCCTCCCTCACCCTCTGGGCAATGCTGCGCGTCTCCACCAAGGAGGCTGCGGCCACGGCGGCCAGCCAGGCGCGCTATGACTCCTACCTGTTGGCCGACGAGCTGCGGCAGAGTTCCGACGACCTGACGCGCCTGGCGCGTACCTACGTGGTGTCCGGCGACGCGGCTTACGAGAAGCAGTACATGGAGATCCTCGACATCCGCAACGGCAGCAAGCCGCGCCCGGAGCACTACGAGCGCATCTACTGGGACTTCGTGGCCGGCGGCATGCCCGTGCCGCCCTCCTCCGGCCAGTCCGTGCCCTTGCAGCAGCTGATGAAGGAAGCCGGCTTCACGGAACAGGAACTGGCGAAGCTGAAGGAGGCGCAGGCGAACTCCGACGGCCTGGTGAAGACCGAGGTGATCGCGATGAACGCGGTGAAGGGCCTGTTCGACGATGGCAAGGGCGGCTTCACGCGCCAGGGCGAGCCGGACATGGAGATGGCGCGCCGCATCATGCACGACACCACATACCACCAGAACAAGGCGCGCATCATGCAGCCCGTGAACGAATTCCTGGCCATGCTCGACACCCGCACCGCCGCCGCGGTGGCGCAGGCCGGACAGGAAACGCGCACGGCGTTCGCGCTGGCGGTCGTGCTGCTGGCCCTGTCGGTGGGCGGCACGGTGCTGTGCCTGTGGCTGGTGTACCGCTATATCCAGCGCAACCTGGCCAAGGCTGCCGCCGCGGCCAGCCGCGTGGCGCAAGGCGACCTGACCGAAGACATCCAGGTGGCGCACGACGACGAGGTGGGCGTGCTGATGCGCGCGATCGCCACCATCAACGGCAACCTGGCCGGCATGATCGGCCGGATCCGCGACACCACCGAGGAAATGGCGCTGGCCACCGGCGAGATCGCGCGCGGCAATGCCGACCTGTCGGCGCGCACCGAATCGCAGGCCAGCTCGTTGCAGGAAACGGCCAGCTCGATGGAAACGCTGACCCACACGGTGCAGCGCAACGCCACCGATGCCGGCGAGGCGAACCGGCTGGCGGCAAGCGCCTCGTCGATCGCCGCGCAGGGCGGCGACGTGGTGTCGAAGGTGGTCAGCACGATGGGTGCGATCCGCGAAAGCTCGTCCCGCATCGGCAATATCACGAGCGTGATCGACGGCATCGCCTTCCAGACCAATATCCTGGCGCTGAACGCCGCCGTGGAAGCGGCGCGCGCCGGCGAGCAGGGCCGCGGCTTCGCCGTGGTCGCCTCGGAAGTGCGCAACCTGGCCCAGCGCAGCGCCGCGGCGGCCCGGGAAATCAAGGATTTGATCGGCGATTCCTCGGCCCGCGTGGAACAGGGCGCGACGATGGTGGACGAAGCGGGCAAGACGATGAACCAGGTGGTGCAGGCGGTGCGCCAGCTGGAAGGCATCATGGCCGGCATCACCAGCGCCAGCGCCGAGCAAAGTACCGGCATCACCGAGATCAACCGCGCCGTGACGATGATGGACGAGATCACCCAGCAGAACGCGGCGCTGGTCGAGCAGGCCGCGGCGGCGGCGGAAAGCCTCAGCGAGCAGGCTGCCGGCCTGTCGCAGGCGGTGGGCAGTTTCCGGCTGCGCGAGGACGCGGCGGCCGCGCGGCCCGCCCTCGCCCCGCGGCTGGCGCTGGCCCACTGAGCAAGAAGGCGCTGTTCGCCCGCTGGCAGCGCCAGCAAAAAAACCGAAGGCCAACCGCGCCTTCGGCATGAAGCCCGCTTCGGCACCGGGTGGAGGGCGAAGCAAGCTACTCGAACTTGAAGTTCACGCCGGCCATGTAGGTGGCGCCGGCGAAGGTGTCGGTGTACACATTCGGCGTGCCGTCGGCGAAGCGGGCGAACGAGCCGGTGGTGGTGCCCGTGTGGATGCGGCCCAGGTTGCGTCCTTCCACGAACAGTTCCACGTTGTCGTTCAGGCGGTAGCCGAT
Source organism: Massilia sp. METH4 (assembly GCF_037094685.1). Taxonomy (NCBI): domain Bacteria; kingdom Pseudomonadati; phylum Pseudomonadota; class Betaproteobacteria; order Burkholderiales; family Oxalobacteraceae; genus Massilia; species Massilia sp. METH4. Next base: position 3,904,803 of record NZ_CP146614.1, on the reverse strand, counting down.
CTTGGCGTCGATGTAGCGGGTGCCGAGCCGGAAGTTCGGCGCGCCCGGCGCATACACCGGCGCGCGTACCGTCGTCAGGCCCTCGGCCGGGTAGTTGTTCACGGCGGTGGAATTGCAGCCCGAGATGCAGCTGAATTTCTCGGACACGAACTGCACGGCCACCCGCGCCGTCAGCCGGCCGTCGTCGTACCACAGTGACGCGTTCCAGGAATGGTGCGGTTCGCCCGAGACGGGCATGATGGTGCCGGTCAGCAGGTCGCGCACGGCCGTGCCGGTCAGCTCGGACTTGTTGCGCGTGTAGTTCGCGTCCACGCCCAGGTAGCGCAGGTACCAGGGCAGGAACGTGAAGGCCGTCTTGGCCGAGATCTCGTAGCCCTTGCGCGTGTTGGGCAGCTGGTTGGTCCAGCGGCGGTAGTCGAACTGCTGGCCCGCCAGCGGCTTGCCGGTCTGGGAATCGACCGCGTTCGACCCGGCGAACAGGTTGGCCGCCGTGACGGTCTCGATCAGCGTGGCCGCGCCGATGATGCCATCCTGCTTGTAGGCAGCCACGGACAGCATGTTGTCCCGGTTCGGGTACCACTCCAGCGACAGGTTCTGGTTGTGGTTCGTCATCGGCTCCAGCGCCGGATTGCCCATCGTGCCGCTGCAGTACTGCGCGCGCGGCTCGCCGTCGGCGCCCAGCTGGTCCATGAAGCGCTCGTCGTAATAGCAGGTGCCGCTCGGGATCAGGCGGCCGCCCGGCGGGCGGGCGATGGTCTTGCCCCAGTTGTAGCGCAGCACCACCTCGTTCGGGATCAGCCACGCATTCAGGTTCACCGAAGGCAGGTAATCGGTGGTTTCCTCGGTGATCGCCGTATCGCGCCGGAATATCTGCGTGTTGACGCCGTTGGCGTTTTCGGGATCGAGCGGGTTGAAGTTCTGGTTCTTGACGGTGGACTGGAACGTGAGCTGGCCGGTACCCGTCACCTTGGTCTTCACGATGCGCACGCCCACGTTGCCGTCGAACTCGATGCCGAACGGCAGGGCGCGCTCCGTGAACGGAATGCGGTCCAGGGCGAAGTCGGTCATCAGGTAACCGGCATCGACCGTTTCCACCAGCCGGTTCATCGGCTGCGCATACATCTTGCCGTCGCTGCCCTGGCACTCCTTCAGGCAGTCCAGGTTGTAGTTCGGCACACCCAGCAGCTCGTACAGCTTGTTGATGTCGATCTCGGTCCAGCCGTCGATCAGGCCGGCCGGGCGGTCCCGGTCGCCACTGTAGAACTGCGCTGTCGGCTGCTTCGTGTAGGCCTTGGCGAAGATGTCGCGGAACTGGTCGGCCGTGATCTGGATCGTGCCCGCCAGGTTCGAGCGGGGGTCGGTGTTCGGCGTGTAGCCATATGCGCAGGGCTTGCCGCCCGCGCCCAGCGAACCCGGCGTGTTTTCGCAGATCTGGTACGTGGTGCGCAGGTTCTTGTTCGGCACATAGATGCCCGGCACATAGCCCGGCTTGCCCCATTCGCCGGTGGGCTCCTGCACCGTGAGGCCGCCCGTGCCCCAGGCCGTGTAGTCGCTCTTGCGCCGGTTGTAGCCGAACTTCATGCGCGGCAGCCAGCCGTTCGTGAAGTCGCCCGTGTTCAGGGTGAGATCGAACTTGGCCGTGCGCTCGGTCTGCTCGTTGATACGGGCATTTTGCAGCGACAGCGTGCGCGCCGGGTCCACCAGCGGCAGCTGGGCCGATGTGTAGGCCGGCGTCGGCGGGCCGAAGGCATTGCCCGCAAAGGCCGCCGCCGCCGGCTGCGGACGCAGGTTGAAGTAATTGTTCGGATCGTTGGGGTTGAAGGAAGCGGTGGGCACGTAGTTCCAGATGCCGTTCGGCAGCAGGGTAGCCTGCACCGGCCCGGTGTAGCCGCTCCAGCCGGCGCGCTTTTCATAGCGGGAGAAATCCGAGCGCGAGTCGCCCAGCAGGAGCTCGGCCAGCACGTAGCGGTTGCGCCAGGTGCCGCCGGCCTGGCTGTAGCGGGCCCGCTCCTGGATATCGAGCAGCGTGTTCTCGACGCCGAAGCCGCCGTCGGCGATCGTGTAGCCGGTGAGATGGTGGTTCGCGTCCACGCGCACCGAAGCGGGATCGATGTTCGAGACGGTACCGTTGGCCGCGCCGCCGGTGCGCCACGCCAGGTCCGGGTACCGGAAGTAGCCCGAGCCCGGCGCCACGTTGCGCGTGGCCCAGGCCCCGTTGGGCAGCTGGGTGCTCAACGCGCTGTCGATGAACGCCGGGCCGACATAGCCGTTCGGCCCCGTCACCGAAGCGGGGTTGAAGGCCGGCCCGCCATAGCCGGTGCTGGCCGATTCCGACACGATGTCGCGCACCGAGCGGCTGTGCTTGAAGTATACGGTGAGGTTGTCGTTCACCTTGAAGTCGAAGCGGATATCGCCCGAATCGCGATCCTCGTTCTGCCGGTTGACGACATAGCGCGTGCTGCTCGGCACCCAGTCGTTCCACTGCCCCAGGCACGACAGCAGTTCCAGCTGCCGCTGGTTGATCGCGTTGGTGCGGTTGTTGCCCGGCGCGAGCGCATTCTGCTGGGCCGTGGTCAAGAGGGGGAAGGCGGTATGGCAATCGGCCTTGCTGTTCGCGGCGGCCGACTTGCTGACGATCTCGTACGGCGTGGCGGCGTTGAACTTGCCGCCGCCGATCAGGTCCGACGCCATCAGCGTGGTAGTGGAGCGCTCGTCGTCCATCTTCACCGTACCGGGCTGGAACGAGAACGTCTTTTCCGGAGAATTATCGAAGTCGATCGGCCGGTAGGCACCGACCAGGTTGCTGCTGCCGCCCTGGTTGATCGAGTGCGATTCCTGGTTCAACCTGCTCTTGCCGAGGTTGACGAGCACGCCCAGGCGGCCATCCATCAGCTTCTTCACGCCCACCAGGTTCAGGTTCGGATTGAGCTTGTCGTTCAGCGTGTTCTGCTGGCCGGCCACGCGGATCGACAGGTAATCCTTCTTGAAATCGAGGCCGTTACGGGTGGTGATGCGCACGCCGCCGCCCAGCGAACCCTCGGTAAGGTCGGCGGTGGAACCCTTGATGATTTCCACGCTCTTGATCAGGTCCGACGACAGTTGGCGCATCTCGGCGGCCCGGCCGCCGGACTGGTCGGACCCGGCGTTCATTCCGCCCAGCAGGTCGGCCCCGCCGGCCGACTGCACGCCCTGCCCGTCCAGCTCCACGCGCGTGAGTTCCGGGCCGTTGCCGCGGATCGATACGGAAATGCCCTCGCCGAAATCGCCGCGGTCCACGGCCACGCCGGCGATACGCGAGATCGCGTCGGCCACGTTCCGGTCGGGGAAGGCGCCCACGTCTTCCGCCACGATCGAATCGAGCGCCGTGTCGGCGCGCTTCTTCTTCGCGATCGCGCTTTCCTGCGACTGGCGCGTGCCGACCACGGTCACGGTGGTGACCACCTCGGCCTGCTGACCCTGGCCTGCCTGTTGTGCCGCTTGTTGTGCCGCTTGTTGTGCCTGCGCGGGGGCGCCGGCGGCCAGCGAGGCGAGCGCCATCGCCACGGCGCCGGACATGCGCCGGCTGCGCAGTGCTGCTGCATGCTGCTTCATCTTGTCTCCCGTTCGTGATGGTGTTGTGACTTCATGACGAACGGCACGGAGTGATCATGGATGGATCGGGGCGGTTGGCGTGAATGGTCAAGAAGTTGATTGGAAATCGCATCGGCCGGCGGCACAGATTCGGGAAAACCGGTGTCCGACACCTGCGGTGTCCGACACCAGGCTGATCGCGCGCATCGAACGCATCCCGCGCAGCATGAGCGCTGGTGATTGATTATTGCGGGCCGTCCTGCTAGCGTTGCGGGCGGCCGCCAACGGCTGCCAAGTCAATACCTGAACGTCAACCCCGCCGCCACCCTCACCCCGCCATACCCGATCCCCAGCACATTCGAGCCACCATCCTCGTGCACGGCATAGTTGCCCGTATCCGTGCGCAGCCACGTCTTGCCCAGGTTCCGCACATCGGCGAACAGCTCGACGCCGTTGCCGAAGCGGTAAGCCACCCGAGCGTCGAGGTAGCGCGTCTCGCGCCCGAACACGGGCAGGCCGGGCACGTAGGGCAGCATCACGCGCGTGGCGCCATCGGCAGGATAGTTCTGGGCGGGGCCGTTGCCGCCGCAGGGTGCGATGCAGAGCAGGCGCTCGCCGACGGCCTGGGCGGCGATGCGGGCGCTGAAGGCGCCGTCGTCGTACCACAGCGAGAGGTTCACGGTACGCCGGGGCTCGAAGACCGGCGGCAGCACCGCGCCCGAGTTCAGGTCGCGGTACTGGGCACCATCGTTGCGCGGGCGGCTCCTGCTCACGTTCAGGTCGATGCCCGTATGCCGCAGGAAGGCGAGAAGATGCGCGGGCAGGAATGCCGGCAGCTTCGGCATGGCGGACTTGACGGCCACCTCCCAGCCGCTGCGCGATACGCCCTCGCCGTTCACCAGCGTGGGCACGGAAAAGCGGTAGCCGTCCAGCGCCTGCCCGGTGGCGGGATCGGTCACGCCGCTGCCCTGGAACAGTTGCTGGTCCGTGAGCGTGGCCTGCCGGGGCGCGCCCCGCGCGCCGTGGTGGCGGAAGTGCGCCAGCGTGAGCATCGTGTCGTCGTCCGGGTAATACTCCAGGCCCAGGTGGTGGTTCTTGCTGGACCACGGTTTCAGGGCGGGATTGCCCACGGTGGTCGTGCATTGCATGGCCTCGCCCAGGTCGGCCTGCCGCTCGTCGTAGGTGCAGGTACCGTTCGGCACCATCTGGCTCACTTTCGGGCGGCCGATCATCTTGGCCCAGCCGTAGCGCAGCGCGAGGCGGTCGGGCACCAGCCAGGCGGCGGCGTTGAACGACGGCAGGTAGTCCATGTAGCGCCGGTCCAGCGATGCGAGGCTGGTGACGGACGTGCTGGCCACGCCTTGCGCGAGCGCGGGATTGGCGGGGTTGAAGGCCGGCGTCTTCGTGATCGCCGTGATCGTCAGCAGGCCGGTGCCGCGCACGCGCGTGCGCACGGCGCGCACGCCGGCATTGCCCTCGACCCGCACGCCGTACGGCAGCGATTCGCCGGTACTGAACTCGGCCATCAGGTAGGCGGCATCGACTTTCTCGGACAGGGCGTTGACCGGCTGCGCGTACACCTTGCCGTCGTTTGCCGTGCAGCGCTTCAGGCAGCCGGGATCGTCGTTGCGGATGCCGGCCAGCGCGAACGCCTGCAACACGTCGATATCGTTCCAGCCGTCCACCTGCCCCGCCAACCGGTCGCGCGCGCCGGAAAATAGCGGTGCCGTGCGCGCCGCCATGACCTGCCCCACGATCGCCGCGAACTGCTGCGGCGTGACGGCCGTGCGGCCATCGCGCGGCGAAGCCAGCGCCGTCGACGGCGTGTAGCCGTAGGCGCATGGCAGGCCGCCGGCGCCCAGGGAGCCCGCGGTATCCTGGCAGGGATACAGGCCGCTTTCGCGCAGGCGCGGCGACGGCACCACCACCGGCGCCACGTAGCCCGGCTGGCCGTACGTGCCGGTGGCCCCCGACACCTGGTAGCCGACATGGTTCCAGAATCGGTTGTCGTAATCGCGCCGCTGCGCGCCGAACCGCAGCTTGCCGGCGAAGGGCACCAGGCCGGCCAGTGCATACGCCGCATCGAACCTGGCCGTAAGCTCGCGCGTTTCGGCGGCCGTCGGCGTGTACGCCGTGGAGAAGCCCGCGCCGGCCAGCGGCAGCTGGGCGGCCGTGTAGGCCGGCGCCGCCGGCGAGTTCACCGTTGCCGCGACCGCCGCGCGGGCCGGCTGGGCCGCCACCGGAGAATATGCCGTGTAATCCGACAGGTCATACGTCCTGCCTGACGGCAGCTCGTAGGCCCACAAGCCGCCGGGCAGGCGCCGCATCGTCACGGGGCCGTAGCCGAATCCCAGGGCGAGTCTGCGAGCCTCGCGCTGGAAATCCGACGCCACGTGCCCGACGAAGAACTCGCTCCTGAACCGGCCGGCGCGCCACGAACCGCCCAGTTGCAGGTAGGTGTTCTTCGTCTCGATGCGGTCGAGCTGCTTGTCCGTGTAGACCGCGCCGTCGGCAATGGTGGCTTGCACCACGTGATGGGTGCCGTCCACCACCACGGTGGCGGGATCGACGTTGTTCGCGCCGATATTGCCCAGCGAGTGCGTCATCCATGTTTCCCACACCAGGCGGTCCTGGCGCGTGCCCTTGGCGAACAGCGCCAGGTTGTCGTTCACCTTGTAGTCGAAGCGGATATCGCTCGAACGCCGCTTGTCGTCCTGCCGCCTGATGGCCGAGCGCACCAGCGTGGGCGTGTAGTCGTTCCACTGGTTCAGGCACGTGGCCAGTTCGTTGTTGCGCTGGGTGACGGCCGCCTGGCGGCGGCTCTGCGGCAGCGCGTTGAGTTGTGCCGCGGTCAGTGCCGGCAGGGCTGCCCGGCATGCGGCTTTCGACGGCGCGCCGGCGGCCACCGTGACCAGCTCGCGCGGCGTCAGCGCATAGGGCGAAGTGGCTGGCCTGGCGTCGGCCGCCGGGTCGCTGCGGGATACCGTGGCCGGGTTGAACGAGAACGTCTTCCGCGGCGAGCCGTCGAAGTCCCACTGCAGCGTGGGGCCGGAGCCGCCGTTCACGGACAGCTCCTGGCGGTGGTGCTCGTTGTAGGAGCGGCTCCTGTTGACGGTGGCGAGAACGCCCAGCCGGCCGCCGAGGAAGCGGTCGGCATAGACCAGGTTCCGGTCCGGCCCCCAGCGCTTGTCGATGGAATTGCGGTTGCCGGACAGGCGGCCGGATACGTAGCGTTCCTTGAAATCGAAGCCCGTGCGCGTGTGGATCAGGATGCTGCCGGCCAGGCCCCCTTCGGTGTCCGCGGCCGTGGCGCCCTTCACGATCTCGACGGACTTGATCATGTCCGACGGCAGTTCGCGGAATTCCACGCTGCGGTCGTCCGGCCCGGTCAGCGCGGCGCCGCCCGCCCCCGCCACGCCCAGGCCGTCGATCTCGACACGGGTCATGTCGGCACCGATGCCGCGCAGGCCGACCGTGATGCCTTCGCCATAGTCGCCGCGGTCCAGCGCCACGCCGGCCACGCGGGAGATCGCCTCGGCCACGTTCCGGTCCGGGAAGGAGCCCACGTCCTGGGCCACCACGACGTCGATCGCGGTGGGTGCGAAGCGCTTTTCGATGATGGAGGATTGCTGCGCGGCGCGGGTGCCGAGCACGATCACGTCCGGTACCACGGTGAGCGGTTCGGGGTCGGAGCGCGCCTCCGGCGAGCGCTCGATGAAGACCGAGCCGCCCGGGCTCACGGTGGCCGAGAGGCCGGTGCCGGCCAGCAGCCGGGCGAGCGCCTCGGCCAGGCCGTAGCTGCCGCGCAGGCCGCCGGTGCGCTGCCCCGCCAGCAGTTCCCCCGCGGCCAGCACGTTCACGTCCGCCTGCCGGGCGAATTCGTCGATGGCGGCGCTGGCCGGGCCGGCGGGAATGTCGAACGGCCTGGCGCCCGCCTGCGCGCCCGCGGGCGGCGCCAGGCCCAGCGCGCCGAGGAATATCATCGCGGCGGCGCCGCGAAGATACCGCCATGCCATCCTTCTCCCTCCCGCCCCTCCCGCCGGGGCGAGGGGGCTGTCTAGTTCTTCTGTTTGCCAGCTTCCTTATTGTTACCCGGTTCGGCCGCGCCGTCGAGCAGGCGCACATCGCCAAGGATAATTTTCTCGTGCGTGATCGATACCGGCACGCGCAGGTAGGCGGCCACGTCGCGGGCAAACAGTTCCGGATCGTCGACCTTGTAGCGGCCGACCAGGGTGCGGCCCGCCAGGGCACTGTCGGCGACGACGATCGGCTTGCGGCTGTAGCGGTTGAATTCGGCCACGGCCGTCGTCAGCGTCTGGTTGCGAAAGACCATCTTGCCGTCGCGCCAGGCCAGCTTGCGCGCGACCTCCTCCGGCTCGCGCGCCACGGTCATCTGGCCGGCGCGTGCCGGTACCCGCGCGCTGTCGCCGGCCGCCAGCACGACCTTGGCCGCGCCTTCGCCGTCCTGCCGCCAGGCTTCGACCACGCCTTCGGTGACGAGGATGTCCGCGCCGTCCGGCCGCCGGGCCACGCTGAACGATGTGCCCACGGCGCGCGCCCGCGCATTCCCCGCCGCGACGACGAAGGGGCGCGACTTGTCCTTGGCCACGTCGAACCATGCCTCGCCGCGCACCAGCTCCACGTGCCGCTCCCCTTCCGTGAGCGTGACGATGATCTGGCTGCCGCTGTTGATGTGGGCCACCGAGTGATCGCCCAGCGGCACCCTGCGGAATTCCCCGGTGACCGTGGCATAGGTCACGGGGCGCGGCTGCGCCATGAACATGCCGGCCCCCACCGCCACGGCCAGGCTGGCCGCCATGGCGCCATACCACAGCGCGGCGCGCCGGCCGGGCCGCCGCGGCGCCGCGGCATGGTCGTTCGCGGCCGGCGCGGCCTCGCCGGCGACAGCATCCTCAAGCGCGGCGTGGATCGCCAGCGCGCGCAGGTAGGCGCCCTGGTGCCGCACGTCCGAGCCGCGCCAGGCGTCCAGCGCCGCGCGCTCGCCCTCGTCCAATGGGCCATTCTTCTCGCGCACGACCCAGCGGTTGGCTTGCTGTTCAATTGTCGACATGTCTGTTCATTGGGCGTCTTGTGGGTTTCGTTTCCTGGGCGGGCGGCTGTGCCTTGTCCGGCGTGGCGCCCGCGATCATGCCCGACATCAGGTCCATTGCCCGGATCGTTTCGTACTCGACGATGCTCACCGTGATGCCCAGCGATTCCGACGTTTCCTTCTGCGACAGGCCGTGCAGCCGGCGCGCGCGGAACACCTTGCGGCAGCGCTCGGGCAGGCGGGCCGCCAGCCGCAGCACCCAATCGAGCTCCGCCCGCGCCGCCACCACCCGCTCGGGCGTGGGCCCGCCATCCTCCACGCCCAGCTCCTCCAGGCTCGCCATCGCCTGGATGCTGACGATCGCTTCGCGACGCAGCTTGTCCATGACGATGTTCTTCGCCGTCTGCACGAGGAAGGCGCGCGGCTCGCGGATGTGCTCCAGGCTCCCGGCCTGCAGCACCCGGCAATACGTTTCCTGGATCACGTCATCGACTTCCGCCGGGCTCTGGCAGATGCGCGCGAGCTGGTTGCGCAACTTCGCCTCGAACGGCAGGAAATGCAGTTTCAGCCAGGTGACAGCATCGTTGTCCATGGTTTTGTCTTTTTGGGTCTCCCGCCACTATGACGAACGGGAGCGGGAAATCCTCGGCAGGATCGCGATTATTTTTGCGCTCAGCGCACGTCCAGCAATTCCACCTCGAAGATCAGGTTGGCGTTCGGCGGGATCGGGCCGGCGCCGCCTTCGCCATAGCCCATGTCGGGCGGCAGGATCAGCGTGCGCTTGCCGCCCACCTTCATGCCCTGCACGCCTTCGTCCCAACCCTTGATGACCTGGCCGGCGCCGATTTGGAAGCTGAACGGGTCGCGCCCGCGCGAGGAATCGAATTGGGAGCCGTGCTGGTCCGCTGCCTTCGGCTCGTACAGCCAGCCCGTGTAGTGGACGACGGCGGTGGCGCCCGCCGTGGCTTCCTTGCCGGTGCCGGCGACGGTATCGATCTTCTGGAACGGCGCGGGCGCGGCGGCGACGGCCGGAGGCGCCTTGGCGCGGTCGCAGGCGGACAGGGCCAGGGTGAGGGACAGGCCGAGGATGCAGGAGGAAATCAACTGTTTCATATTGTTCTTTCGAATAGGTTGCGGATGCCGCCGCAGCATACAGCGCAATGCGCCCGCCGCCAACCGCTGCCAACCGCTGCCAGCCGCTGCCATTTGCCGCTCGCGCCCAATGAGGGCGCACGGTTGCGTGGCTAACAAACGCCCGGCCCGAATGGGGGTAACGTTATGTTTCCTGGCGCACGAAGCGTTTGCCGGCAGCATATTCGCGGCAAACGGCCGCGTCATCCATCCGTGGGGCAATGCCATGACGAAAATAAAATCCAGGGCCCTCAGGATTGGCGCCGTGATCCTCGCGGCGATCCTGGGTCTGATGATCCTGTTCGCGCTGTTCGACTGGAACATGCTGCGACCGTATATCAACCGCAAGGTGTCGGAAACGACGGGCCGCGAATTCGCCATCCAGGGCGACCTGGACGTGAAGTTCCACCGTGGCCTCGATACCGAGAAAGGCTGGCGCCGCTATGTGCCGCGGCCGTACGTCAGCGCCGAGAACATCCGCATGGGCAATCCGGCCTGGAGTACCGTGGGCAAGGACATGGCCACGGCGCGGCGGGTCGACATGGGCTTCCGCATTCTGCCGCTGCTGTCCAAGGACTTCATCATCACCGACCTGCGCCTGGACGCGCCCAGCGCGGCACTGCAGCGCCGCAAGGATGGCAGCAATTCCTGGACGCTCAAGGATAACGGCCCTTCCGAATGGAACGTGGACATCCAGCGCCTGGCGTTCTCGAGCGCCTCGCTGCGCTACCTGGATGAAGCGATCAACATGGACCTGCGGGCGGACGCGAAATCGCTGGCCAACGCCCAGCCCTACGGCTTGGCATTCACGCTGGGCGGCAGGTACCGGCAGGCGCCCATCACGGGCGGCGGCAAGGCGGGCGCCGTGCTGACGCTCACCGATCCCGACACGACGTTCCCGGTCGAGGCCAATGCCGACCTGGGCGGCAACAAGGTCAGCGTGAAGGGCACGCTGAGCGATCCGAAGTCGCTGTCCGGCCTGGACCTGCGGCTGAAGCTGGGCGGCCCCAGCATGGCCGAGCTGTATCCGCTTACCGGTGTGCTGCTGCCGGAGACGCCGCCCTACGAAACGCATGGCCGGCTGATCGGCAAGAAGAACGACGCCGACGCCTGGACCTTCACCTACGAGAAATTCAGCGGCAAGGTGGGCGCCAGCGATATCGCCGGCACGCTCGCCTATTCGCAGCGCAAGCCGCGCCCGCTGCTGCGCGGCGAGCTCACGTCGCAACAGCTGCGCCTGGCGGACCTGGGCCCGTCGGTCGGCGCCGACACGGGCGCAGGCACGAAACAGGCCGGCACCGTGAAGTCGCCACCGGCCGGCAAGGCCCTCCCCGTCAACGAATTCAAGACGGAAAAATGGGACGCGCTGGACGCCGACGTGAAGTTCACCGGCAAGCGTATCGTGCGAACCAACGACATTCCGCTGCAAGACCTGGTGGCCAACATCCACATGAAGGACAAGGTGCTCAAGCTGACGCCGCTGAACTTCGGCATGGCCGGCGGGCGGATCACGTCCAATATCTCGCTCGACGGCCGCGACAAGACGATCGACGCGCAAGCCCGCCTGGCGGCGCGGCACCTGAAGATCAACCGCCTGTTCCCGAAACTGGAATCGATGCGCGGCAGCTTCGGCGAGATCAATGGCGATGCGGCGCTGGCCGGCAAGGGCAACACGGTCGCTTCCATGCTGGCCACGTCCAATGGCGAACTCAATGCCGTGGTCACGGAAGGCTCGGTCAGCCAGTTCATGCTGGAACTGGCGGGCCTGAACGTGGCCAATGCCATCTTCGTGAAGGTCTTCGGCGACAAGCAGATCCAGATGAATTGCCTGGCCGCCGAGGCGGCGGTGCACAATGGCCGCGCCAACGTGCAGCGCTTCGTGCTCGACACGGACGAAGCGGTGGTCGACGTGACCGGCTACGTGGACCTGGCCCAGGAACAGCTCAACCTCGACGTGCGGCCCAAGACCAAGGGCACGCGCATCTTCTCGCTGCGCACGCCGCTGTACGCCAAGGGCACGTTCGCCAATCCCGACGTGGGGCCGTACAAGGGCCCGCTGGCCATGAAGGCCGGCGCCGCCGTGGCCCTCGCGACAGTGTCGCCGCTGGCCGCCGTGCTGCCGCTGGTGAACGTGACGAAGGTGCCTGATACGGATTGCGCCGCCGCCATCAGGGAAGCGGAGAAGAAGCCGCAGATGCGCGAGGCCCCGAAGGCCGACGCAAGGAAATAGGCGACCGCCGCGGGCAGCCGTCGGTGGCCTGGACGGCCGGCGGGGTGGCGTCGCCGGTCCGTCCGCACGCAGTGCCGCGCCCGCATGTCCGGCATTCCCCCCCCTCCGCCGTCGCCGGTCTCTCCCTCGAACTGTCGCCTTTTGCGCGACCGTGCAACGTAAGTTGCATTTTCATAATTTACAAATTGCAATTTGTGTTCTCTTATGTAACCATGTCGAGGTAGTACGCGGGCCCGAACCGTCGCGTGTTCGAAGCCGGGAAATCATTATTTACCTTCTTCAGGGTTCAACCATGCACAAGTTCCTGCGCGCCGCGCTCGGCACCTGCCTGCTGGGCGGCGCCCAAGCGGCCCTCGCCGATGTCACCGTCGCCGGTTCCTACGTCAAGTTCGGCGTCAACGACAGCGGTTCGCTGATCGACTTCGGCACGCGCACGGGCATCCAGTTCGACCCGACCGGTTCGGGCAACTTCAGCGCCAGCTTCGACATGCTCATGCCGGGCAACCCGTTTGCTTTCAATACGATCGGCGTGAACGGCAACTACGATACCGCTGGCGCCGGATCGCGTTACAACGCTTTCGGCAGCACGACCGGCATCCTCGCCGCGGGAACGGGCACGGTCGAGATCGCCTCCAGCGGCTCTTACCAGGGCCTGGCGATCCGCCAGCTCATCAGCTTTGACCTGTCGTCGAGCGTGATCCACACGAGCGTGCTGCTCACCAATATCAGTGGCCAGGTACTGGATGATGTCAGCTACGCCGTGGGCCTCGACGCCGATCCGGACTACCGCTACGGCTACAGCCATGACAGCGTGAACACGATCCTCGGCCAGGGCAAGGGCGCGTCCGTGCGTTCCTCGGGCACCGACCTTGCCGTTACGCTACGCAATACGGGCAACCGGGATGCGACCGCCAGCGTGAGCAATTTCGAAACGAATCCCTACGTGCTGTCGGGCGATACCGAGGCCCGGGGCAATGGCGATTTCACGATCGCGCTCGGCTACGCCTTCGGCACGCTGGCCCCCTGGGAACAACGTGCGATCGGCTTCGATTACGTGCTGACCCCGACCGCACCCGTACCGGAACCGACCAACTGGGCAATGCTGCTGGCAGGCCTGGGCCTGCTGGGCGCTGCCGCGCGCCGCCGCGGCTGACCGGTGGGCACCGAGGCCTGCAACGACTGGCTTCCCGCGCGCGATGCCTCTTACCTTTGCCGCCAGCGGCACGGCCGCCATCGCCGGAAAACCCGTTGTTGCAGCAATGCATCACATCCACTGCTTTGACGCGGAAGCGATTGTTGGTTGCAGGCAAATTCACTACAGTGACAGACTCGGCCTTCCTGTCTCGTTCACCTGCCATTCATGATCATCTCGACCACCTGCACAGGCAGGCATCCGCTTCCGGCTTCCGGCCCCGCTCGCGCGGGCAAGCAGGAGGGTTTCACGCTGATCGAGCTTATCGCGGTCATCGTCGTCCTGGGCCTCCTTGCGGCCGTCGCGCTGCCGCGCTTTGCCGGCTTCCAGAAGGACGCGCGCATCGCGGCGTTGAATGGTGCCCGCGGCGCGCTCGAAGCCACTGCGACGATGGTCCACGGCCAGGCGCTTATCGACCCGTCGGCCGTCAACATCACCAATGAGGAGATAGTGGTGACGCTCGTGTCAGGCTACCCGTCCGCCGCCGGCAACGGCAACATGGCCGCTGCCGCCGGCCTTGTCGCCGACTACGTCATCCGCTACGGCTCCGCCACGGCGACGGCCACCCAGCCCGCACTGCCCGTCAACTCCTTCGCGGCAATTCCGCGCGGCGTCGCCAACACCCCGGCGGCGCTGGCTTGCTACACGCTGTACGTCGGCGCCAGCGGCTCCGGCAACGCCATCACGCCTCCTTCGGTCACGGTGGTTTCGGATAGCTGCTGACCGCGCCTTCCTGTAGAGATCATCACGCCGCAAAGGTTGCCAATTACGCATGTAATTGATAAACTGACAATTCTGCGCGACTCTTCCCTGATCGGCCGTCGCCATTGCAGGCGGCGGAGTCGCGTGCTTCGAACAGATTGATCACTTCAGGAGCTACCCCTTGTTTTCTCGCCTATTTCCCCTGATCGCGGCGCTTGCGCTGGCAGGGTGCGGTTCCGGCCCGGCCAGGCTGCCCATCGATGACCTTGCCGCGTCCGACAAAGCGCGGGTCGAGGACGTTCGCCCCGGCACCGAGGCCACGGGAGAGACGTTCAGCCGCATTACCACGAGCGAGCGCTTCGGCTATGCGCGCATCGCCGAAGACGTTACCGTTCCCAGCGGAGCCAGGCTGTTCGCACACCGCTGGCAGGAGAAGCATGGCGCCGACGGGGCATCCGTCCGGCTGCATCATTTCGTGGTCTATACGAACCGGCGCCACGAGTTCAAGCGCCATGCGGCCGCCGGAGGCTTCGGGGGTGCGGTAGGTTCCATCATTGCGAACGCCACCTTCAAGCGCGAAGGCGACGCGATCCACACCTTGGCCGACCCTGCCCGCTTCGCCGCCGAATCCGGCGACAACGAATACAGGCGCGCCATCTACACCGATCCGGAGATCCCGGCGGGCACGTCGGTGTGGGTCATCTACATCGACAGCGAATCGCAGCAGAAACGCCGCTTCACGCGAACCGTCTGGCCGATCAAGGATCACAAACCCGGCGAGAAGATTCCCCTGCACCAGGCGATGGAAGCGGCCATCCGCTTCAACCTGGAGCAATAGTGGGGTTTCAGGGCTAGATCACCGGCACCCCGCCCGTCACCGCGATGCGCGCGCCGGAAATATAGCTGCCGTCATTTGACGCCAGCAGCACATAGGTCGGTGCCAGCTCGGCCGGTTGGCCGGGCCGCTTCATCGGCACCTGCTGGCCAAAGCTTTCCACCTGCTCGGGCGGCATCGTGGCGGGGATCAGCGGGGTCCAGATCGGCCCAGGCGCCACCGAGTTCACGCGAATGCCCTTCTCCGCCAGCAGTTGCGCCAGGCCGCCGCTGAAGTTGACGATGGCCCCTTTCGTTGCCGAGTAGGCGAGCAGCTTCGGCTTGGGCGTATCCGAATTGACCGATGCCGTGTTGATGATGGAGGAGCCGGGCCGCATGTGCGGCACGGCCGCTTTGCACAGGTGGAACATGGCCGTGATATTGGTCTGGAAGGTGTAGTCCCACTCCTCGTCCGGAATCTCGTCCAGCGAATCGCGCGTCATCTGGAAAGCGGCATTGTTGACCAGCACGTCGACGCGGCCGAATTCTTCCACGGCCCTGGCGATGATGGCGCGGCAGTGCGCCGGATCGCTGATGTCGCCGCGCACCAGCACGGCCTTGCGGCCCGCTTCCTCGACCCATTTCGCCGTCTCGCGGGCGTCATCGTCTTCGTTCAGGTAGGAGATCAGCACGTCCGCTCCTTCGCGGGCGAAGGCGATCGCCACCGCGCGGCCGATGCCGCTGTCGGCGCCCGTGATCACGGTGGCCTTGTCCTGCAACTTGCCGTTGCCTCGGTAGCTCGTTTCGCCGTGGTCGGCGGCGGGCCGCATTGCGGCCTCGGAGCCGGGTGGGGTTTGCTGTTGGGGTGGCTGTGACATGGTTTGCTCCTTGTGTTGGTTGCACACGAAGGGCCTTACTATAGGGACCTGCCAGAGATGCGGAGCACGCTTGAGGAGAGGAAACGCCCGCGCTAGCCGTGCCGTTGCCTTGCACCCTTGAAGTGGTCGGCAAGGAAGTCGATGAATGCCCTGGCCCGAACAGGCTGGTTGCGCCGGCTGGGGTAATACACGAACAGGTCGGCCGCGGGCAGCCTGAACTCGGGCAGCACGACACGCAGCCGCCCGCTGTCGAGGTACTTGGCCAGATCCCATTCCGACCGGATCAGGATGCCGTGCCCGTCCAGCGCCCAGCCCAGCACGATGTCGCCATCGTTGCTCGACAGCGCTCCGTGCACCTTCACCGCTTCGCTGTGGTCGCGGTGCATGAAGCGCCAGATCCCGTACGCATCGTCGTTCTGCCGGTGGATGATGCAACGGTGGCTGGCCAGGTCGGCCAGCGTGGCCGGCGTGCCGTGCCGCTCTAGGTAGCCCGGTGAGGCGCACAGGAAGCGCCGGTTCGACAGGATGCGCCGCGCATTGAGCCGTTTGTCCGGCAGCTCGCCGAAGCGGATCGCCAGGTCGAAGCCGCTTTCCACGAGGTCGACGGGGCGGTCCGTGACCTCGACCTGCACTTCCACGTCCGGATAGCGCTGGGCGAATTGCGAAACCAGCGGCGCGATCACGGTGCGGCCGAATCCCAGCGTGGCATTCACGCGCAGCAGCCCGCGCGGCGTGGCCCTTCCCTGCGATACCACGTCTTCCATCTCGCGCACGTCGGCCAGGATGCGCGTGGCATGGCGCAGGTACGTCTCTCCCTCGCTGGTGAGACTGAGGCTGCGCGTAGTACGGTTCACCAGCCGCACGCCCAGCCGGGCTTCCAGCGCTGCCAGGCGCTTGGTGGCCGCGGGCGGCGTCAAGTCGATGGCGCGCGCCGCGGCCGCCAGGCTGCCCAGCCGCGCGACCAGCACGAAGAACTGCATATCGGAAGTGCCATCGTTCTTCACCGCGATTATTCACCTGCATTCATTAATCAATTGACTTCCGGAGAATTATAGGCCCGCTGGCTGCGCTTAACCTACGGCTTTCGATACCGCCGCGAACACACGCGCCATACAGGAGACCCCATGAGAATCGTAGAAATCCGCGAACAGACCCTCCCGATCAGCTCGCCGATCCGCAATGCCTACATCGACTTCAGCAAGATGACGCTGAGCCTCGTGGCGGTGATCACGGACGTGATCCGCGACGGCAAACCGGTCGTGGGCTACGGCTTCAACTCCAACGGCCGCTATGGCCAGGGCACGCTGATGCGCGAGCGCTTCATCCCGCGCATCCTCGAAGCCGATCCAGCCTCGCTAGTCGACGATGCCGGCACCAACCTCGATCCGCACAAGATCTGGAACTGCATGTTCACCAACGAGAAGCCGGGCGGCCACGGCGAGCGCTCGGTGGCGATCGGCACGATCGACATGGCCGTGTGGGACGCGGTGGCCAAGATCGAAGGCAAGCCGCTGTTCCAGCTGCTGGCCGACCGCTACGGCAACGGCATGGCCGATCGCAAGATATTCGTCTACGCCGCAGGCGGCTACTACTACCCCGGCCAGGACCATGAAAAGCTGAAGGACGAGATGCGCAGCTACATCGACCGCGGCTACACGGTGGTGAAGAAGAAGATCGGCGGCGCGTCGCTGGACGAAGACCTGCGCCGCATCGATTCGATCCTTTCCGTGCTGGGCGACGGCCAGAAGCTGGCGGTGGACGCCAACGGCCGCTTCGACCTCGACACCGCGGTGAGCTATGCGAAAGCCCTGTCGCAGTACGACCTGTTCTGGTACGAGGAAGCCGGCGATCCGCTGGACTTCGAACTGCAGGCCACGCTGCGCAATTACTACAGGAACCCGATGGCCACCGGCGAAAACCTGTTCTCGATGCAGGATGCGCGCAACCTGATCCGCTACGGCGGCATGCGCGCCGACCGCGACTGGCTGCAGTTCGACTGCGCCCTGTCCTATGGCCTGGTGGAATACCTGCGCACGCTGGACATGCTGCGCGAGCACGGCTGGTCGCCCAAGCGCTGCATTCCGCATGGCGGGCACCAGATGTCGCTGAACATCGCCGCCGGCCTGGGCCTAGGCGGCAACGAATCCTACCCGGACTTGTTCCAGCCGTTCGGTGGGTTCCCCGACGGGGTGATTGTCGAGAATGGGTACATCACCATGCCGGACTTGCCGGGCATCGGTTTCGAAGGCAAGAGCGACCTGTATAGCGTGATGCGGGAGCTGGCCGGCTGAAGCATTCCACATGGACGCCCGACTGGCTGAGAAGCGAGCGTAGAAGCGAGCGCGTCAGGGAGCGGCATGCATGCTCAACCACGCCAGCGCGGCAGCTTCAGCCTCCTGGTAAGCCTGCTTGCGCGTGAAGGCGAGATGCGCGTCCGCCGGTGTCGTTCCGCCGCTGAGGTCGAGCCATGCAACCCGCTGTTCGTCGTCCAGGCTGGCCCACCATGCCGCGACAACGGCTGCGCTGGCGGCCGGCGCCGGGAAGACACCGCCCCCTACTTCCTGGCCGTCCTCCTGCAAGCGCAAGCGCCACCCTCCACCGAAGCTTGCCGGACGTTCCGTGATTTCATAGGTATATCGCATCGATGTCAGTGGATTCTGGCGCGGCGCATTGGCATTTGCAGGAACCGGGCGTAACCGAGCGGGCGGAAAAGCCCTGCCACGAGCGCACCCAAGGGACTCGTCGACGCGAACAAATTGTGTTCAATGGGCCAATGCATTGGAATGACTGTTGGTTAAAACCGCATCTCAGCAATTCGTATGCCAGCGCATTCCTGCGAGTGTTTTCACTGCGGACGTTCGAGCGAAGGCACAGGATGGTGTAAAGACTTTCGACACGGATTCCGGGGCACAGGCGGCTCGTCCGGAAAGCTGCCCTTGCTGATTGCAGCAACGGGGCCGTCGGCCTTTCATGCCTTGACACAGCATTGCATGTAGACTGTCTCTTCCACTGCTCGGAGGCCACTACATGAACAAGATCGTTCCGGTGCTGATCCTGGTTATCGTCGTCACCATGTGGTTCCTGTGGCCCATCAACGCTCCAACCAGTCACTCGGCAGAAAGAGGCCCCGTACCGGCCATCGCTGCCAGCGGCGCGACCGCCGTTATGTCATCGAGTAGTCCCATCATTCAAAGGCACGAGCATGGCCAGCCTGCCGGCAATGGGCCGCGTACGTCTGAATGACGCACCGTGGCGATTCGGAGAGCCCCGCGCTGGCAAGCGCGGGTCTTCGAATCCCACCCTCTTCCGTCCTCGTGGCCAGCTCGCCGAAAGATGACGCACACGCCGCGCGCCCTCGGCGCGCGAGGCTGGCGCAAGGCGCCAGCAAAGTGGCGATTCGGAGAGCCCAGGCCAAAGGCCTGGGCGCCCGACAGGGCCAGATCTTCGAATCCCGCCCTCTTCCGTCCTCGTGGCCAGCTCGCCGAAAGATGACGCATACGTCGCGCGCCCTCGGCGCGCGAGGCTGGCGCAAGGCGCCAGCAAAATGGCGATTCGGAGAGCCCAGGCCAAAGGCCTGGGCGCCCGACAGGGCCAGATCTTCGAATCCCACCCTCTTCCGTCCTCGTGGCCAGCTCGTCGAAAGATGACGCATACGTCGCGCGCCCTCGGCGCGCGAGGCTGGCGTGGAGCGCCAGCAAAGTGGCGATTCGGAGAGCCCAGGCCAAAGGCCTGGGCGCCCGACAGGGCCAGATCTTCGAATCCCACCCTCTTCCGTCCTCGTGGCCAGCTCGTCGAAAGATGACGCACACGTCGCGCGCCCTCGGCGCGCGAGGCTGGCGCGGAGCGCCAGCAAAGTGGCGATTCGGAGAGCCCAGGCCAAAGGCCTGGGCGCCCGACAGGGCCAGATCTTCGAATCCCGCCCTCTTCCGTCCTCGTGGCCAGCTCGTCGAACGATGACGCACACGTCGCGCGCCCTCGGCGCGCGAGGCTGGCGCGGAGCGCCAGCAAAGTGGCGATTCGGAGAGCCCAGGCCCGGTAGGGCCTGGTCTTCGAATCCCACCCTCTTCCGTCCGAACAAATAAAAACGGGCTCCCGCAGGGGAGCCCGTTTTTATTTGTTCTGGCGGAGAGGGTGGGATTCGAACCCACGGATGGGTTGCCCCATCGCTTGATTTCGAGTCAAGTACATTCGACCACTCTGCCACCTCTCCTTCTCGCGTTGCGCTGAACTGCTTGCAACTCAAGAGGCACGGATTCTATAGCAATGGGTGTTGCTCGTCAATTCTTTGAGGTGAATCGGGGGGCGGATGGCGGCGGGAGGACCGGATGCGTATGCGTGTGGGAGCGATGGGAGCGGAGCGGGGGGAGCGCGGGAGCGCGGGAGCGCGGGAGCGCGGGAGCGCGGGAGCGCGGGAGCGCGGGAGCGCGGGAGCGCGGGAGCGCGGGAGCGCGGGAGCGCGGGAGCGCGGGAGCGCGGGAGCGCGGGAGCGCGGGAGCGCGGGAGCGCGGGAGCGCGGGAGCGCGGGAGCGCGGGAGCGCGGGAGCGCGGGAGCGCGGGAGCGCGGGAGCGCGGGAGCGCGGGAGCGCGGGAGCGCGGGAGCGCGGGAGCGCGGGAGCGCGGGAGCGCGGGAGCGCGGGAGCGCGGGAGCGCGGGAGCGCGGGAGCGCAAGAGCGTTGGAAGCGCCGGGAGCGGAGCGGAGGCGTAGAGCCTAGTCAGGGGGAGGACGCCAGCGCGAAGCGCTGGCGGCGCCGCGCGGGCGCGGCAAAGTGCCGTCCTCGTGGCGAGCTCGCCGAAAGATGACGCAGGCGCCGCGCGCCCTCGGCGCGCGAAGCCGCAGCGAAGCTGCGGCAAAGTGGCGATTCGGAGAGCCCCGCGCTGGTAAGCGCGAGTCTTCGAATCCCACCCTCTGCCGTCCGAACAAATAAAAACGGGCTCCCGCAGGGGAGCCCGTTTTTATTTGTTCTGGCGGAGAGGGTGGGATTCGAACCCACGGATGGGTTGCCCCATCGCTTGATTTCGAGTCAAGTACATTCGACCACTCTGCCACCTCTCCTTTCTCACATCGCTGCGAGAAGGCAAGATTATAGCAGCCCGCAAGCAAAATGGAAGGGCTATCTGCAAAAGCCCTTCACAGGAAGCATGATCAAGCCTTCAGGTGCGTCTGGCCGCCCATGTACGGGCGCAGCACTTCGGGGATTTCCACGCTGCCGTCGGCCTGCTGGTAGTTTTCCAGCACGGCCACCAAGGTGCGGCCCACGGCCAGGCCGGAGCCGTTCAGCGTGTGCAGCAGCTCGGGCTTGCCCTGCGCGTTGCGGAAGCGGGCCTGCATGCGGCGGGCCTGGAAGGCTTCGCAGTTCGACAGCGACGAGATTTCGCGATAGGTGTTCTGCGCCGGCAGCCACACTTCGAGGTCGAAGGTCTTGGCGGCAGCGAAGCCCATGTCGCCGGTGCACAGCGACAGCACGCGGTACGGCAGGCCCAGCGCCTGCAGTATCGTTTCGGCGTGGCCCACCATCTCGTCCAGCACTTCGTACGATTTTTCCGGGTGGACGATCTGCACCATCTCGACCTTGTCGAACTGGTGCTGGCGGATCATGCCGCGCGTGTCGCGGCCGTAGCTGCCCGCTTCGGAGCGGAAGCATGGCGTGTGCGCCGTGAGCTTGATCGGCAGCGCGTCCGCGGGAACGATCTCGTCGCGCACGGTGTTCGTCAGCGTCACTTCGGAAGTCGGGATCAGGTAGAAGGTCTCGCCCTCACCTTCGATACCGCCCTTCTTCACCGAGAACAGGTCGGCTTCGAACTTCGGCAGCTGGCCGGTGCCATACAGCGAATCCGGGTTGACCATGTACGGCGTGTAGCACTCGGTGTAGCCGTGCTTGTCCACGTGCGTATCGAGCATGAACTGGGCGAGCGCGCGGTGCAGGCGCGCGATGCCGCCCTTCATCAGCGAGAAGCGCGAGCCGGTCAGCTTGGTGGCGGTGTCGAAGTCCAGGCCGAGCCCGGCGCCGACATCCACGTGGTCCTTCACTTCGAAGTCGAAGGTGCGCGGCGTGCCGACCTTGCGCACTTCCACGTTGGCCGATTCGTCGGTGCCCACGGGGACGGATTCATGCGGCAGGTTCGGAACCGCTTGCAAGAAGGCCTGGAGCTTTTGCTGCAAGGCTGCCAGTGCGACTTCGTTGTTCTTCAGCTCGTCGCCGATGCCGGCCACTTCCGCCATCACGGCGGACGTGTCTTCTCCCTTGCCTTTCAACATGCCGATCTGCTTGGACAGCGAATTGCGCTTGCCCTGCAATTCCTCGGTACGCGTCTGGATCGCCTTGCGCTCGGATTCGAGGGCGGTGAATCCGGCAACGTCCAGCTGGAACTTGCGGGTCGCCAGGCGGGCGGCCACGGTGTCGATGTCTTTACGGAGAAGTTGGATGTCAATCATGGAAGAATTGCCGCGAATGTCGAAACCGCAATTGTACCAAGTCGATGCCACTTCCCTGGAGTTTTGCGCCCTCCCCGGCGTGCGGCCCTGCCGGGCCGGCCGGGTTACATCAGCTCGGCCTTTTCGGCAGGGCTCAGGCGCTTGGCGCTGACGGTGACGACGGGCATCTTCACGTCCGGATGAATGAACAGCGGACGGTCGGCGGCAACGAGCAGCGGTTGCGGTTCGCTCGTGGCGACGGCGGCGGTCACGCCGATCGCGGCGGCGGCAAAGAAGATGGCTTCCATGTGTTTCAGTACGTTCATGATGGGCTCCGATGGGTGTCGTGGTTACAGGTCGTCCCGGGATGTTTGCACTGTACCTAAAGGCGTTCCGCGTCTCCACGGGCGTGCGACGAAGCGCGCAAAACGCGCAATGAGCTGCGTGAAAACAGCGCCGGATATCGCTTGACCAGGATCACAGCTTAGGCTGCTTGGAGCCCCGATGATTGCGCGCGCGCAAAGGCGCGACTGAGAAAAATCAGATGGGGATTACTGCTGGGGAACTAACCGGACGGCAAACGTTTTCACCGTCCGAACGAAGTATCAGCGCACTGGCGAGCTGGCCAACTCGCCGACAACGGTGTGCCATTTGCGCACGGTCCACCGCTTGACGAGGCCGTGCTTCACATACGGGTCGGCGGCCGCGAAACTTTCCGCGATGGCCGGGCTGTCGATAGTGAAGACGAGCTGGGCGACATCGGGCGGATCGCCGGCCGCGCCGGCCAGCAGCAGCTCACCGCGCTCGACGGCATTCCATGCCAGCTTCAGGTGCTCGTCGCGAAATTCGGCACGGCGTTCCAGATAGCCGTCGGCCAGTTCATAAGTCAGCAGGTAGTGCATCGATGCTTTCCATTGAGGTGGATGGCCCGAGCCATTCGAGCACGAGCCGGTTGAAGGATTCCGGTTGGCGCAGCATGGGCCAATGGTCGGTGTCCATGGCCACGACCTTGCTGCCGGGTTTCGCCTGGAGCTCGGCCAGCCACGCGGACGAGTGGAACATGACCGGCTTGCGCGTACCATAGATGAACAGCATGGGACACGTGGGGCGGAACGGCTTCACGCCCTTGTACTTGCCTGTCCAGGTCGAATAGTACGGGTAATTCTTCTCGACGGTGAGCGCATCGGGCCGCACCGGCACCTTTGCCATTTTCGCGAACGAACGCGTCATCGATTCGCCGATGCCGCCGCCGATCTTCCATGCCGCCGCCAGCCAGAGCTGGTAGCTCACGATGGCGAGCTTGCCCTTCAGTCCGATCTCGTCCAGGTGCGCCTTCGAGCCGCCGTCGCCAATGTCGACGCCGATGATGCGCGCCACGCGCTCGGGATGCCGGATGGCGAACTGGTAGCCGAACAGGCAGCCCCAGTCGTGCACGAGCAAGGTTACGGGCTTGTCGGGGCTGACTTCGCGGACGACCTGTTCGCACAGGCCGATGAGGTCATCGAGCGGATATTCCTTGCGGGATGCGCCGGTTTCGAAGCCGGGCCAGGTGAAGCGTACGCATCGGAAATATGGGGAAAAGGCGGCGACCTGGGGTTCCCACATGGCCGCGGTGTCGGGCCAGCCGTGGAGCATGAGGATGGTGGCGGGGCCAGTGCCGTCGATGCGGACTTCCACCCCGGCGATATGCTGCACGCTCATGTAACTCCTTGTTGGTATGCGATCGCCAGCAATATAGCATGCGCCCACCACCGCCCGGCCACGGCGGCGGAAGTGGCTGGCGGTTCGATAGTTAATGTCAAAATTGCATCAATTTCAAAGTGTCTATACGATAGCGCATCGCCGAATGGTCGGCTTTCCTGGAGAAGAATGCTATGCGCGCTTTGTCTGCCACCTTCCTGAGCGTCCCCTTGCTGGCGGCGCTGTACGGTTCGACCGCAATGGCCGCCGAGGCCCCGCGTTATACGGTCGTCGTGCTTCCTGGTGAGGATGGAACGGCCACTGCCATCAACAATAGTGGCGTCGCGACACAAGTCATCGGATACGTTCTCGGGCAACGCCGGGCGGCCTACACGGATGGCTCGTCGCAGAGCTTCATCCCCACGCTCGGCGGGACCGAGAACGTGGCGAGCGACATCAATTCGGCTAACCAGATCGTGGGGGCTTCGCGGCTTGCCGACAACACCACGACGCACGCGTATGTCTACCGCAATGGCACCGTGAAAGACCTGGGCACGCTCGGCGGCGACTACAGCTCGGCGCAGTACATCAACGACGCGGGCACCATCGTCGGCACGTCCAGGCTCGCGAATGGCGACGCGCACGCGTTCATCTATACGGAGAACAGTGGCATGGTCGATATCGGCACGTTCGGCGGCGCGGGCAGCTATGTGTCGGATATCGACGCGTCGGGAAGGGTGCTGGGCGCGGCCCAGACGGCCAGCGGAGAGTGGCGCAACTTCCTTTACGAAAATGGCACGATGACCGCGCTGGACTTGCCGCTCGGCCTGTCCGTGAGCGGGTTCATGCCTGGCGGCGGCTATTACGGCAGCAAGGCCACCAGTGATTTCGGTGGCGGCTACTCCTATGTGATCAAGGATGGCGTGATTTCCTATCCCTTCGGCCTGGGCTCGGTGCAGGCCGTGAATGCCGGCGGCTACGCCGTGGGCATGGATGCCGAGCTGACCCTCTTCGGTCGGCTGACGACGCCGGAGGGCGGTCCGTACTCCCTGGACGACCTGGTCGACGAACCGGGCTGGAGCGATTTCTTCACGATCGATGGCATCAACGATGCGGGCCAGATCATCGGCACCGGGTGCCGTGTCGATATTGGGTGCACGTCGATCCGGCTCGACCCGCTCAGCCCGGTGCCCGAACCAGCCGCGTACGCGATGCTCGGTGCCGGCCTCGCGATGCTCGCCTGGACGCGCCGCCGCAAGCAGCGCGCCTGACGAGGTCCATTCTTTCCCGGCCTGCCGGTCGAGCTCCCTCAACCACGCTGCCTTCCCGGCCGGCTTGAACCCCGCGCGGTACCCGGCGGTACCTGCGCGGCGCTTTTCCTCATGGCTTCGCAGCAACGAAGCGCGCAACCTGGCCGCGGCCGGCTTGACGGTGCGCCGCGACCGGCACGATCGCGCAGGGCCATTGTGTCCTCGACGACTGGCAAACCGCAAGTTAATATCAAAATTGCATCTTTTTTCCGGCCGACATATGATCCAGACCATGCCGGGTTGGCCGGCTCATACTCATGGGGAAGATATGCGTTTTGTGACCGTGTTCTGTTCCGCGATGCTGCTGGCCGGCTCGGCGGTGGCTGCGACGCCGCCAAAATTCAATGTCGTCATCCTGCCGGTCCAGGAGGGAACGGGCGGGATCAACGACCGTGGCCAGATCCTCCAGTGGCACTACGTCGGTCTGGGGCGGCAGGCCGCGATCCTGACCGGTAACCAGCAGACCGTGCTCGGCACGCTTGGCGGCCGGGACAGCAGTGGCTTCGACATCAACAACCTGGGACAAGTCGTCGGCACTTCCACGAACGCGAGCGAAGAGACGCGCGCGTTCTTGTACAGCAACGGCACGATGCGGGACTTGGGCTCATTCGGCGGCAACTACACGTCTGCCCACAGGATCACCGACAACGGTACCGTGCTCGGCTACTCGAGGACGGCAAGCGGCGCATCGCATGGCTTCATCTGGACAGAAAGCGGCGGCCTGGTCGATGTCGGCACGCTTGGCGGCCGGGACAGTTCCGTTTCAGACATCGATGCGAACGGCCGCGTGCTCGGCCGCTCTCAGGATGCGACTGGCACCTGGTACAACTTCATCTACGAGAACGGGGTGATGACGAAGCTGGAAACGCCGTCCAACCGGCCGGTCTACAGTTTCGAGCCGGACGGCGGATATTCCGGCGGCTACTCGACCAACGATTTCGGCGGCGCCGTCAGCTATCACATCAAGGATGGTGTCGTCAGCTACCCTTACGATCTCGGCTACATCGCCGGCATCGACTATGCGCGCGGCTACGCCATGGGCGGCGACACCTGGAGCAGCAACACGGGGCGCCTGGCCTTGCTCAACGGCGAAACCTACGGCCTGGACGAAATCGCGTCCGAGGATGGCTGGCAAGTCCTGTATTCGGTCGACGGCATGAATTCGCTCGGCCAGTTCGTTGGCATGGGCTGCCGCGCAGACAGCGACGAGTGCTTCGACGTGCGCCTCGATCCGCTCAGCCCGGTGCCCGAGCCCGCCACATATGCGATGCTGGGCGCCGGCCTCGCGATGGTCGGCTGGGCCCGCCGCCGCAAGGGGCGCGCCCAGGACTGACGGGCGGTTACTCCTCCCCCGCCTGCCGATCCAGCTCCCTCAACCACGCCAGCTTCTCGGCAATCTTGCTCTCCACCCCGCGCGGTACCGGCTGGTACCAGCGCGGCTCTGGCATGCCGTCCGGCAGGTAGGTTTCGCCGGCGGCATAGGCATTCGGCTCGTCATGCGCATAGCGATACTCGTGCCCGTACCCCAGCTCCTTCATCAGCTTCGTCGGCGCATTGCGCAGGTGGACAGGCACTTCGCGCGACTTGTCCTTCTTCACGAACGCCATCGCCGCATTGAAGGCGTTGTAGCCGGCGTTCGACTTGGCCGCGATGGCGAGATAGACGACGGCCTGCCCCAGCGCCAGCTCGCCCTCGGGTGAGCCCAGCCGCTCGTAGGTCTCGGCGGCGTCGTTCACGATCGTCAGCGCGCGCGGATCGGCCAGGCCGATGTCTTCCCACGCCATGCGGATGATGCGGCGCGCCAGGTAGCGCGGATCGGCGCCGCCGTCGATCATGCGGCAGAACCAGTACAGCGCCGCGTCCGGATGCGAACCGCGCACGGACTTGTGCAGCGCCGAGATCTGGTCGTAGAAGTTGTCGCCGCCCTTGTCGAAGCGGCGGGCATTCAACGTCATCGCGTTCTCGACGAACTTCGCGTCGATGTGCGTGATGCGCGCCGAACGGGCCGCCGTGTCGGCCTGTTCGAGCAGGTTCAGGAAGCGGCGCGCATCGCCATCGGCGAAGCCGACCAGCGTGTCGATCGCCACGTCGTCGAACGTGAGGCCGGACAGCGCCGATGCGCGTGCCTTTTCCAGCAGCTGGCGCATCTCCGCGTCGGTCAACGACTTGAGCACGTAGACCTGGGCGCGCGACAGCAGTGCCGAGTTGACTTCGAAGCTGGGATTTTCCGTCGTGGCGCCGATGAACGTGACCAGGCCCGATTCCACGAACGGCAGCAACGCATCCTGCTGCGCCTTGTTGAAGCGGTGGATCTCGTCCACGAACAGGATCGTGTGGCGGCCGAACTGGTCCAGGTTCTGCTGCGCCTGTTCCATCGCGGCGCGGATATCCTTCACGCCCGCGAACACGGCGGAGAGCGCGATGAACGCCGAGTCGAAGGCATTGGCCGTGAGTCGTGCCAGCGTGGTCTTGCCGACGCCGGGCGGGCCCCACAGGATCATCGAGTGCGGCTTGCCGGCCTGGAAGGCCAGGCGCAGCGGCTTGCCTTCGCCGAGCAGGTGCTGCTGGCCGATCACTTCGTCCAGCGTCTTGGGGCGCAGCGCCTCGGCCAGCGGTTGGCGCGGCTCGGCGGAAAAGAGATCGGCCATGAGTGCCTTACTGTTTGACGACGTCCGCGCCCTTCGGCACGTCGAACTTGAACGCGGTCGCGCCCAGCGCCGGGTTCTTCTCGAACTTCTTGAATGCCAGCGTGGACACCTGGCCGAAGTTATCCTTCAGCTCCATTGCTTCGGGCTGGCCGTTCTTCAAGCCGATCGAGATCAGTTCGAAGCTCGTGTCCTTTGCCTTCGGCACGGCCTTCAGCCATTCCATGCCGTCGCGCGCACCCGCTTCGGACAGGGTGAAATTCTTTTCCAGGTCATTGGAACCGAACAGGATCGCGGCCGGCGAGGAGCCCAGCGCATCGCCCAGCTTCTTCACCGTCACCTGGTTCAGGTCCTTGTCGTAGATGTACAGCTGCTCGCCGTCGGCTTGCAGCACCTGTTCATACGGCTTCTGGTAAGTCCAGATGAACTTGCCCGGGCGGGCGAACACGAAGGTGCCCGTGGAGGGCGCGGACGTCTTCTTCGCGCCGTCGACGTTCTTCGTCATCGTCTGCGTGAATTCGCCGCGCGCGGACTTGGTGGAGGCCACGAAGGACTTGAACTGGTCCAGGGCTGCCGCGTGGGCGGCGCCCGCAAAGGAGGCCGCGAAGGTCAACGAAACCGATGCGGCCAGCATGAAACGCTTCATATTATTTATCCTATTTATTCCGCGGAGGCGGCGGGCACCAGGATGTCCCGGTTGCCGTTCGATTGCATGGCCGAGACCACGCCACTCTGTTCCATCTGTTCCAGCAGGCGCGCCGCGCGGTTGTAGCCGATGCGCAGGTGGCGCTGCACCAGCGAGATCGAGGCGCGGCGGTGCTTGAGCACCACCTGCACGGCCTGGTCGTACATCGGGTCGGCTTCGCCACCGCCCTCGCCCGCCATGGCCCCGTCGCCGCCGCCACCGCCCTCGCCTTCCAGCGTGCCGCCTTCGAGTATGCCATCCACGTAGTTCGGCTCGCCCTGTTCCTTCAGGTGCGCCACCACGCGGTGCACCTCGTCGTCGGACACGAAGGCGCCGTGCACGCGGATCGGCAGGCCCGTACCCGGCGGCATGTACAGCATGTCGCCCATGCCCAGCAGCGTCTCGGCGCCCATCTGGTCGAGAATCGTGCGGGAGTCGATCTTCGACGACACCTGGAACGCGATACGCGTGGGGATGTTCGCCTTGATCAGGCCCGTGATCACGTCGACGGATGGGCGCTGCGTGGCGAGAATCAAGTGCAGGCCGGCCGCGCGCGCCTTTTGCGCGATACGGGCGATCAGCTCTTCCACCTTCTTGCCGACCACCATCATCAGGTCGGCCAGTTCGTCGATGATGATGACGATCGTCGGCAGCTTTTCCAGCGGCTCCGGCGCATCCGGCGTGAGCGAGAACGGGTTCGGGATATGCTGTTCCTTCTTGGCCGCCTCCGCGATCTTCGCGTTGTAGCCAGCCAGGTTACGCACGCCAAGCTTCGACATCAGCTTGTAGCGCCGTTCCATCTCGTTCACCGCCCAGTTCAGCGCATGGCCGGCCTGGCGCATGTCCGTCACCACGGGCGCCAGCAGGTGCGGGATGCCTTCGTAGACCGACATTTCCAGCATCTTCGGGTCGATCAGGATCATGCGTACGTCGTGCGGGTCGGCCTTGTACAGCAGCGACAGGATCGTGGCGTTGATACCCACCGATTTACCGGAACCCGTGGTACCGGCGACCAGCAGGTGCGGCATCTTCGCCAGGTCGGCCACCACCGGCTTGCCGGCGATATCCTTGCCCAGCGCCACGGTCAGCGCCGATGCGCTGTCGTTGTACACCTTCGAGCCGAGGATCTCGGTCAGGCGCACGATCTGGCGCTTCGAGTTCGGCAGCTCCAGCGCCATGTAGTTCTTGCCGGGGATCGTTTCGACCACGCGGATGGAGGTGAGCGACAGCGAACGCGCCAGGTCGCGCGCCAGGTTGACGATCTGGCTGCCCTTCACGCCGGTGGCCGGCTCGATCTCGTAGCGCGTGACGACGGGGCCCGGATAGGCCGCGACGACCTTGGCTTCCACGCCGAAGTCCGACAACTTTTTCTCGATCAGGCGGCTGGTGAATTCGAGCGTTTCGATGGAGATCGTTTCCTGCGCCGGCGGCGGCTCGTCGAGCAGCGCCAGCGGCGGCAGGTCGGTATTGTCGATGTTCTGGAACAGCGTCGGCTTTTCGCGCGGCGGCAGGTCGGCCTCGGTGAACAGCGGCTGCTGCTTCTCCTTCGCGATCGGATCAACGCGCGGTTCGGCGCGCGGCTCGGCCTTCGGCACCACCACCATCTGCGGCTCCACCTTCAGCACCGGCTCCGCCACGGGGTGCTTCTCCACGTACTTCTCGCGCTCCTTCACCACCACTTCCTCGCGCTTCACGGTGGCGGCCTGGCCCTGGCGGCGGTCCTGGCGGTCCTCGTAGCGCAGGACCACCCACTCGATCGCCGTCTCGATGCCCGCGCCGATGCGCTCGGCCACCGTCATCCACGACACGTGGAAGAACAGCGAAAAGCCCATGCCGAACAGGAGCAGCAGCACCAGCGTGGCGCCCGTGAAGCCCAGGCCCACGTGCGCCGCATGGCCGATCAGCTGGCCCAGCACGCCGCCCGGCGCGCGCGGCAGGTCGACCGGCAGCGAGTACATGCGCAGGTATTCCAGGCCCATGCTGCCGGTCAGCAGCAACACGAAGCCGATCAGGCGGATCACGGGCTCGTGGCTGTGCTCTTCATCCTCTTCCTGCTCCAGCACGAACTTGTTGGTGAGCCGCCGGTAGCCGCGCCAGACGAAGCGCACGATGTACACGCAGAACCACCAGGCCGAGAAGCCGAAGATGTACAGCATCAGGTCGGACAGCCAGGCACCGCCGCGGCCGCCCAGGTTCTTCACGTCCGGCACCAGGCTGGCGTGCGACCAGCCGGGGTCGCCCTTGTGGTAGCTGGCCAGGATGATAAAGAAATACAGCGAGGCGACGACGAGCGCGAACCAGCGCGCCTCGGACAGCAGGCGTACGAGCCGGTTCGGCAACGGTTGTCGCTCGGTTGTCTTGCGCCGATAGGAATTGCTCGTCTGTTGCGTGGATTTGCTCATTGCTACAACTATGGTGAAGGGCGCGGGGTGTGTTGCGCCAAGGTAAGTATTTCTATTGCGCTTATTTTAAGCCATCCCGGCCTCTTCAGGCCTTCCAATTCAGAAAACCGGGGGTTCGCTTATAATCGCGGTTTGCTTGCCTGAACCACTTGTGCGCTTCGGCAACGCCTCCATATTCGGTTCATACCCCAATTTAGCAGGAAAGCTTCCATGACCACTACCAAACACGCCCGCGTCCTGATCCTTGGCTCCGGTCCGGCCGGCTACAGTGCCGCGGTGTATGCCGCGCGCGCCAACCTGAAGCCGATGCTGATCACCGGCGTCGAACAGGGTGGCCAGTTGATGACGACGACCGACGTGGAAAACTGGCCCGGCGATCCGCTGGGCGTGCAGGGTCCGGAACTGATGCAACGCCTGCTGCAGCACGCGGAACGCTTCAGCACGGAAATCGTGTTCGACCACATCCATACTGCCAAGCTGAGCGAGAAGCCGATCCGCCTGGTGGGCGACGCCGGAGAATACACGTGCGACGCGCTGATCATCGCCACCGGCGCCTCGGCCCAGTACCTGGGCCTGCCGTCGGAAGAAGCGTTCATGGGCCGCGGCGTTTCCGCCTGCGCCACGTGCGACGGCTTCTTCTACCGCGGCCAGGAAGTGGCCGTGATCGGCGGCGGCAACACGGCCGTCGAGGAAGCGCTGTACCTGGCCAATATCGCCAGCAAGGTCACGCTGATCCACCGCCGCGACAAGTTCCGCGCCGAGCCGATCCTGGTCGACCGCCTGATGGCCAAGGTTGCCGAGGGCAAGATCGAGCTGAAGCTGAACAACAACCTGCACGAAGTGACGGGCGACGACAGCGGCGTGACTGGCCTGACCCTGAAATCGAACGACGGCGAGATGTCGAAGATCACCGTGCACGGCCTGTTCGTGGCGATCGGCCACAAGCCGAACACCGGCATCTTCGAAGGCCAGCTGGAAATGCACAACGGCTACCTGAAGACGCGCTCCGGCACCGAAGGCATGGCCACGGCCACGTCGATCCCGGGCGTATTCGCCGCCGGCGACGTGCAGGACCACGTGTACCGCCAGGCGATCACCAGCGCCGGCACCGGCTGCATGGCCGCGCTGGATGCGCAGCGCTACCTGGAAGCGCAGGAGTAAAGGCAACATGGCAGGTGGCAGCCTGAAGGATTTCGCGGCACTGAAGGCCCTGGGGCAGCAGCTCAAGGGCAAGCACGAGGAGCGCGAGCGCGAGGAAGCGGCGCGCGCCAAGGCGGAGGCAGAGCGCATCGAGCGCGAAAAGCAGGCAGCGGCCGAGGCCACCATCTTCCGCTCGACGATGAAGGGCGTGCAAAAGATGCCGGAGTCGAACCGCTACGTACCGCAGGCGCCCAAGCCCGTCATCGCCCCGCCCCCTGCACCGAAGCGCAAGCTGACCGCCGCCGAACAGAAGGACGACGACGCGGCCGTGCTGCGCGAGTCGCTGTCCGACCTGTTCGGGGTCGAGCACTACATGGAAGAGGAGCCGACGCTGAACTACCTCGCCCCCGGCGTGGGCGGCGACGTGATGAAGCGCCTGCGCAAGGGTTACTGGCCCGTGCAGGACGAGCTGGACCTGCACGGCCTGCGCCGCGACGATGCACGCGAGGCCCTCGCCGGCTTCCTTCTTCGCGCCAACCAGCGCAACCAGCGCTGCGTGTGCGTGATCCACGGCCGCGGCTTCAGCTCGCGCGGCGGCGAGCCGGTGCTGAAATCGATGGTGCACAGCTGGCTGGTGCAGACCGAGGGCGTGATCGCCTTCTGCCAGGCGCATGCCGCCGAGGGTGGCGAGGGTGCGCTGATCGTGCTGCTGCGGGCGGCACTCCGACCCGAGCGCTGACTTTGCTCTAAAAATGGGGACGTACCCCATTTTCTGGGAAACATTTCCCGGAAAATGGGGTACGTCCCCATTTTTTTTCTGTTAACCTGTGGACACCATTACTTAACCCGCCCGCATGAAAATCGTCCCCCACGTTTCCCTCGTC
Organism: Massilia sp. METH4; assembly: GCF_037094685.1. Lineage (NCBI taxonomy): Bacteria > Pseudomonadati > Pseudomonadota > Betaproteobacteria > Burkholderiales > Oxalobacteraceae > Massilia > Massilia sp. METH4. The sequence goes on along the minus strand of NZ_CP146614.1, from coordinate 3,872,079 downwards.
ACCATCATCGAAGTGATCGCCATCCTGGTCGGGGCGTTCTCGGGATTCGTGGAAGCGCGCCGCAAGCGCATGGACATCGTGGGGGTCATCATCGTGGCCTTCATCGCCGCGTTCGGCGGCGGCACCTTGCGCGACATCCTGCTGGATAAACGCCCGCTGTTCTGGGTGCAGCACCAGGAATACACGATCCTGCTGTTCGTGCTCGCGCTGGCCGTGGCGCCCTTCATGAAGCACCTGCGCCATATCGTTTCCGAGCGCCTGATCGTGGTGGCCGATGCGATGGGCCTGGGCCTGTTCGCGGTGGCCGGCGTGTCGCAGGCACTCGCGGCGCAGATGCCGGTCTTCATCGCGGCGATGATGGGCGTGATCACGGGAATCTTCGGCGGCGTGCTGCGCGATATCGTCTGCAACGAAGTACCGATGGTGTTCAGGGATGGCAAGCCCTACGCGATCTGCGCGTTCTTCGGGTGCTGGCTGTATATCCTGCTGCGGCAGGTGCAGGTGGGCGAGGATATTGCGCTGTGGTCGTCGGCGGCGACCATTACCGTGATGCGGCTGGTGACGTGGAAGTTCGATTTGCGGGTGGGGAGGCCGTAGCGTATGCCTCAGGGGAAAACCGGTGGCGTAGCAGGGGTTTCGCGGAGCATGCTCCGCGCCTGCGCAGCGGTGATGGCTTGCAAGCCATCACTCCTTACACCACCTAATTAAACCGCATCCGGCCCCGTCTCGCCCGTGCGAATCCGCACCACCTGCTCCACGTTCTGCACGAAGATCTTGCCATCGCCGATCTTGCCGGTGCGGGCGGCCTTGATGATGGCATCCACCACCTGCTCGGCCACGCCGTCGTCCACCACCACTTCCACCTTCACCTTCGGCAGGAAGTCCACCACGTATTCGGCGCCCCGATACAGCTCGGTGTGGCCCTTCTGGCGACCGAAGCCCTTCACTTCCGTGACGGTCAGGCCGGTGACGTTCACTTCGGCCAGCGCTTCGCGCACCTCGTCCAGCTTGAAGGGCTTGATAACGGCGGTAATCTGTTTCATGGCATTCTCCTTATAAAATTTGTAGGCCGGGGTTCGGCACGGTCTTCAGGCGTCCGGCACGGACTTCAAGTTTTCCAGCCACACCACCGATTCCGCATCGCTGGGGGCGCGCCAGTCGCCGCGCGGCGACAGCGAGCCGCCGGAGCCCACCTTCGGCGCGTTCGGCACGCAGGTGCGCTTGAACTGGCTCTGGAAGAAGCGGCGCAGGAAGATGGCCAGGTTCTGCTTGATGTCCTTGAGCGTGTACTGGTTGCGCACCACGTGCGCATCGTCCGGCCAGGCGCCGGCCGAGCGGTCCTTCCACGCGTGCAGCGCGAGGAAGGCCACCTTGGCCGGCGTGAAGCCGAAGCGCAGCGTGTAGTACAGGTTGAAGTCCTGCAGTTCATACGGCCCAATCACGCTCTGCGTGCTCTGCGCCGGCGCAGTGTCGTTTGCCTTGCCCGGCACGAGCTCGGGGCTGATCTCGGTGTTCACCACGTCGAGCAGCACCTGGGAATCGGCCTCGCCGAACTGGCGGCTCTCGGCCACCCAGCGCACCAAGTGCGAGATCAGCGTCTTGGGCACGCTGGCGTTCACGTTGTAGTGCGACATATGGTCGCCCACGCCGTACGTGCACCAGCCCAGCGCCAGCTCGGACAGGTCGCCCGTGCCGATCACGATGCCGTTGTGGTGGTTCGCCAGCCGGAACAGCTTGCTCGTGCGTTCGCCCGCCTGCACGTTCTCGAACGTGACGTCGTATTCTTCCTTGCCCTCCGAGTACGGATGGCCGATATCCTGGAGCATCTGGATGCAGCTGGGGCGGATGTCGATCTCGTGGGCGGTGCAGCCCACGAAGTCCATCAGCCTGCGCGCCTGCTCCAGCGTGCGCGTGCTGGTGGCGAAGCCGGGCATCGTGTAGGCGAGGATGTTCGTGCGGGGCAGTTCCAGCCGGTCCATCGCCTTCGCGCAGACGAGCAGCGCGTGCGTGGAATCCAGGCCGCCCGAGATCCCGATCACCACCTTCTTCATGCCGCTGGCGGAGAGCCGCTGCACCAGCGCCATCACCTGGATGTTGTAGACCTCCATGCAGCGCTTGTCGCGCACGGCCGGGTTGGCGGGTACGTACGGGTAGCGGGCCACGGTGCGCTGCAGCGGCAGCACGTCCTGCACCGGCAGTTCGACGGCGAATTTGACCACGCGGAAGGCTTCCACCTGCTGCGCATGGCGCCGCACGGAATCGCCCCACGTATTGGTGCGCATGCGGTCGCGCGACAGGCGCTCCAGGTCCACGTCGGCGAAGATCACGTGCGAATCGTCCTGGAAGCGCTCGGCCTCGGCCAGCATCTCGCCGTTTTCATAGATCAGCGCCTGGCCGTCCCACGACAGGTCGGTGGTCGACTCGCCCCGCCCCGCCGACGAATACAGGTAGGCGGCCATGCAGCGCCCGGACTGCTGGCCCACGAGCTGGTGGCGGTAATCGGACTTGCCCACCACGATGTTCGAGGCCGACAGGTTCACCAGCACCGTGGCGCCGGCCAGCGCCGCGTAGGAAGACGGCGGGATCGGCACCCACACGTCCTCGCAGATCTCGGCATGGAAGCGCAGCAGCGGCAGGTTGGCGGCCTGGAACAGCAGGTCGGCCCCGAACGGCACGCGCTGGCCCAGCAGTTCGATCTCGGTCGACACCGCGTCGTCCGCGGAGCTGAACTGCCGCACCTCGTAGAACTCGTTATAGTTGGGCAGGTAGATCTTCGGCACCACGCCGAGGATGCGGCCGCCGTACACCACCACCGCGCAATTGAACAGCCGGTGGTCGACGCGCAGCGGCATGCCGACGATCATCGCCACCGGAATGCGGATCGATGCCTCGACGATCTTGCCCAGCGCGACCTGCACCGAGTCGAGCAGCGCGCGCTGGTGAAACAGGTCGTCGCAGGTATAGGCCGACAGGCCCAGTTCCGGGAAGGCCGCCAGGACTGCGCCCTTGGCGGCCACCTGTTCGGCCAGCGCGACGGTCTGCTGGGCATTGTAGAGCGGGTCCGCCACGCGGCAGCGCGGCACGCCGACCGCGACCCGGACGAAATCATGGGTGTACAGATTGTGGAAGGATTGCGGCATGGGCTCGTTCTTCGCTTCGAATGCCGAAGATTTTAACATTGAGCCCCCGGCAATGCCGCAGCAGTGGCAAAACCTCTGTCGGCAGTTCAATACCGGGTCAGCTTCGGCGCAGCGCGCCCTCCGGTTCACGTGTGCGCGCCGCGCCGGCGCGGACCCCGGAAGTCCCGTACAATGGTCCGATGAGCTTTCGATCCGCCGTCCTCACCTCCCTGTCGCAGGCAGGGGATGCCGCCTGGACCGCGCTGCTGGCGAGCCAGGAGCCGGGCCGCGCCCCGAACCCTTTCCTGTCCTACGCCTTCCTGCACGCCTTGCACGAGTCGGGCAGCGCCAGCGCGAAAACCGGCTGGCAGCCGCAATTCCTCGCGCTGTGGGATGGCGACGAGCTCGCGGCCGCGATGCCGCTGTACGTCAAGTCGCATTCCTACGGCGAGTACGTGTTCGACTGGGCCTGGGCCGATGCCTACCACCGCAACGGCGTGGAGTACTACCCCAAGCTGCTGTCCGCCATCCCGTTCACGCCCGTGACCGGCGGCCGGCTGCTGGCGCGCGACGACGCGGCGCGCGCGGCCCTGGTGGCGCTGCTGTGCGAGCAGCAGGAAGCGTCGGGCGTATCGTCCACTCACGTGCTGTACCCGCCGCAGGCGCAGGCCGACACGCTGAAGGATGCCGGCTTCATGCTGCGCACCGGCGTGCAATTCCATTGGCTCAACGACGGCTATGAAGACTTCGAAGCCTTCCTCGCCTCGCTGGAGCACAAGAAGCGCAAGAACATTCGCGCCGAGCGGCGCAAGGTGCGCGAGGCCGGCGTGACGATGCGCCGCGTGCGCGGCGTGGACGCGCTCGAGGCCGACTGGCGCTTCTTCCACCGCTGCTACCGCAACACGTATTCCGAGCACTATTCGAAGCCGTACCTGAACCTGGACTTCTTCCAGCGCATCGGGGCAACCATGCCGGAGAACATCCTGCTGGTGATCGCCGAGCGCGGCGGCGAGCCGATCGCCTCCTCGCTGCTGATCCACACCGAAGACACGCTGTACGGCCGCTACTGGGGCGCGCTCGAACACGTGCCCTGCCTGCATTTCGAGACGGCGTACTACCAGCCGCTGGAATTTTGCATCGAGCAGCGCATCGGCACCTTCGAAGGCGGCGCCCAGGGCGAGCACAAGATGGCGCGCGGCTTCCTGCCCACCCGCACCTGGTCGGCCCACTGGCTCGCGCATCCGGCTTTTGCCGATGCCGTGGAGCGCTTCCTGGAACGGGAAAGCGGCGGCATCGATGCGTATATGGATGAGCTGAACGAACGCAACCCGTTCAAGGGGTGATGCCCAGGAATAGCGCCCGCTTGTGGTGAGAGGCGCACCGGGGCGGTGCCCGGGCAGCTTCTCAGCGCAAGGTAAGCCTGGGGTTCTCGGCGGGCGTGCCGTCGGCCTCGCGTTGTCGCGGCGGCGCTTCAGCCTCGGCCTGCCGGGTGCTCTCGCGAGCCGCGCCGGACGCTTCCACACGCCGTTCGCGCTCCTTCGGTTCCGCCTTCGCCTCCTTGTTGTCGCCTCTCGATTCCGCTACCGCAAGCACGAACATGGAGGGAGCGCCAGCGACGGCGAGACCGAGGGGATTGGCGGCTCCGGCAGTCGCGCACAAGCAGAGCAATGCCAACCCAAGCATCTTGCGTGACGTGGTGTGGAAAGCCATCGGTACCTCCTTGCACTTTGGATGCCGTTTGCGCTGCAAGAAGGGTGCCAGCACTTGGGGTGCTCGGGGCATTCCGCGGCGATGGCGCATCGGTGTCGGACATATTTTCCGGACGCTTCTTCCGGAAAATGTGTGCGACACCGGTTCTCGCGGAACCTGCCGTTACGGCTGCCTCATAGGAAAACCGGTGCCGGACACCCGAAGGGTGTCCGACACCAGCGCTTCGAAGCCGCGGCCTGGGTCAGAACTTGTACGTCGCCCCCACGAAATACCTGCGCCCCGACCACGCCAGCTCGTTGCGCCGCGACGTCGACCCCGAGTTCAGGTACTGCCCCTCGTCCGTCAGGTTCTTGCCCTCCGCCGAGATGGTGAGGTTGTCGGTCACGCGGTACTGGATCTTCGCATCCAGGTAACCCACCTTCTCGCCGTACACGGGCAGCTGGGCGTTCGCATCCACCGTGCCGGTGTAGTAGCCGTCCCGATAGTTGTAGGCCAGGCGCGCGTTCCACTTGCCCAGGTCGTACCACACGCCCACGTTGTAGCTGTTGCGGGACATGCCCGGGTACGGCAGCACCGTATTGTCCAGCGGGTTGAGGAGCTCGTTCCCGGCCGCGTACTCGTAGCTCATGCGCGTGTAGTTCGCGTCCAGGCCGAAACCGCTCAGCAAGCCGGGCAGCATGGTGAGCGCCGTGCGGCCGGCCAGTTCCCAGCCCTTCGTCGTCGCGCCGCGGCCGTTGATCGACGTCTTCACGTCCCAGCGCGTGCCGTCGCCGAACAGGTCCACGTTGGGCAGCACCACGTCGTTCTGGATGTACGTGCGGATATCCTTGCGGAAGAAGGCCAGCGACAGCTGGCTGTCGCGCGACGGATACCACTCCACGCTGACATCCTTGTTGGTGGCGCGGAACGGTTCCAGGTCCGGATTACCGACCGTGCAGTCGTCGGTACCGCCGTCGCCGCCATACAAGGCCTGGCCGCTGCCGGCGATGCAGCTGATGTTCGGCGTGAGCTTGTCGATGAACGGACGCGCCATCACCTTGCCCCAGCCGATGCGGGCCACCAGCTTGTCCGGCACCAGCCAGCCAGACAGGTTCACGCTTGGCAGCACATCGCTGTACTTGTTCTCGCGCGTGACGATCTGGTTGGCAAGGACCGCCTCCTCGCGGGTGCCGCTTCCGTTCAACGAATAGCTGCGATAAGACTGCAAGCCCGTGGCGCGCGTGCGCGTGCCGGCATAGCGCACGCCCACATTGCCGTCCCATTCGATGCCGAACAGTTCGTGCGAGAAGTCCGCTCGCACATAGAAGGCACGGATGCTTTCCTTGACCGCGAACTGCGGCGGCATCGGATAGCGCTGGCCGTCGCTGCCGAGCGATTCGCGCAGCAGGTCATGGTTGTAGCGCGACAGGTCGAAGTACTGGGCCGATTGCTGGAAGCTTGGCGCCATCCAGCCGGCCGGATAGCCGGACAGGCCGCCGTAGCCGTTCAGGAAGCTGCCTGGCGTGTTGGTGCGGATAGCATCGACCAGCGACGCCATCTGCCCCGCCGTCACGTAGCGCGTGGTGTTGTTGGCGGTAAGGTTATTGCCGGACACCGTTGCACCATTGTTGCGCAGCGTGCCGCTGGTATTGCGCGGATCGTGGATGATCTCGTGCAGCACTTCGGGATTGCGCACGTACACGTCGTCCGCCGTGCTGCCGGGATTGTTCGGCACGATGTACCCGGTCCAGCGGTACTGCTCCGAGGTCGCCCGGCGCCCCTGGCCGCCGAACTGGATCGACTTCAGGAACGGCAGGTCGGGCCGGTACTTGAAATCGAGCTTGACCTGGTCTTCCGTGTTGTCCGTGAACGAAGGCTGGTACTGCGAGCGGATGCGCGTGTAGATGCTGCTGTCGTTCGGATCGTAGCCGGCCGGGAAGGTGAATTTCGGCAGGCCCTGGTCGTCCAGCGTCACCTTCAGGCCGGGGATGTTGGCGCCCATCGAGATCAGGTTCGTGTGCAGCTCGTAGAACGAATCGGTCTTGGCCACCAGGCCCTCGGCCGACCAGCGGCTGTTCTTCCAGTTGAAGCCGGCGGAACGGTAGTTCGAATCGATCTTCAGCGCGAAGTCGCGCGCCGCCGTATCGAAGTTGTACGAAGCCCCCTGCCCCGGCACGTTGGTGCAGGTGCCGGCACTGAACTCCGTCATCACGTGGTTGACGAACCTCATGCCGGCCGGGGTGCTGCTGGCATCCGGATTGGCGCACGTCGCCGCTGGCGCAATCGGGGCGCCGTTCGCGCCATAGGTCGGCGCCACGCCACTGGTGGAGAACCGGTGCAGCGAGCCGAAGTCCGTCGTGTAGTTACGGTCGTTCAGCATCTGGTCCTGGTTGTTCTTGTTGTAGCGCGCCCAGACGTCCAGCCCGTTGTTGATCTTGTACTGCGCGGTCAGCTCGGCGCTCGAGCGCTTGTGGTCGCGCGTCCAGATGCCGTAGCGCGGCACGCCCGGCGAGTAGTCGAACCACTGGCTTTCGCACGCCGTCTTGTTCGCGCCGGTCAGCGCCGCGCAGCCAGCCTTGTCGTTCACCGCGGCGGCGGCGGGATTCAGGCTCGTATTGGTCTTCTCGGGCGAGAAATCCCAGTCGCGCAGGTAGCGCCAGTTGCTGTTGCGGACGTAATCGTTCTGCGTGTGGACCTTGTCGTACACCAGGTTCGCCATCACGCCCAGGCGGCCATCGAGGAACTTGTCGGCGAACAGCAGGCTGCCGCGCGGCTGCACGCCGCCGCGGTTGGTGCTGTGCTCCGCCTCGAGCTTGGTGACGATCGTGCGCGTCTTGAAGTCCAGCGGCAGGTTCGTCCTGATGCTCACGGTGCCGCCGATGCCGCCCTCGGTCTGGTCGGCGGTCACGCCCTTGAACACGTCGATCGACTTGATCAATTCGGCAGGCAGCTCGCGCAGTTCGGCGCCGCGGCCGGCCGTGCCGTTGGTGGACAGCACGGACAGGCCGTTGATCTCCACGCGGTTCAGGTTTGCTTCCACGCCGCGGATATTGACTTGCGAGCCCTCGCCGAAATCGCGCGACAGCTGCACGCCGGTGACGCGCGACAGCGCCTCGCCCACGTTCTTGTCGGGGAATTCGCCGATGTCCTCGGCGACGATGGAATCGACGACGGTGGAAGCGTTCTTCTTCCGGTCGATCGCCGAGGCCACCGAAGCCCGGGTTCCGGAAACGACAACGACATTCGACTGTGCGGCGGCTGCGGCTTCCTGCTGCGCGCTCGCTGTTTCGATGGCGAGAAGGGATATCGCGGTGGTGACGGCGGCAGCGCAAACCGTGGGACGGATGCGGTAACGCGTGGTGCGGTTCGATGGCATCTTTCTGGTCTCCGGATCTTATTATCAACTTGAAAGGTAGTGTCCTCTCGATCCGATTCTAGAAGATGCGTACCGCGATTTGAGCGGCCCGCCGGCAAACGGTCAGCGGGTTGAGTGATACCGGGCGAACAGTCGGAAGGGTGCAACAAGCTGAAATATCAGCTTGCGCGTGGCGGTGACTTGCAGTATATGGTCACGTTACCAGAGCAGCCGGCGCATCTGCTGCCGCCGGGCCGGAACCCGGCACGGCGGCTGCTGGTTACGGCTTGGGCGGTTGCGGCGCGGCCGCCGCGATCTCGGCGCACTTGCCCGAGATGAGCGCAATGTACTCCGCGATCGGCGGCAGCCCCACTTCGGCGCGCCGCTTGTCGACTTTGCCCTCGTCCTCGATCGCGCGCGGCGCCCAGCGGGTCGGTTCCACGCACATGCCCTGCGTGCCGTAGCGCTGCGGCTCGTTGATTCGGTCGTACAGGTAGGCGTAGTTCTTGCGCGAGACTTCGCCGGAGTCGAGCAGCTTCTCGATTCGCGCCAGCACGTCGGCCTGGAAGGCACGATCGCGATCGGCATGCTGGGCCAGCAGCCAGGCGGCCAGGGCACCATCCTCGCCCACCATCGATTTCGTGGGCCACCCTTCCTTCGCCACGATCTCCTTCAGCCGCGCGGTGTGCTCGGCATCCACCTTCACCATCGCCTGCGGGTCCGGCGCGCCGCCGCTGCCCCCGCGCGCGCGCTGGTCCACATCGCGCATCCGCAGCAGTTCTTCGCGCAAGTCGGGCCGGGTTGGCGCATCGGCGGCAATGGCGGAAGCAGCGGCAGACAGGATCAACATCGACAGTGCGGCTTTCATCATACGATCGTCTCCATGGCAAAGTGATCAAGAAGTCTGCCATGAAGCGCGCCGCGCGGCCAGAGGCGGGCCTTGGCTGGCGCGCCTCGCCTGCATCAATCGGTGCCTTCCGGCGCGTACTTGTCGGCCTGCACCTTGCCGTTCACGCCGTGCGTGCGCACCTCCGGCGTGATCGGCAGCATCTCGCTGTTCCACTGCTCCCATTGCAGCTTCAGGTCGGCCAGCTTGTCCGGGAACCTCCGCGCCAGGTTGGCGCGTTCGCGCTGGTCTTTCGACAAGTCGAACAGGAATTCGTTGCCGTTCAATTTCAGGTATTTCCAGTCGCCGGCGCGCACCGCGCGCTGCGCATTGGCCTTGTAGCGCCAGAACAGCGTGCGCTCCACGGGTTTGTCGTCGCCCAGCAGCACCGGCAGCAGGTTCTTGCCATCGGGCGGGTGCGAGGTGGCCGGCTCCGTGCCGGCGGCGGCCAGCAGGGTGGGCAGCCAGTCCATGCTGATCGCCACCTGGTCGCTCACCTGTCCCGCCTTGATCTTCGCGGGCCAGCGCACGATGCCGGGCACGCGGATGCCGCCTTCCAGCAATTCCGTTTTCTGGCCGGAGAACGGCCACGTCTTCGAGAAACGCTCGCCGCCGTTATCGCTGGTGAAGATCACGATCGTGTTCTCCGCCAGGCCCTTCTGTTCCAGCGTCTTGAGCACGCGGCCGATCGACGCGTCCAGCGCCACCACCATCTTCGCGTAGGTTTCCAGGTCGCCGCCGTCGTAGTGGAAGATGTTCGAGATCTGCTTCGACACTTCTTCATCCTTCGGGCCTTCCCACGGCCAGTGCGGCGCCGTGTAGTGCAGCGACAGGAAGAACGGTTTATCGGACGAGTGCTTCTTGATGTAGCCCGATGCGCGGTCGCCCAGCAGGTCCGTGTAGTAGCCCACTTCGGAGACCGGCGTTTCGCCCTCGTACAGGTCTTCCTTCACGTTCGGGCCCACTCCCGGCTTGTGCGTGAAGTAGTCGATCGCGCCGCCGTAGTTGCCGTAGAAGGTTTCGTAGCCGCTCTTCAACGGGCCGAAATTCGGCAGCGAACCAAGGTGCCATTTTCCGAACAGCGCGGTGCGGTAGCCGGCTGCCTTCAGCAGCGACGGCAGCGTGGGGTGGTCCGGCGGCAGGCCGATCGTATCGGATGCGCCGGCGATCGGCTCTTCCAGGCCGCCGCGCAGCCGGTACTGGTAGCGGCCCGTGATCAGGCCGAAGCGGGTGGCCGAGCACACGGCGGAATTCGAGTAATGCTGCGTCAGGCGCAGGCCCTGCGCCGCCAGCCTGTCGAGATTGGGCGTCTTGAACTCGGTGTTGCCGTAGACGGACAGGTCGGCCCAGCCCAGGTCGTCGGCCAGGATGAAGATGATGTTCGGCTTGCCCGCCGAGCCGCCTCGCCCAGGCTTGCCGAAGGCCGCCGAAGGCAATACCGCCAGCGTACCAAGGCCGCCCAGGCCTCCGATAACGGCGCGTCGTTTCTTGTCGATGCTCATGTGATCTCCTGTTTAAAATTCATGGCGCCCGGTGATGCCGGCCGTGCGCGGGGTGCCGATGACGGCGTTGTAGGAACCGAAACCGCTGTTCCACATGCTGGTGTAGTGATGCTTGTCGAAGGCGTTCTTGACCCACAGCGAAATATCCCAGGCGGCGCCGCGCGTGCTGCGCAGGCCCAGCGACAGGTTGCTCACGCTGTACGACGGGATCTTCGCGTACTCGGATGCGTCCAGCGTGCCGTAGGTGTCGCTGCGGTAGGCATAGTTCGCGTTCACATAGCCTTGCAGCCCTTCGGCCACGGCGCGCGAGTACTGCGCGCCGAGGTTGCCGATCCAGCGCGGCGCATTGACCAGCGCATTGCGGCCGGACAGGTCGCAGAACGTGCCGGCGCGTTCCGGCGCGCACGGAGCGTTCGTGTAGCGCAGGTAGCTCGCGTCGTTGAACGAGCCGTTGGCACGCAGCGTGAGGCCGCGCAGCGGCGTGACGATGGCTTCGATCTCGATGCCGCGCGTGCGCACGTCGCCCGCGTTGGTGAGATACGACGTGCGGCTGACCGGGTCGTAGGCATTGCTCTGGTAGCCGTGCACGATGGTGGCGAACAGATTGCCGTTCAGCTGCAGGCGGTTCTCCAGCAGGGTGCTCTTCACGCCCAGTTCCAGCGCATTCGCGCGCTCGGCGCCCACCAGCATCGAGGCGACGCCGCCGGCACCCGGCACGGCCAGGTTGATGCCGCCGGATTTCTCGCCGTGCGACAGGCTGCCGTACAGCAGTACTTCCGGCTGGAGCTTGTAGCCGGCCGAGAACAGCGCCGTCGGGCTCGATTGCGTGAGCGACAAATCGCCCGAATCGAATACGCCATAGCGGCCGTTGCGCGCGGCCAGCGCGGCGCCCGTTACCGTCGCGCCGCCGGTCGGCGCATTGCGGATCACGCGCGCCCACTTGTCCTCATAGCTGGCGCGCACGCCGGCCGTGAGGTCGAGCCGGTCGGTGGCGTGCCAGGTCGACTGGCCGAACAGCGCATAGCTGTTCACGCGCAGCTCGCCGGGCGCCGTGCTGCTCACGTTGGACCAGGCGCCGGCCGGGTTGCCGTTGTAGCGGTCGGCCAGCGGGCCGTTCTCGGTGAACGAATTGTTCGACAGTTCCTGGTAGTAGTAATAGGCGCCAAACACGGATTCGACAGCGCGGCCGGACGGCGTGGCCCAGCGCAGCTCCTGCGTGAACTGCTTGTGGTTGGCGGAGGCGCCCACGTTCAGCGTGACCGGCACCGGCAGCCCGTCGTCGTTGCGCGGCACGAAGTTCCAGCGGCGCCATGCCGTGATGGACGTGAGCCTTGCATCGTCGGCGAAAGTCCAGTTGGCCTCCGCCGACACGCCGCCCTGGTGCACCGTCACGCTCGAACCGGAATCGAGGTTGACGGCGCGCCGCGCAGGATCGAGCACCGGGGTGGCGCCCACCAGCGCGGCCTGCGTGATGGCGCGGCCCGAGGGGCCGGCGCTGTAGAACACCAGCGTGCCGTTGTTCGAGTTTTCCTCGTGGTAGTCGGCGATCACGCGCAGGCTGAAGGCGCGACCCGGTTCATACAGCAGTTGCCCGCGCACCCCCTGGCGGTCGCCGCCCTGCACCTTGTCGCCGTTGTACAGGTTCGTGATGTAGCCGTCGTCGTGCGTCTTGTAGGCGGAGAGCCGGTAGGCCGTCGTGTCGTTGACGGGGCCGGACAAGGCGAGCTTGCCCTGCACGTAGCCGAACTGGCCGCCGGACAGTTCCACGCTGCGCTCGGGCGTGGAGGTCGGCTTCTTCGTCGAGATGTTCAATACCCCGGCGGTGGTGTTCTTGCCGAACAGCGTGCCCTGCGGGCCGCGCAGCAGTTCCAGCTGCTGCACGTCCAGCGCGTCGAACGCGGCCATGCCGGGGCGCGCCAGGTACACATTGTCCAGGTAGATGCCGACGCTGCCTTCCAGGCCGTCGCTGGCGGGGTTGTTGCCCAGGCCGCGCACCGCGAAGCTCAGCTGGCGCGCATGCACGTAGTTGATCGTGGTGCTGGGCAGCAGTTGCTGCAGGTCCTGCACGCGGTAGATGCGGCTGCCTTCCAGTGCGTCCTCGCCCAGCACCGTCATCGGCGTGGGCACGCTTTGCGAGCTTTCCACGCGGCGGCGCGTCGTCACGAGCACGGTTTGCAGGGCGCCGACGAAGGTTTCGGCGGCGGCGCCCGCCTCTGCTTGCGCGCCGGCGGCAGCCTCGCTTGCCGCCTCGTTTGCGGCCACGTTTGCGACCCCGGTTGCCTCTCCGGTCGCCGCTGCGCCGGTTGCGGCGGCAAGCGCGGCGCCGGATGGCGCGGCAGCCACGGCGGCCACCAGCGGCGTGGCTTGCGCGGTGCCCGCATAGGCGGCCAGCAGGGCCAGTGCGATGGCGGTATGTTGGAATGACTTGTTCAAGATGCTCCCCTCGTTATTGTTGTGTGGGCGTGGCGCGCCCTGCCCCCTCGGCGGGCGCGCCGGTGTTTTCGGTAAAGCTGGATTTATTGCCTGGCGATGGCGGGCATGGGCACCGGCTGCTCGGAACGCGGCGTGCCCTCGGGCACCCAGTCGTACGGCACCGGCTGCGCGCGATAGACCCAGTTCGTGTCGATCTGCTTGCCGCTGCCGCCCACTGCGGACACGCCGTAGTACGGGCTCACGTACTCCCACACGATGTCGCCGCGCGGTGTGACTTGGAAGAAGCGGCCGGTCATGCCTTCGTCGATCAGCGTGTTCCCGTTCGGCAGGCGGCGCGCGCTCGAGATGAAGGCACTGTAGAAGCTCCATTGCGGCTGGCGCGAATCGGTGGCCGTGTACTGCCACACGATCCGCTTGCTGACCGGGTCGATCTCCAGCACGCGCGAGTGCGGGAAGATGCCGGGGCTGACCTTCGGATAGCCGGCCTCGCCCTGGTTGTCGAACACCAGCAGGTTGCCGGCGCCGGGCAGGCCTTCGGGAATGATGTGGGCGTCGTGCGGGCCGATGATCTGGTCCACGGCGCGCGGCACCGCCGTGCCGGCGATGGCCGGATAGTCGGGGCCCAGCGACCAGACGATCTTGCCGGTCTTCTTGTCGATGATGACGATGAAATTGGCTTCGCGCGAATCGACCAGGATATTGTCCGGCGCGAAGCGGCTGTCGCCGGCCTTGTGCCATTTGTTCGGTCCGACCACCGACATATTGTTGATGTGCAGCCAGTCGACCGCCTGCGCCCCGTGCTTAGGCTGCGCGGCTTTCACAAGCTTTAGTGCCTCGGGCGAGAAGCCGAATTCGTCGAGGTGCTCGGATGCGGTCCATTGCCAGGCGAGCTTGCCGTCCGGCGTGACCTCGTAGATCACGTCGTCGAGCAGGGCCTTCGCGGCGAAGCCGGGCACGGCATGCACCTTGTTCGCGAGTACCAGCGTGTTGCCGTTGGCGAGGCGCCGCCAGTCATGGTGCTGCTTGGCGGTGCCGCCCGGCGCGCCGGCGCTGTCGACCGAGGCGGAAGCGTACGCATCCTGCGCGCCCTCGCCCCACTGCCACAGCACCTTGCCGTTCCAGTCCACTTCGCCGATCGATTTGTTGCCGAGGCCATTGCCGGCCTGCTGCACGCCGGGCAGCTGCGCCAGCTGCACCAGCACATTGCCCTTTTTGCCCTTGGTCAGCGCGGGGTCGAGCAGCACCGGCGGGAAGCCTTCGTACGGCCACTGCCTCACCTCGTTGCCGTTCATGTCGATGAGGTGTGTCTTCTTGTCCTGCCCCGAGAACAGCACATAGCCATTCCAGGCGCGCTCCGGATCATAGCGCGTGACGCCGGTAGGATGCACGCTGGGCGCCGCGACCGCCGGCATCGCCACCATCATCGCCGCCGCCAGCGCACCAAGGGTTGGCAGGGTCGTGAAGCGGCGTCGTGCAACGGTCATGGAAACCTCCTTTAGATGAGATGACTACAGATGAGTGCGGTCATCATAAGGAGGGGTTATGAAAGGGGCCACGAATGAATTTGCATAATGTTATGCGGTGCGATCGCATACCCTTATGCGACAAGGCACCTCATGCAACGATGCTTGTTCAGATTGGCACGACCCGGGATCGGGTCGCGCGAGGGGAGACGCCGGGCGCACGGCGATGGCGCGCCCGGCAGGGAAAGCAGGCCGGCCGTGGCCCGTCATGCGGCCCGGCCGGATGACGCGACAAATCCGATCAGAACTCTTCCCACTCGTCCGCCATCGCGGCCGCCGGTGCCGCCGGCTTGGCGGTCTTGGCGGGCTTGACCACTGGCACCGCCACGGCGCGTGTCACCGCGGCCGGGCGAACCGGTGCCGGGGCCGCGAAGCTCGCCAGCGCCGTATCGAGCTTGAACAGGCCGACCGCCTGCGCCAGCCTGGCCGCCTGGTCCTGCATCGCCCCCGCCGCCGCGGCCGATTGCTCGACCAGGGCCGCGTTCTGCTGGGTCGCCTCGTCCATCAGGCCGATGGACTGGTTCACCTGCTCGATGCCGACCGCCTGCTCCCTGGTCGCGGCGGTGATCTCGGCCATGATGCCGGTGACACGGCGGATCGATTCGACCACCTGCTCCATCGTCGCGCCGGCCTGGTCGACCAGCTTGGCGCCGGCATCCACCTTCTGGACCGAATCGCCGATCAAGCCCTTGATCTCCTTCGCGGCGGCGGCCGAACGCTGCGCCAGCGTGCGCACTTCCGAGGCCACGACGGCAAAGCCGCGCCCCTGTTCGCCGGCGCGCGCCGCTTCCACCGCGGCGTTGAGCGCCAGGATGTTCGTCTGGAACGCGATGCCGTCGATGACGCCGATGATGTCGACGATCTTGCGCGACGATTCGTTGATCGAGCCCATCGTGGTGATGACCTTGCCGACCACCGCGCCCCCTTCGACGGCGACGTTCGACGCCGTGATCGCCAGTTCGTTCGCCTCGCTGGCATTGTCGGCGTTGCGGCGCACAGTGCCGGTGATCTGCTCCATCGAGGCGGCCGTTTCCTGCAGGGACGCGGCCTGCTGTTCGGTGCGGCTCGACAGATCGAGGTTACCGGAGGCGATCTCGCCCGACGCGCCGGCGATCGTATCGGTGCCGCCGCGCACGTCGGTGACGATCTTCACGAGGCTGTCGTTCATGTTACGCAGCGCGCGCAGCAATGCGCCCGTTTCGTCGTTCGTGGTGGCGTCGATCTTGCGCGTCAGGTCGCCGCTGGCCACCGTCTCGGCCAGCTCGACCGCTTCGCGGATCGGGCGCACGATGCCGCGCGTAAGGACCCAGGAGCACAGCGCACCCAGCGTCACCGCCGCCGCGGCCAGGATGCCGATCATGCGCGCGCTGGCCCCGTTATCGGCCGTGATGCCTGCGGCGATGGTGTCGATGCGGCGCTGCTGCATGTGGACCAGTTGCGCCAGGGTGCTCTCGTAGATGTCGGCCGCCGGGATATATTCCTCGTTCAGGATGCGCGCCGAGCCGGCCGGGTCGCCGTCGGTACGTGCCTTGATCGCCTTGTCCTTGGCCTGGGTGTAGGCCTTGCGCAGTTCGCCGATGCGCTTGAACAGGGCACGTTCTTCCTCGCCCTCGAGCAGCGGTTCGATCTGCTTGATCAGTTCCGTGGAACGGCCGGACGTCTTGATGCCGTCGGCCTTGAAGAACTCCGCCAGGCTCGTGTCGTTGCTCTTGACGATCGCTGCGGTGCGGCGCACCGCGGCGAAGGTCTGCGTGTGCCATTCGCTCATCAGGCGCTCTTTCGCCAGGGGCACAGCCATCATCGCGCTGGTCTCGTCGGCGATCTTGTTCAGGCGCCAGATGGCAGCCACCGCGATCACGATGGTCAGGCCGAGCACGAGCGTAAAGACCACGCCGAGACGCCTGCCGATATTCATGTTGGCGAATGCTTTCATCGTCACTTCTTCCCGTTTTGATTGAAAGCGCCGCATTGTACCGCCTCGGCCTGGCATTTTATGCATCCCTGCGGTAACTACTTATTCCAATTTGCAACACGCAAAGGAGGTAGCGTCATACCCTTTGCACAACCCACGCGACGGCCGCCGCACCGGCGGCCAGTATGGCGACGCGCCTGCCCCGCGTGCCGAAACGCGAGCGCGCCAGCAGCACCAGCAGCGGCGCGGCCAGCGCCACGATCACGGCCTGCATGGTTTCGATGCCCAGGTTGAAGGCGAGGATGCCGCAAGCCAGCCGCAGGCCCGACAGATCCAGTTCCCGCAGCGTGGCGCCGAATGCGAGGCCGTGCACGAGGCCGAAGCCGGCGGCGATCCACGCTTCGCGGCGCGGGAAGAGCGGCCGCCAGGCATGGGCAGCGGAGACGAGGATCGACGCCGCGATCGCCACTTCCACGGGTTGTTCGGGTACCCGCACGGCACCCGTGGCACCCAGCAACAGCGTGAGCGAATGTCCCACGGTGAAGGCGGTCACCACCTTCAGCAGGTTGGCGGCCAGGTGGCGCGTGCCGCCGTAGCCTTGCCACCGCCCACCGTTGGCGACCAGCGCCGCGGGCAGCAGCAAAGTGAGGAGGAAAAGCAGGTGGTCGGCGCCTTCGGCGATATGGGCCATGCCCAGCCTGAACAGGTCGGCGCTGCCGATCCACCAGCGCGGATCGGCGCCGCGCACGGCCACGCTGCGCTGGCCGAAGCGCAGCGTGCCGACGACGCGCGGCCTGGCCTCCCCCCTGCCGCGCATCGCCACGATCGTGACATGGCTCGGCACCTGGTGCGCGATCGCATCGACGTTCAGGGTAAAGCGGTCGAGCGGCGCGCCCGCGGGCGGGCGCAAGGTCAGCGAAGCCACCACGTCGGCCGGGCGCTGGCGCAGCATCCACCGCACGTCTCCCGTCTTCACCGTCCATGCCCGGCCGTCCGGCGCCACCGGGCGGATGTGCGCGGCCAGGTAGGCGCCGAGTTGCACATCGGTGACGAGGGCGCTGTCCGGCCCCGGCTCGGCCGGCCGCCGGTCCAATGCCAGCGCCAGCTCGTCCAGCGGCAGCGTGACCTGGGCATGCACGCTGTCGGCGCGGCCTTCGAGCAGCACCTCGGATTGCGGCGACGGGTGGGCCGATGCCGCCGCCACCGCGAAGGCGAGGCACGGCACGGCCACGCATTGCAGGAACCTCGTCAGCACGTCAGAAGCTGCCGCCGTAATCGGCCGTCTTGTCGCGCCATATCGTGTGGTAGTGGACATTGGTGCCGTACACCACGCCCTGCTGCACGACGAATTCGATCCACACGCGCGGCCCGTCGATGCGCATGTACGAGTGCTGCGCGTCGAGCGGCACCGCCTTCGCGTTCGGGTAGGCGGAGAAATCGGCCTTGGTGCCGTTCTGGCCGACGCCATAGGCCACATAGGTGTCGGCCAGTGCCTCGTCGGACAGGTATTCGCCCAGCAGCGCGGCCGCCACGTCCGCCGCCTGCGTGTTCACCCAGGCTTCGATCGCTGCGCGCACATAGGCCTTCTGCGTGTCGTTCATGGCCGGGTATTGCAGGCCGCGGCCGCTGGTCGGGTACACCAGCGACTTGTAGTTGCCGTCGCTGTTGCCCGAAGCGCCCATCAGCACGTCGGTGAAGGTGCCGGCCAGTTTCGCGGCGGCGCTCGCCGTGCTGTCCGCATGGATGGCTTCGGCCAGGTTGTACATGGCGGCGCGCTGCCTTTCCATCGGCGCGTGCGCGTACCCCGCGGTGGAAGCATTGTTCGTGACGGTCACCGTGCCGTCCGCGGCCACGCTCCAGTCGGGCGGTTCGACGCCGATGAATGCCGGCGTGGCGCTTACCTTGCTGGCGTTGTAGGTGATGTTATAGGCCAGGTGGTGGCCGATCACCTGCAGGATCCAGGGCGACGTCTTCGAGGGCGTGCCCACGAAGGCGATCGAATACAGGTCGCTGCCGTAGCCCATCGCTGCCATGCCGCCGCCGGTGCCCGTTGGCGGGGTGCCGGCACCGTCCGGAGGGAAGGTCCCGGCCATCGGCGTTCCGGTACCGTCCGTCGGGAAGGTGCCGGTGGGTGGCATGCCCGTACCGCCCGGCATGCCGGTGCCGGTGCCGTTCGCCTGCGCCGTGGCCAGCACCTGATCGGCCGCGCGCAGCTCGCCCAGCAGCGCGATGCCGGTGGCGCTCAGCGCCTTCGCGATCACGGCATTGGCCGCCGCCAGCTGCTCGCTGTTCAGCGCGCTGCCGTTCAGGCGCAGGCCGTGGCGGTTGCCCGGCAGGTTCGTCCACTGGTTCGCATTGGCCAGCGAGTAGTCGAACAGCACCGTGGTGGACGACGTGGCATCGGTGGCGACAGTCTTCTGCTGCGCCGTCAGCGTGGCCAGGAAGGCATTTGCGGCGTTGACGACGGCCGCCGTGTTGGCGCCATCGCCCAGGACGTTCACCTTCAGCTCCGCCGTGGTGCTGGTGGCGGTACCCGCCGTGTTCGTGGCCACGACCTGGTAGATGCCGGCGCTGTTGGCGTTTGCCGCCGTGATCGTGTAGGTGGGGCCGTTGGCACCGGCGAGGGGCACGTCGTTGCGGTACCACTGGTAAGCGACGCTGGTGCCGCTGACGGCGACCGAGAACGTGACGCCCGTGCCGGCGTTCACCGTTTGCGAGCGCGGCTCCGTGATGATCACGGGCGCGGTCACGTTCGGCGACACGGCGATCACGGCCGCGGTGCTCTGCGCCGAACCGGCCGCGTTCAAGACCTGCACCATGTAGCTGCCGGCACTGGACGCCGAATACGTGGCCGCCGTCGCGCCGCCGATCGCCACGCCGTCCTTGTACCACTGGTACGTGAGATCGGCCCCTTCCGCGCCCACCTTCAGCACCTGGCTGGTACCCGTCAGGATCGTGGCGGACGCCGGCTGCGCGGTGATGACCGGGGCGGTCGTGACCGACACCACGGCGTTGCCGCTCGTGATCGAACCTTCGGCATGAGTCACCACCACGTAGTAGCTGCCGGCCGCCGTGGCCGTGTAGATGGCGGCCGTGGCGCCATCGATCGGAGCACCGTCCTTGTACCACTGGTAAGCGAGGCCGCTACCCTTGACGACGACCGACAGCACGCCGTTCGAACCGTCGATGATCGTGACCGACGCGGGTTGCGTCACGATCGCGGGACCTGTTTCCGTGTCGGATGAACTGCCGCAGCCGGACAGGAACAGCGTGAGCGAAGTGGCGATGACCGCTGCCCGTGTTGAAAAGTGCATGCGCGTACTCCGTGGTTGGTTTGGATACGCGGCACTGTAGCGAAGCGGGTCGCCGGCGGGATGGGTCTTGCGGGAGTTTTGCGGGGTTTTACGCGGCTTTACAGGTGTTGCACAGGCAGCGAAAGCCGAGGCCGCTACCGGCCTTTGCGTGCTGGTGTTGCGTGCTGGTGTTGCGTGCTGGTGTCGGACACCTTCAGGTGTTCGACACCGGTTTTCCTTTGAGGCACCCGCAATGGCAGGCTCCGCGAGAACCGGTGTCGCACACATTTTCCGGAGAAAGCGCCCGGAAAATATGACCGACACCAGGCCTCAATGAGGTACTGGTTCCGGACATCGGCGGTCGTCAATTGGAAAAGGCAGCCGAAGCTGCCTTTTTCGAGGGTCCTGGTGCCTGCGTGATTACGCCTGCGCGCCCTTCTTGTACGCTTCCACGCCGGACAGGATTTCTTCCTTGGCCGCTTCCGGGCCTTCCCAGCCGTCGACCTTCACCCACTTGCCCGGCTCGAGGTCCTTGTAGTGTTCGAAGAAGTGCTGGATCTGCTGCAGGCGCAGGTCTTGCAGGTCTTCCGGCTTTTGCCAGTGCTTGTAGATCGGCAGCACCTTGTCGACCGGCACCGCCAGCACTTTCGCATCCTGGCCCGCTTCGTCCGTCATCTTCAGCACGCCGATCGCGCGGCAGCGCACGACCACGCCCGGGATCAGCGGGAACGGGGTGATGACCAGCACGTCGACCGGGTCGCCGTCGGCGGACAGCGTGTTCGGCACATAGCCGTAGTTGCACGGGTAGTGCATCGCGGTGCCCATGAAGCGGTCGACGAAGATCGCGCCGGATTCCTTGTCCACTTCGTACTTGATCGGATCGGCATTCATCGGGATCTCGATGATGACGTTGAAGTCATTCGGCACGTCGCGGCCGGCGGATACTTTATTCAGACTCATGTTTTTCCTCGGTAATACAGCTTTGTCAATTGGCTAAACCGCGCAATTATAGCCAAATGCAAGCTGGTGCGGCGCAGCAAATATTGCAACAAAAATGGGGACAGACCCCATTTTCGGAGCAACTTTAGAGGATCGTCGCCAGCGCGCACTGCCGGTAATGGCTGGCAGCTTCTTCCGGCTGCTGCAGCGCCTCGTGCAGCTGGGCGAGTTTCAGGTGGGCTTCTCGCACCATCGCCGGTTCGGTGGCGTCGGACAGCGCCCCCTCCAGGTAGCGCTGGGCCTTGCCCCACAGCTTCTGCTTCAGGCAAAGCGAGCCCAGCGCGAGAGCAAGTTCGGCGTCGTTCGGGCGCTCGGCCAGCCAGGCTTCGCAATGCTCGATCTGGGCCAGCAGCGCGGCCGAGCCGGCCGGGGCGGCGGCGTCGCGGTACGCGCGCACGATGCGTTCGTCCCAGTTCGCCTTGAGCGCTTCTTCCGCCACATGGCGCGCCTCGTCATGCAGCCCGCGCGAATTGAGCGCGGTGGCGGCACGGCAGGCCACATAGGGCTTGACGCGGTCGGTCGTCGGGATCGTGGCCCACACGCGCATGAGCGATTCCGCGTCGTGGGTCTTGTCGGACAAGAGGTGTTCGTAGGACAGTTCTCGCAGCCGGGCCGACAACGCCGGGTGCAGCGCGCGGTGCTTGTCCAGCGAGCGCACGAGGCGCAGCACTTCCGGCCAGTTCTTCGCCTGCTGCTCGGCCTTCAGCGACCATTGCAGCGCATGGATGTGCCGCGTGCCGCTGGCGTTCAGCTCGCGCACGGCCGCCAGCGCCGCTTCCGGCTGGTGGTCGTCCACGAGCAGTTCGGTCATCGTCATCAGGCGCGCCGTCTTCATGGCCGGGTCGTCGGCAACGCGCGCCAGCCACTGGTCGCGGCGGGCCGCCTGGCGCATGCGGTGGGCGGCGCGGGCGCCGATCAGCGCGGCCACGCCGGCGTTTTCCGGCAGCTCAGCGGCGCGCAGCGCGGCCTTCTCGGCATGGCCGAAGCGGCCCTCGAACAGCGCCTTCAACGCGTCGCGCAAGCCCTTGTTGCCGTCGCGTTCGCGCTTGCGCTGGCGGTACTCGGCCACGCGCTCGGGCATCTTGACGGTCGCGCGCACGGCACGCACCACCGCATACAGCAGCACGAACAGCAGGACCTGCAGCACCACGAAGATATTGAGCGACAGGTCCATCCGGTACGGCGGATAGAACAGCACCACGTTGCCCGGGTTGTAGCGGGCCGTCACGGCGATGCCGATGGCGGCCGCCATCAGCGCAAGTAACCAGAGGAATACACGCATGTCAGGGCTTCGCCTTGTAGTTGCGCACGGCGTTCAGGCTGTCCGAGAGGGTGGGCATCTCGATCGACAGGTTGCTGCCCTGTACCTGGCGCAGCAAGGTCTGCACCGTCTGCGTCTGGCGCGCCCGCGTGTCGAAGTGGCGCGCCAGCGTTTCCTGGGCCGCCAGCAGGTCGGCGCGGAAGGCGCCTTCGTTGCGCGACAACAGCGCCATGCGCGCGTTCAGCAAGCGCAGCTTGAGGTTCTCGCGCAGGAAGTAGGCGTGTTCCGGGGCGAGCATCAGCGAGTCGGGGTTCTCCACGGTGCGCACGCGCACCAGCTCGCGCACGTCCGTCCACATCTCGCTGCTCCAGCCATTCCAGGCCGCCTGCAGGCGCGTGACCCACGTATCCTGCGGCACCACGGGCTCCATCTGCGGGGCGCGGCTCTTCACGCGCGCTTCATGCCTGCCCGCCGCCCGGTCGGCCATGCCGTGCGTGGACAGCGTGGCGTCCGACAGCATCGGCAGCGTGTCGACCTGGGCGATCACATTGTCCAGCCGCACGGCCAGGCCCACGGAATCGACGCTCGGCAGCGCCTTCAGCTTCTCGGTATCGCGCGCGATCGCGCGGCGGATGGTGATGAATTGCGGCTTGTCGGAGCGCGACAGGCTGCGGTCGGCGTTCTGCAGCGCGATCAGCGCGCCGGACACGTTGCCGGCCAGTTGCAGCTGCTGGCTCGCCGTCGACAGCACCTGCTCGATCTCGGCCAGCGCCCACTCGTCGCGGTTGCGCGACATGTCGTTGTACAGCTGTTCCAGCGCCAGTTGCTGCGCCTGCGCTTCCTGCTGCCGGTTTTCCAGCACGCCCACCTTCACCTGCAGGTCGCGCGTGGTTTCCTGCACCGACTTCACCAGCTGGTTCGACTCGGCATTGACGGCATCGGCCTTCTGCAGGCGCATCGCCGTCTCCGTGCGCACCTTGCGCATCTGCGTGTGCGTATTGATCGCGTGCGCGGCCAGCAGCAAGGCCAGCACGGCGACGCCGATGGTCAGGTGGCGGTTGGACAGGCCGGAGGGAGCGGAAGGCGGCGTGCCGGCGGGAGCGGGTGGAACGGCCGCGCCGGCCTGGGCGCCGGATGGAGCAGCCGGGTCTGGTAAGGTAGGCAATTCGTTCATGGCCGTGATTGTAACGCGGCGAGCAGGCGCTCGTCGCCGGAACCTGTGAGCGTCAACCGGGTAAGGCCGAGCAGGCGCGCCGTTTCGGCAATCCGGGCATGCGGGACAATAAGATGCTGTTGTTGCATCTTTGCCACAACATCCTCGCAGGCCGCCGAGCAGGCCAGCTCTTCCAGCAGCATGAACAGGCCGCGCAGCGCTTCGGAGCTGGTGACGATCCAGTCGTTCGGCTCGGCCAGCAGCGCCTGCAGGCGTGCCGCGAAGCCGGGCGTCAGCTGGGGAACGCTGCGGCGGTAGGCCGGCAGCACGGTGACATTGGCGCCGGCGGCACGAAAGCCGTCGGCCATCAGTTCGCGGCCCGACTCACCGCGCACGATCAGCACTTCCTTGCCGTTCAGCGCAGGCAGGTCGAGCGCCTGCATCAGGTGCTCGGAGTCGCTGTGCACGGGGTCGAGCGGGCTGACGATGTGCGCGGTCTCCGGCGTGATGCCGTGCGCAGCGAGTGCGGCCCGGCTCCCCTCCCCCACCACGGCCAGCGTGACGCCGGCTGGCCACGCACCGTGTAACTGAGCAATGTGCGCGAAGGCGGCATCGATGGCATTCGGGGACACGAAGGCCACCAGCGCGAATTGCGGCAGCCGCGCCAGCACGGCGCGCAGCTGCGCGGTATCGGGCAGCGGAGAAATGTCGAGCAGCGGCAGCATCTCGGCGCGCCGGCCCAGCGCCGTCACGCGCTCGGCCAGCGGCAAGGCTTGCGCGCGCGGACGGGTGATGACGACGGCGCCCGGCATCCCGTCAGGCGCCGGCGCCGTCCGCCTCGGCGAGGCAGGAGGCGAGGATCGCCACGGCATCCTGTTCGCGCAGCTTCCCGGCGACCTGGTCGCCCAGCTGCGTGGCATCGGTGGCCGGACCGTGCACCGAGGCGCTGGCCACGCGCTTGCCGTCCGGCGTGGCGACCATGGCGCGCAGGTGCATCTGCCCGCCCTCGATGGTGGCGTGCGCGGCGAGCGGCACCTGGCAGCTGCCGCCGAACACCTTCGACACGCGGCGCTCCGCCGTCACGGCCTGGGAAGTCGCGACGTGGTTCAGCGGTGCCAGCAGGGCGACAAGGTCGACACCGTCGGTGCGCTGGGCGATCTCGATAGCCATCGCGCCCTGGCCGGCCGCCGGCAGGCTGTCTTCCGGCTCCAGCAGCGCGCGGATGCGCTGCGGCAGGCCCAGGCGCTTCAGGCCCGCGGCGGCCAGGATGATGGCCGCGTAATCACCGCGGTCCAGTTTGCCGAGGCGGGTATCGAGGTTGCCGCGCAGCGGCTTGATCACGAGGTGCGGATAGCGCGCCGCGATCAGCGCCTGGCGGCGCAGGCTGCTGGTGCCGACGACGGCGCCGGCCGGCAGCTCGGCCAACGAGGCGTAATCGTTGGAGACGAAGGCGTCGCGCGGGTCTTCGCGCTCGAGCACGGCGGCCAGCGCGAAGCCTTCCGGCAGTTCCATCGGCACGTCCTTCAGCGAGTGCACGGCCAGGTCGGCACGGCCCTCGGCCATCGCGACTTCCAGTTCCTTCACGAACAGGCCCTTGCCGCCCACCTTGGACAGGGTGCGATCAAGGATCTGATCGCCGCGGGTCGTCATACCGAGGATTTCGACGCAGCACTGCGGATATAATGATGCCAATTGATCACGCACGTGATTGGCTTGCCACATGGCGAGCCGGCTTTCACGCGAGGCGATCACCAGCCTGGACGGGACGACGGTTGCGCCCCTCATTTCATCCCTTGCTTCCGACTGGACTGATTCAGATGTATTCAAAACCTTGTCTTTCCTGTACTTTATGCTGTTGCCCACGCCGACAAGCGTGCACCAGCGACCTGCGCGTAGTCTTGGACCACAAAATGGACCAGAGATTCTAGCACGCGTATTCCCTGCAGCCGTGGTCACGAGCCCCATGCACCGAACCTCAACTTTGCCACTTCGTAGCGATCATTCCATGGTTAATCAAGTAAGTGCGACAGATAATAATGAACAAAGCGCCGCCGACAAGGACGCGCCGCTGAAAGAAGATATCCGCCTGCTCGGCCGCCTGCTGGGCGACGTGCTGCGCGAACAGGAAGGCGAGGAAGTCTTCGCCGTGGTGGAAACGATCCGCCAGACCGCCGTGCGTTTCCGCCGGGAGGCGGACGCCGGTGCCGCCAAGGAACTGGACGGCATGCTGAAGATCCTGACGAAGGAACAGACCATCTCGGTGGTGCGCGCCTTCTCGTACTTCTCGCACCTGGCCAATATCGCGGAAGACCAGCACCACATCCGCCGCCGCCGCGCCCACCTGCTGGCGGGCTCGCAGCCGCGGCGCGGCAGTACCCGCTACGCCCTTGCCAAGCTGAAGGAAGCCGGCGTCGGCCAGGACACCGTACAGAACTTCTTCAAGGAAGCGCTGATCGCCCCGGTACTGACCGCCCACCCGACCGAGGTGCAGCGCAAGTCGATCCTGGATGCCGAGCACGACATCGCCCGCCTGCTGGCCGAACGCGACCTGCCGCTGACGCCGCGCGAACGCGCCGCCAACCTGCACATGCTGCGCGTGCGCATCGCCACCCTGTGGCAGACGCGCATGCTGCGCTACACGAAACTGACGGTGGCCGACGAGATCGAGAACGCGCTGTCGTACTACCGCATTACCTTCCTCACCGAGGTGCCGGGCCTGTACGACGATATCGAGGCCGATATCGCCGAGCAGTACGGAAGCAGCGACGTTCCCACCATCGAAGCGCCCTATCTGCAGATGGGCAGCTGGATCGGCGGCGACCGCGACGGCAACCCGAACGTGAACGCGGACACGATGCAGCACGCGCTGGCCCGCCAGGCCACGACGATCCTCGACTTCTACCTGGACGAAGCGCACGCGCTGGGCGCCGACCTGTCGATCTCCACGCTGATGGTGCCGTGCAGCCCGCAATTGCAGGCGCTGGCCGATGCATCGCCGGACCAGTCGGACCACCGCGCGGACGAGCCTTACCGCCGCGCGCTGATCGGCATCTACGCCCGCCTGGCCAGCACCGCACGGTCGCTGGGCGCGACCAATATCCTGCGCAAGGAAGTGGGCCATGCCGAGCCGTACCCGGACGCCGCCGCCTTCTCGGCCGACCTGCAGGTGCTGATCGATTCGCTGGAAGCGAACCACGCCGCGCTGCTGGCGCGCCCGCGCCTGACGACCTTGAAGCGCGCCGCCGACATCTTCGGCTTCCACCTGGCTTCGCTGGACATGCGCCAGAGCTCGGACGTGCACGAGCGCGTGCTGACCGAACTGTTTGCCCGCGCCGGCGCCCTGCCGAACTACGCGGAACTCGATGAGGATGCGAAGGTGAAACTGCTGCTGGCCGAGCTGGCCCAGCCGCGCCTGCTGTACTCGCCGTACATCGACTACACGGACGAGACGCAGTCCGAACTGTCGATCTTCCGCGCCGCGCGCGAGATCCGCCGCCGCTACGGCGAGCGGGCCATCAGCAACTACATCATCTCGCACACGGAAACCGTGTCCGACCTGCTGGAAGTGCTGGTACTGCAACAGGAAACGGGGCTGCTGCGCACGAACGCCGCAGGCGAAACGACGGCCGACCTGATGGTGATCCCGCTGTTCGAGACGATCCCCGACCTGCAGCGCGCCGCCGGCATCATGGAAGCGGTGATGTCGCTGCCGCTGGTAAAGGGCCTGATCGAGAAGCGCGGGCAAATCCAGGAAGTGATGCTGGGTTACTCCGACTCGAACAAGGATGGCGGCTTCCTCACGTCGAACTGGGAACTGTACAAGGCCGAGATCGCGCTGATCGAGGTGTTCGGCAAGGCCGGCGTGAAGCTGCGCCTGTTCCACGGCCGCGGCGGCACCGTCGGCCGCGGCGGCGGCCCGAGCTACGAGGCGATCCTGGCGCAACCGAAGGGCACCGTGAACGGCCAGATCCGCCTGACGGAACAGGGCGAGATCATCGCCTCGAAATTCTCGAATGCCGAGATCGGCCGCCGCAACCTGGAGCGCCTGGTCGCGGCCACGCTGGAAGCGAGCCTGATGCCGGTGGCCCACCCGGAGCACACCGAACAGGTAGCGGGCTTCGAAGCCGTGATGGCGGAACTGTCCGACCGCGCGTACAAGGCCTACCGCAACCTCGTGTACGAAACGCCGGGCTTCACCGACTACTTCTTTGCGGCCACGCCGATCGCCGAGATCGCGGAGCTGAACATCGGTTCGCGCCCCGCCTCGCGCAAGTCGACCAAGCGCATCGAAGACCTGCGCGCGATTCCGTGGGGCTTCTCGTGGGGCCAGTGCCGCCTGCTGCTGCCGGGCTGGTACGGCGTGGGCAGCGCCGTGGCGGGCTGGATCGCCGACGGCGACCGCGAGGAACGCCTCGGCAAGCTGCGCGAGATGGCCGAGCACTGGCCGTTCTTCGCCACGCTGCTGTCCAATATGGACATGGTGTTCGCCAAGACCGACCTGGCGATCGCCTCGCGCTATGCCGAACTGGTGGCGGACAAGGAACTGCGCGAGCGGATCTTCAAGCGCATCAGCGACGAGTACCGCCGCACGCTGGAGGTGCTCGATACCGTGACCGGCGCGACCGAACGCCTGGCAGGCAACCCGCTGCTGGCGCGCTCGATCCAGAACCGCTTCCCGTATCTCGATCCGCTGAACCACCTGCAGGTGGAGCTGATCAAGCGGCGCCGGGCGCTGGCCGCCGAGGCGGACAAGGCCGACCCGCGCGTGCACCGCGGCATCCACCTGTCGATCAACGGCGTGGCGGCGGGCTTGCGCAATACGGGCTGATTTTCACGAGCCGACGAAAGCGGACCTGCGGGTCCGCTTTTTTTTTGCTCTGAACTGCCAACGGTGTTCCATGCCTACAACAGGGACAGTCCCCGAATTTTTACAACAGGGACAGTCCCGATTTTTTACAACAGGGACTGTCCCCGATGGCGCCGCAGGCGGCGGCGCACCGATCCCTTGCAGCGTTTCGCGCACTTCGGCGCCGAAAATCGGCATTTCGTCGCAATCTCCGCCGAGCCGGCGGCGGACGATCTAGAATCGCTTCACCATACAACACTACAAAAGGTTCCCGCCATGCTGGTCTTGTCCCGTTCCCTGCTGCTCTCCCTGCTCTGCTGCGCCCTCGCCGTCACCTCGGCCCATGGTGCCGAGGATGCGCGCCAGCTCGCCGCCTTCCGCGCCATCAACATCCACGGCCCGATCAATATCGAAGTCCACGCCGGCAAGGCACAATCGGTGAAGGTGATGGGCCGGCCGGAATTCATCGGCAAGGTGCTCACCAGCGTGAAGTCCGATGAGCTGCGGATCGACTATGCGGAAAAGAACAACGTCAACCTGAAGGACGGCGACAAGATCGTCATCACCGTGCCGTCGCTGGTGAAGTGCATCGTCGAGGGCGCGGGCCAGGTGGTGATCGACAACGTGAAGGAAGAGCGGATCGACCTGCAGTTCGAGGGCGCCGGCCGGCTGGAGGCGAAAGGCAGCACTAAATGGCTGCGGCTGAAGGCGCGCGGCGTGGGCGAGGTCATCACGCGGGACTTGAAGACCGACCGCGCCGACGTGAACTTCGAAGGCATCGGCGACGTGAAGGTGCACGCCAGCCAGACGCTGAACGCCGTGGTGCGCGGCATGGGCAGCCTCACGTACTACGGCAAGCCGAAGGCGCTGAACAAGTCCGTGTCGGGGATCGGCAACGTAACCGCCGGCGACTGAAGTCAGCGCACGCGCAGCGCCCTCGGATCGCTCGTGCACACATCCTTGACCGCTTCGCGCTGGCCGATCCACAGGTCCGTGAGGCACGCAAGCTTCGGAGTAATCTTGCCCAGCTGGCGGTCGGCACCGACCGTGCTTGCCACGTCGACCTCGGCATAGAACGTGTCGCCGCTGCCCGGCACGACGCTCACCGTGTACCGGTGCGGCAATGCATACTGATGGTTCGCGCGGCTGGCGATGGCGACCTTGCCGATGGCACCGCCGGCGCGCCGGAGCACCAGCGGATGCGCCGTCACGAGGCCCCTTACTTCTTCGTCGATGCGTGCGATCGCCGCCGGCGCGGCCGTCGCGTCGACGGTGCCCGGAGCGCAGCGGCGGGCATGGCTGGCCAGCGCCATCTTTTCCATATGCTCGTCGGTCTTGCGCGCCTGGCTGCCATCGCCCACTCCCCTTGCAACGGCCTCGGCCAGTTGGGCGAAGCCGGCCTCGAACTCGGCGAGATCGTTCCTGACCGTCCCGGCAGCCTGCGGCACCTTGTCGCGGAAGGGGTCGGGCGTCGCGCTATCCCATTCGAGCACCTGGCGCATCACCTTACGGCCCAGTTCCGGGTCCCTGCCCATGATGGGCATCATGAACGGTGCCACGGACGCGTTCAACGCCTCCACGACTTGCCGGGCCTCGCCACCCTCGACCAGCGCCTGCCGCGTGCCGCGCAGGCGGGCCGCCAGGTGGAAGAACAACGCGCGCTCGCGCCGGCCCGCCGTGCGCTCGGCCATCGCCGCGTGGAACAGCAGCGCCGGCTGCCGCACGGTGGCCGGGTCGGCCAGCAGCTCGTCCGCGGCAACCCGCGCCGCTTCCTGGTCGCAGGAATAAAGGCTGGCCACGCGATCGGACGGGGCGGCGGCGGTGCTGCCCGCCCACAGCGACGCGGCGAGCAGGAGGATCGAAATCTTGGGAGACATGCTGGAAAGCGATGAGGTAAAGCTGCCCAGCATATCATTTGCCTGCGATGCCTCCTATCCGCGCGTTGCCATTAGGCAACAAGGAGCTTCGCGTGCCGCAGCACGCCGTTGCGCTCGAAGCCCAGTGCCTCGTACAGGCCGATGGCGCGGACGTTCTGCGCGCCCACGTGCAGCATCGGCGTCACGCCCTGCCGCTGCATGCCGTGCATGATGTGCCGCACCAGCAGGCGGGCATGGCCGCGGCCCGTGTGCCCGGGGTGCGTGCAGACGGCGCTTACCTCGCGCAGCGCGCCGAAGTCCATGCGCTCGCCGGAGAGCGCGATCAGTTGCCCGCCCTCCCGGATGCCCACATAGCGGCCCATCGTTCCAGTGCGGGCGCGGAAATAGCCGGGAAATGCGACCGCGGTCAATGCCTGCATGGCCGGGTCGAGCGCGTCGAGTTCGACGACGCCGTCGGCCGGCGAGGCTTCCACGGGCCCGCCGCGGTACACCATCTGCAGCACACCGCCCAACTCCTTCAACTGCCAGCCATCGGGCACGGTGGGAATGGCTCCCACGAAATACACGTCTTCCCTGAAGCGTTCCAGGTCGGCGGCGGGCACGAACATTCCCTGCTCCGGCACCGCGCAGAACGGTGCCACGTCCGGCTCATAACGCAGCATATCGCCCAGCTCGCGCGCCAGGTGGCGGTGCCCGCTCGTCAGCGCGGCCCATACGGGGTTGGCCAATCCATCGATCATCGTTCCTCCTCCTCCACAGGGTATACTGCCCGGTTTTTCGCGAAAGTGTCCATGAGCGCCCTGCCACCTTGCCCGCAATGCGGTTCCGAGTTCGCCTACCAGGATGGCGCCAGCCTTGTCTGCCCCGAGTGCGCACATGAATGGTCGCCCGCCGCTGCCGCGGTCGAGACCGTGCGGGTGTACCGCGACGCCTCCGGCAACGTGCTGCAGGACGGCGATACCGTCACGGTCATCAAGGACCTGAAGCCGAAGGGGTCGGGCGGCGTCATCAAGCAGGGCACGAAGGTGAAGAATATCCGCCTCGTCGACAGCGACCACGATATCGATTGCAAGATAGAAGGCTTCGGGGCGATGAGCCTGAAATCGGAGTTCGTGCGCAAGGCGTGACCGCCAACTTGCGCGGCAAACGATTTCAATTGCTTTAATAGCAATCCAAACCTACAATCGCGCTGGTTCAGTTCAAGAAAAAAACCATGCGCAAACGACTTCCCGCGCTGGCGCTCTGCGCCAGCCTCGCCCCGCTCGCCTACGGCCAGATGCCGCCGCAGGACACTGTCAAGAACGCCCAGGATCACCCGCTGCTGTCCCGTTTCGAAGGGGCGAAGATGGTGGGCTTCGAGACCAGGAACTTCGATGAAATCGTGCTGCCGGCAGGCCGGCTCGGCAACGTGAATGCCCGCTCGGATTTCGTGAAGAAGGTTCCGCTGGAAGGCAAGATCACCCGGATCGCCTATAACTTTCCCAAGGAGCGTACTTCACTCGAGGTGATGCGCAATTACGAGCAGGCGCTCGCCAAGGCTGGGCTCAAGACGGTGTTCGCCTGCGCGAACGAAGCGTGTGGCGAAGGCTTCGGCAGGTCGTGGCTCGGGGACCGTGTCAGCAGCAAGTTCACGAGCGGCAACATCGAATACTGGCAGCCGTTCAACTATGGCGCCGTCGCATCGCGCTACCTGCTCGCGCAAGGAACCCGGCCGGACGGCACGGTGGTACATGCTGCAATCATCGTCGCGTCGCCCAACGGTGGCAAGAATGGCGGCGTGTACACCGAGATCGTGGAATCCGCAACGATGGAAACCGGCAAGGTGGCAGCGAACCTGGACGCGGCGGGCATGGCCAAGGGCATCGCGGCCGAGGGCAAGGTGGCTGTCTATGGCGTGTACTTCGACACCGGCAAGGCCGATGTCAAACCCGACTCGAAGGCTGCGCTGGGCGAGATGGCCAAGCT
This sequence comes from Massilia sp. METH4, assembly GCF_037094685.1. Lineage (NCBI taxonomy): Bacteria > Pseudomonadati > Pseudomonadota > Betaproteobacteria > Burkholderiales > Oxalobacteraceae > Massilia > Massilia sp. METH4. The sequence goes on along the minus strand of NZ_CP146614.1, from coordinate 3,840,266 downwards.
GCTGCAACAAGACCAGAAACTGAAGGTGTATATCGTGGGCCATACCGACAACCAGGGCGTTGCCGCGCAAAACCTGGACCTGTCGCAGAAACGCGCCGCCGCCGTCGCCAAGGTCCTTGCGACCGATTATCGAATCGACGCCAAGCGGCTGGAGGCGCGCGGCGTGGCGTCGCTGGCGCCGGTTGCGTCGAACGACACCGATGCCGGCCGCGAGAAGAACCGCCGCGTCGAACTGGTGAAGCAATGAGCACCGCGCGCGTTGCGGCCGTTGCCGCCCTGCTCATCGCCATCCAGGGCACTGCGCTTGCCGCAAGCTGCGGCAAGGCTCCCTCCGGCGAACTGACCGCCCAGCGCGTCGCGGCGGCAGCGCCGACCCGCACCGGGCCGCAGCTCTACGAAGGCCCCGTGTGGATCAAGGATGCGCTGTACTTTTCCGACTTCGGCCATGAAGGCGGCTTCCCTTCCCGCATCCGCAAGCTGGCTGCCGACGGCACCGTGACGACCTTCCTCGAGGACAGCGGCAGCAATGGCCTGGCCGTCGATGCGCAGGGCAACCTGGTCGCGGCCACGCACAAGTACAAGGCGCTGTCGCGCTATGCCATGGCGGGCAAGGCGCGCAGCGCGATCGCCGAGCGCTACCAGGGCAATGTCTTCAATTCGCCGAACGATATCGCCATCGCGGCCGACGGCACGATCTACTTCACCGATCCGGATTACCAGAAGGCCGCCGCGCCCGGCGGCCAGCCCGTGACGGGCATCTACCGCGTGGGCACGGACGGCAAGGTGACGCTGGTGGATGGCACCCGGCGCAACCCGAACGGCATCGCCCTGTCGCTGTCCGGCGACCTGCTGTACGTGAATGCCGGCGATGGCGAGGTGCGCGCCTACCCGATCACGGATGGCGTGCCCGGCACGGGCCGCGCATTCATCAAGGGCATCGACGGCGGCGACGGCATGGCGCTCGATTGCCACGGCAACCTGTACGTGACCGAGCACGGCGCGAAGCGCGTGCGCGTGTTCTCGCCGCAGGGCAAGGAGCTGGCCACGATCCGCGTCGACGCCAATGTCACCAATGCCGCTTTCGGCGGCGCGGACGGCAAGACACTGTTCATTACCGGGGACCGCGCACTGTGGCGCATCGCCCTTGATGTGAGCGGCAAGCCTTACTGACGCCCTGCCGGGCCGCGGCAGCTTTTTGCCAGCCGGGCAGGCCGTCGATACATGGAGGAACACCGTGGCATATCCCTACCTGGGCGACATCGTCAGGGCGCTGACGGGCGCCGACCTTCCCCTGCCGATCCCGGTCTTCGGTCTTTCTGTCGTGGCGGCCATGTTCGTGGCGGGTGCCTTCCTGCGGCGCGAACTGGCCAGGCTGCACGCGGCCGGCGCGCTGGGCCATGCGCTGGTGCGCGGCAGGAACCGGCGCAGCGAAGCGGTCGACCCGGCGCACGTCGTGCCCGACCTCACGCTGGTCACGCTGCTGGCCGGCATCGTCGGCGCCCGGGTCTTCCACATCCTCGAGCACACCGACCAGTTTCTCGCCGATCCGGCAGCCATGATCTTCACGCGCTCGGGACTGAGCATCTTCGGTGGCCTGATCTTCGGCACCATCGCCGGCCTGGTGTGCGTGAAGCGGTGGAAGCTGCCCGCAATGACGGTACTGGACGCCGCCGCCCCGGCCCTGATGCTCGGCTACGCGCTGGGCCGCATCGGCTGCCAGTTGTCCGGCGATGGCGACTGGGGCATTGCCGCCGACATGGCGCTCAAGCCTGACTGGCTGCCCACGTGGCTCTGGGCCCAGACGTACGAGAACAATATCGTCGGCGAGGTAATCCCCCTGCCCGGCGTGTACCCGACGCCGCTGTACGAAGCCGCCATGTGCTTCGCCGGCTTCGGCGTGCTGTGGGCATTGCGGCGGCACAGCTTCCAGAAGGGCTGGCTGTTCGGCGTATACCTGGTGCTGGCCGGGATCGAGCGCCTGCTGATCGAGCAGATCCGCCATAACCCGGTGCTGGATTTCGGCGTGTTCCGCTGCACGCAGGCGGAAGTCATTGCCGTGCTGCTGATCGTTGGCGGTGTGGCCGGCACGGCGCTGCTGGCGCGGCGGTTGCCCGCCGCCGGAAGAACCGGGCAGGCAGCGTAAGCGGGGGGACGGCATGTCGCGGCGCACGCAGCGCCCCGGCTACCGCGACATGTCGACGACGCGCCCCGCGAGCATGGTTCGGACGTCGATCAGCGCAACCCCAGCTGATTCAAGCCTCGGCGCTGGCGCGCAGCGCCGGCACCACTTCATGCAGAGCCGCCACCTCGAAGGTCGGCACGGCCTGCGAGTCGTTCGCCAGCTTGCCCGGATTGAACCAGCAGCTTTCGATGCCGTAGCGGTTGGCGCCGAGGATGTCGGCGTCGAGCCGGTCGCCGACGATGATCGCCTCGTGCCGCGCGAATGCGCGGGCCAGCTTGCCCGCATGTTCGAAGAAGCGCACGTCGGGCTTGGCGAAACCGCACGCTTCGGACGTGCAGACGAACGAGATGTGCTTGCCCAGGCCCGAGCTGGCGATACGCAGTTGCTGGATCTGCTCGGCGCCATTGGTGACGATACCCAACTCGCCGGTTGCCGCCAGCTCTTCGCACAAGGCCGCCGCGCCGTCGATCAGCACCACGGTATCGGACAGCGACTCCACGAACAGGCGGCTGGCCGCCTCGGGATCGAGGTCGAGCCCACTGGCCTGGAAGCTCTGGCGGAAGCGCTCCACCTTCAGGAATTCCTTCGACACGGTGCCCGCTTCGAACTGGCGCCACAGGGCCGTGTTGAACACCTGGTAGTGCGCGAACAGGCCGTCGAGCTTGTCGGTGAAGCCGAGCGCGCCCAGCGCGCGTTGGAATGAAAGGTGCTCGGACGCCTTGAAGTCGAGCAGAGTGTCGTCGAGGTCGAACAGGAAGAGACGGTGTTTCATGATGAGCCGGATGCACGAGAACCTTGCATCCTAGCACGCATCATGTCATGCCGCTTGCGCCGCTCTTCCTGGCGATGAGTTGTCAATGGATGGGAGAACCCAGCGCGCCGGGCAATGGCATCGTTACGGGCGTGGCATCCTCTTCCGCATCCCGTTCCATGATCCAGTCGATCCAGCCGCACACTTCGCGGATGCTTGCCAGGCCGCTGTGCAGAGCCGTTCTCGCCGCCAGCAGCTCGCTTAGCGTACTGTCGCCCGATTCGGGAGCGTTACCCTCCGCCTCCGCGACTACACGGATCTCGTTTTGCAGCTCGTCGAGATCGGCAGCCATCTCCGCCTGCAGCGCCGCCAGGACCGCCATCACGCTGTCGGTATCATGCTTTTCCAGCTCGTTCATGCGGATTCTCCAGTTCATTGATTGAAGCGAGCGTCCGCCAGCAGGCATGCGGCACAAGGTCCGCATGCGCAGGCGCGACGAGTCAGACAGCGACTTCACGCCATGTCGTGCCTAGCATACCCCGCATCGGCGGTTTCACCTAGTGATTGCTGCCAATCGTGCTCAGCAGCGTGCCGGCCAATTTTCGCCGGATGCTGGCGACGTCGGGCGAGAAAAGCGGTATCCGACACCCGGCCGCAAGCCGGATGTTTTTTTCGAGCCCGGCAGCGGAACGGACCGGCGAAAAAAAAGGAAGCCTTGCGGCTTCCTTTTCCGGCGATCCGGAAGGATCAGTTCTGCGTCAGGAACGTCTTGAGCTTGTCCGAGCGCGACGGCTGGCGCAGCTTGCTCATCGCCTTCGCTTCGATCTGGCGGATACGTTCGCGCGTCACGTCGAACTGCTTGCCCACCTCTTCCAGCGTGTGGTCGTTCGACATTTCCACGCCATAGCGCATGCGCAGCACCTTCGCTTCGCGCGGGGTCAGCGAGTCCAGCACTTCCTTGATCACGTTGCGCATCGATGCGTGCAGCGCGGCGTCCAGCGGGGCCAGCGTGGTGTTGTCCTCGATGAAGTCGCCCAGCTGGGAATCGCCATCCTCGCCCATCGGCGTTTCCATCGAAATCGGCTCCTTGGCGATCTTCATGATCTCGCGCACCTTCGATTCCGGCATTTCCATCTTCGCCGCCAGGGTCGCCATGTCCGGCTCGTTGCCGGTTTCCTGCATGATCTGGCGGCTGATGCGGTTCATCTTGTTGATCGTTTCGATCATGTGCACCGGCACGCGGATCGTGCGGGCCATGTCGGCGATGGAACGCGTGATCGCCTGGCGGATCCACCACGTGGCGTACGTGGAGAATTTATAGCCGCGGCGGTATTCGAACTTGTCCACCGCCTTCAGCAGGCCGATATTGCCTTCCTGGATCAGGTCCAGGAATTGCAGGCCGCGGTTGATGTACTTCTTGGCGATCGAGATCACGAGACGCAGGTTGGCGACCGTCATTTCGCGCTTGGCGTGGCGGGCGCGCTTCTCGCCGGCGGCCATCTGCTTGTTGATCTTGCGCAGGTCGGCCAGCGGCAGCTGCACGCGTTCCTGCAGGTCGATCATCTTGTTCTGCAGTTCCTTGATGGCCGGCACGTTACGGCCCAGCACGGCGCTGTACGGATGGCGCGCGTCGACTTCGCCGTCCACCCAGTCCAGGTTCGTCTCGTTGCCCGGGAAGACCTTGATGAAGTGGGCGCGCGGCATGCCGCAGCGGTTCACGCACAGTTCCAGCACGGCGCGCTCGATGCTGCGCACCTGTTCCATCTGGCCGCGCAGCGTGTCGCACAGCTTTTCCACGACCTTCGCGGTGAAGCGGATGCCCAGCAGCTCGGCGGAGATCGCCGTCTGCGCCTTCTGGTAAGCGGCCGAACCGTAGGCCGACTTGCGCATGCGGTCGAACTGCGCACCGATCACGGCGAAGCGCTCCAGCGCATCGACCTTCAGCTGGGCCAGCTGTTCGGTGGAGAAGCCGGCCGCGCCGCCGTTGGCGTCGCCGTCGGTGTCCTCTTCCACTTCCAGCTCTTCTTCGTCTTCCTCGTCATCGGAGGAAGCCGCGGCGGCCGGCGCCGGCGCGGCCGGTGCGGACGATTCTTCCGGATCCACGAAGCCGTCGACCACGTCGTCGACTTTCAGCTCGTCGCTTTCGATCTTCGCGGCCAGGTCGACGATTTCATTGATCGTCGTCGGGCACTGCGAGATCGCCTGGATCATGTCGCGCAGGCCTTCCTCGATACGCTTGGCGATCTCGATCTCGCCCTCGCGCGTCAGCAGCGCCACGGCGCCCATTTCGCGCATGTACATGCGCACCGGGTCGGTCGTGCGGCCGAAGTCGGAGTCCACGGTGGAGAGGGCCGTCGCGGCGGCCGCTTCCACTTCGTCGTCGGAGGCGGCGGTCGGCACGTTATCGGACAGCAGCAGGGCTTCTGCATCCGGGGCACGCTCGTAGACGGCGATGCCCATGTCGTTGAACGTGGCGATGATGCCTTCGATCGCTTCCGGATCGACGATGTTCTCGGGCAGCTGGTCGTTGATCTCGGCATAGGTGAGGAAGCCGCGGTCCTTGCCCATGTTGATCAGGTTCTTGAACTGCTGGCGGCGCTTTTCCAGGTCTTCCTGCGACATGCCGGCTTCACCGCCGAACGGGTCCAGGCCCTTGGCCTTGCGCTCGCGCGCCTTCGACGCGGCCTTCAGTTCGGCGCGTTCCACGGCGTTCAGTGCCGCCACTTCATCGTTCTCGGGCGTGAATTCGCTCGGCTTGCGGCCACGGCGGCCCGGCACCTTCACGGAAGGCAGCAGGTAGCCGGAGGTATCGATCGAGGCCAGCGTGGCTGCATCGGTCACCTGGCTTACCGCGGCCGGGGCCGTGGGCGAGGCGGCCGGCTGCCCGGCGGCATCGAGCTTGGCCTTGCGCACGCGTACCACCGGCGCCTTCGGCGCGGCGTCGTCGGCGCTCGCGGCCGCCTTACGGACGGCCTTCTTCGGTTCTTCCACTGCCGTCACCTCCGGTGCGGCGGACTCGGCCACGAATTCCTCGGCGCCGCCCGGCTCGCCGGGCTGCAGCGCCGCCAGGCGCGACGTCTTCTTCTTCACGACGGTCACTTTGCCGGCGGCCTCTTGCGCGTTGTCGATCACATAGGATAAGGTGGTCTTCGGCACCGTCAGCGGCGCGGCTTCGGCGCGCGGCTTCTTGGTGGACAGCGTTAGGGTCTTCGGCGTTTTCGTCGTCATCAAATATCTCTTCAGTGCCTGGCCGGGCACGACGCAAGTGAATAAATTGAACAATCCAGCCCGGCCTTCGCAAAGACCGTGCCGGTACGTATGTGGGGATCATCCAGAATGAAAAAAGCCCGCGCATCCGGAACCTTTCGGGTTCCATTCGCGGACTCGTCTCAAGACAGTTCCGTGGATATTCAGTAAAAGCTTCAGTACGAACAGAAGAGAGGGCTCGGCCCTGTCGCGCTCGCCGAAGCATGGAGCTTTTCCACTCGCTTCAGGGCGCCGGCATGCGGAAAACCCTTGTGCAGGGGACCGCGGACAACTCCTTACCAGACTGAATCTGCACCGCGCTGCATTTGGTGCGTCGGCCATTATACACGGTTTGACATCATCTGGCACGCCGCCGGCCATGCAATCTTCGTGGCGGCGCGTGGTCGACTCGTCATGATGAAGAAAAATGCAACGCGCGCGCGGATCGCGCGTGGTATGCTGGCGCCTCCTGATCAATCACTGAAGTCGATGAATACCAGCCTTACCCCCGAGACGTCCGCTGCCGACGAATCTGCTACGGAATCTGCTGCCGGATCTGCTGCTGCCAGCACTGTCGCGAACGAAGCCGCGCGCACCGCGGCACCCGCCGCCGCGCCGGCGCCGAGCGCACGTTCGCTGTTGAAGCAGCTCCAGCAGCAATTCCCGCCTTTCCGCGATTTCCTGCCGCTGGCGATCGGGATCGACAAGCAGATCCTCGCCCAGGTGCCGGGTATCGACCGCAAGCTGATGCGTGCCGCGCTGGGCATCCACACCGGTTCGCAGCGCTACCTGCGCGCGATGGAAAAAGCGAGCGTGCGCTACAACCTCGACGGTTCGACCGGCGCGGAAGTGACGGACGTGCACCGCAAGCACGCCAAGGATACGCTGGCCGAACGGTTCCGCAAGGAAGCGGAGCGCAAGAAGGCCGAGCGCGAGGCGCAGGCGGCCGAGGAAGCGGCGCGCCGCCGCCAGGAAAAGCTGGAACAGCTGACCGCAAAGTTCTCCCGCAAGGGCTGATGGCGTTCCATACCGAAGCACACCAGGGCGAGCCCGACCTGCCGCCCTACCAGGGCATTGCCCTGGCCGATATCCGCCTCGTGCGCACGGCCGAAGAAGCGCAGGCCGCCCAGGCCGCGCTGCTGGCGCACGATGCCATCGGTTTCGACACCGAATCCAAACCCACCTTCGTCAAGGGCCAGAGCTCGGACGGACCGCACCTCGTGCAGTTCGCCGACGAGCTCACCGCATGGCTGTTCCCGGTCGGCCCGGACGTGGCGGCGCTGCTGCCGGCGCTGAAGGCGATCCTCGAATCGGCCGACACGCTGAAGGTCGGCTTCGGCCTCGCCGACGACGTGAAGCGGCTGCGTGCCAAGCTGGGCATCGAACCGGCCCGCGTGGCCGACCTGTCGAAAGCGCTGCGCGTGCCTGGCCAGAAGCACGACCTCGGTGCGAAGAGCGCCGTGGCGCAGTACTTCGGCCGGAAGCTGCAGAAATCAAAGAAGATTTCCACCACCAACTGGGCCACGCCGCGCCTGACGGACAAGCAATTGCAATACGCGGCCGACGATGCCCAGGTGGCGCTGCGCGTCTACCGCCACTGGCTCGCGCTCGGCAACAAGCTGCCGCCGCAGCGGCCGCCGAAAGTGCCGCGGCCGGCGCCGACACCGGCCGGCGGCTGAACCGCGCGCCACTGTTCTTCCGCCGCGGGCGGGGGTATGCTTGCCTGGTCGACAACCGCACCGGAACGGCATGCCCAAACCGAGACTCCCGCTGCATGCGGCGCTTGCCGCCGCATTTGCCCTGCCCTCGTTCGCCCTGCCCTCGTTCGCGCTGGCCGTACCCCCCGTTGCCACGGCCGCCCCGCCCGATACGCTGGCGCAGCGCGTCGCGCCGTGCCTGGCGTGCCACCAACCGCAGGGCCGTAACGATGCATTCTTTCCCCGTATCGCCGGCAAGCCGGAGGGCTACCTGTACAACCAGCTGCTGAACTTCCGCGACGGGCGGCGGCAATTCCCCATGATGACGTACATGGTCGAGCACTTGCCCGAACCGTACCTGCGCGAGATCGCGCAATTCTTCGCAAGCCAGCACCCGCCCTACCCGCCGCCGGCCCCGGTGGCCGCCACCGCCCAGGCGCTGGAACGGGGCCGGGTGCTCGTGCAGCAGGGCGACGCGGCGCGCAAGGTTCCCGCCTGCGTGGCCTGCCACGGCCAGCGGCTGGCCGGCGTGGCGCCGGCGATTCCCGGCCTGGTCGGGCTGCCGCGCGACTACATCAACGCGCAGTTCGGCGCGTGGAAGAACAAGGCGCGGCGCGCGCAGGCGCCAGACTGCATGGCCGATATCGCGGCGCGCCTGTCGGAGGCGGACGTGGCGGCCGTCTCGACCTGGCTGGCGAGCCAGCCCGTGGACGCGGCGGCGCGCCCGGCCGAGGCCCCCGCCGCGCCCTTGCCGCTGCGCTGCGGCGGCGTGCCGGACCATGGAGGCGCGCGATGAGCCGCCGGACGCGCTGGATCATCGCCGCGGCGGCACTGGCGCTGGCAGTCGCGCTGGGGTTCCTGTGGCCGCGCCATGACGCCGGGCCGCCAGCCAGCGCCGCCTTCGCCGCCCTGCCCGCCGCCGAGAAAATCGCGCGCGGCGCCTACCTGGCCCGCGCGGCCGACTGCATGGCCTGCCACACCGCACGGGGCGGCGCGCAATATGCCGGCGGCCGCGTGCTGCAGACGCCGTTCGGCGCGATCGTTGCGCCGAACATTACGCAGGACGCCGAGACGGGCATCGGCCGCTGGAGCGCGGACGACTTCTGGAACGCGCTGCACAATGGCCGCTCGCGCGATGGCCGCCTGCTCTATCCGGCCTTCCCGTACACGAACTACACGGCGATCACGCGCGACGACGCCGATGCACTGTACGCCTATTTCCGCACCATCCCGCCGGTGCGGCATGCGAACGCGCCGCACCGGCTGCGCTTCCCCTACGACACCCAGGCCGCGCTGGCGTTCTGGCGCGCGCTGTACTTCCGGCCCGGCGTTTACCAGGAACGCCGGGACCGGCCGGCCGAATGGAACCGCGGCGCCTACCTTGTCGAGGGCCCTGGCCATTGTAGCGCCTGCCACAGCGCGCGCAATGTGCTGGGCGGCAGCGGCGGCGACCTGTCCGGGGGGCTGGTGCCGGTACTGGGCTGGTACGCGCCGTCGCTCACTTCCGACTCGGAAGCGGGCCTGGGTCGCTGGCCCGTCGAGGACATCGCGCAGCTGCTGCATACCGGCGTGTCGCCGCGCGCCACCGTGTTCGGGCCGATGGCGGAGGTGGTGCGCGAAAGCCTGCAACACCTGTCGGAGGCCGACGTGCGGGCGATGGCGGTCTACCTGAAATCGCTGCCGGCATCGGCCAACGGCGGGGCGCCCCACGAGCGTTCGAAGGCCCCCGAAGCGGTGGCCTTCCTGCAGGCCGGCGCGAAGTTGTACGACAAGCACTGCGCCGAGTGCCATGGCGCCAACGGCGCCGGCTACGCGCCCCACTATCCGCCGCTGGCCGGCAACCGCGCCCTGACCATGCAGGATTCCACGAACGCGATCCGCATCGTGCTCAATGGCGGCTTCCCGCCCGGCACGCGCGGCAACCCGCGGCCGTACGGCATGCCGCCATTCAGCCATGCACTCGATGACGCGGAGGTGGCGCAGGTGGTGTCGTACCTGCGCAGCGCGTGGGGGAACAACGCGCCGCCGGTGTCGAGCCTGGATGTGAACCGGTATCGCGCCGTTCCGCTGGATTGAGCTGGGGCGCACGAGAAAACCCGTGTCAGCCCCGGTGACAGGCACCGGCAATCCGGAAATGTTGCAAAAAACCCGGTGCCTGTCACCGGGTTTCAGGAAATGTTTCAAAAATGCCGGTGCCTGTCACCGGCTTTTGCCGGTTTTCGCATCCTGTTCCGCTCCCCATGCATTCCATCGCACAGCCCGCGACCACTGGGCACGCTTTGCGTACGATCCCATCATCGACAAAGCATCCTCGGAGTCCATCATGAAAACCAAGTCCATCGCCCTCATCGCCACCGCCTTCGCCGCAGCCGTCGGGCTGGCCACGACCATTCCCGCGGCGGCCGATTCGCCCACGCTGGCGTGGCTGGGCGGGGAGCGGGTGCAGGGCAGCGGCAAGATCGTGTCGCAGGCGCGCCAGCCGGGGCCCTTCAAGGGGGTGGAGCTGACGACGGGCGCGCACGTGGAAGTCGTGATCGGCGGCGACGATACGCTCACGATCGAAGGCGACGACAATATCCTGCCGCTGGTGGAAACGGTGGTGGAGAACGGGGTGCTGAACATCCGGCCGGTGCGCAAGAACATGCAGATCGACGGGCGCCGCCTGAAGATCGTGGTGCGGGCCCGCGCGGTGGACAATCTCGGCGTGGCCGGCTCGGGCATGCTGGAAGCCAGGCGCATCCGCGCCGACAAGCTCACGCTCGAAGTGGCCGGTTCCGGCGCGCTCGATATCGACGGGATCGAGGCGAAGACCGTGGAAGTGGGCGTGGCCGGCAGCGGCAAGGTCGACGCGGCCGGCCAGGCGGCCCGCGCGCAGATTTCGATCGCCGGTTCCGGCAAGGCCGATACGAGCCGGCTGGACGTGCAGCATGCCACCGTGACCGTGGCCGGCTCGGGCCAGTCGGTGCTCACGGCGCGCGGTTCGATCACCGCCAACGTCACCGGTTCGGGCAACGTCGGCTACTACGGCAATGCGCAGGTCACGAAGGCGGTGGCCGGTTCCGGCACCGTGCAACGCCTGGGCGCTTCCGCCCGCTGAAAACCGCCCTCCCCTTTGCCAGGCCCGGCAGGCGCTGCCCGCCGGGCCTGTCGTTTCAAGGCCTTACAGGTCGAACTTCAACTCCGCCACCAGCGTGCGCTGCGTGTACGGGTGGAAGGCCCAGTACTTCTCGTTGCCCAGGTTATCGATCCCGAGCGCGCCGGACCAGTGTTCGTCGAAGCGGTACCGCAGCCGCACGTCCGCCACGAGGTAGCGCGAGACGCCCATGTACGTGAAACCGTTTGGGTCGCTGTTGTCCAGCGTGCCGTACTGCGTGCCGCTGTAGCGCACGCCGGCGCTGGCGGAGAGGCGGTCGCCGGCGCGCCACGTGGCCAGCGCCGTCGCGCGCCAGCGCGGCACGCGCGGCTGCCGCTTGCCGACCGAGGCGGGCAACGCGGCGTTCTCGCGAATGCGCGAATCGGCATACGTGAGGCTGGACTGCAAGGACAAACCTTCGACCAGCACATCGTCGGCCTGCTGCGCCAGTTCCAGCCCGACCGTGCGGATGCGGCCCACGTTCTGCACGGTGGACACGGTGGGCGTCAGCGGTTGCGCATACAGCGCGTCGCGCGTGCGTTCGTGGAACAGCGTGGCGCGCAGGCTGCCTTTTGCAACCAGGCGTTCGGCCGTCAGCTCCTCCGTCCAGGAACGCTCGGCGCGCAGGTACGGGTCGGTGTTGACGATACGGCCATCCACGATCGAGCCCTGGAACAGTTCCGCCGCCGTCGGATTGCGCATCGCCCGGCCGGCGGAGGCCTTCAACGTCCATTCGTCGGTGAAGCGCCAGGCCAGCGCCGCCTTCGGCGACCAGCCGCTTTCGCTGCGTTCGCCGAAATGCAGCAGGCCGCTCGTGGCGTTCGACACTTCTCCCCCATATGCCTGCCAGCGTTCCCAGCGCGCGCCCAGCGTGGCTTTCCAGCGCTCGCCGATGCGCCACGTGTCCTGCGCGTAGATGCTGGTCAGCCGCGTGTCGCCGTTGAACGTCGAGACGTGCCGGCCGTCGCTGCCCGCCAGCCAGTCCGGCGTGGCGAACACGCGCGTGCGCAGTCGCGCGCCGTCGCGCTGCACGCCCAGGTCCACCGTGTGCGCGGCGTCCGGCCGCCACGTGCCCTTCAGCGCCAGCGTGTGCCAGCCGCTGCCCGCCATGTCGGTCACATTGCCCTGCCCCGTCGCATCCTGGCCGGCCAGCACCACGGTCGGCACACGCACGAGGTCCTTCCGGTAGTCGACCTTGCTGGCGGCGAATTCCCAGTCGAAGGTGCCCTTTGCATGCCGTTTGACGGACAAGCCGTGCATCAGGTGTTCCAGGTCGCCCCGCTGCGGCGCGAAGTCGGAGGCCAGCAGCGTGTAACGCCGGCCGTCCACATTGATGTCGCCGCCCGTCACGGTCTTGCCGGCCGCGTCGCGCAGGTAGGACTCGCTGCGCCGGTCCGCGTCGTTCTTCCACCAGCCGAGCGTGTAGCTGGCGCGCAGGACGGGCGAGAAGTCATAGGCCAGCTTCACCTTGGCGTGGTCCTGCACCGTGTGCACCTGGTTGTTCGCGCCCAGGATCAGCCAGTCGCGGTTCGACGGGTTGCGGCCGGCGACCGCGCCGGAAACGGGCACGCCGCCGCTGCCGGCCACGCCGTTGGCGACCAGCTTGTTGGCAAAGCCGATCGGTTGCCCGTCGCTGTCCTGGCGCGACAGGTGCAGCCACCACGACAGCGCGCCCTGCCGGTCGCCCAGCGCCGCGCTGCCCTGCTTGCCATGGAAGGTGTCGCGGGTGCCATATTGCGCGAAGCGCTGCGCGAAGCCGGCCAGCCGCACATGGCCTTCCAGCTTCGTGGGCATGCGGGTCTGGAAATCGACCACGGCGCCGACGGAGTTGCCGGGATAGGCGGCCGAGAACGGACCATACAGCACATCGACGCGCTCGATTTCCTCGGGCGTGACGAGGCCCCAGCGCGGCGTGTACGTGGCGCCGTTGCCCAGCAGGTTCGACAGCAGGATGGCATCCGCGTACACCAGCGAGCGGGCGCTGTTGCCGGTGCCGGAGGCACGGCTGGCCAGCACCGCGTGGTCATAGTCGCCGATGTAGCGCTTGCGCACGTTCAGGCTGGGGAAGTATTTCAGCGCGTCCTCGGCGTCGAACGCATTGATGCGCTCTTCGATCTGCGCCGCGGTGATGCCCTCGATCGTGGTCGGAATCTGCGTGGGCAGCGAGGTAGGCCGGCCGCCGTGAATCGTGACGACATCGAGCTCTTGCGCCTGCGCATGGGCGCACAGGCCCAGCGCCGCCAGCATGGCTGCCAGCGGTCGTTTCAAAGGTGGGAACACGGCGCCTCCTAGTGGCGCGGCGGCGCGTAGGTCAGCGGCCGCACGGCCAGCTGCACTTCCACATTGTCACGCTTGCCGCCCTTTTGTTCGACGACCAGCGTGACAGGCACCGTCTCGCCTTCCTTCAGCTGGCGCTTCAGTCCCATCAGCATCACGTGGTAGCCGCCCGGAGCCAGTTGCACGGCCTTGCCGGCCGGCAGGTCGATCGCTTCGACATGGGCCATGGACATGCGGTTGTCCTGCATCGACATCTGGTGCAGCTCGGCCGTGGCGACCGGGCTGCTGACGCCGACCAGGCGGGCATCGGTCTTCGATACGATTTGCATGAAGGCGCCGGACGCCCTGGCGGCGGGCACGGTGGCGCGGGCCCAGGCATCGGTGACGATCACCTGTGCGTGGGCGGCGATGGAGGAAGCGGCCAGTGCGGCGGCAGTGAAGAGGTGTTTCATGGTGTGGCTCCTGAATGGTTGAAAGACTGCGCAACGAAATCAGGAGATGGCGGGCGGACCTCGCGGCTGCGCGCCGGCCCAGGCTTGCAAGGGCCGCGGGGCGTGGTAATACAGGTAGGGACGTTCCGCCGCGGCAGTAGCGGCAGGCACGATGAAGCCCGCCGGCGGCGGCAGGCCCACCGAACCGGCATGCGGCAGGCAGTAGCCGCAATCGGCCATGGCCGCGGCATCGCTCATGTCATGGGAGGCGAAACCGGGAGGCATGGGATTGGCCCGGTCGGTCAGCGCGCGGAACGTGGCTTCGTCCAGTTCACCGTAGCCCGCCAGCCGCGTACCGTCGTTCAGGCAGATTTCCCAGGCGTGGCCCCGCACCGGCGAAGCGGCCAGTGCGTGCGACACCGCCGGCGCGAGCGCGTTCAGCAGGATCGCGCAGCACGCGACCCATGCGAAGCGGAGCCGCAGCAGCCGTTGGAACGATGTCGTCATGCCGGCAATTATAGCCCGCGCTGCACGCGCGCACGATCGCCGCTAAGATGGCGGCCTGTACGGAGGAACCCATATGAATCTCGACAAGGTCATCGACAGCGCCATCGCACGGCAACGCATCGTCGGCACCGTGGTGCTCGCGGCGCGCGACGGCGAGATCGTCTACCGCCGCGCGGCCGGCCACGCGGACCGCGAGCACGGCGTACCGATGCGCGAGGACGCCGTGTTCCGCCTCGCCTCGATCACCAAGCCGCTCGTCGCCACCGCCGCCCTGAAGCTGGCCGACGAGGAAACCATCGACCTTTCCGCCGCCGTCACCGAGTGGCTGCCCGATTTCCACCCGCGCCTGCCGGACGGTTCCACGCCGTCGATCACGCTGCAACACCTGCTCACGCACACGGCCGGGCTATCGTACGGCTTCCTGGAGCCGCCGGATGGGCCGTACCGGCGGGCGCGCGTCTCCGACGGCCTGGACCAGGCCGGCCTGTCGCTGGAGGAAAACCTGGCGCGCATCGCGTCATGCCCGCTGGCCTATGCGCCGGGCACGAGCTGGCGCTATTCGGTCGCGACGGATGTGCTGGGCGCCGTGCTCGAGCGGGCCACGAGCATGCCGCTGCCGACGATCGTGCAGCGCGAGGTGACGGGACCCTTGCGCATGCGCGACACGGCCTTCCACGTCGTCGACGAAGGCCGGCTGGTCACGCCCTACCGCGATGCGAAACCGGCGCCGCCGGCGCGCATGGGCGAGGAAGAGGAAGTGCCGTTCATGGATGGATTCGCGCACTTCACGCCGGGGCGCATCTTCGACCCGGCATCGTACCCTTCCGGCGGGGCCGGCATGGCCGGCACGGCGGACGATTTTCTGCGCTTCCTGCTGAGTCTGAGGACATCGAACCGCGCCATCCTGCGCGCGGCCGAAGTGGACCGCACGGGCCCAACCGCGATGACGCAGGGCCCCGGCTGGGGATTCGGCTACCTGGGCGCGGTGCTCTCCCACCCAAAGGAAGCGCATTCGCCGCAATCGTGCGGCACGCTGCAATGGGGCGGCGCCTATGGCCACTACTGGTTCCACGACCCGATCGCGGACCTGATCGTGGTGCAGCTCACGAACACGGCGTTCGAAGGGATGGCGGGCGCCTTCCCGCGCGACGTGCGCAACGCCGCCTACAGGGACTTCGGTGGAGCCTAGCGCTCCGCCTTCCAGACCTCGCGCTCGACCTGCACGGTCTCGACGCCGTCGGTCAGCCAGATCTGGCCATCCTGGATCGTGCATTGCAGCTGCATCGTACGCTGCGCCATCTTTTCCAGCGCGGCGGTGGCTTCCGACGGCAGGTTGACGACCGAAACGTTCTTCGCCCGCTCGATCTTGTTGGCGATGTTCTTCCACCAGATCGGGCTGGCGCTGCTGTAGCTGTACACGATCACGTGTTCGGCGCGGCCGGCGCCCTTCAGGATGCGCCGCTCTTCCGGCTGGCCCACCTCGATCCACAGCTCGATCGCATCGGTCAGGTCCTTCTGCCACAGGTCCGGTTCCTCGACGTCGAACATGCCCTTGGTGAACGCCAGCGCCTCGTTCGCATGGATCGCGAACGCCAGCAGGCGCACCATCATGCGCTCGTCCGTCTCGGAAGGATGGCGCGCCAACGTGAGCGCGTGGGTGCCGTAGTAATTGCGGTCCATGTCGGCGATCGACAGTTCCGCCTTGTAGATTGTTGCCTTGAGTGCCATTGAAGATGCTTACTTGAAGATGACGGTGCGGTCGCCGTTCTGCAGCACGCGGTGCTCGACGAACCATTTCACGGCGCGTGCCAGCACCACGCATTCCACGTCGCGGCCAATCGCGGACAGCGTTTCCGCATCCATCGCATGGTCCACGCGTTCCACGTCCTGCTCGATGATCGGGCCTTCGTCCAGGTCGCCCGTCACGAAGTGTGCCGTGGCGCCGATCAGTTTCACGCCGCGCTTGTGCGCCTGCGCGTACGGCCGCGCGCCCTTGAAGCTGGGCAGGAAGGAGTGGTGGATATTGATCGCCTTGCCCTTGAGCCGCGCGCACAGCGACGGCGACAGGATCTGCATGTAGCGCGCCAGTACCACCAGGTCGATGTCGTGCGACTCGATCAGCTCGACGATGCGCGCTTCCTGCGCCAGCTTGGCCGATTCCGGTGCGCCGGTGGCCAGCGGCAGGTGGTGGAACGGGATGTTGTAGCTGGCGGCCAGCTGGTAGAAGTCCATGTGGTTGGACACGATGGCCGGAATCTCGACCGGCAGCAGTCCGCTCTTGTAGCGGAACAGCAGGTCGTTCAGGCAATGGCCGATCTTCGACACCATCAGGAGCACGCGCGGCTTCTTGTGTGCGTCGTGCAGGTTCCATTCGAGGCGCAGATCGTCCGCCAGCGCGGCGAACTGCTCGCGCAGCGCGGTGTCGCCCACGGTCGCGTCCTCGGCGGCGAAGTGCACGCGCATGAAGAAACGGCACGTTTCCTGGTCGCCGAATTGGGCGGAATCGATGATGTTACAGCCGTGTTCGGCAAGAAAACCGGACACGCGGTGCACGATGCCGCGCTGGTCCGGGCAGGACAGCGTGAGGATGTATTCGGGATGCATGATGAGCAGACTCGGCTGAAATTGTGCGCAAAAAACGTGGGCGCAAGTGCGCTATTGTCGCACGAACGGCAGAGCATACCAATATGGCAAGGGCGCGCCCGCCTTCGCGCGAGCGTCCTATACTGAAAGCCAGGTAGCAGGCAGCCGCCGCGCGGCATAGCGCGGCATCTTCCCAACACATCAGGAGAGCCACCCATGACCAACGACACCAATGACAAGGTACCGATGCCCAGCAGCGGCGACCACCCTCCCGTCAACATGCCGCGCACCCAGAGCTCGCAAATGAAGGATGCCGTGGCGCTGCTCACTGCCGACCACGACAAGGTGAAGCAGCTGTTCCGCGAATACGAACGCCTGCAGAACATCGGCGACGTGAGCCTGAAGGCCGACCTCGCCATGCAGATCTGCATGGAACTGGAAATCCACACGATGATCGAGGAAGAGATCTTCTACCCCGCAGTGCGCGCCGAAACGGGCGACGTGAAGATGGTGCAGGAAGCGATCCAGGAACACGCCGAAGCCAAGGAATTGATCGCGCATATCCAGGGCATGTCGGGTGACGATCCGGATCTGGACAGCACCATCGCGATGCTGCGCAAGGCGATCGAGCATCACGTGACCGAAGAGGAGCAGGAGATGTTCCCGCAGGCACGAAAGAGCGACGCCGACCTGACGGCGTTGTGCGAGCAGCTGACCGACCGCAAGGAGCAGCTGGAACACGATATGGGTGCCCGGCCGTTGCGCAGCGGCACCCGCGAGGCCGTTGGCGAACGCTCGGCCATCGGCAAGGCCGATTCCTGATCGATCGCCGGAACTTACGCACGACCTCCTCCTCTAATCACACGGAGCGGCAGACCTTGCCGCTCCTGGGTGGGCCAGGGCAAGGCGTTGGCCCAATTCGATCGATTCGTACCAACGAGCGAACGCGAGAGCGAACCAGAGAGCGAGGTGAAACATGGCTACAAATCACGATTCACGTGGCGAAGTTGCATCAAACATGAGGTCCGATGTCAGAACCGAACAGCGATCCGACCCGGCAAAGGGAAGCAGCCAGCGGGCCGAATCATCGGGGGGTGGAAAGAGCACCAGCAAGCGGGGATTCGCGGCGATGGACGCCGCAACCCAACGCATGATCGCCAGCAAGGGCGGGCAGGCAGCCCACCAGAAAGGCACCGCCCATGAATTCGATTCCGAGGAAGCGCGCCGCGCCGGCCAGAAAGGTGGCGAGGCGGTGAGCCGGGATCGGGAGCACATGGCGGAAATCGGCCGCAAGGGCGGCGAAAGCCGGCAGTCGGCAAGCCGGCTGGCACGGCAGGGGGCCAAGGAAGAAAAACGCTGACGGACGTCGCCGCGTACCTGCGCATGCCAGCCGGCATCGCGCCTGCGCATCCCATCACGGCGGGCCGGGGCTACCCTTCCCGGCCCTGCCGGTCCGATGGCGTTTCTCCAGCGCTCCTTCGGTGCCCCTGCTGTGCTCCTTCGGTGCCCCTTCCGCGCTCCTCCAACGCTTCTTCAACGCTTCTTCAACGCTTCTTCAACGCTTCTTCAACGCTTCTTCAACGCTTCTTCAACGCGCCTTCAACGCACCTTCGCTCGCCTGCCTTCGCCCCGCATTTGTCCCGCTGATTTCGCACATGAGGGACAGCGCATGCCTCATCCGCAAACGCGCGCATCGTGCACGCATTTCCCCCCATTACGCGCCAAACCTCTCCCTTTTGGTGGTGACGTGCCACGCCCGCACGGTTCACCACACGGTTTCATTGTCTGCGATACAATCAATTTCCACATTCAGAAGAGGCAGACATGAACGACCAAGCACAACCGGAAGCACTGAAGACGCCGACCGACCTCGGCAACAAAGCCCGCGTGGACGTGGCCGAGGGGCTGAATGCGCTGCTGGCCGACACCTTCGCGCTGTACATCAAATGCAAGAATTTCCACTGGCATGTGAGCGGCCCGCACTTCCGTTCCTACCACCTGCTGCTCGACGAGCAGGCCACCGCCATCTACGCGATGCTGGACCCGATCGCGGAACGCGTGCGCAAGCTGGGCGGCTCCACCATCCGCTCCATCAAGCACATCTCGCAACTGCAACGGATCAAGGATAACGACGAGCCGTTCGTCGAAGCCATCGCCATGCTGGACGAGCTGCGCGCCGACAACCAGGCGCTGGTCAAGGCCATGCGCGAAGTGCACGACGTGTGCGACGAAGACAACGACATCGCCACCGCCAGCCTGCTGGAAAACTGGATCGACGAAGCCGAAGAGCGCATCTGGTTCCTGTTCGAATCCACGCGTACGGCCTGATTACTCACCTCAGCCCGGCACGCCGACGATCACGCTGGACGCCTTGAACAGCGCGGTCGCCGGCATGCCGGCAACCAATTCCATCCCTTCCGCACTGCCGGTCGTCACGGTCGCCGCGATCGTGCCACCGCCCGGCAGCGCGATCGTCACCTCCGCATTCACCGCTCCCGGCACCACCCGCGCGATCGTTCCCGCCAGCTGGTTACGGGCCGACAGGCGTGCCCCTTCCGCCTCGACGGCGATGATGATCGACGACGCCTTCACGAGCGCGAACGCCGGTACGCCTGGCGCCAGGCCGAGGCTCCCGGCGCTTTCGTGCGTCACCACGGCCACGATGCGCTGGTCGCCGACGATGCGCAGCACGACTTCGTCGTTCACGGCGCCGCGCGTCACGGTTTCCACGGTGCCGAGGAACTGGTTGCGTGCACTGGTCTTCATGTTCAATACCTGCAGCAGGTTGATGTCGAGGTCTTTTTGCCGGTCCAGCTGGGCGACGAAGCGGCGGTGCGCCTCTTCCAGCCGCCGGAACTGTTCCACGAGCTGGGCGCCCCGCTCCGTCAGCCGCGTGCCGCCGCCGCCCTTGCCGCCGGCCAGCCGTTCCACCAGCGGCGTGCCGGCCAGGTTGTTCATGGCGTCCACCGCATCCCACGCGCCCTTGTAGCTCATGCCCACCGCCCTGGCGGCCCGGGTGATCGAGCCGCACTGTGCGATCGCGGCCAGCAAGGCGATGCGATTGGCGCCGCCCAGATGCCGGCCGCCGGCGGCCAGCCACAGCTTGCCGTGCAGTTCGAGGGGTTCACTCATGGTCGTTCCTCCACGATGGCGCCATCGGCCATCGTCAGTACGTGGCCGCCGAAGGCCAACGCATCGTCCGGGTCGTGGGTGATCATCAGCATCGGAATATCGAGGCGGCGCTGCAACGCGTCGAGTTCGGCACGCATGCGCACGCGCAGCGCCGGATCGAGGGCCGCGAAGGGCTCGTCCAGCAGCAGTGCGGCCGGTTCCGCCACCAGCGCGCGCGCCAGGGCCACGCGCTGCCGCTGGCCGCCCGAAAGCTCGTCCGGCAGCTGGTGCGCCACCGCCTCGAGGCCGAATGCGTCCAGCCAGTAGGCGAGCGCCTGGCCATCGACCTTGCGCGGCGGATTGAAGAGCCCCCGGCGCAGGCCGAAAGCGATATTTTGCCGCACGTTCAGGTGCGGGAACAGCGCGTAGTCCTGGAACAGGTAGCCCACGTCGCGCCGCTGGGGCGGCACGTCGATGCCATTGGCGCTGTCGAACAGCACCCTGCCCGCCAGCTCGATATAGCCGGCATCGGGGCGCGCCAGCCCGGCCACGGCTTTGAGCATCTGGCTCTTGCCCGCACCCGAGGCGCCATAGATAACGATGCGCTGGCTCTGCGATGCGAAGCGGGCGTTCAGGCGGAACTCGCGGGCGCCGGCGCGCAGCGTGGTGTCGATGTGAAGGCGGATCATGGCAGGGCCTTTCGCGTGGGCGCCAGCCGCGTGGCCGCCAGCAGCACCAGGATGCAGGATACCGAAGTCACCAGCACCAGCAGGTTCGCCGTATCGTCCTGCCCCGCCTGCACGGCTTCGTAGACGGCGATGGACAGCGTCTGCGTCTTGCCAGGAATGCTGCCCGCCACCATCAGGGTAGCGCCGAACTCGCCCATCGAGCGGGCAAAGGCCAGCAGCGTGCCCGCCAGCACGCCGCGCCAGGCCAGCGGCAGCGTCACGCGCAGGAACACGCCCATGCCGGAGACTCCCAGCACGCGCGCGGCCTGTTCCAGCTGCGGGTCGACCGTTTCGAAGGCCGAGCGCGCCGCCTTCGCCACCAGCGGGAATGCCACCACGGCGGCGGCGATCACGGCGGCCTGCCAGGTGAAGATCAGGTTGATGCCGAAGCTGTCATGCAGCCAGCCCCCGATGGGCCCGTTGCGGCCGATGACGACCAGCAGGTAATAGCCCAGCACCGTGGGCGGCATCACCATCGGCAGGGTCAGGAGCGCGTCGAGCAATTCGCGGCCGGGAAAGCGCTTGCGCGCCAGCACCCAGCCGACGGCCACGCCCAGCACCAGGTCGAGCACCGTGGCCCACAGCGCCACCTTCAGCGACAGGGCGAGGGCGATCCAGGCGTCGCCCATCAGCGGCTGCCCATGGATGGAGAACGGGGCACGGCTGGCACGGCTGGATGGGACATATCGTTCAACTGGGGCAAAATGCGCAATATACACGAGTATACAGCGACTGATATACCGCGACGATACACAGCGACGGTAGACAGCGAAGAAACACGGCGACGAAATACAGCGACGAAAATACGGCGAAGAAAAAACCGCGCCCGTTATCGCTGGGCAGTCATAACAGTTCGATCGTCAATCCACCACCCAGCAACGGCCGCTGGAGGATGTGATACACGGCCGGATCGAAGCGCGCTGCCGGCCGCTTCTTCTTCAGCTTGCCGGTGCCGAGGTAGCACCAGTTGTCGACCAGCTGCTTTTGCCGCAGGCCATCGGACTCTTCGACGATCGCGATCGGCCCCGCGTAGGGCCACCGCCGCACGCGCATGGGGTCGAGCGCCGCGTGCAGCCGGGCACCGTGGTCGGCGGCGCTTTCCTCGCCAGTGCAGGCGCCGCGGCAGCGGGCGATCTGCCGGGCGAAACAGGGCCGGCCCGGACTGCCCTTCTCCAGGCCTGCCGCAACCGAACAGAGGCTGGCCGCCTGCACGAGGTTCTTCAGCGTTTCCTGGGCCGCCTTGCGCGTGCCGAACAGGCCGAACAGGCCGTCGGTGCCGCCGAAGTCCACCTCTTTCGCAAACACGATCTCGGGGCGGTGCTCGCGCAGCGCGATCGAGCACATCTCGCGCTGCTTGCGCAGCTTCACGTTGAACACGGGCTGGTGCTCGCGGATCAGCATGGCTTCGAGCAGCAGCGCGCCCAGCTCGCCGCCGGTGCGCTCGAAGTCGATGTGGCGCGTGCGCGCCAGCATCTGTGCTTCTTCCGGCGTGCGCAGGTGCGACAGCACGCGGTGGCGGATGTTGACGCTCTTGCCGATATAGATCGGCGTCGCGGCTTCGTCGCGGAAGATGTAGATGCCCGGCTGCTGCGGCAACACGTCGATGCAACTGCGCGGAATATGGTCGGGGTACGTGAACAGGAATGCGGGATCGGCGCGGACCAGCAGTCCCACGGAATTGACATGGGTGCGCATTCCGCCATCATACTGGCCTGCAATACAGGCTTGCAATACGGGCTTGCAGTACGGGCTTGCAAGGCTGTGATACAGTCTCGGCGCCATGACAGCCCCACTGAAATACCTCGGCGCCTACTCCGACGATACGCGCCACCAGGTGCAAGCCCTGCTGAACCAGAACCGCCTCGGCGAAGTGCTGAAGAAACGTTATCCGAAAGCCCACGAAGTGCGCAACGACCGGGCCCTGTACGACTACGTGCAGGATCTGAAAGATGAGTTCTTGCGCAACGCCGCGCCGATCGACAAGGTGCTGTTCGATCCGAAGATCCACGTGATCAATAACGCGCTCGGCTTGCACACCTCGATCTCGCGCATCCAGGGCGGCAAGCTGAAGGCCAAGCACGAGATCCGCGTGGCGACCATGTTCCGCGAATGCCCGATCGAATTCCTGCGCATGATCGCCGTGCACGAGCTGGCGCACGTGAAGGAAAAGCAGCACGACAAGGCGTTCTACAAGCTCTGCACATACATGGAGCCGCATTACCACCAGTACGAGTTCGATGTGCGGCTGTACCTGACGGAGCTCGAACACAGCGGGCAGAGGCTGTGGTAGCAGCCGCTGGTGTCTGGCACCGATCCCTTTGCGCCGCCTGCCGTCATCAAGCCGTCACGAACGCCCCCTATCATCCCTTCGTTTTTTTGCCTTAGAGCGCCTAACAAAACCCGCAGGGCAAGGCGCGGCGTCGAAGACAGTACACCTGTACGGCGAGACGTTGCAACGCAGCCATGGGGGTTTTGTTAGGCGCTCTTAACCACAACGAAGGGTCCACAATGCAATACGCCGGTCAGCGCCGACTTCCTCTCGCCATCGCCATCAGTGCCGTCCTGGCACTGGCCGCCTGTGGCGGTTCCGATCACGACAACCGCGCCGAAACCGCGCTCGTCATTCCGGCCGCGCCGGCCGACCAGGGTGCGGCCGATACCGCGCCGGTGCCGTCGGCCGTGGCCTTCGTCGACACCGCCGCCACCAACCAGCGCGGCGATGCCCGCTATGCCACGCTGGCCACCAATGCCGGCGTGCGGGTGCTGGGCGGCATGCTCGAGATCTGGAAGCCGCTGACCGAACTCGTCGACGCGGGCCAGAGCGCGCCGGCAGTCGACGGCTTCCCTGCCGTGCTTCCCTCCACCTGGACCGGCGTACCCAACGACGGCACGAACGGCGGCACGATCGTCAACGCAACCGTCCACAATGCCAATATCGACTACGTGGTGAAGGCCACCGCCAGCCGCACGCCCGAGCAGGCGCTGCTCGCTTACCTGGACGATCGCCGCAGCAAGGGCTACAGCGTGACCGAAGGCATGGGCCCGTTGACGAACGCCTGGCGCACCGCCGCGCGCCAGACCACCAGCATCACGAACATGCCGGCCGACGCCACGACCGTGAAGTATGAAGATAGCGGTAACAACAACGGCGTGGGCGGCGATGCGAATCCCGAATTCGGCAAGGTGATCGACCTGGTGAATTCGATGGGCGCCAACGGCTCCACCGAACCGGCCAAGCGCTTCTACAAGTACGCCCGCCCCTGGCGCTGGAGCAGCGCGGTGAAGGTGTTGCCGCAGCTGGAACCCGCGAAGAGCACGACGCCGACGACAGACGGCGGTTTCACCAGCGGCCACTCGGCCGAAGCGGTGCGCAACGCGGCCGCCATGGCCTACGTGCTGCCGGAACGCTACCAGGAGCTGGTGGGGCGCGGCCTGGAACTGGGCGAAAGCCGCATCTTCGCAGGCATGCATTCGCCGCTGGACGTGATCAGCGGCCGGGTGCAGGCGCAGGCGGTCGCCACCGCCAACCTTCTGGCCGCGAGCGCCGCCACGCGCGCCGCTGCGGTCACGCAGGCGCACGCCACGCTGATGAAGCTGACCAATACGACGCCGGACACGTTCGCGGCCTACGCAACCTCGGGCACGCCCGCCACCGACCGCTTCGCCGACTACGCGACGAGCCGTGACAACTACCTGCGCCGCATGACGTTCGGCCTGCCGCGGATCGGCCCTGCCAACGCACCGGCCGTGGTGCCGAAAGGGGCCGAAGTGCTGCTGGAAACGCGCCTGCCCTACCTTTCGGACGCGCAGCGCCGCGTGGTGCTGAAGACCACGGCAATCGCGTCGGGCTACCCGGTGCTGGACGATCCTGAAGGCTGGGGGCGCCTGAATCTGTTCGCCGCCGCGGATGGCTATGGCACTTTCACGGGCAATGTGGTGATCCTCATGGATGCGGCGAAGGGCGGCTTCCACGCCGCCGACCGCTGGCGCAACGACATCTCTGGCAGCGGCAAGCTGGTCAAGCAAGGCAGCGGCACCCTGAAGCTCGGCGGCAAGAATACCTGGACGGGTGGCGCCCAGGTCGAGGGCGGCGCGCTGGAAGCGCTGTCCACCACGGCCTTCGGCACCGGCGCGGTCCATATGACCAGCGGCGCCACGGTCGCGAGCAATGCCCCGGCGGCGCTGGAACTGAGCCAGTACACGCAACTGGCCGGCGGCACGCTGGAACTGCGCCTGGGCGCGGCCCAGCAAGGCCGCATCAACGTGGGCGGCACCGCCACGATCGGCGGCGGCACGCTGCGCATCAAGTTCCAGGACGGCTACAAGCCGGCCGCGGGCAGCACGCTGACCGTGCTCGGCGCGAAGAGCCTGAAAGGCAAGTTCGACAGCATCACCGTCGAGGGCTTCTCCACCGTCACGCCGGTCTACAGCGATACAGGCCTGCAACTGCGCCTCGGCGCATAAGGTTCACGGCACGAGGTTCGGCAGGCCCTTCGGCCGGACCTCAGCGCTTCCAGCCCCGGTCGCGCGCGGCGCGCTCGCCCGGTGCGTCGAGCGCCGCGCCGGCGATGCGCTCGTCGATCGCCTCCAGTACCGCCGGCGGCAATTGCGCCGCCGCCTGGCGGTACTGCGTGCCCACTTGCTGCCCTTCGGCGAGCACGGGAATGCGCCACTCGCCGCCGCTGCGGCATGCCAGGCCGGCCGTGCCGCCCAAGGTGAAACTGCGGCAGTATTCGCCGCCCTTCGACACGAAGCTCACGCCGATCCGTACATCGCCCTTCGGTGCCGCGGCCAGCTCGCTGGACAGCGCGTTCGCCAGCTCGCCACTGGCAGCCACGCCGCCTGCCTGCGCGACCATCACGGGGCCGGCATCGTCGCTCAGCACATGCCAGCCGGCGCCGCCCGCCAGTACGCCGATGGCCAGCGTGGCCGCCAGCGCGCCCCACTCCGGCCAGGAAAACCGGCGGCGCTGCGCCCGTTCCCGCACGGCGGCCAGCGGCACCACGTTGTCCGCCTGCTTCGGCACCTGCACCCGCAGGCGTTCGGGCACCGGCTCGTCCAGGATGCCGGCGAAGGCGTCGAACACGTCGCGGCGCAAGGCCTGGTGGCGCGCCACCGCGTCCGCGACCGTCGGGTCGCCCAGCATCTCCCGTTCGATGGCGGCGCGCTGGCGCGCATCGAGTTCGCCATCCGCGTAGGCCATCAGCATTTCATCCGTGAATTTCATTTCCCCGTCCCTGCCAGCAAGCCCTGCAAAGCCTCGCGCGCCCGCGCAAGGCGGCTCGTCAACGTTCCCATCGGTATTTCCAGCACCTCGGCCGCTTCCTTATAAGGCAAGCCGTCCACCAGCACCAGCGCGATCACCGTGCGATGATCTTCCGACAACATGCTCATCGCCTTTTCGATCGCCAGCCGCCGCTGGTGCGCCTCGGCCGACTCGTCGCCCACGTGCTCGCCCTCTTCCTGCGGCGCGAACAGGTCGTCGCGCCGGATGCGGCTGCGCACCTCGTCCACCCAGGCATTCTTCATGATGCGGAAGATCCAGCTGTCGAGCCGCGTGCCGGCAGTGAACTGATCCTGCCGCTGCAAGGCGCGTTCGGCGGCCACCTGCACCAGGTCGTCCGCATCCTCGCGGTTGAATGTGAGTACCCGTGCGAAGCGGCGCATGCGGGGCAGCAGGTCGGCAATGTCGGCGTCGAGTTTCATCCTTCGTCGGTGCTATCAATGACTATAACGATGGCGGCGGGGATTTTATTCCATCGGCCGTGCGTTTTACATTCATCACCAGCCGATACTATCATCATGCAATGACCACACCCCGTTACCTCTGCGCGGCGCTCCTCTGCCTGTGCTCCGCCGCCCAGGCCCAATTGCGCCTGCCCTCGCTGCCGCTGCCGCAAGGCCTGGGCACCGACCTGCTGCGCCGTCCCGCCGAGCGCCTGCTCGACTCACGGGTGGTGAACGACGTGCGCGAACTGCGCCGCGAACTCGTCGACGAACTGCTGCGCCGGCACCCGGACGTGGTGGAACCCGACCCGCGCGGCGAACCGGCCGTGCGCGGCGAAATCCTCGCCTGGTCGCCGACGCCCGCCGGACTGGCCGCCGCGCGCGAACTGGGCCTGGTGGCGGTCAGCGAAGAGCGCCTCGATGAACTGGACCAGGTGATGGTGGTGCTGCGGGTCCCCGCCGGCGCCGCGACCGCCACCCTGCTGGCCGCACTGCGCGCGGCCGACCCGGCGGGAACCTACGACTTCAATCACCTGTACACCGGCTCGGGCGATGCGGCGGGCGTTCCCGCCAACGGCCAGCGCGCCGGCAGCGTGGGCCTCGTGGACAGCGGTGTCGATGCGGACCACCCGGTGTTTGCCGATGCCCGGGTGCGCCGCGAGGGCTGCGGTGCCAAAGCACATCCCCATGCGCACGGCACCGCCGTCGCTGCGCTGATGGTAGGCCGCGCCGACCGGTTCGAAGGCGCCACCCCGGATGCCACGCTGTACGCCTACGACGTGTACTGCGACAGCCCCACGGGGGGCTCCGCCTTGCGGATCGGCGCCGCGCTGGCCTGGATGGCGCAGCGGAAGGTGGGCGTGGTCAACGTAAGCCTCGTCGGCCCGCCGAACGAGCCGTTGCGGCGCACCGTGGCCGCAATGGTCGCGCGCGGGCACCTGCTGGTGGCGGCGGTCGGCAACGATGGCCCGGCCGCGCCGCCCCTTTATCCGGCCAGCTATCCCGGCGTGGTGGGCGTGACAGGCGTGGACCGGCGCGGGCGCCCTCTTCCCGAAGCGGCGCGCGGCCCGCAGGTGATGTTCGCCGCGCCGGGTAGCCAGATGGTGAGCGCGGCCCCCGGAGCGCCGCCATTCCGGCAGGTGCGCGGCACGTCGTTCGCCGCGCCGATCGTGGCGGCCCTGCTGGCGCCGCGCCTGCCGCAGCCCGATCCGGCCGGCGCCCAGGCTGCCATCGCCGCGCTGGCGAAGGAAGCGGTGCCGGGCACCGACCGGGCGGCGACCGGCTACGGCACGGTGGGTACGGGAGTGCGGATCGACCCGTCGGCAATGCGCTGAAAAAAAATTTTGATGACGATGGAATAAACCGGTTGGCAGCACCGTTTTCACAGTGAAGGGCGCGGAAAGGCCGCGCCGCACAACAGGAGAACCACCATGCAAGCCAAACAAATCGTCTTCATCGCCACCCTCGCCATCGCCGCTTCGGCCAACGCCCAACTGCTCGGAGGCGGCGGCGCCCTCGGCGGGTCGCTCGGCGGCGCCCTCGGCGGCGGCGGCTCGTTCAGCCAGATGGGAGGCATCGAACGGGTCGCGCGCGCACCGATCGCACCGACGCGTGCCGCGCCCGAAGCCGCACCGGCCCGCACCGCCGCACCCGCACGTGCCGCGGCGCCCGTTGCGGCAGCACCGGCGCCCGCCCCTGCCCCTGCTTCCGTGGCAACCTCCGGCAGCGGCCAGGCATCCGGCAGCGGCAGCGGCACCCTCGCACTCGGGACGGGCGGGATGATCGGAGCGGCATCGGGTGCGGCGGATGCCGCACAACCCGCCCGTTCCGCGGCCATCGCGCAGGCCGAAGCCACCCGCGGCTATGCGGCGGCAACGGCTGCCAACGGCGCTGCGGCCGCACGCGGAACCGCCGGCGCCGCCCGCAATGCCGCGAATGCCGCCGCCGAGAGCGCATCGGCCATCCAGGTGAATGCCGGCGCGGACGCCAGCGTATCCGGCAGCGGCAGCGGCTCCGCCAGCGGCTCGGCCTCGCGCTGATCCGCCGGCATTCCCGGCCGCGTGCCGCTGGCTGCATAATGGCGGCCGGCGAACCCGCCGGGAAAGAGTCAACAGATGTCAGAAAAGAAGATAGCGTTCGGCAGCGAGGAAGTGACAGCGGCAGCGGCAGCGGCACGGCGCGCACCGCGCTTGCCGCCCACCAGGCAGGAATCCGAATCGGCAGCGGCTGACCGTGCCGCCCACGCGGCGGCGCGCGAGCGCCGCGATGCGCAGGTGCGTGGCGTGCCTTCCATCGCCGCCATGCGCGAGGCGATCAAGGCTACCGCCAGAACGCTGCCGACCATCACGGAAGTGCCGCGCCTGCGGGCGCTCGACAGGAATGCGTTCCGCGCCCGCGCTGCCCAGGGCTTGCCCTTCCTGATGACGGGCATCGTCGACCGCTGGCCGCTCGCCGCCATGACGGTGCACACGCTGCGCGAACGCTACAGCCACCTGCCGGTGCGCGCCCGCGTGGGCGACTATGTCAACACGGCCTTCGCCCCCGACCGCGCGATGCGCGACATGGGCATGCTCGACTACCTCGACCTCGTTGCCGCCGGCACCGAGGGCTTGCCGCCCTATCTCGGCAACCTGGAATTGCGCGAGCTGAACCGCTTCTGCCACTGGCCCGCGTACTTCGACAAGATGGGCCCGCCCCGCTTCTGGCTCGGCCCGGCCGGCACCGTCACGCCGCTGCACTGCGACTACGACGACAATGTGTTCGCGCAGGTGTGGGGCAGCAAGCGCATCATGCTGGCGCCGCCGCATCACGACGAATTCCTCTATCCGTGCGAGGCGAACGCCATCCTGTTCGGCTCCCCGTTCGATCCCGAGGCGCCGGACTACGACCGGTTCCCGCTGGCGCGGCAGGCGGCGGTCGTCGAATGCATCGTGAACCCGGGCGACATGCTGTACGTGCCGGCCGGCTGGTTCCACCAGGTGCGCGCGCTGACGTTTTCGCTGTCCTCGAATCGCTGGGCGCGAGGGGTGCCGCTGGCGCTGGGTGAAGGGACCGGCCGCCTGGACACGGGCGCCTCACGATAAGACTTCCCGTGACGGCACCCGGATGGGAAAGCCAGGTCAAGTTGCTCCCTCGGGCCTCTATCCCACGCAAAAGCCGGCGCTCAGTGCCTATCAGGCGCCTTTCCCGTTTCCCGCCGGTTGTGCAGCGACTCCAGCATGGTGCGCCGCGACGATTGCAGGTGCGTGCGCATCGCGGCCAGCGCGGCCGGTACGTCGCGCGCCACCAGCGCGCGCAGGATCGCCACGTGTTCCTGCACGGCGTACTGGTTGCGCGGCAGTTCGTCGCGCTTGTCCCACTGGTAGTGGTAGTGGAAGACCAGGGAGACCGCGTCGTTCAGGCTGTCGGCAAAGCGGTTGTGCAACAGGCCGATCAGGAAGGTGTGGAATTCCCGGTCGAGCGGGGGAAAGTCCACGTGGCTGGCCGCCGGCGCGGCGCCCAGCGCCTCGTGCCGTGCCAGCAAGCCGGCGAAGCGGTCGAAGGCCGGATCGCCTGGTGGCAGGCTGGCGACCCTTTCGATGGCCTTCAGCTCGAACATCTCGCGCACCTCGCCCAGTTCCTCGGCGAACGCAGGATCGAAGGCGCACAGGCGCCAGCCGCCGCGCGGCTTCTTTTCGATCAGGCCGTGGCGCGAAAAACCGATCAGGAACTCGCGCACGGCGATGGTGCTCACGCCCGAGGCGCGCGCCAGTTCCGCTTCCGAGAATTCCGCGCCCGGCGGCAGGTCGCGCTGGTAGATGCGCTCCATCAGCACCTGCTGCAGGCGCTCGGTGCCGCTGTGCAGTGCCGAGACGTCGAACCAGTCGCCTTCCTCCGGCTTGCGCAGCAGGCGGCGCTCCTTCATGCCGGCGATCAGTCCCCGTTCGATGAAGTAGGCCAGCGCACTGCGGATCGCGGTGCGGCTGCCCTGCCCCACTTCCGTCATCTTCACCTCGGTCGGCAAGGGCTCGCCGACCGCCACGTGCTGCGCGATGTACTCCAGCAGCAGGTTGGTGCAGCGTCGCGTGGTGGTGGGCAGCTTGGACATGGCGCTTGCGGCAGGATGAACGGATGGTCATTCTACCCGCGGCCTGCAGGCCCGCACCCGGCCGATGCCCGTCACCGCACGTTCCGGCCGGGGCGCACGTCAGGCGCCGGTGCCCATCAGCGGGATCACGCCGAACAGGATGCCCGCCGCCAGCATGACCAGCGAGGCGCTGATCGACCAGATCAGCGTGTAGCGCTGGTGGTCGCCGAATTCGACCTTGGCCATGCCGACCAGCAGGTACGTCGATGCCACCAGCGGGCTCAGCAGGTGCACCGGCTGGCCGGTGATCGAGGCCCGGCCGATTTCCGCCGCGCTGATACCGTAGACTTCGGCCGCCTTGGCCAGCACCGGCACGATGCCGAAGTAGAAGGCGTCGTTCGAGATGAAGAACGTGAACGGGATGCTGAGAATGCCCGTGACGACGGCCAGGTATGGCCCCATCCATTCGGGCACGCCGGCGATCACGCTGTTGGCGATGGCGTCGACCATCTTCGTTCCCTGCAGGATGCCCACGAAAATGCCGGCCGCGAAGATCAGCGAGACGACCGGCAGCGCATTGGCGGCATGCGAGGCGATGCGCTCCTTCTGCTCTTCCAGGCCCGGATAGTTGATCATGATGGCGATGGCGAAGAAGATCATGAACAGCGCCGGCAGCGGCAAGGCGCCCATGATCAGCAGGACCATCAGGGCTGCCGTCAGCAGGAAGTTCACCCAGATCAGCTTCGGCCGCGCGGTGGCGGACGAGGATACGGTGATCGGCGCGTCGGCACTCCCGGCGCCAGGCGCGGGGCCGCTGCCTGGCACGTGCTGGCCGGCCTGCGCGCCGGCCCCCCCATGAGCGAACACCGGTGCGTCAGTGCCCGCCACGTCGGCGCCGGCTGGCATGCCGGCGAAGGCAGGCTGCAGGAAGCCGCCTTGCGGCACTTTCTGCTCCGCGTCGTCCGCCGGCAGCACGACCACGCCGAGGCGCTTGCGCTCCTTCATGCCCAGCACGTAGGCCACGAACAGCACCCACACTGCCGTTACCGCCATCGCGGGGATCATCGGCACGAAGATTTCGCTCACGTCCACGCCCAGCGCGCTGGCGGCGCGGGCGGTCGGGCCGCCCCATGGCAGGATGTTGAAGACGCCGCCCGCCAGCATGATCACGCACACCAGCACCAGCCGGCTCATGCCCAGGCGCTTGTACAGCGGCAGCATGGCCGACACGGTGATCATGTAGGTGGTGGCGCCGTCGCCGTCGAGCGAGATGAACATGGCCAGCGCGGCCGTGCCGACCACGATCTTCATCGGGTCGCCCTGCACGATCTTCAGGATGCGGCGCACCACCGGGTCGAACAGGCCGGCATCGATCATGATGCCGAAGTACAGGATGGCGAACATCAGCATGACGCCGGTAGGCGCCAGCTGCTTGATCCCGGCAAGCATCATCGGCCCGAGTTCGGGGCCGAAGCCGCCGATCAGGGCAAAGACGATCGGCACAATGATCAGCGCGACCAGCGCCGGCAGGCGCTTGGTCATGATCAGGAACATGAACACGACGACCATCGAATAGGCCAGGGTGGTCAACATATGAGAGTCTCCTTGCAGGCGACGGGCCTGCGGTTATCTTCGGGCGGGCTCGGGGTCCCGTCTTGGCGTTGTTGGGGAAATCGGTTGCGAACCGTTCGCGCGTGGCGAGGTCAGTGGAATCGGGCGGACGGCGGGCGGGTGGGCTTGCTCATCGGTGTCTCCAGTCGTTGTCGGCGTTATGGTGGCTTGCTGGCGCCGACTATAAGCCCGCCTGGCTTTCAGCTGGCTTTCAATGGAGCGGCTTTTGATGTGGGAAACAGCACGGTCACTTTCAGCCCCCCGGCGGCGCTCCGGTCGAGTGCCGGCGCGGCGCCGTGCAGCTCGGCGATGTCGCGCACGATGGCCAGGCCCAGGCCGGTGCCGCCGGGATTGGCTTCCAGCGTGGCCTGCGCGCGGTAGAACGGCATCAGCACCTTGCCGTGCTCCTCGGGCGGGATGCCGGGGCCGCTGTCGGCCACCTCGAGCAGCACGCCGGCCTCCTGCCGGGCCACCCGCACCACCACGCTGCCGCCCGCCGGCGTGTAGCGGATGGCATTGTCGACCAGGTTCGACACCAGTTCGTGCAGCAGCAATTCCTGCCCGGCTACGGTGGTGTCGCTGCCCTCCTCCGCCTCCAGCGCCAGGTCGATCCCTTTCTGCACGGCCGGCACGGCCAGTTCCAGCCCGACCTGGGCCGCCACGGCGGCGAGCGAAACGGGACCGCCCTGCGCGCTGCCGCCGCCATGCTCGATGCGCGCCAGCGTGAGCAGCCGGTTGGCGAGGTGGATGGTGGAGTCGGTGGTACCGGCGATCGAGCGCACGATCGCGCGCATCGCCTCCTGGTTGTCTTCGCGCAGGGCCAGCTCGGCCTGCGTCTTGAGTACCGCCAGCGGCGTGCGCAACTGGTGCGACGCGTCGGCGATGAAGCGGCGCTGGCTGGCGATCAGGTCCTGCATGCGCGCCATGGTGCCGTTCATGGCCGCCACCAGGGGCCGCACCTCCCTGTGCACGAGCGCCTGGTCGATGTTGGACAGGTCGGACAGGGGCCGCGTCTCGACCTCGTTCTTCAGCCGCATCAGCGGGCGCAGCACGAGGCGCACGGCGAACCACACCAGCGTGGCGACCGCCAGCACCATCAGCGCCTGGCGCAGCAGCGTATTGAAGAGGATGCGGCGCGACAGGGCGCGGCGCGCGTCGAGGGTTTCGCCCACCTGGATCAGGGCGATACCGCGCATCGTGTCGTCGAACACCGGTTGCAGCAGGGCCGCGATGCGCACCGGCTCGCCGTTGTAATCGGCATGGTAGAAGCGCACCAGCGCCGGGTACAGGTCCGAGCGCGGCACCTCGGGAGGCACCGCCGGCAGGTCGTCGTAGCCGGACACGGTTTCGCCCCGCAGCCCGGTGACCTTGTAATAGATGCGGCCCAGGGTGTCGGTCTCGAAGCTGTCCAGCGCCACGTACGGCACGTTGGCCACCACCTTGCCGCCGCGCACCGTGACCCGCTCGGCCAGCGCACGCGTGGACGACAGCAGCGAGCGGTCGTAGGCGATGTCCGCCGTTTCCAGCGCATCGCGGTACACGGACACGGCGTTCAGCGCCACGAGCGCCACGAGCGGGAGGATCAGCCAGCGCAGCAGCTGGTTGCGCAGGCTGCCCAGCGGGGCGGTGGCGGGATGGAGCAAGGCGGCAAGCCAGCGCATGGCGGCGCCGGCGTCAGGCCGGTTTTTCCTGCATCAGGTAGCCGATGCCGCGCAGCGTGACGATGGCGGCGCCGCCGTCCGGCCGGCGTTCCAGCTTCTTGCGAATGCGGTGGACGTACAGCTCGATGGCGTCGATGTTGACGTCGTCCTCCAGCGCGAACACTTCCTGGAACAGCTTTTCCTTCGACAGTGCGCGGCCCGGCCGGGATATCAGCGCCTCGAGTACCGCGTGCTCGCGCGGCGTGAGCGCCAGCGGTTCGCCGCAATAGGAAAACATGCGCGAAATGGTGTCGAAGCTCAGCTGCCCGCAGCGGTGCACCAGCGCCTCGTTGCCGCTGCGCCGGCGCAGCAGCGCCTTCACGCGCGCCTCCAGCTCGGCCAGCTCGAACGGCTTGGCCAGGTAGTCGTCGGCGCCCTCGTTCAAGCCCTGCACCCGGTCTTCGAGATTGCCGCGCGCGGTGAGGATCAGCACCGGCGTGCCGCCGCGGCTGCCGCCGCGGGCGCGCAGGCGGCGCAGCACGTCCAGCCCATCCATGCGCGGCAGGGTCAGGTCCAGGATCACCAGCGCGTAGTCCTGGGTGTGCAGCAGCGTGTCGGCATCGGCGCCGTTGGCGGCGCATTCGACGGTGAGGTTGGCGTCGCGCAGCGCCTTGGACACCCAGTGCGACAGCTCGACATGGTCTTCGACTAACAGGATTCTCATCGCGCCAGTGTAAGCGCAAACGCGGCGCGGCGGAAAGGCCGGCCCCGGCCCGCGTGACGGCTGCCGGGCTCTGAAAGCGAATTGAAAGCTGGGCGCGCATATAGTCCGGCAAAAGCCGCCCGAGGCGGCACATAACGATGACAATCCCGGAGACAATATGAAGCAGTCGATCCTCGCGCTCGCCGTCCTGGCCGCGCTTTCCCTGAATCATGCCGCCCAGGCGCAAAGCAGTGTGCAGCTCTACGGCCTGCTCGACGCCGGCGTGGAATACGTCAACCATGCCACGGAAGACGGCGGCAACCTGGCCCGCGTGATCTCGGGCGGCAAGAACACCTCGCGCTGGGGCATCCGCGGCAGCGAAGACCTGGGCGGCGGCCTGAAGGCCGTGTACAACCTGGAAGGCGGCATCCTGATGGATACGGGCGGCGCCGACGGCGCGCTATTCAAGCGCCAGGCCTACGTGGGCCTGGACGGCAAATATGGCCGCCTGGTGGCGGGCCGCTCGTTTTCGACCACGTATGACCTGGTGATCAAGTTCGACCCGCTGGGCTTCGCGCCGAACTATTCGTGGGCGACGACGGGCGGCGCCACGGGCCCGTCGAAGTACGGCATGACGACCGCGTTCGACAACATGATCAAGTACACCGGCAAGACGGGCGGGTTCACCTATGGCGCCTCGATCGGGCTGGGCGAACGCTCCGGGAACTCGGACGACGGCCGCAAGATCGCCGTCGGCGGCATGTGGTTCGGCGGCGACCTGGGCCTGATGGCCGCCTGCGAACGGATCAACGGCAACACGGCCGCTCCCGCCATCCGGCGCGACAGGACCACGGCCTGCCACCTGGGCGCCGACTACAAGACCGGCGACTGGCGCTATGTCGCGGGCATGCGCGGCTACAAGCTGCAGCCGGGCGACCCGGCCGGCGCCGAGCTGCGCGGCAATACGTACTGGGGCGGCATCACGCGCGTGATCGGCGACGTGACCCTGACCGGCGCGGTGTACCACATCGACACGCGCAAGCTGCCGGCCGGCCAGGATGCCGACCCGACCATGTTCGTGGCGCGCGCGATGCTGGCCCTGTCCAAGCGCACGGACCTGTACCTGTCCGCAGCCCACGCCAAGGCCGACAATGGCCAGCTGGTCGGCCTGTCGCGGGATGACCCGGGCGCCGGCACCACGCAGACGGGCATCACGGCCGGCATCCAGCACCGCTTCTAAGGCCGCTGTTAGCCCATTCTTGACTAGGGTTATCATGGGCATATGAAGCACCTGCCCCTCCTGTTTTCCGCCCTGCTGCTGGCCACGCCCGGCCTGCCGGCTGCCCAGCCGCGCGAAGCCGAGTGCATGATCCCGTCGAAACCCGGCGGCGCGATGGACCTGACCTGCAAGCTGGCGCAAAAGGCCCTGCAGGACAATCCGGGCGCACCGCGCCTGAAGCTCAGCTACCTGCCGGGCGGCGTGGGCGCGGTGGCATGGCACACCCTCGTCTCGCAACGCCGCGGCGAGCCGGACACGCTCGTCACGTTTTCCAGCGGGTCCGTGCTGAACCTGGCGCTGGGCAAGTTCGGCAAGGCCCATGTGGACGACGTGCGCTGGGTGGCCGCCTTTGGCGCCGACTACGGCATGGTGGCCGTGCCGTCGGACTCGCCGTACCGCACGCTGGGCGACCTGATCGCGGCGCTGCGGCGCGATCCGCGCAAGGTGCTGATCGGCATGTCCGGCACCGTGGGCAGCCAGGACTGGATCAAGATGGCGCTGCTGGCGCGACTGGCCGGCATCGACCCGCGCAAGCTGCGCTTCGTGGCACTGGAAGGCGGCGGCGAACAATTCGTGGCGATGCAGGCGAATCACGTGCAGGCCGTGTCGGGCGACACGTCCGAGGCTCTGCTGTACGCGGGCCCGGGCAAGGTGCGCGTGCTGGCCGTGCTGGCGGAGAAACGCCTGCCCGGCAAGCTGGCGAACGTGCCCACCGCGCGCGAACAGGGCTACGACGTGGTATGGCCCGTGATCCGCGGCGTGTGGATGGGGCCGGACGTGCCCGAGGCGGATTACCGGCGCTGGGTGGCCGCCTTCGACGGCATGGAGACGACGCCCGGCTTCGCGCAGATGCGCACCCAGGCCGGGCTCTATCCGCTGTCGCTGACCGGCGATGCGCTGACCGCGTATATCCGCCGTACCGTCGATACCTACAGCCGGCAGGCCAGGCAGTTCGAGCTGTTGCGGGAGCGCTGACGCGGGTCACGCGGGTTACGTAATTTACGCGGTCAGCTGCAACAACACCGAAGCATGCGGCGCCAGCGCCTGCCGCACGCTGCCCGTCACCGGTGCCAGGTCGCGCCGCGCCCACAGGTCGCGGCACTTCACCTGCCGCCCGCCCAGGTTCAGGCGCGACAGGTCGAACACCAGTTCCGTCGCGCTGTCGCCCGTGTTGAACAGCGCGAGGAAATGCA
This sequence comes from Massilia sp. METH4, assembly GCF_037094685.1. Lineage (NCBI taxonomy): Bacteria > Pseudomonadati > Pseudomonadota > Betaproteobacteria > Burkholderiales > Oxalobacteraceae > Massilia > Massilia sp. METH4. The sequence continues at coordinate 3,803,401 of NZ_CP146614.1, read as the reverse complement.
CATTGTCCTTGCCGGCCGGGCGCGCGCTCCAGATGCGCGTACCGGCGTCGGCCCGGTGCGGCCGGTTCGCGGTGCTGCGCTGGTTCACGGCCAGCACCTCCGGATTGGTCAGCAGCGCCAGCGTGCGCGCGTCCAGGTGGCGCAGGTCGCCGCCCATGATCAGGGGCGAACGGGCGATCGACCACAGCGTCATCAGGGTCTGCTGCTCGTCGGGCGTGAATTTGGTGTCGCGCTCGCCGAGCGCCAGGCGGCCCAGCGGCAGCATGTCGGCATCCGGCCAGCTATTCGCGCCCATGTGCGGATTCCAGTTTTCCAGCCGCTGGAACTGCTCGTGCAGCAGCTTCCATTCGTCCCAGAAATCGTCGGAGATGCGCCACATCTGCGCGTAGTGCGGCACGTGCAGCGCCCACTTCAGGTCCGTCTCGCCAGGCGACAGGCTGAGCGTGATCGCGCGCCCGGTCTTCGCGATCGCCTTGTGCGCCGCCTCGATCTCCGGCCAGTTGGCCTCGTAGGGGCGCGACATATCGTCCATCTTCACGAAATCCACGCCCCACGAGGCGTACATGGCGAAGATCGAATCGTAGTAGGCCTGCGCGCCCGGCTTCTTCATGTCCACGCCGTACATGTCGGGATTCCACGCGCAGACGGAAGCGGTGTTGGCGATGTCCTGCGCGCGGTATCGCGTGCCCAGCACCGGGGTGTTCGCCCGCACCGCCTGTCGCGGAATGCCGCGCATGACGTGGATGCCGAACTTCATGCCCAGCCTGTGCACCTCGTCGGCCAGCGCCTTGAAGCCGCCACCGTTCGCCGCGGTGGGAAAGCGGTTGGGTGCCGGCAGCAGGCGGCCGTATTCGTCCATCGTCAGCTCCGCGCCCTTGCGGTATTCATAGCTGTTGGCGTTCGGCTCGTACCACTGGATATCGACGGTGAACACGTCGTAGCCCGACGGCAGCAGCTTGTCGGCCATGATGCGGGCGTTTTCCAGCGCCTGCGCCTCGGTGATCGTGGTGGCGAAGGAGTTCCAGCTGTTCCAGCCCATCGGCGGCCTGGGCGCCAATTCCTTGCGCTGCGGTGCCGTGACGGCTGCGCCGGCGATCGAAGGTGCCACGCCGGCCAGGCCGGCGAGGACGGATGCGGTAAGCAGGTTTCTGCGGTGTGGGTTCATGCTGTGCCTGGAATTGGATAGACTGCCGCATCGACGGCGGGGCGGGTCCGTGTTGTCATCGTGCCGAGCGGTTGTCTCCTCCTGCATCGGGCGATATCGATGATAACTCGACAATCCGCGCTCCTTGGCTGCTTCTGCGATCAAGATATTCGCGAGACCGATACCGAAAACGGCATCCGCTCGGCGCGGCACAGCGATCGGGTAACAGGGCGGGATCGACGATACGCAAGCCGGACAGGTCCATTTTCCAGACCGGACATTCGTCGTGAAAATTGTTTGCTTCCTGAGAAAGCGATAGCGCGCTACCATGCGTCATCTTTCGCTCACTCCCAAGCACCATGTATCTCATCAATGGCTACCGGATGGGCCGGCACGATCACCGCTGGCAAGTAGCGCTGTTCCGACTGATCGCCGCCTGCCTGGGCATGCTCCTGCTGTCGATGTCGCCCTGGTCCCGTGCCGCGGACGACAGCTTCGGCGTGCATGGAATGGTGCTGTTCGGCGGGAAGGACGGTCTTTACGCATCACACCTGCCGATGTTCCACATCCCGCATGACGCACAGGTGGTGCTGCGCGTGCGCATCGTCGACCCCGATCTGGACCGCCAGGTGCGATCACGCCTGGATGGCGGCACCGCGCTGTGGACGCTCGATCCGGAACGCTTCGCCCTGCGGCGCCTGGCTCCCGGCGCATCGCAGCCGCTCGAAGGATTCTCCGCCGATATCGTGGAAGGCCATTTCGAACAGGGTGGCACGGTGCGGCACCGGAGCGCGCGGCTGGCGGTCGAAGGGGTCGTGCTTTTCCGCCCGCTCGATCCCTCGCTGTCGGTGGCCAGCGCTTCGCACTACCTGCCGGTCGGACCGTTCATGGTGAAGCTGATCGACAGCAGGCCGGACTTCGACCACATCGTGCTGCTGAAGGAACCGGCCCGGGGGGCTGTCAGCGTCGCCAAGACCGGCATGGAGGCGAACCTGCGGGCGCTGGAAGCAAGCGTGCCGGTGGCGGGAACCATCTACTATTGCGCTGACGACTTGCGCTGATGCGTTCGCGCCTGCGGGCTCTATCGGCTCCGCATTGCCTTGCTGTCAGGGCCCCGCCGGATCTTCGTGAAAGACGTAAGTCTTGCCGTTCCAGTAAAGGATCGCCGATACCGCTTCCGTTCCCAGCAACACGGCCTCCCCGCGCATCTGGCGGCGCGGCACCTGCAACTCGGCCACCTCGCTCGAGCGCTGGGAGACGCGCTCCATGTCCGACGCCATCTCCGGATGACGCAGCACCAGGATCGGCGAAGCACCGTCGAGCAGCAGCCTGTCGTAGCGCAGCCAGTCGGCCGGTTTGCTGGCCGCCGTGGAATGCAGGGCGAGGAACTGCAAGCGCCCCTTGCCACCCTCCTTGTCGTGGAACGGGTAAATGGCCTTGATGTTGGCCCCCGCCGGCGCGCCTGCGGTCAACACCTTCACGACCATCAGCACATCGGGCCTGCCGTCGCCGTTGAAGTCGCCGGACATGCAGTGCCCGTGGCGCCGCACCGGCTCGAGCACGCCGGCGAGCGCCTTCGCCACCTGCGGCACGGCTTCCTTGCACACTTCGCGGCTCAACAGATCAGGGCCTGCTGCTTGTGCACTCGAGGCAACGATCAAGCCGGCGACGGCGGTCAAATGGCGACGAAAGCGGTTTCGGAACATACGCATTGGTTTTCGCATCGGGTGCCGTGCCGGCCGGCGGCTCACACCCATTGTCAACAGTAAAGAGGACGCCATGGTATGCGAAGCGTGTGCGGATACCAAGCAGCGCTTCCTCTACCGCCGCACCGGTATGACGATGCCGAATCTCATGCCCCATGCGCCACCGTCGGATTTTTTTACAACTTTCAGATCGCTATTTATCAGACCCTAATGAAAACAGGTATTTAAAAAGCTGGCACGAACTCTGCTATACGGCGTTTCCCAACTATTCAAAGGAAAACCGCATGTCAGTGTTACGCAAGTTCGTCATCACCGCCCTGGCCATGGCCTCGGCAGCATTCAGCCTGCAAGCCCACGCCGAAGTCGGCTACGCCGACGTCGTCCTCGATTACCACGATAGCGGCGCGGGCCCTATCGCTGGCCCGTACGGTGGCATCGGGGCCTTCACGGGATACAGCCCGGTGACCACCGACGTGGTATTGGGCAGCGAACCAGGCTCGATCGGCTATGGCGATTTCCTGTCGCTTCCAACCGGTTCGTACGTCACCGTGGGGTTCACGGACGAAACCGCGATCGACGGCGTTGGAGACGATATCTTCATCCAGGAGACCGGCGCCAGCGGCGAGCGCGCGAACGTCTACGTCAGTTCGGATACGATCAATTTCGTCCTGCTCGGCGTTGCGGCGGATGATGAAACGACGGCGTTCGATCTCGCTTCGATCGGCTTCACCGATCCGGTCCGTGCCATCAAGATCGTGGGCCTGGACAGTCTCGGCGCCTCCCCAGGCTTCGATGTCGTGAACGTGCAGGTCCTTCCCGGCAGTGTCGCTCCACCGGTGCCGGAACCGGAAACGATCGGCATGCTGCTCGCTGGTCTGGGCGTGATCTCGGTAGTGGCACGCCGCCGCAAACAAGCAAACAAGTAAGCAGGTCGAGCACGCACGCCGCGAGTACTTGCGGCGTGCGCCGGCTGGCGGTTTCCGGACCGCCAGCCCACCGTTGAATCGTCAGGCTGACCGCACTCCATCGAGCCAGCGTTCCAGCAGCGCCATGCCCGCCCGTTCCAATCCAACCGCGTATCGTGCGGTGTCGGCCCGCAGCCGATGCAGGTCCACGCCCGCATGCGCCAGTTCGACAGCATGCCCGCTCAGCCAGGCTTCCAGTTGCCCGCCGGCGAACTCCGTGTGGAACTGCAAGCCAAGCGTGTGGCTGCCGACACCGAATGCCTGGCACGGCGTGCCTGGCGTGGATGCCAGCGAGTCGATGTGCGACGGCAGCACGATGTTATCGCCGTGCCAGTGCAGCACGGGCACGCCGCGCAGTGCTTCAAGCGCGCCCGGCGTCGCGTGCAACGCGAGCTCGCCCCAGCCGATTTCCTTGTTGCCCGCCCGGCGCTCGACGCTGCCACCAAGCGCCGTGGCGATCAACTGCGCGCCGAGGCAGATGCCGAGCGTGGGCAGCTTGCGTTCCAGCCGGGCGCGCAGGCCGGCAAGCTCCTCGCGCAGCCAGGGATAGGCATCCACATCGCCGGCGCCGATCGGCCCGCCCAGCACTACCAGCAGGTCGGCACGCAGCCATTCTTCCAGCGCCAGCGGCGCGATGCCTGCATGCCGATACTCGACCTGGTAGCCGCGTGCCCGCAGCGGCGCGGCGAAGCTGCCCAGGTCTTCGAAAGCGATGTGATGAACGGCGATGCATTGCATGTCAACTCCTTCCAGGGATGGCGCAGCCCGCGATGTCGCAGGCCGGTTGCAAGGATTCGGCGGATTCGGCCAGCAGGCCGCCGATCAGTGCGCCCACCTGCAGGTCGGGCAAGTGACCGAACAGGCTGTGACGCAGTACACCGGCACGGTCGAACAGCAGCAAGGTCGGCGTGCCGCGCATGGCATAGCGTTCCATCGTGGCAGGCACCGGTCCCCCGCGGCCGGGCCGATCGATACCGACCGGGAAATCGATGCGGTACTCGTGGATGAACGCCGCCAGCGCCACGTCGTTCATGGCCTCGTGGTGCTCGAACACCGTGTGCAGGCCAAGCACGGCCAATTCACCGGTGCCGAAATGCCGGCCCAATTCCTTCGCCTGGGGGATGGCATGCGCCACGCAGCCGGGACACAGCATCTGGAAGGCATACACGGCCGTCACCTTGCCTCGCAGCGATGCAAGGGTCACCGGGCCTGGCGCGTTAAGCCAGGCCGTGACCTCGAATTCCGGAGCGGGATGCGAGGTCGGGCCCATCACTTCGCCCGCAGTTTCACGCCGGGAAAATCGACCGGCACATCGAACGCCACGTTCACGTAATTGGTGAACAGGTTCAGCGCCACATGCGCCATGATCTCGACGATCTCGCCGTCATCGAAGCCCGCGGCGCGCAGGTTCGCCACCGCCGCATCGTCCACGTGCGCACGGTTCTCCACCACGGCCAGCGCGAACTGCAGGGCCGCCGCGGTTTTCGGATCATCCGACTCGCCCGCCTGGGCGGCCGCCATTTCCTGCGCGGTGGCGCCGGCCTTGCGGCCAAGCGCCGTGTGGGCCGCCAGGCAGTACGAGCAATCGTTGCGGTCCGCGATGGCCACGGCGATCTGCTCTCCCAGCTTGGCACCGAGGGTGCCGGCGCCCAGCGCGCCGAACGAGCCCCACATGCTGCGCAGGGCGGCCGGCGAATTGGCCACCGCGCGGAACATATTGGGCACCACGCCGAAGGCGCCATGGATCTGTTGCAGCAGCGGGCCTGCTTCACCGGTAGCCTGGCAGACATTCACGAGTTCGATACGGGACATGATGTTCTCCTTTGCTTGCGGGCCGGTGAAGGGTGCGGCCACGTCACCCGTTTAAAGTAGGACTCCTAAATATTTCAGGCAAAAAAATGTCAGCCGAAGATCTCCCAATTGCGCCGCTGCGTCGCCAGATCGGTCGGCTCATGCTCGGCGCAGTCGATGCGCAGGAACGAGATCGGCAGCGGCGCATTGACCAGCGCGCAGTGGTGCGGCGTCGGCTGGCCCGGATACTTGTTGACTTCGAAGTGCCGGCACGACAGGCAGGCACGCAACTCGGGAAACCGGTCGGTCTTCTGCAGCTCGGCGATCAGCTTGAACAACCCGGTCAGCAACTGCACCTGCTGGGCCGAAGGCAGCCGCGCCGCCGCCGTGTCGGCGAACGACAGGGCGTGCCCGAGCCGGGCCGCAACCTGCTGCCCTTGCGGCGTCAGGTGCAGCGCCGTGGCGCGGCCGTCATCCTCCGCCTTCGCCTTGCGCACGAGCCCTTTCGCAACGAGCGCGGCGACCGAATCGCTGGCGCTGGCGGCCGAAATCGACAGCTGCTTCGCCAGCCACCCGAGCCGCACGCCACGGGTACGGTCCTGCAGCAGTTGCAGGATCTCGGCCTGCGCGGGATTCAAGCCCTCCTCCGTGGACACCTCCCACATCCCCGACCGCAACACGCTCGCGATGCGGCCGATGGCGGTGACGATGCGCGCCGAGATGTCCGGCGTGCTGTCCCACGGGGTTTCAGGTTTGATGTCCATGGTCGGCAGATTACCATGCAGCCCGGATTTGTCAAGGACTCCTAAGCATTTATGTTTTGGCTAGCCTGTCGATTTCCTTCATCACCGTTCGTCGTAGATATGTCGGACCCGTTATCCACCCTTTCACGATCTGAGGATGCCATGAACAAGCAAATATTCGTCAACCTGCCCGTCAACGACCTCGACAAGTCCAAGCGCTTCTTCGAAGCGCTTGGCTATACGTTCAATGCTCAGTTCACCAACGACGATGCCGCCTGCCTGGTCATCGCCGAGGGCAGCATCCACGCGATGCTGCTCACCCGTGCCTACTTCAAGACGTTCATCGACCGGCCCGTCGCCCAGGCGAAGGAGGCTACCGGAGTACTCATCTGCCTCAGTTGCGAGACCCGCGAGGAAGTCGACGGCATCGTGGCAAAGGCGATCGCGGCAGGCGGCCGCACGCCGCGCCCGCCGCAGGACCACGGCTTCATGTACGCTCATGCCTTCGAGGACCTGGACGGCCATATCTGGGAATTCGTGTGGATGGCGCCTCAGGAATGACGCTCCCGGCCGTAGCGGGCTCGGGCACCCGCCAGGGGCGCGACCGTCATGCGCCCCGCCGCCCCTTCAGCAGCGCCACCAGCGCCGCCGGCGATTCCTCGACCAGCATGCGCTCGGCATTGCGTGGATGGATGAAGCCCTCCTCGCGCGCATGGCCGATGAAATCGACCAGCCGGTCGTAGAAGCCATCCACGTTGTACAGCGCGACGGGCTTGTCGTGGATGCCCAGTTGGGCCCACGTCAGCATCTCGAACAGCTCTTCCAGCGTGCCGAGGCCGCCGGGCATGGCGATGAAGCCGTCGGACAGCTGCGCCATCATGGCCTTGCGCTCATGCATGTCCTTGACGATGAATTGCCGCGTCAGGCCCGTGTGGCCCACTTCGCGCTCGACCAGGGCGGTGGGGATCACGCCCGTGACCTCGCCACCCAGGCGCAGCACTTCGTCGGCGATCACGCCCATCAGCCCCACGTTGCCGCCGCCGTAGACGAGCGACAGGTTCGCATCGACCAGCGCGGCCGCCAAGGCACGCGCGCGCTCCGCATACAGCGGCCTGGCGCCCGCATTGGCGCCACAGTACACACAGATGGATTTCACTTGTTCAGTTTCTTGAGATAGTCGTCGGACAGTTTCTGGAAGCGCGCCAGCGTTTCGCCGCGCAGGTAGGGTTCCACCTGGATGAGCACCTGGTAACAGCCGCGTGCCAGCGCGTCGGCCATCGACTGCTGCTCGGTGTACTTGCGGGGATTGCGCACGTATTCGTACGACAGCCAGTACGTGGCCACCACCACCATATTGGTGGCCATGGCATCGATCTTCAGGTCGTTCGCTTCCAGCGCGCCTTCGCTGCGCAAGTCCTCGCACAGCTGCTTGGCCACCTTGATCTTGTGCGCCAGGATCTGCTTGAAGTGCAGTTCCAGCTTGCGGTTGCGCGACAGCAGGTCGTTCAGGTCGCGATAGAAGAAGCGGTAGCGCCAGATCAGCTCGAACATCAGGTGCAGGTACTGCCACACGTCCTCGATGTTCGAGCGCCGGCCGGCCGGCACGTGCAGGATGCGCTCGATCTCCTGCTCGAACTCGACGAAGATCGAGTTCACGATGTCATCCTTGTTGCGGAAGTGGTAGTACAGGTTCCCCGGCGAGATGTTCAGCTCTTCGGCGATCACCGTGGTGGTGATGTTCGGTTCACCGAATTCATTGAACAGGCGCAGCGACAATTCCTGGATGCGTTCGCGTGTTCTTCTGGGAGCTTTCTGTAACATGGCCGAAGGTACTGTTGTTCTGGACGGAAGCATAACACCGATGGAACGACCGTGCGAAATGCCGCGAACGCCCGAGGTTCTGGTGTCGTACACCTTTTCGCCCAGCGAAAAGGTGTACGACACCGGTTTTCCCATGCACTCGCCTACTTGCCTTTCTTGAGCTTCCCCACCTGCGCCCGCAGCCCATCCACTTCCTGCTTCAGCGACTCCACCTCCTGCCGCAGCGGCGCGGTGGCCGCGACGACGGCGCGCCGCACCTGCTCTTCCATGGTGCGGTCGGGCACGTGCCGCTTCGGCGAGGCCGCCGATTCGTGGGCGACGGCGGCCCGCAACGCCTGCGCCCGCTCGCGGCGCGCCGCGAAGTCGTCGATGCCTGCCTGCCAGATCGCCTGGATGCGTTTCTTCACCATGATGTGTTCTCCCTATGCCGCCTGGGCCCTCCTGCCTTGCGAATACAGGCGAAAGCCCTCGCGGATGTTCTCGCGCAGCACCGCCCCCTTCCACGGCTTCGTGTAGAAGCGGTCGATCGCGCCCTGGTTGATCGCGGCCATGATCGGCGTCAGGTCCGCATAGGCCGACAGCATGATGCGGAACGTGTCCGGAGCCAGGTTCTTCACCCGTTCCATGAACTCCGTTCCGCTCATCGACGGCATGCACTGGTCGCACAGGATCACCTGCACGTTGTGGCGCGCGAGGATGTCGAAGCCTTCGGCCGCCGTCTGCGCCGTGAGGATGCGGTAGCCGTCCTGCGCCAGGAAGTCGGACAGCACGTCGAGCATGAACGCGTCGTCGTCGACGATGAGCAAGGTCGGCTTGCCGTCGTCGCGCGTTTCGTCGGCCGGTGCCGGCAGGTAGCGCTTCTCGCGCAGCATGGCCTCGAAGTCGGCCGCCGGCACCGGCCGCGAAAAATAGTAGCCCTGCATCTCGTCGCAGTCGTGGCGGCGCAGGTAGGCCAGCTGCGCATCCTTTTCCACGCCTTCCGCGATCACCTTCAGCTTCATGCTGTGCGCCATGTTGATGATGGCCAGCACGATCGCGGCATCGTCCGGATTCGATGTCACCTCGCGCACGAAGGCGATGTCGATCTTCAGCTTGTCGATCGGGAAGCGCTTCAGGTAAGCCAGCGACGAGTAACCGGTGCCGAAGTCGTCGATCGAGATCTTGATGCCCAGTTCCTTCAGGTCCTGCAGCATCGTGATGGTTTCCTCGGCATTGCTCATCAGCGAGCTTTCCGTGAGCTCCAGTTCCAGGAGCTCGGGCGGAATATCGTGTTCGCGCAGCGCGCGCAGCACCTCGTCCTGCAAGCCGCCCACGAAGAACTGGATGCCCGACACGTTGACCGAAATCTGGACCGCGCCCGCGCCGGAAGCCTGCCAGTGCGCGATGTGCCGGCACGCCTCGTGGATCACCCACGTGCCCACCCGCACGATCAGCCCGGTTTCCTCCAGCAAGGGCACGAACAGGCCGGGCGAGACCATGCCATGGCCGGGGCGATTCCAGCGGATCAGTGCCTCGGCGCCGCTGATGCGGCCCGTGCCGATATCGATCTTGGGCTGGAAGTGCAGCACGAACTCGCCCTTGTCGATGGCGCGCCGCAGCGCGTTTTCCAGGTCCAGCCGCGCCAGCGACTGGGCGTTCATCTCGGCCGTGAAGAAGCGGAACGCGTCGCGCCCCGCTTCCTTGGCGCGGTACATCGCCGTGTCGGCATACTTGATCAGGGTGTCGGCGTCGTGCCCGTCGTCCGGATAGACGGCGATACCGATCGAAGCGGTCACCGTCACCTCGTGGCCCTTCAGGTCGAACGGCTTACGCATCGCCTCGCGGATCTTTTCCACCACGGGAAGCGCCTGCTGCATGCCTTCGGGCAGCATCAGGATCGCGCAGAACTCGTCGCCCCCGAAGCGGCCGATCGTGTCGCGCACGCGCAGGCAATCGACCAGGCGGCTGGAGAACTGCTTGAGCAGTTCGTCGCCGATCGTGTGGCCCAGCGTGTCGTTGATGTTCTTGAAGCGGTCCATGTCGAGGAACAGCACGGCCAGCGCCCAGCGGTGCTCGGCGGCCTGCTTCAGCGAGTGGGTCAGCGATTCATACAGCTGGCTGCGGTTCGGCAGGTTCGTCAGCGTGTCGAAGTGCGCCAGCTTCAGCAGCCGGCGCTCCGCTTCCTTGCGTTCGGTGATGTCGCGCGCCACCGCCACCAGGATCCAGTTCTGTTCCGAGCGCAGCGTGCGGCGCTGCACCTCGACGGAGAGCAAGGAGCCGTCGCGCCGGTGCAGCATCAGCTCGGCCATGGCGCCGCCCTGGTCGCCCGCCAGCAGCTTGTCGTACAGGTCGACCAGCTGCATCGGCGCGCTGCCGGTCTCGCCCTGGCCCACCTGCAGGAAATCCTCGCGCGCGAAGCCGAGCATGCGGCAGGCCGTCACGTTGACGTCGATGAAGCACATATTGGCGCGGTCCACGAGGAAGATCGCGTCCGCCGTCGCATCCATGGCCAGGCGGAAGCGGCGCAGGTCCTCGGTCAGGCGGTTGCGCGCATCCATGTCCTGCTGCAGTTGCGCGTGGCTGCGGCGCACTTCCTCGTACAGCCGCAGGTTCTCGTAGGAAACGGCGATCTGCGCGGCGACCGTGACGGCGATGCGCTCGTCGACTTCGTTGAAGCCTTCGTCGCCCAGCTTGTCCGCCAGGTAGAGCCAGCCGTACACGCCGGTGCTCGAGGCAATCGGCACGCCCAGGAAGGAATGCACGGGCGGGTGTTCTTCCGGCAGGCCAAGGTGGCTCGGATGGCCGGGCAAGTGTCGTTCGCGCATCGGCTTGCGCTCTTCCATGATGCGCTTGAGCACCCCGGGACCAGGATCGCCGCTCAGCACGCGCGCCGGTTCGGCATTGCCGCAATGGCTGAACCAGGCGAGCCGGTCGCCCTCGCTGCTCAACACGCCGATGCACGCGTATTTCGCCACGCAGATGTTCTGCGCGACGCGGCAGCCGATGTCGACCAGCGCCTGCGGCTCGCGCTCGGCGGACAGGTCGATGCCCAATTCGATCAGCGCGGTCAGCCGCAGGCTCACGGCCTGCAGGCTGGACAGGCTGTTGGACAGCCGCTGCGTCATCGAACGCAGCCGCTCGGCCTCGCCGTCCGGCGTCTCGTGCCGGGCCAGCTCGGAAATGACCTGGCTGGACGATTCCACCTCGTCCAGGTATTCGGCCATCTTGTGGCCGATGCCGCCCAGCTTCGTGTCCTCCAGCGCTGGATCGGGAAGCCCGGCGGGAAGCTCCGCGGCGAATTCCGTCACGGCGGCCGTGCCGACCGGCACGCCCAGCGCTTCCTGCACGGTGGCCAGGATCACATCGGGGTCGGAAGGCTTGGGGAGCACCCAGCGCACGCCCACGGACTGGGCCACGGCGACCGCCTCGCGCTCGCGGTAGGTGGCGGTGTAAAAGATGATCGGCACATTGGCCGATTCCGGATTCTCGCGCACGCGGGCCACGAATTCGTAGCCATCCATGTTGGGCATGAGAATGTCGGAGATGATCAGGTCCGGCCGCTCGCGCTCCATCAGCTTCAAAGCCTCGATGCCGCTGGCCGCTTCCATCAGGCGATGGCCGGAAAAGCCCAGCAGCGTCATCAGGAACTGCCGGTTCAACACGTGATCGTCGACGATCAGTATCGTGGCGATGTCGTTATTCTTCTGGGGCGACATCTCCCCTGGTAAAAAAGACTCGATTTGCGTGACGAAGCTGTCCGGCTCGATCGGCTTGCCGATATAGCCGTCGAAGCCCGCGGCCAGGAGGCGCTCGCGGTCGCCCACCATGGCCAGCGCCGTCACGGCCAGCGCCGGGATGCGCTGCGTACTGGGCTCGGCCTTCAGCGCGGTGACGACGCCGTAGCCGTCCAGCTTCGGCAGGTGTACATCGCAGATGATCAGGTCCGGCTGCTCGCGACGGGCCGCGGCCACGCCTTCTTCGCCATCGCTCGCCGTCAGCGGGGTGTAGCCGAAGGCGCGCAGCAGATACACCATCAGCTCCATGTTGGTGGGATTGTCTTCGATGATGAGGATGCGTGCAGACACGTTTCCCTCCCCCTTATTATGAATTGTCGTTGCCGGGCGTCAGCCCTCCCCGTCCCTTCAGTATCCCTTATTCCGTACGGACGCGATGCACGCCAGATGGCGCGTCGCCCTGCCGGTTATGTTTCCGGCATGCCGGCTGATCTTCTGAAAAGAAGTTGCCGTACGTCAATGCATTGTAGCGGCGGTTTCCGGGCACGTCAAAGTGCCGGCGGCGAGTATTTCGTCGAGGATGCGGCACAGCACGCGGGGATCGCTGCCCAGCGCCACGTGGCCGATGCCGGAGAAGGCGATGTTCTTCGCGCCGGGCAACCGGCACGACGTCTGCGGGGCCACGATATTGTCATGCCATGACCAGATGGAAGTGATCAGTTCACGATGCGGCGCATCGTCCGCGGCCAGTTGCGCCAGCCACTCCCCATCCTGCCGCATCTGCCGCGCATTCTCGCCGATGCCGAGCGAGGCCAGGCCGGTACCGTGATGCGGGGTGCCGATAGTGACGATGCGCGCCACGTGCATGGGGCCATGGCGGCGCAGCCAGGCGCGCGCGACCAGGCCGCCCATGCTGTGGCAGACGATCACCACGCGCGGCGCGCCCGTGGCGGCGAGCAGCCGCTGCACGGCGCACTCGACCTGCGCCACGTAATCGTCCAGCGGCGCCGTCATCGGCTCCAGGTCGACGGTATCGTGGCTGATGCGCTCGCGCCGCAGCAGCTTGCGCAGCGGCGCCCAGAAGCCGCCGTTGCACCCATAGCCATGCACCAGCAGCACCGGCAGTGCGCGCGCCTCGGGGGCGAAGTACGGCGCGGGCCGGTGGCGCAGCATGAACCAGGATGAGGTGAGCATGGAAGCGCGGAATTCGCCACAGAACAGGCACAGGCGCGCCGCCAGGTCGAGCCGGTGCTCGGCCGGAACCTCGCAGCTGAACTTGCGGGCCATCCTGAAGTTGTTGGCATTGATGGCGCCGCGCACCAGCACCACGGCCAGCACGGCCAGCAACAGGGCCAGGTCGAGCGGCACGTAGCGGGCGGCCGCGTACCAGATCGCCAGCGCGGCCGCGACCTGGATTGCCATGATTGCCAGCAGGATGCGCACTACCATTGTTACTCTCCTATGCTTTGCTTCGGGGGAGAACCGGTGTCGGACACCATTTTCGGAGAAAATGATGTCCGACACCAGCGCGCTGCCGCCGCCGGCGGGATTATTCCCCCGGCTTGCGCGCCTCTTCCATCATCTGCCGCGCGCTGCCGCCGCCGGCGGGATCATTCCCCTGGCTTGCGCGCCTTTTCCATCATCTGCCGCGCGATGCCGCGCAGGATGTTCACCTCTTCCGTCTCCAGCCCGGCGCGGGCGAACAGCCGTTTCAGGCGCGGCATCAGCTTGCGGGGATTGTCGGCGTCGAGGAAGCCGATCGCGACGAGCGCCTGTTCCAGGTGCGCATACATGCCCTCGATCTGCGCCTGGCTGGCTGCGTCGCCATGAAAGCCCACGGACCCGGCGGCGATGCCCGTGCCGCCCAGCGCCGCCATGCGGCATTCATACAGCAGCACCTGGGCCGCCTGGGCCAGGTTCAGCGACGAGTAGTCCGGGTTGGCGGGAATGTTGATCAGCACATTGCAGCGCTCCACGATCTCGTTCGGGAGGCCGAAGCGCTCGTTACCGAAAAGCAGGGCAGGATAGAAATCCTGCCCCGTGGCGGCGCTTGCCGCAAGCGCGACGTGCTGGGCCACTTCGCGCGGCGTCTGCACCGGCGGCGAGAATTCGCGCAGGCGCGCCGACACGGCGGCGGCGTGGTTGATGCCGTCCAGCGCCTCGGCCATCGTGGTCACGATGCGCGCACTGGCGAGGATGTCCTGCGCGCCGCTGGCGAACGCCACCGCTTCCTCGTGCTGCAGGGCGCCCTCGACGCGCGGATTGACGAGCACGAGCTCCGAGAAACCCATCGTTTTCATCGCACGGGCGACGGAACCGATGTTCCCGGGCCGGCTCGTCTCGACAAGGATGACGCGCAGACGGTTGAAAAGAGGCGGTGTGATTTCCTTCGGCATCATTTAGAATAGCGGTTTTCGCGAAACGGCAGATTTTACAACGCCCTGCGTTGGCGCCGTTCAGCCCCGCTCTTTTAATTCGCTCCTGTTCACACAGCCACCGCCCCGCGCGCCGCTCCGAGCCGCGCTGGCGGCCTGTCCATTATTACGGAATTGCCATGCATCCAATGCTCAACACGGCCGTGAAGGCCGCGCGCCGCGCCGCCGCCGTCATCAACCGCGCTTCGTTCGACCTCGACCGCGTCAGCTTCGCCGAGAAGAACCCGAACGATTTCGTCACCGACGTGGACCGCGCCGCCGAGGAAGCCGTCATCGAGGTGCTGCAGAAGGCCTACCCCACCCACGCCTTCCTGGGCGAGGAATCCGGCACCACCGGCAATGTGAACGACGAGAGCGAATTCGTGTGGATCATCGATCCGCTGGACGGCACCACCAACTTCATCCACGGTTTTCCGCAATACGCGGTCTCGATCGCGCTGCAGCAGCGCGGCGTGATCACGCTGGGCGTCGTCTACGACCCCGTGCGCAACGAGCTGTTCACGGCCGAGAAAGGCGCCGGCGCCTTCCTGAACGAGAAGCGCATCCGCGTGCGCAAGCTGGACCGCATCTCCGGCGCACTGCTGGGCACCGGCTACAAGAACGGCAGCCCGAAGGCACTCGATGAATACCTGAAGATGTACGGCATCATGGCCGAGCGTTGTCATGGCGTGCGCCGCGCCGGTTCGGCCGCGCTGGACCTGGCCTACGTGGCATGCGGTCGCCTGGACGGCTATTATGAGAAGAGCCTGCAACCTTGGGATATCGCGGCCGGCACGCTCCTGGTGACCGAGGCGGGCGGCATCGCCGGCGAATTCGATGGCGAATCGAACTACATGCAGACCGGCCACGTGATCGCCGGCAGCCCGCGTGTGTTCGGCCAAATGGTTGGTTTGCTGGCAGAGTTTGCCTAGAAGCAACCCTTGGTGTAGCTTTGATACAAAAAAAGGCCCGTTTCGGGCCTTTTTTACGCCTATTTATTTCTAGTGCGAAATTTCGTTGCACTGAATACTGATATACTTCCTGGAAGAAATGCCGACCAGTCCGGCGACCGAACATTTACCCTGCCTCCGACTGGCATGGGGCTATTTTCTTCCAGAGCAACTATGTCATTCACTCAACTCGGTCTGTCCGATGCGATCGTCCGTGCCGTGACCGAAGCCGGCTACACGGCGCCGACGCCCATCCAGACCCAAGCCATCCCCGCCGTGCTGAACGGCGGCGACCTGCTGGCCGGCGCACAGACTGGCACCGGTAAAACGGCCGGCTTCACGCTGCCCCTGCTGCATCGCCTGTCCACCAACGACTTCGGTGCGAAACTCGTCAACAACACCTCGCCGCGCCCGATCCGCGCTCTGATCCTGACGCCCACGCGCGAGCTGGCGGCCCAGGTCGAGGAAAGCGTGCGCTGCTACGGCAAATATACGAAGCTCAACTCGGCCGTGATCTTCGGCGGCGTGTCGATCAACCCGCAGATCAAGCAATTGAAGCATGGCGTGGACATCCTCGTGGCCACGCCGGGCCGCCTGCTCGACCACATGTCGCAAGGTACCGTGAACCTGGACAGGATCGAGATCCTGGTCCTGGACGAAGCGGACCGCATGCTGGACATGGGCTTCATCCGCGATATCCGCAAGGTGCTGGCGGCGCTGCCGGCAAAGCGGCAGAACCTGCTGTTCTCGGCCACGTTCTCGGACGAGATCAAGGCGCTGGCCGACGGCCTGCTGGACAAGCCTGCCACGATCGAGGTGGCGCGCCGCAATTCGACCGTGGAGATCATCGCCCAGAAGATCCACCCGGTGGACCGCGACAAGAAGCACCCGATGCTGTCGCACCTGATCCGCACGCACAAGTGGACGCAGGTGCTGGTCTTCACGCGCACCAAGCACGGCGCCAACAAGCTGGTGGAACAGCTGTCCGCCGATGGCATCAAGGCGATGGCGATCCACGGCAACAAGAGCCAGTCGGCCCGCACCCGCGCGCTGGCCGAGTTCAAGGACAACACGCTGCAGGTGCTGGTGGCAACCGATATCGCCGCGCGCGGCATCGACATCGACCAGTTGCCGCACGTGGTCAACTACGATTTGCCAAACGTGCCGGAAGACTATGTGCACCGGATCGGCCGCACCGGCCGCGCCGGCGCCAAGGGCGAGGCCGTCTCGCTGGTGTGCGTGGACGAGCACGATATGCTGAAGGATATCGAAAAGCTCATCAAGCAGACGCTGCCGCGCGAAGTCATTCCCGGCTTCGAGCCGGACCCGACCGCGAAGCCGCAGCCGATCCAGCTGCGCAGCGGGACGGGCCATCATCGCAACCCGCGCTCCGGTGGCGGCAATGGTGGCGGCAATGGTGGCGGCCGCGGCAAGCCGAATATGTCGCGCCCCGGCAACAGCGCGGGGGCCGCCAGCGGCAACCGCCCGGCCCAGGGCAGCGCCCGCGGCGACGCCTCCCGCGGCGGCCAGCGACCTTCCGGCAACGCCTCGGGCCGTTCCGGCGGCGGCCGGGGTCGCTGATCCGGCGACACGATTCGATTGCCAGCCACCGCCCTGGCGATCGAATCGGAAATCGTGCATAATTGCTAACCCTGCCCGCAGTTGTTACCATAGTGGCTTCCAAACCAATAGCCGCATATGCCCAAGTTCGCCGCCAACCTGACCCTGCTGTTTACGGAACTGCCGTTCCTGGACCGGTTCGCCGCCGCGCGTGCGGCGGGCTTCGACGCCGTCGAATGCCAGTTCCCCTATGACCACGATGCCACCGAGATCCGCCGCCGGCTGGACGACAACGGCCTGCGCATGGTGTTGCATAATCTTCCAGCAGGTAACTGGGCGGCGGGCGACCGCGGCCTGGCCTGCGACCCGCGCCGCCACCGCGAGTTTCGCGACAGCGTGAGCCGCGCGCTGGAATACGCCACGCTGCTGGGAGTGCAACAGCTGCATTGCCTGGCCGGCGCCGTGCCGGCGGGCATGGACCTGCGCCGCGCCCGTGAAATCTACATTTTCAATATCGACTACGCGGCCCGCCTGTGCGGCCCGCGCGGCATCCGGCTGCTCATCGAACCGCTCAACACGATCGATACGCCCGGCTATTTCCTGTCCCGCACCGAACAGGCGCTGGACGTGATCGCCGCCTGCGACAGCAGCCATGTCGCGCTGCAGGCCGATATCTATCACATGCACATGATGGGCGAGGATGTGCCAGCCATGCTCAGGCGGGCCATGCCGCATATCGCGCACATGCAGCTGGCGGATGCGCCCGGCCGCCACGAGCCCGGCACCGGCACGATCGACTACCCCGGCCTGTTCGCGTTGCTGGACGAGCTGGGTTACGAAGGCTGGGTCGGCTGCGAGTACCGGCCGCGCAACGGCACGGTCGAAGGCCTGCAGTGGCTCAGTGGCCGACGCCACACCCCTTCCGCAGTGCTGAATCCGGCCGCCTGATCGATTCCCGTTTCAGCGCTTCCTCAAGTTCCGCGAGCCGGCTACAGCTGTTTGCGTTGGCGCAAACAGCCGTGTTTTATTCGTCGCAAGATGTGCGTTCCGCTTACCTCACGGGACCATCATGCGCTGCGCCTTTCTTCCCACAACGGCTTTCCTCCTCCCTCGCCTTTTTGCCCTCCAGATACACCTGCGCCAACTGCCGCGGCTTGCTGCGCTGCTCATGCTGGCGGCGACGCTGGGCGGTTGTGCCGGCAGTGCCCGCCTGAAGGAGGCGCGCGCCTTTGCCGCCGAGGCGCCGAAGCTGAACGGCTACGTCGAGCTGAGCCAGCGCTTTCGCGATACGTACGAGCGCGAACAACCCTACCTCGGTGCGGCGGCTGATCGGCGCGAACAGGCCCTCGACGACGCGCGCCGGGCCGCTTTTTCCGACCTGGTCGCGATCCATGAAGCGGTCGCTGCCTACCTGCGCACGCTGGGCAAGCTGGCCAGCGGCGACCACTTCGATGCCGGGGACCAGATCAAGGAGGCTGCGAAAGGCATCAAGACGTGGCCCGATACGGGTTTGACCGATCGCCACGTCAACGCCGTGTCGGGCCTGGCGCGGGCTACGTCGCGCGCGCTGACGAGGCCCGCCCAGGAACGCGCCGTGCAGGACATGCTGCGTGAAGGCTACCAGCCGCTGCGCGATACGCTCGATGCGATGAGCACGGTGCTGCGCTACTACGACAAGCATCACGACAACGAACAGGCGATCGTGATGGGCATGCTCGACATTGAAATCCCGTTCGTGGACACGCCGCGCGACCGCCTGCTGGCGGCCCTGGCGAAGGCGCACCGGCAGGAAAAACTCGCCGAATACCGCCTGTTCGGGCGGCGCCACACGCTGGCCCGGCAACACGTGCAGGCGCTGCGGGAGCGCCATGAGGCGCTGTACCGGGAGTTCGCGCCCGACCAGACGGAGCCGGCACATTTGCAACCCGCACGCATCGCCGCTCTGGGAGAAGCGAAGCCATGAACCAGCCCACCACCATTGCCGCCGCTGCAACGGCCGCCGACATCGAAGCGCTGGCCGACAGCCTTTCCGGCAATGCGGCCGCGCTGCACAAGCGCATCATGGCCGCGATCCGCAAGAACGCCACCACGCCCGGCGGCGCCATCTCGCTGGACGAGGCGCAGGAACTGTTCGAGCGGGAAACGGCCTTGCGCCAGCAGGCCAATGCCCTGTACGCGAACGCCGCGGGCACGGCCGCAGGCGCGCTCGCGGTACCGGTCCATGAACTTCTCGACCTGGCGGCGCGTGCCCGCGAGCGCATCGGGCGTATCGAGCGCGCCAAGGAACTGGCGGGCATCGCCGCGGCCCTGCTGAACGCTGCCGCCGCCATCGCCGCCGCCAGGCCCGAGGCGCTGGTACCCGCGCTGGAGGACTTGAAGGAGCATGTCGGCGCGTTGCCGACGACCGAAAAGACGACCTCGCTCTCCCACGGCGGCGGGCATACAATGGGATCATGAACATCCTGACACCGGACCAGCTCGCGGCGCTGCAGGCGTCCCTCGAGCAGCGCAAGCTTGCGCTGCTGCGGCAGTTCGCGGGCCGCACGAACAGCGAGTTCAACCGCACGCCGGCCGTCGACGAAGTCGAAACCTCACCGGCCGACAGTGCCAGTAACCGCACGCTGAACCAGCTCGAAGCGGGGGCCGACGAACACCGGCTGGCGCAGCTGTCGTCGATCCGCCACGCATTGGCGAAATTCGACAGCGGCGACTACGGCGACTGCGAAAACTGCGGCGAGCCGATCGGCTATTCGCGCCTCGAAGCCCGCCCGGAAGCCCGCCTTTGCATCGCCTGCCAGACCCGGCTCGAACAGCAGCGGCGCTGACACCCGGCCCCGATTTGTGCGCGGCGGCCCCGCCGCACCGGCCTATAATTCCCGCATGGGCTACAAGACGATACTGGTGCACGTGGACGAGGCACCGCACTCGGCGGCGCGGGTGCTGATGGCGGCCGAGCTGGCGCTGCAGCATGGCGCGCACGTGATCGGCGTGGCGCTGACGGGTGTGTCGCGCTACCTGTACCAGAACGAGATGGTCGACGACGACGATCCGAACCTCGCCTTGCACCTCGAAGTGCTGCGCGAACGGGCGCGGCGCGCCCTGGCCGATTTTGCGCCGCAGTTGCGCGCGCTCGGCGTGCACAGCTTCGAGGAACGGGTGCTCGACGATGAAGCGGGTGCCGGCCTGGCGCTCGTGGCCCGGCATGCCGACCTGGCGATCGTCGGGCAGGCGCTGCCGGAGGGCCGCGGCACCGGGCCCGGCACCTTCCCGGCCGAGGTGCTCACCGAATCGGGCTGCCCGGTGCTGGTGGTGCCGCACACCGCGCGCCCGCGCGGCTCGATTTCCGTCACCACTTCCGGCATTGCAAGCCCGGGCGCTCCCGCCCCCGGCCGCCACGTGCTGATCGCCTGGAATGCCAGCAAGGAGTCCGCGCGGGCCACGCGCGAGGCGCTGCCGCTGCTGGCGCGCGCCGAAAAGATCACGCTCGCCATCGTGGATGCCGACCTGCGACCGGCCGCGTTCGGCGACACGCCGGGTGCCGACGTGCTCGCCTGGCTGGGGCGCCATGGCATCACGGCCGAGGTGGCCATGCGGCAGACCGCCCGCCAGGGCTTGCTCAAGCGCCCCGGCGACGTCGGCGAAACGCTGCTGATGCTGGCCGGCGAAGTGGGCTGCGACCTGGTCGTGCTTGGCGCTTACGGGCACTCGCGGTTCAGGGAGACGCTGCTGGGTGGGGTGACGCGCACGGTGCTGGAGGCGATGAATGTGCCGGTGTTGATGGCGCATTGACGCGGTTCTTGGCTGGCCCGCTTTGCCGGCGGAGAGCATGCTCTTCCCCAGGGTTCGGCCTGCAGGCCGAACCCGCTTTGCCGGCGGAGAGCATGCTCTCCGAAACCCCGGCAAAGCCCCCCGGTTCGCAGGGCTGGGAGCCTGCAGGCTCACAGCCGTTCGGCAGGCGCGGAGCTTGCTCCGCGAAACCCCTGCCTCACTCCTGCCAATCCTGGTCGCGGATCTTGGCCACCTGCCGCTGCGTCATCCACTTCCACAACTGCAACGCATCTTCCTTGCCCGCCGACATCTGCCGCGGGCTGGCCAGGGCGATCTCGCAATCGCGGTCCGACCATTCCTCGAAGCGGATCGCGCCGCCGCGTGCCACTTCCATCTGGTACATGAGGCCGTCGTCGTAGCCGAAGCGCAGTACCGCCGACGGCGCCACGCCATCGCTGGCCGCAGTGGCGCCCTCGTAGATTTCCGACAGCGCCGCCGCCAGTTGCGCCTCGGTCGGCGCCTGCACGTTGAGGCCGTCCGGCCCCGTGAGCTCTACCCATGCGTGTGTCATGCACGCCCTCCAGATTGAACGTGGCCCGGCGCTCCCGTCAGGCGATGCGTCGCGGCAGCGACAGCGGATCGAAGTCTTTCCAGTCGCCGCCGGCAATGGTGCCTTCGGCGCGCTCGATATCGTTGGCGCCCAGCCGGCGCAGCACCTGCACGGCCTGGTCCTCGTCGCCGTCGGGCAGCGCGACAGCGATCATCATGCCGGACTTGCGCGGCGCCACGGCGTTCTGGCCGCCCTGCTCCGGCTCGCCCTTGTCCTTCATGTGCGAGAAGCTGTACAGCGATCCCACGTGCGCACCCACGAGGCCGCCCACGATGGGGCCGGCCGGCCCGGTCAGCGGGACAGTGGCCGCGCCGACAGCCGCGCCGATCGCGCCGCCGGTCGCCGCGCCCTTCGCCAGGCCTTCGGGCGAATCCTTGGCGCCTGGCGACAAGGTGCGGTCGCCACCCAGCACATGCATGTCATGCTGGCCGGGCTGGTTCACGTAGAACGAGCTGATGCGATCATCGGGATACCCCGCGTCCAGCAGTGCCTGGCGGGCGGCATCGACCTGGTCCTGCAATTGGAAATGGCCGGCGATGATGGTTGTCATGATTGTTATCTCCTGCATGAATTGGACGCACTCAGCTTGCCGCGCACCCCCTGGTGTTTCCGTGCGTTGACGCACATAGCTTGGCGCAATTGTTACTGATAGCGAAATCACCGCCGGTCACAACGGCGGGCTCAAGCCGGGTCGTGCCGCGGTGGATGCTGCGGCAGCCACACGGTAAACGTGGTGCCCTCGCCCGGCTGCGAGCGGACGTCGATGCGACCGCCGTGGCGGCTGACGATGCCGTACGAGAGCGACAAGCCAAGCCCGGTACCGCTGCCGACCGGCTTGGTCGTGAAGAACGGCTCGAAAATGCGGGTCAGGTGTTCCGGCGCGATGCCGGCACCCGTGTCGGAAATCTCGATCCATACCCAGCCTTCCTGGGCGCCCGTGCGGATGCGGATCACGCCCTGCCCGGCGATCGCCTGGCCGGCATTGACAAGCAGGTTCATGAACACCTGGTTCAGTTGCGAGGCACGGCATTCGACGGGCGGCAGGTTGCCGTATTCCTTGACGATCCTGACCTTGTACTTCAACTCGTTGGCCACGATGTTCAGCGTGCTGTCCAGCCCACGGTGCAGGTCGGCCATCTGCCATTCCGTCTCGCCGACATGGGAAAACTCGCGCAGCGCTTGCACGATTTCCTTCACGCGGCGCAAGCCTTCGATCGATTCCTGCACGAGGTCGGGCACGTCGCCGCGCAGGAAATCCAGCTCGGCCGCCTCGCGCACGGGCGCCAGCCGCGCCACGAGCTCCGGATGGCCGGCGATCGCCTCGTCGTAGGCGTCGATCAATCCCAGCAGCGTGGCCACATAGCCCTGCAGCGCCCCCATGTTCGAATTCACGAACGCAATCGGGTTGTTGATCTCGTGCGCGATGCCGGCGGCCAGTTGCCCGATCGATGCCATCTTTTCCGATTGCAGCAACTGTTCGTGCGCCTCGCGCAGCTTGCCGATCAGTTGCTGCTGTTCGACGCCCTTCGCCGTCAGCGCCTCTTCCATCGCCTTGCGGTCGGTGATGTCGGTCAGCGCGCCGATCACCTCCAGCGGGCGGCCGGCTTCGTCGCGGATCAGGCGCAGTGTGTCGTGCATCCACAGGTAGCGGCCGTTCGCGCAGCGGAAGCGGTATTCATAGACGCGCTGGCCCTCCGTGAACACCTGTGCCAGGCTGGCGACGATGCGTGGCTTGTCGTCGGGATGGATGTGGTCGAACCAGAAATTCGGATCGGCCAGCATTTCCTCGGGCCGGTAGCCCAGCATGTTGAAGGCGTTATTGCTGACGAACGTCATCTTGAAGTCGCCGCTGGGCACCGTGCTGTAGATCAGGGCCGGCGTATTGTCGATCAGGTATTGCAGCCGCGTGGGCAGTGCGGACTCGGGCTGTGCCGCGGCCGGTGGCGTGGCGGCGGGCGAGGCGTCGAAGTCCTCGAAGTGCATCACCAGCTGGCCCAGGCAAAGGAACGGGTCGATGGCACTGCCGGCATCGCCACGACGGGCTCCGGCCCGGACTCGGCCGGCGGCTCGTCGAGCCACTGGCGCGGGTCGACCCGGTAATACTTCGACAGCTCGTCGTACAGGGCCGGATGGCGGCTGGCGAGCTGCCACGGCTTGCCGAAGAACGCTTCGGTGGCGACGGCGAAGAATTCCGCCGGGCTCGTGGCGCCATAGTGGTCGAGCACCGTGTCGCCATTGCCCAGCCAGGCGGCGCGCTGCAGGTGCGCGTAGTCGCGAGACAGCACTTCGGACCAGTTGCGGTAGTTTTCCCGGCTGCCCAGGTAAGGCGCGCCATTCGTCTGGCCCGATTCACTGTCGAGCTGGTGGGCGAATTCATGCAGCACCACGTTGTGACCATCCCAGGCCAGCGCGCCGCGCTCGGTATCGTCCCACGACAGCACCACGCGGCCATCCTCCCAGGACTCGCCGAGCATTGTCTGGCGGAAGTGGGTGATCACGCCACCCGGGCCCACGTCCTGGCGCGCCGCGGCGAAGGCGCCGGGGTAGAGCAGGATCGTGCGCAGCGTCGGATAGACCCCCATGGGGCGGTTCAGCAGCAGCAGGCAAGCCTGGCCGGCGATCGCCACGCGCATCGCGTCCGTCACCTCGAGCCCGGCGCAGCCGACGAACTTTTTCTCGTGGAGGAATCGCTTGACGAGCCGGTGCAACTGCTGCTGCAGCTCGGGGCCGAGGCGGTCATGGATGGGAACATAATGCCGGAGCGCGTCGAGCGCTGCCGGAGGAAGCGGCCGGGACAAGGCCCGGCGCAGGGAAAAGCGCGGATACAGGAATGGCGCGGCTACCGCCAGCGCCAGGAATGCCAAACCGAGCAATGCGTCCATTCGAGCCGTCCATAACGAAACATGTCCGCCACAGATGGGGAGCGTTGCCGGCAATTCAATGTGAACAGAATGAATGATCTGTCCGCCGCGCCGGCGGCGGCACTGCCCGTGGTCGACAGGGTGCTTACTGCTGGGCCTTCTGCAGCGATTGCGGGGCGCCGAACAGGGCAGCCACCAGCGGGTCGCGGGTTACCGGGCCGCGGTTCACGCGAATTGCATAGTGCGTGTCATCGGCCAGGATATGGAAGTGGCGGCCGCTGCCCGCCATGCTCTGCTCGCGCAGGCTCGGGCGCTCCTTGCGCGGCGGCGTGCCTTCGCGCTTCGGCTGCGCAATGGCGGCCAGGAAGGCTTGCACGCGTTCGGTATCGGGGGTGAGGCGGTACACGGCCTTGCCCAGGTAGGTGGCGGTACCTTCGATATAGCGCGCCAGCTCGATCACGCCGGCTTCGCGCAGGTCGCGAATGTATTTGCGGGCGCCGGACGGCGAGAATTTCAGGAACCAGGCGATTTCATCGGCCAGCATTTCATGCTGTTGCAGTTCGCCGATCAGCTTTTGCATGTTTTCGATCCGTCGCAGGGTAGCCGAGGTCGACCGTACGCGCTCGATCGGCGCCAGCGACAATGCCTTGCGCTCGGTCCCCGGACCCGGGCGCTCCACCAGCGCCAGGCGCGGCTTCGCGGCGGCGGGCTGGGAGGCCATCACATCGCTGTTCGACAGGTCGTGAGAATCTCTGATTGCGTGCATTTCAACACTCCTTATAACGGGTAGCCGGTTTGCGCGGTGCGGGGTCACTGCGCATTCATTCATTCATTGGGCTCCAGATTGCCGTTATGCGTTGTACAAGTCTGTGCGGCAACGAACACAAAATGGTTCAAAAGTTAAAGCCTCGTTTCGGCCTCCAATGTGTATCCCGGCCGCCACGTGGGCCGCGAATGTGCGCTCGCGAACAGATCGGCTTTCGCATGTTGCTTAAAGTGCACGCTGGATCAACCTTAAAGAGAGGACAGACCATGAAATACTCCATCCTGCTGGCAGCCATCACCGCCCTGAGCCTGACGGCTTGCAAGAAGAACGAGGACGTGGCTCCTGCCACCGACACCACGACGGCGCCGGCGACGGCACCGGCAACGACCGAACCGGCAGCTCCGGCAGCCGCTCCGGCCACCCCTGCCGATACCACCACCACGCCGCCAGCGGACGCCACCACCACCCCGCCGGCCGACACTACGGCTCCGGCCGGTTCCACCACGACGACCCCGTCCGGAACCACCGGCGGCACCGGCGGCACGACGACCCAGTAACAGGGACGTCGACGCTTGCAATCGTCCGGGCCGGGTCACCTGGCCCGGCGATGACCGGCAACGCGCCGCCAGCCGGCGCGTTTTTTATTCCAGCGCCCATTCCGGTATGGTCGTTTCCCGCTCGGTCGTTTCCCGCTCGGTCGTTTCCCGATCGGTCGTTTCCCACAGATGCAACATCGGCAACCTTGCAGCGCGCGGTGGCAACGCCCTCCCCCCCATTGGACGGAAGATGGATCGAGGGGTTCCTGTGGTAGGATCACAACACATTTGATGTACCGCAAGGTTATTGTGCGCTAGCGCACCGAATATATCGTTGCTAGCACCATAAACTTGACGTATCAGCAATGCGTACGCTGCAATTGAAAGAAGAGCCATCAGGCGGCACCGCCCAGGCGACTTCTTTCAATAGTGCTGTGGATACAAAAAATTTCTTCCAACGCATCAGGAGTAATCTGTGAATAAATCCAACAAGATCGCCATTGCGGCAGCCCTGTTGTGCGCTTCCTTCGCCGCCTCGGCGCAGGATGCCGTCATCAATCCGAACTGGTACATCCAGCCGAGCGTGAATGCCATGAAGCCCGACTCCGACTGGGCAACCGACAAGACCGGCTACGGTGGCGGCCTGAAGTTCGGTAAGCCGATCGCCGAAAACTGGGATATTCAGCTTGGTTACACGTACGCACGCTCCCGTGAAAACGGCGCGCGTTATCAGCAAGAAACGCTGGGCGTCGACTTCCTGTACCTGTTCTCGCGTAAAACCTTCCGTCCGTTCGTACTCGTCGGCCTGGGGGCGCAACGCGACAAGGAAAACCCGTTCCGCAGCCTGGCGGAACCGCACCGCACCTCGCCGTACATCTCGGCCGGCCTGGGTTTCCAGTCCGTCATCAACGACCGCTGGTCCTTCCAGGCCGACGTGCGTGATGTCTATGGCTTCATCGGCAGCGACGATTTCCGTCACGACCGCTCCAACAACGTCTACGTGACCGTGGGCTTCAACTACGCGCTGGGCCCGGCACCGCAACCGCCGGCACCGCCTGCTCCGCCGCCGGCGGTGGAACCGCCGGCACCGGTGGCTCCGCCGCCGCCGCCGCCTCCGCCGGCACGCTTCGAGAAGGTGACTATGTCGGCCACCGAGCTGTTCGAGTTCGACAGCGCCAAGCTGCGTGGCGACCAGCCGAAGCTGGATGAAGTGGCACGCGCGCTGAACGAAAACCCGAGCGTGACCGGCATCACGATCACCGGCCACACCGACCGCCTGGGTTCCGAGAAGTACAACCAGACGCTGTCGGAGAAGCGTGCCGCCGCCGCCAAGGAATACCTGGTGAGCAAGGGTATCGCCGCCGATCGCCTGACGACCGAAGGCAAGGGCGAATCGCAGCCTCTCGTTCAGTGCAACAACAAGAAGCGCGCTGACCTGATCAAGTGCCTGGAGCCGAACCGCCGCGTCGAGGTCGAGCAGATCACGATCGAGCGCAAGGTGAACTGAAGCAGCATCGGAAAGTAGCAAGCTGCTTTCTGGTGGATCCGGGCAAGAATGACTGGCGCAGCCAGATCTTCTTGCTGGATGAAATCCACGACGATCGTCGTACACGAAAGGGGCCTCGGCCCCTTTTTGTTTATACGGAGCTGAAAATGAATTGGAGAAAAATTCCCCACCTCGCCAAGAAGGTCCCCAACCTGTTGTACTGCTCCGTGATGGAATGGTTCGACCACCGCGGCAGCAGCAAGGGTGCGGCGCTGGCGTTCTACACGCTGTTCTCGCTCGCTCCGATCCTGGTGCTCGTCATCGCCATTGCCGGCTTCTTCTACGGCAAGGACGCGGCGCAGGGCGAGCTGTTCACCCAGCTGCGCGGCATGGTCGGGCCGCAGGGCGCGGAAGCGATCCAGCTGATCCTGGCCGGCGCGCGCAACGAGGAACAAGGCCGTATCGCCACCATCATCGCCGGCGCGCTGCTGCTGTTCGGCGCCACCAGCGTATTCGCGGAGCTGAAGACGAGCCTGGATGAAATCTGGCAGCTGCCGCCGGTGACCGACAACACCGTGTGGGACACCATCCGCACCCGCCTCCTGTCGTTCGGCCTCGTGCTGGCACTGGGCTTCTTGCTGCTGACCTCGTTAGTGATCAGCGCCGCCCTGGAAATCTTCCAGCGCTTCTGGAACCGCTACTGGCCCGACGCAACCGTGCTGATCACGCTGCTGAACCACCTCATCAGCTTCCTCGTGATCGCCGCGATGTTCGGCGTGATCTACAAGCTGCTGCCACGCATCCAGCTGGCGTGGCGCGACGTCATCATCGGCGCCATCGGCACGGCCGTCCTGTTCATGATCGGCAAGTTCGGCATCGGCGCCTATATCGGCAACAGCGGCGTGACCAGCAGCTTCGGCGCCGCCGGCTCCACCATCGCCCTGCTGCTGTGGGTGTACTACTCGGCGCAGATCTTCTTCCTGGGCGCCGAGTTCGCCCGGCAGTACGCGCTGCAGATCGGCAGCCTGAAGCATCATCCGCGCGATGAGAACGGGAAGTTGAAGGTGAAGTAGCCGGCGCCCATGGTGTCATGGTGTCGGACATCATTTCCGGACGCCTTCCCGGAAATGGTGTGCGACACCGGTTGTCCCAAACAGTACCAATGCCTCGACGGAAAACCGGTGTCGTACACCAGGAACTCGATTATCCGGAGCCAGCCACCGGCTTTCGATTCACTCGCCCAGCAGCTCGGCGACGATCTCCATCCCCTCCACCCGCTCGGCCACGACCTTGATGATCACGATCACCGGCACGCCGAGCAGCAGGCCCCATACGCCCCATAGCCAACCCCAGAACAGCAGGCTGACGAACACGGCGGCGGCGTTCATGCGGGCGATGCGGCCCGTCATCCAGGTGGTGACGAAGGTGCCAACGAGGGTAGCGATGCCCAGCGAGGCGCCGGTGACGAGCAGCACCATCTGCAGCGACTCGAACTGCAGGAAGGCGACGAGGCCCGTGGCGCTGGTAATCAGGAGCGGACCGAAGTAAGGCATGATGTGCAGCAGGCCGGCCACGATGGCCCAGGCGCCCGCGTTCTCCAGGCCGATGGCGCGCAGCGCGATCCACATCAGGAGCGCCAGCAGCACATTGGTCACCAGCAGCATGAACATGTATGCCTGGATCGACGTGTTGATGTCTTCCAGGATGTGCACGGTGATCTTCTTTTTCGTGAGCGATGGGCCGGTGAGCTTGACGAGCTTGCGCTTGAAGATGTCGCCCGACAGCAGCAGGAAGAACACGAGGAAGATCACCATCGTTGCCTGCGACAGGAAGCCGACCAGGCCGCGGGCGCTGACCCATACCCAGTCCATCACGCGGATGCCGCCGGTGCCGGCGTTGGCTGCGGCGGGTGAGGTCGCTTCCTGCTGCCGCTTGGCGGCGCGGCGCGCGCTGCTGCCCGCGGTGGCTTGCTCGATCTCGTTGGCCACGGCTTGGATGCGCGAAATGGCGCTGGTGCTCGACCCCGTCGTCGATGCCAGCAGGCGGGAGAGCTTGTGCGTGATCGTCGGCAGTTCCTCGACGATGTTCTGGAATTCGCCATGCACCTTGTCGAGCACTACGACGGAACCGCCGAAGATCGCGCCCGTGACGAGCGTGGCGCCGATGATGCGCTTGACATGAATGCGCTCGAGCCAGTTGACGAGGGGATTGAGGGTGTAGGCGATGAAGATCCCCAACAACAGGGGAACGAGGAAGTTCTTGCCCCACTGCAGCGCATACAGGAAGGCGACGGTGGCGATGACACCCAGCGCCAGCCCCTTGGCATGCACATGCAGCGGGAATTGCAGCTTGGACGCGTGCTCGCCGCCTTCCGACAGGTGTTCGGCCGGTGCGGCCGGGTCGCGAGGGACGATGTGAGGACGGTCCATCCATGCTTCGCGGCCGGTGCCGCCCCGCTGGACGGACCGGCTGCGCCCCGATTACTTGACGCGGATATCGTTCTTCACCGACTTCACGCCCTTCACGCCACGGGCGATCTCGCCGGCCTTGGTGATGTCGCCCGGCTGTGCCACGAAGCCGGACAGCTGCACGGTGCCCTTGAACGTTTCCACGTTGATTTCGGTGGTCTTCAGGGTCGGCTCGTTGAAGATCGAGGACTTCACCTTGGTGGTGATCACCGCGTCGTCGATGTACTCGCCGGTACCTTCCTTGGTGGCCGAGCCGGCGCAGCCGACGACGGAGAAGACGGTGGCGGCGGTGAACACGGCGGTAGCGATTTTCTGAGCGATTTTCATGGTATTACTCCTTCTTCGTGTTGTAAAAATGCCCGGGAACGAGCTTGTGGCCAGCCGGCTGCGATCATGCACGATCAATAGCCGAACTGGGATTTCGTAGCCGCGACACACTGGTCTTTGGCCGTGCCGGCCAGGGCGTCGCATTTTTCCGCGGCGACCTTGTACTCGGCGATTCGCTTATCCTCGCGCGCATCGCTGCGCGCCTCGATGACCTTCTTGTCCGCTTTCGCATCGGCCAGCGCGGCGGTACGGCTGGCCTTGGCCCGCTCGACGCACACATCGCGCTCGTTGCCCGCCAGCGCGCCGCAACGCGTGCGGTCCAGCGCGAAGTCGGCATTGGCGATATCGATCCGCGCCTTCGTATAGGCGCGCAGGGTATTGCGGTACTGCGCGGTGGCATCGGCCTCGGCGCGCACGCGCGTGGCCTTCGCTTCGGCAATACATACATCCTTTGGATTGCCCGCAAGGCTGTTGCAGCGTTCGCGCGCAGCCCTGTAGTCGGCCGCTGCCGCGGCCCTGGCGTTCTCGAACAGCGCTTTCGCTTCCGGCGTGGCGGCCGCAGCTGCCGTGACACACAGCAGCAGCACGGCGCCCAACGCCACCCGCAGCGTTCTCCCGAACGGTCCAGCCGCCTCGGCCGCTTTCCTTACCGGCCTCATGCTCTTTACTCCCTGTTCGTTTCCATAACGACAGTGTCCGCCACCTGCCGCGTCCATTCTGTTCGCTGGCGTACATTCGGTGCAACTTATACAACAAACGCCACGCCGTTCCCGCACCTTGGTCTGCCTGGCGAGCCCGACAGATCAAGGTGCGTAATCGCACAGACCCGCGCGGGCTGCCGGCCCTAATCTGGCGCCACATCCAATCAGGAGGACTGAAACATGAAAACAACTCAAGCCCTTGGCGCAGCAATGGTCGCGGTTGCTCTCTTGACCACCGGCTGCGCAAGCAACTACCCGACCGCCACCAATTACTCGACCGCCGCCGATGCATCCACGTACGGCACGATCGAGAATATCCAGGTCGTGCGCGTGGATCCCGCCACCAGTGGTGCGGGCGCCGTCGCCGGCGGCCTGGTCGGCGCCCTGGTGGGCAACCAGATCGGTTCCGGCAGCGGCCGCACGGCCGCCACGGCCGCGGGCGCGATCGGCGGTGCGGTGGTGGGCAACCAGATCGAGTCGAACCGCAATGCCCCGCATGACATGTACCAGATCAGCGTGCGCCTCGATAACGGCGATTACCGGACGGTGAACCAGGACAGCGCCTACGACCTGCGCGTGGGCAGCCGCGTGCGCATGGTCGACGGCCGCGTCTATCGCTACTGACGGTCGGCACCGCGCGGTACGGCCGCGCCCCGGACGGCACCGGAGCGCCGCGCTTCACGGCGCGGTCCGGAGCTGCATACACCAACACTACAAGGAGCAACCATGGGCACTATTCTTCTCATTATTCTGGTACTGGTTCTGATCGGCGCGCTGCCGACCTGGCCGCACAGCCGCAACTGGGGCTATGCGCCGAGCGGCATCGCCGGCCTGATCGTCGTCATCCTTCTGATCATGCTGTTGACAGGCAGGCTGTAAGGTCGCGGGGCGCCATGCCGCCCCCGCATTGATTGAGGAGGCATCATGAAACGCATCATTGCAGTAGCCTTGCTCGCCACCGGCCTGTGCGGCGCCGCGTGGGCGCAAAGCACACCGTCGGCCGTCGCGCAGCAGCAGCAGAAGGAAATCGCGCGCGGCGAACCGGCGCGCTGGATGAAGGGCGACAACTCGATGCAGGCGCAGCTTGCCACCAAGCGCAAGGAAATCGGCGCCGCACTGAACGAAGCGCTCAACGAATGCAGGAAAGTCCCCACGAGCGAACGCTACTCCTGCGTGCGGCAGGCGCGCAAGACCTACAAGGAAGACATGGCGAACGTGAAGGAACTTGTCGCCCAGTCGAATCGGATGGGCGGCGTGTACGACACCGCCGGGCCTTCCGAATAGCCGCCTGCAAGACGTCAGCGCCCCCCGGCCTTGCCACCGAGGGGCAACTGCGGCGTGCCCGTAGCGGGCGAATCCGGCAGCGGTGGCAGCTCGTGCACCACCAGCGGCGTATCCTCGGAAACGAAGGCGAGCCAGCCGGCCGCGCCGATTGCGCGCTGCGCGTCGGCGTAGCCCTGCCTCCAGCGCCATTGCACGGAGCCGCGCGAGAAATTGATGTCTTTCAGCGGCATGTGCCAGTCGTGGCCCGCATAGGGAATGCGCACCACGTGCAACGTCGTATCGCAACCGAGTTCGGCCAATTCCCGCGCGTGGCGCTCGCTCCTCTGCTCCGGCGGCATCCCCGCGTACAGTTCGCGGAGCTTCTGCTGCAGGCGACGCACCTTCACGTAGTCTTCCAGGTGGCGCTGGGACCGTGAGGCGAACGTCACGTCCTTCTGCCGCGTCTGCACTTCCTCCAGCGTATCGGGCTCGGGCCCCTGGGCGCTCCACAGGTCGACCATGAAGCATAGCGTGTCCATGTGACGGTGGGTGTCGTCGAGCACGGTCTGCAGCGGCGTGTTCGAATACAGGCCGCCATCCCAATACAGCTCGCCGTCGATGCGCACGGCGGGAAACCCTGGCGGCAATGCGCCGCTGGCGCGGATATGGTCGGCCGTGATGTGTCCTTCGTCCAGGCTGTCGAAGCTGACCAGGCCGCCGGTCGACACGCGCAGGGCATTCACGGTGAGCCGCATGCCTTCGGGACTGTTCAGCACATCGAAATCGACCAGCTCCTCGAGCGTTGCCGCCAGCTCGCTCGTGTCGTAGAACCCGGCCTGTTCGGCCGGCACGGCCTGCCCGAACGCGAACGGACTGAACGGCCGCGGCCGGAAGAAGCCACGGATGCCGGACATCATTGCCTGAAATGTCGACAGGCGGATGTTCTGGCGCCGCTGCGCCTCCGTCATCCATGCCGGGTCATAGGGATCGCGTTGCGAGACACGGTCCCAGAACTCCCTGATCCGCTGCAGCCGGTGCTCATGGCGGTTGCCCGCCAGCAGCGCGGCATTGATGGCACCGATCGAAGTGCCGACCACCCAGTCCGGCGTCAGCCCGTGTTCATGCAGCGCCTGGTACACGCCCGCCTGGTAGGCCCCCAGCGCCCCGCCGCCCTGCAGCACGAGCACGACGCGCATGCCGTTCGGGTTCAATGGATGGGAATCCGCATCGCTCAAGCCGCACCTCCGGGTTGAAGTATCGACGGGCATTGTAGCGCGCCAACGTAAAGTGCACTGGCCCCGGGCGACGCAGCTGAGCCCGTGTCCCTCGGTGCCAGACACCGAGGGACACCGGCTCATCATTGCCGACGGTGCCGCTGCGGTGCCTGCAAGAGGCGGGGGATGACAACTCAGATGCAAAAAAAACGCCGCGGGGACCGCGGCGTTTCCGGCGATACGTGTACGCGTTACAGCGAACCGCTCTGCTTGCGCTTGTAGATGTACGCACCGATCGCGGCCAGCACGGCGCCGACGCCGATGGCCGGCTTCACGAGCTTCTTGCGCGAGATGAAGGAGCCAATCGACATGGCGATCGGCATGATCGTCTTGTAGTTGGCCAGCAGGCCGCCGGCACCTGCGGCGGCCGCGGTACCACCGATCAAGCCGGCAAGGCGCGTTTGCGCCGTGCCGACCGCCAGGTCGACCGCCCCATGCAACAGCACATCGGGATGCAGCGCGTTTGCCACGTTATGCTTGCTGGCAAGCACGCCGACGCGGTACAGCTCGCCTTCCTTGATCAGCCGGGCCTTCGTCGCGTCGAGCGCGGCCTTGCGTTGGTCATTGTCGCTCATCGCTTTCCTTTCACAACAGCATGTCGCGGTCGGCCTTCAATTCCGCCATGGTGGCCGGCAGGCCCAGCGATCCATTGCGCACCGCCTTCTTGATCGACCCGATGATGAGCCAGGCGATCACGGCGAAGGCGGCGGCCAGGATCAGCAAGATCCACGGGCCCAGCGCTTCCCACAGCAGGACAACGATGGTGGCGGTGCCGAAGCCGATCGCGAACAAGGCCGCCAGGACCGCCAGTGCGAACAGCACCGCCAATTTGACGAGATGGTCGCGGACTTCCGACAGTTCCGCCACGGCCAGTTCGACGCGCGACAGGACGAGGCGCAACGAGGTCTTGACGAGCCCGGATACCGAGCCGATCAGCCCAGGCGCACGCGGCTCTATGTGCTCAGTTTGCTCCATATCGTCTCCCAGTGTGAAGGGCGTTTATTTGCGGCCCAGGATCACGCCGACCAGCAGGCCGACACCGGCTGCCACGGCGATCGAGCGCCACGGGTTTTCCTTCACGTACACGTCGGTGGTCGCGGCAACCTGCTTGCCCGTTTCCACGGCCTTGACCTGTGCGTCCTGGGCACGTGCCAGCGCCGAGTCCAATGCGCGCATGCCGCGGCCGCGCAGCTCTTCCGCCTTCTCGCCAGTCAGGGCGGTGGCGGCCGTGAACAGGGCTTGCGCGTCTTTGACCAGGGTTTTCACGTCGTTGTTGACGGTACTGATGTTATTTTCCAGCATGATATAAGCTCCTTTTCACAGTGTTGAGTATCAACTTTACAACGGCATGCTCATTCGAGCAAATCGCGCATATCGTCCGCGTGCTCCTCTTCCTCGGCCATGATCCTGACGAGCAGCTGCGTGGTTACCGGGTCGGTATCCCCGATCTTTTCGATCATCTGCCGGTAGGCTTCGATCGCGACGCGCTCGGCGATAAGGTCGGCGCGCACCATCGATTGCACCTCCAGCGAGTCGTCGTATTCCGCATGGCTGCGTTCGTGCAGCGTGGCCGGGTTGTAGTCGGGCGTGCCGTTCAGCTGCACGATGCGCTCGGCCAGCCAGTCGGCATGCTTTTCTTCTTCCTGGGCGTGTTCCAGGAATTCGGCCTTGACCGCCGAATTGTTCTTGCCGCTGACGGTGTAGTAATGCCGCTTGTAGCGGTTGATGCAGACGAGCTCGGTAGCGAGCGCGTCGTTCAGCATCTTCAGCACGGCTTCGCGGTCGCCCTTGTAGCCTGCCGTGACCGGACCGTCGGACAGGTTCTGTGCCGCGGCGCGGATGGCCGCGGTATCGATACCGCTGGCCTGGGTGGGTGTCGTATCTGACATGGTCTTCCTTCCTTGGATGATCAGCGGCGCGCCTGGACCGGCTTGCCCGGCTCGGACAGCACGATCTCGACACGCCGGTTCAGCTGGCGATCGCCCGCGGTGGCGTTGCCGGCCACCGGATAGGCTTCGCCGTAGCCGCGCACGTCGACGCGCGAACGTTCGATACCGGCCTGCGCCAGCGCCGCGCGCACCGCTTCGGCGCGGCGCTGCGACAGTTCGAGGTTGTGGGCCGTGGAGCCGGTGCTGTCGGTGAAGCCTTCCACCAGCACGGTGCGGTCCGGGTTCTCACGCAGGATC
The DNA here is from genome assembly GCF_037094685.1 of Massilia sp. METH4. Lineage (NCBI taxonomy): Bacteria > Pseudomonadati > Pseudomonadota > Betaproteobacteria > Burkholderiales > Oxalobacteraceae > Massilia > Massilia sp. METH4. Next base: position 3,768,348 of record NZ_CP146614.1, on the reverse strand, counting down.
GTGGCCAGCTTCTGCACGGTGGCCTGCCCTTGCGAGGTCAGCACCGCCTGGTCCACGTTGAACAGCACGTCGCCCAGCGTGATGATGGTGCCGCGCTCGGTTTGCTTGGCCTGCAGTTCGGCCAGCTGCGCGGCCAGCGCCTGCGCCTGCTGCTGCGCGTTCTGCGTGGCGGCGGTGGCGGCCTCGGCACGGGCCTTCGCCGCTTCCGCTTCGGTTTGCGCCTGTTCGGCGGCGCGCTTGGCCGCTTCGGCTTCGGCGGTGCGCGCCTGCAGGCGCACCTGGTCGCGCTCCTGGGCTGCCTGCTTCAGGTCCACTTCGGCCTTGCGGGCACGCGCCACCTCCTGTGCGGTGGCGATCTTCTGCTTGGCCACATAGGCCAGCTGGTCGACCTTCTCCACCTTCTCGCGCTCGGCGGCGGCATTGTTGGCGGCGTTCAGGGCCGCGGTCGCTTCATTGAATTCGCGCACGGCGTATTGCGAAACGGCGCTGTTCTTCTGCGCCGCCTCGTAGTCGTTGCGGGCCTGGTCCAGCGTGGTGGTGGTCAGCGGTGCCGAACCGCAGGCGGAAAGGGCGATGGCGATCGACAGGACCACGGGGCTAAGCTTCAGTTTCATCTCGCTTCTCCTTACTGGTTGGCGCTGTTGGCGCGATCGAGTTCTTCACGCAGGACACGGATATTGTCCTGCACCGCATTGGCGGCGCTGGTGGCCTTGGCGGACGTGGCCTTGCTCTGGGCCAGCTTGGCATCGGCCTCGGCCTGCTGGGCCAGCTCGCGTGCCAGCTTGTAATCCTTGTCGGCCAGCGCACGGTTTGCCTGCTGCATCTTTTCGCGGGCGGCCAGCAATTCGGCCGGAGCGAGTTCGGCGGCGCCAGCCTGCGCGGCATTTTCCACGGCGGCGCGCGACACGGCGACATCGGCCGTGGCCGGAGCTTTCTGGCTGGCGCAGGCCGACAGCAAGGCGGCAGCAGCGCACAGCAACGACACGGTATAACGAGGGCTCATTCTTTTTCTCCTCTGGTTGATGGGTCCGGTTGGTGTTCGGAACGTAGTGAAGTTATAGCCGAACGGACAACATCCTCTCGGTACGGTGCCGCACATAAGCGGTATCGTCGCGGCAACGTCGCCTCTGCGCCGCAGCGCGCCGGTCACGATAACGTAACAAAGCGTTACTGCGTGCGTTCGCGAACAGTTCGGTATATACCGTTTTCCTAAGCTTGCTCCATCGGTGCGGGGACAGTGCCGCACCCTTCCAATGAGGAGCGAGCGATGAACAACCTGACTTCACCTACGACCGTCCTGTCCGGCATGGTGCTGGCGATGCTGGTGGCCTGCGCATCCGTCGATGTGTCGGCCCCGACCGGCGTCGAGACGAGCGACACGACACTGACCACCAATGTGCGGACCAGCCTGGCGAACCAGCCGGGCCTCAACCCGGCCGACATCATGGTGGAAGCCTACGACGGCGAAGTGCGCCTGTCGGGCTTTGCCGGCAACCGCGAGGAAGCGGAGAAGGCGGTGGCGGCGGCGCGCAGCATCACCGGCGTGAAGGTCGTCAGGAACGACCTGAAGGTCAGGGAAGGCCAGTAAGGGCCCTCGCCCTCCCCCGTCCCCCGCTGGGCACATTCAACAATGAGGAGAGCATCATGAACATCAAGCAGATCGCAATGCGCGCCACCATCGTCGCGTCGGTAATGGGCCTGACGGCTTGCGCGAACATGTCGGCGCAAGACCGTAACACCGCCATCGGCGCGGGTGTGGGCGCCGTGGCCGGTTCCGCCCTGTCCGGCGGGTCCGCGCTGGGCACCGTGGGCGGCGCCGCCGTCGGCGGCGTGATCGGCAACCAGGTCAGCAAGCCCACTCGCTGAGCGCATCGGGCGCGACGAAAAAATCGGAGCCAGCGGCTCCGATTTTTTTGTCCTGCCGCCGGCGCCATCAGATGAATACGGTACCCATGCCGATGGTCCCGTTCTCCTTCACCAGTTCATAGCAACCGCACGACACCGCTTCCAGCCCGGACGAATCGAGGATCTCGATGTTGCCGCGGCTGTAGGTGATGAGCTTCTGGTTCTGCAACGCGCTGGCGGCCTTCGTGACGCCGACGCGGCGCACGCCGAGCGCATGCGCGAGGAACTCGTGGGTGAGGTGGAATTTCTCGGATTGCAGGCGGTCGCGCGTGATCAGCAGCGAGCGTGCGAGGCGGGCCTCCAGCACGTGGAAGCGGCTGCACACGGCGATCTGGATCGCCTGCGCCAGCAGCGTGTCGGTATAGCGGTGCAGCAGGTGCTGTAGCGATTCGATGCGGGCGAATTCCCTGCGAAAGTCCTCGGCCGCCATGCGCAGCACGGTGCCGGCACGCTGTACCACGGCGCGCACCTGCGCCTGCCGGTGCCCCAGCGCGACGGAGGCGCCGATCATGCCTTCGCGGCCAACCGATCCGACTTCGAGCGTCATGCGGCCTTCCGCCACTGCGAGCAGCGACACCAGCGCATCGATGGGGAAGTAGATCCATGCGATCGCCTGCCCCGGTTCGTACAGCACCTCGCCGACTTCCGCTTCGACCGTTTCACACAGGGCCTCGATCTGCGCGAGGTCCTCTTCCGGCAGGCTGGCCAGCAGGCGGTTCGGTACCACTGGCTGCGGTGCGGGATCGCTGTGCGCGGTGTCAAAGTTCAGGTTCATGTCGGTCTGGGTTGGCAAGGTGCACATCTGGTAACGAGGTTAACGATTCGTTACGGGGGTGTATGTACGGTGACGCACGGAACCCCCGCCGGTGCGGCAGGACAATCGTTTCATCGTGCCAGCAGGCCCACACAGAACAAAGGAGTCACCATGAATCACCCGAGCACCCCTCCCACCAAGCACAATGTGCCTGCCCTCTTCATCGTCGCCGCCGTGATGCTGATCCTGTTTTCCGGCGTCGGCATTGCCGCCCTGATGGGCTGGCTGCCGTCGTCCGAACAGGCCGGCCGGCCGGGCAAGCTGATGACGCCGCCCGCAGAGCAACTGGCGACGGCGCCCGTCGCCCCGCCGACCAATGCGACCCAGTCGAGCCAGTACGCGGCAGGCGCCGGTACCATCAACGGCGTGCCAACGGGCGCGGTCACCACGTCCGGCGCCTCCGTGGGCGGCAGCGCGGGCGGCTCCGGCACGGTCGCGGCACCAGTGGTGCCGGAAAAGGAAGAGCGCGTCGCCACGCCCGTGCGCGACAAGGCGCTGCAGCGCGAGCGCGAACGCGAGCAGGCGCACAGCAAGGCGACTGAACCCAAGCGGGCCGCGACCAATTGCGCCGAATGCGGCATCGTTGAATCGGTCAAGGAAGGGAAGACACGTGCCGAAGGCAGCGGCGTTGGCGCGGCCGGCGGCGCCGTGGTGGGCGGTCTGCTGGGCCGCCAGATCGGCGACGGCCGCGGCCGCGACCTCGCCACCGTGGCAGGCGCCGTGGGCGGTGCCGTGCTCGGCAACCAGGTCGAAGGCAACCTGAAGGGCCAGCGCAAGTACGAAGTCCTCGTGCGCATGCACGACGGTGAAATGCGCACCTTCTATACCGATTCGCCGGTATGGCGCGGTGGCGACCAGGTCAAGGTCGTCGAAGGGCGGCTGCAATCGCGCTGAACCGTATTTTTATCGTCATCCGCCCCGCCCTCCCGCGGGGCGTTTTTTTTGGCGCTGTCCGCGCACGCGAACAGCGCCGGTTTCTGGCACTGTCTTCTTGCTCTGTCTGCCAACGCACAGTGCCACCGCTGAGCCAGCCCGACAATGACACCGGCGCCACCGTGGCGCGAAGGAGAACAATATGAGCAGGCTGCTGTGGGGCTGGTTGATCGCCGCCGGATTGCTGCTGGCGCGAATGGGGTACATGGAACTGGAAGCGGCCGAAGGCACTTCGCCCGAGGTGACACTGCTGCTGTTGACAGGCGGCCTGCTGGCGGGCCTGTTCGGCATCACGGGGCTGCTGGGGATGCTGGGCTGGATGGCACTGCCCGGCCGGAAATGAAGATTTGCTAACTTCGTACGTCACCGTACAGAAGCGCGCGCCGGTCGGTCGCATACTGGAATCCATGACGGCGCGAGCCGGACATACATAAACTCGAGACGAGAGGACACGATCATGCTCTATACCATTGCCGTAGTACTTATCATCCTTTGGCTGCTTGGCCTGGTGACCTCCTACACCATCGGCGGCTTCATTCATATCCTGCTGGTCGTTGCCGTCATCATGATCCTGCTGCGCCTGATCAGCGGACGAGGCCTGTAGCGTTGACGGGCACCGGGGCGGCGCTGCACTACAATGCAGCGCCGCTTGTTTTTTGTCGGCACACTACAATGCAAGAATAAGGAGGACAACAACCATGAACGTTTCCCTGAACACGAACTTCTCCCAACTGATGCGCAAGGGCGTGGCGGTGACCGTCGCCGCGGCCATGGCACTTGGCGCCACCGGCTGCGCCAATATGGATGCCACGCAGCGCGGCACCGCGACCGGCGCCGGCGTGGGTGCCGGCCTTGGCGCGATCATCGGCGCAGCGACCGGTGGGGGCGGCAGCGGCCGCACGGCCGGTGGCGCCGTGCTGGGCGCGGCGGCCGGCGCCGTAGTCGGCAACATCTGGTCCAAGCGCATGGAAAGCCAGAAGCAGGCCATGGAACAGGCCACGCGCGGCACCGGCGTCCAGGTGACGCAGACGGCGGACAACCGGCTGCGCATGGAAATCCCGAGCGATATCTCGTTCGACACCAACCGCGCCGACATCAAGGACAATTTCCGCCCGATTCTGGACCGCTTCGCCACCACGCTGAACGAGAACCCGGCCACGACGGTGACGATCATCGGCCACACGGACAGCACCGGTTCCGACACGATCAACCAGCCGCTGTCGGTGGACCGCGCCTCGCACACCCGCGACTACCTGGCTTCGAAGGGCGTGTCGCCCACGCGCATCGTGGTGGAAGGCCGCGGCGCACGTGAACCGATCGCGTCGAACGACGACAATGCCGGTCGCGCCCGCAACCGCCGCGTGGAAATCTACGTGGCCGAGCCGGCACCGCGTTCCTGACCTGCGGAGGCCGCGATGAACATGTCACGCCTTCCGGCCGCGCTGTTCATGGCGGCTTGCGCACATGCGGCCCACGGGGCCGCGCTGAAACCGGGGCTGTGGGAAATGACCAGCAAGATCGCCGCCGCCAATCCCGAAACGATGCAGGCGCTGGCCATGGCCCAGCAGGAGATGGCGGCGATGCCGCCGGAGCAGCGCCAGGCCATCGACCAGATGCTGGCCCGGCATGGGGTGACGATGCAACTGGCCGAGGGCGGCGGCGTGAAGGTGAACTTCTGCCTCACGAAAGAACAGGCGGCGAACCCGCGCCTGCCGTCGGGCCAGCCAGGGCAGTGCACCACCACGCAGACACCGGTACCGGCCGGCCTGAACGTCGCGTTCAAATGCAGCCGGCCGCAATCGTCCGGCTCCGGCCAGGTGATCTTCGAAGGCGACAGCGGTTACTCGATGCGCATGAACGTGGACAGCACCGTGCAGGGGCAGACGCAGAACATGACCGTCGAGAGCACGGGGCGGTGGCTTTCATCCGACTGCGGCAGCGTGCCGCCGGTGCGCTGACTCCACCAGCAGCGTGACTGGTGTCGGACATTTTTTCCGGGCGCCTCATACGGAAAAAGTGTACGGAGGAAGTGTACGGAGGGAGTGATGCCATGCATGGCATCACCGCTTGCCAGGCGTGGAGCATGCTCCACGAAACCCTTGTCAAGCCTCCGGTTTTCCCATGAAGCGTCCGATCCCTCAAAGGAAAACCGGTGTCCGACACTATTTTTCCTGCGGAAAAATAGTGTCGGACACCGGTGCATCTGCCGCCGCTCCCTACCCTAGAACGCGTGTCGCAACCCCAGGTTGAACGCGCTGCGCCCCTTCCCCTGCTCGCTGAAGTTGCCCACCCGGTAAGCCGCGTTGTTCTCGTCCTTGATCTTGGCGTAGGCAGCGTAAAACGCGGTGCGTTTCGACATCGCATACGTCACGCCGACGGCGACCTGGTTGGCGTCCTGGTCGGCGAACGTGCGGTCGTCCTTGCGGATGTACGACACCATGAAGGTGGCGGGGCCGGACGAGTACGACACGCCGGCCAGCGCATCGTTGCTGCGCGTGGAGGGCGAGGCAAGCACCAGCGCTCCGTAGGGATTGTCCTGGTCCCAGGGCGAGCTGCCCACGCCCTTGTTCACGGCATAGGCCGCGTACACGGTGGCCGCTTTCGTGACGTGCATGTTCGCCGCGACGATCGAGTTGCGCGCCGAGAGGTCGACTGGCGCGGTCGCACCGGCCGCCTGCAGGAAGTTGTTCTTGCGCTGGTGGGCCGCGCGCAGCGTGAACAGGCCGCCCTGGTAGCCGATCATGGCGCCGTAGGCGCGGTTGCGCGACGTGGAGAATGCCGATTCGCCGAAGCTGTAGATCGCGCTGGCGGAAAAGCCGCGGAACACGTTGGAACGGTATTTGATGGAGTTGTCCGAGCGCTTCGTGCCGTTGCCGATCAGGTTCGTCGCCGTGCCGGCCGTGCCGCCGTGGAATGGGTCGGCCACTTCGGCCAGCGCTTCATAGCCGACGTCGTATTGCCGCCCCACCGTCAACGCGCCCCAGCGGTTCGCCAGGCCCACATAGGCCTGGCTGCCGAACAGGCGGCCACCCTGGTCGCTCTGGCCCGTGTCGTTGCGCACGCCCGCCTCCAGTGTGAAGATGGCGCGGGTGTCGCCGCCGAGGTTCTCCTGGCCAGCGAAGCCGAGCACGGAGCCGGTGGATACGCCGGGCGAGATCTTCGTGCTGGGGCAATCGCCGTTCGGGCAATCGTGCTCGGATACGGCGCCGGCGTCGAGCACACCATAGACGCGTATCGAGGAAGGTTCCTGTGCCAGTGCCGCGACGGGCAACAGGCAAGCAAGTGCCATCAACTTGGTATTCATGATCCGTCTCTAGGTCAAGTCCTACAACCGATCGGCTCGGCCCTGCCACCTTTCGTGCTTTTCCCTAAAGCTTGACGCAAGCATAACGCCCGCTCGCGCCGCCTCTCTGTGCGGAGGCTCACAAATTGGGACTTGTGGTTAAACCATATACCTGATCGGCGCCGTTGCAAATGAAAATTGCAGAGCTCCTGACGTTTATATAAGGAAATGACTCGTGCACGCCACGAACGTGGGCACCGGGGGGGGAAACGGCATAGTTCGCTGGCGAACAGACGCTTTGCAGCTGAGCGGTATACTGCGCACTTTCCTTACGAAGTGCCCCATGCTTGCCATCCTCGACAGCATCGATGAACACACGACGGGGGTGGCCGCGCTGGTCGCGCTCGTCGACCAGTTGCGCCCGCGCCGCCGCGGCAACACGATCCGCGCCGCCGCCAATGTGCGCACCCTGACCCAACTGCTGCGCGGCAATCCCGACCACGCACGCCAATTGCGCGCCTATGTGCTGCGCCTGTTGAAGGCGCGCCGGCACGCCAGCCTGTACACCGAGGTGGGCGTGCTATCGAACGACGGCTTCTTCACCGAGCTCAAGCGGCGTATCGCCTACCGCATCCTGCCGCCGGCGCTGGGCGACGAGTACCTGGCCGATCTGCTCGACCAGGTGTTCTACAAGCAAAGCGACTGGCAATGGATCAGCGGCGTGCCCGCCATGGACTGGATGGACCTGTTCGATACGCTGTTCGAACGCCGCGACCGCACCCTGATGCTGCCGGGCATGCTCGAAGCGATTCGCACCCTGTCCTACCGCGTGGCGGCCATCGGCCTGGAACCGAAGCTGACCAACTTCCACACCGAGATGGAGGAATTCGAATCGCCGTTCCTCGTGCAGAACCGCGAAGTGCTGCATTACCTGGACGGCTACGCGCGCATGATGGCCGGCGAGGAGGTGCCGCTGGACGATCCAAGGCACCTGATGGTCATGCTCGACCAGTGCGATACCGTGGTGGCGCGCATCCGGCGCAAGGCCCTCGTGCAGGGCACGACGATCGCGCTGACCTACCTGCTGGTGACGCTGACGCAAAGCATCGACCGCATGCGCAAGCTGCTGTTCCTGGTGGACGTCTCCGGCGAGCTACGCGCCGAGCCCTCGGTCAATCTCGTCAACGGCACTGTCGGCACGCAGCCGCAGCGCGCCCCGGCCACCCGGCAGGCGCAGCGCCGCGCGGCCACGCTGTCGCTGGCGCTGGAACTGATCGAGGCGCACAACAACAAGTACACGGTGCGCGACCTGTTCCGCGACAATATCCACCTGCTGGCCCGCAATGTGACGGAGAACGCCAGCCGCACGGGCGAGCACTATATCGCCGAGAACCGGCGCGAACTGGTCGGCATGTTCCTGTCCGCGGCCGGCGCCGGCCTGATCGTGGGCTTCATGGCCCTGTTCAAGATTTTGCTGGGCACGCTGCGCGCGGCGCCGCTGGTGGAAGCCTTCCTGTTCTCGATGAATTACTCGCTGGGCTTCGTGCTGATCCACCTGCTGCACTTCACGGTGGCGACGAAGCAGCCGGCCATGACGGCGTCGCACATCGCCGCCAGCCTGCAAAGCCGCGACGGCCGGCACATCGACATCGACAGTCTTGCCGGACTCATCAACAAAGTCTTCCGCACCCAGGTCACTGCAGTGTTGGGCAATATCGCCACGGCCCTGCCGACGGCCTGGCTGATCGCCTGGGGCTGGCAGCAGGTGACCGGGGAGCACCTCGTGAGCCAGGGCAAGGCGATGCACTTGCTGCACGACATCGACCCGATCCATACGCCGGCGCTGTTCTATGCCGCGATCGCCGGCGTGTGCCTGTTCCTGGCCGGCCTGGTCTCGGGCTACTACGACAACCAGGCGCTGTACACGCGCTGGGGGCGCCGCATCGCCCAGTTGCGCGGCCTGAACACCCTCCTCGGCACCGAACGCACGGAGCGCCTGGGCCGCTACCTGGAGCACAACCTGGGCAGCATCATGGGCAACTTCTTCTTCGGCATCATGCTGGGCATGGCCAGCGCCCTTGGCCTGCTGTTGGGTTTGCCGATCGATATCCGCCACGTAACTTTCTCGTCGGCCAACTTTGCGACAGCCGTGGTCGCTTTGGACCACAATGTAAGCTGGCAACTGGTCGTGACATCCGTAACGGGATTCCTGGCGATCGGAGCCGTCAACCTGCTGGTCAGTTTCGGCCTTGCTCTGTGGGTGGCGCTACGCGCGCGCCGTATCCCATTCGAGCACGGCTTCCTGTTGCTGCGCGCGCTGGGCAAGCGGCTGCGCAAGTCGCCGGCGGACTTTTTCCTGGGGTCCAAGGAGGTGAAATGAAACGCTGGAATCCGCGCCGTATCCTGGCGGTGATCCTTGCCGGATGGTGCCTGGCCGCGTGCGCGTCGCTGCCGGCCGTCGACCCGGACAAGACGAAAGAGGCGGCCGCGGCGGTACCGGTCGTCAAGTCGGTCAACGGCACGCTGCCGGAGAGCCGCGCCAAGGCGCTGCTTTCCAAGCGCTGGGCGAAGAACACGCTGGACCTGAAGGCGCAGGCGGCACTGGAGGAAGCCGCCACGGGCGTGCCGCTCATCGCCGGCAACCAGGCCAGGTTGCTGTTCGACGGCCCGCAAACGATGGCCGAGATGATGAAGGCGATCGAGGGCGCGAAGAACCATATCAACTTCGAGACCTATATCTTCGACCAGGACGAGATGGGCGACAGGTTCGCCGACCTGCTGATCGCCAAGCAGAAGGCCGGCGTGACCGTCAACGTGATCTACGACAGCGTGGGCACCCTGCTGACGCCGCAGTCATTCTTCGACCGCATGCGCGCGGCCGGCATCCACATGATCGCCTACAACCCGGTGAACCCGGCCAAGGTGCGCGGCAACGGCTGGAAGGTGAATAACCGCGACCACCGCAAGATGCTGATCGTGGACGGCCGCATCGGTTTCACGGGCGGCATCAACATCAGCGATACCTACTCGAAGAGCTCGCCGTTCCGTTCGAAGAGCCGGCCGCGCAGCGAGAAGGACGTGGGCTGGCGCGACACCCACGTGCGCATCGAGGGCCCCGCCGTGCAGGCGATGCAGTGGCTGTTCATCCAGCACTGGACCGGCCAGGATGCGGACGACCTGCGCGACGCGGATTACTTCCCCACCCCGGTCATTGCCGGCGACAAGCTGATGCGCGTGCTGGGCAGCGAACCGGGCGGCCGCTACGAGATCTACAAGGCGATGCTGCTGGCGATCCAGGAAGCGAAGAAGTCCATCCACATCACCTGCGCCTATTTCGTGCCGGACGAGCAGACGCTGCAGGCGTTGATCGGCGCCGCGAAGCGGGGCGTGGACGTGCGCATCGTGCTGCCCAGCGTGTCCGACAGCGGCATGGTGTTCCATGCCGGCCGCGCCTTCTACGACCGGCTGCTGGAAGCGGGCGTGCAGATCTACGAGCTGAAACTGGCGGTGCTGCACGCCAAGACGATGGTGATCGACGGCGTGTGGTCCACTGTCGGCTCCGCCAATATCGACCGCCGCAGCTTCCAGCACAACGCCGAGGTCAACGTGATCATCCTCGGCGGCGCGTTCGGCAAGGAGATGGAGATCGCCTTCCGCGAAGACGTGAAGAACTCGAACCAGGTCACGCTTACGCGCTGGCGCGACCGGCCGCTGCTGGACCGGATGAAGGAGTTTGCTTCGAAGGTGTGGGATTATTGGCTGTAGCGCGTGCCTTGGTGTCGGACATCATTTCCCCGCACGGGAAATGGTGTCCGACACCGGTTTTCTCTTGAGGCATACCGAACACCGGTTTTCGCTGGAAGCTTCGCGTGACTCGGTGTACGACACCATTTCACCGCCTGGGAAATGGTGTCGTACACCACTAGTGTCCCAACGTTTTTCATAGGAGAGTGAGCTGGGTTTGCTCACCTTCCGCATCCCCTGGTGGGCTAAGTAGTTGATTTATCGGGATTGTCTCGAACATTGTCAGACTCAGAATCTGTAGAATTTCGTACAGAGTATGGGGTAGCTGGAGACGCTTTTTTGCTATGGCGATGAGCACGTAGGTCGAGACGGCGATCCATATCTGGGTCTTCACAGCGTTCTCGCTGGTACCGAAGAAGGCCTTGATGCGCAGATGCTGCTTGATCCATTTGAAGAAGAGCTCGACCTGCCAGCGTTGTTTGTAAAGCGCTGCAATCATCTCCGGTTTCAGTGCGAAATTGTTCGTCAAGAAGGTAACGCGCTTGCCTGTTTCGTCCTTCACGACTACACGCCGCAATGGCGCGGGGTAGCGCAATCTGGTGACGGGAATCGCCAGCACAACCGTCTGATCGCACTGAACATTCGTGCCCGAACGATCCACAGGATTTGAGTACCGACGTCTGAGCTGGGTGTTGCTCCTTGTTCGCGAAATGAAGAACGCGTTCATCAAATGGAGCTTGTAGAGGCGTCCGAAGTCGAGGTATCCGCGATCGAGCAAGTAGTAGGCACCGGGCTCGATTGCGAGGTTGTCGAAGCCTCGCACATCGCTCATTTTGCCGTCCGAGATATGAACGAAGCTTGGAATAGAGCCCCGTAGATCAAGCAGTGTATGAAGTTTGACGCCGCCTTGGTCGATTTGAACGGCGCCCAAGGGTAGACCGACAGGCATAGATCGATCGTGGTGGAATCGAAGGCGTACACGGTTGCGTCGAGGTCTACTCCGAACGGATCGCTCGCATACAGAGGCCTGGCAATTCCAATGAGATGCTGCGCGAGATCGGCGTAGATCTGCCAAGGGCGCGTGGCATTTGCGTTCGCCAAGGTATTGCGGGAAATCGTCGAACAGCGAAAGCCCATGTGGTAAAGCCGCGAGGCCTGTGCTCTCAGATTGAGCTCGATGTCGCGAAGCGACTCACGATAGGTGAGCTGCGCGAAAGCCATCGCGAAGAACTGATCCAAGCATGTGAAATCTTTGACCTTATGGTCGCCGCTATAAGCGGCGACACACCGCCTGAACGTAGTTAGCGGCAGGTGCATCATGACCTGCGCGAACACGAGTTTGCCCTGGTTCATGGGAGCCTTTCGCGGTCGTCCGCAAAAGGCTCCAGTGTGCGCCAAAGAATTGAAATCGAGACCAGATGAAAACGCCGAAATCTCGTCTCGAATCAACCAGTTACAACGTCCATCCGAAGCAACGTTGGGACACTAGTGGTCGTACACCGGTTTTCAGTTGATGCATCCCACAAAAAACCGGTGTCGCACACTTCTCCCGGATGAAGCGCCCGGAAAAAATGTCCGGCACCGTGGCAACATCAACCGCTCACGGTCGGCAACGCCACCGTCTCGTCGCTGGTAATTGCCTCCGGCATGTCCGGCGTGGTCCCCAGCGGCTGCCACGTGTTGCCATCGCGCCGGAACACCTCGATTGTCGCCACCTCGAACGCGCCTTTCTCGTCCTGCCAGCTGTAACGCTCCACCTGGATTTCTTCGCGGTCGATGCGCAGCACATTGAAGGAATTGGTTTCGCCGCGTCCCCGCGTGGACGTGGCCGTGCCCGCCTGCACCACGAGCGCCGCGTAGCCGGCGATCTTGTAGCGCCGCGCGCTGTTGCCGGAATGGCTGGCATGCAGGTGGCCGGCCAGCAGCAGGTCGACGCCGCATTTCGAGAACGCTTCCATGGCCATCGGCGCGCGATCGACCAGGTCGTCTTCGTTGAAGGCTTCCGGCAGGTCGAAGGGATGGTGCGTGACGACGATGCGCGTGAGGGTCGCGTCCACCTTCGCCATGCGATCCTGCAGCCGCTGCACCTGTTCGCGGTTGACACGGCCATCCTTGATCGTCAGCGAGCGGGCGGTGTTCAAGCCCATGACGGCGATCTCGTCGTCCACGTATTCGGGCGCCAGGTTTTCCGTGATGTATTTGCGGTACTTCGTCAGCGGCGAGAGGAAGCGGGCCGCCACGTTGTAGAGCGGGATGTCATGGTTGCCGGGCACCACGATCTGCGGCCCCGGCAAGGTATCGAGCCAGGCCCGCGCCGCCTTGAACTGCTCGCTGCGGGCGCGCTGCGTGAGGTCGCCCGAGACGACCACGACGTGCGGCTGCACCGCTTCGATCGTGCTGCGCAGCGGCGCAAGCAGCTGTTCGTCGACGCGGCCGAAATGGATGTCCGACAGGTGCACGAGGGTTCGCATGCCTTCTCCTATCCTAAGGTACGATGACCGTCAGCGCGCCGGGGCGCGAACGGTAGTTGAGCGGCGGCGCCATCAGCGACACTTCGCCATCGGTGGCGACGCGCACCAGCTTGCGCCGGGTATGTATCGTCAAGTCCTCGGCCATCACCGCGTCGAAATCGCGCGCCTCGTGCAGCCGGCCCAGCAACGCGTGCCCCGCCAGCCGCACGAGGCCGAATCGCGTGGGGCGCTGCGCCACGTACAGGCTCAGCTGCCCACAGTCGAGACGCGTGCGCTCACCGATGTTCAGTCCCTTCATCGTGTACGCATTATTGCCGATGAAGACGAAAGGGGTGCGCCGCGCATGCTCGCTGCCGTGCACGTTCAGCCGCAGGCTGAGGAATGGGTAACGCCGCAGCGCCGACAGGCTGGCCCAGCAGAACGCCAGCCACTTGCCGCGCCCGAGCCGGCGCTGCTGATTGATGCGGTCGCGCACGATGTCCGGATACAGTCCCAGGCTCGAGTTGTTCAGGAAGATGCGCCCATTGACCTCGCCGACGTCGACGGCCTTGTCGCGGCCATGCGCGATCGTGGTGATGGCATCGTCCAGCGCCAGCGGAATGTTCAAGTCCTTGGCGAAATGATTCAGCGTGCCCAGCGGCAGGACACCCATCCTGGCCCGCGTGCCAACCAGCGCCGACGCCACGGCATTCATCGTGCCGTCGCCACCGCCGGCCACCACGGTCTCGATGCCATCCTCGATGGCTTCGCGCGCCACGCCGGTCAGTTCGGCACCGCTGCCGGCCAGCGTCACGTCCGCATCAAGGTCGACCGACGCGAACTTCTCGCGCAGCGCCCGCGCCCAGTCGCCGCGGTATCCCTGCCCCGCCGTCGCGTTGACGATCACCGCGACCTGCGCCATCACTGGTCGCGGCGGGCGGCGCGCCGGCGCCTCAGCGTGGACACGGCGGCAATGCAAATGGCCAGCCAGCCGGCGCTGTAAGTCATGGCCCCCAGCACATCGGATACATAGTGCGCGCCCAGGTAGACGCGGCTGAACGCCACCAGCAGCACCATCGCGATGGCGAAGGCCGCCACGCTCAGGCGGCGCTTCCAGTACGGGGAGGTGGTGAACACATAGCTTGCGATGAGGCCATAGAACAGCGTGGAGGCGGCCGTGTGGCCGCTGGGGAAGCTGTAGGTGGCAAGCGTGAGCAGTGGTTCCTCGAACATCGGCCTGGGCCGCGCATACACATTCTTCAGCAGCACATTGATCAGCATGCCGCCGGGCGCCACGATCAGCACTGACAGCAGCCAATAGGGTGCTTTCTTGTGCCAGAACCACAGGGCCAGCAGTGTGGAAGCAATCGACATGCCGACGATGCCATGAGTATGCGTGATGGCCAGCATGATCGTCGTGAGGGGTTCGAACGCATGGGTGTTGAACCATTGCGCGATGTGGACGTCGAAGCGGGCGATATCGTCCTGCTCCCCTACCGCGTCCGCGATCTCACGGAACATCGACACGCCGGCCACCATGAGCGCCAGCCCTGCCGTCAGGTGCAGGCCGAACTCGCTGCCCGGGGTAAGACGCGCCTCGATGAAGCGCAGTAATCTCGATTGCGCCAGCCTGTTCATGGGTTTCGCACTTTTGCAACGGTTAACGAAAAAACCTGTTTTTTCATACAGCCCTGTGTTTTTGTACAGTAGTTATGGTAAGCTTCTATCCAGTAGGCAGTACTTAGTCAACGCCTGGTTGGATACCGCGAACACTCATTGATTATCCAATCCTTTTTTTATAAGGAATTGTCATGGCAACCGTCAACAGCGACTACGACCCTCGCCGCCTCCCTTCGCGCTTCGACTCGCGCTTCGGTCTCGAGTACGCACCATCGTCTTTCCTGGTGCGGTTCGGCAGACGTGAAATGCTGGTTTGCCGCGACTTCCGCAAGCGCTTTTACCCGGTCAACCCGATCATCGAATGCGATACGGGCGTGCAGCCCGGCCATATCGAGATCCTGCTGTTCGGCCGCTGGCTGTTGATCTTGTCCAAAGCACAGTAATCCATCTGTGCAGTGTCGCACAGTGGTCACGACTGTGTGGCAACAACCGGTCACGGCGGACGTGACCTGCGCAGCTGCGGTGCATTGCGACGGCACCCTCTTCACCCGTTGCGATGCAGCGCCGCGAGCGCAACTGGCAGGCGTGCCGGTGGTCACGTCCGAACGTGAACCCGTGCTGTAAGGTTAGGAAGGCTGATGCACTTGCCAGCTTGCGGGTGCTCCGGGGGACACCGGGGCCAAAGCGATGCTGGTCTCAAGCTTGAGGTCAACGCTTGAGGTGTCAGGGCGTCAGGTCAGGGCCCAGATAACAAGGCCCGTGGCGTGGAAGCATCGGTGCCTACGCGTCGCAATCAAGCCGCCATCAGGCCTTGACCGCCGCGACACCGGCACCCGCTACCTTTTCAAGCTTGCGAAAGCCAGCCGCTTCCGGGAACGCATCGGCCTCCCCAGCCACGGCAATGCCGCGCCCCGCCTCGTCGCTCACGATCACGGCATCGTCCGTTCGACTTGCCCGCTCGGCTTCGTGCAATTCGCGCAGCAGCGCCAGCGCCCGTGTGTCGTGCATTTCCAGCGCGCGCTGCAACGTGGTGGCGGTGACACACGCATCGTCCACGACGACCAGAAACGTTTCCTGCGTGTTATCCAGGAACGTGGAACTGAAACCGATGCTGCTGAACATGCCGCCCACATCCGTGCACAGTTCGCGCAACTGAAGCAGTGTGCGCTTGGTCGATTCGATGTCGTTGCGCATGCCGCTGTCCATGTCGAGCAGCTCCAGCCGCGCCTTCTCATGCTGGGAGAGTTCCGTGATGGTGTCGAGCCAGTGCGCAATACGTTCGGCGATGCGCGTGATGCGCGCGGTTTTCCCGCGCATCATCATGCAGTATTGGAGGCACAGCAGCCACAGCGGCACACGGGCCAGGAACGTGGGCAAGCCCGCCTTGCGGAGCCATGCCTCGGCACGCTTGAAGCGGCGCAGCATGCCACCGATGCTGGCTAGAAGCGGATCCTGGCGCATGAAGTTCTCCCTGCAAACGGCAACGCGGTGTGCGTTGCGCAATACTCCGCAGTATAGGCAGAGCAGGCAGGAGAATGCTCAGCAGGAGATTTGACGCATCTTAAAAGTGACCCAGAAAACTGTGCGCGTTTGTTCTTGCACGAAGCAAGCGTCATGAAACTGTCGGCGCCTTGCGCAGTCGATGTACGAGGCGCACCTGGCCGGCGTGCGCCGGCCAGTACCGCCGTCACGACGGTTTATTGCCATCCTTGCCCAGGCTGCGCGCCACTGCGTCCGCCAGCTGATCGCCGTGCGGGCCCTTGGCTGCTTCCTCCATGCTGCCCACGCGCCGGGCCTGGTCGGACTGCTGGTCGAGGCTGACTTCCTCCGCGACCTCGTAGCGCCCGTCGGCGCCGCCATCCGCGGGCAGCAGGCCCTCGGAACGCGAACCGCTGTCGCGCTGCATGTTGCCCTGCCCGCCGGACTCGCTGCCGCCTGGCTGCGCCTGCCCGCCCGACTGGCTGGCAGACTGGGCATTGCCGCCCTCACCCTGCTGCAAGTTGCCCCGCTGGCCCATGTGCTGGTCCACGGCGCGGCTGTCCTGGTCGCGCGACGTGGCGGCGGCACCTCGCGGCGCCGGGTCGGACCCCATCGTGGGACCGCCCACCGAATCGTCGAGCCCGCTGCCCATCGATTTGCCGGCCCCTTCCGGCGGCGGCGAGTTGTAGTCCGCCCCATGCGGCACCGGCTCGCCCACGATTTTCTTCACATCCTCGGGCGGCACGGTATCGGGCAGGTGCGTGTGGATCGGCGGCTGGCCGAGTCGTTGCTTGTCGTCGTTCTGCATGATGCCTCCTTGTTATCTGAATATCCATCTTAGCCCAACGAATTTTTTCGCCGCACAGCGTTGCCGCGGCTCAAAACGTGTGGGCAGTGCGGACTGATCGGCGCTACAGTCGGGCTCATGAGCTTGATACCCGCGCTGTCGGCCGCGCCAGCGGTGATGTCCCCCGTGACGGACTGGCCCTATCTCGAGATGCTGACCCGCTTCGCGCTGGCGCTGGCGCTCGGCCTGCTGATCGGCCTGGAGCGTGAACGGCGCAAGAAGGAGGCGGGCCTGCGCACCTTCGGTTTCATCGCCATGCTGGGGGCGGTCGGCGCTTCGCTCGGCGACATGTATGCCTATCTCGCGCTATGCCTCACAGGGCTGCTGACGATTTTCCTGAACCTGCAGGACATGCGCACGCACGAAGGCACCGAGCTCACGACCTCCGCGGCCATGCTCGTCACCTGCATCGCGGGCGTCATGTGCGGCAAGGGCCATACGCTGACGCCGGCCGCGATCATCGTTTCCTCCACCGCGCTGCTGGCATGGAAGGATATCCTGCAAGGCTTTTCGATCGGCCTGACCGAGCGCGAACTGCGCTCGGCGCTGCTGCTCGCGATCCTGGCCATCGTGATCTACCCCGCCCTGCCCACCGGGAGTATCGGACCGATGGGGCTGATCCAGCCGCGCGCCGCCTGGGCGACAGTGATCCTGATCGCCGGCATCGGCTTCGTCAACTATGTATTGTGGAAAGCGTTCGGCGCGCGCGGGGTCACGATCGCCGGCTTCCTGGGCGGCCTCGTGAACAGCAGCGTGACGGTCAACGAGCTGGCTTCGCGCGTCAGCGTCAGTGCGGTGGGCGCCGTGGCGGCCGCGGCGTATCGGGGCATCCTGCTCGCCACCGTGGCGATGGTGCTGCGCAATGCCGTGATCCTCGCGCTGCTGGCGCCGGCCGTGGCAGTGGCCGGCATCGGCGCATTCGGCGGCATGCTGGCGGCCACCGCCTTTTTCGTGTTCGTGCGGCGCCACCCCGCCGAGCCGCCCCCGCAGGCCATGCCGGATGCCGAGGACAACCAGATCGTGCTGCCGTTCTCGCTGTGGAGCGCACTGAAGTACGGCCTGATCTTCCTGCTGCTGCACATCGTGGGCGTGCTGACGCAACAGTACTTCGGCAACGTGGGTTTCTATGTCATAAGTGTCATTGGCGGTGCCGTATCGAGCGCGAGCGCCGTCGCCGCAGCCGCCAGCCTCGCCGCCGAGGGCAAGCTGGCGCTGGATGCCGCCGCCACCGGCGCGATCCTGGCTTCGCTGGCCAGCGTGGCTATCAACCTGCCATTCGTGCTGCGAGTGCCGAACCGGCGCTTCGTGCTGTCGATCGCCGTGGCCATGGGCGTGATCGCGGCGGTTGGTCTGGCAGGCCTGCTGCTGGGCGAACCGCTGGCCCGTTTCGTGACCGACCACATGCCGGCACTGGCCGCGTTGCACCCCGCGCCGTCGTCACCAGACGACATTTCAGGCAAGCTCGTGCACCGATAACCCGCGATGTAACAATTGTTTAAACATTTCGCCTTTCTTGCGCCGCTGCCGTGTGGCAAAGTAAATCTTCCAACGCAAGTAGCAGCAACCAGATCCCGGAGAGCACATGCTGAGACCGCTTCTTTTCGCCGCCGTTGCGGCGTCCGCCATCCCCGCCCATGCCGAGACGTGGCACTTTCAGTACCGGGGATTCTACGACTCGGTAAACGAGACTTTCCTGCCCGACCGCGAATTGACCGGCAGCTTCGTGGGACACGACAGCAATGGCGACGGCACCCTCGTCCTCGACGAGATCAGCTCGTTCATGCTGAACAATTTCGACTTCGTCGACTGCCGGAACCTGGGCAATCCCTATTACAAATGCGGGATGGATGGATTCACCTACAGCGACGGCGCGCTTTACTTCACGGCCGGCATCAGCAGCACCGACCCCGAGGGCCTGGTCGGCGGCGGCCATTACTTCACTACCGGCGATCGCGAATACCGCTATGAGTACACTCCCAATCACATCAGGGAATGGGAATACCGCTGGACCGATCAAACCAGACTGACCATTTCCCCGGCACCCGAACCTTCGACATGGGCACTACTGCTGGCCGGTGTTCCACTGACGGTGCTGGCCGTGCGGTCCAGGAGAAAGCGGGATTGAACATGCGAGGCCACCGGTTCCGGGCGAGCCGGTGGCCGGAGATCATTCATGCAGACCGAACGTCGAACCGAACCGAACGCTCCCGTGGCCGAGGCCGTGGACGCCACCGTTGAACTGATGCCGAACATCAGCCGCTACCAGGCCGCGCTGGTGATGGCGCGCGATGGCGTGCCGAAAAAGGTGATCCGCCGCGTGCTCGATGAGCCGGGGCAGCGGCGGGCGGCGGACAAGCCTGGGAAATAGCTCGTCCGATGCGACAACTATTGTGCACTCACATCCATCACGGATTTCGCTGGAATTCGATGCGGTTGTTCTGGTACGCGCGCTTGCTGTAATGACCGAAGACGCGCGTGCTTTCCTTGTGCTCCGCGCTGCCCTGCTCGCGCTTCATGCGGCGCACCAGGGCACGATCTTCGAGCGGCGCCTCGGTGGGAGCGAAGACATCGCGGCGCACGCTTTCCCTTGCATCCGCGCCCCGTGAAATGATCGTCAGACTGCGCCCGGCTGGATCGAAATAGATGCGCATGAAGTCGGTATTCATGTCTTGCAGGTACACGCCATCCTCACGCTGCTGCGCGAAGAAATGGTTGCCACATACTGCCTTGGGTTCGCGCTTCCACTCGCAGGCCAGCAGGATGAGGATGTGCCGGTCATCGAGTTGGCGGACCGAGACGCGCCCTTTCGTGTAGCCCCAATTGCCGGCCGGGACGGTGGTGGAAGTGGTCAGGTTGTATTCGCCGACCAGTTCCTGGGTGGATAGTCCGGCAGCGGTTGCTGTGCCGCACAGCAGGATGGCGGCGGCGATCGCGGTAAGGGGACGCAAGAAGCAGAGCATGAGCAGTCAAATCGGTATTGTATTGTCGTTATTATAACGCTGCCCAAGTCGCGCAGCCTGGGCGGGCGCGCGCTCACGTCGCGCATGAATGTGCAACAAAAGCACGACAATCCGATACAGTTCTCCGTCCCGACGGTCCGCATAATCTCGCCTTCCCAACCTACAAGGAAGAGATATGCGAACGTTCATCCTGTTGGCCGTCTGTGCCACCCTCTCCGCGTGCGCGGCGCGCTCGACCGTCAAGCTCGCCGATCCACAAGCCGTGAAACTCTCCGCGCATACCGGCCAGGTGTGCATGCTGCGCTCGTCCCTGCCGGCCGGTGTGAAGCACAAGGTCGTCGGCAATATCGACAGCGCGAAGCAGACTTACGGCAGCGTCAACGAACTGCTGCCGCTGATGGCCGCGGACGCCCGGGCCATCGGCGCGGATGCCATCGTCAACCTGAACACGGGGCAGAAGATCGGTGCGTGGGCGTGGGCCCGGCCGGTCGGGACCGGCACTGCCGTCAAACTGGACGACAGCAAGGCGTTCAACTGCGCGGGGGCCGGCGGCGAATTGCGCTGACGCATGACGCACCGGGGCGATGAATACAAGACCTGCCCTGTTTTTTCTCGAAGGACGGTCCGGTTTGGAAGCGCGGGCGCTGCGGGGCTTTACCGCGCTTGCAAAAATGCTAATATTTGCATGGCTGGCGATTCCGCCGGCGCGCTGCTTCGCCATTCCTGCAGCGCCTGACGACCCCACCCCTGGAGAAAAAAAGAACATGCGACTCCCTTTACCTCGCGCAGTTGCCGCCGCCCTCATTTTGTCGGCGTCGTCACTCGCCTCGGCCGCACCCGATGTCGTGGTACCGACCTTTACCCTTGATTTCGCCCACGATGCGATCGAGCCGCCGAGTGTCATCTCGACCGACGCAAGCAAGACTGTGCTGTCATTGCATCCGCCTGGCGAAAGGACGCACGTGGTGGCAGGAGGCAGCTCGGGGCAAACTGTAAGTTTCGGAGGCGATTTCAATATCACGGCAGCGGATGGCTACCGGATCACCGGCCTGGGCTTTTCCGCATCGGTCACCGGATCGTTTCAGGCGGGACAGCCCCCTGCGGGCGCCACCAACGTGCGGTACGGCGATGCTGGGAATCGGGTGTGGGTCTGGTTCACGGTCGACTCGGCGCAACCCCAGCTGCTCTATCGGCAGGACTACCTCACCGCGGAAGCGATCGACGTTGCGCTGGCGGTGCCTGGCGCCGGCACCGACGTGGCGGTGAGCATGACGGTGGACCTCACCGCGTGGGGCTTCGGGACGTACTTCACGCCCATCGACCCGGAAGGCGCGGACAAGGTCTACGGCCGCGGCCAGATCGACTTGTGGAACCCGCAGCTGACGGTTTATACCGAAGCGCTCCCGGTACCGGAG
This sequence comes from Massilia sp. METH4, assembly GCF_037094685.1. NCBI lineage: Bacteria > Pseudomonadati > Pseudomonadota > Betaproteobacteria > Burkholderiales > Oxalobacteraceae > Massilia > Massilia sp. METH4. Next base: position 3,746,898 of record NZ_CP146614.1, on the reverse strand, counting down.
CCAAGCAACTACCTCATGCTCGGAGTTGGCCTGGCACTCGTGGGCGCGCGCAGGCAGCTCATGCGCCGCGGTGGGCAAGCATGAACGCCACTTCTTGAGTCAATCGCCGGGGAATGCCGCATGGCGCCGATGACCGGCTCCTGGCGCGCCCCGAGAGCAGTGCTGACCGATTGACGGCGGATGCGACCGGCTCTTGCAAATGTGCGAATGCCACCGGTGGCATCAGTCAGGCATAAGCATATGTGCAATTGGTTGTTTGTTTGGCAACCTCGCACCGGTAAGATCGCCTTCCACTCTCACGAAGCGAGGAATGCGATGCGACGTTCTGCCTTACCGAAACTGCGACCAGGCGCCCTTGCCTGCGCCATGCTCCTTGCGGCCCTGCCGGCCGCAAGGGCGCAGGATGGTGGCGCGGCAGCGGGACCGCCCGAAGCCGGAACCGTCGCGGCGGCCCTCGACCAGGTCACCATCGTCGGCTCGCGGGCGCGCAACCGCACCGTGTTCGACAGCGCGGTGCCGATCGACCGCTTCGGCGCGCGCGAGGTCGAGAACGCCCTGTCCAGCGGCGACTTGGGTGCCGCCCTGCAGGACCTGGCTCCATCCATCAACTTTCCCCGCATCGAATCGAGCGGCGCCGCCGATTCCGTGCGCGGCATCCAGCTGCGCGGCCTGGCGCCCGACCAGGTGCTGGTGCTCATCAACGGCAAGCGCCGCCACGCCAGCGCCGTGCTCGATACCGAGAGCAGCTTTGCCGGCATCGTGCCGGTGGACGTGAACGCCATCCCGCCCGGCGCCATCGACCACATCGAGATTCTTCGCGACGGCGCCGGTGCGCAGTACGGCAGCGATGCGGTGGCGGGCGTGATCAATATCGTGCTGAAGCGGGCGCGCAGCGGCGGTTCGGCAAGCATCAGCTACGGCGCGCATCACACCGACTTCGAACCCACCGACACCACCAAGACCGACGGGCACACCACGACCATCAGCGCCGACTACGGCTTCCCGGTCGGCGATGCCGGCTACTTCCGATTCGGTGCCGAACACCGCGACCGCAACCCCACCAACCGGGCCGGCCGCAGCGACGCGGGCTGGACGTCGTGGAACGCCACGCCAGCCGACCTGGCGCTCGACGGCCAGGTGGTCTTCAAGTCCGGCGACTCGGAACAGCGCAACAACTACGCGTTCTACAACACCCTGCTGCCGGTCGCGCCTGGCATCGACGCGTACTCCTTCGCTACGATCAATCGTCGCAAGTCCGATGGCAGCGCCTACTTCCGTTATCCGGGTGATCCCGCGAACGTGCCGGAGATCTACCCGAACGGCTACCGGCCCACGACGAAAGGCGACATGACGGATGTGAGCGTGGTGGCCGGCCTGCGCCTGGCCGCCGCCGGCTGGAACTGGGATGTGAGCGCGCGCCATGGCGGCAACAAGTTCCGCTATGGGCTGGAGCGCTCCGTCAACGCCTCGCTGGGCACGGCCAGCCCGACCAGCTTCCACCTGGCCACGTTCGACTTCGACCAGGACGCCCTCAACGCCGACCTCACGCGCGAGCTGGACCTGGGCATGCCGGTCAACCTGGCGCTGGGCGCCGAGTACATGCACGAGAAGTACCGGAGCTCGCCGGGCGACCCCGCCTCGTACGCGGCCGGCCCCTTCTCGGCCGCGCCGCCGGGCGCCCAGGCCGGCCCCGGCCTGCGCCCGCAGGACGCGTTCGACGGCAGCCGCTCCGTGCGCTCCGTGTATGCGGACATCGAGAGCGACATCACGCCGCGCCTGCTGCTGGGCGCTGCAGCGCGCTATGCCGACTACAGCGATTTCGGCGGCGCACGCACGGGCAAACTGTCCGCGCGCTACAAGTTCACCGACACGTTCCTGCTGCGGGGTTCGCTGTCGAACAGCTTCCGCGCGCCGGCACTGGTGCAGACGGGCTTTCGCTTCGCCACGCTGAACTTCAACAGCGACGGCACCGCGCTACAGACGGCCGCCCTGCTGCCGGCCAGCGACACCCTGGCGCGCGCGTTTGGCGCGCAGGAACTGCAACCTGAAAAATCGACCAACCTGTCCCTCGGTGCCGCGTGGCGCCCGCAGCGCAATACCAGCGTGACAGTGGACGCCTACCGTATCCGGCTGCGCGACCGCATCACGCGCAGCAGCGACCTGCAAAGCGATGCCGCCACCGCTTACCTGGCAGGCATCGGCCGCGGCGACATCCAGTCCGTTGCCTACCTGGCCAACCTGCTCGACACCACGACGAAGGGCCTCGACGTGGTGTTCAACCACGACCTGCCCTTCGCCGGCGGCAAGCTGGATTTGAACGCCGCGCTGAACCTGAACAAGACACGCATCGACGAGGTGCGGCAAGGCTCCGCCGCACTGGCGCGGATCGATCCGTCGCTCACGCTGCTCACTGACAACAACCTGTTCCGGATTCGCAATGCATCGCCCCGCTCCAAGCTGGTGCTGGGCGCCGACTGGCAAGGCGAGCGCTGGAGCGCCCAGGCGCGCGCCACGCGTTTCGGCCCGTTGAAGGATTTCTCGTACGACGAGGAAGCGGAGATGATCGATGGCGTGCATGCGCAGCGCTTCGGCGCGGTGTGGACCGTCGACGTGGAAGCCCAGTACCGCTTCACGCCGCGCCTGACGCTCGCCGTGGGTGCGGACAACCTGTTCGACCGCTACCCGGATCGCGTACGCGAAACCAACAACGCGACTTATGGCGGCGCGCTACCCTATAACTTCATCAATCCGGTCGGGCTGAACGGGGCTTACTACTATGCCCGCCTGCGCCATACCTTCTGAGCGAGCCTTGCATGAAATTAACCAAACTGTTTTCTGTGTTTTGCGCCGGCGTGCTGCTGGCCTCTTCCGCCTGCGCGTTCGACAGGAACGCGCTGGTGCTGATGACCGACTTCGGCACCTCCGACGGTGCCGTCTCCGCCATGCGCGGCGTGGCTTACGGCGTCGACCGCGGCCTGTACGTATCGGACCTCACGCACGATATCCCCGACTACGACATCTGGCTGGGCGCTTACCGGCTGTACCAGACGGCCAACTACTGGCCCGTGGGAACCGTGTTCGTGAACGTGGTCGATCCGGGAGTTGGTACCTCACGCAAGTCAGTAGTCTTGAAAACTGCCGCCGGCCGATATTTCGTCGGGCCGGATAACGGGCTGTTCACGCTGATCGCGGAGCGCGACGGCGTGGCGGAACTGCGCGAGATCGACGAGAAGGTGAACCGGCTTGCGGGCTCCGCGGAGTCCTATACCTTCCACGGGCGCGACGTGTATGCCTACGTGGGCGCGCGGCTCGCTTCCGGCGCCATCACGTTCGAACAGGTCGGGCCCGTGCTGCCGAGTGCTTCCGTGGTCAGGATCCCCTACCAGAAGGCGGTTCGGGAAGGTGGCGTCATCAAGGGCATCGTCCCCGTGCTGGACGTTAAATACGGGAACGTGTGGACCAATATCCCGAAGGCGCTGTTCGAGGAACTGCAGATTGGCGTGCACGACAAGGTGCGCGTGCGCTTCCTGCACAAGGGCCGTAAGGTGGCCGAAGTGGTCGCGCCGTTCGAGCATACGTTTGGCGGCGTGGCGAAGGGCAAGCCGCTGGTTTATCTGAACAGCCTGCTGGAGGTGGCCGTGGCGATCAGCCAGGGGAACTTCGCGGGCCAGTACAAGATCGGGTCGGGGGTGGATTGGGAAGTGGAGGTGACTAAAGCCGCGGGCAAGTGACGGCGCCATGAACCGGCGCCCGAGGGATGTGTTACCCTCGCCCGCTTCGGCGGCAACGACTCGACCGACATGAATTTGCTGACTTCACTGCGAGCAGGATTGGTCGCTGCGGCATTGGTTGCTGCGGCATCGGGCACTGCCCCGGCACATGGCGCTGAACTGGTCGTCGGCGCTCCGTCCGAGCTCGTGGAATGCACCGGCGCGCTGTCGTCCGCATTCCTCGCCCGCGAAAAAGGCAGCCGCCTGCGCTTCGTGACCGCACCGAGCGACGACCTGTACGCGAAGATCGAGTCGGGCGAGCCGATCGACGTCTACATGTCGTCCCAGATGGCCCTTCAGGGCCAGATGCTGGCAGACGGGAAGATGGTGTACGACAGCTGGACGATGTATGCCACCGGCCGGCTCGTGTTGTGGGCGGCCGACCCGCGTTTCGACGTGACGAAAGGCCTGCGCCTGCTGGCCGATCCTGCCGTGAAGAGGGTGGCCACGGTCGACGCGGGCAGCGCTTACCTGCTGCCGACGCTGACAGTCCTGCACAGCGCCGGCGTGCTGGAAAAATTCGATTCGGCGCGCACCGACAGCCCAAGCATGCAGGCTGCGGTCAAGGCGGTCCAGGCGGGCAAGGCGCAGGTGGCGATCCTGTCGTACGAGACCGTGCTCGCCGCGCCCATGAAGGGCGTCGGCAAGTATGCCCTCATTCCGGAAAGCGCATACAAGGACGAGTTTCCCGGTCACGCGGCAGTCGTGACGATGCATGGAGCGAAGAACGCCTTGGCCTATCGGTTCATACAATTCCTCAAGTCCGCCGAGGCGCAGGCGATCCTGGTACCGAAGGGTTTCATGAAGCCTCCGCTAGGCAGCGTGGATGTGCGGTGACACGGCGCTTGGTCGGCCGGCGCGCCTTGCCTTGATCGCGGCGCTTGACGGCCAGCCAGCGAAGTTCACCGGCAATATGGGCTTGGGTCGGGCGTGGATTGGAAGTGGAGATCCACAAGGCAGCGGGCGCTCGATGCTGGCGGTCACGCCCCCTATTTCTTGAGCCAGTAGCCAACGATCGTCCCGATGGCGCCGAACGCCCACTTCTGGTGGGCATCCGGGAATTGCTGGTTCGAGAGAATCACGTAAAGGGCCGAGGCGAGGATGGCGATCGTCACGAGCACGGACATCAAGGGCTGCCAGTCGAACTTCGCGGCGGCCTTGCCGCGCCCCACTGGTGGTTCCAGTGGCGGCTGGCGTGCCGCAGGCGCCGGAACGGCTCCTGCCGGCGCGCTGGAATATCCGCCTCGGGCGAACGGATCGTCTCTATCTGCTTGCGGCTCGCGGTCGACCGGGCTAGCGGTAGCGGAAGAACGCGATGCCGCGCGGTGCTGCAGCCCGAAGTACGCGAGCAGCAGGAGTCCTGCCCCCTGCACGACCCATGGCCACCATGTACCCAGCCATTCGCCCATTAGACCCTCCCAGGAATTACTTCCAGAAAAGCGGTGCCTGTCACCGGTGTTGAAAACCGGAGCCTGTCACCGGTCCTCCCTATCGGCCAAGCATACGCATCTTGCCAGCATTGCGGAAGCTTTCGCAGCTTGCCGCGTCGCTGACGGGCACCATGCGTGCAATCCGGTATCCGGCGTGATGCGCGCCCGCTACATGCGGGTCGATGGGAAACTTGCTGTATCATCCCGTCCCCCATCTGAAAGGCGCTCATGCTCATCATCACCATCAAACAGGGTAAGGAAAAAGGCTTGCTGGCCGGCGACCCGCTGATCTATGCCTCCGCCGTCGAAAAGGTCGACGGAAAGCCTCAGGAACGCAACAAGCTCGGCACCACGGCGATCGTGCAATCCTCGTCACGCCGCTTCCTCGCCCGCGCCGCGTACAACGCCAAATCGCAGATCGTTGCCCGCGTGTGGACCCTGCGCGAGGATGAGCCGGTGGACCACGCCATGATGAAGCGGCGGGTGCAGGCGGCCGTCGCTGCGCGGGGCGACGCGTGGCGGGCTGCCGACCCGCAGGCGCTGTTCCTGCTGGTCGATGGTGACCGCGATGGCTTGCCGGGGCTGCTGGTGCACAGCTATGGCGGTGCTGCCGGGTATCTGGTTTGCCAGTTCAATGCGGCTGGCGTCGAGCTGTGGAAGGTGACGATCGTGCAGGCGCTGATTGCAGCGACCGGGTGCGCGAATGTGTTCGAGCGGTCTGACGAGCTGGTGCGCAAGGGGGAAGGCTTGCCGGTTTTCTGGCGGGCGCTGGCGGGGGAAGAGCCGCCGCAGCGGTTGATGGTGAAAGATGGTGGGCGGGTGGTGCCGATGGATATACGGACGGGGTTCGTTTATCCGAAGTGAGTGCGGCGGGAGCGCTATTGCTGCCATGGCAAGGCGCCGCAGCCTGGCAAAGGATCGACAATTCATCGGCCTCCAATACATCGGTGTGATAGGGACATGGCAAGTGGGCGCCGACAGCTTGGTCATGACAGCAATAAGACATTCATCGATCTGCTTTTGCAAAATGTCGATAACGCCGGGCGAATTCGCACCCCGCAGGTTCGTGTGATCGAGTCCGCGCACCCTGGTGTCGGCACACCGAAGCGATGAGGTGCGCAAAACAGTTTTTCGCATACGCGTCAGCACATAGCACTGCCGAGCTCTAAGCCCGATAACGTTCAGCCTGGCTGTTCCGGGCGCGCCGTGTACGCCGGCAGCGCGTTCACGACACCTTGCCCCCAACGATAAGAAAAGTACGCCAGTCCAGCGCACCTCTGTGCACGCCGTCTCCATGGCCACATCCGTGTGCACATGTTGCTTATTGGTTACATAGAAAGAAAAAGATTGTTCAAAAATTATTTCTTCGAATAAAATCTCCTAACTAATTTACATCACGATCTTGCAAACTCATGCCGGGGGCATGAGGGCTGCCTGAGCCTTCCTTCCATTAGCCCTTGCCAAAGTGCAGTATTTTTTGAAAGAATATCTTGCACCAACGATGGGAAAAAGAGAAATTCGTTAAGAGCCTCTGGGCTCCAACTTTTGACGAGCCGTTGTCTAAAAAAGCTGTTAAAGGCCGATTTATCGGTCGTTGGGTGCTATATATAGGCTTGGGCTTGCTTTGCGCTGATGCTTATTAATATGCAAGATGCATCAAGGAGTGTATCGAGAATGACGCGTGTCCGGCAAAGTAATCCTGAGCTCGAACAGCTCATGATACGTTTCGTAGCAGATGAATTACGCTGCCCGCTCAAGTGCGTCAACTTATCAACGAGCCTTTTTCATGACATAGGCGTCAATGGAGACGACGCGGCGGATTTTGTAGACTGTTTTTCCGACCGCTTTAACGTTAGCTTGGACGGTTTTGAGTTTGATAGATATTTTGGTCCCGAAAGACCTGGAACGCTTGTTGAAATTTTCCAGGTGATGTTCGCAAAAATTTTTACCTCGCGTCGGCGATCAAAGTTTCAAAGATTGGAAGTGATTGATCTAATCAGGGCTGCAGAAGATGGAAGGTTTATGATTTCCGCCAATTAGCTGTTGATTTAAGAGAGGGCGCACGGGCCTTACACCCCTCTTTTTCAGCCTACGCAGATACTGACACCCCGGACAATCCTCGCTCTACTATTGAAGCCACGATTCTTGGCTGCGGCATTCCCGTTATTTTCAATAAGCGGTGGTCCGGGTGCAGCGTACAAGACTTCGCCAGAGTTGCCGCACCTGAACCCTGCTTGGGGGTGGCCATTGTGATTTTAAGGTATTGATGGGTTTGCGAAGACATTAACGCAACCATATCGATTAACAATGGCCGATACCACTATTTGCATATTCGAGCTCGCCAAACGTGGGATGAAGATGCAATCGAGGGGGCCCTAAGGAGTAGTGCACGATGATGTGATCCTCAGGGGACTGGGTCCCCGATCAGTTAATCATTGCAGAGAGCCGTGCATGCTGTTTGTCGCTAAAAGGACAATAGTCCTTCAAGCTGCATATCGCAGCGGTACAAGGACCACTCGTCGATCTGTTCAAGCATCATAGCGCCGACCAGTTGGACGATGGCGGCCTCGTTAGGGAAAATGCCGATGACGTCGGTTCTGCGTTTTGACCTCAGCGTTCAGTTGTTCAAGCGGATTGGTGCTGTGGATCTGGGTCAATGTCTTTTGGGAAAGTCATGACGGTTAGCACCTCGTGTTCGGCGTCGTCTATCCTGGCAGCGAGCTCATACACCACTCCTGGGGACACTATCGGAGCCTGCGCTGCTGACCTGACAAAAAGCCCGCTGCCTTTCGGAGCGGGCCTAGGCGGGCGCGAGTGCGTTCGGCTACGTCAACGGAAACGAATCCTCCACCAAACGCAAAACGCCCGCGTTGTAAAGCGCGGGCTTTTACGAAAAGCTACTGCAAGGTCAGGCCTGCGACAACCGGGCTTTCCTGCGCACGGTACCAGCAAGCGCGATTGCACCAATCGACATCATCAGCCAAGTGCTCGGCTCCGGGACGGCGCCCACTTTTTCGACTGCGTAGTAGCGCGACCCAGCCGACAGTTGCAGAGTCAGCTCCATATCTTGATTACTGCTGTTCACAGCAACAGCGAAAACTCATTGTTGAAAGCCTCGTGAGTCTCGAACTCGCCAAGCGCCAAGGATTGGTAAAAAGATTGCCCTGGGCCGCTGCCTGATCCGTACGTCAAGTTCACGCTCACGGTTGAATGTAGCATCTCATTTTCGGTGTACCTATCAGCTGTGGTCGAAGGTACAAATCGGCTGACTGAGCCACTAGCCAAGCCTGATACGGTTAGAACACTTTGCGCTTTCAGAACAATTTTTTGAGAGTCCCAGCCGCCGGAGGATAAATTGTAGAACGTGTCCCATCGGCCGTTTCCGGTGTTGGCGGTAACTGACGACGTATAGCTACCAAGTTTCCCATCGCTTTGCAGCGCCGAGGCCCCGGGAGCATAATCCAGCAAAAAATTAACCGGTGTTGGCGATGTCGGCTCCAGCACTATGTCGTTATGCTCATTCGCGTCGTTGAAAACGGAGTAAAGCGTCAGCCTTTCGCCAAACACGAAACCTGGGACGCGGCCATCTGACGGCGTCAGATCTTGGACACTGAACTTGATATCAGAAAGGCTGGCGAATGCTGAAGTTCTGACTTCTGCCATTGCAGAGGTCGACAGTGAAAGGGCCACCGCGGCGCCCAGCGCTGACTTGACAAAATAATGCATGACTTCTCCCCGTTTAGCGCAGAACGGCTGCGACCGGGTAGCCCAATTGCTTCGATGACAGATTGGCCACCTTTGTCACTGTAGGGCAGTTTTGCATTTTTCGCAATTATTGTTAAAAAACAAAAACCGGAACCTTTCGGTGGGAGCCTCTTTGTGCTACAGGACTGGCTGGACTTCCACCAGCGGCTGTCGAGTGTCTGTGAAATTCGTGGCGATTCCACGGAAGCGCCACTAAGAACTGAGCTGTTGCCGATAGTGAAACCGATATTCGCTCACGATATGTGGCTGGACCCACCGTGGCGAGTATCTGGCGTTGGCAATCGACACTATTTATTGTCAGCGCCCCGCTGCTTGGAAACAGCTCATTGTGATGAGCGCTTAGCAGGCTCCGCCGCATCGCTTGAAGCGGCGGAGCTGCTGCCGGCAAGCCGGCGGCAGCCTGCGCATTGAACGGGGAAACGAGCGCGCCCTCGGCGCGCAAGGCCGTTGGTACAGATTTCCGCTGCGCGGAAATCCGCTCCAACGACAAATGGGCGATTCGGATAGGGCTGCGTCTGCAGGCGTGCGCCCTTCGAATCTCACACGGAGAGCGCGCAGGCGCTCTCCCCGCTCCGCCCCACCGAAAACGAAAAAACCGCCTTGCGGCGGTTCTTCATTTTCTTGGCGGAAGCGGTGAGATTCGAACTCACGAACGGTTTCACCCGTCGGCAGTTTTCAAGACTGCTGCCTTCAACCACTCGGCCACGCTTCCTTTGTCGTTCAAGCTCGCCACAAGCCGGCGCGCCCGAAGAGTGCCCCGCATTATACAGAAATCATTCCCCACCGCCAGAGCGCGCTGCCGAAACGCCCCAGCGCTTCTCGACCAGGCGGTGCAGGAACTCGGCGGGCGGCAGTGGCCGGGAGTACAGGTAGCCCTGCACCTCGTTGCAGCCCGAGCGCCGCAGGAAGGCCAGTTGCTCGAAGGTTTCCACGCCTTCGGCGATCACGCCCAGCTCCAGCTGCTTGGCGATGCTGATGATCGAGCTGGCGATCGCGCAATCGTTGTCGTCCGCCGGGATGCCGGTAGTGAACGAGCGGTCGATCTTCAGGGTGTCGATCGGGAAGCGCTTCAGGTACGAGAGGCTCGAGTAGCCCGTGCCGAAGTCGTCCAGCGAGAGCGTTACGCCCAGGGCCGAGATGCGGTCCATGATGGCGATCACGCGGTCGATGTTGTGCATCAGCGTGCTCTCGGTGATTTCCAGCTCCAGCCATTCGGGTTCCAGCTCGTAGCGCCGCAGCGTGTCCTGCACGCGCAGCGGCAGCGCGGAGGTGAATTCGCGGGCGGAGACGTTCACCGCGAGCCGGATCGGCGCCATGCCGGCGCGCTTCCAGGCCTGCGCTTGCGCGCACACCGCTTCGAGCACCCATTCGCCCACCTGCACCACGAGGCCCGTGGCTTCGGCCAGCGGGATGAAGTCGCCCGGCGGCACCATGCCGCGCTCGGGGTGTTGCCAGCGCACCAGCGCTTCGGCGCCGACGATGCTGCCGTCGTGGATCGAGAACTTGGGCTGATAGTGCAGCAGGAGCTGGCCGGTGCCGAGCGCCTCGCGCAGGCCGGATTCGATGCGCATGCGCTCGTGCATGCCCTGGTTCATGTCCTTGCTGTAGAAGGCCACGCCATCGACCTCGGCGCCCTGCTTGGCGCGGTACATGGCGATATCGGCCTGGCGCAGCAGCGTTTCGGCGTCCAGCCCGTCCTGCGGGTAGACGCTGATGCCGATCGCCGCGCCCACGCGCAGGTCATGCCCGTCGATGGAGAACGGTTGCGACAGCGCGGCCATCAGCTTCTGGGCCACCATGCCTGCTTCGTAATGCTGCGAGATGTCGAACAGGCCCACCGCGAATTCGTCGCCGTTCAGCCGCGCCACCACGTCCTGTTCGCGCAGCGCCATGCGGAAGCGTTGCGCCACCTCGCGCAACAGCTGGTCGCCGGCGTGCCGGCCCAGCGTGTCGTTGATCAGCTTGAAGCGGTTCAGGTCGATGAACAGCACGCACCCGTGCGACTTGTTGCGCTGGGCCGCGCACAGCGCCTGGTCCACCAGCTTGGTCAGCAGCGTGCGATTCGGCAGGCCGGTCAGCGCGTCGTAGTAGGCCAGGTGGTGGATGCGTTCCTCGGCCTGCTTGCGCTCCGTGATGTCGGTGAGGTAGGCGATCAGGCCGGCCGATTTTTCATTGGCATCGAACAGCGGCGAGAGCGACAGGCTGGCCCAGAACACTTCGCCGGACTTCTTCTTGCGCCGCACCTCCATCAGGCGGCCGCCCTGCTCCAGGAACGGGTCGTGGAACGAGGGATCTTCGTCGTCGTACAGGAACAGGATGTTGCGGCCGATCGCTTCCACCGGCGTGTAGCCGAACAGGCGCTCGGCGCCCTTGTTCCAGCTCGTGATGAAGCCGTGCTGGTCCATCGTGACGACCGATTCATGCACCTGGTCGAGGATCTGGGTCTGGTGCTGCAGCATCGCTTCCACCTGCGCATAGGCATGGGTGGAACGCTGCGCCAGCGTATGCACGTGCAGCACGCCGGCCGCGAGGCGGGCCAGGCTTTCCAGGTTGCGGCGGTCGGCCGGACCAGGGATGCCGCCGGCCACTTCGAAGCGGCCGAAGGAAGTGCCTTCATACGCCACTTCCTGCACCAGCGCTTCGGGTGGCGCGGCGCTCGCGGGGCTGGCGTCGGCCGGCACGTAGCGGCCCCACGGACTGCCCGTCACCTCGGCGGCGATGCGGCCGAGTTCGGCGGCCAGCGCCGGGCCGCGCAGGCGCAGCACGGCTTCGCACAGCGCCGCGCCGCTGCCCAGGATATCCGTGACCGCAGGTGCCGGGGGTGAACTTAACGGCATCAAATAGTCCTGCTCACCTGGATCGCCCAGTGCCAGCCCTGCAATTGGCTGTCCCAGAACTGTTCGCGCGTCAGCCCGAGCGCGGCGATGGCGGCCGGGTCGGGCACTGGTTGCTCCACCAGCGCTAGCAAGGCACCGAACGGGCCCGTGCGGTCCAGCAGTGCACTCACCACGTCGGGGTCCAGCGTCAGGGCCGCCACGATCTCCGCCATCGGCATCGCCAGCAGCTCGTCGAGCAGCGCGAACACGCCGGCCACGAATGCCAGGTCCTGCCGGTCGCGATCGCCGCCCTGCAGCTTGCACAGCGCTTCCATCTGAGCGGCGCGGCGCGCCGCTTCCGGCAGCAGTGGGTTCGGCAAGCCATCCTGCTGCGGGCGGGCGTACAGAAGCAACTGCAGCCAGCGCTGCAACTGGCGCCGGCCCAGCAGATTGATCGCCTGGCCGAAGTTGTGGATCGGGTTGCTGAAGCCGAAGGCGGCCGAGTTGACGAGCTTGAGCAAGTGGTACGACAGCGCCGGGTCCTGTTTGAGCACCGTTTCGAGTTCGCGCGAATCGGCGTCCTGTGCGAGCAGGCCCAGGAGCGACAGCAGGCGCTTGCGCGAGGTGCCGTTGTCCGCCTCGGCCGTGCGGCGGCGTGCGTAGGGGCCGCTGAACCAGTGCATGCCGGCATCGCGGCAGGCGGTGAAGCGCGCCATGTCTTCCACGTCGTGCGCCCAGTGCGGACCTGGCAGGCTCAACAGCGACAGCATGGATGGCATGCCCTTCGCGCCATGCGCAATGCCGCGCGCGCCCGATTGTGACGCATGCAGCCCCGCTTCTCCTTCGACCAGCAGCCGGAAACCCTGGTCCGCCAACGCGTAGCAGCGCTTGCGCACTTCGGCGTCCTGCAGCGTGGCGGCCGCCACCTGCAGCACGAAGCGGGCGGCAGGCAGCAGCGCGGTTTGTTCGGGGTCGAGCGCGAGCGGATCGGCGACCGGCACGATGCACTCGAGCGGCGCCAGCGCGGCTTGCGGCGCCGGCTGGGCGAGGAGCGCCAGGACGGCGTCGGCCGCTACCGTGGGATGCGGACGAACGGCGAGCGCGGCCCACTGATGGCGGTAATCGGCTACGGCTTCCAGTCCCAGCACGGGGAACAGGTCGGGTTCGGACATCGTATTCTCGGTGCGGTTTGCGCAAATGGTATTGCAGGATAACGGAATTCACCCTGTTGACTAGGGCATCACACCGATCATTGCTAACCGAATATTTCAAAAAAGCAAAAGATGCACGTGGGAATATATCAGAAAACGCCTGTGAGACGGGCTTGCACAACGGAGAGTGCCCGGATGCATCGTCAGTTGTTCTTCCTGAACAACAGAAAAGCGTTTACTTTGTTTACCAAAAAACATGGATCATTGCCGAGCATTCCCGATCCGGCCGGGCTCCACTCGACGAGCCGGCGCGTCGTCAGAGCTCGCGCGCGTGCTGCACCGCGAACTTGATCAGCTCCGCCTGCCCTTCGATACCCAGCTTGCGCTTGATGTTCAGGCGGTGCGTTTCCACGGTGCGCACCGACAGGTCGAGTTCCCGGGCGATCTGCTTGTTCGACTCGCCGTTGGCGATGTGCCGCAGCACCTCCTGCTCGCGGGCGGTCAGCTCGTCCTGGGAAGAAGGCTGCACCAGTTGCCGGGCCAGCGCCGCGCTGTAGTAGATCCCGCCGGACATCACGGTTTCGATCGCCACCACGATATCCTTGCCCGGCGCATCCTTCAGCACATAGCCGCGCGCGCCGGCGCCCATCGCCTGCGCCACGTATTCCTGCTTGTCATGCATCGAGAGGATCAGCACCGCGATGTCCGGGAATTGCACGCGGAACGCGGCCGTGGCTTCTATCCCGTTCGTGCCGCGCATATTGATGTCCATGAGCACCAGGCCGGGCGCGTGCGCGCGAGCCGCCTCCAGCGCCTCGGCGGCGCTGCCCGCCTCCGCCACCACGTCGAAACCCGGCACGGCCTCGAGCCGTGCGCGCAAGCCATCGCGCACGAGCGGGTGGTCGTCCACCAGCAGAATCCTGATCGTCATGTCACATCCTTGTTCACGTGCGCCCGTACCGTGGTGCCGCCCGGCGAGGAATCCAGTTCCAGGCGGCCGCCGATTGCCTCCATCCGTTCCATCATATTGCGCAGGCCGATGCCGCGCTTGGGGTGCTGGGCGATGCCGGCAGCATCGAAACCCACGCCGTCGTCGGCGATGGCGAGCGTGACGCCGTCGGCGCCGCCCGCGAGCGTGATCGCGATGCGCCCGGCGTGCGCATGGCGCTCGATATTCGTCAGCGCCTCCTGGGCAATGCGGAACAGCACCGTGTTCGCCACCTCGGGCAGGCGCTCCGTGCTGCCTTCGGCCGCGAACTGCACCGGCATGCCGCTGTTGTGCTGGAATTCCTCGGCCAGGTGGGCCAGTGCCGGGGCCAGGCCGATATCGTCCAGCACCGCCGGGCGCAGATTGTGCGAGATGCGGCGCACCTCGCCCAGTACCTTGTTCAGCTGACCGGCCGTGTGTTCGAACACGGCCAGCGCCCGCATTTTCTGTTCCTCCTGTTGCGAAGGCTGGCCGGACAGCCGCTCGATGCCGGCTTCGATCTGCAGCTTGATCGACACGAGCCACTGGCTGATGCCGTCGTGCAGGTCGCGCGACAGGCGCGCCCGCTCCTCTTCCTGCGACTCCACCACGCGCTGGGCCAGCGCCTTCAGCTTGGCGTCGGCCACGCGCGACTCGCTGATATTGAGCGCCAGGCCGGAGAAGCCCACGGCCAGGGCGGACAGGATCGCGATCGCCGCGATCCACAGCATCGTCTTCTGTATATTGCCGCGCTGCTGCGCGTCGATCTTCGCCAGCGCGCGTTCCACGTCGTCCAGGTAGATACCGGTGCCCATCATCCAGCCCCACCGCTCCATCGGCACCACGTAGCCCAGCTTCGCCACTTCCTGCCGGGTGGAGGGCTTGACCCACTGGTAGCGTTCCAGCCCGCCGCCCGCACGGGCCCGTGCCAGAAGGCGCTGCAGCGTGGGGTTGCCGGCGCTGTCGCGCATCTCGTAGAGATTGCGGCCCACGAGTTCCGGCTGGCGCGGGTGCATCAGGCTGTTGCCGCGCATGTCGTAGACGAAGAAGTAGCCATCGTCGCCGAACGAGAGCGAGGCGAGGATGCGCTTGGCCTCCGCCAGCGTGGCGACATCGCGGCGGCCGGAGTCGTACAGGTGCGCGATCGAATGCGAGGCCAGCGTCACGTAGTGCTTCAACTCCGCCTCCTTGCTGGCCAGGTAGGCTTCTTCGATCGCCGCCTTCTGCTGCGTGGCCAGCAGCGCGGACTGGTGCCATACCGCCAGCGCGATCGCGCACAGGGCGAGGATCAGCGGCGTGATCGCGAGGAAGATGACTTTCAGCCGGAGTTTCATCCCGCGATTGTACGTTGCGCACCTGTGCGCCTTTCTACGTAATACTACGCAGCGCATCTGCGTAGAAGTGCGCTTGTGGGAGATATACAGCTCGTGAATACTTAATATATAAGCTGCAATGGGCTGCCCGTGGGGCATCCACGGCAATGCGGCAAACCAATTGGAGGATACATGAACCCCGTAATGAAAAAACTCGGCTGGGCAGCGCTATCGCTGGCCGGCGCGAGCGCATTGGGCGTGGTCGCGCTGAAGCGCGGCGAGCCGATCAGCGCGATCTGGATCGTCATCGCCGCCGTCTGCGTCTACCTGATCGCCTACCGCTTCTACAGCCTGTACATCGCCCGCGACGTGATGCAGCTCGACGCGCGCCGCATGACGCCGGCCTACAAGCACAACGACGGCCTCGATTACGTGCCCACCAACAAGAACGTGTTGTTCGGGCACCACTTCGCCGCCATCGCCGGCGCCGGCCCGCTGGTCGGCCCCGTGCTGGCCGCGCAAATGGGCTACCTGCCGGGCATGCTGTGGATCCTGGCCGGCGTAGTGTTCGCCGGCGCGGTGCAGGACTTCATGGTGCTGTTCCTGTCCATGCGCCGCGACGGCCGTTCGCTGGGTGACCTGATCAAGTCCGAGCTGGGCCCGATCCCCGGCAATATCGCCCTCCTGGGCACCTTCATGATCATGGTGATCATCCTGGCCGTGCTGGCGCTGATCGTCGTGAAGGCGCTCACCGGCTCGCCGTGGGGCACGTTCACCGTGATGGCCACGATCCCGATCGCCATCTTCATGGGCCTGTACTCGCGCTTCATCCGCGTCGGCCGCGTGGGCGAGGTGTCGATCATCGGCTTCGTGCTGCTGATGCTGGCCATCATCGGCGGCCAGTACGTGCAGGAGCACGAGTCGCTGGGCGCGATGTTCATGTTCACCGGCACCGAGCTGACCTGGATGCTGATCGGCTATGGCTTCGTCGCTTCCGTGCTGCCGGTGTGGCTGCTGCTGGCACCGCGCGACTACCTGTCCACCTTCCTGAAGATCGGCACCATCGTGGCGCTGGCGCTGGGCATCATCATCGTGGCGCCCACGCTGCAGATGCCGGCGCTGACGAAGTTCATCGACGGCACCGGCCCGGTCTGGTCCGGCAACCTGTTCCCGTTCCTGTTCATCACCATCGCGTGCGGCGCGGTCTCCGGCTTCCACGCGCTGATCTCTTCCGGCACCACGCCGAAGATGATCGAAAATGAAACGCATGCCCGCTTCATCGGCTACGGCGCCATGCTGATGGAATCGTTCGTCGCCATCATGGCGCTGATCGCCGCCTCCACCATCGAGCCGGGCATCTACTTCGCCATGAACAGCCCGGCCGCGCTGATCGGCACCACGCCCGAATCGGCCGCCGCCGCGATCTCGCAATGGGGCTTCTACGTGACGCCGGACATGCTCACGCAGATGGCCAAGGACGTGGGCGAGCACACCATCATCTCGCGCGCCGGCGGCGCGCCGACGCTGGCGGTGGGCATGGCCCACATCCTGTCCAACGTGATCGGCGGCCAGGCCATGATGGCGTTCTGGTACCACTTCGCGATCCTGTTCGAGGCCCTGTTCATCCTGACCGCGGTGGACGCAGGCACGCGCGCCGGCCGCTTCATGCTGCAGGACCTGCTGGGCGCCTTCGCCCCGGCCATGAAGCAGACCGACAACCTGTTCGCCAGCCTGCTGGCCACCGGCCTGTGCGTGGCCGCCTGGGGCTACTTCCTGTACCAGGGCGTGGTCGACCCGCTGGGCGGCATCAACACGCTGTGGCCACTGTTCGGCATCGCCAACCAGATGCTGGCCGGTATCGCGCTGATCCTCGCCACCGTGGTGCTGTTCAAGATGAAGCGCGCCCGCTATGCGTGGGTGACGATCGTGCCGACCATCTGGCTGCTGATCTGCACGCTGTACGCGGGCTGGCAGAAAGTGTTCGATCCGAATCCGAAGATCGGCTTCCTGGCGCACGCCGACAAGTATTCCGACGCGCTGGCGCGCGGCGAGGTGCTGGCCCCGGCCAAGTCGATCGAGCAGATGCGCCAGGTGATCTTCAACGATTACCTGGATGCGGGCCTGGCTGCCTTCTTCATGGTGGTGGTACTGTCGGTGCTGGTGTTCGGCGTGCGCATGGCGCTGCGCGCCAACGCTGCCGCACACCCGAGCCACCGCGAAACGCCGGCGCAGATGATGCCGGCCCAGTAATCGTCAATCGAATCAGGGGACGCCATGTTCGACGAAATCGTCAAGGCTGGTCGCTACCTCGGCCAGAGCATGCGGCTGATGGTGGGCCTGCCGGAGTACGACACCTATGTGGCGCACTGCGAGGCCAACCACCCGGACCAGCCGATCATGAGCTACGAGGAGTTCTTCAAGGAGCGCCAGGAGGCCCGCTACGGCGGCGCCGGCAAGCGGGGCGGCTGCTGCTGACGCGGCACCCCTTCCCGTGACGATGTAACGGCCCGGCCGCGCAAGCGCCGGGCCGTTTGCCTTGTTGACACCCAGCACGTGGCTCCGTGGGTATTGCAACCCCGGTGACAGGCACCGGCGTTCCTGCACCCCCGGTGACAGGCACCGGTGTGCTTGAAACATTTCCCAAATTCCGGTGCCTGTCACCGGGTTTCCAGCAACATTTCCTGAATACCGGTACCTGTCACCGTTTTCGATCTCGCGCTGCGTTCATCGTATTCCGGCCGTGGATGAGCATGATTCGTTGGCAAAATTAACAGGAGGAAATTTAGATAAAGATCAAGGTGTCGCCTTTTTGAACAGATAAAGTTTTCCGGATGGAATCCTTGATCGGCGGCCGATATGTTTAACTTTGAACGTTCGGGCCTGAGCAGGAAACTGACCCTCATCTCCGTGCTGTCCACCGGCAGCGCGCTGTTGCTGGTCTTTGCCGCTTTCGCCCTGACCTGTGTGTTCAGCCACACGGAAAACCAGGCACGGCAGTTAACGACGCTGGCGGACGTCATGGGCGTCAACAGCGTGGCCCCCCTGTTGTTCGTGGACCGCGCGACGGCCGAGCAGGCGCTTGCGGCGCTCGTGGTGCAGGACGAGATCACCCAGGCGGTCCTGTACGACCGGAACGGCAAGCCGTTCGCCACCTTCCCGGCGGGCGGCGCCGTGCCGGAGCTGGCGCCGGACGTCCTGGCGCAAATGCGGGCGGTATCGTCGCAGGCGGCATCGCCGCCGTTCGGGGCGGGACTTGCCGCGCCGTTGACCCGCCCGTTGCGGGTGGTGCGCCCGGTGCACACGGCCGGGCACCTGATCGGCGTCGTGATGATCGAGGCCGGTGCCGCGCGCATGTGGCTTGGCATCCTGAAGAGCCTGGCCATCACGGCGCTGGCCACCGGTATCTCCTTCGTCGTCGCGCTGCTGCTGGCCGGACGCTTCAGGGGAGCGATCGCGCAGCCGAGCGCGGAACTGATCGCCGCGGCACAGCGCGTGATATCGAGCCAGACGTACGCGCAGGTACCGCACCAGCGCAGCGACGAGCTGGGCACGCTGATCGACAGCTTCAACGACATGCTCGCCCAGATCGAACACCGCGACACCAAGCTGGCCCAATACCGCGACCAATTGGAGCGCCAGGTCGGCGTGCGCACCGAGCAGCTGGAAAAGGCGAAGAATGCCGCCGAAGCGGCCAGCCAGGCGAAGAGCGCCTTCCTGGCCACGATGAGCCACGAGATCCGCACGCCGATGAACGGCGTGCTGGGCATGACGGAGCTGCTGATGGCCACCGATCTGACCGAGCAGCAGCGCCATTACACGAATATGGTCAAGCGCTCCGGCGAACACCTGCTGGTGATCATCAACGACATCCTCGACTTCTCGAAAGTCGAGGCGGGCAAGCTGACGGTCGAATACATCCACTTCAACTTCCGCGAACTGCTCGACGATATCGACTACGTATTCTCGCCACAGGCAAACGCCAAGGGTCTGGAGCTTGAATTCGCCATCGCGCACGATATTCCGGTGGCCGTGATCGGCGATCCGAACCGCCTGCGCCAGGTGATCGTGAACCTGCTGGGCAATGCCATCAAGTTTACCGACTCGGGCCGCATCATGGTGCGCATCGCCGTCACCAGCGAGGATACCCAGTCGGTGGGCTTGCGCGTGGAGGTGCACGATACCGGCGTGGGCGTCTCGCGCGAAGCGCGCACGCGCATCTTCGATTCGTTCTCGCAGGCGGACGGCTCGACCACCCGCAAGCACGGCGGCACGGGCCTGGGCCTTGCCATCTCCAAACAGCTGGTGGAATTGATGGGTGGCACGATCGGCGTCGAGAATGCCCTCATCCGCGGTTCGATTTTCTGGTTCACGGTGCGCTTCGACAAGCGCCGCGTGGACGTGGACGATGCTTCCTTCAACCAGAAGACCACGAGAGGCTTGCGCGCCCTCGTGGTGGACGCCAACCCCGATTCGCGCGGCGCGCTGGAAGGCTTGCTGGCGCGCTGGCACATGAAATGCGACACCGCGGGCAGCGCGGAAGAAGGCATCCGCGTGCTGCGCGCCGCCGTCGCCTGCGGCCAGCCATACGACGTGGCGCTGCTGGACATGGACCTGCCGCAGATCGGCGGCCTCATGCTGGCCGCCGAAATCAAGGCCGACCCGGAGCTTGCCGATGTGCGCCTGCTGTTGCTGTCGACCGAGCGTAACGCGGCCGACACCGTGCAGCGGCGCGAGGCCGGCGTGGCCTTCCAGCTGATCAAGCCGGCGCGGGAGAGCGACCTGTATGACTGCATCGTGACGCCGCTGCGCGCCAGCGAAGGCGTGCGCGCGGCATCGGCACCCCCGCGCGACCTGCTGGCCGAGCTGGTGCCGGCCACGCGCCCTCCGCGCTATGCGGAACCCGCGCAGGCGGCGCAAGCGGTGCTGTCGATGCAGTCGGCTCTCGGGGCGTTGGTGGCATCGCCGCCGCCGCGCCCTGCCGCGCGGCGTCGCCACAAGATACTGCTGGCCGAGGACAATCCCGTCAACGTGGAGGTGGCCAGCGCGATGCTCGAAGGCATGGGGCTCGACGTTCACCGCGCCTGCAACGGCGAGGAGGCGCTGGTGGCCGTGAAGGCGATCGACTTCGACCTGGTGCTGATGGATTGCCAGATGCCGGTGATGGACGGCATGGCGGCCACCGCCGAGATCCGCCGCCACGAGCAGCAGCAGGGCCGCACGCGCCAGCTGCCGGTCGTGGCGATCACGGCCAATGCCCTGCAGGGGGACCGCGAGCGCTGCCTGGCGGCCGGCATGGACGACTACCTGTCGAAACCATTCACGCAGTCGATGCTGGCCGAAACGCTGGCGCGCTGGATATCGCTGCCGCGCGCGGCCCTGGTGCATCATGGGGACGCCAAGCGGGTGCAACCCGTGGCAGCATCGCCCGCCCCCACCTCCCCCGCCGCGCCGCCGGCGGCCAGGGACTTCGACGGCTCGATCAACCGCCACGCGCTCGACGCGATCCGCGCGCTCAATGCCGACAAGGGCGAGCTGCTGCTGCAGCGCGTGCTGCATGCGTTCATCGACGACACGCCCCGGCACCTCGCCTCGCTGCGTGAGGCGATCGCGGCCAGCAACGCCGGCTCGCTGCGCAAGCTGGCCCACAGTCTCAAATCCTCGAGCGCCAATGTGGGCGCCGACACGCTGGCCCAGCTGAGCAAGGACATGGAACAGCTGGGCCGCAACGATACCACCAGCGGCGCCGCCGACCTGCTTGCCACGATGGAGCGGGAATTCTCGGCCGTGCGCGATACGCTCTCTTCCATGTTCGCCAAGGAGACCTGAAATGGCAGCGCCCCTCACTCCTCAACGCGGTACCGTGCTGGTGGCGGACGACGATCGCGTCATGCGCCTCCTGATGCTGGAAATGCTGGCCCAGGTCGGCCTCGATGCGATCGAGGCCGAGGATGGCGAACAGGCCGTGGCCTGCTACGACCGGCTGGCCCCGGACCTCGTGCTGCTCGACGTGGATATGCCGCGCATGGACGGCTTCGCGGTCTGCCAGGCGATCCGCGCGCGCGAGCAGCAGCGCGGCCATGCGTCCACGGTGCCGATCGTGATGGTGACCGGTGGCGACGACCTGGAAGCGGTCACGCGGGCTTACGAGGCCGGCGCCACCGACTTCGTGTCGAAGCCGATCAACTGGCCGATCCTCGGCCACAGGGTCCTGTACGTGCTGCGCGCCAGCAACGCGATCGCCCGCCTGCGCATCGCCGACGCGCACAACCGCGCCGTGCTGGCGGCGATCCCGGATACGTTCTTCCGCATGAGCCCCGAGGGCTTCTATCTCGATTACGAGCAGGGCCACGACCCGGGCGCGGCGTTCACCGCGCAGCAGTGCGTGGGCCGCCACGTGCGCGACGTGCTGCCGCGGGCGATCGCCGACCGGCTCATGGACCAGTTGAAAGTGGTGCTCGATACCCACGCGGTGCGCTCGGTCGACTACGCGCTGGAACGGGACGACACGGTTCATCACTTCGAGGCCCGCCTCGTCAGCACCGGCGCCGGTGAAGTGCTAGGCCTGGTGCGCGACATCAGCGAACGCAAGCGCACCGAGGAACAGATCCGCCGCCTGGCCTACTGCGACAGCCTGACCGGCATTCCGAACCGGCAGGCGTTCCTGGAAATGCTGGAACGGGAGCTGGTGCGCTCGCGCCAGCACGGCCGCAAGTTCGCGATCCTGTTCATGGACCTCGATTCGTTCAAGCGCATCAACGACACGCTGGGCCACGACGTGGGCGACCTGCTGCTGAAGGTGGTATCGGAACGGCTGCACGAAACGATACGGCCCGGCGACATGGTGGCGCACCAGGGCACGGCCGACCAGCCGCCGCAGGGCACGCCTGAACGGCGCGGCAATCTTGCCCGGCTGGGGGGCGACGAATTCACGATCCTGATCCCGGACCTGGAACGCGTGGACGACGCGCTGAACGTCGCCCACCGCGTGAAGGAAGCGATGCGCCGCCCGTTCCACCTGGACGGCCACGAGATCTTCGTCACCGCCAGCATCGGCATTTCGCTGTACCCGGAGGATGGCGACGACTCCACCTCGCTGCTCAAGTATGCCGACACGGCCATGTACCACGCGAAGAACTGCGGCAAGAACAACGCCAAGCTGTACTGCTCGGCGCTGACGACGAAGATCATGAGCCACGTGAAGCTGGAGGTCGGCCTGCGCCGCGCCCTGCAGAACAACGAGCTGTACCTGCAGTACCAGCCACAGATCGACGTGCGCAGCGCGCGCCTGGTCGGCGTGGAAGCGCTGGTCCGCTGGCGCCACCCGGAACACGGCATCATTGCGCCGAACGAATTCATACCGCTGGCCGAGGAGACCGGCCTGATCGTGCCCATCGGCGCCTGGGTACTGCGCACCGCGTGCAACCAGGGGCGCGTGTGGCACCAGCAGGCCGGGCGCGCGGTGCGCGTGGCCGTGAATCTCTCGGCCCGGCAATTCAAGGACGAGAGCCTGGCGCAGACGGTGCTGTCGGTATTGAACGATACGGGCCTGGACCCGCGCATGCTCGAACTGGAGTTGACGGAAGGGACGCTGATGGATGACGCGATGGCCACGCTGGCCACGCTGGAGCAGTTGCGTGCCATCGGCGTCTACCTGTCGATCGACGATTTCGGCACCGGCTATTCGTCGATGAATTACCTCAAGCGCTTCGACGTGCGTGCGCTGAAGATCGACAAGAGCTTCATCAGCGGCCTGCCGCAGGATTCCGAGAACGCCGCGATCACGCGCGCGATCATCGCGATGGCGCATGGGCTGAAGCTGTCGGTGGTGGCCGAGGGCGTGGAAACCGACGAGCAACTGATCCTGCTGGAGCAGTATGGCTGCGACATGGCGCAGGGTTATCTGCTGGGACGGCCGTCGACACAGGAGGCCATCACGGAGATGTTGCTGGGGGGCGTAGTGCCCGCCGTGCGCTGAGCTCCGCCGCGCCGCCTGGGAACTACTTGGTGTCGGACACTATTTCCGCACAGCGGAAATAGTGTCCGACACCGGTTTTCCCCACCGAAGCCCCAACCCGGTGCCTGTCACCGGTCTTCCCCACCCAAGTCAGGTACTCCGCCGATCCAGCATCGCCCGCGCGATGGTCCCCGCATCCACGTATTCGAGTTCCCCGCCGACCGGCACGCCGCGCGCGAGCCGGCTCACCTGCAGCCCCCTCGCCTTCAGCATCTCGCTGATGTAGTGCGCGGTGGCCTCGCCCTCGTTCGTGAAGTTCGTGGCCAGCACCACTTCGGTGACGACACCGTCGGCGGCGCGGGCCAGCAGCTTTTCGAGATGGATGTCCTTCGGGCCGATGCCGTCCAGCGGCGACAGGCGGCCCATCAGCACGAAATACAGCCCCTTGTAGGTCAGGGTCTGTTCGATCATCACCTGGTCGGCCGGCGTTTCGACGACGCACAGCAGGCGGCGGTCGCGCGCCTCGTCGGCGCACATATCGCACACATCCGCCTCGGTGAAGGTATTGCACAGCGCGCAGTGGTGTACCGATTCCACGGCCTGGTACAGCGCGCGCGACAGCATCGCCGCGCCTTCGCGGTCGTGCTGCAGCAGGTGGAATGCCATCCGCTGCGCCGATTTCGGCCCGACTCCGGGCAGGCGGCGCAGTGCCTCGGTCAGGAATTCCAGCGACTTGGCCATGTACCGGTGCGCCTCCTCAGGCCTGGTGGTCGGGCAGGTAGGTTTCCAGGCCGTCGGCAGCCATCGTGGGCACGAATTCGACGATCGTATAACTGGGCGGCACCCGCCTGCTTGAACGGATCGAGCTCGATCACCGCTTCCACGTCGGCGCGGCTGTCGGCGTTGGCGATGATGATGCCGCCGGTGCGCGGCACCATGCGGCCCGACAGCACGAACATGCCGTTCGCATACTGCTCGCGCAGGAATGCGCGATGCGCCGCGAGAAGCTGGTCGATCTCCTCGTTCGGCTTTTCGTACTTCAGCGTGACGATGAACATGGCGCGCCCCGTGCGGTGATCAGAACGGCATCTTGAAGCCGGCCGGCAGGTTCATGCCGGCGGTCAGGCCGCTCATCTTTTCGGCGGCGGTGGCTTCGGCCTTGCGCACGGCGTCGTTGAAGGCGGCGGCGACCAGGTCTTCCAGCATGTCCTTGTCGTCGGCCAGCAGCGACGGGTCGATCGACACGCGCTTGACGTCGTTCTTGCAGGTCATCACGACCTTGACGAGGCCGGCGCCGGACTGGCCTTCCACCTCGATGGAAGCCAGCGATTCCTGCGCTTTCTTCATATTGTCCTGCATTGCTTGTGCCTGCTTCATCAGGCCGGCGAGCTGGTTCTTCATCATGATGTGTTTCTCCGTATGGGTTGTCAGTGTTGATTGGACTGTCAGTGCGCGGGCGTGACCGGCGCCACGATGGAGCCTGGCACGACGAAGGCGCCGAATTCGCGCACCATGGCCTGCACGAACGGGTCGTTGTGCACCGTGTCTTCCGCCTGGCGCTGGCACGCTTCGCGGTGCGCCTGCTGTTCGGCGGCCGTGGTGTACCACACCGGGCCGAGTTCCGTTTCCACCCGCGCGGCGCGGTTGAAACGCTCGGCCAGCGCGGCCGTCAGCTTTTCCACGTTCGGCGGGGTGCGCCAGGTGTCGATCGGGCAGCGCAGGCGGAACACGGCCGCGTTGCCGTCGATCTTGCATTCGATGAGTTCGGCCTGGGTGGCCAGTTGCTGCGCCACGCCGCGCAGCGGCAGGTGCGCGGCCAGCAGCGGCCAGTTGCCATCCCATTCCAGTTCCGGAACCGGCGTGACCACGTAGGCATACGGCGCCTCGCTCGGCGCGCTCGGGCGTGCCGGCACGGCGGCCGGCGCGACGGCGGCCTGCGGTGCCGCGGGCGCCTCGGGCCGCGTCTGAGCCTGCGGCGCCCGCTGGGCCGGCGCGGCAACGGCGCTGTCATCGGAGAACTCGGTGACCCACGGCGGCAGGTCGTCATCCTCCGGCGGGGCCGGGCGCGCCTGCGGTTGCACGACGGGCGGCGCTTCGAGCACGGCCGCTTCACCCTGCGGCCGCGCATCTTCCCATGGCAAGGGCTTGGCCGGCGCGGCAGCCACTTCCGGCGCCGGCGGCTGTGCCGGCTCTTCGGGCGCGGACGTTCGCATCGGCGGACGCGCCCCGGTGCGTGCCAGCGTGGCCGCGCGGGCCGCTTCCAGCGCGGCGTTGATGGCGGCGCGGGCGGGGCTCACGGGGCCGGACGGGCGTGCCGGGGCCTGTGCCGCGGCTTGGGCAGGAGCGGCAGGCGCCGGCTGCACCGGTGCCGGTGCCGCTGCGCGGGGCGCCGCGGCGGCCACGGGCTGCGGCGCGGCGGCAGCGCTCGCGGCGCGCGGCGCGGCGGGTGCCGCCGCAGCCGCCGCTGCGCGGGCTGGCGAAGCGGCCGGCAACGGGCGGCCCAGTTGCGGATTGGCCGGTGCGCTGGCCGGACCGCCGGCGGGCGCCGCATCGGCACCGCCCACGCCGGGGCGGAAGGCCAGCATGCGCAGCAAGGTCATCGAGAAGCCCGCGTATTCGTCCGGCGCCAGACCGAGTTCATTGCGGCCGTGGACGGCGATCTGGTAATACAGCTGCACCTCTTCGGCGTCGAACACGGCGGCGAGGCGGATGATGTCGGCGTATTCCGGCAAGTCCTCCGGCACGGCTGCCGGCACCGTCTGTGCCAGTGCGATCCGGTGCAGCAGGGTGCCCAGGTCCTGCAGTGCACCGTTGTACGACAGGCTGCGGCTGGCCATTTCATCGGCCACCGCCATCAGGTCGGCGCCATCGCGGTTAGCCAGCGCATCGAGCAGGCGAACCAGGTAAGACTGATCCAGCGCGCCCAGCATGCCCTGCACCGCTTCCAGCGTGACGGCGCCGGCCGCGTAGGCGATCGCCTGGTCGGTCAGCGACAGCGCGTCGCGCATCGAGCCATGGGCGCCTTGCGCCAGCAGGCGCAGTGCCGGCTGCTCGAACGTCACGCCTTCCTGGCCCAGGATGTTTTCCAGGTGGCCCACGATGTGCCCCGGCGGCATCTGCTTCAGGTTGAACTGCAGGCAACGGGACAGCACGGTGACGGGGATCTTTTGCGGATCGGTCGTCGCCAGGATGAATTTCACGTGCTCGGGTGGCTCTTCCAGCGTCTTCAGCATGGCATTGAAGGCGTGGTTGGTGAGCATGTGCACCTCGTCGATCATATAGACCTTGAAGCGCGCATTGGTCGGCGCGTACACGGCCTGCTCGAGCAGCTGCGCCATCTCGTCCACGCCGCGGTTCGAGGCAGCGTCCATCTCTATATAGTCGACGAAGCGGCCGCCATCGATCGCCCGGCATGCCTCGCACGCGCCGCAGGGCGTGGCGGTGATGCCCCCGGTGCCGTCCGGCCCGGTGCAATTGAGCGACTTTGCCAGGATGCGCGACAGCGTAGTCTTGCCGACACCGCGCGTGCCGGTGAACAGGTAGGCGTGGTGCAGGCGGCCGGTGCCCAGCGCATGCGTCAGCGCACGCACGACGTGCTCCTGGCCGACGAGCGTTTCAAAGTTGCGGGGACGGTACTTGCGAGCGAGGACTTGATAGGACATGCCGGGATTTTACCGCAGTCGGTGACGTGTGAGGCCAACAATAGCCCGGCAGGCTGATGCTTAGGGGCAAGGCGGCCGAGGCCGAGCCCGCGTCACCTGACGGGACAGGTACCGGAGCCGGCACGGATGGGCGTACGGTCGTAAAGATAAGGGGACGTAAAAAAAGCTGCCTCGGCAGCTTTGGGCTTCGATATGAAAAAAGCTGCCGAGGCAGCTTTTTTCGAGATTAGGGAGGCGAGCCTGATCTGCGGCACTTGCGGTGAACAGCTTTGGCTGCTTCGTTCCCGACCTGACCAGGTTAGCCATGCCGCAATGCGCAGGGGCCCGCCAGACGTCATTATAACCGGTCCGGCGGACGATGTGTACTCACAAGCCCAGCTGTTGCCAGATATCGTCGACCTTGCGCTTCACTTCAGGCGTCATCTGGATCGTCGTGCCCCATTCGCGCGTCGTTTCGCCCGGCCACTTGTTCGTGGCATCGATGCCCATCTTGCTGCCCAGGCCACTGATCGGCGAGGCGAAATCGAGGTAGTCGATCGGCGTGTGGTCGACCAGCGTCGTGTCGCGGGTGGGGTCGACGCGGGTCGTGATGGCCCAGATCACCTCTTTCCAGTCGCGGATGTCGACGTCTTCGTCGACGACGACGATGAACTTCGTATACATGAACTGCCGCAGGAAGCTCCATACGCCGAACATCACGCGCTTGGCATGCCCCGCGTACTGCTTGCGGATCTGCACCACGGCCATGCGGTAGCTGCAGCCTTCCGGCGGCAGGTAGAAATCGGTGATCTCGGTGAACTGCTTTTGCAGCAGCGGCACGAAGACCTCGTTCAAAGCCAGGCCCAGCACGGCGGGTTCGTCCGGCGGCTTGCCCGTGTACGTGGAGTGGTAGATCGGATCGCGCCGCATCGTGATGCGGTCGATCGTGAACACCGGGAACCAGTCCTGCTCATTGTAATAACCGGTATGGTCGCCGTACGGGCCTTCCAGCGCATGCTCGTAGCCGGACGGGTGGTTTTCGTCCGGGTAGATATGCCCTTCCAGCACGATCTCGGCCGATGCGGGCACGCGCAATTCGCTGCCGATCGCCTTCACCAGTTCCGTGCGGCTGCCACGCAGCAGGCCGGCGAACTGGTATTCGGACAGCGTGTCGGGAACCGGCGTCACCGCCCCCAGGATCGTGGCCGGATCGGCGCCCAGCGCCACCGCCACCGGGTAGGGCTGGCCGGGATGGCGGATGCAATGTTCGCGGAAGTCCAGCGCGCCGCCCCGGTGCGCCAGCCAGCGCATGATGACCTTGTTACGGCCGAGCACCTGCTGGCGGTAGATGCCCAGGTTCTGGCGCTTCTTGTTCGGCCCCTTCGTGATGACGAGCCCCCAGGTAATAAGAGGGGCCACATCGCCTGGCCAGCAGTGCTGGATGGGCAACCTTCCCAGGTCGACGTCGTTGCCTTCCCAGACGATCTCCTGGCAGGGAGCGCTGCGCTGCTCCTTTGGCGCCATGTCCCATACTGCCTTCACCAGGGAGCCCATGTCCATGATGTCCTTGAAGCCTTTCGGCGGCTCCGGCTCCTTCAGGCGCGCCAGCACGTGGCCGATGCGGCGCAACTCGCCCAGGCTTTCCGCACCCATGCCCAGCGCCACGCGGCGCGGCGTGCCGAACAGGTTACCAAGAACGGGGATGTCGAAATTCGTAGGATTTTCAAACAGCAGAGCTGGCCCGCCGGCCCGCAAGGTGCGATCGCATACCTCCGTCATCTCCAAATGTGGCGAAACTGGCAAGGAAACGGGCTTAAGTTCGCCAATTTTTTGCAGCTGGGCAATAAAATCCCGCAGATCTGAATATTTCATACAATTTTTACGTTTTTTTCTCGTTCGACGGCCGGCGTCAAGTCATCCGGACAAGTGTTTGATTCTATTGGTTTTAACTCAACCCTGCAGTAGAAAACCATATCCAAAAGTTATAAAGAACGATTTCGTTAGTATTGACTTGATATAAAACGGCTTCTACAATTCGACCTACTTGAAGAGGACATGGCAAAAATGCCAACTACGTGTCGCTCATTCATTCACGGAGAGTCGGGGCTCCACAAAACATTTTAAGGAGTGTTGTTCCCGAGGCGTCTGCCTCAAGGTTGTGAGCCTTCCAGGCCAGCCAGCCTTCACCCCGAACAAAGTTGTATTGCGGACTGATCACCGAATGAATCAGCTCCGGCAAGCAATAAGGCGTTCCGGCTCGCGCGCTTCCCGGCGGCGACGGACGATAACACATCTGATGCACGGCAATTGCACAGCAACGGTGTCGCGCGCCCATGCGCGGCGAGGGGCATGCTTTTACGGACATTGCAGGGAGTTCTATGATCAATCGTTTCAATGGCCTGGCTGATGCCGGCCGCTCGCTGGTCTGCGGACCGGCCGCGCGCTTCGGCGCGCAGCGCATCACCTTGCGCAGCGTCTTCACGACCGCGCAACACGCGTTCACGATCTTCGGCGTGACCGCCCTCGTCATCCTCGGCGTGCTGTGGGCCCGTCCGGACCTGGCCCACGCGCTGACGAAATCGCTGGCTCCACAAGAGCCGGCCATGCCCGCCCCGGTGGCCACCGTGACCGCGCCGCCGCTGCATGAGCTGATGGAGGCTCCGGCCGTCACCGCCGCGGCCGACACGGCCAAGCTCACGCCGGCCGAGGAAAAGGCGCTGCTCGGCACCCGCAAGCAGCAGCAATGGGTGACGGACTGGCTGTCCAAGCGCTACCGCGTGGCGAACGACGCGGCCAATATGCTGGTATCGACCGCCTATGTCACGGCGCGCGAGATCAAGATCGACCCGCTGCTGATCCTCGCGGTGATGGCGATCGAATCCGGCCTGAACCCGTTCGCGGAAAGCCCGATGGGCGCCCAGGGCCTGATGCAGGTCATGTCCAAGGTCCACCACGACAAGTTCGAGGACATGGGCGGCGTGCAGGCGGCCCTGAACCCTGTCGCCAACATCCGTGTCGGCTCGCTGATCCTGAAGGATTACGTGCAGCGCGGCGGTTCCGTGGAAGCCGGCCTGAAATACTACGTGGGCGCCGCCGCCTTCGAGACGGACGACGGCTATGGCTCCCGCGTGCTCGCCGAATACAAGCGCCTGAAGCAGGTATCGGTCGGCAAGAAAGTGCCGACGTTCACCCGCCCTCCGGCCCCCGCCCCTGCTCCGGCCACCGTGACCGCCAGCACGGACGCGAAGCCGGCGGCCGAAGCCGAGACGGCCAAGCCGGAACCTGAGCAGATCGCCGGCCTGTAATCGTCCAGCGCGCAACGCAAAGCCACCCTCGGGTGGCTTTTTTATTGCTCAAAACCGGTGACGAAAACCGGGTGACAGGCACCCGGGTTCGAGAAATGTTTCAAGAACCGTGGTGCCTGTCACCGGGGTTGAGGAAATATTTCCAAGGATCGGGGTCTGACCCCGGTTTTGGGCAACAAAAAAGCCACCCGGAGGTGGCTTGAGCTGTGCGAGGGGGCGGGTCAGCGTTTCTTGTCCGCCGTCACTTCGTCGGCGCGCAATTTCGGGGCCAGCTTGTCCAGCACGCCGTTGACGTACTTGTGGCCGTCGATGCCGCCGAAGGACTTGGTCAGCTCGACCGCTTCGTTGATGACGACGCGGTACGGGATTTCCGGGTGGTTCTTCAGCTCGAAGGCGCCCAGCAGCAGCACGGCGTGCTCGATCGGCGACAGTTCGCCGATGCCGCGGTCGACCAGCGGGGCAAACGCTTCGCGCAGCTCGACCGATTGCTCGATCGTGCCGTACAGCAGCGCCGCGAAGAAGTCGCCGTCGGCCTTGTCGAAGCCGTGGGCGCCGCGGATATTGTTGACCACCGTCTTCGCCGGTTCATTGTTCAGCAGCCATTGATACAGGCCCTGCAGCGCGAACTCGCGTGCGCGGTGGCGCGGGGTGCGATTCTTGCTGGGGTTGGCGTGCACGGGTTTGTCGTTCATGTCGATTCCTTTGTATTACTGCGGCGCTTATTCTTCGTCGCCGGCGTCCTGTTGCAGCTCTTCGAGCGCGATTGCCAGGTTGGCCATCTCGACGGCCACGCGGGCCGCATCGGCGCCCTTGGCGGCCATGCGCACTTCGGCCTGTTCGTCGTTCTCGGTCGTCAGCACGGCGTTAGCGATGGGAATGCTGTAGTCCAGGCCGATGCGGGTGATGCCGGCGCCCGATTCGTTCGACACCAGCTCGAAGTGGTACGTCTCGCCGCGGATTACGGCACCGAGCGCCACCAGCGCGTCGAACTGGCCGGATTCGGCCATCTTCTGCAGCACCAGCGGAATTTCCAGCGCGCCCGGCACGGTCACGTGCAGCACATCCTCGTCCGCCACGCCCAGGTGCTTCAGCTCCGCCAGGCAAGCCGACAGCAGGCCGTGGCACACATCTTCATTGAAACGTGCCTGGACGATGCCGATGCGCAGGCCTTCGCCGTTCAGATTGGTTTCGTAGGTTCCTACGGTCATGATGGGCCTCTTCTATATAGTAGGTGGATTACGCTTCGGGTTTGGCCAGGTAGCCGGTCACTTCGAGGTCGAAGCCCGTCATCGACGGCATCTTGCGCGGGCTGGCGAGCAGTTTCATGCGGCGCACGCCGATGGCGCGCAGGATCTGCGCGCCGATGCCATAGGTGCGCAGGTCCATGCTGGCGGCGCGGCCCACTGGCTTGGAATCCTTGTCCAGCGCGGCCAGCTGGCCGAACAGCTGCTCGGCCGTCTCGCCGCAGTTGAGCAGCACCATCACGCCCTGCTTCGCCGCCTTGATCGCCTTCAGCGAGGCCGACACGTTCCAGGAGTGCGTGGTGGCTTCCGTTTCCAGCAGGTCCAGGATGGATACCGGCTGGTGCACGCGCACCAGCGATTCCTCCTCGGGCGTCACGTCGCCGTGCACCAGCGCCAGGTGGGCCGAGCCGCTCGGCGTGTCGCGGAAGGCGATCATGCGGAAGTCGCCGTGGGCCGTGCGCAATTCCCGCTCGGCCACCCGTTCGACCATGCATTCCTTGGCGCTGCGGTAATGGATCAGGTCGGCGATCGTGCCGATCTTCAGGCCATGTTCCTTGCCGAATTCCAGCAGGTCCGGCAGGCGCGCCATCGTGCCGTCGTCCTTGACGATCTCGCAGATCACCGAGGCCGGGGTCAGGCCGGCCATGGCGGTCAGGTCGCAGCCCGCTTCGGTGTGGCCGGCGCGCATCAGGACACCGCCCTTCACGGCGCGCAGCGGGAAGATGTGGCCCGGTTGCACCAGGTCGTCCGGTTTCGCGTCCTTGGCGACGGCCACCTGGATCGTGCGGGCGCGGTCGGCCGCGGAAATGCCGGTCGTGACGCCTTCGGCGGCTTCGATCGACACGGTGAAATTGGTCCCGAAGGACGTGCCGTTGCGGGTCGCCATCAGCGGCAGTTCCAGCCGGTCGACGATTTCCTCGGAGAGCGTCAGGCACACGAGCCCGCGCGCGTATCGGATCATGAAGTTGATGGCTTCCGGCGTGACGAAATCGGCGGCCAGCACCAGGTCGCCCTCGTTCTCGCGGTCCTCTTCGTCGACCAGGATCACCATGCGCCCGGCGCGCAGTTCGGCGACGATTTCTTCGGTGCTGGAGATAGTCATGTAATAAATCCTTGGCGTGTTTCGCAACCCGCTATTTTAAAGGATTTGGCGCGCTTTCACCCGACAATCCGCCGCCGGCCGCATTCCCGCACATTTCCTGCGGTACAAGCTGCCATGCTTGCCTGAAAACCAACAAGCCCGTAGGCAACCTCAACCGGACTGGGTATGATCGGCTATCAGAACAACAGGCGTGCGCCCGCGGCAAGGTCGGCGGAGTAGCATGAATTCCCAGGACCATCGAAAGGTACCATGGCCACCATTCTGATTGTCGATGACCGCCCCACAAACCGGGATTACCTGCTGACACTGCTCGGTTTCACGTCGCACAGCGTGCTCGAAGCCGCCGACGGCGCGCAGGCCCTCGACCTGTGCCATCGCCATCGGCCGGACCTGGTGATCACCGACATCCTGATGCCGACGATGGACGGCTACGAGTTCGTGCAGCACTTGCGCGCCATTCCCGAGCTGGCACACACGCCGGTGATCTTCTTCTCCGCCACCTACTCCATGCCGGAGCTGCGTGCCATGGCCGCGGCTTGCGACGTGCGCAGCGTATTGCCCAAGCCCGCCGAACCGCAGGCGATCCTGGACGCCGTCAACCTGGAACTGGGCCTCGACGTACCAAGCGCCGAATTGCCCGGCGACGCCACCGCGCCACCCGGCATCGCCGTGTTCGCGCCGGAGGCCTTCTTCGGCACGCCGGCGCTGGCCCAGGACACGCCCGGCAGCGCCATCGAACGCATGGCGGCCCTGCACGAGCTGTCGTTGCGCCTGAACGGCGAGCGCGACGCGGGTGCGATGGCGCGCCGCTTCTGCCTTGCCGCCAGCGCGATCCTGCGGGCCGATATCGTCGTGCTCTGCCTGCTCGACGCGCACGAAAGCGCCGTGCAGCATGTGGAAGCGGTAGGCATCGACCCGGCCCTGGTGCAACCGGCTCTGGTGGAAAGGAAAACCTTCCCGGCCGCGATGATGGACCGCCACCACGTGCTGCGGCACTGCCGCACGGACGGTGACCTTCCCGTGCTGCCCGGCGGCCACCCGGAAGTGGAAAGCCTCCTCGGTCTGGCCGTGCGCGACCAGTTCCACCTGTATGGCTGGCTGTACGCCGCCAGGCGCCGCGGCGCGTCCTGCTTCGACGATACGGACGAACAGTTCATCCGCATGCTGGCGGCGCAGCTGGCCGTCGCCTACGAAAACATGAACCTGTATGAAGTGGTGCAGCGCCACGCGGCGCAGCTGCAGATGGAAGCCTCGGCACGCCGCAGCGCGGACGCGGCGCTGCGCGCCAGCGAGGCGCGCTACCGGGCGATGACGCAATCGGCGCCGGACGCGATCATCGGTTCCGACCAGGATGGCAGCATCCTGCATTTCAACCGCGCCGCCGAGACCATGTTCGGCTACAAGGAACAGGACATGCTGGGCCAGCCGATCACGCAGCTGATCGCCGACCGTTCGCTGCCGGAGCACCGCGAGCGAGTGCAGCGCTATCGCAGGAGCGGCGAACGCTCGTACAGCGCGCGCATCGTCGAACTCACGTTGAAGCGCAAGAGCGGCGAGGAGTTCACCGGCGAGCTGGCGCTGTCGGTGGTGCACGTGAACGGCGAGGCAATCTTCACGAGCATCCTGCGCGACATCACGGCGCGCCGCGCGCTCGAGGAACGCCTGCGCCTGTCGGCCCAGGTGTTCGACAGCACGCAGGACAGCATCACGATGACCGATGCCGGCGCCAACATCATCGCGGTCAACCCGGCATTCGAACAGACCACCGGCTATGCCGAGCGCGAGGTGATGGGCCAGAATCCCCGTCTGCTGCGCTCGGGCCGGCACGACAGCGCGTTCTACCGGGCCATGTGGCACAGCCTGGAAACCCAGGGCCAGTGGTCGGGCGAGATCTGGAACCGCCGCAAGAACGGCCAGGTGTACCCGGAGCGCCTGCGCATCAATGCGGTGCGCGACCAGCGCGAACAGGTGGTCGCCTATGTTTCCGTGTCGAGCGACATCAGTGCCCTGAAGGAGGCGCACACGCAGCTCGACTTCGTCACCAATCACGATCCGCTGACGCTGCTGCCCAACCGGAACCTGCTGAACGACCGCCTGGAACTGGCCTTGACGGCGGCCGGGCCCAATGGCGGCGGCGTAGCGCTGCTGCTGTTCGACATCGACCGCCTGCAACGCATCAACGACGCACTCGGCCACGCCACGGGCGATGCGCTGCTGCAGGAAATCGCCCGCCGCGTCGCGCCCATCGTGCCGCCGGGCGACACGCTGGCGCACCTGGGCGCCGACGAATTCGCGCTGGTGCTGACGCGCTTCCAGAACGTGGACGACATCATCGTCATCGTCCGCAACCTGATGGATCAGGTGGCGCAACCCGTGCGCCTGGCGGGCCAGGACGTGTATGTGACCGCCTCGGTCGGCATCAGCATGTATCCGCGCGACGGGGCCACGCCGGGCGCCCTGCTGACCGGCGCGGACGTGGCGCTGTCGCATGTGAAGGACAACGGCCGCAACAACTTCCACTTCTACACCGGCGAAATGAATGCGCACGCGCTGCGCTGGATGTCGCTGGAAGTGCACCTGCGCCACGCCATCGAACGCAACGAGCTGCGCCTGCACTACCAGCCGCAGGTTTCGCTGCCGGACGGCCGCGTGTCGGGCGTGGAGGCGCTGCTGCGCTGGCAGAGCGGTGAACTGGGCAACGTGCCGCCGGGCGACTTTATTCCGCTGGCCGAGGACAGTGGCCTGATCCTGGAGATCGGCAACTGGGTCATCGAGGAAGCATGCCGGCAGAACCGGGCCTGGCAGCTGGCCGGGCTGCCGCCGCTGACGGTGGCCGTCAACGTCTCGGCGCGCCAGTTCGCGGCCGGCACCGTGCCCGCCGTGGTGCGCAGGGCGCTGCAGGCTTCCGGCCTCGCGCCGCGCTGGCTCGAGGTGGAACTGACCGAGACGGTGATGATGAACGACAGCGAGCACACGCAGATGCAATTGAACGAACTGGCGTCCCTCGGCGTTTCCGTGTCGCTGGACGACTTCGGCACCGGCTACTCCTCGCTCGGCTACCTGTCGCGCTTCCGGCTCGACAAGCTGAAGATCGACCAGACCTTCGTGAAGAACATCACCAGCGAGCCGCGCAGCGCCGCCATCGCGCGGGCGACGACGGCGCTGGCCCACGGCCTGAACCTGGTGGTGGTGGCCGAGGGGGTCGAGACCGAGGGCCAGCTCGCCTTCCTGCGCGACATGGGGTGCGACAAGATCCAGGGCTACCTGTTCAGCCGCCCGCTGCCGGCCGAGGGCCTGGAGGCGCTGCTGCGCGAACGGCGCAGCCTGGCGCCGCTGGCCCCCGTGCCGCCGGCGCGCCGCACGCTGCTGCTGGTGGACGACGAGCCGGGCGTGCTGGGCGCGCTGGCGCGCGTCTTCCGGCGCGAGGGCTGGCAGGTTCTGCTGGCCGGCAGCGGCGCGCAAGCGCTGGAAATGCTGGCCGTGAACGACGTGCAGGTCATCATCTCCGACCAGCGCATGCCGCACATGAGCGGCAGCGAACTGCTGGCGCGCACCCGCGAACTGTACCCGCGCACGGTGCGCATGATCATGTCCGGCTATGCCGACCATGCCTCGATCATGGATGCCGTCAACCGCGGCGCCATCTATAAATTCCTCAGCAAGCCGTGGGACGACGACGAGCTGCGCGAAGCGGTGCGCGAAGCATTCGACCTGGTACAGCCGCGGCGCCAGCCGCAGCCGCCCGGCGCCGACCGTGCGCTCTACCGATAACCCGCCCGCACGCTGCGATCACAATTTCGCCGATCCGCGCCCGGCATGCCCACAGGCGCGGTGCTTTCAGGTACATTCCGAGTCATCCCAGGTGCAAGACCTGGGGTGAATGCATGCGCTTCGGCTCGCGTGGAGCCTGCGTACTGTGAACTCATGCAATAAGCGCCGGATTTTCAACCTATCAAATCGACATGACCCCGCAAAACCTGTGGCCGCTGGGAGCCGAACTGGGCGAAGGCCCGGTCTGGATTCCCGAACAGAACCGCCTGTATTTCGTCAACCTCGTCGGCAACACGCTGCACGCGCTCGATGCGAACGCCAATGCCGACGGCACGCGCCATGCCTGGCCGCTGCCCGA
Organism: Massilia sp. METH4; assembly: GCF_037094685.1. Lineage (NCBI taxonomy): Bacteria > Pseudomonadati > Pseudomonadota > Betaproteobacteria > Burkholderiales > Oxalobacteraceae > Massilia > Massilia sp. METH4. Next base: position 3,710,311 of record NZ_CP146614.1, on the reverse strand, counting down.
CTATGTGTGCTGGCTGATCCCCCGCAAGGACGGCGACGGCTACATGGCGGGCCTGCGCGACGGCATCGTGCGCCTCTGGCTCGATCCACAGCCACGGTTCGAATACCTGCACAAGCTCCCCGGGGCGGACACGGGCATACGCCTGAACGATGCCAAGGCCGACACGGCCGGCCGTATCTGGGCTGGCTCCATGAATGCGCGCGACGTGAGCCGGGCGGACGGCAAGCTGTTCCGGCTCGACCCCGACGGCAGCCTGCACGTGGCGCTGCCCGAATACCACATCTGCAACGGCCCGACATTCAGCCTGGACGGGCGCACGATGTACCACAACGACAGCTTCCTCAACCGCACCTACGCATATGAGGTAAGGGCCGACGGCAGCCTGGGCGCGCCGCGGCTGTGGCGCCAGTTCGGCGAAGGCGAAGGCTCGCCGGACGGCATGACCGTCGACAGCGAGGATTGCGTGTGGATCGCCCAATGGGGCGGTGCCCGCGTGTGCCGCTACAGCCCGGCGGGCGACCTGCTGGCCACCATCCCGATGCCCGTCACGCAACCTTCGTCGGTGGCGTTCGGCGGGCCGGACCTGAAGACGCTCTACATCACGAGCGCCTGGCAGGGCTTCGGCGCCGCCCAGCGCGCAGCCGATCCGCAAGCGGGAGCCTTGTTCTCGGTGCAGACCGACGTCGCCGGCGTGCCGGTGGCGCGTTTCGGCTAACCGAAGGGATTCAGTTTGCGCAAGCCGGGGATGCGTGCGAACGCATCCCCCTTGTCGCGCGTGACGACCGTCAGGTCGTTCACCAGCGCCATCGCGGCGATCTGCTTGTCGATCGTGTGCGGGTCCTTCTTTTCATGGGAAAGCATCGTGCCCCACACGCGCGCCGCTTCCACGTCGAATTCCAGCACGTGGTCCTTGAACTCGGCCACCAGGCCGTCGAGCCAGAGCTGGTAGGTATCCGCCCGCTGGCCCGCCGCCCCGTCGTCGAGCCGGCGCAACCTGAAGATGCCTGCCTGGATCTCCCCGATCACCTGTGCCGGCAGGAACAGCACGCCGTTCCTGGTGCTCTCGAAGAACCGGCACACGCCGCGATCGGCTCGATTGCCCTTGCGGTATTCGGAGATGACGTTCGTGTCGAGTAGATACATGCTCAGCGCACGTCGAACAGGTCGTCGTCACCGAAGTACGGCATTTCCGCCAGCACTTCCTTGAATGAGCGCCGGTTGGGCCGTACCACCAGATGGGCACGCAGGATTTCGCGGTGTTCCGCCTCGGTACTGCGACCATTGGCCGCGGCGGATCGTTTCAGGGCATCGACGACTTCTTCTTCCAGGTCGCGAACCAGCAATTGACGCATGGCAGCCTCCGCGGTTGATATCAGTGATATCAGCGTATACGACTCCAGGAAAATTGCAACCCTCTCCCGCAAGCCAGACGCCGTTGCCAGGGCAGTTGCCATAAGATACACGGGTTTCACCGACCAAACCTGTTGAGGAGATCAAGATGAAGACTTACGGTTCGGCTGTCTGGTCCGGCGGCATCAAGGATGGCAAGGGCGCCATCAGCAGCCACAGCGGCGCCCTGAAAGAATACCCCTATGGCTTCGCCAGCCGCTTCGAAGGCAAGCCCGGCACCAATCCGGAGGAGCTGATCGGCGCCGCCCATGCAGGCTGCTTCACGATGGCACTGTCGCTGATCCTGGGCGAAGCGGGCCTGACGGCCGAGCGCATGGAAACGAAGGCCGACGTCACGCTGGAGAAACAGGATGATGGCTTCGCGATCACCGCCGTGCACCTGACCTTGCAGGCGAAAATCCCCGGTGCCGACGACGCGAAATTCCAGGAACTGGCCGCCAAGGCGAAGGCCGGCTGCCCCGTGTCGAAACTGCTGAAGGCCGACATCACGCTGGACGCCACGCTGCTGTAAGGCTCAATGTGGCGCGGGCGGAACCGGGTCCCCCGTGGTCCGCTCGACCCGCTCGGCCCGCTCGACGCCGATGTGGAAGCCGGCCGCCGTTTCCGGCATGCCGGCGGCGCCCAGCGCGAAGTGGGCCAGTTGCAGGCCCGATTCCACCGTCTCGGAAATCACCCCGCTCGCGCCGGCGTCCTTCAGCAGGCGGGCGTGCTTCTCGTCGCGCGCCCGCGCGAAGATCGGAATCGACGGATACTGCCGCCGCAGCGCGTGGGTGGCCTGCAGGGCCGCCTTGGGATCGTCCATCGTCAGCACCACGCCGGCGGAACGGCCCACGCCGAGGCGTTCCATCATGTCCGGCATCGATGCGTCGCCGGAATACACGTTGCACCTGCCATCCCTGCCGGCCGCGGCCAGTTGGTGATCGCGGTCCACGGCCACGTAGGCGATGCCCTGCAGCGCCAGCACGTCCGCCACCAGCCGCCCCACCCTGCCGTAGCCGCCGATGATGATATGGCCGGCACGGTACGCATGTTCCGACGGTTGCGCCTCCGGTGTGCTGGCGCCGCCGCGCGCGGCGATGCGCCCGCCCAGCGCGGCGGCGGCCGGCGTGGCCAGCATGCTGGCCGTGACCAGCACCAGCATGAACTGGCCCGTCGATCCCTCGACCAGCCCGGAGCCGACCCCGTAGCCCAGGATGATGAAAGCGAACTCGCCGCCCTGCCCCATCAGCAGGCCCGCGTGCACGGCCCGCCGCCATCCCAGCCGGTGGAGCACGGCGGCGACCACCCCGCCCTTCACGACTAACAGGCCCAGCACGGACAAGGGCAGCAGCACCGGATACTGCGCCACGATGCGCAGGTCGAGCTCCATGCCGACGGCCATGAAGAACATGCCCATCAACAGGCCCCGGAATGGCTCGACGATGATTTCGACTTCATACTGAAATTCGGTGTCCGCCAGCAGCAGCCCCGCCAGCAGGGCCCCCAGCGCCATCGAAAGACCCGCCGCGGCGGTGGCGGCCGCCACGCCCAGCGTGAGCAGCAGGATCAGCGCCACGAACACCTCGGGCTGGCGCTGCACGGCGAAGGCCGCGAACAGCGGGCGCGCCAGGCGCCGGCCCGCCACATAGACCAGGGCGATGGTGGCCGCGGCCTTCGCCACCGCGAGCAGCAGGGTCCACCACAGCGCGCCGCCGCTGCCGGCCAGGCTTTCGACGAGGATCAGCACCGGCACCACGGCCAGGTCCTGCAGCATCAGGATGCCGAAGCAGGCCTGGCCCAGCGGCGAAGCCAGCGCGCCCGCGCGACTAAGCAGTTGCATGACGACGGCGGTGGACGACATTGCCAGCGTCAGGCCGAGCGTCAGCGCGGCCGATGGCGTGTTGCCGAACCACATGGCGATCGCGCCGATCACGGCCGCCGAGAGCGCCACCTGCGCCGTGCCGCTGCCGAACACGTCGCGCCGCAGCGCCCAGATCTTGGCGGGCGACAGTTCCAGGCCGATCATGAACATCAGGAACAGGATGCCCAGTTCGCCGAACATCTTGACGCCTTCCACGTCGTGGAACGTGATGTCGGCCAGCCACGCGGCATCGCCCGCCCACGTGCCCAGGCCATGGGGGCCGAAGCACAGGCCGACCAGCAGGAAGCCCGGCATCTGGTTGATGCGCAGCCGCTGCAGCAAGGGTACGGCCAGCCCGGCGAGCAGCAGGAACAGGAGGGTTTCGCGAAGGTCGGAGACGGTCATGGGCCAAAGTGTATGCCAACGCGGCCTCACGGCGGCATACAATCGGGCCTTTGCCCCGACGGGCCATCATCAGAAAGGGAGCTCCATGTCTCGCACCGGCCGTCTCGCCGCCCTCACCGCCCTGCTTCTCGCCGCGAATCTTTTCACGAATATCGCCACGGGTGCCGCCAACCCGGCACCCGCATGGGTCGCCACCAGCGACGCCTACACCCGACCCGTGCTCCAGGACACCGGCCGCTATCTGCCCGAAGAAGCCTCGTCGGTCGGCAGCGAGGAATTCGATACCGCGGTCGCCGACTTCAAGCCGCGCGACTACGAGCGCGAGCTGGCCGACACGGAGAAGCGCCTCGCTTCGCTGCGCCAGCAGCGCGCCGCCGAGCGCGATCCGAAGGTGCGCCAGGACCTCGATATCCTGATCGACTCGCGCGAAAAGAAGATCGCCACCATGAAGCTGCAACGACAGTACCTGCTCAACTACGTGAACGTGGCGGAGCTGGTGTACGGTGGGCTGCAGGTCCTGCTCGACCCGCGCAACAAGCCCGAGCGCCAGAAGGCCGCGCTGGTGCGCCTGAAGCGCTATGTCGGCGCCGAGGGAGGCTACACGCCGCTGGCCACCCTGGCGCGCCAGCGCGGCGAGGAAAGGCTGGCGCAAAAGGGCTTGATCGGCCCCTATGTGGGCGAGGTCCAGGATGGCTTGAACAACAACCCCACTTACCTCGACGGCATCGCCGAGCTGTTCACGAAGGCCGGGCTGACCGGCTGGGAAGCCGATTTCGCGACCTTGAAGAACCAGGTGAAGGCCTACGACGACTGGACCCGCGCCAGCATCCTGCCGCGCGCCCGCAAGGAGGTGCGACTGCCGCCCGCGCTGTACGTGAACCGCCTGGTGAACGTGGGCGTGGACATCACGCCGGAACAGATGATCGAGCGCGCCAGCTTCGACTTCCAGGAAGTGCGCGACCAGATGCAGGTGGTCGCCAACACGATCGCGGCCCGGCGCAAGCTGCCGTCGAGCGATTACCGCGACGTGATCCGCGAGCTGAAGAAGACTTCGATTCCCGCCGACCAGCTGCTGCCGTACTACCGCGACCGGGTGAAGGAGATCGAGGACGTGATCCGGCGCCATGACATCGTCACGCTGCCCACGCGCGCGCCCAACATCCGCACGGCTACCAATGCCGAGGCGGCCGCCACGCCGGCGCCCTTCATGAGCCCGCCCCGCCTGATCGGCAATACCGGCGAGTACGGCGAGTTCGTGATCCCGCTGTCGAACCCGAAATCGAAGGGCAAGATGGACGATTTCGACTACGAGGCCATGGCGTGGACCCTGGCCGCGCACGAAGCCCGCCCCGGCCACGAACTGCAGTTCGCCTCGATGGTGGAACAGGGCATGTCGATCGCGCGCGCCAACTTCGCCTTCAACAGCACCAATGTGGAAGGCTGGGGCCTGTACTCGGAAGCGCTGATCCTGCCCCATATGCCGCCGGAGGCCCAGCTGGTGTCGCTGCAGATGCGCCAGCTGCGCATGGCGCGCGCGATGCTCGACCCGTCGATCAACCTGGGCCGCATGACGCCGGAACAGGCCAAGGCATTCCTGATGAAGGAGGTGGGCCTGTCGGAGCCGTTCGCCCAATCGGAAGTGGACCGCTATTCCTACCGCTCGCCGGGCCAGGCCACCTCGTATTACTACGGCTACGTGAAGCTGCGCGCGCTGCGCACGCTGGCCGAGATCGAGCTGGGCGACAAGTTCCGGCAGAAGGAATTCAACGACTTCATCATCGCCCAGGGCATCTTGCCGCCCGACCTGCTGAAGGCGGCCGTGGAGCAGGATTTCATTGCGCCGCGGAAGGCGCGCTGACCGGCGAAGCGATCGGCTTGGGTGCCGGAGCGCGGCCGCCGTGGCGGATGCCCGCGGCATCGAGTTCGGCCAGCATGGCCGGCGCATAGGCGGCGACGAGGGCGGCGGTCGGGTACTGGTACAGGCCGCCGTGCTCCGGCGCCAGCGGCGCAGCCTTGGCCAGTACGGCCTCGGCGGCCGTCCACAGCCGCTGCACGTGCGCCATCATCTTCTTGCGTGCCACCAGCCGCGTCCACGCCGGCGGATCGCTGGCACGCAGCGCCTTCAGGTAGGCGACAGTGTAGAGCATGAAGTCGGCCATGCCGCCGATATTGCCGTTGATCGAGTTGGCCCGCTTCGCCATCTCCCGGTACACCGGCGTATCGGCCAGCGCCACTTCGAATTCGGCGCCGGCCACATGGGCATTCAATTCGTCGATCAGCGGGAAGAAGTCGCCGCGGTTGACGTTGCGGTTGCCGAAGTAGACGCCATAGCGGCCGTTCGCCTGGGCCTTGATGTTCTCGGGGATTTCGCGCGCCGCCAGCACGAAGCCGGGCGCCTGGCCCCACTCGTAGTCGGTCACGTGGATCTCGCCGCGGAAGTGGAACACCGCGCGGTTGCCGTGGCATGCCGACAGCGCGAAGTCGAGCATGTGGTTCGCTTCGTGGAAGGCCGTGAGCAGCGCCTGCAAATCCATCGACGCGGCCTTGCGGATCCACCACATCACCTGCGGCTGCGCGGCATTGAACAGCGGCCGCACCGAGGCGTATTCGGGGGCGGACAGCAGGGCCGTCATCGCCGCCGTGTCATTGCCCGAAGCGGAAGCCGGGTCATTCTTGCAGATTTCCTTGCCCGGCATCCGCTGAGGGCCGGCCGGCTCGAAGACGACCGGCATATTGCCGGTCGCACCGGCGCTGGCGCAGCATGCAGCGAGCAACAGCCCGGCCAGCGCCTTCATGGCGGTCAGCCTTGCACGTCCTTGCCGACCGACAGCATGCGCTCGACGTAGCGCGCGATCAGGTCGATTTCCAGGTTCACCTTCGTTCCCGCCTTCAGGTGCTTCAATGTGGTGACCTGGATCGTGTGCGGAATCAGGTTGATCGAGAACTGGCAGCCACCGGGCACGTCTTCCACCCGGTTGACGGTCAGCGACACGCCGTTGACGACGATCGAACCCTTGAACGCGAGGTACTTGCCCAGCTCGGCCGGCGCCTCGACGACGAGTTCATACGATTCGCCGACCGGTTCGAACTTGCGCACCACGCCCAGGCCGTCCACGTGACCGGAAACCAGGTGGCCGCCGAGGCGCTCGTTCAGCGTCAGCGCCTTTTCCAGGTTCACTTCGCCCACGGCATCGAGGCCCGCGGTGCAGTTCAGGCTCTCGCGCGACACGTCGACGGCGAAGCTGTCGGCGGTCTTTTCCACCACGGTCATGCAGGCGCCGTTGATGGCGATCGAATCACCCAGGGCCACGTCGGCCATCGGCAAGCCGCCCGCGTCGATCACGAGGCGCACGCCGGCATCGATGCCGCCGGGCAGCGGGGTGACATTCTGGATTTTGCCGACAGCGGCGACGATTCCGGTAAACATGTTCTTCTCTTTCAGTGATGGGTCGGTGAGCAGGTCAGTGAGCAGGTCAATAACTAAAGCGGGCCAGGATGCGCAGGTCGTCCCCCACCATCCGGGTCTCGTGGAATTTCAACGGGTACTTGCCGGCCAGGTCGGTCAACGCCGGCAGCGCGAACATGCCTTGCGCATCGCCCAGCAGCGTGGGCGCGAGGTACAGCAGCAGCTCGTCCACGCACCGCTCGCGCACCAGCGAGCCATTGAGCTTCGTGCCCGCCTCCACGTGCAGTTCGTTGATTTGCCGCCGCCCCAGCTCGCGCATCAGTTCGGCCAGGTCGACCTTGCCGTGCGCATTTGGCAGCGTGATGATCTCCGCGCCCGTATCGCGCAGGCGCGCCTCGCGCTCGTGATCGGTCACGGCGGCCACGATCCACGTGCCGCCGCCCTGCAGCACGCGGGCGGCCGGATCGATGTCGAGCCGGCTGTCGACGACGATGCGGCGTGGCTGGCGCGGCGTGGCCACGGCGCGCACGTTCAGTTGCGGATCGTCCGCCTTCACGGTGCCGATGCCGGTGAGGATCGCACAGGCGCGGGCGCGCCATGCATGGCCGTCGCTGCGCGCCGCCTCACCGGTGATCCATTGGCTGGTGCCGTTGTGCAGTGCCGTCATGCCATCCAGGCTCGCGGCCGCCTTCATGCGCACCCAGGGCAATTGCCGCGTCATGCGCGAGAAGAAGCCGATGTTCAATTCGTAGGCCTCGTCGGCCAGCAGGCCCGAGGAGACTTCGATGCCCGCCTGCGCAAGGCGCGCCAGGCCCTGGCCCGCCACCAGCGGGTTCGGGTCTTCCATCGCCGCCACCACCCGCTTCAGGCCGGCGCGCACCAGCGCGTCGCAGCAGGGCGGCGTGCGGCCGTAATGGCTGCACGGTTCCAGCGTCACATAGGCGGTCGCGCCGCGCACGTCGAAGCCGCGGCGCTCGGCGTCCTTCAACGCCTGGATCTCGGCATGGTCCTGGCCGGCGGGCTGCGTGACCCCGGCGCCGATGACGACGCCCTCCTTCACGATGACGCAACCGATGTGCGGGTTCGGCGAGGTGGTGTACAGCCCCTTCTCCGCCCATTGCAGCGCGAGGCGCATGGCCGCCAGGTCGTTCCCCGGCCGGTCACTGCCCGCGTGGTCGTTGCCGATATTCAGATCATTGCTTTGCATGGTCCCTATTCGCCGGCGGAGCTTGCCATGTCGCAGCCGGATTCCACGGCCGGGTCGCACAGCCGCGCGCGGCCCAGCATATTGATTTTGATGTTGCGCCGCGTACTGCCGAGCTGCAGCGACAGCGTGCCCCAGTTGGGCGCCCGGCTGTTACCGGCACGGCAACTACGGCCTGCACTATTATAGGCGACATGGAAAGGCGGCGCAGCGTGGGTCAGCCGCGACCAGATGCGCAGGCCGTCGCGTGCCGGGCCATGCCGGAACAGGACCGTTTCCCCCGGCCCGGGCCGGGCGTCCCCGTCGGGATCGGCAAACACGGCCCAGCCGCCACGCCAGGCCGCCCCGGCCGCGTCGGCCGGCGCGACGACGACGGTTTCGCCGCGCCCGATCGCCTGCGAACGGGCCAGGTGCAGCGCCCCCAGCAGATCGGCGGCCGCGGCGCGCACCGCATGGCGCTCGAGCATGGCCTGGAAACCCGGCGCCGCCGCGCCCAGCAGGATGGCGGCGATGGCCAGCGTGACCATCATCTCCACCAGCGTGAACGCGCGCGCCGCCGGCGTCAGTGCCAGCAGCGGGTGGCCGGGCCGCTGGCCAGGTGCAGGCCGGTGCTGGTGAGGATCAGGCGGTCGCATGACGGGTCCTGGAAGCGGCGGCCCACCCGGGTGGTGCCGGGGGTGGCGATCAGTTGCACGCAATCGGCGATGTCTTCGCCGTCGCAAGCCTTGCCTTCGATTTCATAGGCGCTCGTGGCGGCACTGGTGCCGGACCACCAGCGGAACAGCCGCGCGTCGGCCGTATCAGCCCCGGCACCGAAGGCGATGTAGCGATTGTGCTGCGTGAAGTAGCGTTCCTGCTGCTGCATCAGCGCCTGCAAGGCCACCTGCGCCTCGGTACGCCTGGCGTGTACCACGTGCTGGCGATAGCCGGGATAGGCCAGCGCGGCCAGCACGCCGACGAGCGCCACCACGACCATGAGTTCGATGAGGGTGAAACCCCGGCTGCCGTGCCGCATGCGTTTCATGGCCGTCCTCCCGGCACCGCCGCGCGATGCAATTGCCGCCAGTTCGCCACCTCGCGCCACGACAGGCGGCCGGCAGGCCAGCTAGCCCCGCTGACGCCGCCGTCGACTTCGGCCGCCGTGCCGGCATGCAGGATCGCCGTCTCGCGCGTCACGCGTACCCGGCCGGTCGGCTCGCGCGCCATGGGCCTGCGTGGGCCGGGCAGCAGCAACGGAGCGCCGTGGACGACGTCTGGCACGAGTACGCCCGTCAGGCCGCGCGCCAGCACGCTGCCGCCGGCATTGACCGGCAAGCCGGTCAATGCATCCAGCACATAGCGGCGGCTGGCGCTGGGCGCGCAGCGGTCCCTGCCGGGTACGACCGTGGTGAAGACGAGCTTGCCGTCCGCCAGCGCGCCGGGCGCAACGCTGCGCTCGCCGGTCGTGCCGCCCGCCGGGAAATCCAGGTACCAGCCCTTGTACCGCCGACCGGAACCGGCCGTGGCTTGCCGGCCGAGGACCGTGAACCGCGCATCCGCTGCCTCGCCTTCGACGTATCGTTCGGCCAGGTCGCTCCGCTCCAGCGGCGCAGGGCGTGCCGGTGCCGCCGGATCGTCGTGCACCGCGTAATACGATTGCGGCGCGAAGCCCGCCGGGTCGCGCTCGGCCCGGCCATACAGGCTGCCGGTCCCGAACAGCAGCAGGTACCCGCCGCCTTGCGCGTGCACGATCCGCGGCGGCTGCGTGATCGGCTGCGGCCGGCCCGCCCCGTCACGCGCCATGAATACGGGTTGCAGGCGGGGATTGCCGCGCCATGGCGCGTGGCGGGTAAAGTCGAAACGCCACAACCTTCCCTGGAGGTCGCCGGCATACGCATGGCGCAGCACGCCTTCCTCGTTCGTCACCAGCGCGGGCGCTGCCAGTCCGCCGGGGCGCGCCGGGTCGCCCGGCGGCGTGTCGAGGCGGTAGTAATTGGTGTCGATCCGCCAGCGCTCGGCGGGCGGCTTGTCCAGCGCGAGCAGGAACAGGGCGCCGTTCGCCTCGCCCTGCGCGGCATCGGCAGCATGGCTGTTCAAGCCATTGCCCGTCACGGCGAAATCGCGGTACACGGGCGTGTCGCCGCGCATGCGCAGCTTCAGCCGCGCCACCTGTGCCGGCTGCATCACATTTCCCATGGCAACATCGTCGCGGTCGGTGAATTCCCAGAGTACGCCCAGGCCGCCATCGAACGCGGCGGGATCGGTGACATCGAGCGCGAACAAGCCCTGGGCGCCGGCGCCGGGAGAACCCACCAGCACGCTGCGCCAGGCGCCGCCGATGAAGGCTTCGCCGGCAGCCAGCGGCCCGTCGACATATGCGCGGTGCGTGTAGTCTGGAGCAGGCAAGGCGCTCAGTGCCGGCACCAGCATCGCCGGCGCATAGGCGAACAACTCGCTGCCCGTGGCGGCGTCGAACGCATGCAGCATGCCGTCGTTCGCCCCCAGGTACACGGCCGGGGTGCGGCGCTCGGTGCCCCGGTAAAAGGCCGAATACGCGATGTCGGCATGCCGGTTGGCGCCCGCCCCGATGTAGAGAGGCGCGCCGTGCACCGAGTCGCCCAGCAGGCCGGCGCGGCGGCGGAACGTCGTACCCTCGAGCGCGCGTTCGCCACGCAGCCACGCCAGGCGGGCCGGCCCGAGGCCGTCGGCGGCGCCCCCGCCGGGCGGCAGGTCCAGGACAGCCTGCTGCGATGGCGCCAGGCTGTCCCACTCGAACGGCGCCGTGCTGCCGTCGGCCTGCATGGTGTAGATGCGGCGCCGCGCGGGCGGCGTGCCGGCAAGGACGGCCGCTGCATCCCACACGGGCGTGGCACCGCCCGCCTCGCCCCGGCTCAGCGGGGTACGGGTCAGCGTGCCGCTGCCGCTTGCGAAGTCGTACGAGACGCGGAACAGGCTCCCCGCTGCCGGCGGCGATCCCGTTCCGGCAACGGCCAGCGCGGCCCCGTGCACAGGGCGGTCGGTGGCGCAGGCCAGCGCCGCGGCCTGGCCGTCGATGACGATGGCCGGCGGACCGGAAGCGGCCGGCGCCAGGGCCGTGGCGCAGCAAAGGCCCAGCGCCAGGCCGGGTGCGAAGAATGGCATGGCGCGGCCGTTCGTGCGGCGGCAGCGCGACGATGCATGGCTGGACCTTTCCATCGTCCCTCCATCAATCGCCGGGCCGGCGCCAGGCCGATTGCAGCACGACCTGCGTGCCTTCGCGGTTGCCGAAGCCGATCGCGGTCACGCGATAGTAATAGCGCGGCATGCCGCCGGCCTCCTCGCCCGCGCGACGGTAGGGCTGCCGTTCGATGATGTAGCGCGGGCGCCGCATGGGCAGCGCGCCCTCCCCCGTCTGCATCGCCGCGCCCGTGAAATGGCCGAGCGGCACGCTGGCGCCTTCCGCCGCCAGGTCGACCGCTTGCCACGCCGGCGGCGCCCCATCGCCGGCCGGGCCGCACAGGCCAAGGGCCGCGCCGGTGCCGCAGCCGGGGCCGAACGCCGCCGGCCCGGCCAGCAAGGCGGCCCGGTCGGCCCCCGCTTCCTCGATATCGCGTTCCGCATCCATCAGCGCATCCTCCGCAGCTTGCAGCGCCACCTGCCGGTCCCGCCCGGCGCGTGCCGCCTTCTCTCCCATCAGGGCCAATCCCGCCGCGCTGGCGGCCAGCATCAGCACGGCCACCAGCATCACGAGCGTCACGACCAGCGCGATGCCGTCCTGCCGCCGGCACATCGTCAACCGTCCCGGTTCCGCAGCAGCACCACCGTGTCGAACAGGCGTCGCGCGCGCAGCCGCAGGGGCTCGGGCATCGCGGCTTCGTCGACCAGCGTGCCGGGATCGTCCGGGTCCACGCGGCCGCCGAACAGTTGCCAGCGCACCGGCAGCGAACCGGCGCGCGAGCGCGCCTCGCCGTGCAGCAACAAGGCGGCCCGCACGGCGACGATCCTTTTCCAGTGCGTCTTGCGGCGCAGGTCCAGTGCCCGCTCCTGGTGCGTCGCACCGGACAGCGGCAGCGCCGCATCGAGCGCGTGCACGGCAGTGGCGTTCAGGTAGCGGTTCGGAATGCCATCGGCATCGGTATCCAGGCCGTACAGCACCTGGAAGGAATCGACGCCGCGCACGATGGCATCGGCATTCCAGGCGCCCGAGTTTCCTCGGTACTTGCAGCGCAATTCCGTCTCGCCGTCGCCGGCGGTGCCGACGTAGAAGATGCTCCAGCCGGCTTCTCCAGCGCCGACCGTGAAGCCGGCACAGTCGACGATCGAGCCATCGCCGCCGTCGGTGCCCGACCCGGCGAAGCGAATGGCAAGCACGTCGCTGCCATGCAGGGTACGGGCCGGCGACGCCTCCTCCATGCCGGCCGCCATGCGCGGCAATGTGCGGTTGTCGAGCCCGGCGATGGCGGCATCGCCGTCGGGCGGCGGTGTGCCCGCATCGAGGTCAGTCCAGGCGGCCTGGCGCAGCGCCTGCCCGACCAGCTCCAGCGCATAGCGCCCGCCATCGTCGATCCGGGCGCTGGCCGCATGCTGCGCGAAGTCGCCGTTGGCGACCAGCAGCATCGCCGCCGCCGCCAGCGCGACGACGAGCCCAAGCCCCAATGCGACCAGCATCTCGGCAAGGCCGATGCCGCCCTGGCGGCCTGGCGCCCTCATTGCCCCACCCCGGCCACCGTGACAGCCACGCCCGGTGTTTCGCGGCGCTCCGGCGTGCCGTCCGCCCGCTTGCCGCGCCAACCGATCTTGACGACGACGGGGTCGCCCGGCGCGCCGCTGCATTCCCAGCGCATGCGGCCTGCTTCGTATAGCTGCGCATCGCGGCATACCCGTGCCCGCCCGGCAGGCAACTGCGTGCGGACCTGCCTTTGCAGTTCGTGGATATCGGCTTGCGCCACTTGGGCCGGGTTGCAGGAATCGGCCGTACAGGGGTTGTCCAGCGCGGCCGGACCTGTTGCAGCCTGCGCGTCGTAGTCGACGTCGAGGTAAAAGACCGGCACCTGCCCGGCATTGGCGCGCATGCGGTCGGCCATTGCCACGGCGATCTGCAATGCCGCGGAAAGCAGCGCCGATTCGTGCCGCGCGCGCATCGCATGCAATTGCATCGCCATGCCGCCCACCAGGCCCAAGGCCAGCACGAAGACGGCGACCAGCACTTCCATCAAGGCGAACCCGGCAACATGGCGCATCGGCAACCTCCCCCCATCGACATTGCCGTACAAGTTAGCCGGCAGCGGCGCGGGGCGGTTGTGGCTGCTCAAGCTCGAGCGGCTTAGCTCAACAATTTCCGTGGAGACTTGCGCCAGCGCAGGAAACGCAGTCAAAAGCGACCACGTCCGAGGTGAAAGATGATAGTGACGGGCTGCGACGCCCCCGGCGGCGTTGCCGCGCCGGCTGTGCGGCACTACTCCTGCCGCGCCGGCTGTGCGGCGTTACTTCTAGTCCTGCCGCTTACGCTCCTGGCCGGCTTCCTCGATCGCATCCTGGAATTCGGCCAGGTCCTCGAAATTCTTGTAGACGGAGGCGAAGCGGATATACGCAACCTTGTCGAGCCGCTTCAGCTCGGCCATCACCAGCTCGCCGATGTAATTCGAATCGACTTCGCGCTTGCCGCTGGTGAGCAGTTTTTCCTCGATCGCCTTTACCGCGTCGTCGACCGCGGCGGCGGCCACCGGCCGCTTGCGCAGCGCGAGCATCAGGCTGCCGCGCAATTTTGCTTCGGAGTACTCCATCCGGCTGCCGTTCTTTTTGACCACGAACGGCATCGAAAGTTCAATCCGCTCGTACGTGGTGAAACGCTTGTCGCACCTGCCGCAGCGCCGCCGGCGCTTGATCGCATCCCCCTCCTCCGATACGCGCGTATCGAGGACGTGGATTTCATCATGCTGGCAGAACGGACATTTCATGTGGTGATGGAATGAGGATGAAAAAAGCGCCGGGCTTTGCAGCCCGGCGCCCCGATAGTAGCAATGTGCCGATTACGCGTAAACCGGGAACTTGTCGGCCAGGACCTTCACGGCGGCCTTCACGCGTTCGATCGTGGCGGCGTCATGCGGGTTGTCCAGCACGTCGGCGATCAGGTTGCCGACCTCTTCGGCCTCGGCTTCCTTGAAGCCGCGGGTGGTCATCGCCGGGCTGCCCAGGCGGATGCCGGAGGTGACGAACGGCTTTTGCGGGTCGTTCGGAATGCCGTTCTTGTTGCAGGTGATGTGGGCCGAACCCAGGATCGCCTCGGCTTCCTTGCCGGTCAGGTTCTTGGCGCGCAGGTCCACCAGGAACACGTGCGACTCGGTGCCGCCGGAGACGATGCGCAGGCCGCGCTTGATCAGCGTCTTGGCCAGCACGTCGGCGTTCTTGACCACCTGCTGCTGGTAGGCCTTGAACTCATCGGACAGCGCTTCCTTGAACGCCACCGCCTTGCCTGCGATTACGTGCATCAGCGGGCCGCCCTGGATGCCGGGGAAGATCGCCGAGTTGATGATCTTCTCGTGCTCGGCCTTCATCAGGATGATGCCGCCGCGCGGGCCGCGCAGCGACTTGTGCGTGGTGGACGTGACGAAGTCGGCGTGCGGCACCGGGTTCGGGTACAGGCCGGCGGCGATCAGGCCGGCGTAGTGGGCCATGTCGACCATGAAGTAGGCGCCGACGGCCTTGGCCACGGCGGCGAAGCGTTCGAAGTCGATCTTCTTCGAGAAGGCCGAGGCGCCGGCGATGATCAGCTTCGGCTTGTGCTCGTTGGCCAGCTTTTCCATGGCGGCGTAGTCGATGTCTTCCTCGGCGGTCAGGCCGTAGGACACCACGTTGAACCACTTGCCGGACATGTTCAGGCCCATGCCGTGCGTCAGGTGGCCGCCTTCGGCCAGCGACATGCCCATGATCGTGTCGCCCGGCTTGAGCACGGCGAAGAACACGCCCTGGTTCGCCTGCGAACCGGAGTTCGGCTGCACGTTGGCGGCTTCCGCGCCGAACAGCTGCTTGACGCGGTCGATCGCCAGCTGTTCCACCACGTCCACGTATTCGCAACCGCCGTAGTAGCGCTTGCCCGGATAGCCTTCCGCGTATTTATTCGTCAGTTGCGAGCCCTGCGCTTCCATCACGGCCGGCGAGGTGTAGTTCTCCGACGCGATCAGCTCGATGTGGTCGTGCTGGCGCTTGTTCTCGCTCTGGATGGCGCCGAACAGTTCCGGGTCGATGGAGGCGAGGGTGTGATCTTTTGCGAACATGAAATAACTCCGATTAGGACTGGCAGATAGGATCGAATGACGCGGGCCGGGTGGCCAAAGGCAGCCCGGTCGCGCGTGCATCCGCGCGATTCCATCGAGGCTGCCCAGGCGAACGGCGTTGAGACATCCCACGTTCCCCGGTGGATACCCACCTTTCGCGTATTTGCCGACGATCATGCCGACGGCATTGCCGCTTTTCGCCAGTTACGTGAGACATAAATGGAGCCGAGATTGTATGTGATGTGCAGAGTCTGGGCAAGGAAACAGCTTGCCGTTCTCAAGACGACGGCGTTGGTAGCGCGACCACAACACTGTCGTTTCGGCTACAATCTTTGGGTTTGCCGGCTTCGATGCCTCTACCTTGTTTAACCCCAACGGCAGAAGCCGGGATCAGACCCAAAAGGGTCTGGCCCCAGAATTTGCTTCTGGGTTAAATTTCCGCGCAACCGCACTTTGGGAAAAACGTCCATGATCGTCTTCATCACCGGCGCAACCGCCGGCTTCGGCGCCGCGATGGCGCGCATCTTCGCCACGAATGGCCACCGCGTGCTGATCGCCGGCCGCCGCGCCGACCGGCTGGAAGCGCTGGCCGGCGAACTCGGCCCCAACGTGCGCACCGTGCCGCTGGATGTGACCGACAAGGCCGGCATCCACGCCGCGCTCCAGGCGCTGCCCGCGGGCTGGCGCGAGATCGACGTGCTGGTCAACAACGCCGGCCTCGCCCTCGGCATCAAGCCGGCGCACGAGGCGCAGCTGGAAGACTGGGAAACGATGATCGCGACCAATTGCACGGGCCTGGTGACGATGACCCGCGCCGTGCTGCCGGGCATGGTGGAACGCAATAGCGGCCTGATCATCAACATCGGCTCCGTGGCCGGCCGCTTCCCCTACCCGGGCGGGAATGTGTATGGCGCCACCAAGGCCTTCGTCGACCAGTTCACGCTGAACCTGCGCGCGGACCTCGTCGGCACGGGCGTGCGCGCGACCAATATCGCGCCGGGCCTGTGCGGCGGCACGGAGTTCTCGAACGTGCGCCTGAAGGGCGACGATGCGGCGGCCGCCAAGGTTTATGAAGGCACCACGCCGCTGACGGCGGACGATATCGCTGCCACCGCGTACTGGATCGCCACCCTGCCGCCGCATGTGAACATCAACATGATCGAGATGATGCCGACCTGCCAGGCCGCCGGGCCGCTGGCGATCAAGCGTGCGTCGTAAGAAATTACCGACGCGAAAGATTCGTAAGCGAATGTTACAAGTATTGGTCGGGCGCGGCGAATTTGTTTAACTGATCAGCTTGACATACCGTCAGCAAACTTTTAGCAACGTTTCATGCCAAATGGCGTAGAATGTTGCCCAATAACACTTGTAGCAATCTCACCATGTCTTCAGAGTTCACCTGGGAAGTCCGTGTCTATTACGAGGACACGGACGCGGGCGGCATCGTCTATTACGCCAATTACCTGAAGTTCTTTGAACGCGCCCGTACCGAATGGCTGCGCGCGATCGGTATCGGCCAGCAGGTGCTGCTGGAAGAGCACGATGCCATGTTCGTGGTGAAGAATGTCAGCGCGGACTATCATGCGCCGGCCAAACTGGACGATGCTCTATCATTAACACTAGTTATCGAGAAGCTTGGCCGCGCCTCCGTCGTGTTCCGGCAGCAGGCGTGGCGCGGCACGACCCTGCTCAACACGGCCCACGTGAAGGTGGGCTGCGTCGACTCGGCGTTGAGGCCGCGCGCGGTGCCCGATGCCGCGGCCGAACGCATGCGCGCCTATGTGGCGTGAACGGCGCCCGGGCAGGAGTCCGTTACAGTGCGCATTACCGTGCAAATTACCGTGCAATTGCACATCGCCTCACAGCGCCGAGAAGCAGCTTGAGCCTTTGCTAGTCGTTACCATTCTAACTAATTTATAAATGAACGGTTCCCAAGATCTTTCCTTCATCGCCCTCATCTCCAATGCGCACCTGATCGTGCAGCTGATCATGGCGCTGCTGCTCGGCCTGTCCATCGTCAGCTGGACCTACATCTTCAAGAAATGGTTCGACGTGCGCGCCGCGCGCCGCCTGACGATCGACTTCGAAAAAACGTTCTGGGCCGGCGGCAACCTGCACCAGCTGTACCAGGCCGCCGGCAGCAACCGCGCCAACAACGGCGCGCTGTCGCGCATCTTCGAGGCGGGCATGGGTGAGTTCATCAAGGGCAAGCAGGCCGCCACCGCGGCCCGCGAGGCGCTGGACGTGGGTGCGATCCTGGATGGTGCCCGCCGCGCGATGCGGGCGGCGTTCCAGCGCGAGATGGACGTGCTCGAGTCGCACCTGGCCTTCCTGGCTTCGGTCGGTTCCGTGTCGCCGTACATCGGCCTGCTGGGCACCGTGTGGGGCATCATGAATGCGTTCCGCGGCCTGGCCAATGTGCAGCAGGCCACCCTGTCGGCCGTGGCGCCCGGCATCGCCGAGGCACTGATCGCCACCGCGATCGGCCTGTTCGCGGCGATCCCGGCCGTGGTTGCCTACAACCGCTTCTCGCATGACATCGACCGCCTGGCGATCCGCTTCGAAAGCTTCGTCGAGGAGTTCTCCAACATCCTGCAGCGCCAGTCGCGTTAACCGGGAAAGGAGCCAACATGGCATCGTCCTTCAACAGCAGCATGCGCGGCGGCCGCGGCCGCAAGCTGAAATCCGAGATCAACGTCGTGCCCTACATCGACGTGATGCTCTGCCTGCTGATCATCTTCATGGTGATGCCGAGCTCGAACAACCCGAGCTCGATCGACCTGCCGCACGCGGAAAAGGCGGTGCGCCCGCCGGACGCCTATATCCAGGTCACCATCAAGCCCAACGGTGCGCTGTCGATCGGCATCGCGGGCAAGAATGCCGATGCGCCCGAAACGGCGCCGAACCGCGATGCCCTGGTGCGCAAGCTGGAAGCGCTGCACGAGGACAACCCCGACTATCCGGTGCTGATCGCGGGCGACAAGGAAAGCAAGTACGACGATGTGATCCAGCTGATTTCCGAAGCGAAGAAGATGGGCATCACCCGCGTTGGTCTGGCAACGAAGTAAGGCATGGCGACAATTGAAGCGAACACGGGCGGCCCGTATCGGGTACCCCGGCATGACAGTGGCTGGCGTGCCTTCGGGCTCGCCCTGGCCACGCACGCGCTGCTGTTCCTGTTCCTGTGGGGCGGCATCAATTGGCAAAGCTCCGAACCCGTGGCCGTGGAAGCGGAGGTATGGGACCTGACGACGCAGCAGGCCGCCCCGCCGCCGCCGCCCACGCCGGAACCCGAGCCGCAGCCCGAACCCGAACCGGCGCCGCCCCCGCCTGCCCCGGCGCCGGCCCCGCCGCCGCCGCGGGAGGTGACGCCGCCCAAGCCCGATCCGGAGATCGCGCTGCGCAAGGAACGCGAGAAGAAGCGCGAAGAGGAAAAGCGCATCGCGGCCGAGAAGGAAGAAAAACGCAAGCAGAAGCTCGAGGATGAGCGCAAGCTCGCCGACCAGAAGAAGAAGGAAGACGAGAAGAAAAAGCGCGAGGAAGAGCAGCGCCTGGCCGAACAGAAGGAAAAAGCCGACAAGAAGGCCGAAGAGGACAAGAAGAAGAAAGAGCTGGCGGCCAAGAAAGCTGCGGAAAAGAGGGATGCCGAACGCATCGCCAAGATCCGCGAAGAGGAAATTCGCCGGCTCACAGGCGCGGCGGGCGGCACCAGCAGCGGCACGGCCGAGAAATCGACCGCGCCACGGATGGACAGCGGCTACAAGGCCGCGATCGCGGCCAGGATCAAGAGCAATATCAGCTACGCGGGCAGCCAGGACGTTCCCGGCAACCCGAGTGCCGAGTTCAGGATTACGCAATTGCCGACTGGGGAAATCGTTTCGGTCCGAAAGATCAAGAGCAGCGGAATTCCCGCCTACGATGCCGCCGTGGAGAACGCGATTAGTAAATCGTCGCCTCTGCCCAAAAAGAAAGACGGCACGGTGGAACGGGAAATCACCGCGGCATTCAATTTGAAAGACTTGCCTTGACGCGAACTATGAAAAAACTTACTTCCGTGTTCCTTACCGCTGGCATGCTGGCCAGCCTGACCGCCCAGGCGCAATTGCGCGTGGAAATCTCGGGTGTCGGCAGCAACCAGATCCCCGTGGCGGTCGCCGCCTTCGTGGACGAAGGCCAATCGCCGACGCAGATCTCGAAGGTCATCAAGACCGACCTGGAGCGCAGTGGCGCCTTCAAGGTGATCGACGCCGGCACGATCAGCGACGTGAACAATGTCGACGCGGCATCCTACAAGGCACGCGGCGCGGATGCCCTGGTCGTTGGCACCGTGCAGAAGCAGCCGAACGGCACGTACGACGTGCGCTACAAGCTGATGTCCACGATCCAGAACACGAAGATCTCGCAGCTGGACCAGCAGGCGCCGGCGCAATTCACGCGCCTGTCGGCGCACAAGATCGCCGACGACGTGTACGAAAAACTGACCGGCGTGCGCGGCATCTTCGCCACCCGCATCGCCTACGTGACGCAGCAGGGCCGCTCCTACCGCCTTGAGGTGGCCGACGCCGACGGCGAGAACGTGCAGCTGGCGCTGTCGTCGAACGAGCCGATCATTTCACCGTCGTGGTCGCCGGACGGCACCAAGGTGGCCTACGTGTCGTTCGAGCAGAAGAAGCCGGTGATCTACGTGCAGAACCTGATCACGCGCCAGCGCACCGTGATCGCCAATGAACGCGGCAGCAACTCGGCGCCATCCTGGTCGCCGGACGGCAGCCGCATCGCGCTGGCGCTGTCGAAGACGGGCAACACGCAGGTCTACCTCGCCAACAGTACCGGCGGCGGCCTGCGCCGGCTGACCAACAGCAGCGGCATCGATACCGAGCCGCAGTTCTCGGCGGACGGCCAGTCGATCTACTTCACCAGCGACCGCAGCGGCGGCCCGCAGATCTACCGCATGAGCGTGAACGGCGGCGATGCCCAGCGCGTGACGTTCAACGGCAGCTACAACATCAGCCCGCGTATTTCCTCCGATGGAAAATCGCTGGCCTATATTTCCCGGCGCAACGGCAACTTCCAGCTCTATGTATTGGATCTGGCAAGCGGCCAGGAGCAACGTTTGTCGGACAACACCAACGACCAGGCCCCCAGCTTCGCTCCGAACGGCAAGTACATCCTGTACTCGACCGAATCGGGCGGGCGCAAGGCCCTGGCGGTGGTGTCGGTGGACGGCCGGGTCAAGCAACGCCTGACCATTCAGGCCGGAGCAATCAAGGAGCCCACCTGGGGTCCTTTCATGAAGTAAAAACAGGCAGTAAAGACCTTTCACAACGACCAGGAGAATCAACATGCGTAACGTAAAAAGCATCGCCTTCATCATCAGCAGCGCCGCCCTGCTGGCAGCTTGCTCGAGCCCCGTCAAGGTTTCCGAGCCGGCACCCGTAGTGGAAAGCAAGCCGGCCGAAGCGCCTGCGCAAGCTGACACCACCCGTTCCGTGGCCCCGGTGGAAACCAAGTCGATCGACCCGCTGGACGATCCGCAAGGCGTGCTGGCACAGCGCAGCGTGTACTTCGACTTCGACAGCTATGTCGTGCGCGAAGACGGCAAGCCGGTCGTGACCAACCACTCCGACTACCTGACCAAGAACACCAGCCGCAACATCCTGATCCAGGGTAACACCGACGAACGCGGCGGCGCGGAATACAACCTCGCCCTGGGCCAGAAGCGCGCCGAAGCCGTGAAGCGCGCGATGGTGGCACTGGGCGTGAACGAAGGCCAGATCGAAGCCGTTTCGCTGGGCAAGGAAAAGCCGAAGGCACAGGGCAGCAACGAAGAGGCATGGGCACAGAACCGTCGTGCCGACATCGTCTACAAGTAATCGACGGCCTCCGGCCTGACATTCGTACTGACGGGGCAGCGCGCAGCGTTATACTGCGCGCTGCCCCGTTTTTTCATTGAGAGCGTTTACAACATGATCAAATTCACCAAGACGGCTGTTGCGCTGGCCATTGCCACGCTGTCCCTGCATGCCAGCGCCGGCGTATTCGACGACGACGAGGCACGCCGCGCGATCCTCGACCTGCGCGCCAAGGTGGAAGCGCTGACGAAGGAGCTCAACTCCCGTCTCGACACGAAGGCCGAGAAGACCTCCACGCTGGACCTGATCGCCCAGCACGACCAGACGATGCAGGAAATCGCGCGCCTGCGCGGCCAGGTCGAAGTACTGCAGAACGAGATTGAAGTGACAGGTAAGCGCCAGAAGGACCTGTACGCCGACCTCGACAAGCGCCTGCGCGCCCTCGAGCCGCGCCAGGTGGAAATCGACGGCCAGACGGCTTCGGTGGAGCAGTCCGAGCAGAACGCCTACGACGCCGCCATGCAGCTGTTCAAGGAGCAGAACTACGAAGGTGCAGCCACGGCGCTTCAGAACTTCGTGCGCCGCTATCCAGGCTCGCCCTATGCGGCCAATGCGCAGTACATGCTCGGCAACGCCCACTACCTGCAACGCGACTGCAAGGCCGCCATCGTGGCGCAGCAGGCCGTGGTGAAGAACTACCCGGACAGCCCGAAGGCCGCCGATGCCATGCTGAACATCGCCAGCTGCCAGGCCGAGCTGAAAGCCGTCAACAACGCAAAGAAGACGTTGAACGACCTGATCAAGAACTACCCGAACACGGCCGCCGCACGCACCGCCAAGGAGCGCCTGGGGGGCAAGTAACGCGGGTGGCGGATGGCCCGGTCGAAGTTTGCACAATTCGATGCTCCCAAGCATTTGACAGGCACGGTTGGGCTGTCCTATAATCCCGCTTCTTTCGCAGCGGGTCGTTAGCTCAGTTGGTAGAGCAGCGGACTTTTAATCCGTTGGTCGCAGGTTCGAGCCCCGCACGGCCTACCACTCGAAAGAAGCAGTTGGTATACTAGTAGTTGTAGCAACGCAGTAACAGTTTTGCAGAGGGTCGTTAGCTCAGTTGGTAGAGCAGCGGACTTTTAATCCGTTGGTCGCAGGTTCGAGCCCCGCACGGCCTACCACTCGCAAAATTGAGATTGCTGGTTTTACCTTGGGTCGTTAGCTCAGCTGGTAGAGCAGCGGACTTTTAATCCGTTGGTCGCAGGTTCGAATCCCGCACGGCCTACCAAGATTCATCAAGAAAGCCCACGAACTTAGATTCGTGGGCTTTTTTGTTTCCACCTCGCTTGCAGACTGCCAGAGATCAACAACTGCGGCATACGTAAGTTTTTCGCGTCTCTCGGCAGGACAGCAAAACACCGTATTCGCGGCCATCGTTAGCGCCGCCGGCAAGTCTAACCCTTCAGTGACTCGGGCCATCGCACGGCTTTCATATGCAGGACGGGGTCTTGTTGTTCTCTCTCTCGCTCTGTCGGTTTATAACGTCGCGAACTCTACGGACAGAGTGCTGGCCTTGAGGAAGGAAGCCACGGTCACTGGTGCGAGCGTAGCGGGCGGAATTACCGGTGGCGTCTTAGCAGGGTTGGCCTGCGGCCCCGGCGCACCGGTCTGCGTGACCGTAGGGGCCTTTGTTGGCGGCGCGCTGGCAGCATTCGGCGCAGGCTTCATGTGGTAGAAGACATGACCATGAGGGGCACATCGGAAATTTCCACACACCCGCTGCCAGAGGCATCGGATGACACCACCCCATTCAGCGAGATATGTCTGAACGGGGCAAGAACCGGAAAATTGGTCGAAGGCGCTTTTCTGGAAGCGGCATTCACCTGCAATGATGTGTTCCTCATTTTCCTTACCGATGGCATTCCGCACGAAGAGACTCTGCGGATATATCTGCTCGATCGTGCTGCGAACATCCTCGACTGGGCCAGGCTGGGTGCCATGTACTCAACCGGTCATCTTTCGGGCCTCCAACCCATCCAGCCCGACACAGTGCGCTTTCGTTTTTTTGGTGATACGGACTGGGTGCTGACGGTCCTCCCTGCGCAAGTTTTTGCATGGCCGGTACTGTTCGACCCGCCTGGCGTGAAAAGACCCTTCGGTTTTACCCGACGGTTCCACCTGACCGGCAAGCCACGACCGGAAGCGCGCGAGTAGGAGCCATATCGATTCGGCATGGCGTCAACAGGATATTCCACACCCTTCACGTGCAGCCGGTACCACCGGCGGCCGCTTGATAACCAGCCCCGCTCCACTCCAGCCACCCGCCGTCATACACGGCAATCTCCTCCCACCCCATCAGCCAGGCATAGAAGAACGCCATCGACGCCCGCCATCCCGTGCCGCAGTAGAAAGCGATGCGCCGGCCGGGCGTGATGCCTTCCTCCGCCCACATGGCCGCGATCTCGGCGGATGGCCGCATGCGGCCATCAGTGAGCTGGTAAGCGCTCATGCTGTTCACGTCGCCATCTTCGCCCGCCCTGCCCCACAGCGCGCCAGGAATGTCGCCGCGCGCGGCGATATAGCTGTAGCCCGAGACCTTGCCGAGGAATTCCGCCTCGCTGCGAATGCTGACCAGCGCGCCGTCGGGCCGGGCCAGCAAGGCGCGCGCCTCTCCCATGTCGACGAGGTAATCGGGACGCGCGGGGAATGGCGCACCGAAGCCGGTTGCGGCGACACATGGCCGCGCCGGCCCCGCTTCGCAGGGATGGCCGCCGGCCTGCCAGGCCGCGAAGCCGCCGTCGAGCAGCCGCACGTCGGTCACGCCGGCATACAGCAGCAAATGAGCCACGCGCGCGGCGGCGGGGTTGTTGCGGCCATACAGGATGACGGTGGTGTCGTGGCGGATGCCCTGTGCCAGCAACACGCTCAGCAGCACATCATCCGGCACCTTGTTCCATAGCGGCCCGCCCTCGATCGCGCATGTGTCCAGGTAGCCGGCCCCGGGAATGTGGGCCTGGTCGAACAGGTGCAGCGCGCCGCAGCCGGCTTCGAGCAGCCGGCAGTGCGCGGGCATGGCCGTGCCAGGCAGCAAGCAGGCGAGCGAAGCCGCGCTGACGAGCTGCCGGGGGCGGGCCAGGCCGGCACGTGCATCCGGCCTGGAAAGATGAGGAACGATATTCAAGGAACGTGGTCGGACAGTCATCCGGCGGCACCGGATCGAAGGCGGCGATTGTATCCGACGCGGTCGAACAAAGAGGTTACGAGCCCGTTACGCACAGCTCGCTTGCTGCTTTTTCATCGTCTTTACAACGCCTCGCGAAATAGAGCTTGAGCCGGATGATAAAGCGGCAATAGTATTGTTGAGTTTATTGCCTTCGTTGCATCAATGGATGAGGGCCACCGCCACCCCGAGATGGCAGACCACACCGGATGACTCCAGGAAGACGCACCACAACACACGAACACTGAGCAGAGCAACCACGCCGAAAGGACATTGCATGAGAATCAAGCCGTCGACCCCGCCGCACCACGGCGGGAACCAGCAACAGCGCATCGTACCGGGTGCGCGATCGTCCCTGTTCCTCAGTATCGCCCTCGCCTTCACCGCCGCCGCGCCGATCGCGCTTGCGGCGCAGGCCGCCAACCCGGCAGTGTCCATTCAGCGCGCCGCGCCGCACTGGCAAAGCGCGGCGACCCCGGCCGACTCGCTGGCCGTCGGCCGCAGCGACAGGAAGGTTGCACTCAAGCTCAAGCGCTTCCACGCCGCCACCCTGGACAAGCCCGGCATGCAGGCACTGACGGCCGGCGCGCCGCAGGAGCGCGGCATCGACGACATTCCCGACACGCTGACGATTTCCCTGCCCCACCCGGATGGCGGCTACCAGCGTTTCGCGCTGGTCGAGGCGCCCATCATGGAGCCGGGCCTGGCGGCCAGGCACCCCGACATCAAGACTTACCGCGGCAAGGGCATCGACGATCCGACGGCCACGCTGCGCATGGACATCACGAAGCTGGGCCTGCACGCCTCCGTGCGTTCGCCGAACGGCGGCTGGTACGTCGATCCTTACTACCACCTCGATGACAGCCTGTACGCCAGCTATCACAGCCGGGATCTCGTCAACCAGCACGGCCCGCTCGTCGAGGCGGCGCTGGGCGGCGCCCAGCTGACGCTGTCGCGCGGTTTCTACAAGGAAGGCGAGAACGTCGAAGTGCGCGGCCTGAACTTCACGCCGGGCGCCACCGTCAACGTCACGGTGCGCGCCGAGGGCGAGGATGGCGGCGTGCAAACGGTGGCCGCCACGGCGGACAGCAACGGCGTGCTGGCGCTCACGCTGCCGGCCGGCGGCAAGGGGGCCTTCGAAGTGACGGCAAGCGACGGCCGCGCCACCACCACGGCCGCCTACCACGTGGTGGACGCCAGCGCGGCCGCCGGCGCCGTGACGGGCAACCAGTTGCGCACCTACCGGCTGGCGCTGGTCACCGACCCGTCCTATGCCAGCTACTTCGGCGGCTCGGCCAACGTAACGGCCGCCAAGGTCACGCTGGTCAACCGCGTCACGCAGATCTACGAGGATGAAACGTCGATCCGCCTCGTGCTGGTCGACGGCAACGACGCGCTGAACCTCGACACCGACGCGCAGATGACCGGCGCCAACGGCCCCTGCGGCGCCACGGCCTGCTACACCGTGGAGCAGGCCTCCGGCTGCGACTCGCCGACCCTGTCGCGCAACCGCGTGGTCACCGGCCTGCTGGTCGGCGCCAGCAACTTCGACATCGGCCACATTGCCTTCGGCCTGAACGGCGGCGGCATCGCCAGCCTGGGGGTCGTGGGCAGCAGCGGCAAGGCGCAAGGCTGCACGGGCGTACCGACCCCGATCGGCGACTACTTCGCCGTCGACTACGTAGCGCACGAGATCGGCCACCAGTTCGCGGGCAACCACACGTTCAATGGCGTGAACTGGAACTGCTCGGGCGGCAACCGCAACCCGGAAACCTCCGTCGAGCCGGGCTCGGGAACGTCGATCATGGCCTATGCCGGCATCTGCCGGGAAGACAATGTGCAGCCGCACAGCGACCCGTACTGGTCGCAGCGCAGCTTCGACGAGATCACCTCCTACGTCACCAGCGGCGAATCCGAGCTCAATGAATTGCAGGCGGCGGTGCTGCGCAACTTCACCAGCAACGGCCGGCAATTCCGGATCAGCTGGAACGGCAACCTGTCCGCGCCGATCGTACGGGGCACCAACTACACGGCGGCGGCCATCAAGCAGGCGATCCAGAACATCGCCGGCTGGCCGAGGGGCGGCACCGTGAACATCAGCGCGCTGTCGGACGCCGGCTTCAACATCACTTTCGGCGGCACGCTCGCCCGCACCAATGTCGGCCAGCTGCAGCTGGTGAACTTCTCGTCCGGCGTGACCGGTTATGTCGGCGAAATCGTCGCCGGCGGCCTCACCACACGCGGTGGCAACATCTCGGGCACCGGCAACAGCGCGCCCCTGGTAACCGCCCCGGCCGGCTACACGATCCCGGTACGCACCCCGTTCGCTCTGACTGGCAGCGCCACCGACGGCGAAGGCGACACGGTGACTTACCTGTGGGAGCAGAACGACCGCGGCGGCGCCGACGGCACGGCGCTGTTCGACAACGTGAAGAAGAACGGCCCGCTGTTCAGCCAGTTCGGCAAGCGCGCCGTGGTCACGAGCGAAGACACGATCAAGTACAACTCGCCCGGCGAGAACCACGTGACGACCAATCCGACGCGCGTGTTCCCGGACCTGGACCAGATCCTGGCCAACAACACGAATGCCGAGACCGGCGCCTGCCCGACGCCGGCCGCCACGCCGACGGCCGCCAACATCGAGTGCTACGCCGAGTTCCTGCCGACGGCCGCCTACGTGGGCCTGCCCGGCACGAACGCCAACCCGGCGTCGCTGAACTTCCGGCTCACCGCGCGCGACGGCCGCGGCGGCGTCAGCAGTGCCGACACGCGGCTCGTGCTGGCACGGGATGCCGGGCCGTTCCTGGTAACGTCGCCCAACGCGGCAGTCACGCTGGAAGCAGGTTCCCTGCAAACGGTGACCTGGAGCGTCGCCAACACGAACGCCGCCCCGGTCGGCGTGGAGAACGTGAAAATCTCCCTCTCCACGGATGGCGGCAAGACCTGGCCGCACGTGCTCGCGGCCAGCACGGCGAACGACGGCAGCGCCCCGGTAACGCTGCCGTCGCTGGCGACGACGAAGGGCCGCGTCAAGGTGGAAGCGCTTGGCAACGTGTTCTTCGACGTGTCGAACGCGAACTTCACTATCAATCTGACGGGCGACATCAACGCAGACGGCAGCGTAGACTGTGCGGACATGGGGATCATTACTGCGGCATTCGGCAAGCGTAGCAGCCAGAACGGCTTCGACGCGCGGGCCGACACGGTTCGGGACGGCATCATCAACGTGCGCGACCTGAACTACGTGGCCGTCCGTGTGCCGCAGGGAACGTCGTGCAATTGATGTCCGGCCGTTCTTGTTGAGCACCGCCCGGCCGCCCTGCGGCCGGGATCACCGTTCACCGCCACCAGGCAAAGGAGAAAAAGATGAGTGTATGGAAGAAATACCTGGGCGCTGCGCTGCTGAGTGTGGCAGGCATCCAGGCACATGCCGCATCCGTCAATGCGGTCGTCACGCCGGGTTCCGCGACCGTCGGCCAGGCCGTCCAGCTGGACGTGCGGATCGCCGACGTGACCGACCTGTACTCGTACGAGTTCGCACTGTCGTTCGACCCGACCGTATTGCAGGCCACCGAGAGCACGATAGGCGATATTTTCCTCGGCTACGATACGCGCAGTTATTCCGGCCTGATCGACAACACGGCCGGCACGGTCACGCTCATCTTCAACTCGATCTACGGCGCCAGCCTGCCTGGCGTTTCGGGCAGCGGTCTGCTGGGCTCGATTTCGTTCCAGACCATCGGCGCCGGGTACTCGGCGTTGACGATCAGGGACACGATCCTGCTCGACAGTGGCAGCGGTGACATCGCCGCCAGCATCAACAGCGGCAGCGTGCAGGTCACGGCCGTGCCGGAACCGTCCACCTACCTGATGCTGGGCGTCGGCCTGATCGGCGTGGCGGCGCTGCGCAGGCGTCAGCTGGCCGCGCGCGGCTGATCGAGCGCCCGAGGGCGGCACGCGCCGCCCTGCCGGGCCGCCTTGCGCAGCCCGGCGCATCCTCGCCGGAGCCGGGTTGGTGTGTGCACATCGACTCGCCCGCCGAAACCGGCTATGCTGGTCCCCTGCCGATCCGGAAAGGGACAGCATGGATGCCTTCCTCGCCTTCTTGTCTCACGGCCTGCTCGACTGGGGTGCCTGGGCCATCGTCGCCTGGACCCTGGTGCTGACGCACATCACCATCGCCGCCGTCACCATCTACCTGCACCGCTGCCAGGCGCACCGGGCGCTGACATTGCATCCGTTGGCCAGTCACTTCTTCCGCTGCTGGCTGTGGCTCACCACCGGCATGGGCACGCGCGAATGGGTGGCCGTGCACCGCAAGCACCATGCCCGCTGCGAAGCCGATGGCGACCCGCACAGCCCGGCCGTATTCGGCATTCGCCGCGTGCTGACGCAGGGCACTGAGCTGTACAAGGCCGAGGCCGCGAAGTCCGACACCCTGGCGCAATACGGCGCGGGGACGCCGGACGACTGGGTGGAGCGGCACGTCTATTCGCGCTGGACCTGGCAGGGCGTGGGACTGATGCTCGTGATCGACGTGGCACTGTTCGGCGTGATTGGCCTGACCGTCTGGGCCGTGCAAATGCTGTGGATTCCGGTGACGGCGGCCGGCGTCATCAATGGCCTCGGCCACTGGTGGGGCTACCGCAACTACGACGGGCCGCACGCGGCCACGAACATCGCCCCGCTGGGCTTCCTGATCGGCGGCGAGGAATTGCACAACAACCATCACACCTTCCCCACCTCGGCCCGCCTGTCGTCGCGCTGGTTCGAGATCGATGTGGGCTGGCTCTACATCCGGCTGCTGCAGGCCTGCCGCCTGGCGCGGGTCACCCGCGTGGCGCCACGCCCCGGGCGCGCTCCGGCCAAGCCGGTGGCCGACCTGCACACGCTGCACGCGATCATCGCCAACCGGCACGAGGTGATGGCCCGTTATGCGCGCATGCTGCGGCGGGCCTTCCGGCAAGATGCGAAACAGGCGCACGACGTGGTGTTCGACAAGCGTTTCCTGGCGCAAGTCTACCGGCTGCTGCGCCGCGATCCCGGCCTCGTGACCGGCGAGCAGGCCGCTTCGCTGGCCCTGTTCCTGCACCATCGCAGCGCCCTGTGGAAGATGCAGCAGCTGCGCGCCGAGCTGGCCGAATTGTGGCAGCGCCAGCACGCGGCACCGGAAGAATTGCTGGCCCACCTGCGGGACTGGTGCGAGCAGGCCGAACGCTCCGGCATCGCGGTGCTGCGCGATTTCGCCGCCCGGCTGCGCTGCTACGCCTGACGTCGCCCGGCATCGATGGCGCCGCCGCCGGTTACAATCGGCGGTTCCGCCCTATTTGCCGCCTTGCCCATCGATGCCGCACACCCTTGCCGCCCCCTGCTCCGCCGAACTCCTGATCAAGAAAAGCCGCTTCATCGCCTGCGTGCAGCCGATGACGGACCGCGCCGCCGCCCAGGCCGTCGTGGCCCGACTGAAAGCCGAGCATCCCGGCGCCGCCCACGTGTGCTGGGCGCTGCTGGCCGGCGGCCAGTCGGCGGCGGTCGATGACGGCGAGCCCAGCGGAACCGCGGGCCGCCCCATGCTCGACGTGCTGCGCCACCAGGACCTGGAAGGCGTGCTGGCTACCGTGGTGCGCTACTTCGGCGGCGTGAAGCTGGGCGCCGGCGGCCTGGTACGGGCCTATACCGATGGCGTGGCGCAGGCGCTGCTGAAGGCCGAGCGCGTGGCCATCGTCAAGTCGCGCGAGCTGCACTGCGCGGTACCCTATGCGCTGGAGGGCTTGCTGCGGCGCGAGCTCGATGCCGCCGGCGCGGCCTTGCTGGCGGCAGCGCATGGCGACGAAGTCACGTTCCACTTCAGCCTGCCGGAGAATGCCGCGCAAGCGCTGGTGACGCGCTTGAACGAGGCGGGCGCAGGCAAGGTCAGCTGGCTGGACGACCCAGTGGGGCACTAGCCGCGCCAAGCCACGTAGCGCGGTGCCACAACGCTTCCAGCGGCCCCTGCTTGTGGTGGCGCAGCCACCACGCCGAAAACCAGCCCTGCAACAGGGCCAGTACCGCGCCAATCAGCAGGCAAGCAGTGGCCCCCGTGTACTGGTAGAGCCCGAGCCCGAAGCCGTAATAGATGGCGGTGCCGACGACCGACTGCGCCACATAGCTGGTCAGGCTCATCCGGCCCAGCGGGGCGAAAGCCTTCCAGCCCTGCACAAACGTGCCGCGCTGGTACAGCAGCGCGAATGCGGCCACGATCACGCCCATCAGCGCAAAGTTCGACCATGACTTCACGATCGTCATCAGTGGCCGCCGCAGGGCCTCCCCTGGCGCGGTCACGTCGATGCCCTTCGTTGCCGCGTACAGCACGGCGAAGCAAGGCAGCGCGAGCAGCAACGTCCTGCGCCAGAAGGTTCGGTTCGCATCCGACAGGGCGAACACGCCGGCGCGGCCGGCCAGCATGCCCAGCATGAACAAGGCCGGAATCTGGAAGAAGCGGCCGTTTTCCCAGCTCCACAGCACCGCGGCAGCCTTGCCGGTCGTGATATTGCCCGCCCACGTTTGCCACAGCGTGCCGCTGCCGAGGTAGCTGGTGGTCTGGCCGAAATAAGCCCAGGAGGCCGGGTCGGCCGGCTTCACGTCCGGCTGGGGCAGCGCCTGCAGCACATGAGTCCAGAGATACGGTTGCAGCAGCAGGATCGCCGCGATGGCCAGCACGGTCCGGCTGCCGAGCTTGGCCACCGGCAGCAGCGTGAACGACATCACTGCGTAGAACGACAGGATGTCGCCCTGGTAGAACAGCGAGTTGACGAGCCCGAATCCCAGCAACAACACCATGCGCCAGGCGAAGCGGGCCCGGAAATCCTCGCCCGCCGCGGCACGCCGGGCGAACTGCAGGTGGAACGTCAACCCGAACAGCAGCGCGAACACCAGGTAAGACTTGCCGGCGAAGAGGAAGAACATCGTGTCCCACACCGTCTGGTCCAGCGCCGCCAGCCAGGCCGGCTGCCCGCCCGGCTTGTGGTACAGGTCGAAATGCTCGAGGTTATGCAGCAGCATGATCGACACGACGGCGAAGCCGCGCAGCGCGTCGACGAGGTCCAGGCGGGTGGATGGGTTCATCCGGCCATTATAGGTGTGTACGTTCGCAGGAAATATCACGAAACCGGCAACTCACCAAGTTGAGCGATGTGATGATTCGCGCATTTTCCAGCAATAAATTTCTATACACTGCCCCTTTTCAACTCTACCGCTCGACACCTTGAAAGCCCTGCTCCTCGCCGCCACCATCACTGCCGCTTCCGCCACCGCGGCCGCTCCTTCCCCCGCCAGGCCGGAGGCCACCGCCCAGGCACGCGCCGCCGCGCAGAAACCGAAGCCGACCGTGGCGCAACTGGCCATGCAGGGCCTGGAGCGCTTGCTGCGCGACAGCCTGCAGCCCGGCCCCAAGCCCGCGCCGGCGCCCACTGCGCAACAACGCGCAGCGATGAAGACGGTCTTCGGCAGCGAAAAACCGGTGCGCGTGCAAAACCTGCCGAAGTCGGGTACGAGCACGGTGCAACGGCTGACCTTGCCCGCTCACCAGTACAGCGCGAACGGCACCACGGTGCGCTGGGGCACCGCGTCGGTCCTGGCGACGCGCAGCGCGGACGGCCGCCAGCTCGATAGCGAAGGCCGGGTACCCCTCGTGACGATGCGGGGCGCTGGCGGCAGCATGGAGCTGAAGGAAGGGATTACGAAGAGCGCGCAGCGGCGTGCGGGCGACGGCTTGTGGATCGGCACCATGGTCGGGAATGCGGAATCGCTCGTGTTCAACGGACCGAAGGGCCCGGCGGCGCACCTGGCACGGCCGCGCTTCGTTGCCACCACCACCGAGCGCGGCGACCGGATCGACCAGCGCATCGAGATGGATGCCGACCGGCTGACGGTGGCGGGCGAGGACATCGACGCGCTGCACCTGGCTTACCAGTTGAACGGCCTTGACCGCGCCATGCTGCGGCGCATGGCCGAGCAGGGAGCGGGCGACCCGGAACAGGTCATCAAGCAGTTGAAGGAATTGGCGCTGTCCGGCGCGGAACTGAAGATCGACGATCTCAGCGGGCGCTACAAGGGCCATACCGCCAGCATCCAGGGCAGCATCGCGCTGCCGGGCGTGACGGCCGAGGATCTCGAAACGCCGCAACGCGCGCTGGCCAGGCTGGCCATGCACTTCGAGGTGACCGTGCCGCTGGGCCTGCTGCGCGAGGTCGCTGCCGTGATCGCTGCACGCAATCAGGGCAATAAGGACGGACAGGCCCCGACGGCGGAGCAGGTGTACGAAGGCATGGTCGGCAAGGCAGTCAGCAACGGCTACGCCCGCGTCGAGGGCGAAGCGATGCGTTCCACCATCGAGTGGCGCGACGGCGGCCTGGTCGTCAATGGCAAGCCGGTCGCCTTGCCGGGGCCGCGCAAGGGCGCTGCGCCGGCAGCGGCCGGCGCGCAGTAAGCGAGCACAGCTTAGCGGCGCCGGTGCTGCCGGCGCCGCGACGACGCATTCTGGTCCTGCAGCATCGTGTCGACCCGCGCGGAAGCCTCGCGCGACAGTTCCAGCGCCAGTTCGATATCGGGGAAGTATTCGGGCAGCCGGTAGCCCAGCCATGCATAGGCGGAATACAGCCGGCACGTGTCTTCCACTTCCTGCAGGGTCATGTGGTACAGCTGGTGGTCTTCTGGTTTCAGGCGCGTGATGCGTTTCTTCGACAGCGCCATGCTCCAGTGCTCCCACGCGGTCTGCAGCGCCAGCACCTTGGTGGACACGGGCACCAGCGACAGCGTGAACTTGTCGGCCACCGCCAGCGGCAGCGTGTCGAGCCACACGGCACGGTCCATCTGGTCCTCGGTGATGCGCGGATAGAAGAAGCCGTCCGGCACGTCGATATTGTGGATGAAGCGCTTCAGGAGCTTGGCCAGCGACGTTTCGTGCGTGACGGCGGCGATGCGGTGCAGGTGTTCCAGCGTGGGCGCCACGGCGAAGCCGCTGGCGTTCATCGGCACCGGCTTTTCCTTCAGCAGCGAACGCATCACTTCGTGGCTTTCCGGGTCGTAGCCTGCCACCAGGCCTTCCTCGTGGATGCCGTAGCGCCCTGCCCGCCCGGCGATCTGCCGGGCCAGCGGGGCGGGAATTTCCTCTTCCTCGTAGCCGTTGAACTTCACGGTGCTCGTCATCACGATGCGCTGGATCGGCATGTTCAGGCCCATCGCGATCGCATCGGTGCCCACCACGATATCGGCTTCGCCATCGCGGAAGCGCTGCGCCTGCGCGCGCCGGACCTCGGGCGACAGGTTGCCGTACACGGTCGCCACCGAGTGGCCCATCTCGGCCACCATGTCGCGCCACATCAGCACGTCGCGGCGCGAGAAGGCGATCAGCGCATCGCCGGGGCGCAGGTTCTTCACCTTGCGCACCGGGCCGGGCTCCATCGCCAGCGGGCCCTTGCGTTTCATCACGTGAACTTCGATCGGGCATTCCAGGCGTTCGGCCAGCGCTTCCACCGCGCGGCGCGCTTCCGGCGCGCCCACCAGGTACACGGTGCGGGCCGGCGCGCCGCACACGGCGGCCGTCCAGGCGGCGCCGCGGTCGCGGTCGGCCAGCATCTGGATCTCGTCGATCACGGCCACGTCGACCGGGGTGCGGGTATCGAGCATCTCGACCGTGCTGGCCACGTGCGTGGCGCCTTCGGCAAGCCTGCGCTCCTCGCCGGTAACGAGGCTCACGGCCAGGGGCTTGCCATGCCGCGTCACCTCCAGCAGGCGCTCGTAGTTCTCCAGCGCCAGCAGGCGCAGCGGCGCGAGGTACACGCCGCTGGCCGCCTTGGCCAGCGCTTCCATCGCCTTGTGCGTCTTGCCGGAATTGGTGGGGCCGAGCAGCGCGATGAACTTGCGCGGCAGGCGCCGCGCGACCTCGAACGAGGCGGGGTATTCGGCCAGGTTGATGCTCTGGCGGGTGCGCTCGGCATGCTGTTCCTCGCGCTGCCGCTCCACCGCGTGGCCCAGGCGCTGGCGGATGCGGTCGAACACCACGGTCGCGGGTTCGGAAGTCTGCACGTCCGCCAGCGTGTGCAGGAAGTCCATCGGTGCCAGGCCGAACTCGTCGCATTCCGCGGCCAGTTCCTCGACGAAAGCCGTCACGCTGTCATGCAGCTCGCGCATGGCACGTTCGGTCGAGCGTTCGCGGATCAGGGCGGCGCGCGCATCGGCATCGAGCTTGCGCCATTTCGACGGCTTGGCCAGCACGCCGTGCGCCGGCACCAGCGCGTAGGGCACGGCGAGGTCCGCCGTGCGCGCCGTGCCATCGAAGCGCAGGAACACCCTGCCCTCCATCTTCATCAGCGCGATGCCGCGCTCCGCCAGGCCGAGCTCAAGGCTCAGCCGCTCGTCATCATGTTCTTCCGTCATTGCCGCAGTGGTGGTCGATCGGGCCACGAGTATAGCTCGCGGCCCGCCCGGCCGATGCACCGCTGCTGGTGCCCCGCCTGGTCCCTGTGTCGGGTCAGGCGGCCGGCACCGCCGCCCGGGCGGCGTCTTTGCGCTCCACGGCCAGCGACACGGCCAGCACGGCAATGCCGCCCAGCGGCAGGATCGCGCCGACCAGCGCCGTCGATTGCAGGCCGTAGCCGGCCGCGATCGTGACGCCGCCAGCCCAGGCGCCCAGCGCGTTGGCGATATTGAAGGCCGAATGGTTCAGCGCCGCGGCCACCGTCTGTGCGTCGCCGGCCACGTCCATCAGCCGCGTCTGTACGGCCGGTACCACGGCAATGCCGGTACCGATCAGG
This sequence comes from Massilia sp. METH4, assembly GCF_037094685.1. Lineage (NCBI taxonomy): Bacteria > Pseudomonadati > Pseudomonadota > Betaproteobacteria > Burkholderiales > Oxalobacteraceae > Massilia > Massilia sp. METH4. The sequence goes on along the minus strand of NZ_CP146614.1, from coordinate 3,674,958 downwards.
AACAGGTTCAGGCCGGCCAGCCACAGGTTCGAGCTCGTATAGGCGAACGCGGCCAGCACGAGCGCCTCCCAGATCAGCACGCCGAAGATCGTGGCCGTCTGGTTGCGGTCGGCGAACCATCCGCCCACCAGGCTGCCCACCGTCATGCCCACGCCGATCATGCCCAGCAGCACGGAAATCTCCAGCGGCGAGGCATGCGTGAGCTGCTGCAGCGTCGGCGTCACATAGGTATACATCGCGAACATGCCGCCGAAGCCGATCGCCACCATCAGCAGCGTGAGCCAGACCTGCAAGCGGCGAAACACGCCCAGTTCGCCGCGGATGCTGGCGTTGCCGGCCGCGATATATGGCAGGAACACGTAGACCATCGCCACCGTCAGCATGGCGATGCCGCCGACGATCGTGAACGCGGAGCGCCAGCCCATCACCTGCCCCAGCCAGGTGGCCAGCGGCACGCCGAAGATGTTGGCGACGGTCAGGCCCAGCATCACGCGGCCCACCGCCTGCGCGCGCTTGTCGGGCGTCACGAGCGCGGCCGCGACCAGGGCCGCCACGCCGAAATAGGCGCCGTGCGGAATGCCGGCCACGAAACGGGCCAGAATCAGGAGGCCCGGCGTGGGCGCCAGCGCGCCCAGGATATTGCCGACGGCATACATCAGCATCAGGCACATCAGCATCATGCGGCGCGGCATGCGCGCCATGAAGATCGTGATCAGGGGCGCGCCGACCACCACACCCAGCGCGTAGGCGCTGATCATGTGGCCCATGTCGGGCAGGGTGGTGCCGAGGTCTTGCGCGACCAGCGGCAGGATGCTCATGGAGGCGAATTCGCCGGTGCCGATGGCCAGGCCGCCCAGGGCCAGCGCCAGTTCGGCCCAGCCGGCGCCGCGCGGCGCGACGATGGTGGGACTGGTATCGGAAAGTGCTGCTTGTTGCATGAATTTGTTCGACCAAAAAACTAAGCCGGGCAGGATAGCACGGCCGCGATTTTCCTGCTTGGGGCCGCTGAATTCGTTTGCCTTATCGAAGCGGCAATGCCACCATGGTCCGGACGTGCCCGCACGCTCGCACCGCTTAGCCGAACGATCATCTTTACCCGGCTATAATGGCGGCGACCAGGCGGGGGCGTTCGACCCGGCCGCCAAGCACCTTCACACTGATCAGCATGCATGGATAACAAAGACGACAAGCGCCGGCAAGTGATTCGCGCGATGCTGGCCCAGGCCGGCGGCGCGGATGCCGACGAGCGGCATCTGCTGCCCTGGCGCTCGCTGGCGGTGCACCTGAGTCCCCTGATCGGCGAGATCGGATTCAGTGCCCTCTACGTGCGCACCGGCCGAGTGCTGGCGCCGCAGCATGGCTGGCTCACCGTCAGCGCGTCGTCGCAGACACTGGACGCATTGTTCCGGACACTGAAAGAAGACCTTGCCCGGGCGGAACCGGCGCAGGCGGCGCTGGCGAACGAAGCCCTGTTGACTACCTTCACGCGGCTGCTTTCCGAGCTGATCGGCGAGGCACTGACGACGCAATTGATCGACAACGCCTGGAACGGCGCGCTGGCACCAAACAATGCAGGGGAGCAGAAGTAAATGAGCGACAAAGTGAGTCTGGGATTGCTGGAGACCGGTGTGCCGGGGTTGGACACCCTGCTGGGCGGCGGACTCGGCGAGTATTCCTTCAACCTGATCGCCGGAGCTCCCGGCAGCGGCAAGACAACGCTGGCGCACCAGATGATGTTCGCCCTGGCCACGGCCGAGCGGCGCGCGCTGTTTTTCACCGTGCTGGGCGAGCCGCCGCTGAAGATGCTGCGCTACCAGCAGCAATACAGTTTCTTCGAGCTCGGCAAGGTAGGCAGCGCGATCCGCTACGTCAACCTGGCCGACGACTTGAAGAACGGTGATTTCTCCGGCGTGCTCGAACGCATCATGCGCGAGGTGGAGGCATTCTCGCCGAGCCTCGTGTTCGTCGACTCGTTCCGCTCCGTGGCGCAGACGGCACGCAGCGGCGCCGAGGGCCTCGCCGATCTGCAGCACTTCATCCAGGAACTGGGCACGCGCATGACCAGCTGGCAGGCCACCACCTTCCTGATCGGCGAATACGCCCACGTCGATGCGGAAGCGAACCCGATCATGACGGTGGCGGACGGCGTGCTGTCGCTGTCCCAGTCGCAGCAGGACAACTCGATCGTACGCAAGATCCGCATCGTCAAGATGCGCGGCCAGGCGCACATGGCCGGCATGCACACGTTCCGCATCGGCGACGACGGCGTGCGCATCTTCCCCCGCATGCTGCCGCCGCTCGCCACGGACCGGCTGCACGGCGTGGAAGTGGACCGCGACCCGCGGCGCATCCCCAGCGGCGTGCCCTCGCTGGACGTGCTGCTGCACGGCGGCATCCCGCAGGGCCACTCGATCCTTGTCACCGGTCCCTCGGGCTCCGGCAAGACGATCCTCGGCACGCAGTTCCTGGCCGAGGGCGTGCGCCAGGGCGAGAAAGGCGTCGCCTGCTATTTCGAGAAAGGCACGTCGCGGCTGCGCAATGCGTCGCTAGCCGAAATGGTCCAGGCGGGCCACGTGCGCATCGTCGAGAGCCGCGCGCTCGACCTGACCGCCGACGAGCTGCTGCAAGACTTGCTGGCCGCGATCGACGAGACCGGCGCCAGGCGCGTGGTGATCGACTCCCTGTCGGAATTCCTGCTGTACCTGGCCCCCGAGTTCCGGCGCGAGTTCCGGCTGACCGTGTTCCGCATCCTGTCCAGCCTTGCCAAGATGGGCGTGACGGTGATCGTCACCATGGGCATGGAGGACCGCTTCACGGAACTGCGCTTCTCCGATGCCGAGATCTCGTTCCTGACCGACGGCATCATCGCCACCCGCTATGTCGAAGTCGAGGGCGAACTGGCCAGGGTGATCTCGGTCGTCAAGCTGCGCGGCTGCTCGCACAGCAGCGCGCTGCGGATGTTCCGCATCACCGACGCCGGCATCGAAATCGACGCCGCCAGGGTAGGTTTCGACGGCATGCTGTCCGGCCACCCGTCAATCCAGAGCGACGGCGGCTGACGGATGACCGACCTGGCGCAGCCGCACGACGACGAACCGCTGGACGCCGCGGCGCTGCGGCTTGCGCTGCGCCAGGCCCGCTTCGAGAACAAGCTGCTGCGCGAGGCCAACAGCCACTTGGTGCAAGCCACCGTCAATGCGCAGACCTTGCAGGACGAGGCGCAGGCGGCCAACCGGCGCCAGAACGAATTTCTCGCCATGCTGGCCCACGAGCTGCGCAATCCCCTCGCTCCCATCAGCATGGCCGCCGCCATGCTCGAACGCATGCCCGCGCTGACGCCGGAGCTGACCGCGCTGCGCAACGTGATCAGCCGCCAGACCGAGCACATGGCCCGGCTGCTGGACGACCTGCTCGACGCCGCCCGCATCAGCAGCGGGCGCATCACGCTGGACATGACGCCGGTCACGCTGGCGGACGTGATCGAGCGCGCCGTCGAAACCGTCCAGCCGCGCATCGCCGACCGGGGGCAGCGGCTGGAGGTGCGCGTCACCGGACCGGAACTGACCTTGCAGGGCGACCGCGTGCGGCTTACGCAGGTGTTCTCGAACCTGCTCGCCAACGCGTCGAAATACACGCAGGACGGCGGCGCCATCACGCTCGAAGGCGGTGCCGGACCGGCGGGCGTGCGGGTAACGGTGGCCGACAACGGCACGGGGATCGGCGCCGACGTGCTGCCCCATATCTTCGACCTGTTCACCCAGGGGCCCCGCTCGCTGGCCCGTTCCGAGGGGGGACTCGGCGTGGGCCTGAACGTGGTGCGCAACCTGGTGCACATGCACGGCGGTACCGTGCAGGGCGACAGCGCCGGTCCCGGCCTGGGCAGCATCTTCACCGTGGAATTGCCGGCCGGCGGGCCGATGCCCGAGGCGCCGGACCAGGCCGCCGCGCCGCAGGCGCACGAAGCCTGCCGCGTGCTGCTGATCGAGGACAACGTGGACGTGTGCGATACGCTGAAGGGCTTCCTGATGCTCGATGCGCACGACGTCACCGCGGCCTACGACGGCATCGCCGGCCTGGCGCTGGCGCAAGAAGGCGGCTTCGACGTGCTGATTTGCGATATCGGGCTGCCCGGCCTGGACGGGCTGCAAGTCATCCGCCGCCTGCGGGACGCCGATGTGCGCACTTTCGCCATCGCGCTCTCCGGCTATGGGCAGGCGCAGGACCGTACAAACGCGCTCGAGGCCGGCTTCGACGAATACCTCGTCAAGCCGGTAAAGCCGGACAGCCTGCTGCGGCTGATCGACTCGGAACCTTGTCGCAGCCGGCGCCGCGTCCGCGGCTGAAATCCTCGGCTGTAACCAAAAAGACACGAAAACCGCTGCCGGGAACAGCCATTGTTTGATAACGCTATCATCGGCTTACCTCAGCGTTGACGATCAGTTAGCATGGTCTCACGCGCCGCGCAGCAGGATCCACGTCGCGGAGCGTGTTCCGTTAAAAGACAGGCGCAGGCACGACCGCGTCAGGTCGAAGGGTGCGGCCGGCCCCTGCCCGATCGCTAACGGAACGATTTTCGAGCATTATTGGTAGCGCTATCACTCACGAATGACCATGCCCGGCACAGCGCCTGTCGGCGGAGCGGCCACAAGCCACGTCCGGCCCGCGGAGCGCTGTCGACCGGATCAACCGTTACGATAGGAGCAATTCTTGATGCAGACAACCATCCTGCGCCGCATGCTGATCGGCGCCGCGCTGCTGGCGGGCTTCGCCCAACACGCCGGCGCCACCATTACGACTTTCAACGGCGACACGACCGGGGGGCCGACCTGGGACCGGATCGACGAGAGCCCAGATAACTGGCCTTTCTACCCGACCGTTCCGGACGTGGCTTACCGCGCATACAACGTCGAGGCCCTCGAATATCTGGAGGACATCAACTTCGCCACGTCGTGCGCTTTCGATTGCTCGATGTATATCTACACCGGCGCATTCGACGCGGCGAATCCCACTGACAATTTCCTTTTCGCCGTCCCGTATGGGGCGACCAATAACACGACCTACTTCCATGGCCCGCTGGAAGTCGGGAACTACACGATCCTCATCACGGGCGAGGATGCCGCGTCCTATGGCTACTTCAGCACCACTGTCTCCTCCCTCGGCGCGTACGAAATCACGCCGCTCAATCCCGTGCCGGAACCTTCCGCCTGGCTGATGCTCGGCGCCGGCCTGGCCAGCCTCGGCGTTGCCGCGCGCCGTCGTCCGGCCGCTTCCACCCACATCGCAGCCTGACCAGGAGAACCGATGAAAAACCTGCTCCGCAATACGATCGCCGCCACGCTGCTGCTGGCCGGCTTCATCCAGCATGCTTGCGCCGACATCGTGACAGTGACCGGCGACACGACCAATGGCCCCGTCTTCATTCCTCCCGCCTACTGGGGCGGCCTTCCCGACCCAGAAAACACGGGCGTGGCGTACCAGGCTTTCGACGTCGTCACCGAAGAAGGCCCGAATCCGTTCAACTGGGAAAACTCGTTCCTGACGAGCTGCGAGTTCGCCTGCGTCACCTTCCTCTACAGTGAGCAAGGTTTCGATCCGAATGACGGCATGAAGAACCTGATGACGGTCGCGGACAATATCTACCACTTCTCCGCGATGCAGACTTTCCTGGAGCCAGGCAAGCACTACACCTTCGTGGTGACCGGCTACGCCGACATGGATGCCGGGGCGTTCAGCATCACGGGCGCCAGCACGGCCGGCATCAGCATCAGCCCCGTGCCCGAACCCTCGGCCGGGCTGATGCTGCTGGGTGGCCTGGCGGGCATCGGTGCGCTGGCGCGGCGCCGCGCGCGGCGGGCCGCGCAGCTTTCGTAACTCAGGCCTTTTTCAGCGAAGCCGACACGGGCAGCTTGCGGATCCGCTGGCCCGTGGCGGCGAAAATGGCATTGCACAGCGCGGGCGCAATCCCGGACGTGCCGGGCTCGCCGATACCACCCGGCTCGTCCTTGCTGGCCACGATGTGCACCTCGACCTTGGGCGCCTCGTTCATGCGCATCATCCGGTAATCGCTGAAGTTCGACTGCACCACGCGCCCGCCCTCGAGCGTGATCTCGCCCCATAATGCCGCCGTCAGGCCGAACACGATGCCGCCTTCCATCTGCGCCACGATGCCGTCCGGGTTGACCGGCTGGCCGCAGTCGAGCGCACATACGACACGGTGCACGGTCACGTCGCCTTCCGGCCCCACCGACACTTCGGCGATCTGCACCATGTAGCTGCCGAAGGCGAACTGCGCCGAAACGCCGCGGCCCACCTTGCGCCCGGCCACGGCCTTCAGGGGCTTGCCCCACCCCGCCTTTTCAGCGGCCAGGTTCAGCACGCCCAGGAGGCGCGGCGACTTGTCGAGCAGCGCGCGGCGGTAGGCCACCGGGTCCTGCTTCGCGGCGTGCGCCAGTTCGTCGATGAAGCTCTCCACCACGAACACATTGTGGGTCGGCCCCACGCCGCGCCAGAAGGCAGTGGGGATCGGCGGCTCGTGACGCAGGTACTCCACGTGCAGGCCGGGAATCGTGTACTGCAGGTCGGCCGCGCCCTCGACGGCATCCGGGTCGATGCCGTCCTTCACCGCTGGCGGCGCGAAGCGCGCCATGACCGAGGAACCCGTCACGCGGTGGAACCATGCCTGCGGCCTGCCCTTGTCGTCCAGCCGCGCCGCGATGCGGTCCACGTAATACGGGCGGTACATATCGTGCTGGATGTCTTCCTCGCGGGTCCACACGAATTTCACGGGGCCGGGCTTGGCCTGCGCCTTCGCGAACGCCACGGCCTGCGTCACGTAGTCGACTTCCAGGCGGCGCCCGAAGCCGCCGCCCAGGTAGAAGTTATGCACCTTTACCTTCTCGATCGGCAGGCCGGTGATCTTGGCCGCCGCGCCCTGCGCCAGGCTGGGCACCTGGGTGCCGCAATACAGGTCGCAGCCGTCGGCGCGCAGGTCGACGGCGCAGTTCATCGGCTCCATCGTCGCGTGCGCCAGGAACGGCGCCTCGTACACCGCCTCGATCTTGCGGCCATCCTTGGCATCGCCATCGAGGTCCTTCAGCGCGTTGCCCTTGTCGGTGGCCACCGCGCCCTTGCCCTTCGATTTTTCCACCATGTCGGCCACGATGGAGGCCGTGGTCACGTTGGCGTTCGCACCGGCTTCCCATTGCGGGGCCAGCGCGGCCAGGCCCTGCTTGGCGGCCCACATATTGCTGGCCACCACGGCCACCGCATTGCCGATCTTGAGCACTTCGCGCACGCCCGGCACGGCCAGCGCCTTCGGATCGTTCGAGGCGATCAGCTTGCCGCCGATGACCGGGCAGGCCGACACGGCGGCGATGCCCATGTTCGGCAGCTTCACGTCGATGCCGAACTGCGCGGTGCCGTCGACCTTCGGCGGCGAGTCGAGCCGCGCGTGCTTCTTGCCGATCAGGGTGAACGAACCGGGGTCTTTCAAGGCCACCGTCTTCGGCGCCTCCAGCTTCGCGGCGGCCTCCACCAGCTCGCCATAATGCAGCGTCTTGCCGGCGCCGTCCGTGACGGTGCCGTTGGCCACGCGCAGCGTTTCCGCTTTCGCGTTCCACCGCTGCGCGGCGGCCTCCACCAGCACGGCGCGGGCGGTGGCGCCGGCCTCGCGCAGCGGCTTCCAGGCGCCGCGGATCGAGGTCGAGCCACCCGTCACCTGGCCGCCCAGCAGCGGGTCGCTGTACAGGTTGTTGTCGGCCGGCGCATGCTCCAGCTTCACCTTCGCCAGGTCCACGCCCAGTTCCTCGGCGATCAGCATGGGAATCGACGTGTAGGTGCCCTGCCCCATCTCGACCTTGTGCATGATCAGCGTAACGATGCCTTCGCGGTCGATGCGGATGAAGGCGTTCGGCGCCAGCCCCGGCGGCACGTCGGAGACGGCGGTGGCGGCATGGCCGACGGCCTTTTCAGGCGGCGCCTCCTGCCGGTCGTTTTCCTTGCGGTTGCAGCCCGGCAGCAGGAAGCTGACCAGCAGGCCGCCGCCGGCAGCGGCGCCCACGCGCAGGAAGCGGCGGCGGCCACCGGAGACCTCGCCGGCAGCCACATTCATTTTCTCGTGCATGTTGCCCATCGCGCCCCTCCTCATTTCGCCACGGCGGTGCCCGCCGCGATCTTGATGGCGGCACGAATGCGGCCATAGGTGCCACAGCGGCAGATATTGCCGGACATGGCGTTGTCGATATCGGCATCGCTTGGCTTCGGCGTCGCCGTCAGCAGCGCCGTGGCGGCCATCACCTGGCCGGACTGGCAGTAGCCGCATTGCACCACGTCGATCTTGCGCCACGCGTCCTGCACCTTCGCCCCGACCGGATCGTTGCCGATCGCCTCGATGGTGACGATCTTCTTGCCGGCCGCGGCCGACACGGGCGTGACGCACGAGCGGATCGGCTGGCCGTCCAGGTGCACGGTGCAGGCGCCGCACAGGGCGACCCCGCAGCCGAACTTGGTGCCGGTCAGGCCCGCGACATCGCGCAGCGCCCACAGGATGGGCATATCGTCCGGTACGTCGAGCGCGGTATCGGTGCCATTGATGTTCAGGGTGGGCATGCGGACTCCTTCATTCAGTGGATAGTCGTGAAACAAGGGTGGAACTATAGGGCAACAGTCGCAACCATGTCGCCCCGATGATAGACTCGCACGGCAATTGCGCCTATCACACTTCCGTATAAGATGACCGACCGCCGCCGCTTCCTGATCAACGCCCCGCTCGGCCTGCTGGCCGCCAATATCACCGCGACCGCCCATGCCGCCGCCGAGCCGCCGTCCCCCGCCGGCGCTCCGCCCACGTTCGGGACGGCGCCCGCCGCCGGGCCGAAGGTGTCGCCCGCCACGTTCGCGGAAGCGGAAAAGCTGATGCAGGTGACGCTGACGCCGGCGCAGCGCGAGATGGCCGCGCAAGCCTGGCCCACCGGCCTGGCCGGGCTGGCGGAGCGCCGCACCGGCCCGAACAAGGTGCGCATCGAGGATGACGTGGCACCGATGTCGCACTTCGACCCGGTGCTGCCGGGAACGCAGGCCGGCCCGGCACGGGCCCGCTTCGTGCGCGGGTTTGCCGATGCCGGCCCGCTGCCCGCCAATGACGCCGATATCGCCTACGCCAGCGTGGCCCGGCTGTCGCGCTGGATCGAGGCTCGCCAGCTCACTTCGGAGCGCCTCACGCAGATCTATATCGCGCGCTGCCGGCAGTTCGATCCGCGCCTGCGCGCCGTCATCACGCTGCTGCCGGAGCAGGCGCTGGAACAGGCGCGCGCGGCCGACCGCGAGATCGCGGCCGGCCGGTACCGCGGGCCGCTGCACGGCATCCCCTATGGCGTGAAGGACTTGCTGGACACGGCCGGCGTGGCCACAACCTGGGGCGCCGAGCCGTTGAAGGACCGCATCCCCGTCACCGATGCCACGGTGATCTCGCGCCTGCGCGAAGCGGGCGCCGTGCTGCTGGTCAAGCTGTCGCTGGGCGCGCTGGCCATGAACGACATCTGGTTCGGCGGGCAAACGATGAACCCCTGGCTGCCCGAGGAAGGCGCGTCGGGATCGAGCGCCGGCCCCGGCGCGGCGATGGCCGCCGCGCTGGTGGCCTTCACGATCGGCAGCGAGACGGGCGGTTCGATCGTCAGCCCCGCCACGCGCTGCGGCGTGACCGGCCTGCGCCCAACCTTCGGGCGCGTACCGCGCACGGGCGCGATGACGCTGTGCTGGTCGCTCGACAAGCTCGGCCCCATGACGCGCTCGGTGGAGGACTCGATGCTGGTGCTCCACGCGATCGCCGGGCCGGATGCCGGCGACGTGGCAAGCGTCTCCGCCAAGCTCGATTTCGATCCGGCCCAGCCCGTGCGCGGCCTGCGCATCGGCTACCTGCCGGAGTGGCTGAAGGAAGCGACCGACGTCGACCGCGCCGCGCTGGAGCTGGCGAAGAAGGCAGGCATGAAGCCGGTGCCGGTGGCGCTGCCGGCCTGGCCGTACATGTCGCTGAACACGATCCTGTTCGCCGAGGCGGCCGCCGCCTTCGAGGAATGGACGTTCTCGGGCAAGATGGAGCTGCTGTCGGAACAGACGCCGGATGCGTGGCCGAATTTCCTGCGCCAGGCGCGCTTCCTGTCGGCCGTCGACTTCGTGCAGGCCGACCGGCTGCGCCGTATGGTGGCACAGCGCATGGCCGACATCTTCCGGTCGGTGGACGTGCTGCTGGTGCCGTCGCTGCGCGACGAGATGATCGTCATCTCCAACCATACCGGGCACCCTTCGCTGACCTTGCGCACCGGCTTCGTGCAGGTGGCCCAGGCCCGCAGCGACTGGGCGCCCCACCCTTCGCGCCCCTTGCCCAAGTTCGCGCCACCGCGCCGCGTGCCGCATGGCGTGACGCTGATCGGCCGCCTGTTCGACGAGGGCACGCTGGCGCGTGCCGGCATGGCCCTGGAGCGGCTGGCCGGCGTGGCGGGCGAGCGGCCGCCGGGTTTTTGAAGCACGCGGGGTAGTCCGGCGCCTCAGGTATCGATTTTCCGGTCCTCCGCCTGCGCTTCCTGCATGGCTTGCGGCTCCAGGTGTTCGGCGGGAATGTTGAGGCGGATGAAGGCTCCCCACGCGAGCAGCAGGAGCGCCGCGCATACCCCGATCACGGCGGCATGCGGCAGCAGTTCCGGGTGGCCATGCAGCGACTGGAATGCGGACACCAGGCATTCGATCGACAGCGACACGACAACCACGACCAGGAAGCGCGACAGGAAACGCCGTACCCGGGTCGGCGTGCTGATGCTCGCTTCGCGCTGCACTTCTTCCTCCAGCACCGTCTGCCCCAGCTCGAAGGCCGCCACGGCGATCGTGAGCAAGCCGATGCATTCCAGGATCTGCACGAAGCGGGGCGGCGTTTCCGAATCGACCGCGGCGGTCAATGCTTCCCAGATTTCCCAGGCGGCCATGCCCACCAGGGCGACACCGCTGACCAGGAAGAACACCGCGACGGCAATATAGCCGGCGCCGAACAGTTTTTGCAGGGCTTTCATCGTGCTCCATTGCATAAGGATATGCAGCAATATTCTCACGCCGGTCGCGCGGCAGTCGCACGCGAGCGTCGTGACGGCGGTAAAATTCGTCGAAGAAATGGCGAAGCAATGATTTCGCCGGCAAGCAACCCTGCAATACCAAACTTTATTACACCGCCAGGATTCCGATGACGTTCTCCGTTCTGCTCAATCTCGCCGCCGCCCTCCTGCTGCTGGGCTTCCTGTACAGCCAGCAACGCCGGCACGCCAGCTTCACGGTCAGGGTGTTCACCGCGCTCGGCCTGGGCGTGGTCTTCGGCGCGGCGCTCCAGGCGCTGTACGGTGCCGACGGCGCGGTGATCAAGACCACGGGCGAATACCTTGACATCGTGGGCAGCGGCTATGTGAAGCTGCTGCAGATGATCGTGATGCCGCTGATCATGGTGTCGATCGTGGCGGCGATTTTGAAGCTGCGCGACGCGAAATCGCTCGGCAAGATCAGCGCGCTGACGATCGGCACGCTGATGGCGACGACGGCGGTCGCCGCGGCGATCGGCATCCTGATGGCCAAGCTGTTCGGCCTGTCCGCCGCGGGCCTGACCGCCAGCGCCGCCGAAGTGGCGCGCGGTGCCTACCTGGAAGGCCGGCTGGCCGACGCGCAGGCGATCTCGCTGCCGAACATGATCCTGTCGTTCATTCCCGCCAATCCCTTCCTCGACATGACGGGTGGGCGCAAGACGTCGACGATTGCCGTCGTGATCTTTTCCGTGTTCGTCGGCATCGCCGCGATCGGCATCGCCGACAAGAAGCCGGACCTGTTCGTGTCGTTCGACCATGCCGTGAAGGTGGCGCACGCGATCGTGATGCGCATCGTGACGCTGGTGCTGCGGCTCACGCCCTACGGCATCTTCGCGCTGATGGCCCAGGTGGTCGCCACGTCGAGCTATGCCGATATCCTGAACCTGATCGGCTTCGTGGCCGCCTCCTATTGCGCGCTGCTGCTGATGTTCGGCGTGCACCTGGCGATCGTGGCGGGCACCGGCCTGAATCCGTTGCGCTTCGCCAAAAAGATCCTGCCCGTGCTGACGTTCGCGTTCACCTCGCGCAGCAGTGCCGGGGCGATCCCGATGAATGTGCAGACGCAGGTGCAACGCCTGGGCACGCCCGAAGGCATCGCCAATTTCTCGGCCTCGTTCGGCGCCACGATCGGCCAGAACGGCTGCGCCGGCATCTATCCGGCGATGCTGGCCGTGATGATCGCCCCCACCGTGGGGATCGATCCATTCACCGTGTCGTTCCTGCTGCCGCTGCTGGCCGTCATCACGATCGGGTCGGTAGGCGTGGCGGGCGTGGGCGGCGGCGCCACGTTCGCGGCGCTGATCGTGCTTTCCTCGATGAACCTGCCGGTGGCGCTCGCCGGCCTCCTGATCTCGATCGAACCGCTGATCGACATGGGCCGCACGGCACTGAATGTTTCCGGTGCAATCACGGCCGGCACGCTCACGTCGCGCGTGATGGGCGAGACCGATCTTGCCGTGTTCGACCGCGACGACGCGGGCGAGGATATCGAATCGGACCCTACCCCCGCCTGACCTTGCCGGACGCGCCGGCCGACCCGGCTCAGCGGTCGCGTCCGGTTGCGCCACCATCTCGCGCCATCGTTTTGTGGTTTCGTCTAGTATTCGCAAACCGAATGACAACGACGGACGGCGATGGAACAGAAATGGCCTCAACAGATCTGGGTGGTGCGGCACGGACAAAGTGCCGGCAATGTCGCGCGCGAAGCGGCGGAAGCGGCTTCGCAGTTCCTGATCGACATCGCCGAGCGGGACATGGACGTGCCGCTGTCCGAGCTCGGTGAGCGCCAGGCCGCCGCGCTGGGGCAATGGTTTTGCTCGCTGCCGCCGGAACACCGGCCGAACGTAGTGCTGTTCTCGCCCTATGTGCGCGCCCGTGAAACGGCGATGGCCGTGGTGAACGGCCTCGATCGCGACGAGCTGCTCACGGTGGTGGCGGACGAACGGCTGCGCGAGAAGGAGTTCGGCATCGTCGACCGGCTCACGCCGCTGGGCATCGCCGACAAGTATCCCGAGTTGCACGAACAGCGCCGCCACGTGGGCAAATTCTACTTCCGGCCGCCCGGCGGCGAAAGCTGGTGCGACGTGATCCTGCGTCTGCGCAGCGTGCTCGACACCATCACCCGTGAATACCGCTGCGAGCGCGTGCTGATCGTGGGACACCAGGTGATCGTCAACTGCCTGCGCTACCTGCTGGAACGGATGGACGAGCAGACGATCCTGGCGATCGACCGCGCCGGCGATGTGCCGAACTGCAGCGTTACGTCCTACCGCTTCGACCCCACCGCCGGCAAGCGTGGCAAGCTCGTGCTCGACCTGGAGAACTTCGTTGCGCCGCTGACCTCGACCGGCACGCCCGTCACGAAAGGCAAGGACCAGCCGGCCGCGCCCAAGGCATGACGACAGGAGCGATGATGACAACCGAGATCACCGCGCGAACGTTACGGGAATGGGCGCTGCCCGAACCGTCGTTCGACGACGACAAAGAAGGCCGCGGCCATGTGCTGATCATCGGCGGCTCGCGCGAAATGCCGGGCGCCGTGATGCTCGCCGCCACGGCCGCGCTGCGGGCCGGAGCGGGCAAGCTGACGATGGCCACGGCCGCCACGGTGGCGCCGCTGGTCGCGATGGCGATTCCCGAGGCGCGCGTGATCGGCCTGCTGGAAACGGCCGGGGGCGGTTTCACGATGGATGCGGCACGCAAGCTCGGCGACCAGGCCGGCAAGGCGAGTGCGGTACTCGTGGGCCCCGGCATGCAGGACGATGCGGCGACAGCGGAACTGGTGCATGCGCTGCTGCCCCGCTTCGCCGGCACCCCGCTGATTCTCGACGCTGCCGCCATGGGGGCCGTGCGGGCGCAGGGTGAACCGCACCTGCTCGAGGAACCGAAGGACATGGAACACTTTCGCTTCGCCGAGCCAGTGCTGATGACGCCGCACGCCGGCGAGCTGTCGCACCTCACCCGGCGCGACAAGGAACAGATCTGCGCCGCCCCTCTCGAGGCGGCGCAGGAGGCCGCGCGGCGCTGGAACGCAATCGTGGCGCTGAAAGGCGCGACCACGGTAATCGCGGCGCCGGACGGCCGGCAGTGGCAACACCAGGGCGGCAATGTCGGCCTGGCGATTTCCGGCTCGGGCGATACGCTGGCAGGCATCATTGCCGGCCTGGCGGCACGTGGCGCTACGCTCGAGCAGGCTGCCGCCTGGGGGATCGCGCTGCATGCGTCCGCCGGCGAGCAGCTGTCGATCCGATATGGCGTGCTGGGTTACCTGGCACGGGAGATTTCGGCCGAAGTACCGGCCCTGTTGCGTACGCTTGCCCCAGCCTGAGGGGACAGCGGATATTACTATCAGGCACATCATGAACCGGCAACCATCCTGGCGGTCTAACGATACCTAATGGTTTCGCCAATCTACCCACTTTGAAAGGAGTCGAAATGATTAAGCTGAGTAAACCGTCCGCCCTGGTCCTGGCCGCAGTGCTGGGTACTGCCGTGCTGACCGGCTGCAAGAACCGCGATGCGGACCAGCCCGCGACCGACACGACGGCACCGGCCGTAACGCCGGACACGAGCACCACCCCGGCCGCTCCGGCCACCCCGCCGGCCAGCGGTACCAGCGGTGACGCCGGCGCCACCGGCGGTGCGACGGGCGCCACCGGCACGACCGGCACGGATGCCGGCGCCGCCGGCACGACCGGTACGGGCACCGGCGCAACGGGCACCGATGCCGGCGCTGCCGGCACCACGGGCACCGGCACGGGTACCGGCGGCACCTCGGGCACGTCGGGCACCACCGGCGGCACGGGCACGTCCGGCACGGGCACCACGCCGAACCAGTAAGCCGTGCCATGAAAAAAGCCGGCACCTCTTGCGAGGTGCCGGCTTTTTTTTTATACCGGTTCGCGTCAGAACTGGTAGTTGTAGGCCACGCCCAGCAGGTTCATGTGCGTCTGCCAGGTGCCGCGGGTGGTTTCGCCGTTACCAGTGCACTCCAGCACGCCAGGGCGGCAGTCGTTCTTGTACGCGCCGTTGGCTTTCTTGAAGTCCAGGTAGGAGTAAGCCACGTCGAGCGAGGACTTCGGCGTGAGCTTCCAGTTGAAGCCGAACGACAGCTGATTGCGGTCCGAATCGGGCAGCGCGGCATGGCGCAGCGCGTCGCTGCGCACCGGCGCCTCGTCGTGGGCGATACCGGCGCGCAGCATCACTTTGTCGTTCAGCTTGTAGTTCGCGCCGAGCGCCACGCGCACGGTGTTCTTCCACTGCTGGCGGATCACCAGGTCGCCGTTGTCGGTGCCCAGGAATTCGATGTTGATGTTCTGCATGCGCGAATTGCGCGTCCAGGTCACGTCGAACATGCCGGCCAGGCGGGCGTCGAATTCATGATAGCCGTTCACGGACACGGTTTCCGGCGTGCGCAGCTTGACGCGCGCGGCCGAGTCCTCGTGGTGCGAGCGATTCTCGATGATGGCGTTGATCACGCGGTCCGTCGTCACGCTGGAAAAGTCCCAGTCCGCGCCGCCGCCCAGCTTGTGGTCGATATGCGAGCGGTAGGCGATGCCGAAGCGGGTGCCCGGCGCCGGCTGGTACAGGTAGCCCACGTTGAAGCCGTAGCCCCAGTCCTTGCCCTCGACCTCGGCGCGTGCATCGCGAATCGCGGCCAGGGCGGCAGGATTGCCGCCGGCGGCGACGATCGCACCGAGCAGCTGGGCGGCCGTGGCGGGGTTGCCCCGCGCGGCAGCCACCGAGCCCGGCACGTCCACCATCTGGCCCAGGGTGGCCTTCATGAATTCGGCCGTGAGACCGAAGCCGATGGAATGACGCTCGTTGATCTTCCAGGCCACCGACGGGTTCAGCGAGATGGCGGTCAGCTTCATGTCGGTCAGCGCATAGCGGCCGGCCCAATCCCAGTCGTACGACAGGTTGGCGCCGTACGGCACGAACATGCCGAAGCCGGCGGTCAACTGGTCGTTGATCTTGTGGCTGTAGTACAGCGAAGGGGCCGCCACGGCTTTCGGCGCGTATTCGTCCTGCAGCTTCTGGCCACCCGTGCTCGTGCCGGTGAAGCGGGTCGAGCCGCTGTCCGCATAGGTCGAATGCGGCACCAGACCGGTCACGCCGCCCATGATCTGCCGGCCTTCCAGGCGCGACAGGCCCGCCGGGTTGGCGAAGATGGTGGAAGCGTCGGCCGCCTCGGCACCGTTGGCCTCGGCCGTGCCTTGCGACGATACGCTCTGCGAGCCGAAGCGGTAGCCGGATGCGCCGGCCGTCGCGGAAACGGCCGCCAGCGCGGCCGTAATGATCAGGGTCAGATATTTTTTGTCCAAGGTAGTCTCGCTATCTATTCTTACCATTTAGATAATTGCTCCCCTATAACAGCTGGGGCTGCGGGGGCGAGGATACTACACCATCGGAAATTTTGATACGAACGTTCGTTTTCCGCAGTGCAACATGTATCAAAACACCGAATGTCACAATTTGCTTGATGAATCCGCTAGACAGCGTGGTCATTTTGGTCTCAATTTTTTTCGCCCAACGGCAATCCAACTGCCGCTGAACTGGTCTCAAAACAACGAAAACAACCCAACAACCGCACGGGGACTGTCCCCGAATTTTTACAACCGCACGGGGACTGTCCCCGAATTTTTACAACACTTTCGCCTCGCACGGTACGGCGCGGCGACTATCCCGATTTTTTACAACACTTCCAACTTGCAACATATTTCCTGAAACCGGGGTCAGACCCCGGTTTCGGCAAACAATTTTTCGGCGACACAAAAAAGGGGCCGCACACGGCGGCCCCAACGGAGAAAGACAGCGACGATCAGGCGGCTTCGGCCATCGGGGGCGGGGTCTTCGTGCCCCGCCCGGTGATTTTGTGCACGCCCTTCATGACGAGGCGGTAGACGAGGCGAACGAAGGTCAGCGTGAAGATCGCTTCGATGAAGGTCAGCACGCCGGCCACGCCCACGTTCCAGCGCTGCGCGCGGCGGTCGAACTTGGCGAACATGCGGTCGCGGGCGATCTCGATGCTGTCGTAGAACGTGGGCACCATCAGCAGCGTCAGCACGGTCGAGGTGATCGTGCCGCCGATGATCGCCACCGCGAGCGGGCGGTAGAACTCGCCGCCTTCGCCGTGGCCGATGGCAACCGGCAGCATGCCGGCGATCAGTGCGAACGTCGTCATCAGGATCGGTCGCAGGCGCATGCGGCCGGCATACATCAGCGCGTCCTCGCGGCCATAGCCCTCCTCTTCGCGCTTGCGCGCCGCGTCCAGCAGCAGGATTGCATTCTTCGCCACCAGGCCCATCAGCATGATCACGCCGATCAGGCTCATCAGGTTGATCGTGCCGTTCGTGAGCAGCAGCGCCACCACCACGCCGATCAGCGACAGCGGCAGCGACAGCATCACCGCCACCGGCGCCGTGAACGAGCCGAACTGCATTACCAGGATCAGGTACATGAGGCCGATACCGGCAACCAGGGCGATGCCCATCTCGGTGAACACCTCCTGCATGTCCTTGCCTGAGCCGGCCACGGCCAGGCCATAGCCCGGCGGGAAGTCCATCGACTTGGCCAGGTTCATTGCATCGGCCGTTACCTCGCCCGGCGAGCGCCCCTGCACGTTGGCCGACACGGAAATCACCCGCTTGCCATCCTTGTGCTGGATTTTGGCCGGGCCCTTGCCCATCGTGACCGTGGCGATCTGGTCCAGCGGCACCATCTGGTTCGTGCCCGATACGGCGATCGGCAGGCGTTCGATGTTTTCGGAATTGGTACGGTCTTCCGGCGCCAGGCGCACGGCCACGTCACGCGTCTCGCCCGTCGGGTCGACCCAGTCGCCCACCTCGATGCCGGCGAAGGCCACGCGCAGCGACATGGCGGCGTCGCCAGCCCCGATACCCATCGAGTTGGCCAGGCCACGGTTCAGTTCGATCTGCAACTCATCCTTGGGATCCTGCTCGGACAGGCTGACGTCGACCGCGCCAGGCACCTTGCGCAGCTCGTCCATGAACCGGCTGGTGATTTCCATCAACTTGCGCGAGTCCTCGCCCATGAACTCGATTTGCACGGGCTTGCGGCCGCCGTTGTTCAGGTCGTCCATTACCGTGTATTCGGCGCCCACCAGCTGGCCAAGCTTGGTGCGCAGCTCTTCGGCCACCTCGGTTGCCGAACGCGTGCGGTCCTTTTTCTTGCCGATATCCACGTACACGCGGCCGCCCGTCAGGTTCACGTAGCTGCTCGTGTTTTCCGTTTCCTTGATGGAGTGGGCCAGCTCGGCCGCCTTCATGACCTTCATCTTGGAGTACTCCAGGCTGCTCGACGATGGCGTGCGGATGTCGATCGCGATGGTGCCGAAGTCGGAGGTCGGCACGAACGACGCACCACCGAACTTGGCCTGCAACGCGATCGCGCCCACGAAGCTGGCGATGGCGATCACGGCCATCGAGCGGCGGTGGTGCAGCGCCCATGCGATAACGTTGCCGTAGCGGTCGGCCTGGTGGTCGAACCAGTGGTTGAAGCGCTGCAGCACTTTCTCAAAGCCCTTGCGCGGCGCGTCGTGGTGGCCCGGCGGGTCGCCCCAGTAAGCCGACAGCATCGGGTCCAGCGTGAACGAGATCAGCAGCGACACGGCCACCGATGCCGTCACCGTCAGCGCGAATGGCCGGAACCATTCGCCCGTGATGCCGGGCATGAACGCGACAGGGATGAACACGGCCATGATCGAGAAGGTGGTCGCGGCCACCGCCATGCCGATCTCGTTGGTGCCGTTGATCGCGGCGGTGCGGCGGTCGGCGCCCATCTGCATGTGGCGCACGATGTTTTCCCGCACCACGATCGCATCGTCGATCAGCACGCCGATCGCCAGCGACAGGCCGAGCAGCGTCATGAAATTCAGCGTGAACCCGCACAGCCATACGCCGATAAAGGCGGCGATCACGGAAGTGGGCAGCGACAGCGCCGTGATCAACGTCGAGCGCCACGAATTCAGGAACGCATACACCACGAAGATCGTCAGGCCCGCGCCCAGCACCAGCGCCTCGATCACGTTGTTCAGGCTGCTCTGCGCATCTTCGCCGCCATCGTTCGTGATTTCCAGCGTCGTGCCCTTCGGCAGCGTCGGCTCGATTTCCTTGACGAGCGCATGGATCAGTTTCGATACCGCTACCGTCGAGGCGTCGCGCGAACGGATGATGGAGATACCGACGTTCGGCTGGTTCGAGCGCATCGACAGGTTGTTCACTTCGGAGAAGGCATCCTGGATCGTGGCGACCTGGCCCAGGCGGACCAGCTCGTCGCCATTGCGCTTGACGACGACCTGCTGGAAGTCTTCCGGCCGTTCGATGCGGCCGACCAGGCGGATGCTCTTCTCGTCGAGCGCGCCGCGCAGCTTGCCGACGGGAGCATTCATGTTCTGCTTGCTCAGCGCGGCGGTGACGTCGCTGACCGAGACATTGTATTCACGCAGTTTCTCGGCTTTCAGCAGCACCGACAGCTCGCGGCGCAGTGCGCCGTCCACATTGACCGTGGCCACTCCGTCGAGGCCGCGGAATTTTTCCGCCAGCACGTCCTCGGCCAGCCGCGAGATCTCGGCATGGCTCTGCGTTTTCGAGCTGAGCGAAAGCTGCATGATCGGCTGCGCGGAGGGATCGATGCGCTGCAGCACGGGATCGCGCATTTCCTGCGGCAGCTTGTATTTGACCGATGCGATCGCGTTGCGGATGTCGTCGGAAGCTTCGATGAGGTTGCGTTCGAACGTGAACTTCATGAAGATCGTCGCCGACCCTTCGCTGGCCGTGCCGTTGATCTCCGTGACGCCGGTAATGCTCTGCAAGGATTTCTCGATGCGGTTGAGCACTTCACGCTCGACCGTTTCCGGCGAGGCGCCCGGATAAGGGATCGACACCACGATGAAGGGAACCTCGACGTCCGGGTTCTGGTTCACCCGCAGCTTGGACAGGGCCATCAGGCCCAGGCACATCAGCGCGAGTATCAGCACGATCGTGGCGACCGGCCGCTTGATACTGAAATTGGAAAGGAACATGGCTCAGCCCTTGGTTGCCTGCTTGATTTCGCTTACTTGCACTTACTGGCGCTTAATTGCCTTTGTTGGCGGCCTCATTGGCCGACGCGACGTTCTTCGGCGTAACGAGCTGGACCGGCTGGCCGTCCTGCACGGTCGAGCCGGGGGCGCGCAGCACGCGGTCGCCGGCCGAGAGGCCGCGCGTGACCTGCCACATGCCCGTACGTTCGTCGCGCGTGCCGACCGCCAAGTCCACCTTGGCCAGCTTGTTGTCCTTCACGCGCCAGGCATAGCGGCTGTCGCCGGCCTGCACCATGGCCGATTCCGGCAGCATGAGCGCATCGCTGCTTTCCGATTCCACGCGGCCTTCCGCATACAGGCCCGCCACGCGGGGCTGGTGCGCGTCGGCGAAGTCGACAAGCACCTCGACCTGCCGCGTGACCGGGTTGGCGGCGGGGTCCACGCGCCTGACCTTGCCCTGGAAGTTCTGGCCGGGGTAGCCGTTCACGCGGAACAGCACCGGCTGGCCCACCTTGACGACGCCGATCTTGTCCGCCGACACGAGCCCCTCGAAGCGCATGCTGTTCGGATCGATCACCTTGATCAATTCCTTGCCAATCTGGGCCGTATCGCCGTTCGACACCTTGCGGTCGCTGACGATGCCGTCGAAGGGTGCCCGCACCTGGGTACGGTCGAGCTGCTGCCGCGCGCTCACGGCGCGCGCCTTGGCGGCCGCCAGCTCGCTTTGCGCCGTATTCAGCCGCACCTCGGCATCTTCCAGCGCCTGCATCGACGTCATGCCGGAGGCGCGAAGCGTCTTGTTGCGCTCGAACATGCGCTGGGCCTGGTCGACGACCTGCTTCGCGTTGCGCACCGACTCTTCGCTCGAGGACAGGCTGTCGCGGATCGACGTGTCGTCCAGGCGCACCAGCAGGTCGCCCTTCTTCACCGCGTCGCCGTTTTCCTTCAGCACCTGCAGCACGATGGCGGAAACCTCGGCGCGCAGGTCGGCGCGGCGTTCCGGCTGGATCGAACCGGTGATCACGGGGCCGGAAGCAAGCGCATTGCTGTGTACCGTCAGGAGATCTTCCGGTGCGATTAGCAACCGGGTTGTTTTCTTGTCCCCGCCTTTGGCGGCCTCTTCGGCCGCGCCGGGTGGTTTTCCGCAGGCGACGAGGCTCGTGGCGACGGCGAGAGCGATCAAGGTATTTCGCAACATGGAGATCTCCGAGAGTTTTGGACTGCTGAGCTGGTGAAGTACTGCGTTTTCTAATTATTCAGTTCGTTATTTTTTTTGTACGACCGAGAGCGCCGAGTATGTCCAGTGCGTCGGACAGTGTCAATTCGGGCGGTGCCAGACTGCGGGAAAATGTGGCTGGACTGCTGAAAAGCGTGGACAGGCTGCAAACGATGCCAAGGACCCTGTCTCGATGTGAAAGCTTGGCATGTATCGGGCGGACGTCCGGCGCCGTCCGCCGCCGGGCATCAGCCCTGTCCGAAGATGGCGTACACGAGGTGTCCGATACCGATGCCGGTGGCCAGGCCGCCGCAGATTTCCACGACGGTGTGGCCCATCCGTTCGCGCAGCCATTTGTGTTCCGGCCGCCCCTCGGCCAGGCGGTTGATCGCGGCGGCCTGGCGCCCCACGTGCTGGCGCAGGCTGTTGGCGTCGATCACGACGATGAAGCACAGCGCCACCGCCACCCCGAAGGCCGGGTGGCCGATGCCCTCGCGCAGTGCGATCAGCGTGGCCATGCTGGATACGACCGCGCTGTGGTTGCTGGGGAAGCCGCCGTTGCCCACCAGGTTGAATGCCCATTTGCGGGCACGAATACTATTGATCAGGAATTTGATCGGGCCGACGGTGATCCAGGTGAGCAATGGCGTAACGAGATAGGCAATATCCATGAGTAACTTTCGAATTCCTTTTTGGCAATTCTTCATTATCGCAGAAGCCGGCTCCGCGAAAAAGGCAGCTCAAGTAAAATCGCCCGACCGCATGTTTTTGTACCAATAACAATATTTGATGAAGGATGGGGCATGAAGCATTTCAGGATTTCAATTATTGTCACCGTGGTCTTGATGGTATTGGCGGGCTGGTGGGGCTACAGCCAGCGCGGCATTGCCGGACTGTTCACCGCGCTCTGGATTACCGGGGTGCTGGGCATCATGGAAGTATCGCTGTCCTTCGATAACGCGGTGGTCAACGCTTCCGTGCTGAAGGACTGGAATCCGTTCTGGCAGAAGCTGTTCCTTACCGTCGGCATCCTGATTGCCGTGTTCGGCATGCGGCTCGTGTTTCCGCTGGCGATCGTGGCCGTTGCGACGGGGCTCGACCTGCTCCAGGTATGGACAATGGCCACCACGAACCCGAATGAATACTCGCGGCACCTGATGAGCGTGCATGCCGAGGTGGCGGCGTTCGGCGGCGCGTTCTTGCTGTTGGTGTTTCTCAACTTCATCTTCGACGAGGAAAAGGAGGTGCACTGGCTGCACTGGTTCGAGCGGAAGGCCAGCGCCATCGGCACCACCAGCCTGTCGGCATTGATCGCGTTGCTGGCGGTGCTGGTGTGCGTGGAACTGGTCGAGGAAACGCACCGCTTCGCCGTGCTGTACGCCGGCATCGTGGGGATTGCGATCTACCTGGGCGTGAAGTGGCTGTCGGGGCTGCTGGAAGAAGGCGAGCACGACCACTCGGGCACTGGCGAACTGGGCAAGGCAGTCGCGGGTGGCAGCATCGGCGGCTTCCTGTACCTCGAAGTGCTGGACGCGTCGTTCAGCTTCGACGGCGTGATCGGCGCGTTCGCCATCACCAGCGACGTCGTCATCATCATGCTCGGGCTCGCCATCGGCGCCATGTACGTGCGGTCGCTGACGGTGTACCTCGTGCACAAGGGCACGCTGGACGAATTCATCTACCTGGAACACGGCGCCCACTATGCGATCGGCATCCTGGCCGTGATCATGCTTGCCAGTGTGAAATACCATGTGCCGGAGTGGTTCACGGGGCTGTCCGGGGTGGCGTTCATCGTCGTGTCGCTGTACTCCTCGGTGAAGTACCGCAAACGGATGGCCATGCAGTAAGATCGCAGCATTTCAACTTCGACAAGCCGCCATGATCCAACGCACCCGACGCTCGCCCATCCTGATCCTCATCGGCATCCTCGCTCTCGCCGCCCTGCTGTTCTGGGTATGGGCGATGGCGACGCTCAACTTCTCGTACTCCGAGGGCGAGCGCAATGGCTTCCTCCAGAAGTTCTCGAAGGTGGGCTGGTTCTGCAAGACGTGGGAGGGCGAAATGCTGCTGACCTCTATGCCGGGCGCGATTCCCGAGAAATTCCACTTCAGCGTGCGCGACGAGGAAGTGGCGAAGCAGCTGTCGGCCGCCATGGGCAAGCGCGTGACACTGACCTACGCCCAGCACAAGGGCGTGCCCACCAGCTGCTTCGGCGAGACCGAGTACTACATCGAGAAGGTGCTCGTGCAGAATTGACCGTGCTCACGGGGCCGTGCGTCCCACCGCCCTCGCGAAAGCGTTGCAAAAAACCCGGTGCCTGTCACCGGGTTTCTTTTTGAACACAACAGCGCGCAGAAGACCGGTGACAGGCTCCATGTTCCTGGCAACATTTCCTGGAAACCGGTGACAGGCTCCGATCTTCTGGAAACATTTCCTCAGGACCGGAGCCTGTCACCGGTGTTGAACATTTCTTCAGGATCGGAGCCTGTCACCGGTGTTGAGGAAACATTCTTCCGGGAAGGTCGCGCTTACGCTTGCAGCTTGCGCTGCACGGCGTTCAGGGCGCGCTGGGCGGCTTCGTAGCGAGCCGTTTCCTGCTCCAGCAGGGCTTGCTTTGCGGCGGCCAACGCGGCGGTCGTGTCGGCGGCCTTGCGCTGCATTTCCGCGTGGGCACGGGCCGCTTCCAGCAGCGACTGTTGATGGGCCGCCTTGTCGCGCGCCGTGGCGGCTGCTGCCGCTTCCAGCATTTCCCGCTCGCGCAGCATGGCCGCCGCGGCCAGTTCGGCGTCGGCCCGTTCGCGGGCGGTCGTGGCGATGGCGAACTCGGAAGCCATGCGGCTTTCGATCGCGCGCGCCGTTTCCTCCTCGGCCGCGGCGGCGGCGCGCTGCTGCGCCGTATGCTGCTCGAGCAACGCTTGCGCGGCTTGTTCGCGGGCGATGAATTCGCGCTCGGCATCCAGCTGGGCCTGGACGGCCGCGGCCTTGGCCTGCTCGGCGCGGGTACGCTCGCGGTGCACTTCGGACAGTTCGGCGCCGAGGCGGGCTTGCGCCGCGGCGGCCTGGGCCTCCTCCTCCTTCTGCTGGGCTTCCAGTTCACACTGCTCGGCCATGGCCGCCAGCGCAGCCGCCTCGGCGCGCGCCGCTTCGGCACGGCGCTCTTCGGCGGCCGCGTTGCGCGCATGGGCTTGCGCCTGGTCACGTTCGGCAGCGGCGCGTGCCTCGGCCGCCGCGGCGGCGCGCTCCTCTTCCAGCAGGCGGGCCTTGAGGGCGGCAATGGCGTCCTGCTCGGCGGCCGCGCGGGCGCGCTCGGCTGCCAGCACACGCTCGGCTTGTTCCGCTTTCTGCCGTGCCAGTTCGTTGGCGGCTTCCAGCGCCGCCGCGTGCTCGGCCAGCGTGGCCACCTCGGCGGCTTCGGCATCGTTCTTCGCGCGCGCCGCTTCCGCGGCAGCCAGCGTCAGCCGGCTGCGTTCCTCGGCCAGGCGGGCGGCGCGGGCCTGTTCCTCGGCCTCGACGCGGGCCGCGTCGGCAGCGGCCTCTTCGGCCTGCTGGCGCAGCCTGGCCTGCTCGGTGGCGTGGCGCTCGGCTTCAAGCTTGCCGCGGGCCTCGAATTCGGCCTGCTGTTCCGCTTCCACACGGCCCATCGCCACGGCATGCAGCTCGCGGTCGGCGTTGATGCGCGCCTCGGTGGCGGCGAGGATGCGGGCATCGGCATCCCGGCGCGCCTGGGCAGCCGTGGCGGCCATCGCTTCCAGGCGTTCGCGGTGCTGGGCGGCGTCGCGGATTTCCTTTTCCGTCTGCAGGCGCAGGTGCAGCGACATGGCGGCGCTGCGGTCCGACTCCGCCTTGGCCAGCGCAATCGCCTCGCGTTCCTGTTCCAGGTGGGCCAGCGCGCGGGCTTCCTCGGCCGCATGCACCTCGGCGGCGGCACGGGCAAAGGCCGACTCCAGCGCCACCTGGTCGGCACGTTCGCGCTGGCGGGTCGCTTCCAGCGCCTCGGCCTCGGCCTGCGCCAGCTGCTGCGCCGTCTGGCGCGCGCCGAACGCCTGGCGCTCGCGTTCGCGGGCCAGCGTGGCCATGCGCGCATCGGCACTGGCAATGCCGATCACTTCTTCCTTGGCGGCTTGCACGGCGGCGACGCGCTCGGCGGCCTGCAGGCGTGCCTCCTCGGTCTGCTTCTTCAATTCCTCGGCGGCGCGGGCAGCCTGTTCGGCCAGGTGCGCCTCCGCCTCCATCTGCTCGGCGGCGCGGCGGCGATTTTCCTCTTCGGCCCGGGCGCGCTGTTCGGCGGCCTGGCGGATCCGGTTATCGGCTTCCACGCGGGCGCGCAGCTCGGCCGTTTCCTGCTTGACCGCTTCCAGCTTGGCGACGCTGGCCTGGGCGGCGGCGCGCAGGCTTTCGAGCCGTTCGCGGTTCGCGGCGATGACATCTTCGGCGGCCTGGGCGTTCTGCAGCGCGACGGCCGCCGCCGCCGCATCCATCGCGGCGCGGTCTTCGGCCAGCGCGCGGGCGCGTGCCTCGGCGTGGGCGCGGCTCTCGGCAGCGCAGGCCGCCTTCGCTTCCGCTTCCACCCGCGCGATGGCTTGCTGGATGGCCCGCATTTCCGCCTCGGCGCGGTCCGGCTTCGCCTCCTCGGCAACCGGCTCGGCCCGCAATTCGGACAGATCGTGGTCTTCCTCGTCGGCCGAGTAGGCGATGTGCAGGGATTGGGCCAGTTGTGCTTGCATGACAGTCTCGCTCGAGGGTTTGCGGGATTTCCGAGCTGTCATTATCCCGGCCGCGTGCGCGCGGCCAGCCCCCGATCAGAGGCGGTTTTTACGGCCAATTCAGGGTTTGGTCACACCGGCCACAGCGGCGGCTCGTCCATCAGCGCCACCTGCTCGCGCAATTCCAGGATGCGATCCTGCCAGTAGCGCTGCGTGTTGAACCAGGGGAAGGCCGCGGGGAATGCCGGGTCGTCCCAGCGGCGCGCAAGCCAGGCGGCGTAATGCATCAGCCGCAGGGTGCGCAACGCTTCCACCAGATGGAGCTGGCGGGGGTCGAATTCCACGAAATCCTCGTACCCGGCCAGGATGTCGGACAACTGCCGCACCATCTCCTGCCGCTCGCCGGACAGCATCATCCACAAGTCCTGCACGGCCGGGCCCATGCGGGCATCGTCGAAGTCGACGAAGTGCGGCCCCGCATCGGTCCACAGCACATTGCCGCCATGACAATCGCCATGCAGGCGCAGCAGCAGCACATCGCCGGCCCGCTCGTAGCAGCGGTGGATACCGTCCAGCGCCTGGGCGGCCACGCTGCGGTAGGGGTCGACCAGCTCGGGCGGCAGGAAGCCGTTGGCCAGCAGATAGTCGCGCGACTCGATGCCGAACGTTTCGATGTCGAGCGCCGGCCGTTCCGTGAACGGCCGTGCCGCGCCCACGGCATGGATGCGGCCGATGAAGCGCCCCGTCCATTCCAGTACATTCGGGTCGGACAACTCGGGCGCCCTCCCTCCGTGCCGTTCGAACACGGCGAAGCGGAACGCGCCGAACGCATGCAGCGTGCGCCCATCGATCGCCACCGGCGGCACGACCGGGATTTCCCGTTCATGCAGTTCCGCCAGGAACGCGTGCTCCTCGAGGATCGCCGCATCGCTCCAGCGCTGCGGCCGGTAGAACTTCACGACCACGGGCTTGCCGTCCTCGATGCCCGCCTGGTACACGCGGTTTTCATAGCTGTTCAACGCCAGCAGGCGCCCGTCGCCGAACAGGCCGACGGCTGCCAGCGCGTCGAGCACGGTCTCCGGGCCCAGCGCGGAGAATGGGTGGGTGGTTGGATGGTCCATCTCGCCATTGTAAGACGACGCGCGTATACTGTCGGATTCCTTTTGAAGAAAGCACATCCCATGCAACTCGATCAGCCCCTCACCGAAAAAGAACTCGACGACCTGGACCAGTTCCTGCTGGGCGAGCGCACGCCCGAGGATGCGATGACGCTCGATCACTTGCATGGCTACATGACGGCCATCGCCATCGGCCCCGAGACCATCATGCCGGCCGAATGGATCCCGCGCATCTGGGGCGACGACGGCAAGCAGGTGCCGAAATACAGGAACGAGAAGGAAGCGGACCGCATCTTCAACCTGATCATGCGCTTCTATAACGAAGTGGTCATCACCTTCGAGGTGGCACCGAAGGAATTCGAGCCGCTGTTCGTTGAATACGAGCACGAGGGCAAGTCGCTGATGAATGCCGAAGCCTGGTGCTGGGGTTTCTGGGAAGGCATGGAATTGCGCCCGGGTTCGTGGGACGAGATCTGGGATTCCGAGATCGGCGAGCTGATGCGTCCGATCTACCTGCTGGGCGCCGACGAGATCGAGGAAGAGGAACTGCCGGAAGTGGAAGACCCCGTCAAGGCGCACAAGCTGGCGCTGGACATCGAGGCGAACCTGCCGGCCATCCACAAGTTCTGGATTCCGCGCCGCAAGGCGCCGGTGGGCACCCTGAAGCGCGAAGAGCCCAAGGTCGGCCGCAACGACGATTGCCCTTGTGGCAGCGGCAAGAAGTACAAGAAGTGCTGCGGAGCCGAGCAACAGTAACTTTCCCGCAAGGCCGGGGGGCCGTTGCCGCCCCGGCCTCGCATATCACGGCTGACGCATCACGGCTGGCGCATCACGGCTGGCGCATCACAGCTGTGCATCACAGCTTGCGCATCACAGCTTGATGAAATGCTCGCGGTAGTACTTCAATTCCTCGATCGACTCGAGAATGTCGGCCAGCGCCGTATGCTTCTGCGCCTTCTTGAAGCCCGATACCACTTCCGGCTTCCAGCGGCGGCACAGTTCCTTCAGCGTCGACACGTCCACATTGCGGTAGTGGAAGAACGCCTCCAGCTTCGGCATGTAGCGCACCATGAAGCGGCGGTCCTGGCCGATCGTGTTGCCGCACATCGGCGATTTGCCGGCCGGCACCCACTGCTTCATGAACGCGATCAGTTCCGCCTCGGCCTGCTCTTCCGAGATCGTCGATGCCTTCACG
This sequence comes from Massilia sp. METH4, assembly GCF_037094685.1. NCBI lineage: Bacteria > Pseudomonadati > Pseudomonadota > Betaproteobacteria > Burkholderiales > Oxalobacteraceae > Massilia > Massilia sp. METH4. Next base: position 3,646,569 of record NZ_CP146614.1, on the reverse strand, counting down.
CGGTCGATCAAGCCCGAGCGGCCATGCGTACCCTTGTTCCAGGAATCCATCGCGTCCAGCGTCGCGTCGGACTGATGGATCGCGAGCACCGGGCCTTCGGCCAGCACATTCAGGTGCATGTCGGTAACAACGATCGCCACTTCGATGATGCGGTCGGTATCGGGTTCCAGGCCCGTCATTTCCATGTCGACCCAGACCAGGTTCATTTCATTGGGGCGCTGCTGCTGGGGGGCGACCGGCGTGGTGACGGAAGTATCGTTCGCTTGTGACATAATTCTCTCTTGGCCAAACTAAACCGCCATTTTCTCACAGGCACCGAATGTATTCACACGCGTTTTCATTATTGTTTGTCGCATTTTTGACGCTCACGCTGGCCGTCCGCTTCTGGCTTGCCTCGCGCCAGTTGCGCCACGTGCTGGCCAACCGCGGCGCCGTGCCCGCCGAATTTGCCGCCACCATTCCGCTGGCCGCGCACCAGAAGGCGGCCGACTACACGATCGCGCGCACCAAGTTCGGCATCGTCACCATGTTCATCAACGCCGCGGTGCTCGTGGGCTTCACCTTGCTGGGCGGCCTGCAATGGCTGTCGACGCAGGTGTTCACGCTGACGGGCGGGGGCATGGCATACCAGATCGGCCTGCTGGCGGCGTTCGCGGCGATTTCCGGCCTGATCGACGTGCCGATCGACTGGTACCGCCAGTTCCGCCTGGAAGAGCGCTTCGGCTTCAACAAGATGACGCCCGGCCTGTTCTTCACCGACATGGCGAAGGGTGTGCTGCTGGCCGTGGTGCTCGGCCTGCCGCTGGCGTGGATCGTGCTCACGCTGATGGCCGGGGCCGGGGAACTGTGGTGGTTCTACACCTGGCTGGTGTGGAGCGGCTTCCAGCTGCTGATGATGGTGCTGTTCCCGACCGTGATCGCGCCGCTGTTCAACAAGTTCACGCCGCTGGCCGATGAAACGCTCAAGGCGCGCATCGAAGGCTTGATGCAGCGCGTGGGCTTCGCCTCCAAGGGCCTGTTCGTGATGGATGGTTCCAAGCGCAGCGCGCACGGCAATGCGTATTTTTCCGGCTTCGGCGCCGCCAAGCGCATCGTGTTCTTCGATACGCTGCTTGCCCGCCTGGCCCCGCAGGAAATCGAAGCCGTGCTGGCACACGAGCTGGGGCACTTCAAGCTCAAGCACATCGTCAAGCGCATCGGGCTCATGTTCGCGCTGTCGCTGGCCTTCCTTGCCCTGCTGGGCTGGCTGAAGAACCAGGTGTGGTTCTACACGGGCCTGGGCGTGTCGCCGCTGATCGCCCCCGGCCAGGGCAACGACGCGCTGGCGCTGATCCTCTTCATGCTGGCGCTGCCCGTGTTCACCTTCCTGTTCGGGCCGCTGGCTTCGCTCAGTTCGCGCAAGCACGAGTTCGAAGCCGACGCATTCGCCGCGCAGCACACCGATGCGCGCGACCTCGTCACGGCGCTGGTCAAGATGTACGAGGATAATGCCTCGACCCTGACGCCCGATCCGCTGCACTCGGCCTTCTACGACTCGCACCCGCCGGCATCGATTCGCATCCGCCACCTGGGCCGGCATTTGAACCAGCAAGCTGGCACGGCACACGCATGATCACGAGCGCACACGAATTGCGCACGCTGCAATGCGCGCACGCCAACGAGCAGCTGGCCGCAACCGAAGCCGCGCGCCTGCTCGCGCTGCTGGACGGCTGGGCGATCGACGCCGGCCGCCTGACCCGGGCCTTCGGCTTCAAGGACTACTATCAGACGATGGCGTTCGTCAACGCCATTGCCTACATCGCGCACTGCGAAGACCACCACCCCGAGCTGGTGGTGGGCTACAGGAATTGCGTGGTGCGCTTCGAGACCCATTCCGTGAAAGGATTATCGCTGAACGATTTCATCTGCGCCGCCAAGGCGGATGCGCTGGTACGGGTGGCGGGCCGCCCATGAAGAAGGAACAGCGCACCGGCATCATCATCGCGGCCCACGGCCGCCACTACCTGGCCGAAGCGGAAGGCACCCGCCTCCAATGCGTCACGCGCGGCAAGAAGACCAATGTGGCCGTCGGCGACTTCGTCGACCTCACGCTCACGTCGCCCGACCAGGCGGTGATCGACAAGATACAGGAGCGCAAGACGCTGCTGTACCGCTCCGACCAGTACAAGTCGAAGCTGCTGGCGGCCAACGTGACGCAGCTGTTCATCGTGGTCGCCACCGAGCCCAGTTTCACGGACGACCTGGTGTCGCGCGCCCTGGTCGCCTCCGAGGCGGCGGGCATCGCCGCGCGGCTGATCCTCAACAAGGTGGACGTGACCGAGGGCCTGGACAAGGCACGCGAGCGCCTGAAGGTGTACACGGCGATGGGCTATCCCGTGCACGAGGTGTCCGCCAAGGGCCGGCCGCAGGAAACCGTCGACGAACTGGCGCCGCTGCTGGCCAACCAGTCCACGATCCTGATCGGGCAGTCCGGCATGGGCAAGTCCTCGCTGATCAACCTGCTGGTGCCGGATGCCGACATCGCCACGCGCGAAATCTCGGCGGCGCTCGATACCGGCAAGCACACCACCACGTTTACACGCCTGTACCACCTGGACGGTCACGCGACGGTGATCGACTCACCCGGCTTCCAGGAATTCGGCCTGTACCACCTGAGCGAAGGCATGCTGGAACGCGCGTTCCGCGACTTCCAGCCCTACCTGGGCGGCTGCAAGTTCTACAACTGCCGGCACCTGTCGGAGCCGCAATGCGCCGTGCTGGATGCCGTGCGCTCAGGCCGGATCGCGAAGATGCGGCACGAGCTGTACGGGCAATTGCTGCACGAGTCGTCGCAAACGCTGTACTGACCGGCATCGATGACCATGGACCTGTTCACCGGCGACGACGCGATTGCGCAATGGGAGCAGGCCCTGCCCGGGCTGGCCGGCGCGGCGCGCGTGCCGGTGCTGGCGGAACTGGCCTGGCACCTGCGCCAGCGCGATACCGGCCGCGCCATGGCGCTGGCCGACGAAGCCGAATCCCTGCTGCCCGACCTCGACGCCGCCACGCGGCCCGCCATCGCCGCCCGCTTGCTGCTGCTGCGCGCGGAAGTGCGCTGGCTGATGGGCGAACTCGATCGGGCGCAGGCGATGGCCGAAAGCGCCCGCGATGCGTTTCGCGCCGCCGGCGACAATGCCGGTTGCGCCGACGCCCACTGGCTGTGCGCATGGATCGCCGTCGATCGCGGCGCGCACGTGTGCCGCGATCTCGAGCTGGAACGCTGCGCCGCCGCAGCGCAAGCGGCGGCACATGTTCCCGGCAATGCCGACCGGGTCGCGATCGCCGAGGCGGCCAGCGCCCGCTGGGCCGTGCTGCGCGACCTCGAGATGGCGCGCGAGCGCTGGGGCGAGCACTTCGACGGTGACCGCGAGCGCACGCCGGCGCTGGATTGCTGGGTCAACGACTTTCTCGGCATGGCTGCCAGCCAGTCCAGCGATTTCGGCGGCGCCGCGCGCCACTACCTGCGCACCTATGAAGCGGCGCTGGCCACGGGCCAGGTGCGCACGGCCATCATCGCCGCCACCAATATCGGCGAGAAATTCTCGAACCTGAACGACCATCACGCGGCCCTGGAGTGGATGCAGCGCGCCCTCGACATGGCGCGGTCCAGGCAGTGGCCGCGCAGCACGGCGGCCGCGCTGATGCATACCGGCGACACGTTGCGCCGCCTGGGCCGGCTGGACGCGGCGGGCGAACTGCTGCGCGAGGCACTGGACCTGCTGCAACCGTATGCGAACAGCCGGCTGTATGCGATCGCGCTGCAATACACGGGCGACCTGTGCCTGGCACAGCGCGACCATGCCGGCGCCCTGGCCGCCTTCGAGCAATTGTCGGCGCGGGCCGATGCGCTGGACCAGGCCGATTTCCGCATGGTGGCGCGGCGCGGCGGCGCCCATGCGCTGTGCTTCCTCGGCCGCCCCGCCGAGGCGCTCGTCCTCGCCCAGCAGGCCGTCGAGCTGGCCGCCGGCCATCACAATGTGTACAACCACGTAGCCGGGCTTCGCGTGCTGGCGCTGATCCACCATCACCACGCCCTGCCCGGCCCCGCCGACATGGCCGAGAAAAGTCCCGCGTTGCACTACCTGCGGCGCGCACTGCAGGTGGCCGCCACGATCGAGGGCTATATCGTGCCCGGCGACTTGTACGACGCCCTGGCGGAGGAATATGCGCGCGTGGGCGACTACTGCGAGGCTTACGCCACGTCGCGCGCGGCCAGCGCGGCGCGGGTGAAGACGCACAGCCAGGAGGTGACGCGCCGAGCGATCGCCATGCAGCTGCACCGCCAGACCGAGAAGGCGCGCGCCGAGGAGCGGCACCACCGCGCCCTGGCGATGTCCGAGGCGGGCCGCGCCGAACTGCAGCAGCAGACCAGCGCCATCCTGCAGCGACTATCCGCCATCGGGCAGGAAATCACGATGCACCTGGACGCCACGAGCATCCACGACGTACTGAATCGCTACGTGCACACGCTGCTGCCGGCCTATGCGTTCACCATCGTGCTGCCGGCCGATGGCGCCGCGCTGGCGTTGGCGTTCGGCATTGAGGCGGGGGCGCCGCTGGCACCGTTCACGATCGCACGGGACGACGCCACGTCGTGGAACCTGCGCTGCGTGCGCGAACGGCGCGAGATCGCGGTGGACGACCTGGCGCGGCACCCTCGTGCCATCGACGGCTGCGAGCACTGCGCAAGCGCCCTCTTCGTGCCGCTGCTGCTGGGCGAGCGCGTGCTTGGCGCGATGAGCGTGCAGGCGCGCCAGCATGCCGCCTACGGCGAACGCGAACGGCTGATCTTCCGCACGCTGTGCGCCTATGGCGCCATCGCCCTCGACAATGCGCAAGCCTATGCCCAGTTGAAGGAAGCGCAGTCGCAACTGGCGGCGCAGGAAAAGCTGGCGGCCCTGGGCGCCCTGATGGCGGGCGTGGCGCACGAGCTGAACACGCCGATCGGCAACAGCCTCCTGATCGCCAGCACGCTGGAACAGAAGACGGTGGAACTGGAAAGCGCGTTAAACGGGCCGGGCCTGCGCCGCTCCGAGCTGGCCGCCTACATCGCCGACGCGCGCAAGGCTTCCGAGCTGGTGATGCGCGGCCTGCGCAGCGCGGCCGACCTGGTGGCCAGCTTCAAGCAGGTGGCGGTGGACCGCACCACCGAGCAGCGCCGCCGCTTCCAGCTGCACCAGGTCACGCACGAGATCGTGGCCACGATGATGAACCGCATTCGCGCATCGAATCATGGCATCGGGTTCGACGTGCCCGAGGGGATCGAGCTGGACAGCTATCCCGGCCCGTTCGGGCAGGTAATCACGAACTTCATCAACAACGCCTTGCTGCACGCCTTCGAAGGCCGCAGCGGCGGGCGCATGCTGCTGACGGCAAGCGCGGGGCCGGAGGGCAAGGTCACCGTTGTGTTCGCCGACGACGGTGCCGGCATCGCACCCGAGCACCTGTCGCGCATCTTCGACCCCTTCTTCACCACCAAGCTGGGCCGCGGCGGCAGCGGCCTGGGACTGTCGATCAGCTACAACATCGTCACCAGCCTGCTGGGCGGCCAGATCAGCGTGGCCAGCAGCGGCGCCGGCACCACGTTCACGCTGGAGCTGCCGCTGGTAGCGCCGCGGCACGACCCGGACGAGGGGGCGCCGATGTACTAGCCCCCTGAAAAACCCCTTATAATGAATTTGTTAAGCTGTCCACGCCGATGCGCAGGATACCGGCAATCGAGTCGAATAACAGTGTGCAGCAGCATCGCGCCGCCCAATCCGTTGTGAATATGTCTACGCAAAAACCGATCAAGCATTATCTCCAGTTTTCCGATTTCACCCTCGAAGAATACGAATACGTGATCGAACGCGCGCACATCATCAAGCGCAAGTTCAAGAACTACGAGATCTACCACCCGCTGATCGACCGCACGCTGGTCATGGTGTTCGAAAAGAATTCCACCCGCACCCGCCTGTCGTTCGAGGCCGGCATGCATCAACTGGGCGGCGCCGCGATCTACCTGAACACCCGCGACTCGCAGCTGGGCCGCGGCGAACCGGTCGAGGATGCCGGCCAGGTGATGTCCCGCATGTGCGACATCATCATGGTGCGCACGTTCGGGCAGGACATCATCGAGCGCTTCGCCGCCAATTCGCGGGTGCCGGTCATCAACGGCCTCACGAACGAGCACCATCCCTGCCAGGTCTTCGCCGACATCTTCACGTACTACGAGCACCGCGGCCCCATTACGGGCAAGACGGTGGCGTGGATCGGCGATGCCAACAACATGCTGTATTCCTGGCTGCAGGCGGCCGAGGTGTTCGGCTTCCACATGAACGTGTCCACGCCGAAGGGCTACGACATGGACATGTCGCTGGTCTCCACCAACCGCTTCACGCTGTTCGACAACCCGTCGGATGCCTGCGAGGGCGCGCACCTGGTGAACACCGACGTGTGGACCAGCATGGGCTACGAGGAGGAAAACGCGGCCCGTCTGAAAGCCTTCGACGGCTGGATCGTCGACAGCGCGAAGATGGCGCGTGCCGCGCCCGATGCGCTGTTCATGCACTGCCTGCCCGCCCACCGCGGCGAGGAAGTCTCGGCCGAAGTCATCGATGGCCCGCAATCGGTGGTGTGGGACGAGGCGGAAAACCGCCTGCACATCCAGAAGGCGCTGATCGAATACCTGCTGCTGGGCCGCCTCGACGGCAAATGAACTGCGAAAGCCTGCCATGATCGACCATGTTGGAATCATCGTCACCGATTTTTCGAACAGCCGCGCGTTCTACGAGAAGGCGCTGGCACCGATCGGCCATGCCATGCTGATGGAGCTGGGCCCGGAGATCACGGGCACGGTTCGCGTGGCGGGCTTCGGCATCGCGCCGAAGCCGGACTTCTGGATCTCGGAAGCGAAATCGGATGACAAGGCAATCAGCCCCGTCCACGTGGCCCTGCGCGTGGACAGCCGCGCGCTGGTCGACGCGTTTCACGCGGCGGCGCTGGCGGCGGGCGGGCGCGACAACGGAGCCCCCGGCATCCGTGCCCACTATCACCCCAACTACTATGGCGCCTTCGTGCTGGACCCGGACGGGCACAACATCGAAACGGTATGCCACGACCCTGTTTGAAGCGACTGGAAATTTGAAATGAGCGACATTAAAAAAGTAGTCCTCGCCTACTCCGGCGGCCTGGACACCTCCGTGATCCTGAAGTGGCTGCAGGATAACTACAAGTGCGAGATCGTCACCTTCACGGCCGACCTGGGCCAGGGCGAGGAACTCGAGCCGGCGCGCGCCAAGGCGCTGAAGTTCGGCATCAAGCCGGAAAACATCTACATCGACGACGTGCGCGAGGAATTCGTGCGCGACTTCGTGTTCCCGATGTTCCGCGCCAACACCGTGTACGAAGGCGAATACCTGCTGGGCACCTCCATCGCCCGCCCGCTGATCGCCAAGCGCCTGATCGAGATCGCCAACGAAACCGGTGCCGACGCCATCTCGCACGGCGCCACCGGCAAGGGCAACGACCAGGTGCGCTTCGAGCTGGGCGCCTATGCGCTCAAGCCCGGCGTGAAGGTGATCGCACCGTGGCGCGAGTGGGACCTGCTGTCGCGCGAGAAGCTGCTGAAGTACGCGGAAGACGCCGGCATCGCCATCGACATGAAGCACAAGAACGGCGGCGCGCCGTACTCGATGGATGCCAACCTGCTGCACATCTCGTTCGAAGGCCGCCACCTGGAAAACCCGAGCGCCGAAGCCGAGGAATCGATGTGGCGCTGGACCGTGTCGCCGGAGCAGGCGCCCGACCAGCCCGAGTACCTGGACATCGAATACGAAAAGGGCGACATCGTGGCCCTGAACGGCAAGCGCATGAGCGCCGCCGAGGTGCTGACGGAACTGAACCGCCTGGGCGGCAAGCACGGCATCGGCCGCCTCGACCTGGTCGAGAACCGCTACGTGGGCATGAAGTCGCGCGGCTGCTATGAAACGCCGGGTGGCACGATCATGCTGAAGGCGCACCGCGCCATCGAATCGATCACGCTGGACCGCGAAGTGGCGCACCTGAAGGACGACCTGATGCCGCGCTACGCCTCGCTGATCTACAACGGCTACTGGTGGGCACCGGAGCGCGTGGCGCTGCAGACGCTGATCGACCACACGCAGCAGACCGTGAACGGCTGGGTGCGCGTCAAGCTGTACAAGGGCAACGTGATCGTCGTGTCGCGCGATTCGAAGACCGATTCGCTGTTCGACCAGACCATCGCCACCTTCGACGAGGACGGCGGCGCCTACAACCAGGCCGACGCCGGCGGCTTCATCAAGCTGAACGCGCTGCGCATGCGCATTGCCGCGAATGCACGGCTGAAACGCGGCCAGTAAGTATCACCTACGGGAAACAAGGGCTGCCGCACGGCAGCCCTTTTTACTTCCGCCCAGCGCGGAAAGTGATACATTGCCCACGACACGAACTCTTCGGATGCGACCGAGATGATCCAGAACATGAGCATCAAGAACAAGCTGTACGCCGGCTTCGGCACTATCCTCGCCATCATCCTGGTGTTGCTGGTGATTGCCTATAACAATTTCGCGAAACTGCGCGCAGCCAACGAGTGGGACCGGCATACCATGCAAGTGGTGAACGCGATCGACCGGGTCAGCCTTGCCGTCGTCGAAGTACAGGTCGAAGCGCGCGGCTACTACCTGACCGGCACGCCGGCGCGCCTCGCGAAGACCCGCGAAGCGGTTGCACAATTGCCCGCAACCATCACCACGCTGCAGAAACTCGTCGTGGACAATCCGGCCCAGGCAGCACGCGCGGCCAGGCTGGAAAACATGACGCTCAGCTGGGTACGCGACGTGCTCGAGCCGCAAACGGCACTGCGCGAGCAGCTGGGCAATACGCCGGGCGCCGCCGATACGATCGGCAAGATGCCCCAGTTCCAGGAAGCCAGCCCCGTCATTTCCGGAGTACACGCCCTGCTGGCGGAAGCACGCAAGGAAGAGAACGCGCTGCTGGCCGAACGGTCGGATGCCGCCACGGAGTTACGCCGCGATATGAATCTGGTGCTCCTGGGCGGGGGCGCGGTGTCGGTCCTGCTGGGCATGCTGGTTGTGTGGGCCCTGACGCGCGCCATCATGGGACCGCTGACCAGCCTGACCAGCGTGGTCAGCCGCGTGGCCTCCGGCGACCAGGGCGCGCGGGTGCAGCTCATCACGCGCGACGAACTGGGCCAGGTGGGCCAGGAATTCAACCGCATGGCGCAATCGATCCAGGACAGCCGCGAACGCGAGCGGGCCGCCACCGACGAGTTGCGCGCCAAGGTCGATTCGTTGCTGGTTGTCGTGTCGCGCGCCGCGTCGGGCGATTTGACCGGCAAGGTCGAGGTCACCGGCAATGACGCGATCGGCCAGCTGGGCCACGGCCTGGCGCGCATGTTCGACAATCTGCGCCTGTTGCTCAACAATGTGCAGAAGGCGGGCATCCAGGTGACCACGTCGGCCACGGAGATCGCCGCATCGGCCAAGCAGCAGGAAGCCACGGGCGTCGAGCAGGCGCAGACCAGCGTCGAGGTGCTGTCGACCACGAAGGAAATCTCGTCGAACACGTCGCAACTGTTGAAGACGATGGAAGACGCCACGGCGGTGGCGGACTACACCACCTCGGCCACCGCCGAGGCGCAGGAAAACCTGCGCCGCATGGATGCGACGATGCAGAACATGGTCTCGGCCACCGATTCGATCAATGCCAAGCTGGCCGCGTTGTCCGAGAAGGCGTCGAACATCAACAGCGTGCTGACCACGATCACCAAGGTGGCGGACCAGACCAATATCCTGTCGCTCAATGCCGCGATCGAGGCCGAGAAGGCCGGCGAGGCGGGCCGCGGCTTTGCCGTCGTCGCCACCGAGATCCGCCGCCTGGCGGACCAGACCTCGGTGTCGACCTGGGATATCGAACAGATGCTCAAGGAAATGCAGTCCGCCGTGTCGGCCAGCGTGATGGGCATGGACAAGTTCTCCGAGGAGATACGCCGCAACGTGGGCGAGGTGCGTGCCGTGACCGAACACCTCTCCAGCATGATGGACCAGGTGCGCAAGCTCGCGCCTCAGTTCGACGCGGTCCTGCAGGGCATGCAAGCGCAAGCCGTGGGCGCGCAGCAGATCTCGGAAACGATGATGCAGCTGAACGACGCGACCCAGCAGACGGTGGAATCGCTGAAGGCCACCAGCGAGGCCGTGCACCAGCTGCAATACGCAGCCAGCGACCTGCAGACCTCCGTGGCCACGTTCGCGGTCAACGTCTGAACTGCCGGCCATGAAGGTCCTGGTCTTTCACATCGGCGCTGACCGCTACGGCCTTCCGCTCGCATGCATCCGGCGCGTGCTGCCGCTAATGACGCTGAAGGCCGTGCCAGGCGCGCCGGACCAGGTGGCCGGGCTGATGAACCTGCACGGCAGCAGCATTCCGGTGATCGATGTCAGCCGCCTCGCCGGCCGGGATGGCGCCGCGCGGCGGGCCGACACGCGCATCGTGCTGGTCGATTACACCGCGTCAGCCGGCGTCGTGCATCCGCTTGGCCTGGTGATGGAGCGCGTACAGGGCGTTCAGGACGTGGCCGATGCCGCGCTGGCACCGGCCGGAGTGCTGGCCGCCCCCTTCCTCGGCCGGGTGGCCAGCGACATGCACGGCATCGTGCAACTGGTCGAGCCGGACCGCATGCTGCCGGACACGCTGCGCGCCCTGCTGTTCCAGGACCCGCCGCCATGAACACGCTGCAGCGGCTGCGCGCGGCCACGGGGCTGAATCTCGGCCCTGAAACCGTCGAGCGGGCGGTGCGCAGCCGGATGGGCGCCAACGGCATCGCCGACCGCGCGGAGTACGAGAAAACCGTCGACGACACGGAGCTTGCCGCGCTGGTCGAGCTGGTGGTGGTGCCGGAATCGTGGCTGTTCCGCGACCCGCAGGCGTTCGCCGTGGCCGCGGCGTACACGCAGCGGCGGCTGGCGGCCGGTGAGCGGCAGCTGCTGCGCATGCTGTCGATCCCCTGTGCCGGCGGCGAAGAGCCGTACACGCTGGCGATGGCGCTGGTCGATGCCGGCGTGTCGCCGGCGGCATTCGCGATCGATGCCGTCGACCTGTCCACTGCCTGCATTGCGCGTGCCCAGGAGGGGCTGTACGGCCGCAACGCGTTTCGCGGCAAGGATCTCGGCTTTCGCGACCGCCACTTCACGCATGAAGGGGATAACCTGTACCGTATCGATCCCGCCTTGCGCCGCCGCGTGCGCTTCCGCCAGGGCAACCTGCTGACGAGCGACCTGGCGCCGCCGCGCAGCTACGACGTGATCTTTTGCCGCAACCTGCTGATTTATTTCGATGCGCCCACCACGGCCGCCGCGATCGCGCGGCTTGCCGCCCTGCTGGCCGACGACGGCGTGCTGCTGGCGGGCTACGCCGAAGTACCGTCCTTCGTGCAGAACGGCTTCACGACGCTGCCCTACCGCCAGGCCTTCGCGCTGCGCAAGGATGGAGCACCGCCCGACGGCCCATACGCGCGCCTGCCGCTGCCGATGAACGAGTCGGTCGCCGAACGCCGCCGCGTTCCACCGCAGGAAGGCGCGCTGCGCGAGCGCCGCGCCGTGCCGCGCACGGTCGCGCAGGCGTCCGCGCCCGCGCCTGCCCCCTCGGTAGCGCCTGCGCCACGCCCTGCGCGCACGGCGCCACCGCCGCCGGCAACCGCCGGCGCTGTCCGGGCGGCGCCGCTCGAGGAAGCGGCCCGCCTGGCCGACCTTGGCCAGCGGCCGGAGGCCGAGGCGATCTGCCGCGCCCTGGTGGCGCGGGAGCCGGACAATGCCGGCGCCTGGTTCCTGCTGGGACTGCTCACCGAGGACGCGGCACCCCAGGAAGCGCAGGCGCACCTGCGGCGCTGCATCTACCTGGAACCCGACCATTACGAGGCGCTCTGCCACCTGGCATTGCTGGCCGGCCGGCAGGGCGACACGGCGGTACAGGACAATCTGCGCGAGCGCGCCGCCCGCGTATGGCGCCGGCGCCAGGCCAACGTGGGCGGCGATAGAGCGAGGGCCCAATCATGAGTAAGGAAAGATGAGCAAAGTCACATTACCGGAAGATCGCGCGCATCGTGCCAGCAGGGCGGGCCGTGCGGTCGACGACGCCTATTTGCACGAGTGGGCCGAGCATTTCCGCGCCCCCCTTGCCACGGCGGAGCTGGCCGACGCGTCGGCGGTGGCATTCCGTGTCGGCGCCGAGTGGCTGGCGCTGCCCACGGCGATGTTGCTGCGCGTCGCTCCCCATGCAACGCCGCACAGGGTGCCGCACCGGACCGCGCGCGGCATGCGCGGCGTCGTCAACGTGGGCGGGCAACTGTATCCATGCGTCGCGCTGGCCGACCTGCTGGACATCGACGCCGGCGGCGGCAGCGCGCGCGCCAGCCGCCACACCTTCGCGCGGCTCCTGCTGGTGCAGTGGGAAAGCCGCGCGTATGCGCTGCCGGTGGCCGACCTGCACGGCATCGTGCGCTATGCCGGCACGCGTGTACAGGCCCCCGCCGCGACGATCAACAAGGGTGTGCAGCGCTACCTGTCGGGCGTGCTGGCGGAAGGCGACCTGCGCATCGGCTTGCTGGACGCCGCGATGCTGGGCCCGCAACTGGCGAGGGCATTGCGATGAGCGACGACCTGTCCCAGTTCTCGATGCTGGAGCTGTTCCGCATGGAGGCGGAGAGCCAGACGCAGATGCTGACGGATGGCTTGCTGGCGCTGGAGCGCGATGCCGACCCGGCCGCGCTCGAAGCGATGATGCGCGCGGCCCACTCCATCAAGGGCGCCGCGGCAATCGTGGGCCTGGACGTGATCGTGCAACTGGCGCACGGCATGGAAGACGCGTTCATCGCCGCCCAGCACGGCCTGTTGAAGTTGACTCCGAACCGCGTGGACGTGCTGCTGGCCGGTGTCGACCTGATCGTGCAGTGCGCCAACCTGCAGGAAAGCGGCTTGCAGGACTGGCTGGCGACGCGCGGCGACACGATCCGTGGCACGATGGACGCGATCCGTGGCATCGCCTTCCTGCCGGAGCCGGTGGCCCAGGCGCCCGCGACGGCACCCGCGCCCATGCCGACGCCTATGCCAGCCCCCGGGCCCGAGGTCGCCGCCCCGGTCATGCCTGAGCCGTCCCAGCTGGCGGCGCCGGAGCCGGCGCCCTCCCAGGACACGACGGTGCCCCGCGGCGGCAGGCCCGGCGTGCAGTCGGACCGGCTGCTGTCGCTGGCCGGCGAAACCCGCATCGCCGCGCACCAGATGCAGCCGCTGATCCAGGCCATGCAGCGCTACAAGCGCCAGCAAGCGGCGCTGTTCGCCGCGCTCGACGACCTTCAGGAGGCGATCGGCCGCAACGGCGACCCGGTGCTGCGCGAAAAGGCCGCCCAGGTGCTGCACCGCGGGCAGCCGCTGAAGCAGTTCATCCTGGGCCACGTGGCCGACATGGAGCAGTACGAACGCCGGTTGCTGAACGTGGCCCAGGGCTTGGTCGATGAAGTGCTGGCACTGCGCATGCGCCCGTTCCGCGACGGCGTGCACCACTTCCCGCGCATGGTGCGCGACCTGGCGCGCAGCCTGGGCAAGGACGTGCGGCTGGATATCCGCGGCGAGGAGACGCTGGTGGACCGCGATATCCTGGCCCGCATCGAAAGCCCCCTGAACCACATGCTGCGCAATGCCGTCGATCACGGCATCGAGGCCCCGGACGCGCGCGCAAGGGCCGGCAAGGCGCCGCACGGCACCATCGTGCTCGAGGCGCGGCACCGGGCCGGCATGCTCAATATCGAGATCCATGACGATGGCGCAGGCGTGGACCCGGAGCGCATCCGCGCCGCCGTGGTGGCGCGCCGCATGGCCACGCAGGCGATGGCCGACACGATGTCGCATGCGGAGCTGATGCAGTTCCTGTTCCTGCCGGCGTTCAGCCTGAAGGCGGAGGTGACGGAAATCTCCGGCCGCGGCGTGGGCCTGGACATCGTGCACGACAGCATCCGACAACAGAACGGCACCGTGCGGCTGGAATCGCAGCCGGGCCGCGGCTTCCATACCCACATCACCCTGCCCCTGACGCAATCGATCGTGCGCTCGCTGGTGGTGGATGTCGGCGGCGAGGCCTACGCGTTGCCGATCGTGAAGGTGGAGCGCGTGCTGCAGGTGCCGCGCGAGGCCGTCCACACGCTGGAAAGCAAGCAGTTCTTCGAATACGAGGGCGACAACGTCGGACTGGTCTCGGCCGCGCAGGTGCTGCAACTGGGCGAGACGACGCACCAGGAACTGCTGCCGGTAATCATGGTCGGTACGGGCACGCACCGCTATGGTCTCGTGGTCGACGCGATACGGGGGGAGCACAGCCTGGCCGTGCACAGCCTCGATCCCGTTTTCGGCAAGCTGCGCGACGTGGCCGCCGCCGCCCTGTTGAACGATGGCGAGCCGGTGCTGATCCTCGACGTGTCCGACCTGCTCATGTCGATCGATAAATTGCTGGCCGAAGGAGGATTGCAGCAATTGGCGCGCGCCGATGGCGCGGCACGGCGTAGAATGAAGCGTATCCTCGTCGTCGACGATTCGCTGACGGTGCGCGAGATGGAGCGCAAGCTGTTGACGGGACGCGGCTTCGAGGTCGACATCGCCGTCGACGGCATGGATGGCTGGAACGCCGCCCGTTCCGGTGATTACGACCTGGTCATCACCGACGTCGACATGCCCCGCATGGACGGCATCGAACTCGTCAACCTGATCAAGAGGGATCCGCACTTGCATACTTTGCCCGTGATGATCGTGTCCTACAAGGACCGGCCGGAAGACCGTGCGCGCGGCCTGGCCGCCGGTGCCGACTACTACCTGACCAAGGGCAGTTTCCATGACGAGACACTGCTGGACGCGGTCGCGGACCTGGTCGGGGACGCATATCGATGAAGATCGGGATTGCCAACGATGTCGCGATGGCGGCCGAGGCCTTGCGCCGCGTGATCGCCGGTACCAAGCTGCACCAGGTGCTGTGGATCGCCCGCACCGGCCTGGAGGCCGTGCGCATGTGCGCCGACAACCGCCCCGACCTGGTGCTGATGGACTTGAACATGCCGGAACTCGATGGCGTGGAAGCGACCCGGCGCATCATGGCCGAATCGCCATGCGCGATCCTGGTGGTGACGGGCCGCCCGCAGGACAGCGTGAACCAGGTGTTCCGCGCGCTGGGCGCCGGCGCGCTGGACGTGACGGCCACGCCGATCCTCATCCCGGGCCACGACGAGGGCGCCGCCCAGTTGCTGGCCAAGCTGCGCACGATGGAAAAGCTGATCCGGCACAGCGGTGGCATCCAGGGCCTGCAGCCACGCACCGCCGCCACGGCGGTCGAGCGCGTTGTACCGGGGGTGCGTACATTGGTGGCAATTGGCGCCTCGACCGGCGGCCCGGTCGCGGTAGCCCGCATCCTGGCCGGCTGGCAGGCGCCGCCCGACTGTACGATCGTGGTGGTGCAGCATATCGACGAGAACTTTGCCGACCACTTCGCGAAATGGCTGGGCGACCAGTTGACCATGCCCGTGCGGCCGATCGAACATGGTGATGCGCTGATGGGCGGTACCGTCATGATAGCGAAGAGCAATGACCATCTGGTACTGGATGAAAATCACCAACTGGGTTACGATGCGGTGCCGAAGGATTATGCCTACCGCCCGTCGGTCGACGTATTCTTCCGTTGCGTGGCACGGCACTGGCGTGACGACGCGGTCGGCATCCTGCTGACCGGCATGGGCCGCGACGGCGGCGAAGGCTTGCTGGCCATGCGGCGTGCCGGCAAGACCACGGTGGCGCAAGACCAGGCAACCAGCGCCGTGTACGGCATGCCGCGCGCGGCTGCCGAACTCGACGCGGCGCAGATGATCCTGCCACTTGAGAAGATCGGCCCGTTTTTACGCAGTACAACTGGAGGCAAACCCTGAGGGACGCAACCCTTTCGCCGCCAGCGTTCAACTTACTTAGGAAAGCCCGATGTCCCAGGCCTCCTCCGCTGGCGCGGAACCGGAATTTGCCCTCACGAACTTCAAGGTGCGCGTGCTGCTGGTCGACGACCAGTTGCTCGTCGTGGAAGCGGTGCGCCGCATGCTGGCCGACCAGCCCGATATCGAGTTCCATTTCGTGACCGACGCGGCGACCGCGGTCGCCTGCGCGCAGCGCCTGCAACCCACCGTGATCCTGCAAGACCTCGTGATGCCGGGCTGGGATGGCTTCGACCTGATCCGCCGCTACCGCACCGAGCCGCAATTGGAACACGTGCCGGTGATCGTGCTGTCCGCGCGCGAAGAGGCAGCGTCGAAGGCCCATGGCTTCGCGGTGGGCGCCAACGACTACCTGGTGAAGCTGCCCGACCGGCTGGAACTGCTGGCTCGCGTGCGCTATCACTCGGGGGCCTACATCAGCCGGCTGCAGCGCGACGAAGCCTTCCGCTTCCTGCGTGAAAGCCAGAAACACCTGGCCGAGGCGAATATCGAACTGCAGAAGCTGGCGGCACTGGACAGCCTGACCGGCATCGCCAACCGCCGCCGCTTCGACGAACTGCTGCAGCACGAATGGCAGCGCAGCCAGCGCGAGCGCCGGCCGCTGTCGCTGCTGCTGTGCGATATCGATTGCTTCAAGGGGTACAACGATACGTTCGGCCATCTGGCGGGCGACCTGTGCCTGAAGAAGGCGGCCGCGGTGATGACGGCTTGCCTGAAGCGCCCCGCCGACCTGGCGGCGCGCTACGGCGGCGAGGAATTCGCGCTCGTGCTGCCCGATACCGATGAAGCCGGCGCGCGCAGCGTGGCCGAGGATTGCCTGCGCGCGCTTGCCGAACTGAACATCGAGAACCCGCAATCGCCGCACCGCGTGGTGACGATGTCCATCGGGGTCGCCACGCTGGTGCCGGTTGCCGCGAAATCGCCGTCCGATCTGCTGGAAAGTGCCGACCGGGCCCTGTACGCGGCCAAGGGCGGCGGCCGCCACCGGGCCGCCAGCGCCGGACCGCTCTGAGCTACACGAAGACGGGCTCGGGCTCGAGCAGCACGCCATAGCGCGCCTGGACGTCGGCCTGGATGGCCCGGGCCAGCCGCTGCACGTCGGCGCCAGTGGCCCCGCCATGATTCACCAGCACCAGCGCCTGCTTCGGGTAGACGCCGGCGGCGCCCAGGCGTTTTCCCTTCCAGCCGCACTGGTCGATCAACCAGCCGGCCGCCAGCTTTTCCGTGCCGTCGTCCTGCCGGTGGTGCACCAGCGCCGGGAAGCGCTCCAGCAACGCGGCACACTGCGCGGCACCGACGACCGGGTTCTTGAAGAAGCTGCCCGCGTTGCCGATCTCGGCCGGGTCCGGCAGCTTCCGGCGCCGGATGGCAATGACCGCATCGGCCACTTGGCGGGCGGAAGGCGCTGCAATGCCCCCTTCCGCCAGCGCATTGGCCAGCTCCGCGTAGCGCAGGCTTGGCCGCCATGCGCGCGGCAGCGCGAAGGTGACGTCATTGATGACCAGGTGCCGCCCTTCCGGATGCTTGAAGATGCTGTCGCGGTAGGCGAAGCGGCAGGCGGCGCCATCCAGGACGATGGTGGCACCGGTGGCCGGATCGAAGGCGGTCAGGCTGTGGAACACGTCCTTCGTTTCCAGGCCGTAGGCACCGATGTTCTGGATCGGCGCCGCGCCCACGGTGCCCGGAATCAGTGCCAGGTTTTCCAGCCCGCCCAGGCCTTGCGCCAGCGTCCACTCCACGAAGCCATGCCAGTTTTCCCCGGCCGCGGCGCGTACCAGCACGTGTTCAGCCGTTTCGCCCAGGATCTCTCGGCCCGTGTTCGCCATGTGGAGCACGAGGCCGTCGAAGTCCCCCGTGAGCAGCAGGTTGCTGCCGCCGCCCAGCACCAGCCGCGGCAGCGCGGCCAGGGCCGGATCGCCCAGGATGGTCGCCAGCTGGCCGGCGGACGTGATGCGAACGTAATGACGGGCGCGCGCATCGATGCCGAAGGTGTTCAGGTCGCGCAGGGAAAAATCGTGCTGGAGGGTCGGTTCGGAATACATGGCAGGCTGACGCATTTTCTCGATATTTAGTCGATTATAGAGTGGCACGATAAAAACGATCGAGCGTTCGCAGCGCGCGTCCGTTAAAATGTCGCATCATTTGCGCGGCATTACCGCGGGCAACAAGAAATTCGAAAGGAAACATCATGCCATCGTTTGACGTCGTATCCGAAGCGGACATGATCGAGGTGCGTAACGCCGTCGACCAGTCCAACAAGGAGATCACTACCCGTTTCGACTTCAAGGGCAGCGATGCGCGCGTGGAACAGAAGGAAAACGACCTGACCGCCTTCGCCGATTCGGAGTTCCAGCTGAACCAGGTGAAGGATGTGCTGACCAACAAGCTGGCCAAGCGCAAGGTCGACGTGCGCTTCCTCGATGAAGGCAAGGTCGAGAAGATCGGCGGCGACAAGGTCAAGCAGGTGATCAAGGTGAAGAACGGCCTGGACACCGAAACGGCGAAGAAGATCACGAAGATCATCAAGGAAAGCAAGATGAAGGTGCAGGCCAGCATCCAGGGCGAATCGGTGCGCGTCTCGGGCGCCAAGCGCGACGACCTGCAGGCCGCGATGGCGCTGCTGCGCAAGGAAGTGGCCGATACGCCGCTCGAATTCAACAACTTCCGCGATTGACCGGCGCGCCGGCCATTCCTGAGGATAGCAATGAAACGTGTTGATGATTTCCGCCTGCGGTTCGGCGACAAAGAATATGTGCCCATCATGATCGGCGGCATGGGCGTGGACATCTCCACGGCCGGGCTCGCGCTGGAAGCGGCACGCCTGGGGGGTATCGGCCATATCTCGGACGCGATGGTGGAAGACGTTTCCGACCGCCGCTTCGATACCACCTTCGTCAAGGAAAAGACCAAGCTCTACAAGTTCAACATCAACAACATGGACAAGGCGGTAGTGCAGTTCGACCTGAACCGCCTGGCCGAGGCGCAGCGCCTGCACATCGGCCGGACCATGGAAGCGAAGAAGGGGCCCGGCCTCATCTTCGTGAACTGCATGGAAAAGCTGACGATGAACGGCCCGCGCGAAACGCTGCGCGTGCGCCTGAACGCGGCGCTGGATGCGGGCATCGACGGCATCACGCTGTCCGCCGGCCTGCACTTCAACTCGTTCGGCCTGATGGCCGACCACCCGCGCTTCCGCGACGCCAAGCTGGGCATCATCGTGTCGTCCGTGCGCGCCCTGCAGATCTTCCTGCGCAAGAACGCCAAGCTCGATCGCCTGCCCGACTACGTGATCGTCGAAGGCCCGCTGGCCGGCGGCCACCTGGGCTTCGGCCTGGAAGACTGGCAGGACTACGACCTGCACACGATCGTGGCCGAGATCCTCGCCTACCTGAAGGGGGAACAGCTCGACATTCCGGTGATCGCCGCCGGCGGCATCTTCACGGGCAGCGACGCCGTATCCTTCCTGGAAATGGGCGCGGCCGGCGTGCAGGTGGCTACCCGCTTCACGATCACCAAGGAATGCGGCCTGCCGGACAAGGTAAAGCAGGAATACGCGAAAGCTTCCGAGGAAGACGTGATCGTCAACGGCATCTCGCCCACCGGCTACCCGATGCGCATGCTGCGCAATACGCCGGCGATCGGCACCAACACCCGCCCCGGTTGCGAATCGTACGGCTATCTGCTGGACGCGAACGGCAACTGCGCCTACATCAATTCGTACAACCGCGAAGTGATGGCGAACGGCGGCAGCGACAAGGGCGTGAAGGTGATGGACAAGACCTGCCTGTGCACGCACATGCGCAACTTCAACTGCTGGACCTGCGGCCACTACACGTACCGCCTGAAGGACACCACGCACAAGCTGGCCAACGGCGATTATCAACTGCTCACCGCGGAACACGTGTTCCGCGACTACCAGTTCAGCACCGACAATCGCATTGCCCTCCCGCCGCGCGAGGAGGCGGAAGCGGCGTGAGGCCTTACGCCACGAGGAAAACGGCGCGCTCCGCGAGGACCGCGCCGTTTTGATTTTTACGTTCAGTAACAAGGCGGCGGACAAATCGCGACACTCGGCGAAACTTTAACGACATCCGATCCCTAGAATGGGCCGTTCCATCATTTCAGGAACGACCATGCCCCTTTCCCTGCCGCGCCGCCGCGCCCTGCTCTCCACCCTTTCCCTGGCCGTGCTGGCCGCCTGCGGCGGCGGAGGCTCGTCCGAACCCGGACCGCGCGAGGGCGGGGAGCCGCCGCCCCCACCCCCGCCACCGGTGCAGTACGCATTGTCCGGCGCGGCGATCACCAAGGTGCGCGCGCACGACGGCGCATGGGCGGCGCTGGCGGAAACCCAGAAAGTGGCCGCGCTGACGCGGCCGGAGCGCCGCCTGCTGTTCGCCCGGAGCGCCGG
This sequence comes from Massilia sp. METH4, assembly GCF_037094685.1. Lineage (NCBI taxonomy): Bacteria > Pseudomonadati > Pseudomonadota > Betaproteobacteria > Burkholderiales > Oxalobacteraceae > Massilia > Massilia sp. METH4. The sequence continues at coordinate 3,626,092 of NZ_CP146614.1, read as the reverse complement.
CGTGCCCGTCACATACACGCCGCCGGAAGGCTGGTCGCTGCTCGATTTCACGCAGCATCCCTCGCTCGAGGTGTCGGCGGTCATCGGTACCGACCATGCGGTGCGCCTGCTGCGCTTCGACGCGCGGGGCACCCTGCTGCGCGAGCAGGGGTTCACCGATCCGGTTGCGCCGCACGATCCCTACATGGACGATCCGATCCACGTGCGTGACCCGAACTCCATGCTGCCGTACGTGACGCGCGACGCGGCGCGCCTGGCCGCGTTCGGCGAGGATGCGGTGCTGGCCCTGCGTACCGGCAAGGATGCGGTGGTCGCCTATCGATTCGCCCATGGGCCCGCCGGATTCACCCAACGCTGGCGCACGCTCGTCGAGCCAGGCGTTCAGCTGGGCATCGCCGCCATCGTCGGTGGCGGCTTCGATCCTTTCCAGTCGCTGTCCAATCCCGCCCACGTGCGCCTGGACGTAAGCGACACCGGCCGCATCGCCATCGCCGTGCAGAGCGACCGGACGAACCTGATCGAAGGCCATGCGCGCCATTTCAACGAAACGCTGCCCGCGAACCTCGCTTATGGCCTGTTCGTGACGGAGCTGGATGCCGCCGGCACGCGCATCGGCACGCGGGTGGTCCCGATGGCGGTGCGGCCCGAGGTGCACGCCGTGCGCTGGGTCGGCGGCACGATCGCGGTGGCGGGACGGCAGCGCACCGCCGCGGCGGCGGACGGCAGCGGCTGGGATGCCTACGTGGCGCTGCTCAAGCCCGGCCAGTCGCCGGCAGTGCAGGTGATCGATGTCGACCGCTGCGACATCGTGTTCGACCTGCTGCCGCTCGGCCAGGGCCGCATGCTCGCGGCGGGCGCCACCGGCTACACGCAAAACCCGGCCGGCGCCAGCATCTCGGAAACGGCGCAGCCGCTGCTGGCCGTGCTCGACGCGAATGGCGGCGTGCAGCAACGCCTGCCCTTCACGGCAGGGGCGCGCCAGAACCAGGTGCGCTCGCTGGCCGCTTGGAACGGCGGCTGGCTGGCCGGCGGCCTGGTCAACGGCCCCGGCACGCATTCAGGCGATGCCGACCCGTCGCTGATCTTTGCCGACGGCTACGTGCGCGAAGGGAGGATGTAGCCGCCGACCTTGCCGCGTATCGCCCGGCAGGTCGTCTGGCTACCACTTGACGGGCGCGCCCGGATACAGCCGTTCGAGGACCTGCCGCGTGATCCCGGCCAGGAGCTCGGTGGCGGGGCCGATGTCCCGCTCGTCCTGCTCGCGCAGCGTGCGCCACAGCGTCGCGACATCCGGCTCGCGCACGGCCACGGCCTGCTCCACTTCGTCCTGCCAGAATGCCGGCGCCTCGCTTTCCACGAAGTTGCCACGCCCGCGGCCGAAGTGCGCGACGGCGAGATAGCGCAGCACGTTCGTGACCAGCAGCGTGCGCAGGAATTCATCCGACAGCGTGATCGACGGGGTGTTGCGGTCGGTGCCGGCATTGAAGCCCCAGGCCGCGCCGGCGAAGGTGAGCGCGCCGATCACGCCGCCCAGCAGCGCACCGGTGCCGAGCGTGAGCCCCCCGGCGGCCAGGTCGGCCGACAGCCCGGTGGCGGCGCCGGAGACGATCGCGCCCAGCAGCGCCGCCTGCCCCTTCTCGACCGGCGCCTTCACGACGAAGTTGTTGCTGACGCGGGCATTGATCGTGGTGGCCGCACTGGCGTCGAGGCGATGCAGCGACAGCAGGTTGACGGTGGCTTGGCCGATGCCGAGATTCAGGCGCGCGACCAGGGTGTTCATGGCGCGCTCCTGGCGCCTGCGATCGTCGCCCTTGCCGATGCCGACCAGCTTCAGCGCCGAACCCAGCATGCCCTTGTCGGCGGTTTCCACCAGTTGGCGGTCGCGCGACGCATCGTGCAACTGCTGCGCGAGCACGGCCATCGACTGGTGGAAGCGCTGCGCGTTCTGCGCATCCCACGTGGCCAGCAGCCGCCCGTGCGCCGGCCGTTTTTCCTCCGGCACGAGGCGGCCGAGCGCTTCGTAGAACACGCGTTCGTGCACCCAGCAGCGGGCGAACGCGTCAAGCGGCAGCACGTCGCGCACCGCCGCGTACTGGCGCATGTGCTCGCGCCAGCGCAGTTGCTCGGCCTGTTCGTCCGGCGCCGGGCGTGGCGGGCCCATCTGGTTCAGCAGCACGAGCACGGGCTTGCCGAGCCATTCCAGGATGCGCATCTCGGAAGGCAGGTAGCCCGCATCCTCGGGACGCTCGGCGGAGTTGACGAGGTAGAGCACGATGTCGGCATCGTCGCGCGCGGCGCGCAAGGCTTGCTGGCTGAGCCAGAACGGCCGGTCGCGGTAACGGTCGATCACCTCTCGCAGGAACCAGCCGATCGGATTGCCCGACATGGCCAGGCGCTTCATCAGCCGCACCGAGTCGCCAAATCCGGGGGTATCCCACAACACCAGCCGGTCGCCTTGTTCGGTGGCTTGCAGGGTGTGGGCTTCGGAAAGGGCCGTCACGTGCGCCGCGTCGCGCACCTCGCCCACGTCCATGCCCAGCAGCGTGCGCGCCAGCGTGGTCTTGCCGTTATTGGTATGGGAAATCAGCGCCAGCTGGATCGTTTCGCTCATGCGCCCTCCCCTTTCACCGCGACCAGCGGCGCGAGCAGGTTGACGACGGTGGGTTCGGCGCCGTGGAAGACACAGAATTCTCGCCACAGTTCGGTGCGCTCGCGTACGCGCTGCGGGTCCGGCGTGCGCGTGCTGAATGCCGATTCGTCGAGCAGCACGACGGCGCGCCCGCCCAGCGCTTCGACGGCGCGCGCGATGAAGGCGCCGTGGTTTTCCTTTTCCGGCGTGGCGGCAAGACTGAACAGCAGCGCCGTCGACGTGACGCCCGGGGCGCGCGGATCGATCTCGCGCAGCGTGGCGGCCGGCTCGGCGTCATACGCCACCGCGGCCAGCAAGCGCACGCGGGCACGCTCGCCCAGCAATTGCGCAGCCACGGCCTCGAGGCCGCGGCTGCGCGCCTCGTCCACCGAATAACTGTACGGCAGCACGCGCAGCGTGCCCGGCTCGCCGCCGGCCGCGTCGTCAAGCTGGCGGAAGTACGGCTGCTCCAGGTCGAGCGGGAAGCGGCGCTTGTGGAACGAGGCCTGCGCCGCCGCGAAGGCAGTGAAGACGAGCCGCGGCAGCACGACCAGCAGCAGGATGGTCCCCGCGTACAGGTGCACCCAGCGGGCGCCGTCCGCCGCCGTGGCCGGTGCACCGGCGGCAAAATGCAGCGCCTGCACGTCGGCCATCGAGAAACCCTGCAGCCCGAACACGGTGATCGCGGGCCAGAACAGGACGGACAGGAGCTGGTGCACCTGGGCCGCATCCAGGAACGTGCTTTCCCAGCCGGCGCCGTATTGGGCCAGCATGCCGCGGGCATACAGCGACGCCATTGCGCCGACGGCGAACAGGGCGGCCGACAGGTGGATCGTGCGGGACAGCCGCGCGCCGTTCAGCCGGCTGCTCAGCTGGGCCCATTCGGCCATGAACGCATACAGTCCCGACGACAGCGCGTGCGGCATCTTGCGCGGCATGGCGCCCTTGCCTACCGAGAGGTGGCGGATCCAGGCGGCGCGCACACGCGTGGTGCCGGCCTTCGGGATGCACAGCCAGACGAGCATCACGACATAGACGAGCAGGTTCCAGGCAATGATCGCCAGCAGCGGTGCCGACAGCAGGTCGACGCGGTGTGGGTCGGTGATGCGATCCAGTCCGGCGCCCAGCACCAGCGCCAGCAGCGGCAGCAGCCACGCGGTGGCGTGCAGGCCGGGCGTGCGCTTGGCGAACGCGGCAAAGGCCGGGTGTCGCTGCGACAGCTTCTTGATGATCTGCTCGGAACGCTGCTGCAGGAAATGCTCGGAGGTGGCGGGGGCCTTCGTTTCCGAAGCCTGCCATTGCGCCAGCTCGCGGGCGGTGCGGTTGGCATAGCGGCGGTCGTCGTCGCTGAGGATTTCGCGCTTCTGGTCGGTCGTTTCGATCGCTCGCACCAGGACCACGCTGCGGGCCAGCTCTTCGTTCATGGGCGTCCTTTATTGTTGAAATCGGATTGTAACGCCCCAGGCGCGCGGCAGCCGTCCGCACACCGGTGTACGCTTGCAGCGTGTCGTGCACACCGACGGAGGCGCCATGGCCATGACCCTGTCATCGATTTTCGTGGACGGCGGCGACATCCCGCCCATCCATACCTGCGACGGGGCCGACTCGCCGCCGCCGCTGGCCTGGTCCGAGCTGCCGGCCGGCACGAAGAGCCTGGCGCTGGTCGTCGACGATCCCGACGCGCCCGACCCGGCCGCTCCGCAGCGTACCTGGGTGCACTGGGTGCTGTACAACCTGCCGCCGGATGCGGGGCGGCTGGCGGGAGGCTCCAGCCGGCAACTTCCCGCCGGCACCGTGTCCGGCAAGAACGACTGGGGCAATGCCGCATATGGCGGGCCCTGCCCGCCCATCGGCCGCCACCGCTACTTCTTCAAGCTGTATGCGCTGGACGCGACGCTGCCCGGCCTTGGCACTCCGACCAAGGCCGAGCTGGAACGGGCCATGCAGGGCCACGTGCTGGCACAAGCCCAGCTGATGGGCATGTACCAGCGCAACCCTCGCGCCTGATCAGCGCTGCTGGATCTTGTCCGTGCGCTGGCTGCCGGCGTCGGACGGCGCCTCGCCGGGGTTGCCCTGGCGCTGCTGGTTGTTCGCCGCGCCGGACTGCCGGTTGCCCGACGGCCCGGTCGGCGACTCCTGCGAACCGGCATGCTGCTTCTGTTCCAGGCCGCCATAGCCGGACTGGCGGGGGGCCGCGTCGCGGTCCTCGTCGGCGCGGGCCTCTTCGCGTATTGCCTTCTGGCGTGCGCTCCACCCTGCCTGCTGGGCGCCTTCGCCGCCCCGGCTGCTGCCGACGTTCTCATCCACTGAGCCCTGCAGCGAGCTGCGGTCGCGCAGGGAGCCGCCCTGCTGCTCTTCCGATGCGGACTGCACGTTCGCACCGCCCTTCTGCACCGCGCCGGGGGCCACGCCCTGCAGGCTGCCCTCGGCCACCGTGTTCTGGTCCTTCGTGGTTTGTGAACGGACGCGCTTGTCGTCCGAGCTGCCTTTCTTCGACATGATGAGCTCCTCCTGTGACGACGCCGCCGGGCGTCAACAGGGCGATCATGCGCTTGCGCCTCCCATGGCTGTATCGGCGCAGCCTGTGCAGGCATGTAGGACATGCCTTACCTCGTTGCCGGCTCCCGCTCAGGCGTGAACCACCTGCACGCGCCAGCACGCCGCATGCTCCCGTTCGATGTGGAAGCGTACCGGCAGGAAGCGCGCGATCACGTCCGCGTGCGTGACGACGTGATCGGAAACAGTCGGGCAGGTGAAGCTGCCGCCGCCCGCCAGCGCCAGCGGCAGCATCAGCTGGTCCGCGAGGTGTTCGCCGACCGCGGCGCCGCTGTCCAGGTAGCGGCGCGCACCGGCGATCGCCAGTCCGGCCACGTCTTCCGCCGTCACAAAGCGTTCACCGAAGCCGGCGACCACCTCGGTCACGTTGGCATGCTCGAAGGTCAGCAACAGCACATTGCCGGGGCCCTGCTCCGCCGGCAGGCCGCGGTTGCGCAGCTGGGTACCGGGCCAGCCGAACGCCGCGCCGACCGCCGCGAGCTCGCGTTGCGCGATACTGCCGCGCACGCCGGCCACGAACGCTTCCGCCCACGCCTCGCGGAGCTCGCCGCGCTCGACCAGATCGAGCGGTTGCAGCGCCCGCGCCGGCGAGATGGAGGCGGTGAGCGCACCGCCGCCCGCTGGACAGAAGCCGAAGCGCTCGAGCTCCACGCTTACCTCGGCCCCCATCCGCCTGAGCAGGGGTACATAGGATCGCTGGATGAAGTGCGCGGGCGGCGCCAGCGGGTTGTGCGTGCCGCCGCTGACGCGCACGACCGAAGGCGCATCCGCATGCAGCAAGGCGGGCAGCACCGTTTGCAGCAGCAGCGTGCAACTGCCGGCCGACCCGATCGCAAAGCTGTAGTCGCCGCCACGGATCGTGCCAGGCACGAAGCGCAGCGCCGTGGAGCCGGGTTCCGCGCCTTCGACATGGGCACCGCAGACCGCGCGGCGGCACGCACGGCGGCAAGATGCTGCCGCATCAGGCCGGGGCGCGGCCGTTTACCGCGCACGTTCACGATCTTGAACGGCGTGCCCGTGATCATGGCCAGCGCGAGCGCGCTGCGCAATATCTGGCCGCCACCCGCCGCGCCATCCAGTTCGATCATGCTGCCTTGCATTCCTTCTCCTGCCTTCATCCTTTCACGCACACGATCTGCTTGAGCGTGTGCACCACTTCCACCAGGTCGCGTTGCGCATGCATGACCGCGTCGATGTCCTTGTAGGCCATCGGAATCTCATCGACCACGTCCGCATCCTTGCGGCACTCCACCCCTTCGGTAGCCAGTACGTGGTCCGCCACCGTGAAACGCCGCTTCGCCTCGGCCCGGCTCATCGTGCGGCCGGCGCCATGGCTGCAGCTGTCGAAGCTGTCCGGGTTGCCCTTGCCGCGCACGATGAAGCTCTTCGCGCCCATCGAACCCGGGATGATACCGAGCTCGCCCGACTTTGCCGACACCGCGCCCTTGCGGGTGACCATCACGTCCTGCCCGAAGTGCCGCTCCTTCTGCACGTAGTTGTGGTGGCAGTTGACCGCCTCCACGTGGGTCTCGAACGGCTTGGCGATCACCGTGCGCACGGCGGCGATCAGGTTCACCATCATCACCTCGCGGTTCTTGCGGGCGAATTCCTGCGCCCAGCCCACCGCCTCCACATAGTCCGCATAGTGCTCGGTGCCTTCGGCCAGGTAGGCCAGGTCCTGGTCCGGCGGGTTGATGAAGTGGCGCCGCATGTCTTCCTTCGCCAGCTCGATGAAGAAGGTGCCGATCGTGTTGCCCACGCCGCGCGAGCCGGAATGCAGCATGAACCAGACGAAGCCCGCCTCGTCGAGATATACCTCGACGAAGTGGTTCCCGCTGCCCAGCGTACCCAGGTGGCGGTGGTTATTCGATTGCCGCAGCCGCGGATTCTTTTCGCACAGTGCGTCGAAGCCATCCTTCAGCGTGGCCCAGGCCGCGTCGACGGCCGACGGCGGAGTATGCCAGGAACCCTGGTCGCGGCCCCGGAAACCGCGCGTCTTCGGCGACATGCCGTGCGGGATCGCCCGCTCGATCGCGCTGCGCAGGGCGGACAGGCTGTCCGGCAGGTCGTTCGCGATCAGGGTGGTTTTCGCGGCCATCATGCCGCAGCCGATGTCCACGCCCACGGCCGCCGGGATGATCGCCCCCAGCGTGGGCACCACCGAACCGATCGTCGAGCCCTTGCCGAGATGGACGTCGGGCATCACGGCGATGTGCTTGTAGATGAACGGCATGCGTGCCGTGTTGGCGAGCTGTGCCCGCGCTGATTCTTCGACCGGCACGCCCTTCGTCCACATCTTCACGTGGCTGCCCCCTTCGACCTGCATGACTTCATAGTTTTGCTTGTTCATATTGTTCTCTCTTGTAAAAAAAACGATGACGAGAGGGGCGAAACACTGTTTCGAGCCGACGGCCGCGGACAGCAGCGCCGCATCCGATGCGCCGTTCAACTATGCCTGCACCAGCTTCTTCGGGCGCGTGCCGAGGGACTTGCGGCCCACGACACCGGAGCGCACGACCTGCACGAAGTTGCGCAGCATCTTGCCGTTGCCGATCACGCGCTGGAATACCGCTTCCAGTTGCGGCGCGCGCCGCGCCGCCAGCACGGCGACCAGCAGGGCCGGCATATCCTTCATGAATCCCGCTTCGCGGGCATACAGCGCCACCTTGGCGATGTAGTCGTCGTCGATATCCGCACACAGCGCCAGCACGGCCGCCAGCTGGTCTTCGGCGTTCGCGTAGAACGTCGTGTTCAGGCAGCCGGTCGCCGCGTACTGGGCCAGCTGGTGGCGGGGCGACAGCACGTAGGCGGGCGCATTCTCGGCATTGGCCGCATTCGCCGGAGGCAGGAAGATGCCCTTGATGGTTTCGAACAGTTGCGGGTTCATGGTGCGTTCCATTTTTTTTGTTTGACATCCCATGTATTGCAACAGCCGTGCCAGGGCATGGCCTTTTTCTCAACCATTTGATTTCATTGACATTTAACTTTTTGCGTACAGAATACCCCTGCGCGACTGTCGTGTAGAATTATCTTTTTGGATAAGCCTTTATACGCATGAAAAAGACGGTCATCATCGGTTTCGTCGGCACGCAGCTCGACAATGCACGCGGTGCCACGCGCTGGGAGCGCTGGCGGCCAACGGTGGCGCTGACGCAGCACGAGGATTTCATCGTCGACCGGCTCGATCTTCTTCACACGGACAATGCGGGTCGCCTGGTCAAGGAGGTCGCGGCGGACATCGCCGCAGTGTCGCCGGAGACGGCCGTGGTGCCGCACCTGTTGCCGATCGACGATATATGGGACTTCGAGCGGGTGTATGCGGCGTTGTTCGACTTCGCCAAGCGCTACCCCTTCGATCCGGACCGGGAGGATTACTGGATCCATATCACCACCGGCAGCCACGTGGCGCAGATCTGCCTGTTCCTGATGACGGAGGCGCGCTTCTTCCCCGGCCGGCTCGTGCAGACTTCCCCGCCCCGGCCGCAGGGCAACGGGCCCGGCCAGTACACGCTGATCGACCTGGACCTGTCGCGCTATGACCAGATCGCCCAGCGCTTTTCGCGCGAGCAGGAAGAAGGCGTGGCGTTCCTGAAGTCCGGCATCGCTACCCGCAACGCCCGTTTCAATGCGCTGATCGAGGAAGTGGAACGGGTCGCCGTCCGCTCGCGCGCGCCGATGTTGCTGATGGGGCCCACCGGCGGCGGCAAGTCCTTCCTGGCCCGGCGCATCTACGAATTGAAGAAGACGCGCCACCAGCTGGACGGCAAGTTCGTCGACATCAACTGTGCCACGCTGCGCGGCGATGGCGCCTCGTCCACGCTGTTCGGCCATGTGCGCGGCTCGTTCACCGGCGCGACGTCCGACCGGCCCGGCTTGCTGCGCGCGGCGCACAAGGGCCTGCTGTTCCTGGATGAAATCGGCGAGCTGGGGTTGGACGAACAGGCGATGCTGCTGAAGGCGATCGAGGAAAAGCGCTTCCTGCCGGTGGGCAGCGATACCGAGGTGCGCAGCGAGTTCCAGCTGATCGCCGGCACAAACCGCGACCTGGGGCTGGAAGTGCGGGCAGGCCGGTTCCGCGAAGACCTGTATGCGCGCATCAACCTGTGGACCTACGAACTGCCCGGCCTGGCCGAACGCATCGAGGATATCGAACCCAACCTTGCCTACCTGCTGGCCGAGCACGGGCGCGAGAACGGCCAGCAGGTGCGCTTCAACAAGGAAGCCAGGGAGCACTACCTGCGCTTCGCCACGTCGGCCGCCGCGCCATGGACGGGCAACTTCCGCGACCTCGTGGCTTCCGTCACGCGCATGGCCACCCTGGCCGAGTCGGGCGTGATCACCATCGCCACTGTGACGAACGAGATCGTGCGGCTGAAGGCGCTGTGGCGCCACGCCGGCCTAGCGCCGGCCGGCGATGTCGACCTGGGGATGGTGCTGGGCGAGGACGCGGCGGCGCAGCTCGACCTGTTCGATGCGCTGCAGCTGCGTGCGGTGATCGGCGTCTGCCGGCAGTCACGCACCCTGTCCGACGCGGGCCGCAAGCTGTATGGCGTATCGCGCGAGGCGAAGGCCAAGCCGAACGACGCCGACCGGCTGAAAAAATACCTGGCGCGCTTCGCGCTCGATTGGGAAGCCGTGCAGGTGTAGGCGCGCCGTCAGGGAAACACGAACGACTTCACCAGCGTCAGCTCGCCCGGCGCGCGCAGCGGCACGCGGAACACCTGCTGCTTCTCGCGCGGCGTGTTCTCGTTCGTGATGATGGCCACCTGCGCCACCGTCAGCGCCTGGCGCTCCTCGCCGCTGCCGTAGTAATTGACGTAGACGTGGTAGTTGCCTTTCGGCGGTGTCGCGCTGGAAAAGATTTCCGGGCCGTAGCCGGTCGTCACGTCCACGTCCAGCGCCCCACCATCCCTGAGCACGCGGCTGCCGTACCAGGCGTGGCCGCCATCCGGCGTCACCACGTGCAGGTCGATGTCGGTGCCCGGGCTGTCCCACGACAGCACCACGCGCAGGCGCGCCTGCGTCTTGCCCGCGTAGGCGTCGACGAACTGGCTGCGCGCCCGCGCGGTGCCGTCGGGGGCACGCACTTCCACGCTGTTGGCGCCGCTACCGAAGCCGTACGGGCGGCCGAACGTACCATCCTCCTGCACTTCCAGCGGCATCGCCACGCCGTTGACGACGAGCGTGGCGGGCTTGCCCTTGTGCGCGCCGGCGATGCGGCCGCGAATCTGCGCCGTCTCGCTCTGGCCCGGCTGCAGGTTCACCCGGTTGGCGGGATAGTTGACGCCCTGCGTGTATTGTTCGCGGGCGCCGGCGGAGTTGCGCCAGCCGCCTTTCGGCGATTCGATGGTGACCTGGGCCGTGGCGGCCAGCGGCAGAAGAAGCAGCAGGTGCGGCAACAGCGGCGGCAATCGGTACGAAGGCATGGTCATGGCTTAGAACTTGAAGGATTTCACCAGCGTCAGCTCGCCGATGCTGCGCAGGGGGACGACGAATTCCTCGCGCCGCTCCCGCGCCGTGTTTTCGTGGAAGACCAGCGTGATGCGCGTGGTGATGATGGGTTGCTGCCGTGTCGATTCGTCGAAATGGTAGCCGGATCCGCCGAAGTTCCCCCAGTAGTTGATCCATACCTGGTAGGCACCGCGTTGCGGCGCCGTCATCACGAAATTCTCGGGTCCCGGCCCATCGACCGTGTCGGCATCGAGCCCACCGCCATTGCTCAGCGCGGGATGGGCCCAGAAGGCATGCTGGCCGTCCGGCGTGACCACGTGCAGGTCGACTTCTGCCTGGTTGTCGTCCCAGGCCGCGATCACGCGCAAGACGGGCTGCGGGCGGCTGCGGTCGGCCTCGTAGAACTGTACGCGCTTGATCCCGCGGCCATCCTGGCCGCGGATTTCCACGCTGTTGGAGCCGGAGCCGAACGAGTAGGCGCGCGCATAGCGACCGTCGCTGTCGGTATACAGCGGGGTGGGGTTGCCGTTCACGACCAGCTTGGGGAACGGCCGCTTCTCGCCCGCCTGGGTCAGGCGGCCGGCGATCATGCGCCGGTTCTTCTGGCTGCCGCGGTCGATCAGCGAATAGGGATAGTTCCTGGTTAACTCCTGCGACTTGTCCGTCAGGCCGGCGCGATTCCAGCCGCCGGCGGGCGTGGCCAGCGCGTGCTCCTGCGCGATCGCGGCCGCCGGCAGTGCCAGCAACGCCAGCAATGCCAGTAACGTGGTCGAAGCGCATGCGGTGCGCGGTATCATGGTGCCTCCGGATTCAGGTCGGCCAGCCGCCGTGCGAGCTGCTCGACATAGGTTTCGTCCTGGCCGCGCGGATGACGGCGCAACCCGATGTGCAGGTACTCGTGGGCCAGCGTGATGCGATCCTCGCGCGTGGCCAGCGGCCGCATGAAGATGCGGTTGCGCGATTGTTCCGAGTACGGCGCGCCGAAGGCCAGCGCGCATACGCCCGGCAGCTCGGCCGGCCGCTCGTAGCCGGCCTCGGCGCGCAGCATGCGCTCCCAGCGCGGCAGCGCATGCGCCAGCCACTGTTCGTTCTTTTGCAGGCGCGTGCAGGTGGTGCCGCTGTTGCCGGCGATCGTGAGCGCGGCACGCGGCCATGCGGTGGCAAGCAACTCATCGAAACGGCGCCCTTCGCGCGCGTGCCGCTCCGCCTGCGTCCAGGCGAGCGTATCCGGCGCCGCCGCGTCCCGGTGGTATCGCACGGTGGCGCCGTCGATCACCAGCTGGTCCGTCCAGCGTGCCGCTTCGAGCGCGGCCGCCGTGGCGGGATTCGCGCTCACGCGCTGCGTGGCGCTGCTGTCGGCGATGCGCTGGCAGCCGGCACCTTGCCGGGCATTCTGCTGCAGGTAGGTACGCGCGGCAACCGCCAGCGCCCGGGCGGCCTCCGGCTGCGCGGTGCTGCCCTCGCGGTCCACCACGCGCGCCACGTATTCGTTGACGGCAAAGCGGCCGCGCACGCGTGGCCTGCCGGCGTCATCGCGGTGCAACAGCATCTCGCCGTTGCCCTGCACGGCCAGCGTGCTGCCGTTCTCGAAGCGCACCACGTGGCGGCCCTGCAGCGGGCCCTCCGCCGCCGACCCGGCGAGCCCGCGCACGCTGCGGATCGGATAGCGCGCGAAGAAATCGACTTCGACGCAGCCGCTGTCCCCCGGCCTGGCCGGCGGCAGCGCGGCCGCCAGGCGCGGCACCCACTGGCGAATCACGCCTGCACTCGCGCCAGGGCCCCCGAACCACACGGGCGTGCCATCGGCCAGCCAACCGGCGGCGCCGCCCAGGCGCTGCCCGGCGCCGCCACGTTCGGCGGTTTCATGCCACGAGAATGTCTTGACGCGCAATTGGCTGCCGAACCAGCGCACCGTATCGGTACCGCGCCCGTCGAGCACCACGCGCAGCAGCGCACTTTCCGCCACCGCCCGCGGCTCGGCCGGCACGCTGTCCAGTGCGCGCAACAGGCTGTCCAGCCGGACGGTGCGCTGCGGTACCAGTGCATCGGGCGTGGCGAGCCACGCCAGTTCGCCGGCCGGGGCGCCGCCCAGCCGTTTGCTCCACCAGGCTCGCCACGGTGCGGCGCCGATCATCAGGCGGCGTGGCGCGAAGAAAGGGCCGCACGATTGCGCCAGCGCCGCGTCACGCTCGACGGACTTGCCGGCGTCGCAGCAGTACACCTCTTCGGCATCGCGGCCGGTGCAGCGGTAGGCCGGCAGCGGCGTGCCCGTATCGACCGCGTACACATAGACGAACAGCTTCCACACGCTGCCCAGCGGAACCTGCCGGCTGCCGTCGAACGGCCGCGGCGGCACGCCGCCGTCGCGCAATTGCCTGACCTGCACGCGCCCTTCCTTCCACCAAGCCACGTCGAGCGTGGCCGCCGCCGACAGCAGCGGGACCGACAGCAGGGGGACCGGCAGCAGCGCGGCGGCCAGCGTGCGCCGCATCATTCGACCTTCAGCGTGCGCCGGGCGGCGCCGTTGCCTTCGATCGCCTTCTGCTCCGGCTGGTACACGCGGTAGTAGCGCGCCGGCGGCAACACGTAGCTGCCCTTCTGCGCAAAGCGCAGCAGGTGGCGCACCACGGTTTCGCCGGCGACCGGATCGACCGGCACGGCATAACCGTCCGGCCGGTCGGCATGACGGGCACGTTCCAGCGGGGTGGGCGGCTTGCCTTCGAGCGCGATGCCCCAGGTGGTGGGTTCCACGCCGGCGCCCGGCGGCAGCGGCACTTCCAGCACGCCGAAGCGGTGCTGCGCGCCGGCGGCGGGCTTCAGGCGGATTTCGTCCAGGTACAGTTCATCCGTGCGCAGCGCTTCGCCGGGCTTGACGAGTTCCATCGCGTAGCCGTCATTGCCACGCTTCATGCGCAGGATACGGCGCTCCACGGCTAGGGGCAGCGTGGCCGTTTCCGCCGCGCGGCTTTCATACTGCACCACCGCGACCGTTCCGGCCGGTGCGGCAGCTGCCAGCGCCAGAGCGTCCGGCAGCGCCTTCGCATCCACCCAGCGCCACTGCGCCTGGCCTGCGGCGGTCTCGATCTTGCGCCATGCCCCTTGCGGCACCATTTCGGCACCTTTGCCGAAGCTTGCGCCTCCCAGCTTCTTCTGAACCCACAGCAGCGTGAGCGCCCGGTCCATGGTCGGCATGTCGCCGCGCACCGCGGCAAGGACGGCTTCGGCCTGGCTGGCGGGGGCCTGGCCGGCCAGCATCAGCAGGGCCTGGGCGAGCGGCGCCGGCGTCTCGCGCAGCACCTGCCAGGCGGCACCGATCCGTTCCTGCAGCGCCGGCGCGGCCACGATACCGTTTTCCGCCGCCACCACCGACACCAGGCCCAGAGCGAGTGCCTGCGCGGCGGCGTCGTCGCCGCCCAGCACCATGCTCGCCGTGAGCGCACGCGCCTGGGGCTTTGCCGGCGCCGGCATCGCGGCCGTCACCTCGTCGACCAGGCCGGAAGCCAGCGTCTTCGTCGGCAGGCCCATGTCATGTGCCATCCACAGCGCGAGCGCACGCTGGCCCATGCCCTCGTTCGGCCCCTTGTCGCCATACACCTTCAGCAGGTTTTCCCAGTGCTCGGCGGGCAGGTCGATCTTCAGCGCGCGCGCCGCGTACCAGTCGGCGTAGTAGGCATAGGCCGTCATCAGGGCACTGTCCTGCGTGCCGTCGCCCCACCAGCCGAACACGGCGTCCGGCCCGGCCATCGAAACGAGGCGCAGCCGCTGGTTCTGCAGGCTGGCCAGCAGACGGTCGCGCAGGCCGGGGGTATCGGGCGGCAGGCTGTTCGCCGCCATCGTCAGCGGGATGATGCGGCTGGCGGTCTGCTCGACGCCGCCATAGGGATAGTCGATCAGGTCGTCCGCGATGCGCGCGAAGTGCCCGGCGGCGCCCTGCGCGAACGAGACGCGCACGTTACGCGCGTCGGCCGGCAGCTTCAGCGGCGTCACGGCGCCCGCCAGCGGCACCGACAGCGCGCGCGGGCTGCTCCAGCCTGCCGGCTGCACCTGCAAGGCGCTGTCGAGCGCATCGACGACACGGCCACCCTGCCGCACTTCCAGGCGCAACTGGCCGCCAGCGCCGTTCAGCGGGAATGCCACGTAGTTCACTCCAGGCGCGGCATCGATCTTCTGCGTCCTGGCGGCGCCGCCGGCAGTCAGCATGACGTCGAGCGACGCCTTGGCGCCGCTCTGGTTGAACACGGCGACCGTGGCCAGCGGCGCGTCGCCGGCACGCATCCAGCCCGGCGCGGTCCACTTCGCATAGAACGACTTGTCCGAGCGCAGGTAGCCGGTGCGCTGGCCGACACGGCCCTGCGCATCCATCGCGCGGCCCGTGATGCGCCAGCGCGTCAGCGCATCGGGCATCGTGAACGTCACGCGCGCGCGGCCGTCGGCATCCGTCTTCAGCGATGGCGCCCACAACGCGGTATCGACATTGTCGCGGCGCGGCCGTTCCAGCACCTTCACCCCGCGCTCGTTGTAGTTGTGGCGCGCGGGCACTCCGCTCAGCCGGCCCTGCGCCATGTCGTAGCTGATGAACGACAGGCTGGCCGTGGTGCGCACATTGTTGCGGCGCGGGTGGTAGAAGAAGTCCGCGATGTCCGGCGCGATCTCCGGCTGCAGTACATAGATCATCTCGTCCACGACACCGAGCGCCACCAGCGTCGACACGGGTTTGCCGTCGAGCGTGGCGGTGATGTCCAGGGTGACCTTCTCGCCGGGCTGGTACACCTCCTTGTCGGTGGCGAACTGCAGGGCGATGCGCGGCTCGACCACTTGCAGGCCGGCGTTCTCGAACACGAACTCGCCGTTGCGCACGGTGGCGACGGAGAACGTGACGTTCGGTCCATGCTCCTCGCGTACGGGAATGCGCACGCGCCACTGGTTCGGTGCCACGCGCCGTGCCTGGAACCACGCGCCGCCGCCGTTCAGCAGGCCATGGTTTTCCACCTTGTCGCGCTCCAGCGTCAAGAGCGCCTGGTCGGCCGGGGCGGAGAAGGTGATCAGTGCCTCGGCCGTCTCGCCGGCGCGATAGCGCGCGCGGTCCAGCACGATCTCGATGCTGCCCGGCGTTGCCTTGACGCCGGCACCGCTGACCCAATGGCTCGTGGCCGCCACGAGGTTGCCCCGCTCGTCGCGCAGGCTCAGTTGGTAGGAGCCGGAGGCGGGGAACTTCACGTCCCACGTCTTCGCCGCGCTGTTGAACGCTCCCTCCGTCTTCGTCTGCGTTTCGAGCTGCACCATCTCCCATCGCGTCGGCTTCGCCCCGCCCTGCCCCTGGGCAGCGATATCGAAGCGCACCACCTGGCCCGAATCGGAGAATTGCCGCGCCGCCTTCAGCTGGTAGGTGGTGGCGGAGCGGGCGATGAGCAGTTCGCGCGTGGTCTTCACGCGGTAGGCGGCGCCATCGGTCGCCAGCACGGTGAGGATGTAGCGCGACGGGTCGGCGGCAGGCGGCAGCGCGAAGTCGGCGTTGCCGCTGCTGTCGGTCTTCAGTTCCTGGGTTGCCAGGTCGACCGGGAACAGGCCGCCGTAGCGCAGCTCTCCCTCGACGAGCGTATTCTGCTGACCGCGCAGCGACAGTGTGAGCGTGGCATTGCGCACCGGCTTGCCGTCGGCATAGCGCAGCGCAATCGTGCCATCCACCTTCTCTCCCGTCTTGAACTCGGGCCTGGATGGCTGCACGCTGATCTCGAAATGCGGCTTGATGTATTCGGCCACGCGGAACGCGGCGCCGTACAGGCCGCCCTGGTAGCTGAAGCGCAGCTCGTAACCGCCCGCGCCCGCCTGTTCGGGCAGGCGGAAGCGCGTTTCGCTGCCCGTTTCCGGCGACAGCTGCAGCGTTTGCGTGAGCAGCGGCGTACCGTTCGGGTCATATACGGTCAGGCCGATCGGCGCGGCTGCCGCAGCTTGCGAAGCGCGCGCGGACGTGAACTCGCGGCCGAGGAACTTGACGTTGACTTCGTCGCCGGGCCGGTACAGCGGGCGGTCGGTGACGGCGTACAGCTTGGTGTTGTAGATCTCGCTGTCATAGTAGAAATTCTCGGATACGAACACGCCGCCGTTGCGGTCTTCGCCCAGCACGTACGTATGTTCCGGGCTGCCCCGCTCGAGCGACGCGACGCCGTCCGCGCCAGTGGCCCCCGACTGCAGCACGCCGGTGCCGTCCGTCCACACCACATTCGTGCCCGGCACGGCGGCGCCATTGTCGCGCCGCGCGCTCCACACCAGCATCTGGCCGGACGAGACCTTGGTCACGGCCACGGTATCCGACACGAACACCAGCGTCGTGGCGCGGTGCTCGCCGATGATCGCCTCGACCAGGTACAGGCCGGGCTTGCGCTTGCCGATCGGGATCATCAGGTTGCCCGGCCCGGTGGCAATGAACTCGCTGCTGGAGCCGTCCAGCTTCACACCCTTGGGCGGCTCGATCGGCTTCGCTTGCCAGATCGGATAGCGGAAGCGGTCCACCATCTCGAAGCCCTTCAGCGGCTTGTACTGCGGGTTGTTCTCGAAGGTGGCCGGCCGGCGGATGGCTTCGCTGGTGGCGAGTTTCGGCTGCGTGTCGGTGACGGCCTTGCGGGCATCGGCCGAGAACAGCTGGCGCCAGATCAGGCGCGACTGTTTCCACCAGCTGTCCCACAGGTAGCGCAGCGTATTGGCCAGCCCTTCGCCCTGGTAGTTGCCTTCGACCTGCACGCGGTGCAGGTTGCGCTGCTTCTTCAGGAACTCCAGCGGCGCGGGCACCCGGTACACGACAATGTCGGCGCCCGAGTAGGCTTGCAGGTTCATGCGCGCCATGTCGCGGCCCGGCACTTCGAGCCGCACGCGCGCCTCTTCCGCCGAGCCGAAGCCCGTGTCGGCCAGCAGGAAGAACGGCTCGCCCTTGAGCGGCACGTAGTTACTGGGCTCATTGCGCGGCTCATTGCCCGACTCCTGCGCGGCAACGGTGCCCGGTCCCGCCATCAAGGCAGCCCAGGCGACCAGCACACAAAGCTTCAGGACAAGAAGGAAAGCCGGAACACGCCGGCAAAGTTGGGATTGTCGACCGTCGGTTGCCACCGCGTGTCCTTCCACATCGTTAGTTGTTGAACATCGACGGTCCGCAGACCGTTATCCTTGGGCGTGACCGTGCCCGTGTGGTATGCGATGCGCGCCCCCATCCACACCATCAGGTGCTGCTCGTCACCCTGGTCAAAGAACAGCAGGTCGCCGGGCAGTGCCATGCCGAGTTCGCGGGAAACGAACCTGCTGTTGTTCTGTACCAGCGCGAGGGCCGTCACGAAGTGCCCCACCTTGCCGTCCGATTGCACCCAGCGATTGCGCAGCGCTGCCTGCTCCGGCGTGAGGCCGAGCTCCGGCGGCAGGCGCCGGTCCGTACCGATGCCGTTCGCGCGCAGCCACTTCGCGTCGTGCACGGCAAGGGCCTCGTTGACGGCAAAGCGCACGAGGCCTGCGCAATCGCGGTGCTGCCAGCGGGGCGAAGGCCCGCGTTCGAGTTGGGCGGTGATGATGCGCAGCATCCATGCCTGGAACGCCCGGGATTGCGCCTGCGTGAGCCGCACTTGCGCGTCCCGCGGGCCTTTCAAGGCGAACGCGGGCGCCGCCGCGGTGGCGAGGACTGGCGCAGCCAGCATGCGCAGGCAGCGGCGGCGGGCACCTACCGTTTGACTTCCTGCCATTCCAGCGGCTCCCAGGCGATACCGGAGGATGGCAACTGCTTGAGCACCATCCGGTAAGGCGGATATTTCTTGAGGGCTTCCAGGCGCGGCACCAGGTGCTCGTCCGCCGCCGCGCGCAGGATCGGTTCCTGGCTTTGCGGCAGGCTGCCGAATGCCTCGGTCTCGATCAGTTGCGCCAGCGATGCCGGCGCGATGACACCGATGGTGCGCGTCGCATCGGCCAGCTTGTCGGCCACGGCGGGTGCCTGCTTGCTCCGCACCGCCAGCACGCGGTCGACGAGCCGCCCGTCCGCGGAGAACACGACGAGGTTGCCGGCCATGGCCAGGGTCGGCTGTGCTTTGCCCTGGCGTGTCGCCACGGTCCGTTGCCAGCGCATGACACCGCCGTCGGCCTTGCCCGCGGCAGCGTCGCCCTTGCCGCCGACAGTCGCCTTGAACAGGTCCGCCAGCAGGGCCTCCGCATTCGCGGCCGCCGGCGCGCGCGTGGCGACGAAGACCGGCGTGTGCAGGCGCGAACCGCCATACCAGCATGCCGCGGCTGGGCCACTCATCTGTTCAGCCAGCGGCAGCAGCGGCGCCTCGCTGTCGATCTTCTTGAGCACCGGCTGCATTGCCGCCCAGTCGGCGGGCACGATGAAGCAGGCGCTGGGATTGTGCGGCAGCACTGGCCACAGCGCGGCGGCGTCGTAGCCGCCCTTATTCAGCTTGCCCGCGTCCAGCAGCGCATGCGAGGCCCATTTGCCCTTGCTGAAGTCGAAGCGCAATGCGTCGATGGCACCGAAGAATGGCTGGTAACCGAACGACAGGTAATCGGCCTTCACGGCGATGCTGTGGCCATCGACAACGCCGCGCCCGAGGCGGAACTGGTCGTGGAAGACGCGCTGTCGCGCCCCATCCTTCGATAGCAGATCGACCACGGCCTTTTCGGCCGTGTCATCGGCTTTCGCGCCATCCTCGCCGCCGTAGAGCATCCCTGGATGGGACAGGATCACGAGGCGGTCGCGGTGTGCAGCCAGCAGCAGCGTGCGGTCGTATGCATAGTCCAGCGCGAACACCTTGACCTCGTCGCCATCGACCGACAGTTCGCCAGCGATGCGCATCTGGCTGTCCTTCAACGCGACCTTGCCGGCTTCCTCGACCAGGCGGGTGAGCTGGTTGCGCGAGACAGCAATGGCGAAGTGTTTGAGGGAACCATCCGCGTCTCGCCACAGGGCCACGTCCGCCGGCTGGTCGAGCACCACGCGCAGCAATTGATCCCCCCAGCCCAGCTCGTGCTCGTAAGCGATGCGGCGCAAGCTGCCCTTCAGGCCAAGCCGGTCTTCGTTCTGCTCGTAATAAAATACGAAGTCCTCGCGCAGCACATCGCGGGCCAGCGGAATCTTCAACATGTCCCGCGGCAGCGCGGAAAGGCTTTTCGTGACGATCAACGCGTCGGGCTTCGACAGGTCGAGCCCCAGGCTATTGGCCGGCCCCGACCAGTGCGCCCAGCCGAACGAGCGGTAGGCCACCAGCGCAGCAGCCACGACCGCCACGCCAGCGGCAGCTTTGATCAGCGTTTTCTTTTGCATGACACGCCCGTGGATTGAAACTTGAAATAATTAATTTCTAATTTTACCACACTTTAATTGCACCCAGGTAACTATTGATATGCAAGCCGTGGAACCTCTCAAGGGTCCGGGCGTTTATTCGAGTTCAGCGAGCATATCGCTGGGCGGCATGGGGCATGCCGTGCATTGCTCAATGTGCGGATGATTGACTTAGAGCGCCTAACAAAACCCCCATGGCTGCGTTGCAGCGTCTCGCCGTACAGGTGTACTGCCTTCGACGCCGCGCCTTGCCCTGCGGGTTTTGTTAGGCGCTCTTAGGCGGCTTTTTACAATGGCGCGCGTCGGGACGGGTGTTTCAAGGAGCACCGCTCCCTGCCGGCGTAGCGGATTGGGCTCGCAAACCCATGCTCCTCCCTGACCGCGGGGTTTGCACTTGGGGTGAAGTTCCCTTTTGTGACCCGCAAATGAAAAAAGCCCGCAGCGATCACGCTACGGGCTTTTCTCGGAATAACAGCCTGACGATAACCTACTTTCACACTGGTTGCAGCAGTGAGGTCGGGCAGTGCCCGGCCGAACGATCGGCGCATTCGACAGCTCGAAGCGGAGGGTGGGCACGGATGAGACGGAAGCAGAAAATGGAAAAAGCCCGCAGCGATCACGCTACGGGCTTTCTCGGTATAACAGCCTGACGATAACCTACTTTCACACTGGTTGCAGCACTATCATCGGCGCAAAGTCGTTTCACGGTCCTGTTCGGGATGGGAAGGGGTGGGACCGACTTGCTATGGTCATCAGGCATGACTTGTACGGCGCGTTGCTCTCAGTGGAGCAGCAACGAACCTCAATCTGGATTCAGTAAAGTTAGGGTACTCATCAAGAGTAAATGCAGATATAACCGTCAAGGTTATAGGGACAAGCCGTACGGGCAATTAGTATCAGTTAGCTTAATGCATTACTGCACTTCCACACCTGACCTATCAACGTCCTGGTCTCGAACGACCCTTCAAGGAGCTCAAGGCTCCGGGAAATCTCATCTTAAGGCAAGTTTCCCGCTTAGATGCTTTCAGCGGTTATCTCTTCCGAACTTAGCTACCCGGCAATGCCACTGGCGTGACAACCGGTACACCAGAGGTTCGTCCACTCCGGTCCTCTCGTACTAGGAGCAGCCCCCTTCAAATTTCCAACGCCCACGGCAGATAGGGACCAAACTGTCTCACGACGTTTTAAACCCAGCTCACGTACCACTTTAAATGGCGAACAGCCATACCCTTGGGACCGGCTACAGCCCCAGGATGTGATGAGCCGACATCGAGGTGCCAAACTCCCCCGTCGATATGAACTCTTGGGAGGAATCAGCCTGTTATCCCCAGAGTACCTTTTATCCGTTGAGCGATGGCCCTTCCATACAGAACCACCGGATCACTATGTCCTACTTTCGTACCTGCTCGACTTGTCGGTCTCGCAGTTAAGCACGCTTATGCCATTGCACTATTAGCACGATGTCCGACCGTACCTAGCGTACCTTCGAACTCCTCCGTTACACTTTAGGAGGAGACCGCCCCAGTCAAACTGCCTACCATGCACTGTCCCCGATCCGGATAACGGACCAAGGTTAGAACCTCAAACAAACCAGGGTGGTATTTCAAGGTTGGCTCCACGAGAACTGGCGTCCCCGCTTCAAAGCCTCCCACCTATCCTACACAGATTGGTTCAAAGTCCAATGCAAAGCTACAGTAAAGGTTCATGGGGTCTTTCCGTCTAGCCGCGGGTAGATTGCATCATCACAAACACTTCAACTTCGCTGAGTCTCGGGAGGAGACAGTGTGGCCATCGTTACGCCATTCGTGCAGGTCGGAACTTACCCGACAAGGAATTTCGCTACCTTAGGACCGTTATAGTTACGGCCGCCGTTTACTGGGACTTCAATCAAGAGCTTGCACCCCATCATTTAATCTTCCAGCACCGGGCAGGCGTCACACCCTATACGTCCACTTTCGTGTTTGCAGAGTGCTGTGTTTTTATTAAACAGTCGCAGCCACCATTTTATTGCAACCCTTTCACCCTTCTGCAGTAAAGCAGTCAAGCTACCGGGGCGTACCTTTTCCCGAAGTTACGGTACCAATTTGCCGAGTTCCTTCTCCCGAGTTCTCTCAAGCGCCTTAGAATACTCATCTCGCCCACCTGTGTCGGTTTGCGGTACGGTCTCGTATGACTGAAGCTTAGAGGCTTTTCTTGGAACCACTTCCGATTGCTTCAGGGTCAATGACCCTTCGTCCCAGTCCCTTGAATTACGTGCCCGGATTTGCCTAAGCACCTTCTATGAACCAGAAACTGACTATTCCAACAGTCAGACAACCTTCCGCGATCCGTCCCCCCATCGCATCATACGACGGTGCAGGAATATTAACCTGCTTCCCATCAGCTACGCATCTCTGCCTCGCCTTAGGGGCCGACTCACCCTGCTCCGATGAACGTTGAACAGGAAACCTTGGGCTTACGGCGTGCGGGCTTTTCACCCGCATTATCGCTACTCATGTCAGCATTCGCACTTCTGATACCTCCAGCAGCCTTTACAAGCCACCTTCGCAGGCTTACAGAACGCTCTCCTACCATATGTACAAAGTACATATCCGCAGCTTCGGTGACTGGCTTAGCCCCGTTACATCTTCCGCGCAGGACGACTCGATCAGTGAGCTATTACGCTTTCTTTAAATGATGGCTGCTTCTAAGCCAACATCCTGACTGTTTTAGCCTTCCCACTTCGTTTTCCACTTAGCCAATCTTTGGGACCTTAGCTGGCGGTCTGGGTTGTTTCCCTCTTGACGCCGGACGTTAGCACCCGACGTCTGTCTCCCAAGCTCGCACTCATCGGTATTCGGAGTTTGCAATGGTTTGGTAAGTCGCGATGACCCCCTAGCCATAACAGTGCTCTACCCCCGATGGTGATACTTGAGGCACTACCTAAATAGTTTTCGGAGAGAACCAGCTATTTCCAAGTTTGTTTAGCCTTTCACCCCTATCCACAGCTCATCCCCTAATTTTTCAACATTAGTGGGTTCGGTCCTCCAGTGCGTGTTACCGCACCTTCAACCTGGCCATGGATAGATCACTTGGTTTCGGGTCTACACCCAGCAACTGACGCCCTGTTCGGACTCGATTTCTCTACGGCTCCCCTATATGGTTAACCTCGCTACTGAATGTAAGTCGCTGACCCATTATACAAAAGGTACGCCGTCACGGAACAAGTCCGCTCCGACTGTTTGTATGCACACGGTTTCAGGATCTATTTCACTCCCCTCCCGGGGTTCTTTTCGCCTTTCCCTCACGGTACTGGTTCACTATCGGTCGATTACGAGTATTTAGCCTTGGAGGATGGTCCCCCCATATTCAGACAGGATTTCTCGTGTCCCGCCCTACTTGTCGTACGCTTAGTACCACCGGTCTGATTTCGTGTACGGGGCTATCACCCGCTATGGCGCCTATTTCCAGAGGCTTCCACTATCAGTCCGACTATCACGTACAGGCTCTTCCCATTTCGCTCGCCACTACTTTGGGAATCTCGGTTGATTTCTTTTCCTGCAGCTACTTAGATGTTTCAGTTCGCCGCGTTCGCCTCACACACCTATGTATTCAGTGAGTGATACCCTGAAAGGGTGGGTTTCCCCATTCGGAAATCTTCGGATCAAAGCTCGTTTGTCAGCTCCCCGAAGCTTATCGCAGACTACTACGTCCTTCATCGCCTGTAATCGCCAAGGCATCCGCCATGTGCACTTAGTCACTTGTCCCTATAACCTTGACGGCTATAGCTTCAAATGCATTTACTACTGTGTTTGATGAGTTTTGTATGCGTTCTTTCGAACACTACCCTAAGTGTGAATCTTTCGATCCACGCTTAATAAAACTTTACTTCATCCAGATTGTTAAAGAACGAAACAGCTTAAGTCTCTAAAAGACTAAACATAAATGTGAACTCGTCACGCTTACGTTTAAGCTTTTGGTGGAGGATGACGGGATCGAACCGACGACCCCCTGCTTGCAAAGCAGGTGCTCTCCCAGCTGAGCTAATCCCCCAGAGGATTTCTGTGCAATACGTGGTGGGTCTGGTTGGGCTCGAACCAACGACCCCCGCGTTATCAACACGGTGCTCTAACCAGCTGAGCTACAGACCCGCATGATCTTGCGGTGCTACTGTTTCTTCTTCATTCGACAGTCGATAAGTGTGAGCGTTTGATGCACGACCTTGCGGTCAGTGCCACTCTAGAAAGGAGGTGATCCAGCCGCACCTTCCGATACGGCTACCTTGTTACGACTTCACCCCAGTCACGAATCCTACCGTGGTAAGCGCCCTCCTTGCGGTTAAGCTACCTACTTCTGGTAAAACCCGCTCCCATGGTGTGACGGGCGGTGTGTACAAGACCCGGGAACGTATTCACCGCGACATGCTGATCCGCGATTACTAGCGATTCCAACTTCATGTAGTCGAGTTGCAGACTACAATCCGGACTACGATACACTTTCTGGGATTAGCTCCCCCTCGCGGGTTGGCGGCCCTCTGTATGTACCATTGTATGACGTGTGAAGCCCTACCCATAAGGGCCATGAGGACTTGACGTCATCCCCACCTTCCTCCGGTTTGTCACCGGCAGTCTCATTAGAGTGCCCTTTCGTAGCAACTAATGACAAGGGTTGCGCTCGTTGCGGGACTTAACCCAACATCTCACGACACGAGCTGACGACAGCCATGCAGCACCTGTGTTCAGGTTCCCTTTCGGGCACCCTCCAATCTCTCGGAGGTTCCTGACATGTCAAGGGTAGGTAAGGTTTTTCGCGTTGCATCGAATTAATCCACATCATCCACCGCTTGTGCGGGTCCCCGTCAATTCCTTTGAGTTTTAATCTTGCGACCGTACTCCCCAGGCGGTCTACTTCACGCGTTAGCTGCGTTACTAAGTCAATTAAGACCCAACAACTAGTAGACATCGTTTAGGGCGTGGACTACCAGGGTATCTAATCCTGTTTGCTCCCCACGCTTTCGTGCATGAGCGTCAATCTTAGCCCAGGGGGCTGCCTTCGCCATCGGTGTTCCTCCACATCTCTACGCATTTCACTGCTACACGTGGAATTCTACCCCCCTCTGCCAGATTCCAGCCTTGCAGTCTCCAACGCCATTCCCAGGTTAAGCCCGGGGATTTCACGTCAGACTTACAAAACCGCCTGCGCACGCTTTACGCCCAGTAATTCCGATTAACGCTTGCACCCTACGTATTACCGCGGCTGCTGGCACGTAGTTAGCCGGTGCTTATTCTTCAGGTACCGTCATGAGGTACGGATATTAGCCGCACCCTTTTCTTCCCTGACAAAAGAGCTTTACAACCCGAAGGCCTTCTTCACTCACGCGGCATTGCTGGATCAGGGTTGCCCCCATTGTCCAAAATTCCCCACTGCTGCCTCCCGTAGGAGTCTGGACCGTGTCTCAGTTCCAGTGTGGCTGGTCGTCCTCTCAGACCAGCTACTGATCGTCGCCTTGGTGAGCCTTTACCTCACCAACTAGCTAATCAGATATCGGCCGCTCCAGGAGCACAAGGCCTTGCGGTCCCCTGCTTTCATCCATAGATCGTATGCGGTATTAGCGTAACTTTCGCTACGTTATCCCCCACTCTTGGGCACGTTCCGATATATTACTCACCCGTTCGCCACTCGCCGCCAGGCCGAAGCCCGCGCTGCCGTTCGACTTGCATGTGTAAAGCATGCCGCCAGCGTTCAATCTGAGCCAGGATCAAACTCTTCAGTTTAATCTCTGTTGTCTCGGCATTGCTGCCGAGGGTCATTCACTCAAAATACTGACGAATCATCCGAAGATGATTACGTTTATTTTGCGTGAACGTTTGATGCTATATATTTTGAGCTTCGGGACCGAAGTCCCGGGCACATCATCAAACGCCCACACTTATCGACTGTTGATTGTTAAAGAATTCTGCCCTTGAAGGCTTGCTGTCGAACCCCTTGGGTTCGTCGACAAATCGTTGTGTTTGTCAGCAGCAGAGAAGCGAGATTATGCAGTGTTTCGTTTGCATCGTCAACTTCTTTTTCACCACACCGCGTTTTCAGCGGCTCCTCGTTGCATCTTCAACTACTTGATTTCGTTGTTGTTTTCGCGAGGGACCGAACTATAGCAAAGCGGCACCGGTTCCGCAAGTCTTTCGGCGCTTGCCTGACGCGGTACCCGCTTGAACTTTTGCCAGTAGTTTTCCAGCAATGAAAATACGGGTATTCTCTCAGCAAGATTCTCTAGCACAACTTACTCATCCGGCCCTTCATGCTCACTGCCGAACAGATCCTTGCGCTTGCTCCCGACGCCGCTTCCGCAAAAGCAGGGTCGCAATTGGCTTTGCCCGCCAAATGGGGCGGGCTTGGCCTGAACGGTAGTGCCTTGTGGGGCGAGTGCCAGGGCAGCGGCAAGCTTCCCTACCGTACCCAGATCGATCTGGGCGAACCCGCCTTCAAATGCTCCTGCCCCAGCCGCAAATTCCCATGCAAGCACGGGTTGGGGCTGTACCTGCTGCGCGCGGCGCAACCATCGCTGTTCAGGGAAAGCGAGGCGCCCCAATGGGTGGCGGACTGGCTCGATGGCCGCAAGGCACGCCGCGAGAAGAAAGAAGAGCCGGCTGGCGAACGCTCGCCCGAAGCGGCCGCCGCGGCCGCGGCCCAGGCCCGCAAGCGCGAGGACAAACGCGAGCAGAATATCGCCAGGGGCCTGGCCGACCTGCGGACCTGGCTCGAGGACCTGGCCCGCGACGGCATTGTCACTGTGCGTGAGCGCGGCCCCGCCTTCTGGGAAGGCATGGCCGCGCGCATGGTCGATGTACAGGCAGGCGCCATCGGCAGCCAGCTGCGCCGCCTGTCGGGCTTGTGCTTCCAGGCGGGCAATCCCGACTGGGAGCGCCAGCTGGGCGCCGAGCTCACTTCCCTGTATATGCTGTGCGAGGCGCATGATCGCCTGGACACGCTGCCCGTCCCGCTGCAAGCGGACGTGCGCACCCTGGTCGGTTGGTCTGTCCCTCGCGAAAGCGTGCTCGCCGCGCCCCCGGTCGCGGATCGCTGGCAGGTAATTGCGCAATATACGGCGGACGAAGGGCGCATGCGCTCCCGCACCACCTGGCTGCGCGGCGCCAACAGTGGACGCTGGGCGATGCTGCTGCACTATTCGGTCGGCGGCCAAGGCTTCGATGTCGCGCTCCCGGCCGGAACCGAATTCGATGGCGCACTGTGTTTCTACCCTGGTGCCTGGCCGTTGCGTGCGCTGATCAAGGAACAGTCGGCAGCGCGGCCGATCGGCTCCATCGCCGCATGCACCGACCTTGGCGCGGCGCTCGACGATTATGCGAATGCGCTGGCTGTCCAGCCCTTCATCGACCGTTACCCCATGATGCTCGGCGGCTTGGTGCCCGACAGCGCAAGCCGAACCGCATTGGTCAGCGCAGACGGACGGCAACTCGCGCTGCACTCCTCGTTCAAGCATGCCTTGCACTTGCTTGCCCTCAGCGGGGGCCATCCCCTGACCGTCTTCGGCGTGTGGGATGGCACCGCTCTCCTGCCCCTGAGTGTCTGGCAAGGCGGACGGCTGTTCAATATCGAAACGGATTTCCTGGCATGACGGCCCCCGTATCGCTACACAAGCTGCTGCTGGTCGGTACCGGCCGCGCCCCGCTGCCCGCCGACCTGCTGGAAGCGGAACTGGCCGCCATTGCCAGCCCCGCCATCGATCTGCCCGGCATTGCGCCGGAGCGCCGCCTCTGGCTGGCGGCCGGGGCGACCGACCTGTGGTCGCGCGCCGGTCACGTGCCGCCGCCGCCACCCGGCACCGCGCAAGCGCCCAGCGCACCGGAACAATTGGCAGCCTGCCCCGTGCCTGCGGAATCGTTCCTGAAACGCTTGCTCGAAGGCGGCCAACCGCCATCCGTGCAAGCCGAGTGGCTCCATCTGCTGGCGCGCAAGCCGGCGCGGCTGCCCGAACGCTTCCTGCCCAATGTTTTGGAGCTGGCGACACGTGCGCCCCCGCTCAGGGCAAGCGTGCAATCCGTGCTGGGCAAGCGCGGCGCATGGCTGGCGGCGCTCGAACCCGCATGGGCATGGACAACGGGACCGCGGGAAACGGACCAGTTGCAGCAGGCATGGCACGAAGGCACGCTCGAACAACGTGTCGCGGCATTCGAAGCCTGGCGGCGCGTGGACCCGGCCGCCGCCCGCGCAGCCCTGCAATCTTCCTGGTCCGCCGAGCCGCCGGAGAACCGCGCCGCCCTGCTGCTTTGCCTACGCATCGGCCTCCAGGGGGCAGACGAAGCCTTTTTGGAAGCTGCGCTGGACGACCGCAGGAAAGCCGTGCGCCAGGCTGCGCAGCGCTTGCTGGCGAGCCTGCCCGGATCGCAGCTGGGGCAACGGATGATCGCACGCGCGGCGCCCCTGCTGCAGCTCGAAAAGCGCTTCTTGCGAGGTACCCGCCTGGCCGTCACGCCGCCGGCGGAGCGCGATGCGGCGATGATACGCGACGGTATCGGAGAGGTGAAACATCCGGGCCTGGGCGAGAAGGCGGGCTGGCTGGTCGACGTGCTGTCGGCGATCGATCCCTCGCACTGGTCGGCGTCGCTGAACCTTGCGCCGGACGAGTGCATTGCCCGGAGTGCCGACACGGACTACCAGGAAGCGCTGCTGCTCGGCTGGACGAACGCCCTGCAGCTGCACCTGGCGCACGCCCCCACCCCAGGCCTCCTCGCCTGGCTCGACGCATGGGCGCGCACCTGGCTCAAGACGGGCGGCGCGGTGCGCTACCAGAATGCCTCTGCCTTTGTGGGGGCGTACACCGCCTTGCCGCCACCCGCCATGCACGCCATGCTGCTCAACCTCGTGGAAGCCAGCCACACGCCCTGGCAAGCCGCCGATGCTCCGCTGGTCGAGTTGCTCCATCAGCTGGCGGCAACCACGCCGGCACCATGGCCCACGGAGCTGTCGCACGCGATCACGCGGCGCCTGCTCGCCGGCCTGCCTGCGCTGGCAACCCAGCAATGGACCTTCCGTTCGGCCCTGCTCTCGCTGGCTGCGATTCTCGACCCGTTCGCGGTCCTCGATGCCGCGCGCCCGTGGCCGGGCCTGGCGGACGATCCCCACGGCTGGCAAGGCCCGGTCGATCAATTTTTCCACCTCGTGCGTTTCCGCCACGAGATGATCCTTTCATTCCAGGAGCCCGCATGACCGCAAGCAGCACCGTTCTTCGCCAGCACGCCGAAACCCAGTACGCGACCGAGCTGGAAGCCTTGATCGCCTGCGACAAGCGCCAGCGCCCGCCGCGCTGGAAGATGTCGCCCTGGGCGGTTTCGACCTACCTGCTGGGCGGAAAACTGGACAACGGCTTCGAGATCAGCCCCAAGTACATCGGCAATCCCCGCGTCATCGAGATCGCCGTCGCGACCCTGGCGACCGACCGGGCCCTGCTCCTGCTGGGTGTGCCGGGCACCGCCAAGTCCTGGGTGTCCGAGCACTTGGCGGCAGCCATCAGCGGCGACTCGACCCTCGTGGTGCAAGGTACCGCCGGCACCGGCGAAGAGGCGGTGCGCTACGGCTGGAACTACGCGCAACTGCTCTCGAAAGGCCCCTCGCTCGACGCGGTCGTGGCCAGCCCGGTGATGCGCGCCATGCGCGAAGGGAAGATCGCACGCGTCGAAGAGCTCACGCGCATCGCCGGCGAAGTGCAGGACAGCCTGATCACGATCCTCTCCGAGAAAGTGCTGCCGATCGCAGAACTCGACGACGAAGTACAGGCCCAGAAAGGCTTCAACATCATCGCCACGGCGAATGACCGCGACCGCGGCGTCAACGAGCTGTCGAGCGCGCTGAAGCGCCGCTTCAACACCGTCGTGCTGCCACCGCCGCGCACCGCGGACGAGGAAGTGCGCATCGTGCAGACGCGCGTGGCCAGCATGGGCCGCGCGCTCGAACTGCCGGGCGAGCTGCCGGCACTCGAGGAAATCCGCCGCATCGTCACCGTGTTCCGCGAGCTGCGCGAAGGCGTCACGGCCGACGGCAAGGTGAAGATCAAGGCGCCCAGTGCCAGCATGAGCACGGCCGAAGCAATTTCCGTCATCACCCACGGAATGTCGCTGGCCGCCCATTTCGGCGATGGGGTGCTGCGCGGCGCGGACCTCGCGGCCGGCATGGTCGGCGCGATCGTCAAGGACCCGATCCAGGACCGCGTGGTCATGCTCGAATACCTTGAAACGGTGGTCAAGGAGCGCGACGGCTGGAAGGACCTGTACCGCGCTTGCCGTGAAGTGATGGCTTGATTCCCGCCGACGATGAGCGTACACCTGTTCGGCATCCGCCACCATGGGCCCGGCTGCGCGCGCAGCCTGCTCGATGCGCTGCATGCGCTGCGGCCCGATTGCATCCTTGTCGAAGGCCCGCCCGAAGCGGACGCTCTGCTGGCCCACGTCGGCGAACCGGGGCTGGAGCCGCCCTGCGCCCTGCTGGTCTATGCGCCGGCTGCGCCGCAGCGCGCCGTATTCTATCCATTCGCCGAATACTCGCCGGAGTGGCAGGCCATCCGCTACGCCAACGCGCATGCCGTGCCGGTGCGATGGTGCGATCTGCCGCAAGGCCATCGGCTCGCTGAAACGCCCGCGCCAGGCGAAGGCGAAAGCGCTGACGTCGGCACCGGCGGAGAGCCGGGCGACGAAGGGGACGCGCCGCGCCTGCGCGCCGACCCGCTGGCATGGATCGCCGAAGCAGCGGGCTTCAGCGACACCGAGACCTGGTGGGACCACCTGGTGGAGCAGCG
Source organism: Massilia sp. METH4 (assembly GCF_037094685.1). Lineage (NCBI taxonomy): Bacteria > Pseudomonadati > Pseudomonadota > Betaproteobacteria > Burkholderiales > Oxalobacteraceae > Massilia > Massilia sp. METH4. Next base: position 3,595,360 of record NZ_CP146614.1, on the reverse strand, counting down.
CAGCGACAGCCTCGACCTGTTTGCCGCGATCGCGGAAATGATGACGGCCGTGCGCGAGCAAACCGCCGCTCAGGAAGATATCCAGGAGCTGCGCCGCGAAGCATACATGCGCAACATGATCCGGGCCGCGGAAAAACAGGGCTGCCAGCGCATCGCGGTGGTATGCGGCGCCTGGCACGTGCCCGCGCTGGCGCGCATGCCGACGGCGAAAAGCGACAACGATCTGCTCAAGGGGCTGCCGAAGGAAAAGCTGGCCGCCACCTGGACGCCATGGAGCTATGGCCGGCTTACCTTTGCCAGCGGCTATGGCGCCGGGGTGGCCGCGCCAGGCTGGTACCAGCACGTGTGGAACCATCGCGAGCAAGCCAGCCTGCATTGGCTGACCAGCGTGGCGACGCTGCTGCGCCGGCACGACCTGGACGCCTCTTCGGCGCACATCATCGAGGCCGCGCGCCTTGCGGACACACTGGCGGCACTGCGCGACCGCCCGCGCGCCGGGCTCGATGAACTGATGGAGGCTGTACGCGCGGTATTCTGCTACGACTGCGAGCTGCCGCTGCAGCTGATCCGGCGCGAACTGCTGATCGACGACCGCTTGGGCGAAGTGCCGGCCTCGGTGCCGACCCTGCCGCTGGTCCAGGACGTGCAAGCCCAGCAAAAGCGGCTGCGCATGGCGGTGCGTGCCGACAGCCTCGATCTCGACCTGGACCTGCGTCAGCCGGCGCACCTCGAGAAAAGCGTGGTGCTCCACCGGCTGGGCATGCTCGGTATCGCCTGGGGCAGCCGGCAGGTCGTGCGCGGCAAGAGCGGCACCTTTCATGAACTGTGGCGCCTGGCGTGGGAGCCCGAGTTCGCGATCCGCCTGATCGAAGCGAGCGTGTGGGGTTCCACGGTGGAAGAGGCCGCCACTGCGTGCGCGGTGAGCCGTGGCGCGGCGATTGCCGACCTTCCCGCGCTGACTGGCCTGATGGAACAGGTACTGCTCGCCGACTTGCGCGCCGCCGTGGCGCCATTGATGACGCGCATCCAGGAAGCGAGCGCGCATACCGCCGATCCTGGCTTTTTGCTGGGTGCCCTGCCACCGCTGGTCAACGTGCTGCGTTACGGCAGCGCGCGCGGCACCGACACGGCGGCGCTGGCGAGCGTGGTCGACGGCCTGGTCGCGCGTGCCTGCGTCGCCCTCCCCTTCGGCGTGCGGGGCATAGCCGACGAGGCTGCCGCCCAACTGCTCGTACAGCTCATCGCCGGCGACACCGCGATCCGGTTGCTGCAGCATGATGAGCACGGCGCTGCCTGGTTTGCGGCGCTGGAGGCTGGCGCACGCAGCGAAGCGACACATCCGCTGCTGGCCGGGCGGGCGGTGCGCATCCTCGCGGAACAGCGCCACTGGCCCATGGACGAGGCCTCGCGCCACCTGCTCCTGCTGTGCTCGCGCGCGGTGGCACCGGTGGCGGCCGCGCAGTGGCTGGAAGGCTTCCTGCAGGGCAGCGGCACGCTGCTGGTTCATAACGACGAGCTGTGGCATGCGATCAATGGCTGGGTGCTGTCGCTGCCTCCGGAGACCTTTGTCGAACTGCTGCCGCTGCTGCGCCGCACGTTCGGCAGCTTCGCGGCGCCGGAACGGCGCCAGCTGGCCGAACGCGCCAGTGCCGGCGCGGCCGGGACGAAGGTGTCGTCCGTTGACAGCACGCAGGCAATCGACCGGGATCGCGCACGCCGCGTCTTGCCGGTATTGGCAACCCTATTCGGCAGCGCCACGGCGCGGGAGGTAATCCATGGCGAATGATCTCGACCCGGCGGAAGCCGTGCGCCGCTGGCGCCTCGTGCTCGGCGGCGCCGTCGACACGCCCCTGTCGGCCAGCGACCTGGCGATGGACCGGGCGCTCGACGCACTGTATGGCGGCGAGCCGGGCTCGCCGCGTGGAGGATTGGGCGCCTCGGCGCCGAACGTGGCGCGCTGGCTGGGCGACATCCGCCAGTATTTTCCTTCCACGGTCGTGCAAGTCATGCAGAAGGATGCGCTCGATCGGCTCGGCCTGCAGCGGATGCTGTGCGAACCCGAAATGCTGGAGGCGGTCGAGGCGGACGTGCACCTGGTCGCTACCCTGCTGAGCCTGAATCGCATCATGCCGAACAAGACGCGCAGCACCGCACGGGCGGTCGTCAGCAAGGTGGTGCGCGAGCTCGAGAGCAAGCTGGCCAGTCCCTTGCGCCAGGCCGTCACGGGCAGTCTCAACCGGGCAACGCGCAACCGCCGGCCGCGCCATAACGAGATCGACTGGATGCGCACGATCCGCGCCAACCTGAAGCACTACCAGCCGGACTACCAGACCATCATTCCGGAGACGCGGATCGGCTTTGGCCGCAAGGGCCGGTCCCTGCGCGACATCGTGCTGTGCATCGACCAGAGCGGTTCGATGGCGCCCTCGGTGGTCTATGCCAGCGTGTTTGCGGCCGTGCTCGCCAGCATCAAGGCCGTCAGCACCTCGGTCGTCGTGTTCGATACCGCCGTGGTCGACCTGACGCCATTGCTGTCGGACCCGGTCGAGGTGTTGTTCGGCACCCAGCTGGGCGGGGGTACCGACATCCATCGCGCGCTGGCCTACAGCCAGGGCCTGGTCAGGCGGCCGAAGGATACGATTTTCGTGTTGATCAGCGACTTGTACGAAGGCGGGCGTAACGAAGAAATGCTCAAGCGCGCCGCGGCCATGATCGCCAGCGGCGTGCAATTCATCGTGCTGCTGGCCTTGGACGACAAGGGGGCACCCTCGTACGACAAGCACAATGCGGCGCAACTGGTGGCGATGGGAGCACCGTGCTTTGCCTGCACTCCCGACCTGTTCCCCGAGCTGATGGCGGCGGCGATCAAGCGCGAGGACCTGGAACAGTGGGCAGCCGGGGCGGGCATCGTCCACGTCTGACCGCCGGCGTATCCCGCCGCGGCCGATGGGTCAATGCACCAGTTCTTTAGTCGCCGGGGCGGCCGGCTTGCCGGCGTGCTTCTTCCTGGCCTTGCGCCGCCAAAGCAGGAGCGCCCCCAGCACGCCGCACAGGCCGATGCCGGCGATCGGCAACGGGACCGGCGACGGTTCGGCCTCCACCGCGCTCGCGGGGTCGCGCAGTGCCGCCGGAAATGGGCGGGCGGCGACCGGCACGACCTTCCAGTCTGCCTGGTTCTCGGGAACCCGCGCGCGGAATTCGTCGAACGAGAATACCGGAGCCGAGCCCATTACGCGGCTGGACGGCACTTGCGGAATGCGCACCAGGATGATGGCTTCGATATCGCTCTTGAGCTGCTGCTCGTAGGCGCTCAAGCGGCGTTGCTTGTCGTCGCCGCCGATAATTTCCAGCAGGTCCAGCCCGGCGGCCTCGAACGCCACCGCAGGCAACAGGCGGGTTTGCTCTTCGTTCAGGTAATCATAGATCTTGCGGCCGGCCTGCAAGCTGCCATCCTTGGCCGCGATATAGGTATAGGCCGCCAGGGACTTCAACGGGGCGGTCGGGCCGCGCTTGGGAAGCTGCCAGCCGAGCGAGTCGAACACGTCCACGCTGATGCCGGCACAGTTGGCGCTGGCGTGGCGGTATTGGAAATCATGGCGGTACAGCTGGTTGAAGACGCGCTGCACGCCGCCCTGGAATGCGACCGCCGCACGTTCGTTGTTCAGGACTGCGACCAGCATATAGGACGGGCGGTAGTACTGCTGGCCGCTGTTCAAGTCCATCAGGTAGCTGTCCATGGGAAGCGTCGCGGCGACGATGCCCTTTTCGCTGAACGAATCCAGGTTGTAGAAATTATTGACGGCCCAGTCGTGCCATTCGGCCCGCGCGCCGATATGGCCGGTGGCAACGGCGAAATGTCCGCCCAGCGATTCGTCGTCGTCGCCTTGCGCCCCGTTCAGCACGAATGCCAGCACGGGCTTTTGCTTCCAGTCGCGCGTCTTGCCGGGATGCCGTTCCCACAGCAAGCGTGTTTCGATCCCGCGGCCTTCCTTGACCGGCTCGCGCACGAAGGCGGCCAGGTCGGCGGGCTGGCGCAGGGGTGCACTTTGCAGCTGCGCCGGGTCCAGAGCAAAATCGCTGGGCCAGATCGTACGGGCCACGAAGACATCCTTCCCAGCCGCACTGTTCAAGGTCCCCCGCATGCGGACTTCGCGCCCAGAAAAGTAGGCGGCAGTGGCCTCGTTCGCATATGACAGGTTGGTGGAAATCTTGGGAACGAGCTTCATGTCGAGTTCGCTGCCGTCCGCAGTGCGCACCCGCTGGCCGCCCGGCAGCATGACCGCGCCTTCGAGGATGCTCGGGGCGCCGATCCACACCAGGGACGGATAAGCCAGCTTTCCCGCATGCTGCGTTGCCGCCCAGTTTCGCACATCGGCTTTCCTGTCGACACCGGCGGTGAAACCCGATACCGCCGCACCCGCACCTGGTATGCCGATCAATTCGTTCTCGAAGTACCAGAGGCCCTGTTTCGGCGCCGTGCAATCGCCGCATTTACCGGTATTGAGCCGCATGCTCCCGGCGGGCAGCAGGCCGATCGATTCCGACTCCAGTGCACCTTTCAACCCGGCCGGTGATGGGCTCCTCGTCGACTCCGCAGCGCTGGCGAACGTCGTAAACGCGGCAGCGGCCGCGGCGAGGAAGTTGCGAATCATGTCGATGCCCTGCAGTTGCAAAAATGCAGAGCTTACCGTGAAACCGGGCTCGAGAATTGATTTTGGGCAGTCATCAGAATATCGAGAGCGATATTAACAACATTTAAGCAACAGGTATTCGCAGGGATGTGAGCAGCGCGTGACGGGTATTTTCGAGCTACCGGTACCAAAACGACAATAGCCCTGCCGTGTTTCTAGGATTCGCTGGCAGGCCGCAAGCTTTGAATCCAACCCCAACGGCAAGAGCCGGGGTCAGGAGAGAGTACGGGCATGCATGCCCGCACCGCTACGCCCCGCCGGGTCGGACCCCGGGGATTGCTTGTGGGCTGGGTTTTGTCTTACGACGCGCAAATGAAAAAAGCCCACCAGATCACTGGTGGGCTTTTCTCGGAATAACAGCCTGACGATAACCTACTTTCACACTGGTTGCAGCAGTGAGGTCGGGCAGTGCCCGGCCGAACGATCGGCGCATTCGACAGCTCGAAGCGGAGGGTATGCACGGATGAGACGGAAGCAGAAAATGGAAAAAGCCCGCAGCGATCACGCTACGGGCTTTCTCGGTATAACAGCCTGACGATAACCTACTTTCACACTGGTTGCAGCACTATCATCGGCGCAAAGTCGTTTCACGGTCCTGTTCGGGATGGGAAGGGGTGGGACCGACTTGCTATGGTCATCAGGCATGACTTGTACGCAGTATCGTCCCGCTACAGGGCGACGCTACTGCTCAATCTGGATTCAGTAAAGTTTTGGGTCACTCATCAAGAGTAAATGCACTGAAAAATTAAATACAACCGTCAAGGTTATAGGGACAAGCCGTACGGGCAATTAGTATCAGTTAGCTTAATGCATTACTGCACTTCCACACCTGACCTATCAACGTCCTGGTCTCGAACGACCCTTCAAGGAGCTCAAGGCTCCGGGAAATCTCATCTTAAGGCAAGTTTCCCGCTTAGATGCTTTCAGCGGTTATCTCTTCCGAACTTAGCTACCCGGCAATGCCACTGGCGTGACAACCGGTACACCAGAGGTTCGTCCACTCCGGTCCTCTCGTACTAGGAGCAGCCCCCTTCAAATTTCCAACGCCCACGGCAGATAGGGACCAAACTGTCTCACGACGTTTTAAACCCAGCTCACGTACCACTTTAAATGGCGAACAGCCATACCCTTGGGACCGGCTACAGCCCCAGGATGTGATGAGCCGACATCGAGGTGCCAAACTCCCCCGTCGATATGAACTCTTGGGAGGAATCAGCCTGTTATCCCCAGAGTACCTTTTATCCGTTGAGCGATGGCCCTTCCATACAGAACCACCGGATCACTATGTCCTACTTTCGTACCTGCTCGACTTGTCGGTCTCGCAGTTAAGCACGCTTATGCCATTGCACTATTAGCACGATGTCCGACCGTACCTAGCGTACCTTCGAACTCCTCCGTTACACTTTAGGAGGAGACCGCCCCAGTCAAACTGCCTACCATGCACTGTCCCCGATCCGGATAACGGACCAAGGTTAGAACCTCAAACAAACCAGGGTGGTATTTCAAGGTTGGCTCCACGAGAACTGGCGTCCCCGCTTCAAAGCCTCCCACCTATCCTACACAGATTGGTTCAAAGTCCAATGCAAAGCTACAGTAAAGGTTCATGGGGTCTTTCCGTCTAGCCGCGGGTAGATTGCATCATCACAAACACTTCAACTTCGCTGAGTCTCGGGAGGAGACAGTGTGGCCATCGTTACGCCATTCGTGCAGGTCGGAACTTACCCGACAAGGAATTTCGCTACCTTAGGACCGTTATAGTTACGGCCGCCGTTTACTGGGACTTCAATCAAGAGCTTGCACCCCATCATTTAATCTTCCAGCACCGGGCAGGCGTCACACCCTATACGTCCACTTTCGTGTTTGCAGAGTGCTGTGTTTTTATTAAACAGTCGCAGCCACCATTTTATTGCAACCCTTTCACCCTTCTGCAGTAAAGCAGTCAAGCTACCGGGGCGTACCTTTTCCCGAAGTTACGGTACCAATTTGCCGAGTTCCTTCTCCCGAGTTCTCTCAAGCGCCTTAGAATACTCATCTCGCCCACCTGTGTCGGTTTGCGGTACGGTCTCGTATGACTGAAGCTTAGAGGCTTTTCTTGGAACCACTTCCGATTGCTTCAGGGTCAATGACCCCTCGTCCCAGTCCCTTGAATTATGTGCCCGGATTTGCCTAAGCACCTTCTATGAACCAGAAACTGACTATTCCAACAGTCAGACAACCTTCCGCGATCCGTCCCCCCATCGCATCATACGACGGTGCAGGAATATTAACCTGCTTCCCATCAGCTACGCATCTCTGCCTCGCCTTAGGGGCCGACTCACCCTGCTCCGATGAACGTTGAACAGGAAACCTTGGGCTTACGGCGTGCGGGCTTTTCACCCGCATTATCGCTACTCATGTCAGCATTCGCACTTCTGATACCTCCAGCAGCCTTTACAAGCCACCTTCGCAGGCTTACAGAACGCTCTCCTACCATATGTACAAAGTACATATCCGCAGCTTCGGTGACTGGCTTAGCCCCGTTACATCTTCCGCGCAGGACGACTCGATCAGTGAGCTATTACGCTTTCTTTAAATGATGGCTGCTTCTAAGCCAACATCCTGACTGTTTTAGCCTTCCCACTTCGTTTTCCACTTAGCCAATCTTTGGGACCTTAGCTGGCGGTCTGGGTTGTTTCCCTCTTGACGCCGGACGTTAGCACCCGACGTCTGTCTCCCAAGCTCGCACTCATCGGTATTCGGAGTTTGCAATGGTTTGGTAAGTCGCGATGACCCCCTAGCCATAACAGTGCTCTACCCCCGATGGTGATACTTGAGGCACTACCTAAATAGTTTTCGGAGAGAACCAGCTATTTCCAAGTTTGTTTAGCCTTTCACCCCTATCCACAGCTCATCCCCTAATTTTTCAACATTAGTGGGTTCGGTCCTCCAGTGCGTGTTACCGCACCTTCAACCTGGCCATGGATAGATCACTTGGTTTCGGGTCTACACCCAGCAACTGACGCCCTGTTCGGACTCGATTTCTCTACGGCTCCCCTATATGGTTAACCTCGCTACTGAATGTAAGTCGCTGACCCATTATACAAAAGGTACGCCGTCACGGAACAAGTCCGCTCCGACTGTTTGTATGCACACGGTTTCAGGATCTATTTCACTCCCCTCCCGGGGTTCTTTTCGCCTTTCCCTCACGGTACTGGTTCACTATCGGTCGATTACGAGTATTTAGCCTTGGAGGATGGTCCCCCCATATTCAGACAGGATTTCTCGTGTCCCGCCCTACTTGTCGTACGCTTAGTACCACCGGTCTGATTTCGTGTACGGGGCTATCACCCGCTATGGCGCCTATTTCCAGAGGCTTCCACTATCAGTCCGACTATCACGTACAGGCTCTTCCCATTTCGCTCGCCACTACTTTGGGAATCTCGGTTGATTTCTTTTCCTGCAGCTACTTAGATGTTTCAGTTCGCCGCGTTCGCCTCACACACCTATGTATTCAGTGAGTGATACCCTGAAAGGGTGGGTTTCCCCATTCGGAAATCTTCGGATCAAAGCTCGTTTGTCAGCTCCCCGAAGCTTATCGCAGACTACTACGTCCTTCATCGCCTGTAATCGCCAAGGCATCCGCCATGTGCACTTAGTCACTTGTCCCTATAACCTTGACGGCTATAGCTTCAAATGCATTTACTACTGTGCTTGATGAGTTTTTGTATGCGTTCTTTCGAACACTACCCTAAGTGTGAATCTTTCGATCCACGCTTAATAAAACTTTACTTCATCCAGATTGTTAAAGAACGAAACAGCTTAAGTCTCTAAAAGACTAAACATAAATGTGAACTCGTCACGCTTACGTTTAAGCTTTTTGGTGGAGGATGACGGGATCGAACCGACGACCCCCTGCTTGCAAAGCAGGTGCTCTCCCAGCTGAGCTAATCCCCCAGGGATTTCTGTGCAATACGTGGTGGGTCTGGTTGGGCTCGAACCAACGACCCCCGCGTTATCAACACGGTGCTCTAACCAGCTGAGCTACAGACCCGCATGATCTTGCGGTGCTACTGTTTCTTCTTCATTCGACAGTCGATAAGTGTGAGCGTTTGATGCACGACCTTGCGGTCAGTGCCTACTCTAGAAAGGAGGTGATCCAGCCGCACCTTCCGATACGGCTACCTTGTTACGACTTCACCCCAGTCACGAATCCTACCGTGGTAAGCGCCCTCCTTGCGGTTAAGCTACCTACTTCTGGTAAAACCCGCTCCCATGGTGTGACGGGCGGTGTGTACAAGACCCGGGAACGTATTCACCGCGACATGCTGATCCGCGATTACTAGCGATTCCAACTTCATGTAGTCGAGTTGCAGACTACAATCCGGACTACGATACACTTTCTGGGATTAGCTCCCCCTCGCGGGTTGGCGGCCCTCTGTATGTACCATTGTATGACGTGTGAAGCCCTACCCATAAGGGCCATGAGGACTTGACGTCATCCCCACCTTCCTCCGGTTTGTCACCGGCAGTCTCATTAGAGTGCCCTTTCGTAGCAACTAATGACAAGGGTTGCGCTCGTTGCGGGACTTAACCCAACATCTCACGACACGAGCTGACGACAGCCATGCAGCACCTGTGTTCAGGTTCCCTTTCGGGCACCCTCCAATCTCTCGGAGGTTCCTGACATGTCAAGGGTAGGTAAGGTTTTTCGCGTTGCATCGAATTAATCCACATCATCCACCGCTTGTGCGGGTCCCCGTCAATTCCTTTGAGTTTTAATCTTGCGACCGTACTCCCCAGGCGGTCTACTTCACGCGTTAGCTGCGTTACTAAGTCAATTAAGACCCAACAACTAGTAGACATCGTTTAGGGCGTGGACTACCAGGGTATCTAATCCTGTTTGCTCCCCACGCTTTCGTGCATGAGCGTCAATCTTAGCCCAGGGGGCTGCCTTCGCCATCGGTGTTCCTCCACATCTCTACGCATTTCACTGCTACACGTGGAATTCTACCCCCCTCTGCCAGATTCCAGCCTTGCAGTCTCCAACGCCATTCCCAGGTTAAGCCCGGGGATTTCACGTCAGACTTACAAAACCGCCTGCGCACGCTTTACGCCCAGTAATTCCGATTAACGCTTGCACCCTACGTATTACCGCGGCTGCTGGCACGTAGTTAGCCGGTGCTTATTCTTCAGGTACCGTCATGAGGTACGGATATTAGCCGCACCCTTTTCTTCCCTGACAAAAGAGCTTTACAACCCGAAGGCCTTCTTCACTCACGCGGCATTGCTGGATCAGGGTTGCCCCCATTGTCCAAAATTCCCCACTGCTGCCTCCCGTAGGAGTCTGGACCGTGTCTCAGTTCCAGTGTGGCTGGTCGTCCTCTCAGACCAGCTACTGATCGTCGCCTTGGTGAGCCTTTACCTCACCAACTAGCTAATCAGATATCGGCCGCTCCAGGAGCACAAGGCCTTGCGGTCCCCTGCTTTCATCCATAGATCGTATGCGGTATTAGCGTAACTTTCGCTACGTTATCCCCCACTCTTGGGCACGTTCCGATATATTACTCACCCGTTCGCCACTCGCCGCCAGGCCGAAGCCCGCGCTGCCGTTCGACTTGCATGTGTAAAGCATGCCGCCAGCGTTCAATCTGAGCCAGGATCAAACTCTTCAGTTTAATCTCTGTTGTCTCGGCATTGCTGCCGAGGGTCATTCACTCAAAATACTGACGAATCATCCGAAGATGATTACGTTTATTTTGCGTGAACGTTTGATGCTATATATTTTGAGCTTCGGGACCGAAGTCCCGGGCACATCATCAAACGCCCACACTTATCGACTGTTGATTGTTAAAGAATTCTTGCCATTCGGCGCTTGCTGCATTCAGCGACAAATCGTTGTGTTTGTCAGCAGCAGAGAAGCGAGATTATCGAGTGTTTCGTGCGATTCGTCAAGCTTCTCATCTACTCACATCAAGCTGCTTGTTTCACTTTCGTGACAGCTGCGTTGCTGCGAGGGACAGAACTATAGCAACTGGCCCAACGGCACGCAAGCACTTTTTTGCTCCTCGGGCCATCCTCCGCTTTTCCGTTCCAGCACCGCGATTGCGCAGACTGTCGCACCGCCCTCGCCCCGGTGGACAGTTTTGCGTAACGTTATCTACACTTGCTCGCCTAGATAGAGAACGGACGCCTCGATGTTCCCCACCCCAAAATTGCAAGAAACCCTGAAGGCCATCCTGGCCTCGCTGCACAAGGGTTTCGACCGTACCGCCACCTGGGTTACCCAACTGTCTTGGTGGAAGTTCTTCCTGTTCGCCGCGCTCGCCCTGATCGCGGCCTCGATCCTGCAGGACGAATTGTTCTCGCCGACGATGGATGATGACGTGGTCATCCGATCCCACAAACGGCCGAGTTCGGGGGACACCAGCATCGTCATCGATGACAGCGGCATCCACTTCAACCCGCGCGGCGGCAAGCTGCGCAATCCGACTCCCCCCGAGTCGCCGGAAGCTCCTGAAGCTCCTGAAGCTCCCGACGCGCCTGATGCTCCCGAAGCGGCCGGTGCGCCTGACGCCCCAGGGGCAGCCCCGGCGGCACCTGCCGCGCCGATGGCGAAAGCGCCTGTCGTCACCACCCTGCCTGGCGAAGAAGTGCACATCGAGCTGCCGCCCCAGATCGGCGAAGAACTGTCCAACGCACTCGAAGAAGCTGTCGACAATGCGGCCGAGGAAAAGGTGTCGCGCTACCACGAACAGGCGTCGACCTGGTTCCAGAGCTTTGTCTTCCTGCTCGTGCTCACGCTGTTCGGCATGAAAGCGCTCATGGGCGGGAAGAAGAAGGCGGAGGCGGAAACGCAGACAGCCAACGCCGCCGCCGAGCGCGCCGCCATGCAGCGCCAGCTCTCGGAAGCGAAGATGCAGATGATGCAGGCGCAGGTCGAACCGCACTTCCTGTTCAATACGCTCGCTTCCGTCGAACACCTGATCGAAACGGACCCGCCGCGCGCCTCGGCCATGCAGCGCAGCCTGATCAAGTACCTGCGCGCCGTCCTGCCGCAAATGCGCGACAACACGCTGATCACCAACCTGGGCCGCGAAGCCGACATGGTGCTGGCCTACCTGGCCCTGCTGAAAATGAGGATGGAAGAACGGCTGACGATCGACTTCGACATTCCCGACGGCCTGCGCAGCGCGGCCTTCCCGCCCATGATGCTGCAATCGATGGTGGAGAACGCCATCAAGCACGGGCTCGAAGGCAAACCTGAAGGCGGCACGCTCAAGGTGCGCGCCGACGTGGCACACAGCAAGCTGCGCGTGATCGTGACGGACGACGGACTGGGTTTCGGCGCCAAGCCCAGCGACGGCACGGGCCTGGGCCTGGTAACGATACGGGAGCGCCTGAAACTCCTGCACGGGGACGCCGGCCATTTGCGCATCGAGCCCAACAAGCCGAGCGGCGTGATCGCCACCATCGAAGTGCCTTACCAACTCGCCGAAGGCGCCCACAAGTGACGGCTGCCACGAAGGCAGGTAATGCGGCAGATGAGGCGGCAGATAAGGCGGCAGATAAGGCGGCAGATAACGCTACAGGCAACCCGGCGAGCAATGGGGCAACAGGGGCATTGCACAGTGCACCGATTCATTGAATAATTGGCACCCATTGCCCTCACGAGTGCGCCCCATGCCTACCGCGATTTTAGCCGACGATGAACGATTGATGCGCGACCAGCTGCGCATGCGCCTGGGCCAGGTCTGGCCGGATCTGGAGATCGTGGGCGAAGCCAAGAATGGCGACGAGGCGATCGCGCTCGTCGACGAGCTCAGTCCCGACTTCACTTTCCTGGACATCCGCATGCCCGGCAAGACCGGCATGGAAGCGGCGGCCGCCATCGGCGGCAAGAGCCATGTCGTGTTCGTCACCGCCTACGATGCCTATGCGGTGGAAGCTTTCGAGCGCGGCGCGGTCGATTACGTGCTCAAGCCGCCCGAGCAGGAACGGCTGAAAATCACCGCCGACCGCCTGAAGGACCGGTTGCACAAGCCGGCCGGCGACGTGAACGCCAGCGTGACCGCAATGCTGTCGCAGCTCGCCGAGAAGATCGCGGCGCCCAAGCCCAAGTTCCTGCAATGGATCCAGGCCAGCATCGGCCAGGACCTGCGCATGATCCCGGTGGAGGAAATCCTGTTCTTCCGGTCGGATGAAAAATATACCTGCGTACAGACGGACAAGTTCGAGGCCCTGATCCGCAAGCCGGTGCGCGACCTGGCCGAGGAATTGGACCCATCGCTGTTCTGGCAGATTCATCGCGCCACGCTGGTCAATGTGAACGCGATCGAAGGCGTGACCCGCGACATCCGCGGCCGTCACCTGGTAATGATCAAGGGACGGCCGGAAAAGCTGGAAGTAAGCCGGAGCTTCCTGCACCTGTTCAAGCAGATGTGAATCCGGCGCTGCCGCTGCGTCACATCAAGTCTTCCCGAACTCGGCTGTATTAGCGTTTTCGAACGGCTGCTCTCGATCAGCCGAAGGGAGATCGCATGTCCATGTCACGACCGTTACTGGTGGCCGCCCTGCTCGTCGCCGCACGCCTGGTCTGGCGGCTCCATGCCCTGCCCGGCACATGTGCCGGGCAGCGCGAAGCCAATGCACGCGCACGCATGGCCGGGCGCCGCGCCACCGACTATGCGCTGGAAAACATCCGCGAGGAAGAACGCACCCACATCGCGCGCGAATTGCATGACGACCTGGGCCAGCTCCTGGCGACCCTGCGCGTGGACATGAGCCTGCTGATGCAGCAGCCGATCGCCGACGAAGCCACGCGTGAACTCCTGGCCGGCATGGATCAGCGGCTTCTTTCGGCGATCACGTCGCTCCGCCGTATTGCGAGCAACCTGCGCCCGCATGCACTCGATGAAGGCGGCCTGTACTTTGCGCTGCAATCGCTGCGCCATGAATTCGAGTCCCGCAACGCCGCCAGGTGCGAGCTGGTTGCCCGGGAAGACGAACTCGTGTTGAACGACCGCTACAGTACCGCGCTCTTCCGTATCGTGCAGGAATCGCTGACGAATATCTCCCGCCACGCCAACGCCCGGCGGGTCCGGGTCGCGCTGCGCCGGCACCGCGCGACTCTTTACTTGACGATCGAAGACGATGGCCGCGGCATTGCCCAGGCCGACATGGAAAAACCATCGTCGTTCGGGCTGCTCGGCATGCGCGAACGGGTCTGGGCAATCCATGGAGATATCTCAATCACGGGAAGCCACCGCGGGACGAGAATCGAGATCCGCCTTCCTCTGCCGGAGTAATCCCATGACCATCGACAAGTTGCCGGATTTGAGCGAGCGCAAGTCACGCAAACTTGCTAATGATGGAGGGCCGCCCTATGATGAAGTCATGTTAAAGCGCGTAGAAAAACTCGAGGCGGATCTCACCACGATCAAGGCCGACGTCGCTTTGATCAAGGCAACCTACGCCACCAAGACCGACATCGCTGAAGCGAAGAGCGCAATCATCATGTGGGTCGTCACGGCGATATTCCTGGCTCAGTTGTTGCCAGGCCTTGTCAAGCATTACTTCCCCGGCTGAACCGTTACCTTCAACTAAAAACGCCCGGCTCATGCCGGGCGTTTTTCCTTGCGGTGTGTAGCTAACGTTCAGAACGTGTGGCGGATGCCCAGGTTGAAGCCGGTGTCGCCGCTGCCAGCCTCGTTGTTGTTACCCACGGTGTAGCCGGCGCCGTTCTTGTTGTCGATCTTCGCGTAGGCGATGTAGGCGCTGGTGCGCTTCGACAGGTCGTGCGAGTAGCCGACGGCCCACTGGCGCGCATCCTGGTTGTTGGCGGTCTTGTCGTTCTTGTTCATCCACGAGGCGATGATCTTGCCCGAACCGACCGGTACCTGCACGCCGAGCAGCGCGTCATCCGCTTCCAGCGAAGCGCGCGGCGCGACGGCATAGCCGAATGCGTTCGCGACCGGGATCGGCGAGCTGTTCAGGCCCTTGTCGCGCTCGAAGGCGGCGAAGACCTTCACGACCTTGAAGTCATAGTTCACGGCCAGCAGCGTGTTCTTGCCGTCTTCGCGCTCGGCGGCCGGCGTGGTGCCGGTGGCGGCCACGTCGTTGTTACGGTTGTTGTACACCAGGGCGGCGTTCAGCGGGCCGTTGCTGTAGTTGAAGCCGATCGAGAAGATGCGGCCAGCCGTGTTGTCGCCCGGCTGTTCGCCCAGCGCGTACAGGCCTTCCACATAGAAGCCGGACCATTTCGGGGTCGTGTAGACGATCGAGTTCGACACGCGGGTGTTCACGCCGCCGGTCGGGAACAGGTTCTTGGCGCTGCCCGCGTAGCCGGCGCCGAACGGGTCGGCGATCTTCGACAGGGCGTTGTACAGCGGGTTGTACTGGCGGCCCAGCGTCAGGGTGCCCAGGTCCTTGCTGGACAGGCCCACGAAAGCCTGGCGGTTGAACAGCGCGCTGGTGGTGTTGTCCAGCGTGCCGTCGTCGACCTTGTAGCCGGATTCCAGCGTGAAGATCGCGGACAGGCCATTGCCCAGGTCTTCGGTGCCGCGGAAGCCGATGCGGGACTGGCTGCCGACGCCGCTCGTCACCTTGGTGACATCGCCGGCCGCGCCGCCGGTCTCGCGGACGATACCGGCATCGACGATACCGTAGATGGTCACGTTCGACTGGGCGGAAGCGGTGGCTGCGAAGCTGCCGGCGATGAGTGCGGCCAGGGTAAGTTTTTTCACTTTGATGTTCTCTTGTTGAGTTGGTCGGACTGTGAGACCGCTGCGGATCTGACGCGGCGTATCATGCCTTCCAAATACTTCAACAATATGACATCGACAAGTTGTTGCTAAAGCACAACAAGCATTGCGTTTATTTCAGGCGTGCCGTCAGCAGCCAGTAATACGGCAGACGCTCGATGCGGATTTCCTTCACCGCCGCGGCCAGTTTCTTACGCAGGTAGCTGTCAGTCGGGAAATTCTTGACGATTTCCATGCGCTCGCCCGACCCCAGCGTACGAATCTGGTAAGTATTGCCCTCCTGGTCAGTGCGGGCGATGACCGTGCTGCTGCCGTCGACGTAGGTATTGTCCAGCAGCACCAGCAGCACATCCTTGCCCAGTTTCGCCCGCAACTGCGCCAGGAACCGGTCCTGCTCCTCGCGCTTCACGTGCGACCACCAGAAGCCGGCGAAGACCGCCGTGTATTGGCCCGGAGCGGCCGGCAGGTCGAAAGCATCGGCCTGCGCGAAGGTCACGTTCCCGCCGGATTGCCGGTCGCGGGCCAGCGCCAGCGTTGCTTCGTTGATATCGGTCGCGTGGACCGAAGCGGCGGTGGCACCGATCAGGCGCGTCCAGTAGCCCGTGCCGCAGGCGATTTCCAGCACCTTGTGGCCGCGCAGCAGCTCCGGCAGCTTTCCGCGCAAGGCGGCCAGGTCGGCCTGGCGCTCGGGCTTGTCATAGACCTTCTCGTAGTCGGCCGCGTGCCGGGCGTAGTATTCAATCAGTGATTCGTGCTTCATAACTCGTAGTTTTCCTGCTCGCCGCGCATTGCCTGCTCGACGAGCTTGCGGTTCAGCGTCGGCGCCAGCAGCTCGATGAACGTATAAATATAGGAGCGCAGGTAGGCCCCCTGCTTCACGGCCACGCGCGAGACGTTCATGCCGAACAGGTGGCCCACCGAGATGGCGCGCAGATTGCGGTCGCGCTCGGGATCGAACGCCATGCCCGCGATGATGCCGATGCCCATGCCCAGCTCCACATAGGTCTTGATCACGTCGGCGTCGATCGCTTCGAGCAGCACGTCCGGCTTCAGGCCGCGCAGCGAGAATGCATGGTCGATCTTGCTGCGGCCGGCAAACGCCCCGTCGTAGGTGATGACCGGGTAGGACGCGATATCTTCCAGCGTGACGGCCTTCGCCTTGAGCAGCGCATGCTCCGGCGGCACCACCACCACGTGCTCCCACTGGTAGCAGGGCAAGGTGATCAAGCCTTCCACGCCCGCAATCGACTCGGTGGCGATCGCCAGGTCGGCCTGGTCCCGCTGCACCATCTCGGCAATCTGCCGAGGGTTGCCTTGCAAAAGAGATAATCTTACCTTGGGGAACTTCTGCATGAAGGCCTGCACCACCTTCGGCAGCGTGTAGCGCGCCTGGGTGTGCGTCGTGGCGATGGTGAAACTGCCGCTGTCCTGCGCCGCGTATTCCTTGCCGATCCGTTTGAGGCTGTCGATCTCCTGCATGATCAGCTCGACCGACTGCAAGACCAGCCGGCCTGGCTCGGTCAGGCCGCGGATACGCTTGCCATGGCGGGTGAAGATATCGACGCCCAGCTCTTCCTCGAGCTCGATGATGGCTTTCGACACCCCCGGCTGCGACGTGAACAGCGCCTTGGCGGCATCGGTCAGGTTGTAATTCTGGCGGACGGCTTCCCGTACGAAACGAAGTTGATGAAGATTCATGTAGTTCCCGGCGGTAAGTCCGTTATTTTACGCTGAAGCTTATACCGCCCACGCATATAAGCAAATAAAGACTAAGTCGTTTGGAATAAAGCGTGAGTTTATTACGATAACGCCTACCTTGGGGACGACCTGCCGGCAAGTCCCCGGCTTGCGACTATAGGAACGCTATGTACCAATACGATCAATACGACCATCTCATCGTGCGGGAACGCATCGCGCAGTACCGCGACCAGGTGCAGCGCCGCCTGTCCGGTGAGTTGACCGAAGAAGAATTCCTGCCGCTGCGCTTGCAGAACGGCCTGTACATGCAGCGCCATGCCTACATGCTGCGGATCGCCGTGCCCTACGGCCTGCTGTCCTCGAAGCAGATGCGCATGTTCGCCCATATCGCCCGCAAGTACGACCGCGGCTATGGCCACTTCACCACGCGCCAGAACATCCAGTTCAACTGGATCGAGCTGGAACAGACGCCGGACATCCTGGCCGACCTGGCTTCGGTCGAGATGCACGCCATCCAGACCTCGGGCAACTGCATCCGCAACGTGACTTCGGACGAATTCGCCGGCGTGGCCGCCGACGAGATCATCGATCCGCGCCCGTATGCCGAAGTGCTGCGCCAGTGGTCCACGTTCCACCCCGAGTTCATCGCCCTGCCCCGCAAGTTCAAGGTGGCGATCAACGGCGCCGTGGAAGACCGCGCCGCGATCGCGATCCACGACATCGGCCTGACGGTGGTGAAGAACGATGCCGGCGAGATCGGCTTCAAGGTGATGGTCGGCGGCGGCATGGGCCGTACCCCGATCATCGGCACGACGATCCGCGAATTCCTGCCGCGCGAACACCTGCTGACGTACGTGGAAGCGATCATGCGCGTCTACAACCAGTACGGCCGCCGCGACAACAAGTACAAGGCCCGCATCAAGATCCTGCTGAAGGCCATCGGCGCCGAGGAATTCACGCGCCAGGTCGAAGAGGAATGGGCGGACCTGAAGGGCAATGCCGAGACGCTGACGCTGGAAGAGATGGAACGCGTCATCGCCTACTTCCAGCCGCATCCGTACGAGCAGCTCGAAGCGATCGACCCGCGCGCCGGCCATGAGGACAACAAGGCGTTCGCCAACTGGCTGAACCGCAACGTCAAGCCGCACAAGCAGCCCGGCTACGCGGCCGTGCTGCTGTCGCTGAAGAAGACCGGCGTGCCGCCGGGCGACGCCACGGCCGAACAGATGGACTTCATGGCCGACCTGGCCGACCGCTACAGCTTCGGCGAACTGCGCGTGACGCACGAGCAGAACATCGTGCTGGCGGACGTGAAGCAGTCGCAGCTCTTCGCCCTGTGGCAGGAAGTGAAGGCCCATGGCCTGGCCACGCCGAACATTGGCCTCTTGACGGACATCATCTGCTGCCCGGGGGGCGACTTCTGCTCGCTGGCGAACGCGAAATCGATCCCGATCTCGGCCGCCATCGCGGAACGCTTCGACCACCTGGACTTCCTGCACGATATCGGCGACATCGAACTGAATATCTCGGGCTGCATCAACGCCTGCGGCCACCACCACGTGGGCAATATCGGCGTGCTGGGCGTCGACAAGGATGGCAGCGAATGGTATCAGGTGTCGATCGGCGGCGCGCAGGGCAATAACGCCGCCATCGGCAAGATCATCGGCCCGTCGTTCTCCGCGCACCAGATGCCGGAAGTGATCGACCGCCTGCTGCAGGTGTACCTGCGCGAACGCACGCCGGACGAGAAATTCGTCGACACCGTGCAGCGCATCGGGATCGCCCCGTTCAAGGAACATGTGTATGCAACACCCATCAATGAACCGGGCCGCCTGGTAGGAGAAGACGAATATGCCTAACGAATTTGCCAACCGCGTTATTAAAGGTAACCAGATCGTTGCCGACGACTGGACCGTCCTGCGCCTCGAGGAAGGCCAGGAACCCGCATCGGTGGAAGTGGCGACCGGCAAAGTCATCGTGCCGCTGAAGGTATGGCAGGCGCAGAAGGAAACGCTGGCAGCGCGTCCGGAAATCGGCGTGTGGCTGCAATCGGACGAGCGCCCCGAGGAACTGAAGGGCGAGCTGGACAAATTCTCCGTGGTGGCCGTGAATTTCCCAAAGTTCACCGACGGCCGCGGCTACTCGATCGCCTACAACCTGCGCATGCGCCTTGGCTATACGGGCGAGCTGCGCGCCATCGGCGACGTGCTGCGCGACCAGTTGTTCCAGATGAAGCGCACGGGCTTCGACGCCTATGCGCCGCGCCCTGACCGCAGCATCGAGGATGCGCTGAAAGGCTTGACCGTGTTCTCCGAAACCTACCAGGCATCGGTGGACGACAAGCGCCCGCTGTTCCGCCGCCATGCCCGCGCCGTCGAAGTGCGCGAGCACAACGACGTCGGCGCCGGCATCTGAGGAAACCATACATGAGCAAGCTCGATTCTCTCGTTGCGTCCACCAGGCAGACTCTGGAGCTGATCGCACGCGAGTACACGCCAGCCGTGTTCGCCTCCAGCCTCGCCGCCGAGGACATGGTGCTGACGGACCTGATCCTGAAGGACAAGCTGCCGATCGGCATCTTCTCTCTGGAGACGGGCCGCCTGCACAAGGAAACGCTGGCAATGGTGGAGCGCGTCAAGGAGCACTACGGTTATGACATCGCGCTGTTCCGCCCGGAGCAGGATGCGGTGGACCAGTACGTGGCGCAGAACGGCCTGAACGCCTTCTACGACAGCGTGGAGATGCGCAAGGAATGCTGCCGCATCCGCAAGGTCGAACCGCTGGGCCGCGCCCTCGCGGGCAACAAGGCCTGGATCACCGGCCAGCGCCGCGCGCAATCGAACACCCGCTCCTCGTTGCAGGTGCACGAGGACGATCCCGCGCACCTGATGGACAAGTTCAACCCGCTGGCCGACTGGTCCGAGGAAGACGTGTGGGAATACCTGCGCGCCAACGGCGTGCCGACCAATGCGCTGCACGACCAGGGCTTCCCGTCGATCGGCTGCGAGCCGTGCACCCGCGCGATCCAGCCCGGCGAGGACGTCCGCGCCGGCCGGTGGTGGTGGGAGAACCCCGAATCGAAGGAATGCGGGCTGCACGTCGTGGACGGCAAGCTCATTCGAATCAAATCCGTGGCGGCGTAACATCACCGAGCGCCGCCACCATACGAGAACAAACATGAACGCACTGGCAGACAATCAGATCACCGGGCTGGGGGACGTGAATTCCCGCCACCTCGATGCCCTCGAATCCGAAGCGATCCACATCCTGCGCGAAGTGGCCGCGGAATGCTCCAATCCCGCCCTGCTCTTCTCCGGCGGCAAGGATTCGGTGGTGCTGCTGCGCCTGGCCGAAAAGGCCTTCCGTCCCGGCAAATTCCCGTTCCCGCTGGTGCACGTGGATACCGGCCACAACTTCCCGGAAGTGATCGAATTCCGCGACCGCCGCGTTGCCGAACTGGGCGAGCGCCTGATCGTCGGCTCCGTGGAGGAATCGATTCGCAAGGGCACCGTGCGCCTGCGTAACCCGCAAACGGATTCGCGCAATGCCGCGCAAGCCGTCACGCTGCTGGAAACGATCGCCGAACACGGCTTCGACGCCTGCATCGGCGGCGCCCGCCGCGACGAGGAAAAAGCCCGTGCCAAGGAACGCATCTTTTCGTTCCGCGACGAATTCGGCCAGTGGGACCCGAAGGCCCAGCGCCCGGAACTGTGGGACCTGTATAACACCCGCGTGCACCCGGGCGAGAACATGCGCGTGTTCCCGATCTCGAACTGGACGGAACTGGACGTGTGGCAGTACATCGCCCGCGAAAAACTGGCGCTGCCGTCGATCTACTTCGCGCACGAGCGCCAGGTGATCCCGCGCAACGGCCTGCTGGTGCCGCTGACCGACCTGACCCCGGCCCGCGACGGCGAAACCGTGGAAACGCAGGTGGTGCGTTTCCGCACCGTGGGCGACATCTCGTGCACCTGCCCGGTTTCTTCCGACGCTGCCGACGTGGAAGCGATCATCGCCGAGACGGCCGTCACCCAGGTCACCGAACGGGGCGCGACGCGGATGGATGACCAGACCTCCGAAGCCTCGATGGAAAAACGCAAGAAAGCCGGATACTTCTGATGAACGCCATGAACGAAAACCTGTCCCAACATAGCCTGCTCCGCTTCATCACGGCCGGTTCCGTCGACGACGGCAAATCCACGCTGATCGGCCGCCTGCTGTTCGACAGCAAGGGCATCTTCGCCGACCAGCTGGCCGCCGTGTCGCGCGCCAAGCACAAGCGCACCGTGGGCGACACCATCGACCTGTCGCTGCTGACGGACGGCCTGGAAGCGGAACGCGAACAGGGCATCACGATCGACGTGGCCTACCGTTATTTCGCCACGCCGAAGCGCAAGTTCATCATCGCCGACACGCCGGGCCACGAGCAGTACACCCGCAACATGGTGACGGGCGCTTCGACCGCCGACGCGGTGATCATCCTCGTCGACGTGTCGAAGGTAAAGCTGCGCGAGGATGGCGGCGTCGACTTGCTGATCCAGACCAAGCGCCATTCGACCATCGCCCACCTGCTGCAGATCGAGCACGTGGTGGTGGCCGTCAACAAGATGGACCTGGTGAACTACGACCAGGACGTGTACGAGCGCATCGTCAAGGCTTACCAGGAATTCGCGCAGACGCTGGGCCTGAAGGACATCACGGCCATTCCGCTGTCGGCGCTGACCGGCGACAACGTCGTCGAGAAGAGCGCCAACATGGCGTGGTACCAGGGCCCGACCTTGATCGAGCTGCTCGAATCGCTGTCCGTGTACGACGAATCGCACGACGCGCCGTTCCGCTTCCCCGTGCAGCTGGTGGCTCGCCACAACGGCCACGAGGCGAACGACTTCCGCGGCTACATGGGCCGTATCGAAGCCGGCAAGGTGTCGGTGGGCGACCAGCTGGTGGTGCAGCCCTCGGGCCAGGCCGCCACGGTGAAGGAAATCGTCACCTTCGACGGTTCGCTGCAGACCGCGACGGCGGGCCAGTCGGTGACCATCGTGCTGAACGAATACGTGGACGTGTCGCGCGGCGACGTGCTGGCCTCTTCCGAAAAGCCGGCAACGCTGCTGAAGCAGGTCAATGCCGACGTGTGCTGGCTGTCCGAGGAACCGCTGGACCTGCGCCGCAAGTACTGGCTCAAGCACGGCACCAAGCAGACCGCCGCCAAGGTCACGAAGATCGACTCGATCCTTGACATCAACACGCAGCAGCGTCACGATGCCGATGCGCTGAAGCTGAACGACGTGGCACGCATTGCGTTGACCGTGCAGCAGCCGCTGGCCGCCGATGCCTATGCCGACATCCGCGCGACCGGCGCCTTCATCCTGATCGATGAAGTCACGCACCAGACCGTCGCGGCCGGAATGATCCGGCTTCAGGATCAGCCTTAATTCGCGCGCCTCGACGGGTAACCTTCAAATAGCAAGAGCCAGCGCGGGAGCACGATTTGCCAGCAGTCGGAAAAGTCTTTTTGGTGGGCGCCGGTCCCGGCGCCGCGGACCTGATCACCGTGCGCGGCGCCCGCCTGCTGGGCGAGGCCGACGTGGTGCTCTACGACGCGCTGGTGACGCCGGAAATGCTGGCCCTGTGCCCGCAGGCCGACCTGGTTTCCGTGGGCAAGCGCGCCGGCCAGCGCTCGGCGGCACAAGACTTCATCAACCAGCAGCTGATCGAATGCGCGCAGAAATATGCGCGCGTGGTGCGCCTGAAGGGCGGCGATCCGATGCTGTTCGGCCGCGCCGACGAGGAATTGACGGCGCTGGAAGCAGCGGGCATCGAAGTCGAGGTGGTACCCGGCATTACCACGGCCGTCGCGGCCGCGGCGGCCGCCAAGCAGCCGCTCACCAAGCGGGGCGTGGCGCGCAGCGTCGCCTTCTTTACATCGAGCACCGCGCCCGACGAGGACGACCTGTCCGGCATTCCGTCGACGGACACGCTGGTGCAGTACATGGGCGGGCGCGAAGCGATCGCCACCGCACAGCGGCTGCTGCTGCAGGGCCGGCGTCCGGATACGCCGGTGCTGGTGCTGGAAAATGTCAGCCGCCCCGACCAGCGCATCGAACGCATCACCCTGGACAAGCTCGCGCACGGCCTTGGTTCGCCGCACGGCCCCGTGCTGGTGATGGTGGGCGAGGCCATGGAAGCGCGGCCCCTGCAGCAGAGCTGATACTGATACCGCTACCGCTTTCGCTTTCGCGCTTCCCTTGTCGGCGCAGTGCAATGGCTGGGTAACGGGCGCCATGCCCGTGGTGTTCTTCCTATAATGTGCGAGAAGAGCCCCCGATATGAAAGTCGATCCCAGACAACCGAATAAAGGCGACGTCCCCGACGAAGCCGACCTGCCCGAAGACGGTGACTTCTCCGACATGCTGAGCGAGATGCGCATCGTGCTGCCCGGTGCGCAAACGCTGGCCGCATTCCTGATCATCCTGCCCTTCAACGGCGGTTTCCGGAACATCGTGCAATCGGAAAAGTACGTGTTCCTGGCCACCCTGTTCTTCGCGCTCAGCAGCCTGATCCTGCTGTCGGGTCCCGCCGTGCAGCATCGCGTGATGCGCCCCTTGATGGACCGCGAGCGTTTCAAGCGCTATGCCACGCGGCAGATCGTCGCCGGCTCGATCGCCCTCGGCATCGCCCTGGTGCTGGGCACGAACCTCGTCGTTTCCGAAGTGTTCGGCCACAAGATCGGGCTGCTCGTGGCCACGGTGATCGGGACGATCGTCGCTGGCGTCTGGTGGATGGTGCCGCTCTGGCTCAAGCGCAACAAGCGCGTCTAGCAGATCGAGCACATCCAGCACATCCTGCACATCCAGTGTATTCTGCACTGATAAAATATCTCCTTTTGCAAGAATGGGAGAGGCAGCATGGGACAAGCACACGACGTTCTGGAACGGGCGCGCACCGCGCGGCTGGAGGGCCGGTACGAGGACGCGCTGCGCGACCATCTGTGGTTTCATGAAAACGCGCTCGCCGTCGAGCCCAGCCTCGCCGGCGTGCGCCTGTCGTTCGCGCTGCGCGACTGGATTTACCTCGCCGAGCAATTCCCGCTCGCTCGCCGTGCGCTGCAAGGCTTGCGCGACCGCGACACGGCGCGCATGCTGAACGGCGGCGAATCGCGCGACCTGTTTCGCGACATCGTGGCCATCAACAGCGCCCTGGGCGAGGAAAAGGCCACGCACGACCTGTTCGTGCGCATGGATATCCAGATGCCGGCGCTGGCGGCGCAATGCGCCGATTTCGCTTTGCCTGCCCTGGTGGCCGCCGAAGACTTCACGCTGGCACGGCGCCACCTGGGCGACCCGGCGGCGCGCGTGGCCGCGCTGGCCGCCAGCCTGAACGCCTACACGGAAGAGCTGGTGAAGACCGGCGGCACGTCGTCCGCCCCTGCCCTGTTGTCGTTCGTGCTGAACTACACGAAGGAAGTGCGGCTCGTGGTCGAAGTGCTGCACCGCCAGGATGAAGAGGAGCTGGCCGAGCAGGTGTCGCGCGCCGCGCTCGACGACCTGAAGTCCGACGCGTTGCGCGACGCGGTCGAGCGCGAGTTCGAAACGCCGGGAGCGACCATCAAGGCGATGGTGGCGCATGCCCGGGCCAACGTGACCGAACATTGACGAGAACTGTCCCCCTGGCACATTGGCCCAGTCGATGGGCGAGCACGAGGCAAGCAAACCGCCGCCGTTCGATTGATGCTCAGGAGTGCTCGCCGATAGTGCGCGCCCGCCAGCCATGGCGATCGCGCCAGGCGAGCAACAAGCATTCACCCGCACCCTCGGCGGCAATCACCACATTGCCATCTTCATCCCACAATGCGCTGCGTCCCGCGCTGGCCCAGCCGCCCGTCGGGCCGCCGTGATTGGCCATCGCCACAGGCATGCGCAGCTCGCGCGCATAGCCGGCCAGCATGGCCGCATCCTGTGCATAGCCGTTCTCCGATATCAGCATGCTGGCCGCGTACAGCCCCGCGCCACCGCGCGCGGCGGCCGCCACGTGCTCGCGGCGCGTGGTATCGGCACACACCGCCAGTGCGATATGCACATCGTCCAGCGACAGGGCCACACCGCCGTCGCCGGGCGCAAACGCGCTCTCCTCGCCCGCGTGCAGGCACTGCTTCGTATAAACCTGCGTCGCGCCGTCCGGCAGGAACGACAGCGCGGCAATCAGCGGCAAGCCGGCGGTTTTCAGCGGCGCGCCCGTGACGATCACGATACCGTTCCCGACGGCGGCCTCCCTCAAGGGCGCCAGCCGCGCATCGCCGGCCTCGAGCGCCAGCCCGGCGGCCAGCCCGGGTTCATAGCCGGTCAACGCGAGCTCGGGAAACAGCACCAGCCGGGCGCCTTCGCCAGCCGCGATCTGCGCCAGCGCCCCATGGCGGGCCAAGTTGGCGGCGATATCGCCCTTGACGGCGACAGTCTGGGCAATCGCGATCGGCCCGACGTCACGCATCGGCCAGCGATCCCACGCAGTAATCGGCAATGGCTTGCAGCACGGCGGCGTTCTCGCCGGCCGCCTCGGCGACGCGCACGGCCAGCTGTGGATGATCCACGCGCAGCTGGTCGATCATGAGCGGCAGGTCGCGCAGCACATGGCCGCCCTGCCCCAGGAATACCGGCACCACGGTCAGGTCGGTGATTCCCTGCGCCACCAGCGCGGCGGCGCGCTCCGGCAAGCGGGGCGACATCAGTTCCAGGAAGGCCAGCGACACGTCGACTTCCGGCTCGCGCGCGGCCACGATGTCGCGCAGGCGTTCGAACGGCGCGGCCCAGCTGGCGGCACGGGCGCCATGGGCAAACAGGATCAAGGCGCGTTTCATCTAGTGTCGCTCCACCCAGTAAAGTGCCCCGATCGCCAGGGCGAGGAAAATAAGGCTCGGCATCACCGCGATCAGGACGGCCGGCAGGTCGGACAGCACGCCCAGGTGCGAGAACAGCGTATTCACGAGCAGGAAGCTCACACCGATCATGATGCCGATGAAGATCTTCAGGCTCACGCCGCCGCTGCGGGTGTGCAGGTAGCCGAATGGCAGCGCCAGCGCCATCAGCACGAAGATCGCCAGCGGATCGAACAGCTTCTTCCAGAACGCGATTTTGAAGCGCTCGGTACCCTGGCGGTTTTCCTGCAGGTGGCGGGTGTACACGGCCAGCTCGTTGGCCGACATGCGCTCCGGGTCGGAGGCCGCCACCGAAAGGATCTTCGGCGTGATCTCCGATACCAGGTCCTTGGTCGCATGCCGCTGCGTTTCGATCGCGCTGGTCTCCTGCCCGAAATTGTTCTGGGCGTTGGCATCGCCCTTCAGCAGCGCCGGGTTGATGAAACGGTTTTCCGTGACATCCCGCAGGCGCCACACATTGTTGCCCTGGTAGGTGCCGCTTTTCGCCGCCGTGAGCGTGCGCAGGCGGTAGCTGTTGTCGAATTCATAGAGCTTCACGTCCACCAGGCTGCTGTCCGGCAGCACCGCGCGCACATTGAAGAAGCGCGAGCCCTGCACGGTGCCGGTCAAGCCTTCGCTCTTCACGATATCCTTGGTCCACAGGCCGGAACGGAACTCCGACGAAACCGTGGTGCCGCGCCCCGTCAGGTGCAGGCGCTCGGCCATCAGCGCCGTGCGTGGGGCGATCAGTTCGCCGAAGATGAACGTGACGATGACGAAAATCACGCCGATCTTGAACAGCATCCAGCCTGCCATCCGCGTCGACATGCCGGCCGCGCGCATGATCGTGAATTCCGACGACGACGCGAACTGCGCCATCGTATAGATGGTACCGATCAGGGCGGCAACCGGCATCACCTCGTACACGTGCTGCGGGACCATCACGAGCACGTACAGCAGCGCATCCTGGAACGCGTAGCCGTTGCGGCCGACGGACGACAGTTCGTTGGTCAGGTCCATGAAGGCCGTCAGGCCCAGGAACGCCGCCAGCACCAGACCCACGGCCTTGGTGACGGAGGAAGTGAAATAGCGTTGCAGGACGCTCATGCCGCCCCCTTGCCGCGCTTTTTCGCCGACAGCAGCGCGCCGGGGTGCCAGCGGCTGTTCACGTTCAAGCGCCACAGGAACAGCACCACAACGGTTGCCAGCGCGGCCACGTGCAGCGGCCACCAGCCCATCGCGAAGCTCAGCCGCCCCTGTTCCACGGCCTTCTTGAACAACTCGGTCAGGTTGTAGTACGTGAAGAAGATCAGGATCGCGATGATCAGGTTGGTCGAGCTGCCGGCGCGGGGGTTGACGAAGCCCAGCGGGATCGCGAGGAGCATGAGCACCAGGCAGGTGATCGGGGCCGAGATACGCCACAGCATCTCGGCGCGGGCCTGGTTGGTGGGGATCGTGAGCAGCATCCCGGTCGGGATCGCGTTGACCTTCTGGATCGTCTCGAGCTTGGCGGCCTGCTGCGCCACCCGCATCTTGTAGCTTTCGAACTCCATCGTCTGGAAGTCGGCCTGCCCCGGCTCGCCCTGGTAGCGGCGCCCGTTCTTCAGCACGAGATAGCGCTGGCCGTTGTCGCCCGTCTCGATCACGCCTTCCTTGGCGACGATGACGGACGTGCCGCGCGCGTCGACCTGGTTGACGAATACGTTCTGAACCGAGGCCGTCTGGCCCGACGTGCCTTCCACGAAGAAGATGCGGTTGGACGAACCCGATTCCTTGAACTGGCCCGGCGACACCTTCTGCAGGTCCTCGCGCTTGGCGAAGCGCTCCACGTACTCGGCATACTGCTGCTTGGCCCACGGCCCGGCATAGAACGCCAGCACCGCGGTGACGAGGATGATGGGGAAGCCGAACGTCAGCACCGGGCGGATCCAGGCCGTGAGGCTCTGGCCGGAAGCGAACCACACGACCATTTCGGAATCGCGATAGGTGCGGGTGACCACCAGCAGCACGGCGATGAAACTGGTCAATGCCAGGATCAGCGGCAGGTAGTTCAGGGACGTGAAGGTGATCAGCGCAATGACATCGGACGAGGCGACCTTGCCGCCGGCGGCCTGGCCAAGGATCCTGATCAGGGTCCACGTAAGGATGATGGTGAACAGCACCGTGAAGGTTGCCCCGGCGGAGCTGAGCAGCTCACGCCGCAGGGCGCGTTGAAAAATCATTCGAAGCTTATAATTCGGCTAGTGAGTCATGTCACCGGTTGATGCAACCGGATCACGCAATTGGGTTAAGCTACCGCGCTTTGGTGTTCGTCCACGAGACGGACATTCAGACGAACATCTGCGCACCTACGGAGAACAAAAATGGACTTTAGCATAAAAGCATTCGACACCAAGAACAGCATCGCGTCGGCAAAGACCGGCTGTGTCGCAGTGGCTGTATTCGAAAACAAGAAGCTTTCGCAGGCGGCCCAGGCCCTCGACGGCGCCGGGGATATCACGCATGCGCTGAAGTCCGGCGACATCACGGGCAAGCCCGGCTCCACCCTGCTGCTGCGCGGCCTGAACGGCGTGGCGGCCGAGCGCGTGCTGCTGGTCGGCCTGGGCAATGCCGATGCCGTGACCGAAAAGGCGTTCACGGGCGGCCTGCAGGCCGCACTGAAAGTGTTCTCCACGCTGGGCGCGGCGGACGCCATTATGGCACTGCCGCTGGCCGAAGTGAAAGACCGCGACGTCAACTGGGCGATCCGCGCCGTGGTGACCGCCGCGCGAGACAGCGTGTATCGCAGCGATGCGCAAAAATCGAAGAAGGACCCGGCGCCAAGCGGCGTGAAGAAAATCGCCCTGGCGGTGCCGAACAATGCCGCCACCAAACTGGCGCTGGCGCAGGCGATCGCCGTGGCCAATGGCATGCAGCTGACGAAAGACCTGGCCAACCTGTCAGCCAACGTCTGCACGCCGACCTACCTGGCCGAGACGGCCAAGGGCCTGGGCAAGGAGTTCAAGTTCAACGTGGAAGTCCTGGAGCGCAAGCAGCTCGAGGCATTGAAGATGGGCAGCTTCCTGTCGGTGACGAACGGCAGCGAGCAGCCGCCGAAGTTCATCGTCCTCAAGCACATGGGCGGCAAGCCGAAGGATGCGCCGATCGTCCTGGTCGGCAAGGGCATCACGTTCGACACGGGCGGCATCTCGATCAAGCCGGGCCCGGGCATGGACGAAATGAAGTACGACATGGGCGGCGCCGCGTCGGTGCTGGGCACGTTCCGCGCGATCGGCGAGATGGGCCTGAAGCTGAACGTGATCGGCATCGTGCCGGCCTGCGAGAACATGCCTTCCGGCCGCGCCACCAAGCCGGGCGACATCGTGACCTCGATGAACGGCCTGACCATCGAAGTGCTGAACACCGACGCCGAGGGGCGCCTGATCCTGTGCGACGCGCTGACGTATGCCGAGCGCTTCAACCCGGCGGCCGTGATCGACGTGGCCACGCTGACCGGCGCCTGCATCGTGGCGCTGGGCCACCACCACAGCGGCCTGTTCACGCGCGACGACGACGTGCACAACGCCCTGGCCGAGGAAATCGCCGCGGCCGGCCGCGCCACCGGCGACACCGTGTGGCGCCTGCCGATCGGCGAGCAGTACAACGAACAGCTGAAGTCGAACTTCGCCGACCTGGCCAATATCGGCACGCCGGGCGGTGCCTCGTGCACGGCCGCCGCGTTCCTGGAGAACTTCACCCGCAAGTATCCTTGGGCGCACGTGGACATCGCCGGCACGGCCTGGAAATCGGGCGCCGCCAAGGGCGCTACCGGCCGCCCCGTGCCGCTGCTGACGAACTTCCTGATCAATAGGGTATAAACGAGGGCATAAGCGCGAGCATCATCGCATCGGCCCCGTCCGCATGAACGCCGCCCCGGTTTGCGCCGGGCGGCGTTTTTCATTGGCGCCATGCGCTCCCGGCGACACCTATTTCATCTGCCGGCAGAGCTGCCACGCCATGGCCGCCAACACGCACAGACCCAGTGCCAGGGTGGCCCACAGGATGCCCTTGCGGGTGTTCGCCGCGCCTGCCGCCTGTACGGAGGCGGTCGGCGCGGGCGCCGAAGGGGCCGGCCGGGCCGCGGCCTGCTCGGCCGAGCCCACGGCACGCTCCACGCCGGCCAATTCCGCTTCGGTAAGCCCTGGCGCGACCTGCTCGACGGGTGTGGAAGGAATACTCAATAAATGGCCGACCCGCCCGGTGGCTGTGGCGGTTCCGCCGGCTTGGGCGGTGGTGGAGGCGGTGGCGGAGGTGGCGCGGGTGCGGCAGCCGCTTTCGGCGGTGGCGCTGGAGGGACGCGCTGCAACAGCACGGTCAGCGTGCTTGGGTAATCGAATCCGGCACCCGTAGAGCGGTCGATGAATTGGCCGGTGCCCGCCGTAAGCAGGATATTGCCCCAGCGCGAGGTATTCTGCTTCGGGCTGATCTGGTCGACGACATGAACGTCGTTCGACCGGCAGTCCACGGTCAGCGGCTTTGTGCTTTTCCGGATGCGCACGCGGCCGGGGGACGTGACGAACCAGCGCCCGGCATCATTGGTCAGGACGCAGCCGACCCCGGCTACCGGTTGGTAGTCGAGCACGGTTTGTACCATCACATACTGTTCGGTCGATTCGGTCAGCGTTGCACAGCCGGCCAGCAACGCGACCAGCATTGCGATGGGCAAGGTGGCTGGCAAGGTGGCAGGCAATTTGCTTGCCCAAGCAGTGGCTGGCAATTCAGCTGGCTGTGCCTGATAGGCGAATCGATAGCACAAGAACAGACGCACAAGCAGACGCAAAAGCGCCCGCCGTGAAAGCGGGCCGTGCAGCCCGGCCGTCATCGTACCGCTACCAGACCGGCATCGCGCAAGCGCGCCATGCCGGTCCGGTTCTTCTGCCGGGCTGGCATCGAGCCGTCAGTCGCCGTTCTTGGCGGCCTGCTGCTTCTGCTTCAAGCCCTGGATCACATGCATGATGTCATCCATCGCGGTGTCGTCCTTGCTCTTCAGTGCCGAGAATGCATCCAGCACTTCGTTCAGCACCTGGTTGCGCACGGCGGCTTCGTCCGAGGCAATTACCTGCGGACGTGTCGCGGTGCGGGTGCCGCCCTTTTCACCGGCATCCTTCACCGACTTGCGGCCGGCGGGGGTCTTGCCGTGTTCCAGCGCAGCCTGCCAGATCAGCCAGCGGCGCTGCGTTTCATACACCAGGTATTCTTCTGGCTTGTCTTCGCGGCGACGGACGATGTGCCCGTCCTTCTGAGCCCATGCTTCGAATGCAGATCGCATTTTCTTCCTTTACAAATGCTTTGCACGTTTAAACCAACATTTCCCAATAGTACCACTTATTGTCGAACGACAACATCACCGATGGAGCTTTTTTGTGCTGTCGAACGCAAGGCTGCCTGGTCGCACCAAGCGGGGCTATGAGCCGTTCGCGAACGAACATGCTAAGTATATGGCCCTTTCGCGGCTTCGCGAACCGAATTTTAGTACTATTTAGATAACTGTGTGGCAAAAACTGCAATAAATTTTCAAAGTGGTCGCATTTTGCAACGAAGTTGCGTCTGAGAGTAGTCTTATTGTTTCCAATTGCTGACGCAGCGCAATTGAACTTCCGTACATTGTATTAGGTTTTTGCAACTTGTGGAGTACTCATTGCGGTAATATGCCGCCCAAAATGAAACACCCACAAGGAATACTATGCAACTCGCCACCTGGAACGTCAATTCCCTGAATGTCCGCTTGCCGCACCTGTTGCAGTGGCTCGAAGATAATCCCGTCGACATCATCTGCATCCAAGAAACAAAACTTACTGATGATAAATTCCCCGTCGCCGCCATCGAGGAAGCGGGTTATCAGGTGCAATTCTCCGGGCAGAAGACTTATAACGGGGTGGCCATCCTGTCGCGCCTGCCGATGACCGACATCGTCCGCAACAACCCCTTGTATCCCGACGAGCAGCAACGCATTCTCGCCGCCACGATTGGCGGCATGCGCGTGGTTTGTGCCTATGTGCCGAACGGCCAGGCCGTCGATTCCGATAAATACACCTACAAGCTGGCGTGGATGGCGGCGCTACGCGACTGGCTGGCTGCGGAATTGGCGAGCCACCCGAACCTGGCGGTGCTGGGCGACTACAACGTGGCGCCGGAAGACCGCGACGTGCACGATCCGACTGTGTGGGAAGGTGAAGTGCACGTGTCGCCGCGCGAGCGGGACGCTTTCCGCGCCCTGCTCGATGTGGGCCTGACCGATGCCTACCGCCTGTTCGAGCAGCCCGAGAAGGCCTATAGCTGGTGGGATTACCGGATGCTGCGCTTCCAGAAGAACCAGGGTCTGCGCATCGATCACATCCTGCTGTCGGCCCCGCTGGCC
This sequence comes from Massilia sp. METH4, assembly GCF_037094685.1. Taxonomy (NCBI): domain Bacteria; kingdom Pseudomonadati; phylum Pseudomonadota; class Betaproteobacteria; order Burkholderiales; family Oxalobacteraceae; genus Massilia; species Massilia sp. METH4. The sequence goes on along the minus strand of NZ_CP146614.1, from coordinate 3,562,927 downwards.
GCGCGCTGCACCGCGTGCACGATCGACCGCACGCCGCGCAAGTGGAAGCAACCCTCCGACCACACCCCGGTCATCGCCACGCTAGTGTCCTGAGTCAGAAATTCGTTGCTTATAAATTTGACGAAATCGTCCCGAGGCAAGGCGTAAATGTCCGGTAAGGCCGGGGCCTTTCCGGGCATTTGCAACGCAGTATCGGGGCGATTCTCGTCGAATTTATGAAACGAATTTCCGACTCGGGACACTAGGCTAATCAGCTCACGCGCTCGAGCATGTTGGCCGCGTTCGCCCGCGGCACCGGCTGCGAGAACAGGTAGCCCTGCGCGAACTGGCAGCCCTGCCGCCGCAGCAGGGCATAATGCCCTTCCGTCTCGACGCCTTCGGCCACCACCGACAGCTGCAGGCTGTCCGACAGCGCGATGATCGCCGCCACGATCGCCCGGTCCTCGGCGCTGTTCTCGAGGTCCTTGATGAAGGCGCGGTCGATCTTTATCTTCTTGACGGGGAAGCGCTTCAGGTATGCCAGGCTCGAGTAACCGGTGCCGAAGTCGTCGATCGACAACCGGATGCCCATCGCGTTGATCTGGCCGAGGATATCGAGCGTCTGCTCGCCGTGCTGCATCAGCGCCGTTTCGGTGATCTCGAATTCCAGCAGCGCCGGGTCGATCGCCGTCTCGTCGAGGATACGGCGAATTGCCGGAACCAGCCCCTTGTGCATGAACTGGCGCGGCGACAGGTTGACGGCCAGCGGCACCGGCCGCAAACCCTGCCGTTTCCACTCCATGATCTGCTCGCAGGCACGGCGGATCACCCACTCCCCCACGGGCACGATCAGGCCATTCTCTTCGAGGATGGGAATGAACTTGTCCGGCCCTACCAGGCCGAGGCCCGGCCGGCGCCAGCGCAGCAGCACTTCGAGCGAATGCAGGCGGCGCGTGCCGGTATCGATGATGGGCTGGAAGTGCAGTTCGAACTGGCTCTGCGCCAGTGCGCTGCGCAGGCAGCTCTCCAGCTCGAAGTACGTGGCCGCCTGGTTCATCTTCTGCGTGAAGAACTGGTAGTTGTTGCGGCCCGCGGCCTTGGCGTGGTACATCGCGGTGTCGGCACGGCGCATCAGCGTTTCCACGTCGTCGCCATCGCCCGGGCAGACGCAGATGCCGATCGACGGCGTGATGTGCAGCGTGTGGCCGTCGAGCGGGAACGGCAGCGCCAGGGCGTCGATGATCTTCTGTGCCACCCGCGCCGCTTCCTCGGTGTCGCGGATGTGCGGGGCGAGCACCACGAACTCGTCGCCGCCAAGGCGGGCCACCGTGTCGCTGGCGCGCACCGCGCGGCACAGGCGGCCCGCCACTTCCTTGAGCAAGGCGTCGCCGGTCAGGTGGCCCAGCGAATCGTTGATCGTCTTGAACCGGTCCAGGTCCAGGAACATCACGGCCAGCCGGCGGTCGGTGCGCCGCGCCGCCAGCACGGCTCGCTCGAGCCGGTCGGCCAGCAGCGCACGGTTCGGCAAGCCCGTCAGGCTGTCGTGGTAAGCCATGTGATGCACGCGCGCCTCGGCTTGCCGGCGTTCGACGATTTCCGCCTGCAGCATCGCATTGGCACCGGCCAGCTCGGCGGTGCGCTCCAGCACGCGCACTTCGAGCTCGTCGCGGGCCCGACGCACGGCATCGGCCGCATTGCGCAGCGATTGCTCGGCCGCCTTGTGCTCGGTGCGGTCCTCGACGATCCAGATGGTGCCCTGGTCCGGTGCCGCCGGGTTGACCACGTAGGCAATCAGCTGGGCCCAGAAAGTGGAACCGTCCTTGCGGCGCAGTTCCACCTCGGTCTGGAATGGCCTGGCGAGCGCCAGCACCGGCGTGGCTGCCACGGCAAGCGCCTCGAACGAATCGGGCGACGGATACAGCGCGCTCCCGTGCAGGCCCAGCGCCTCGTCGCCTTCGTAGCGAAACATTTCCAGGAAACCGCGATTGTGGCGCGTGATCCGGCAATCGCGCGTGAACAGGATGCCGATCGAGGCGTTGTTCATCAACGCTTCGGTCTCCATGTCGTTCTGGCGCGAGGCCGTTACGTCTTCCAGGATCCAGATGGTGCCGCCGTCGTTGTGTTCATGGTCCACGGCCCTCGCCCGCACCCGGCACCAGAACAGGGAGCCATCCTTGCGCTGGAAGCGGAATTCCTTCTTTTCGAACGGCCGACCGCTGGCCAGCACCGGCCCGGCCTCGGCGCCGAACTGCTGGTAGACCTCGGCCGATGGGAACACGGTGCCGGCCCGCATGCCGATCATTTCCTGTGTCGCATAGCCGAACATCTCGGCAATGCGCGGGTTACAGCTCAACATTCTCTGATTCTTGGTGAACAGGATACCGACCGACGCGTTGTCCAGGATCGCCTGCTGTTCCAACAAGACCTTGCGGTTGGCTTCCGCGGCGGCGTGCTGCGCGATTTCCCGGAATACGACGGTCGCTCCGCGCCCCGCCAGCGTGGCGGGGAACGGCTTGACCGTGACCTCGACGGCGAGATGGCTGCCGGCAGCGGCGATCACCCAGCTGTCCCACGCAGCCGTCTCGGAGCCGGCCAGTGCCGCTGCCAGGGCAGCCGCACCGGCGCCGCGCACGTGCGGCGCGAACAGCTCCGCCATCGCGGACCCGCGCGGATCGACGGCCAGCAATGCCAAGAACTCGGCATTGACCGCGAACACCGCTCCGGCCGCATCGCATGCGCACGCGGGCAAGCCGACCAGCTGCAACGCTGCGGCAATGGGGTTGGCGATCGTGGCTTGGGTGTCGTTCATTATCACGGGAAATTATTGCTTCCTCAAGGAAACTCAACGAGCGATCATAAACCAGCGGCCCAGCAACCGCCATGCAGAAAGCAAGAAGCCCGGCAGTACCGGGCTTCAATACAACAGTCGTTTAAAGGAATTGCCGGGATATCAAGAACCGAAACCCCACATTCACTCGTGAGCAATACTTCCCGAAAAATGCGCCCGAAAAATGGGGACGTACCCCATTTTTCGGGAAACTGTTCGCCTTAGGCAATGGCCGGGATGCGCACGAAGCCTTCCATCAGCACGCGGGCGCTGCGGCTCATGACGGCTTTGGACACGCGCCACTGCCCGTCCGCCTCCAGCGCCTCCGCCCCCACGCGCAATGTGCCGGACGGGTGGCCGAAGCGCACCGCGGTGCGCACGCCGCCGCCGGCGGCCAGGTTGACCAGCGTGCCGGGGATCGCGGCGGCGGTGCCGATGGCTACCGCGGCCGTGCCCATCATCGCATGGTGCAGCTTGCCCATCGACAGCGCCCGCACCAGCAGGTCGATCTCTTCCGCCCGGACTGTCTTGCCGGACGAGGCCGTGTACGTGGCCGGCGGCGCGACGAACGCCACCTTCGGCGTGTGCTGGCGCTTCGCCGCCTCGTCCACGTGGCCGATCAGGCCCATGCGCACGGCGCCGTGCGCACGGATGGCCTCGAACATCGCCAGGGCCTTCGGGTCGCCGTTGACGGCATCCTGCAACTCGGTACCCGCATAGCCGATGCTGGCGGCATCGATGAAGATCGTGGGAATGCCGGCATTGATCATCGTTGCACGCAACGTGCCCACGCCAGGCACCTCGAGCTCGTCGACCACGCGGCCGGTGGGGAACATGGCGCCGCCCGCCCCTTCCTCGTCGGCCGCCGGGTCCATGAATTCCAGCTGCACCTCGGCCGCCGGGAAGGTCACGCCGTCGAGCTCGAAGTCGCCCGTTTCCTGCACCTGGCCATTCGTGACAGGCACGTGGGCGATGATCGTCTTGCCGATATTGGCTTGCCAGATGCGCACGACCGCCAGGCCGTCATGCGGCACCCGCGCTGGATCGACCATGCCGTTCGCGACCGCATACGGGCCGACGGCCGCCGACAGGTTGCCGCAATTGCCGCTCCAGTCCACGAACGGTTTGTCGATGGAGACCTGGCCGAACAGGTAGTCGACATCGTGGTCCGGCCGCGTGCTCCTGGCCAGGATGACGGTCTTGCTGGTGCTGGACGTGGCGCCGCCCATGCCGTCGATCTGCTTGCCGTACGGGTCGGGGCTGCCGATCACGCGCAGCAGCAGCGCGTCGCGCGCCGGGCCCGGCACGCGGGCCGCTTCGGGCAAGTCTTCCAGTCGGAAGAACACGCCCTTGCTGGTGCCGCCGCGCATATAGGTCGCGGGGATCTTCGCTTGCGGTGGATGCGCCATCATGCCGCCCTCGCCTGCGTGGAAGCCAGGAAGTCTTGCGCAAAGCGCTGCAGCACGCCGCCCGCTTCGTAGATCGCCACTTCCTCGGCCGTGTCGAGCCTGCACAGCACCGGCACCGTCACGCTTTCGCCGTTCTTCCGGTGGATCACGAGGGTGAGCGTGGCACGCGGCTGGCGCTCGCCCACCACGTCGAACGTCTCGGTACCGTCGATGCCCAGCGTGAGCCGGTTGATGCCGCCCGTGAATTCCAGCGGCAGCACGCCCATGCCGACCAGGTTGGTGCGGTGGATGCGCTCGAAGCCCTCTGCGACGATCGCTTCCGCGCCGGCCAGCCGCACGCCCTTCGCGGCCCAGTCGCGCGAGGAGCCCTGGCCGTAGTCGGCTCCGGCAATCACGATCAGCGGCTGCCGGCGCTCCATATAGGTCTCGATCGCTTCCCACATGCGCGAGATCGTGCCTTCCGGTTCGATCCGCGCGAGCGAGCCGGCCTTCACGCTGCCGTCCACCACCACCATTTCGTTCTTCAGCGTGGGGTTGGCGAAGGTCGCGCGTTGCGCCGTCAGGTGGTCGCCGCGGTGCGTCGCGTACGAGTTGAAGTCTTCTTCCGGCAAGCCCATCTTCGCGAGGTATTCGCCGGCCGCGCTGTCGGCCAGGATGGCGTTCGACGGCGACAGGTGGTCGGTCGTGATGTTGTCCCCGAGGACCGCCAGCGGCCGCATGCCGGTGAGCGTGCGCTCGCCGGCCAGCGCGCCTTCCCAGTAGGGAGGCCGGCGGATATACGTGCTTTGTGGCCGCCAGTCGTACAGCGGGCTGACGCTGCCGCCCGCCTCTTCCTGCCGCGCGAACATGGGAATGTACACGTTGCGGAAGTGCTGGGGTTTCACGCTGGCCGCCACGAGCGCATCGATTTCCTCGTCGCTCGGCCACAGGTCCTGCAGGGTGACCGGCCGGCCGTTCGCGTCATGCCCCAGCACGTCCTTCTCGATATCGAAGCGTATCGTGCCGGCGATCGCATAGGCCACCACGAGCGGTGGCGATGCCAGGAATGCCTGCTTGGCATATGGGTGGATGCGGCCGTCGAAATTGCGGTTGCCCGACAGGACCGCCGTCGCATACAGGTCGCGCTCCACGATCTCCCGCTGGATGGCCGGGTCGAGCGCGCCCGACATGCCATTGCACGAGGTGCACGCATAGGCCACGACGCCGAAGCCGAGCTTTTCCAGTTCCGGCAGCAGGCCCGCTTCTTCCAGGTACAGCGTGACGGCCTTCGAACCGGGGGCCAGCGAACTCTTGACCCAGGGCTTGCGCAGCAAGCCGAAGCTGTTGGCCTTTTTCGCCAGCAGGCCCGCCGCGATCATGTTGCGCGGGTTGTTCGTGTTGGTGCAGCTGGTAATGGCGGCGATGATCACCGCGCCGTCCGGCATGCGGCCCGGCTCGTTCTCGACCACGCCGGCGATGCCGCGCGCGGCCAGCTCGGAGGTGGGAACGCGCTTGTGCGGATTGGACGGGCCGGCGATATTGCGCACCACCGTCGACAGGTCGAAGCGCAGCACGCGCTCGTACTGCGCGTTCGCCAGGCTGTCGGCCCACAGGCCGGCCTGTTTCGCATACAGTTCCACCAGGGCCACCTGGTCGTCGTCGCGCCCCGTCAGGCGCAGGTACCTGATCGTCTGCTCATCGATGTGGAACATCGCGGCGGTGGCGCCGAATTCGGGCGCCATGTTCGAGATCGTGGCGCGGTCGCCCAGCGTCAGCGCCGCGGCCCCCTCGCCGTAAAACTCCAGCCAGGCCGACACCACTTTTTCCTTGCGCAGGAATTCGGTCAGCGCCAGCACGGTGTCGGTGGCCGTGATGCCCGCCTGCGGGCGACCGGTCAGTTCGACGCCGACGATATCCGGCAGGCGCATCCACGAGGCGCGGCCCAGCATGACCGTTTCCGCTTCCAGGCCACCCACGCCGATCGCGATGACGCCCAGCGCATCGACCATCGGCGTGTGCGAATCGGTGCCGACCAGCGTGTCGGGATAGGCCACGCCGTCGCTTACCTGCACGACGGGCGACATGCGTTCCAGATTGATCTGGTGCAGGATGCCGTTGCCCGGCGGGATCACGTCCACGTTGCGGAAGGCCCGCTTCGTCCATTCGATGAAGTGGAAGCGGTCCTCGTTGCGGCGGTCCTCGATCGCGCGGTTCTTCGCGAACGCGTCGGGGTCGTAGCCGCCGCATTCCACGGCGAGCGAATGGTCGACCACCAGCTGGGTGGGAACCACGGGGTTGACGAGGGCCGGGTCGCCGCCCTGCTCCGCGATCGCGTCGCGCAGGCCGGCCAGGTCGACCAGCGCGGTCTGGCCCAGGATGTCATGGCAGACCACGCGCGCCGGGAACCAGGGAAAATCGAGGTCGCGCCTGCGGTGGACCAGCTGCTCCAGCGAGCTGGTGAGCTGCGTGGCGTCGCAGCGGCGGCACAGGTTCTCGGCCAGCACGCGGGACGTGTACGGCAGTCTGTCGTAGGCGCCCGCTTCGATCGACTCGACGGCGGCGCGTGCGTCGAAGTAATCGAGCGTGGTACCGGGCAGGTTCTTCCGGTACGCGGAATTCATGGGAATGTTCACTTGCTGTCCTTACTTGCGGTCCGAGATGGGAACGAATTGCAGGTCTTCCGGCCCCACGTAGTTGGCGCTCGGGCGGATGATCTTGTTGTCGATGCGCTGCTCGATGATGTGGGCGGCCCAGCCCGACGTGCGGGAAATCACGAACAGCGGCGTGAACATGGCGGTCGGCACGCCCATCATGTGATACGACACGGCGGAGAACCAGTCCAGGTTCGGGAACATCTTCTTCACTTCCCACATGACCGATTCGAGGCGCTCGGCGATGTCGAACATCTTCATCGAGCCCGCCTCCTGCGACAGCTTGCGCGCCACTTCCTTGATCACCTTGTTGCGCGGGTCGGATACCGTGTACACGGGGTGGCCGAAGCCGATCACCACTTCCTTGTTGGCCACCCGGGCGCGGATATCGCTTTCGGCTTCATCGGCATTTTCGTAGCGCTTCTGGATGTCGAGCGCCACTTCGTTGGCGCCGCCATGCTTGGGGCCGCGCAGCGCGCCGATCGCGCCGGTGACGGCCGAGTAGATGTCCGACCCGGTGCCGGCGATCACGCGCGACGTGAACGTGGAGGCGTTGAACTCGTGCTCCGCATACAGGATCAGCGACGTGTGCATCGCCTTCACCCAAGACTCCGGCGGCGGGGCGCCGTGCAGCAGGTGCAGGAAGTGGCCGCCGATCGAATCGTCGTCCGTTTCCACGTCGATGCGGCGGCCCGCGTGGCTGTAGTGGTACCAGTACAGCAGCATGGAGCCGAACGAGGCCATCAGCCGGTCGGCAATGTCGCGCGCGCCGGCCAGGTTGTGGTCTTCCTTCTCCGGCAGCACGCAGCCGAGCACCGAAGCGCCGGTGCGCATCACGTCCATCGGATGGGCGCCGGCCGGCAGCGCCTCCAGCGCCAGCTTCACGGCCTGCGGCAAGCCGCGCAGCGATTTCAGCTTGGCCTTGTAGCCTTTCAGTTCGCCGGTGGTCGGCAGCTTGCCGTGCACCAGCAGGTAGGCGATTTCCTCGAACTCGCAGGCATCGGCCACGTCGAGGATGTCATAGCCGCGGTAATGCAGGTCATTGCCCGTCTTGCCGACGGAGCACAGCGCCGTATTGCCCGCGGCGACGCCGGACAGCGCGACGGATTTCTTGGGCTTGAAAGTGGTTTCGGTCATGGTGGTCTCCGTTTATTTTTTCTGTGCGGCGAACAAGGCGTCGAGCTTTTGTTCGAAGTCATGATAGTTGATGCGCTCGTACAGTTCGGCGCGGGTCTGCATCGTATCGAGCACGTTCTTCTGCGTGCCGTCGCGGCGGATGGCGCCGTACACGTTCTCGGCCGCCTTGTTCATGGCGCGGAAGGCGGACAGCGGATACAGCACCAGGCCCACATCGGCCTCGCGCAGCTCGTCCACGGTGAACAGCGGCGTGGAGCCGAACTCGGTGATATTGGCCAGCACCGGCACCTTCACGGCATTGGCGAACTGCCTGTACATCGACAGTTCCGTCATCGCTTCCGGGAAGATCATGTCGGCGCCCGCTTCCACGCAGGCGATCGCGCGGTCGATGGCGGCGTCGAGGCCTTCCACCGCCAGTGCGTCGGTACGCGCCATGATGACGAAGTTCCCGTCGGTGCGGGCGTCCACGGCCGCCTTGATGCGGTCCACCATCTCGCCCTTGCCGACGATTTCCTTGCCGGGCCGGTGACCGCAGCGCTTGGCGCCCACCTGGTCTTCGATGTGCATGGCCGCCGCGCCGAACTTGATCATGGACTTCACGGTGCGGGCCACGTTGAAGGCGGAAGCGCCGAAGCCCGTGTCGACGTCGACCAGCAGCGGAAGGTCGCACACGTCGGTGATGCGGCGCACGTCGGTCAGCACATCGTCAAGGTTCGAAATGCCGAGGTCGGGCAAGCCCAGCGACCCGGCCGCGACACCGCCGCCGGACAGGTAGATGGCACGAAAACCGGCGCGTTTGGCCAGCAGCGCATGGTTGGCGTTGATGGCGCCGACGACCTGCAACGGCGACTCTTCGCGGACAGCCTGGCGGAATGCCGCGCCGGCGGATTGAACACTCATGGTGACCTTTCAGTGACGGGTTGATGCGATGTCTCTTCGCAAGGGCCATGCCAACCAGCCGCCGGACTGGGAAATGATGCGAAATCAACGGCTTGCAACATCGCCCACCCTCTCTCTGACGTTTCATTTGCAACGCCTGCAACACATTTGAACTACAATTGAAACATGACCTATCTCACGAGTGGCGATACCGACAAGCCCGTCATCTGGACGGTATCCATGTCGCGCCTGTCCGACCTGTTCCGCGACATCACGCCGGAATACGATGCGCTGGCAACGATCGAACCGATCCATCTCGGCTTCGACGAGGCGGTGCGGCAAATTCGCGACCGGCTGGCCACGGAACGCTGCGACGCCGTCATCTCGGCGGGATCAAACGCGGCGTACCTGAAGGGACGGCTGTCGGTTCCCGTGGTGGTGGCCAAGGCCAGCGGGACGGACATGATGCGTGCCCTGGCGCGCGCGCGCCGCGTGTCCGAGCGCATTGCCGTCGTCACCTACCAGCAGCCGATGCCGGAATTGGCGGATTTCGCCGCCACGTTCGGCTTCGATGTCGTGCAGCGCACGTATGTGACGAAGGAAGACGCGCTGGCCCAGGTGCAGGAGCTGAAAGCCGGCGGCATCCGCGCCATCGTCGGGGCCGGCCTGATCACCGACCTGGCCGAGGATGCGGGCCTGGCGGGCGTATTCGTTTACTCGGCGGCGTCCATCCGCCAGGCATTCGACGATGCGCTGGAAATCGCCCGCCTCGCGCAACTGGAGTCGGGTGGCGGCCGACGGCGCACGCGCGCCGGCGCCGTGCAGGACACGCTGCGGGCCCGTCATGGCCTGGCCGATTTGCGCGGCGAATCGCCGGCGATGGAAAAGGTGCGGCAGGCGGTGGTGCTGTACGCCCGCTCGAACGCCACGGTGCTGATCCAGGGCGAGACCGGCAGCGGCAAGGAACTGGCGGCGCAGGCAATCCACCGCGCCGCCGCGCATGGCGGCAGTCGCCCGTTCCTGGCCGTGAATTGCGGCGCCATCGCCGAATCGCTGCTGGAATCGGAATTGTTCGGCCACGAGGAAGGCGCGTTCACGGGTGCCCGGCGCGGCGGGCGGCCCGGCCTGTTCGAAGCCGCCAATGGGGGAACGCTGCTCCTTGACGAGATCGGCGAAATGCCGCTGGCCCTGCAGACGCGCCTGCTGCGCGTGCTGGAAGAGCGCGAGGTGGTGCGCGTGGGCGGCACGCGACCGGTGCCGGTCGATGTGCGCATCGTCAGCGCCACCCATTGCGACCTCGCGCAGCGCGTGCGCGACGGGCGCTTCCGCGCCGACCTGTTTTATCGCCTGGCCGTGCTGCGGCTGCAATTGCCGTCGCTGCGCGAACGCACTGCCGACATCGTGCCGCTGGCCGAGTGGCTGCTGCGCAATGCGCTGGCGGCGCTGGGCGCGCGCGCGCACCCGAACCTGCAAGCCGAATTGCAGGCTTGCGCGCCGCTGCTGACGCGCCACGCCTGGCCCGGCAATGTGCGCGAGCTGCGCAACCTGTGCGAGCGCCTGGCCCTCTTCCTGGCCGCCGAGCCGCTGCAGGCGCTCACACCGGCTTTCGTGCTCGCGGCGGGACCCGAGCTGGCGCCATCGGCCGGCGACATCGCACCGGCGGCAGCGGAACGCGCCACCGACGTGCTGCGCCGGTTCAACGGCCGGCGCGACGCCGCCGCGGCCTACCTCGGCATCAGCCGCACCACGCTGTGGCGGCGCCTGCGCGAGGAAGCGGGAGGCTGAGCTGCGCAGCACTTTCGCTGCAAAGGATGCCGTTCATCCTCGTTTTCCGCCACTCATCATGGTGTGGTGCCACCGGCGCGCCGCCGGTGCGACCATTCGTTGCAAGGAGGAACACCATGAAACGTCAACTGATCGTGGCGGCACTTGCCGCATCCCTGTCCATCGCAGTGCCCGCGCTTGCCGCCAGCGCCTTCAAGGTGGAAGTGACCGGAACCGGCCCCGCCGTGATCCTGATCCCCGGCCTTGCCTCATCCGGCGAGGTGTGGCAAGGCACGGTCCAGCACCTGTGCGGGCCGCGCCAATGCCACGTGCTCACGCTTGCCGGCTTTGCCGGCCAGCCGGCCATCGACGGGGACTTGCTGCCGCAGGTGGAAAGCCAGCTGGCCGGCTATATTGCCGCCAACAAGCTCGGCCAGCCGGTCGTCATCGGCCACAGCCTGGGCGGCTACCTCGCGCTGCGATTCGCGGCCGCGCACCCGGAGATGGTCGGCAAGCTCGTCATCGTCGATGCGCTGCCCGCGCTCGGCGCGACGCAGGTGCCCAATATCACGGCGGAGCAATTGCGGCAGATGGCCGCCGGCACGCGCGACCAGATACTGGCGAGCGACGATGCCACCCATGCCGCCAACCAGCGCCGCGCCGTGGCGACGATGGCCAGCAAGACGGAGGACGTGGAACGGATCGCCGGCTGGGGCCAGCGCTCGGATCGCAAGGCGGTGGCGGGTGCGATGTACGAGCTGATGGCGAACGACCTGCGCGAAGACATCGCGAAGATCAAGGCCCCCACGCTGGTGCTCGGTACCTGGGTGGCCTACAAGGACTTCGCGCCGCGCGCCGCGATCGAACAGGTGTACCGGATGCAATACGCAAAGCTGCCCGGCGCGCAAGTGGAGATGGCGGAGAAGGCCCGCCATTTCATCATGTACGACGATCCGGCCTGGATGTATGATCGCATCGACCGATTCCTGAAGTGAGCCGCCCGCCTTGTCGACCATGCCATCGCTTCCCATCATCGCGCGCCTGAACTGGTACTGGATCTGCCAGGGCTGCGGCTGGGGGCTCGTCGCGCTGTTCCAGGCCGTCATGTATGCCGGCAATCGGGGCGTCGGCGCGGTGGTGCTGTGGACCTTCGTTTCCGCGCTGTTCGTGTCGGACCGGTGGCACCGCTTCGTCAAGCGGCGCGGCTGGGCGCAGCGCGGCGTCGACTGGCGGCTGGCCGCCGCTTCCGCGCTCGTCCTGGGGCCCGCGATGGTCGTCAGTGTCGCCATGGCGATCCATGTCTTCATGCGGCCGATCGACAACTTCGGCTGGCTGCCCATCGCCCTGCTGTCGTGGACCGGCAACTTCGTTGTGTGGAACGTCGCCTATGTGATGGCACTTTCGCTGCGGCGGGCCAGTCGGCTCGAAGCGGAAACGCTGCGTTTGGAATTGCATGCCAAGGATGTCGAATTGCGCGCCTTGCAGGCGCAGGTCAATCCGCACTTCTTCTTTAACAGCCTGAACAGCGTACGGGCGCTGATCTATGAAGACCCCGATTGCGCGGCCCGCATGATCGACCAACTGGCTGGCCTGATGCGCTATGCGCTGCAATCCGGGCATGTGGAAACCGTGCCGTTGGCGGCGGAGCTGGACGCCGTGCGCTCCTACCTGGCGATCGAGAAAATCCGCTTCGAGGAAAGGCTGCGCGTGCGCTTCGATATCGAAGCCGGGCTGGAGCAAGTGATGGTGCCGCCGATGTCGCTGCAAACGCTCGTCGAGAACGCCGTAAAGTATGGCGTGGAACTGAGCATGACCGGCAGCGAAATCCATATCCGCGCCTGGCGCGGCGAAGGGAACACGCTGGTGGAGATCGCCAACGCGGGCGCCATCCGTCGCCAGGATGGCTCGACGCGCGTGGGCCTGGCCAATGCGCGCAAGCGGATCGAGCTGGCCGTCGGCCGCGGCGCCAGCCTGGAACTGGCCGAACGCGATGGCTGGGTGCGCGCCACGCTGCAATTGCCGGCGGCCGCATGATGAGGATACTGATCGTCGACGACGAACGCCTGGCGCGCGCCGAACTGCGGCGCCTGCTCGCCGCGCACCCGGATATCGAAATCGTCGGCGAGGCGGCCAACGCCGAGCAGGCGATCGCCCAGGTGGCGGCACTGCGCCCGGACCTGATGCTGCTCGACGTGCAGATGCCCGGCGCCAGCGGCTTCGACCTGCTGCAGGCCCTGGACAGCACGCCGGAGGTGATCTTCACCACGGCCTTCGACCGGTATGCCCTGCAGGCTTTCGAAGTGAACGCGCTGGACTACCTGCAAAAGCCGATCCGGGCGGATCGGCTCGCGCACGCATTGCAACGCGCCGCGGCGCGGCTTGGGCTGCCGCAACCGGGCATGCCAGCCGCGCCGCGCAAGCTGTTCATCCGCGACGGCGACCGTTGCTGGTTCCCGGCACTGGACAATATCCGGTTGTTCGAATCGGAAGGCAATTACACGCGCGTCTATTTCGACGACGTGCGGCCGCTCGTGCTGCGTTCCCTCACCCACCTCGAAGAACGGCTCGATCCCGCGAGCTTCCTGCGCGCCAGCCGGCGGCATATCGTCAACCTCGCCTTCGTGGAGCGGATGCAGGCCAACGATGCCGGCGGGCTCTGCCTGCTGCTGCCCGGCGGCATGACGGTGGAGGTGTCGCGGCGGCGGGCGGCGCAGGTGCGCGGCCTGGCCCCGTAGGTCATTGGTTCAGGGCTGGAATCGCCTGCGGGCTGTACGGCTTCACCGGCGCTTCCTGCACCTTCTTCCTCAGCATCTCGATCGCCACTTCCAGCTGGCGGTCGCGGCCCGTGAACGTGGCGCGCGGCAGGTTGTCCACCTCCACGTCGGGGATGACACCCACGCCCTCGATCAGCCACTGACCCTTGTCGCTGTCGAACTGCCCCAACTCGGCCACGCGCACCATGCCATTGTCGGCCAGCCGGTTGCGGTCGCTGAGCCACACGCCGGCACCGGCGGTGCGCTTGCCGACCAGCGGCCCCAGGCCGAGCGCCTTGACGCCGGCGGCGAAGGTTTCGCCATCCGAATAGGTGAGTTCGTCGACCAGCACCACGAGATGGCCCCGGAAGGTGTTCTGCATGTTTGGCGATGCCTGCCCGCCCGGATTGGTCCAGAACGCCCACGCCTTGCGCAGCAGCTTCTCGATGATCCAGCTGTCGATATTGCCGCCGCGATTGCGCCGCACGTCGATGATCAGGCCATCGCGGTCGACGTTGGCGTAGAAGTCGCGCGCGAACGCGGCGATATCGTCCGCGCCCATCGCGCGCAGGTGCAGGTAGCCGATGCGGCCATCCGACGCCTCGGCCACCTGGCGTGCCCTGCCCTGCTCCCAGTCGCTGTACTGCAATGCGGATTCCCGCGTCGTCGACACGGGCACGACGATGACGGCACGTGGTTTTCCAGACGCTGGTTGCACGTTCAACAGCACCTGCCGGCCGGCCTGGTTCAGCAGCAGGTCGGCGATGTGCCGCGCTTCCAGCACGCTCTTGCCGTTGACGGCAGTGATCACGTCGCCCTCCTTCACGTCCACGTCGGGCTGCGCCAGCGGGGCGCGTTCGGCCGGCAGCTCCTGCTCGGTGCGGTACACGCGATCGACCCGGTAGCCGTTCTTCACGCGGGTGAGCACGGCGCCCAGGCCCGATGGCGTGCCCTCCGGCGCCGCCTTGCGGATGTCTCCGGGCTGTACCTGCGAGTGCAGCGCGCCCACCTCGGCCACCATCATGCCGAGGATGTCGTTCAATTCGGCGCGATCGGTCACGCGCTCGACGAGCGGCGCATACTTGTCGCGCACCGCCACCCAGTTCACGCCGCGCATCTTTACGTCGTACAGGAAGTCGCGGTGCATGCGCCACGCATCGTTGAACATCTGCTTCCATTCCTGCACGGGATTGGACACGATGCTCCAGTCTTCCACGCGCACGCGCGCCTTGGAGATATCGGCGGGCTGCCTAGCGCCGGCGTCGACGATGTACATCTCTCCCGCGCCCGCCGAGATCGTGCGGTAATACACATGCTTGCGGTCCGGTGCCAGGTCGAAGTCGCGCACGTTTGCCGCGAAAGTCTCGGGCTTCGGTTCGGTGCGGGCGATCGCCAGCGTCTTCAATGCCGGCTTGCCGTCCGCGCCATCGGCGTCGATGAAATACAGGCGCTTGTCGTCCACGGCGAGGCGGCGGTAATTGCCGGCGGTCAGCGGCACTTCGAACAGCCGCTGCGCCAGGCCCCGGAAAACGATCGCCGGCAGCGCGGGCCTGGCCGGCTTCACAGGTTCCTTGGCCTCCTTGCCATCCTTGGCCTGCGCCAGCTTGTCCACCGCCTTTTCGACGGCCTTCTCGGCGGCCTTGTCTTCGGCCGTTTCCGGCGGCGGCGGCGCGGTCCTGGACAGCTCGTCGTCCGGCTTGAACGGGAATCGGTTACCCTGTTGCAGTGCCAAAGCGTACACGCCCACGCGCTTGTCGAACACGGGTCCCATATTACGGTCGCCCCATGGCGAACCGTTCGACAGCTTGAAGTTACGGGCCGACAGGAAGTACAGCCAGCGGCCATCCGGCGAGAACGCCGGGTCGGCCGACGTGTAGCGGTCGCTTGTGACGAAGGCCAGTTCCTTCGACTCCAGGTTGTACAGGCCGATCTGGTCGCGCAGCTGCGTGCTGGCGCTGCGCACGAACGCGATGTTCCGGCTGTCCGCCGACCACACCAGGTCGTCGTGCTGGTCGATGCCGGACTTGCCGGCGTCGTCCACCAGCGTCTGCTTGCGGCTGGCCAGTTCCAGCAGCCAGCAGCGGCCCTTCTTGTCCGTGTGGGCGATCCATTTCCCGTCCGGCGACGGGTAGAGCGCCCAGCGGTGATTGTTGCCGTCGCGGGTCAGTTGTTCGCCGTGGCCCGAGCCGTCCGCCGCGAAGCGCCAGATTTCGTTCTCGCCGGTCGTATCGACGATGGCGTACACCCACTTCTCGTCGGCCGAGAACACGGCGTCGCGCGCCCGCGAGCCTTGTGGAATGGCGATCTCCACGCGGCGCTGGCTGCCGGTACCGGCAATGGTCACGCGGCCGCGCGCGGTCAGCACAACCCGTTCCTCCTTTGCGGCAAGCTGCACGTTCGTCAGCGCCTCGAGCGGTGAGCGGATCAGGCGGGAACGCTGCTGGTCGAAGTCGGACACGAGACTGATCGGCAACTGGCGGGTCGCGTTGCCCGCCAGGTCGAGCAGGTGCAGGTCGGCGCCCAGCTGGTAGACGATGCGGCCGTCGCCCAGCGCGGCATTGCGCACGTCCCAATCCTTGTGCGCGGTCAGTTGCCGCGCATTGCTGCCGTCCGGATTGGCCGACCACAGGTTGTCGGTACCGCCGCGGTCGCTGACGAAATACAGCCTTCCCTGCCACCACATGGGCCGGCGGTCGTTGCCGCCGCTGTCGGGGAACACGCGCTGCGCTTCCCTGCCGCCCTCGAGGTCGAAGCGCCACAATTGGGCATGCGCGCCGCCCCGGTAATGGCGCACGTTATCGCCGGTCATGACCAGGCCGTGGCGGGTGAAATACAGCGTCTTCCCCGCATCGTCGAGTACCGCATCGTTGGCATCGGCCACGGCGAACACGCGCCGCTCCAGCGTGGCCGGTTGCACGGCCGCCACGACGCGGTGGGCACCCGGCCCGATCGAGCGGAAGGTGCTGACCAGGACTTCGCCCTGGGCTGTCCAGCCCAGCACGATGACACCGCCATTTTCAAAAGTCAGCCGTTTCGGCAAGCCGCCGGCGAGCGGCATCACGTACGCGTCCTGCGCACCCTCGTAGCTGCCGGCGAAGGCCACCCACTTGCCGTCCGGCGAAAGGGCCGCGTGGGTTTCGGCTGCCGCGTGCGTAGTCAGGCGCTGCGCCGCGCCGCCCTGCGCGGTGGCGCGCCACAAATCGCCCTCGGCGGTGAAGACGACCGCGTCGCCACGCACCGCCGGATAGCGCAGGTAGGGGGCGGCGGCTAGTGCCGCGGTCGCCGTGGCCAGCAGGCTGGCGGCAATGGGAACGGAGCGAAGCAGGCGGCGCAAGGTCATCGGTACTGCGGCGAGGTGGGAGAACGGGGATTCTGGCATAGATTTCGAGCTGGAAATAGTGCGGTCGACCAGGAACAACGGCCGATGTCGGATTTCCGATGTCGGATTTCTTTACATCGCCGTGGAATCATGCCCCACGAAGCGTGTAGGCATGAGAAATGCAGCCGCTTTGTGCCTACTCAACCCGATGGAGGATGACATGGCTATTCCAACACGTTCGCTCGCCGCGACCGCCGCGGCAGTATTCATTTGCGCGGCAGGCCCAGGCCACGCACAGGTATTCGACGCCGGCATGCCGCCCGGCTGGCAATGCACGGGCAACTGTGGCACCGCGCCGGAAGACGGGGACATCACCCTGGCACCGGGCGGAGGCGCCCAATACGGCTGGGTATCGACGAACGGCGGCGCGGCCGGGGTGCGGCTGCCAGGCATCGGCGTCCCGGGGGATTCGCACTCGGGCAGCACCTTGCGTTCCCATCTGTTCACCGCGCAGGCCAGCGACGTATTGCAGTTCCAGTTCAATTACGTGACGACGGACGGCGGCGATTTCAGCGATTACGCATGGGTGCGCCTGCTGCATGCGGACGGCACCCAGGCCGCGCTCCTCGCTACCGCCCGCACTGCGCCGGGGGGCGGCGCCGTCCCGGGCTTTGGCATGCCGGCCGGCGCCGCCACGCTCGATCCCCCTTACTCGAACGTCGAGGGCATCACTCCAACGTGGAGCCCGCTGGGGGGCGATTCGGGCGAGTGCTATGTCGAGCCGTGCGGGCAAACGGGCTGGATCACGGCCGATTACGCGATCGCGGCAACGGGACAATACATGCTGGAATTCGGCGTGGTGAACTGGGTCGACCCATCCGCCGACACAGGCCTGGCATTCGATGCGATCAGCCTCGACGGCGTGCCGCTGGCACCGATCCCCGAGCCGGGCCGGCTCGGCATGCTGGCTGCCGGCGTGCTGGTGCTCGAGCTGATGCGGCGCTGGCGCCGGCGGGGCGCATGAATGGCAGGGACGTAAAAAAACCCGCTCTCGCGAGCGGGTTTTTGTTGGCCTTGGAGGCTTACTCCACTTCGACCGTTTCCGGCGGGGGCAGCGGCGCCGCGTCCGGTTCCGGGAAGTCCAGCTTGATCTGGTCCTTCTCGTCCAGGTCCACCGTCACCTTGCCGCCGGCTACCAGACGGCCGAACAGCAGCTCGTCGGCCAGCGCCTTGCGGATCATGTCCTGGATGAGGCGGGACATCGGCCGCGCACCCATCAGCGGATCGAAGCCCTTCTTGGCGAGGAACTTGCGCAGTTTCTCGCTGAAGATCGCTTCCACCTTCTTCTCGTGCAGCTGCTCTTCCAACTGCATCAGGAACTTGTCCACGACGCGCAGGATGATTTCCTCGTCCAGCGCGCGGAAGCTGATGATCGCATCGATCCGGTTGCGGAATTCCGGCGTGAACATCCGCTTCAGATCGGCCATCTCGTCGCCGGTTTCCTTGGTGTTCGTGAAACCGATCGGCGCCTTCTGCAACGCTTCCGCACCCGCGTTCGTGGTCATGATGATGATCACGTTGCGGAAGTCGGCCTTGCGACCGTTGTTGTCCGTCAGCGTGCCATGGTCCATCACCTGCAGCAGGATGTTGAAGATGTCCGGATGCGCCTTCTCGATCTCGTCCAGCAGCAGCACGGCGTGCGGCTTCTTCGTGATCGCCTCGGTCAGCAAACCGCCCTGGTCGAAGCCCACGTAGCCCGGTGGCGCGCCGATCAGGCGCGACACCGCATGGCGCTCCATGTACTCGGACATGTCGAAGCGGATCAGCTCGATGCCGAGGATGAAGGCCAGCTGCTTGGCCACCTCCGTCTTGCCGACGCCCGTGGGGCCGGAGAACAGGAAGGAACCGATCGGCTTGTCCTGCTTGCCCAGGCCGGCACGCGACATCTTGATCGCCGAAGCCAGCGCCTCGATCGCCGGATCCTGGCCGAACACGACGTTGCGCAGGTCGCGGTCGATCGTCTGCAGCTTGCTGCGGTCGTCCTGGTTGACCGTTTGCGGTGGGATGCGCGCGATCTTCGAGATGATTTCCTCGATCTCCGTCTTGCCGATGGTCTTCTTCTGCTTCGACTTCGGCAGGATACGCTGCGCGGCACCGGCTTCGTCGATCACGTCGATGGCCTTGTCCGGCAGGTGGCGGTCGTTGATGAAGCGGGCCGCCAGCTCGGCCGCCGTCGACAGCGCCGACGACGAATACTTCACGCCATGGTGTTCCTCGAAGCGGGACTTCAGGCCGCGCAGGATCTGCACCGTCTGCTCGACGGTCGGCTCGTTCACGTCCACCTTCTGGAACCGGCGGGACAGCGCATGGTCCTTCTCGAACACGCCGCGGAATTCCGTGAACGTGGTCGCGCCGATGCACTTGAGCTGGCCGTTCGCCAGGGCCGGCTTCAACAGGTTCGAGGCATCCAGCGTGCCGCCCGACGCGGAAC
Source organism: Massilia sp. METH4 (assembly GCF_037094685.1). Taxonomy (NCBI): domain Bacteria; kingdom Pseudomonadati; phylum Pseudomonadota; class Betaproteobacteria; order Burkholderiales; family Oxalobacteraceae; genus Massilia; species Massilia sp. METH4. The sequence goes on along the minus strand of NZ_CP146614.1, from coordinate 3,543,739 downwards.
CGGCACCGATGATCGTATGGATCTCGTCGATGAACAGGATGCCGTTCGGGTTGTCCTTCAGCTGCTTCAAGACCGCCTTCAGGCGCTGCTCGAAGTCGCCGCGGTATTTCGTGCCGGCCAGCAGCGCGCCCATGTCCAGCGAATACACCACGGCATTCGACAGGATTTCCGGCACGTCGCCCTGCGTGATGCGGTAGGCCAGGCCTTCCGCGATCGCGGTCTTGCCCACGCCGGCTTCGCCCACCAGCAGCGGGTTGTTCTTGCGGCGGCGGCACAATACCTGGATCACGCGGTCCACTTCCTCTTCGCGGCCGATCAGTGGGTCGATCTTGCCTTCGGCGGCGGACTTGTTCAGGTTCTGCGTGAACTGGTCCAGCGGGCTTTCCTTCGCCTGGCCTTCGGCCTGCGTGCCCTCCTCGACCCCTTCCGATGCCTTGGCCGCTTCACCCGACTGGTCCTTGCGAACGCCGTGCGAGATGAAGTTGACGACGTCCAGGCGCGTCACGCCCTGCTGGTGCAGGTAGTAGACCGCGTGCGAATCCTTTTCGCCGAAGATGGCCACCAGCACGTTCGCGCCCGTGACTTCCTTCTTGCCATTCGATGCCGACTGCACGTGCATGATGGCGCGCTGGATCACGCGCTGGAAGCCCAGGGTGGGCTGCGTGTCCACCTCGCCGGTTCCGGGCACGGTAGGAGTGTTGTCGCCGATGAAGTTGGTGAGTGTCTTGCGCAGGTCCTCGATATTGACCGCGCAGGCACGCAACACTTCGGCTGCCGAAGGGTTGTCCAGCAGCGCCAGCAACAGATGCTCAACCGTGATGAATTCATGCCGTGCCTGCCGAGCCTCGACAAACGCCATGTGCAAACTTACTTCCAATTCCTGCGCAATCATACTTCCTCCATCACGCACTGCAGGGGGTGCCCCGCCTTGCGCGCATGCGTTAAAACGAACTCCACCTTGGTTGATGCAATATCTTTTGAGAACACACCGCACACGCCTTTGCCGTAGCGGTGCACACTCAGCATAATTTGCGTAGCCGTTTCGCGATCCTTGTTGAAATATTCCTGAATGATCGCGACCACGAATTCCATCGGGGTGTAGTCGTCGTTCAACAACGCCACCTGGTACATGGGGGGCGGCTTCAGCGTCTGCCGCTCCAGGACGGTCTCGGTGTCATGCTTGGTTGCCATACGCTTATATTCTAATGCTTTCGTGGTCGATGCAACGCCCGTTTAGCTGGGCGTTTCCATTTGTCCTCAATCTTACGCGCTTTCCCAACTGTGCGCAGATGGCGGCCCCCAGCGCAAAATCAAGTCCTTTCCTGATTTCTCATGTTGCAAAAATCTTACTATTGCCGCGACAAAGCGCTTGACATAGAAAATTGTTCCGCCAACAATGCCATATCGACTGGTGCAGAAATGTACATGTTGGTAAGAAGTGAGTTGTCGAGGAGGGGGCAGGAAGCTTCTTGCTTTTATGGCTCGTGTGATTCGTTATTATTTGAAAGTTCTTTTTATTATGGCAACTGGTACCGTTAAGTGGTTCAATGACTCCAAAGGTTTCGGCTTCATCACCCCTGATGATGGTGGCGAGGATCTGTTCGCACACTTCTCCGCAATCAACATGAACGGCTTCAAGACCCTGAAAGAAGGTCAAAAGGTGCAGTTCGAAGTCACGCAGGGCCCGAAAGGCAAGCAAGCTTCCAACATCCAGGCTAGCTGATCCAGCTTCCTCGACTGTAAAAAAACCCCGCACCTGCGGGGTTTTTTTTCGTCCGTCAGTTTCCAGCATCCATTGTTGCAAATAAAAAACCCGCGGCTGGCGCGGGTTTGCAGGCGGTCGCGACAGGCGGCTTACATGTTTTCGATCATCACTTCGCCAAAGCCCGAGCAAGACACCTGGGTGGCGCCTTCCATCAGGCGGGCGAAGTCGTAGGTCACGCGCTTGGACATGATGGCCTTTTCCATCGATGAAATGATGAGGTCGGCCGCCTCGGTCCACCCCATATGGCGCAGCATCATCTCTGCCGAAAGGATGAGCGAACCCGGGTTGACATAGTCCTTGCCGGCGTATTTCGGCGCGGTGCCGTGCGTGGCTTCGAACATCGCCACCGAGTCGGACATATTGGCGCCCGGCGCGATGCCGATGCCGCCCACCTGGGCTGCCAGCGCGTCCGAGATATAGTCGCCATTCAGGTTCAGCGTGGCGATCACGCTGTACTCCGCCGGGCGCAGCAGGATCTGCTGCAGGAACGCGTCGGCGATCGAATCCTTGACGACGATGTCCTTGCCCGTCTTCGGATTCTTCACCTTGCACCACGGCCCGCCATCGATCAGCTCACCGCCGAATTCCTTCTGCGCCAGCGCGTACGCCCAGTCGCGGAAACCGCCCTCGGTGTACTTCATGATATTGCCCTTGTGGACGATCGTGACGGACGGCTTGTCGTTGTCGATCGCGTACTGGATGGCCTTGCGCATCAGGCGCTCGGTGCCTTCGCGCGACACGGGCTTGATGCCGAGGCCGGAAGTTTCCGGGAAGCGGATCTTGCGCACGCCCAGCTCCTCCTGCAGGAACTTGATCAGCTTCTTCGCGCCTTCGGACCCTTCCGGGTACTCGATGCCGGCATAGATGTCTTCGGAGTTCTCGCGGAAGATCACCATGTCGGTCTTGTGCGGCTCCTTGACGGGCGACGGCACGCCGTTGAACCAGCGCACCGGGCGCAGGCAAACATACAGGTCCAGCTCCTGGCGCAAGGCCACGTTCAGCGAACGGATGCCGCCGCCCACCGGCGTCGTCAGCGGGCCCTTGATCGACACCACGTATTCCTTCACGGCCTGCAGCGTTTCCTCGGGCAGCCATACGTCCGGGCCGTAGACCTTGGTGGACTTTTCACCGGCGTAGATTTCCATCCAGCTGATGCGGCGCTCGCCGCCATAGGCCTTGGCCACGGCGGCATCGACCACCTTCAGCATCACCGGCGTGATGTCGACGCCGGTGCCGTCACCCTCGATGAACGGGATGATCGGCTGGCTCGGCACGCTCAACGAGTAATCCGCGTTGACGGTGATCTTCTGGCCGTCGGCCGGCACTTTGATATGTTGGTACATCGAGTTCTCCGAAGTGAAGCGACGCTGGCGGCGCCATGACCTTGCATGCCTTGGAGCACCTGACAAAACCCGCATGGCTGCGTTGCAGCGTCTCGCCGTACAGGCGTACTGTCTTCGACGCCGCGCCTTGCCTGCAGGTTTTGTCAGGCGCTCTTATTGTCTTCTATAAGACAGAAGACGACTGACGATTATGCATCAGTATTTTACTGCCCGCCATGCTTTAGTCGGTACAATCCGTGCAATGCTGATCTTACTTAACAAGCCATTCGGGGTATTGTGCCAGTTTTCCCCGCAGCCGGAGCGCCTCACGCTGGCCGATTGCGTGCCCGTGCCGAACGTGTATCCGGCCGGACGTCTCGATGCCGACAGCGAAGGATTATTGCTGCTGACCGATGACGGCAAGCTGCAGCATGCCATCGCCCACCCCGACCGCAAGGAAGCGAAAACCTACCTCGTGCAAGTCGACGGCATTCCCGACGCCGCCGCGCTGGAGCGCCTGCAGGCACCCCTCGACATGGGGGACTTCGTGACCAAACCGTGCAAGGCCGTGCGCATCGCCGAGCCGGAGTGGCTGTGGCCGCGCAACCCGCCGATCCGCGCGCGGGCGGACAAGCCGACTTCCTGGCTGGCCATCACGCTCCAGGAAGGCAAGAACAGGCAGGTGCGCCGCATGACGGCCGCCGTCGGGCTGCCCACGCTGCGCCTGGTACGCAGCGCGATCGGCGCGGTGTCGCTCGCCACGCACCCGCTGATGCCCGGCGAATGGATGGAAATCGCGCCCGCGGAACTGAAGACTTAATAGAGACTTAGGGGAGCCATGGCGGCCGCTATCATGGCGGCACCGTTTCACTCGAATCGACCCGACACCATGAAAAACGCCCTTGCCCTCGTTGCCCTGCTCGCCGCCGCCGGCGCCTCCGCCCAGGACCAACGCTTCGGTACCACCACGCTCACGGCCGGAATGCACCTGATCAAGGCCGAGATCGCCGCGACGGAAGCGCAGCGCGCGCAGGGACTGATGTTCCGGGACGCGATGCCGGCCAATGCCGGCATGGTGTTCGTGTTCGATGCGCCGGCCACGCAGTGCATGTGGATGAAGAATACGCCACTGCCGCTGTCGGTTGCCTTCATCGACGCCGATGGGAAGATCGTCAACATCCGCGACATGCATCCGCACACGCTGGACAGCCACTGCTCGACGAAGGGCGTGCCGGTCAAGTATGCGCTCGAGATGAACCAGGGCTGGTTCCGGCAAAAGCACATCAAGCCGGGCATGAAGATCGGCAACCTGCCGGTCCGGCGTTGAACGGCGCGCGGTGGAAAAGCGAAAAACCCGCCATGGCCGGGCCATGCGGGTTTTTCAGGTGCACCTGTCTGGCGGCTGTCGCCGCCGCACGCGAACTTAGGCGGACAGTGCCTTCAGGGCAGCTGCCAGGCGGCTCTTGTGGCGAGCGGCCTTGTTCTTGTGGATGATTTTCTTGTCGGCGATCGAGTCGATGGTCGACACGGAGGACTGGAAGATCTGCGTTGCAGCAGCCTTGTCGCCAGCCTGGATTGCCTTGCGAACGGCCTTGATCGCGGTGCGCAGGGTCGAACGCTGTGCCGAGTTGTGTGCGTTTTGCTTGACTGCTTGACGAGCGCGTTTGCGCGCTTGTGCGGTATTTGCCATGGAATTTCCTAAATCGTTGTCAAAGTTCGTTTGCAAACAACAGCGTTTGCCAAACCGGTGCGTTCAGTCTGACCAAAGCAGGCCAACGCAGAGCTGGTCAACCTCGATGTCTGCGTCACTGAATTCTGTACAGCCTTAAATTATAACGAGCTTTTGGTGCCGGGGCAATCTATTAACTCCTGATCCGACCGCGATGTTGCCAAAATCATCCCGGAATCCCGTCCCCTCGCCCCCGCGCCGCCTTTCAGAAAATTGTAAGTCTTGCATTGTGGCCACACCGCTATAATCTCGGCCCATGAACCTGCTCAGAACCCTCGCCGCCGTCTCCAGCATGACCATGCTGTCGCGCGTCACGGGGCTGCTGCGCGAAAGCCTGTTCGCCCGGGCTTTCGGCGCTGGCGCCTATACCGACGCCTTCAACGTAGCCTTCCGCATCCCCAACCTGCTGCGCCGCCTGTTCGCCGAAGGCGCGTTTTCCCAGGCCTTCGTGCCCATCCTCGCCGAGTACAAGAATCGCGAAGGTTTCGAGGCCAGCAAGACACTGTCCGATCACGTGGCCAATTGCCTCGTCTGGGCCACGCTGCTCGTCAGCGCCGCCGGCATCCTCGGCACGCCGCTGCTGCTGGCCGTGATTGCCGGCGGCCTGAAGCAGGACCCGGAAGCGTTCGACGCGGCCGTCTGGATGACCCGCCTCATGTTCCCCTATATCGCGTGCATGTCGTTCGTGGCCATGGCCGGCGGCATCCTGAACACCTGGCGCCAGTTCAAGATCCCCGCGTTCACGCCGGTGCTGTTGAACCTGTCGATGATTTCCGGCTCGCTGTTCTTGGCGCCCTACCTGGAACAGCCCGTCTATGCGCAAGCGATCGCCGTGTTCGTCGGCGGCCTGCTGCAGGTGGCGATCCAGGTGCCGGCACTGGTGAAGATCGGCATGCTGCCGCGGCTGTCGATCAATCCGGCTGCCGGGCTGCGCGATGCGGGTGTACGACGCGTGCTCAAGAAAATGGGGCCGGCCGTGTTTGCCGTTGCGGCCGCCCAGATCAGCCTGATGATCAATACGGCCATCGCCTCGCACCTGCGCGAGGGCAGCATCTCCTGGCTCACCTATGCCGACCGCCTGATGGAATTCCCCACTGCCCTGCTGGGCGTCGCGCTGGGCACGATCCTGCTGCCCAGCCTGTCGAAAGCCAGCGTGGATGGCGACCCCCAGGAGTATTCGGCGCTGCTGGACTGGGGCTTGCGCCTGACCTTCCTGCTGGCGATTCCCGCCGCCGTCGGCCTGGCCGTGCTGGCGCTGCCGCTGATCGCCACGCTGTTCCACTATGGCCACTTCAGCGACGAGGCCGCGCGAATGTCCGCTCGTCCCCTGATTGCCTATGCCGCCGGGCTGACCGGCATCATCCTCGTCAAGACGCTGGCGCCGGCGTTCTACGCGAAACAGGATATCCGCACGCCCGTCAGGATCGCGATCGGCGTGCTGGTCGCCACGCAGCTGATGAACCTCGTCTTCGTGCCTGCCCTCGAAGTGGCCGGCCTGGCGCTGTCGATCGGCCTGGCTGCCTGCATCAATGCCACGCTGCTGTTCTACGGTTTGCGCAAGCGCGACATCTATCGCCCGGTGCCCGGCTGGGGGAAGTTCTTCGCCAAGCTCATCGTCGCCGTCGCCATCATGGCGGGCGTGGCGTGGTTCGGCAGCCAGCAGTTCGATTGGCTGGCCATGCGCGCCACGCCGTTCCTGCGGGCCGGCGCCCTCTTCCTCGTGATCGCCGCGTGCGGTGCCGTGTATTTCGGTGCCCTGCTCGCGCTGGGCTTCCGCGTGCGCGATTTCCGCCGCACCGGCAAGTGATCCGGACCGCTCACAGCAAAAAAAAAACCGCTGCCGAGGCAGCGGTTTTTTTGCATGAACCTGAAATCAGGCTTGCTTCGACTTGCGACGGGCCAGGAAGCCCATGATGCCCAGGCCGCCCAGCAGCATGCCGTAGGTGCTTGGTTCCGGAACAGCCGACACGGTCAGTTCGCCCGAGTACACGGCCTTGGCGCCGGTCGTCCAGCCTGCCAGGTTCAGCACGAACGGCGACGAGGCGGTGGCTTCGAAGCCCAGGAACTTGAACTTGCCCACGGAGGCGTCGTATGCGCCGGTCACGCCGTTCAGCGTGGTCGCGGCGGCGTTGAAGTTCAGTTGCTGGCCGCTGACGGTGATGACGATGTCGTACAGGCCAGGAGCCAGGCCGCCGAAGGTCAGCACGTCTGCGCCGTTGTCGGCGAACAGGGTACCAACGCTGTCGAACTCGGTCGCAGCGTCCAGGCTGGCGGTCAGGTTCTGGTTGTCAGCGAAGGCGCTCATCGAGGCGGCGGCCAGTACGGAAGCTACGGCAAATTTCAGTTTCATGAAGTTATCCTTGTGAGAGTAGTAGTAGTGTTACGTCGCTGGTCAGTACGTTGCTGAACTGCTGAGATAGATCATAACATAATTACATCTGAAAATTACAAGAGGTAATTGCAAAATTCTCATCGCAACTGTTATTGAGACAACAACCGTTCCAATAGGCGTACTCTACAGTAGTTTTTGGCAAGACTGTGCTTCGATTGCAACACTTGTTCTCGCAAATACAACAAGGATGGCGGTCCACCCAGGCGCGGCATCATTCAGCCGGCTCGGGAGACGCCGGCTCGGCCGGCGGGGGCGATTCGGCAGGCTCGGCCGGTTCTGCGGGCTCGGCCTGTTCCGCCGGTGCTTCGGGCGCCGGCTCGGCGGGAGGCTGATCCACAGGATCCGGCACAGGTTCCGGCGCCGGGGGCGCGCTGGGCGGCGTCCCCGGCGCGGGCACGGGCCCCGCGGGGCCGGCTGCGCCCGGCATGCCCGGCGTCACGCTGCCTGCGCCTGTCATAGGCTGGGCCGGCTTGCCAGGCTGATTGGCCTGGCCGGGCTGATTGGCCTGGCCGGGTTGGCCCGGCTTGACCTGGCCCGGCGGCAACGGTTCCTGGCCATCGAACGTGAACACCCATTCCGACACCTTTTGCTTGCCGCTGAACGACTGGAAGCGCGCCGGGAAATTGCTGATCTTGATCGGCATGGCCTTCGACAGGCTGTGGATGCCCAGGATGCCCTTGTTGTCGGCCATGTAGAGAATGCCCCACTCCGCCTTGCCCGTCATTGGATCGATGAATATCTTGCGCAGGTGGCGGCGCGTGCCCGGAAAGCGCGGGTCCTTCAGCAACTCCTTCAAGGTCGGCGGCTGCTGCGGTTGGCCGGCCGGCGTGGCGGCGGCGTAGCTTTTCAGCGCGTTGCTGAACTGTTCGCCGATGTGCAGCAGGTCGCGTTCGGCCTGCGCCCGCTGCAACGTGACACCGACCCGCACCGTCGTGGCGGCGACGAGCCCGATGATGGCGACCAGGATGACCAGGCCCACATAGGTGAAGCCGCCGGCCGCGGGCACTTGCTTACCGGCGTTACCATTCTGCATACGGCTTGCCGCTGCGGTCGTTGCCGGGGGCGCCGCTCTTGATGTCGGCGATGCCGCCCTGGGCCGGGTCTTCCGGCGGCAGCAACTGCCAGCTCGAGCTGGTTTCCGTGATCGGGTCGACTGGCACCGCGCGCAGGTATTTTTTCTCGACGAGCTGTTCCAGCGATTCCGGGTAGCGGCCCGTATCGCCATAGAACTGGTCGATGATCATGCGCGTATTGCGCAGGTTGTCGGCCAGGATCGTTTCCTTCGTCTTGTCGACGCTGGGAAAATAGCGGGGCACCGCCAGCGTGAGCAGCAGCGCCACGATGCCCAGCACCACCAGCAGTTCGATCAGCGTGAAACCCTTGCCGGGCTTGTCAGACTTGTTCACGATTGCCTACCATTTTCGATAGGGGATGCCGTTCAGCCCCACCCTGTCGGAATTCGAATACACGTCATAGACGTCCTCGCCTTCGCGCGGCTCTTCCGGCTCGCTGGCGTAACTGCGCTTGCCCCACGTTTGCGCGTTGGAGAGCTCGCTGTCCGGCGCGAAGGGATCGCGCGGCACGCGGCGCAGGAAGAAGATCTTGCCACGTTTCGGATCGCGCAGGTCGACCACGCCCTCGGCCAGCGTTTCCAGGTTCTTCGGATAACCGGTGCCGCCGATCGTCTTGGCGATGCGGCCGTCGTCATAGGCCTGCTTGTAGTCGTCGATGGCCTTGCGGATCTGGTATAGCGCGGTGCGCAATTCCTGCTCGTTGCGCCGCTGGACCGTCACTTGCGCCGTCGGAATCACGAGCGCCGCCAGCAGGCCGAGGATGGCCACGGTGACCAGCAGCTCGATCAGCGTGAAGCCGCGGCGGCGGCTGAGCGATCCGTCCATTACTGGTTCTGCGTGGGCGGCGTCGTGGTCGGCGCCGGCGGCACGGTTGGCGCCGGCGGCGTGACCGGGAGCACCTGCAACGGGTCCTGCGTGACGCTCGACGCCGGGCCCGGCTGCGATGTCGACAGCGGCACGCCGACCGGGGTGCCGGACTCCTGCGGGGTCGGCTGCAGGCCCGGCTGTGAAGCCGGTTGCGCCGGTGTGCCGGTCGCCGGCGCTCCCGGCACGGGCGTCCCACGCTGCGGCAGCGCGACGGGCGCGCGCACGCCCAGCTCCGGTTTGCGGCGGAAGTTCGCCTCGGTCCCGGCCGAGAACTCGGTGGCGCTGGCCTCGGGCCGCTGCAGGTTGCGCACGAGGCGCGGCGTGATCGACAGCACGATCTCCGTCTTCTGCGAGTCGTCCGATTGCGTGCCGAACAGGCGACCGACGATGGGCAGGTCGCCAAGGCCCGGCACCCGGTTGCCGCCGCTGCGTTCCTCGTTGTTGATCAGGCCGGCCAGCACCTGGTTTTCGCCATCCTTCAGTTGCAGCATCGTGGCGGCCTGCCGGGTACCGATCTGGTAGGCCGTGGTGCCCGAATTCGTCTTGATCGTGCTGACCAGGTTGGACACCTCGAGCGAAATGCGGATCGCCACTTCATTGTTCAGGTAGATCGTCGGCTCGGCGTTCAGGGTCAGGCCCACGTCAACATAGCTGACGCTCTCCTGCGCGAAACCGGCAGTGCCTGGCGAAACGGTCGTGGTGATGACGGGTACCTTGTCGCCGATCAGGATCTTGGCCTTTTCCTTGTTGCGCACGCGGATGCGCGGATTGGCCAGCAGGTTCGAATCGGAAGCGTTCCGGTTGGCCGTCGCCGTGGCGCTGATGCCGGTGATGCTCAGCGTGCGCCGGTTCAGGTTGTCCAGGTCGTTCAGCGTCACTTTCGCGCCTTCGCCGGTGACGAGCGGCGCCAGCGTCACGCTGGTGGGCCAGGCCACACCCAGCTGCATCAAGCTGCTGCGCTTGACCTCGAGGATCTCCACTTCCAGCATCACTTCCGGCTCGGCCATGTCCTGCACCGCCACGATCTTTTCGGCCAGGCGGATCGCGTCGGCATTGTCGCGCATGATCACGAGGTTCAGCTTTTCATCGGCCACCACGTCGCGCGACTTGAGGATCGTCTTCAAGGTGTTCGCCACCAGCTTCGCTTCCGCGTTCGCCAGGAAGAATGTCTTGACGACGGTTTCCTGGTACTCCTTCAGCTTGGCGGCGATGTTCGGGTAGATCAGGATCGTGTTCGCATCCATGACCTGCTGTTCCATCTGGTTGGTCATCAACAGGTAGTACACCGCCGATTCCACTGTGCTGTTCCTCAGCATGATGGTGGTGCGCGTGTCGGTCTTGACGTCCTTGTCGAACACGAAATTCAAGCCCGAGCGACGCGAGATCACGTCGAACACCTGCTTGAGCGGCGCGTCGCGGAACTCGATCGTGATCGGCTGCTTGTACGCCTTCGCCAGCGCGGTCTCGCCGCCGTTCGGCGGGTTCTTGTCGGCGATCTCGCGCTGCAGCTGCAACGCGCGCGGCTGGTCGGGTTTTTCGGTCAGCACGAGGGCGAGCTTCGCCCTGGCCTGCTCGAACTCCTTTTTCTCCACCAGCGCGGCAGCGTCGGCCAGCAGCCTGTCGTGGCGTTCGGCCATGTCGAGCGAGCGCAGCGCCATGCGGGCACGCTCGTTCTGCGGATTGAGGGCAAGCACGCGCTGGATGTTCTGCAGCGCCAGTTCGCGCTGCCCTTCGACCATTTGCCGTTCGGCCTGGTCCATGTAGCGCATGATTGCGCGGTCGCGCGCCTGCAGGTACGTGGCGCGGTATTGCGCATTGGCCGGGTCCTTGGCGATCGCTTCCTGCAGCTTCAGCAAGCCCGCTTCGACCTGGTCCTTCTCGATCAGGTTGGTGCCGTCGCGATACGCCATCTGCCCGGCGCAACCCGCCAATGCCAGCGCCAGCGCCGACAACGCCAGCACGCGGCTCACCCGGCCGCCACGTATCGAGCCTACATTACCGTGCGTGTTCAATCCATGACTCCAATATTTAGCTGTTGCACCTGATTGAGGGGCAGATACGTCACCGTCAGCGTCGGCGGCGCGATATTGTCGACGCGGTACATGCCGTCGATGACGGTGCCCACGCGCGCCACATAGGTACGGTCCGGGCGGGCCAGGTAGACTTCCCAGGCACCGTCGGCCACGCCCTTACCCAGCACGGTGAACGGAACCGGCGGCGCGGTCGGCGCCGGCGGTGCCGGCGGCGGGCCGCTCGGCGCCTGCGGAGGCGGTGGCGCCGGATTCAGGTTCTGGCCGGCGAACACGCCATCGCTGCCCTGGAATGCGCCCTCGCCCGTGGCGCCGATCAGTTCCGCGCGCGGGATCAGCCGCAGGATCGTGGGGTCGGCCAACGGCGCGGCCGGCTGCGCGGCGGCGCCGCGGCCGGCGGGACGCGGCGCGGCCACGGGTGCCTGCGCGCGCTCGACCGGCTCGGCCACCTCGACTTCCGGCGCATTGTCGCCGAACAGCACCAGGCCGGCGGCGAGCACCAGCGCGCCGCCCATGAGCAGGTGCCGCGGCTTCATGGGGCCTCCTTCAGGAACAGCGTGATGCGCAAGCGCGCCTCCACGACCGGGTCGGCGATCGTGTCGCGGCGGAAGCTCACCTCGTCCAGCGCGGCGAACGGCAGCGCGGCCAGGGCCTCCAGTGCGAATTGCCAGATGTTGCGGTAAGCGCCCTTGACGGGCAGCGTGATCTGGTACGTGGTCACGCCGCTGGCCTTGTCATGGGCGAACTTGTACTCGCCGTGATTGAGCGTCAGGCCGGCCTTGCCCGCCAGGTCGAACAGCGTCTTGACCTGCTGCTCGGCGTGGTGCTTCTCGCCCAGCGTCGCATAGAACAGCGACAGGTTTTCATTGGCCGAGGGCGGCGGCGGCGCTTCCGCCAGCGACGCCGCGGTCGGGAGCGGGCGCGCCAGTTCCTCCTGCAGCGCGGCGCGTTGCGGCAGCAGCCACGCCCATGTGCCGAGGCCCGCGGCGAGCAGTGCCACGGCCAGGCAAGCTCCGCCGCCGGCACGCATCGCGTACAGGCGCAGCGCCAGCATCAGCGGAGCCAATTGAATGTCCTTCATGGCGCCCTCCATTGCGCTTCGACCTGGAAGCGGATCGGCCGGCCCGGATCCTGCTCGCCGATCTCATGGCGCACCAGCGCCGCCGACACGAACAGTTCCTGCTGCTTCAGCACCTGCACATAGCCGACCATGTCGTCGCTGTTGCGCGCCTCGGCCGTGATCTTGAGCAGTTGCTTCTTCGGATCGGGATCGAGCGCCAGCAGCGCGATATTGGCCGGCGTGGCGCTGCCGATCGCATCCTCGAGCGAGCGCCAGGGCACGTTCAAACGCAGGATCGCGGCATTCACGGCACTGGCCTGCGCTTCCGGGATCGCCACCTCGGCCACGCGCGCCGGCCGCTTCGACAGCGCCGCCTGGCTGGCGCGCAATTGCTCGATCTGCCGTTCACGGTCGGCACGCTGCTCGGCCATCTGCATGGCGAACCACAGGCTGGCGGCGCACAGCACGATGCCGGCAACGCCGGCCGCCAGCAAGGCCGGATGCAGCCGGTACAGCGCGCGGCGCCAGGTGGCTTGCGCGAAATCTATCTGCATGGGTTTCATCCCGCGCTCCCCGCGAAGGCCAGGCGCCCGATGGCGGAGAGTTCGTCACCCTGCCCCGCATCCAGGCGAAGCACAGGTACCTGCCCTTCGGCGGCCGGCCTGGCCAGCGGACCGGGAAGCGCGCCGCACAGCTGCAGCGACGCCGGCATGCCGAGCCCCAGCAACAGCGCCTCGCGCTGCATCATCTGCGTCAACCAATAATGGTCGGCGCCGGGCGGCACCTGCAGCGCGCGCACCGCACGCAGCTGCCGTTCCTCGATCGCGGCCACTGTCAGCAGGCCATCGTGCACCTGGCCGAACCAGGCACCCGGACGGATCGCCCTGCACCACCGGTTCCAGGCGGTGACGAAATGCGGTACCACCTGCACCACGTGCAGCCGGTTTTCCAGCGCCACCGCTTCCACCAGCGCGAGCAGCGCGCGCGGCACGGCGGCAGCGAAGAACGGTTCGGTCGAATGCCAGTCGGCCGTGACTTGCCAGGCGGCCGGGCCCTCGCCGTACAACGCGTGGAAGCGCAGCGCGGCCGCCGCCTCGATATCGGGCAGCCGCGCGGCCCCCGGCGGCGGCGCGACCTGCCACAGGCGGCACAGTTCGTCGGCCAGTACCACCGTCACGGGCCAGCCCGCCACGTCCTGTTCCGCCAGCAGCGCGCGCAGCGCCTGGCCCAGCGCCTCGCCGCCGGGGCCGGCCACCGGCCGCTCGGCCAGCACCTCGAACTTGTCGCGGCGCCAGCGCGAGGCCGCGAGGAGACTGACGGCACCGGTGGCGACGCCAAGGCGCAATACCTGTCCGATCGCTCTACGCATGCAGGGTCACCCGTTTGATCTCGGCAAGCGTGGTGCCACCGCGCTTGACCACCTCCAGCGCCGCGTGGCGCAGGCTGCGCGTGCCGTTCGCGTACGCGGCCTGCTTGACCTGGCGGATCGGCCGCTTCTCCACGATCAGCTCGCGGATCTCGTCGTTCAGCGTAAGGATCTCGGCGATCGAACGGCGCCCCTTGTAGCCGGTGCCCCGGCAGTCGCCGCACCCCTTGCCGGCCTTGAACTGGTAGTCGTAGACGTCGGCGCGGGTCAGGCCCACGCTGGCCAGTTCGCCGTCGTCGGGCGTGTAGTCGGCCGCGCAATGCGGGCAGTTGATGCGCACCAGGCGCTGGGCCCAGATGCCGTTCAGCGCCGACACGAACGCATACGGGTCGATGCCCATGTGCGTGAAGCGGCCGAAGACGTCGAACACGTTATTGGCGTGCACGGTGGTCAGCACCAGGTGGCCGGTCAGCGCGGACTGCACGGCGATTTCCGCCGTCTCGCGGTCGCGGATCTCGCCGACCATGATCTTGTCGGGATCGTGGCGCAGGATCGAGCGCAAGCCCTTGGCGAACGTCAGCCCCTTCTTCTCGTTGACGGGAATCTGCAGGATGCCCGGCAGCTGGTATTCGACCGGGTCCTCGATCGTGATGATCTTCTCGCGGCCATTGTGGATCTCCGTCAGCGCCGCGTACAGCGTGGTGGTCTTGCCGGAACCGGTCGGCCCCGTCACCAGCAGCATGCCGTAGGCTTCCTGCGCCAGCGTGCGCAGCGTGGCCAGCGACGGCGCATCGAAGCCCAGCGATTCCAGCGACAGCGAACCGTAGGATTCGATCATGGCGCGCTTGTCGAGCACGCGGATGACGGCATCCTCGCCGTGAATGCTGGGCATGATCGAGACCCGCAGGTCGATCTCGCGGCCGTTCGATTCGACGCGGAAGCTGCCGTCCTGCGGCACGCGGCGCTCGGCGATGTCCAGCTCGGCGAGCACCTTCAGGCGCGAGATGATCTGTTCGGCGATCTCGACGCCGCCGACGGCGGTGGCATGATCGAGCACGCCGTCGACGCGGTACTTGACCGCCAGGCCGCCGGCCGTGCTTTCCAGGTGGATGTCGGAAGCGCCGGCCTTCAAGGCATCGTACAGCGTGGAATTGACCAGGCGCACCGCCGGGCTGGCGGCCTCCGACACCGAGGCGAACGACAGCACCGCAGCCGTCCTGCCATCCCGCCGGCCATTGTCGGCGCCCGGCAATAACGAGTCGGTGGCCCGTGCGGACTCTTCCTGCTTCGACAGGTAGGCGGCGATGTCGGCCTGCAGCGCGAGGCGCATCTGCAGCGGCGCATGGGGCGTGGCGCGCGCCTGGGCCGACAGCCATGTCTGCAGGTCGAGGTCGAACGGGTCGGCGATCACCCCGAGCACGAGGCCTTCCTGCGTGCGCAGCAGCACGCACTTGCGCGCCATGGCCTGCGAGAGCGGCAGCAGGTCGAACGCGGGCGTGAACGCCAGCATCTCGACGGTTTCCAGCACGGCCAGGCCGAACGGCAGCGCCAGCGCGCGCACCACGAGGCGCGGCTCCATGCCGGTCAGCGTTTCGAGTTCTTCCACGAGGGTGCGCTTCGAGGCGGCCTGGGCGGCACGTGCCCGCCCAAGCAGCGCGGCGTCGATGGCAGGGTAGATGGCCGGATCGTTCACGACATTTCTCCGGCAAGGTCAAAGATGGGCATGTAGAGCAGTACCACGATGGCGCCCACGATCAAGCCGATGCCTGCCATCAGCAACGGCTCGAAAGTGCGCGTGAAACGGTCGATCCAGCGGGTGATCTCGCCGTCATAGAACGCGGCCGACTGCGTGAGCATCGGCCCCAGGTCCCCGGTGCGCTCGCCCACCCGCAGCATGCGCAGCGAAATCGGGGTGGTAAGGCCGTGGGCTTCAAAGGCGGTGGACAGCGGCAGGCCCGATTCCACCGCGCCCTTGGCCAGCTGCAGGCCGCTCTTCACATTGGCCGACACCATGCCCTGCACGGTGTCGATCGCCTGCACGATCGTGATGCCGCCCTCGTTCAGCATGCCCAGCGTGAGGTACAGCCGCGACAGTTCATAGATCTTCACCCGTTCGCCGATGCCGGGCAGTTTCGCGAACAGGCGCACCAGTCCGCCATTGGCCATCAAGCGGCGCACGCCGGCGATGGCCGCGGCCACGGCAAGCACGAAGCCGGCAAACAGGGCAGTGGCATGTTCGCCGGCGAACTGCCCCCACGACAGCATCACCTGCGACAGCCATGGCAGGTTGCGGCCAGCCCCCTGGTAGACCTCCGCGAAACGGGGCACCACGTAGCCGATCAGGAACATCGACACGCCGCCCCCGACCAGCAGCAGGATGCATGGGTAGATGGCCGCGGATACGATCTTGGCGCGCACCGTGTCGATGCGCTGCTGATAATCGATATAGCGCTCGAGCGAACGCGGCAGGTCACTGGTGCCCTCCGCCGCGCGCACGATGCCCACGTACAGCGGCGGGAACAATTGCGGCTGCTCCGCCAGGACAGTGGAGAAGCGTTGCCCTTCGCGCAGGCCGGCCAGCAGGCGCTCCAGCACGCTGCGCGTGGCCGGGTTCGCTTCCTTTTCCAGCAGGGCTTCGAGCGCCTCGACGATGCCCAGGCCGGCCCTGAGCAGCGCCAGCAGTTCCTGGCTGAAGAGCACCAGCGACAGTGCTTTTCCCTTGCCCCGCCGCAGCGCGCCCCGCACCGGATGGATTGCGCTGACAAACAATCCGCGCGCCTCGACCTGGCGCCGCGCGTCGGCCTCGTCGCGGCCGTCGACCACGAGGTGGCCGATCACCATTTCCGGCGACAAGGTGCGGACGTCGAACTGCATGGATCGCGGCCTGGGACGGGTTATTGCGAAGAGATATCGGCGTTGTCGGCAGTGCCGCCGGGTTGGCCATCCTTGCCCAGCGAGGTGATTTCGTATTCACCATTCGTGCCGGGTGCCTTGTACTGGTAGGGGCGGCCCCACGGATCGGGCGGCACGCCTTTCTTCAGGTATGGGCCGTTCCACTTGGCGCCCGCGGTGGGCGGTGCCGCCAGCAGAGCGCTCAGGCCCTCTTCGGTGGTGGGATAGCGCCCCACATCGAGGCGATACGTGTCGAGCGACTTTTCAAACGCTTCGATCTGCGCCTTGGCGACCGTGACTTCCGACTTGCCCAGTTGCGAGAAATACTTGGGGCCGACATAGGCTGCCAACAGGCCGATGATGACGATCACGACCAGCAGCTCGAGCAGCGTGAAGCCGCGCCCGCGCCGATGACTGGCAGCGCAGCCCTGTGCGTGCTTTTTACCCGACCGCTTAATACACTTTGCTGCGAACATCCGTAACGACCTCCGATTGCCGAGTTGACGGTGAAGGCTACCACGCCGCTTATGGTTTGGACAATTTTTTATTTATACCCCGGCGGGTGCCCGGCACGCCATCGGCCGAGCCGGTTTTTTCCTCATTTTTAGCGCCACATTATTGACACTGTGCGACGGATGCAACCTGAATGCAACGGTCGGCATCGTCCTTGCCGCGGCTTCGCACGCCAGACGGAAAGGCCGCGTTCAATGCCGGGAACCGATGCGCTGCTGCGAATGCCGATGCGTATCACTTGCCAGCCTTCAACACTCGCGCGTCCCGCGACAGGAAATCGAAGGCTCAACGGCTTGCCGATGGCTCCCCTCCCCACTCTTTGCTATACATATCACGACAACAGGGTTAAAATATGAACAACTTGTGGTACTGGCGCGGCGCAATTGAACACGCGGTCTCCTGCGCCCCTGCATTACAGGCGTTGCATACAGCTCAGTGCAAACAGCTCAGTGCAAACAGCTCAGTGCAAACAGCTCAGTGCAAACAGTGCAGTTCAGACAGCGAGTCATCCCCAAGCATCAGTGTTACAGGAATCCTGAGCGACCTTCTGCACGCATGGGCGCTCGCCAGCCAGGCAGGCACCTCGACGTGACCCACGATGTGTGACCTCCTGCAGCCAACGTTTCTGGATGCGCGCAGCTCAACAGCCTCGATCCCGGCCGGCGCGGTACCTGTTCAAGTTCTTCGCAACCGCACTCCAGCTTGCGGAGCTCCTATCACTTACCAGGCAAAAATTTAAGAACGCACGCGCGAAATGGAAATGAAGAATCTGCGGCCCGGACCCGCCGGAGTCGAACCAACGCCCTCGACCGCCAAGGAAAAAGGATTTTGGGCGCTGAACTGGCTCCGCTTTGCCCTCGCGCTCTATCTCGTGCTCTTCCATACGCTGCGCGTTACGTACACGCCGATCAAGGACAGCTGGCTCGATTCTGTCTTAAGTCTGGGGAATATGGCAACCAGCATATTCTTCGTGCTATCGGGCTTCCTGCTCACGCACGCCTACGTGGTCATGAAGAAGGGCCGCGAGATCAACCGGCGAAATTTCTGGATCGCCCGTTTTTCCACGCTATATCCGCTCCATGTCGTTGCCCTGTTTCTCACGATCGGCCCCGCTGCCGCGACGATCTTTGCCAAGGGCGGCATCACGGTTGCCGTCGACGCGCTTGGATTCGAAACGAGGATCCTCGAGCAGTGGGAGGTGGCGCTTTCGCTGTTCATGACGGTCACGCTGACAAACGCGTGGAATCCGTTCTATCTGGTGTTCAACGGCCCGTCCTGGTCGCTGTCGGCGCTCGGGTTTTATTACCTGATATTCCCGATGATCGCATTGAAGATCTACCGGATGAAGTCGCTGAAGGCGGCGCTGCTGTTTCTCGGGATCGCATTTTTCTTGCCAGGCGTGATCGCTGACCTGCCTTATCGTACCGATGCGTTCACGACCGGTCTCCTGCACAGGAATCCCATCGTGCGGCTGCCCTTGTTCGTGGCAGGCATGGTCTTGTGCGTGCTTTTCGCCCGCAATCCGACCATTGCCAGCCGCCGGCAACAGATGCTGTACGGACTGCTGATTGTCGCCACGGCGGCCCTTGCCATCGTCCTGGATTACCGGAAAGTGCACCTGCATATCATACAAAACGGCCTGTATTTCCCGGCGAGCCTTGCCATCATCTGGCTCTGCGCCGCGGCCAGGCCGAGCTTGCATCCCAAGCTTCGGTACTGGGGAGACCGGCTTGGCGCTGCGTCGCTGCCGATGTTCCTGCTGCACGTTCCGCTGTTCACGCTGTTCCGCAAGACCGAGCAGGTCGTGGCTGTCTGGCCGTCGGCGTCCGGCGGCCTGTCCTCGGTGCTTGCCTCGGCCCGTCATGTGGAACAATCGATGGCGCTCTACCCCCTGTACCTCGTGCTGCTCGTGATCACTTGCGTCGTCGTCCAGGAACGGTTCGTGACACGCCTGCAAGCTGCGATACGCAACCGTTTCTCCGCGCGCGACATGGCGAAAAAGCCTGCCGTGGCGCCTCAAGCCGAAACCGGCTCCTGATGATCGTGTGGGCGCCGCGCGTCCACACGAACGCCGCATGCGATGTCGAACCGGCGCAGGAAACGCGCCGGCGAGCATGTCGCCTCTCCCGCCAGCGGCGCGGCAGTCATGCGCACCGCGGTGCGTTCCTCCCAATATTCATGCGATATCCCGCTGGCAAGCTGGGCCGTGGTCGCTGCTTGTGAAGTGCGCTGATTTCGGCGCCCGGCGCAGGTTGATGGCCTGGCCCAAGGGCGGGCGCAGTACGGGTGGGGTCGGCTTGGGAAGAATGGCAGCGAAGCACAGCCGCGATTGGCTGTGAAATCGCCTTGCGCAGTCGCGCGATGGATTCCGCCAGCCGATGCTCTGCGCAGTCGGCTGGCGGCATTCCAATACCGGTCAGGCGCGGCGCCGGGCAGCACCGGCGAGCAGCATCGCACCGACACCCAGCATCAACCAGGACGATGGTTCCGGCACGGCGGAAATCGTTGCGACATCCGAATAACTGATCGGTGTAGGCGGGACTACTTCGCCAATCGCGGTGGCCGGCGCCAGGTCGATGCCGATCAGGCGGCCGTCATCGGCCGTCGAGTTGCCCAGCAACGCGGTACCGGCCGCGTCATACGCGAACACGGCGAAGCGGGAGCCATAGGCACCACCGGACAGGTCGACATTGTCGCCACTGAACGTGACGGTGAACCGCAAGATGCCGCCATAGTCGACAGCATGGAACAGGCTGTTCCAGCTGTTGCCATTGCCGATCACGTAACCTGCCGCGAGCGAGCCGGACACCTGGCCGGCCGTTTCCACCGGCGCAGCCGCCGAGAACCCTTCGAAGCCGCTCAGCGTCACCGTAGTGGCTGGAGAAACGCCCGGGTTCGCCGGGTTGTACTGGAAGTCGAGCCAGCCCGCATCGCCGAACGAGCTGGTATCGATGCTGACGGCCAGCGTGCTGTCGGCCAGCGCCGCGCTGCTGCCGAAGACGAGCGCCAGGGCGGCAACGCCGGTGCGCAGTTTCAAGATAGTTACAAGCATGTTCGTCCCTTAGAAAGTACCGCTGTAGATGGTTGCCGTATAGGTTGCGTTGACCTTGGCAGGGTTGCGCAGCGTGAGCGGCACGGTGACCGAGGCGCCCGGCGCCAGGCCGCTGGCGACGCGGATGTATGGCGAGCCCATGTGCGTACCAGTCGCGTTGACCACGGTAACGCCGGCCGGCAGGCCATTCAGTTGCAGTGCCAGCGGCCCCGCCAGCGCGGTTGCCGAGCGGTTCACCAGCGTGACCGAACCGGAAAACAGCTGCGTGACGCGGTTATAGCTCAGGCCCGTGGCATTGACTTGCACACTGGCCGTCACGTCGACGAGCGACGGCTGCAGCGCCAGGCTGACAACGAGCGGATCGTGGTCCGATGCCCGGTACGGCTGCGCATCGTACAGATCCTGCGGCTTGCCGTCGGTGTTGTAGTCGATGACTTCCGGCTCGTCCGCATTGGCGTGCCACTCGGCAGCGTCCACGATCTGCGCGCTCAGCGACGCGCTCGCCAGCGCATGGTCGAGGTAGCCGGCTTCATGGCCGAATACGTAGGAATACGGCAGGCCGGCCGGCCGCACGAAGCGCTCGAGCTGGTTGACGAAGCCCTTGGCCGTGATGGCGGCAATCGGATCTTCCATGCCGTAGGAGTTGAAGTCGCCGATCAGCAGCACATCCTGGTCGCCCGCGGCAGCCTGCACCTGCGGCACGAAGACGTCGACCAGGCGCTGCGCCTGGGCGACCCGCGTGGCGTTCCAGCAGCTCTGGCCGTCGCCATTGTCCGCATCCGTGCCGGTGCCGGACGGGCAGCTCCCCTTCGACTTCAGGTGGTTCACGACGACGGAGAACTTCTCGCCGTTGTTGGCGCGGAACGTCTGTGCCATCGGCGGGCGGTTGTTGACACTGTCCGCGTCGGCCAGGGCGCCACCCACCAGCGTGACATTGGCGGGTTTGTAGATCATGGCCACGCGGATGGCATCCGTGCCGGTGGCGGCCGGCTTCGGCACCACGGCATACACTGGTGCTCCGTACGCGGCGTTGAGGCTGTCCACCAGCAGGCCCACGGCCGTGTCGCCGTTATTCTGGATCTCCATCAGGCCCACGACGTCCGCGTCGAGGCCTTTCAGCTGGTTGACGATCTTGTCGCGCTGGCGCACATACTCGGCCAGGTTGTCGGCGCCGCGGCAATTGCCCTGGCTGGTCGTGGAACCGATGGTGCACCCCTGCCCGCTCTGCCCCGTCGCGGTGGCGCCGTTGGTAAAGGTCGTGAAGAAGTTCAGCACATTGGCACTGGCCACCTTCACGTTCCCTGCCGCCAGGCGCGGTGCGTCGGAACGCGCGTTGTCGCGCGTGATGGTCGGCGCAACGGTCGGCTGCAGCTTGAAGCCCGCCCCGCCGCCGCCCAGTGCGCCGAAATCGATCACGCCGGTCAGGTCACGTACCGTGTCCCCGGCGCGCACCGTGCGGTTTTCGCCGACGTAGGGAATGGTGGCCGGCGTGGTGAAGATCCCGTCGTCCAGCACGATGCGATTGGCCGCGTTGGCGGCAGCCAGCGCCACCGCTTCCGGAGAACGTGGCGAGTAGCGGTTGGTCGGGATTTCCAGGCGACCGGAAGACAGCGACAATTCGCCGCGCGCACCCAGGTACGTGGTTTGCGAGATCGTCAGCGGGTTGGCGAAGCGCACCAGCATGCCCTCGACCTGGTCCAGGCGCGCGTTCGGCAGCACGATATTGGTGGGGGCCACCCCTTGTCCGGCTGCCAGTACCGACGTGGCGGACACCTCCGTCATCTCGGTGAACGAACGGCCCGCGCCGCTCGGCGTGTATTCGATGATCTTGCCGGTGACGCGCACGCGCTGGCCAACGGCCACGCTGTTCGCCGCGGCCGCGCTGTAGATATACAGGCCATCGGAGGTGGTCGGATCGCCGTCGCCATTCGCGTCCTGCAGGTAGAAGCCGCCGGCCACCTTGGCGGTGACGATGCCCTCCGTGGTCTGCACCGTATTCGCATACGGGCTGGCAGCACCGCTTCCCTGGATCTGCGGAATCGTATGGGTGACGGCGGGGAGCGGGCGTACCGATACATTCACGGTGCAGCTGGCTTCCTGCGCGTCGTTGTTGCTGAAGCGGATGACGACCGGGTAGTCGCCCACCGGAACGTTGCCGCCTACCGTCAGGCTGCCGGAGGCGCTGCCGCCCGCTTCGCTGGCGGCGGTGAACGCCAGGCTGATTCCCGGTACCGGACTCGAGGCGATCGCGGCGGCGTTGACGATGCTGTCGGCGTCGCTTGCGGCAAGCAGCGCGGTTCCCGGATAGCCGAACGCCACACCGAGGCTGGCCGGGCATTGCAGCACGATCGGCTTGACGACCGGCGCGCCGCACACGTGCGCCGGCGCGGCCTGGTTGCGTGGCGTGGGCTCGGCCACGGTGAAGTCGGCCCCATTGTCGTCGGTATCGGTGCAGCCGGCGTCATTGCGCAGCACGGCCGTCGTATTGGACGTGCCGCCAGCGGGCGCGCTGCCTTCGAAATGGCCGGCGCTGCCCCAGCCCACCAGGTCGACCAGTGCGCTACCGCTCGGGGTCGCTCCAGACAGGGCGACCGTCGAACTGACCAGCGCCACCTTGGCGCCGCTGCCGCTCATCGGAATCGTGCCCGTCGCGTCCGGCTCGAGCGCGACCGAGCCGCCGCTGCCGGTCGCCTGCTGGACAAGGAAATACTTGCCGGGCTCCAGCGTGACCGCCGGCAGGCGCGTCACCTGCCAGCTGCTGCCGCCGGCGCTCGCGTATTGCACGCTCCAGTCGGTCATCGTGACTGTCGCGCCGCTGCGGTTGAACAGTTCGATGAAGTCGGCCTTCAGCGTCGCGCCGCTGTTCCCGCCGCCACCATAGACCTGGCTGATGACGATATCGGACGCGGCGAAGGCCGGCGCGGCTGACAATGAGGCCAATACGGCGGCAAGAGCCGTTGCCAATACGGTCCTCTGTCCCCGAAGCGGAGCGTGTCGTGTCATTGTTATCCCTGTTGTATTGAAGAAGCGAATCGAAAATTGCCGTCTACATATTAACCAATTGATATGACCCCTTGGTGACACTTTTATCCGGCAGGACCGGAAAACGCAGCGAGGATCAGCGCTGGTACGGCGCGGCGAGCGGCTCGCCGATAAAAACGCCCTGCGTCGGCCAGGCGACGCTGCGCCAATAGGCTTCGATCGCCGTGGCGCCGCCCAGATAGTGACGCAGCAATACGGCCGGTTGCGGGAACTTCTGCCAGTAATTGCAGGGCTCGCTGACGGTGCCATAGCTGGCGGTCGCGCCCGCTTCCAGCCAGCGCAGGCTGCTCATCTGCCCGTCGCCGAGGAGATCGCCGCCGAGCGACGTCAGGTGGTCGGCCAGCGCGCCGGGCAGGAATTGCAAGGTATCGAGCTTGTCGACCCGCGCCTTGCCCGTCTGGTAGACCATGACGTCGCGCTTGTCCTCGATCGCCTCCTGGCGCAGGTTATGGATGGTCAGCTTGCGTTGCGGGATCGCCCCTGCCCTGGGGAAGAATGGTGCGCGGCTGTTTCGCGCCTTCTCGCTCGTCACGAGGTAGTAGGCGCCGGCGGCGGGTGTACGGAAGCCGCTTGCCTTGCCGCGGTCGATCAGCGCCTTGCCCTCGGCAATGGAGTCGGTCGGCAACAGCATGGCCAGGCGCAATCCCTGCTGCACCTGCCCGGGCATGGCGGTTGCGTTGAAATATGGACTCGGCTTTCCAGGAGCGCAGGAATTCGAGCACTGGTCGCCATCGAACCCCAGCGCCAAGGCGGCGGTAATGCCATTGCACCCGACAGCGTAAGGTGCCGTCCACACCATCAGCACGGCCTGCACCTCGGATTTCAGCCTGGCGTCGATTTCGGCCTTCAGCTTCGCGAACTGCTCGCCGGTGAGCTTGCGCGGCTTGCCAGGAATCCGCACATGCACGACGTTTTCTTTCGGGATGCCCCGTGCCGCGACATAGTACTCGCCCAGCTCGACACTGTTGGGCTCGTCATCATTGATCACCACCCCCAGTTGGGCAGGCTGAAGGGCCGTGGCGGCGCTTGCGGTGGCGGTGGCAAACAGGATTGGCAGCAATAGTACGGATCGCAAAAGGACAGGCTCCGGAAGGCGACGCATTCGGTCGGGATGGTCGGGATAAGCGGTCAGTGTAACCGATCGTCTCTTGTGCGCAGCCTGCAACTCCTGCGCGGCCCGCCCGGCCGAGGCCGTATCCGCGCCATCGATGTCGGCTGCGGCCGGTATGGCGACCGCGCAAAAAAAAAAACGGAAGCCGCAGCTTCCGTTTTCTTTACAGCCAGTACGATCAGGCGCGGCGGCGCAGCGCCACGCCCAGGACGGTCAGGCCGCCGAACATCAGCGCCAGCGAACCCGGCTCCGGCACCGCCGACACGGCCAGGTTGCCGCTGTAGCTGCCGCTGGCTGCCGTTGCGTAGCCGTTCACTTGCAGGAAGTACGATCCATTGCTCAGGGTCGCGTCGTCCAGGAACGCCCACGCCTGACGGCGCGCGTCGACGAGGGACGCGGAATACAGCAGGTCGCCATCGGCCTCATGCAAGGTGAAGCTGGTGATGACGAGACCGGTCCCGTTGGGGTACAGGACGGAGGACAGATCGCCACCGAAATACGATGCGGCATCCAGCGAGAACGCATAACGATCGGCGAAACCGTTGCTGGAGGCGCCCAGCGAACCGGCATCGGTCACGATGGTACGGTCGAAGGCGAAAGCACCCTCGCTGCCGTCCTGCACCACGGTCTGGTTGAAGGTCTGGCTGTTGTCGATGTAGCTGGCGTGCGCCTGGGCACCAATTGCCAGGGCTGCGACGAGGCAGAATTGAAGCAGTTTTTTCATGGTCGGACCTGATTCGGGTTATTGGGTTTTACGGCGAGCGCCGATTGCCAGCACGGCCAGGCCGCCCAGCAGCAGGAACGGCGTGGCCGGCTCGGGTACGGGCGATACCGTGATCACGCCATTGCCGGCGAACGAGCCCGAACCCGACAGCATCTTGCCCGACACGTGCAAGAAGTACTCTCCGGCGGCCAGGTCGGAATAAGCCAGCGAGTACTGGTCGTACTTGCCGCCCAGGTTCACATAATCCTTCGTGCCGCCGAGCACCAGTGCGCCCGTTACAGCGTTGTAGAGCCCGAAGCCCGTCAGATCCAGTCCGGAGTTGACCCGTGCTGCGCTCGACGTGGCGGTAAAGTCCAGCGTTGCAACGCCATTCAGGACAAACGCGAAACGGTCGGCGAACGTGTCTCCGCGGGTAACGGCGGCGAATGCATTGTTGAAGCCGACGGAGTTTGCGCCGGTTGCCAGCGTCAGGGTTTCCACCGGCGAGCTGATGTCGCGCGCATGGACGGCCGGCGCGGCGAGCAACAGCGCAGCGGCAGCAAGGGAGATATATTTCATATAATGGTCACAGGAAAAGAAAGTGGTAGTTGGCCAAATTTTAATACCTATGAGCAGTATATCAGAAGAGCAACTCACATTTCGAATTTACAACAAAAAAGGCCACGCAACACCGAAGTGTTGCGTGGCCTCCTCAAACTTGTCTTGCAGTAATCAGGTGCGCTGATACACGTCTTCGAAGCGAACGATATCATCTTCGCCCAGATAACTGCCCGACTGTACTTCGATGAGGTGCAGCGGCAGCTTGCCCGGATTCTCGAGACGGTGGTTCATGCCGATCGGAATATAGGTCGATTCGTTTTCCGTCAACAGTTCAACCTTGTCACCGCAAGTGACCTTGGCCGTGCCGGACACGACGATCCAGTGCTCGGCGCGGTGATGGTGCATCTGCAGCGAGAGCTTGCCGCCCGGGTTGACCGTGATGCGCTTCACCTGGAAACGATCGCCGATGTCGATGCCCTCGTAGCAACCCCACGGACGGTAGACCTTGGTGTGGTGCAAGTGCTCCGTGCGATCCTGGCACTTCAGGTGATCGACCACCTGCTTGACACGCTGGACCTGGTCCTTGTGTGCCACCAGCACCGCGTCGTTCGTTTCGACGACGACCACGTCCTCGACGCCGATCACGGCCACGCAGCGGCTCTCGGCGCGCACGAGCGAGTTCTTCACGCCATCCAGGTAAACGTCGCCACGGGCGACGTTGCCGTTCTCGTCACGCTGCTGCACTTCCCACAGGGCCGACCAGGAACCAACGTCGTTCCAGCCGATCGAAGCCGGCACCACGACGGCGTGGCGCGTGTGTTCCATGACGGCGTAGTCGATCGAGTCCGATGGGCTGGCCGCGAAGGCCTGCTCGTCCAGACGGCAGAAATCGAGGTCGCGGTAGCCCTTCGATACGGCTTCGGCCGTGGCGCTGGCGATCGTGGGCTGGAATTGTTCCAGTTCCTTCAGGTAGCCATCGGCACGGAACAGGAACATGCCGCTGTTCCAGAAGTAATTACCGGCCTTGACGAACTCCTCGGCCGTGGCCCGGTCGGGCTTCTCGACGAAACGGTCGACCTTGAAGCACTTATCCCCCACCGGCAGCGGTTCGCCGCTGCGGATGTAGCCATAACCCGTCTCGGGCGCGGTCGGCACGATGCCGAACGTGGCCAGCGCGCCGTGCTCGACCAGCTGGGTGGCGCGCACGATGGCGCCATAGAACGCTTCCGTATCGCTGATGACGTGGTCGGCCGGTAGTACCAGCATTACTGCCTCGGCGTCGATCGCCTTCAGGAAATGGGCAGCCGCGGCCACGGCCGGCGCCGTATTGCGGCCTTCCGGCTCAAGCAGGATCCCCAGCGGTTTGATATTGATTTCGCGAAGCTGCTCGGCAACCAGGAAACGGTGCTCGTTGCCGCACACGATCAGCGGCTGCATCAGCTCCGGCCGGCCGCTCAGGCGCAGCGCCGTGTCCTGCAACATCGTCTTGTCGGCCACCACTGGAAGCAATTGCTTTGGCAGTGCCGCGCGCGACAACGGCCACAACCGGGTGCCGGCACCGCCGGACAGGATGACGGGATAAATTTTCATGCTTTTTTCTGTTCTGGAGGGGTTAATTCTTGTTCAGTCTCACGGCGGCGGGCCGCGCGGCGGTCGCGTGCGTTGGCCCACTCGTCGGATTCGTACTGCGAAACATGCTTCATTTCGCCCGCGCGGTCAACACTATAGTCCTTAAAGACGATCAATTCGTCGAGAGTAACATCTGGCAACACACGAGTATATTCGAAAAGAACGCTGCGGCGTACCGTCGCGCCTGCACAGATGTGGCTGCCGTGACCGATCCAGGTCGGGCCGACGATGTGCGCGCCCGCATCGACCTTCACGCCGGAACCGATGTAGACCGGCCCTTCGATCTTGGTGCCGCCGCTCCAGTCGATGCTGGTGTTCAGGCCGAGCCAGAGTCCTTCATCGACCTGGATGCCCGGCACGGCCATATTGGCGACCTCGCCCAGCAACACGCCCTGCAATACTTCCCAGTAGTCCTTGACGCTGCCGATGTCGATCCAGTTGAACTTGCGCGTCTGGCTGTAGAACGGCATGCCCTTTTCAGCCAGCAGCGGGAACAGTTCGGAACCGATGTCGAAGGGGCGGTCGGCCGGAATCAGGTCGATGACTTCGGGCTCGAAGATATAGATGCCGGTGCTGACGCAATTGGACTTGGCCACCGAAGGATCCGGCTTTTCCTGGAATTCGCGGATGCGGCCATCGTTGTCGCTGACCACGACGCCATAGCTGGCGACCTTGTCCCAAGGGACTTCGCGGGTGATGACGGTGGCCAGCGCGCCCTTGCGCCGGTGCTCGAACAGCGCCGACTTCAGATCGAGGTCGATCAGGGCATCGCCGCACAGCACGATCGTGGTCTCATCGAAGAAACCGCCGAATTCCTGGATTTTCTTGATGCCGCCCGCCGAACCGAGCGGCTCGGGTACCACTTCGCCCTGATCGTTCGTGTAACCCTCGAACGAATAGCCGATCTGCACGCCGAACTGGTGGCCTTCGCCGAAATATTCCTCGATCTTTTCGTGCAGGTAACTGACGTTGACCATGATTTCGGTCACGCCATACCGGGCCAGATGCTCGACCAGGTAGGCCATCACGGGCTTGCCGAGGATAGGAATCATCGGCTTCGGTAATTCGTACGTCAATGGCCGTACGCGCGTGCCTTTGCCGGCCGCGAGTATCATTGCTTTCATGTGCAGACCCCCTGGATAGTTATTTCGATGAAGATTGCCAACGCCATGTGTCGGTGCACATGCGGGCAATGTCGAACTGTGCTTTCCAGCCGAGCTCGCGCTCGGCCCTCGCCGTATCCGCATAGCAGGCGGCGACATCTCCGGGTCGTCGGTCGACGATCTTGTAAGGAACTTTCCGGCCACTCGCGGCTTCGAACGCGCGCACCATCTCGAGCACGCTGTTGCCTCGGCCGGTCCCCAGATTGTAGGTATAAACACCAGGACCTGTCGCCAGCTTGTCCAGGGTCTTGACGTGGCCGATCGAGAGGTCGACCACGTGGATGTAATCGCGCACCCCCGTGCCGTCGGGCGTCGAGTAATCCCCGCCGAAGACGGACAGGAATTCGCGCTTGCCTTCGGCCACCTGCGCCACGTAAGGCATCAGGTTGTTCGGGATGCCGCTCGGCTCTTCGCCGATCAAGCCGCTTTCGTGCGCACCGACCGGATTGAAATAGCGCAGCAATGCGATGCGCCAGGCGTTGTCCGACTTGTACAGGTCGCGCAGGATTTCTTCGATCATCAGCTTGCTGCGGCCGTAAGGATTGGTGGCCGACAGCGGGAAGTCCTCGGTGATCGGCACCGAGGCCGGATCGCCATACACGGTTGCCGAGGAACTGAAGACGATCGACTTGCAGTTGAACTTGGCCATCGTCTCGCACAGCGCGACGCTGCCCGAGATGTTGTTGTCGTAGTAGCGCAGCGGCTGCGCCACGGACTCGCCGACCGCCTTCAGGCCGGCGAAATGGATGACGGCATCGAACTGGCGCGTCGAGAACGCGCGTTCCAGCGCGGCGCGGTCGCGGATGTCGCCCTCGACGAAGTCGAAGGTCTTGCCGGTGATGCGCTGCACACGCTCCTGCACGGAGCGGTCCGAATTGGACAGGTTGTCGAATACCAGGACATCATGGCCGGCATTGAGCAATTCCACGACAGTGTGAGAACCGATGTAACCCATACCGCCGGTAACAAGGATGTTCATTCAGCTTCCTTTATAAGATGGGGGTACCGCGCCGGGCAGCGGAGCATTGGCCGAATACAGCCGCTCGTACGCCGCCAGCAACTTCGGCGCCTCGTATTGCCATTCCAGCTCGTTCACCACGCGGTGGCGCCCGTACTCGCCCATGCGTGCGCGGCGCGCAGGATCGTCCAGCAGTTCGGCGATTTTCTTCGCCATGTCCACCGGGTCGTTCTTGTTCGCGTACAGCGATGCCTCCTGCGCCGACACCTTGCCTTCGGCCAGGTCGAACTGCACGATCGGCTTGCCCAGCGCCATGTACTCCATGATCTTGTTCATGGTGGACTTGTCGTTCATGTCGTTCGCCACGTCCGGGTTCACGCACACGTCGGACGTGTTCAGCATTTCCAGCAAGTCCTGGTCCGGCACCCGGCCGGTGAACGTCACATGGTCGGCGATGCCCATCTTCACGGCCAGCGCGCGCATCTGGTCGAGCGACGTGCCGCCGCCGACGAGACCGAAGTGCACGTCCTTGCGGCCCATGTCCACGATCAGGTATTTCGCCGCTTCCAGCAGCAGGTCGATGCCTTCCTGCGCGCCCATCACGCCGACGTAGCCGACCAGGTAGCGCTTGCCCTTCTTGAGCGCTTCCACGGGCGGCAGCACGCGCAGGCGGTCAAGCTTCGGACCGCTGCGCACGACATAGACCTTGTTCGGGTCCATGCCGCCGCGTTCGATCGCGATGCGCTTGTACGACTCGTTGGTGGCGATCGACACGTCGGAGGTCTTGAACGACCAGCGCTCGAACAGCACCATCAGCTTGTAGAAGAAGTCGCGGCGGCCGAACTTTGCCTCATACAGCTCCGGGTTGATGTCGTGATGGTCGAACAGGAACTTCTTGCCCATGGTGAGCTTGAAGAACCCGCCGATCAGGAACAGCAGGTCGGGCGGATTGCATGCGTGGATCACGTCGAAGCCGCGCTGGAACAACACCTTCCACGCCAGGCGGAAGGTGTGGAACAGCGCCGCCGAATACTCGATCGCGTAGCCCTTGGCGCCCTCCGCCTCCAGCGGCAGCTTGTAGCGGTAGATATGAATGCCGTCGATTTCTTCGTAACGGCTCTCGTACCCCTTGCCGGTCGGGCAGATGATCGAGACTTCGTAGCCGTTCGCATGCAGCGTGGTCGCTTCCTGCCATACGCGCCGGTCGAACGGCGATGGCAGGTTTTCGACCAGGATCAGGACACGCCGGCTCTTGCCTTTACCAGCAGATGCCATCGTACTGGCCTCCGCTCTGCTCCTTGCTGATGCGCACGAGATCGACGATGGTCTGGCCATCCTTCAGCATGCCCGGCACCTGCTTGAACTCGGCCGCGCCGTTGCCGATCACGACGGTGTCGGCGAATGCCAGCACTTCTTCCATCGAATCGACCATCAGCTTGGAGATGTGCGGAATGTGGTTCAGGATGTAGTCCTGGTTGGCGCCGGTCAGGGCCGCCAGGTTCACGTTCTTGTCGTACAGCTTCAGTTCGTAGCCCTTGCCCAGCAGGTGCTCGATCACGTCGACCAGCGGCGATTCGCGCAGGTCGTCGGTGCCGGCCTTGAACGAGAAGCCCAGGATGCCGATCTTGCGGGTGCCCTTGTCGACGATCATCTTGACGCCCTTCTCCACCTGCTTGCGGTTCGATGGCAGGATCGAGTCCAGCAGTGGCAGTTCCAGGTCCAGCGAGCGGGCCTTGTAGGTCAGCGCGCGCACGTCCTTCGGCAGGCACGAACCGCCGAAGGCGAAGCCCGGCTTCATGTAGTACGGCGACAGGTTCAGCTTGGTGTCCTGGCAGAAGATTTCCATGACCTTGTGGCCATCGATGCCGACCGCCTTGCAGATATTGCCGATCTCGTTGGCGAATGCCACCTTCACGGCGTGCCACGTATTGTCCGTGTACTTGACCATCTCGGCCGTCGCCACGTCGGTGCGCACCAGCGGCGCGTCCATTTTTTCGTACAGCTTCACCAGCATCTCGCCGGCGCGTTCGTCGGTTTCACCGATGACCGTCTTCGGCGGGTGGTAGTAATCGTAGACCGCGGTGCCTTCGCGCAGGAATTCGGGGTTGTTGCAGACGCCGAAGTCGACGCCGGCTTTCTTGCCCGACGCCTGTTCCAGCGACGGGATCACGACCGAGGTCATGGAGCCCGGCAGCATCGTGCTGCGGGCCACCACGACATGGAAGCCATCCTTTTCCTTGATGGCCGCACCGATCTGTTCGCAGACCTTGCGCACGTGCGACAGGTCCAGGTTACCGTTGAGCTGGGACGGCGTGCCCACGCAGATCAGCGACATGTCGCTGTTCAGCACCGCATCGCGCACGTCGGTGGTGGCCCGCAGCTGGCCTTCCTTGACGGTCTTCGCGATCATCTCGCCGATGTCCTTCTCGATGATCGGCGTGGTGCCTTTGTTGATCAGGTCGACTTTCGTCTGGTTCGGGTCGACGCCGATCACTTCATGTCCGTCGGTTGCCAGGCAGCCGGCAGACACCGCCCCCACGTAGCCCAGGCCAAAGATGCTGATTTTCAAGATACTGCTCCTTAAATGATTGGTTTCCGCGTGCGATATCGTCACGCCAGCGTGATCCGGGTTTCGATTTCGGTCTTGCCGTGAATCTTGCCGCGCCAGACGGCCGTCGTAATGGCCGCCTTTTCGTCAAACGTGCGCGAGATCCACCCACCGATCGGTGCCTCGCTGCAGCGCAGCAATTCGGCGGCGCCAGGCAAGGTGCACTGCATGCGCAGCGCCTTGCTCCGGGCGTTCACGACAAGTTCCGTTCCAGTTGTCTCCACCCGGCAGCCTTCGGCAAAGTGCCAGTGCAAGGCGATATCATGATCGCCCCGACATTCTAGTATATCTTTTACAACAATAGCATTACAAGTTGCATCAAAATGTATTTTGCGGCGGTGCAATACGGGGTCCTGTAACCGGCGGTAACCATCGTGCTCCCCTTCGAACTGCTGCACGGCCCCGGAAGCCACGTGCGCCAGCGCCTTGGCGTTGGCTTTTTTCAACCACATGAAATTGCCGCCGATTTCCGACTGGTCCTGCCCGTCGACCTGGACCGTATTGTGGGCGGCCGTGCTGCGGAAATAGTCACGCCAGGCCTTCTGCGTGTGATACGCATAGGTGCCGGGATCGATCAGCAGTTCTTCACCGCCGGCTGACAGGGTAAAGGCCAGCGCATCGGCATGGCCGTGCGCCGCGATGGACAGGTAACCGAGCGGTGCACAGTCGACGACGATCCGGACCTCGTCGGGGGTGCCGAAATCCTTGCCCAACAAGTAGTACCCGCCCTCGGGAAACGCCAGCACCGGCTGCTCGGGAGCCTCGGCCAGCGCCGCCCATGCGGCCATGCCGTTCGCACCGAACAGCCAGCGGTTCTTGTCGTCGAGCCGGCCGGCCTTGCGCTTGAAGTCGCCCCGCTGGAACAGCAGGGCGCAACTGGCCAGCAGCGAACGATAAGGGCTCCAGCCCGCCTCGTGGGACAACCTGACCATTTGCGCATCGTCGGCATCGCCCGTCATCGGCACGTTGCCGCCGACATCCATCATCGCTGCGACGAATTCGGCGAGCCGCTCCAGGCGCCCCAGGAAGGCACTGGAGAACCCCGCGCCGTTGGCCGCGCCGATATGATGGCACAGCAGCATCATGTCCATCACTTCGTGCTGGTAATAGATGGCCTGCTCCTTGTTGACGCCATCGGCAGTGTTCTGCTTGAGCGCCTCGACCTCCAGTCCGCGGCGCGCGAAGGCTTCCCAACGAGCGCTTTCAGTCCAGCACGGCCATTGCACGCTGGCTACGAACAGGCCCATGTACTCGCCGAACAGGTGATTGTTGGCCGAGGAATGATGCGACAGGTAACCGCGGATGAAGTGGCAATGCTGGTAGATATTGTCCAGCCAGCGCCGCTGGAACCGCATGCCATCCTCGCCGCGGAACATGGCGCTGCCGGCACCACCCAGCAATTGCCAGGCAAACGCCCAGTTCAAGAGCCGCACCGCGAGTTCCAGGGAGCTGGTCCAATGCACGCCGCGCGGATAAGGACACTGGTCGAACCACGATTCGAGCAGCAGGCGGGCGCCGGCGGCGTAACGCTGCTCGTTCGTGGCGCGCCAGGCGAGCGCCAGCGTCACAAGCTCGAGGTGCCGGCTGGGTTCCCACAAGTACTTGATGTCGCCGACGACCGATTCGCGGCGATAGTCGATGGCCTTGCCCAGCTTCATCGGCGCCACGGTGCCCGTCTTCGGGTCGCGATTCCATTGCGGCGGGAAACCAAGTTGCAGCCCATGCATGGCGAAGACGTTCCACCGTCCGGCCAGGATTGCGTCCGCCGCGGCGCGCAGCGACGGCAGATCCACGCCTTCCGCCGCCTCGCCGATGAAGACCGCGCCGGTCTTGTCCAGCCGCGGCGCGGGCGGCGCCATCGCCAGGCCGAGCCCGATCTTGCTCGCCTTCTTCTGGGCGATTTGCTGCACGCGCCACACGATTTCTGCCGGGCTCATCAGACTGAGCCGGCGCATTTTCCAAGTCAGGGAACTCATTGCTTCTCCGTCAACGGCCGCGTCGCGAGTACCGGCGCGGCGCGCGTGATACCCAGTTCGGCATAAATGGCTTCGATGCGCGGCAAGATCGCTTCGACGGAGAAAGTGGTCTGGATCTTGCGCCGTGCCGCCTGGCCCATCCGCTCGGCAAGTTCATCGTCCCGCAGCAGTGCTTCGACGCGCGCGCGCAGGGCCTCCTGGTCGCCTGGCTGAATCAGGTAGCCTTCCACGCCGTCGGTCACCGCTTCCGGAATCCCGCCGACCGGAGTGGTGACCACAGGCAAGCCCGCGGCCATCGCTTCGAGCACGCTCATCGGCAAGCCTTCGTTATAGGAAGGCAGCACATACACCCGGGCCGTTGCAAGCTCGCGGTGCTTGGCATCGCCGACCACCCAGCCCAGCAGATTCACGTTCCGGGCAATGCCCAGCTCGGCCGCCCGGGCGGAAGCCCGCTCCAGGTCGCCGTCGCCACCGAGGCGCAGTTGCAGCGCCGGAACGGCCGCCGCCAGCGGCACCGTCGCTTCGAGCAGATCGTAACTGCCTTTTGGCTGGCCGATGCGGCCCAGCATCAGCACCACCGGCGCAGCATTGCGCAGCGAGCGCGTCTCCGGCGGGACCTGCACCGGATTGTAGATGGCGACAATTGCGCGGTTCGTGCTGATCGTCTGTGCCCAGGTCTTCCACGTGTCGGACAAGACGATGACGCGGGAAGCATTGTCGAACATGTAGCGGATCGCCGCCTTCCCGCGTGACGAGCATTTGTCATAGAAATGGTGGAACGCACCGCTGTGCAGGTGCACGATCGTCGCCCTCCCCGCCAGATGGGCGAGCGTGAAGAATGGCAGCTTGCGCCAGAAGCTCGCACGCGACGACACGTGGATATGCGCAAGGTCGACCTGGCCGCTGATCAGCAGCCACAGGAAAGTCAGCAAGGCCCCGACCGAGATGCGGAGCTTGGCGAACTTGCCGCCGTCGCAATGGGTGGCGATGTAGCGAATATTGTATCGGTCGAACAGCCCGGCAGCCCGGTACACGTTGACCACCGACGAGATACCGCCCATCGTGTCGAAGCGAGTACCGATCATGACGATTTTTTTCATACCTGTCCTTTCTTGACAATCGAAGGGGCAACGGGCGCGACGCCTCCGTGCAAGCGCTTCCTCATGCGGGCAAGTGGCTGCTCGACCGTGCGATACACCAGATAGGAAAAGGCGATGGTCAGGATCAGGGCTATCGTTCCCCTCAGCAGTTCAGGCTGGCCCGGCAACGTCCGGCGCGAGACGGATATCCACAGCAGGTGGCTGAGATAGAAAGTGTAGGAAATCGCACCCAGGAAACGCGCCGTACGGGTGTTCAGGGGGCGGAAGATCGGCCACTCCGGATGGCGTACCGCCAGCCAGAACAGCGGGAACAGGCCAAGACCCTGCATCGAATACCGCCACGTATCGCGGAAATCCTCGTCACGCACCATGAAGCTGGCGGCCAGCAGCGCCACACCGACTGCGAGAGCCAAGAGCTTGGCAGCTTTCGAGGGGAACGGATCGCGGTCCAGCGCCGGGTTCATCCACACGCCCATGATGCAACCGAACAGGATGCTGTCGAAACGCGTGTCGGTGGCCAGGTACGTGCGATCGCTCGGTGCGTTCAGGAAATAGATCAGTACGCACCGCCAGAGCAGGACGGCAAGGCAGATGAAGAAGAACACGGCAGCAGTGCGCGCGCCGGACCCGCGCCGGGCAATCCATACGAAGAGCAGGGGGAAGACCAGGTAAAAATGCTCTTCGACGGCGAGGGACCAGTAAGTTCCCGTTGTCGGCAGCAGTTCCGAACCATGGTGATCCAGCAGGTAATAATTACTATATTGCAGCAAGAGCGAGAGCACACCACCGGTCGTCGTATAGTCCGAGAAGTGCATGATCTCGGTAACCACGAAAATGACCGCCAGAACGAGGTAGAGCGGCGGCAGGATCCGATAGGCCCGGCGCTGGTAGAACGCGCGGAAATCGAGCCGGCCGCTCTCCTCGATCTCACGGCGCATCAGCGTGGTGATCAGGTAGCCGCTCAGGAAGAAGAACACCGTCACGCCGAATGCGCCGGGGATAAAGCGGCCGGCGCCGGCATGGCTGAGGAAGACCGTCAGCGCCGCGAAGGCGCGGACGCCATCGAGCGACGGCAAGTGAAAGGACTGCATACCTGCGCGACCGGTCATGGCTTCTCCTTCAACGTCGCAGGCACGCCGACGGCGATTGCTCCCGGAGGCACATCATGGAGCACGACGGCATTGGCGCCGATGCGGGCGGCGCGCCCGATGACCACCGGCCCGAGGACGCAGGCCCCGACGCCGATCTCGACATCATCTTCGATCACGGGAACCTCGTAGCGGCCGGCCCGGCCGCCGATCGTGACATTTTGGGCAATCTTGACGTCGTTGCCGATCTTTGCCCGGGCGTGAACGACGACACCAAGCCCGCTATATGCGAAACGCACGCGGGCACCAACCGTCGCACCCGGAGGCAGCACCACTGCGAAGAGAATTCGGTTCAATCCGTACAGCAAGCGAGGCACTACCGGAATGCCGCAACGATGCAACCAGGCGGCAAGCCGAAAAATTTTAATCATCTACTTTCCAAAAGCATGTCTCGGCCGGATGGCCGGGGTCAACCGCAAGGGTAACTGGAATCATAACAAAACGTCAACTGCGATTTCAAACGTGCCACACCCTGCCGCACGGGAACTTTTATCATATAATCAATACTTTAGTGTTTCCCAGGGCGGTGCAGCCGCCGATCAGACTCCGATGAGTATAGACTTTGAATCAACGCGCGTTTTGCAATTCGTACCAGAACCCCTGCCCTCTTATCGTGCCGACGTCTCCACCCTGTTCGGCAAGTACCTGCCCCGCTTCGGCGTTCGATGCGACCTCGTCGGCAAAGCCGGGCAGACCAGCGAGCCGCCCCCCCATGACTTCGCATCGGTAACGAAGCCCGAGCGGCGGGGCGGACGCCTGCGCCAGGAATTCGATTTCCTGGCGCTATGCCTGCGCCGCGCGTGGCAAGTGCCGCGGCAGCAAGTCGACGTGATCCAGGTGCGGGACATGGTCACCATCGGCTTGGCCGTCATGCTGATTGCGAAGCTGCGGGGCATCCCCTTCGCCTATTGGGCCTCGTTCCTGATGTGTGATGGCCGGATCGAGCGCAGCAGGGCCGAACTGGCGAAGAAGTTCCGGATTCACTACTTCCTTACATTATGCAAGGGACTCGTGGAGAAGTTTGTTTTTTATAAAATTGTGTTGCGTAATGCCAACCACGTGTTTGTCCAGAGCGAGGCAATGAAGCGCCATATGGTCAACCACGGGATTCGCGCCGAGCGCCTGACAGCGGTACCGATGGGAATCGACACGGAACTCCTGCGCGCGGACGCGCTGGCGCCACGACGGCTTCCAGGCTGGGAGAATATTCCGGTGGTCGCCTACCTGGGCACGCTGGATCGCTCGCGCGAGATCAACATCCTGATCGACGCCCTTGCCGCCTTGCGCCGCAAGTTACCCGCGGCGCGCCTGTTACTGATCGGCAGCTCACCGACGCCGTCCGACCACGACGACTGGCTCGCCCACGCACGGCGGCTCGGCCTCGAGGAAGCCGTCGCCATCACCGGCTGGCTGCCGGGGGCGGAAGCGCAGTCCCTGCTGCTGGGTGCGGATGCTGCGATCTCATATATCCCGCGGAACAAGCTGTTCGACGTCAGTTCACCCACCAAGCTGCTTGAGTACCTTGCGCTGGGTCTGCCGGCCATCGGCAACGACAGCCCCGACCAGCACTTCGTGCTGACGGCCAGCGCGGCTGGATGGCTCACCGCCAGTACTGCCGAAGACTTTGCCCAGGCGATGCACGAAATCCTTGCCGACGTGGAAACGGCACGCGCCCGCGCCAGGCAGGGCCGCGCCTTCATTGAACAGCATCGCAGCTACCGGGTGCTGGCCGAATCACTGGCGCAGCGCTACCGCGTGCTGGCCACCGCCTGACCTGCGGTACCCGGCACAACGATCGCATCGCGGGGCCAGCTCCCGCGATGCCCGGACCGTGGGCACCCCCGGCCTCCGCCGCGCTTACCTCGCTTGCAGATCGGCTGAACGCTGCCGTGGCAGAAGCAAGGCTCAGGTCGCTACTGACATCGACCAATTCAACAAGTTCCCCGTTCAAGGGAAAGCTTGGCGTCAGCGAACAGCGCCCAAAAAAAAAGGCCGCTGTCTCGGACAGCGGCCTTTTTGCCTTGCGGACGATTACCGCCCCGGCAGGACCAGGGACTGCGCGCCGACTTTCAGCACGCGTCCACTGGACGTGGTGGTCAGCGAAATGGCCGGATTCTTGCAAC
This sequence comes from Massilia sp. METH4, assembly GCF_037094685.1. NCBI lineage: Bacteria > Pseudomonadati > Pseudomonadota > Betaproteobacteria > Burkholderiales > Oxalobacteraceae > Massilia > Massilia sp. METH4. The sequence goes on along the minus strand of NZ_CP146614.1, from coordinate 3,505,556 downwards.
CGACATCGAGCACGACCAGGAACTCGCCGGTCATCGCCTTGCCCGTCTTGGTCAGGACGACATGGTACTCGGTACGGCCGCTCAACTGTGGCGTATTGGTCGGCCGGACAACGTGGTATCCGGAAGTCACCGGCCGGATGCAGACAGTCTGACCCTGGCTGGTTACCTGGAGCGCCCCCGACGACAGGTCGGTAATCGGGGCAAACGCGTGGACATTCCACTCATAAGTCCGCGAAGTCGCCGACGCCAGCGTGTCGTGAACCACAACCGCATCCTCGGCCCGGAGATACCACAGCTTGCGCTGTGCGTTCGTCAACGCGCCGCCGTACGCCTTGGTGGCGATACCTTCCACGTAGTCCATGTCCGGCGTATGGGAGTAGGCCGTGATCTTGCCGTCGTTCTCGAGCTGGGCGGAATTGTCCACGTCCGTCGCCTGGCCGATGCCGCCGTCGAACGTAATGCCGTTATGCGACCTGGTGCTGCGATAGTAACCTTTCCACAGCGGCGAGCCATAATAGTCGTAATAGCCACCCTCGCCCAGCAGTGGAATGCCGCCCTTGAACAGCACGAAGGTATTCTGGTCACCGTGGCTGTGGTTGTACGAGCCATACGGGCTGGACTTGAAATAGACCGACGTACGGTTCATGTCACGCAGGTTGCTGTGCATTGCCGCCCAGCCGATGCTCGGGAAGACGGCGGAAGGCGTACCAGGTCCAGCGGCCGCCACGGTCGCGGAAGGCAACGGATAGCTCGACTTCAGCAGCGTGAGCGCGTCATGCTGGCCTTGCAGCGCGTTCGAGTACCACGCGGCGGCCGGATCGGCGAAATTGGTCGCATAGCCTTTCATCGTCGACTGCATGGGCGTAACCTCGTGGCCGTCGCCGAACACATGGCTCTTCTGACCCGGCGGAACGAAGTACATGAAGAATCGCAGGAACCCGTAGGACCACGGCTTGTCGTAAAGATTCAATCCCATGGCATGCAGCACCGGCTGCCACACGGTCGAGTACAGACCCAGCGCGTATTCGGCGTAGGCGGTACCGTTCGCGAAACCGCCCTCCGGGCCGCTCCACGGGCTCAGCGAGCTGATATACGAGCGCAGCGAGAAGTCGAACCACGTTTGCGCTTCGTCGACATCGCCAAGCGCCAGCACGGCGATTTCGGCGAGACCGGCGGTATTGCTGATGCCGTGCGAATCGAACGGGAACTCATCGGTCCGTACGTTGTCCTTGGCAAGATCGGCGTAGATCTGGCTACCGTAGGCGCGGATCGACGCGACCCATTTGGCCCGGCGCGTGGAGTCGAGGCCGGAGCCCAGGATATCGATCCCACGGCTCAGGGCCGACGCAATCCCGAACGGCGCCTGGTCCTGTTGCGCATAGCTGGTCGGGCCGAGGGGGTTCATGGCCGCCAGCTCATCGCCGCGGCGCAGGGCCTCGGTCAGGTATTTCTGGGTGCCGAGCAGGTGGTACAGCAGCGCGGCGGATTCGAGCTGGCGCTTGCGCGTATTCAACTGCTTGCGGACATCGGTTTGCTGCGCGGCCTGGGCCGCGGTAGTCACGGACGCCGTGTTGAGCGTCCACTTCGAATCCGAGATCACAGGCAGGTTCGTGATGTACCAGTCGACTTCCTTCTGCAAGGTGGTCAGCGCGGCGCCGCGCTCCGCCTTCATCTCGGCGGACCAGGATGCGTACTTCACGAAGTTGGTCGGCAGGCCACGGGGGCGGGCCTTGGCCAGAACCCTGCCGCGCAGCGTGGAATTCTCGGGAACGACGAAGGTCGACGATTTTTCCGCGATGGTGAAGAACCGGTCCGTGGACCATTCGATCCGGTCGGCCGGACGAACACGCCACGAATACTGGCCCACCGCCAGCGGTGCCGAGGGCAACAGCCAGTTGCGGGTGGAGGTGTAGGTGTACACCACGTTGGTACCCTGGCGAACCTCCACGACGTAAGACGACGGATTACTGGAATGACGCGCCCACGAGAAAGTGGGTGGGTTCTGAACCTGGGTTTGGTAATCGTTCGGCAAGGGCCGGATAACCAGCGGCGATGCGGATTGTGCCCAATCAGCGTGGGCATGGCCTACCAATCCAGGAATCGCGATAAGGAGCGTAGCGCGAATAAATTGACTTAATTTCATGAATGCCTCGGAACACGAATTTTAGACTGGCCCGTACCGCATCTTAGCACCGCGATCTGGCCGAACGCGCCCATTATACGATATTGCCGTAGAAAAACACCCGGGTCCCGAGAAAAAAGCCGAGAATACCACAGGCAAACTTTGGCAATAAGAATCCATGCCAAACTTGCATCTAATTACTCTGCACGCATTTTTGTTGTCGTGCCTATCACATGTGTATCTTAATTTGAATCAACAATTATCAAGACCTCCGCCCTCGCTTATTATGCAGGAGCGCAAGTCTGGACCGGGTAATCACCATATAATCTTAACCGTCAGTATGCTCGGGCTCGTTATTTCTCTGCCGAACTGAATCCAGCGTGTCCAGCACCTTTGCCGACCGCACGGCGTCGAACTTGCGGGCGAAATACTTCCCTGAAGCCTGCATTGCGGCAAGGTCGCGCTCATCGAGAATGGCGGGGTCCTCGCGGCGAGGATCCCAGTCGATATAATGAAGCGACGCTTTATTCTCGTTTTTCATTTCACCTGGCCGCTTGATACCGTCGATATCGAACCTGTTCAAGGTGGAGGCATACGGGGAATTGAGAACAATAGTCTGGAAGAATATCTCATCGCAACAGCTGACCGATCGGAAGAATCGGAGATAATCCGAATTGGCCGGGCTCTCGACAAAGCCGACGATATATTCCGCGATATCGCCGGTTATGCACCAGGAAGTGGAGCCGCGATATGGCTGCATATCCGCGACGAATTTACGATCGGGTAGTCTTGCGCTGATTTCCTTTACGAGACGATTCGCCACCCGCTTCAGGAACCGGGTCGGCACTTTTGCATAAAGATCGTAGTAGCAATAATTCCTGACTTTCGCGACAAAGTCCGTCCCGTCGGCCAGCGCGTAGAAATTCATATAGCTGCGCGTCGGCGCACCAGAAAGCAGCGACACCAGTTCCCGGTGCGGCCGCAATGGATAATCCCTGCCGCTCAGGAAGATCAAATAATCATGCCGTGCGCTTCGCGAGGCAAGCGTCAGCAGCTTGAGCATGGATTCGACCTGGGAATAGCCTCCCCAGTTCACCTTGATCCGGTCGGTAACGAACTCGACCGGCACGCCGTTCACGGCCGCGCGAAATGGCGCCTCGTCGAACTTCGCATCGATGTGCGCGTAGATCGACACATTGTCCGCGTGAACAGCGCGAACCAGCCGTCCGAACAGTTCAGGCTGGTCGTGCGCCAGTATCATGTATGCGATACGCATTTCTTTATTCCCGTGTTTATTATTACTTGCCTGCGCTAATCAGCTTCAACAGCCGCGCGAGTTTGGGTGAAGTCGCATTGACCTCGGCGGCCTCGTTCCTGGTGATCAGGTTGCGCGTGCGGAGGATGGCGATAAAGCAGATTGCCACCGCGGCCGTGGCAACGAGCGCGCCAATCGAATTGGCACCGATCAGCCACACCAGCGCACGGCCGACGCCCGCGCTGATAAGGACAGGCAGCAACAGATGTACCAGCCAGCCAAATCCCATTCCTTCCTGTAGCACCGTTTCACGCGTCAACCATCGTAACCATGCATAAACAGCGAAATATGGCAGGGCACTCGCAATAATCAGCACCTCCGGATTGCGCAAGGCCGCGCCCACTGCCAGCAGGCCATAGCCGAGGATCGAAATCCACACCCATACCTTGTTATGGTGAACAATGCGGCCGACCGGATTGAGAACGATCCACAGGGCCTCGCCGATGGTCAACGCCGCCATTTGGACGAGCAGCAAGGCGGCAATACCGACTTCCGTACCGTAGCGGTCGCGCGTGGCGAAATCGATCAGGGGGCCGCCGCACCCGATCAGCACAGCCAACCCAAGCGCCAGGATGACGACATTCAACCTGATGAGCAGCGACGCCGTGAGGCGCACCCTCGACAGATCCTGGTTGCGTGCATATCCATTTGCAAGCGCAGGCTCGACGATACCTTTCATCATGAACGCTGGCATGAACTGGTAGGCACGGTCAGCGATGGTCTGGAAAAAGCCGAAGGAGGCGGTGACGACCGGGGTCGCCACGGCGCCGACGATGAGCTTCATGACACCGCCGCGGAACGGCAGCGTGAGCATGTAAGTCATCTGGGTGCTCAGGCTTTCCCAGATCATGCGGCGCCAGTCGAAGCCAAAATGGAGGGGACCGCCACTCGCCTTCGGCGCCAGCGCCCTGATTTCGGCCAGCAGCGTGACCAGCAGCGCGGCAACGAGCAAGAACTCCGTGCCAACGAGAATATCGCCGATCATCACTGCGTCCAGGTTGCCATAATGCCAGATGGCAAGTGCACTGAGCGCAAAACGCAATGTCGTCATCACCAACAGGTACATGGCCTGGCGCCCCTGGCGGCCAAGGCTGTTGCAGAACGTGGAGAGCGAATCGCTGAAACCCACCGCGACGGCATACCAGACGTAGTGCCAGGGCAGGCGCGTCACTTCACTGGCGATCTGCTTCGGCAGCAGTTCGAGGGTGAGAAAACCAAGGACGAAGAGCAGCGCAGCGATCGCCAGCTGCCTCAGCAGGAGCAGCGAACCGAACAGCAGAAACATCTCGCGCCACCGTCCCGATTCGCGCAGCGGCGGGACATAGCGGTAGACCAGCCTGTCCATGCCGAACATCGTCGCGAACACCAGGATCCCGTTTGCCGCGGTGAGAACGGTGAACGACACGTAGTCGTTCACGCTCAGGTGCCGCACCAGCAAAAATTGATACGCGAGCGCAACGATAGCCCCCAGGGATTTTGCCGCGGTGAAGAGCTTCGCCTGAAGGACCAGGCGGGAAGCGTGATAAGGACTCACCGTCATGCTGCGCCTGCGATCTGTGCTCGCGCGACCGCAGGATGGACTTTCGGCTTACTGCTCGTGCTTGAGAAGCGGGCGGCCTGCAGTACCGTACCCGCAGCGAATACAAACAATAACTGGGTCGCAGGGTCATCCATGAGCGTACGGTTATAGATAATCAGGGACGTAATCAGGATGAGGATGGCCTGCGCCGCCTCCACCATCGCCGCCGCTTCCGGCGAACCATCCCGTTGTCGCAGCCTGCGCGAGCCCGCCATCAGCACGAAGACGAACAGGCCGATGTAGGTGATGGTGCCGAGGACGCCAACGTCCCACAGCAGCGTTGCCAACGTGGTCGGATCGACGTGCAAGGGCGCGAAGCGCGCGGCGAGCTTGCCGGATCCGAGTCCCGGCCCGCCCTTGACCGCGCCGGGTCCGTACCCGATCAGCCGGCTTCCGACCGTCGCGGCCTTGTCATCGACCCAGAGGGCGACCGCCGCCGCGCGGCCCACCTCGCCAGTCTTGTGATTGATCTCGTTGGGATCGAAGAAGTAGCCGCCGCTGGCCTCGAGCGCACCGGTCACCGTGCTCTGGTTCGTGATGTCCTTGCTCCAGTACAGGGCGCTGTAGGTGCTCCAGATGGCGCCGGCCACCACCACGATCAGCGTCGAATAACCGATGAACGCGAACAGGTTGCGCATCATGCGCCGGCGCAGGACGAAACAGAACGCGATGGGCATCCACACGAACGCCGCCTTGACTTCGCCGAGGAGGATGACAACGATACTGACGATGCTGAACAGGATAACGCGCTTGCCCGACATCAGCCCGCGGTCCCAGCGGGCCAGGACGTAGCACATGAGGCCGATCATGAACAGCACGAGCAGCGCGCTGTTCCCCCCGCCGCCCATGCTGCCGCCGAACGTGCCGACCACGGCGTCGTGCGAGGTCGCCAGGCGGCTTTTCGCGACAACGAAGTGCTGGTACGCAACAACAGGCAACTGCAGCATGGCAACCCCGAGCAGGATTTGCCACAAGGTCTTCTGGCGCTCGATCGACCATCTGAACCATACAAGTGCCAGCAGCACGCCGATCATCGGCCACGCGCTCTTGACCGCAACGACCAATTGCGCGACACCGGGACGATTGTAGATGGTGCTCGCGGCGAAGATCATCGCGTATCCGGTCAGCGCCACCAGCGCGGCCGTATCGGCGAACGTTTTTACGCCAGGCTCTTCGCGACGCTTGGCGAACTGCCGGTCCAGAACGGCCCGGAGAATGAATAGAACAGCAAGACCGATAACTACCCAGGCAGCCTGGCGGTTACCAAAGAAAGACGCAACGCTTCCCTGGACGATGAATGTCAAGACAAACACAATGACAAGCATGCGATAGGAATCGAGCAGCAGGAAACCCATGATGCCGAAGACGGCGCCGGCCAGGATAATGACCAGCACGGGAGAGCCGAGGCCGATGACCGCGCCGAGCAGCAGCGCGATGGCCGCAATGCCCAGGAATAGCAGGATCAGCGCGGCCAGGGAACCCTGGCGGGTACCCGCCGCGCGCGCGCCCGGCATGGCCCCGCGCCCAAATGCAAGGGAAAGCTTCATTACCGAACCGCCCTTCAGAACACACCGATGAGACGGTTCCTTGCCTCGGGACTCACCGCAGTCAGCATGTCCTGCACGAATCTATCCTGGACTCGATAGGAATGCTCGGCATCGCGATCGATTGCCGACACCCTGACCAGCATGCCGTCCGGAATAACACCGCCGAGCCCGTAACGCAGCATCGTCAGGCGCGAGTCCAGCCCGGAAAGGGCAATCTTGTTGCCGATCGTGAGCCAGTAGGTGATCGGCTCGTGGCGCTCGCCCGCCACCGCCATCAGGCGGCGCACGGGCAGGTTGCCGTATTGCGTGTTCAACTGGCCAGGCTTGTTGGTGCGCATGTCGAACCCTTGCGCGACATAGCAGACCTCGGGCTTGTGCACGCCCAGTCCCTCGCTCTGGTCACCGCCATAAGCGATCGACAGCATGACGCGGTCGCCGTTCTGGTTGACATAGGTGCGGGTAACGGTCTGGTTGTACAGCTTGTTGAGCTTCGCCTCGGTTTCCGGATCGAGCTTCAGCGGCACGATCGTCGTATCGACCTGCCACTGCCCGAACTGGGACGGGATCATCTGCTCGAGATTGAATTTCACCGTATTGTCGGCCATTTTCGCCGTCGGCGTCACGACGCGCGTGGTCGCGGCAGCGGAAAGCATCAGGGCGCCGAGTACAAGACTGGTCATTAAAGTGCGAGTCATGCGATTTTCCTTACTTCGGCAGCAGGCGTTTGCCGTTCTTTCCTGCGCACATACCATTGCAGCGCCGAGTCGGCGGCGATGGTCAGCACGAGAGCCGTGATGAACAGAACCATGCCGGCAAAGCCGTGCAGGAAACCCTGCCCCGCCGCGTCGCCCATGAAATACGTGATCAGGCACAGCACGGTTACGCGGATCACATTCGCCGTGAACGAGATCGGGATGATAAGAATTGCTAGCGCGAGGTTACGGAAAGCGGAAGGATGGCGCACCAGGTTCAGGTAGAACAATCCAAGCGATTCCAGGGTCAGCAGCGTCTGCAGGCCCGCGCAGGCATCGGCCACCAGCAACTGATACTGGCCCACCTGCAGGATCACGCCACTACGGGCGATCGGCAGGCCCGCCGCATACAGGATATGTTCGGTGACATGGGACACCGCCATCTTCATCGGCATGGTCAGCATGCTGACCACCGGTCCCGGTAGCGGGATCATGAACATCATGAAGAAGAACGGGAACCACAGCGTGCGCAGCGCGGCCGGGCCACGCTTGATCAGCAGCACTCCCATCAGGAGCATGATGCATCCCAGGATCTCGAATGCCGTGATCGCCTGCGAGCGGCCCAGGATGTACAGCAGCAGCGCCGCCACGGTCAGCACCCAGCCCAGGACCGACTTGCCGGTGTAAGCCGGCAAGGCTTGCACGGACGGCCAGAGGCGGAAGCTCAACCAGATCGACAGCACGAGGATGATCGGGCCGTGCGCCTGTTCCTCCGTCGACCAGATACCCGTGAGCAGGGTATACAGGGTCGGCACGAAAAGAAGCGCCATGCCGAGCAGGATCGGCCACCACGAAGGCAACGCCGCGCGGAACGTCTGCGCGGGCGAAACCGTCCAGGGCACCAGCGGGGCAGCCATTAGTTGTCCACCATCACAGTGCCGACCAGCGCCGCGCCCATCTGTCCAATGCGGTCGGCGACAAGGGCCACGTCTTCATAGCGCGTGGTATTCCTGCGCAGGACAAGCAACACGCCGCCGGTGCGGGCGGCCAGCGTCAGGCCGTCCGTGCTCTCGGCCAGCGGCGGCGCGTCGTACAGCACGACATCGAACATCCGCTCGAGCGCCTCGCGATTGCGATGGAAGGCATCGCGCCCCAGCAGCTCCTGCGGGTTCGGCGGCACCGTGCCGGCGGGCAGCAGCGACAGCGACACGAAGGCGTCGACCGGCACGATCACGTCCAGTTCCGCACGCCCGGCCAGCACATCCGACAGGCCGTTGCGCTGGGCGAGGCTGAGGATATTCTGCTGGCGCGGATTGCGCATGTTCGCGTCCACCAGCAGCGTACGCTCGCCCAGCTGGGAGAACACGACTGCCAGGTTCGAGGCCAGGTTGGCGCCATCGTCGCCCGGCTCGAGCGACAGGACGGTGAGCGACTTCCGGGCCTGGGCAAACCAGCGCAGCATCAGCTGGCTGCGCACGGAGCGCAGCGCTTCGACTTGCGGCGAGAACGGCTCATAGGCGGCCACGAGCTTGGACGAAAAGCGCTTGTCCGCCGAATGGAGGTACGGGTAGTCGAATTGGCGCGCGAGTACCTTCTGGATGTCTTCTTCCGTGATGAAGCCAAGCTGCACGGCGGCTTCACCGAACCGGACGCCTTTCTCCTTTTGCAGACGCAGCACGGCTTCGGCATTCTCGGGGGTGATCTTCCCCATGTCCAACAAGACATGGCCGATGCTGGAGGCCGCCGTTACTTTCGCCGCCGGCGGGATAGAGTGGATAGGCAAAGTCATGATAGTCATCTCTTAATTCAGGCTGAGGCGGCGCGGCGCCAGTTTGGCCAGCACGCCCATGCGGCTGCGCTTGACGGGGCGCCAGTCGACGGTGCCCAGCAGCGGAATGCCAAGGCTTTCCATGTCGCTGTTCATGCGCACGCGGCGATCGAGCAACTCCAGCAGGATGGCGAAGCCGATACCCAGCATGGTGCCCAGCAGCACAGCCAGCAGCGTATTGAGCAGGATGCGCGGGCTCGACGGCTCGGTCGGTGCCGTCGCCGGGTTCAGCACCATCACATCCGATTGTTCGGCGTGCGATTCGATGCGCGTCTGCGAGAAGCGCTGGGCTGCCGTATCGAAGGCACGCTGGGCCGTCTCGACATCCTTGGCGAGAACGTTCAGTTCATCGCGCGTGCGGTTCATTTCCAGCACCTTGGCGCGCTGTTCGGCCAGTGCTTCGCGCAGCGAGGCTTCACGCTGCTGCAGCACGCTGGCGTTGTTGCCGACGCTTTGCGACGTCAGCGCCGTCTGGCGGTTCAGTTCACGCTGCAGCTTGTCCACCTCGGCACGCAGGCTCTGGAACTGCGGGTGGTTGCGGCCCAGGCGCTGCTCCGCTTCGGCCAGCCTGCCTTCGGCTGCGTTCAAGTTCAGCTTGAGGTTCTGGATCAGCGGATTGGAAGCGACGTCCGGAGCGGCTGCGCCACCCGAGCTCGCCATGCGCTGACGGGACTGCGCTTCCATCAACTGGGCCTGCGCGGCCACCAGCTGTGCGGACAGGTCGTTCAGGCGGTTCGTTTCGACATCCAGACGGTTGTCGACGCTGACGATATTGTGCTCCTGCTGGTATTTCGACAGGCGGCTCTGCGCGGCCTCGACATTGTCACGCAGCGTCTTCATTTGCGAATCGAAGAAACTGCTGGCGCGTTTCATCGGGTCGACCTTCAACTGGATCGTGACGTTCTGGTATTCCTCAGCATAGGCATTCGCCACCGCTGCCGCGAATTGCGGGTCGGAACCGTTGAAGCTGATGTTCACGACGCTGCTCTCGCGCGACGGCTTCACTTCCAGCTTCTTCATCAGCAAGCCGGCCAGCCAGTCGCGCACATTGCCGCGCCCTTCGGTCGCGGCCATGAACTGCGCATTGACGGCGGGGCTTTCGGCGAGGCGCAGGCGATCCACCACGCGCAGGGCGACATTCTTGCTGCTGATGATGTCGAGTTGCGTGGCCATATAGCCCGGCATCAACTGCCCTGGCAGGGCCAGGCCCGTCAGCGGATCGACGCCCTTGTAATTCATGACCACCGAACTGGTCGCGGTGTAGGTCTTGGGCAGAAGAGAGCTGACGATCAGCGTCGAGACGACCGTCAGCAGGAAGGTGCCGATCAGGACGCGCCGGCGCGCCTTCAGTATCTGCAATAAAAGATGGAGATTCATGTTTCAGGCTTTCATTTCGATATTGAAGACAGCGGTCAGAACCAGCTCTCCTTGATGTACAGGATGTCGTCGTTCTGCAGCAGCTCATCCTTCTTGGCTTCGATCATCTGCAGATTGCCGTTTGCGTCACGACGCTTGATGATCATACCCCGTTCGGTGCCGCGCGGCGTGAGCCCGCCACCCACGGCGAGGGCTTGGAGCACGGTCATCGAGCGTTCAAGGCGGAAGCTGCCGGGACGCTGCACTTCACCGTAGACGTAGAAGCGCGGCGAACGTTCGACATAGATGACGTCGTTGGCGGCCAGCTCGACATCCTTGTTCAGGTCGCCCTTGCGGACCATTTCCACGACATCGATGACCTGCTTGCTGACCTGGCCGTCGCGGTTACGGATGAGGTTCAGCGTATCGCCGGCTTCCGGACCGAAGCCGCCGGCCAGGGCCAGGACGTCGAGCAGGCTGCGGCGCGCATCCAGCGGATAGCGGCCGGGACGGTTGACCTGGCCCAGGACGGATACCTGCTGGCTGAGGATGGACGTGACGATGATGTTGACCTGGGCACGCTTGATGAAGCCGCCCTTGTCCAGCGCCTCGGAGATCTTGCGCTCCGCCGAGGGAACGGTGAGACCGCCGACCTGTACCTGCCCGATCAGCGGGAAGGTGATGTTGCCCGAATCGCCGATGCGGGTTTCCAGGCCAAGATCCGGATTGTTGTAGACGGAGATCTTGACGATGTCGCCCGGGCCGAGCGTCAGCTCGGCAGCCGATGCGAATGGCAGTACGAACAGCGACAGGCAGGCGAGATAGATCGATAGGAGTAAGCGTTTCATAGATTTTCTCGTCAGTTAACGTTGGTTATTTCAATCCGGCGACGCCACGGTCGTGCGCGCCCTCGCCACCCTCGCCTGCCGGCTTGCCCGTTGCCGGGGTTTCACCGTTCAGGTACTCGATCTTTGCCGACGAGCGCAGGCGCTTGATTTCGGCATCGGCCGCTTCCTTGCTCTTCTTGTTGGCCAGGAACTGTTCGATCTGGGGCGCCGCGACTTCGAGCGTCAGCGGTGCATCCTTGACTTCGGCGATCGTCATCAAGAGGCTGCGGTCACCCTCGCGGATGATGAACATCTGGCCTGGCGTCATGGTCAGCAGCTTCGAGGAAAGCTGCGGCGGAAGATCGGTGGTGCTGCGCACGAGTTGGGCCCGAGCAAACTTCACCTGCTTGGAAGCGAGCCAGGCGGCCACTTCTTCCAGCGATTTCGAGCTGTCGATGACCTTCTTCACCTCGTCGGTGACCGCCGACGTCGGCACGACCAACTGGCGCAGGTCGAACTGCTTGCGCTGCGCAAAGAACTGCGGGTTCTGGTTGTAGTACGCTTCGACTTCGGTACGTTCGGGCTTGGCCGGCTGGCCGATACGGCGTTGCAGGTAAGCCTGGGCGAGCAGCGTCGCCTTGGCGCGCTCGATCGACTGCACGACCTTCGGATCGCGGTCCAGCTTTTCCTTGGTTGCCTCGGTCACCAGCAGCTGGCGGTCGATCAGCGCTTCGAGCAGGCGTTTCCGGCTTGCTTCCTGCTGGGCGACCTGCGGATTCACACGGCTGAGCTCATCGTTCAGTTGCAGCACGGTGATCTCTTCACCATTCACGCTGGCCAGGGCCTGGCCCGGCTTCTTTTCGGCAGTCTTGTCGCCGCAGGCGCTCAACGAAACGGCAGCGATCACGATGCCAGCGACGGGCAGCAGCCGGAACGAGCGAGACCGCAGAGTGGCCCACGGGCGATCAAAGTCGAAAGGTTTCAATTTTACTCCTGAGTACGTGTTAGAAGTGTCGCGGGCAGGCTTGTCCACGCTACAGATATTTGCAAAAGTTATCACATTAGAACCTCTATGGCAACAAACTTCCATCCCGCGTGCGGCCGCCGAGGCAAACGTTCTTAATAGTAATTTTACAATGTTTGCATGCGCAACTCTTAGACCTGGCTTAGCAACAAGGACTTTAATAGGCGTTCTGTCGCGCAAACACTACCTTGACCGTCTTGACAATGATCCAGAGGTCCAGCCAGAACGACCAGTTGCGCAGGTAGTCCAGGTCATAGCGGATGCGCGCTTCCATCTTGTCCAGGGTTTCGGTTTCGCCACGGAAGCCATTGACCTGCGCCCATCCGGTAATGCCCGGCTTTGCCTTGTGGCGCAGCATGTACCCCTTGATCAGCTTGCGGTATTGCTCGTTGTGGGCAACCGCGTGCGGCCGCGGACCGACGATGCTCATCCTGCCCTGGATGACATTGAAGAACTGCGGCAATTCGTCGAGCGAAGTCTTGCGCAGGAACGCTCCGACCTTGGTCAGGCGCTGGTCGTTCTTGCGTGCCTGGACCACCGCGGCACCATCCTCCACCACGGTCATCGAGCGGAACTTGTACACGATGATTTCTTCGCCATAGAGGCCGTAGCGGCGCTGCCGGAAGATGACCGGTCCCGGCGAGGTAAGCTTCACGGCCAGGGCGATGACGAGCATCACCGGCAACAGCATGATCTGGATGATGGTCGCAATCACGATATCGCTGATCCGCTTGATCAAGCTGTTGAAGCCCGTGAACGGCGACTCGCAAACGGCGATGACGGGCATGCCGCCGACATTGTCGAAGCGGGCCTGCATCAGGTCGAATACGTAGATGTCCGGCAGGAAGTAGACCGATGCGGTCGTGTCCTGCAATTCGTCGAGCAGGCGGCGGATGCGCGGCTGGGCTGAAATCGGCTGGCTGACGAAGATCATCTTGATGTTGTTCTCCCGCACGAATGCGGCAACGTCGCACATCTTGCCGAGGATCGGATGCTGCAGCTCCTCCGGGCGCCGCTCCGCTGCCCGGTCGTCGAAGAAGCCGCGCACCTGCATGAACAGGTTCGGGTAGCGTTCGATGGTGCGGGCGAACTTGATGCCCACGTCGTTGGCGCCGACGATCAGCACCGAGCGAATGTCGTTCGGGCGGCCCGGATCGAGGCCGAACTTGCGCGCGGCGAGGTGGCTGATCAGGATGAGGACAGGCGTGGCGATGAACCAGGTCAGCACCACTTTCTCGTCGTAGTGATACGACAGGCCGCTGACCGAGCCCAGCGCGAGCAGGATCAGCGCCGTCGCGACCCAGCCAACCACCGTATCGCGCACGAAGGCAAGCATCCTGCCGCTGCGCCAGGTGCGGTACGGATCGACATATTGGTATACCGCCGAGGAGATGAAGAAGGCCAGTATCATCAGTACCAGCGAATACCCGGTGAAAGGCTCGCCGAACAGCATGGACGCACCGTACAGGGTGCCCATGATAATCAGGGGATCCAGTACGCGCTGGAAGAAGGCAATCAGAGGAATGTCATTGATGGTCATTGCTGCTACCGGTATGTCAGAACTGCAGGGTCACGTTGGCCGCGACCCCCTTGGCTTTGTAATCGGAAGTGCCGATGATCGGATTCCCTGAGCGGCGATCGGCAAAGCCCGACAAGCTCAACTGGACAGAACGGATCGGGGCATACGTCAGGCCGACCGTGGCACCACGGATCCGGTCGCTCAAATCATCGCTGGCCAGCGTCGAGCCCGCGAGACGCTCGAATTCGCGCGTCTCGCGCCGCACCGATGCGTTCGCCTGCACCTTGGCCGAGATACTCCATGTCGCCGCCAGGCTGCCCCCGCTGTTGAGGCTGTTATTCACCACCGAGCTCTCCACCGCGGCAAACTCGCGCCACGCGGCACCGGTGAACTTGAGCTTGCCGGTCGGCGCCCAGGCGACCGTGATCCGGCCATTCGCCCCGCTGCTGTCGCGCGCGGTGAATGCATCGTGGCGGCGGCGTGCGTAGCCGGCCAGCACCTGCACTTGCGTGACCCCGGTAGGCGTCCACAAGATATTTGCCTTCAGTTCGTCTTGCTTGTAGTCGTCCTGCAACAGAACGCCGTTGACGTTGCGGGCATTGCGGTAGCTCCCCTCGAACTGGCGGGCCACGAGGCCGATCCGGTCCCCGCTGGGCGCCAGGTAATCGACCCCGAGCTCGGCAAGCGTGGTCTCGCGGTTGTTGCCGCGCTGGACGGACAGCTCATAGGTGTAGCGGGAACGCTCGGCCCCGGTGCGCACGCGCCAGCGCGGATGGAACCGCCACCCGCCCGACACGTATTCGCGCCGCTGCGTGCGCAGGTTCCGCTCGTCGGAGTGGTAATCGGTGAAGGGCGTCAGCGTCTGCTCATAGGTCGCCCCCAGTGTCCCATCGAAATAGTTACCGACTCGCCAGGCCCACTCGGCCTTGAAGTCCTTGCCGTTGTAGTCGAGCTGGTCGTAATGGTCGAACGTCACGCGGGTGACCTTGGCGGTGGCGGTGAAGTTCTGCCGCCCGACAGGGCGGTCGATCTGCACCCCCGCCAGCGCCTGCGTCATGCGGTCGGAACGCTGCTCGACGCCGACGGCCTGATCCGGCAGACGCAGGAGGTTATCGTCGTACGTATAGCCGACGGAGACGAACGGATGAATGGTCTGGCTGATCTGAGCAACGGCGCCATTGCTGTACATCAGCGCGGCACATGCCAATGGCAGCAAGCGAAATTTTGTATGCATCGGTGCAGTGACTATCTAATTTATTACTCAAATTACAATATTACCAGTACGCCCAGTTTTCCGTGAGCACAATCCAGCCTCCCAGCAAACCGTTGGTGACAGCGTGCGCCAGGATCGGTGACCAGAGGTTGCCGCTACGGATGTAGAGCGCGCCATAAGCGATGCCTGCAACAATGCCAGCCAGCCAGAGGGTGTGCTCGATACCGAACAGCACCGCGGTGACGCAAAAAGCAAACAGCCGCACACTGCCGGGCGAAACCGTCAGGAAAGTGCTGCGCTCCAGCCAGCGCATGAGGAAGGAGCGCCAGAACAGCTCCTCCATGACCGGCACGACTAGCGCGGCACCGGCGATCCGGCAGGCTACCAGCAGCCAGTCGATCCGGCCGTCCGCGCCGAATGGCGCGTAACCCGCCGCACTGCCGACCTGCATCCATGGCGCGTCGAGGTTGACCCACAGGACCAGTACGACGATGCCCGTGACGATCGCCTCGATCCAATGGCGTGCCGCCATGCCCTGCCAGGCCAGTTCGCGGTAGCTCGAACGATAGACCCACAGCGCCGCGCAAACTGCCAGAATCTTGACCGGATAGAGCCACAGCTGGTCCGCCGCTTCCCAACCGGCCCGTGCCAGCAGGTCCGCCACGACGATGAACGCCATGTAGATACCGAATGGGACGATACGCGGCAGGGAATCGGGATTGAAGAAGCCGTGGCCGCGTACTGGCCCTGCCGATGTGGCCGGTTGGTTGCTGTTCTTGGGAGTGTCCGGTTGCATCGCAATCCCCGTCTCGTGGTCGTAAGTGGCCGCTCCCAACGGGCCATATTTGTAGATTTTACAATAAATCAGCTCAGGCGTTGCAGATTTCGTGCACTGTAGTAACGATTAGAGGAGCGCTGATGCCTGCACGGAGGCGATCCTGACCGCGCAATCGCGCGCTCCCGGTGCTCAGTTCGCCGAGCGCTCCTCCAGTTCCTGCCAGCGTTCCAATGCAGCCATCAGCTCGCTTTCGATCGTCCCGATACGCTCGTGCACGCGGCGCGACTCGGCCGGCGTCTTGCGGTAGAACTCCGGATCGGCCAGCGTGGCATTCAGGTCCGCCTGCTCCGCCTCCAGGGCAGCGATCACGTCCGGCAAGCCGTCCAGTTCGCGCTGCTCCTTGAAGCTCAGCTTCTTCGGCCTGGCGGCCGCCGGCGCCGCAACCGACGGCGCCTGGTCCTGTTTCGGCTGGCGCGCCTCGGCCTTCGCGGGGCGCGGCGCCGCGACCGTGGCGCGCACGCGCTCCCAGTCGGTGTACCCACCCACGTACTCGCGCCATTGCCCCTCGCCTTCGGCCACGATCACCTGCGTCACGACATTGTCGAGGAACATGCGGTCATGGCTGACGAGAAAGACCGTACCGGTGTAATCCTCGAGCAATTCCTCCAGCAGTTCGAGGGTATCGATATCGAGGTCGTTGGTCGGCTCGTCCAGCACCAGCACATTGGCCGGTTTGGCAAACAGCCGGGCAAGCAGCAGGCGGTTCCGCTCGCCGCCCGACAGCGTCCGCACCGGCGAGCGCGCACGCTCGGGAGCAAACAGGAAATCGGACAGGTAGCTCATCACATGCTTCTTCTGCCCGTTGATTTCCACCCACTCGCTGCCTGGCGAAATGGTGTCGGCAAGGCTGGCTTCCTCGTTCAGCTGCGAGCGCATCTGGTCGAAGTACGCCACCTGCAGGCGGGTGCCCTGCTTTACGGTGCCGGCATCGGGCGCTTCCTCGCCGAGGATCAGTTTCAGCAGCGTCGACTTGCCGGCGCCGTTCGGGCCGATCAGGCCGATCTTGTCACCGCGCATGATCGTCGCGGAAAAGTCCCGCACGATCACCTTGTCGCCATACTGCTTGGTGATGCCGTCCAGTTCCGCGACGATCTTGCCCGAGCGCTCGCCGGATGCCACTTCCAGCCGCACCTGCCCCTGCTGGTCGCGCCGGGCGGCGCGCTCGACGCGCAAACGCTCCAGGCGGCGCACGCGCCCCTCGTTGCGGGTACGCCGCGCTTCGACGCCCTTGCGGATCCACACCTCTTCCTGGGCGAGCACCTTGTCGAACTTCGCGTTCTCCACCGCCTCGACTGCCAGTTGCTCGGCCTTGCGCACCTGGTAGGTGCTGAAGTTGCCGGGGTAGGACATCAGCACCCCGCGGTCGAGCTCGACGATCCGCGTGGCGACGTTATCGAGGAAGGAACGGTCGTGCGTGATGAACAGCACGCTGCCGCGGAAATCGCGCAGCAGGCCCTCGAGCCATTGGATCGAGGTGAAGTCCAGATGGTTGGTGGGCTCGTCGAGCAGCAGCACGTCAGGCCCCGCCACCAGCGCACGCGCCAGCGCGACACGCTTCTGCATGCCGCCCGACAGCGTCTTCATCTGCGCATCCGGTCCCAGGCTCAGGCGGTCGAGCGTCTGCTCGACCTTGTTGGCGACGCCCCAGCCGTCGCCGGCATCCAGGCGCACCTGCACCTCGTGCATGCGGGCCATCAGCGCATCGTCGTCGCCCGAACCCAGCCGGCCGGCCAGCGCGTTGTATTCCTTCAGCAACGCGGGCATGTCGCCCAGCCCTTCGGCCACGGCATCGAACACCGACATGTCAGGTTCGAATTGCGGCTCCTGTTCCACATAGGTGATGCGCAGGCCCTGCTGCATGACGAGCAGGCCATCGTCGAGCTTTTGCCGGCCGGCGATGATCTTCAGAAGCGAAGACTTGCCGGTGCCGTTGCGGCCGATCAGGCCGACCCGTTCGCCGGCTTCGAGGGAAAATTCTGCGTGGTCGAGAAGCGCGTGGTGGCCGAATGCCAGTTGCGCGGAAGAGAGGGAGATGACTGCCATGGCTGATATCGAAGCGTGAATTGGGCATTGTACCGACTGGCAGCAGGGAATACTAACTTTTGCACCACAGTCGGCTATAATTGCGCTCGCCTTGCGTCCTCCCCGTAGCACAATGGATAGTGCACATGCCTCCTAAGCGTGGGATACTGGTTCGATTCCAGTCGGGGGGACCATCCCCTTCGTCGCACGCCGCGTTCCGCGCCCAGCCCATGCGGGCCACTTCCCTTCAGATCGATTCGTCATTGGCAGGTTAACCCCAGGCACGGCTCCGCCCATACCGGTTGCACGGCGCGGCGGCGAAGACGATACGACAGCAATCGGCACGCACCCCGCCTCCCGCCCTATTCGATGAAGCCAAGGTAATTGGGCGACAAGCGAGGGGCGCCGCTATCGAGCGGCCACCCTCGCTTGCGCACCGCGCCTGCGCGGCGTTAGTGCAGCGGCCCTGCCCGCGAAGCCTTCGGCGCCTCCACGGGCGCCGCGCTGGAGGCGAACATCCGGTTCCTGATCTTCCCCTGGATGGGGACGACGAAGCGCTCCTGCACGAGCACGCAGATCACCGTCAGCACGACCAGGTACACCCAGTAGCATTCCAGCCCCTGGTCGATCTGCTTGCCGGTCGCGATGATGGCGGACATGCTCCAGTCCGGGCTGTGGATCAGCGCCTTGACGAATTTCTCGGCGGCGCGAAACACTGGGAACAGGGGTACGTGGAGCAGGAACATCGGCAACGAGGCGGAGCCCAGGCGGGCGCCCCAGTACTGGACGCCCTTGCCCGGGTTCGTCTTCAGGCAGACGCACAGCCACAGGATTGCCAGGCTGGCGGGGTAATACAGCCCATTCTTGATGAGGTGCGCCTCGCTTTCCAGGTACTGGAGTTCCGTCGCCAGGATCAGCGTCGCGACCGTCGTTGCCGCCGCAATGAAGAACTGGAACGGCGAACCTGCATTCCGGGCGCGCGCGAAGGCGACACACAGCACCATCCCCGCGATGAACAGGGGCAGCCGCATGACCGGATTGCGGTGCAATATCCCGGCCGTGACGACATCGTCCAGGTGGAGCAGGTCCGCGATCGCCCCCGGCAACGCGAATGCAATGCCCAGGAAAACGAGCGCCGCGACCGGCCGTTTCATTTCGTAGATGCGGAGCGCGATGAAGGGAAAGATCAGGTAGTAACACGCCAGGGCCGACAGCGACCAGGCGGGACCATTGAAAAGCAGGTAGAAGGGATTCCAGGCGCTCAGCAACGCGGCGTTCAGGAAGAAGCCGCCGACCAGCTCGCCGGACCCGAGCGCCCGCACCGCGGCTCCCTGCACTTCGGTCGGCACCTTGATTTCGCCACGCACGAGGATCGCATGCGCCACCGGAATGATGCCCAGCAGGAGGGTCGCGATGTGCAACGGATACAGGGTGGAAAACCGGGCCACCCAGAACTTGCGCTTGTCGACCGCCCGCCCACCCTTGACGACCACATACGCATGCATCAGCAAGAAGCCCGACAGCACGAAGAACACGCTCGTCGCCAGATTGCCCAGGCCCAGCGAAGCCTGGATCCATGTATCCCTGATTGCATCGTAGTTATCTTTCAGCGTGTGGAAAAGAACCAGGTAGATGGCAAGAACGAAGCGAAGCCAGTTCAGGGCCCAAAAACCCTTTTCCTTGTCCTGGGTTCTTTCACCTGCCGTACGATCAGGAGCGCGAGTTACGGTTGTCATATATGGATAATGATCGAAGACTGAGCAAGGGAGTATCCGCGGGATACTGGAAGAAGGAATTCGCAACAAACCACGTGCCAGAGGCCGACCGGCCTCGAAACGCAACATCCCAGGCAATGGGAGTCAGACTGAATCAAACGGCCCGCGAACGGATCGAAGAATGCACTGGATTACATGACCTTGTTGAACCGAACGGATCGGACAATTTCACCGACTGCCTTGCCAACTTTGGATTACAGGCGCCAGCTACAGCTCCGTCGAAGCGACGACCAGAGCGAGTCTGCATGAAGACGAATGTCGAGTTACGCGAATAGTGATTTTATTATAAGTTGTCTGCAAACCACAAGCGCGAGCTGCTTGCGTCTTCGGCGGCGCGATGCCGTGCTCTGCCGCTCCCTATGGAGATGGCACGTGGGCAACTACCAGCAAGCACCTGTCACGGAGCCGCGCCGCTGATGAATGCGGCGCCCGCGCCTTCCTGGGCCTGCATCCCTGGTGGACGCCAGTCCTGAATCCGCGGCCCCCTCTGCCGCCCGGAACGGCTGCGTGCCGAGGTGCGGGAGCCCGCGCCGAGGGGCCCGCTGGCACGAGCGGCCAGTCGTGCTGGCTGGTTGCCGCACTTTAATTAGTCTTATCAAGTCAACAGCGTTCAACCGCGCACGCACCGCGCGGAAACTTGCAATTTTGGAAAACCATGGTAAAGTTGCGATTGCAAAGATTACTGCGCGCCAATCGCCATCTACGAGGTACATCGAACACTCAAAGTCCTTGCAGTCGAGAGTGGTGCTATCCAACACGGGTCCGTTCGGAAGCCCGCCGAAGCCAGAGTGACCATTGTAACCCGGAGTTACGAAATCACCGTTATTCTCTGACAATGCTGAACCTGGGTTAGTTCTCACCTTGCGCACGTCGATAGCTGTTCGCAACACATCATTTCCGCGATATCAAACATTCGACCGAGGCCGGATCGTTTGACTCGCTCAAAAAACTAGTTGAAGGTAAATAAATGCAAGATCTGGATCTTAGCGAAAAATCTCCTCTCCGACGGGACTTGCCGAATACGCTGCAGATCGTTGTGCCTTGTTATAACGAAGAGGCGGTATTGGCAGAGTCTTCCCGCCAGTTCGAGAACTTGCTGCTGCGACTGATTCAACTAGGGAAAATAGCGCCGGCCAGCCAGGTCGTGTTCGTCGACGATGGCAGCCGGGACAAGACGTGGGCACTGATCGAGGAAGAGTCCGAAAAACGAGCCCACGTGGCCGGCATCAAGCTCTCGCGCAACCGCGGGCACCAGAACGCGGTGCTGGCCGGGCTGCTGTGGAGCAGCGCCGACATCGTCATCACGATCGACGCGGATTTACAGGACGATATCAACGTTATCGAGACGATGGTCGACAAGTACCTGCAAGGCAATGAAATCGTGTATGGCGTGCGCAACGACCGTTCCAGCGACTCCATGTTCAAGCGGAACAGTGCCGTGTTCTTCTACAAGCTGCTGGCGTGGTTCGGTGTCGACCTCATCCATAACCATGCCGATTTCAGGCTGATGAGCCGCCGGATCATCGATGCCCTGCGCGAATACAAGGAAGTCAATCTTTATCTGCGTGGCATCGTGCCGCTGATCGGTTTCAAGGCCACCACGGTCGAGTACGTGCGCAAGGAGCGCTTCGCCGGCGAGACGAAATATCCGCTGAAAAAGATGCTCAAGCTGGCTGGCGAGGCAATCACGTCGTTCTCCACGGTACCCCTGCAGATGATCACGATGCTGGGCTTCATTGTGTTCGCGCTATCGCTGCTGGTCGGCGCATGGGTAATCTGGACAGCACTCTTCACGGACCGCGCAGTCCCGGGCTGGGCGTCGACCGTATTCCCGTTGACGCTGCTTGGCGGCATTCAGCTGCTGTGCCTCGGCGTCATCGGCGCCTACATGGGTAAAATCTATGGCGAGACGAAATCGCGGCCGCGCTACTTCATCGAGCGCACCGTCACGTCGTCGCCCGGGCAGGACGTCGGCAGGACCACGCGGGCGTCCAGGGTACCCGACGGCGAATGCTCCAGCCTGTAGAAAAACAATGCTTCCAGCAGGCCGGTCCGGCCTGCCAGTCTCACCGCAGCAATCGGCCCTGGTCATGACGGCCTTGGTAATGACGGCCCAGTAACGACGGCCGCAGCAATTACGAACGCAGCAATTACGAACGCAGCAAATACGAATTAATTACACCGTCACGGCATGGAAGGGGGTGGCAAGCTCTTGCCCCGAACACGCCGCCGTGGTTTCTCTAGTCAAACGATCAGTTCGAACACCGATGAATATCGCCGCCGCTTCACTCAACAGGCTTTTCACGCTCACGCTCGGCAAATTCCTGACCGTCGGGGTCTTGAACACCGCCCTCACAATGGTGGTCATCTTTGTGTCGAAGGCCTGGTTCGGTCTTGCAGACGTGCCGGCAAATGCCCTCGGCTATGTCATCGGCATGGTTTGCAGTTTCGTGCTGAACAAGACCTGGACATTCTCCCACCGCGGCGACACTGTGCAGGCGGCGATCCGGTTCGTGCTGGTGGCGGGGGTGGCATATCTCGTCAACCTGCTCGTGTTGCAGCTGCTCCTGGGCCTGGGCTTGAATCCCTATGCTTGCCATATCGTGGCGATGCCGTTCTACACCCTGGTGTTCTACCTGGGCTCGAAGGCGATCGTGTTCGCACAGTTCAACAGGGACAAGGCTGGCGAGGTCTCCTCGCCGATTCTCCCCCAGGAGGCTGGCCAGGGCCGCGGCCTGGAAGGGGTCAGCGGTGCCGCCCAGCGGATGAGCCCGCGCGATCTCTTCCTGTTCGCCATGGCGATCGGCGTGTCGGCCCTCGTCTTTTTCTATCGCATCACCGATGCCACGCTCGAGGTGTGGGATGAAGCGCGGCTGGCGAACAACGCGCTTGAAATGTCGAGAACCGGCCTGTCGCTCATCACGACCTACGACTGGGTCCCCGATCATTGGAACACCAAGCCGCCATTGCTGATCTGGCTGATGGCCCTGTCGATGAAGCTGTTTGGCCTGAACGAGTTCAGCGTGCGCCTGCCGTCCGTGCTGGCCTCCATTGCAACCGTCGCGCTCGTCTACTGGTTCGTGAACTCGCAACTCCGGCGCCCGGTACACGCATTCTTCGCGGTCATCATCCTCCTTGCTTCCCCCGGCTATGTACTGGTGCACGGCGCGCGCAGCGGCAACTACGATGCACTGCTGACCCTGCTGACCACCGCGTATGTCCTCGCCGCCTTCGTGTTCCTCGAAGGCGATGCCCGCTCCAGGAAATCCTGGTTCGCGGTGACGATGATCGCCATCGTGCTGGCGTTCTATACGAAGACGATCCAGGGGTTCATCTTCATGCCGGCGATATTCCTCTATGCGCTGTTTGCGCGCAGGCTCGTTCCGGTATTGCGCGCCCCTTATTTCTACGTGGGTTGCATCCTGGCCGCCGGCGCATGCATCGCCTATTACTGGTTCAGGAACGAGATCGATCCCGGCTATTTTGCCGCGGTGCAGGCAAACGACCTCGGCGGGCGTTATGCGAATGCGCTGGAGGGCCATCACGGCGGACCGCTGTGGTATGTCATGCGTATCAAGTATTTCCCCTGGCTGATCCCAAGCTTCTGCATGGCAGCGTACCTGCTGTTCCGGCGCTCCACGGAGCTGAAGCGCCTGATCGCCTTCCTCACCACCTGCTCGCTCTTCTACCTCTTCGTCATTTCGTCGGCGAGCACGAAGCTGGCATGGTACGCGATGCCGCTGGTGCCGCTTTACGCGATCATCTGCGCACTCGGCATCGGTGAACTCGTCGGCAAGTTCAACGTCCGTGCCCTGGCCACGAGAAATGCGCCGCTCCTGCTGCTGTGCGTTGCCGTCTCGGCAGCCGTGTTCACGGCCAATGCGGCCCTGATCCACCGCTCGATCGCGAAGAAGGAGAGAAACCCTTACGACCAGCACAGCTTCGCCTTGCGCTCGCTGGTCAATACCGACCGCGAAATCGGCTCGCTGGTCGTGGTGCATCCCGGCTACCCGGTAGCTCCAGGCTTCCCTTACTATGTCGCGCCAACCTTGTTCTACGCGCATGCCCTGACGGTGAGCGGCATCCCGACCACGATCACCCAGCATGCTCCCGCGCCCGCCAAGGATGTGACATTGCTGACCTGCGAAAAGCAGGCTGCCGCCGAGGCAGGTATGGTCCGGATTCCCCTGGCGAGCGGCAAGAACTGCGCCCTGCTGGTTCCTGGCCCGCAAGCGGCAGTCGCGGCAGGCAATTAAGTCCAGGGTCGGCCCGCCGGCCGCGCGGCCCCGTCAGCCGCGGCCGGCGGGTTCCTCCGGCAGCACCGCGGTGATCTCGATCTCGACCCGGGCGCGCGCCTCGATCAGCGCCGTCACCGCCACCGCCGTCATGGCCGGATAGTGTTCACCGATCACCTCGCGATACGCCTGCCCGAGCCGCTTGCCCGCGGCCAGGTATTCCTCCCGGTCGACGACGTACCATGTCATCCGCACGATATGCCCAGGTCGCGCTCCCGCCTCGGCCAACACCTGCACGGCGTTGAGCAAGGCCTGGCGCGCCTGGCTCACGAAGTCGTCGCTTTCGAACACCCCATCGGCATTCCACCCCACCATGCCGCTGACGAACACCATGCGTCCACTCGCGGCAATACCGTTCGCGTATCCCTTGGGCCGGGGCCAGCCGGGCGGCTGCAAGATTTCCATCGTTACTCCTTTGCCGCGCGCAACAGCTCGCGCGCGATGATCAGCTGCTGCACTTCGGTGGCCCCCTCGTAGATGCGCAACGCGCGGATTTCCCGGTACAGCCGCTCCACCATCGCGCCGCTGGCCACGCCCTGTCCGCCGAACATCTGCACGGCCGCGTCGATGACCTGTTGCGCCGTTTCGGTCGCCGTCATCTTCGCCATCGCCGCCTCCTTCGTCACCTTCGATCCCGCGTCGCGCAGCCAGGCCGCGCGGTAAGTGAGCAGCGCGGCGGCGTCGATGCCGGTCGCCATTTGCGCCAGCTTCGCCTGCGTCAGCTGGAAGTCCGCCAGCACGCCGCCGAACATGCCGCGCGAGGTGGCACGCTCCAGCGCCTCGTCAAGTGCGCGTCGCGCGAAGCCGAGCGCCGCCGCGGCCACCGAGGTGCGAAACACGTCCAGCGTGGCCATCGCCACCTTGAAGCCCTGCCCCGCCTCGCCGATCAGGGCCGCGGCCGGAATGCGGCAAGCGTCGAAGCGCAGGCGGGCCAGCGGGTGCGGCGCGATCACGTGCAGCCGCTCGGCGATCGACAGTCCTGGCGCATCGGCATCGACGACGAAGGCGCTGATGCCGCGCGCGCCGGGCGCCTCGCCGGTACGGGCGAACACCACGTAGAAATCCGCGATGCCGCCGTTGGAAATCCAGGTCTTTTCGCCGTCGAGCACGTAGTGATCGCCATCACGCACCGCCGCGCAGGCCATCGCCGCCACGTCCGACCCCGCCTGCGGCTCGGAGAGCGCAAAGGCCGCGATGGCCGCGCCGCGCGCCACGCGCGGCAGGTAAGCCTCTTTTTGCGCCGCGCTGCCGAACAGGCTGATGGCGCCGGCGCCGAGCCCCTGCATGGCGAACGCGAAATCGGCCAGGCCTTCGTGCCGCGCCAGCGTCTCGCGGATCAGGCAGAGCGCGCGGGTATCGAGCGCGTCGCCGGCACCGCCGTATTGCGTGCCGCCCACGGCGTGCCGCAGCCAGCCGGCATCGCCCAGCAGCATCACCAGCGCGCGGCAGGCGTTGTCGACATCGTGGTCGTGCGCATCGGCGAGGTACTGCGCCGCCCAGGCATCGAGCTCGTGCTCGAGGTCGCGATGGCGCTGCTCGAGGAAGGGCCAGTCCAGGTATGCCTTGTCCGCCACGTCAGTCTCCTTCGAATTGCGGCTTTTGCTTCGCCACGAAGGCGTGATACGCGCGATGGAAATCGTTGGTCGCCATGCAGATCGCCTGCGCCTGCGCCTCCGCCTCGATCGCCTCGTCCACGCCCATGTTCCATTCCTGCTGCAGCATCTTCTTTGTCATGGCGTGGGCGAACGTGGGGCCGTCCGCCAGGCCGCGAGCCAACCCGAGCGCGGCCCCTGCCAGCGCCTCGGGTTCGTGCAGGGCATTGAAGAATCCCCAGCGCTCGCCTTCCGCGCCCGACATGGAGCGGCCCGTGTACAGCAGCTCGGCGGCCCGGCCCTGGCCGATCACGCGCGGCAGCAGCGCGCAGGCGCCCATGTCGCAGCCGGCCAGGCCGACGCGCGTGAACAGGAAGGCGG
Organism: Massilia sp. METH4; assembly: GCF_037094685.1. NCBI lineage: Bacteria > Pseudomonadati > Pseudomonadota > Betaproteobacteria > Burkholderiales > Oxalobacteraceae > Massilia > Massilia sp. METH4. Next base: position 3,479,631 of record NZ_CP146614.1, on the reverse strand, counting down.
TCTTGCTGCGCGCGGTCCCGTAGCGGATATCCGACGCCAGCGCCAGCATCGCGCCCGCGCCGGCGCACACGCCGTCCACCGCCGCGATCACCGGCTGCGGGCAGGCGCGCATCGCCTTCACCACGTCACCCGTCATGCGCGTAAACGCCAGCAGTCCCGGCATGTCCAGCTGCGTCAGCGGCCCGATGATGTCGTGCACGTCGCCACCCGAACAGAAATTCCCGCCGGCCCCGGCGATCACGATGGCCTTCACGTCGTCGGCATGCGCCAGCGCGCGAAACAGGTCGCGCAATTCGGCGTACGAGTCGAACGTGAGCGGGTTCTTGCGCTCGGGCCGGTCCAGCGTGACGGTGGCCACACCCGCTTCGACGGCGAACAGGAAGTGCCGCGCCGCGTGACCGGCCAGCGGCGTGCGGTGGCCGGGCAGCGCGTGCGGCCGCCCTTGCAGGTATTTCATGGTTTCTCCTTGCGGGCTTCGAGATGCCCTTTCATGCGCGACAGCAGTTCCAGCAGCCGCGCCTTGTCTTCCGTGGGCATGTCGCCCAGCAGTTCGATCACCCATTGTTCGTGCTCACGCGCCATCGCCGCGAACGCGCGCCGGCCGGCCGCCGTGAGCTTCACGCTGAAGGCGCGGCCGTCGCGCGGGTCGGGCACGCGCACCACGAGCCTCTCGCGCTCGAGCTGGTTGGCGATGCCGGTGACGTTGCCGCCGGTGACCATCATGCGCTTGCCCAGCTCGCCCATGCGCATGCCTTCCGGACAGCGTTCCAGCTGGGCCATCAGGTCGAAGCGCGGCAGCGTGACATCGAAACGCTCGCGCAGCCGGGCGCGGATCTCGTCCTCGATGCGCACCGTGCACGAGAGCATGCGCAGCCACAGCTTCAGCGACTGGTGATCATCCTCGGTCAGGCGGCTGGCCAGGTCCAGCACCTGTGGGCGGGCGCCGTCGTTCAAGCCCGCTCCCGCGCCAGGTTGCGTGCCAGCTCGCGTTCCAGCTGGCTCTTCCCGGCCAGGTACTGTACCGGCCACGGCATCGCACGGTAACCGATGCGTGCCGCCTCCGCCAGCGTCCAGGCCGGATTGGCCAGGTGCGGCCGCCCCACCGCGCACAGGTCGGCGCGGCCGGCGGCAATGATGCCGTTGGCATGATCGGCTTCGTAGATCGAACCGACGGCGATGGCCGCGATGCCGGCCTCGTTGCGCACGCGGTCGGCGAACGGCGCCTGGTACATGCGGCCGTACACGGGCTGCTCGTGCTTGCTGACCTGGCCGGACGAACAGTCGATCATGTCGGCGCCCTCCGCCTTGAACAGGCGCGCGATGCGCACCGCGTCGTCCGGCGTGATGCCGCCCTCCACCCAGTCGTGCGCGGAAATGCGCACGCTCATCGGCTTGTGCGCCGGCCAGGCGGCGCGCATTGCCGCAAACACGCGCAACGGGAAACGGCAGCGGTTCTCCAGGCTGCCGCCATACTCGTCGGTACGCCGGTTCGTCAGCGGCGAGATGAACGACGACAGCAGGTAGCCGTGCGCGCAGTGCAGCTCGAGCCAGTCGAAGCCCGCCGCGTCGGCCGCCAGCGTGGCGCGCACGAAGTCAGCCGCGATGCGCAGCAGGTCTTCCGGCGTGGCCTCGCGCGCCACCTGCGACACGCCTTCCAGGTATTGCTGCGGCGAGGCCGACAGCAGCGGCCAGTTACCCTCTTCCAGCGGCTGGTCGATGCCCTCCCACATCGCGCGCGTCGAGCCCTTGGCGCCGGCATGGCCCAGCTGGATGCCGATCTTCGCATCGCTGGTCGCATGCACCGTGGCGACGATGCGTTGCCATGCCTGCGTGTGTTCCGGCGCATACAGGCCGGGACAGTGAGGCGTGATCCGCGCATCGGCGGAAACGCATGTCATCTCCGCCATCACCAGCGCCGCGCCGCCAACTGCCCGCGCCCCGAGGTGCAGCAGGTGCCAGTCCCCCACGGTGCCGTCCACGGCACTGTACTGTGCCATCGGCGACACGACGATGCGGTTCTTCAGCACGAGATCGCGCACCTTCAGGGGCGTGAACATCGGCGGAATGGCGCAGTCGGCGGGCGCCGGCAGGCCGGCCTCGGCGAAGGCCCGCCGCGCGAACCAGCGCTCGTAGTCGGCGACGTAATCGCGGTCGCGCAGGCGCAGGTTTTCATGGGAAAGCCGCTGGCTGCGCGCCAGCATCGCATAGGCGAACTGCGGCGCGTCCAGCGCGGCGTAGCGCGCCACGTTCTCGAACCACTCCATCGAATTGCGCGCCGCGCTTTGCAGCTTGAGCACCTCGATGGAACGCTCCGCCTCATAGGCGGCCAGCGCCCCATTCAAGCCGCCGGAGGCACCGAGGCAGCGGACCAGCGCGATGGCATCCTCCAGCGCCAGCTTAGTACCGGAACCGATGGAGAAGTGCGCCGAGTGCGCGGCGTCGCCCATCAGCACGACCGGTACCGCGCCGTTCCCGTGCACCCACCGTTCGCACACGATGCGCGGAAAGCGGATCCACATGCTTGATCCGCGCAGGTGGGCCGCGTTCGACATCAGCGGGTGCCCTTCGAGCCGGTCGGCGAACAGCCGCTCGCAGAACGCGATCGATTCCTGCTGCGTCATGTCTTCCAGGCCGGCGGCGCGCCACACGGTCTCCGGTGTCTCCACGATGAACGTTGAGGTCCCTTCCTCGAACTGGTAGATATGGGCCTGGAACCAGCCGTGTTCCGTTTCGCGGAAATTGAAGGTGAACGCGTCGAATTGTTTTGTCGTGCCCAGCCACACGAAGCGGCACTGGCGCGCCTCCACCTGTGGCAGGAACGTCTCCGCGTAGCGGCTGCGCACGCGGCTGTTCAAGCCGTCGGCCGCGATCACCAGGTCGGCCCCGTAGCGCGCGGCCAGCTCGCGGTCGTCGGTCACCTCGGTGTCGAACACGAGTTCCACGCCCAGTTCCTCGCAGCGCCGCTGCAGGATGTTCAACAGCCGCTTGCGGCCGATCCCGGCGAAACCGTGGCCGCCGGAGCGCACCCGCTGGCCCCGGTAAAACACCTCGATATCGTCCCAGTGGTTGAACGCGGCGAGGATCTCGCGCGCTGTCGGCTCGTCCGCCGCGCGCAGGTTGTCCAGCGTCTGGTCGGAGAACACGACGCCCCAGCCGAACGTGTCATAGGGCCGGTTGCGCTCGACGACCACGATGCGGTGGGCCGGCGAAGCCTTCTTCAGCAGCAGCGCGCTGTACAGGCCGGCCGGGCCGCCGCCGATGCACAGCACGTTCATGGCTGGCGCAGCCGGAAGCGCTGCAGCTTGCCGGTTTCCGTGCGCGGCAGCGACGTGGCGAACACCACGCGGCGCGGATACTTGTACGGCGCGATCTCGCCCTTGACGAATTCCTGCAGCTCGGCCGCCAGTCCCTGTCCCGCCTCGTAACCCGGCCGCAGCACCACGTGCGCTTCCACGAGCTGCCCACGTTCGGCGTCTTCGCGGCCGACGACGCCGCACTCGGCCACGGCCGGGTGGCGCAGCAGCGCGTCTTCCACTTCCGGGCCGGCGATGTTGTAGCCGGCGGATACGATCATGTCGTCGGTGCGCGAGCGGTAGTAAAAATAGCCGTCGGCATCCGTTTCATAGGCGTCGCCGGTGAGGTTCCAGCCGTTGCACACATAATCCTTCTGCCGCGGATCGGCCAGGTAGCGGCACCCGGTCGGTCCCTTGACGGCCAGCCGGCCCACCACGCCCGGCCCGACCGGCTGGCCTTGCGCGTCGAGCACGCAGGCCCGGTAGCCCGGCACCGGCTTGCCGGTGGCGCCCGGCCGCACCTCGGCGCCAGCCGCCGAGATGAAGATGTGCAGCATCTCGGTCGAGCCGATGCCGTCGATCATGGCCAGGCCCGTGGCGCGCTGCCACGCTTCGCGCGTGGCGACCGGCAGCGCTTCCCCCGCCGACACGGTTTCGCGCAAACTCGACAGGTCGTACCGGTCGGCCAGCGCCGCCATCTGCCGGTACGAGGTGGGCGCGGTGAAGCACACGGTCGCCCGGTAACGCGCGATCGCCGCCAGCAGCGTTTCCGGCGTGAGCCTTTCCAGCAGTACGGAAGAGGCGCCTACGCGCAGCGGGAACAGCAACAGGCCGCCGAGCCCGAATGTGAAGGCCAGCGGCGGCGTGCCGATGAACACGTCCGATGGACGGGTGTGCAGCGTGTGCCGCGGGAAGCAGTCGCAGATGGCAAGCACGTCGCGGTGGAAGTGCATCGTCCCCTTCGGTACGCCAGTGGTGCCGGAGGTGAAGCTGATCAGGCACACGTCGTCCGCCGCCGTGTCGCAGGCCGTGAAGGCGCCCGGCGCCTGCGCCATCAACGCTTCGAGTCCGTCTGGCGCATCGGTGCCGAAATAGCGCACCTGAGGCAAGTCCGGCACGGCGTCGAGGTCGGCGCGCAGCGAGGCGGCGCACAGCACGGCATCCACCTTCGCCTTGGCGGCGATCGTCGCCAGTTCGCGCGTGCGCAGCAGCGGCATGGTGGGCACGGCGACCAGTCCAGCCTTCAGCACGGCCAGGATGGCGGCGGCCATCAGCGGCGTATTGGTGCCGCGCAGCAGCACGCGGTTGCCCGGCACGAGGCCCATCGGCCCGCGCAACACGTGGGCGATGCGGTCGACGCGCTCCTGCAATTGCACGTAGCTCCAGCGCTCGTGCTCGTCATACAGCGCCGTGCGCCCGCCCTGCCCGGCCGCCACATGGCGGTCCAGCAGCTCGGCAACGCAGTTGATCCTGGGCGGGTAGTGCAACTCGGGCAATTCGAACAGGAGTTCGGGCCAGAGTTCCGGGGGCGGCAGGTGGGCCCGCGCGAACGGATCGACGTGCGCGCTGCCGCTGCCTTGCGTGGAGTGGTCCATGATCGCCTTGTGGTTGATGGTTGGACTGGCCACTTACTTTAAGCTTAAACGATCTGGCGCACAAGCCGCCGCGCAGGCGCGGCCGGGATCGACGTGCGCGCGCGACAAAACGGCCGGCGCCACCGTCACGCCTGCAACCGCCGGGCCTGGCGGCGCACGGCGTCGCGCACCGCGCCCAGCATCGGCGCCAGCGCGGCCGCGTCGGACGGCGGTACGGCCAGCGTGCCGGCGGCCCCGGTCAGGCCAAGCGTGGCGCAGCCGTCGCGCAGCCGTTCCAGCCGCGCCGTGGCTTCGTCGCGTGCGCCGCGCAGGAGCAGCGCTTCCAGCTCAGGCCCGGCGGCCAGCACTTGCGTCTCGAACCCGGCGAGGTAGGCGCCCAGGCGCCGGGCATCGATGCCGAGGCGGGCCAGCGTGACCGACGGCTCCTCGGCTTGCAGCGGCGCCGCCAGCGCATCGAGTTGCGCGCGCACCTGTGCCGGCTCGAATGGCTTGACGATGTAGCCGGTGGCACCGGCAAGGGTCGCGCGCTCCACCGTCTCGCGGTCGTTGGCGGAGGACACCAGCACGAACGGCAACGTAGCCAGGGCGGCATCGTTGCGCACTTTTTGCAGCAGTTCCAGGCCGGATACGCGCGGCATGCGCAGGTCGCAGAAACAGGCGGCCGGCCGCAGCCCGCCGGCGAGCTGCTGCCACGCGTCGGCGCCGTCTTCCGCTTCCACGATGTCGTAGGTGCCGCAGCTGTCGATCAGGTGCATCAGCATCATGCGCGACACCACGTCGTCGTCGATTACCAAGACTTTCATCACTCTCCCAATCTGGCCCCGTGCCAGCGCTGGGATTATAACCACTCAGGCGCTGCGCTTTCCCGCATGCCGGCGCCATGCCGCCAGGCCGGCTGCGCCGGCCAGCAGCAGGTACGCGGATGCCGGCTCGGGGACCGCGCCGACGGGGCTGATGGTGAGCGTGGCATCGAAGGAGTCGAGACTGCGATAGGTGCCGAACTGGCCCAGCGCGCCTTCATCGAAGTAATAGAAGCGCCGCCTTACCCATTCGCCCTCCCCTTCCGCTATGGCAACGGCGATCAATGCCTCCCGTCCATCGGACCACCACGGCGTCTGCCTGACGTCCGGAACGATGGTGGCCTCGAAACAGATGGTGCATCCTGGGGAACTGACCGGCATATCGTAGATGGGGGCGGTCGGGAAGTCGGGAAGGAGAATCGTGAAACTGAACATGCCGGAAGGATTCAACTCGTGCTCGAATTCGCCCCACATCGAAATCTCGATATCGGCCGATGCGATGCTGGAGACGGACAGGCAAATCGCGCCGACCAGCTTGTGCAGGAACGCTTTCATCATGCATCTCTCCTTGGACACGGTTGTTGTCGAAAAAGCATAACACCCGTGCAAGCGGAGTCAACTGCCACGACCGGCAAATATCCAACTGTGGCGAAAACCCAATAGGGACAAAGCGCGCTCCGCGCGCCTCAACGGCCGTCGCCGTTTTCCACCGGTGCGAGCAGGCGTCCCAGTTGCGCATGGAGCCGCGGCAGCTTGTGGCGGATCGCCGGCCACAGCGCGCGGTCGGCGGCGCGTTCGAGTTCGGCGCACAGCGCGTGCAGCTCCATCTCCTGCAAGTAGGCGGCGCTGCCCTTGAGGCCGTGGAACAGCCGTCCCGCCCCATCCGCGTCGGCGGCGGCCAGGGCGGCATCGAGTTCATTGAGCTTGCCGGGCAGGTCGGCCACGAAGGCGTCGCGCAGCCGCAGGCGCAGCGCGACTGCCGCGTCGACGGGCGCGCCCGGCAGCGGCTGCGCCGGGGGCAATGGTGGCAAGCCAGTGTCGATGCCGAACATGGCATCGAGCTCCGCCACGCTGGGCCGCGCCCCGGCGCCGTGCGGCGGCACCACCGACGGCATCGGGTCGAGCACCACGCCGCGCGCCAGCTGGCGCTCGATGGCACGCGCCAGCTGGCGGTGCAGCGCGCCCTCGTCGATCGGCTTGGTCAGGAAATCGTCCATGCCGGCGGCGAGGTAGCGGCTGCGGTCTTCCTCGCTGACATTGGCCGTCAACGCCACGATCATCAGGTCGCGGTCGCACACCGGTGCACCGGGCGGGCCACCGGCACGGATGGCACGGGTGGCGGTAGCGCCATCCAGCTCCGGCATGCGGCCATCCATCAGGATCAGGTCGTAGCGGGTCTGCGCGCAGGCCGCCACCGCCAGTGCGCCGTTGCCCACGATGTCCACGCCGTGCCCCAGGTCTTCCAGCATCATGCGGATGATGATCTGGTTGGTCGGGAAGTCTTCCGCGCACAGCACCTTCAGCCTGTGCGTATGCGGCGTTCGCGCCACCTGCGGCGCAAGCGGCGGCGGCACCCCGTCGCACAGCGGCAGCGTGAACGAAAACACGCTGCCCTCGCCCGGCGTGCTGTGGGCACTGATGTCGCCGCCCATCAGGTCCACCAGCTGGTGGCAGATCGCCAATCCCAGGCCGGTGCCGCCGTAGCGCCGCGTGGTGGTCGCGTCGGCCTGCTCGAATTTCTCGAACAGCCGCGGCAGCTCGGCGGGCGGAATGCCGATGCCCGTATCCTCGACCGTGAAGCGGATCACCGCGCAGCCTCGTTCGCTGCTGCCGGCGCGCTCCACGCGCAGCGTGACATGGCCGCGCTGCGTGAACTTGAATGCGTTGCCCACCAGGTTTACGAGTACCTGCCGCAGCCGCGTGGGATCGCCGACCACGAAGTGCGGGAGGTCGCGCCCGTATTCGATACGGAACTCCACGCCCTGGGCGGCCGACTGCTCCTCGAACAGGCTGGCCACGTTTTCCACGGCGGCCGCCAGCGCGAAGTCGATCTTCTCGACGGTGAGCTTGCCCGCTTCGATCTTGGAAAAATCGAGCAGGTCGTTGATGATCGACAGCAGCGACTGCGCGTTGGCCTGCCCGCGCTCGATCTGCTCGCGGGTGACGGGTTGCAACGAGCGGTCGCGCAGCGCGAAGCCCAGCATGCCGATCACGCCGGCCAGCGGCGTACGCATCTCGTGGCTCATATTGGCCAGGAATTCGGATTTCTGCCGCGTCGCGTCCTCGGCCCGCTGGGCGGCGTGGCGCAGCCGCTCGTCGCGCTGTTCCAGCTCGCGCGTCTGCTCCATCAGCTGGCGGTTCTTCATCTCCACCTCGGCCGTGCGCAGGCTCACCTGCTGCTCCAGCCGCAGCCGCTGGCCGCGCAGCACGCGCATGCGCGTGTGGTACATGCCGAACGCGCCGCCCAGCACCAGCACGATCGCCAGCGTGCGGAACCACCAGGTCTTCCAGACCGGGGGCAGGATCGTGATCACCAGCTCGGTCGGCTCGCCCCACGCGCCATCCTTGTTGGCGGCCTTCACGCGGAACACGTAGCGGCCGGCGTCGAGATTCGTGTACGTGGCGAAGCGCTTGCCGGCACCCGTGCCGACCCAGTCGCGGTCGAAGCCCTCGAGCTGGTAGGCGAAGCGGTTGTTCTGCGGCCACGCGAAGTGGAGCGCGGCGAATTCCAGCGAGAAAACGGAATCCTCGCTGTCGAGGGTGATCGCGTTCGTTCCCTCGATGGCGCGCTGCAGGATCACGTGGCCGTCCGGCCGCTTCTCGCCCGGCCGCACCGACCGGTTGAAGATCTGGAAGTCGGTGATCGCCACCACCGGCGCGATGGTGTTGGGCCGCACCGCGCCCGGATCGAACGCGGTGACGCCATTGAAGCCGCCGAAGTACAGCGTGCCATCCGGCGCGGCGAAGGCCGATCCGTCGAAGTACGCGCCTTCGATCGTGCCGTCCGCGCCCGAGTAATTGCGCACGCGCCCCGTCGCGGGCTCGAGGCTGGCCAGGCCGCTGTTCGTCGACAGCCACAGCTTGCCCTCGCGGTCGGGCAGGATCGCCGCAATCGCGTCGTCGGCCAGGCCGTCCTGCCGGGTATAGCGGCGGAACGAGATGCCGTCGGCGCCGCGGCGCATGCGGTTCAGGCCCGAGGCCGTGCCGACCCACAGCGTGCCCTGTGCATCTTCGTGCAGGTAGTGCACCTCGTTGTGCGACAGGCTACCGGGATCGCGCGGGTCATGCCGGAAATGCCGGAAGCGGCCGGTGCGCCGGTCCAGCAGCCCCAGGCCGTTGAAGGTGCCGACCCACAGGTTGCCGCGGCTGTCTTCCAGCACGGGGCGGACGATGTCGTCGGCCAGGCTGGCCGGATTGCCGGGATCGTGGCGGAAGGCGCGGATCGAACCGTCCGCCGGGTCGATCCGGTACAGGCCCGCCTTGCTGGAGACCCAGATCATGCCGCCGCGGTCGCCGTACAGGTAGCGCACCATGTCCAGCTCGGGGTTGCCGCGCGAGAGCAGCAGAGGGCCGAACTGGCCGGTGCCCGGATCGAAGGTGCGCACGCCGGCGCGGCTGCCGACCCAGAGCTGGCTGCCGTTCGTGCGCCACAGCGACGTCACGTTGGCAAGGCCGGTGTCGTTGCCGTCCTGCGGCAGGGGGTACAGCCGCGCCGCGCCGCTGACCGGGTCGTACAGGGACAGGCCATGGTCGTTGCCGACCCACAGCTTGCCGTGGCCGGCATCGGCGATCGCGCGCACGCGGTTGTCGCTGAGCGATCCCGGCTGGTCGGGGTTCTTCACGAGCCGGGCGAAGCCACCGCTCGACAGGTCGACCCGGCTGACGCCGTTGAACCACGTGCCCACCCAGAACGTGCCGGTGCGGTCGCGGAACAGCGCCGAGACATAGTCGTCGGCCAGGCTGTGCGGGTCGCCCAGTTCATGCCGGTAGCCGGTGAAGCGGCCAGCCTCCGGCCGCCAGCGGTACAGGCCATCGTTGCGCATGCCGACCCACACGGTCCCGTCGGGGTCCTGGTAGATGTTCATCACGGTGCCCGGGGGCAGGCCCGCGCTGTCGGGCAGGCGCTCGCGGCGCAACGCACTGCCGCCGGGGGCCGGCCGCCAGCGTTCCATGCCGGCATGCGTGCCGACCCACAGCGTGCCGTCGCGGTCGGCCAGCAGCGATTGCACGGCCACCGGCGCGGTACCGGCGGCCCCCCGGATGGTGAAGTGCACCATGCGCGCGGCGCCCGGCGCCAGCATGCTCACGCCCGCCGGGGTACCGATCCACAGGCGGCCGGCCGCGTCGCGCGCCAGCGCATTGACCTGGTCGTGCGCCAGGCTGCCAGGATCGCCAACCGCGCGGTGGTAAATAGTGAAGCCGCCGGTGGCAGGGTCGAAGCGCTGCAGGCCGTCGGCCGTGCCGATCCACAGACCGCCGGCGCCATCGTCGACGATGGCGCGCACGTGGCGGTTGCCGTTGCCCCGCTCTTCCGGTTCCAGGGGCAGATAGTGCGCGAAGCGCTGCGCCAGCGGGTCGAACAGGTCCAGGCCATTGTCGGTGCCGACCCACAGCCGGCCAGACGGGTCGACATGCAGCACGCGCACCCAGTTCTGCGACAGGCTGTGCGGGTCGGACAGCGCATGCTGGTAAATGACCGTGCGGTAGCCGTCGTAGCGGGCCAGGCCGCCCTGGGTGCCGAACCAGATGAAGCCCTGGCGGTCCTGGGCAATCGCCAGCACCGATTCCTGCGGCAGGCCGTCCTGCACGCTCAGCTGCTCGAAACGCAGCGTGCGCGACGGCGCCGCGGCGGCGAGCCCGCACAGCAACAGGAGGCACAGCAGGAGATGGCGCACCCAGACCCCCTAATTGCCGAAGAAGGCCAGCACGTCGGCACGGCGGGCGTGGGTGTCGCGCTGGCCCAGGCGGATCAGCTCATTCGTGTAGCTGGACTCGAACAGCAGGTAGGACGCCAGCGCGGCGCCGCGCGCCTCGGTCGCGCCGATCCCCGACAGCATCGCGCGGATCGGCGCCGGCAGGCTGCCCACGTGGCGCGCGGCGATGTCGTCGAGCCGTTCGGAAGGCGCGATCACGAGCAGCTCGACGGGGCGCAGCGGCGTCTTCTCGAGCAGGTCGGCGGGCAGCATCGACAGCGTGTTGTTGATGCGGTTCAGGCGCTCGATGTCCATCGCCAGGCCGTCCAGGAAGATCGAGGACATCGCATGGCCGGCGATCTGCGCCAGGCTGGGGTAGCTCGCCATGTCGACGCCGTTGCGCGCCTGTTCGGTCAGGCGGCCGGCGCCCACCACGAGCACCTTCGCGGCGCCCAGGTGGATCGCCGGCGAGATCGGCGCCAGCTGGCGCATCGAGCCGTCGCCGCAATATTCCCGCCGGCCGCTCACGTACAGCGGCGTGGCCGGGAAGATGAACGGAATCGCGGACGAGGCCAGCAGGTGCTCGACGCCGATCTGGTCCTGCAGCGCCACGCGCTGCATGCGCACCCACGGCGCGATCTCGGCGGCGGTCTGGTAGAAGGTGATGTGCTGGCCACCCGTGTACGACGACGCGGTCACGGCCAGCGCATGCAGCAGCCCTTCCTGCAGCACGCCATCGAGGCGCGGCAGGTCCAGCATGCGGTGCAGCAGGTTGACGAGGGGCGTGTTGTTGAGCAGCGAGGTGGGCGGCGCCGCGCGCCACTTGCGCAGCAGCCAGCCGAACGACAGCAGGGACAGCCAGCGCGCGCCAGAGCGCAGCACGCCCAGCGAATCGGCGCGGTACACCTGCTCGACGGTGATGTGCGACCACACATCCATCAGCTTGGCGACGCTCTCGCCGAAATTGTCGGCCCGGCAGGCCAGCGCGGTGGCATTGATGGCGCCGGCCGAGGTGCCGCAGATGATCTGGAACGGACTGCGCGCCGGCGCCCAGCCCTCATCCCACAATATCTCCGCGATCGCCTGCAGTACCCCGACCTGGTAAGCGCCCCGCGCGCCTCCTCCGGTCAGGATCAGGCCAGTCTTTTTTTTCATGCCCATTTACTAAGGGTAACACGGCAGCCCAGGGGAAGGACATGCCAGCGACACCACCAGCATGGCCCCCCTGCAACATTTCCTAAAACCGGGGTCAAAAATTGGGGACTGTCCCCGGTGTTGCAAAACAACCGAAAAGCGCCGGGATTTGGTTGCTTTACTGCAGGGGACTGTCCCCGGCGTCAGTCGCCGCGCACGATGCCTTCGCGGCGCGGGTCGGCGCCGCCGAACCACATGTCCTTGCCGCCCTGCCGGATGCGCTGGATGCCCTGCAGGCCGGAGTTCTGCTCGAACTCGCGCACTTCGTGGCCCTTGGCCTTGAGCCGGGCGATCACGTCGGCGTCCAGGCGGCCCGCTTCCAGTTCGGTCGGGCCGTTGCGGCTGCCGAAGTTGGGCAGGCTGATCGCCTGCTGCACGTCGAGGTTCCAGTCCAGCGTGCCCACCAGCACCTTCATCACATAGTTGATGATCGACGAGCCGCCCGGCGAACCGGTGGCGAGCACCAGCTTGCCCGAAGCGCGCTCGAAGACCAGCGTGGGCGACATGGCGCTGCGCGGGCGCTTGCCCGGCTGCACGCGGTTGGCGATCGGGCCGTTCTCGTCGGCGGCGTCGAACGAGAAGTCGGTCAGCTGGTTATTCAGCATGAAGCCGTCGACCATCTGCCGCGAGCCGAACGCGTCTTCCACCGACGTCGTCATCGACAGGCCGTTGCCGTACTGGTCCACGGCCACGAGGTGCGAGGTCGACGGGCGGTCGAGCGCCGTGTCGGTGCCCCACGCTACCTGCATGCCTTGCGGCGTGCCCGCCTGGGCGCTGCCCATCGACTTCTCGCCGATCAGCGAAGCGCGCTGCGCGAGATACCCCTTGTCCAGCATCGAGGCAATGCCCTTGCCCGGCAGCGGGATGAAGTCGGTATCGGCCACGTAGCGGTTGCGGTCCGCGTAGGCCAGCCGGCCCGCTTCGGAGAACAGGTGGATCGCCTCGGCGTCGAGCTTGCCCGCCACCGGTTTGTACGAGGCGATCGGCGTGCGCTCGAGGATGCCGAGCATCTGCGCGATCGCGATGCCGCCGGAAGATGGCGGCGGGGCGCCGCACACCTTCCACTGGCGATAGTCCGCACACACCGGGTCGCGCTCCTTCGGCCGGTAGTCGGCGATGTCGCGCGCCGTCAGCAGGCCGGGATTGGTGGGGTGGTTCGCCACCTTGGCCGCGATGTCGCGGGCGATCCGGCCGGTGTAGAAGGCATCCGCGCCGCCGCGCGCGATCTCGCGCAGCGTCCGCGCCAGGTCCGGATTCTTCAGGACGTAGCCGACCGGGCGCGGCTCGCCATCCTTGTCGTAGAAATAGGCCGCCGCGACGGGATCGCGCGGCAGCCGCTTGCGGTCGTATTGCAGCAACGCGTGCAGGCGCGGACTGACGGCGAAGCCCCGGTCGGCCAGCTCGATCGCCGGCTCGAACAGCTTTGCCCAAGGCAGCTTGCCATGCTTTTCATGAGCCAGCGCCAGCATGCGCACCACGCCCGGCGCGCCGGTCGAGCGGCCGCCCACGATGCCCTGCTCGCGCGACACCGGCTTGCCATCCTTGTCCAGGAACAGCCGCTCCGTGGCCGCCATCGGCGCCGTCTCGCGGCCGTCGTAGGAGTGCACCTTACTGCCGTCGTACAGCATCAGGAAGGCGCCGCCGCCGATGCCGGACGATTGCGGTTCCACCAGGGTCAGCACCATCTGCGTGGCGATCGCGGCATCGACCGCGCTGCCGCCCGCCTTGAGCATGCGGTAGCCCGCCTCGGTGGCCAGCGGATTGGCCGCGGCCACCATGTAGTGCTGCGCATGGGCGCCCTGCTTCTCGGCATAGCCGGTGGCGATCTCGGGCGCGCGCTGCAGCGTGGCCGCTTCCTGGGCCGGGGCAGGCAGCGCCGCGCACAGCAGCGCGGCCAGCGGAATGGAATAAAGTCGTGTCATCGGTTCCCCCTGAAAAGCAAAACGCGCGACCGGGTCGCGCGTTCGTTCAATGATGCACGAATGCTACTCTATTTCGGCTGCATCCGTATCGCACCGTCCAGGCGGATCGTCTCGCCGTTCAGCATCACGTTCTCGATGATCGCCTTGGCCAGGTGCGCGTATTCGTCCGGCTTGCCCAGCCGCGGCGGGAACGGCACCATCTTGCCGAGCGCTTCCTGCACCTCGGCCGGCATGCCCAGCAACATCGGCGTCTCGAAGATGCCGGGGGCGATCGTCATCACGCGGATGCCGCTCCTGGACAGGTCGCGCGCCATCGGCAACGTCATGCCGGCCACGCCGGCTTTCGACGCCGCGTAGGCCGCCTGCCCCATCTGGCCGTCGAATGCCGCCACGGAGGCCGTGTTGACGATCACGCCCCGTTCGCCATGCTCCAGCGGCTCCAGCCGGCTCATCGCATCGGCGGCCAGGCGGCACATATTGAAGGTGCCGACCAGGTTGATGGTGATCGTGCGCGCGAACGCATCGAGCGGGTGCGGGCCTTCCTTGCCGACCGTCTTCGCGGCCGGGGCAATGCCGGCGCAGTTGACGATGCCGCGCAAGGCCCCCAGCTCCTGCGCTGCCGCCACCACCGCCAGGCCATCGGCTTCCTGCGTGACGTCGCAGCGCACGAACCGGCCACCCAATTCTTCGGCCAGCGCCTGCCCGGCGTCCACCTGCACGTCCGCCAGCACGACCTTGCCGCCGCTGGCCGCCAGCGTGCGCGCCGTCGCCGCCCCGAGGCCCGAAGCGCCGCCCGTGACGATAAATACGTTATCCCTGATCTGCATGCCGTCTCCTCTACTTTACGTTTACGTAAGCGTCAACCAACGGCATTGTAGCGGAATCACATGCAGCGGACAAAGCCCCCGACGGTGGTGCAGTGGCGCCCCGCCGGGGTGCGCGTCACGCCGGTGCCGCCTTGCTGGAACGTGTTGCCGTTGGTATCGCGGCACACGCCGCCCACGCAGGTGGTGGGTGACGGCCGGGTAATGGCCCTGTCCGGTGGCGACGCGGACGGGTTGGCCGACGGATTCACCAAGGGCGGTACCGGGGCCACCGGTGCCGCCGGATAGGGAGAACGTTGGCCGAGCGTGGCCGAAGGCAGCACGGGCCGTCCGGCAGCCGAAGGCGGCATCGTATCGGGAGGGCCGATGCGGTCAGCGTCATCCTGCCGCGGCACGGGCCGCCGCGGCATCGGCCGCTGCGCCGGCGCGGTGCGGCAGGGTTCGATCTCGAGACTGCGCCGGTCCGGGCCGAGCCGGCACACGGGCAGATTGGCGTACGCTTCGCGCTCGGCGACGGCGTCCTGCCGCGCGCTCGCAAGCGCGGGGATCAGCGCGGCGGCAAGCATCAGCGAACTGATCAACGAATGAATCGGGGAACAAGCCGGGGAACAAGCGGGGGAACGAATCAAGGAACAAATCCGCGAACGAATTGCCCAACGGATTGGCCAAGGAATCGGCGAACAAATCGGCGAACGAGCTGGCGAACGAACTGGCGAACGATTCGGCAAACGGAATGGCGGCATGGCAGGCCCCGGACGGCATCGGCGCATCCATGATACGCCGGGCCGCCCGTGCCATGCCGCACCGCTGCGCCGCCTCAGCGCTGCCACACGCCTGCACCGCTGCGCCGCCTTGGCGCTGCCGCCCCCTGCACCGCTGCACCGCCTTGGCGCTGCCGCCCCCTGCACCGCTGTGCCGCCTTAGCGCTGCCGCCCCCTGCACCGCTGTGCCGCCCCCTGCACCGCTGTGCCGTCTCAGCGCGGCGCGGCCGGCACCGACGGCGCCGCCTGCGGCGTGCCGTTGGCCACCTGGTGCGACACCTTCGCCCGCGCCTGCACCGGGTCGGGCGTGACCGCCAGCCAGCCGGTTGCCGGCAGCAGCGGCACCAGCAGCAGCGCGACGATGTTGATGATCTTGATGAGCGGGTTGACGGCGGGGCCGGCCGTGTCCTTGTACGGGTCGCCCACCGTGTCGCCGGTTACCGCCGCCTTGTGCGCATCCGAGCCCTTGCCGCCGTGGTTGCCGTCCTCGATGTATTTCTTGGCATTGTCCCAGGCGCCGCCGCCGGTCGTCATCGAGATCGCCACGAACAGGCCGGTGATGATGGTGCCCATCAGCATGCCGCCCAGCGCGGCCGGCCCGAGCAGCATGCCGACGAGAATGGGCACGATCACGGGGAGCAGCGAGGGCAGGATCATTTCGCGGATCGCCGATGCCGTCAGCATGTCCACCGCCTTGTCGTACTGCGGCTTGCCGGTACCATCCATGATGCCGCGGATCTCGCGGAACTGCCGGCGCACCTCGACCACCACCGCGCCAGCCGCCCGCCCCACCGCTTCCATCGCCATCGCGCCGAACAGGTAGGGGATCAGCCCGCCGATGAACAGGCCCACGATCACCATCGGATTGGACAGGTCGAATGCGATACTGATGTTGCGCGCGTCCAGCGCATGGGTGTAATCGGCGAACAGCACCAACGCCGCCAGGCCGGCCGAACCGATCGCATAACCCTTCGTGACGGCCTTTGTGGTGTTGCCGACGGCGTCGAGCGGGTCGGTGATGGCGCGCACGGAATCGGGCATGCCGGACATCTCGGCAATGCCGCCGGCGTTGTCGGTCACCGGCCCATAGGCGTCGAGCGCGACGATGATGCCGGCCATCGACAGCATCGAGGTGGCGGCGATCGCGATGCCGTACAGGCCGGCCAGCTCATAGGACACCAGGATGGCGATGCACACGGCCAGCACGGGGTATGCGGTCGATTTCATCGACACGCCCAGCCCGGCGATGATGTTGGTGCCATGCCCGGTCGTCGACGCTTCGGCGATGTGACGCACCGGCTTGAAATCGGTGCCCGTGTAGAACTCGGTGATGTACACCATCAGGCCCGTGAGCACGATGCCCACCAGCGTGGCGCCAATCATCTGCCAGCGCATCGTGTAGTCGGTCCACACCAGCCACGTGACGATGGCGAAGCCGATCAGCGACAGGATCGCCGCCCACCACAGCCCCGTGTACAGCGCAGACATGATCTTCTTGCCCGGCTTGGCCTTGACGAACAGGCAGCCGACGATCGACGCCAGGATCGACACGCCGCCCAGCAGCAGCGGGTACAGGATCGCCTCGGCCGTGGCGTCGGTAACCATCAGCGCACCGAGCAGCATGGTGGCGATCAGGGTCACCACATAGGTTTCGAACAGGTCGGCCGCCATGCCGGCGCAGTCGCCCACGTTGTCGCCCACGTTGTCGGCGATCACGGCCGGGTTGCGCGGGTCATCCTCCGGGATGCCCGCCTCCACCTTGCCCACCAGGTCGGCGCCCACGTCGGCGCCCTTGGTGAAGATGCCGCCGCCCAGCCGGGCGAAGATCGAGATCAGCGACGCGCCGAAAGCCAGGCCGATCAGCGGCTTGATCACGTCGTGCGGCGACAGCCCTGGCGAAGGATACGCACTGCCGGCAAAGGCCGTCAGCATCCAGTAGAACAGGGCCACGCCCAGCAGGCCCAGGCCCACCACGAGCAGGCCGGTGATCGCGCCGCTCTTGAAGGCCACGTCGAGCGCGTCGTTCAAGCTTCTTGAGGCGGCCTGCGCCGTGCGCACATTGGCCCGCACCGACACGTTCATGCCGATGAAGCCGCAGGCGCCGGACAGCACCGCGCCGATCAGGAAGCCCAGCGCGGTCTGCACGCCGAGCAGGAGGAAGATGGCAACGAGGAGGATGACGCCAACGATGGCGATGGTGCGGTACTGCCGCGTCAGGTAGGCGCTGGCGCCCTGCTGGATCGCCAGGGCGATCTCCTGCATGCGGGCATTGCCCGCGTCCTGCCCCAGGATCCAGTTGCGCGAGTACAGCCCGTATATCACCGCGATGACGCCACACGCCACCGCAAACCACAGACCTGCTGCCATATCTCCCCCCTTTATGAACCAACGTTGTCGAATGGTGCCAATCGGACTTCATCACGCCGCGCTAGCGGCAAACGAAACGATGCAGACGAAACGATGCTTGCGAATACCTGCGTACGGCAAGGCGTACGGCTGTGCGGCCAAAAGGGGGCCGGCAAAAAAAAACGGACCGCGCGGGCCCGTCTCGTGTTTCTTATTCCGCCAGTGCGGCGAATGCGCGATCGCGGATTTCCTCCACCGCGCCAACGCCTTCGATCTTGCGGTATTTGGGAGCGACCGGGTCGCCCGACTTGGCCCACTCGTTGTAATAGCCGAGCAGCACTTCAGTCTGGTTGTGGTACACGTCCAGGCGCTTCTTCACGGTCTCGGCGCGGTCGTCGTCGCGCTGCACCAGCGGTTCGCCCGTCACGTCGTCCACGCCATCCACCTTGGGCGGGTTGAACTTCACGTGGTACACGCGGCCGGAACCCTGGTGGCAGCGGCGGCCGCTCATGCGCTCGATGATCTGTTCGTCCGGCACGTCGATTTCCAGCACGTAGTCGATCTTCACGCCGGCATCCTTCATCGCGTCGGCCTGGGCGATCGTGCGCGGGAAGCCGTCGAACAGGTAGCCGTTCGCGCAGTCCGCTTCCTTCAGGCGGTTCTTGACGAGGCCGATGATGATGTCGTCGGAAACCAGCTGCCCAGCGTCCATGACCGCCTTGGCGGCGATCCCCAGCTCCGTGCCGGCCTTGATGGCGGCCCGCAGCATGTCACCGGTCGAAATCTGAGGAATGTTGTACTTTTCCTTGATGAAGTTGGCCTGGGTGCCCTTGCCGGCGCCGGGTGGTCCTAACAGAATGAGACGCATGAAGATTCCTAAAACAATTTTAATAGTTTGATGGTAGATGTATCAGTTGTGACGAAACTTACCACAAAAGGCTGGCCCAACGCCACTTCGGGAATGGCGCCGACGTGCAAAAACGCCAAACGCTCAGCCGAAGTGAGCGCGAACGCGTTCCAGGTCTTCGGGAGTATCGACGCCGGGTGCCGGCGCGGCGCCGGTGACGTGCACGGCGATAGGATGGCCATGCCACAGCACGCGCAGCTGCTCGAGGGCCTCAATGGTCTCGAGCGGCGACACGTCGAGCCGCGGATAGGCTTGCAGGAAATCGTTGCGGTAGGCGTACAGGCCGATGTGGCGCAACGGCACATAGCCGGAAGGCAGCGCATCCTTGGACTGCGCGAAGGCATCGCGCGCCCAGGGAATCGTGGCGCGGCTGAAGTACAGCGCGCGGCCCGCCTTGTCCAGGACTACCTTGACCACGTTCGGATTGAAGGCATCGGCAGCGTCGTCGATCGGATGGGCGCAGGTGGCCATTGGCACGCCCGCATCGATGCGCGCGGCGCAGTCGGCCAGCAGCGCCGGGTCGATCAGCGGCTCGTCGCCCTGCAGGTTGACGACCACGGCCGAGGGCGGCAGGCCGAGCGCCTGCGCCACCTCGGCGATGCGGTCGGTGCCGGACGGATGGTCGGCGCGCGTCAGCCGCGCTTCGACGCCGTGCGCGGCACAGGCTTCCATGATCGATGGGTGGTCGGTGGCCACGACGATGCGGGCCGCGCCGGACAGCGCGGCCCGCTCGGCCACGCGCACGACCATCGGCTTGCCGCCAAGGTCGGCCAGCGGTTTGTTCGGCAGGCGGGTCGACGCCAGCCGCGCGGGAATGATGACGGTGAAGCTCACGATCGGCTCATTCCACCCGCTTATTCCACGGTATCCTGCAGCGTGCGGGCTTCGTCTGCCCACATGATCGGGATGCCGTCGCGGATCGGATAGGCCAGGCGGTCGCCGCGGCAGATCATTTCCTGGGCTTTCTTATCGTATTCCAGCGGGCCCTTGCAAACAGGGCAGACCAGGATGTCAAGCAAACGTGCGTCCACGGCATTTCTCCACAATGTGCGAGGCCAGCGCCGCATCGAGCTGCGCGCCGACCGGAACGACCCACAGCCGCGGATCGTTTCTGAGTTCTTCGATTTGTGCGCATTTTACTGCATCCTTCTCGGTCATCAAGATCACCTCCGCGTCCACCCGCGCGAACGGCCGGTCGAGGAAATCGTGATGATCGGGCAGCGGCAGTTCCTGGAACTGCAGGCCGGCGTCGGCCAGCATGCGGAAAAAGCGCTTCGGGTTGCCGATGCCGGCGGCGGCGGCCACCCTGCCCCGGCCGCCGATATAGCGCAGCGGCACGCGCTCGCGCCGGTCGGCGAGGCGTTCGGCGAACTCGCCCTCCAGGGTCATCAGGTGCGGCTGGCCGCCGACCTTGGCGGCCAGCCGCGGCGTCAGCGCCGGCGCGTTGACCACCGTGACATCGCGACGGCGCGAAGGCGGCTCGCGCAGCGGGCCGGCGGGCAAGGTCCAGCCGTTGCCCACGCCGCGGCCATCGAACAGCACCACTTCCACGTCGCGTTGCAGCGCGTAGTGCTGCAAGCCGTCGTCGGTGACGATCACGTTCACTTCGGGGTGCGCGGCCAGCAGCGCCAGCCCCGCCGCGGCGCGGTTGCGGCCCACGAAGACGGGGCACGCGGCGCGCGTGGCGATCAGCACGGGCTCGTCGCCCACCTCGGCCGGAGTGGACAGCGCGGTCACGGGCCGCGGCGCGTCGCCCTGGCTGCCGAAGCCACGCGAGATCACGCCGGGCTGGAAGCCGGCGGCGCGCAGGCGCTCGACCAGCCAGATCGTCAACGGCGTCTTGCCGGTGCCGCCGATATAGATATTGCCGACCACCACCACGGGCACCGGCAGGCGCGTCGATTTCAGGATGCCGCCGCGGTACAGGCGGCGGCGCAGCGCGGCCAGCGCGCGGAACAGCAGCGACACGGGGTACAGCGCACAGGCGAGCGGACCGCGCTTCTGCCAGGCGCGGGTGAGGGTGGATTCGAGGGTCATTGGGTAAGGAATAGCCGGAACAGCCGGCAACACATCCTTGCCCCGGAGGCAGGTGCTGGGGACGGACCCGTCGCGTCCGTCCCCAGGTCTTGCTCCGGGGTCTGAGAGGAAAATATCACGCCTACTTCCCGCTCCCCGTCTGCGCCGCGAACGTCAACTTGCCGAAGCCGGCGATGCGCGCCGCTTCCATCACGTTGACCACCATCTGGTGCATGGCGAACTGGTCGGCATTGACGACCACCACCGGGTCGCTGCCCGGCTGCGCGGCCGCCTTCAGCACCGAGGCCAGGCCGGCCACGTCGCGGAACGATACCGGCTCGCCGTTGATCGTGTAGTTGCCTTTCGCATCCACGGTCACGTCGATCTGGTCCGGCTGCTGGGTCGCCTTCTGCGCATCGGCGGTGGGCAGCGTGATCTGCAGTTCCGTGAACTTGCTGTAGGTGGTCGACACCATCAGGAAGATCAGGATCACCAGCAGCACGTCGATGAACGGGATCAGGTTGATCTCCGGGTCTTCCCGGCGCTGGCCCTTGCGGAAATTCATCGCCCTGCCCTTACTGACGGGAGTTGTGCACGACGTCGACGAAGCGCACGGCCTGCTGCTCCATCTGGATCACGAAGCTGTCGACCAGCGCGCGGAAGTGGCGGTAGAACACCAGCGTGGGCATGGCGATGGCCAGGCCGAAGCCGGTGTTGTACAGCGCCACGGAAATGCCGTGCGCCAGCTGCGCCGGATTGGCACCGGTGGGATTTTGGGCGCCGAAGATCTCGATCATGCCGACCACGGTGCCGAACAGCCCCATCAGCGGCGCCAGCGTGGCGATCGTGCCCAGCGTCGTCAGGAAACGCTCCAGCGTGTGCGCGACACCGCTGCCCGCTTCCTCGATCGATTCCTTCATCACCTCGCGCGGCGCGTTCACATTGCGCAGCGCGGCCGACAGCACCACGCCCAGCGGCGAACTCGTTTCCAGCTTGCCCAGGATATCCGGCGTGATGTTGCCGCTGCGGTAGACGCCCACCACTTCGTCGAGCAGGTTAGGCGGCAGGATCCGGGCGCGGCGCAAGGTCATCAGGCGTTCGATGATCAAGGCGGTGGCGACGATGGAAGCGATCAGCAGCAACCAGATCGGCCAGCCGGCAGCTTGGAAGATGGCGAGCAAAACTTACTCCTTTATGAAAGCCCGACACAGGCGCAGACGCGCAATGTAGCGTGTTGCCGGCATCGCGGCAAGTGTGGACCGGTGCAAGCGCGCGGCCCAGGCGCGCCGACGCGTGTTCTTCACAAATTCTGTGGAAAAGAATGTGCGCAAGGCGCGAAGTCTCGCACAAGTCATTGATTTCAATAGAATTTATGGCGAAGCCCATTTTTTGTGCAACCACCTCGGCATCCGCTGCGGCGGCATTCTCAACAATTTCTGTGGACAAAATTGTTGGCAAGGGGCCCATGACCTCGTCAAGTCCTTGATCCGAAAGGAAATTATTTCAATGCGCAAAAAACTTGCAGTACAGCCAAATATGCGGTTCTACCCAGCAGTGCTTCTGCACAGTAATTGTTGATAAGACTGTTGGCAAGGCGCCGGAGACGGTGGAAGAGCGTTGATTTCACAGGAAAAATCAGCCGAGCTCAAAAAACGGGCAGCGACGCGAGACTGCCCGTTTTCCTCATCCGTCTTGCCATCGGTCGTCCTTCTGCACAAAAACTGTGGACAATATTGTGCGCAAGGGTGACACGACCTTCCAAGCACGTTGATTTAAAAGGAAAAAATGCCCACGCACAAAAAACAGGCAGCCCGATCCCTTCTCGTTGCCTGCTGGAGGGGCGCCGGATGGCCGTGCGGTTCTGCACAACTTCTGTGGATAAAATTGTGGGGAAGCGCGAGTCAGGCATGCCAAGTACCTGATTTACAAAGAGAAACTTTTCCTGCGGAAATTTTCGGCACTGCTTCCGCCACTTGTTCACGTTCCCCACAAATTCTGTGGATATCTTTGTGCGTAAGAATGACCGGCCTCAGCGAAGTCCTTGATTTGTAAGAATATTCTTACGATGCACACGAATGAAGCAGCCGGTTTTATCTTTATAAATCAGTATCTTGGAAAAACACCTTGCTGTTTTGGGCGAGATATGACATAAGCATGACCGCTTGATGACTCTGTGGACAGTTCCCTGATGCCGACCTTCGACCGCCCCGATTCCGCCCCCGGCCAGAACGCCGTGATCACCGTCAGCGCGCTGAACCAGGCCGTATCGCGGCTGCTCGAGCGTAGTTTTCCACTGACCTGGATCGCTGGGGAAATCTCCAATTTCACGCGTGCCGCGTCGGGCCACTGGTACTTCACGCTGAAGGACGATGCGGCCCAGGTGCGCGCCGTGATGTTCCGCGGCCGCGCGCAATACGCCGGCTTCGTGCCGCGCGAAGGCGACAAGGTCGAAGTCCGCGCGCTCGTCACGCTGTATGGTCCGCGCGGCGACTATCAGATCAATGTCGAAGCGATCCGCCGCGCCGGCGTGGGGGCGCTGTTCGAGGCGTTCATGCGGCTGAAGGAGAAGCTGTCCGCGGCCGGCCTGTTCGACGAGGACAGGAAGCGCGCCCTGCCCCTGTTCGCGCGCACCATCGGCATCGTCACGAGCCCTCAGGCGGCGGCGCTGCGCGACGTGCTGATCGCCTTGCGTCGCCGCGCGCCGCACGTGAACGTGGTGCTCTACCCGACCCTCGTCCAGGGGCAGTTCGCCGGCGAGCAGATCGCCCGGGCGATCCGCACGGCATCGAAGCGGGCCGAGTGCGACGTGCTGATCGTCTGCCGCGGCGGCGGCAGCATGGAAGACCTGTGGTGCTTCAATGACGAGATGGTGGCCTGGGCGATCGCGGAATGCAGCATGCCGGTGATTTCCGGCGTGGGCCACGAGACCGATTTCACCATTGCCGATTTCGCCGCCGACCTGCGCGCCGCCACGCCCACGGCGGCCGCCGAGCTGGCCGCCACGCCGCGCGGCGACTGGCTCGCTTCGCTGCGCGCCGACGCCACCGACCTGCGCCGCGCAATGCGACGCACGCTGAACGACGCCGCGCAGACGCTGGACCACCACAGCCGCCGCCTGCTAAGCCCCACGGCGCGCATCCGCCAGCAGCGCCTGGCCCTGCTGGCGCTGTCGACGGCGCTGATGCACGCCAACCGCGCGCCCTTGAACCAGTCGCGCCACACGCTGGACAAGCTGGCTGGCCGGCTGGCCGCGCAGCGCCCCGACACGCGCGCCGTGCGTGCCCACCTGGCTGCGTTGCAGCATCGCTGCGCCGTCAACATCGCCGCGTGCGTGCGGCGCGAGCGCGAGGCGCTGGGCGCGCTGGCCGCGCAGCTCGAACTGCTCAATCCGCAGCGCACGCTGGAGCGTGGCTACGCGATCGTCACCGACAGCCGTGGCGCGATCCTGCGCTCGCCGGACCAGCTGCAACCGCGCCGGAAATACAATGTGCGCCTGGCCGAAGGCAGCGCCGACCTGACGGTGTCGAACGTCCAGCCGCAGTTGGACCGGTAACGCTTGCATTGCAATAGTGTCGCGCTTATAACGCATTGCGGCCCGGCGCCCTTCGCCGCACACCTTTCCAGTGATAGGCTCATCAATGGCCGCGACCGCGGCCGTCCAACATCACCAGGAGATTGTCATGCACATCCGCGTCATTGCAGCGGCGCTGCTCGCCACTGCCGCGTCATCCGCGCAGGCCTACGAAAAGAAATACGTGTTCGAATACGAGGGGGCCTGGTACAACCATACCTTGATGGGGGACGAGTGGGTGTGGGACGCCTCGCGCGCGTGGAGGGGCTACTTCATCGGCGATGATGTCGACGGCGACGGCACGATCGTCGCAAGCGAGGTCAGCAAGTTCGTCGCCAACGGTTTTCAGGCGGACAGGTGCGCAGTCCAGGAATACACCAGTTGCGGCGCGACCTTCGAGAAATACACAATTGCGGGCGTCTTCTATTCGGCCTGGCATGTCTACAACGTACCAGGGCAATACACCCGCAGCCAGTACTGGAACCTGCCCGACGGCGGCATCATCTACAACGATTATCCGATCGATGAGCACTATGCCCTCGGCGCCGATACCCAGTTCACGGTCAGCGTCGTTCCCGAACCGGCCACGTGGCTGATGCTGGGCACTGGCCTTCTCGCCGCTGGCGCCGCGGCGCGCCGCGCGCGCCGCGGCTGACCCGCAAGCACCGGCGGCTGCCTTCGACCGGGGCGGTATGGTACTCTTGCCCCGGTCCGACAACGTGGAAAAACAACAATTGACAAATCCATCTACGCCCGCGGGGCCCTCGACCCTGCTCGACGTCGCCCGGGAAGCGGGCGTCTCACCCTCGACCGTGTCGCGCATCCTGAACGGCACCGCCCGCGTCTCCGACGACAAGCGGCAAGCCGTGATGAAGGCGATCGAGCGCACCAATTTCGCGCCGAACCTGATGGCGCAAGGCCTCAAGAAAGGCCGCACGCACACGATCGGCATCATCGTGCAGGACATTTCCTCGCCGTTCTTCGACGAGATCCTGCACGGCGTCGATGACGGCCTGAAAGGCACCGGCTACGCCTCGGTCATCGTCACCGGGCACTGGAGCGCGCTGGAAGAGGCGGACCGCATCCGCCTGCTGCTGGCGCGCAAGGTCGACGGCATCGTGCTCCTGTCCGGCAACCTGCCGGACGACCAGCTGCTGCACTTCGCCACCCAGCGCCCCATCGTCGTCACCGGCCGCGCCCTCGATGCGCAGAACGCGCTGGGCTTCACGATGGACAACGAGCACGGCGCCTTCCTGGCCGTGCAACACCTGATCGAACTGGGGCACCGGCGCATCGCCTTCGTGTCCGGCCCGCCCAGCCATGCCGATGCCTCGAGCCGCCTGCGCGGCTACCGCAAGGCGCTGGAAGCGGCCGGCATCCCGGTCGACCCGGCCCTCGTGGTGGAAGGCAACTTTCACGAGAACAGCGGCCTGCTGGCGGTGAACCACCTGTTCGAGACCGGCCAGGATTTCACCGCCGTCTTCGCGGCCAACGACCAGAGCGCCTACGGCGTGCGCCTGGCCCTGTACCGCAAGGGCGTGCAGGTGCCGGAAGACGTGTCGCTGGTGGGCTTCGACGACCTGCCCGGCTCCGCCTTCACGACGCCGCCGCTGACGACGGTGCGCCAGCCGCTGTACGACATCGGGCTGACGGCGATCACCGCCCTGTTGCGCCTGATCAGCGGCGACCGCGTACCCACGCGCGTGCCGCCGGTGGAACTGGTGGTGCGGGAAACGACGCGGCCGCGTGACGCAGGCCCCTTATAGCCGTTCGGGTAGCCTCACTATTTACGGGGGATTTCGGCAGGCCGGCGGGCAACGCATTACAATGATGGGCGTTTTGAAAACGTTGATTCTTTTGTCCCCTCATAAGGAAATGCACATGGAACATACCCTGCCGCCGCTGCCGTACGCGAAAGACGCACTGCAACCGCACATCTCGGCTGAAACGCTGGAATTCCACTACGGTAAGCACCACCAGGCTTACGTCACGAACCTGAACAACCTGATCAAGGGCACCGAGTTCGAGAACCTGTCCCTGGAAGAAATCATCAAGAAGTCCTCCGGCGGCGTCTTCAACAACTCCGCGCAGGTGTGGAACCACACGTTCTTCTGGCACTGCATGGCACCGAACGCCGGCGGCGCGCCGACCGGTCCGGTGGCGGACGCGATCAACGCCAAGTGGGGCTCCTTCGACAAGTTCAAGGAAGAGTTCAGCAAGTCGGCCGTGGGCAATTTCGGTTCCGGCTGGACCTGGCTGGTGAAGAAGCCGGACGGCTCCGTGGACATCGTCAACACGTCCAACGCCGCCACCCCGCTGACCACGGAAAACAAGCCGCTGCTGACCGTGGACGTTTGGGAACACGCCTACTACATCGACTATCGCAACGCCCGTCCGAAATTCGTGGAATCGTGGTGGAACCTGGTCAACTGGGAATTCGTGAACCAGAACTTCGCCTGAGTTCCGCCATTCCCGCGACATGCGCCTGAACTGACCGGCGCATGATCGACAACACGGCCCGCCTCGCGCGGGCCGTGTGCATTTTTGGATCGCTGGCATGACGCACTTTTGATTTAAATCAAAACGTCATCGCCACTTCCGCTCGCTTTTCCGCAGTCTGCATCGATTACATTGGCTCGCAACCTGCAAGCCTTCCACCCATTTCGAGCAGGAGTTTCCATGAACCAGTTCCCGCAGGACTTTCCCCATACCCTCACCGGCTTCGGCGGCGACCCGAACCTGGACCAGCCCGGCCACCGCGCGCAGTTGCGCAAATGCCCGGTGATCCTCATGCACGGCAACGCCAGCCATTCGGCCGACCCCAGGTACGGCATGCTGGCGATGAAGGCTTTCCTCAAGGAGGCCGGCTGGCAGGATTGCGAGATCTGGTCGTGCGACTACCTGGGCGAGAACAACGGCACCCCCGTGCTGCCCGACGTACATCGCGATCACATCGATGTCGTACGCGATTTCATCGACGACGTGCGCGCCTACCTGGGCGTGCAGCGGGTCGACTTCATCGCGCACTCGCTGGGCTGCGGCATGGTCAACGGTTACCTGCGCGGCCTGCAGGGCACGGGGGAATGGAACAACGCCGACCACCGCCTCGATGCGACGGGTACGTTCGTTTGCATCGCGGGCGCCAATTACGGCCTGGGTCCGAACAGCATCTACGAATTCAAGACGGGCAGCGAATTCGAGGTGCAGTCGCACCGCTTCGGCGCCGTCGCCAGCGAGGACACGCCGGCCGGCGCGGCCGACCGGGCCCGGCAGGAAGCCCCCAACGAGGCGTGGACCGGCACCACCGCGCTGGACGACGACCAGTTGTCGTATGTCGCCGTCATCGCGCGCGGCGACTTCGTCGACCAGCAGTACCCGGACACGAGCCGGCGCAACGGCGCCGACCTGAACAAGGTGGTCAACGTGGGCGCCGGCACGGACGGCCACGAGAAGGTCATCAAGAACCAGGCGGTGTTCGACGCTTTTCGGGGCTACCTGAACCGCTATCCGCCGGCTCCCCCCATCATCTTCTCGGTCGACAAGGCAAGCGGCAACTACGGCGCGGACCTGCAAGTGACCGTTACCGCGACGCCGGCCGATGCCGCGGTCACCTTCGTGGCCAGGCGCGTGACGAAGGCCGTGGAAGCGGGCTTCCTCGTCGAGAGCGTGGCAGAGACGCTGGAGGGCGCGCTGACGAACGGCCAATCGCTCACGCTGGCGACCGATGGCGCATGGGACGTGCGCTTCAGCGCGAGCAGCGGCGCGGCGACCGAGCGAACCTATGGCGTCAACGTCCTGCTTCCCGAGCTGATCGTCCTGCCGCCGGAAGGCGGCCCGCCGTTCGAAGGCAGCCTCGAAGTGAAGGCGTCGAGCAACAAGGGAACGGTCTTCCACAGCACCGACAGGACGCGCTGGCTCGCCGAGTCCAATCCCGTGATCCATGAAACGAGCACGCTGTACTTCATTGCCATCGATGGCGACGGGCTGCCCTCGCCGATCGTGCAGCGGTCCTACGAGAAGAAGGCCGTGCCCTTCGTGAAGGCCACGCTGACGGAACACTTCATCGCCCAACGGCTGGACGTGGACGAATACGTGTCGCTCACGCTCGAACTGGGTGCCAACGCCGTCATCATCCTGTATTTCATCGACGGCGAATGGGTGCGCGATCCGGCCGCGCCGCGGGTGGAACCCGTGCTGCCGGCCGGCGCGGCCGCGCGGCACGCACTGGTAGCGTGCGACAAGCCGGGCGGCGTGTATGCGCAGGGCTTCGATGCCGTGCTGTCCGCGCCCGACGGCATGGTCGTGCATTACACCGAAGACGGCTCCGATCCCTCGAGCGCGCGCAATCCGGCGCGCCGCTCGTTCGCCGGCAGGAAGGTGTTCACCCTGCGCGGCAACGGCCCGCACGCCCTCCTCTGCCATGCGAAGGACGATGCCGGCAATGAAGCCGTGCAGGCCTTCGGCTGGCGGATCGACGACCGCGACTACCCGGAGACGCGCATCGCGCCGTCGGCGGGAGGCAGCTTCATCCACAAGGTGCGCATCGAGCTGGACGTGCTGGAACCGATCGCGTGGACCCGCTATACGCTCGACGGCAGCGAGCCGACGGAGACGAACGGCGAAACCTACGCGGCGCCCATCGTGCTGGAACGCTCCGCCCGCCTGCGTTTCCGTTCGATGGGGCACGGCGGCAAGCTCGAACCGGTACGCAGCGCCCTGTTCGTGGTGCACCTGGCGCCCGACCAGCTCGTGTTCGACAGCGACCCGCGCCGGACCGGCAACCTGGTCGCCCGCCGCCCTGGCGAAGCCGGGCGCGCCCGGGTAGTGGTCGGCACGGGCAGCCTGCTGCGGATCGGCGCCGGCCAGGGCGGCGAGGCGCGCGCCATCCTGCACTTCGACACATCGTCGCTGCCCGATAACGCGGCGATCAACCATGCCTGCCTGGAAGTGAGCTCGCCAGGCGCATCGGGCGATCCCTGGGCCGGCGGCGGCACCGTCGCGATCGACGTGCAGCGTGGGCACTTCAGTTCATCCCTCGCGCTTCATGCCGACGACTGGGACGCCGCTGCCACGGCGCAGGGCGCGGCGCACATCGTCAGCTTCGGTGCGGGCACCACGCGCTCCACCGATTTCTCGGCGGCCGGGCTGGCCGCGATCAACAAGGCCGGAGTCACGCAACTGCGGCTGCGCCTCGTGCCACCCAACGGGGCGAGCTCCGACGCCTGCCTGCTGCTCGAGGGCGGGCGGAAAGTGAAGCTCTGCATCACGCTGGGCGGTCCTGGCTGACCGCGATGCAGGCCGGCGGAGGGGCCATGCCTCCGGTCAGACGATGCCGCCGTTGGCGCGCAGCGTCTGGCCGTTGACCCAGCCGCCGGGCCGCGCCAGGAACGCCACGCCTTCGGCGATATCCTCGGGGCGGCCCAGGCGTTCCAGCGGCGCCATGTTCGCCAGCCGCGCGACCTGTTCGTCGCTCTTCCCGTTCAGGAACAGGTCCGTGGCCGTGGGACCCGGCGCGATCGCGTTCACGGTGATCTCCTTGCCCCGCAATTCCTTCGCCAGGATGTTCGTCATCGTTTCCACGGCGGCCTTGGTGGCCGCGTAGATCGCATAGCCGGGCAGCGCCAGCTTGACCACGCTGGTCGAGAAATTGACGATGCGCCCGCCGCGCTGCAGGCGGGTGGCCGCTTCGCGCAGCGCGTTGAACGTGCCCTTCACATTCACGGCCAGCAGCCGGTCGAAGGTGGCGTCGTCCGTGTCGGCAAGGTGCGGCAGCCGAGACGGCAGGATGCCGGCATTATTGATCAGCACATCCACGCGGTCGAAGCGTTCGATCGCCGCGTCGAACAGCGCGCGCACGGCCACGGGGTCGGCCACGTCGGCCTGCACGGCGGCCGCGCGGCCGCCCTTCCCTTCGATGTCCGCGACCACCTGGGCCGCCTCGGTCGCGCTGCCCGCATAGTTGACGATCACCGCGTAGCCGTCCTCGGCGAGGCGGCGCGCGATGGCGGCGCCGATGCCGCGCGATGCCCCGGTGACGATGGCGACCTGTTCGTTCGTGTTCATGTCCTGCACTCCTGGCTGGTTTCGATGCGGCCAGTATGGATCATGCAGCGCAGACGATAAATACGATACTCTTGCATGCATCATTCAATTTTTAACAATAATCATGGACCGCGATAATCTTGGACCGATTTGATGCCATGAAACTCTTCGTCCGCATCGTCGAGCTGGGCAATTTCAGCAAGGCGGCGGACGACCTGAAGCTGCCGGCCGCCACGGCCACGCATGCGATCCGCCAGCTCGAAGCGCGGCTTGGCGTGCAACTGCTGCACCGGACCACGCGCAAGGTGTCGCCCACCACCGATGGCCAGGCCTATTACCAGCGCTGCCTGCGCATCCTGGCCGACGTGGAGGAAACCGAGGCGGGCTTCGGCCACCGCGGCGTGCTGCCGAAGGGCAGGCTGCGGGTCGACCTGCCCACGCTGGGCCGTTTCTACGTGCTGCCGCGGCTGCACGAATTCATGGACCGCTACCCGGGCATCGACGTGGAGGTAGGCATGGGCGACCGCCACGTGGACCTGGTGGGCGAAGGCGTCGATTGCGTGCTGCGCGTGGGCGAACTGGCCGATTCCTCGATGGTGGGCCGCCGCGTGGCCACGCTGGCGCAAGCCACCTGCGCCAGCGCGGCCTACCTGGAGCGGCACGGCACCCCGGCCACGCTGGAGGCACTGCGGCACCACCAGGCCGTCAACTGGTATTCGGCCGCCAGCGGCCGCAACCTGCCATTCGAATTCATCGTCGATGGGGTACTGCGCACGCTGCAGTTGCCCGGGCGGGTCAGCGTGAACGGCGGCGAAGCCTATGTCGCCTGCTGCGCCGGCGGCCTGGGCCTGGCTCAGCTGCCGCGCTACCACGTGCGCGATCTGCTGGCGTCGGGCGCGCTGCGCGAAGTACTGCCGGCGTGGCCGCCGCCCGCCCTGCCGGTCAGTGTGCTGTATCCACGCCAGCGGCAACTATCGCCGCGGGTGCGCGTGTTCGCCGACTGGCTGGCCGAAGTGATGGCACCCGCTTCCTGACGAGTGCGGAAGTATCGGCCCGGCTCGGTATTGACTGGTGGAATGGTGTGACGCCGGAATGGCAGTGCCGGTACGATAACCCGACCAACCATTCCAATATTCGACAGATCAAGGAGCATAGCATGCGCTTGAAAACCCTTTCGCAACAGGTGATCGTGATCACGGGCGCCACCAGCGGCATCGGCCTGACGACGGCGCGCATGGCCGCCTCGCGCGGCGCCAGACTGGTGCTGGCGGCCCGCGCCGAACAGGCACTGCAAGACCTGGAAGACCAGATGCGCCAGCGCGGCGCCGAGGTACTCGTGGTGCCCACCGATGTCGGCAGCAAGGATGAAGTCAAGGCACTCGCCCAGGCGGCGATCAAGCGCTTCGGCCGCATCGATACCTGGGTCAACAATGCCGGCGTGTCGATCTTCGGCCGCATCGAGGACGTCTCCGAGGATGATGCCCACCGCCTGTTCCAGACCAATTTCTGGGGCGTGGTGAACGGCTCCACGGAAGCCGTGAAACACCTGCGCAAGGAAGGCGGCGCGCTGATCAACCTGGGCAGCGAAGTGTCGGAGGCGGCCGTGCCGCTGCAGGGCATGTACGTGGCCTCCAAGCACGCCGTGAAGGGCTTCACGGATGCGCTGCGCATGGAACTGGAAAAGGAAGGCGCGCCGATCTCGGTCACGCTCGTCAAGCCGGCGGCGATCGACACCATGTTCACGGTGCACGCGAAGAACTACATGGACGTGGAACCGAAGCTGCCGCCGCCGATCTACGCCCCTGAGCTGGTGGCCGAGGCGATCCTGGACGCCGCGCAAAACCCGAAACGCGACGTCTACGTGGGCGGTGCCGCGAAGGCCAATGCGGTGGGCGCGTTCCACCTGCCGCGCCTGTTCGACAAGATGGGCGAAACACAGATGTGGGAACAGCAGCGCAGCAAGAAACCGTCGCGCTGGCTGCGCCGCGATGCGCTCCATTCGCCGGACGAGAAAGCCGAGCTGCAACAACGCCTCGGCATGGGCGACGTCGCGGAAACCTCGCCCTATACGCGCGTGACGCGCTCGAAGCCGCTGCGCTATGCGCTGCTGGGCGGCGGCGTGCTGGCGGCCGCTGCGTGGATGCTGTCCAGGCAGAACGGCACCGGGGAACAGAAGAACAGCTGAGCGCTACCGCCGCGTGCTTGTGAAGGGCTGCCTCGGCAGCCCTTTTTGCTGGCCCCGTTTCGCCGGCACCGATGGCCCATCCCACATAATTCATCAGTCAAATATTTATCGTTAAAACACTTGCACTGCTCGGATTTCGATCGCTATACTGCTCGTAGTTGTACGACGACTGACAACATTTCCCTCCAAAAACCGTCAAGGGGGCTTTGGGAGACTCCATGGGCAAGCACATCCCGGCCATCAAGGCCACCAACGTACGCTGGACGATTCTCGCGATCCTGTTCATCGTCACCACGATCAACTACGCCGACCGCGCCACGATTTCGATCGCTGGCCCCGAGCTGAGCAAGCAGTTGGGGTTGACGCCCGTCCAGATGGGCCTGATTTTCTCGGCCTTTTCCTGGTCCTACGTGCTGTGCCAGCTGCCCGGCGGCTGGTTGCTGGACCGCTTCGGCACCAAGATCGTGTATTTCTTTTCGATTTTTTTCTGGTCGCTGTTCACGCTGGCACAGGGCTGGGTCGGCTTCTTCAGCGGCGGCGCGGCCGTGATGATGTTGTTCACGCTGCGGCTGATCGTCGGCGCGGCCGAGGCGCCGTCGTTCCCGGGCAATAGTCGTCTGACGACTTCGTGGTTCCCGACGGCCGAGCGGGGCACGGCGGCCGCGATCTTCAACTCGGCGCAGTACTTCGCCACGGTGCTGTTCGCGCCGATCATGGGTTGGCTCGTCCACTCGTTCGGCTGGGAAAGCGTGTTCTTCGTGATGGGTTCGCTCGGCATCGTGATGGCGCTGGCATGGCTGAAGTTCGTCCACGGCCCGCGCCAGCACCCGCGCGCCAACGCCGCCGAGCTGCAG
This sequence comes from Massilia sp. METH4, assembly GCF_037094685.1. Lineage (NCBI taxonomy): Bacteria > Pseudomonadati > Pseudomonadota > Betaproteobacteria > Burkholderiales > Oxalobacteraceae > Massilia > Massilia sp. METH4. Next base: position 3,446,408 of record NZ_CP146614.1, on the reverse strand, counting down.
CACATCGAAAAGGGCGGCGCGCTGGTCGACCTGGAAACGACGGGCCTGCTGCCGGCCGACCGGCCGCGGATCGACACGTGGTCTTGCCTGAAGCAGCTGCTGTCGTCGCGCATGCTGCTGGGTATCTACATCGGCCAGTACAGCATCAACACGCTGACTTACTTCTTCCTCACGTGGTTCCCGGTCTACCTGGTGAAGGAACGGCACATGACGATCCTGAAGGCCGGCTTCGTGGCCGCGCTGCCGGCCGTGGCGGGCTTCCTCGGCGGTGTACTGGGCGGCATCATCTCGGACCGCATGATCAAGCGCGGCTACAGCACCTCGGTGGCGCGCAAGACGCCGATCATTGGCGGCATGCTGCTGGCCACCACGATGGTGCTGTGCAATTACGTGGAGCAGGACTGGGTGGTGGTGGCCGTGATGGCGCTGGCCTTCTTCGGCAAGGGCATCGGCGCGCTGGGCTGGGCCGTCGTCGGCGACACGTCGCCCAGCCAGGCCGGCGGCATGAGTGGTTCGCTGTTCAATATGTTCGGCAACGTGGCCGGCATCACCACGCCCATCGTGATCGGCTTCATCCTCCAGGCCACGGGCTCGTTCTACGGCGCGCTCGTGTTCGTGGGCGGCAATGCCCTGGTGACGGTGCTGTGCTATCTGTTCCTGGTGGGTGAAATCAAGCGTTTCGAGTTCTCGAAACCGGTGGTGAAGACGGCAGTCGCGGCCTGACGCGGCCTGACGCGGCTTGCCGCAGGAATGACAACGGGGCCTTCACGGCCCCGTTTCCTTGCTTCGCCCTGCTTACGCGCCGCGTTCTATGTCATCGGCATCGCGGCCCGAGAGCGGCACCGTTTCGATATGGTCGACGTTGATGTCGGCCCCATCCGGCGCCGTCGTATCGCGGCCGACCGTGGCGCGCTCGCCCGTGCCGCCCGCGTCCGTATCACTGTCGAGGTCGGCATCACCAACGTCCGGGCCGGCTGTGCCGCCCGCCGTGTTTTCATCCAGATCCTCGTTCGTGCCGCCATCGAGGTAGTTTTCCTCGATCTGCTGCGCCAGGCCCGAGCCGCCCTGGATATCGCTGCCCGAATCGGACGTGTCGCTGGGGCCGAGGGCGCCCGTGCCGTGGCCCCGCCCCACCACGCGGTCTGGCGCCGTGGGGAAGTTATCGGGGTCGAGTGTGCTGCTTCCTGACATGACTGCCTCCTGTGATTGCATCGCCGCCTGCGCGGCCTTGCAAAGACTTTAACAGCCCGTCCCGAACGGCGTCGCACCCAAGGAAGCTGCGCCGAAGGCACCCTCCTCCCGAGCTGCAATCCACAATATTTCCTGAAACCGGGGTCCGACCCCGATGTTGAGAAACATTTCCAAAAATCGCGGTCAGACCCCGATTTTTGGCAACACGGTTTGTCGAAATATTTCGTCGCTGAATTCCACTTATCAGAACATCTTATTTCACTAATGAATATTTCAGGCATATACTTAGTCCATCGAACAGGAGGACTCATCATGAAAACCGCTTACACCCTTATCGCCGCCGTCACCCTTGCCGCCGCCGGCACCGCTTTCGCTGCCGAAGACAACGCCACGGCGACCGCCGCGGCCAGCACGGCCACCGCGGTCGCCGCCGTGACCACCCAACAGGCGCCGAAGCAGCGCGGATTGACCCGCGCCGAAGTGCAGGCCCAGGTCATCGAAGCGCGCAAGAATGGCACGCTGATCGAAACCGAAGCCGACATGGACGTGGCGCAGACCCGCAAGCACTACGCGAACTGAACGGGACGTGCCTGAGCTGATGACGCGTACGCGCCGCGCTGCCGCCATCGCCCTGGCCGCCGCCTTCGCCGCCGCCTTGGCCGGCTGTGCCGACATGGGCAGTGTGCAGCCGCAAGCGCGCCGCCTGCCGGCCGGCGACCTGGCGGCAGGCAGCGCGATCGATTCCGCCGTGGCGCCCGATGCGCAATGGCCGAACGAACAGTGGTGGCATGCCTTCGGGGACCCGCAGCTCGACCGCCTGATGGAGGCCGCCCTGGCCCGCAATCCCGGCCTGAAGGCGGCACGCTCGCGCGTGCGCCAGGCCGAAGCGCTGGCCGGCGTGGTCGAGGCGGCGCACCAGCCGCAGGCAAGCGTCAGTGCGAGCACGAGCCGCGACCGCTTCCCGGCGCACGGCAGCGTTCCCGCGCCACTTGCCGGCAACTGGGCCTGGTACAACTCGGCAACGTTGAACGGCTCGTACGATCTCGACCTGTGGGGTCGCCATCACGACATGCTGGCGGCGGCCCTCGGCGACGCCCGTGCCGCCGCGGCCGAAGCGCAGATGGCGCGCCTGTCGCTGCAGTCGGCCGTGGTACGCACCTATGTCCAGCTGTGGTACCGCCACGCGCAGCAGGACAGCATCGCCGAGAGCCTGGCGCAGCGGCAGAAGATGCTCGACATCGTGCGCCGCCGCCAGGCCGCCGGCCTGGCCAGCATGATCGACGTGGCCACGGTGGAAAACACGCTGCCGGCTGGCCGGCGCGAGCACGAGCGGATCGGTGAATCGATCGCCGTGCTACGCAACCAGCTGGCGGCACTGGTCGGCAAGGGACCGGGCGACGCCGAGAGGATCGCCCGGCCGGTGCCGGCCCTGCGGCAAGCCGCCGCCCTGCCGAGCGCGCTGCCGGCGGAATTGCTGGGCCGCCGGCCGGACGTGGCCGCCATGCGCTGGCGCGTGGAAGCGGCCGGCAAGCGCGTCGACGGCGCCCGCGCGGCGTTCTATCCGAACCTGGATCTGGTGGCCTTCGCAGGCCTGCAATCGTTCGGCTTTACGCGCTTCTTCGACGCTTCGGCGCGCACGCTCGGCGTCACGCCCGCGTTCAGCCTGCCACTGTTCGAGGGCCGCCGCCTGCGCAGCCAGCTGACTGCCGACACGGCGGCCTATGACGCGGCGGTCGAGCAGTACAACGGTATCCTGGTCGGCGCGCTGGCCGAAGTGGCCGATGTTGTAGCAAAGATACAGTCCTCGGATGAGCAGCAAAGCCTGGCGGAACGGGCTTTGGCGACCGCCAGACGGGCTCATGAACTCGCCGCGAAGGCATACCAGGCCGGCATCACGGATGCCACGGACGCCCTGCAAAAGCAGCTGATACTGCTGGGTGAAGAAGAGCAATTGCTGCGCGTGGAAAGCGAGCGGCTGGACAATTTCGCGAGCCTGATGACAGCGTTGGGAGGGGGTGTCAAGCAGGGCGATGACATCTAAAAACAATTTACCATTGTGCAACCACTAGTACAATCCATGTATTGACAGATTTATTGCACAGGAGTGCGCCAATGAGCAGTTTCGACGCGACGAACAAGCGCCTGAAGACGATCCACGAACGGATTCCGGCTTTCCCGGAAGACTTGATGCGCTTGCTCCGCATGACGTACCACGTGCAGAAACGGATGAAGGACCTGTCGAACGCGGTCCTGCGCAAGTACGACCTGGTCGATGCCAGCTACATGGTGCTGGCGGTGCTGTACGGTTCGGACGGCGAGACGTCGACGGCGTCCAACCTGGGCGAGGCCTGCATGGAAAAGCCGGCCAACCTCACGCGGGTGTGCAACGACCTCGAAGCGCAGGGCTTGATCACGCGGGGCAATCGCCCGGGCGACCGCCGCTGCGTGATGATCTCGCTGACCGATAACGGCCGTACCCTGATCGAGCAGGTGATGCCGGAAGTGTGGGGCCGCACCACCCGCGCCTATGACGGGTTCGCGCCGGAAGACTTGAAATTGCAGGAGCAGCTGTTCACCCGGCAGCTGGAAAACTTGGACAATATATAACGCTCCCTTGCTGCGGCGGGGTCGTTGAATAAAAGATGACCCCCGAACCCGCAGCTGCCCCGCTCCCCCTCCACCTCTGGCTCGCGCGCGAACTGCGCGGCTGGGCCGCTTCCGACGGCGAACGCGTATTGTTCGTGGAGCGCACGCTGGCCGCTGCCTTCGGCGCCCTGTGGCTGGCCTTCCGTCTGGGCCTCGATTCGCCGATGACGGCGATGACGACCACCTTCGTGCTGGCCCTCCCCTCGTCCGGCATGGTGCTGGAAAAGGCGCTGTATCGCCTGCTCGGCACCATCGTCGGCTGCACCGCTGCGCTGGCGCTGGTCGCCCTGTTTCCGCAGCAGGCGCCGCCGCTGTTCGCCGGCCTGGCGCTGTGGATCGCGCTGTGCACCGCGGGCGCCGCCATGCACCGCAACCAGCAATCCTACAGCTTCGTGCTGGCCGGCTACACGGCCGCCATGATCATCGTGCCGGCCCTCGACGCGCCGGCCAGCGTGTTCGCGCTGGCCATCACGCGCACCACCGAGGTGGGCATCGGCGTCCTGGCGGCGGCGACCGTGCACGACGTGCTGCTGCCCCGCTCCCACGGCCACCAGGTGATGCGCACCGTGCAGGCGCGCTATGAGCGATTCCTGGGCTTTTGCCGGCAGGTGCTCGAACACCGCCTGCCGCCGGCCGACGCGGAACTCAATCACCTGCGCTTCGCCGCCGATATCGCCGCCCTCGAATCGGGCCGCGCCGCCGCGTTCTTCGAAGCGGGGCCGGCGCGCACGCGCCAGCTGCACGCCTTCAACGCCGCATTCATGGCGGCGCTGACCACGTTCTACACGCTGCACCGCCTGCTGCACCGCCAGCGCCACGAAGCCGCCTCGCCCGTGCCGGCGCTGGTCGAGCCGATCGAGGCGCTGCTGGCCGGCGCGCTGGGCGACCCGGCCGCGCTCCCCGCGCTGCCCCAGGCCATCGCGGCCGCGGCCGCCGCGGGCCGGGCCAGGCTGCCCGCGGACCCCGCGCACCGCTGGCGTATCGACTTCGACACCGCGGTGGAACTGGCCGCGCGCTTTGCCGGCGACCTGGCCGCGTTCGTGGCCATCCACGACGAGCTGGCGCAGCGGCGGCGCATGCAGGTCACCGAACCGCGTGCCTACGCGCCGAAAACGCCGCCCGCCATCGTGCTGGCCAGCGGCGCGCGCGCGGCCTGTGCCATGGTGGCCGCTTGCGCCCTGTGGTACTGGCTGGCGTGGGCGCCGCTGGCCAACGCGCTGGTCATGACGACGATCTTCTGCGGCCTGGCTTCCAGCTCGCCGCGCCCGACGGCCATGGTGAAGCAGGTGCTTGCCGGCTTCATGCTTGGTGCGCCGCTCACCTGTGCCACCGAATTCCTGCTGGTCGCCCGCGCCGATGGCTATCCGATGCTGATGCTGGCCGCGGCGCCGCTGCTGGCCTTCGCCGCCTGGCTGATGACGAATCCGAAACGCACCGGCATGGGCGTAGGCATGGCCATGTTCAGCAGCCAGTTCCTGGCGCCCATGAACGTGATGCACCACGACGCCGGCGCCGTCATCAACAATATGCTGGGCCAGGTGGGCGGCGTGCTGCTGGCCTTCGTGATCTTCCAGGTGGTGCTGCCCGGGCACACGATGGGCAGCCGCGCGTACGTCGCGGCCGCGCTGTGGCGCGAAGCGGAAGGCACCTGCACGGCGCGGCTGCGCAAGGACGGCGGACGGCTGCGGCACCGCTTCGATAACCGGGTGCGCGACCTGCTGGCACAGCTGAACGCGGCCGCCGGACCGGCCCCCTCGCCCGAGACACGCGCCGTGGTGCGACAGGGCCTGACCTTGCTTGAAATGGGTCATTCCGTGATCGAGCTGCGCGGCCTCGCGCGCGACATCGGCGATGGCGCCAGCGGCCGCGTGCTGGCGGCCACGCTGCAGGCGATCGCCGCCTACCTCGCGGCGCCGCGCGAGGATACCCGTACCGCCGCGATCCATGTGCTGAAGGACGCCGGCCCGGCAGTGCGCAGCGCACTGGAGCACGCCGCCGGCGACGAAGCGCAGCGCCTGCGGCTGGCGCTGACCGCCCTGCATTCCATCCACACCTCGCTGCTGGACCAGGTGCCACAGCATCACTTCGACGGAACTCCCGATGCCACGTGAACTTTCGATTTTCGGCCTGCTGATCCCGACGCTGCTGCCCCTGTTCCTGGCCAGCGTGCTGCTCCAGGGCGCGCTGGACCGGCTGCTCGGCGCCGCCGGCATCTATCGCCGCCTGTGGCACCCCGCGCTGGCGCGGCTTGCGCTGTTCGTTTGCATTTTCGGCGGCCTCACCGCCACCCTTTACCCGTAACTCTCAACCCTTGACCATCGTCCTCCACCCAACCGGAAAACCCACCGTGCCTCTCGTCGCCAAGCTCTTTCGCATCTCCGTCACCCTGCTGCTCGCCATCGCCGCGCTGTATGCCGGCAAGGCGGGATGGGACCATTACATGGAGTCGCCGTGGACGCGCGACGGCCGCGTGCGCGCCGACGTGGTGACGATCGGCGCCGACGTGGCCGGCATCGTGACCGAGGTGCGCGTGCGTGACAACCAGTTCGTGCAAAAGGGCGAGGTGCTGTTCGTGGTCGACGACGAACGCTATGCCAACGCGCTGGCCGCCGCCGACGCCGCGCTGGCCGCCCAGCAGGTGGAACGCACGCGCCGCGGCAGCGAGGCGCAGCGGCGCGCGGCCCTCGAGGACGACGTGATCCCCGCCGAAAGCCGCGAATCGGCCACCTACGCGGTGGGCACCGCCGTCGCCCAGTACCGCGGCGCCCAGGCCGCGCGCCGCCTGGCGAAGCTGAACCTGGAGCGCACGGTGGTGCGCGCGCCCGTCTCCGGCTACGTGACGAACCTGCTCGTGCACCCGGGCGACTTCGCCGCCGTGGGTGCACCGAAGCTGGCGCTGATCGACAGCGCCTCGTACTACGTGATGGGGTATTTCGAGGAAACCCGCCTGCCCATGCTGAAAGCGGGCGCTGCGGTCGACGTGCAGCTGATGGATGGCGTGGCGCTGCGCGGCCATATCGAAAGCATCGCCCGCGGCATTACCGACCGCGACGCCGCCACCGGCCGCGAACTGCTGGCCGACGTAAACCCGACCTTCAACTGGGTGCGGCTGGCGCAGCGCATTCCCGTGCGGATCGCCCTCGATGCGGTGCCGAAGGATGTGCCGCTGGTGGCGGGGACGACGTGTACGGTGACGATCGTGCCGGCGCCGGCGCGGAAAAAAGTTGCCTGAAAAATGGGGTCTGTCCCCATTTTCCCGGCAATGTTTTCGGGAGGATGGGGTTTGCCCCGTTATGCCTCGACGGTCTTGCCGGCCAGCTTGGGCCGCCGCCGCGGCGCGGCATCGGACTGCCGCCGGATCAGCGAGAAGTCCATCACGATATGTTCCGGCTGCTCGGCCGCGCCGTCGCGCTGGGCGCGGATCTGGCGCACCAGGAATTGCACGGCCGTCTCCGCCATCTGGGCGATCGGCTGGCGCACGGTCGTCAGCTCGGGCCAGATCGTGGTGGCCAGCGCGGTATCGTCGAAGCCGGCCACGGTAAGGTCGCCCGGCACATCCAGGCCCAGGCGGTGGGCGATGGCCACGCTCGCGGCCGCCATGTCGTCGTTGCTGGCGAAGATGGCCGTCGGGCGTTGTTCCAGCCCCAGCAGGATCTCGGCCGCATCGAGGCCGGAGCGGTACGTGAACATGCCCTGCACCACCAGTTCGGGCGAAGCGTCGGCGCCCCTGTCGGCGATCGCGGCTTTGTAACCTTCGAGGCGACGGGCCGAAGCCGTCTGGTTCGGATGGCCGATGACGAAGCCGATGCGGTGGTGGCCCAGCGAGATCAGGTGGCTCGTCATGTCGTAGGCGGCCTGGTAGTCGTCGATCGACACGGCCCCCACGCGCAGGTCCGGCTGGCCGCAGGCGACCACGGCCGCCGGCATGTCGGCCTGCGCGATCAGCTCGATCAATTCCGGCGTATCGCACAGCGGCGGCGGCAGGATGATGCCGTCGACTCCGTTATCGATCAGCCGGCGCGAATGCGCTTCCCACGTGTGGCCATCCTCGCAGTTCTCGACCACGAGCTGCACGTTGTGGATGCTGGCCTGGTTCAACAGGCCCACGAGGAATTCGCTCAGGTAGCCTGCCGACGGGTTCGAGTACAGGAAACCGATGCGTATCGCCCGCGCGCCGGCGAGACGGCGCGCGGCCTGGTTCGGCACATAGTTCAGCGCGGCCACGGCCTCGTCTACCTTGCGGCGCGTGGCCGGGCGCACGTTCGGGTCGCCGTTCATCACACGCGACACCGTCATCGGCGACACGCCGGCGAGCTTGGCCACGTCGGACATCGTGGGCACCCCGGGCTTCTCGCCCTTGCGCGCCGTCGGCGCATCCGCCGGCGCGCCGTGCGCTTTCGCCTGTAATTTCGTCATCGGACTTTGCTTATGGAATAGTTATCGGCGGACTCTAGCATAGCGCGTCCGCCCAGGACACGTATCTGTCACGCATCTGTCATTCTAACATCGCCGCAACGGCGTTGTTAGCGCACACATGGGTCAATCGCCGCCCCGGCTAATGTTGCCCAGGAAATGTTTTTTTGCAGTGCAGGTCAGTGGTGCCCGGCGGCGTAGGGGAACTTGATGGCCTTGTACTGTTCCAGCGTGCGCGCGGGCGCGCGGGTGCCCGGCGGCAGCGGCAGGCCGGACACGGACTGGAAATACGCCACCGATGCGTCGCGCCACCATTGCGCTTCGCTCACCTGCTGGTCGAGACGTTGCGCCACCTCGTCGAAGCGCCGCTCGTCGATGGCCGGCTTCAGTTGCTGCCATCGCATGCGCAAGCCTTCGGCCTCGGCCACGCCGCGGTCGTAGCGTGCCACGAGCTCGGCCCACAGCGTGCGGCCGGACGGCATCGCGTAATCCCATGGCAGGTGGTGGAACCACAGCAGCAGCTCTTCCGGCGTGGTGCGCGGATCGGCCCAGCGCCGCGCAACGTCCGGCGCGTACTGCGCGAGCGCATTGGAACCGGTGGCGGTGCGGTCGAAGCCGATGCCCCCCTTGTCCGCCTTGTGGTAATAGGTAGGGTTCCAGTCGGGCCGGCCCAGGTTGTCCACCCAGGGGCCGGGGCCGTGGTGGTGGCCGGTATCCATCAGGTGGTGCAGGCCGAGCGGCGTCATGTAGTCGACCACCGCCTCGCGCGAGCGCATCATCATGTCGACGATGCGCGTGACGGCCTGCCGGTCGCGCGAGAACGTCTGCATCGCCCACTCGTCGGCGAAAGCACGCGCGCTGCCCCGCGGGTCCCAGGCGAAGCGGCCATACGCATACCAGTTGGCCTGGTCGAAGTGCGAGCCGCTCCACGTGCGCGAGCTGCCGATATTGGCCACGCCGGCCATGCCGGTCGGGCGCTGGCCGTGTTCGCCCGGACCATGGTCCTCGCCTTCCAGTACCTGCGCCACGGTGAGGCCGCCGGGGCGCTGCATCGTGTCGGCCTTCAGCACTTCCTCGAACAGGGGGCCCAGATAGGCCATGTGCATGGCGAAGCCCAGGTATTCCTTGGTGATCTGGAATTCCATCATCAGGGGTGTCCCCGGCATGGCGCCGAACAGCGGGTGGAACGGCTCGCGCGGCTGGAAGTCGATGGCGCCGTTCTTCACCTGCACCAGCACGTTCGGGGCGAACTTGCCGTCCAGCGGCTTGAATTCGTCGTAGGCCTGCTTGGCGCGATCGTCCGGCTTCTCGGCCGCGTAGACGAAGGCGCGCCACATCACGATGCCCTTGTGCGGCGCCAGCGCGGCGGCCAGCATGTTCGCGCCGTCGGCATGCGTGCGGTGATAGTCCTGCGGGCCCGGCTGCCCTTCCGAATTGGCCTTGACGAGGAAGCCGCCGAAGTCGGGGATGGCGCGGTAGATCTCGTCCGCCTTGGCACGCCACCACGCCGCCACCTCGGGCGCGAGCGGGTCGGCCGTCTTCGTTTCGTTCAGCTCCAGCGGCGTGGACCAGCGTGCCGACAGGTAGACCCTGATGCCGTACGGGCGCAGCACGTCCGCCAGCGCGGCCACCTTGGCGATCCACGGCGCGGTCAGGATCTCGGCCTTCGAGTTCACGTTGTTCAGCACCGTGCCGTTGATGCCCAGCGAGGCATTGGCGCGCGCATAGTCGACATACTGTCGCTCGCGGATGGCCGGCAATTCCCACCAGTTCCAGATCGACTGCCCGGAATAGCCGCGCTCCACCGTGCGGTCGAGGTTGTCCCAGTGGTTCAGTACCCGGAGTTGCAGTTTCGGCGTCGACCGTTCGTCCAGCGCGGCCAGCTGCTTGCCGGTGCCCAGTGCGCGCAGCAGGCCGAAAGCGCCGTACAGCAGGCCGATGTCTTCGTTGGCGGCGATGACCGTCACGCGCTTGCCTTGCACGGTGGCGCTTTTCAGCAGGTAGCCTTCGCGGCCAAGGTCGGCCAGGGCGTCGGCGGCGAAGCCCTGCGGCAGCTGCCCCGCCTTTGCCAGCACGATGGCGCCGGCGCTCACCTGCGTACCGGTGGCGGGCGCCTTGCCGGTGTAGCCTTGCAGCCCGCGGCGCAGTTCATCGATGGCCGCCTGGATCGTCGGCGTTGCCTTGTCCGGATAGACGATCGCCTTGGCCGCCTGCTGCGCCTGGCCAGCGTTCGCAAGGGGGCGGTATCGCAACCAGAGCTGATAGCCATCCTCTTCCACCGCATGCGCGGGCGCCAGCACGACGACCAGCGACACCACTGCCGCCAGCGCACCTTTCAGAACTCGCAAATTAGTCTCCGTTGTTTTTTGGTAGCGCAACCGTTTGCACCTTCTGCGATGTTAGCGTAACCTTCGCGGGCACGCTACAACTAAAAACGGCCATCGAGCCCCACTGGAGACGATATGACCACGACCCGCCGCGACATGCTGCGCCTTCTGGCCGGCACCACCTGCGCCGCCGCCCTTCCCCCGCTGTTTGCCGCCGATTCCGAACCGCTGAAAGCCATCGCCGCCGCCAAGGGCATGCGCTTCGGTAACGCACTCGGCTACCGCTATTTCAAGGACCCCGCGCAGCGCGCGCTCATGGCCCGCGAATGCAATGTCATCGTGGCCGAGAACGAAACGAAGTGGCCGGCGCTGGAGCCGAAACGGGGGCAGTTCAACTTCGGCCCGGCCGACGAGATGTATGCGTGGGCGCGCAAGCAAGGCATGCAGGTGCGCGGCCACAACCTCGTGTGGCAACCGGCGAAATGGCTGCCCGGCTGGGTCACGGCGCACGACTTCGGGCAGGGCTCGAAGGAAGCGGAGCGGCTGCTGCGCGAGCACATCACCACCGTCTGCAAGCACTACGGCACCGGCATCTACAGCTGGGACGTCGTCAACGAGGCGGTCGAACCGGAGACCGGCGAGATGCGCAAGAACGTGTTCACGGAGCGCATGGGCGCGATCGAGCAGATCGACTTCGCCTTCCGCGTGGCGCGCGAGCAGGCGCCGCATGCGCAGCTGGTCTACAACGACTACATGCGCGAGGATGCCGGCAGCGCGAAGCACCGCGCCGGCGTGCTGAAGATGCTGGCCGAAATGAAGAAGCGCGGCACGCCCGTGCACGCGCTGGGCATCCAGAGCCACATCGGTTCGTGGGACGACGTGCGCCAGCAGACCGACCCGATCCGCGACTGGCGCGCCTTCCTCGACGAAGTCACCGGCATGGGCTACGACCTCCTCATCACGGAATTCGACGTGAACGACCGCATGCTGCCGGCCGACATCACGATGCGCGACGCCGGCGTGGCCGCGCTGGCCAGGGATTTCCTCGACGTGACGCTCTCCTACCGCCAGGTGAAGGATTTCCTGCTGTGGGGCCTGTCCGACAATGTGAGCTGGCTGCAGACCTGGGACGAAGCGCCGCGCAAGGACAAGCTGCCGCAGCGCCCCTGCCCCTATGACGCGCAGTTGCGCGCCAAGCCGCTGCGCGACGCCATCGCCGCCTCGCTGCGTGCGATGCCGGCACGCAGCGCCTAGCGTCTATGGTTGAGCCCGTGTCCCCGTGGTGCCAGGCACCGAGGGACACGAGCTCGTCAATCAATACCCGGTAACGACGCGGTAACAATGGTCGAGTCCGTGTCTCGTGGTGCCTGGCACTACGAGACAAGGGGACACGGGGTCAGCCGTAGCATGCTTCGGAAATGCCATCGCGCCGGGTATAGTGGCGGTTTTCCACCACAGTACCGCGCCATGTCCCGCCCCCGCCTCATCGCCCTCTTCATCGCCCTGCTGCTCGCGCTCGGCGTCTACTGGTATTTCTCCCCCTATCTGACCTTGCATGCGATGCGCAGCGCGGCGCAGGCGCGCGATACGCAGGCGCTGGCGCGGCACGTCGACTTCCCGAAGGTGCGTGACAGCCTGAAGCGGCAGTTGCATGCGAAGACCAAGGACACGCTGGCGCGCGCGGCCGGCGGCGGCGAACTGGCGCGGGCCGGCGCGGAGCTCGGCGCCAGACTGGCTAACGTCTTCACCGACGCGGCCGTCAACGTGCTGATCTCGCCGGAGCGCCTCGCCGATGCGATGGACGAGGGAAAAATGCGCGACATCGCTCCCGACGACTCGCCGGTGGAGACGGCCGCGGGCGGCAAGCAAAAGCAGTGGGCCTTCGAGCGCCGCAGCCTGGACGTGGTCGTTGCCAAGGCGCTCGACGGCAAGGGCGAGCCCGATATCGGCTTCGTGCTCGCCCACGAAGGCTTCGCGACCTGGCGCCTGGTCGGCATCGAGCTGCCGCGCTCGTGGCCGCGGCCTGCGGACGCCGAATGACGCCCGCCGCTTCCGGTTATCTGATCCGCGGGCTTTCCGGCGGCCCCAGGTAGCTGGCCTTCATGCCGCCCGCATCCACGACCACCTTCTGCAGCACCACGGCCGGGTCGAGCGCCCAGATCTTCAGCACGTGCGCGCCCGGCTTGCCGACCGCGTGCCGCGTGGTGAACACGGCGGCGCCATCGCCCACGATCTTTTCCCAGAATTTTTCCGACGCATCGGCATGCAGGTTGACGACCTGCGGCGCCTCGTCGTCGAACGCCACGGCGTAGCGCAAGCCCTGCCCCGGCTGGAACTTCAGCGTGGGCGCGACGGTGACCTGCACCTTCACCTTGCCGCTGCTGAACAGGTGCATGTCGTATTCGAGCCGCATGCCATCGGCCGGCGACAGCGTCGGCGCATCGACGGGCAACGTCGTCATGCCCGACAGCGTGCGCCCGTGATCGGGCACGTTCAGCCACTCGCGGCCCGGCGCCGCGACGGCGCGTGCATAGTGCTCGGCCTCGATCGCCACGACGCCATGCGTCTCGACGAAGCCGCGCACCGGCGACGCGTCGGCTGGCTTGTGCACGGGCACCTCGATCCTCGCCTCGCCCGCCGGGCCGGTGACGACAAGCGTGGCGCTCCTCGCGCCCGGCGGCACCTGGTCCCACCGGGCATCGATGGCGATGCGCTCCACCTTGTCGACCGTGCCGGCCGGCTTGTCGATCACGATCCACGGTTCGCTCGCGCGCACGGAATACTTGAATGGCGTGCCGCCGCGGTTGAACAGCTCGACGATGCGCGGCTGGCGCTCGAAGGCATCGAGCGCCGGCGTCCTGAGGCCCTGTGCCTCCGGCCACACCTGTTCATTGCCTTCCACGCCGATGCCCAGCTCGCCGGCCTTGGGGACCTGCACCTCGCTCACGGCCGGCATCACATTGCGCGGCGGCTGCTGCCAGTACGTATAGCCCAGGTGCGTCTGCGCCATCATGTGGTTCCACTTGCCGCCATTGATGGCGTGGTACCGGCGGGTCAGCGCGGCATCGTCGGCGAACAGCCTGCGCACCCGTTCGGCCATGTCGTTCGTGGCCGAACGGCCCTGCTTCGCATACAGCCGGTTCAGGCCCGCCGTCGCATACAGCTCATTGACGGTGGCGCCCGCCTTCACGGGGTGCAGCACCAGCTGGTAGAACGCGTCGCGGCGTTCCTTCGGCAGGGCGGCAAAGATGCGTTCGGCCCGCTCCTCCAGCGCACGGTACTCGGCCACGATGCGCGCCGATTCGCCATAGTTCACGAGGCTGTACGTGTCCGGTTCCAGCATCTCGGGGCGGCGGCGGCCGTTGTATCTGGCGTACTTCGAAACGATGTCGGCGACGTCCACCGCGTGCCGCGCGCCGAACTCGCGCGTCGCCCACAGGCGCAGGTACTCCTGCAGGCGGTCGGCCGGCCATGCGGCCGGGTTCCAGGCGTAGGCAAGGAAGAACTCCATCGGCACTTCCATCGGCTTCAGGTCGCCCACGTTGACGATCCACATGCGCGTCGCCTCGTACTTCCACGCCAGGTGCATCTGTTCCCACACCTTCGGCAGCGGCGTCACGTTCAGCCACTTGTAGTTGCGCGGGCCGCCCACGTAGTCGAAGTGGTAGTACACGCCGGCGCCGCCGGCGCGCCTGCGTTCTTCGCGCGTGGGCAGGCGGCGGATATTGCCCCAGTTGTCGTCGCACCACAGCAGCAGCACGTCGTCCGGCACGCGCATGCCCTGCTCGTAGTAGTCCTGTACTTCCTTGTAGAGCGCCCAGGCCTGCGGCACTTTCGTCACGTCCGGGTTCAGCTCCTCGGCGATCATCTTCCTCTGGTCGGCAACGATCTTTTCCAGCAGCGCGACGTTGGCATCCCGCGACATCGGCTCGTCGCCATCGCCGCGCATGCCCAGCGTGACGAACTTCTCGTACTCGCGCGTCTTCTTCAGGCCGTCGCGCCAGAAGTCCTTCAGCACCGCCTCGTTGCGGCTGTAGTCCCACGGCCCCTTGCCGTAGCGCGACCATTCCTTGTGGGCGCGCATCATCGGCTCGTGGTGCGAGGTGCCCATCACGATGCCGTATTCGTCGGCCAGGCGGCCGTTTTCCGGATCGTCGTCGAAAAAGGCCGCGTCCCACATCGCCGGCCACAGGTAGTTGCCGCGCAGGCGCAGGATCAGCTCGAACACGCCCTTGTAGAACTTGCTGTTGTAGCCACCGTAGCGTTCCTTCGCCCAGCCGGTCAGCGCCGGCGCCTCGTCGTTCAGGAAGATGCCGCGGTATTGCACCACCGGCGCATCCTGCACCTGCGTGCCGGCCTGCGCGTACAGGGCCTTGCGCTTCACCGGCGGCACGTCGGCCCACCAGTACCATGGCGACACGCCGATCTGCTCCGAGACTTCGTAAATGCCGTAGATGGTGCCGCGCTTGTCGCTGCCGGCGATCACGAGTGCGCGCTGCACGCCTGGCATCGGGTTGCGCAAGGTACGAACGATATAACCCTCCCACTTGCCGCGGATGGGCGCCACGTCGAGCATGCCGGACTTCGCCAGCCCGTCGATCAGCGCGCTCTTGCCGACCGTGCCGGCGATGATTACATCGACGCCGGTCGGCGCGTCCATGCGCAATGCCGGCTTCGCGCCACCCACCCGGCCGATATCGGCCTGCAGGTCGCCTGCGGCGCGCCGCACGCCGGCGTGATCGTTCGCATCGATGAAGATCGGTGCCGCGCGGCCCCTGGCCAGCAGTTCCACGGCATCCGCGTTCTCCCGTTCGAAGGCGATGAACGGCTTGTTGCCCAGGGCATGGGCAGCCGTCGACAGCTGGAGCAGCAGCGCCAGCACGATGATTGCGTGTTTCATCACTCTCCCAGCGGTTGGTAGTCGAACCAGTCGAAATCGGCCGGCGCGCCGGTGGCCGCCATGCCGGCGAACACGCCAGTGAAGCCGCCCGCATCCTCGGAGGACAGCGCCGCCGTCGGCGCGGAACCCAGCACCACGGCGGGTCTGCCTTCCTGCGCGTAGCTGAACTGGTAGCGGTCCGGCCAGGCACGGATTTCCAGGTCCACGGGCCCGGGCTTGAGCGCCGCCGATGCCACCACCTTCGTCTCGCCTTTCACGCGCGTGACGAGCTCGATCCTGCGCGCCACCTTGTTGCCGCCGATGCGCAGTTGGTAGTGATTGGCCTCGTTCTGCCGCAGCGCCAGGCCAGCGAACTGGTCCGGGCCGTTCGGCGCGAAATCGGTCCGCGTGGCGATGCGCGCGTTCAGGTGCTGCTGGCGCCGCGCCACGAAGGCAGGCGTGGCGATGTCCTCGAGCGTGGCGGCGTTCCCTTTCACACGCAGGAAGCCGGGCCGCTCCGCCAGCGAATACAGGCCGGTCGACGGTCCACGCACGAAGGTCCAGTACTGGTCGAGCTTCGATCCGTCGAATTCCGTACGCACGGGTGCCTTCGGCAGCGGCACGCGCGGCGGCAGTCCGGCCGCGCTCATTTCCAGCGCCAGCGGCTTGCCGTCATTGACGACGGGCCAGCCATCCTTCCACGTCACCGGCGCCAGGAACGTCTCGCGGCCGAGATGGTGCTTGCGTTGATGGGGCCTGATCCCCAGCAGCACCATCCACCACTTGCCATCCTCGGTCTGCACCAGGTCGCCGTGGCCGGTGGCCTGGATCGGCAAATCGGGGGCATTGCGATGCGACAGGATCGGGTTGCCCTTGTGCGCCTCGAAAGGCCCGAACGGCGACTTCGCGCGCGCCACCGTGATGCCGTGGTCATACGACGTGCCGCCTTCGGCGATCATCAGGTAGTACCAGCCATCCACCTTGTACAGGTGGGGCCCTTCGGGCCACACGCCGCCCGTGCCGTTCCAGATGCGCTTCGGCTCGTCCAGCAGCTTGCCGGTCTTCACATCGATACGGGCCTGCACGACACCGCCCTTCTCGCCGCCGTCGTGCCGCGTGTAGTACACGGTGCCATCGTCGTCGAAGAACAGCGAAGGGTCGATCCACGGCGTTTTTTCCTTCAGCCAGATCGGCTCCGACCATTCGCCGGCCGGGTCCTTCGTATGGACGATGAAGTTGCCGCCCGTCTCGACATTCGTGGTGATCATGTAGAAGGTACCGCCCTCGCAGCGCAGCGTGGGCGCGTAGATGCCGCGCGAGGCGCGCTGGCCCTTCAGCGGCAACTGCGATTCGCGCGTGAGCGCGTGGCCGATCAGCTTCCAGTTCACCAGGTCGCGGCTGTGGAAGATGGGCACGCCGGGGAAGTACTCGAACGTGCTGTTGGCCAGGTAGTAATCCTTGCCCACGCGGCAGATGCTGGGGTCTGGGTGAAAGCCGGGGATGACGGGATTGCGGTAGGTATCCGCGGCCTGCGCTGCGCCGGCCAGCAGCAGCGCGCCGACAAACAGGGCGGCCCTCATTTGGCCGCTCCACAGCGCGCTTGCAGCGCCTTCAGCGGGATCGCTTCCGCCATCGCGCGCAGGCCGGCGATCGATGGATGCAGCCCGTCGTTGTCGTATTCCTTCTTCAGCCGATCCGGCTGCTGCGGGTCGCGCAGCGCGGCGTCGAAGTCGGCCACCGCGTCGAACACCCCGGACTTGCGGATCCACGCGTTCAGTTGCTGGCGGTCCGCCTCGTTCGCGGCGGACGGGCGGTAGTAATCGCTGCCGGCATACGGCGTGACGGTGCCGCCGATCACGCAGATGCCATGCGCATGGGCGCGCTCCACGAGCTGTCGGTGCGCCAGCTGCAAGTCCTCGACCAGCTTGGCGCGCGCGGCCGGAATATCCTCGCCGCTGCGGCGCTGGCTGCCGAAGTCGTTCACGCCGATCATCACCACCGCATGCGTGGCACCCGCGCGGCCGATCACGTCGCGGTCGAAGCGCGAGGCCAGGTTAGGGCCCAGGCCATCGCGCAGCATGCGGCCGCCGCCGATGCCCACGTTGACCACGCCCATCGCCTTGCCGGATCTCTGGATGCGGCCGGCCAGCACGTCCGGCCAGCGGTCGTTGCCATCGGTCGTGGTGCCGTAACCATCGGTGATCGAATCGCCCACGGCCACCACGGCGCCCACGTCCCGCGGCGCCTGCACTTCGACGTCCGACAGCATGTACCAGCGGGTGATCTTCTCGGCATTGCTCCAGGCGGCATCGAGCGTGCGCTGGCCCTTGGCCACGAAGCTGGTCGTGCGCGAACCAGGGTGGCCGGTCTGCTTCGATGGCGCGCCATTGAAGTACAGGGAGATGGCCAGGTCGGCGCCGGCCTTGTGCGGCAGCGCGACCACGTCGCTGTAGTATTCCGCGCCGGCCGGGATCATGACCGAGGGACGACCGCCGAAGGTCAGCGCCTTCGCCGACTGCGGATCGATATCGGGGCTGCCGGGGGCTTTCGCCAGGCCGATGCCGGCCGCCTCCACGACCATCGGCGTGGTGCCGAACGTATTGCTGATGCGTACCCGCAGCTTTTCGCCGCCCAGCGCCACGCGCACGACCTGGCGCAGTGTGCTGTCGCGCCAGTGCTCCTGCGGCAGTTCGTTCTGGCCTTCGGGGATCATTTGGGCCGAGCCCCATGAAGCCACCCAGTGCCAGTTCCCGTTGGCGTTGGCATTGGCGTCCGCGGCGCCAGCGGTGGCGGCCAGCAGCAAGCCCGCCGCGAACGCGGCGAGGCGCTGATGCATTGTCTGCATATTGTCTCCGTTCTTATCGCGCCTGGAGTTACCCCTGGGCACTTTGTTCGCATTTTTCGGTTGCAGCGGGCAGCGCTTGCTGTAGCGCTATCTTCACCATCCCGCCCTGCCGATCGTTTTGCCGATTTTTACACGGGGGATATGTTGACTTGCTCCGTTAATTCGCGCACACTGCAAAATGTTAGCGCTATTCATTTTAGGTTAAGCCGATGGTACAGGCAACATATAATAACGAGACGAATGTGGAGACAAAAACACCCGTGATCACCTCGATGCAGGTGATTCCCGTTGCCGGCCACGACAGCATGTTGTTCAACCTGTGCGGCGCCCACGCGCCCTACTTCATCCGCACGCTGGTGCTGCTGAAGGATAGTGCGGGCAATACGGGCATCGGCGAAGTGCCTGGCGGCGCCGGCATCAACCGCGCGCTGGAAAATTCGATTCCGCGCGTGGTCGGCACGCAGATCGGCCGCTTCAACCGCACGCTCAATTCGGTGCGGGAAGGCATCGCCGGCAAAACATCGGGCGACATGCGCGCCCCGCAGACCCTGCAGCACCAGGTCACCTCGGCCGCCGAGGAAGCGGTGCTGAAGCAACCGCATGAAATCAACCTGCGCCTCGAGAACGTCGTGACGGCGATCGAAGCGGCGCTGCTCGACCTGCTGGGCCAGCACCTTGGCGTGCCCGTGTGCGAACTGCTCGGCAGCGGCCAGCAGCGCGACAAGGTGCCGATGCTGGCCTACCTGTTCTACATCGGCGACCGCAGCCGCACCGATCTTCCCTACCTCGCCCGCTCCGGCAAGCAGGACGACTGGTACCACATCCGTCACCAGGAGGCTGTCACCGCCGAGGCGATCGCCGACCAGGCCGCGGCCACGGTGGCCCGCTACGGCTTCCGCGACTTCAAGCTGAAGGGCGGCGTGATGCGCGGCGAGGACGAGATCGCCGCCGTCACCGCCATCAAGCAGCGCTTCCCCGATGCGCGCGTGACGCTGGACCCGAACGGCGCCTGGTCGCTGGAAGAAGCGATCCGCCTGTGCCGCAACCAGGGCCACGTGCTGGCCTATGCGGAAGACCCGTGCGGCCCCGAGAACGGTTACTCCGGCCGCGAGATCATGGCCGAATTCAAGCGTGCCACGGGCCTGCCCACCGCAACGAACATGATCGCCACCGACTGGCGGCAGATGGCGCATTCGCACCTGCTGAACGCGGTGGACATCCCGCTGGCCGATCCGCACTTCTGGACCATGCAGGGCTCGGTGCGCCTTGCCCAGCTGTGCCAGGAATGGGGCATGACATGGGGCTCCCATTCCAACAACCACTTCGACGTATCGCTGGCGATGTTCACCCACGCGGCGGCCGCCGCGCCGGGCCGCATCACGGCCATCGACACGCACTGGATCTGGCAGGAAGGCCAGGAGCGGCTGACCCGCGATCCCCTGCAGATCGTGGGCGGCGAAGTGGCGGTACCCGATCGCCCCGGCCTGGGCATCGAGCCGGACCTGGACCGCATCGCGGCCGCGCACGAGCTGTACAAGAGAGTCGGCACCGGCGCGCGCGACGATGCGATGGCCATGCAGTACTTAATTCCCGGATGGACGTATTCACCGAAGCTTCCCAGCCTCGGCCGCTGAACAAGCAGCTCATCCCCAACCAGAACAAGAGGAGACTCATATGAAGGAAGCGCCAGCTGTGTCGCTGTTGCCTGCCGATTTGCCGCAGGCACTGCTCGTGGGCCGCGTGTGGCGGACCGGTGATATCGATGGACCGGCCGTGGTGGCCGTGCGCAACGGCGAAGTGTTCGACATCACGCGCCATGCCGCGACCGTGTCCGACCTGTTCGAGCGCGACGACCTGGTCGCCATCGTGCGTTCCGCGCCGGGCGAATCGCTGGGCCGTGTCGAGACGCTGCTCGAGAATGCGCTGTCGCCGAATCCGGCGGCCGACGTGCCGCGCCTGCTGGCACCGAACGACCTGCAGGCCATCAAGGCTTGCGGCGTCACGTTCGCCGTCAGCCTGCTGGAGCGCGTGATCGAAGAACAGGCCGGCGGCGATCCCGCGCGCGCCGAGCAATTGCGCGGCGAACTGCTGGCATCGATCGGTGCCGACCTCTCCAGCATCAAGCCCGGCTCGGCGCAGGCCGAACAGCTCAAGAAGGAGTTCATCAGCCGCGGCGCCTGGTCGCAGTACATGGAAGTGGGCATCGGTCCCTATGCCGAGGTGTTCTCGAAGTCGCAGCCGATGTCGGCGGTGGGCTTCGGCGCCGACGTGGGCCTGCACCCGGAATCGAAGTGGAACAACCCGGAACCGGAAATCGTGCTGGCGGTGACGAGCCAGGGCAAGCCGGTCGGCGCCACGCTGGGCAACGACGTGAACCTGCGCGACATCGAAGGCCGCAGTGCCCTGCTGCTCGGTAAAGCCAAGGACAACAACGGTTCCACGGCGATCGGCCCGTTCATCCGCCTGTTCGACGACAAGTTCTCGCTCGACACCGTGCGCAACGCGGAGGTACGCCTGACGATCGAAGGCGTGGACGACGACTTCGTGCTGGACGGCGTAAGCCTGATGAAGCAGATCAGCCGCGATCCGCTGGACCTGATTGGCCAGACCTGCGGCGCCCACCACCAGTACCCGGACGGCTTCATGCTGTTCCTCGGTACCATGTTCTCCCCAATCAAGGACCGCGACGCCAAGGGCGGCGGGTTCACGCACCACAAGGGCGACCGCGTCACCATCGCGAGCCCGGCACTGGGGGCCCTGATCAACCACGTCCACCGCAGCGACGAGATCGCGCCGTGGACTTTCGGCGTTCGCGCCCTGTACGGCAATCTCGCGCGCCGCGGCTTGCTGGGTAATGGAGGTAAATGATGGCTGGCGAAGTGGAAATTGCGTTTGAATACGCCACCTATCCGGATTTGAAGAACAAGCGTGTCGTCGTCACGGGCGGCGGCACGGGCATCGGCGCCGGCATCGTCGATGCCTACGTCAGGCAAGGCTCGCAGGTGGTGTTCCTGGACATCGCCGACGAACCGTCGCAGCAGCTGGCAGCCAGCTACCCGGACGCGGCGCACCAGCCGCGCTTCGTGCACTGCGACATGACGAATGTCGAAGAACTCAAGAAAACGTTTGCAGACATCGAGCGCGATATCGGCGGTGTCGACATCCTGATCAACAATGCGGCCAACGACCACCGCCACGCGGTGGCCGACGTGACGCCCCAGTACTGGGACGACAGCCTGGCCGTGAACCTGCGCCACCAGTTCTTCTGCGCCCAGGCCGTGGCCCCCGGCATGAAGAAGAATGGTGGCGGCGTGATCCTGAACTTCGGTTCGATCTCCTGGTACCTGGCGCTGCCGAACCTCACGCTGTACATGACCGCCAAGGCGGCCATCGAAGGCTTGACGCGCGGCCTGGCCCGCGACCTGGGCAACGACGGTATCCGCGTCAACACGGTGATCCCCGGCTCGGTGAAGACGCCGAAGCAGATGGCCCTGTGGTACACGCCGGAAGGCGAGGCGCAGATCATGGCTTCGCAGCTGCTCAAGGAACGCATCGAGCCGCACGACGTGGCGGCGCTGACGCTGTTCCTGTCGTCGAATCAGGCTTCGCGCTGCACGGGCCGCGACTACTTCGTTGACGCCGGCTGGTACGGAGACGGTAAATGACTTCCGCGGCCAATGCAGCGCCAGCGTGCATCTGGCCGCTGGAGGCCACGCTGGGCGAAGGCCCGGTGTGGCATCCGGCCGAGCAGATGCTGTACTTCGTGGACATCAAGCAGCACAAGCTGCACCGCTGCGATGCGCAAGGCGAAAACCGCCGTACGTGGGACATGCCTGGTGAAACGGGCTTCGCGCTGCCGGCCGCGTCCGGCGGCTTCGTTTGCGGCCTGGCCGGCAGGCTGGTGCACTTCGACCCCGCCAGCGGCGCGTTCACGCCGGTGACGGCGTTCGAGCAGGACCGCCCCGGCAACCGCCTGAACGACGGCCACGTGGCGCACGACGGCGCCCTGTGGTTCGGTTCCATGGACAATGCCGAAGAGTCGGCCAGCGGCGCCCTCTATCGCTACGACGGCACATTGTCGAAACATGACGACGGCATCATCATCACCAACGGCCCGGCGTTCAGCCCGGACCGCAAGACCTTCTACCATACCGACACGTTCGGCAAGACCGTCTACGCATTCGACGTTCAGGACGACGGCACGCTCGCCAACAAGCGCGTGTTCGTCACGATCGGCGAACCGGGCTGGCCCGACGGCACGGCCGTCGATTCGGCCGGCCATGTCTGGGTAGCCGTGTTCCGCGGCGCCCGCGTCCTGCGTTATTCTCCGGCAGGCGACCTGGTCGACACCATCGCCTTCCCGGTCCCGAACGTGACCAAGATCGCCTTCGGCGGCCCGGACCTGAAGACCGCCTTTGCCACGACCGCCACGAAAGGCCTCACGCCCGAGGAACGCGCCGCTGCCCCGCTCGCGGGCGGCGTGTTCGCCTTCCCCGTCGACGTGCCGGGCCTGCCGCAGCATATGATTGGATTTATCAAATGACCCGCCGTTACCGTTCCCAGGACTGGTTCGACAATCCGGACCACATCGACATGACCGCGCTGTACCTGGAGCGCTTCATGAATTACGGGATCACTCCCGACGAGCTGCGCAGTGGCAAGCCGATCATCGGCATCGCCCAGTCGGGCAGCGACATCAGCCCCTGCAACCGCATCCACCTGGAGCTGGCCAAGCGCGTGCGCGACGGCATCCGCGATGCGGGCGGCATTCCGATGGAATTCCCGCTGCACCCGATCTTCGAGAACTGCCGCCGCCCCACCGCCGCGATCGACCGCAACCTGGCCTATATGGGCCTCATCGAGATCCTGCACGGCTATCCGATCGACGCCGTGGTGCTGACCACCGGCTGCGACAAGACCACGCCGTCGCAGCTGATGGCCGCCGCCCAGATGGACCTGCCGGCCATCGTGCTGTCCGGCGGCCCGATGCTGGATGGCTGGCTCGATGGTGAGCTGGTCGGCTCCGGCGCGGCGATCTGGAAGGGCCGCCGCCGCCTGGCCGCCGGCGAGATCGACAACGAGAAATTCCTCGAGATCGCCGCCGCGTCGGCGCCATCGGCCGGCCACTGCAACACGATGGGCACCGCCTCGACGATGAACGCCATCGCCGAAGCGCTCGGCATGTCGCTCACCGGTTGCTCGGCCATTCCCGCGCCGTACCGCGAGCGCGGCCAGATGGCCTACGACACGGGCCGCCGCATCGTCGAGCTGGCGAAGCAGGACATCCGCCCGTCTTCCATCCTCACGCGCGGCGCGTTCCTCGATGCGATCGTCACGAACGCGGCGATCGGCGGCTCCACCAACGCCCAGCAGCACATCATGGCGATGGCGCGCCACGCCGGCGTCGAGATCAGGACCGAGGACTGGATGAAGTACGGCCACGACGTGCCGCTGCTTCTGAACATGCAGCCTTCCGGCAAATACCTGGGCGAGCGTTTCCACCGCGCCGGCGGCGTGCCGGCCGTGATGTGGGAACTGGAACAGAACGGCCTGCTGCGCTCCGATCGCCCGACCGTCACGGGCAAGACGATGAAGGAAAACCTGGTCGGCAAGGAAACCAACGACCGCGAGATGATCTGGCCGTTCGCGGCGCCGCTGAAGGAAAAGGCGGGCTTCTTCGTCCTGTCGGGCAACCTGTTCGACTTCGCGATCATGAAGACGTCGGTGATCTCGGAAGAATTCCGCGCCCGCTACCTGAGCCAGCCGGGCAACGAAGGCGTGTTCGAATGCCGCGCCATCGTGTTCGACGGATCGGACGATTACCACAAGCGCATCAACGATCCGTCGCTCGATATCGACGAGGACTGCATCCTCGTGATCCGCGGCGCCGGCCCGATCGGCTGGCCCGGCTCGGCCGAAGTCGTGAACATGCAACCGCCCGATGCGCTGATCAAGCGCGGCGTGAAGAACCTGCCGACCTTGGGCGACGGCCGCCAGTCCGGCACGTCGGACAGCCCGTCGATCCTGAACGCCTCGCCGGAATCGGCTGTTGGTGGCGGGCTGGCATGGATCCGCACCGGCGACATCGTGCGCATCGACCTGAACAACGGCAGCGCCAACATGCTGGTCGACGATGCCGAGATCGAGCGGCGCAAGGCCGATGGCATTCCCGCCTTCCCGGCGAGCCAGACGCCGTGGCAGCAGATCTACCGTTCGACCGTGGGGCAGATGCAGAGCGGCGCCTGCATGGAGCTGGCGCTGGAGTACCGCAATTTGCGGGATGTGGTGCCGAGGCATAACCACTGATGTTCGGTGTCAGACACCTTTTTCCCTGCGGGGAAAAAGGTGTCTGACCGCTGCGGCGGACCGACCGGTTTTCTTGTGCAGCACCGACTCCGGTCGGGAAAACCGGTGTCGCACACATTTTCCGCAGGCGAAAAATGTGTGCGACACCATTGAGGCGGCGCGCAAGTGGCCGTGCCAATTGCAAGCGACACTATGAATTAACCAGATTCCCAACGTTCCAAGATAACTACAACAGGCCACAGGCCACCCATCTTAGGAGACAACCATGCAATTCAAAGCAGCACTGAAGCTCACCGCGGCAGCGGCCCTGCTCGCCCTCACTTCCACCGCCGCCCTGGCCGATGCCAAGAACCCCAAGATCGGTTTCTGCATCGACGACCTGCGCCTGGAGCGCTGGACGCGCGACCGCGATTACTTCGTCAAGGAAGCCGAGAAACTCGGCGCCAAGGTCTACGTGCAATCGGCCGACGCCAGCGAACAGCGCCAGATCTCGCAGATCGAGAACCTGATCTCGCGCGGCGTCGACGTGCTGGTGATCGTGCCCTACAACGCCACGGTGCTGAACAACGCGATCCGGGAGGCGAAGAAGGCCAAGATCAAGGTCGTGTCGTACGACCGCCTGATCCTGAACTCCGACGTGGATGCCTACATCTCGTTCGACAACCAGAAGGTGGGCGAACTGCAGGCCGAGGCGATCAAGGCCATCAAGCCGAAGGGCAATTACTACCTGCTGGGCGGCGCGCCCACCGACAACAACGCCAAGATGCTGCGCGAAGGCCAGCTGAAGGTGCTGCAGCCGCTGATCGACAAGGGCGACATCAAGGTCGTCGGCAAGCAGTGGGTGAAGGACTGGAGCGCTTCGGAAGCGATGGCCATCGTCGAGAACGCGCTGACCGCCAACAACAACAAGATCGACGCCATCGTGGCGTCGAACGATGCCACGGCCGGCGGCGCGATCCAGGCGCTGACGTCGCAGAAGCTGCAGGGCAAGGTACCGGTGTCCGGCCAGGATGCCGATCTCGCCGCCGTGAAGCGGGTGATCGCCGGCACCCAGGCGATGACCGTGTACAAGCCGCTGAAGCTGATCGCCACCGAGGCGGCGAAACTGTCCGTGCAGCTGGTGCGCAACGAGAAGCCCGCCTTCAACTCCCAGTACAACAACGGCGCCAAGCAGGTACCCACGCTGCTGCTCAAACCCATCCCGCTCACGAAGGCCAATGTGCAGGTGCTGGCGGAGGACGGTTTTTACTCGAAGGCCCAGCTGAGCGCCAACTGATGATTGCACGCAATTAAGCGCATGAGCGATTATCTTCTCGAGATGCGCGGCATCGTCAAGCAGTTCGACGGTGTGCGCGCACTGAACGGCATCGACATCAAGGTGAAGGCCGGCGAATGCGTCGGCCTGTGCGGCGAGAACGGCGCGGGAAAATCGACGTTGATGAAGGTACTGTCCGGGGTCTACCCGCACGGCACCTACGACGGCGAGATCTACTGGGACGGCGCGCCGCTGAAAGCCACCTCGATCCGTGAAACGGAAGCCGCCGGCATCGTCATCATCCACCAGGAACTGATGCTCGTGCCGGAACTGTCGGTGACGGAAAACATATTCCTTGGCAACGAGATCACCCTGCCCGGCGGGCGCCTCGACTACGACACGATGAATCGGCGCGCCAGCGAACTGCTGGCCGGCCTGAACATCCGCGACGTGAACGTGGTGCTGCCGGTGAAGCAGTACGGCGGCGGGCACCAGCAGCTGATCGAAATCGCCAAGGCCCTGAACAAGAATGCCCGGCTCCTGATCCTGGACGAGCCCTCGTCGTCGCTCACCACGTCCGAGATCCGCATCCTGCTGGACATCATCCACCAGCTGAAGGCGAAGGGCGTCACGTGCATCTACATCTCGCACAAGCTCGACGAGATCGAGGCGATCTGCGACACGATCGTGACGATCCGCGACGGCCAGCACATCGCCACCACCCCGATGCGCGACATGAGCGTCGACAAGATCATCGCGCAGATGGTGGGGCGCGAGATGAACCAGCTGTATCCGCAAAAGCGGCACACGCCGGGTGAAGTCATCTTCGAGGCCAGGCATGTGACGTGCTGGGACCCGGACAGCCCGCAAAGAAAGCGCGTGGACGACGTGTCGTTCAGTTTGCGCCGCGGCGAGATACTCGGCATCGCCGGCCTGGTGGGCGCGGGGCGCACGGAGCTGGTGTCGGCCATCTTCGGCTCGTACGAGGGACAGTACGAGGCCGAGGTGTGGTACCACGGGCAGCGCTGGGATACCGGCAACCCGTTGAAATCGATCCGCGCCGGGCTGGCGATGGTGCCGGAAGACCGCAAGCACCATGGCATCGTGCCGGACCTGTCGGTGGGCCAGAACATGACGATGGCCATCCTCCAGCAGTTTTCGCACGGCAGCCGCATCGACCAGGACGAGGAGCTGAAGGTGATCCGCGGCGAGATCGGGCGCCTGAAACTGAAGACGGCCAGCCCCTTCCTGCCGATCACCGGCCTCTCCGGCGGCAACCAGCAGAAGGCCGTGCTGTCGAAGATGCTGCTGACGAAACCGAAGATCCTGATCCTGGACGAACCCACGCGCGGCGTGGACGTGGGCGCCAAGTTCGAGATCTACCAGCTGATGCTGAACCTGGCTGCCGAGGGGATCTCGATCGTCATGGTGTCGTCCGAATTGCAGGAAGTGCTGGGCGTGTCCGACCGCGTGCTCGTGATCGGCGAAGGCCAGCTGCGCGGCGACTTCGTCAACGACAACCTCACGCAGGAAACCCTGCTGGCCGCCGCCCTGGCGCAACCGCTTCACTAGACCGAGACTCATGAAAAGCAATCAATTCAAGAAGCTGTTCACGCAGTACAAGATGCTCGCCCTGCTCGTCGCGATCGTGCTGATCTGGGGCTTCTTCACATGGATGACGGAAGGCGGCTTCCTCACGCCGCGCAATATGTCGAACCTGATGCGGCAGATGGCGGTGACGGGCATTCTCGCCTGCGGTATGTCGCTGGTGATCATCGCCGGCGAGATCGACCTGTCCGTCGGCTCGCTGCTGGGCCTGTTGGGCGGCATCGCGGCCGTGCTGGACGTCACGCACGGCATGAGCCTGCCCGTCAACATGGTCGCCGTGCTGGCCGTGGGCCTGTTCATCGGCCTGTTCAACGGTTACCTGACGGCTTACCTGCACATTCCCTCGTTCATCGTGGGCCTGGGTGGCATGCTGGCCTACCGCGGCATCCTGCTCGGCGTGACCGATGGCGTGACGATCGCCCCGGTGTCGGACAATTTCGTCTACATCGGCCAGGGCTACCTGCCGCCGCAATGGGGGATCGTGCTGGGCATCACGCTGTTCGTGATCGCCATCTCGCTCACCTGGCGCCAGCGCAAGAGCCGTGCGCACCACGGCCTGGAACAGGCACCGGTGTGGCGCGACGGGCTGCGCCTGGCCATCATCGGCGCCGTGCTGGCCGGCTTCGTCACCACGCTGAACAGCTACGAAGGCATTCCGCTGCCCGTGCTGCTGCTGCTCGCCCTGCTGGGCATCTTCACCTACATGACGACGCAGACCGTGTTCGGCCGCCGCATCTACGCGGTGGGCTCGAACATGGAAGCGACGCGCCTTTCCGGCATCAACGTCAAGGCCGTGAAGCTGTGGATCTTCGGCATCATGGGCCTGATGTGCGCGCTGGCCGGCCTGATCAACACTGCCCGCCTGGCCGCCGGCGCCCCGTCGGCCGGCACTTCCGGCGAACTCGATGCGATCGCCGCCTGCTTCATCGGCGGCACCTCGATGCGCGGCGGTTCCGGTACCGTGTACGGCGCCCTGATCGGCGCCCTGGTCATGGCGAGCCTGGATAACGGCATGTCGATGCTGGACGTGGATACGTACTGGCAGATGATCGTCAAGGGCGCGATCCTGACGCTGGCCGTGTGGGTGGACGTGGCGACGCGGACCGGCAAGCGCTGACCGCGGCACGGCTGGGTTCGTGTCATGGGGTCAGGCACCATGACACGGGCTCGGCAGCAAGTGAAGCTAAAGAAAATCAAGGAGACCCATGCAACACGATTCGAACAACGGCCGCCGGCGCTTCCTGGCCACGATGGCCGCGGCAGGCGCCGCCCCTTCCCTGTCCATGGCCGCGACGGCCGCCCGCCCGGTCTACAAGGACCCGGCGGCACCGGTACCGAAGCGCGTCGAGGACCTGATCAAGCGCATGACGCTCGAGGAAAAGATCGCGCAGATGGATTGCGTGTGGAACGAAAAGGGCAAGATCGAGGACAACGGCGCCTTCTCGGCCGCCAAGGCCTCGAAGGCATACCCGCACGGCATCGGCATGCTGGCGCGCCCGTCGGACCGTCAGGGCAAGTCCGAGGCGGGCAGCGCGGCGGCGGCCGGCGACGATGGCGCGCGCCCGAACCGCGGCGCGCTGGAGACGGCGAACTACGTGAACGCGGCGCAGAAATGGGCGCTGGAGCAGACGCGCCTGGGCATTCCGCTGTTCATGCACGAGGAAGCCCTGCACGGCTATGCGGCGCTCGACGCCACGTCCTTCCCGCAGGCGATCGGGCTGGCTTCTTCGTTCGATCCGGACCTCGTGACGCGCGTGTTCTCGGTCGCGGCGCGCGAGATGCGCGCGCGCGGCGCGAACTTCGCGCTGGCGCCCGTCATCGACGTGGCGCGCGAGCCGCGCTGGGGCCGGATCGAGGAAACCTATGGCGAGGACCCGCACCTGACCGCGGAAATCGGCAAGGCGGCCGTGATCGGCTTTTCCGGCACCACGCGCCAGCTCGCCAAGGACAAGGTCCTCGCGACGCTGAAACACATGACGGGTCATGGCCAGCCGGAATCGGGCACGAACATCGGCCCGGCGGAAGTATCCGAGCGGACCTTGCGCGAGGAATTCTTCCCGCCGTTCGAGCGCATCGTGAAGGAGACGACGGTAGCCGCCATCATGCCCTCGTATAACGAGATCGGCGGCGTTCCATCGCACGCGAACCGGTGGATGCTCAACGACGTGGCCCGCAAGGAATGGGGCTTCAAGGGCGTGATGGTGTCCGACTACATGGGCATCCGCGAGCTGGTCACGCGCCACAAGCTGGCCGCCACGCCGAAGGAAGCGGGCTACTACGCGGTAAAGGCGGGCGTGGACATCGAAACGCCCGATGGCCACGGTTACCGCCACCTGGCCGAGCTGGTCAAGGAGGGCAAGGTCGCGGTCAGCGAGATCGACGCGATGGTGCGCCGCATCCTGGAGCTGAAATTCCTGGCCGGCCTGTTCGAGAACCCGTATGCCGACGCGGCGCGGGCCGACGCGCAAACCGCCACGGCAAGCGACGTGGCGCTCGCGCGCGAAGCGGCCGGCCGCTCCGTGGTGCTGCTGAAGAACGACAAGGGCGTGCTGCCGCTGCGCCCCGCGAAGACGGGCAAGCTGCTGCTGCTCGGCACCCACGCGAAGGACACGCCGATCGGCGGCTATTCGGACATTCCCCGCAAGGTCGTCTCGATCCACGACGCGCTGCAGGCCGAGGCGAAGGCGCAGGGCTTCGGCTTCGACTACCGCGAGGGCGTGCGCATCACCGAGGAGCGCATCTGGGGCAAGGACGAGATTCGCTGGACCGCGCCGGACGTGAACGCGCGGCTGATCGCCGAGGCGGTGGCCGCGGCGAAATCGGCCGACACCATCGTGATGGTCCTGGGCGACAACGAACAGACCAGCCGCGAGGCCTGGGCCGACCAGCACCTGGGCGACCGCGCCACGCTGGACCTGCTGGGCCAGCAGAACGACCTGGCGAAAGCCATCTTCGACCTGGGCAAGCCCACCGTCGTGTTCCTGCTGAACGGCCGGCCGATGGCGATCAACTTCATCGCCGAGCGGGCCGACGCCATCATCGAGGGCTGGTACCTGGGCCAGGAAACGGGCAACGCGGCTGCCGACGTGCTGTTCGGCCGCGTCAACCCGGGCGGCAAGCTGCCCGTGTCGTTCGCGCGCAGCGTGGGCCAGCTGCCCATCTTCTACAACCACAAGCCTTCGGCGCGGCGCGGCTACATCGACGGCAGTACCAAGCCGCTGTTCCCGTTCGGCTTCGGGCTGTCGTACACCACGTTCGACATCTCGGCGCCGCGCCTGGCGAAGGCCACGATCCGGCCAAGCGAATCGACGCGGGTCGAGGTGGACGTGACCAACACGGGTTCCGTGCCTGGCGACGAGGTCGTGCAGATCTATATCCGCGACGACATCTCGTCCGTCACGCGGCCCGTGCTGGAACTGAAGGCGTTCCGGCGCGTGACCCTGCAGCCGGGCGAGAAGAAGACGCTGGTGTTCGACATCAAGCCTTCGGACCTGTGGTTCTACAACGTGGACATGAAGCGCGTGGTGGAGCCGGGCAGCTTCACGATCCACGCGGGACCGGACAGCGTGCGGCTGAAGTCGGCGAAATTGACGGTAACTTCTTGAAATATTGCTCTGAAAATGGGGTACGTCCCTATTTTCAAGGCAACAAAAAAGCCCGCATCCGCGGGCTTTTTCTACTCAAGCAACGCCATCACTTCTCCGGCGACAGGTGCCCCATGCCGTAGGTGAGGTGCTGCCACCAGTGCTCGCGGGAACGCACGGTCAGCAGGCACATCTTGTCGACCTCTTCCTTGAACACGCGGTCCTGGCACTGCTTCGTCATCAGCGCATGGCGCTGGTTCTCGGCATTGACGAGCGCCGCGGCCAGCCAGCCGGCCAGGACCAGCAGCACGACCACGAGGCTCCATGCCAGATGGTTGACGTTGCTGACGGAAAAGAGCCGCTTTTCATCCGGCTCCAGCGCGTTGAACGCTTCCATGATGCCTTTTTCGCGATCGCTCATGACAACCTCTCTACAGCTCGATGATTATTTCTTTTCCGCCGCGGCCTTGGCCACCAGCTGGTCCAGCACGGCGATCGTCTGGCGGCCGGCCTGCACTTCCGAGGCCCCCGGCCCGCCGGCAATCGTCGGCGACGTCATGTAGCGGCCGTCCACGACCAGCGTGGGTGCCGACGTGACCTGGTACTTGCCGATGGTGTTGGCCAGTGACTTCATCTTAGTCTGTACGCTGAACGAATTAAAGAGCTGTTCGTAGCGGGCCTTGTCGACGCCGTTCTTGACCAGGAATTCCTTCATCTGCTCGTCGCTGCGATAGATGCGCTGGCGCTCGCCATGGATGGCGCGCAGGATCTTGCTGTGCACGAGCTCGGTCTGGCCCATCGCCTCCAGCGTCACATACGCATGCGCCAGCGGGTCGGTCGGGCCCTGGGCGAAGTGCAGGCGCTTGAACACGATGCGGTCGCCCTGCTTCTTGACCCACTCTTCCAGCAGCGGATCGAGCGCGTAGCAGTGCGGGCACGTGTACATGAAGAATTCGATGACCTCGACCTTCTTGCCAGGCGCGGTCGCGGGTACCGGCGTGGAGAGGGTCGTGTAGCCCGGCCCGGCCGCCTGGGACGCGGTGGCGGTCAAGGCCAGCATGGCGGTGGCGGCAAGCATGAGGCGGCGCAGTGGACGCATGATCTTCCTTCTCGTTGGGTCGGTGGTAAATGCAAACGCCGGGAGATTACCATTTTTTGCGTCAGCGTAAGTAACGGTGTGTAAGCCCAAGTCCTCCTTATGTCCTTGTTAAGCCGGATTTAAGATGCCGCGGGCATTGCCATCCATGCATGAGCCTCGCTATAGTGGCCCCATCGTCCCTGCACAAGGAGCAGCATGCACGTCCTGCAATCGATCGTGGTGGTGGCCGCGGCGGCGGCCGCGCTGCTGGTTCAGCCGGCGCCGCTGGCGCAGGTCGCCCGTTCCGGCCCGGCACAGGAAATCCCGTTCGCATCGGCGCACGCAGCGGCCGTGCAAACGCCCAGCAGCCCCGGTGCCTGGGGCGGTATCCGTACCGGCGCGGAAGCCACGCTGTCCGAACGGGTGGCCGACTACCGCATCGAAGCCGCGCTCGACCCGGTGCGGCACACGGTCGAGGGCCGGCAGCAGCTCATCTGGCGCAATCGCAGCGACCGCACGGTGAACAGTGTCTACCTGCACCTGTACCTGAACGCCTTTCGCAATGGCGACAGTACCTTCATGACGGAGCTGCGCGCGCAAGGCCTGGCCGACGGCACGGGCGAAGGCGAATGGGGCTACACCGACCTGCGCCACGTGCGCCAGGGCGGGACCGATGTGCCGTGGACGTTCGTGCAACCGGATGGCGGCCCGAAGACCGACCGCACCGTGGTGCGCCTGGACTTGCCGCGCGGTGTGCCGCCGGGTGCCAGCACCACGCTCGACATCGCCTTCTTTGACCAGTTGCCGCGCGTGACGGCACGCACCGGCCACTACGGCACCTTCCACCTGGTGGCGCAGTGGTTCCCGAAGATCGGCGTGCTGGAACTGCCGGGCGAACGCGGCGCCACCGAAGTGCGCTGGAACGTCCACGAGTACCATACCGATTCCGAGTACTACGCCGACTTCGGCCACTACGACGTGAAGCTGACGGTGCCGAAGGGCTATACCGTGGGCGCCACGGGCGCCCTGCAAGGCAAGCCGGTGGAGCGCGACGGCCTCGTCACCCATCATTACGCGCAGGGCGACGTGCACGATTTCGCGTGGACGGCGGACAATCGCACGGCGCCGCCGCTGCGGAGCACCTGGTCGTCACCCGGCGGCAGGCCGGTGGCGATCACGGTGCTGTACCCGCCGGACTATGCGTCGAACGCCGCCCCCGTGCTGGACATGACGAAACGCTCGCTGGCCTATTTCGCCGACAAGTTCGCCCCCTATCCCTACGATACCCTGACGGTGGTGATCGCGCCGTACAATGCCGCCCACGCGGGCAGCATGGAAT
Organism: Massilia sp. METH4; assembly: GCF_037094685.1. Lineage (NCBI taxonomy): Bacteria > Pseudomonadati > Pseudomonadota > Betaproteobacteria > Burkholderiales > Oxalobacteraceae > Massilia > Massilia sp. METH4. The sequence continues at coordinate 3,412,937 of NZ_CP146614.1, read as the reverse complement.
ACCCGACCTTCTTCACCACCGACAGCGTGCTCGATCCCGCGCCCGGCACGCGCGACCGCTACGACCTCGATTTCGTCACCGTGCACGAATTCGCGCACATGTACCTGCACGGCATCGTGGCCAGCAACGAGTTCGAGGAACCGATGCTGGACGAAGGCTTGAACGAATACTGGAATGTGCGCATGCTGGGCCAGCGGCCCGCTTCGCTGCCCGTGCTGGCAACCCTGCTCGAGGGTGCGGGAGCCTTCGCGTTCGGCGGCTTCCCGGGCGAGCGGCTCGACGCGCCGCGCGAGGAACCGGCCGACCCGATCGGCGCGAACACCTGGGAACGGCTCGACGGCGTCGGCCCCGCCTATTCGCGCACGGCCGTGATGCTGCACGACCTGCAGGCGCAACTGGGGACCGAGGTCATGGACCGGGCCTTTCGCGAGTACTACCGGCGCTGGCGCTTCCGGCACCCCAGCGTGGCCGACCTGCGGGAGACGCTTGCCGAGGTCAGCGGCAAGCGGGCGCTGGTGGAAACCGTCTTCGCCCAGCAGGTGTACGCGGTGCAAAAAGTGGACGACCGCATCGCCTCGCTCACCAGCGAAGCCTTGTCACCACAGCCGGGTTACGCGACGCGGCAGGGCAAGCTGGTGGAACTGACGCCGGCCATGCTGGAGCCGGGTGGAGCTCGGCCGTTCAAGACCAAGGTCGTGGTGCGCCGCCGCGGCGCGGCCGTTCCCCAGACCCTCGTGGTGACATTCGCGGACGGCAGCCGCGAGACCGTGCAATGGAACGGCGACGAACCATGGAAGCGCTTCGAATGGGTCAAGCGCGCCAAAGCCGTGTCGGCGGAGCTGGACCCGCAACGCCGCCACCTGCTCGACACGAACAAGCTCGACGACACGCGCACGGTCGAAGCCGACGATGCGGCCACGCGCCGCTGGACGTTCGACTTCGCCGCCGTGACCCAGGCTTTGCTCGCGCTGGTGGCGGCGCTATGAAGCGCCTGTTGAACGCGGCCGGCGTGGCGCTGCAATGGCGCCTGCTGCTTCTGTGGCTGGTCTGCCTGTTGCTGCCGGCCGTGCTGGCATCGCTGCCTGTGTGGTTCCTGCTGGCGCGGGAACTCGACCACTCCGTGCATGTGCCGGCGCTGGCGCGTGCGCTCGACATGATCGCCCTCACCGACCTGGGCACGGCCGTACTGCGCGAGCGCGATGCGCTGACGGCTGCGGGGGTCGGGGCGCTCATCCTCACGCTGCTACTGTCGCCGCTGCTGACCGGGGCGGCGGTGACGGCCGTGCGCGCGGCGCAACCGCCGCGGCTGCGCGAGCTGCTGTCGGGCGCCGGCGAACAATACCCGCGCATGTTCCGCATGCTGGCGTGGGCCGTGGTGCCGCTGGGCGCCGCCGCCCTGCTCGGCGGCGAGTTGGCCGACATGGCGCGGCAGCATGCGGCCCGGGCCATCACCTATGCCGACACGCAGCCCTGGCAAATTGCCGCCGCCACGGCCGCCGTGCTCCTGGTGCTGCTGGCGAACCTCACCGTCGATGCCGGCCGCGCCATGCTGGCCATCGACCGGCGCCGAACCGGCGCAGTGCGCGCCTGGGCTTCCGGCCTGGCCCTGCTGTGGCGCCGGCCCGGCGGTGCACTGCTGGCATGGACCGTGCCGTCCGTTGCGGGCCTGGCGCTGGCCGCCCTGCTGGGATGGGCCAGGATGCATGTGCCGGCCATCGGCCTGCCCGGCACGCTGGGTGCGCTGCTGCTGGCGCAGGCGATCGTGCTGGCCGTGGCCTGGATGCGCATGGCGCGGCTGTTCGCGCTGGCGGCGCTGGCGCGGGACGACGCCGGGCCGCATCACTTGCACTGATTCGAACATCAGTATCGAGATTTTGCTGGTTGTGGCGGCGCGGCGCGGGCCGTATATTCTTCATACCTGAAACGATGGAGTCCGGTATGCCCACTCGCTTGCCCACCTATTTCCTGTCGCACGGCGGCGGCCCCTGGCCATGGATGAAAGCCGAGTTCGGCGGCGCCTACGATGTGCTGGACGCCGCGCTGCGCGACATTCCGCGGCAGGTCAACGGCAAGCCCAGGGCCGTGCTGGCCGTGACGGCGCACTGGGAAGGCGGGGAATTCGCCCTGTCGTCCGGCGCGCAGCCCGGCATGATCTACGACTACGGCGGCTTCCCGCCGCACACTTACCAGATCCGCTATCCGGCGCCCGGCTCGCCGGAACTGGCGGCCCGCGCCCAGGCGCTGCTGCACGATGCCGGCATCCGTGCCGGACTGGATGCCGGGCGGGGCTTCGACCATGGCACGTTCTCGGCGCTGTACCCGGTGTTCCCGGAAGCGGACGTGCCGATCGTGCAACTATCGCTGAAGCGCGGGCTCGATCCGCTCGAGCACCTGGAGGCGGGCCGCGCGCTGCGGCCCCTGCGCGACGAGGGCGTGCTGATCGTGGGCAGCGGGCTCAGTTACCACAACCTGCGCGCTTTCAACGGCGCCGGCGCGGCCGCCTCGCACCAGTTCGACGGCTGGCTGCGGCAGGCCATGGCGCTGCCGCCGGCCGAGCGCAGCATCGCGCTGATGAACTGGGAACGCGCCCCGGCCGCCCGCGCCGCGCATCCGCGCGAGGAGCACCTGCTGCCGCTGATGGTGGCGCTCGGCGCGGCCGAGGAGGAGGATGCCGCTGTCGTATATCACGAGGAGGCGTTCATGGGGGCGCTGGCGGTGAGCAGTTTCAGGTTCGGGTAAGCGACGGAAAACCGGTGGCTTCTTGAGAAAACCGGTGTCGTACACCATTTCGGATGAGACACCCGAAATGGTGTACGACACCAGCGGATCCGCCCAGTGCCAGACACCTTTATTTACACCAGCGGATCCGCCCAGTGCCGGGCACCTTTATTTACACCAGCGGATCCGCCTGGTGTCAGACACCGTTATTTCCAGTCTTTTCGGAAATAAAGGTGTCTGACACCGGTTTTCTCCTGCTACGTCCCCCGCTTGCCCCGCATCCGCTCCGCTTCCTTCTCGGCCGCCTTCGCCGCGGCCGCCTCGGCCTTCACCCGCTCCTCCTCGGCAAACACGGCCAGCGCGGCGGCGCGCGTTTCGGGGGTTTCCAGCGAAATGCGCCCCAGCGCGCCGCTGCGGTAATCCTGCAACAGCATGTGCGACGCCTTTTCGAAATCCAGGTCGCCGCCGCGGACGCGGAAGCCCCGCTTTTGCGCCACGCCTTCGATCACGGCGATGCCATCCATGCCCTCCGTCTTGAAACCGTAGCGGGCCGTCAGCAGCTGGGGATAGCGCTTCAGCAGCTCGGTGGCCAGCCATTCGGCCACTTCTTCCTCGATCAGCGCATTGGCGCCGATCGCGTGGCTGGCGGCCAGCGCCAGGCCGTCGCTGGGCATCTCGATCTTCGGCCACAACAGCCCCGGCGTGTCGATGATGGCCGTGTTCATGTCGAGGTAGATCTTTTGCTGCGTCTTCGTCACGGCCGGCTCGTCGCCCACCTTGGCCACACGGCGCTTGAGCAGCGCGTTCATCAGGGTCGACTTGCCGACGTTCGGGATCCCCATGATCATCATGCGCAGCGGTTTGGTCGGCACGCCGCGGTGCGGCGCCAGCGCGCGCGCCTTGTCGATCACCTTCGCCACGTCGGAAGGCTTCTTGGTCGTCATCGCATACGCGGTCACCGTCTTGTCCTGCTCGAAGTGGCGGATCCAGGCGTTGGTGGCCTCCGGGTCGGCCAGGTCGATCTTGTTCAGCACCTTCAGGCAAGGCTTCGAACGGAACTTGCGCAGCTCGCCGACGAGCGGATTGGTACTGGCCGCCGGCAGGCGGGCGTCGACGACCTCGATGACGACGTCGACATCCGCCATCTGTTCGGCCGCCTTCTTCTTGGCGGCGTTCATGTGCCCGGGGAACCATTGAATGGACATGCTGTTGCCTTGTAAATGTCTGGAACAATCCGCTATTTTACCGGCACCGGCCGCGCTGTTACCATCTCCGTTTTGCCCGACCGTTGTACGTTCCCATGAAACCCGCCCTTGCTTCCCTGCTCTTCCTTGCCATTTCGGCATCCGCCCAACCCGTCGTCGAAGTGAGCACCGTGCGCGACCCGGAGCTGAAAGCCTATGCCACGATGGCCAAGGGCCTCGATGCATTCGACGCGGCACGCGCCCGGGCGCCGAAGGCCGCGCTGCGCTTCGTGCTGCGCCCGGCCACCCGCGAGGACAAGCTGGACGGACTGGAACTTAAAATCGTCGGCAACACGGTCACCGTGCCGGTGCGCCTCGATGCCGACGGCGGCTTCACGCTGCCGCGCAACACGGCGGCCTTGCAGGACAATGCGAACCTGGTGCTGAACAAGAAGAAGCATTCGTTCCGCTGGCGGGCGGACGTGCGCAGCCCCGGCGTGCCGGCCAACGCGCGGCGCCTGGGCGACCTGCGCGCGCAGTGCGCCGTGCAGTGGGCGATCGAGCAGCAGGACCTGGCGCCGGCGGCACGCGCCGCGCTGGGCGCCACCGGTGGACCATGCCTCTCCATGACGATGCACATGGGCTTCGACGCCCCCGCGCCCCTGAAGGCGGCCTGGTTGCGCGACGGCGAGCGCCAGGAGCAGATCCCCGTCAACCGCCACCACCGCCGCGTGTTCAATCCGCCACTGGCGGACCGCTCGTGGAGCGACGACACGCTCGTCGAGTTCAGCTATGCAAATTAACCGTCAGATTGACCGTCAGAGTTCCGCCAGCGCCTTGACGTGGGCGACCACGCTGCGCCCCAGCGCCGACAGGTTGTAGCCCCCTTCCAGGCAGCTGACGATGCGGCCCTTGGCGTACAGCCTGGCGATTTCCATCACCTGCTGCGTCATCCACGCGTAATCCGCTTCCACCAGGCCCATGCTGGCCAGGTCGTCCTCGCGGTGGGCGTCGAAGCCGGCCGAGATGAACAGCATCTGCGGCTTGAACGCATGCAGGGCCGGCAGCCACTTGTCCTGCACCAGCTGGCGCACCGCGTCGCCCTTCGTGAAGGCGGGTACCGGCACGTTGATGCGGTTCGGCGTGATCGGCAACGGGTCGGAATACGGATACAGCGGGTGCTGGAAGAAGCTGGCCATCAGCACGCGTGGCTCGTCCAGGAATGCTTCCTCGGTGCCGTTGCCATGGTGGACGTCGAAATCGATGATGGCCACCCGCTCCAGGCCGCGCCCGTCCAGCGCGTGGCGTGCCGCGATGGCCACGTTGTTGAACAGGCAAAAACCCATCGGCACCGACGGCCGCGCATGGTGGCCGGGCGGGCGGATCGCGCAGAACGCATTGTCGATCTCGCCATCGATGACGGCATCGGTGGCGGCGACGGCCGCGCCCGCGGCGCGCAGCGCGGCCGTATAACTGTACCGGTTCATCGACGTGTCGCCGTCGATCGGGTAGTAATCGTCGCCCTCGTGCGGCTGGCTCTGCACGATGGCGATCGCGTTCGGCGTGTGGTTGCGGGCGATCGCGGCGAGGTCGGCCAGCGGCGCCTCGCGATGGTCGAGCAAACCGTCGATGTGGGAATTGATCAGCTGGTCCGCGATGGCCTGCAGCCGGGCCGGGCACTCGGGGTGCCACTCGCCCATCTCATGGCGCTGGCAATCGGGGTGGCTGTAGATGGCTGTGCTCATGTCTCAACGTTTGTCTCGAATTCTGTGCGCAAGTTTCTTTACCGCATCATTATTTTGGCAGGGTAGAATGGCCCGCATCAGGGCCAACTATAACAGAGACCATGTATTCAAAATTGCACGCGGTTGCGCGCCAGGTGGGCAGCCTCATCGTCGGCAAGGATGTGCAGATCCGGCAATCGCTGGCCTGCCTGCTGGCCGGCGGCCACCTGCTGCTCGAAGACGTGCCGGGCGTGGGCAAGACGACCCTTTCGCATGCGCTCGCCCTGTCGCTCGGCCTGCAGTTCAACCGCGTGCAATTCACCAGCGACCTGCTGCCCGCCGACGTGGCCGGCATCTCGATCTACGAACGCGAAAAGAACGGCTTCGTGTTCCACCCAGGGCCGATCTTCACCCAGGTGCTGCTGGCGGACGAGATCAACCGCGCCACGCCGAAGACCCAGTCCGGCCTGCTCGAAGCGATGGAAGAGCGGCAGGTGACGGCCGATGGCGTGACGCGCGCGCTGCCCGAACCCTTCTTCGTCATCGCCACGCAGAATCCCACCCACCAGATCGGCACGTTCCCGCTGCCGGAATCGCAGCTGGACCGCTTCCTGATGTGCCTCTCGCTGGGCTATCCAGACCCGGCCGCCGAACGCGCGCTGCTGATGGGAGAGGACCGCCGCAGCATGCTCAAGTCCCTCACCCCGGCGATGACGCCGGCCGAACTGGCCGCGGCGCAGCGCAGCCTGCGCGGCATCCATACTTCCGCGGCGTTGATCGACTACGTGCATGCGCTGGTGCTGGCTTCGCGCGGCAACGGCGCGTTCGCCGAGGGCCTGTCGCCGCGCGCCGCGCTGGCGCTGGTGCAGGCGGCACGTGCCTGGGCCGCGCTGGAAGGGCGCGATCACGTGATCCCCGAGGACGTGCAGGCGGTGCTGGTGCCCGTGTGCGCGCACCGGCTGCGGCCCGTGAAATCGAACCAGGGCGTGGCGCTGGCCAGCCGCGAGCTGGTGCTGCAATTGCAGAAATCGGTGCCGGTCTAGCGATGCTCGAAGCGTTCTGGCGCCGTCTGTTCCGCTTCGAGCGCCGCAAGGCGCGCGACGGCGAGGTGGTGCTGACGCTGCGCCGCGTGTACATCCTGCCCGCCAGGGCCGGCCTCGCCTTCACCCTCCTTCTCGTGCTGATGCTGATCGGCGCCACGAACTACTCCCTGGGCCTGGGCTTCGCGCTGACCTTCCTGGCCGCCGCGTGCGCGCTGGCCGACATGGTGCTGACCGTGCAGAACCTGGCCGGGCTTCGCCTCGCGGCCGGTCGCGCCGCGCCCGTGTTCGCCGGCGACGCGGCGCAGTTCGAAGTGCACCTGCACGATCGCCGCGATGCGGAGCGCTATGCGATCCGCGTGCGCTTCGAGGACAAGGGGGCCGCGGAACACCCGGCCGACGTGCCGGCGCGGGGCAGCGCCGCGGTGGCGCTGGCCATTCCCACGCGCGAACGGGGCTGGCTGCGCACGCCGCGCATCCACCTGGAAACGCGCTTTCCGCTCGGCCTGTTCCGGGCCTGGAGCTGGTGGCAGCCGGATGGCCGCGTGCTGGTCTACCCGCAGCCGGAAACGCCGGCGCCGCCCTTGCCCGTGCGCGGCGCCGCGAGCGAGGAAGGCCATGGGGAAGTCGGCCTGGATAATTTCGCCGGCATCCGCAGCTACCAGCCGGGCGACCCGATGCGCCACCTCGCCTGGCGCCAGATCGCACGGCTGTCGCCCGAGGATGGCGGCCAGCTGGTGACCAAGCACTTCGAGGGCGGTGCCGTGGCGGAGCTGGCGCTCGATTTCGGTCAATTGCCGGCGCACCTGGACGTGGAGCTGCGCCTGGCGCGCATGACGCGCTGGGTGCTGGAAGCGGAGCAGCGCGCGCTGCCCTACTCGTTCCACCTTGGCCCGCTCCGCTACGGGGCCGGGCTGGGCGATGCCCACCGGGCCGCCTGCCTGCAGGCGCTGGCGCTGTATGGACGGGAGACCGCGCCATGAAGGCGCTGCGCACCCTCGCGCGCGACAAGCAGGACACGCTGCTGCTCGTGGCCGCCGCCTTGCTGGTGATCGCGCCGCACTTCGCCCACCTGCCGTGGTGGATCGCCGGCACCGTCTGCGTCACGCTGCTGTGGCGCACGCTGCTCACGTTGCGCGGCCGCCGCCTGCCGCCGATCTGGCTGCTGCTGCCGATCGCGCTGATCGCCATGGGCGGCGTGTTCCAGTCCTACGGCACACTGCTGGGCAAGGACCCCGGCGTGGCGATGCTGGCGCTGCTGCTGGCGTTCAAGCTGCTGGAAATGCATGCCAAGCGCGACTTGTACGTGGTGCTGTTCCTCAGCTTCTTCCTGATGCTGACGAATTTCTTCTATTCGCAGAGCATCCTCACCGGCGTCGCCATGGCCGCCACGCTGGTCGCCCTGCTGACCGTGCAGGTCACCTACCAGTACACGGGCAGCGTGCCGCCGCTGGGCCGGCGCGTGCGCCTGGCCGGCAAGATGTTCCTGATGGCGGCGCCGCTGGCGGCCCTGCTGTTCGTGCTGTTCCCCCGCTTCGAGGGCCCACTGTGGGGCATGCCGGGCGATGGGCGCGGCCCGAAGAGCGGCATCTCCGACTCGATGGCCCCGGGCACGATGACGAATCTGGCCCTGTCCGAAGAGGTGGCGTTCCGCGTGCGCTTCGATGGCGCGCCGCCGGACCAGCAGCGCCTGTACTGGCGCGGCGTGGTGCTCAGCCACTACGATGGCCGAACCTGGACCCGCATCGGCGGCCGCCTGTACCGCCGCGACGGCGACGCGATGACCCTGACGGTCGGCGGTGCCACCCTGCCCTACGAGGTGACGCTGGAACCGAGCGAACGCCGCTGGCTGTTCACGCTGGAGCTGACGCCGCCGGCGCTGGAGGTGCCTGGCGAAAGAGTCGGCGTCTCGGATGAACTGGAAAGCTTCACGGTCCGCCCGCTGCACCGGCGCGTGCGCTATCGGGCCGCGGCCTATGCCGACTACGCGGTACAACCGGCCCTCGACCCGGCGTTGACGGGCAAGTGGCTGCAGTTGCCGGCCGGGTCGAACCCGAAGGCGCGCGAGCTGGGCCGGCAGATCCGCGCGGCCCGCGACGACGACGCGCGCATCGTGGCCCATACCCTGCTGCTGCTGCGTGAAAAACGCTTCGTCTATACGCTGCAACCGCCGCTGCTGGGCCGCGAGTCGATCGATGAATTCCTGTTCGTCACCCGCCAGGGGTTTTGCGAGCACTTCGCCGGCGCCTTCGTGTTCCTGATGCGCGCCGCCGGCGTGCCGGCGCGGGTGGTGACGGGCTACCAGGGCGGCGAATTGAATCCGGTCGACGGCTACATGACGGTGCGACAATCCGACGCCCACGCCTGGGCCGAGGTCTGGCTGAAGGGCCGCGGCTGGACTCGGGTCGATCCGACCGCCGCCGTGGCCCCGGACCGGGTGCGCCTGGGAATGGGCGCCGCCCTGCCGCAACGGGCCCCGTTTGGACTGGAAGCTTTCCGAACCGACAAGGATTCGTGGCTTGCACGCCTCCGTTTCCACGTGAACGCGGCAAATAATGCTTGGAATCAATGGGTGCTGGATTACAATCCCGAACGGCAGCGAAATTTCCTTGCGGAACTATCCGAGCAGGCCGGCAGTTGGCGCACCCTCGTTGCCCTGCCGGCTTTGCTGGCACTCGGCTGGCTGTGGCGCACCGTGCGTGCGCGGCGGCGGAGTGATCCCGTGCAAGCTGCATGGGAACGGTTTTGCGCGCTGCTGGCGCGCCATGGCATCCGCCGGGCGCCCGACGAGGGGCCGCACAGCCTGGCCCGCCGCGTGGCGGCGCTGGCGCTGCCGTTGGAAAAGAAGGCCGCGATGGCCGAATTCCTGGAACTGTATGCCGCGCTGCGCTACCGCGCGCTGGCTGACGATGAACGAGCCCGGTCGGCACGCCGGCTGGCTAAACTGCTGAGCCTGTCACGATGAAATTCAAGACCCTCGTTACCCTGCTGCTGGCGGCAACCGTTGCCGCCACGAGCCTCCTCCCCGCCGAACTGCTGGCCGCGCCGAACGAATCGGCCAAGACCGCGAAGGCGAAGAAAGCGAAAAAATCCACGAAGAAAGCAGTGAAGAAAGCCGCGCCGGCCCCGGCCAGCGATTACTACACGGGCGAGTTCGTGAACTTCGGCCAGTGGAAGGAAGTGCAAGCGTTCATGGACGAGATGGTGGCCAAGCACGGCTTTACCCGCGCCGAACTCGATGCCCTGATGGGCAAGGTGAATTACCTCGATTCGGTCGTCCAGCTCGTCAAGCCGGCGCCGCCGGGCAAGCCGAAGAACTGGACCGTCTACAGCAGCCGCTTCATCGAACCGATCCGCATCGCCGCGGGCGTGCGCTTCTGGAACGAGAACGCGGAAACGCTGGCGCGCGCCGAGTCGCTGTACGGCGTGCCTGCCGAGATCCTGGCCGGCGTCATCGGCGTGGAAACGATCTACGGCCGCGACACGGGGCGTTTCCGCGTGGTCGACACGCTCACCACGCTCGCCTTCGCCTACCCCGTCGCGCCGAACCGCGATGCCCGCATGACCTTCTTCCGGGGCGAGCTGGAAGCCACGCTGCTCTATGCGCGCCAGACCGGCATCGACCCGCTGTCCCTGCGGGGTTCGTTCGCCGGCGCCGTCGGCATGCCGCAATTCATGCCCAGCAATATCCTGAAATATGCCGTGGACTTCGATGGCGATGGCCATATCGACTTGCGCAACTCGCCGGCCGACGCGATCGGCAGCGTCGCCTCCTTCCTCGTCGGCCATGGCTGGCAGCGCGACCAGCCGGGCCCGATCGTGTTCCCGGCCACCGTGTCGCCGGCCCGCGAGTGGGAAAGCTTCGCCGATGGCAGCCTGGAGGCGAAATTCCAGCCCGAGGCCTTGATGGCGGCCGGTGTCGTCCCTACATCCACGTTACCGCCAGGCATGCTCTATGGCTTGGTGGATTTGCAGAACGGCTCGGAGCCGACGGAGTACTGGGTAGCCTCCGGCAACTTTTACACGATCACGCAATACAACCGCAGCTATTTCTACGCGATGTCGGTGGTGGAACTGGGGCGCGCCGTCCGGCTGGCCCGTCAATGAGCAGTCCCGGCGCGGCGTGTAGCCGGGTAGATTGAAGAGTGTAAAGATGGGTAATGCCACTTGAGGCATTCGTTGCCGATATGTAACATATACCGCTGTTCGCCGCGGATACAGTTGCTTTATTGGCAGCATTGATGATAAGTTTTATATTACACTTAAAATTGTTCGATTGACAAAGCCGCGCTTGTTTATCTAGCACACAAACTGCGGTAGAATTCTCACCAATTGTTGCAATGCGACAACGGCGTCATCAAAGGGTAATATTTTTTTATTGCTTCTAGGTACGACATTGCCTGTTGTTGTACAATTGTGTATATATTATGAAACTTGTTATCCCGGATTCGTGTGTCGATTGTTCCTCGGTGAAGAAGAACTTTCACGCGCAGCATGAGCTCCGAGTGATTCACTTTGCAGGACAAACTTTACAGAAGGAACAGACGCATCATGACAAACCAAGTCGGCATTGATATGAACAACGATTCGGAAGGCGATGATCTGCTGCAGTACAATCCGAACCGCCTGTTGGACACGCTGATCGAGAACCTGCGCCTGAAAAACGACGCCGCCCTGTCGCGCGCGCTCGAAGTGGCACCGCCGGTGATCAGCAAGATCCGCCACCACCGCCTGCCGGTCGGCGCGTCGCTGCTGATCCGTATGCACGAAGTGAGCGACCTGTCGATCCGCGACCTGCGCTACCTGATGGGCGACCGCCGCAACAAGTTCCGCATCAGCGACAAGCAGTTCAAGCCAAAGGAAGGCGAAACGCCGTCGGCAAGCAACTCGAACAACAACAGCAACAGCTGATTGTAAAAAAAAGCCGGGTCACCCCGGCTTTTTTGCGGCTCGCGATTCCATCATGCGGGGAACACCCCGGTGGACAGGTAGCGGTCGCCGCGGTCGCAGACGATGAACACGATCGTCGCGTTTTCCACGGTCTGCGAAATACGCAGCGCGATCTCGCACGCGCCGGCCGCCGAAATGCCGCAGAAGATGCCCTCTTCCGCCGCCAGCCGGCGTGCCATGCGCTCGGCCGCCGCCTGCGACACCGATTCGATCTGGTCCACGCGCGCCTTGTCGAAGATCTTCGGCAGGTAGGCTTCCGGCCATTTGCGGATGCCCGGGATCGAGGAGCCCTCTTCCGGCTGGGCGCCGATGATGCGCACCTCCGGGTTCTGCTCCTTCAGGTATTGCGACACGCCCATGATGGTGCCCGTGGTGCCCATGGCCGACACGAAGTGCGTGATGCGGCCTTCGGTATCGCGCCAGATCTCCGGGCCGGTCGTCTCGTAGTGGGCGCGCGGATTGTCGCCGTTGGCGAACTGGTCGAGGATGATGCCCTTGCCGTCGCGCTGCATCTGCTCGGCCAGGTCGCGCGCGTATTCCATGCCGCCCGTCTTTGGCGTGAGCACGATCTGCGCGCCATAGGCCGCCATGCTCTGGCGGCGCTCCTCGGACAGGTTTTCCGGCATCAAGAGCACCATCTTGTAGCCGCGGATTGCCGCCGCCATCGCCAGCGCGATGCCGGTATTGCCGCTGGTGGCTTCGATCAGCGTGTCGCCCGGCTTGATGTCGCCGCGCTCCTCTGCCCGGCGCAGCATCGACATGGCCGCGCGGTCCTTCACGGAACCGGCCGGGTTGTCGCCCTCCAGCTTGCCCAGGATGATATTGTTGCGCGCCGCCGCCTCCGCGCCCGGCAGGCGCACCAGCTGGACCAGCGGCGTGTTGCCGATCGTATCGGCAATAGTTTTGTATGCCATGCGTTTCGCTTCTTCTTTCGCCAAAACGGCCATTTTAGCCCGGTTGCCGCTCCGCCGCTCGACGAAGCTCTAGCGCCGATCAGCGCCGCGCCAAGCCGTCGCTGTCGAACAGGTGCCAGCACTGCGGCGTGGCGGCGGTGACGATGGTGCGCTGGCCGGGGTGCCAGCTGCTGTTGCTGTCGGCGCGGGCGACGAGCGCTTCGCCGGTGCTTTCCGTTTGCAGGTAGACGAAGCTGAAGTCGCCCAGCAGTTCCACGTTCTGCACGATGGCGCGAATGCCGTCGCCGTCTTCGCCCAGCGCGACGTGTTCCGAACGCAGCCCCAGCGTGACGGGGGCGCCGGAAGCCAGGCCGGCGGCGGTCGGCAAGGCGACCGAGCCGCCGGCGGCGAGCACGATGGCGCCGCTGCCGTCGGCCGCGCCGCGCAGGAAGTTCATCGCCGGGGACCCCATGAAGCCGGCCACGAACACATTGTCGGGCCGGTTGTACAGGTCGAGCGGCGCGCCCACCTGCTCGACCTTCCCGCCGCGCAGCACCACGATGCGGTCGGCCAGGGTCATCGCCTCCACCTGGTCGTGCGTCACGTAGATCATCGTGCTTTTCAGGGTGCGGTGCAGGTTCTTCAACTCGATGCGCATCTGCACGCGCAGCGCCGCGTCCAGGTTCGACAGCGGTTCGTCGAACAGGAACACTTCGGGATGGCGCACGATGGCGCGGCCGATCGCCACGCGCTGGCGCTGCCCGCCGGACAATTCCTTCGGTTTTCTCTCCAGCAGTGCCTCGATGCGCAGGCTGGCCGCCGCGGCCAGCACCTTCTCGCGGATGGTGGCCGGCGGCGTGCCGGCCAGCTTCAGCGCGAACGCCATGTTCTCGTACACCGTCATGTGCGGGTACAGCGCATAGCTCTGGAAGACCATGGCGATGCCGCGCTGCGCGGGCGGCACGTTTGTCATGTCGCGGCCGCCGATCGCGATCGTGCCCTCGTCCGGCTCCTCCAGCCCGCAGATCGTGCGCAGCAACGTCGACTTGCCGCAGCCGGACGGCCCCACGAAGACGACGAATTCGCCGTCGCCGATATCGAGGTCGATCCCGTGCAGGATGGTGGTGTCCGCAAACCGCTTGCGCACGCCGCGAATCTTCAGGTCCGCCATGTTCTACGCTCCTCCCAGCAGGATGTCGACGCCATGCGGCCCGCCATCCTGCAAGAGGGGGATGCGCGCGACGCCGTCGACGATGTTCAACGGTAGTCCATCCAGCGTAACACCGATTACCTTTGCGGCGGCGCCGTGTGGGTTGCGCACGGCGAGGTGGTACGAGCCGCCGCCTGGCAGCGTGTAGTGCACGTGGAATTCCGGCCAGTCGTCGGGAATGCGCGGCGCCACCACCAGCGTGTCGCCGCCTTCCAGCGTGATGCCCAGCACCGACTCCAGCCCCACGCGGAACAGCCAGCCGGCCGATCCCGTGTACCACGTCCAGCCGCCGCGGCCCACGTGCGGGGCGGCGCCGTACACATCGGCCGCCACCACATACGGTTCCACCTTGTAGACGTCCGCCGCCGCCGTGTCGAGCGCGTGGCTGACGGGCGACAGCATGCGCAAGAGCCGCGCCGCGCGGTCGCGCCGCCCCGCCTCGGCCAGCGCGCGCACCGCCCAGCAGGCCGCATGCGTGTACTGGCCGCCGTTCTCGCGCACGCCCGCCACGTAGCCCTTGATGTAGCCGGGATCGTGCGGCGTATCGACGAACGGCGGGGTGAGAAGGCGGATCAGGCGATCGTCTTCGGAAACCAGTTGCGCCTCCATCGCGTCCAGCGCCTGCCGGGCGCGCTCCGGCGGCGCCGCCGCCGAGATCACGGCCCAGGCCTGCGCCAGTGCATCGATGCGGCACTCGTCGCTGTCCTTCGAGCCCAGCACGGCACCGTCGTCGTAATACGCGCGGCGGTACCATTCGCCATCCCAGCCGGCGTCGTTCACGGCCCGCAGCAGGTGCTCCAGGTAATCCGCATAGGCCTTGGCCCGCGTGGTGTCGCGCCGCTGCTCGCAGAACGGGATGAAGTCGCGCAGGATACGGATCAGGAAAAAGCCCATCCATACGCTCTCGCCCCTGCCCTCGCGGCCGACGCGGTTCATGCCGTCGTTCCAGTCGCCGGTGCCCATCAGCGGCAGGCCATGCCCCCCTTTCGTCAGCGAACGGTCCAGCGCGCGGCAGCAATGCTCGTAGACGCTGGCACTGGTGCCCGCCGGCGCGGGCTGCAGATACTCCTCGTCTTCCCCCTCCTCCAGCTGGCGTGCGGTGAGGAACGGCTGCACCTCGTCCAGCACCCCCAGGTCGCCGGTGGTGTTCACATAGAAGGCGGTCAGGTAGGGCAGCCAGCACAGATCGTCCGAGAAGCGCGTGCGCAGGCCCTGCTCCATCGGCGCCGGATGCCACCAGTGCAGCACGTCGCCCTCCTCGAACTGGTGGGCCGCGTGCAGCAGGATCTGCCGGCGGGCCAGGTCGGGCCGGGCATACACGAGCGCCGAGGAATCCTGCAACTGGTCGCGGAAGCCGAATGCACCGCCGGACTGGTAGAACGCCGAGCGCCCCCAGATGCGGCACGACAGGTTCTGGTACATGAGCCAGCCGTTCATCACCAGGTCCAGTTCCTTCACCGGCGTATCCACGCGCACCGCGCCCAGCGTCGCGCGCCAGAAGTCCACCACCTGCTCCAGGGCGGCCTGCACGGCGCCCTCGGCCCGGTAGCGCCGCACCAGCTCCAGCGCGCTGTCGCGCGCCTGCGTTTCGCCCAGCAGGAACACGCAGCTGACGGCCTGGCCCGGCGCCAGGTCGTACACGGCCTGGAAGGCGGCACAGGGATCGAGCCCGGCACCGGTGGCATGGTCGAGCGCCGGCACGGCCAGCCCGGCGGCCCGGTTGGTGGCCCCGTGGCGGCCGATGAAGGCGGCGCGGTCGGCCGTGAAATGCGTCACCTGGGCGAGCGGCGCGTGCAGCGCGGCGAAGGTGACGCCATCGGCGAACACGCCGGCCTGCGGGTTCGTGGCCAGGATCGTGTGACCTGCCGCATCCGCCTGCGCAGCGTACTCGGTGACGACGTGCCGGCCGCTGTCGGCCGGCGTGCCGCCCAGCACCAGCTGCTGGTAGGAGTACAGCGCCACGCGGCGCGGCCGGCCGCTGGTATTGGTGACCGTCAGCCGCACGATCTTCACGGGGTCGTGCCGCGGCACGAAGACCAGCGTTTCCTGCCGCAGGCCGTGGCTGGCATGGTCGAAGCGGCTGTAGCCGAAGCCGTGCGCCGCCTCGTACGGCGCGGCGGCCGGCACGGGGCCCGGCTGCGGCGACCAGAACTCGCCTGTGTCCTCGTCGCGCAGGTACAGTGCCTCGCCGTGCGGATCGCCCACCGGGTCGTTGAACCACGGCGTCAACCGGTGCACGCGGCTGTTGCGGCTCCACGTGCAGCCGGCGCCGCCATCGCTCACCAGGCAGCCGAAGTTCTCGTTCGAGATCGCGTTGGTCCAGGCCAGCGGCGGCCGCCGGGGGCGGTGCGCGTGGCGGTCCCAATCCATGCGGATCACGTATTCGTCGCCCGCGGCATTGAAGCCGCCATAGCCGTTGAAGAACTGCAGGTCCGCGCGCGGCGGCGCCGGCGTGTTGTCGGGCACCGGGATGCGGCGCAGCGGCGGCACCGACGCGTGCCCGTCGGGCCGCGACAGTGCCGGCAGCTTGCCGCGCACCACGAGTTGCGCCGTGCGTTCGAACTGCGCCAGGTGCTCCGGCGCGAAGTCGGCCGTGCGGCGCACCAGCAAGCCCTGCTCGACGGCAGTGCCGTTGCCGTGCTCGTCCAGCACCAGCATGTTCAGGTTCAGGCCCTTGGCCTGCCAGTAGCGGCGCGCCGACAGCAGCGCCTGCAGCATCAGGTCGTCCGGCCCCGCGGTGTGCACGATCGCCAGCTTTCCCGCCGGGACGCCGTACTGCGCCGCGTTCGCAGAGGGGCTCGCCACGGCGGACGCGCCACCGCGCACGGCCGCTTGACCATACAGGACGGCGGCGGCCAGCTGGTGGTAGTACTCGGCCTGCGCAGCGGGCAGGCCGACCGTGTCGAGCAGCACCGTTTCGCGCAATTGCGCATCGCCCAGGATGGCCGGCACGTTCATGTGGGGCAGCTCCGCTGCCAGGGCGAGCGCATCCTCCCGCGTCGCTGCCGTGCCGAGCATGAACACGAGCCGCGCCTGCTCGCCGATGCCCAGCGCCAGTGTGCGCCGCAGCGCCATTGCCGGGTCGAGCACGTTGCCGGCGGTACCGGCGAGGTTCTCGCTGTCCAGGCCGTGCGGATGGCAGGTGCCGCGGCCGCGGCCCAGGAAGCTGGCCCGGTCGGTGTCGAATTGCGGATCGGTGCCGCCGATGGCGGCGTTGACCATCCACAGGCCCGGCTCGTTGGCGCCGCGCGGGCGGCGGTGCGCCAGCAGCGCGCCGGTGGCCCGGTCGTGCTCGGTCTGCACGAACAGTTTGGAGAAGGCCGGATGCGCGGCCTCGTCGGCCTGCCGGTTCAGCACCACTTCCAGGTAGCCCGTCAATTCGATCAGCCGCGAGCGGCCGGACAGGTTCGTGACGACGATGCTGCGCAATTCCACGTCGCGGTCCGGGTGCACCACCACTTCCATATGGGCCAGGATGCCGTAGGCCGACACTTCGAGCCACATGCTGACGGCGCCGGCGCCGGCGGCGCGCTGCAGGTCGGGGTCCTGCGCCACGGCGCAGGGCTGGGCGCCGATGGACCAGAGGTCGTGCGTTTCGGCATCGCGCAGGTAGAAGAACCAGCCTTCGGCGTCCGCCACGCGGTCGCCGTTCCAGCGCGTCAGGGCGATGTCGCCGGCGCGCGTGAAGCCGCTGCCGGACTCGTTGATCAGCGTGGTCAGCCTGCCGTTCGACAGCAACCTCGAATTGGGTGGCAGATGCGTCGGCGACAGGTGCGCCGCATTCAAGGGTTTTCCGGAAAGGGTGGCGTTGGCCATGGCGTTCTTACTCCTCGTCGTTCAGGCAGGCACCGTTGGTGAGGGCGATGTTCGCATACAGCAGCGCGCTATCCTTCGGGGTGCGTTCCCCGGTCTCGAAATTCACGTGCACGATGCCGAAGCGCTTGGCAAAGCCCAGCGACCATTCCAGGTTGTCCAGCAGCGACCATACCGTGTAGCCGCGCACGTCGACGCCCTGCTCGACAGCGGCCGCCAGCGCCGCCACGTGCTTCTTCAGGCAGTCGGCGCGCAGCGGATCGCGTACCCGGCCGCCCTCGGCGCGGGGTGGGTCGTAGAACGCGGAACCGTTCTCCATCACGTACACGGGAATGTCGCCATAGCGTTCCTTGAAGGCCACCAGCGTGTCCGTGAGCCCCGGGGGGAACACTTCCCAGCCCGTCTCCGTGTGCGTGGCCTGGGCCTGCCGCACGGCAGCGACCTTCAGGGGCCAGTTCGCCTCGTCGTGGTGGCACACGCTGCGCGTATAGTAGTTGATGCCGATGTAGTCGAGCTCCTGGCCGATCAGGTCAAAATCCTCGCGGGGCCAGTCGGGCCAGGCTTCGCCGAAGATGTCCTTCAGCTCGGGCGGATAGCTGCCGTGGAAGACCGGGTCCAGGTATTGCCGGTTCATGTACGCGTCGGCCCGGCGGGTGGCGGCCAGGTCCGCCGGATCGCCCGATGCCGGATATTTCGGCTCGATGTTCACGACGAGGCCGATGCGGTGCCGGCCGACCTCGCGGTACGCCTTCACGGCCGCGCCGTGCGCGCGCAGCAGGTTATGGCTGGCGATCGGCGCCTCGAACAGGTTGCGGTGGCCCGGCGCCAGCACGCCGTGCAGGTAGCCGCCGTCGGTCACCACCCACGGCTCGTTGAGCGTGGTCCAGAAGCGCACCCGCCCGTCCAGGCGCTCGAACAGCACGCGCGCATAGTCGGCGAACCAGGTGGCGATGTCGGGATTGAGCCAGCCGCCGCGGTCGTCCAGCGCGGCCGGCAGGTCCCAGTGGTACAGCGTGACGAGCGGTTCGATGCCGTTGGCCAGCAGTTCGTCGACGAGGCGCTCGTAGAAGACGATGCCGGCCTCGTTCACCGCTCCGGTGCCCCGCGGCAGGATGCGGCTCCACGAGATCGAAAAGCGATAGGCCTTCATGCCCAGGCGGCGCATCAGCGCCACGTCGTCCTTCCACCGGTGGTAATGGTCGCAGGCCACGTCGCCGGTATCGCCGGTGGCGATGCGGCCGGGCGTGGCGGCGAAGCGGGTCCAGATGCTGTGGCCGGCGCCATCGGCCAGCGGCGCGCCTTCGACCTGGTAGGCGGAGGTGGCGGTACCCCACAGGAAGTTCGCGGGAAAGCGGATCGGTTTGTTCATGGCGGTTCGTTCGATGATGGGATGGTGAGCGTGGCGGGCAGCGCGCGGATCGTCACGGCACCGTCCTGCACCTGCACGGCGCGGCCGTTCAGCCGCGCCGTGCCCGGCTTGCCCGCATACGGCCAGCGCAATACGATGCCGCCCGGCGGGATGGCCAGGCCGGCGTCGACACGCAGCGTCAGTTGCCTGTTGTTCCGCTGCAAGCTGTAGCTGAGCGGTCCATACGGCGTGCGCAGGCCGCGGATCGCGACGCCTTCGCCGTCGAGCCAGCGCAGCGGGATGCCCTCGGCCAGCAGCAGCGCATGCTCCGGCTCGCGCTCATAGGCGAACGAGTCGAGCGCGGCGCGCATGTAGTCCGACGAGATCCAGCCATGCGGCATGTCGCCCAGGAAGCGCGGCGTGCGCGGGTCGCGGCCGACCACTTCGGCCCACCCGTTCCATGCGCGGGGGCGCTGGTCGGCGTAGAAGTACGCCAGCAGTTCCTCGGCCTTGTCGCGCCAGCCGAGGCGCACGAAGGCACTGACGTTGCGCAGCTCGTAGGGCGTGTAGTCCTCCCACGGCTTCGTGCCGTCGCGCCGGGCCGCGAAGAAGTCCCAGTACTTGCGGTAGGTGCTTTCGAGCAGCCGGCGCGGCAGGCGCTGTTGCTCGCCGCCGGGCGTCAGCGCGATCGTCGTCGAGGTCGGGTCGAAGTCGCCCAGCTCGGCCGCGCCCGGGATGTAGTCGATGCCGTGCTGCCGCGTGGCGGCATCGATCGACGCGTACAGGTCGTGGCGGAACGCATCGCGCTGCCGGGCCAGCCGGCGCGCATCCTGGCGGCGGCCCAGCGCCGCGGCGATCGTCACCGCATCCTTGTAGCCGCGCAGCGCCCAGAAGTCGTCCCAGTAGGAATGCATGGGCTTTTCGGAATAGCCCTCGTGGCTGATCGAGGCGGGCATCAGGCCGTACAGCGGCGTGCCGCGCTGCGCCGCCGTGCGTTCGGACTGGCGCAGCGTTTCCATGTAGCGCGCCGCCGCGTCGATCCGCGGCCAGACGGCCTGCAACGCCGCCTTGTCGCCCGTGTAGCGGTACAGCTCGGACGCCAGGAAAATCAGTTCGCCATGGCTGTCGTTCTCCGGCACCGGATCGGCGCCTCGATGGTCGACGCAGCACGGCACCTTGCCATTGTCGAACTGGTAGGGTGCGTACCAGCGCAGGTAATCGGCCGCGATCTCGGGCAAGCCCATGCGCAGCAGCGCCTCGGACATCATCGCCCCGTCGCGTATCCACGAGCGCAGGTAGGAGCGCGTGCCGGGCTGGATCGCCGCGCCGTCGCGGTTCATGAGGATATGGGCGAGCGAGGAGCGCAGCGTATTGGCCATGTGCTGGCCGGCGGCGGGAACCTGCAGCTCGACGCGGTTGAGGCGCTTGCGCCACGCATCGGCGACCGTGGCAAGCGTCCGATCGAACCCGGCGGCACAGTTTGCACTGCCCTCTATGGCTGAGTTCGTGTCATGGTGCCTGAACCCATGACACGAACTCAGCCATGACGGTTCCTGGCCCGCCAGCGGCGCGACGACGCCAACGACCGCGCTGCCCCGCGCCGGCAACTGCACCTGCCACCGCATGGCGCCGGAAGCCATGCCCGTCTCGTCGCGCACTGCGCGCACCGTGCCTCCCCCTTCGAACGGCAGCAGCCCCGCGTCGAACGACGACAGCTGCACTGCATCCGGCGCCCGCAGCGGAATGAAACGGGTGCCGCCGACCGCCAACGCGCCGCCATGCCAAGCGATGTCGCGGATCGGCGCGAAGCCGCCGGGTGTGTTCAGGAACTGGCGCGGCGCATTGACCTGGAATGGCCGCGCGGCCAGCACGAGTTCCAGCGTCTGCGGCACGTCCTTCAGGTTGCGCAGCTCGTAGCGGGCCAGCAGTTGCGACGATTCGGGCGTGCCCTCGGCCGCCGCGGTCGTCGTCAGCGTCCATTCGGCTGTGCGCCAGTGCACCGATGGAATCGGCAGGTAGCCATCCCGCAGCGACTGCGTGACCTCGACATCGGCCCAGCCGTGCAGCTTGCCGCCGGCCTGTACGAACGGTTCCAGCGCCGCGCCGCCACGCGCGGGCTCGATGGCGCCATCCTCGGACAGCAGCGCGCTATGGCGCGCGCCGCCATCGACACCGACCAGGGTCCAGTAGGGCTGCTGCCCGGAGAAGCCGCGCGGATAGTGGCCCTTCGGGGCATTGGCGGCAAGCGCCTGGATGAAATCGTTGGGCGTCGCACCGAAGGCGAGATCCTTCAGTTCCACCTCGGCCAGCGCATAGCTTTCCGCTGGCCCTTCTCGCAGCAGCAGGCGGATGTAGCGCGCCTCCGATTCCGTCAGCAGCAGCGCATCGCTGCCGCCGTTCCCGTCGCGCACGCCGCGCACCGCCTGCCACGTCTGCCCATCCGTCGACAGCGCCACGTCATAACGGCTGGCGTGCCGGCCCGGCAGCCAGTGCAGCACCAAGCCGCCGAATTCGCGCACCGCGCCCAGGTCCACCGTCACCTGCTGCCGCCCTGCTTCGGCAATCCACGCCGTCTCTGGCTGGCCGTCGACTACCTGCGCGGCCTGTGCCGGGGAGGAACTCGCGTCGGCGCGCGGTGCCGGCCACGCGGCGGGTGGCGGCGGCAAGGCTCGCAGTGCCAGCTCGTCGATGTACACCGATCCCTTGCCGCCGCCGCCGGCGCTGACGACGAACTCGATCTTCTCGGCTCGCCGCAGCGTGCGGTCCTTCGCCGGTCCCCAGGCGAAGGCCACCTGCCGCTTCTTGAAGCGCACCAGTTTCCAGTCGCCCGGGAACGCGTAGTCGGGCAGCCGGTACCACCACACGTTGTCACCCGCAGCATCGGTGAGCTTGAATTCGAAATGGTTCGATGGCGCCTCGGCTTTCACCATGAACGAAATCTCGTAGTTGTCGGGCAGCTCCAGCGGCAGCGCCCGGCGTGCGAACGCATACCCGCCCTTGCCGCCGAAATCGAAGTCCAGCCGCAACGCCTGCCCCTTGAAGCCGGGCACCGGGCTCGCGCTGGCCGCCACGCCATCGGACCCCTGCGCCTGCCATGGCGCCAGCGTCTCGAAACCGTCAATAACCTGTGCCCCCGCCAGCGCCGGTGCGAGCAGCGCGGCCGCGATCAAGCTCTTCATCCCTTCACGCTCCCCACCAGCATGCCCTGGATGTAGTAGCGCTGCAGCCCCAGGAACAGCAGCAGCGCCGGCACGATGGTCAGCACGGAACCGGCCATCATCAATTCATTGTCCTGCACGTGCTCGCGCGACAGCGAGGCCAGCGCCACGGGCAGCGTGTACAGGTCCTTGTCCGTCAACACGATCAGCGGCCACATGAAGTCGTTCCACGTGCCGAGAAAGGTAAAGATCGCCAGCGTGACGAGGATGGGGGTCAGGAGCGGCAGCACGATGGAATGGAAGATGCGCCACTCCCCCGCCCCATCCATGCGCGCCGCTTCCAGCAGCGCATCGGGAATCGTCAGTGCGTACTGCCGCACAAGGAAGATCCCGAACACGGAAGCGAGCGCCGGCACCAGCACGGCGCCATACGTGTTCACGAGCCCCAACTGCTTCAGGAGGAGGAACAGCGGCAGCATGGCAACCTGCGCGGGGATGACCAGTGCGCCCAGCAGCGTGCGGAAGATGCGCTCCCTTCCCCTGAACCGCAGCTTGGCGAAGGCATAGCCTGCGGTGACGTTGAACACCAGCGACAGCAGCGTGGCGCCGGTGGAGAGCAGCAGGCTGTTAAACAGGTAGCGGCCGATGCCGGCATGGGCGAACAGTTCGCGGTAGTTGTCCAGCGTGGCACTGGCCGGCACCAGCGGCGGCGGGAAGGCGCTCGCTTCGCCGGGGCGCATCAGCGACACGGACACCATCCATACCAGCGGGAACACGGCCAGCACGCCGGCCAGCACCATCACGGCGTTGAGCAGGATCTTCTTCATGCGCCGAGCCCCTTCGCCACCCGCAATTGCAGCAGCGTGATCGTGAACATGATGGCAAACAGCACGAAGGCCACGGCCGAAGCCACGCCCAGGTTCCACCACTTGAAGCCTTGCTCGTACATGAAGTACAGCACGCTGACGGTGCTTTGCACCGGGCCGCCCTGCGTCATCACGTACGGTTCGGCGAACAGCTGGAAATAGCCGGACATGGAAAGGATACTGACCATCAGCAGCGTCGGCCCCAGCATCGGCCACGTCACCCAACGGAATTTGGCCCAGGTGCCCGCGCCATCGAGGTCCGCGGCTTCGTACAGTTCGTTCGGAATGCTTTGCAGCCCGGCCAGCAGGATGATCATGTTGTAGCCGAAATTCTTCCACACGGCGAAGAGGATAATCGCCGGCATCGACCAGTGCGGGTCGCCCAGCCAGTCGATGGGCGCGATGCCCAGCCACGACAGCGCGTAGTTCAGCATGCCGTAGCGCGTATGCAGCACGTAGCGCCAGATGACGGCGACGGCGACGAGCGAGGTGACCACCGGCACGAAGAACGCCGTGCGGAACAGGCCTTTCAGCAAGGTGACGCGGGAATGCAGCAGCAGCGCGGCGCCCAGCGAAGCGGCGATCGACAGCGGCACGCCCACGATCACGAAATAAAAGGTGTTGCCCAGCGCCCGCCAGAACAGCGGCGTTTGCAGCAGCTCGATATAGTTGCGCAGCCCGACGAAGCGCAGGTTGCCGATGTCGGCCAGCGCGTAGATATCGAAGTCGGTGAGGCTCATGGCCAGCGCGGCGGCCACCGGCAGGAAGAAGAACACGAGGATCGCCAGCAATGCCGGCGCCACGAAGCACCATGCCGCCCGTTCCAGGTTCATGCGCGCCGCTCCCGGTCCAGCATCCAGCGCCGCTTTTCCAGGATGCGGTCGGCCTTCGCGTCCAGCTCGGCGGCGGCGGCATCGACGCCGATATCGCCGTGCGCCACGCGCTCGCCCATGATGCGCAACTCGGCCAGGATGCTTTCCCACTCCGGCACGCGCGGCTCGGGGCGCACGTTCTCGAGCTGTACACGAAACGCCTTCGCGTGCGGATCGTCGGCCAGCCGCCGGTCGTTCCAGTTGGCGCGGCGCGGCGGCAGGTTGCCCGTCAACCGGTTGAACTGCGTCGCCGTGTCCACCTGCGACAGGTATTCGACCAGCTGCCACGCCGCCTCCTTGTGCGGCGAACTGCTGGCAACGGCCAGGCTGGAACCGCCTGCGAGCGACGCGGCCGGGCCTTGCGGTCCCGGCATCAGGGCCGTGGCCCAGGCATGCTGCTTCGCGGGCGCCACGCGCCGCCGGAACTCGCCGATATTCCACGGCCCCGAAATGTAGAACGACACATATTCGGTGCTGAACTCGTGGTAGACGTTCGATACCCGCTCGATCGGCGCGAGCCCTTCGCGGTACATGTCGGCATACAGTTGCAGCGCGCGGCGGAACGAGGCGCTGCGGAAGTTGCCGTAGCGGCCGCCGTCGCGCAGCAACTCTTCCGGCTGCTGCAGCGCCAGCACCAGCAGCGGCGCGAATTCCTCGTGCGGCAGCAGGATCACGTACTTGTCCGGCCCCACGAGCCGCTTCACGGCGCGCATCGCCTTCATCCAGCCGTCCCACGTGGCGGGCATCGCTGCGTAGCCGGCACGCTTCAACAGCTCGCGGTTGTAGAACATGACCCGCGTATCGACATACCACGGCACGCCATACAGCCGGCCGTCGACCACGTTGGTGCTCCAGACGCCTTCGAAATAATCCTTCGGATCGACCGAGTCGGAGGCGGCTACCCGCGCATCGAGCGGCTCGATCGCCTTCAACGTGGCCAGCTCCGCCACCCAGGTATTACCAAGCTGGAACAGGTCCGGCATCGCATCGCCGGCGAACGCCGTGAGCAGCTTTTCGTGCGCGGCCGTCCATGGCAATTGCTGCACCTCCACGCGCACGCCGGGGTGGCGCCGCTCGAACTCGGGGAGCAAGGCGGCAACGACCTCGCCCTCCCGCCCCATCGCCCAGAATTTCAGGACAGTGCCGCCATCGCCGGCCTGGCGCGCGCACGCCGGCAGGCCGGCGGCAATGCCCGCGGCCAGCGCGGTACGCAGGACGGTGCGGCGGCCGGGCATCACTTGGCGAGCCACCCGCCAGTGAAGCCGGCCCGGATGAGGCCCGTGCGGATGGCCGGATTGGAGCGCATCACGCGCCAGACGAAATCGTTGCGGTAATTCTCCGTCATGGCCAGGATCGGGCCCTGGTCGATGCCCAGGTAGTCACCCGCCACCCAGCCCCTGCCCGGCACCACCTTGCCATGCTGGAGCTTGCCCTTGAACTCGAAGCTGGGATTGAACGCGTCCAGGAAGCCGTAGCGGCCGTAGATGAAGTCGCCGTAGCGCTCCTTCATGGCGACTACCGCGGGGATCGTGATCTCCGGCGCGAAGGGCAGCGCGCCCGCCACCGCCGTCGGCGCCAGCGTGCAATCGTCGTAGTGCTGCAAGCCGCCCATGCCGCGCGCGGCATAGCTGCGGAACGGGATCTTCTGCCCCTGCCACTCGAACGTGGCGTCGACCGGGCCGTCGCTGGCCGTCAGGCCCCACACGTCGGCGCCATAGCCATTGCACTTGAGCGGATTGGCGATCGCGTAGTCGCGCTGCGCGTAGGTCGCGCGGCGGCTGTTCTCGAAGTAGTCGAAACCCTTGTATTTTTCGTTCACCTTGCGGATGTACTCGTCGCGGATGCCGCGAAAGTCGATCCACACGTGGCTGTACTGGTGCACGAACAGCGAAGGGAAAGTGAGATGGGGACGACGCTGTTCGCCATACCCCGGTGCGCCCCAGCTGCGCTCGTACGTGCTGGTCCAGGCCTTCCATGCTTCCGGGCCCAGCGCATGCTCGGGCTTCGGCGAACCCAGCGCCAGTACGTAGAGCAGCATTGCCTCGTTGTAGCCCTTCCAGTCGTACCCGATGAAGCCCTCCTCCGGCTTCCAGCCCAGCGAGACGGCGGGCGCCGCAGTGGATGAATTCGCCGCGGCCCATTTCCAGTCCACGCGCGCATAGATCTCGGCGGCCAGCCGGCGGATTTCCACTTCGCGCGGTTCTTCACGGTCGAAGTACGATTGCGCGAACAGCGCGCCGGCGAGGAACAGCGCGGTGTCGATCGTGGACAGCTCCACGTCGCCGTGGCGCTGCCCGGTCTTCATGTCGAGGAAGTGGTAGAAAAAGCCCTTGTGGCCCGTCATGCCCGTCTTCGCCTCGCCCTGCGGGGCGTTGCGGAAGAAACGCAGCGTGGCCAGTGTGCGCTCGATGGCCTGGGCGCGCGTGATGTAGCCGCGCTCCACGCCGATCGGGTAGGCCGTCAGCCCGAAGCCGACGGCGGCCACGCTGGAAAACGATGGCGTGGGATGGCGGTCCGGCACCAGGCCGTTCTCGGGGTTGGCCGTCTCCCAGAAGAAGCGGAAGGTGCGCTCCTGCAGGTCGTCGAACAGCGGCGGCAGCGGGTTGGCCGCCAGCGCGGGCGTGGACAGCGCGCCCGCCAGCAGAAGCACTGAAAGTGCGCGGCGCATGGCGGCTCCTCAGAACGCGTAGCGGGCCGACAGCTTCAGCGTGCGCATCGGACCGCCCATCGCGTTGGCCAGGCCCACGTTCGGGTTGTCGCCGCCATAGCGGTTGGCCGATCCCGGCTGGCCCACCCAGCCGTCGTAGCCACCGTAATTGATGCTGTTGAAGAGGTTCAGCACGTCGGCGCGCAGGGTCAGCGCGCCGAAGCGGAACTGGACATCCTTGGCGAGGCCGATGTCGACCTGCTTGAAGTTGTCGCTTTCGCCCTTGATCGACACGCATTGGTTGGCACCGAGGTGGCAGTCGGTCATGCGGAACGGCAGGCCCGAGCCGAACGTGGCCTTGCCCGACAGCAGCAGGCCCCACGGCAGCAGGTCGCCCGACGTTGCCGCGACCACGAGGCGGTGCTTTTCCACCTCGGCCGATGGATTCCACTGGCCGGGATAGCGGCCGTACGTCCAGTTGAAGATGTCGTTCTTCCACTCCTTGTTGGTGGTCTGCGCATCGCTGTACGTATAGGTGGCCGACACGCTCCAGCGCGAGCTGCGCGAATACGGCTTGTCGACCTTGAAGTACACGGTTTCCGTCTTCGCCTGGCTGATGAAGTCGCCGAGGATCAGCGTGCCGTAGCCCGGCACCGAACCCCACAGCGGGTCGATCGGGCTCTGCTTGCCCCAGCCGCCCTGCGGGTCGCGATTGCCGCCGAACCAGTTGAACTGGTTGCGGCTGCGCGAGTTCGTGTAGCCCACTTCGCCGTTCCAGATGCCGAGCGCCTGGCGCAGGCCCAGGCTGAACTGGTCCGTGTACGGCGCCTTGTGGTCGTTGCGGATCATCCAGACCTCGCCGCCCGGCTGCGCATTCTTCTGAAGCTCGTCCAGCGCATAGTTCGCCACCGCGCGGTCATAGGCGCGGCCCCAGCCGCCGAAGATCACGGAACTGCGGTCGCCTTTCAGGTCGTAGGAAAAGCCCAGGCGCGGCTGCCACGCATCCTTGAACGCCTTGCGGCTGCTGCCCGTGCTGATGTAATCGGCGATATTGATGCCGCCCTTGGCGAGCGACTGCCCATACGTCTGGCCGGCCGGCGCACCTTCGCGCGTATCGGGCTGGCTGAAGATCGCCACCCGGTCCGCCGGCGTGGCATAGCCGTCGTTGAGCATATTGTTTTCATAGTCGTAGCGCAGGCCCAGGTTCAGTTCCAGCCGGGGCGTGACTTGCCAGTCGTCCTGCAGGTAGATGCCGTATTGCGTGTTCTTGAAGTTCACGCCGACCGCCGCGAGGGCCGGATCGCTTTTCGTCGTCTCGGGAATGCCGGTCACGTTGTTGATCAGCTGCTCGAACATGTCCACCGAACGCGCCGTGCCGGACAGGTCGTATTCCATCCACTTGATCTTGATGCCGCCCTTGAGCGTGTGGCGGTCCAGTCCCGTGAAAGTGAAGTCGTCCTGCAGCAGCTTGCCTTTCTGCTGGCGAAACTGGGCATTCGGGGAGCCGCCGGCGATCGCCACGCTGACCACGTTATCCTTCGTATTGGTGGGCGACACCAGGTACTTGATGTACGGTTCGGTGGCGGACGAGTGCGGGTTCCACGTGTACTTCTCGTAGCCGATGCGCGCCTCGTTGACGAACCTGTCGGTGGTCCAGGTGTGCTTGACGTCGAAGCGGTCTTCGTCGTTGTCGCGCGCCACTTCGTTGCCTGGAAGGCTGAGCAGCTTGTCTTCCGGTACCAGGTCCGTTTCGCGGCGCACGCGCACGGTGGCTTCCAGGTCGTGCTCATCCGAGATGCGGGCATTGAGCTTCGCCAGGAAGAGGTCTTCGTCGAATTTCGAGGTCGTGGCGCCCTGCTGCGCCAGCAGCGACGGCACGATGCCCGCGTTGGGCAGCTGGTTCTGGTTTTGCAGCAGCACCTGGCGCGGATCGTCGATCTTCTTGCCCTCGTAGGCCAGGAAGAAGTGCGCCACATCCTTCCTGATCGGGCCGCCGAGCGTCATGCCGAACTGGTCCTGCTTGGAATCCGGCCGGGCGATGCCCTGCGCCTCGGCCTTCTTCTGGAACGGGTCCATCGCCGTCACGTTGGTGCCCGTGTGGTCCCAGAACACGTCGCCATGCAGTTCATTGGTGCCGGACTTGGTGACGGCCGTGATGGCCGCGCTGGATACCTGGTCGAACTCGGCCTTGTAGTTCTGCGAGATGACCTTGTATTCGGCGATCGCCGATTGCGGGAAAGGGTTGCCGCGGCTGGAGTCCAGTCCCGAGATGCCGCCGCGCAGGATATTGTTCTTCTGGCTTACGCCATCGATGAACACGTTCACGTTGTCCTGGTTCTGGGCACCGCTGCGCAGCGTGACGTTGCCGGACTGGTCGACGTCGAAGCGCACGCCGGGCGCCAGGTCGGCGAAGGAGAGAAAATTGCGGGTCACCTGCGGCAGCCGCTCGATCTGCTCGCGCGATACCGAGGTGCCCACTTCCGACGTGGTCACGTCGCGCCGCTGTGCCGAACCGGTGATGACCACCCGCTGCGGCTGGCCACCGGTCGCGGCTGCCGTGTTCAGGTCCAGCGTGCTGGTCTGGCCGACGGCCAGCGTCACCGTTTCCGTGGCTTGTCCCCCCACCTGGATCTGGTAGGAGCCGGGCGGCAGGCCGGTCAGCACATAGCTGCCGTCCCCCCGCGTGGTGGTGCGGTAGGTGTAGCCGTTGCCCTGGTTGGTCGCGGTGACGGGCGTGCCCGCGGGGCTGGCCGCGCCGGCGGCGGTGACCTGCCCGCGCAGGGTGGCCGTGGACAATTGGGCCGACGCGGGCGCGGCCGCCAGCAGGGCCGAGGCCAGGGCCCCGGCCATCATGGAAAGGCGCAGCGGATGGAAGGAAGTGCTCTTCATGGTCAGTCTCCTTTTCTTGGAATCCTGTTCGATGCATTCAAATCGGGACAGCCGCTCGAGGCACGCACGACGAGCTGCGCCTCCAGGGTCTCGGCGGCCGCGCCGGCCCCGATCCGGCCGCCGATGCGCGCGACGAGCCGGTGCAGCGCCTGCGCGCCGAGGCCGGCGATCGGCACGCGCACGGTGGTGAGCGCGGGGGTGACGTAGCGGGCCACGGGGATATCGTCGAAGCCGGCAAGCGCGATGTCGCGGGGCACCTGCACGCCGGCCGCCTGCAGGGCGAGCTGGGCGCCGATCGCCATCATGTCGTTGGCCGCGAACACGGCACGCGGCCGGTGCGCGCTGCCGGCCAGCGCCGTGCCTACGCGGGTGCCAGCCTCCTCGGTGAAGTCGCCCTCGAAGACGTGCTCGCGCACGCCGGGCAGCAATGCGGCCAGCGCGGCCCGGTAACCGCGCAGCCGTTCCTGCGCTTCGAAATTGCCGGCCGGGCCGGTGATGAAACCGATGCTGCGGTGGCCGCACGCCGCCAGGTGTTCGACCATGGCATGGGCGGCGCTGTAGTTGTCGATCGAGACCGACGGATAGGCGCCGCCGCCGGCGCCGCTGTTCAGCAACACGATCGGCAGGTGCTCCGGCAGGTTCTGCGCCAGGAACGCGGCATCGACATGCGGCGACATCACCAGCAGCCCGTCGACCCGCCCGCGCATGGTGCGGATCGCGGCCGCCGCCTCGTCCGCACCGCCATGCAGGCTGGCCACCAGCAGGTGCAGGCCGCGGCTGCGCGCGGCGCCATCGATGCCGCGGATCATCTCGGAAAAATATTCGCCGTACAGGTCCGGCAGCAGCAGGCCGACGGTATTCGTGAGACTGGTGGACAAGCTGCGCGCGCCCACGTGGGGCACATAGCGCAGCTCCTTCATCACGGCAAGGATGTGGGTGCGCGTCTCCTCGGTCACGGAGGCATGGCCATTGAGCACGCGCGACACGGAAGCCACCGACACGTTTGCCGCCTGCGCCACATCCTTGATCGTCACGCCCATTGCCGCGCCGTCCCCTTCTTTCCTGATGTAACCGGTTACATTGCCATGCCAGAAAAACGGCCGGTAGAGACATCCATGGCCGTGGTCGCTTGCAAAAATGTAACCGTTTACATCAGCGCGCGCAAACACTTTATTTGCAACGTAGACAAGATGCGACAAGCCCGCCCTCCCCCAACACCGGTGACAGGCTCCGATGTTCAGGAAACATTGCAAAGGAGCCGGTGCCTGTCACCGGGTTTAGGGAAACATTTCAGGAAGGCCGGTGCCTGTAAGGCCGGTGCCTGTCACCTGGATTGCGGGGGCGTTCATGCGCCTCTGCCGAACGGGATAACTGCCTTCCGGATAGCGTTGGCGCGACGATCCATCGGTTACACTGCCGCGAACATCTACCTACCGCGCAGGAATCCGCCATGGCGAACATGCAGCTGACCCCGAATCAATTCGTACCCGAGGCCAACCGGGAAGAGGCGGTGCCGCAAATGCCGCAGAACCTGGAATCGCGGCGCTACCAGATGTTCCCCGTGCTTTCCGAGCAGGAGATCAGGAAGCTGCTCCGCTTCGGTGCCGTGCGCACCTGGCATAACGGGGTGCGCATCCTGGAAGCGGGCCACACGACGTTCGGCCTGATCGTCACGCTGGCCGGCCGCATCGCGATCAGCCGCTACGATGGCCTCGGCAATTCCTGGCCGATCACGGAACACGGCCGGGGCGAATTCACCGGCGAGGTGTCGCAGCTGGCCGGCCGCCCTACCCTCGTCAATGCGTTCGCCGTGGGCGAGGTGGAAGCGCTCGTGATCACGCCCGAGAACCTGCGCGCGCTGGTGATCGCCGAGGCGGAGCTGGGCGAGCGCATCGTGCGCGCCCTGATCCTGCGCCGCGTGGGCCTGCTGGAAGCGAATTCGGGCGGCCCCGTGCTGGTGGCCCCGGCGGGCCACCAGCGCCTGCACCAGCTGCGCAGCTTCCTGTCGAGTAACGCCTATCCATACACGGTGCTCGACCCGAAGGAGGACGAACAGGCGAAGAGCCTGTGCGAGTACTACCAGCCGGGCGCGGACGACTGGCCGCTGGTGGTATGCCCGGACGGCAGCGTGAAGAAGAACCCGAGCAATACCGACATGGGCTTCTGCCTCGGCCTGCTGCCCGAGCTGGACGAGGAAAAGGTGTGGGATGTCATCGTGGTCGGTGCCGGCCCGGCGGGCCTGGCGACGGCGGTGTATGCCGGCTCGGAAGGCTTGTCGGTGCTGGCACTCGAACAGCGTGCCTACGGCGGCCAGGCCGCGGCCAGCGCGCGCATCGAGAACTACCTGGGCTTCCCCACCGGGATCTCGGGCGGCGCGCTGGCCGGCCGCGCCTATGTGCAGGCGCAGAAGTTCGGCGTGGAGGTGGCGATTCCCGCCGCCGCGAAGCGGCTGGTCTGCGATACCTATCCGCTCGAGGTGCAGCTGGCGGACGGCAAGCGCATGAAGGCGCGCACCGTGGTGCTGTCGTGCGGCGCCCGCTACCGCCGACCGGCGCTGGACAATATCGCGCAATTCGAAGGCCGCGGCATCTATTACTGGGCCTCGCGCATCGAGGCCAACCTGTGCCAGAGCGAGGAAGTGATCCTCGTCGGCGGCGGCAATTCCGCCGGCCAGGCGGCCGTGTTCCTGTCCGGCCATGCGAAGCGCGTGCACATGGTGATCCGCGGCGAAGGCTTGAAGGCGACCATGTCCACCTACCTGATCGAGCGCATCCACGCCACGCCGAACATCGAGCTGCACACGCACACGGAAATCGTTAAGCTGGACGGCGACGACGACGGCTTGAAGGGCGTCCGCCTGCGCAATAACCGCACGGGCGAGGAAAAGGATTCGAACATCTGCCGCGTGTTCCTGTTCATCGGCGCCGATCCGAACACCGACTGGCTGGGCGACTGCGGCGTGGACGTGGACCCGCAAGGCTTCATCCGCACTGGCCACGACGTGACGAAGGCGCAGTGCCGCGCCAACTTCGACCAGGGTATCTACCCGAAGGACCAGCCGCAGCGCGCACCGCTGGAAACGAGCGTGCCGGGCGTGTTCGCCATCGGCGACGTGCGCGCCGGCTCCACCAAGCGGGTGGCGGCCGGTGTGGGCGAAGGGGCGCAGGTGGTGTCGCAGATTCACGCCTTCCTGGCCAACCTGCCGCTGGCGGTGTGAAGACCGGGCGGCCAGACGGCCGCACGAACATCTACATGCCCACGGCGCGCGCGGCGATCTCGAGGCAGCGAACATCGCCATACTCGGCGTGCTCGGTGCGCGCCGTGTAGCACAGCTTGATCACGTGGTCGTCCGGAGAGCGGATGGCGCGTGCCTCGATGTCGTCCCACCCTGCCTTCGTCGGCGCGGCATGCCGCCCTTCCCGCTCGGCGGCCAGCCAGGCGGCCAGCACTGCCTGCCACAGCTGGCGCAACGCGGCGTCCCCGTCCTCGGCATACGCCCCCACGCGGCGAAACGCATGGCAAGCGGTGACCGTGTGCAGCAGCATGAAATCCTCGCTGGCGTGAAACGCCGACAGCGCGAATGCGGCCACGTCGCGCAGCGCGATCGCCTCCGGCTGCGCGCCGGCCAGTGCCGGATCGCGTTCGACGGTGGACATGCGCGCGGCGATCGTCTGCCCTGCCCCGGCCGTGTCCCCCACGGCCGCCGCGATCCGTGCGGCGATCGTCCCCGCGTCCGCCGCCGTGCGGCCGGGCGGTACCGGCAACGGCTTGTAGGCCAGCACCCAGAACGCCAGCGCGGCGCACAGTTCGCCGCGGTCCCCTGCATCGAGCGCGTAGGCCAGCCGGATCATCGCATGAAAACCGGCCGCGGCAAGGCCCGGCATGAGGATGGGGAGCCATTGGCTCAGCACCGCTTCTTCACCTTCGATGGCGACGGCATCCTGGAAATACCGTTCCAGGCCAGCGTAGTTCGCGTGGCGTCCCAGCAAGGCGAACGGGTCGGCCACCGGCTCGGCGCCGCCGGCCGGCACCAGGCGCCTGCGATGTTCATGGGTGAAGTGCTCCAGCACCGAGGGCGGCGCGTGCATGCGGTCCAGCGCGATCAGCGCCATCGGCAGGTGGTTTGAAAAGCCGGGCCCGTACAGCGGTCCGTGGCGGCGCGCGTCGGCCAGCAGGGCCGAGCAGGTGGGAGAGATGGGAATGACGGCGGCGGCGGGCATCGTGGTCTCCTCGATATGGGATGACTCACTATACGCCGGCCGTCAAAATAAATAAACTCTTTTATTTACTTATTGTCGCGTTCTTGCTGCCGCGCCATGATTCCCGCGATGCGGGGCCGCCGCCATACGGTTCACTTCCTGGCCGTTTTCGCGTCCGCCACCTTCACCGGCGCGCCGTCGCGCGACTTGCCGTTCACCTGCAGGCCCGCCTCGGACAAGCGGGCAGCGCTCTTGTCGCCGATGCCCTTGATCCGTTTCTCGAAATCGGCCCAGTCCTTGAATTCGCCCTTGGCCCGCTCTTCCAGGATCATCTTCGACTTGGCCGGGCCGATGCCCTTGATCGTGTCGAGGGCGGCCTGGTCGGCCTTGTTGACGTCGACCTGGGCAAAGGCGATGCCCATCGCGGCAACGGTGGCGGCGATGGCAAACAGCAGTTTCTTCAGCATGGTGTCCTCCGTGGGTTGGCATGACGCGGCTGCGTCCGGACATAGCTTAGTGGACGGCCGCGCGGAGCAAAGGCCGATAGCGCGACCGGTTGCGGCCTGTCAGGCGGCGCGGCGATGGGTGGAACTCGTGTCACATGCCCTTGAAGCGGGACTGGAAGCGCTGGCTGACGGGCAGCCGCGTGGGGTGAGCGTGCAATGCCAGCCACATGGCGCCATCGGCGTCGCGCGTCGCCGCGGCGATGCGGCGCACGGCTACCACGTAGCCGCGGTGCACCTGCCAGAAACCCGCATCGGCCAGCATGTCCGCCAGTTCCTTCAGGGGCGTGCGGATATGGGCTTCGAGCCGGTCGGTGACCACGCGCGTGTACTTCGCTTCGGCCGCGAAGTAAACAATGTCGTGCAAGTCGATGAAGTGGATGGTCTGCCCCACCGATGCCTGGATCCAGGAGGGCGCTGCTGCCGGCCGCAACTGCCGTGCGAGCTGTGACAGGTCCGGCGGCGCCAGCGCGACGCGTTCGCGCACCCGCGCCACCGTGCGGGCCAGGCGCACCGGCTCCACCGGTTTCAGCACGTAGTCCAGCGCACCCTGGTCGAACGCTTCGACGGCATGATCGTCATAGGCGGTCACGAACACCACGTGCGTGCGTCCGCCAAAGGTGCGTGCCACTTCGAGGCCCGACAGGCCGGGCATGCGGATGTCGAGGAAGGCCAGATCGGGCGCGAGCAGCTGCGCCAGGCGCAACGCTTCGTAACCGTCCGCCGCTTCGCCAACCAGCTCCGCTTCGGGCCACAACTGCTGCAACTGTTCGCGCAGCGCGCTGCGCAGCAGCGGCTCGTCGTCCGCGATCAGGATTCGGGGCCGTATCGTCATGGCTTCGTTCCAGTTTCCAGTGGCAGGGCGAGTTCCGCTTCGGTCCAGCCGCCGGCGCCACTACGCAGCTCGAACCGGGCCCGCTGGCCGTACAGGGCAGCGAGGCGCTCGCGCAGGTTGCGCAGCCCTACGCCGCTGCCCAGCACGGTGCCATCCAGGCCCGCGCCATCGTCGGCGACGAGAAGGCGCAGCATGCCATCCGCCGCGGCGACGTCAACCCGTACCTTCACCTTGCCCGGCTTGGGTTCCACGCCGTGACGTATCGCGTTTTCCACGAGCGTCATCAGCATCAGGGGCGGCATCGGCGCGAGACGCAGCGCCGCCGGGCACTCGACCTGCGCTTCGAGGCGCTCGCCGAAACGGATCGCCATCAGCGCCAGGTAGTGCTCCGCCAGTTCGCATTCGCGGCCCACGGCCGACGCTTCGCTGCGCAGGTCCGGCAGCGCCGCGCGCAGGTAGGCGATCAGGTGATCGAGCATGCGCACGGCCTGCTCGGGGGAATGTCGCGCGAGGTAGCGCGTGTTGGCAAGGGTATTGAACAGGAAGTGCGGCTCGACCTGGGCTTGCAGCGACTTCAGCTCGGCCTGCAGGGCTGCCTGCTTCAGGGTGGCCAGCTGCAGGGCCTGGGCCTGGCGCTGGGCCTGGAACAGCGGCACGCAGAACACAGCCAGGCCAAACGCCAGGGCGCTGCCGAACATCTGCGTGCCGTCCAGGATGGCCGGGACCGAGGTGGCGCAGGCGCGGTACGTGAAGACGGCAAGCTGCGCCCCTGCCGCCACCGCGATCAACAGCGGCAGCCATGCCCACACCCAGCCCGCGCCGCCCGGCACCAGGCGTTGCAGCAGCCCCATGCCGGCAGTGACGGCCGCCGCAGCCGCGAGCAAGGCGAGGAACAGCGCGGTCCAGGGCTGGCTCCACATCCACCCGGCTGCCGCCAGGACTACGGCAAGCGCGACGCCGACGAGCGCCTGGCGCGCCGTGCCAGCCAGATGGCGCAGCGCACCTTGTGCATCCGCCGGGGCGCTGCCGGCTGTCGGCGCGCGCATTTACAGCGATGGCTTGGTGGCCAGTTTCGGGCCGGCGTGCATGCTGTCCACCGGCACGTCGTTGCCCACCACCTCGAGCTTCAGCTCATCGATCCACACGGTGCCCTTGCCGGCACCGACCACGCCAAAGGCCAGCACGTTCGCATCTACCGGCACATCGAGCGTGACACTGCGCTGCTGCCACCCCGTGGTGCCGCGGATCGGCTTGTCGGCGCTGTTGTAGAAGCTGGCCGCGTGCTGCCCCGGCCGGTCGGCCCGCATCCACAGGCCGCTCCACTGGGATATGTCGCGGGTGCGCACCTGCGCGGTGAAGCGCACCCGTTTGCCACGGTAATCGATAGGGGAGATCTGCTGCATCAGCGTGCTCCACCCTTTGCCGTCGCCGTCCACCTGGCGCAGGTACTTGGCGTTGCCGCCGCGGGCGTAACCGTCGGCGTCGATGCCGATCTCGTACTGCTCGGGGTTCTGGCCAGCCTTGATCCAGGGTTCGCCCAGGCTTTTCGCCGGCTGGGCGATGGCGACGACCGAAGCGGCGGCGATGGCCGCCATGACGACGAGATGCGGTTTCATGTGATGGTCTCCGAATGGCATGACGGGTTTGTCATGCCGCTACTGTGCCGCCTTTCCCGCCGCCTGCGAGGGCCATGCGACAGGCGCTGCCCCGGCCCGACGAGCGGGCGCTGCGCGCGATAATTGAGCAATCATACGCGCGCCGGCCCGTCAGATTACGAACAGCTCTTCGCGCGTGACCGTGGCGGTGCCCAGCTTGCCCACGACGATGCCGCCGGCCCGGTTGGCCGTCTGCACCGCTTCCTGCCAGCCGGCGCCCGCACCCAGCATCGCGGCCATGGTGGCGATCACGGTGTCGCCGGCGCCGGACACGTCGAACACCTCGCGCGCATCGGCCGGTATGTGGAAGCGGTCGTTCTTCGTGTACAGCGTCATGCCTTCCTCGGAGCGGGTCAGCAGCAGCGCTTCGAGCAGCAGCGATTCGCGCAGGTTCTGCGCCTTTTCCGTCAGCTGCTCCTCGCTGCTCCAGCTGCCCACGATGCGTTTCAGCTCGCCCTTGTTCGGCGTGAGCACCGTGGCGCTCGTGTAGCGGGTGAAATCGTCGCCCTTCGGGTCGACCATCACGATCTTGTTGGCGGCGCGGGCGGCCATGATCATGTCCGACACGTTCACCAGGCTGCCCTTGGCGTAGTCGGACAGCACGATCACGTCGTGCTCCGGCAGCAGCGCGCGGTATTGCAGCAGCTTGTCGCGCAGGACCACGTCGCTGGGAGGCTCCTCGAAATCGATGCGCAGCATCTGCTGCTGGCGGCCGATCACGCGCAGCTTGATGATCGTGGAGATCGCCTCGTCGCGCTTCAGGTAGCTGTGGATGCCGCCGCCGGCGAGCAGCTGTTCGACCTCGGTGCCCGCCTCGTCGTTGCCGACGACGCCCAGCAATCCGGCATGCGCGCCCAGCGCGGCCGCGTTGCGCGCCACGTTGGCGGCGCCGCCCAGGCGGGCTTCGCGCTTTTCCACGCGCACGATGGGGACCGGGGCTTCCGGCGAGATGCGGCCGACTTCGCCGAACCAGTAGCGGTCGAGCATGACGTCGCCGACGACGAGGATGCGGACTTTGTCGAGGGCGGGAGGGGTGTATTGGGTGAGGGTCAAAATGGCGTCCTTCTACATCGGTGTGCAGCAGCCGCGTGACACCGGGGACAGACCCCATGCGGGGTCTGTCCCCATCGGTCACTGCCGGCGGCTCGCTTAGTTCATCACATTCAATTCTTCGGTGCGGCGCGGCGGATAGGTTTGCCAGCGGCTGCAGCCAGGGCAATGCCAGTAGAACTGGCGTGCCTTGAAACCGCAATGGCTGCACTGGTAGCGCGCCAGCTTTTGCGTGTAGCCGTGCACCAGGTTCTGCACCAGCGAGAGTTCGGCCAGCACGGTCGGCGAGGCGTCCAGCATCCGCGCTTCCAGGAATTTGTCGAGGCCCAGCAGCGTGGGCGTGCGGCGCAGTTCCTCGGCCACGAGGTTGCGCGCCGCTTCGACGCCCTCCAGTTCCAGCACGGCCTTGAACGCCACTTCCAGCAGGTCAATGGACGACGCTTGCTGCAGGTAGGAGCGCAGCAGCGACAAGCCCTCCTCCGGCCGGCCGGCCTTGCGGTAGCCGTCCATGATGCGCTGGGCCACGAGGGCCACGTGCGGCACGCTCTGCTGCTCCACGCGGCGCCACACCGCCAGCGCGGCTTCCACGTCGCCCTTGGCCAGGTGCACGTCGCCGCACAGGATGGTGGCGCGCACGCTGGTGCGGTCGGCATGCAGGGCCTTGTCCAGCAGCGGCATCGCATCGTCGGGGTGCATGTGCACCAGCGCGTCCTGCGCCAGTTCGCAGTAGAACTGCGCGATCTCCTTCTGGCGCGAGCCGGCGCCCGCTTCCTGCAAGGCGATCGCCGCCTCGATGGCGCGCTGCCACTCCTTTTCGCGCTGGTAGATTTCCAGCAGGGCGCGGCGGCCCTGCACGGCATATGACGTGTCCAGGAGGCGCGTATAGGTTTCCTCGGCGCGGTCCAGCAGGCCCGCCTTCAGGTAATCCTGGCCCAGCTCATATTCGGCGTGGGCCCTTTCGTCGGCAGGCAGGTCGGGCCGCGACAGCAGGTTCTGGTGCACGCGGATCGCGCGTTCCGTCTCGCCGCGACGGCGGAACAGGTTGCCGAGCGCGAAGTGCAGCTCGGTCGATTCGGGGTCCTGCTTGACGATCTCGATGAAGGAGTCGACCGCCTTGTCCGGCTGGTCGTTCAACAGGTGGTTCAAGCCCTTGAAATAGCCGCGCGGCAGCGTGCGCGATTCCGACACGAGCTGCCGGATATCGACGCGCGCGGCAATCCATCCCAGGCCGAAGAATGCCGGGATACCCAGTAACCACCAGAGTTCGAATTCCATTGTTTATTCTTGTTTGAAAAGTTTACTGCTGCGCGTTGACGCTGTCCGGTGCGCGGTTCACTTGCAGCGCAGCGGCTTGCAGGGTCGCGATCATCGTCTTCTGGCGCATCGCTTCGCGGCGCTGGCGCACGATGGAGGGAGTCAGGGCCAGCACGCCGAGGGCGGCGCCGGCCACGAAGAAGGCCAGCAGCAACAGCACCAGGGGACCGCGCAATTCATAGTTCAGGAACAGGTGCAGGTCGACTTCCTGCGTGTTTTTCAGGGCGAAGCCAAAGAAGAGGATAAACAGCACTATGCCAACAACCGTGGAAATGATTTTCATCGTATAGCTTCCTGTTTCCTTCCTTTATCCGGGAACCCGGATATTACCGCTTTTGCGGCGACTTCCGAAATCTTAAGCGTCGCTCCAAGGAGCCCGTGGCCAGGCGCAGCGTCGCAGACAGCGCTCTAGCACGGCAAGACGCTGCAACAACGCCACTCAAATAAAAAGGGGCGGGCTTGCGCCCACCCCTTTTCCGACACTACTGATGCACAGGGACTTCAATCCTCGATGATCGGTTGCCCGACCATCGCGTCCACGCGCTCGCGCAACTGCTTGCCCGGCTTGAAGTGGGGCACCCGCTTTTCGGGCACCATCACCTTGTCGCCGGACTTTGGATTGCGGCCGATGCGCGGTGGCCGGCTGTTCAGGGCGAAGCTGCCGAAGCCCCGGATCTCGATGCGCTGGCCGGCCGCCAGGGCGCCCGTCATCGCGTCGAGAATGGTCTTCACGGCATATTCCGCATCCTTTGCCACCAGCTGAGAATAACGCTCGGCCAGGCGGTTGATCAGTTCGGACTTGGTCATCTGCGTTCCAGAAAAAGTCTGTCGGTTATCGAACTAGTGTTGAATTAGTTCTTATTGTCGAACTTGGCTTTCAGCAGTGCGCCCAGGCTGGTGGTGCCCGATGCGGCGTTGCTGTCGGCGGCGATCTTCTGCATCGCTTCGGCGGTTTCAGCATTGTCCTTGGCCTTGATGGACAGCTGGATGCTGCGTGCCTTGCGATCGATATTGATCACCAGCGCTTCGACCTTGTCGCCCACCTTCAGGTGCGTGCCGGCATCTTCCACGCGATCGCGGGAGATTTCGGAAGCGCGCAGGTAGCCTTCGACTTCGTCGGTCAGCTGGATCACGGCGCCTTTCGGCTCAACCGATTTCACCGTGCCGGTGACCAGGGAACCCTTGTCGTTCAGCGCTGCGAAGTTGTTGAACGGGTCGCCTTCCAGCTGCTTCACGCCCAGGGAGACGCGCTCGCGCTCGACGTCGATGGCCAGAACCACGGCTTCCAGCTCGTCGCCCTTCTTGAACTTGCGCACGGCTTCTTCGCCAGGCTCGGTCCAGGACAGGTCGGACAGGTGCACCAGGCCGTCGATGTTGCCAGCCAGGCCGATGAACACGCCGAAGTCGGTGATCGACTTGATCGCGCCCTTGACCTTGTCGCCCTTCTTGTGGGTCACGCCGAAGTCGTCCCAAGGATTGGCCTTGCACTGCTTCATGCCCAGCGAGATACGGCGACGCTCTTCGTCGATCTCCAGGACCATGACTTCGACTTCGTCGCCCAGCTGCACGACCTTGTTCGGAGCCACGTTCTTGTTGGTCCAGTCCATCTCGGACACGTGCACCAGGCCTTCGATGCCCTGTTCCACTTCCACGAACGCGCCGTAGTCGGTCAGGTTCGTCACTTTACCGAACAGGCGGGTGCCTTGCGGGTAACGACGCGACAGGCCGGTCCACGGATCGTCGCCCAGCTGCTTCACGCCCAGGGACACGCGGTTCTTTTCCTGATCGTACTTCAGGACCTTGGCGGTGATTTCCTGGCCAACCGTCAGCACTTCGGACGGGTGACGCACGCGGCGCCATGCCAGGTCGGTGATGTGCAGCAGGCCGTCGATGCCGCCCAGGTCCACGAACGCGCCGTAGTCGGTGATGTTCTTCACGACGCCGGTCACCACGGTGCCTTCCTTCAGCGTTTCCATCAGCTTCTGGCGCTCTTCGCCCATCGATGCTTCGATGACGGCGCGGCGGGACAGAACGACGTTGTTACGCTTGCGGTCCAGCTTGATGACCTTGAATTCCAGGGTCTTGCCTTCGAACGGCGTGGTGTCCTTGACCGGACGGGTGTCGACCAGCGAACCCGGCAGGAAGGCGCGGATGCCGTTGGTCAGCACGGTCAGGCCGCCCTTGACCTTGCCATTGACGGTACCGGTGACGATCTCGCCGGATTCCATTGCTTTTTCCAGTGCCAGCCACGATGCCAGGCGCTTGGCCTTGTCACGGGACAGGATGGTATCGCCGAAACCATTTTCCAGCGATTCGATGGCCACGGAAACGAAGTCGCCTACTTTGACTTCCAGTTCGCCCTGGTCATTCTTGAATTCTTCAACGGGGATGAAAGCTTCCGATTTCAGGCCGGCGTTGACGATCACGAAGTTGTGATCCAGACGCACGACTTCAGCGGAGATCACTTCGCCAGAGCGCATGTCTTGACGCGACAGGGACTCTTCGAAGAGGGCTGCGAAACTTTCCATTTAAAATATTCCAGGTTATCCAGCAAGGCTCGCAACATGCGACTTCAACTGGGTTAGTGGGTGATGACTTTCGTCACTCCCGGGTTAAACACACGCGCCAGGCAGCAGAGCACTCCTGGCACACCAACTATTTCCCGACGGCCGCATACCATCCCAGCACCTGTTCTACGGCGGTTTCCACCGTCATGTTCGAGGTATCGAGTACATGCGCCCCCTCTGCAGGGACGAGTGGTGCGATGGCCCGGTGCGTATCCCGGTCGTCGCGCGCTCGCAAATCCATCAGGAGGTCGTCCATATTAGCAGAAATTCCCTTGCCGATCAATTGCTTATGGCGCCGTTCCGCGCGCGCTTCCACACTTGCGGTGAGGAACACTTTTAATTGTGCATTCGGAAAGATCACCGTACCCATGTCGCGGCCGTCTGCCACCAGGCCGGGCGCCTTGCGAAAGCCCAGCTGCAGGCCGTACAGCGCGTGGCGCACCGTCGGGTACACGGCGATCTTCGACGCCGTATTGCCGACTTCCTCCGCGCGGATGGCGTCCGTCACGTTCTCGTTGGACAAGAAAATGGCATCGCCGGAAAAGTGGATATGGAGATGCTCGGCAAGTTTTGCAATGGCGTGCTCGTCGTTCAGCGGCGTCTGGCGGCGCAGCGCCTGCAGCGCCGTCAGGCGGTACAGCGCACCGGAATCGAGGAGGTGGAAGCCGAGCCGTTCGGCGACTTTATGGGCGACGGTTCCCTTGCCGGAGGCAGTGGGGCCGTCGATCGTGATGACGGGGATGTTCGAGGTAGGCATCCGGGGATTTTAACCCGGCAGCCAGTGCGTGGAGTCGCGTTGGCACTTGAGGCATTGGTGTCGCACACCATTTTCCTTTGGAAAATGGTGTGCGACACCGGTTCTCCGGGCCGGAGTTGCGAGCGCGTGAGAAAACCGGTGTCGCAGGCGAGCTCGAATGTCAGTACTTCGCTTCGTGCGCAATGCCGGCAAACGCCGTGAAGTAATCCGGGAACGTCTTGGCCACGCACTTCGGATCGTTGATCCGCACCTCGGCGCCACGCCGGGCGGCACCGTCGAGCGATGCCAGCGAGAAGCACATCGCCATCCGGTGGTCGTCGTAGGTGTCGATGGCGGCGGGCGACAGCACCTTGGGCGGCGTCACCTTCAGGTAGTCGGCGCCCTCCTCCACCTCGGCGCCCAGCTTGCGCAGCTCGGTGGCCATGGCGGCGATGCGGTCGGTTTCCTTCACGCGCCAGCTGGCGATGTTGCGCAGCGTGCTCGTGCCCTCGGCGTACAGCGCGGCGATGGCGATCGTCATCGCCGCGTCCGGGATGTGGTTGAAGTCGGCGTCGATCGCCTTCAGGGGGCCGCTGGACTTCGATTCGATCCAGTTGTCGCCCATCGTGATGTGCGCGCCCATCTGCTCGAGGGCATGCACGAAGCGCACGTCGCCCTGGATCGAGTCGCGCCCCACGCCTTCCACGCGCACCGGGCCGCCGGCGATCGCGCCGGCCGCCATGAAGTACGAGGCCGACGAGGCATCGCCTTCCACGTGGATATTGCCCGGGCTCTGGTAGCGCTGGCCGGACGGGATCGTGAACGACTGCCACTCTTCCTGCTCGACCGTGACGCCGAAGCGGCGCATCAGGTTCAGCGTGATCTCGATGTACGGCTTGGAGATCAGCTCACCTTCCACGTCGATGGTCACCGCGTGCGAATGCGCCATCAGCGGCGCGACCATCAGGAGCGCGGTGAGGAACTGGCTCGACACGTTGCCGCGCACGGATAGTTTATTGGTCGTGAACTTCCCGTCGCGGATATGCAGCGGCGGGTAGCCCGGATTGCCCGTGTACTCGATGTTGGCGCCGACGGCGTTCAGCGCGTCCACCAGGTCGCCGATGGGGCGCTCGTGCATGCGCGGCACGCCGCTCACCTTGTAGTCGCCGCCGATCACGGCCAGCGCCGCGGTCAGGGGGCGGATCGCCGTGCCGGCATTGCCCATGAAGAGGTCGGCCTGGCGGTTCGGGAAGCTGCCGTTGGCGCCGTGCACGCGGTGGATCGTGCGCGCATTGCCGTTGACGGCGGACGAAGGCTCCTCGTTCCACTCCACGCCCAGCGCGCGCAGCGCGGCCAGCATCACTTGCGTGTCGTCGGAGTCGAGCAGGTCGACGATTTTGGTTTCGCCTTCGGCCAGCGCGGCCAGCAGCAGGATCCGATTCGAGATGCTCTTCGAGCCGGGCAGCCGGACGACGCCTTCCACGTGCATCACCGGCTTCAGGTCGATGAACGGCGGGTGATTCAATTCTGCCATGATGGGGTTTCCTTATTCTGCAATATCTTGTGGAGGCGGCGCCTCGGCCGCCTCGATGGCCTCGATCCAGCGCCGGCGCGCGCGCTGCGCGTTGCCGTACACGGCTTCGAGGGTGGCGCCGTCGCCCGCCGCCAGGCGTTCGCGCAGGTGCGCCAGTTGCGCCATGTAGGCATCCAGCTCGGCCAGCAGCGCAACCTGGTTGGCCAGGCTGATGTCGCGCCACATTTCGGGCGACGAGCCGGCGATGCGCGTGAAGTCGCGAAAGCCGCTGGCGGCGTACTGGAACAGCAGGTCGGCGTGCGGCTTTGCCGCGATATCGTCCACCAGCGCATAGGCCAGCAGGTGCGGCAGGTGGCTGACGGAGGCGAACACCTTGTCGTGCTCCTCGGGCGTCAGGCGATGGATGATCGCCCCGCATGCCCGCCACGCGTCCGTCACGCGCGCGACGGCATCGGGCGCATTCTCGGCCAGTGCCGTGACGACGAATTTCTTGCCGATGTAGAGATCGGGGATCGCCGCATCGGGCCCGTTCGTCTCGCGCCCGGCGATCGGGTGGCCCGGCACGAACTGGCCGATGCGCTCGCCCAGCGCC
Organism: Massilia sp. METH4; assembly: GCF_037094685.1. Classification (NCBI taxonomy): domain Bacteria; kingdom Pseudomonadati; phylum Pseudomonadota; class Betaproteobacteria; order Burkholderiales; family Oxalobacteraceae; genus Massilia; species Massilia sp. METH4. The sequence goes on along the minus strand of NZ_CP146614.1, from coordinate 3,368,640 downwards.
GTGCGCGCCGCCGCGACCACGTCCGACTTCGTGCTGCCGCAATCGGTGACGATCGTGTGCGCGTCGAGGTGCGGCAGCAGCGCTTGCAGGATGCGGCCCGTCTGCGCTACCGGCGTGGCCAGCACGACGAGATCCGCACCGGCGACCGTTTCGGGTCCGGTACCGATTTCATCGATGATGCCCAGCTCCAGTGCGCGCCGGGCCGACGCTTCCGACCGGTCGATGCCGACCACGTGCCGCACGCCGCCGGCGCGTTTCAGGGCGCGCGCGAACGAGCCGCCGATCAGGCCGACGCCGTAGACGACGATCTTATTCAGTGCGGTCATCGGCCAGTGCCTTTTGCAAGGCCGCGATCAAGACCGCGTTTTCCTGCGGCAGGCCGATGGAGATGCGCAGCCACTCGGGCAAGCCGTAGTTGCCGACCGGGCGCACGATCACGCCCTGCTTGAGCAGCGCCAGGTTGACGCGGGCACCCGCGGCCAGGTCCTTGCCCACCTTGACGAGCACGAAGTTGCCGTATGACGGCACGTACTCCAGCCCCATCTGCTCGAACGCTTCCACGAACTGGCGGTAGCCAGCCGCATTGTTGCGCGCACTCTTTTCCAGGAACTCGCTGTCGTTCAGCGCGGCGATGGCGGCGGCCTGCGCCAGCGAATTCACGTTGAACGGCTGGCGGATGCGGTTCATCAGGTCCGTCAGTTGCGGCTGGGCCAGCGCGAAGCCCACGCGCAGGCCGGCCAGGCCATACGCTTTCGAGAACGTGCGCGACACGAGCAGGTTCGGGTACTGGCGCACCCAGGCGGCCGACTCGTACTGGTCTTCCTTGTCCAGGAATTCGTTATAGGCTTCGTCCAGCACCACCACCACGTTCGACGGCACCTTCTGCAGGAAGGCCTCGATCTCGGCGCCCGGCACGAAGGTGCCGGTCGGGTTGTTCGGGTTGGCGATGAACACCAGGCGGGTGTCTTCCTCGATCGCGTCCAGCATGGCATCGAGGTCATGGCCGTGGTTCCTGGCGGGCACCACGATGTGGCGCGCGCCGATGCCCTGCGTGGCCAGCGCGTACACGGCGAACGAGTACTGCGCGTAGACGATCGACTGGCCCTTCTCGACAAAGGCGTGGGCGGCGATTTCCAGGATGTCGTTGGAGCCGTTGCCGAGCGTGATCCACTCCATCGGCACGTCGTAGCGTCGCGACAGCGCCTGCTTCAGCTCGAAGCCGTTCGCGTCGGGATAGCGGCCCAGGTCGGCAGCGGCCTTGGCCATCGCCTGCCTGGCCGACTCGGGCACGCCGAACGGGTTTTCATTCGATGCCAGCTTGACGATATTGGCCTCATCGAGGCCGAACTCGCGCGCCACCTCGGAGATGGGCTTGCCTGCCTGGTAAGGAGCGATGGCGCGGACGTATTCAGGACCGAACTGCTTGGACATAGATTCTCTCTCTCAGGTTTCAGTTCAGGCTGGTCGGGTAAGAGCCCAGCACTTTGAAGAAGGCGGCGTTGCCCTTCAGTTCGGCGAGCGCCTGCGTCACGGCCGGGTTCTGGACGTGGCCTTCGATGTCGACATAGAAATAGTACTCCCACGTGCCGACGCGCGCGGGACGGGATTCGAAGCGCGTCATCGACACGCCATGCTTGGCCAGCGGCGCCAGCAGCTGGTACACGGCACCGGCCTTGTTCGGCACGGCCAGCACGAGCGAGGTGCGGTCGCTGCCGGACGGGCCTGGCTGCAGGTGGCCAATGACGGCGAAGCGGGTGCGGTTGTGCGGGTCGTCCTGGATATGGCTGTTGACGATGCCCAGGTTGTATTGCGTGCCGGCGATTTCGCTGGCGATCGCGGCGATCGTGGGATCGAGGCTGGCCAGGCGGGCTGCTTCGGCATTCGAGGCGACGGCGCGGCGCTCCACGTGCGGATAATGCTCGTTGAGCCACACCTGGCACTGGGCCAGCGCCTGCGAATGGGCGCAGATCGCCGTCACGCCGCCCATCGTGCCCGTCTTGCTCATCAGGCTGTGATGCACGGCGATCGCCACCTCGCCGCTGATGATCAGCGGCGTTTGCAGCAGCAGGTCGAGCGTGCGGTTGATGGCGCCCTCGGACGAGTTCTCCACCGGCACCACGCCGAATTCGGCGGTGCCCGCCTCGGTGGCGCGGAACACTTCATCGATGGAAGCGCACGGCAAGCCTTCGACGGCATGGCCGAACTGCTGGTACACGGCCTGCTCGCTGAACGTGCCGGCCGGGCCCAGGTAGGCGACGGTCACGCGCTTTTCAAGCGCGCGGCAGGCCGACATGATCTCGCGGAAAATCGTTTGCACTTCCGTGTTGCCCATCGGGCCGGGATTGCGGTCGGCCACGCCGCGCAGCACCTGGGCTTCGCGCTCGGGGCGGAATACCGGGGCATTGGTTTCGGCTTTCACGTGCCCCACTTCCTGCGCCACTTTCGCGCGCTGGTTCAGGAGGGACAGGATCTGCGCGTCGATCGCATCGATCTGGTCGCGCAGGGGTTTCAGTTTGTCTGTCATGGTTTGCTTTGATCTGTGCTGGGCGGGCTTGAGCACTTGGTGTCAGACACCTTTTCCCGCTTGCGGGAAAAGGTGTCTGACACCGGTTTTCTTCGAGCTCAGTCGACTCCGGTTGAGAAAACCGGTGTCGCACACCATTTTCCGAAAATACCCGGAAAATGATGTCCGACACCTAGTGCTTGCTCCGGATGAGAAAACCGGTGTCAGACACTATTTCGGGCCATGGCCCGAAATAGTGTCTGACACCAAGCCAGCGGCTAACGCCCGGCGAACTCGTTCAAGTAATCAACCAGCGCCTGTACGCCTTCGATCGGCATCGCATTGTAGATCGATGCGCGCAATCCACCGACGGACTTGTGGCCCTTCAGCTGGAGCAGCCCGCGCTCTTTCGCGCCGGCCAGGAATGCTTCGTACTTCGATTCGTCGCGCAGGTAGAACGGTACGTTCATCCGCGAACGGTAGGGGGATGCGACACGGTTCTGGTAGAAGTCGTCCGCATCCAGTGCCGCGTACAGCAGCCTGGCTTTCTCGATATTCTTTTGTTCCATCGCCGCCACGCCGCCGTTCTTCTTCAGCCACTGGAAGACCAGGCCGGCGATGTAGATGCCGTACGTGGGCGGCGTGTTGTACATGGATTCGTTGGCGGCCACGTTCTTGAAATCGAACGCGGACGGGCAGAACGGCAACGCATGGCCGATCAGGTCGTCGCGCACGATCACGACGGTCACGCCGGCCGGGCCGATGTTCTTTTGCGCGCCGCCGAAGATCAGGCCGTATTTCGCCACGTCGACGGGGCGCGACAGGATGTGCGACGACATGTCGGCCACGATCGGCACGCCGGCCGGCACATCGGGAGCGAAGTCGATCTCCACGCCGTCGATCGTCTCGTTGGTGCACAGGTGCAGGTAGGCCGCGTCCGGCGTCAGCTTCCACTCGGCCTGCGGCGGCACGGCCGTGTAGCCGTTCGCCTCCGCCGACGCGGCCACATTCACCTTCGCATAGCGCGCCGCTTCCTTGATCGACTTGCCGGACCACGAACCGGTGTGAACGAAGTCGACGACGGGGTCGCTCTTGCGCCCGACGAGGTTCATCGGGATCACGGCATTCTGCGACAGCCCGCCGCCCTGCATGAACAGGATGCGGTAATTGTCCGGCACGGCCAGCAGTTCGCGCAGGTCCGCTTCGGCCTGGCGGTAGATCGAGATGAACTCGGGGCCGCGATGGCTCATTTCCATCACGGACATGCCGCTGCCATGCCAGTCCAGCATTTCGGCGGCGGCCTGCTGCAGCACCTCTTTCGGCAGCACGGCCGGGCCGGCGGAGAAGTTGTAGATGGTCGTCACGCGCGCTTCCTTATTTCTTTGCCTGCTGCTGGGCATTCAACTCCTGCATCACCTTGTTGATGCGCGGCGCGATCACGCGCTGGCCCACCTGCATGGCTTCGCCCATCAGCTTGGGCATCGCCTGCAGCGATTTCCTGCCGACCGGCGTGCGGTAGAACGCGGCCAGCTGCTTCATCTCGTCGGCCGTGAAATGGCGCGCATACAGCGGCACCACCTCGGCCATCATCTCGTCGGTCAGCTTCGGGTCTTCCAGCACCTTGGTGATGGCGGCCACGGCCTGCGGCACCATCTTGTCGACCTGGGCCAGCTTCTCGGCCTTTTCCTTGTCCGACAGCTGGGCATTGTTGCGGATCGATTGCTCGGCGCCGCCGCGCATCATGGCCGGCATATTGGCCGTCATCTGCTTCATCGCGGCCGTGGTGGTGGCGCGGTAGTTCATCGCATCGAGCAGCTCGCGGGCGGCGGCGGTGGCTTTCGCATCGGGCGGCTGGGTCGACAGCTGCGCAGGTGCCGCCTGGCCGAAGGCGCTGGCGCAGGCCAGCGACACGAGCAGGGTTGCAGCGATTTTCTTCATGGTCGGGCATCCGTTTCGGTGGGATGAAAAAACCGCGGGCCCGGTCCAGCTATCCGGACGGGCCCGCGGGGCTGTGTTACTCGGCCAGGGGATCGCCCTCGGCCGGATCGGCCGCGGGCGCCTCCGCCACGGCCTGGGCGTCGGCCTGGGATTCGGCATCCACCTCGTCCGCGTCCGCCTCGACGATGCGCTGCAGGCCGGACAGGTGCGTGCCATCCTCCACGGCGATCAGTGTGACACCCTGGGTGGCACGGCCCATCTCGCGGATTTCGGAAACGCGCGTGCGGATCAGCACACCGCCCGTCGTGATCAGCATGATCTCGTCGCTCGGATCGACCAGGGTGGCGGCAACGACCTTGCCGTTACGCTCGCTCGTCTGGATCGCGATCATGCCCTTCGTGCCGCGGCCGTGGCGGGTGTACTCGGTGATCGGGGTACGCTTGCCGTAGCCGTTCTCGGTGGCCGTCAGGACGGACTGCGTTTCCGTCTCGGCCACCAGCAGCGCGATCACGTTCTGGCCTTCGTCCAGGTTCATGCCGCGCACGCCGCGCGCCGTGCGGCCCATCGGGCGCACGTCGTTCTCGTCGAAGCGCACGGCCTTGCCGGCGTCGGAGAACAGCATCACGTCGTGCTTGCCGTCGGTGAGCGCGGCGCCGATCAGGAAGTCGCCCTCGTCCAGGTCCACGGCGATGATGCCGGCCTTGCGCGGATTGCTGAAGTCCTTCAGCGGCGTCTTCTTCACGGTACCGAGGCTGGTGGCCATGAACACATAGTGATCTTCCGGGAACGTGCGGTTCTCGCCGGAGAGCGGCAGCACCACGGTGATCTTTTCATTGTCCTGCAGCGGGAACATGTTCACGATCGGCTTGCCGCGCGAGTTGCGCGAGCCTTGCGGCACTTCCCACACCTTCAGCCAGTACATGCGGCCGCGGTTGGAGAAGCACAGGATGTAGTCGTGCGTGTTGCCGATGAAGAGCTGGTCGATCCAGTCCTCGTCCTTCGTCGCCATGGCCTGCTTGCCGCGGCCGCCGCGCTTCTGCGCGCGGTATTCGGAAATCGGCTGGGCCTTCATGTAGCCCATGTGCGACAGGGTCACCACCATGTCCTGCGGCGTGATCAGGTCTTCCGTTTCCAGGTCGGTGGCGTTGTGCTCGATCGTCGAGCGGCGTTCGTCCTTGACGCTGTATTCGTTCACGGCCGCGTTCAGCTCGTCGCCGATGATCGCCGTCACGCGGGCCGGCTTGGCCAGGATGTCGAGCAGGTCGGCGATCTGCGCCATCACGTCCTTGTACTCGTTGACGATCTTGTCCTGTTCCAGGCCGGTCAGGCGTTGCAGGCGCATCTGCAGGATTTCCTGCGCCTGGTCGTCGGAGAGCTTGTACAGGCCGCCCGGCTGCATGCCGTAGTGCTTCGGCAGGTGCTCGGGGCGGAACGCGTTGATGTCCACCTCGCCGCCCTCGCCGGTACGGGCCAGCATTTCACGCACCAGGGAAGAATCCCAGGCGCGCGCCATCAGCTCCGTCTTCGCCAGCGGCGGCGTCGGTGCGGCCTTGATGATGGCGATGAAGTCGTCGATGTTGGCCAGCGCCACGGCCAGGCCTTCCAGCACGTGGCCGCGCTCGCGCGCCTTGCGCAGCTCGAACACGGTGCGGCGCGTGACCACTTCACGGCGGTGCGACAGGAAGACCGACAACAGGTCCTTCAGGTTCATCAGCTTGGGCTGGTTGTCCACCAGCGCCACCATGTTCATGCCGAAGGTGTCCTGCAACTGTGTCTGCTTGTACAGGTTGTTCAGCACTACTTCCGGCACTTCACCGCGTTTCAGCTCGATCACCACGCGCATGCCCGACTTGTCGGATTCGTCGCGGATGTCGGAAATGCCTTCGAGCTTCTTGTCGCGCACGTTCTCGGCGATGCGCTCGAGCAGCGACTTCTTGTTGACCTGGTAGGGCAGCTCGTCGACGATGATGGCCATGCGGCCGCCATCCTTGCCGTATTCCTCGAAGTGCGTCTTGGCACGCATGACCACGCGGCCGCGGCCCGTGCGGTAGCCATCGCGCACGCCGGACACGCCATAGATCGTGCCGCCGGTCGGGAAGTCGGGCGCGGGGATCAGTTCGATCAGTTCGTCGACCGAGCAATCCGGGTTAGCCAGCACGTGCAGCGCGCCGTTGATGACTTCGCGCAGATTGTGCGGCGGGATGTTGGTGGCCATGCCGACCGCGATGCCCGAGGAACCGTTGATGAGCAGGTTCGGCACGCGGGTCGGCAGCACCGTCGGCTCTTTTTCCTTGCCGTCGTAGTTCGGCTGGAAGTCGACGGTTTCCTTGTCGATGTCGGCCAGCAGTTCGCCGGCGATCTTGTCCAGGCGGCACTCGGTGTAACGCATGGCCGCGGCGGCGTCGCCGTCGATCGAGCCGAAGTTGCCCTGGCCGTCGACCAGCGTGTAGCGCAGCGAGAAGTCCTGTGCCATGCGCACCAGCGTGTCGTAGATCGACGCGTCGCCGTGCGGGTGGTACTTACCCATCGTGTCGCCCACCACGCGGGCGCACTTCACGTATGGCCGGTTGTAGTGGTAGTTACTCTCGTGCATGGAGTACAGCACGCGGCGGTGTACCGGCTTCAGGCCATCGCGCGCATCCGGCAAGGCACGGCCCACGATCACGCTCATGGCGTAATCGAGGTAGCTCTTGCGCATCTCTTCTTCGAGTGAAATGGGGATTGTTTCTTTTGCGAATTGATCCATTGGCGGGTCGATCTTCTCTGACGTTGGCGCCGGCCCCTTTGGCGGGCAGGCAATCGCACGATTTTACCATGTGGGCATCACCCCCGGCCGATCGGGCTCTTTCCCCTGGGCCACAGGGCGCCACGCTTGCCCGGCTTTGTGCAGAATCCGCATGTAATCGTACGGACACATTCATGCCATATCATCGCCGCTCGCCGTGATGACGTTGCAACAACACAACATTTTGGTCGAATGCGGCAGCCGTCCACAGCCGACTCGATAAGGGCGGGATTCGTGCGATACGGGCGGGTATGGCAAAATGACGGAAATACAAACTTGGCTGAATCGCAAATCGGCAGTCAGCGTTGTTCGTTGGCCTCCCCTCTTGCTTCTTCATGAAGCTATTTCGTAGAGCTGGAGGGTGCATGTTAGTATTCGCGCCGCTCGCATTTTGGCAACATCGTCGCGCGGCGCAGGCTGCCGATACCAACCGAAAGGAAACAAAAACATGAAAAAACTGATCTCCAGCATCTTCGCCGTGTCGGCCGTTCTCGCAGGCTCCGTGGCCGCGCAGGACAAGCCGACCGCGCCGCCGTTCGCGCCCGTGACCCAGGACGTCAAGGCCGCAACGCCGAAGAGCGCCTACGTGCAGGACGCCCGCGGCGTGATCGCCCGTAACCCGTTCGGCCTGTGCTGGCGCACCGGCTACTGGACCCCGGCCGACGCCGTGCCGGGCTGCGACCTGCCGATCTGCGTGGAACCCGAGCGCCTGGAAAACGGCAAGTGCGTGGCACCGCCGCCGCCGGCCGCTCCGGCACCGGCACCCGCCCCGGCACCTGCTCCGGCACCGGCACCGGTACCAACGTCCGAGAAAGTCAGCTACAACGCCGACGCCTTCTTCGACTTCGACAAGGCCGTGCTGAAGCCGGAAGGCAAGCAGGCGCTGGATGAACTGTCCGACAAGCTGGGCACCATCAACACCGAAGTCGTGATTGCCGTTGGCCACACCGACTCCGTCGGCACCGACGCCTACAACGAGAAGCTGGCCGTGCGCCGCGCCGAATCCGTGAAGGCCTACCTGCTGTCGAAGGGCATCGAAGGCAACCGCGTGTACACCGAAGGCAAGGGCGAGAAGCAGCCGGTCGCCGACAACAAGACCGCCGAAGGCCGCGCGAAGAACCGCCGCGTGGAAATCGAAGTCGTGGGCACCCGCAAGTAATTCCGGTCCCCGGTCAAAAAAATCCCGCTTCGGCGGGATTTTTTTTGGTCGCTTTACAACGTCGGGGACAGTCCCCGATTTTTTGCAACACTCTTGGGTCCCGGCGTTTTCACTCTACGCGGTACGTTTCCGCGGCTTCACGGCCGCCGAGCTCGCTGGTTGCAAAACAACGACGGGGACTGTCCCCGAGTTTTGGCAACATTTCCGCAGGCACATTTTTCACCTGTGCTTTGGCGCTGGGCGAATACCCGTTATGATGCCGGTCATGAACGCAAACGCCGACCCTCTTGAAATACAAAAGTTCAGCGAACTGGCCCACCGCTGGTGGGATCCGACGTCTGAATTCCGTCCCCTGCACGATATCAATCCGCTGCGCCTGGAATGGATCAACGCGCGCGCCCCGCTGGCGGGCAAGAACGTGATCGACATCGGCTGCGGCGGCGGCATCCTGTCCGAATCGATGGCGAAGAAGGGTGCCACGGTGACCGGCATCGACCTGTCTAAGCGGGCCCTGAAGGTGGCGGACCTGCACAGCCTGGAATCGGGCGTGCCGGTGCGCTACAAGCTGATCGCCGCCGAGGAAATGGCGGCAGCCGAGCCCGGCCAGTACGATGTGGTGACCTGCATGGAAATGCTCGAGCACGTGCCGGACCCGGCCGCGATCGTGCGCGCCGCGGCCACGCTGGTCAAGCCCGGCGGCCATGTGTTCTTTTCCACGCTGAACCGCAATCCGAAGTCCTACCTGTTCGCGGTGATCGGCGCGGAGTACGTGTTGCGCATGCTGCCGCGCGGCACGCACGACTACGAGAAATTCATCACGCCGGCCGAGCTGTCGCAATACGTGCGCAGCGCCGGGCTGCAGGTGGATGGCCTGAAGGGCCTGGGCTACAACCCGCTGACCCGCCTTTACTCCCTGAACAACGACACCAGTGTGAACTACATGATGTCGTGCACCCGCCCGGAATGATGCATGGGCGGCCCCGGCCGCCCTCGGCCTCCCTTTTCCTACAGCACCCGACCATGACCTTCCCGACCGCGCCGCGCGCCATTCTTTTCGACCTCGACGGCACGCTTGCCGACACCGCGCCCGACCTGGCCGCCGCGGTCAACCGGCTGCGCGCCGACCGCGGCCTGGCGCCGACGCCGTACGAGATCCTGCGTCCGACGGCCTCCGCCGGGGCGCGCGGCATGATCGGCGCCGCGTTCGGCCTGAAGCCGGAAGACGAAGGGTTCGTGGAATTGCGCGACGGCTTCTTCAGCTATTACGAGAATGCGATGGATGTGCACAGCTCGCTGTTTGCGGGCATCGACGCATTGCTGGAGGGCCTGGAAGACGCCGGCCTGGCATGGGGGATCGTCACCAATAAATCGGCCCGCTTCACCGATCCGCTGATGCCGCTGATCGGACTCGACCATGCGGGATGCGTGATCTCCGGCGACACGACGCCGCACCCGAAACCACACCCTGCCCCGCTGCTCGAAGCGGCGCGCCGCCTCGGCGTGCCTCCCGAGCAGTGCTGGTACGTGGGCGACGACCTGCGCGACATCCAGGGCGGCCGCGCCGCCGGCATGACCACCGTCGCCTGCCAGTGGGGATATTGCGGCGAGTCCGAACCAACGACCTGGGGTGCCGACCATCTGGTGGACACGCCGGAAGCGCTGCTAGCGCTGGTGCTGGCGTCGACGCGCGGCGTCACATTGGCTGCCTGAACCACACTGCGCCCATTATCGCATTGCCGCATCTCAACAACTCAGCGTATGATAAGCGGCAATACACGATAAAACCCAAGCAACTTTCCCCGGGGAGGCAGCAATGCCTGGCGAAGACGCAACCGAGCAGCCCCTGATCCCGCGCAGCAGCGCGCCTCAGGTGTGGACGGCATCGGTAGCAGAAACAAAATTCTATTGGTACGACCTGCTCGTCGACGGCGGCCAGCTCCCGGACTTTCGCGACCCGGTCGGCCGCTACCTGCGCCGCATGCAGTTCGCCATCGATGCCACGATGGAAAAGCGCCTGCTGTACTTCCTGGTGGCGCGCCCGCGCGTGCGCTTCGACCTGCAACGCAGCGTCAGCTGGGGCTTTTTCTCGCTGAAGCTGACCATTCCCGTGCTGATCGGCGAGGAAGAGCGCAAGAGCACGATCACGATCGACCTCGTGACGCCGTTCGAAGCCACCTACAAGAAGCCGCTCGTGCAGGTGCAGGACAAGTTCCTGCTGCTTAATTGGGGCGCGCTCGTCGAGACGTACACCATCCACGACCTGATCGAGCGCTTCAATACCGGCCTTGCCTTCCCCAGCACCGTGCTGTACGTGGGCCAGACGTTCGATCCGGCCGGCAAGCTCGCCAAGGGCCAGCATGGCCCCGTCAACCGGGCGCGCAACGCGAAGATGCTGGACAGCGACATGTTCCTGCTGGTCCAGCGCTTCGATGTCAAGGTGGATACGGCCGCCACCGACCTTTCCGAGGAAGCATCGCACCGCACGCACGTGGACATGCTCGAAGGCGCGCTGATCGGCTATTTCGAGGATGACACTTCGAAGCTGCGCACGGAGATCGAGCGCGGCAACCGCCGCGATCACCTGGCAGGATTGCAATACACATACTTCCTGGAAAAACTAACGGTCGACCTGGGCTTCGAGGGCGCCGACGCCTTCTACGACCTCGAAACCGACCGCGCCGGCCGCTCGCGCCGCCACCTGTTCGACTGCGTGTTCGAAGCCGGCCGCCCAGTCATCGCACGCCTGGCCGAGAACGCCCGCCCGCTGCCCAAGCTGAAGGGCTGAGTGTTGCTTACACCGCCCTTAAATCCGCGCATTTGCGCCGCATGCATATGCACACCGGCCCGGTTTGGAGTACAATCCTCTTTCCTTCTGTGGGGACGACCTGGTTTCGACGTGGGTTGCAAAGCAGAACAGGGCATACCGAGGGCTGGTCACCTCGTAAATACATCCAGAAACAAACTAACTGCAAACGATAACTCGTACGCACTGGCAGCCTAAGGGCTGTTAGCTCCACAACACCTCGCCTCTGGGGTGGGCCGTTAAAAGCTGTGGAGTCATTTACAGAGGCTAGGATTCAACCGGGTTACTTGGTTGCTTCCGAAATTTAAGGTAACTCGCCTGTACACAGCCTGCACGTCGGCGTTGTACAGGTTAAATTAAATGGCAGTGCTAAGTATGTAGAACTGTCTGTGGAGTGCTTGCGGACGCGGGTTCGATTCCCGCCGTCTCCACCACCGAACAAAAAAATAGGGGGCTAAGCTTTGCTTGGCCCCCTATTTTTTTGTTCTTCGTGGTTCGGACCGCGGGAATCCAAACCGCGTCCGTTCACGGACGCGGGGCTTTGCCGGGGTTTCGCCGAGCATGCTCGGCGCCGGCAAAGCGACCCGCGCCTGCCAGCGCGGGGCTCTCCGATTCGCCCATTCTCGACATCGCTCCGCGATGTCGCTACCGCCCGGAGGGCTTGCTTGCGCACCTCGATTCCCAACGCCAGGAATCCATCCGCTCTCGCACCGACGCGGCGCGGGGCTCTCCGATTCGCCCGTCTACGACATCGCTCCGCGATGTCGCCACCGCCGGAGGGCTTGCTTGCGTACCCTCGGCCCCGCTCCTCATTCGCGCCTGCTATCGCTGGGCTTCCTGATTCGCGTCCGCGATGCGTGCGGAAAGATCCGCCATCGGCGGGCTGGACCGATATTGGCCAGCACTGCGTCAGCTGACGCTTGAGCCGACCTCGATGCGCTCAGGCGGAAAACGCTGGCCGTGTGACAGCCCAAGTTGCTGCTTGATGATCGACTGGTACTCTCGCCACATCCTGTCAAACTCTTCTGCCGTCTCAGCGGCAAGGCTGTACCGTATCTCCATCGCATCGCGACCGTTCTCACGCGCGAACTTCTCGATCTCGTCCATCGCCGTAGCTAGACGAAGCTCATCGAGGGACGTTTCCATAACGTCCGCATCGGCTTGGGTGAGAGACATTACCCGCGCCCTGGAAGCGGGCTTGCTTCCCAGGAACAGCCGGGCGGCTTTGGTGAGTTGAGCAGGGGTCAGTTTGGGCATGGTATTCGTTCTCGGTTAGCCCGCTCAGTATAGCCCGCAGGTCCGTTCATCAGTTATTAACCTGCATGGGAGAGAAGGCCGGCACTTGCACGCAGACGATGTCGGCGCAATGATCTAAGAACACTGCGAGCTTCGACGTGCCGGTAACGCTCGTGTCGCTCCTATTACGCTACCAACTGCATGTGGCGCTTAGCGTGGTGTGGGGGGCGAGCCGGCTAGGGGTGCACGGTGACAAGTTGTAGCGGTACCTCACTCCACGCCTCAGCCTCCGACCGCAGGAATCCGCACCGCATTCGTTTACGGCTGCGGGGCTCCGATTCGCCCATCCACAACATTGCTCCACAACCCCCGTGCACGTGTCGAGAAACTTTACATATCAAAGTCCCGCAAACCAACCAAAAGACCAACCCCATGATTCATAAGCGCGGCATGGAAAATGCATCTGCAACGATCCCATTTCGAGGAGAACTCCAATGACTTCAAAACGGACGATTGCCGCCACCACATTTGCCATGCTCAGCACCACGGCCCTTGCGGACATAACGATCGACCCGCAAGTCGGCGCCGCCAATGTCTACCTGAAATGGGACGCCCGCGAAGGCACAGGCTTCATGCTCGCGGTAACCGCCCTCGGCGGCCAGGATGCACTCGGCAATAGGGCCTACATCAGCGTCGATGCGGATTCAACGATCGACTTCTCGATTTCCGATGGCGCAGTGCCCGGAGACGCATTTGCCATCACGCTCGACGGCGTGCTGCTGACACCGACCTCGGGCAACACGGGCCCCGAGACGCGCGGCCCTTTCGCCACCTCGTTCTACTCCGCGTTCTATGACGATATCGCCCTATCCGCGGGCAACCACACGTTCGAACTCTTCCTGACCGATTCCTGCTGCGAGATCGGTGGCACATGGGCAACCTGGTCTCCAGCTGCCGCCATTCCGGAACCGTCCATCGGTGTCATGCTGGCTGCTGGATTGGGCTTCACCGCGTTCGCTGCCCTGAGGAATGGCAGAGGCAGGAAGCACCCCGGCTGAACAAACCTCCGCTGCGTCTCGTCCTACATCGCTCCCTCCCGTGCGCCTATTTCACACCGCGCAACGGCAACCTACGATGATGGACACTCAACGACGAAGGAGACCATCATGCAAAACCAAGGCAAAGGCGACCAGGGCAACCAGGGCCGTACCTACGACCAGAAAACCCATGACGGTACCAGCAGCGCAGCCACGATGGGCACCGGCGGCACGGGCCGCACGGGCACGGACGAAGGCTACGACGAGGCCGCGCACCGCCCATGGGAAGGCACCCAGCAGTCGGGACGCACGGATGACCTGCTGTCCGACGGCTCCGACGCGGACCAGGACGGCCAGGGTTTCGCGCGCGATCCGGGCAACCGCCAGCAGGACCGCAACGAAGACCGCGAGCAGAGCCTGTCCGGCGGCGGCCGCCCCAGCGACCCCACCGGCCTGCAAAACTCGGCCGGCAATGAACAGTCGGGCGGCGACGCCCCCCAGCGCTGACGCTACAACACTGCCTCGCCGTCAGGCCGCCCCAAAAGCGGCCTTCGGCAGGCGGTACAGCACATGCCGGGACAGCCGGTGGTCCGCCGGCAGTGCCGGGTGCGCGAAGTCCAGCCCAGGGTCGCGCACCATCCCCAACCGTTCCATCACACGGCGCGAGCGCAGGTTATCGGCAACCGTGAACGACACGATCTCGCTTAAACGCAGCTCTCCAAATCCGAAGCGCAGCACGGCGCGCGCTCCTTCGGTGGCCAACCCCTTTCCCCAATGACGCGAAGCCAGCCGCCAGCCCACCTCGTGGCATGGCGCGAACGGCAGCGAGACATCCTGGTACTTCAAGCCCACGAACCCGGCCAGCTCGCCCGTCGACGTCAGCTCGGCGGCGAAATAGCAGCAGCCGTGCTGCACGTACATCGCGTTTTGGGCGGCAAAGAATGACAATGCCTGCTCAGGTGTCAACGGCCCGGGCAGGAACTCCGTCACCGCCGGGTCGGCATTGAGTGCCACGAAAGGCGCCACATCCTCCATGCACCACAGGCGCAACGTCAGCCTATCGGTAGCCAATACCGCCCTGCTTTCAAGCCGATGTTGAGGCACAATGCCTGGATTACTCATCAGGAGACCTTTCATGATCCACGAAATCGCCGAAATCACCATCAAGCCCGGCAGCAATGAAGCGTTCGAAGCCGCCGTGCGCGAAGCCGTGCCGCTGTTTCGCCGCGCCAAGGGTTGCGTCTCGATGCGCATCGACCGCACGATCGAGCGGCCGGACTTCTACCGCCTGGTGATCGGCTGGGAAACGCTGGAGCACCACACGGTGGACTTCCGCGGCAGCGACGACTTCCAGGCCTGGCGGGGCCTGGTGGGCGGCTTCTTCGCCGAGCCGCCGAAGGTGGAGCACACCGAGACCGTCGTCAGCGGCTTCTGATGCCGCGGCGGCGCCCTTTTGCGCGCCGCCCTTGTTGTTTTTGCAGCACAATCGCGGCAGGTCAACCCTCACAGGAACTGCCATGCCAGACACCATTCACCGCAATTTCAAGACGGTCGAGGATGCCGAGGCCGCACGCGCCGCGCTGCTGGACGCCGGCTTCAGCGGCTCGGCCGTGCAGCTGAACCTGCACAGCGCACGCGCCAGCGACACGGCCACGCAAGCCGTCGAAAACATCATGGAATCGATGACGCCGGACGACGCCGACGATACCGACCGTCCCTCCACGCATCCGGCCGCGCTGCTAACGGTCGATGTGGACGACAGCCAGCAGCGTGAGCAGGCGACGGCGCTGATGCTGCGCTACGGCGGCACGGAAGCCTGAGCGCCGCCGGGCGCGCACTTGACGCACCTTAAGCGGCGGGGTGCTGGAACACCTGCCGCAGATAAGCGAGGAACGTCTCGTCCTTGCTCATCGTCTTGCCCGGCGAGTCCGACAGCTTGGCCACCGACTGGCCATTGCAGCGCACCAGCTTCATCACGATGTTCAAGGGCTTCAGGCCCAGGTCGTTCGTGAGCCAGGTGCCGATGCCGAAGCCCGTCATGATGCGGTCGGCGAAATGGCGGTAGAGGAAGATCGCCTTGTCCAGGTCCAGGCCGTCGGAAAACACCAGCCGCTTCGTGTTCGCGTCGATGCGCAACCGCGCATAGTGTGCGATCGCCTTCTCGCCCCATTCGACCGGGTCGCCCGAATCGTGGCGCAGGCCGTCGAACAGCTTGGCGAAGTACAGGTCGAAGTCGCGCAGGAACGCATCCATGCCCACCACGTCCGTGAGCGCCGTGCCCAGGTCGCCGCGGAATTCCTGCACCCAGTCTTCCAGCGCCGCTTTCTGGAAATCGCGCAGCCGCACGCCGAATGCCTGGAACGATTGCATGTACTCGTGCGCCATCGTGCCGATCGGATGGATCTTGTAGCGCATCGCCAGGTAGACGTTCGACGTGCCCTTGAAGAATTCCGGCACCTCGGCCGCCAGGCGGCCCACCACCTCGTCGTGCCATGCCCCGGAAAAGCGGCGGCGCACGCCGAAGTCGGAAAACTCGAAGGGGTTGCGCTTCATCGGCTCGTTGCCGAAGGCCTTCAGGGCGGCGATCTTCGCATCCAGGCGACGGCGCCCTTCCGCCAGGGCCACTTCCTGGTCGAAGCGGCGGAAGTACAGCTCGTTGACGATGTACAGCACGAAGATCTCGAAGCCCATCACGTGCACTTGCGGGCCGCGTGCATGGATCAGCAGTTCGTCGCCATTGGTCTCCACCGTGATGAACTTGCGCTGGAAGCGGAACACCGTGAGGAAGTCGACGAAATCGCCCTTGATGTAGCGCAGCGAGCGCAGGTACTCGAGTTCTTCCTCGCGGAAGGTCATCGTGCACAGGTGGTCGAGCTGGCGTTCGATCTCTTCCTTCAGCTCCGTCAGCGGATAGGCGGGCTTGTTGCGGCACTTGAACTCGTACTCGGCCAGCGCGCCGGGGTGCCAGTGCAGCAGCGCCTGCCACATCGAGAACTTGTACAAGTCCGTTTCGAGCAGGCTGCGGACGACCGGTTTGAAGTTTTCCATCATCTCAGCGCCCCGCATTCACGAGCAGTTCCTGGGTCACGTCGGACGACTGGGCAAAGCCCACGCCGAGCGCGCGCATGCTGTCGAAGAACGCGGCTTGCTGCGCCTCGAAACCCTGCACGGGGCTCATGCAATCGGTGACCAGCACCAGCTTGCCCGCGTCGGCGCCGAAGCGCTCGGCGATGTGCTCCACCGTCGCCTTCACGCAGTGGCTGCCGGCCTCGCCGGCGATGTAGACGCGGTCGGAAGCCTTCAGGCTCGCGATCAGCTTGTGGTTTTCCAGCGTGTCGGGCTCGCCCGCATCGGGCACCTCGGCCATCACGGCCGAGTAGTGCTCGGTCCACGGATTGGAACCCTTGGCGATCTTCGCCACCACGCCCAGCGAAGCGTCTTCCCAGCGGTTATAGGCCGTGCGCACGGCATCGTGCACATTGTGGCCCCAGGTGCCGATCTCGCAATGCACCGGCCACACCATCAGCTTGTAGCGGCCGGCCGCCTCGAGCGCGTCGAGGTAGGCCAGCGCGCGCTCCTTCGCGCGCGGGTCGCGGGGCAGGAAGCGGGCGGCGCGCACGTCGGCCGCGGTGATCTCGGTGAACGGTGCCACGGGGCCGCCATCACCGGCCACCCAGAACGTGGGATGGGCCACGTGGTAGCGATGGTGCGAATCGAGCGTGATGGTGATCGCCGTGAGACCGGCGCGGCCCCGCTCGATCAGCTGCGCCAGGCGCAGCATGTCGGCATGGGCTCCCGGTACCGGCAGCGTGGGCATGCACGCCCGGCCGGTGGCCGCGTCGACGGGCAGGTATTCGGGGGGAAGGTCGCAGAAATCGTTCTGGGGGTCGATGACGAGCAGGTGCAGTCGATCTTTCATTGATAGGCTCCGTGGACGGCAAACCCCATCATACCGGCTGGCACGAAAAGCTACCAAACACCTGCGCAAAACGCGGCCGAGCTCGTGTCTCTGGGGTCTGACCCCACGAGACACGAGCTCGGCAGTTTGGCGCTTAGTTCGGCGCTCAAGCGCCGGCCAGTTCGTCGATGGCTTGCCGGCTCTTCGCCAGCGTTGCCGCGACGGCCTGCTCGCCCAGGGCGACGCCTTCGGCCTGGATGAAGCTGATGTCGGTGATGCCGAGGAAGCCCAGCACGGCGCGCAGGTAGGTGGCCAGGAAGTCGCAGCCGGCGGCCGGGCCTTCGCTGTAGACGCCGCCGCTGGCCGTGAACACGTACACCTTCTTGCCGCCGGCCAGGCCGACCGGGCCGGTTTCCGTGTACTTGAACGTGCGGCCGGCGCGGGCGATGTGGTCGATGTAGGCTTTCAGGCCGGATGGCACGGAAAAGTTGTACATCGGCGCACCGATCACGATCACGTCCGCCGCCAGCACTTCGTCGACCAGCTGGTCGGACAGCTTCACGGTCTGCGCCTGCACGGCATTGCGCTGTTCCGGCGCGGTGAAGAAGGCGCCCAGCATTTCTTCGGTCAGGTGCGGCACGGGGTTGGCGGCCAGGTCGCGCTCGACGACGGTGTCGGCCGGGTGGTTCGCCTTCCACTTGGCGATGAATTCGGCGGACAGCTGGCGCGACAGCGAACCGGAAGAACGCACGCTGCTATTGATGTAGAGGACGTTTGCCATGATGGACTCCTTGGTAAGTGTTTAGTTGCAGCCATCTTACGCCGGAGCTACTATCGACGAAATCCACATTATTTCAATCGATATAATCGATTTTTGCGATACATGAGAGACCCCGGCCTGCCCTCCCTCGACCAGTTGCGTGTCTTCATCGCCGTCATCGACCACGGCGGCTTCGCGCACGCGGCGCGCGCGCTGCATCGCACGCAATCCGTCATCAGCTACACGATCGCCAACCTGGAAGAACAGTTGAACATCGCCCTGCTCGACCGCGGCAAGCGCAAGGTCACGCTCACCGAGGCCGGCAAGGCGCTGCTGGCCGACGCGCGCGCCGTGTCGGCCAAGGTGGACGGCATGCGTGCCCGCGCCAAGGCGCTCGGCGCCGGGCTGGAAGCGGAAGTCTGCCTCGTGGTGGACGTGATGTTCCCGATGTGCCGCCTCGTGACGCTGCTTGAATCGTTCCAGCGCGAGTACCCGACCGTCGCGTTGCGGCTGCATACGGAAGCGCTGGGCGGCGTGGCGCAAATGGTGCTGGACGGGCGCTGCCAACTGGGCATCAGCGGCATGCCGGTCCACCTGCCCGACAACGTCGAGCGCCAGCTGGCCGGCCATGTGACGATGATGCCGGTGTGCGCGCCAGGGCATCCGCTGGCAGCGATCGAGGGCGTGGTGCCGACGGCCGCGCTGCGCGAGCATTTGCAGCTGGTAGTGACGGACCGCAGCCCGCTGACGTCGGGCCAGGACTTCGGCGTGCTGGGCCTGCGCGACTGGCGCCTGGCCGACCTGCACTCCAAGCATGCGCTGCTGCGTGGAGGACTCGGCTGGGGCAGCATGCCCGAGGCGATGATCGCCGAGGACCTGGCCAACGGCCGGCTGGTCCGCCTGCGCCTGCAGGACGGCGATGCGCTGCAATATCCGCTGTTCGCCATCCACCGTTCGGATGACCAGCTCGGCCCCGCCGGGCGCTGGCTGAAGGAACAGATCCTCGCGCTCGACTACACGCTGCCACATGGCGCGTATTGACTGGCCGGCCATGGCAAGCATGCCTACACCGGTTCGGCGTGTGCGCTGACACACTGCCCTCGCCCACCGTCCTACGATGAGCCTCTGCCGGGGCCGCGCCAGCGGCCGGCCCCGCTCACGACTTCATGAGGAGATCGACATGACAAGAGAGAAGGATCAGCTCACCAATACGGAAGACGCGGGCTACTTCACGCAGAGCGGCAACCACGCCGCCGGCGGACCCGCCAACGACACCACGCAAGTCAACAGGGCACCCAACATCAACGAGGCGGCCAGCAAGCAAAGCAGCGCCGCCGGCAGCTCGGGAGGAATGGACATGACGCAACAATCGATCGGCGGCCAGGGCGCGCAGGACGGCATCAGCGGCACCCCTTCGGGCACGCAGGGCGGCCAGAGCGGCCAGGGCATCAACCAGGGCGGCCAGAACCAGCAGAGTTCGCAGGGCCAGTCCGACTACATGGGCGGTTCGCCCGGCAACCAGGGCGGCATCCGCAACGATCCGCGCACGCAGGCGGACCCGCTGGCGCCCAACCATGACCGCTACGGCAGCCAGCAGACCGGTGCCACGTCGGGCGAAGTCGGCGACGGCCGTAGCCCGCACCAGGTAGCCCACGGCGGCAGCCAGGCTTCGCAGCACAGCGCGGGCGGCAGCCTGCAGCAGGATGGCGAGCGCGCAGCGCGGCAGGACTATGGCAGCTCGCAGGAAACCACGGCCCCCGGCGGCACCGGTACCCTCGCGGACCATCTGCAGAGCGGTCCCGGCAACAAGTACGGCGACGCGAGCCGGCAAGGCGGCCCCGGCAATTCGGGCCTCTCGCAGATGAACCAGCAGCAGGGCGGCGAGTCCATGGGTGAAGCGGGCCAGAGCGGTCTGCAAGGCAACCAGCAGTCCGACAAGCACGGCGCCGGCAGCGACCGCACCACGGGCGCGGGCGCGCGGCAGGACCGTGGCGACGACGGCTCGGCACCGGGCGCCGGCACGGCGCAGCGCGGCGCGGGCGGCAGCCAGAACGTGGGCAATCAGCAGTCGAGCAGCCCGGGCGGCTCGGGCGGCATGGCAGACAAACTCCAGGGTGGCCCCGGCAACGAGCAATCGTCGAACAACAAGGGCGGCCCCGGCCAGACCGGCCTGGCGCGGATGAAGGAACAGCAGCAGCAAGGCGGCCCCGGCGGGCAGTCGCAGCAGATGGAACAGTCCACCGAGAAACCGCGCGCCGGCACGGGCCATGGCCACGGCGGCCAGCACTCCGGCGGCATGGGCGGCGAACGGGGCGGCTCGCTGCATGACGTGGGCGCGCAAAGCGGCCAGACGGGCCGTGGCGGCCTGGGCGGCAACAATGCGAACATGCAGGAGTCCAGCCAGGGCAACCAGCAATCCGGCGACAACCTGATCGGCCAGACCACGCTGGGCAGCGGCGGCAGCCAGTCGGCCGACCGCGACAGCCTCGACACGCTGCCGGCCGATGCGATGGGCGGCGAACGCGTGGGCATGGGCAGCCGCGGCAACAGCCAGCAATCGGACAAGGCCGGCAACGCCCAGGCCGATACGTGGAAGAACCAGGCGCGCCCGAACAACCGCAGCGACAACGAGCAGGCCGACCGCCAACTCGGCATGCAGGGCTCGCCGGGCGAGCCGGGTCACGATATCGACGACATCGGCAGCAAGCAGTCCGGCGGCAGCGGCGGCAAGCAGGGTGGGTCGGAAGACCAGCGCTGATCTGTCAGCCGACAGCCCGCGAGGCTATGGTGTCGGACACCCGCAGGGTGTCCGACACCGGTTTTTTTGTGAGCTCGCCAGTACGGCCGGCATCAAGACAGCCGGTGACAGGCACCGGGTTTCTTGAAACATTTCTTGAACCCCGGTGCCTGTCACCGGGATTTCTGAAACATTTCTTCAGGGCCGGTGTCTGTCACCGGCGTTGGCATTGCATGGGAAAACCGGTGTCTGACATTCATCCCTGCGGGATGAATGTCAGACACCAGGCATCAGCCGCGGGCTGCTACAACCCGGCGGCGCGCAAGCGCCGCCGCAAGCGCCTCACCTCCTCCGTCAAATCCACCACCAGCGCCGCCACCTCCTCGTTCGCGTCGAAATCGCGTTCGATGCGCAGCAGGCTGCGCGCGCGCACCAGGTCCACGCTGGTGAAGCGCCAGGCTTCCGGCGCCGCTTCGGTACCGCCCAGCAGGATGCCGGTGCGCACGCGGTGCACCACCCAGCCGGGGTCCACGGCGCAGGCACGCGCCAGTTCGTCCAGGGTCAGTGCCGTTTCGTCGAGCGACACGGCGCGGATCGGTTGTTTGCCATTCATCGATCGTCTCCTTACAGCCCCTGGCGCGGGTTGAACCGAAGTTCGCGCGCCATCTGTTCATACAATGCCCTTGCCTGCGGCGTGCTGGCCGGCGGCAGTGCGATGTCCAGGAGCAGGTACAGGTCGCCCGCCGGCGCGGCGGCCGTGCCGGGAATGCCCCTGCCCTTCAGGCGCAGCTTGCGCCCGCCCTGGGAGTCAGGCGGAATCGTGACCGACACGCGGCCGGAAGGCGTGCCGACCTCGATGCCCGCGCCAAGCGCCGCTTCCCACGGGGCGACGGGCACTGTCTGGTACACGTCGCGCCCTTCCACGCGAAAGCGCCGGTCCTCGGCAAAACGGATTTCCAGGTAAAGGTCGCCCGCCGGGGCCCCGCCGCTGCCGGGCTGGCCCTGGCCGGCCAGGCGCAATTGCTGGCCTTCGGTGACGCCTTTCGGAATCGTCACGTTGAGGGTGCGCTGGCGGGTGATCACGCGGCCGTGTTCGTCCGCCTCCGGCACGCGCAGGCTGATGGTGCGGCTTGCACCCTGGTAGGCGTCCTGCAGCGCGATCTCGATGACGGCGTGGCTGTCGTCGCCGCGCATCTGGAAGCCGCGCCGGCGAGCGCCGCCCACGTGGGCGAACAGGTCCTGGAAGAAATCGCTGTCCGCGCCGCCGAAGGATTCGAAGCCGGCGCCCCAGTCCGGCGGAGGCCTGAAGCCGCCGCCTTCCGCCTGGCGGTATTGCGCGCTGCCCAGTTCATCGTAGGCCGCGCGCTTTTCGGGGTCGCCGAGCACCCCGTAGGCTTCGTTCAATTCCTTGGTCTTCGCGTCGGCGTCGGCTTCCTTGCTGACGTCGGGATGGTACTTGCGCACAAGCTTGCGGTAAGCCGCCTTGATCTCGTCGGCGCTGGCCGTCTTCGGCACGCCCAGCACCGCGTAGTAATCCTTGTAGTCCACGTTATGCTCTCCAGGTCGTAGTCCTATCGAGCTTAGGTTACAACAACAATCCGATTTTTTCAGCGCAGGCGGCGGACCGACGACGCCTCGTTGTTCAAGCCGCCGAGACCGGGGTAGCGGCCCGGCCCATAGACCTCGCAACGGCCCCGGTAATCGTCATGCTCGCAGACTTCCCACTCGCCTTCGCGCACCACCAGCGACCCGGCGCGATCGTTGAATTCGCGCGAGCGCAGGCTGTGCACATCCCCCACCAGCACCACCCGGTCGCCGCCGAAATTGCGGCCCGAGTACAGCTCCACCGGGGGACCGCGGCGATCGTCGTCGCGCCGCCAGCCGCGCCGCCGATCGTTGTCATCGCGGTCGTCGCGGTCGCGCCAGGCGCCGCGGTCGCGCCCGCCGTCACGCCAATCATCGCGATCGCGCGGGCGCCCCACTTCGCGCACCGACGAGATCTGGTTGTCGAAGCGGGACAGGTCTCTGTACTCGCCGCGCTCGAGCACCATGCAATGGCCGCCGAAGTCCTTGTGCTCGCACACTTCCCAGCTTCCCGAGTGGACGACGATCGACGAGGCGCGGTCGTTGAAGCCGATGTCCTGGAAGTTGCGCACCGGGTCGCGCACCGTCATCCGGGCGCCCCGGAAGTCCGGCTGCGAAAATACCGACAACTCGCCGGCGGAAGCGTATTGGAAGGATGCCAGCAGGGCTGCGGCGGCGAACAGGCGTTTCATGGTTTCTCCATCTCGTGCGTGTAGTGCGCCGCGCGCGACGCGCGCGCGGCATATGTTCCATAACGCAACGGCGACGCATTCGGTGCACGGGCCGGCTGTAACAAATTCCTACTGCGGCGAATGCACCATCATGGGTAGAATCACAAGTTCCCCATTCTCGAAGTGCACCGATGCCCTATACGTTCACCCTGTCCAATATCCGCAGAGAAGCCGCAGCGTTGTGGCAACTGGCCTGGCCCGTCCTCATCGGGCAGCTGGCCACCGTGGGCATGGGCGTGGCGGACGTGGCCATGACGGGCCACACCAGCGCCGCCGAGCTGGCCGCCGTATCGCTCGGCGCCTCGGTCTGGTCGATCATCCTCGTCACCGTCAACGGCACCATGATGGCCGTGAACACGGTGGTGGCCCACCAGGTGGGCGCCGGCGCGTTCGACAAGATTCCGCACTCG
Organism: Massilia sp. METH4; assembly: GCF_037094685.1. NCBI lineage: Bacteria > Pseudomonadati > Pseudomonadota > Betaproteobacteria > Burkholderiales > Oxalobacteraceae > Massilia > Massilia sp. METH4. The sequence continues at coordinate 3,345,059 of NZ_CP146614.1, read as the reverse complement.
GTGCGGCAGGCGTTGTGGAAAGCCGTAGGCGTGGGCGTCGTAGCGGCGCTGGCCGCCAACCTCGCCACGCTGCTGTTCGACCACCTGCAGCTGGAACCCGAAGTCAACCACCGCGCCTCGATGTTCGTGCATATCGTGAGCATCGGCCTGCTGCCCTTCGCGGCCTATCGCGCACTGTACGGCTACAGCGCCAGCATCAACCAGACCAAGCCCGTGATGGTCATCGCCATCATCGGCCTGGTGGTCAACGTGATCGTCAACTGGCTGCTCGTGTTCGGCAACCTGGGCTTCCCGAAGATGGGCGCGCTGGGCTGCGCGGTGGCCACCGGCACCGTGGTCTGGCTGGACCTGCTGGCCATCGTGCTGTGGATCCGCATCGCGCCCGCCTACCAGGCCTCGTACCCGTTCGACAAATGGGAGTGGCCACACTGGCCCGAAGTGTGGAACATGCTCAGGCTGGGCGTACCGATCGGCGTCACCTACTTCGCCGAGGTCAGCGTGTTCGGCGCCGTCAGCCTGCTGGTGGCGCGCTTCGGCGTGGTCACGGTGTCGGCCCACCAGATCGCGCTGAACTTCGCCTCGCTCACGTTCATGGTGCCGCTGTCGTTCGGCATCGGCATGATCGCCCGCGTCGGCCAGGCGCTGGGCGAAGGCAACCCGCAGCGTGCCCGCTTCGCCTCGTTCGTCGGGCTGTGGATGTCGACCGGCTTCGCCGTGCTGTCGGCGCTGTTCATCGCCATCTTCCGCCACCAGATCGCGGCGGCCTACACGTCGGATGCGGCGGTGCAGGAGATGTGCGCGCACCTGCTGCTGTTCGCGGCGCTGTTCCAGCTGTCGGACGCCGCGCAGGTGGCGGCATCGTGCGCGATCCGCGGGTACAAGGTCACGCGCGGGCCGATGGTCATCCAGCTGATCGCGTTCTGGGGCCTGGCGCTTCCGGTCGGCTGCCTGCTCGGCCTGGCGCCGCGGTGGCTGCCGTTCGCGCCGGCCGAACCGATGTCGGCCACCGGCTTCTGGATCGGCCTCGTGCTGGGCCTGACGGTGGCGGCCGTGCTGCTGACGGCCTACCTGCAACGGCTGTCGCGCCAGCGCGCGCTTGCCCCGGCGTCAGTGCATGCCTGAACGGTCGGACGGCCGAACGAAAGTCGGCCGTCGCACTCGCATTCCAAACTTTTGCGCCTCGCCATGGGCTGTCCAGTCTGGTATCGTTTTGCGATTTATTTCCAACAACAAATCGTTCATTTCGGGACCCCAATGCGCACCGCTCTCAGTATCCTGGCCCTGCTGGCCGCCGGCACGGCATCCGCCGACCGCCTGACCCTCGACCGCATCTACAGCGATCCGGCCCTTGCCGGCAATGGCGTGCGTGCGCTGAAGGTGTCGCCCGACGGTGCGCGCGTGACCTTCCTGCGCGGCCGGCCGGACAACCAGTTCCAGATGGACCTGTGGGAATTCAACCTGAAGGACAAGTCGACGCGCCGCCTGGTCGATTCGAAAGTGCTGGTGGCCGAGGAAAACCTGTCGGACGCCGAAAAGGCCCGCCGCGAGCGCGAGCGCACCGCCGCCCTCAAGGGCATCATCAACTACAGCTGGTCGCCTGACGGCAAGCGCCTGCTGGTGCCGATTGCCGGCAACCTGTACCTGATCGAGGTGGCGAAACCCGATGCGGCGCGCCTGGTCGCCTCCGGCAATGTGACCGATCCGAAGATCTCGCCGAAGGGTAAATATGTGTCCTTCGTGCGCGACCAGAACCTGTACGTGATCGACCTGGCGACGGGCCAGGAAAAGGCGCTCACCACCGACGGCAAGGGCACGCTGCACAACGGCGAAGCGGAATTCGTGGCGCAGGAAGAAATGCACCAGTTCACCGGCTACTACTGGGCGCCGGACGATTCGGCGATCGCCTACCGCCGCTACGACGAGGCGCAGGTGCCCATCGCGCGCCGCTTCGAGATCTACCCGGACCGCACCGAGGTGATCGAGCAGCGCTACCCCGCGGCCGGCGACAAGAACGTGATCGTGGAACTGCGCATCGTGAACCCGGTCACCGGTGAAACGAAGAACGTGGACCTTGGGCCGGAAAAGGATATCTATCTGGTGCGCGCCGATTTCTCGGCCGACAGCAGGAAGCTGCTGTTCCAGCGCCAGGCGCGCGACCAGAAGAAGCTGGAGCTGATCGCCGTCGACACGGCCACGCTCGCGCAGAAGGTGCTCGTGACGGAAACGTCGAAGACGTGGACCGACATCAACGACGACCTGCGCTTCCTCTCTGGCGGAAAGGGCTTCATCTGGTCGTCGGACCGCACCGGCCGCAATCACCTGTACCTGTTCGACATGGACGGCAACGTCAAGCACGCGCTCACGAAAGGCGAATGGGGCATCGACAACTTGCTGGCCGTGGACGAAGCCGGCGGAAAGGTGTACTTTTCGTCGAACAAGGACGCGGTGATCGACAAGCAGACCTATGTCGTCTCGCTGGACGGCCGCGATGCCGACAAGCCGAAACGCGTGACGCAGGCCGACGGCTGGCACGACACCACCTTCGCCCGCAACGGCCAGCTGTTCGTGGACACGTGGTCCGATCCCGCCAATCCGCCGCAGGTCTCCATCCGCAAACCGGATGGCGCGATCCTCACGTGGCTGGAAAAGAACGAGGTCAACGCGGCGCACCCGTACTATAAGTACAAGTCAGACCACCTGCCGGTCGAATACGGCACGCTGCCGGCGAAGGATGGCCAGACGCTGTACTGGTCGATGATCAAGCCCTACCGCTTCGACCCGGCGAAGAAATACCCGGTGTACCTGTCCACCTATGGCGGCCCGACCGCGCAGCACGTGACGCGCAAGTGGGGCGACTCGTTCGACCAGTACATGGCGCAGCAGGGCTACGTGGTGTTCCGCCTCGATAACCGTGGCTCGGGCCGCCGCGAGCGCGTGTTCGCGGACGCGATCTACCGCAATCTGGGCAAGGTGGAAGTGGAAGACCAGCTGGCCGGCATCGACTTCCTCGGCAAGCAAGGCTTCGTCGACCCGAAGCGCATCGGCGTGTATGGCTGGAGCTACGGCGGCTTCATGACGCTGCGCCTGCTGTCGCAGGGGTCGGACAGGATCGCCGCCGGCGTGTCCGGCGCGCCCGTCACCGACTGGGCGCTGTACGACACGCACTATACGGAACGCTACATGGACAAGCCTGCCGAGAACAAGGAAGGCTACGCGGACAGCACCGTGTTCAAGCATGTGGACGGCCTGAAGTCGAACCTGCTGCTGATCCACGGCATGGCCGACGACAACGTGCTGTTCACGAACACCACGAAGATGATCGACGCGCTGGTGAGCCGCGGCGTGCAGTTCGAGCTGATGACCTACCCGGGCGCCAAGCATGGCGTGTCGGACCGCAAGCAGCGCAAGCACGTGCAGGTGAAGATCGATGAGTTCTTCCGCAAGCACCTGAAGCCGGAGACCGTGCAGTAACACGCGGCGTTTGTGCATTGGTGTCCGACACCGGGCTTTTCCGGTGTCGGACACCGGTTTTCGCGTGAGGTCGGCGTCCCTGTGGATGCTTCAGGGCAAAACCGGTGTCCGACACCATTCGCGAGCGAATGATGTCCGACACCAGAAACACCAGAAACACCAGAAACATGCGGCACCTCGGCCGCTCAAAGCAAAACAGCCGCCCTCGGGCGGCTGTTTCGTTATCGGCACTGGGCCGTATTACAGCCCGCCCTGGCGGTTGCCGCGGTTGACGGTGACATCGTCGTCCAGTGCGTCATCGACGGCTTCGCGGGCGTCGCCCACTTTCTTCTGGACCTTGCCTTCGGCCTGGTTCTTCAGGCCCTTGACCTGCTGCTTCGAGCTGCCCACCAGTTCGCCGGCCTCTTCCTGGATCTTGCCGCCGATTTCCTTGGCCTTGCCTTTGATTTGATCGCTGTTCATGATCGAGCTCCTCTATGCGTTGCGGCTTGGGGGCCACGATGGCCCGTTGCCTTGAACACCCGCGGTATCGCGTGTGGATGGGGAAATCATACGTTTCGTAATCATTTCCCTCCGTTCGCTCCCTAACATTGCAAAAGAGTTCAGCTACCAACGGTCGGGTTTAAGGACTGCTTAAGCGTCACTGGACGGCGTGTTACCAGACGCGCACCCGCTGCTCCGGCGGCAGGTAGAGCTTCTGGCCGGGCTTCACGTCGAAGGCATCGTACCAGTCGTCCAGATTGCGCACGGTGTAGGTGCGCCACTGCGAAGGCGCGTGCTCGTCGGTGGTGACCTGGTTGCGCAGCGAGGCTTCGCGCGCCTTGGTGCGCCAGGCATGCGCGTAGCCCATGAAGAACTGGCGGTCCGTCTCGGCGTTCGCCTTGCCGCCGAGCGAGGCGTGATAGGCATCCAGCGCGGCGGCCAGGCCGGCCAGGTCGGCCAGGTTCTCCGCCAGGGTCAGCTGGCCGTTGAGCTTCAGGTCCGGGAAGGCTTCATAGGCCGAGTACTGCGCCACCAGCGCCTGGGCCGCCTTGGCGAAGTGCTCGCGGTCTTCCTTCGTCCACCAGTCGCGCAGGCGGCCCTTCGAATCGAATTCGGCACCGATATTGTCGAAGCTGTGGCTGATCTCGTGGCCGATCACGGAACCGATGGCGCCGTAGTTCACGGCATCGCTCGCCTTCTGGTCGAAGAACGGCGGCTGCAGGATCGCCGCCGGGAAGTTCAGCGCATTCTGCATCGGCATGTTGACGGCGTTGACGAGTTGCGGCGGCATCGACCATTCCTTGCGGTCGACCTTCCTGCCCAGCTTGGCCAGCTCGAGCTTGTAGTTGAACTGGCTGGCGCGCCAGGCGTTGCCGAAGGCGTCGTCCGGCTTGATGTCCAGGCCGTCATACGACGTCCATTTCTCCGGGTAGCCCACGCCCACGTACAGCACGTCGAGCTTGGCGTGCGCCTCGCGCTTGGTGCTCGCGTCCATCCAGTCCAGCCGGTCGATGCGCTGGTGGAAGGCGTTGACGATATTGCTCACCATTTGCTGCACCTTCGCCTTGGCGGCGGGCGGGAAATGCTTTTCAACGTACATCTTGCCGACCGCTTCCGGCATCGCCTCGTTCACGGCCGCCAGGCCGCGCTTCCAGCGCACCGACAATTGCGGCGTGCCGCTCAGCGTGCGGCCGTAGAAATCGAAACGCTGGTCGACGAACGCCTTCGGCAGCGCGCCGCCGTACTGGTTGACCGTGTGGAAGGCCAGCCAGTCCTTCCACGTCTGCACGGGCATCTCGGCCACGAGCGCGGCGGCGCCCGTGACGGCTTGCGGGTGGTAGACGATAAAGCGCTTCTGCTTGCCGAGGCCGGCGCTGTGGAAGAAGGCCTTCCAGTCCAGGCCGGGCGCCTTCGCGGCGAAATCCCGGTCGGTCCAGGTATTGTTCGCCTTCTGCATGTTCGACGACTCTTCGCGCGAGGCGTGCGACTGTGCCAGCTTGCGCTCCAGTTCGAACACGCGGGCCGCGCGCGCTTCCGGCTCGGAGAAACCGGCCAGCTTCAACATGGCGGCGATGTGCGCCTGGTAAGCCGTGCGCAGGCGCCCCATCCGCTCGTTCTCCTCCAGGTAGAACGCGCGGTCGGGCATGCCGAGGCCGCCCTGCAACAGGTAGGGCATGTACTTGTCGGGCGCCGTGAAGCCCTGGGCGACCCACACGCCGAACAGGTTCTCGGTGCTGAAGTCGGTGGCGTTCAGCGGGTCGACGTCGGCGCGCAGACTGGCGCCCAGCGCTTGCGTGAGGCCGGCCTTGTCGCGAATGGCCGCGATCTTGTCCAGCGCGGGTTTCAGCGGCGCTGCGCCGCGCGCCTCGATGCCTGCCTCATCCATGATCGCCCGGTAGAAGGCGGCCACGCGGCGCGCATCGGCCGGCGCGCCCTCCCGGTCCGCCGCCTCGATCAGGCGCACGATGTTCTGGTTCGTATCCTCCACGATCGTGTGGAAGGCGCTCCAGCTGCTGCGGTCGGCCGGGATCTCGGTGGCTGCGAGCCACTGGCCGTTCGCATAGGCATAGAAATCGTCGCCGGGCAGCACGGCTGCGGATGCGTGCGTGGTTGCCTGGGCGGGGGCAGCCTGGTGCGCCTGGGCTCCGGTAAAAGCCAGCGCGGCGCACAGCGCCATGGCGAGGGTGCTCGTCCGCGGCGGACGGCGCAGTACTTGGAAGGCTTGCATATAGTCCCTTGTATCGTTGGTTATAGTGTGGCGCGCAGTGAGCGACATTCGCCAGCCTGCACTGTAGTCCCTGCGGCCTGCCGTGACGAGGCCCGTGCGACAGGCTGCTAAATTGCGGGATAGCCTGCAAAACGCGGGCGAATCCCGCTATAGTTCACCTACGGCAACAAGTAACAAGGAGAGCATGATGACGCTGGAGGAATTGTTCGAGCAACCCACCGCGCTGCCGACGGCGCCGAAGATCGTCCAGGAGCTGGTGGCGAGTTTCGACAAGGCGTCCGTCTCCACGGAGGAGATCGCACGCAAGATCTCGCTCGATCCCGTGCTCAGCGCCAAGCTGCTGCGGCTTGCGAACTCGGCTTACTACAATCTGTCGCGCAGCATCGGCACGGTGGAGGATGCGGTACTGATGCTGGGCTTCGTGGCGGTGCGCACGCTCGTCATCAGCTCCGGGCTCGTCAACGGCTTCAAGTCGGTGACAGGGCTCGAGCTCAAGGATTTCTGGCGCTACAGCATGCGCACGGCCGTGGCGGCCAAGTGGATCGCCAGGAAAACCCGCGACAATGCCGAGCTGGCGTTCACGATCGGCATGATGCACGCGATCGGCCAGCTCGTGATCCACGCCGCGATGCCGGACGAGGCGGCGGCGCTGGACGCCGTGGCTGCCCCGCTGGGCGAGCAGCGGCTGGCCGGGGAACGCAAGACGCTGGGCTTCACGTACGCGGACGTGGGCGCCGAGCTGGCTCGCCGCTGGCAATTCCCCGCCGTGTTTTCCGACGCGATCGCGGCCTTCCCTGCCCCGCTCGAGCGCGGCGCCGTGGACCGGCTGGCGGCGATCGTCCACCTGGCGGCCTGGCGCGCCCGCGCGCTGGAGGAAAGCCACCTGGCCGAGCAATTTCCGGCGGAGGTCGGCAAAGTGCTGGGATTGGACGCCGAGGCCATCGAAGAAATGCCGCCGCTGGACGAACTGGCTGCCGGGCTGGACGAGATGTTGAAATAGAACATATTGTCTGGCTGGCCATGCCGGAAACTATTTTCAATTTTTTTTCAAAAAGGCCTAAAGTTCCCGTCACCCCTGACGTAAATCATGACAAGCAGTAATCCGATCATGATTTATCCACGGTGGCGCCATGACCTCGACCGACGTTCTCTCGATGTACGAAAACATTGCCGGCTTGACCAGCAAGATGGTGGTGGCCGCCCAGGTCAGCGATTGGAACACGCTCGACCGCCTGGAAAATCAGTGCGCCGCGCAATCGGTTGCCGCGCTCGGCGGCGTGCCGGCACTGGACGGCAGCGCCCGCCAGCGCAAGATCGACTTGCTCAAGCAGATCATGGCCAACGACCGCGCGATCCGCGACGTGACCGAACCTTGGATGGGCCGGCTGAACGGCTGAGCCTTCCCGCTCCAATGCAAAAGCGCCCCGCGGGGCGCTTTTTTGTTGGCGCTTGCCCGGTGTCGTACACCATTTGCTTGCAAATGGTGTACGACACCGGTGTTTGGCAACGTCAAGCCGCCTTGCTCTCCGGTGCCGGCGCCGCGGCGGGCTCGATCCGCGCCAAAACGTCATCCTCGTCCCGGCTCCAGCTCTGCCTCACGATCGGACTGCGCTTCATCTTGGCCTTCCGGATGAAGTGCACGATCACGCCGAAGATCAGCAGCAGGACCAGGCTGCCGGCGAACAGGAAAGTGAGCAGCTTGGGCCGGGAGATCTTGATTTCCTTCTTTGGTTCGGGTGGCGGCGGTGCCGCTTCCTTCTTTTCCTCGGGCCTGGCCTTTGGCGCCTCGGCGGGCGCCTCCGGCGGCGCGGCTGCTTCCGGTTGTGGCACCAGCTCCGGCACGGCGGAAGCAGGTTTCGCGGCCGGCGCCGGCTGCGCTGCGGCCGCGGCAGCGGCAGCGGCCGGGACGATCGTGTCGCCATGCGCCGGTGGGATCGTTTTCGACGCCCGTGCTGCCGGTGCTGCTGCCGGTGCTGCTGCCGGTGCGGGTCGCGGCGCAGGTACCGGTGCTAATGCTGGTGCTGGTGTCGATGCAGGTGCCGATGCAGGCGCCAACGCTGCCGCAGGCTTCACAGGCTCAGGAAGCGCCACGCGGGCCGCGCCGGCCGAGTTCGTCATCGCCAGCTGCGTCTGCAAGGTCTTCAGCTTGCCTTCCAGTTCGGCCAGTTTGGTCAACATCGCGGCATCGGGTTGGGCGGCGGCGGACGCGGCTTGCGCAGCCGCGGGGGCTACCTTCGCCGGTCCAGCCGGCTGGATTGCCCCTTCCACGCTTGCCCGCGTGGCCCGCGCGGCCTCGGCCAGTGCCGTCTTCGAGGGCAAGAACGAGCGCTGCGGCGCCTTCTGCTCCTGCTCCGGCTCCGGTTCCGCGACAGCCGGCTTCGCGCTCGTGGCGACCCGCTTGAAATCGCCGGCGGTCGATGCGTACTTCAGCGCCTCCTTGCGAACGTCCTGCTGGCTGATCGCCGGCTTGGCCTGCTTTTCCTCCGGCGCCTCGACCTTGCCGCCGCGCGTCGCGATCGCCTGCTCGACGGCGCCCATCAGCGCGCGCTCGGCGGACGTCGCTTCCTTGCCAGGGGACACTCTGGCCATCAGGACGCGCGGCCGCTCCACGGCATGTGCACGGGTCGACGGCCTGTCGGCGCGCTCGGCGGCGTGGAGACGGGCGGACGACTTTTCGGGATGCCCGGCAGCGGCCGCGGCAGAAGGAGCCGCGGCAGGAGCGGCGGCAGGGGCGGCGGCGATAACGGCGGGCGCCGGGGCCGGGGTCGGGTCCGGCGACAGCCACAGCGTGACGCCCCGCACGCGCTCCCTGCCGCCCGAGGCCAGCTGGAAGTACAGGTGCAGCACTTCCGCCTGCACCGGGGCGCTGGTGGTAATGCGCAGGACGCGGCGGCTGTCGCGCTTCTGGATCGACACCGTAGCGCCCGCCAGCGCCGGGTTCATCTTCACGTTCGCGCCCTGGAACACGTCCGGCCGGGCCAGTCGCGCCTGCAGGTCCGCCATCTCCTGGGCAGTCAGTTCGGTCAGTTCGATGTCGGCCGACAGCGGCTGGCCGCTGTACGAGCGCACCGAGGCGTCACCGAGTTCGGCGGCATGGGCGCCGGTGGCGGTGGCCAGCGCCAGCACGGCCAGGCGGGAAGAACGTAGCAGGAGCGACATGATGGACTCGAATAAGGAAATTTCCGTAACGTAAGTGTTTAACGGCGGAAATTCCTAAACTTTGAGTGGATTAACCGGATTTCATCCTTGGGTTACACTCTTTGCATCATTTACGACAGAGGACGCCATGGACAGCAGAACCGAACGCGACAGTTTTGGGCCGATCGACGTGCCTGCCCACCAGCTGTGGGGAGCGCAGACGCAGCGCTCGCTGCACCACTTCCATATCTCCACCGAAAAGATGGCGCCGGAGCTGATCGCCGCGCTGGCCAATGTGAAGCGGGCCGCGGCGCGCGTGAACGTCGACCTCGGCGTGCTCGATGCCACCAAGGCCGATGCGATCGTGCGCGCGGCCGACGAGGTATTGGAAGGCAGGCATGCCGGCGAATTCCCGCTGTCCGTCTGGCAGACCGGCTCGGGCACGCAGTCGAACATGAACATGAACGAGGTGCTGGCCAACCGCGCCTCCGAGCTGCTGGGCGGCGTGCGTGGCGAGGAGCGCAAGCTGCACCCGAACGACGACGTGAACAAGGGCCAGTCGTCGAACGACATCTTCCCGACCGCCATGCACGTGGCCGCCGCGGTGGCGCTGGCCCGCGACGTGATCCCAGCCCTGCACCAGCTGCGCGCCACGCTGGCCGCCAAGGCGGAAACGTTTGCCGACATCGTCAAGATCGGCCGCACGCACCTGCAGGATGCCACGCCGCTGACGCTCGGCCAGGAATTCTCCGGCTACGTGGCCCAGCTGGACCACGCGGAGCGGGCGATCGAACACGCGCTGCCGGCCGTGCTGGAGCTGGCGGCGGGCGGCACGGCCGTCGGCACCGGCCTCAACTCCCACCCCGAGTACGCAACGCGCATCGCCGCCGAGCTGGCCAGCCGCCTGCAACTGCCGTTCAAGAGCGCCGACAACAAGTTCGCCGCCCTCGCCGGCCACGAGGCGCTGGTGGCGGCGCACGGCGCGCTGAAGACGCTGGCGGCCGCCCTGTTCAAGATCGCCAACGATGTGCGCTGGATGGCTTCCGGCCCCCGCTCCGGCCTGGGCGAGATCACGATCCCCGAAAACGAGCCGGGCAGCTCGATCATGCCGGGCAAGGTCAATCCCACGCAATGCGAAGCCGTGACGATGCTGTGCGCCCAGGTGTTCGGCAACGATGTGGCGATCTCGTTCGGCGGGGCTTCCGGCAACTTCGAGCTGAACGTCTACAAGCCGCTGATCGCGCACAACTTCCTGCAAAGCGCCCGGCTGCTGGCCGACGGCATGCGCAGCTTCGACGAGCATTGCGCGCGCGGCATCGAGCCGAACCGCGAGCGGATCGGCGAGCTCATGGAGCGGTCGCTGATGCTGGTGACCGCGCTGGCACCGCACATCGGGTATGATCGCGCCGCCCAGATCGCCAAGAAGGCGCAGCACGAAGGCACCACGCTGAAGGAAGCCGCGCTGGCCCTCGGGTTCGTGACCGCGGAACAGTTCGAGCAGTGGATCGTGCCGCTGGCGATGACACGGCCGGGCGCCAAGGGCTGACCCGGCCAATGAAGCAAACCGGACTTTATTTGGCGCAGGCTTAACATCTGCACAATTAATTTCCGGTTTGATAAGAATGAGGATAAAATGCAAAAAGTAGACTTTGAATTAACGTCGGATTTCATCGAACTGAACCAGCTGCTCAAGCTCGTCGGCCTGTGTGACAGTGGCGGCGCCGGCAAGCAGATCGTGGCCAGCGGCGACGTGCGGGTGGATGGCAAGCAGGAACTACGCAAGACCGCCAAGATCCGCGCCGGCCAGCACGTCACCGTCGGCGACGTGCGAATCACGGTTTTGGGTCAGCAAGGTGCCGACGGGCCTTAATCTGCCGCAAATGCAGCACCACTGCGGCGACTATAGTGGACAGGCTTTACTATCCGGAGCGCGCGCATGGACCATCTCGACCCCACCCGATACCCCGAACCGCCTCAACCGAAACCGCAGCAGGCCCAGCAAGCTTCCCTGCAAGCCGATGCATTGCCGGCCGCCGCATTACCGGCCGCCGCATTACCGGCCGATACGTTGCCCACGCAGCAGCAGCTGATCGGCGACCTGCGGCAAGTGATCGACAATGCCGAAGACTTGCTGACCTGCACCGACAGCGCCCGCAACGGTGCCTACCGCGCGGCCCGCGAAAAGCTGGCCCAGGCGCTGGCCATCGCCAACGAGGAGTTGACACGCTTCGAGGATGCGCAGATCGATCGCATGATCGCCGCCACCCACGAAGCCAGCGTGCGCCATAACGACACGACCGGCGAAGCCCGGCTGTTACGTGCCTTTCACTGACCGGTAGCGTCTTCCGTGCGCAGCGCCGCGAACGCGGCATGCGCCATCCACCGCCCCAGCCGGGGTGCCAGGTCGAATCCCCGATCTTCCGCCAGCGCGGCGTCGATCGCCGCGCCCATCTTCGCCCCCTCCTGCAAGGCAGCCAATGCCCGGTATTGCGCGGCATCGAGCGCCAGCACGCCCGGCTGCCAGCCGCGCCGGTGCACCAGGCACCACGAGGGTGATGCGATATCGGACGGGAATGGCACGGCGCTGCCGGATTGGTGGGCTTGCCACAGCGGCACCACGGCCCAGTCCGAGGCAAACGTGGCGGCTGCCGGATGCGGCGCCAGGCGGCAAGCCTCGAACGCTTCGGCCGAGATGCCGGCCAGCGCCGCGGGCGCCAGCGGCTCGGCATCCGCCGCGTAATAGGCCCGGTGTAGCAGCCATTCCAGCCGGGCCATGTCCGGCAGGTAGGGCAGCCCGGCCACGTGGGGAAAATCGTCGAGGAAGGCGGCGAAGCCGGCACCGAACTCGTTGAGGTCGGCATGCGCGGCCGGGTGGCGCGTGCCGTACTCGCGCGCCAGCGCGGCCAGGAAATCGTCGCCGACGAGCTGGGTGACGACGGGAAAAGCGGCTTTCAACGCACGCTCCCAGCTGCCCGCGAGGTTGCCGCGGTAGACGGCCAATCGGGCGGCGTGCGGCGCGGGGCGCAATGCCGCCGCCAGTGCGCCCTGCCCTTCGGCCGCCAACAGCGCGCCGGCGAAGCGTTCCTGCAAGCCGGCGAGTGCCTCCCTGGCTGGTGCGCATCCCGGCACCCCGGCCGGCGCGCGCGGCGGTTCGCTTTCCGGAACCTCGGCCGGTGCGCGCGGCGGTTCGCTTTCCGCAACCTCGGCTGCGGCGCCGGCCGGTTCGGGCGCAGGCGCGGCGCGCGCCAGCAAGGCCGACGCCTTGTCCGCCTCGGCCAGCAGCACGTCCAGCGGCGGCACGCGGGCATCCCATTCGATCAACGTCGGCACGGCACCGAAGCGCGCCAGTGCCGCTTCGTACAGGCGCCATACCGGCTCGGCGACCGCCGCGCCATGGTGGTCGATCACCACGTCGGGCGTGACCAGGTGTCCGCCGAGGTGGATTTCACCGACCAGTCCCGGCGGGATCGCCGCCAGCGCGGCAAGCGCATCCTCGCCGTGGTTGCATTGGTTGACGTACAGGTTATTGATGTCGAGCAGCAGGCCGCAGCCCGTGCGCCGCGCCAGCTCGGCCAGGAATTGCGCTTCGCTCATCGTATCGGCCGAAAAGCGCACGTAGGCGGACACGTTCTCGACGAGGATGCGCCGCTTGAGCACCTCCTGCACCTGTGTCACGCGGGCGGCCAGCAGGCCGAGCGTGGCTTCGTCCAGCGGCAGGGGCAGCAGGTCGTGCAGGTGCCGGCCGGGCACGGCGCCCCAGCTCAGGTGTTCGGAAACGAGGAAAGGTTCGATGCGCGCGGCCAGCGCGCGGATGCGTTCCAGGTGTTCCGGCACGATGCCGTGAGCGGAACCCAGGCCGAGACCCACGCCATGCAAGCTGACCGGATAGTCGCGGCGCACGCGCTGCAGCACGTGCACGTCGCGACCGCCCTCGGCCAGGTAATTCTCCGTGTGCACCTCGACCCAGCCGGCGCGTGGCCGGCCAGCCAGGAAATCGGCGTAATGCGCCGCGCGCAGGCCGATACCAGCTGTCGCGGCCATGGCGGTCTTACTTCTCCTTCGGCGGCGGCGTGGTCTTGCCGCCCAGCTTTTCGCAGGTGCCCTTGGCGACCCACTTCCACTCGGTGGGCGCATTGTCGGTTTGCGCCATCGACGCGCAACCGTGGGCGCCATCGGACGAGCCGCAATCGTTCTGGCCGGCCTTCGCCACGCCGTAGCATTTTTCCTTGTCCGCCCCGCCGCCCATCTGTGCGTGCGCAGCGCCCGCCGCGCATGCCGCGGCCAGCGCCGCGGCGATCATCGTCCGCTTGTCCATCGTTTCTCCAATCCAGTCAACAACCTGCCGATTCTAGCGAAAGTTGCTTCAAAAATGGGGACTGTCCCCATTTTTGAAGCAACTATTTTCCGGAAATAAAAAAACCCGCTGTCCACGGGGAACAGCGGGTCAGCGCGTTCGGGGACGCGCTCAAGCAGTGGTGTTGATCCGGTTGCCCAGGTGCGGCGGCAGGTTCGGGGCGCTCGGCGTGGCCGGCAGCGCTGCGATCAGGGCTTCGGCGGAAGCGGCTTGCACGTCCATCGCCTTCTTCAGCACGGCCATGCTGACTTCCTGTTTCGTACCAGTCTCGGCGATCGTCGTCGACAGGCGTGCGATGCTCATTGCATCCATGTTAGCTCCTTTGTGCCGCCCCGTGACGAGGCATTTCCTCGTTTACGGAAGAGTCACAGCGAACTTGAGGCAGGCGGCGCCATTTTTTTCAGCAGCCAGGCCAGCACGGCCTCGCGGTCTCCGAGATCCAGCCATTCGACGTGCGGCGCCGCGTCGGCCGGGCGCGGCAAGGTCGAGGCAACGGCGACGATGTGCGGATCGTCCGGATACAGCGGGCCCTTGTCGCCCACGGCCCGGTGGATTTCCAGTTTATCGATGGGAAAGGCCTTGAAGCCTTCCACCAGGGTCAGGTCGGCCGGCGCCAGCCGCGCCAGTTGCTCGTCCAGCCCCGGTTCCGGCGCGCCGCGCAGTTCGCGGACGATGGCGAAACGGTAAGGCGACGCCACCATCACTTCGGCCGCACCGGCGCGCCGCAGTCGGGCGCTGTCCTTGCCCGGTGGCTCCAGTTCCAGGTCATGGTGGCTGTGCTTGATGACGTTGACCTTGCGGCCCAGTTCGGACAAGCGGCCGACGAGGTATTCCAGCAAGGTCGTCTTGCCGCTGCCGGACCGGCCGACGATGCCGATCACCGGCCCCGCATTCGTGATAGGTGCTGTCTGCATCGCGGCATTATACGCCTGCCGGCCGGTCACGGCACCGCTAGCCGACTGGTCTAATCGGTGCTATATTGCCTTCATGACCACCGCTCACCTCCCCGACGTACGCCGCCACATCCTCGACGTGGCCCACCCGCTGCTGCTCGCCAAGGGCTTCACGGCGGTCGGACTGGCCGAACTGCTGGCGGCGGCAAGGGTGCCGAAGGGTTCGTTCTACCATTACTTCGCCTCGAAAGAGGCATTCGGCGAGGCGATGCTGGAAACGTATTTCGACGAATGCCATGCCAAGATCGATGGCTTGCTGGGCGGTTCCGGCACGGCGGCCGAGCGGTTGATGGCTTATTTCGACGACTGGCTGACATCGCAGACGGACGAGCATGCGCAGAGCCGCTGCCTCGTCGTCAAGCTGGGCGCGGAGGTCAGCGACCTGTCCGAACCGATGCGCGCGGCGCTGGACCGCGGGACGCGCGCGGTAACGGCAAGGCTGGCGGCGACTCTCGCGGCCGGCGCGCAGGACGGCTCGCTGCCCACCCTGCCGGACCCGGCCGGCACGGCGACGGCGCTGTACCAGAACTGGCTCGGCGCCAGCCTGCTGGCGAAGATCCTGCGTGACCGGGCCCCGCTCGATACGGCGATGGCGCAGACACGCACACTGCTGGGACTCGGCTGAGTCCTTTTTTTGATGTTTGCTAGACGACCGGTCTAATTCAAAGGAGCCAACCATGCCGCAAAATAACAACGTGAACCGCCGCATTCTCCTCGCCGCCCGCCCAAAAGGCTTGCCCTCACCTGCCGACCTGCGCATCGAAGAGACCGACGTGCCCGTGCCGGGCGAAGGACAAGTGCTGCTGCGTACCCTGTACCTGTCGCTCGATCCCTATATGCGCAACCTGATGGACGAAGTCGGCCCAGGCTACGCACCGCGCGTGGAGATCGGCGGCACGATGGTAGGCGGCACAGTCAGCCGCGTGGTCCGCTCGCGGCACCCAGGCTTCCAGGAAGGTGAGCTGGTACTCGCCAACGCTGGCTGGCAGGACTACGCGCTCTCCGACAGCAGCGACCTGATGCGGCTAGGCGACATGCCGCATCCGTCGCGCGCGCTGGGCGGGCTGGGCATGCCGGCATTTACCGCCTATGTCGGCCTGCTCGACATCGGCGCGCCGCGGGCCGGCGAGACTGTCGTCGTCGCCGCCGCGACGGGTGCCGTCGGTTCCGTCGTCGGCCAGATCGCCCGGCTCAACGGTGCGCGCGTGGTCGGCATTGCCGGCGGTGCCGACAAGTGCCGCCACGCCATCGAAGAGCTGGGCTTTCACGCCTGCATCGACCGCAACGATCCCGGCTTCGCCCAGCGCCTCGCCGCGGCTTGCCCCGACGGCATCGACGTCTACTTCGAGAATGTCGGCGGCGCCGTGTTCGATGCCGTGGTCCCGCTGCTGAACGTGGGCGCGCGCATTCCCGTATGCGGATTCATCGCCCACTATAACGATGCCGACGGCGCGGCCGGCCCGGACCGGCTGCCGCGCGTGACAGCCGCGATCCTGCAGAAGCGCATCCGCATGCAGGGTTTCATCATCCTGGATCATTACGCCACCCGTTATGAAGCGTTCCGCCGCGACATGGAGGGCTGGCTGGCGGACGGTAGCATCCGCTTGCGGGAAGACGTGGTCGAAGGGCTCGAGAACGCCCCCGCCGCATTCGTCGGCCTGCTGCAGGGGCGCAATTTCGGCAAGCTGGTCGTCCGCGTGGCCGACCAATGATGCTTAGGGCTCCGGCCGGAACGGGCCGTCGTCGCCACCGCCGGCCATCAGGCATAACAGGCCGACACAGGCCAGCACGATGACGAGCGCGCCCGGCTCCGCCGCGGCGGCGTCGGGAGTGTAAGCCGCGCGCACGGGCGCGGCAGCGGCTAGCAGGGGCAACGCTTGCAGAATGTTGAGCTTCATGTGGTCATCCCGGGTGGTTGTCGATATGCCAAGCATGACGAACTTGTATGACCGGGAGATGACTGCCCAATCGTGCGCGACGTTCCGCACCGAAGTTCAGTAAGGCATCCGGTAACGGTAGCCGCGGAATGTAAAGACCGCCCCTTTCGGCTCGAGGCGCACCAGCACCAGGCCGGGCGCGACTTCGTCTCCCTCGCGGCGCAGCACCTTGTCGATCAGGACCAGGCGGTCCGCCGGATTCGGCGAATACATGTAGCCGCTCATCGAGATCGGCGGGATCGCCCGCTGGATCGGTTCGGGCAGGTCGCGAAGCGCCTGCACGTGCTCCTCACCGGCCGGCTCTTCCTTCTTTGCGGCGCGCGCGCCTTCCCCGCGCAGGGGTGGCGGATTCACGCCCGCGACGGGCGACCCGGCATGGACCGGCTGGACGGCGGGCGGTGGCGTGCTGGCGGCCGCCAGCGCCGTTGCTGAAGCAGCTGCGGCAGCAGCCGGCTGCGATACCGGTGGCGCGCGCCTGGCCGGCGTCACGGCCACCTGCGCGGATTGCGCCGGCACCGCCTGCGCAACGGGCAGCTGTGCGGATTGCATCGGCACCGCGTGCGCAACGGGAGCCTGCGCGGATTGCATCGGCACCGCCTGCGCAACGGGCACCTGCGCGGATTGCACCGGCACCGCCTGCACAACGGGAGCCTGCCCGGAGTGCCCAGGCGCAGTCTGCGTCAAGGGCACCTGCGCGGCTGGCACGGCCGCCACCGGCACCACTGGCGGTTGGGCGGGGGCGGTCGCCTGCCGCCATATTACGGCGGCAAGCCCGACGATCGCCAGCGCCATCACGGCAAAGGCGGCCGCCAGCGGCTTGCGCAGCGGTGCGGCGCCACCGGCGGGAGCTTGGGGCACGGGCGTGTGGATGCCCGGCGTTTCACCCAGTTGCCGCTCGGCCTGCGCCTTCTTCAGGGCTTCGAGAATATAGGACATGTCACTTCCCTCCGGCCGGCGCCAGCCGGGGTTCCGGTACGTCGCCGAGTAAACTCAGGCGTATGAATGTTTTCGGACCAGCCACGCCGTCCGCCTTCAGTTGCTGGGCCGCCTGGAAGTCGCGCAGGCGCCGCAGCGTCTCGCCCTCGAGGGCCGCGCCGTCCTGCGGCCTGGCGGTGCCGGCCCACTGCGCGAGCCGCCGGGCCAGCCAGTCGACTTCTGGGCCGCGATCGCCGGCGGCCACCTGTTCCCGCCAGCCCGGCGGCGCGCGCCAGAACGTAGTGAAGGTGCCGTCGTAGCGGTTTTCCAGCGCCGTGCGCGCCACCGCCTGGCGGCGGCCGCCGATGTCGAGCGTGCCCTGGCGCTCGCCCAGCGCCACCAGCAGGGCATACGTCGGCGCGGCCGGATCGTCGTTCAGGGTGAGCATCGCCGGCCGGTCCAGCAGCCGCAGTTCTTCCAGCGCGCCGCGGCTGGACAGGCAGCGCAGGTTGCGGGACCGCAGCGCTTCGCAAACGTCGCCCGCGCCCGCATCCGGGTTCACGCCCCACAGCGCGGCCAGGCGGCGCAGCGTCGCGTCGCTGCCCGCGCCCCCGGCCAAGGACGGCGCGGCCGGCAATGCGGCAGCCGTCGCCCGCGGTGCCGGTGCCGCTGCGGGTTCCGCTGCGGGTGTCGCTGCCGGCTTGGGCGCCTGGCCCGGCACCAGTTGCCACGCGGCGGCCGCCGTCAGCACGGCCCCGGCCAGAACGCCGCCCGCCACCAATGGCCAGCGCGGCCGCGCACGGGGGACAACGTCGGTACCGAAGACTTCCCCGGCGGCGCGTCGCACGATCTTGCGCGTGACCTGCGGCCGGTTTTCCACGTAGGCGCCCAGCAGCGCCCGGTCGCACAGCAGGTTGATCCGACGCGGCACCCCATGCGCGAGGGCGTGGACCAGTCGCGTCACGTCGGCCGGGAACGGCGACGGCCCGGCCAGCCCGGCCACCGCCAGGCGGTGCGTGATGTACTGCCCCGTCTCCGCGGCGGACAGGGGCCCGAGGTGATAACGGGCGATCACCCGCTGCGCCAGCTGTTCCAGTTCCGGCCGCGCCAGCATCGCGCGCAGCTCGGGCTGGCCGATCAGGATGATCTGCAGCAGCTTGCGCTCGCTGGTCTCCAGGTTCGTCAGCAGCCGCAGTTGCTCCAGCACGGCGGGGGAAAGGTTTTGCGCCTCGTCGATGACGAGCACATTGTTTTCCCCGCGCGCATGGCTTTCCAGCAGGTGCGCGTTGATCGCGTCGACATGGTGCTTGACGGTGGCCGCGCCCGGCGGCAGGGCGATGCGGAACTCGTCGCAGACCGTTTGCAGCAACTCTTCCACCGAAAGCTTGGGGTTGAAGATATAGGCCAGCCGGCAATCGGCCGGCACCTGCTCGATGAACGAGCGGCACACGGTGGTCTTGCCGGCGCCGATCTCGCCCGTCAGCAGCACGAAGCCGCCGCCACTGCCCACGCCGTACAGCAGGTGGGCCAGCGCCTCGCGGTGGCGTTCGCTCATGAACAGGTAGCGCGGATCGGGCGCGATGGAAAACGGGCTCTGGGTCAGGTTGAAGAATCGGTTGTACATGGGTTCGGTCAGCGCAGTGCCGGCGGCAGCGGCTTGAACTTGGCGCAGTAGATCTTGGAACGGCGGTCGGCATAAGCGATGCGCCCGCCGGTGGAGGTTTCGCGCACGGGCGTGGCGCTGCCGGCGATGGGCACATAGCGCAAGCCGTCGCGCTTCGTGATCGCCGCGGCCAGCTTTTCCGGCGTGGTATCGGCCACCGCCCCGACGAAGCGGTAGGGGAAGGTCTCGTCGCTGACGATCACCTCGCTCACGGGAAAGCCCCACAGCCGCGCCTGGGGCGTGCGGAACCACCAGGCGCCGCCTTCGCGCTTGTAGGGCTGGCCGAACCAGCGCACCATGTAGTCGAAATAATAACGGTTCGATGTCTGGTCGCGGCACAGCAGCCCATTGCCGAGCACCACGCCGAAGTGAGTGGGCACTTTGGCCGGCAACGGCGGGGCGACCGCAAGGCCCAGTGCCAGCGCCAGCATGGCCGGCGCGCGGGGTCCTACAGGTTTTGCAGCCATTTGCGGTTGGCGGCGATCCTGGCCTTGACCGATTCTGGCAGCGCTTCGTAGCAGCCGGGGTACTGCTTCAGGGCACTTTCGCGCACCTGCTTTTCCTGCCCGTTGATGAGGAAAACATAGAGCGTTCCGCCTTGATCGGTTTTCCTGGTTCCTATGTACTTGATCATCTTGCGAAATTCCTCCGGCAGGCATTATGACACCTCCTCGCGGTGCCCGGCATGTGGACCGTCTGTTTTCTGCGAATCGTTATCATTTCACTACGGACTGTGCTTTAATAGCGATGCTCAAGCCGGGACGGACCATGATGAAAATCCATTGCGCAGTCGCCTTCGCAGTCTCAGTCTCGCTCGCCGCCACGGTACACGCGGCCCCCTCTTCCGCCGCCATGGCCGGCGCCGACAGCTGGCGCACGGCGCATTTCCAGGTTGACTTTTACGATATCACGCAGGCCTGGTACTTCACCGGTGAAGCGCTGGCCGGGCCGCCGCGCGACGGTGCCCCCTTGGCCGTCGACCGCCCGCTGTTCAAGCCGGCCGATGCCGGACTGGTACCGCTGCCGGCCGCCGTGCCGGCCACGCCGGCCATACCGGCCAGGGTCGACGTGCCGCCCACGATCCCCGAACCGCGCATGGCATCGATGCTGCTGGTCGGCCTGCTGCTGATCCTGCTGCGCACGGGGCGCAAGGAAGAACTGTTCGGCTGACCGGGCGCTCCCGCTCATCGGCCGATTCTGCGGCCGGCACCGCGATTTCTCCACTCCATCCCGCCGGCCTCGCGCCGTGCCCGCCGTTGGCCTACGCTGGCGATGTTTCGTGATGCTTCTTACAACAAGGCCAATATATGAACCGACTCCTTCCTCCGCTCGCCCTGTTCGCGCTGGCCGGCGCCCTGCAACCGGCCCTGGCCGCGGACAACGCCACCGAAACCCGCTCCATCGGCGCGTTCACCGCCATCGATGTCTCCGGCCCGTTCGACGTGCACGTGGATGCCGAAGCGCCCCGCGCCGTGCGGCTGGACGGGCCGGCCAAGGAGCTGTCCGGGATCGAGACCTTCGTCGACCGCGATACGCTCGTGGTGCGCCGCAAGGGCCAGGGCGGCTGGCAATTCAGCTTTGGCAAGCGCAGCGAGCCCGTGGTCGTGACGATCGGCGCCCCGCTCCTGAAGAGCCTGAAAAGCAGCGGCAGCGGCGACGTGCGGCTGGACCGCGCGCGCGGCGAGTCGCTGCAACTGGCCGTGACGGGCCCCGGCGACCTGACGGCGAACGGCACCGTGCGCGAGCTGACCGTGCGCGGCAGCGGCAGCGGCGACATCGACCTGCGCGGCCTGCGGGCCGCCACGCTGCGGGTAAAGCTGAACGGCCCCGGCGACCTGGAAGCGTCGGGCATCACGCAGGAGCTCGCGGCCGACGTGACGGGTTCCGGCGACCTGGACGTGAAGGACCTGCATGCCGACAAGGTCAGCACGACGCTGACGGGACCCGGCTCCGTGACCCTGCAGGGCCGCAGCCGGGAAATCCATGCCACGCTGGCCGGCTCGGGCGACCTGGACGCCTGCGCGCTGGCGGTGGAAAGCGCCAACACGAACCTCTCCGGCCCCGGCAACGCCTGCGTGGCCGGCACCATCCGCAAGATGGAGGCCCGGGTGCGCGGCTCGGGCGACCTGGAGGCGCGCGGCTTGCAGACCGCGAAACTGCGCGTGGAACTCGATGGCCCCGGCAGCATGAAGCTGAGCGGCTCGACGGGCGTGCTGGAAGCTTCCATCGGCGGTTCCGGCAACCTCGAAGGCGAGGCATTGAGCGCCGGCCGTGCCGTGCTGCGCGGCCATGGTCCCGGCAATATCCAATTGCAGCGCGTCGGCGAAGCGCTGGACGCGGAGCTGTCCGGCTCGGGCGACCTGACGGCGGAAACGGACGCGAAAAGCGTGCGCCTGACGCTGTCCGGCCCCGGCGGCGCCCACCTGCGCGGCCGCACCGCGCGGCTGTCGGCCCAGCTTTCCGGCTCGGGCGGCATCGAGGGCCGCGCCCTGCATGCGGACGTGGCCCAGGTGTCCGTGCGCGGCCCCGGCAGTGCCGTCGTCAACGTGCGCGGCAAGGTCGAAACACATGGGCGCAACGGCGTGGATCGCCTGGTGACGATCGACCGCGACGGCACGCGCGACGCGCACTGATCCCGCAACCGTTCCCCTCCTCCTCCCGCCCGGCCGCGCGCCGGGCTTTTTTTCGCCGCTGGTATTAACCGGACCGGTAGGTTCGATACCAAAGAGCATACCATTCAAAGTTCCGAATTTCCTTATATCGATCAGTAACTTAGCTCATCAATCGCCAGATGTCGCGCTTGCGGGATACCCCTTTCGATAATACCAGTTAAATACCTGTTGACAAGCTGGTTTGCCGACCCTATAGTCAGCACGACTCTTCCACCACGACCTCCCCATGATCGACTATCTGATCGGCGTCGACGGCGGCGGCACCGGCACCCGCGTGCGCCTCGCTCTTCCAGACGGCACCCTGCTGGCCGAAGGCAGCAGCGGCCCTTCCGCCCTGCTGCACGGCATCCCGAATGCGTGGCAATCCATCGAACAGGCCGCGGCGGCGGCGTTCCAGGCGGCAGCCATTCCGCTGCCACCGCGCGAGCGCATCGGCATCGGCCTGGGCCTGGCGGGCGTCCACAACAAGCAGTGGGCGGCCGACTTCATCGGTGCCAATCCCGGCTATGCGGCGGTGGCGCTGGAAACGGATGCCTACACCACGGTACTGGGCGCGCACGAAGGCCGCCCCGGCGCGATCATCGCGCTGGGCACCGGCAGCGTGGGCGAGGCCCTGTGCGAGGACGGGTCGCGGCGCGAGGTGGGCGGCTGGGGCTTCCCCACCGGCGACGAAGCGGGCGGCGCCTGGATCGGCATGCGCGCCGTGAACCACGTGCAGCACGTGATCGACGGCCGCGCGGCCGGCAGCGCGTTTGCCGACGCCGTCATCGCCGCCTGCGGTGGCGATGGCAACGCCAGCCGGAACGCGGTCCAGCTGTGGCTCGCCAGCGCCACGCAGACGCGCTATGCGCAGCTTGCCCGCATCGTGCTCGAACACGCCGGCAGCGACGACACGGCGCGCGAGATCATGCTCGAGGCAGGCCGCCAGGCAGGGTTGATCGCGGCCGCCCTGGACACGGCCGGCAAGCTCCCGATCGCGCTGTGCGGCGGGCTGGCCGAACCGATGCGCGCCTTCCTGCCCGGCGAGCTGCTGGCGCGCATCGTGCCGGCGAACGGCGATTCCGCCGCCGGCGCGCTGCGGCTCATCCGCCACAACCTCGGAAAGGAATAGACATGCCCGGCCGCCTGCGCGATTTCCACCCCGACGCTTCGAGCGATACGCCCCTGTACATGCAGCTGGCGAACAAGCTCTCCGACGGCATCGCCGGCGGCGACTGGCGCGCCAACGAGGCGCTGCCTTCCGAGCGCGTGCTGTCGGATGCGCTGAAGATCTCGCGCGTGACGGCGCGCAAGGCGATCGACCTGCTGTGCGACCGCGGCATGCTCACGCGGCGGCGCGGGTCGGGCACCTACATCACGCCCAAGCTGGAACAGCCGCTGTCGCGCCTGACGAGCTTCTCGGAAGAGCTGCGCCAGCGCGGTTTCACCGCGGGCTCGCGCTGGCTGCAGCGCGAGATCGGCATCGCCGCGCCGCTCGAACTGCTGTCGCTGGGCCTGTCGCCGAACGTGCCGGTTGCGCGCCTGAAACGCCTGCGCACGGCGGACGACGTCGTGATGGCGATCGAGACCTCGACCATTCCCGCCGCCTACATTCCCGATCCGCAGCGCGTCACCGACTCGCTGTACGGTTATCTCGAAGCGCATGGCACGGTGCCGATGCGGGCACTGCAGCATATCCGCGCGATCAATGCCGATGCCGAACAGGCGCGGCTGGCCAATATCGCGCCCGGCACGGCCATGCTGCACATCACGCGCGTGAGCTACCTGGAAAGCGGCGCCGCGGTGGAACTGACCCACTCGTGGTGCCGCAGTGACTATTACGAATTCGTGGCGGAGTCGCGTCGATGAACGATGCAAACAAATTGAATACCCTGCAAGGCAATATCCTCACACCCGGCGGCTGGCTCGCCGGCACCCTCACCTTCGATGAACGCGTGACGGGCATCAGCGGCGATGCCGCCGACCCGCAAGCCAACGGCGACGACTACATCCTGCCCGGCTTCGTCGACCTGCACGTACACGGCGGCGCGGGGCGCGACGTGATGGAAGGCGGCGACGCCGTCCATGCGATCGCCGCGATCCACGCGCGCCATGGCACCACCAGCATCCTGGCGACCACGATGACGGCGCCGCCGGAAGACATCGACCTGGCCCTGGCGGCGATCGGCAAGGCGGTGAAGCAGCGCGGCAAGGGTGAGGCGCGCGTGCTTGGCGCCCACCTGGAAGGCCCGTACATCAATTCCGGCAAGCTGGGTGCGCAACCGAATTTCGCGCGCGCCGCCACGCTGGCCGAAGTGCAGCGCCTGGAAACCATGGCACCGCTGCGCGTGATCACGGTGGCACCGGAAATCGCCGGCCACCTGGAACTGGTGCGCGAGCTGGCCGACGAAGGCATGCGCGTGCAGATCGGTCACACGCTGGGTTCCTACGAGGATGGCGTGGCCGCGCTGGAACACGGCGCGGCCGGCTTCACGCACCTCTTCAACGCGATGAGCCCCCTGCACCACCGGGAGCCGGGCATGGTCGGCGCGGCGCTGGCGCATGCGCAGTTCGCCGAGCTGATTCCCGACCTGCTGCACGTGCATCCGGGCGCCATCAAGACGGCGTTGCGCGCGATCCCGCGGCTGTACTGCGTGACCGATTCCACCTCGGCCACCGGCATGCCCGATGGCGAGTACATGCTGGGACGGCACACCGTGCACAAGTGCATGGGCGGCGTGCGGCTGCCGGACGGCACGCTGGCCGGCAGCACGCTGACGCTGGACCAGGCGCTGCGCAACCTGGTGGGCCTGGGCCTCGACCTGGCCGACGCCTCCGCCCGCGTATCGACCCACGCGGCCGACTACCTGGGGCTGGAAGAGCGCGGCCGCCTGCGCACCGGGGCCTGGGCGGACATCGTGGTACTCGACCGCGACCTGAAACTGAAAGCCGTCTACATCGAAGGAGAACGCGTTGACCTCAATGATGCTTAAGGAAGCGCTGTCGGCCGCGGAATGCGTGGCCGGGCAACTGGCGCACGATGCCGACCGCTACGCGGACCTGGGCCGCAAGCTGGCCGGCACGCCGTTCGCCACGGCGCTCACCGTGGCGCGCGGCAGCTCGGACCATGCATCGAACTACATCGCCTACCTGATCATGGCGCGGCTGGGGCGCGTGGTGGCGTCGCTGCCGATGTCCCTCGTCACGCTGCACAAGTCACCGTTGCGCACGGAAGGCACGCTGACGATCGCCGTCTCGCAATCGGGCCAGAGCCCGGACGTGGTCGAGCCGATCCGCTACTTCCGCGCCGGCGGCGCCACGACGGTGGCGCTGGTCAACGACATCGATTCGCCGCTGGCGCAGGCCGCCGAATGGGCCATGCCTCTGCGCGCCGGCAAGGAGCAGAGCGTGGCCGCGACCAAGAGCTTCATCACCTCGCTCGTGGCGGGCGCGCGCCTGGTCGCCAGCTGGCAGGACGACGGAGAACTGAAGGATGGCCTGGCCGCCCTGCCCGAGGCACTCGCGGCGGCCACGCAGGCAAACTGGCAGCAGGCGGTGGACGTGCTGGCGCCGGCCCGCAACATCATGGTGGTGGGGCGCGGCATCGGCTTCCCCGTGGCGCTGGAAGCTTCGCTGAAGTTCAAGGAAACGTCGGCCTTGCAGGCCGAGGCGTTTTCCGGCGCCGAGATCAAGCACGGCCCGATGGCGCTGATCGACGAGGGTTATCCGCTGCTGATCTTCGCCACGCGCGGCCCCACGCAGGCCGGCCTGCTGGCGCTGGCCGACGAGATGCGCGGCCGCGGCGCCCGCGTGCTGCTGGCCGCGCCCGGGGACGTGGCGCAGCGCGATCTCACGCTGCCGGTGGCCGCCACGCCGGACCTCGACCCGATCGTGGCGATCCAGGCGTTCTACGTGATGGCCGCGAAACTGTCGGCCGCGCGCGGCCTCGATCCCGACAGGCCGCGGCACCTCTCCAAGGTCACCAGGACCAATTGAAAGAACTGCCGCGCCGGCGCGCGGCGCCCAACCCTCGCCTGTCCGGCGCCGGGCATGCCATCACATGGAGCTGTGAATGAACGAACGACATCAGGAGCTGCGCAAGCTCGCCGGCCAACTCATCATGATCCGCTTTCCCGGCACCGAGCTCGATGCCGCCACGGCCCACTTTCTGCGCACGAACGGCATTCGCGCCGTGTGCCTGTTCCGCGGGAACATGAGCGACCAGGCGCAGCTGTCGAAGCTGACGGCCGACCTGCGCGCCGTGCTGGGCCCCGAGGCGCTGATCGCCATCGACCAGGAAGGCGGCGCCGTGGTGCGCTCGACCTGGGTGCCGGCACCGCCGGCCGCGATGGGCCTGGGCGCCGCCGACGATACCGAGCTCGCGCGCCGCACCGGCGCCGCCGTGGCCCGCGCCGTGAAGGCGCTGGGCTTCAACTGGAATTTCGCGCCCGTGCTGGACTTGAACAACAACCCGCACAACCCGGTGATCGCCGAGCGCTCGTTCGGCGCCGAACCGCGCCGGGCGGCCGAGCTGGCGATGGCGTGGATGGCCGGCAGCGAGGCGGAAGGCATTGCCTGCTGCGTGAAGCACTTCCCCGGCCATGGCGACACCAGCGTGGATTCGCACCGCGACCTGCCCACCGTCGACAAGCCGCGCAGCGAGCTGGAAGCATTCGAGCTGGCCCCGTTCCGCATCGCCGCGCCGGCGGCGCCGGCCGTGATGACGGCGCACATCGTCTACCCCGCCATCGACGCCGACAACCCGGCCACCATGTCGCCGGCGATCCTGGACGGCATCCTGCGGCGCGAATGGCGCTACGACGGCGTGATCATCACCGATGGCATGGACATGCACGCGATCGCCGGCCGCTACGGCGCGGGCAACGCGGCCGTGCGCGCGCTGGCCGCCGGCGCCGACATGGTGATGGCGCTGGGGACGCCGCAAACGCAGGACGAGACGCTGGACGCCATCGCACATGCCATCGCCGACGGCACCATCGCCCGGCAGCAGGTCGACGCGCGGCTCGCGCGCCTGTCGGCACTGGCGAACAAGTACCCGGTCGCGCCACGCGGCTACGCGGAGGAGGAGGCCGACCGGGCGGTGATGGCCGAAGGCTGGCGCCGCGCGCTGACGAGCCGCGGCAATCCGCAACGGCCGGCCCCGGGCAGCAAGGTGCGCCTCGTGGCGCGTGCCGATGTCGTCAGCGATGGCGTGTCGGAAGCGGGCGTACCGGCGGCCAGGGTGGCCGAGTCGCTGCGCCGCCTGTTCGATGTGGAGCTCGTCACGTTCGCCGATGCCGAGCGCTTCGACTGGTCGGCGCTGCCTGCCGATGGCCGCTACACGATCCTGGCATCGACCTCGCGGTTGCGCTACGGGCCGCATGCGCGCGCCACCTGGCGGCCGGACTTGCACGTGGCGCTATGGAACCCCTACCAGGCGCTCGACATCGCCGCGCCGGCACTGATGACCTACGGCTTCGCCGCGCCGGCCCTCGATGCCGTCAACGCGTGGCTGGCAGGCGAACTGGAAGCGCAAGGTACCTGCCCGGTGCCTGGTTTTGCATAACCGCCAACCGGGAGAGACGATGGAGACCAGCGCACGCCGGCCGCAGTTCTGGGTGCCCACGCTGTATTTCGCCCAGGGCCTGCCCTACTTCGCGGTCGCGCTGATCGCCGGCCTGATGTTCAAGAGCCTGGGCGTGGCCAACGAGGATATCGCGCACTGGACGGCCTATATCGGCACGGCGTGGATCTTCAAGCCGCTGTGGAGCCCCTTCCTGGAACTGGCGCCCAGCAAGAAGGCGGTGGTCGTCACCTTCCAGCTGCTGGGTGGGGCCTGCCTGGGCCTGGTGGCGCTGGCCCTGCACCTGCCGATGTGGCTGGCCGCCAGCGTGGCGATGCTGGGCCTGGTGGCAATCAGCTCGGCCACGCACGATATCGCCTGCGACGGCCTGTACATTGCCAGCCTCACGAAGAAGCAGCAGGCGCAGTATGCCGGCTGGACCGGCACCTTCTTCAATGCCGGCCGTTTCATCTCGCTGGGCGGCCTCGTGATCCTGGCCGGCCAGCTGGAGAAGACGCAGGGCGTGACGAATGCCTGGACGATCATCTTCCTCATCCTGGCCGGCACGATGATCGGGCTGGGCCTCTACCACGCGGCGGCACTGCCCGCCGCGCCCAATCCGCGGGGCAGCGACCACACGGCGGCCGGCGTCGCCCGCACGCTGCGCGAGGTGATCGTCGACTACCTGAACAAGCCGGGCATCTGGGTATCGATCCTGTTCATCATCCTGTTCCGCGCCGGCGAAGCGCAGGTGCAGACGATCGGCCCGCTGTTCCTGCGCGATGCCGTCGAGAA
Organism: Massilia sp. METH4; assembly: GCF_037094685.1. Lineage (NCBI taxonomy): Bacteria > Pseudomonadati > Pseudomonadota > Betaproteobacteria > Burkholderiales > Oxalobacteraceae > Massilia > Massilia sp. METH4. Next base: position 3,316,909 of record NZ_CP146614.1, on the reverse strand, counting down.
GGGCGGCCTGGGCCTGTCCACCGCCGAGGTGGGGATCGTGTATGGCACCTCGGGCACGGTGGCCTTCATCGTCGGCTCGATCGCCGGCGGCTATTTCACATCGTGGCTGGGGCTGCGCCGCGCGATCCTGCCGCTGATCCTGGCCGTGAACCTGCCCAATCTCGTGTTCTGGTACCTGTCCACCTGGCATCCGCACGACCTGGTGATCGTCGGCGCCGCGCTGTCCGCCGAAATGTTCGGCTACGGCTTCGGCTTCGTGGGGATCATCCTCTACATGATGCAGGTGGTCGCCCCCGGCAAGTACACGACGGCCCACTACGCCTTCTCGACCGGCATCATGCAGTTGGGCTTCGTGCTGTTCAAATGGATCAGCGGCGATATCCAGGCGGCGCTGGGCTACCAGCGCTTCTTCGTGTGGGTACTGGTGGCGGCGATCCCCGTGGCCGTGCTGTCGCAGTTCATTCCAATGGAATCCCGGGTGGCGGAGGACGCCGAACCGGCGGCTGGCGAGCAACCGGAGCTGGCTGCCCGATGAGGATTTGATTGCGGTACCAATGGCGCGCCATGCCCTTCCGTAGTATCTTTACGCGACGTCACCATTGCGTAAATTGAAACCCTAACCTTATTGAAATTTATGGGACAATAAGTGTTTGTCCCTTGATTGAAGGATTTTTTCATCATGCCCCAGTTCCGTCTCGCCCGCATCAGCCTCCTGCTGGCTGCCATCGGCCTGAACGCCGCTTTCGCCCTGCCCGCCGCGGCTTTCGCCCAAGACAAGCCCGCAGCCCAGGCCGAAGCACCGAAGGACACCGTGCGTCCCGAGCTGTTCAAGCTGGTCGATCCGGCGCAGATCAAGCCGCTGATGGATGCCAAGAATTACGACGAAGTGAAAAACCGCCTGGCCCAGGCCGACGCGCTGCCGAACAAGACCGTGTACGAAGATTTCGTGCTGAACCGCATGCGCATCTCGCTGGCCTCGGCCACGAATGACAGCGCCACGCTGACGACGGCACTGGAAGCCGTGATCAATTCCGGCAAGCTCCAGCCGACCGAGCAGCGCGACTTCGTGCAGGCGCTGGCCACCCAGTACTACAACAACAAGGATTACCCGAAGGCCATCACCTGGTTCAACCGCTACCAGACCGAAACCGGCGATACCAAGGTCCGTCCGTACATCATCAAGGCCCACTACTTCAACAACGACTTCGCCACCGCGAAGACCGAGCTACTGAAGGACCTGGACGCGCACCAGAAGGCCGGCACCACCCCGAAGCTGGAAGAGCTGCAACTGCTGGCCAACTCCGGCGCCAAGACGAAGGACCAGGCGACCTACCTGGTAGCCCTGGAAAACCTGGTGCGCTACTACCCGAACGACGACTACTGGCTCGACCTGCTGAGCCGCACCCAGGGCAAGGCAAGCTACTCGAACCGCTTCGCGCTGGACGTGCTGCGCCTGGAAAAGGTGGCCGTGTCGAAGATGTCGGCGGAAGAGTACACGGCACTGGCCGAACTGGCCCTGCTGGCCGGCCAGCCGATCGAAGCGAAACAGGCGCTGGACGCCGGCTTCGCCAACGGCGTGCTGGGCACCGGCAACAAGGCCGGCGAACACAAGAAGCTGCGCGCGCAGGCCGACAAGCAGGCCGCCGACGACACGAAGAACATCGGCACCGGCGAAGCCTCGGCCCGCAAGTCGAAGAACGGCACCGGCCTCGTCAACCTGGGCTATGCGTACGTCACGCTGGGCCAGTACGACAAGGGCATCGCCCTGATCCAGGAAGGCATCGCCAAGGGCGGCCTGCAGAACGCGGAAGACGCCAAGCTGCGCCTGGGCTACTCGTATGCGCTGGCCGGCCGCAAGGACGACGCCATCAAGACGCTGCAGTCCGTCACCGGCGCCGACGGCCGTGCCGACCTGGCGCGCTACTGGATCATGTGGGTAAACCGCCCGGCCGGCGGCACCGCACAGGCACAGGCTGCCCAGTAATCCACGCTGCACCAGCGACAAAGCGGGAACGGCCGACGGCCCTTCCCGCTTTTTTCATGCCTGCGTCCGCCGAGGTGTCGTACATGGACGCCCCCGGTATGCCAAGCTTTCTTTTCGTGATGGTTTGTAGGTAAAGATTGCACCCGTACATTCGGACTTTGATGTGGCTGATGCCACTGTCCCTGATGGGATTTGCTGGTCGACGCCCCCTCGGTTTAACGCACTCAAGGTGCTTGGTGTCGCGCGGGCTAAGCCGACCACGGTCTTACCTGGTTTGCCATCACTTCTTGATCGCTTGTGCAATCGGTGGAATGTACTGCTCCGCTTCCAAAAAACTGTCCGCTACCCTCCGCGAAGGCCCTCAGCCGAGCCGATTACGCGGCAGCGTAATCGGCTCGGAACTCTCTGTCATGAGCCAATAGGGCCCAGACAGTCCTTGCATTCTTGTTGGCCAATGCTACTGCCGCAACGTTCTTGTGCCGTCGCCCAAGCAGTGAGTGAAGCCAGCCGCTCTTGCTTGGATCCTTTTTGACTGCATGCTGGATCACCGCTCGGGCTCCATGAATGAGCAAAGTACGCAGGTACGTATCGCCCCTTTTGCTGATGCCCAGAAGATTTGTGCGACCGCCTGTCGAATGCTGCTTGGGTACTAGGCCGATCCACGCTGCGAGTTGCCTGCCATTGGCGAAGTTCCTCGCGTTACCGATCGCCGCGACCAAAGCGCTGGCTGTGATCGGTCCTATGCCGGGTATCTTCTCCAACCGTTTGGACATCGGGTTCGAGCGGTGCCATTTCAGAATTTCCAGCTCGAATTCGTTGACTCTTCTATCCAGCACCTTCAAGTGATCGAGAAGTTCCAGAATGGTCTGGCGAAAAATGCCGGGCAACTCATCCTTCGCTTCGTCGAGCAGTGCCGGTACTCGCTCCCTGAGCACGGCCAAACCCTTCGGGACAACGAGGCCAAACTCCGCCAGCAGGCCGCGAATCTGGTTGGCCTGAGCAGTACGCTGCTTGACGAACCCACTACGCGCCGTGTGAACAGCGATAATCGCCTGCTGCTCAATAGTCTTGATCGGCACAAAGCGCATGTTTGGCCTTTGCACTGCCTCGCAGATTGCCTCGGCATCGGCTGCATCGTGCTTGTTGGTCTTCACGTATGGCTTGACGAACTGCGGAGCTATCAGCTTGACCGTGTGGCCCAGGCTCTGCAACTGCCGTGCCCAGTAATGCGCGCTGCCACACGCCTCCATCCCAATTAGACACGGCGGCATGTTAGAGAAAAACCTCATCACCTTGCCACGCCGGAGCTGGCATCGCATCTCGACCTTGCCGCTCGCATTAACGCCATGGAATTGGAAAACTTCCTTTGCCAGATCCATACTGCATGTCGTAATCTTCATGGTGACGCCCCTCTCTGGTTAAGTGAAACTTCGACAGCTCCACTTTGGCACATCGATGCCGTCTCAGGGTGGGGGCGTCCATCCCATTGGTTTTCCCCAGCGCTCGCCACAAACCTGTCGTGCCGGCGCAGGCCCCTCAGCGCTCGCCACGAAGGCCAGCCCTGAACGCCCGCTCGAACGCCCCCTCCTCCCCCGCCATCCCGCTGCACCGGTCACTCGCTCCCTTCACGGCCACCTTGCACGGCCGGTCCCGATCCAGCGACCACCAATGCAGCCCGGCCAGTCCCATCTCCCTCACCGCCGCGCCCACCATGCGCGCATCGTCCAGCGTGAAGTCGTTCAAGGGCATGTCGTTCACGCCGATCATCGGCGTCACCTCGATCTGTGCCAGGGCAATGCCGTATTTCTCGTGCACGTTGCGCACCGCCTGCACGGCCGACTTGCCCATGTCGCACGCGGCGCCGCGCAGCACGCAGGCATCGGCGGCGGGTGGGCCGTAGTCCATCACCATCAGGTTGAACGTCCAGTCGCGCAAGGTGCTGGCGCGCACCGCCGCGAGGATCGTCTCGCCCAGCGCGTTCAAGCTGCGCCGGCTACCGTCCGACGCGGCATGGGTGGCGACGGTGAACGAGAAGCGCAATTGCGGGCGCCGCTTCTGCGCGTTGGCGGCGCGCCGCACCAGCGAGGCGATCTGCTCCTTCGTCTGGCCGGCCTCGATATCGAAATCGATGCCGGCCAGGTGCGGCGAATCGTAGCGGGCGATGAAGCGTTCCATGCCTTCGTCCGTGGCGCAGGTGAACATGCCACCCTGCCCGCCCGTGGAGATCACGTAGTCGACGCCCGCTTGCGCGAACGCCGCCACATTGGCTTGCGCCACCTGGGTGCCCGTCTGTTCGCGCCAGGCCTCGCTGCCGCATTCGCCTGTGGCGAACGCCCACGTCAGGGCGGCCGGCTTGCCGGCAACGTAGGGCCTGGCGTCGCGCGCGCCGATCGCATGGTCAGGCGCGCGGTTCAGCGGCAGGAATTTGTAGGGGCTGACGACGACGCGCGGCGCGGCCAGCACGGCCGGTCCGCACAGCGCCAGCAAGGCTGTCGCCGCGATCATCGTGGCGGTCTTCTTCATCTTGCCTCCAGGGCTTGAGCCAGCACCTGGGCCTTTGTCAGGCCGCCGGCCGCCGGCGCGCTCCACCAGTAGTTGACCATGGTGTTCAGCACGCCGATCGATTCGACGTGATGCCACCACAGCGAGGGAATGTACAGCGCGTCGCCGGGTTCGAGCTCGGCGACGATGGCGTGCTTCAGCGCTTCCCTGAACCGCGGGAAGCGGGCGAAATCAGGCGTGCGGAACGACACGAGGCTGATCGGCGTGGGCGTGGGCGCGAAGTCCAGCGGGCCGAGACACAGGTTCGCCACCTGCTCGGGCGGAAACAGCGTGAAGCGCCGCCGCCCGCTGACGACGCAGGCGAGGTTGTGCGATTCGTCGAAATGCGCCGGCGTGATGACCTCGTTGCCGAGCCACAGGCGCGGCGCCACCGACGGCTCCAGGACCGGCGCGCGGTTTTCGTCCGCAAACCCTGGCAGCACGTCCGCCAGCAATGCACTCTGCATGGCCACCGCCGGCGCCACCGGAAACTGCGAATAGCGCGCCACCTGCTCGATCACCGCCGCCACCGTGCGTTTGCTGCGCACGAAGTTGAAGCCCTTCATGTCCGGCGAGTAGAACAGCCGGCCTTGCGCTTGCGGCGGCATCAGCACCGTGTCCGCCACCCCGCCGCGCTCGAACCCCAGCAGGTAGCGGCACAGCGCCTCCGGCGACTGTCGCGCGTGCGCCACGGCCGGCCAGTGACCGACGTGTCCGCGCAACACCACTGGCCGCTGCTCAGCTCGTACAGCAAGCCAGTGATCGGCAGACAAGTCTTTGATTTCTCTGCAAAAAACCATATCGCGGTGTTGCACCAAAACAGTGTTGTAAAAAATCGGGGACTGTCCCCGATCTTTTACAACGGTCGGTCAGTACTTGAAGCGCAGGCCGGCGTAGTACTGGGCGCCGTTGGCATAGAAGCGGGCGGGCTGGTCCTTGTTGTACACGTAGTTCTTCAGGATCGGCTCGTTCAGGTTCTGGCCGCTCATCGTCAGCGTGATGTTCTTCGTGATGTTCCAGTTCAGCGAGGCCGACAGCTGACCGGTGTCGTCCTGGTACAGGGGCGTGCCGCGGTCCTGCGCGGCCAGGTAGGCCGAGCGCCAGGCGTAGCCGATGCGGAAGTTGAACCGCTCGTTCTCGAAGTAGGCGCCGATGTTGGCCGTCGTCTTCGAGGCGCCCAGCATGTCGCAGGGGTCGGACGAGGTCACGGTCTGCGTCGCCGGGCAGCTGCCGAACTCCTGCTTCGAGTCCGACAGCGTGACGTTGCCATCCACGCCGAAGCCGGCACCCAGCGGCATCTGCAGCGCCAGCTCGATGCCCTTCACGCTCGCGTCCACATTGACCGGGGACGTGATCGTGTAGGTCGCGAACACGGGCTGGCCGGACTGTTGCGAGGCGCGGCTGTCGATGAACGTGCCGGTGCTGGTGCCGTAGCCCACGTAGTTGTGCAGGTCCATGTAGAACACGCCCACCGACGCCAACGCGCGCGGTGCGAAGTACCACTGCAAGGTGGCATCGAGGTTGTTCGACAGCGTGGGTTTCAGGGCCGCGTTGCCGCCGTTGCCGGTATGGGTTTCATCCGTCAGCGACACGGTGCCGCCCAGTGCGCCGAAGTCCGGCCGCGTCATCGTGCGCGAGGCGCCGAAACGCGCCACCAGGTCGCTGCGCAGGTCGAAGCGCAGGTTCAGGCTGGGCAGGATCTCGGTATGGTTGTTCTCGATGCGCGTCTGCTGCACGAAGCCGCCCCACGGGAAAGCCGGCAGGTTTCCGCCCGGCAGCTGGTTGGGCAGGATCTGGTAGCCGTTCGATTCGCCCTCGGTGCGCACCACGCGCACGCCCACGTTGCCGCTCCAGCCCTCGCCTTCCATTTCGGTGGCGACGTAGGCGGCCTTGGTTTTCTCCGTCAGGTTGAACATGTCGGGATAGTAGATGCGCTCGGGGCTGCGGTTCGAGTGCTCGTTGCCCCAGGCCTGCAGAATGGCCGGATCGAGTTCCCACACGTTTTTCGGGAAGTCGCCGCCGAGGTCCTTGCCGAAGTCGCCAGGATACGTGTTGCCGTTCCAGGCCGGGTTCGTGTTGGCGGTGCCCGGTTCGGTATTGGCCCAGTTCGGGCCCTGCGAGATCGCGAAGTTGCTGCGCTTGTGATCCGTGCCGCGCAGGCCGAACTTGATTTCCCTGAAGGTGTCGTTGTCGAGGCGGAAGGCGGCGTCGATCTGGCCGTAGGTCTCCTCGTCGGACGTGGTGGCGGGGCTGTAGCCGAACACCCAATCCAGCACCGTGCCCGTGAAGACGGACGTGTCGATGCTGGGGAACTTGACGGTGGCCGGCGAGCCCAGCCCGTTCAGCTGGTAGCTCACGCCCGAGTTGTTCACGTCGCCCTCGTACACGCCCTGCGACGGCGTGGCGCCCGTGCCCTTCGTCTTGCCGATCAGGCCCGACAGCGTGAGCTTCTCGTTGACGCGCCATTTGCCGTTCAGGTCGAGGAACTCCGATTTCGCATACGCGCCCTCGCGCACGATATCGTCGACGATGCCGTAGCGCAGCGGCGCCGCGGCGGTGCCCTTGTTGCTGTAGCTGACCGAGGTCAGCGTGCCGTTCCTCACCGTGTACGCATCCGGGATCACGTTGCCGCCGATGGTGCCGTTGGCGTTCATGTCCGTCATGTAGTTACGGTTGTAGTTCGACGCTTCCAGCTTCGAATTGAAGTAGGTGGCTTCCAGCGACAGGTCGCGCGACGGCTTCAGCTGCGCGGCGACCAGGCCACCCTTGCGGTGGCGCTCCTGCGTGAACAGCGAAGAGCCGATCAGCCGCGGGTACCACACATTGGCGAGGTCGGGCCGCGCCTGCGCCAGCGCGCTATTCGCGCCGATCTGCGTGTATTGCAGCAGCTCCTGGCCGTCGCGGCGCAGGCTGCGTTTTTCCGAGAAGCCCTGGATCATCACGCCGAAGGTGTTGGTGGCGTTCTTCCAGTTCACAAGGCCCGAGAACTGCGGATCGGTCTTCTCGGCCAGCGTGGAGTACACGGCCTGCACGGAGCCTTCCAGCGTGAGCGGCTCCTTGAAGTCGAGCGGGCGGCGCGTGATCACGTCGATCGAGCCGGCCGCGCCGCCTTCGATCATGTCGGCCGTCGGCGCCTTGCGCACGATGACCTGGCCGACGATTTCCGACGGCAGCAGCGAGTACGACGTGGTGCGGCCCACGGCACCGCCCACCTGGTCGAGGATGAACCAGTCGCCCGACGACACGGCATGGCCGTTGATCGTGGTCTGCGTCAGGCTGGGCGCCGTGCCGCGCAGGCTGACGCGGTCGTTCTCGTCGAAGCCCCCGGAACCGGCGGCCGAGGAGCTGATGTTCACGCCGGGCAGGCGCTGCAGCGAGTCGGCCACGTTCTTGTCCGGCATCTTGCCCACGTCTTCGGCGGTGATCACCTCGACGTTGGCAGCGGCGTTGCGCTTGACCGCCAGCGACTGCTGCAGCGCGGCGCGGATGCCGGTGACGATCACCCGCTCCGGTTCGGCCTGCGGGTTGTCCACCTGGCCCGCCTGGCCGGCGGCCTGCTGCGCCATGGCCGGCGCGGCCATGCCGAGCACGAGGATTGCCGCGGCGGCGGCCGCCGGCGTCAGGCGGTTAGCCGGGCGGTGCTTGTCTTGTTGTGCTGCGTGGATGCGCTTCATTTACTCCCCCTTGATGTTCGCCCGCCTGTGCCGGGCCGGTCCGTTTACTGATCCCTGGTGCCGCCGGGCTGCCGGTACGCCGCCGGCCGCGCGACTGCTTCTCCTACCATTACAAAACCAATTGAGCGCCAATATACCGCCAACCAATACCACAACACTACCAATTTCCTTCTTTTTTTCTAATGTTGTATTCGGAATACATACCACTTTGGCGAGAAAAGCGGGGAGATAGCGCTAGCTCCCCTAGCGCTTGAGGTAGAACAATGCGGACCGCTTTATGTATGGTCTTTTTTTGGTATTATCGACGCCGCCGTTGGCGCACCGCGCCCGGGCCGGGTCCACAGCCCGGTGATAGCGGTACATCGAGGGAGAGAATGACGTGAGCTCGCTGGCGGAAATCATGCGTGACATGGGGCAGACCAGTTTGCCCCTGTACCAGCAATTGCAGAGGGCACTGCGCGAAGCGATCGACCGGCGCATCTTCGGCCCCGAGGAGGCGTTGCCCGCGGAACGTCAGCTGGCGGCCGACCTGGCGATCTCGCGCATCACGGTGCGCAAGGCCATCGATGGCCTGGTGGACGAAGGCTTGCTGGTGCGCCGCCCCGGTTCCGGCAACTTCATCAACACCCGCATCGAAAAGAACTTCGCCAAGCTCACGTCGTTTTCGGAAGACATCCGCGCGCGCGGCCGCACGCCGCGCAGCGTGTGGCTGAAGCGTTCGGAAGGCACGGTGACGCCCGAGGAAGCGCTGCGCCTGCGGCTCTCGCCCGGCGCGCCAGTCTATCGCTTCAACCGCATCCGCTTCGCCGACGACGTGCCGATGTGCCTCGAATACGCAACCATCGTGGCCGGCGCCCTGCCCTCGCTGGACGCGGTCGGTGTCTCGATGTACGAGGCACTGGAGAGGACCGGCCACCGGCCGGTACGCGCGCTGCAGCGCCTGTCCGCGCTGCTGCTCAATGCCGAACAGGCGCAACTGCTGCAAACGCGCGAGGGCGACGCGGGCCTGGCCGTCGAACGCCTGGGCTTCCTGCGCGACGGCCGCGCAGTGGAATTCTGCCGCTCGATCTTCCGCGGCGATATGTACGACTTCGTGGCGGAACTGAGCACTCCCTAGTGTCCTGAGGCGAAAATTCTTTGACAAATAGCTTTGACGAGATCGGCCCGAGGCAAGGCGGAAAAGTCCGGCAAGGCGGGGGCCTTTCCGGGCATTTTCAACGCAGCATCGAGGCGATTCTCGTCGGATTTATTCAACGATTTTTTGGCTCAGGACACTAGGGCAGCGCGGCCTCCGGCGAGCGCTCGTGCACCCGCGTCTCCCGCTCGCCGCTGACGGTGAGCGACGTCACCTTGCCGCCCGCGTCCCGCTGGAACCGGACGGTCGCCAGCGTATCCCCCAACAGGAAGCCGTCGGTCCCGTAGTGCAGCAGCGGCCAGGGCGGCCTGCCGGTGCGTGCCATCGTCAGGCCGCCCCCTTCCCGGCGCACCGTGAGGCTGGTTTTCGCGTCGATCGGATAGGTACCCGCATACCCGTCCAGCGTGGCCGGATCGAGCTTCGCATTCGATGCGACGGGCAGCGGCTTGCCCGCGATGCTCATCGCCACGCGGCGCGTCAGGTTCTCGACGCGCACGCCGGAACCTCCGGCTTCGGCATTGCCGAGGATTGCCACGTACACGCGCTCCTCGGGGAGCCAAACGCCATCGGTGGCGAAACCGTTGATATTCCCGCCGTGGTACACCAGCAGCGTGCCATGCAGCTTGCCCACGAACCAGCCGTAACCATAAGGAGCGGCCTTGCCATCGGCCAGCGTATAGGCGGTGAAGGCGCGCCGCAGCGTCTCCGGCCGTACCAGCCTGCCTTCGAGGAGCGCTGACTGCCAGCGCGCCAGGTCGTCCACGTTCGAGACGAGCGCACCGGCCGCGTACGGCCAGGCCATGCTGAGCGGCTCGCTCGGCCGGACCTGTCCGTCGCGCACGCTGTAGCCTGTCACCGGCCGCAACGCGCTCGCCGTCCCTTCGTAGCCCGTGTGCGCCATGCCCAGCGGCCGGAAGATGCGCTCGTCGAGGAAGCGCGCGTAGGGTTGGCCGGACACTTTCTCGATGATCGCACCCAGCAGGAAGTAGCCGGAGTTGTTGTAGTCGAAGCGCGTCCCCGGCGCGAACTCGGGCGCGTCATCCTTGAAATAGGCGATGCCCTCGGCGACGCTGACATCCTTGCCCATCACGGTGCGGAAACCCGGCTTGCCCGTATAGCTGACGATGCCCGACGTGTGCGTGAGCAGGTGTTCGACCGTGACCCTGCGGCCATGCGTTGGATAGTCGGGCAGGAAGCGGGTGATGTCGTCGGTGAGCGCCAGCCTGCCCTCGTCGGCCAGCATCAGGATCCCGATGGCGGTGAACTGCTTGGTGATGGAGCCGAGGCGCAGTACCGCATCGGCGGCCAGCGGCTGCTTCTTTTCCACGTCGGCGGCGCCGTAGGCTTTACGGAACACCGTCTTGCCATCCTTCATGGCGATGACGGCGATGCCCGGGCCGTCGGGCTTGAAATGCGGCGCCAGCAGGGCGTCGACGGCGGCGGCGATGCCGGCTGGCGACCGCTGACTGGTCTCGACCGGCTCGGCCTGGGTGGCGGTGAAAGGCGCGTGCAGGAACAGCAGTGCTGAAGCGATAGCAACGGCGATGGGGACGGCGATGGCGGAATGTTGCGGCATGGCGGAATCCTGGTTATCGGGATGCCGCCATGGTACCGGCACCGTTCATCGCATGGGCATGCCATGCGACGAACTGCGCCATCGCGCGACGAAGCGCAAATCCGCCGGGCGGCTTACTTCGCCTTGGACTGGTCGCCCGCCATGACGACGACCAGCTTGGCCGGATCGACATGCTTGCGGAAGGTGGCGTTGACCTGCTCCACCGTGAGCGCCTGCAGCTTCGCCTCATGCTGCTTGCTCCACTCGAAGGTACGGTCGAGGTACAGGAACTTGGTCCACGAGGCAGCCACCACGCCATCCTTGGTGCGGTTCTGCACGCGCTGCTGCAGCAGGCCCGACTTGGCGCCCGCCACCTCGGCGGCCGTGAACCCTTCCTTCAGCGCGCGCTCCAGTTCCTCGCGCACGGCCGCTTCCAGCTTCTTCAGGTTCTGCGGCGCCGCGATCGCACTGATCGTGAAGCGCGAGGCACGGTCGATGTCGCCCACGAACAGGCCGGAACCGCCGCCATACGACAGGCCATCCTTCTGGCGGATGCGGTCCATCAGCCGCGACTTCAGGCCGCCGTCGCCGAAGATGAAGTTGGCCAGTTCCAGCGCCGGGTAGTCGGGATCGTCGCTCTTCAGGTCGAGGTTCACGCGCGCCGTGTAGAAGCCGTTTTCCTTGTCCGGCGTGTCGATCGCCTTGCGCGTGGCGGGGCGGTCCGCATTCGCGTCCAGGATGCGCGCATAGGCCGCCTTGCTGTCCCAGCCGGCCAGCGTCTCGGCCACGGTCTTGCTGGCCGATTCCTTGTCGAAGTCGCCCACGATCGCCAGCTCGCCGTGCGAGGCGCCGTAGAACTCGCGGTGGTAGGCCTTCACGTCGTCCAGCTTCATCGCCTTCAGCTCGGCGAGCTGTTCGTCGACCGTCATCACGTCGCGCGGGTCGCCCTTCGGCCAGTGGTCGAAATACTCGTCCATCGCCTGGCTCGCCAGCGACGGCGGCTCGTTGCGGTTCGCCTCGATGCCCACGATCCATTGCTGGCGCAGCTGCTCGAACTCGGCTTCCGAAAAAGCCGGTTCCTTGAGCACGTGCGCCATCAGGCGCAGCGCTTCATCGAGGTACTCGCGGGTGGTGTCGAACTGGTAGACGCTGCCGCCGCTCATCTTGAGCTTCGACATCGCGTCGGCCAGCTGGGCACGCGTGTACTTTGTGGTGCCCCGCGTGAGCATCTCGCCCGTCACGGCCGCCACCATCGACTTGCCGAACTGGTTCTTCTCGTCGCCCCAGTGCAGGCGCAGGTTCACCGAGACGGTCTCGCCGCGGTTCTTCTTCGGCAGCAGCGCCACCTCCAGGCCGCCCATCTTGCGGATCTCGGTGCGCGCCATGATGTTGTCCTGGCTCGGATCGAAGTTCTCGGAGGTGAGCACGATGTCGCGCGGCTGGTAGCCCTTCATTACTTCCGCCGCTGTCGGCGCCGCAGGCACGATGGCGCGCTGCGGGGCATCCTCGGGCAGGAACAGGCCCACGGTGCGGTTGTCGCGCTTGAAGTAGCGCCCGGCCGCCTCCGCTACCTGCCGTGCCGTGATCTTCGGCAGGTTGTCGCGGCCCTGGAACAGCAATCGCCAGTCGCCCAGCGCGATCTGCTCGGAGAGCGTCACGCCCACCTGCTGCGGATCGTTGAGCGCCTTCTCGATGCCATTGGCGAAGTTGCGGCGCGTGCGCTCCATCTCTTCCTCGCTGGGCGGGGTCTTGGCGAAGCCTTCGATCGCATCGACCAGCGCATCGCGCACCGGTTCGACCGGCTGACCCGCCTTCACGACGGCGCCGAACAATTGCAGGCCGGGCGCATAGCCGGTCTGGCCGAAGCTGAACACCTGTGCCGCCTTGCCCGTCTCCACCAGCAGCTTGTGCAGGCGGCCGTTCGGGGTGTCGCCCTGGATCTGGCTCATGAACTGCAGCGGGTCCGCATCCTCGTGCAGGCCTGCCGGCACCTTGTAGCCGACCAGCACCAGCTGCACATCGCCCTTGCGCCGCACGGCGAACTGGCGCTCGCCGTCCTGGGTTGGTTCGACCGTCCAGAACGGCGGCAACTTGCGCTTCGGCTTCGGGATGGCACCGAACGACTTGCTGATCCAGGACAGCGTCTGCGACGGCTCGAACTTGCCGGCCACCAGCAGCACGGCATTGTCCGGCTGGTACCAGGTGCGGTAGAACGCCTGCAGGTTCTCGATCTTCACGTTCTCGATATCGCTGCGGTTGCCGATCGTGGAGCGGCCGTAGCTGTGCCAGTCGTAGGCCACGCTTTCCATGCGCTTCATCAGCACGCCGAACGGGCTGTTCTCGCCCGCCTCGTACTCGTTGCGCACCACGGTCATTTCCGAATCGAGGTCCTTCCGCGCGATGAACGACCTGGTCATGCGCTCCGCTTCCATCTCCAGCGCCCACTTCAGGTTGCCGGTGCTGGCGGGGAAGACCTCGTAGTAATTGGTGCGGTCCTGCGAGGTGGTGCCGTTGAAGTCCATGCCCCGCTCGGCGAACTGCTGCGGGATATTGCGGTTCTTCGGCGCGCCCTTGAACATCAGGTGCTCGAGCAGGTGGGCCATGCCCGTCTCGCCATAGTTCTCATGGCGCGAGCCGACCAGGTAGGTCACGTTGACGGTGACGGTGGGCTTCGATGCATCGGGAAACAGCAGGACCTTCAGGCCGTTCGGCAACCGGTATTCGGTAATGCCTTCGACGGAAGGGCCCTTCACCACGCCGGGCGGCAGGGTCTGGCCATGGACTGCGGGAGGAACGAACGTCAGGATAAAGCAGGACAGCAGCGCTGCCGGAATCAGGGCACGGCGTAAGGTCATGTGGTCTCGCTACTCGCGTTGGCAAAACCATATCCTACGCCGCCGATGGCCGGCGTGGGAAGAGACTAGCGCTTTTCAGCGGCCGGTGGGGGATTGGTGGCGTCCACCACCTGCAGCTTGTTATCCGTGGCGAACTGCTTGACGAAGTGATAGGCCATGGGCTCGATCTCCTTCAAGCCCTCGTCCACCAGCACGGCCTTCACGCCGTTGAGCATGGTCGGCCGCACCAGCGGCGAGTACTGCAGGTGGGCATTGCGGCCGCCGGTGCCCGCAGGCCGGAAGCATGACATTACACCGCACAGGCGATCGGCCCAGTCGCTGGGACGAAATTGCTTGCCGTCGGTGGTAAGCCCAAGAATGAAGAACTCGCTGGCCATAGGCTGGGACAAAGGATACGTAGGATACGTGGCAGGGATTCTAGCGCGTCATCCAGGATAACGCGCTGAGTATTATATCTTATAGAAGACCTGGACACTGAGTACCCGACTGCGGCGGGGTGGAATAACGAATAAAGATCGTTCGCCCAACCGCCTTGCCGGGCGTGCCGGGTGTGGCCGGCGCATGGCAGCGGCTTGGAGACCGCCAGCGCGCGCCAGCCCGCGCCAGCATTGTATGCCCGTTCGCGCGAACGCGGTTTCCGGTTCGGGAGCGGTCAGCCCAGCGCCATCGCGCCGGACATCAACAGCAGCAGCAGCATCCACAGCAGCAGCGCGCGCCACACGAGGCCCACGGTGCTCTGCAGTGCGCGCACGGTCGGTTCGTCGCCGGGCAGCGTTTCCACTTCCACGTCGCTGATATCGACGGTGGCCGCGTCGGCCGGCACCATCTTCGCGGCGTTTTCCTGCGGCGTGCCGAGGCGCACGCCCATCGCGCCGCCGCCGGCGGCCAGGATGATGCCGATCGCCTCGTCGCGCCAGCGGTGGGCGAAATTGCGCCAGGCATAGATAGCGTCCTCGAAATTGCCGACCACGGCGAAGGCGACGGCGGTCAGGCGCGCGGGAATCCAGTCGATCCAGTAGAAGGCCCGGGCGGCGAACTGGCCGAACGCCTCGTTCTTCATGTGGTCCGGTTCGTTCCATGCGCGGGCCAGGTATTCGGACACCCGGTACATCACGGCGGCGGCGGGCCCCAGCGGCAGCAGGAACCAGAAGAACACGCCGAACACATTGCGGTGCGTGGTGATCAGCGCCTTCTCGACGGCGATGCGGGCGATCTCGTTCGCTTCCAGGCCCACGGTATCGGTCCTGGTCCATTCGGCCAGCAGGGCGCGCGCGGCGGGTTCGTCGCCGGCGTTCAGCGCCAGCTGGATCGAGGTGAAGTAATGGCTGTAATGGCGAAAGCCCAGGGTAAGATAGACGATCAGCACGTTCCACACGAAGGCGGCGATGATCAGGTTATAGCGCAGCAGTACCCAGTAGATCAGCGCGGTGGGCACCATCAGCGCCGCCATCATCAGGAACCAGCCCATGCGGCCATGGCTGGCCTGGCCGGCGTTGAACCAGTTTTCCATGCGCACCGCGAACAACTTGATGTTGGCGTAGATCGGATTATCCGCGCGCAGCGGCTTCATCTGCTCGAGCAGCAGCGCGCAGAGAATGGAAAGAAAA
This sequence comes from Massilia sp. METH4, assembly GCF_037094685.1. Lineage (NCBI taxonomy): Bacteria > Pseudomonadati > Pseudomonadota > Betaproteobacteria > Burkholderiales > Oxalobacteraceae > Massilia > Massilia sp. METH4. Next base: position 3,301,558 of record NZ_CP146614.1, on the reverse strand, counting down.
GTCATCTAAATCCCTTGGGGTGCAATGTGCGCTACGATAGCTTAAGCGCGCAAGAAATGAAACAGATTGCGCAGCATGCCGGCCGTGGCGCCCCAGGTGAAATAGCCCTCGTAAGGCATCGTGTAAAACGCCCGCCTGCCGGTCGGCAGCACCGCGGAACGCACCTCGTGGTGGGCTCCATCCATCAGGAATTGCAGCGGCACTTCGAAGATTTCCGCCACTTCGAACGGGTCTGCCTTCAGTTCGAACGGCGGCGCCACCAGGCCCACCACCGGCGTTACCGCATACCCCGTTCCCGTGTAGTACAGCGGCAGCGTGCCCAGGATCTCGATATGACGGCGGTGCAGGCCGATCTCCTCTTCCGTTTCGCGCAGCGCGGTATCGACCGCATCGGCGTCATCGTGTTCCGCGCGCCCGCCTGGAAAGGCCACCTGGCCCGCATGATCGTTCAGGTGCGCGGTGCGCTGCGTGAGCAGCACGGTGAGGCCGCGCTCGCGCTGCACGAGCGGCACGAGCACCGATGCGGGCGTGGGGTTCGGCCTGGGCGAGCGCGATTCGTCCGAGGTCTCGGGCAACCAGTCCGGCGGGTTGGCGAAGCGCTCGCGCAGCCAGCCGGCCTGCAGGCGCTCGCGCGGGACCGGCGGCTCGCCGGCAATGGCATCGATGGGCAGCTGGGCAGGATCGAAGAGCGGCTTGGCCAAGGTGGTCTCCCGGAGTGAATGCTTACAGGTATGGGCAGGTTGCAAATAAAAAAAGGGTGCCGAAACGGCACCCTTTTTCAATAACCGACGAAACCTGTCGATTACTCGCCTTGCGTCGCAGCAGCGGCGCGACGGTTCGGCAGCTTTTCCTTGATACGTGCGGATTTGCCCGAACGCTCGCGCAGGTAGTACAGCTTGGCGCGACGGACGTCACCACGACGCTTCACTTCGATCGAAGCGATCAGCGGGGAGTACAGCTGGAAGGTACGCTCGACGCCTTCGCCGGACGAGATTTTACGAACGATGAAGTTCGAGTTCAGGCCACGGTTGCGGCGGGCGATCACGACGCCTTCGTAAGCCTGGGCGCGCTTGCGCGTGCCTTCGACCACGTTCACGTTCACCACCACGGTGTCGCCAGGGGCGAACTCGGGGATGTTCTTGCCCAGGCGAGCGATTTCTTCCTGCTCGAGTTGCTGAATCAGATCCATTTTATGACTCCTATTGCCATCGTGCCGGCGCAGTTTTTTCGATTGCCCGGTAGAGGATGGGGTTAAACAAGCGGACCGGTATCGGCCCGCGCGGTTACTGCCTTCACTACACAGGTTTTGCTAAACCTGCCAAAAACTTTTCATCCTGCTTGCTCAAGAGGCCGGCGGCGCGGGCCTTTTCCAGCAAATCGGGACGCTTGTTCAGGGTCGCCTCGAGCATGCGCTCGCGGCGCCACTTGTTGATCTCGGCGTGATTCCCGCCCAGCAGCACCGGCGGTACGCTCTCGCCTTCGTAGACCTCGGGCCGCGTATAGTGCGGCGAATCCAGCAGGCCATTGACGAAACTGTCCTCGACGGCCGACGCATCGGTGTTCAGCACACCGGGCAACTGCCGCACCACGGCATCCATCAGCGCCATCGCCGGCAATTCGCCGCCGGACAGCACGAAGTCGCCGAGGCTGATTTCCTCGTCGACGCAGCGGTCCAGCAGGCGCTGGTCCACCGCCTCGTAGCGGCCGCAGAGGATCACGAGCCCGGGCTCGTTCTTCAACTCCATGACCTTCGCGTGCGTCAGTTGCCGGCCCTGCGGCGACATGAACACCACGCGCGGCGCCGGCAATCCGGCCACGACCTGGCGCCGTTTCGCGGCGGCGACCGTCGCTTCGAGCGGCTTGGCCAGCATCACCATGCCGGGCCCGCCGCCGTAAGGCCGGTCGTCCACGGTGCGGTGGTTGTCGGTCGTGAAATCACGCGGATTCCACAGGTTCAAGCCCCACCTGCCCTGCTCGTGCGCACGGCGCGTGACGCCGGACTGCGTGAGCGCGGCGAACATCTCGGGGAACAGCGTAACGACGTCGAACTGCATGATCGGTGAACGCGGGAGGCTCAGTAGTCGAGGCCCCAGTCCACGACGATCTTCTTCGCTTCCTGGTCCACCTTCTTCACGAACTGGTCCACGAATGGGATCAGCCGCTCTTCGGCCTGGCCGGGTTCCTGGATACGCAGGATCGATTGCGGCCCGTTGCTCATCATGTCGTGCACCACGCCCAGGCGTTCGCCCTGCAGGTTCTCGACTTCCAGGCCGATCAGGTCGGCCCAGTAGAATTCATCTTCATCTTCCAGCTGCGGAAACTGGCTGCGCGGGATGAAGACCGCGGCACCCTTCAGCGCTTCCGCCATGTCCCGGTCGGTGACATCGACGAGCGTCGCCACCACATCGCCGGAATGCATCCTGGCCCGCTTGACGGCGACGTCGTGCAGGCCCGGCTTGTCCAGCCACCAGGTTGTCGCGTGCAGCAAGGCATCGGCATCCGTGGAGAACGGACGGATCCGCACGCCACCGGCCACGCCATAGGCACCGGCGATGAAGCCTACCTGTACCAGATCGCCGGGGACAGCCCCGGCCTCACTCTTGCCGCTCAAGACGAAAACTTAGGCAGCTGCTTTTTGCGAGTTGACCAGACGCTCGACAGCCGGGGACAGCTGGGCGCCCACGCCTTGCCAGTACGACAGGCGGTCAGCGGCGATGCGCAGGCCAACTTCCTGGCCCGAAGCCATCGGGTTGTAGAAACCGATGCGCTCGACGAAGCGACCGTCACGACGATTGCGGGAATCGGTTGCAACGATGTTGTAGAAAGGGCGCTTCTTGGCACCACCGCGAGCTAAACGAATAACGACCATAATATTTCCAAAAAGTGTGCTGAGTCGGAAAAAGCCGCCGATTATAGCGTGCTTCCTCTTTGGCCAGCAAGAATTAATGACAATAGTGAGAGTTGGGGCAATCCATGATTATCGCCTACTTGGGCGTGATGGGCAATCGCAAATTGCGCTCGCCCCGGTATCGGCAGTGCAGCATGCGCCGACGACACGGGACGCCAATTTTGCCCGATACTGCACGGCTCCTGGCAACCTTGTCCATTTACTGATCGATCGGCATGTCGCATAAAAACAAAACGCTGGCCACGCTGCTCGCCTTCGTCCTCGGCGGCGTCGGCGCCCACCGCTTCTACCTGAAGGGTTTCAATGACCGCTGGGGCTGGCTGCACGCCGCGTCCCTGCCCGCCTGCGGCATCGTCATGAGCGCCGCGCCTGCCGCGGACTGGTATTTCTGGTACCTGCCGTTCACCCTGTCGATGCTGGCCGGCTTCCTCGAGGCACTTGTGCTGGGCCTGATGCCGGACGAGAAATGGGACACCGCCTACAACCCCTCCTCCGGCCGCCGCAGCGAATCGCGCTGGCCGCTGGCCGTGATCATCGTCGCAACCCTGATGGTCGGCGCCGGCACCCTGATCGCCACCCTCGCCCGCCTGTTCGACCTGCTGTATACGGGCGGTGCCTACGGCTGACGAAGCTGCACGGGGGCGCCGGCCTGGTGTCGTACACCGGCTCGCCGGTGTACGACACCGGTTTTCTCTTCCGCAGTCCGGGGCGCCAGGGGTGCCTCGTGGGAAAACCGGTGTCGTACACCTTTTCCGGAGAAACACCGGAAAAGGTGTGCGACACCGATCCGGTGGCCGGCGACGGGATTTACAAGCGATTACAATTTGCTCATCCATAAGGATAGTCGGCGCGCCTATACTGCGCCCATCAGTCATTACCCGGAGCAAACATGAAAGCCTTCCTGCGCAGCACCCTCGCCACCCTCGCCCTGTCCACGCTGATGGCGGGTGCCCATGCCGACCCGCACCACAAGCACAGGGTCTGCAATGACTGCGGCAAGGTGACCGGCGTGCGCGTCGTCGAGAAGGATGGCAAGGGTGGCGCAACCGGCGTGATCGTCGGCGGCGTGGCGGGCGGCCTGCTGGGCAACCAGATCGGCAGCGGCACCGGCCGCGACCTGGCCACCGTGGCCGGCGCCGTCGGCGGCGCGTATGCGGGCAAGCACATCGAAGGCAAGATGAAGAAGGTGAAGACGTGGATCGTCAACGTGCGCTTCGAGAATGGCCGCACGCGCTCCTACGACTTCGCCAACGACCCGCACATGCACAAGGGCGACCGCGTGCGCAGGAATGGCGACCGGATCGTGCGCGGCTGATCACGCGCGCCGCGCGAGCAGCAGGCCAAGGCCCGCGCCGGACAGCAGCCCGGCGCAGGCGCGGTTGAAGATGCGCTTGCCGCGCGGCTGGGCAAACCAGCGCCGCAGCCGGCTGCCGATGGCCGCGTAGATGGCGATCGCCACCATCTCGAATGCCAGGAACAGAGCGCCCAGCAGCGCGAACTGGGCCGCCACCGGCCGCGCCGGGTCGACGAATTGCGGCAGGAATGCCGTGAAGATCAGGATCGCTTTCGGATTGCCGACGGCCACCAGGAATTCCTGGCGTGCCAATCGCAGCACGCCCGCCTCGCCCGTATCACCCTTCTCCTCCCCCACCGCCGGCTCGGCCCGCCACAGCTGCCACGCCAGCCAGAACAGGTACAAGGCCCCCGTGATCTTGATCGCATGGAACAGCAGCTCGGACGCATGCAGCACGACGGCCAGCCCGCTCGCCGCCAGCGCGATCATGCCGACGAAGGCGAGCAGCCGGCCCAGCCCGGCGGCACAGGACGCCCTAAACCCGTAGCGCGTCGCATTGCTGACCGATAGCAGGTTGTTGGGCCCCGGCGCCAGGTTGAGGGCAAAGCAGGCGGGGATGAACAGCAGCAGTGTCGACAGTTCCATGGTTCTTCTCCTTCGCCCGGGCCGCCAGGGTCAGCGCTGCTTGGCCGGCCACCGCCCGGGCAGCCGCGACCGGATCTTGTCGGCCGTGTCGGCCAGATGGGCATAGCCGCTGTAGTTGTCGGTCCAGCTCGTGTACATGATGCCATCCAGGCCGCGCGGCGGCTGCTTGCCGAGCACCCCCAGCCAGTTGTCCACGCTGCTCAGGCTGTCATAGTACAGGGCGACTACCTGCCGATGACCGGGCTCGGCGAATCGCTTCAGCGAAACGCGGCGATTGGCGTCGTCGGCGCCCCCCGTCCGCCCTTCGCCAGCCCAATTGACGATGACGAAGCTCGAATCGAGCGGGACCGACGATTTGCTCAAGTCGCCGTTCACCTGCCAGTAGCGGGGTACCGCGTTCATCGTGGGATCGAACATATCGTTCCACACCAGCTTTTCGACGGGCCGGCGATAGCCCGTCAGCCGCGCGCCCACGCCATTGACCGTGCGCGCCAGGTATTCGCCGGCCGTTTTCGGCTTCGGCTTGCAGCTCGGGTCCCAGTTCATGACCCGGATCTCGTCATAGTACATGAAGTAGCGGTCGGTCTTCGCGCCGGAGAACTTGCCGCCGAAAATCTTGTTGAGCTCGTCGTAGTACGCCTTCTGGATGTCGAAATAGTCGTCGACACAGGAGGTGGCCGGGGTCCCGAAGCGCACCGTCATGTTCACGGCCGACTGGTACCAGGCCACGTCGAGCACCTGGCCATCGCGGATGCGGCTGCCGCCGGGAATCTTCAGCTGTTCCACGCCGACCGTGTAATCGGCGCCCTCGCGGTACACGGTACCGTCCCGCCCTTTCACCACGAGCGGCAGCGACGCGCGCCGCACCGGATGGGCCAGGCCGATCTCGCGCAGCGCGATGTCGTCTACCCACACCGCCGTCGAGGGATCGCCGCCCGACTGGTTGGCCAGGTAGAACATCACCCACGAATAATTGCCGGTATTGAAGTCGAGCTCGTATTTTTTCCAGCCCTGGCCGGGAGCGAACATCGACCGGTCGGAATTGCCCGCCTCGTTCCAGCTGCCGTCCGGCCTGGTTCCCCAGCCCAGGCGGGATGTCATGTTGCGATAGACGGGCTGGCCGCTGTCCTCGCCCAGGATCTGGGCAGTCAGCTTCGACGTGGGATAGCCGGCGCTGGCCTTGAGCCAGAACGTTACCCGGTAAGCCTTGTGCGGAGCAAGGTCGAACCTGCGGTACAGGCGTGCATTGCGATGTGGGCCACTGGCGGCCGGCGACATTTTCATCGATCCGGAGCCGCCGCCATGGTCGTTGTTGGGGTCGAATTTCACCCAGGCGTTATCGCGGTGCCAGCCGGCATCGCTGGCGAAATCGCCGTTCTCGACCAGGTTCGCATCGCTGGCGGTGGCCACCTTGTTCCGCACCGTGAATGGCGTGGTCGCCGGCAAGGCCTCGACGAGGTTCGGATCGACGGTGACGGGCACGGCCGGACTCCCGCCCACCGGGATCAGTTCCACACCGTGCTCGACGCCCAGCGCGATCAGCTCGGCCAGGTTCCTGCGCAGTGCCGCCGCCTTGCCCGAGTCGCCTTTCAGCAGCACGTGATAGCCGGCGTCGCCGCCGGCATTGAGCGCGATGCCGTTGTAGCCATTGGCCGCCGCGTCGGCGATCAGTTTCTTCAGGGTGGAAAAATTGCCGGGCGTGGTGACATTGCCGCCGTAATAGATCCAGCGCTTTGGAAAGCAGTCCGGGCAGTCATTGTCGGCCGCTGCAGCGTTGCATGCCAGCACGGCCAGCACGGCCGAGACCATGGTCCTCCTCAAGTTCATACGGGATATCCTTTTGCCAATTTCCCGTAAGAATATCAGGAAGTGAACCGCCGGGCGCGTCTCCTACGGGCCCGGCAGCGCTCCCTTCCCGGCGATCTGGCTGAGGCAGCTCAGAACAGCTCTTCCGGCAGCGCCAGCACGCCGGCGTGGCCTTCCACGATGGCGGAGCGCATCGCCGCCGATTGCGCGAGGAAGTGGTCGGCAAAGAAGCGCGCGGTGACGATCTTTGCCTTATAGAAGGCGGCATCGCCTTCACCGGCCGCCAGCTTCTGCTGCGCGACCAGCGCGGCGCGCGCCATCTGCCAGCCGCCCAGCACGATGCCGGCCAGCTTCAGGTACGGCACGCTGCCGGCAAAGACGGCTTTCACGTCGCTCTTCGCATTGGCCAGCACGAAGTCGACCACCGCTTCCAGGTCGGCGGCGCCCTGCTCCAGGCGCGCACGCATCGACGCAAAATCGGCGGCGAAGTCCGATCCTTCCAGTTCGCCCAGCTGCGTGCCCGTCGCGCGCACCTGCGCGACGAGGTGCTTGGCCACTTTACCGCCGTCGCGCAGCGTCTTGCGGCCCACCAGGTCGTTGGCCTGGATCGCCGTGGTGCCTTCGTAGATCGTGAGGATCTTCGCGTCGCGGTAGTGCTGCGCGGCGCCCGTCTCCTCGATGAAGCCCATGCCGCCGTGTACCTGCACGCCGTCGCGCGCCACGTTCTCGCTCATCTCCGTCGACCAGCCCTTGATCACGGGGACCAGGTACTCGTACACGGCCTGGTGGGCGGCGCGCGTTTCCTCGTCCTCGTGGTGGTGGGCGATATCATGGAAGCCCGCGCCCACGTAGGCCAGCGCGCGCGCCGCCTCGGTCTGGGCGCGCATCGACATCAGCATGCGCCGCACGTCCGGATGGTGAATGATCGCCACCGGGCCGGAGGAGCCGGCCAGGTCGCGCGACTGCACGCGCTCGCGGGCAAAAGCAACGGCCTTCTGGTACGCGTTCTCGGCCAGGCCGATGCCCTGCATGCCCACGCCGAAACGCGCCGCGTTCATCATGATGAACATGTACTCCAGGCCGCGGTTTTCCTCGCCCACCAGCGTGCCGATCGCCCCGCCATGGTCGCCGAATTGCAGCACCGCGGTCGGGCTGGCCTTGATGCCCAGCTTGTGCTCGATGGAGACGCAATGCACGTCGTTGCGCGCGCCCAGCGATCCGTCGGCATTGACCATGAACTTCGGCACGATGAACAGCGAGATGCCCTTCACGCCCGGCGGCGCGTCCGGCGTGCGCGCCAGCACGAGGTGCACGATGTTTTCCGTCATATCGTGCTCGCCGTACGTGATGAAGATCTTGGTACCGAAGATTTTATAGGTGCCATCGCCCTGCGGCTCGGCGCGCGTGCGCACGGCGGCAAGGTCGGAGCCGGCCTGCGGCTCGGTGAGATTCATCGTGCCGGTCCACTTGCCGGTGACGAGCGGCTCCAGGTACGTGGCCTTCTGCTCATCGCTGCCGGCCGTCATCAGCGCCTCGATCGCCCCGTCGGACAGCAGCGCCACCAGCGCGAACGACAGGTTCGCCCCGTGCAGCATTTCCACGCACGGCGTGCCCACCAGCTTGGGCAAGCCCTGGCCGCCGAAGTCCTGCGGATGCTGCAGGCCCTGCCAGCCGGCGTCGGCGAACTGGCGGAAGGCTTCCTTGAAGCCCTTCGTCGTCGTCACTTCACCGTCGTGCCAGAAGCTCGGCTCCTTGTCGCCGGCGTGGTTCAGCGGGTCGATCACGCCGCTGACGAACTTTGCGTTCTCCTCCAGCACGGCTTCGGCCGTTTCGCGCGTGGCATCCTCGCAGCCGGGCAGCGCGCTCACGGCGTCGAGGTTGGCCAGCTCGTTCATCACGAACAGCATGTCTTTGATCGGGGCGGTATAGCTCATTGTCGTCTCCAAAAAAAATGGGCACCTCGAAAAACCTGCTGCGCGTTGCATTTCCGGCCTGCGATGCTCGCCGTACGGCTGTACGGCTGCGCTTCTCGGCCGGAACTGCCGCCGCTCGCGACGGTTTTCAAGGTGCCCAGGCCACGGTGGCCGGGCTGTGGTGCCTGGCCAGCGTGGCTCGTTGTGAGTCAGGTCCCTGGTGAGGATCAGCCCAGTTCTTTGACCAGTGCCGGAACGATCTCGAACAGATCGCCCACGATGCCGTAGTCGGCCACCGAGAAGATCGGCGCTTCCGGATCCTTGTTGATGGCCACGATGGTCTTCGAATCCTTCATGCCGGCCAGGTGCTGGATCGCGCCGGAGATGCCGACGGCGATGTACAGCGAAGGCGCGACGATCTTGCCGGTCTGGCCCACCTGCCAGTCGTTCGGAACGTAGCCCGCGTCGACGGCGGCGCGCGAGGCACCCATGGCGGCGTTCAGCTTGTCCGCCAGCGGTTCGAGGATCTTGAAGTTGTCGGCCGAGCCGATGCCGCGGCCGCCGGACACGATGATCTTGGCAGCGGTCAGTTCCGGACGGTCCGACTTCGCGACTTCACGGCCCACGAAGCTCGACTTGCCGGAATCGGCCACGGCCGTCACGTTTTCCACGGCGGCCGAACCGCCGGTCGATGCGGCGGAGTCGAAGCCGGTGGTGCGGACGGTGATCACTTTCACCTTGTCCGACGATTGCACGGTGGCGATCGCGTTGCCGGCGTAGATCGGGCGTTCGAACGTGTCCGGCGAATCGACCTTGGTGATCTCGGAGATCTGCGCCACGTCCAGCTTGGCGGCCACGCGCGGCAGGATGTTCTTGCCATAGGCGGTAGCCGGGGCCAGGATGTGCGAATAGCTGCCTGCGACAGCCAGGATCTGCTCGGCCACGTTTTCGGCCAGGCCTTCGGCGAAGTGCGGCGCGTCGGCCAGCAGCACTTTCGTGACGCCGGCAATCTGCGCGGCCTGCTGGGCGGCAGCCGAGGCATTCGCGCCGGCGACCAGGACGTGGACTTCACCGCCGGCTTGCGCCGCGGCGGTAACGGTATGGTGGGTGCTGCCTTTCAGGCTGGCGTTGTCGTGTTCTGCGATGACGAGTGCGACCATGATTTTTCCCTTGCTGTGGCGGCGCTGCGAAAAGGCTGGGGTCAGTCCCCGTGCGGGGCGGTCCGCCGATACGGCAGGCCCCGGTGCCTCACGCGCCGCGAGTTATTCAGATGACTTTGGCTTCGGTGCGCAGCTTCGACACCAGCGTGGCAACGTCCGGCACTTTCACGCCGGCGGAGCGCTTGGCCGGCTCGGCCACTTTCAGCGTCTTCAGGCGCGGCGTCACGTCCACGCCCAGGTCCTCCGGCTTGATCGTTTCCAGCGGCTTCTTCTTCGCCTTCATGATGTTCGGCAGCGTCACGTAGCGCGGCTCGTTCAGGCGCAGGTCGGTGGTGACGATCGCCGGCAGCGTGAGCGACAGGGTTTCCAGGCCGCCGTCCACTTCACGGGTCACGGTGACCTTGCCGTCTTCCAGCACGACCTTCGAAGCGAAGGTGGCTTGCGGCCAGCCCAGCAGCGCGGCCAGCATCTGGCCCGTCTGGTTCGAATCGTCGTCGATCGCCTGCTTGCCCAGGATGATCAGCTGCGGCTGCTCCTTGTCGGCCAGCGCCTTGAGCAGCTTGGCCACGGCCAGCGGCTCCAGTTCGGCACCGGTCTCGATCAGCACGCCGCGGTCGGCGCCGATCGCCATGCCCGTGCGCAGCGTTTCCTGGCACTGCGCCACACCGGCCGACACCGCCACGATCTCGGTCACCTTGCCCGCTTCCTTCAGGCGCGTGGCTTCTTCCAGGGCGATCTCGTCGAACGGGTTCATCGACATTTTGACGTTGGCGATATCGACGCCAGTGCCGTCGGACTTCACGCGCACCTTGACGTTGTAGTCGACCACGCGCTTGACAGGTACCAGGACTTTCATGGGATGCCTTTGGGAAAAAATGAGAGTGAAATGGGCTAGATTATAAAAGTTTTTCTAGGCCGGCACGGAATTAAAGCACGACCGTACGATTTCAGGTTAGAAGGCCGCCTCTAAAAAGAAGATTGTTCGCGGAATCGGCTGGACGGGTGCGGAAAATACGGTGGGTGGGAAAAAACAAGGGGACAGTCCTGCTGCCAGGAAACTGTCCCCTTGTTCGCCGATGAAGGCGCCTGTGGTGCGATGGGATGTTTTGAGTGGTTGGCTGACTTATTTACGCTGCATCAGGAACGTAAACTCGGCGCCCTGCTGGACGTGCGACAACAGCGGGTTGCCGGTCTGCTTGGCGAATGCCTGGAAGTCGCGCACGGAACCGGGATCGGTCGCCACGATGCGCAACACCTGGCCGCTCTCCAGTTCGGCCAGTGCCTTCTTCGCCTTCAGGATCGGCAGCGGGCAGTTCAGGCCGCGCGCATCGATTTCCTTATGAAATTCCATGATTTCGGTATCGAGTAAAGTATCGCTCATCAAGATTCTCACCAAATATTGTGCTGAGTCATGACAGTCTACTCCAAAAAGTGCGCCTTGACGCGGTGCACCAAAAGAGTTCGCGAGTCGTTGCAGTTTTGCAACGAGAGATTCAAAAAAGTAAATGGCCGCTGGAGACAACGGCCAGAAACCGCAGTATAGACCCAAAACCGATTCTTCCGCACTGCGTCATCGACGTCCGCGAACTTGCGCCAGGTTGAGCATTGCAAGCCCGGCAGGACCAACCTTGCCGTCGACTTCCAGTCACCGGGCAATCCAACCGATAACGGCAGCGCATTGCGTCCAGTTGACGCGGCGCGGGCTCTTTATGCGAACGTGGCAGAAAAAAAGGGCGGCTCGCGCCGCCCTGTCCGGCAAGCAAAAGCGCTTACACGCGTTGCTCGACCCAGCCCTGCACGCCTGCCAGGGCATCCGGCAGTGCCGCCGGGTTCGTGCCGCCGGCCTGCGCCATGTCCGGCCGGCCGCCGCCCTTGCCGCCCACCTGCTGGGCAACGAAGTTCACCAGCTCGCCGGCTTTCACCTTGCCGATCGAATCGGCCGTGACGCCGGCGATCAGGCTGACCTTGTCGCCGTTCACCGATGCCAGCACGATTGCCGCCGTCTTCAGCTTGTCCTTCAGCTTGTCCATCGTTTCACGCAGCGCGGTCACGTCGGCGCCTTCCAGCGTGGCGGCCAGCACCTTGATGCCCTTGATGTCGATCGCCTTCGTGGCCAGTTCGTCGCCCTGGCCGGAAGCCAGCTTCGACTTCAGCGCGTTCAATTCCTTCTCCAGCGCTTTCACCTGGTCCTGCACCTGGCCGATGCGGCTGGTCAGTTCTTCCGGCGTGGCCTTCAGCGCGGCGGCTGCCTCGTTCAGGCGGCGGTTCATCGCCTGCACCAGCGCCAGCGCGCCCTCGCCCGTCACGGCTTCCACGCGGCGAATACCGGCCGCCACGCCGCCTTCGGAAACGATCTTGAACAGGCCGATGTCGCCGGTGCGCTGCACGTGCACGCCGCCGCACAGTTCCTTCGACGAGCCGATGTCCAGCACGCGCACTTCGTCGCCGTACTTCTCGCCGAACAGCGCCATCGCGCCATGCTTGACGGCGTCATCGAACGACATGTGCTGCGCCTTGGTCGGATGGTTTTCCAGGATCTCGGCATTGACGAGCGCTTCGACCCTGGCGATCTGCTCGGCGGTCAACGGCGCATTGTGGCTGAAGTCGAAGCGGGTCTTGTCCGCATCGACCAGCGAGCCTTTCTGCTGCACGTGCGAACCCAGCACTTCACGCAGCGCCTTGTGCATCAGGTGCGTGGCCGAGTGGTTGCGGATCGTGCGTGCGCGCTTCACCGTATCGACCTGGGCGGACACTTTGTCGCCCACTTTCAGCGAGCCGTTTTCCAGCACGCCGTGCTGGCCGAACACGTCGGCCTGGATCTTCAGCGTGTCGTCGACCGTGAATTTCGCGCTGGTGCTCTGGATGATGCCCTGGTCGCCCACCTGGCCGCCGGATTCGGCGTAGAACGGCGTGGTGTCCAGCACCACGATGCCGGCCTCGCCGGCCTTCAGTTCCTGCACCGGCGCGCCGTTCGAATACAGGGCGATCACGGTCGAATCGAAGACCAGTTGCTCGTAGCCCACGAAGCTCGTCTTCGCGCCCGTGTATTCCACGTTGGCGGCCATCTTGAACTTGCCGGCCGCGCGCGCGGTGCGCTTCTGGTTTTCCATCGCCGCGGCGAAGCCTTCCTCGTCCAGCGTCACGCCGCGCTCGCGGCAGATGTCGGCCGTCAGGTCCAGCGGGAAGCCGTAGGTGTCGTACAGCGTGAACGCGGTGGCGCCATCGAGCTTGTGCGGGTCCTTGACCAGCTGCGCTTCCAGGATCTTCATGCCGTTTTCCAGCGTTTCGCCGAAGCGCTCTTCTTCCGTCTTCAGCACCTGCTGCACATAGGCCAGCTTCTCGGTCAGTTCCGGATAGGCGGCGCCCATTTCCTTGTCCAGGTCGGCGGCCAGCTTGTAGAAGAACGGTTTCGTCTGCCCCAGCTTGTGGCCGTGGCGCAGCGCGCGGCGGATGATGCGGCGCAGGACGTAGCCGTGGCCTTCCGAGCTCGGGATGATGCCGTCGACGATCAGGAAGGAGGCGGCGCGGATATGGTCGGCGATCACGCGCAGCGACTTGCTTTCCAGGTCTTCCGTGTGCGTTTCGCGGGCGGCGGCCTTGATCAGGTTCTGGAACAGGTCGATCTCGTAATTGCTGTGCACGTGCTGCAGCACGGCGGCCAGGCGTTCCATGCCCATGCCGGTATCGACGCAGGGCTTGGGCAGCTTCGTCATGTTGCCGGCTTCATCGCGGTTGAACTGCATGAACACCAGGTTCCAGATCTCGATGAAGCGGTCGCCGTCTTCCTCGGCCGAACCCGGGGGGCCGCCCCAGATTTCCGGGCCGTGGTCGTAGAAGATCTCCGTGCACGGGCCGCACGGGCCGGTGTCGGCCATCTGCCAGAAGTTGTCCGACGCGTAGCGGGCACCCTTGTTGTCGCCGATGCGGATGATGCGCTCCTTCGGCACGCCGATCTCGTTCGCCCAGATGTCGTAGGCTTCGTCGTCTTCCTGGTAGACGGTGACGGTCAGCTTCTCGGCCGGCAGCATGTACACGCGGGTCAGCAGTTCCCACGCATAGGCGATCGCGTCGCGCTTGAAGTAATCGCCGAAGCTGAAGTTACCCAGCATCTCGAAGAACGTGTGGTGGCGCGCCGTGTAGCCCACGTTTTCCAGGTCGTTGTGCTTGCCGCCGGCGCGCACGCAGCGCTGCACGGTGGTGGCGCGCGAGTAGGGGCGCGTATCCAGGCCCAGGAACACGTCCTTGAACTGCACCATGCCCGAGTTCGTCAGCAGCATGGTCGGATCGTTGCCCGGTACTAGCGGGCTGGAACGGACGATCGTGTGACCCTTGGACTCGAAGAATTTGAGGAACTTCTCGCGGATTTCGGTTGATTTCATGTCGATAGGCTAAATGCAGGCTGAAGGCGGGCGCGCGCGCCCTGGCTGTATGCGAAACGCTGATTATACGTGAATGTATTTCCGGCAGGATGGCCGCCGGATTCGGCAGTTTCAGCGGAAATCGGCCGAAATCAGGTCGATCCGGTCGGTGCAGATCGCGTCGACGCCCCACCCCAGCAGGGTGCGCGCGCGTTCCGGGTCGTTGACGGTGTAGCAGAACAGGCCGAAGCCGGCCGATTTCACGGCCCGCGCCTGCCCGGGCGCCAGTTGCCTGTGGTCGACGTGCACCGACAGCACGCCCAGCTCGCGCGCCTGCCCTTCCCAGTCGGCCGGCAAGCCTTCGAAGGCGATCGCGCGCGGCAGTTCCGGCGCGGCCGCGCGGGCGGCACGCAGCGCGGTGGCGCTGAACGACGACAGCAGCGGCAGCCGCGCCGCGTCGCTCTCCTGCGGGAACAGCTGGCGCACGGTGTCGGCCACGTGGCGGCCGGTGGCTTCGTCGTGGCCGGGCGCCGGCTTGATTTCCACGTTCATCCAGATACCGTGGGCCTTGCAGTACTCGGCGAACGGCACGAACAGCGGCACGGGCTCGCCCGCGTACTCCGGGCCGAACCAGCTGCCGGCGTCGAGCCTGGCAATATCGGCGGCGTCCAGGCCGGCCACGGTGCCGGGGCCCGGTACCGTGCGGCCGAAGTCGGGGTCGTGCATGACGACGCCGATGCCGTCGCGCGACAGCATCACGTCGAACTCGACGGCGCGGTAGCCGTGACGCAGGCCGGCGTCCAGCGCGGCGATGGTGTTTTCCGGGGCGGTCGTGCCGCCGCCGCGGTGCGCGATCATGGTTGGATAGGGCCACATGGGTGCACACTACCATGCGGCAGCCCCTGGCACCGAAAAACGGGCAAAAAAAGGCCGCTTCACGTTCGAAGCGGCCCTGTAAGGCGCCGGTTGCGGTCGCGGCTCGGGGTTGGCCGCGGCGCTGGCCCGTGGAAGACACACAGCGGGCCCCGGCGCCGTCGCCCCAACTCAGTGCAGGTGTTGCTTGAACTCGACCAATTCGCTGTGCATATTGTTGACCGCCGATTTCATCTGGCCCGACAGTGGCAGGCCGCTGCTGCATACGCGCAGCGCGCGCGCGCCCAGGAGTTCCATGTCGTCGATCAGCCGGGCGATACGCGCGGGATCGCGCAGCGCCAGGATTTCCGTGATGCGGTCCGATTGCCGGTCCAGCTTCTGGATGTAATCGCGCAGTTCGCCCGGCAGCACGCGCTCTGCGGACAGCGCCTGGGCGGCCTGGGCAACGGCGAGCCTAATGCTGTTGAGGCGGCTTCTGATTTCCTGTTCTCCCATATTCCCCTCCATGATTCCCCTCCGTGGTTGGTCGCATTGGATGCGGCAGTGCTTGCCCCGCTGATGCTTGGAGGGGGATGCGGGCGGAAGGTTGCCTGAGCCTGCCTTATCCTTGAGGAGGCTCAACGTTCGGCGTCATGCCGGCTGCGCCTCCAGGGGCGAGGCCAGCGGGGCCAGACGGCGCAGGCGCAAGGCGATCAGCAGTCCCGCCGCCAGCAGCGTCGCCAGCAGGGCCACGACGCCCGGCCAGCCGCCGTGCGCCCACAGCAGGCCGCACAGCCAGCCCGCCACGCTCGATCCCAGGTAATAGAAGAACAGGTACAGCGCCGAGGCCAGTGCCTGCGGCGTCCGCGCTCGCCGGCCCACCCAGCTGCTCGCCATCGAATGCGAGGCGAAGAACGCGAACGTGAACAGTGCCATGCCAGCCACGATCGCCACCAGGTTGTTCGCCAGCGTGAGCAGCAGGCCGGCCAGCATCGCCGACATGGTGGCCCACAGCACCTTGCGGCGCCCCAGCCGGTCGGCCAACCGCCCGGCCCACACGGAACTGTAGATGCCCAGCAGGTACAGGAAGGAAATGCCGCCCACGATGCCCTGGCGCAGCGAGAACGGCTCGTCCAGCAGCCGGAAGCCGATGAAGTTATAGGCGCTGACGAAGCAGCCCATCAGCAGGAAGGCCAGCACGAACAGCCATGGCAGCCCGTCGTCGGCGAAGTGGCGGCGCAAGCCGGCCGCCATGCCGGCCAGGCCGCCCTGCGCCGGCCGGAAATTGCGCGATGCCGGCAGGCTGCGCCAGAATTCCCATGCCGCGTACAGCCCGGCAACGCCCATCGCCGCCATCGCGATCCGCCAGCTGAACATGTCGGAGAGCGTGGACGTGACGACGCGCCCCAGCATGCCGCCGAACGCGCTGCCGCTGATGTACAGGCCCATCGACAGGCCCAGCGATTCCGGCTCGATTTCCTCGCTCAGGTAAGCCATGGCGATGGCCGGCATGCCGCCCAGGCCGAAACCCAGCAGCGCCCGCGCCGCCAGCAGCTGCGGGTAATTGTGCGCCAGCGCGCAGACGAGCGTCATCACGGCGGCCAGGAACAGCGCCGCGACCATCAGGCCCTTGCGGCCCATGCGGTCGGAGACGATCGACGACAGCAGCAGCGACACCGCCAGCGCCCCTGTCGAGACCGACAGCGACAGGCTGCTCTGCGCCGGTGTCAATGCGAACTGGTGCGCCAGCAGGGGCATCAGCGGCTGCACGCAGTACAGCAGGGCGAAACAGGAAAAGCCCCCGAAGAACAGCGCGCGGTTGGTGCGCTTGAAGGCGGGGCTGGCGGGGGAAATGCGCTCCATGGCGGCTCACTTTCAACGACGATGGGCCGATGGTAGGATTGCCCGGTATTACTGTCCAATATATATTTGAGTCGTCATTAATATTTTTAAGCGATAACATGGAACTGCGTCACCTGCGTTATTTCGTCGCCGTGGCCGAGGAGTTGAGCTTCACGCGCGCGGCCGAGCGGCTGCACATCGGCCAGCCGCCGCTCTCGCAGCAGATCCAGGCTCTGGAGCACGAGGTGGGCGCGCGGCTGTTCGAGCGCAGCAAGCGCTGGGTGCGGCTCACGGAGGCGGGCAAGCTGTTCCTGGCCGATGCGCGGCGCGTGCTGGCGCTGTCCGAACAGGCCAAGGAAACCGCGCGGCGCGCCCAGCGGGGCGAGGCCGGCGAATTGCGCGTCGGGTTCACGTTCTCCACGCCCTTCACGTCGCTGTTCGCCACCGTGGTGCGGCGCTACCGCCAGCAGTACCCGGGTGTATTGCTGACGTTCCATGAAATGGCGACCCTGCACCAGCTGGAGAAACTGGAAGCGCGCGAGCTGGACCTGGGTTTCGTGCGCACCGTCAGCGTGGCGATCCCGGAAACCATCACCCTCACGACCTTGCGCCACGACCCGCTGCGCCTCGTGCTGCCGGCGGACTGGCCGATCGCGGCGATGGAGACCATCACGGTGAAAGACCTGGAAGGCTTGCCGTTCGTGATCTTCCCGAAGGACGCCGGCACGGGCATCCACCCGCAACTGTTCCGCATGTGCCGCGCCGCCGGTTTCACCCCGCAGATCGCCATGGAAGCGGGCGAAGCCTCCACCATCATCGGCCTGGTCGCGGCCGGCTGCGGCATCTCGGTGCTGCCGAGCTCATTCGAGGGCATCCACATGGAAGGCGTCGTGTACCGCCCGCTGGCCGACCCGCAGGCAACCACCGCGCTGATGCTCGCCCGGCGCAGCGAAGGCAGCAGCCCGCTGGCCGAAGCGTTCATCGCCCTCGCAAGAACCGCCGCCGAGGAATAATTGCCGAAAATTCGGTGACAGGCACCGGCCCCTGAGAAATGTTTCCAAAAACCGGGTGCCTGTCACCGGTTCTCGAGAAATGTTTCCAAGAACCGGGTGCCTGTCACCGGGTTTCGATGGCGTGTTCCAGGTTGTGCAGCCGGGTGCGGCGGGCTTGCCAGTCGGCGGCTTGCGTGGGGTCGAGGGTGATGTAAAAGCCGGTCCAGGAGCCGCCGAAGTTGCAGACGTGATCCCACACGCGTTGCACGTGCAGTGTCGAGCCGGCGAGCGACGAGTCGAGCAGGCTGATTTCCAGCGTGCCGCCGTCCCGGAACGCATACTTCGCCAGCGGATCGCGCGCCACGGACAGGTCCCAGTCGCGCCGCTGCCGGGCCGATGCGGGAACCAGCGTCATCCGAAAGATGTCATCGATGTGGCGCACCTGCCGCAGGATGTCCTCGCACAGCTGGTGCACCCGGTCATCCCCGGTATCCCTGAGCTCCCTGGAATTGGCGGCGTAGCGCAGGGCCAGCACGGCGTCGTACCACTCGGCCGGCGTGCCGGCCTTGCGCACCATGGCCAGGAAGCGGTTGGGTTCCAGCCGATGCAGCGCTTCGAGCGACTGCATCAGTTGCGCGGGGATTGCGGCAAGCCCGGCTGGCGCAATCACGGCGTGTCAGTCGTAATCCGCATCCAGCTCCGAGCCGGCGTAATTCTCCAGCTCGGCAAAGAGCGTCTTCATCGCCGTGCGGCCGGGGATGTGTTGCAGCACCGTGCAGCCCTTGCGGTAGCTGTCGATGCGGTTCAGCAGCACCGGGTGGTGCTGCGCCGGCACGGCGGCGACCAGCTGCGCCCAGCCCGCCTCGAAGTCGGGCTTGTTGGCGCGCACGGCCTTCACGAAGCGCTCGAACTCCTTCTGGCCCGTGCGGGCGACGATGCGCCCCGTCCCTTCGGCGGCGAAGATGATCGCCAGCGCGATCACGCCCTCCGCGTTCAGGTCCACGTCCTTGACCTGCCCTTCGCTGTTGTGCCGCCGCAGCCACTGCGCGAAGCGCACCACGGCCTGCGCCTCCTGCCGCTGCTTGAACTGTTCCTGGTAGCGCGCCGGGCCATCCCAGTTCGCGTTCGGGTCGGTCAGGCAGATGTCGAAGAAGACGTCGCGCAGGCGCCGCTGCGCGTACACCGGGTCCTGGTCGTATTCGCCCACCAGCGTGTCTTCCGGCATCGCGACGAGGTCCTTCAGCTGGCGAAAGCCCGCCTGGAACGCCGCCTCGGCACCGTTATCGATCAGGAAGTCCAGCGCGGCCGCGTCGCTGTCCACCGTCAGCAGCTGTTCCAGGCCCAGCGACACGCCGCCCACCGTGAGGTTGACGGCCTTCTGGATGCCTTCGGAAGTGCGGTTGTTGGTGAACTTCTCGGCAACCATCGCCGTGATGCCGGCCAGTTCGTCGGCCAGGATCACGGCCGCGTCCGGGCGGGTATCGCCCGGCAGCAGCTTGATCGCGCGCGTCAGTCTCGGCAGGTTTTCGCGTACGAGTGCCGGCAGCATCAGCTGAAGATCCCCGTGCCCATGGTACGGCGGCCGCCGCGCGGCGACGTGGTACGGGTGCTCGGCACCTGCTTGCGCAGCCGGTACAGCAACTCCTTCGTGGAACGCTGCAGCACGGCCGGTTCTTCCTCGTCGGGATCGTCCGAATACTCGGCATCGGCCAGGTCGGCGCTGTGGCGGAACTCGGGGAACAGCTCGAACAGCGCGCGGTCCCAGCCATCCTCGCTGGCCTGCGCCAGCGCCACGGCCAGCGGCACGATATCGCTGTCGGACGACGATTGCGCCGTGATGTAGGAACCCTTCGAGATCACTTCGCCAGCCACTTCCAGCATTTCCTTTGGCGCCAGCGAGAACACGATGGCGAATGCGGTGGCGCCATGGTCACTGGCGGAAGCCTCGATCAGCAGTTCGCGGCGACGGTCTTCATCCTCGGTACCGAACACCACGCCGTGGATATGCGAGAACAGCGACTCGGCGATGCGCTCGGGGTCGTCCTCGATCATGTCCTCGTTCCAGGTGGCGGCGATATAGGCCAGGCTGTCGGCCCAGGCCTTCGGCGGCACCAGCAGGGTCGCCAGCGACATCTTGCCGCCGTCGAAGCCGGCCATGTGCAGTGCCGTCACGTGCGGCGGAATGTTCTGCAGCACCTCGGCCACGGCATAGTCGCCATGCTCTTCGGCCGCCTCGGCGAACGCCTGCTCGGCGTGCGAGAGCGAACCGGCCAGCACCAGTTCCGTCACCTGCTTGCTGATCGCGGGCAGATTCGACTTCTTGTCAGCCATTTCATCAGCCATTAGCGCTCTCCTTCCTGGTCAAAGATCTGGGTGAATTCCTCGCTGGCGCCGTCGCCGCGGCCGTACTCGTCGTCATCGTCGTCGCCTTCGTCGCCTTCGGCCAGCTGGTCGAGCGAGGTGTCGTCGTCGTCCCACATGCGCGGGTGCTTGTGCAGGAAGGCCGTGACGATGGCCTGGCGGCCCAGGTCGGGATGGTTTTCCTCGATCGCCTCGAGCATCTTCGCCGCTTCGCCGGCCGGGCACGACACGGCGCCGAACACGCGCGCCGGATCGCCGAACTCGAAGTCCTCGGCATCGGCCAGCAGGGCCTTGGGGTCGGCGATGTCGATCACGTCCACCAGGGCGAACGCCATCATGTTCAGGTCCTCGATGCCGCCGCCCTTGGCGTACTCGGACACCAGGGCCTTCGTCATCGCCTGGTAATTCTTGCGGTCCGGCGGGTCGCCGAGGATGCCCTCGATCTGCTCGGCCAGCTCGCGCGCCTGGAAGGCGAACTCGGGATGTACTCTTCTCATTGCAAACTCTTTACTGTAAATACGGTTACGCGGCCGGAATGGTGACGCCATGCAGGCTGAAAACGGAACGCCACAATTGATAGGCTTCCGCTTCCGGATCGATGATGATCCGGTGGTTCAGGCTCTGGTTGTATTCCTCCCGCTTGACGGGGTCGGACAACACCTCGTAAGCCTTGACGATGGCCTTGAAGCGCGCGTCGGCGCCCGGCTCGGGATTGCGGTCCGGGTGGAAGCGCATCGCCAGCGAACGGTAGACCTTCTTGATCTCGTCCTCGGTCGCGTTGGGGGCCACGCCGAGCACATTGTATAAATTATCCATGTGGTAACTCTTGTCCGAAAAACGTGGGCGTAAGGGGGAATTATCCTATAGAAAACGGCAGGCCGTCCCGCGACACAAGGCGGCGTACGGTAAAATGGCCGTCAATCGACCCTAATCCTTGCCTGCGTACATGAGCAACGACAAAAAGACGGCCACTGCGGCCCCAGCACCGAATTTCCTTCGTAACATCGTCGAACACGACCTGGCCACCGGCGCGCACCAGCGCGACGGGCTGCCCTCCGTCATCACCCGCTTCCCGCCGGAGCCGAACGGCTACCTGCACATCGGCCACGCCAAGTCCATCTGCCTGAATTTCGGCCTGGCGCGCGACTACAACGGCCGCTGCCACCTGCGCTTCGACGACACCAACCCTGCCAAGGAAGAGCAGGAATACGTGGATTCGATCATGGACAGCGTGAAGTGGCTGGGCTTTTCCTGGGAAAACCAGGATCCGGCCGGCGGCGAAGCCTACCTGCACTATGCCAGCGACTACTTCGACAAGCTGTACGAGATGGCCGAGTACCTCATCAAGGCCGGCTACGCCTATGTCGATAGCCAGAGCGCGGAGGACATGGCGGCCAACCGGGGTAATTTCAATACGCCGGGCGTGAATTCGCCGTTCCGCAACCGCCCCGCGGAGGAATCGCTGCAACTGTTCCGCGACATGAAGGCCGGCAAGTACGCCGATGGCGAGCACATCCTGCGTGCCAAGATCAGCGAAGACGCCATGGCGTCGCCGAACATGAACCTGCGCGACCCGGCGATCTACCGCATCCGCCACGCGCATCACCACCGCACCGGAGACAAGTGGTGCATCTACCCGATGTACGACTACACGCACCCGATCTCGGACGCGCTGGAGAACATCACGCACTCCGTGTGCACGCTGGAATTCCAGGACCACCGCCCGTTCTACGACTGGCTGCTGGAAACGCTGGCCGAAGGCGGCTTCTTCAAGAAGCCCCTGCCGAAGCAGTATGAATTCTCGCGCCTGAACCTCACCTACATCGTCACGTCCAAGCGCAAGCTGCGCCAGCTGGTCGAGGAAGGCATCGTCGACGGCTGGGACGACCCGCGCCTGTCCACCCTGGTGGGCATGCGCCGCCGCGGCTTTACGCCGGAGGGCATCCAGCTGATGGCCGAGCGTACCGGCGTGACGAAGTCGGACGGCTGGATCGACTTCGGCGTGCTGGAAGGCGCGGTGCGCGAAGACCTGGACCCGAAGGCGCCGCGCGCCATCGCCGTGCTGAAGCCGTTGAAACTGATCGTCGACAATTTCGACGCCAACGACAGCGTGGAATGCAGCTCGCCGGTCCACCCGCACCACCCGGAATGGGGCAACCGCACGTTCCCGTTCACGCGCGAACTGTGGATCGAGGAAGAAGATTTCATGGAAGAACCCACGAAGGGCTACTTCCGCTTCTACCCGCCGATCGGCGACCAGCCGGGCGCGCGCGTGCGCCTGAAGTATGGCTTCGTGGCCGAGTGCACCGGCTACGACAAGGACGAGAACGGCAAGGTCACCGCCGTGCACGTCAACTACTTCCCGGACAGCAAATCGGGCACGGACGGCGCCAATAACTACAAGGTGAAAGGCAATATCCACTGGGTCAGCGCCAGCGCCGCGCTGGAAGCGGAAGTGCGCCTGTACGACCGCCTGTTCACCGACCCGCAACCGGATGCCGGCGGAAAGGACTTCAAGGAATTCCTGAATCCGAAGTCAAAGGAAGTGGTGACGGCTTACCTGGAACCGGGCCTGAAGAATGCCGAGCCGGAGCAGCGTTTCCAGTTCGAGCGCCACGGCTATTTCGTGGCCGACCGGGTCGATTCGACACCGGGCAAGCCCGTGTTCAACCGCATCGTGACGCTGAAAGACAGCTGGGGCAGCGCGAAGTAATTCCCCGCTCGGAAAGCCGCCCGCGAGGCGGCTTTTCTTCACTGTGACACGGGGCGCTCCCGGTGCGCAGCAATGATTCATGGTCAGACCGGGTACGCCCCGATGCTGACGGATGTCCACGACAGCGGGGCCAGGGCTGCGCCTACCGCAACGGTTAACGTCCGGTAGTCGCTTTGTTCTTGACGCAGCTCACACCGACTGCCTATATTTTGACCACGAACCAAGCTCTCCCAGCGTGCCGTCCATGAATCCACCTCTGTCAGGAAAAATGCACGAAGCTAAACCTTCCTGGTGGAGCGGCGTCCTGCTGTCGATGCTGGTGGGTGCCGGCTTCTATGCGTGGATGTCCAATTCGCTGGAAAGCGAGGCGCTGGAGCGGTTCCGCAACCAGGCCCGCAGCATCCAGTACAACATCGCCGGCGGCATCAAGGCTTGTACCGACGTGCTGCGCGGCACGGCGAGCCACTTCCAGGCCAGCGAAGAGATGTCGCCACAGGGTTTCCATCGCTATGTGCGGGGCCTGGACATTCCGCACAACTTCCCTTCGATCGCCACGATCAACTTCGCCCAGTATGTGCCCGATGAGCGCCGCGCCGCGTTCGAGACACAGATGCGCAGCGCGGCGCTGCGCGAGCTCGGCTATCCGGAATTCGCCATTTCACCACCCGGCAGGCGGCCCTACTACACGGTGATCACGCTGCTCGAACCCATGTACGGCGGCAAAATGAAATTCGGCTATGACCTGTCGGCCCGGCCGGCCGGGGCACTGGCACTCGAACATGCGCGCGACACGGGCGCACTGTCGAGTTCCGGCGTGCCGGTACAGTTGCCCGAGGCCCCCACGCAATTCGGCATGCCGCTGCGGCTGCCGGTCTACCGTGCCGACATGCCGCTCGACACGGTGGCGGACCGCCGTGCCGCCTACGTGGGCTCGGTCGGCATCGGCTTTTCCGTGCCGCGCCTGGTGGAAGCGGCCATGGTCGACACGCCAGTGCGCGAAATTCGCGTGCGGCTGTACAGCACGGTTGCCGGCACGCCGCCGAACAGCAGGCAGCCGAATGGTCACCTGCTGTTCGACAGCATCGAATCAGCCGCCGGGCAGGCCCCGCCGGACGACCATGTGCAACTGAGCCTGCCCCTGAACTTCAATGGCCGGCTATGGCAAGCCTACTTCGATGCACCGCGCGCTGCCCTGTTCTCCACGTTCGATGTCTACCTGCCGTGGCTGGCCGCGCTGGTCGGTTTCGTCAGCACGCTGCTGATGTATGCCCTGTTCCATGCGCAGGTCTCGTCGCGCCGCCGCGCACTGCAGATGGCCCGCGACATGACGCGGGAATTGCGCGACAGCCAGGCCAAGCTGCAACTGTCGCACCAGCGGCTGCGCCGGCTGGCCGCGCACGCCGAGCAGATCAAGGAAGAGGAACGCAAGCGCATCGCCCGCGAAATCCACGACGACCTCGGGCAGAACCTGCTGGCCCTGCGCATCGAGGCCGATATCCTCGCCAGCCGCACCGCGCAACGCCACCCGCGCCTGCACGCGCGCGCCACGGCAACCTTGAAGCAGATCGACGAAACGATCCGCAGCGTGCGCAACATCATCAACGACCTGCGGCCGAACGTGCTCGACCTGGGGCTGTCGGCGGCGGTGGAATGGCAGATCACGCAGTTCCGCAAGCGCTCGGGCATCGAGTGCGACGTTCTCGACCCGGACGGCACGCCGGACGTGGACGACCGCTGCGCGGTGGCGCTGTTCCGCGTGCTGCAGGAATCGCTCAGCAATATCCAGCAGCACGCCCGCGCCACCCATGTGCGGGTCGAACTGCGCCAGCTCGGCGGCACGCTGCGGATGATCATCGCCGACAATGGCATCGGCTTGCACGACGGCAGCCGCAACAAGAACGGCTCCTTTGGCCTGGTCGGCATCGAGGAGCGCATGAGCCTGCTTGGCGGCGATTGCTCGATCGTCAGCCGCCCCCACGGCGGAACCACGGTCACCGTGACCGTGCCGGTAGCCTGGCGCGCCACCCAACCGACGGTGGGTGAATTCGCCAATTAAAGTCTTCTGTCGGTACAGCAACTAGCGTAATAGAAGCTCCCTATAGTTTGATGAAGATCAATAGTGGATTTTAAGCAAGGACAACAATAGGGCCTTGCATTGGAATTCTATTGATCCACCTCAACTGAAGGGAGACGAACATGACGCAGAGCGATTACGCAGCCATCGAAGCACTGGACCTCGAGCCAATCAAGGTCAAGCTGATGCACGAGGAATCGGGCGAGGGGTGGAGCCTGGAGCGTGCCAACGCGGTGGAAAAGGAATATCGCCGCTTCCTGTACCTGATGAAGAAATATCCCGAAGAGCAAGCCGCGCCGCTGATGGATGTGGACACGTTCTGGCATTACCACATCCTGGACACGATGAAGTACGCGGCCGACTGCGATGAGGTGTTCGGCTACTTCCTGCACCATTTCCCGTACGTGGGCCTGCGTGGCGAGGCGGACGAGGCAGCGCACCACCTGATGGGCGAGCGCATGAAGGAACTGTACGAGGAAACGTTCGGCGAGGATTACATCCGCGCCGGCGCCACCGCGTGGTCCGCCCGCGCCACCGAAAGCCCGGCGGCCACCGCATGGTCGGCCCGCGCCCCGGCACAGGCTGCCTGGTCTGCGCGCGCCCCGGAATCCGTCGCCGTCAACACCGCCTGGTCGGGCCGCGCGCCGCAATCGCTGGCAGGCAAGACGGCATGGTCCGCACGCGCGACCACGGCATGGTCCGCCTCGCCGGCGCGCCAGGCATCGGACAGCCAGCAAGCGCCAGCCACCGCGTGGTCCGCCTCGCCAACGCGCCACGCATCGGACAGTCAGCAAGCGCCAGCCACCGCATGGTCCGCCTCGCCAACGCGCCAGGCATTGACCAACCAGCAAGCGCCAGCCACCGCATGGTCCGCCTCGCCGGCACGGCAGGCGGCGGACGGCGCGATCGCGACAACGGTGGCCTGGTCCGCATCGCCGGCCCGCAACGCCGCCCCGGCGGCTTCAGCGGCGCCAAAGGCGGCCTGGTCCGCACGCTCGACGGTTGACCAGTTCTACACGCAACGCCCCCGGTTGACCCAGGCGGCGAACTGACGTTCCTGTCGCGGAACCGCAACAGCGGTTCCGCGCCTCCCCTCTGACATCCGCGCACGATTGAAAGCAGTCCCTTGCAGTTGACCAGCAACAATCTATACTGGATCGGTTGATGTTGAGTTGCATCAACAATAATTCAGTTATGGCATTCCTACGGATCCCGGATGGCGCCAGCAACCACAGAGAGGATTTATATGTTTTCTTCCGAACACTTCCAACCGATTGCAGAACTCGACCTGGAACCCATCAAGGTCAAACTGATGCACGCGGAATCCGGCGAAGGCTGGTCGCTGGAGAAGGTCAACGCCGTCGAGTTCGAGTACCGCCGTTTCCTGTACCTGATGAAGATGTTCCCGAAGGAGCAGACCGCGCCGCTGATGGATGTGGACACGTTCTGGCACTACCACATCCTGGACACGATGAAATACGCGGTCGATTGCGAAAAGGTGTTCGGCTACTTCCTGCACCACTTCCCGTACATCGGCCTGCGTGGCGAGGATGACGAGGAAGCGCACCGCCGCGTGGGCGACCGCATGAAGGAACTGTACGAGGAAACCTTCGGCGAGCCCTACCTGCGCAACGCCGAGCCGGCCTATTCCGGCCGGATCAGCGCCGATGCCGCCTACTCGGGCCGCGTGAGCAACCAGACGGCCTATTCGGGCCGAATCAATACCGAAATCGCATATTCCGGCCGCATCAGCGCCGATACCGCGTACTCCGGCCGCGTCAGCGCCGAAACCGCATATTCCGGCCGGATCAGCGCCGATACTGCTTACTCGGGGCGCGTTGCCTATTCCGGCCGGGTCAGCGAGCCGACGATCGCGGCGAAAACCGCATACTCGGGCCGTATCAGCGATGCGAACGTGAACGCCAGCACGGCATACTCGGGCCGCGCCGGCAGCGACACTGCCTATTCCGGCCGGATCGCGTACTCCGGCCGCGCGGGCACCGAAACCGCCTACTCCGGCCGCGTCAGTGCCGGCAGGGCCGCGGCGCCTGCCGTCCAGGAAGGCTTCTACACGGATCGGCCGCGCCTGGCCTGAGCGTGCCCCAAGTAAAAACGGCCGGTGCCCTCGCGGGACCGGCCGTTTTTTTACGCTTGCCGCGTCAGTGCGACATCAGCTCGCGCAGCTCGCGGATCGAGTAATCGCTGATCTCATGCATGCGGATCAGGATCGTGGCGCCGATCGGCAGCGTGTTGTGGCGGATCTTGCTGATGACGGGCGGCGCCACTTCGAGGGCGCGGGACAAGGCAGCGTCGTTCTTCAAATCCAGCTTGCTGATGATGGCGTCGAGAACGCGGTTGGGATTGTAGGATGGCGAGGCGGTGACTTCTTTCAGGAACGACATTTCAGACTCTCTCGGGCAATGCTCTTTTGTAAAGCAGCAGCAGGTTTACCAATATGTTGCCGGCTTGTTGCCGGTCTATTCTGCAAACCATCGCGCACGGCGAATTAGTTTGTATGCGGACAATATGGTACACCGATTTGCTTTATTTTTGGCAACCTTGTGAGAATGTGAGAGATTTCCGTGCGATTTATGTGCTAGGAAATCGGTTGCGACCGTTCGCGCGGCAGCTGCAACAGCAGCCAATAGCACATCACCGCCGCCGTGAGCGCCGCAAATTCGGCCAGCACGTGGGGCAGCGCCGGCGCGGCAGCTGCCGGCTGCAGCGCCGGCAACTGGTTCCAGCCCAGTTCGCGCCGGATCTCCTCCGGCGTCGGCAATGGCAGGCCGGCACGGGAACAAGCCCGGCGGCGGGCCATCCATGCCCGAACTTCTTCCTTGCTGGGGTGCCGGCGGTTCGCGTCCATACGACCTCCTGGTGATGTCTGCCTACGGTAGTCGCAAGCGCCATCCGCACGTTTGCGCCAGGTCAATCCTGCCGGACCGCTGTCATTTTTTGTAGCCCATGGGCAACGGTCGGGTAGCGCAGGATCATGCCGAGCTCACGCTTGCTCCGGCCATTGGCAAGGCGCCGCGATTCCGACATGAACGACAGGAGCGTGGGCGACACCACCCGCGCCAGCTGCGCACGCGGCAGCCGTGGCGGGCGCTGCAGGCCGAACGCGTCGGCCACGGCGTCGAAGTACTCGGCCATCCGCATTTCGCTGTCGTCGACGGCGTGATAGACGCGCAGCGGCTTGCCGCGCCGGAGTGCCGCCAGCAGCAACGCGGCCAGGTCGTCCGCATGGATATGGTTCGTGTAGACGTCGTCGGCCGCCTCCAGCGCCGGCGTGCCCTGGCGCAGGCGCTCGAGCGGCAGCCGGTCGGCGGCATAGATGCCGGGCACGCGCAGGATCGAGAGCCGGCCTTGCGCGCGGCGGGCCCAGGCGCGCAGCACGCCTTCCGCATCGACCCGGCGGCGCGCGCGGATATTGCGGGGCGCGACAGGCTGCGACTCGTCCACCAGCCTGCCCTGCAGGTCGCCATAGACTCCGGTGGTGCTGACATAAACGACCTTGGCCGCCTCGGGTAGAATGGCGGTCACATTGCGGGTGCGGGTATCGAGTTCGCCTTCGCCTGGCGGTGGCGCCAGGTGGATCACGCGCTGTGCCAGGCCGGCGAGGCGGCGCAGCGACGCTGGCCGGTCCAGATCCGCCAGCACGGGCACGGCGCCGGCCGCGCGCAGCGCCGCGAAGTTGGCGATATCACGGGTCACGGCGAAAACACGGTAGCGCGCGCGCAGGAGCGGCAACAGGCGCATGCCCACGTCGCCGCACCCCAGGATCAACAAGCGAGGCTTGCCGAGGTGCGGCTGCCCGAGGTGCGGCTGCCCGAGGTGCGGCTGCCCGAGGTGCGGCTGCCCGAGGTGCGGCTGCCCGCGGTCCCGCCCGGAATTTTGTTTGCGAAAGCTATTCATTCAAGGATTGTATGACGTTTCAGATTACTGTTCAGCCAAGCGGTCACCAGTTCGCATGCGACGAAGACGAAACCGTGCTGGCGGCCGCGATGCGGGCCGGCGTCGGGCTGCCCTATGGCTGCAAGAACGGCGCCTGCAGTTCCTGCAAGGGCAAGGTAGTTTCCGGTTCGATCACCCATAAGCCGCACCAGCGCCGCGCGCTGACCGAGGAAGAGGAAGCGCAGGGCATGTCGCTGTTCTGCTGCGCGATCCCCCACTCCGACCTGGTGATCTCGGCCCGTGAAGTGGCCGGCAGCGGCGACTTCCCCGTCAAGAAGATGCCGTCGCGCGTGACGACGCTGGAACGGGTCGCGCCGGACGTGATCGTGATGACGCTGCAACTGCCGGCCAACGAGGTGCTCGACTACCGTGCCGGCCAATACATCGAATTCCTGCTGCGCGACGGCAAGCGCCGCAGCTACAGCATGGCCACCGCGCCGGGCGCGGGCCCGCTCACGCTGCACATCCGCCACATGCCGGGCGGCCTGTTCACCGACCAGGTATTCGGCACCATGAAGGAGCGCGACATCCTGCGCTTCGAAGGCCCGCTGGGCACGTTCTTCGTGCGCGAGGATTCCGACAAGCCGATGGTGCTGCTGGCCTCCGGCACGGGCTTCGCGCCGATCAAGGCGATCGTCGAGCACATGAAGGCCGTGGGCTCGCAGCGCCAGATGGTGCTGTACTGGGGCGGCCGCCGGCCGCGCGACCTGTACATGCACGAGCTGTGCGAGCAGTGGGCGCGCGAGCTGCCGAACTTCCGCTACGTGCCGGTCGTCTCCGACGCGCTCGAGGAAGACGGCTGGACCGGCCGCACCGGCTATGTGCACCAGGCCGTGGTGGCCGACCTGCCCGATCTCTCCGGCTGGCAGGTGTACGCGTGCGGCGCGCCGATCGTGGTCGACTCCGCGAAGCGCGACTTCGTTGCCCAGTGCAAGCTGCCGGAAGACGAGTTCTACGCCGACTCCTTCACCACCGAAGCCGACCTGGCCCAACCTTAACCCGGCGCGATCCGCGGTCCCGCCGGCCCGCCCGGCGGGCGGCGATCGCGACCCTTCCATATCGCCCGCATGTCCACATCCAACGGCTTCGCCGTCCTGCGCCACCGCAATTTCTCGTTCTACCTTGCCGCCCGCATCCTCGGCACGCTTGCCGTGCAGATGCAGAATGTCGCCGTGGGCTGGCAGGTGTATTCGATGACCCACAACCTGTTCTACCTGGGCATGATCGGGCTCGCGCAATTCGCGCCCTTCCTGCTGCTGATCCTGCCGGCTGGGCACGTGGCGGACCGCTACAACCGCCGCAATATCGTCACCGCCTGCCTCGCCACGCAATTGCTGGTCGGCGCGCTGCTGCTCGCCTTCGCTTCCAGCGGCATGACGGCGGTCTGGCCCATCTTCGCCGTGCTCACGCTGTTCGGCAGCGCGCGTGCCTTCATGGGACCTGCCACGCAGGCGATGCTCGTCAACCTGGTGCCCCAGCAGGATTTCAGCAAGGCGGTAGCGCTCTCTTCCTCCAGTTTCCACGTGGCCGTGATCCTCGGCCCCACGCTGGGCGGCCTGCTGTACCTCTACGGCCCGATCGCCGTCTACGCGATCGCGGCCGGGTTGCTGCTCGTGGCCGTGGTGCTGATGGCGTCGGTCAAGGCGCCGC
The DNA here is from genome assembly GCF_037094685.1 of Massilia sp. METH4. Classification (NCBI taxonomy): domain Bacteria; kingdom Pseudomonadati; phylum Pseudomonadota; class Betaproteobacteria; order Burkholderiales; family Oxalobacteraceae; genus Massilia; species Massilia sp. METH4. Next base: position 3,271,036 of record NZ_CP146614.1, on the reverse strand, counting down.
CGCAGGCGACCAATCGCGAACCGGCCACCTGGCACAGCGTGCTGGAAGGCTTGCGCTTCGTGATGTCGCGCCCCATCGTGCTGGGTGCCATCTCGCTGGACCTGTTCGCCGTGCTGTTCGGCGGCGCCACCGCCCTGCTGCCGGCGCTGGCCCACGACGTGCTGCACGTGGGCCCGACCGGCCTGGGCCTGCTGCGCACGGCCCCGGGCGCCGGCGCCGCCCTGTGCTCGATCGCCCTGGCCTTCTTTCCGATCACGCGCCGGGTGGGCGCCTGGATGTTCGGCGGCGTGGCCGTGTTCGGCGTGGGCACCGTCATACTGGGCGCCACGACGAGCTTCGCCATCGCCCTCGCCTGCCTGCTGCTGATGGGCGCCGGCGACATGATCAGCGTCTACGTGCGCCACCTGCTCGTGCAATACGAGACGCCGGACGCGATCCGCGGCCGCGTCAGCGCCGTCAACTCCGTCTTCATCGGCGCCTCCAACGAGCTGGGCGAATTCGAATCGGGCGTGACGGCCGGGTGGATGGGCCTGTCGCGCGCCGTCGTCTTCGGCGGCGCCGCCACCCTCGCCGTCACCGCCGCCTGGATCAAGCTGTTCCCCGTGCTCGCCAGGATGGACCGCTTCCCGCACCACGAGAAGGAATTGGCCGAACAGGCGAAGTAACCCCACGGCTGAGCCCGTGTCCCATTGGTGCCTGGCACCAAGGGGACACGGGCTCAGCCATAGTTCCTCCTGCCTAGTTCGTCGGAAAGCTGGAAAACGGGCTTGAAAACCCGGCAATGTGCTGCACTTAACAACCGAAGCGCACAGTACCGCGTAACATCGGCCCACACACAAAGGAGGAGTAGCGATGCAAGTTCAAGTCAATACCGACAAGGCCATCACCCACGACGCCAGCCTGGACGACCACGTGGAAGGCGTGGTGCGCTCGGCACTCGAACGCTTCGGCGAGCAGGTCACCCGCGTGGAGGTCCACCTGGGCGACAACAACAGCAGCCACAAATCCGGCCCCAACGACAAGCGCTGCATGATGGAAGCGCGCGTGGCCGGCATTCCGCCGATCGCCGTCACGGACCAGGCGTCCGACCTGCGCCAGGCGATTTCCGGCGCGTCCAGCAAGCTCGTGCGCGCACTCGACACCGCTATCGGCAAGCGCAGCGACGTCAAGCACAACACGCCTGTCGCCGACCTGGTGCAGCCGGACGAGTAAGGACAAATAAGCGCCGCCGTCAGCCGGCCGCGGCGAGTGTCCGCAGGTACGACAGCCCGGCCAGCGCCCGGCTGCCGTACCACGACATCATTTCCCCATCCACCAGTTGCACCGGCTTGCCGAGCTGCTTTTCCAGTGCATCGGCATGCGCTTCCGTGAACCGGTAGGGTTCGGTGGACAGCAGCACCTGGTCGATGTCCGCCACCAGCGCGGCGTTCCAGTCGAAGCGGGGATAGCGCGCCGGCCCCAGGGCCGGCACGCTCCAGCCGATCTCGGCCAGCATCGCCGCGATATACGTCTCGCGCGACACGGTCATCCACGGGTCTTGCCAGATGCAGTAGAGCACGCGCTGCGGCGGGCCCTTCGGCATTGCGCGCAGCGCCGCCAGTTCGGCGGCGAACGCGTCGCACCAGCGGCGCGCCGGCTCGTCCGCGCAGAACACGCCGCCCAGCAAGCGCGCCAGGTCCAGGTTGTCCTCGGGGCGCAGCGGGTGCGTGACGATCACGTGCGGCACGAATCCGGCCAGACTATCGACGGTCGGCTTCTCGTTCTCGTCGATGTTGACGACCACGTGCGTGGGGGCCAGCGCCCGGATCTTGTCCAGATTGACATCCTTCGTGCCGCCGACCTTCGCCATCTCGCGCAGCACTTCCTTGGGATGGATGCAGAAGCCGGTGCGCCCGACGAGCTGCGGCGCCAATCCAAGCGTGCACAGCAGCTCGGTGATCGACGGCACGAGCGAAACGATGCGGGCATGCGGGAAAGGCCGGTGTTCCCGGCCGAGGGCGTCGATCAGGGGCATGAGCTGTTGCAAAAGAAAGTAAAAGTAACGTATCGAAATAATTCCGCCGTTGGGCGCCGCCGTTCATGCGCTATCATGGCATGACTTCTGGAAAACCCCGCCGTGAAACTACTGAGCACCTTTGCCGCCTCCGCCCACGACATCGCCAGCCTGCAACTGTTCCGCGATGCCGATACCGCCAGCGCCGCCGCCCTGCTGGCCGGCTGCCCGGTGATGCTCGCGGCGGCCGGCGAGGTGGTATCCGATCCGGCCTGCCCGCGACTCGTGATCGTGCTGCGCGGCGCGCTGGCCGATGCCACCGGCGAAGGGGCCACCACGAAGATCCTGCCCGGCGAAAGCGCCGGCGAACAATCCGTGCTCGACGGTGAAGCGGACCTTTCCGGCCTTACCGCGCTGGAGGAAAGCGAGCTGCTGCTGGTCGATGCCGACCTGGCGTGGCGCCTGATCGAGGAATCCAATGGCGTGGCGCGCAACCTGCTGCGCCTGCTGTCCTTCCGTATCCGCGCCGCCAACATGCAACTGCGCCGGCGGCAGAAGCTGGGCGAATTCTACCGCCAGCTATCCCTGAACGATGGCTTGACGGGCTTGTACAACCGCGCCTGGCTGAACGACGTGCTGCCGCGCCTGGTCTCGACCGCGCAGGTGACGCGGGCCCCGTTGTCGCTGATCATGCTGGACATCGACCACTTCAAGCAGTTCAACGACAGCCACGGCCACCTGCAAGGCGACGGAGCGCTGCGCGTGGCGGCGGGGATACTGGCCGGGGCCCTGCGGCCCACCGATTTCGCCGTGCGCTACGGGGGCGAGGAATTGATGGTGATCCTGCCCGATACGACCGGTGCCGTGGCGGCCGGCGTGGCCGAACGGCTGTGCGAGCGGATGCGCGAAGCGGTCGTGTTCGAGGACATGCGCTTGCCGCTGCCGCACATCACTGCATCGTTCGGGGTGGCGAGCCTGGCCGGCGGGCAGGACGATCACGCACTGATCGCCAATGCCGACGCGGCGCTGTACGAAGCGAAAGCGGCCGGGCGCGACCGCGTGGCCGTCGCGGTGCCGCTGCTGACGGATTGACGGCCCCAGGGCCCTAGCGTGGTGAGTCAAAAATTCGTTGAATAAATCCGACGAGAATCGCCCCAATACTGCGTTGAAAATGCATGGTAAGGCCCCGGCCTTACCATGCATTTCCAGCGCCGACGCAGTGCCTCGGCTCTTGAGACGATTTCGTCAAACTTATAATCAACGAATTTCTGGCTCACCACACTAGGGAAGCACTGATTTATTCATGGCGGCGATCTTGGCCCCGAAAAACGTGCCCAGCTGCGGCACAAAAGGCCCGCCATACCCCGGTATGACGAGTCTTTTGCGTCTTGCTGGACTCATTTTTCAGGACCAATCTCATCCACCAGCAATAAATCAGTGCTTCCCTAGGCCGCCTCGGGCTCTTCTTTCAGCTCTTCCTTCGGCTGCGCTGCGCGGCTGGCGAAATCGTCGAAGCCTTTCATCACCAGTGCGTATGTCTTGTCGACATTGGCCGCCACATCCCCGCCCAGCACGTTCAAGCCCTTCAGGATATCGCGGGCTTCCTTGAAGCCCTGTTCCACGCCGCCCTTCACGGCATCGATGAACTTTTGCAAGGCCGAATTGTCTTCCATCTGAGGATTCTGGCGCTTGAACGCGTCATAAAAGCCGGTGGCGAGCGACACGATGCGGTCGGCCGTCGCCTGCGGCGAGTTATCCATCCGCGCCGCGTTCTGCACGGCGTTCTCGCCCAGTTCCGCCCGCAATGCCTCATTGATGCTGGTGATCGCCGACTTGTACAGCAGCGCCTGTGGATTGCTGCCGACACCGATCGAAATCGAGGCCGATGCCTCCATGATCGACACGTTCAGCTGCATCTTCGCGCGGGCGGCGGTGACCTCGCCCTGGTTGGCCACCTTCGAATCGGTGGAGATGGCCTTTGAATTGAGGGAAACGCTATTTGCCACGATAATCTCCGGTTATGACACGACTGAACACCCCATGAGCAACCATACTTTTCTCTGGCACGACTACGAAACGTTCGGCGCCGTGCCACGCCGCGATCGCCCTGCGCAATTTGCCGCCATTCGCACCGATGCCGACCTGAACGAGATCGGCGAACCGGTCATGCTGTTCTGCAAGCCGGCGGACGATTACCTGCCCGACCCGCAGGCCTGCCTGATCACCGGCATCACGCCGCAGCAAGCCTTGCGCGAAGGCGTGCCCGAGCACCAGTTCGCCGCCACGATCCTCGAACTCTTCGCCGAGCCCGGCACGATCGGCGTGGGCTACAACACGATCCGCTTCGACGACGAAGTCACGCGCTTCCTGTTCTGGCGCAACCTGATCGACCCGTATGCGCGCGAATGGCAAAACGGCTGCGGCCGCTGGGACTTGCTGGACGTGGTGCGCATGTGCCACGCCCTGCGGCCCGACGGCATCGAATGGCCTACAGGCGATAACGGCAAGACCAGCTTCAAACTTGAATTATTGACATCAGTCAACAATTTGAGCCACGATGCGGCCCACGACGCGCTGTCCGACGTGCGCGCCACGATCGCGCTGGCGCGGCTGATTCGCCAGAAGCAACCGCGGCTGTGGGACTTTTGCCTGGCCTTGCGCGACAAGGGCCGCGTGGCGGACGAGATGGGCCTGCACCTGGCGCGCGAGCTGCGCAAGCCGTTCCTGCACGTCTCCGGAATGTTTCCCGCGGAACGCGGCTGCCTGGCCGTGGTCTGGCCGCTCGGCGCGCACCCGACGAACAAGAACGAGGTGCTGGTCTGGGATTGCACCCACGACCCGCGCGAACTGTTCACGCTCGACGCGGAAACGATCCGCACCCGCCTGTTCAGCCGCGCGGAAGACTTGCCCGAGGGCGTGAGCCGCCTGCCGATCAAGAGCGTGCACCTGAACAAGTCGCCCATGCTGGTGGGCAACCTCAAGACGCTGAGCACGGAGATGGCGCAGCGCTGGGGCATGGACCTGGAACTGGCCCTCATGCACGCGCAATACGCGGCCGACGGCCCAGACCTGTCGGCGATCTGGGAACAGGTGTTCCACCGTCCCCCGGCCGAGCCGGCCGATGTGGACGAGGACCTGTACGGCGGCTTCATCGGCAAGGAAGACCGGCGCACGCTGGACGCGCTGCGGCGCGAACCGCCGCGCAAGCTGGCGGCGATGTCGCCGCATTTCCAGGACGACCGGCTGGCAGAACTGCTGTTCCGCTACCGCGCCCGCAACTTCCCGGACACGCTGTCGGAACAGGAACACGAGCACTGGGAACAGCACCGCGCCGCGCGGCTGCTGGAAGGCGCCGGCGGCGCCCGCAGCGTCGACCAGCTGTTCGGCGAAATCGACCACCTGGCCCAATCGGCCGACGAGCGCGCCGAACGGATCCTGGGCGAGCTGTACGAGTATGCCGAGATGATCGTGCCGCAGGCATACTAGAGTAGTCAGCGTCGTCTGCTTGATGTCCCCTGCCGAAGTCGGCACGACTCGTGCCCCGAAAATGGGGACAGACCCCATTTTCCAGGCAATGTTGCTCGAAAAATGGGGTCTGTCCCCATTTTTTCGGATGTTGGCTCAACGATACGCGTTGATCGCGTGACGCGTCTCCTCCGCCACCCGCCGTGCCGCCTGCGCGAAATCCTCGCCAGCCTGAGGCGCGGCGTACAGGATCGCGCGCGAGGAATTGATCATCATCCCCGTGCCTGCGTCAGTCCGGCCCGCCCGCACCGTCGCTTCGACGTCGCCGCCCTGGGCACCGATGCCGGGAATCAGCAGCGGCATCTCGCCCACGATCGCGCGCACGGCACGAATCTCTTCCGGGAACGTGGCGCCGACCACCAGCGCGCACTGGCCGTTGTCGTTCCACTTGTCGGCCACCAACTGCGCCACGTGCTGGTACAGCGGCTTGCCGTTCACTTCCAGGAATTGCAGGTCGGAACCGCCAGGGTTCGATGTGCGGCACAGCACGATCACGCCGCGGTCGCGCCATTCCATGTATGGCTCGACGGAATCGGCCCCCATGTACGGGCTGACGGTGACCGCGTCCGCGCCATAGCGGTCGTAGGCTTCGCGGGCATACTGCTTCGCGGTGGCGCCGATATCGCCCCGCTTCGAATCGAGGATCAGCGGGATGTGCGGGTATTTGTCGCGCAGGTAGGCGCCGATGCGCTCGAGCTGGCCTTCCGCGCCCAGCGCGGCGAAGTAGGCGATCTGCGGCTTGAATGCGCACGCCAGGTCGGCCGTCGCGTCGATGATTTCCGTGCAAAAGCGGTAGATGCCGTCCGGGCTGCCGCGGAATTGCGCCGGCAGGCGCTCCATGTCCGGGTCCAGGCCCACGCACAGCAGCGAGTCGTTGGCGGCCCAGGCGGCGTTCAGTTTGTTGATGAAATTCACGGCGGCCCCTTTATTGAAATTTGCTAACCCGTCATTATAAAGGGGACCGAACGGGCGGCCACTTCCGATCGGCTATGTGCTGTACCGTACGAAAGCGGCTGGCCCCAGGGGTTATAGTGCCATCAACATCGGGACATGTCATTACAAGGAGAAAGCATGCGCAACAACTTGGTACGCTGGATTGCCATGGGCCTGCTGGCCGTCACGCTGTCCGGCTGCGGCTACAACGAATTCCAGAGCAAGGACGAGGCAACCAAGGCGGCCTGGGGCGAAGTAGTGAACCAGTACCAGCGCCGCGCCGACCTCATTCCAAACCTCGTCAACACGGTGAAGGGCTATGCATCGCATGAACGCGAGACGCTGGAAGCAGTCACGGCGGCCCGTGCCCGCGCCACCAGCATCCAGGTCACCCCCGAAGTGTTGAACAATCCCGCCGCGTTCCAGAAGTTCCAGCAGGCGCAGGGCGAGCTGTCCTCCGCGCTGTCGCGGCTGATGGCCGTGTCCGAGCGCTACCCGGACCTGAAGGCCGATACCAGCTTCCGCGACCTGCAATCACAGCTGGAGGGCACGGAAAACCGCATCACGGTGGCAAGGCAGCGCTACATCGCCTCCGTGCAGGACTACAATGTGCTCGCGCGGCGCTTCCCCACCAACCTGACGGCGATGATGTTCGGCTATGAAGTCAAGCCGAGCTTCACGGTGGAAAACGAGAAAGCGATCTCGACCGCGCCGACCGTCGATTTCGGCGGCAAGAAATAACACCGGGAGATGAGAACCGCCATGCCGCTGGGTCCGCAGGACGATGCCGCACCGCCCGCCGCACCCCGGCGGCGCACGCGCGAGCATCCTTCCGAAGGCAAATGGCTGGGCACGGCCGAAGTGACGAACGAGCGCGACGTGCGCGACGTGCGCGGTCACCGGCGCGGCCTGGGCCGCCTCGTACCGCGCCCCTCGAAGAAGTGGCTCGAACACTGGCTGGTGCGCTACGCCCTGCTGGTGCTGCTCCTCTTCGTCTCGTTGCTCTTCGTCGAGGCAGCCCGTGCCCAGGAAGCACAGCCATCCCCGTTCGTTCCGGTGCCCGAGCTGAAGGCGCGCGTGACCGACCAGGCCAATCTGCTCACGCCCCAGCAGCGCGCCGCGCTGGAATCGGTGCTGGCCGATCATGAAACCCGCACGGGCAGCCAGATCGCCATCCTCACCGTCAACAGCACGGCGCCGGAACCGATCGAGCAATACAGCATCCGCGTCACCGACGCATGGAAGCTGGGCCGCAAGGGCGTGGACGACGGCGTGCTCGTACTGGTGGCGAAGGACAATCCCTCTTCGCTGCGCCGGCTGCGCATCGAGGCGGGTCGCGGGGTGCAGGGTGTGCTGACCGATGCGCAATCGAAGCGCGTGCTGCAGGATGTGATCGCGCCCCACTTCCGCAACAACGATTACTACGGCGGCCTGAGCGCGGGCGTGTCCGCCATCGCCACCTTGCTGGACAAGGAACACTTCCCCGCCCCCGAAGCCCAGCCGGCACCGCGCCAGGCGCAGGCCGACAGCGGCGGCGGCTGGTTCTGGCCGGCGATCCTGTTCGGCCTGTTCGTGCTGCTGCCAATGTTCCGCGGCCGCGGCCGGCGCCGGTCCCTGCACCGCTCGGGCTGGGGCTCGGATGCGGCGGGCGTGCTGATCGGCAGCGCGCTCGGCAGCGCGCTGGGCAATGCCCACCGCCACGGCGGCGGGTTCGGTGGCGGCGGCTTCGGTGGCGGCGGCTTCGGCGGCTTCGGCGGCGGGGGCGGCGGCACGTTCGATGGCGGCGGCGCCTCGGGAGACTGGTGATGACTGCGATTGCACGCTGGCGCCGCGCCTGGCGCCACCTGATGACGGGTTCCGGCACGGGCCGGCGCTGTTTCCCGCAACCGACGCTGGAAGCCATCGCCGCGGCGATCGCCGACGGTGAACGCCGCCACAGGGCGGAAGTGCGGCTGGTCGTCGAACCATCGCTGCCGTTCGGCGCGGCACTCGATGGCATCACGAACCGGGAACGCGCGCGCGCCCTGTTCGTCGACTACGGTGTGTGGGACACGGAAGAAAATTGCGGCGTACTGATTTATGTGAATTTGGCGGACCACGCCGTGGACATCGTGGCCGACCGCAATGTGGGCCGCCGTATCGGCGAAGCGGAATGGCAAGCCGTCTGCCGGACGATGACGGACGCCTACAAGCGGGGCGACTTCCACGAGGGCACGATCGCGGCGCTGAACCAGCTTGCCGACCTGCTGCAGAAACACTTCCCTTCCGACGGTTCGCGCCCGAACCAGCTGCCGAACGAGGCTGTGATTCTCTGATGTGCCGCGCTTACGCGGATGTCAAACAGACGAGATATCAGAAAGACGCATATCTATTATCGGAATTCAAAATTGGACTTATATGTGGCGATGCAGCATCATTACACCTGTCTCCACTATTCTCCTCCAAGATAATAGTTTAAAGCCCGCCAAACAGCGGGCTTTTTTTTATCTCCATGGCGGCCACATGAATGCGCAAGATTTGCGCGCTGTCATGGCGGCGTCACATTGATTCCTTATACTCGAACCCATCTGACACACATGCAACCGATATGCGTGGTGGCAGGTCTGGTGTGCTCCGGCACACCGCTTCGAATTCTTTTCCGGGGTCGCCTGCGGTTTGTGTTTCCCGGCTTTTCCGGCCGGTTCCGTTCATTGCCCGATCATTGCCCGATCATTGCCCGATCGGTGACAGCCGGGCGGCGATCCCGGTTCCAACGCTTGCATTTCATCGTTGATTCATCGTCTCTTGGCCCGGACAGGGTTTGAGCCCGCCGCGACGGCGGGCTCTTTTTTTCCGTGCTATCGTTACGGTTTTGCCAACTGCGCTGTGCTTCTGTGCTGAAACTCCTCCACCTCCTGCTGCTCACTCCGACCTGGCCGCGCCTGCGCTACTGGGGCGCCATGACCCTGTTTGCCCTGATCGTCATCATCGGCTCGATCCCTGGCGCACGCGCCGACGCCGCCGAAGTCGCTTCTGGCATCGTGCTGCATTCCTGTGCCTACGCGGTACTGGCCTTCCTGGTCTTCACGGGCAGCACCGGCACGCCGGCCCAGCGCGCGCCCAAGGCCGTGCTGACGATCGCCGCGATGGGCGCGATCGATGAGCTCGTGCAGAGTTTCCTGCCCTATCGGCATGGCGCGGTGGGCGACTGGCTGGTCGACTGCAGCGCCGCCATCGTCACTTCCACCATGCTGTGGGCACTGTGGACGAACCGCAGGGTGTCGACGTAACGTCGAGCGCCCCATCCGGCCCATCAATTCTTGCCGCAATCGTTTTCCATATCGGGGCAAGGCAAATCTTCGCCCTCGGCCCTGGCGGCTACCCAATCGCGTTCGAGCCGGTGGCCTTCGGCCTGCACGTCCATGGTGATCTTGCGTAACAGCGCCTTCGTGTGCCGCCGCTGTCCCGCGCCCACCAGGCCGCCCGTGGCCCGCTCGGCGTCGAGCCGCATGTCCAGCAACTGCTCCACCTTCGCCAGCCTTACCAGCGCATACAGCGCCTGCCGCATCACGTAACGCTTGCGCCGCCCGCCGGGGCCGCGCTGCCCGCCATAGGCGGCGTCGACCATGTTTGCGATGACCGCTTCCGTTCGATGCCTGCGCATATCGCCCCTTATAGTTGTCTAATACCTAATTATCAAGCTGCATCCGACCGGGCGATTTGATTTGCATCAAGGCCGGTCTTGCCAGTGTCAACGCACCGCGCGCAGAGGCGTTGCAGCGGCACGGGCATGGAGCCCGGGGAGAAGATCATGAGACACATCAGCATCGGCTGCGGCAGGATGGTAGGGACAGTGCCCCTGGCGCTGGCCACCTGTGCGGTACTCGCCGGCTGCGCCGGCACCGGTAACCAGGACACGCTTGCCGGTGCGGACAGCTCGGGCCTGTCCGGCAGCGCCGGCACGACCGCCAGCGGCTATAACGACTACGTGCAGGAACGCAGAGAGAGCGCCGGCATGGCGAACAGCGGCGCCGTCGGGCCGGGCACGGCGGGCAGCAGCGCGATGGGGAGCACTCCCGGCAGGGCGGAGAGCATGGCGATGGAACGCAGCCTGGCGGGCGCCGCCATGCCGAGCTGGCAGGGCGTCGTGCAGGCGATCGAACCGGTTGCCCGGCGCGATACGGAGATCGGCGTCAGTGGCGCGCCGGGCGCGGCAGCCGCCGGCGGCAGCGTGCCCGGTGTCGGCACGGACCGCGCCTACCGCGTGACGCTGCGCACCGACGACGGTGCCATGCAAAGCGTGGTGGTGCAGGCGACACCGGACTACAAGGTGGGAGACCGCGTCAGCTACCGCATCGAGAACGGCATGGGCAGCATTTCACGGCAGTAAGCGCTGGCGCGCCCGGCCTGTCAGTACATCTGCTGGACGTCGTAGCCGCGGCGGCGCAGCAGTTCGGGAATGCTGTCCTCGCCCACCAGGTGCAGCAGGCCGATGCCGACGAAGGCTACCTCGTCGCTGCGCATGATCGCTTCGATATGGGCGGTCATCTGCGGGTTACGCTGGCGCAGCAGCGTGCGGTCCATGAACGTGGCCGATACCGTGTCGCCCGTGGTCAGCTCGCGGGCCAGCGCGGCGATGCGCGCCGCGTCCGCCGTGCTCCACGCGTCGATCAGGCCGGCCGATTTCTGCAATGCCTTGCCGTTTTCCAGGTCGTCGAGGTTTTCGAGCAGGTATTGCTCCTGCTGTACATCGTCCAGCGAGGCGAACAGGCTGAGCTGGTAATCGGCCGTTTCCAGTTCGCGCACGCGCTTCTTCTGCTGCACGGCGGCCGAAAGCAGGAAGCCTTCCACCCCGTTGCTGCGGTGGTAGCCATGCCTTTCGATCTCGCTGCCGACCAGGATGTTCGCCACTAGCCACGGCCGGTAACCCTCGACATTGCGCAGCGGAATGCCCGCCCTGGCGAGCGCCACCTCGAGCCTGGCGAGGGCGTGCGGCGACAGGTGGCGCGTGATCGATTCGCCCTGCGGGTAGGTGCCGTACTTCGCCAGCGCACGCTGGAACGGCTCATACGCACGGGTATCGAGTTCCAGCACGAGCGAGCTGGCATGCGACAGCGCCTGCGTCACCTCCGGCTCGAGCGGGAAGAAGCCCTGCTTGCCGACGTGGATCGTGCCGAACAGATAGCTCGTCTTGCCATCGTGGCTCACGCGGTACAGCGCGCCGCGGCGGGGGGCCGGTTTCAGCTCGATCGGCTCCGCGGCGGCCACCGCGTTGGGTACGCTCATTTCCATACTATTGACGGACCAGGAGATGAATAAGGAAACAATGAAAGTCAGTCGACGCAGCATGCAAATCCCCGACCCGCCTTTTGAATAAAGGCCGGCATGATCCGATAACAAATGAACGGTAATGCCCTGGAGTCAGCCGGGCACTGGCTGGCGGCCGCGTGACAGCGGCTCTATTGCTTATGGTAAATGAATTTGCGCCGGGAGGAAATTTATTTGTAGCGCGCGAAGAAAAAAGCCGGATCGAAACAACAATGTGTTTCCAATCCGGCCACTGATGAAACATTCAATAACTTTATTCAAATGCCAGCCCGGCCGGCATTGTGCTCCTGGTTATATCGCCAATTATTTTGCCAATTCGACCAGCACCGCGGTATACATCTGCAGGTTCAATGACAGCTGTTTTTCGCTGATGAATTCGTGCTCCGAATGGCCGGTGTACACCGTACCCGGCATGCCTGGGCCGAAACTGACGGCGTTGGGGAACAGGCGCGAATTCGTGCCGCCGCCGATCGATACGGGCTTCGGGTCGCGGGCTCCCGTGTAGTGCGCGAACACGTCGAGCAGTACCGGCACCTGCGGGGCATCTTCGCGCAGCCACGGCTCGCCGATCTGCGCCTTCAACGTGGCGGCGGGTACGCGCGTGGCTTTCCATGCATCGAAGGCGGTGCGGAACTGGCGCTCCAGCTCGGTGCCCGTCTTGCCGCGCGGGCGGCGCAGATTGAGGTTCAGCTGCAGGCCGCCGGCATCGGCCTTCAGCACCACGGGCGCCACCGTCATCGGCCCCATGAAGGGGTCGCGGTAGGCCACGTCGCCGAATTTTTCGCCGTACAGGCTTGTTCCCACGAGATCGTTCAGGAACGACACCATCGCGCCCGCCGTCGTGCCCTGCCACGGCTGCACGGCCAGCGCATCGGCCAGCATGGCGATGGCGTTGACGCCGTCTTCCGGCTTCGAGGAATGGGCCGACACGCCCTTTGCCGTGATCTTCCATTGCGCACCGTTGCGCGTGAATTCGTAGCGCATGCCCTTCTGCGCCGCCGCACGGGCGCGGATGCGCCGCTCCAGCTCCGGCGTTGCGCCATCGATGACGGCCACGGCATCTTCGGGAATCTGGCTGTTGAAGAAGCCGCCCGTGAACGATGCCAGCACAGGATCGGCAGGAGGCGCGGAAGGAGGCGCGGCCGGCAGATCCGGGATCGTCACGGCGACCAGTCCCCAGCCCTTCTCCGCCGTCACCACCGGGTACTCGGCGTCCAGCGTGATGTTCACCTGGGGCGGCGTGTGGGTCTTCAGGTAAGTCTCCAGCGGCCCCCAGTCCGACTCCTCGGCCATGTACACATACAGCTCGATGGGCTTGCCCAGCGGCAGCTTGCGGTCGCTGATCGCCTTCATCGCATACAGCGCGGTGGCGATCGGGCCCTTGTCGTCCTCGGTGCCGCGGCCCAGCAACAGGCCAGGTTCGCTGGTGCGGTCCAGCGTGAACGGCGACTGCTTCCACTTCGATGGATCGACGGGCTGCACGTCGCCATGCGTGACGATGCCCACCCTCTCCTTCCCGGCGCCGAGGCCGATGACGACCACGCAGCCGGCATCGTCGAAGTCGAAGCCCAGGCGGTCCGCCTCCTCGCGCAGGAAGGCCTTGAAGGCGATGTGCTGCGCATTGCGTTCGCACGGCACGCCCTCCTGCGCCACCGTGTTGAAGCGGACCATCTTCGCCAGGCTGTCGATGACCCTGTCGTGATAGGCGGTGCGGGCATGGTCCGCGGCCGCGATGGCGGCCTGGCTCGGCGCGGCTTGCACCGCATGGGTGAACATCAGGGGCAGCAGGGAGATGAGCGCTTTCTTCAGCATGGGCGGGATAGGTGTGTGGTTGTTGGGCGCAACAGGCAGCCGTGCACGGCGAATTGCCTGCTGTCATCAGGCTCAAGCTATGGTACCTTTGTACAACTATTAACCCAGTGTACACGCCGCCGTTTCGTGCAGACAAGCCCGTTGCCTCCCCACGTCCACCCGCGCCTGCCCACGATACGGTTCCGGTTGGCGCTGCTGGTCCTCAGTTGCGTGCTGCCCGCCGCGATCGTTTCGGCGTTCCTGATCTATGACCATTACCGCGTGGAGCGCGCCAGCCTGCTGGGCGAAGCGATGGCGACGGCGCGCTCGATGGTCTCGGTCGTCGACCGCGATTTCGATACCGTCATCACCGCGCTGTCGGCGCTGTCCGTGACCGACGATATCGACGATGCCGAACTGGCCGAATTCCACCGCCAGGCCACCAATGTGCACGCGATCCTGCCGATCACGGAAATCGTGCTGTACGACGCAGCGACGCGCCGCCAGTTGATGAACACCGCTCCCTTGCCGGGGCCGGCCGGCGCCGGCAATGCAACCCTGCTGCGCGACGTGATGCGCACCGGGCAACCCGTCGTGAGCGGCCTGACCCGCGACGGGGCGCGCGGGCAGACGATCACGGTGGGCGTGCCCGTCAAGCGCGACGGCGCGGTGCGCTACGTGCTGGCCGCCCAGGTGCTGCCGGCTGCACTGGGCGCCATCCTGCGCGACCAGCAGGTTCCCTCGTCATGGCGCGCCTCGATCCTCGACGGCGACCTGCGCATCGTCGCCCGCAATGTCGATATCGAGCGCTACCGCGGCACCCTGCCCGCGCCCGATCTGGTCGAGCGCATGCGTCGCCAGCTCGAGGATACCTTCGACGGCAGTACTGTCGATGGCAAGAGCGTCGTGATGCTGTATAGCCGTTCCGCCAAGTCCGGCTGGAGCGTCACCCTCGGCATCCCCCATGCGAACCTCGCGGCGGGACTGATGCGCACGCTCGAATCGCTGATCATCGCCACCGTGGTGATCCTGGCCCTGGGCCTGGGCATGGCATGGCTGGTGGGCGGCCGCATCGCGCACTCGGTGCAGGCGCTGATCGAACCGGCGACGGCGCTCGGCACCGGCCAGGCCGTGAAGCCGGCGATCGTGGACTTTTCCGAAGCACAGCAGGTGGCCGATTCGCTGGTGCGCGCCGCCGCCGCGCTGGACGAGGCGCGCGGCCGCGCCGACAGCGAATTGCGCGAACGCCGCGCGGCCCAGGAAGCGCTGCAGGCGGCCGACCTGCGCAAGGATGAATTCCTGGCCACCCTGGCGCACGAGCTGCGCAATCCGATGGCGCCGCTCGTCAACGCGCTGGAGATCATGCGGCTGGGCGGGCCCGGCAAGCCACCGCCGCCGAACGTGCTGGACATCATCGAGCGCCAGCTGAAGCAGATGGTGCGCCTGGTCGACGACCTGCTCGATGTCTCGCGCATCACCACCGGCAAGCTGGGCATCCGCGACGACGCGATCGTGCTGCAGGATGTGGTCACCCATTCGCTGGAAACGGCCGGCCCGCTGATCGCGCAGCGCCGCCACGCCCTGTCGGTGAACGTGCCCGAGGAGCCGGTGCACCTGCGCGGTGATGCCACGCGGCTGGCGCAGGTGCTGTCGAACCTGCTGAACAATGCCGCCAAGTACACGCCGAACGGCGGGCGCATCGCGCTGCACGCGGTGCGCCTGCACGCGCCGGAGCGGGTGCGCATCGAGATCAGCGACAACGGCATCGGCATTCCCGCCGACGTGCTGCCCCATGTGTTCGACATCTTCTTCCAGGCCGACCGCTCGCTGGGCCGCGCGCAGGCGGGCCTGGGTATCGGTTTGTCGCTGGCGCGCCGGCTCGTCGAGCTGCATGGCGGCACCCTGGCGGCCACCAGCCCGGGCAAGGACCTGGGCAGCACTTTCGCCCTGGAGCTGCCCGTCAGCGTTGCGGGTGCGGTGCCGACGCCGGACGCCGATGCCGGCGCGGAGCCGCTGCCGCCGCTGCGCGTGCTCGTGGCGGACGACAACATCGACCACGCCAACACGCTGCGCACCCTCCTGATCGCCGCCGGGCAGACGGTGAACGTGTGCTATGACGGCCTGTCGGCGCTGCGCAGCGCCGACACCTTCGCGCCGCAGATTGCCTTCCTCGACATCGGCATGCCGCGCATGGATGGCTACGAGCTGGCGCGGCGCCTGCGCGCCGATCCGCGCCACCGCGGCTGCATGCTGGTGGCCGTGACCGGCTGGGGACAGGAAAAGGACCAGCAAAGCTCCCAGGCGGCGGGCTTCCACCGGCATATCGTCAAACCCCTGCAGCCCACCCAGCTGCGCGCCCTCCTGCAGGAACGCGCCAGCCGTGCCACAATGCACGACACCGTTTGAGCCGCGCCCTCCGGCCCTGCCCGAAACGGGAACTTTGCATGAAAGGCAGGGCCGCGCCGTCCCGGCGGTCGGTACCCTGGTAAAACTTCAATGATTCCACCGAATTTTCCATTTTCGATTCTCGATCTATCTCCCATCGCCGAAGGCAGCCACGCCGGCGAATCGCTGCGCAACACGCTGGAGCTGGCGCAGCACGGCGAACGCTGGGGCTTCCAGCGCTACTGGCTGGCCGAGCACCACGGCATGCCCGGCATCGCCAGCGCCGCCACGGCCGTCGTGATCGCCCACGTGGCCGGCGGCACCAGCACCATCCGTGTCGGTGCCGGCGGCATCATGCTGCCGAACCACTCGCCGCTGGTGATCGCCGAGCAGTTCGGCACCCTCGAAGCGCTGTTCCCCGGCCGCATCGACCTGGGCCTGGGCCGCGCTCCCGGCTCGGACCAGACCACCGCGCGCGCACTGCGCCGCAACCTGGGCTCCGACGCCGACGAATTCCCCCAGGACGTGCTGGAACTGCAGGACTACATGAGCGACTCGCCGCGCCAGCGCGTGCTGGCCGTGCCGGGCCAGGGCGCCAAAGTGCCGCTGTGGATCCTCGGTTCGAGCCTGTTCGGCGCCCAGCTGGCCGCCCACCTCGGGCTGCCGTATGCGTTCGCCTCGCACTTCGCGCCGCAGATGATGATGCAGGCGATCCACTTCTACCGCACGAACTTCAAGCCGTCGGCGCAGCTGGACAAGCCCTACGTGATGCTGGGCTATAACGTGTTCGCCGCGGACACGGACGAAGAGGCGCAATTGCTGGCAACGTCCATGCAGCAAGCCTTCGTCAACCTGCGCACCGGCCGCCCCTCCAGACTGCCGCCACCGGTGGCGAACTACCGCGACACGCTCGGCCCTTCCGAAAACGCGATGCTGGACTCGGTACTTTCCTGCACCGCCACCGGCTCCCGCGCCACCGTCGCCGCCCAGCTGGACGCCTTCATCGCCAGCACCCGGCCCGACGAGCTGATGGTCACCTCGCAAATCCACGACCACCGCGCCCGGCTGCGCTCTTACGAAATCCTCGGTGACATCCTGCGCGGCTAACCATAAGCAATAGTTGCCCAAAACCGGGGTCAGACCCCGGTTTTTGGAAACATTTCTTGAAATCGGGGACTGTCCCTCTCCTTTGGTCCCGTCACGCCCCTTGTCACATCAATTTAGTACCGCCTGAATATATTTCCCAAAACCGGGGCCCGACCCCGGTGTTGGGAAATGTTTCCTAGAATTGGGGCGGTACGGCGGGCCGGCGGGCCCGTGGATTTATTCTCAGCATCACAAAGGAATCGCAGTGCACGTAGAACAACAAGAACAGCAGGATATTTCGGCCGCCATGGTGTGGCTGATGGCCACGGCGACGGGCCTCATCGTCGCCAACCTGTATTACGCCCAGCCGCTGGTGGGGCCGATCAGCCAGGCGACGGGGCTCGCGCCCGGCGTGGCGGGCTTCGTCGTCACGCTGACGCAGCTGGGGTATTGCCTCGGCATGATCTTCATCGTGCCGCTGGGCGACCTGCTGGAGAACCGCAGGCTGATCGTCACGGCCCTGATCGGCGTGGCGTGCGCGCTGGCCGTGGCGGCGTTCAGCACCAGCGCCGCGCTGTTCCTGGCGGCGGCGTTCTGCATCGGCGTTGGCTCCGTGGTCGCGCAAATCATCGTGCCGTTCGCATCGCACCTGTCGAAGCCGGAAACGCGCGGGCAGACGGTGGGCAAGGTCGTCAGCGGCCTGCTGCTGGGGATCATGCTGGCGCGGCCCGTGTCGAGCCTTCTTACCGACGCCTTCGGCTGGCATGCGGTGTTCATGCTTTCCGCGCTGGTGATGGCCGGCCTGGCATTCGTGCTGAAGCGCCGCCTGCCGCTGCGCGAGCCCGCGCACACCAGCACCCATACAGGCAACTACGCGGCATTGCTGGCATCGCTGTGGTTCCTGCTGAAGACCACGCCGATCCTGCGCCGCCGCTCCGCCTACCAGTTCTGCATGTTCGGCGCCTTCAGCCTGTTCTGGACCACCGTACCGCTGATCCTCGCCAGCCCCGCGTTCGGCATGTCGCAGACCGGCATCGCCATCTTCGCGCTGGTGGGCGTGGCCGGCGCCCTCGCCTCGCCGATCGCGGGCCGCCGCGCCGACCAGGGCAAGTCGCGCTCCACCACGGCCATCGCGCTCGTCGCCGGCGTGCTGTCGTTCGCCGCCCCGCTGCTGCTGCAAGGCGGCCGCATGGTCGACCTGGCCGTGCTGGTGCTGGCTTCCATCGTGCTGGACGCCGCCGTTTCCGCCAGCCTCGTCACTGGCCAGCGGGCACTGTATGCGCTCAGCGCGGACGTGCGCTCGCGCCTGAACGGGCTGTACATGGCCATCTTCTTCATGGGCGGCGCGCTGGGTTCCTCGCTGGGCGGCTGGATGTATGCGCACCACGGCTGGCAGGGCGTGCTGATGACGGGCCTGATGTTCCCCGCCGCCGGCCTGCTGGTCTTCTCCACCGAGCGCCGCTGATCACACCTTGATGAAGATCCGCCGCCGCCACAGGCACCAGGCGACGGCGAACATGGCCAGCACGAAGGCCACCGCGTAGGCCAGCGACGCGGCCTTCGGCGACAGCGGCAGCGCGGCGACCGGCGCATACAGCGCCGCGTGCCAGCCGAAGTACCCGATCGCCTCCACCACGAGGCCGGACAGCGCGTAAAGGAACAGCGCATTCATGCCGAAGATGACGAACGGCCGCGCCAGCGTTGCCGCGCGGGCGCGCAGCGCGTCCGCGGGCGCAGCATCGAGCAGCCAGTAAAACACGCCGAACACGAGCAGTGCCCAGCCAGTGGTCATCACGCAGAACGACGTCGTCCACAGGCTTTTGTTCACCGGCATGAGCGCCACGCCCAGCATCGTGCCGGCCAGTACGAACCCCAGGCCCGCCAGCAGCATCCACACGGTGCGCTCGGCCGCATCGATGTGCGCGGCCAGCCACCGCCCGGCCAGCACGCCGAAGAGCTGGCTGCACAGGGCAGGGATCGTCGTGAACAACCCTTCCGGGTCCCAGGTCTTCGACTGTGCCCACAGATGCCCGGCCAGCAGCATGCGGTCGATCCACGAAGCCGCATCGCGCCCCTTCTCCAGCACGCCCGCCGCGACCACGCCATCGACACCCGGCACCGGCAACCACAGCATCACGGCGCTATAGAACACCAGCAGCGCCGCGATCCACGCGAGCTGGCCGCGCCAGCCGAACCAGATCACGATCGGCGCAGCCAGCGCGGTGCATAGCGCAATCCGCTGCAGCACGCCGGGTATCCGCACGGTGGCGAAATCGAAGGTGGGAAACAGGTTCAGGAACAGGCCGATGGCGAAGATCAGCGCGGCGCGCCGCCATAGCCTGGCCAGCAGCGCGGGCTTGTTCGCGCCCCCGGCCGCCTGCCGCCCCAGCGACAAGGTCATCGACACGCCGCCGATGAACAGGAAGAACGGAAAGATCCAGTCGGTGAAGGTCCAGCCATGCCAGTCGGCGTGCGCCAGCTGCGAGTACAGGTTGCCCCAGTCGCCGGGGTTGTTCACCAACAGCATCGCGGCGATCGTGAAGCCGCGGAAGGCGTCGAGGGACAGCAGGCGTCGTGAAGTCATCCGGCACTCGCGGGTATGGACGAGCACCGACTATAGGGCACCGCCGCAGGGCTGTCCATAAGCGTGGGTTCTGCTGGCGCCCGACGCCATACATGACCCTACTAGAGATCTTCGCCTATTAGAACGCGAACGATACACCAGCGGCCATCGCTAGTGGCCTTGATTCGCGACTGTTCACGCTACGGAACCTGCAAAGGCAGAGCCATCCTGCGCCAGTGATTTAACGTAGGTTACGGCTGTGTGTCAGCATCATTCGACGAAGGTGACGACACGGGTAGCGAAGCCACCTTTTCGATTCTTGCTTCACCTATCGGCAAGCGATCCACAGCGCCTGTCTCGTAGTTATAAAGAATGATGGCGTTCGAGGTCGCCATCGCAACCCGACCGCTCATCTTCTTATTGTCGCCGAAATGCACGGTGACACACTCGGCGTACTTTTCCCCCGTACGCTGCTTACTTCGCGTTCTCTCCCCACTCCTCGCCTCCAGCCACGTGCTCTGGGGTTGAAGAGGACTACAGTGCTTCGGGCCTATCACGTATTGCTTGATATGGTCCTGGCCTGCCACGATGCCAAACCCTACGATTATGCTCAACCCCAGCACAACGTATAGCGAAATTACTGGTGCTGCGAGAAGCGCAAAGACGGGCCACACAGTTAGTTTCCCGATGCTTACGATCGTCGCCCACGAAGGGTGACGTACCACTCTGTCAGCAAGGGTCCTGATCTCCCTATACCGAACCTGGACCCTATTGTGCGCGGCGATGGTGGATATCACTCGTCGAAGTAAGGCAAAGCTTAGCGAACCAATCGAGAACGCCACCCATACAATTAGAACGCTAGCCCCAACGATAAGTATGTATATCCAAACTCCTGGGGCCAGAATTCCGTCAGGCAGTAGCGTTCTCATCGCGTACAAAATCACGTACGCCGACAGATCCAAGAGTTCGAAAGCGGAAGACGAAAGTATCTGGTGCGATAGTCCAAACGCTACATCAAGCGAAATGGACACACCGTAGCCAAGCAGAAGTCCGAGTCCGGCCAACCCTGACCATGCCGTTGCTCCCAAGGCTAACCATTGAACCGCCTTGAATTTTCTACTAGGCAGCGGCTGTCTTCTGAAATTCCTAAAGCTATTTCTCGGTCTCGCACGCCTTGACATTAGTGGCCCCAGATAAAATTGTGTGCTAAGTAGACTAAAGGCAATCGATGTCCATGAAAACGAAAATGGTATCCTTCGCACCTTCCTTTGAGCACCATCAATAGAATGTTGTCCTCCTACATCGGCCGCTTCGCCCCTTCCCCCACCGGTCCCCTGCACCTCGGTTCGCTCGTTGCGGCGATGGCGAGTTACCTGGACGCGAAGGTGCACGGCGGCCAGTGGCTGGTGCGCATCGA
Organism: Massilia sp. METH4; assembly: GCF_037094685.1. NCBI lineage: Bacteria > Pseudomonadati > Pseudomonadota > Betaproteobacteria > Burkholderiales > Oxalobacteraceae > Massilia > Massilia sp. METH4. The sequence continues at coordinate 3,250,036 of NZ_CP146614.1, read as the reverse complement.
GGACCTCGACCGCGACCGCAACGTGCCGGGCGCCGACGAGCACATCCTCGCCTCGCTGCGCCGCTGCGGCATGGCGTGGGATGGCGAGGTGACGTGGCAGACGCGCCGCGAGCCCCTGTACGAGGCGGCGCTGGCGCAGCTGGGCCAGCACGTGTACCCGTGCGGCTGCTCGCGCAAGGAGATCGCCGATTCGCAGACGCGCCTCGGCCTGTCGAACAATGCGGCGCTCGTGTATCCGGGCACCTGCCGCGCCGGCCTCGCGCCGGGCAAGGCGCCGCGCGCGCTGCGCCTGCGCACGCCGCAGCAACCGGGCCGCGTGATCGGCTTCGAAGACCGCTGGCACGGCCCCGTCGAACAGGACATCACGGCCGAGGTGGGCGACTTCGTGATCCGCCGCGCGGATGGTTTCTGGGCCTACCAGCTGGCCGTGGTGGTCGACGATGCGGCGCAGGGCGTCACCGACATCGTGCGCGGCGCCGACCTGCTCGATTCCACGCCGCGCCAGCTCTACCTTCAGGAACTCCTCGGCGTGCCGCACCCGCGCTACCTGCACGTGCCGGTGGTGGTCAATGCCGACGGCGAGAAACTGTCGAAGCAGACCGGGGCCGCCGCGTTCGACAACGGGGCCTCGCCGGAACGGCTGCTGGCCGACAGCCTGCAACCGGCCGCCCGCTTCCTCGGCCTGCACGTGGAAGCCGCCACCATTCCCGCGTTCTGGGACGCGGCCGTGCCGGCCTGGGAACGGCTGCTGCGCGACAGGCGGGCCTGGTAGGCCGCGCATCCTTCAGGTGCGCCGCCGCGCGGCACGCCGTTGTAGCATGGCCGCCCGAAAGGAGGCCCCATGAGAGCCCTGTTGACGATCCTGTGCGCGCTGGCCGCCCCCGCCCTTGCCCAGCAGGCTGTCCCGCCCTCCGTCGGGCCGGCCGGCGCACCGAAAAGCGCCAGGACCCAGGCGCTGGAAGCGGGCGCGAAGATGCTGCAGAGCGCCGCGCCCATGCGCGGCTTCGACATCTATCTCGTCGGTTTCCATCCCATGAAGGACGCCCCCGAGCTGCAGATGGAAGCGCACCACTGGTGCCACCAGCGCAACGAGGATTTCGCCCAGTGCATCCTGTTCGACGGCAATACGGCCGAGGCCAATATGAACGGCCTCGAATACATCATCTCGGAGAAGGCTTACCAGCTGCTGCCCGAGGCCGAACGCAGGTTCTGGCACCCGCACAACGGCGAGATCCTCAGCGGCCAGCTGGTCGCGCCGGGCCTCCCCGACGCGGCCGAGAAGGCGCTGATGAAGAGCAAGATGAACAGCTACGGCAAGACCTGGCATACCTGGAATACCGGCCACGAGGGCCATACGGGCGAGGCGCTGCCGCTCGGCGAAGCGAAGCTGGCCTGGTCGTTCAGCCGCGACGGCGAAGCGGTTCCCGCGATCGTGCAGAAGCGCGACCGCAAGCTCGGCATCGACACGGCGGCCAAGCGCCGCGAGCGTGCCGACCTGCGCGAGCTGGCCCGCCCGCAGTCCGGCGTGGATGCGCTGAAGGGTCGCTTCGCCCGCCCCACCGCGGCGATCCCGGGCGTGGTTGACACGCACCCTGCTCAGTAAATGCCGAAGTCGCTGTAGGACTGGTCCTCCGGCCGATCGTGGGTTGGCGAACAGACCCGCGCCCGCGCAGCGCGCACACTGCCTCCATCGCTCGAACAGGAGGTGAACCATGCGAAGCTCCATGCTTTGCGCCGCTCTCGGGCTGGCCGTGCTGGCCGGCTCGGGTGCGGTCGCCAACGACCAGATCCACAAGTGCATCGACCCGAACGGCGCCACGATATTGTCAGACAAGCCTTGCGCGATCGTCGAATCCGTGCCGGCCGACACGGCACCCGTGGCCGAACCGGCGATGGCCGGCACGACGGCCGAGCTGCCTGCCGTCGAAGCAGCGCGGCCGGCCGTGGTGAAGGAATATTTCAAGCTGCCGGCGGCCGAGATCGACCCGGGCCAGCGGGCGAAGCCGCTGCTGGTCAGCGCCCCGCCGAAAGTCGATGTCGCGACACTGAAAGCGGCCAAACTGCGGCTCGAACTCGAAGACAAGACGGCCGGCGTGCGGCACGCCAGCCTCGACTGACCGTGGCGCCGGAACCACTCCGGCTTGCACGAATAAAGTCACTGCGCCGCCCGCCATGGCGCGCGCGATTTCGATGGGGCGTCGAGCGAGCGTCCCGTCCCGCGCGCTAGCGCTACCAAACATTAATCCCCCCACCGTCTTCCCTGCCGGCCACGTCCGTATTGGTACGGCACTTTGTTACAACTGTTTCAACTTCTTCTTGGACTGGCGGTTAGCTACTGCCGAGAATGTTTTGGCCGCGTTGACCAAAAATCAACCGTGCCGGAGACCCCGGACGCGGCACGACAGTGTGCTCAGCCACACGAGTGCTCAACCATCACAACAAAGGAATGCACATGAAGATGAAGCAGGCTTACATGGTGTTGGCAATGGCTTTCGCCGCGGGCAGTGCCGCCGCGGCCACGACGGACTTTTCTTCCGGCGCACAAGGCTGGGAAGGAACGCAGCCCGCGAACGGGGTGGGCGGTTCCGGCATCGACACGTCGCTGGGCAATGACGCGCCGGCCTATCGCACGATCATCAACAACTTCGGTATCAGCTTCACCAACAGCACGAATACCGATTTCGTGCGCGACTACACGGCCTCCTCCTCCGTCACCTTCGGCATCGACGTGCTGACGCAGCAGGTGCGCTTCTTCAACTCGGATGTGACGCGCGACCTGGTGCTGGAATTGCGCGACTACGACAACGCGAGCAACGGCCTGCCGTACACCAGCGTGTGGACCCGGATCGGCACGCTCGACGCCTCCGTCGGCGGCTGGCAGCACTTCTCCGTCACGATCGACGACACCTCCGCCATCGGCCTGCCGTCGGGCTGGGGCGGCTATGGGGCGGAAACGTCCGATGGCACACCTTACCTGCCCGAGGACCGCACCTTTGCCAGCGTGCTGGCCGGTGTCGACGAGATCGCCTTCACCACGTACACGCCGGGCTTCGCTTACGGCTTCACGGACTTCGACGTGGCCGTGGACAACATCACCGTCAGCGCCGTGCCGGAACCGGGCACCTATGCGATGATGCTGGCCGGCCTCGGCCTGCTGGGGGCCGCCGCCCGTCGCCGCAAAGCCGCCTGATGACCGGCTGAACGCCAGCCGGCGTGGCGTCCGCACCTGCCGGCAAGCGCACGCTTCGGGACGACGATCGCCACCGGCATCGTCGTCTCTTCCATGGCCGATCGCCGTTCCGATGCCCCTATAATGCGCGGTCCGCCGAATCCAAGAGAAAGCCATGACCACCCTTGATCCCCGCCCTGCCGTCGTCCTGCTGCACAGCTCCATGAGTTCGCGCAGCCAGTGGGCCGCGCTGACCGCCGCCCACGAAGCGGCCTACCGCTTCATCGCACTGGACCTGCTGGGCTACGGCAAGGCACCCTTCCCCAATGCCGCGATGCAGGCGGCCTTCTCGCTCGCCCACGAAGTGGACGCGGTGCAGGCAGCGCTTGCGGCGCAACTGGAGCCGGACGAGCCCTACCACCTGGTGGGCCACTCCTATGGTGGCGCCACCGCGCTGCGGCTGGCGCGCACGCAGCCGGGCCGGGTGCGCTCGCTGGCCGTGTTCGAACCCGTGGCCTTCCACCTGCTCGATGCCGGCCACCCCGGCCGCGCCGAAGTGGGTACAGTCATTGCCGCGATCGAGGCGGCGGCCACCGCGGAGGACGCCACGCGCAGCTTCATCGACTACTGGAACGGCCCGGGCGCCTTCGACGCCATGCCCGCGCCGCTGCGTGAGCGCTTCACCACCCAGGTCGCCAAGGTGAAGCTCGACTTCGTCGCCCTGCTGGCCGAACCCGCCACGCTCGCCGACATGGCCGCGATCGACGTACCCGCCCTCGTGCTCTCCGGCCGCGACGGCCCCGCCTCTACCCGCGCCGTCGCCACCGCCCTCGCGGCCACCCTGCCCCGCGCCACCGCCGCGCAGACACCCGGCGGCCACATGGCCCCGATCACGCACGCCGCGGACGTCAACCAGGAAATCGCCGCGTTCCTGTCAACTGTTGCCTGAACCCCGGCGATCGCGACCGCACCACGTTTTTACCGAGCATTTTTCTTGTCGGGCTGACAGAAGAGAAGTAGTGGACGAAGGCCCAAAAGCACTGCTGGGCTGGTTGCTTCACAACAGACAGGCCGGAGCAACTGGTGGTTTAACAACAGGGGACTGTCCCCAAATTTTTACAGGGACTGTCCCCGAATTTTTACAACAGGGACTGTCCCCGATTTTTTACAACAGGGACTGTCCCCGAATTTTTACGACACTCGCTACGCCGACCATGCACCGCTCCCGCCCGTTGACCGAAGGCGAAATCGCCTGCTGCCGCAAGCTGTTCGGCGCCGCGATCCATTATGCGCGGGTACGCATCCACGCCCGCGGCTGGTTCTTCGGTGTGCAGTGGCCGCACACGGCCATGGCGCCGGATGGCGCCATCTGGTTCCGGCCCGAGGATTTTCGCGAGGATTTTTCGCGCGAGCCGGCATGGCGGCTGCTGTGGTTCATGCACGAGATGGTGCACGTGTGGCAGTGGCAGCTGGGCTACCCGGTGATGTGCCGCGGCGCGCTGCGCGCCGGGCTCTCCTACCGCTACCAGCTCGCGCCGGGCCGGCGCCTGGGGGACTACAACATGGAGGCCCAGGGCGACCTGCTGGCGGACTGGTTTGCGCTGCGCTGGCTCGGCGAGCCGGGGGCAATGCGCCAGAAGCAGTACGCGGGCGAGGCCTGGCTGTTCGACGAGGTGCTGCGGGACTTCCTGGCCGATCCCGCAAACCCGACCTGCCTGCCGCGCCTGAAGCTGCCCTTTGCGGCGCGGGCGATGGCATTCCTCAGGCGCAGGCGCTCTGCCTGAGCCAGGCCACCAGCTCGTCGCTCGGCAGCGGGCGGCTGTACAGGTAGCCCTGCCCCTTGTCGCAGCGTAGCGTGCGCACCACCATGGCCTGTTCGGCCGTCTCGATGCCCTCGGCCACGGTGCTCATGCCCAGGCTCTGCGCCACCTTCACGGTGGCCTCGATCAGCACGCGATGGTGGTGGCTCGTCTCGCTCTGGCTCACGAACGAGCGGTCGATCTTCACCGTGTCCACCGGCAGCAGGTGCAGGCTGGCCAGCGAGGAATAACCGGTGCCGAAATCGTCCAGCGCCAGCGTAATGCCGAGCGCCTTCAGTTCGTGCAGGCGTTGCTGCACAGCGGTATCCTGCGCTGCCAGGCTCTCCGTCACCTCCAGTTGCAGGCGCTGCGGGTCCATGCCGGTTTCGGCCAGAATGCGCGCCACGGTGTCGGCCCATTCGCGCTGGCCCAGCTGGGCGCGCGACAGGTTTACTGCCAGGAGGCGTGGCGCCAGCTCGCCCAGCGCGCCCTGCCAGTGCACGAAGTCGCGGCTGGCGCGTTCCAGCACGAAGTCGCCCAGTGGTCCGATCAGGCCGCACTCCTCGGCCACGCCGATGAATTCGAACGGCGGCACGATGCCGCGCACCGGGTGACGCCAGCGCACCAACGCTTCCACGCCGGCCGAACAATCCGTGCGGCCGTCGGGGCGCAGCGCCACCACGGGCTGGTACACCACGAACAGCTGGTCGGACTGCAGGGCCAGCCGCAGGTCCGTCTCGATATCGCTGCGGCGCGCGGAGCGCTCGCGCATTTCGGCCTCGAAGCGCACGAACCGGGCACCGCCCGCCCGCTTGGCTTCCACCATGGCGATGCCGGCGTCGCGCAGCAGCGCATCGGGATCGTGGCCGTCGCCCCAGGCGATGCCCACGCTCACATTGCACACCACGTCATGCCCCTGCAGGTGATAGCTGCGCCCGATCGCGCCGATCAGCCGCGTGGCCACGCTCTCGGCATCCTCCACGCGGCGCAAGCCGTCGAGCACCACCACGAATTCGTCGCCGCCCACGCGCGCGGCCAGCTGGCCGCCGCGCTGCCCCAGCGTGATGCGGTCGCTGGGCGGGCGCAGCACGTTGCGAATGCGTTCGGCCACGAGCACCAGCAGCTGGTCGCCCATCGCTTGGCCCAGCGCGTCGTTCACCTGGCGGAAGCGGTCGCAGTTCATGAACAGCACCGCAAAACCGGTATCGGCCTTCGGCTCGGCATGGTCGCGCTCCAGGATGCGGCGCAATTCCTCGTGCACGGCGCCGCGGTTCGGCATGCGCGTGAGCGCATCGGTGCGTGCCGCCGAAGAGAGGCGGGTGGCCAGCCGCTCCTGCTCCCGCCGCGACTCCAGCGTGATGTCGTTCACCGCCGCCATCAGCCGGTGCGGATCGAGCTTCATCACCGACAGCGACAGCACCTGCGGGCCGTCGCGCCCGTCCGGCGCTTCGATGCGCAGCCCCTCCACCACCACGCCGCTCGGCGTATCGCAGCGCGCCACCGCCTCGCGCAAATCCGGCGCGGCGCCCGCGAAGATGGCGTACAGGTTGTCGAGCGAGCCATTCGGCGCCAGCGGCATCAGCAGCTGCGAGGCCATCGGGTTGAGCATGTCGATGGCACCGTCGATGTCGGCCTGCAGCAGGCCGATCGGCGTGCGGTACAGGAACTGGATCAGCGCCTCGTAGGCGAGTTTGTCGTCGTGCTCCATCATGCGGCGGTATCCTGCAGGTCGAGCCGCCAGCACACGACGCGGTTGCGGCCGTCGGCCTTGGCGGCGTACAGCGCGCGGTCGGCGCGCTTGAGCAGGTCGTCGATGCCACCCAGCCGCGGCTTCCAGCCGGCCACGCCGGCGCTGACCGTGAAGGCCACGGCCACGCCATCGACCCGCACGGTAAGGCCTTCCACGGTTGCGAGCAGCCGCTTAGCCACGGCGCAGGCCTGCTCCGTTTCCGTGGAAGGCAGCAGCACGGCGAACTCCTCGCCGCCCAGCCGGGCCACCACGTCCACGGCGCGGAAGGCGTTGCGCAGCGCCTGCGCGAACTCGCGCAGCACCGCGTCTCCCACCGGATGGCCATGCGCGTCGTTGACGCGCTTGAAATGATCGAGGTCGAACAGCGCCAGCGATACCGGCCGCGGGAAGCGGCGCGCGCGGCCCAGTTCCAGCTCCGCCGCATGGAAGAAGCCGCGCCGGTTCGCCACGCCCGTCAGGTGATCCGAGAACACGGCCTGGCGCCAGCTCTCGCTGGCGTCGCGCCGATCGGTGATGTCGCGCAGCACCAGGCAATAGGCGGCTTCGGTATCGGGCGCCAGCGGATCGCGCTCGGGCAGCGGCGTGATCATCGCGCTGCCCCAGAAGGGCGTGCCGTCGGCGCGCATGCGCAAGCCTTCATCGAGGCTCCAGCCGCTGTCGTCGGCCTCGCGCAACAGGTCTCTCGCCCGTTCCGGCGTGGTGGTGTCCTCCGGTTCGAACACGGCATAGGGCTGGCCCACGACCGATTCCGAGAAACCCGTCACGCGGCCGATGCTATCGTTCCATTGCTCGATGCGTCCCTCGCGGTCCAGGCTCACCAGCGCATAGTCGGCCACGCTGGCCAGCAGCGCGTTCAGCCAGGCGTCGCTCTGGCGCAGCTGGCGGTCGCGCTGCACCTGCAGCGTCACGTCCTGCAGGACGGCCATCAGGCGGGATGGATCGAGCTTGACGATCGACAGCGACAGGATGCCCGGCGTGCGCCGGCCGCCGCCGTGCAGATGGATGTGCAGGCCGTCGCAGATGCGGCCGCGCGGCGCGGTGAACTGCTCGCACAGGTTGCGCACCTCAGGCGCCACGTCCTGCAGCGCGGTAAACAGGTTGTCCAGGCAGCCGTCGCGCGACAGCGGCATCAACAGCTGCGCCGAGATCGGGTTGCTCAGCGTGATCTCGCCATCCCCCCTGGCCTGCACCAGCCCCACCGGCGCCAGGTACAGGAACTGCATCAGCGCTTCGTGTTCGGCAGCGAGGTCGATGCCGTCATCCGCCGGCGCGCCGGCCGAAGCTTCGGTATTCACGGCTGCCGTTGCACGAGCACGTAGCGGGTGGCCGCGCCGGGCAGCGCCAGCAGGCGCAGCCGCACCTTCGTTGGCCGCATGCGCAAGGTCAGCACATAGGGCATCGTCTCGTCGAGCGGCACGCCGTCGTCCTGCGCATCCTCGAAGCGCTGCGCCACCATGAAGTTGTTCATGCATGGCGCCACGCTGGTGAAGAAGGGCTGCCCCACCACGCTGTGCGGCGACAGGCCGGCAGCCTGCGATTCGAAGCGGTTGTAGCGCCGCACCACGGTCGCGTCATCGAAACCGATGACGCCGAACGATGCCTCGTCGAGCTGTTCGTCGGTGAGCGCCGCGAGGCGTTGGCCCAGGTCGGGCTGGTCGAAAGCAAGAACGTCCATCGGTAACTCCAGGCAACAAAACAGGGTGAAGGATCGCCCATCACCGGGGTTGATGTGCGGAAATAGATGCTGCCATGGTCATAATGCCCTGTCAATGCACGCACGATTGAAACCAGCTTTTCTCCCTATGGAAACATGTTTTTAAGAAGGGCAATCGAACGCGGTCCAGTTGCATACTTTGCTACGATCACGGCTCGAGTCACCGATTAACTCACTGAAAAAGGAACTCATCATGACCATGACCAAAGCTATCTTCGCGGCAGCCCTGTGCTTCGGCCTGGCCGCTTGCAGCACCACCGGCACCGACTCGTCCAGCGGCGCGAGCGACAGCTCGGCAACCGGCTCGAGCACCACGTCGGGCAGCAGCTCGATGGATTCGGGCACCTCGGGTTCCGCCACTTCGGGCTCCGGCACCTCCGGCTCCACCACGTCGGGCTCCAGCACCTCCGGTTCGACGAACTCCAGCCAGTGGAACCAGAGCGGCAACACGGCGCCAACGGCAACGCCGGGCACCTCGCCCAGCAACCCGAGCAACGCGGACGACAATTCGGTCAAGCGTTAATCTGGCATGCACGAAAAATGGCCCGCTTCGGCGGGCCATTTTTTTTTCGGGACTGTGGTGTTTATGCCAGCGCGGCTCCGCGGTGCACGGCGGGTGCCGACCGCGCCAGTCCGCGATACTGCAAGGCGGCGAAAGCCAGCACGCCCAGCGCCTGCACGATCACGTAGGCCGTCCCCAGGGCGTTCGGTGCAATGATGCCGGTTACCGGCAGGGCCAGGCTGGCGGCCGCCCAGCCCACGTTCCCGGCGATCACGAACAGCACCAGCGGGCGCCACACCGTGCGGCTGCGCGCCAGCACGACCAGCAGCGCGACGTAGGCAACCAGGAACGCCCCGGTGCCGGCTAACAGCGCCCCCGGCAAGGCCAGCGTGGCTTGCAGCATGCCCGGGAACAGCAGATGGGCGGCGGCCATCGCGCCGCTGGCGGCGGCATCGATCAACAGGATGGTTTTCAGCAGGAACGAAGGCTGGACGGTTTGCATGGCGTTCTCCTTGGGAGTGGTTGGCGATGGGTCCAGTGTCGCGCCGCCGCCACGCCGCGCCAATTACGTGCCAGGTAATCGCGCCGGTTACGGCGGCACCGGCAGCCGGAAGCGCAACTTGGTGCGCTCCCCTTTCGGCCACGTGGCATACCAGGGCGGAATCGGCACCGCTTCCACGAACGTGCAGCCGATCCGCTCCAGCGTACGCAGGCAGGCGGCGTTGTCGGGCGTGGTGGTGATCCAGGCGGCGTCCACGCCCAGGCTGGCCGCTTCCGGCAGCAGCGCGCGCACCGCCAGGCCGGCATACCCCCGGCCGCGATGCGCCGCATCGACGGCAAAGCCGATATGGCCCAGCAGGTGCGTGATCACGTGCGTATCGCCTTCGCGCAGGCTGATCGTGCCGACGCGGACCTGTCCGGCCATGATGTGCCAGCGCCACGCGCGCACGCCCCAGGGCGACGTGGCGGGGCTGTAGGTGGCGTACAGCACGAGCGAAACGGGGCTCGGGCGCGTATCGGTGAGTGGTTCGTGGGACGGGACTGGCAACATCGGCAGGCGAACAAGTTTCAAGCCGCAAGCTTACCATCCACAACCGCCGTTGAACGCTTGCCGGCCGCCCCCACTTGCGGCAAGATCGTTCTTTCACGCCGCAATTATCACGATGTTCGCTTCATCTTTACACAAGATTGCCGTGCTGGCCGCGCTCGCGCCGGCCGCCGCCCTCGCCTTGCCCGCCCACGCCCCGCGCGTGACCGACGGAGGGCCAGGCCTCGCCGCCCTGGTCAATGCATATCGCGCTGCCCCGGGTACCTGCGGCGGCATGGCCGCCGCGGCAATGCCGCCGCTGTCCGTGGAACCGGCCCTGTCGCAGATCCACATCGCGACCGGCACGTTTCTCGAACCGTCCCTGGAAAGGGCCGGCTACCCCGTCGAGCATGCCGAGGCGCTGTTCGTCTCCGGCGCGGCGGAACCGGCCGAGGCCATGCAGGCACTGCGCGAAAAATACTGCGCCCGCCTGCTCTCCCCGGATGTTGCAGCCATCGGCACGGTGCGCGTGGCCGACGGCTGGCACGTGGTGCTGGCCCGCCCCGAGCGGCGCGAACTGCCGGCGCCGGAAGGCGTGGGCGAGGAAACGCTGGCGGCCGTGAACGCCGCCCGCGCCGCGCCGCGCATGTGCGGCGACCGCCAGTTCGCGGCCGCGCCGCCGCTGCGCCTGAACCGCGCCCTGGACGCGGCCGCCCTGGCGCACAGCCAGTACATGGCCCGGCTGCGCTGGTTCAGCCACCAGCAGAAAAACGGCAGCGTGGTCGGCGACCGCGCCATTCGCGCCGGCTACAAGTGGCGCACGATCGGCGAGAACATCGCCTCCGGCCAGCGCACCGCGCAAGAGGCGGTGCAGGGCTGGCTGGACAGCCCGGGCCACTGCGCCAACATCATGAATGCGGCGTTCGTGGAGATGGGCGTGGGCTATGCGGTCAATCCGGCGCGCGGAACCCTTTACTGGACCCAGGTGCTGGCGCGGTGATCAGAACGAGCTCCTGATGTCCTTCACCGCCTGGGCCGCCGAGCGGGCGATTTCGGCGATGTCCTGGTCGCGCCTGCGGTCGAGCCAGCGCACGATGCCGCCGAGGAGCCACCAGGCGGGCAGCGCCGCCACGACCAGCATCGGCACACCCACGATGGCAACGCCGAGCGCAGGGTCGATGCCGCACAAGGCCATCACCGAACCGGCCGACACGAACAAGGTCGGCCACCAGGAGTGCAACGCGGCCAGCAGGAAGGGCCCCGCGATGCCCGCCATCGCGATCGCGCAGATGAAGCGCACCCACCCCTCGCGGCGGTTGCGGGGCCACATGAACAGGAACGTCAAGGCACAAGCCACGGCACCCGCCAGCAAGGGCGCCGCAAAAATGGTGAGAAGCGCGCTGCCGGCCGCGCCGAGTACGATGGTCATGATGCCTGTCTCCTGGTGAGATCACGGTCCAAAAAGTTCCGCTTTTTTGCTTGAGCGAACGCAAAAAAACATCAGACCGCTTGCAACCGACTTTATCAATTGCTATAGTCGGAGTCAAGCATTTGCTAATCAATCGAACAAACCCATCGACAGGCATGTCCTGAATCGTTCTTTATGAATCGTTCTTTATGAATATCTACCAGCACCGACGAGAGCGGCTCACCTCCCTGATCCGCGACCAATTCGGCGGCACGCGCAAGGCCCTGGCGGAAGCCAGCGGCTGGAGCGAGGCCCGCATCTCCCAGATCCTTTCCTCCACCTACCGCGAAGGCCGCGCATTCAGCGAAAAGATCGCCCGCAAGCTCGAAGGCGACCTGTCGCTGCCTCCCATGTTCTTCGACCAGGGCGCGATCGCCCCCGGTGAGGAACCTTCGGTGAATCCCAGCTTCCTGCGCGTGCGCCCGATCGATGCCGACAGCCATGGCGTGGTGCAGATCCGCCGCGTGCGCCTGCGCCTGTCGGCCGGCATCGTGGGCTTCGCCGTCGAGGCGGACGAGGAAGCGGGCGGCTCGTTCGGCGTGGAAAGCGACTGGCTGGCCCGCCACCGCTTCGCTCCGGACGACCTGATCGCCCTCGAGGTGACCGGCGAAAGCATGGAACCTCGCCTGTATCGCGGCGACGTGGTGGTGGTGAACACGGCGGACAAGACGCCGGCCGACGGCCAGGTCTTCGCCGTCAACTTCGAAGGCGAAGCGGTGGTGAAGCGCCTCACGCGCGATGCAGGCCACTGGTGGCTCACGTCCGACAACCCCGACCAGCGCCGCTTCCCCCGCAAGCTGTGCGACGGTATCACGTGCATCCTCATCGGGCGCGTGGTGCTGAAGAAGAGCGAGAACATCTGATGGCCGGGCGCCGCCTCGCGTGCAGCTTCGTGGACGGCGTGGACAACGCCGGCACCCAGTCGCTGCGCTTCGTCGGCGGCGCGCACGACCGGATCGTGCTCGACGGGCCGGGCGCCGTGTCCGAGCTGTGCATCTGGGTGAGCGTGGAAATCAGCGCGGAAGCGGACACGGCGCCGCCGCTGCGCAAGCTGGCCCTGTCGCTGCGGGCCCACGGCCGCGAAATCGACTGGATCACCTACGAGGACGCGGCCGTGGCCCCGCCCGAGGGCCACCCCGGCGCGACCTACACCATCGACCACATCTTCAGCATCCCCGCCTGGCTCACCTTCCGCGACTGCGTGTTCGAAGTACGGGCCGCGTGCGACGACACCCCCATCGGCACCGCGCTCCTCACGCTCGAACTGCCACTGCCGTTCTGACAGCCTCCACCGGCCGCCGGCCAAAAGTTTCCGAAAACCGGGGTCAGCCCCCGGTTTCAGGAAACTTTTCCGATCAAGCAACTGACTATTCGGGCCACGCCAGCCACGCGCGGGGCGTTTTCCGCTACCTTTCCCCGATGAGCATCCGAACCGCTGTCGCCTTTGCCTGCCTGCTCGCCGGTGCGCTGCCGGCCCAGGGGGCGGAGCCTTACAAGCCCGAGGCGCCCTCCCTTGCTCCGAACCTGCAAGGCGGGCTGGAACGCCCGCTGCGCTACCGGCCGGAGGGCGCCGACTTCGTGATCGACGACGGCCGCGAATTCTTCAACCGCCCGCTCTACGGCGGCAATACGGCCTTCCGCGTGGACGGCGGCGACCGCCCGGAATTCTCGCTGTACCTGCCCGGCCGCGGCGGCAACCTGCGGCTCGGGCTGCGCACGCCGGCGGGCACGCTGTGGCTGCACGAGGCGCGCCACGTGCAGGCACGCTACCGCCCCGGCGAGCTGCACTACGAGATCGCCGACGACCTGCTCGGCGCGAATGGACGCATCCAGGTCGCGGCCGTGGCGTATGCCGCCACCGAGGGCCTGGCCATGCGGGTGAGCGGCAACGCGCTGCCGCCGGGCACGGAACTGATTTTCGCCTTTGGCCCCGGCAACGGCCAGCGGGGACGCCGCGACGGCGACATCGGCACCGAGCGCGTGCCGATCGGCGAATTTTTCCAGTTCTCCCCGGCCTTTGCGCGCGGCGCGAAGTTCGACACAAACGGGGGTGGCTTCACGGTCGCCACCCCCAAGGCAACGATCAGTGCCACGGTCGACGCGCCGACCCGGGTGCGCATCAGCCCCGCCAGCGAGTGGAACGCCCTGCCCGCCCTGCTGGAAGCGCGCGAAGCCGGCGAGGAAAACGTGGCCGTAGCCCGCGTTCCACTCGGCGCGCAGCCCGTGCACCTGGCCTTGCAGGTGGTGGCGCGCGAGCAGCCCGCGGAGCAGAAGGTGTACAGCGAAGCCGGCGCCGGCGGGCAGACGCGCAAGCCTGAGCCGCTGCTGCCCCGCTTCGCGCCGGCCGACCTGCCGCGGCGCTTCGCCGAGGCGACCGGCCACTTCGCGCAGTTGCGCAACCGCGTGCGCATCGAAACGCCGGACCCTTACCTGGACGCGGCGATGGGCGCGCTGAACGTGGCGGCCGACGCCGTGTGGGACGACACCCAGCAAGCGATCATGCATGGCGCCGTGGCGTGGCGCACCAAGCTGCTGGGCTGGCGCGGCCCGTACGCACTCGATGCGCTGGGCTGGCACGAGCGCTTCCGCCGCAATGCCGATGCGTGGACCGTGCGCCAGAACACCGCGCCGATCCCCGCCACGCTGCCGCCACCGGAGCGGGCCACGAACCTGGCCCGCAACCGGGCGGCCATGCACACGAACGGCAACCTCACCGAGTCGCATTACGACATGAATATCGGCTTCGTCGATGCGCTGATGCGGCACCTGCTGTGGACCGGCGACCTGGAATACGCCCGCGCCGTGTGGCCCGTGCTGGAGCGCCACTTCGCCTGGGAACGCCGGCTGTTCCGCCGCGAGTTCGGCCCCGCGAAGCTCCCCCTGTACGATGCTTACGCCGCCATCTGGGCCAGCGACGACCTGTACTACAACGGCGGCGGCGCCACCCACACCACGGCCTACAACGCCTGGCACAACGCGATGGCCGCACGCATCGCCCGGCTGATCGGCAAGGACCCGGCGCCCTACGAGGCCGAGGCGCAAGCCATCCACCGCGCCATGCGCGAACAGCTGTGGATGCCCGGGCGCGGCGCCTTCGCCGAATACCGAGACCACCTGGGCCGCCGCCAGCTGCACCCCGGCTACGCGCTCTGGACCTTCTACCACACGCTCGATTCGCAGGTGCCCACGCCGTTCGAGGCCGCGCGCATGGCGGCCGACCTGGACCGCCACCTGCGCCCGATTCCCGTGCACGGCCCCGGCGTGCCGGCGGACCGCCCGTACTCGGTGCTGCCCACCACCGACTGGATGCCCTACACCTGGTCGATCAACAACGTGGTGATGTCCGAGAACCTGCACACGGCCCTCGCCTACTGGCAGGCCGGCCGCGCCGAGACGGCGTTCGCGCTGGCGAAAGGCGCATTGCTGGCCAGCCTGTACATGGGCATCAGCCCCGGCAACATCGGCAGCATGAATTACCTGGACGTGTACCGCCGCGAGTCGCAGCGCGACTTCGCCGACGGCTCGGGCGTGATGTCCCGCGCGCTCGTCGAAGGCCTGTTCGGCGTGCGGCCCGACGCGCTGGCCGGCGTGCTCACGATCCGCCCCGGCCTGCCGCGCGACTGGGCCCATGCGCGCCTGGCCCACCCGAACTTGGCCGTGGCCTACCGCCGCGACGGCAACCGTGACACGTGGGAGGTCAGCCAGCAGGGTACCCGCTTCGGCAAGCTCGCCTTGCAGGTGCCGGCCCGCGCCGGCAATGCGGACGTGACGGTGGACGGCAGGCCGGCAAGCTGGCAGGCCGAGGCCGACGCCGTGGGCGAACCACGCCTGCTGGTCGCGGTGCCGTTCGGCGCCAGCGCACGGCTCGAGATCGCGTGGCGCGGCGACACTATCGACGCGGCCCAGGTGGGCGGCGCGCGGCGCGACGGCTTCGCGCAGGTGCGCCAGGGCGGCTTCACGTGGTGGCGTCCCGCCGCGCCGCCGGCCCCGGCCCCCGCCTGCGCGCTCGAGAATCCTTCGTGGACGGCCGGCCCGCCCGTGCAGCCGCGCCACGTGGACCTGTCGGCGGTATTCAACGACAGCGTGACGGAGCTCTTCAAGCCCTTCAAGTACCTGTCGCCCCGCTCGCCGCACGTGACGCTGGCGCTGCCCGCGCAAGGCATCGGCGCCTGGGCGGGCCACGTGAACGACTTGCCGAAGATCGACGACGCGGGTCTGCGCGCGCGCGGCGGCACATTGGCGCTGCCGAACGGCCTGACTTTCGCGACCCCGCCCGCGGGCGCCAACGTGGCCTTCGCCTCGCAGTGGGACAACTACCCGCGCGAGATCGCGGTGCCGCTCACTGGCCGGGCGAGCCGCGCCTTCCTGCTGATGGCCGGCTCCACGAACCACATGCAAAGCCGCGTCGACAACGGCGAGATCGTCGTCTCCTACACGGACGGCAGCACGGCCCGCACGCCGCTGCGCAATCCGGATAACTGGTGGCCCATCGAGCGCGACTACTTCGTGGACGATTACCAGTTCCGCCTGTGCGGCACCCTGCCGGTGCGCGTGGACCTGAAGACGGCGCTGGTGCGCGTGCCCGATGCCGCCACGTTCAAGGGGGCGGCACGCGAAAGCATCGACGGCGGCGCCGCCACCGTGCTGCCGCTGCCGCTGGACAGTTCGAAGACGCTGCGGAGCGTGACCGTGCGCGCGCTCGCCAACGATGTCGTCATCGGCCTGATGGGAGTGACGCTGGACCGGTGACGGCCCATGCCATGGTGCCGGACACCTTTTCCAGACGCTGAGCCGCCTGGTGCCGGACACCTTTTCCGGACGCTGAGCCGCCTGGTGCCGGCCACCTTTTCCGGACGCTGAGCCGCCCGGTGTCGGACACCTTTTCCGGACGCTGAGCCGCCTGGTGTCGGACATCTTTTCCGGACGCTGAGCCGCCTGGTGTCGGACACCTTTTCCGGACGTTTCACCCGGAAAAGGTGTCCGACACCGGTGTTCTCCACCCCCAGTCACGGCCCCCCGACCGCCCCCACCACTACCTCCATCACCTCGACATCCCGCTCTGTGGCCGCCAACTCCACCGCCGAATGCTTCCCCGTGCGCGGATTGAACAACCCCACCACAAGCCGCGCCGGACCATCCGCCCCCGGCACGGTACCAAAGCTCCACAGCTTGCGCCCCCGCCGCACGGTGAGCTGCCACGCCCCTTCCCGCCCCGACACGGCCAGCAGATTGCGCGGCAGCGCGCGGCCGGCGTTCTCCGCCGCCAGGTGCATCAGGATGAACTGCAGCACGTCCGCCAGCGCATACATGCGCAGCACCGGCTCGACGCGCTCCACGGTGCTGGCCGACGTGATGAACCAGTGCGGACATGGGCAATCGTTCAGGAGGTTCTGCAGGGGCGCATGGCACTGGTGGCAGCAGCCCTCCTCGCGGGCCGCCAGGAACCGCTCGCGGCGGCGCGCATCGTGGCCGAACGGCGCCAGCGCGGCCAGGGCGCGCGCCAGCGGTGGCGGGCCGAGGAGCAGCGGAGCGAAGGCCAGCGGCGGCCTCGGCTCCGCCGCCGGGTGCCGGCGCGGCTGCGCGGGTGGCAGGGACCGGCCCGCCAGGGTTTCGATGATGGGGTTTGCTCTTTCGACAATTCCGGTATCCATGTGCGTGCTCGCGTTGTCGTCTCCACTTCCTTAGACGAACGGCGCGGCGATTTCCTCCATGGAGCGCGAAAAAAAAATCCGGGGTCACCCATTCCTGATCTTCGCCAGCTGCCGCTCGAACTCGGCCGGGTCGAAATAATCGCGCCACACCGTGATCACGCCATGCTCGACGGTGAGTGTGCCCATCACCGGCAGGACGATTTCGCCGCCATTCCTGTGACGGAATATGTCGATGCGCTCGTTCAGCACCACGTTCCCGGCGGCGGCGATGTGCGTGACCTGCCAGTCCAGCAGGAAATCGGTGCCGATACCGAAGCCACGGTGGAATCTCTCCACTTCCGCACGGCCGACAATGTCGGGGAACGGCACGTTGTCGTACAGGACATCGTCGGCGAGCATTGCCAGCGCGGCGTCGATGCGGTTGTGGTTCCAATGGCCAAAGAAGGTTTCGGCGATCTCGATCGGGGTGTTCATGGCGGGCTCCGCTGGTTGAATGGGATCAGGCCGACTGGCCGCCATCGACGTTCAGCGTGGCGCCGGTGATATAGCGTGCGTCCGGGCCGGCCAGGAACGCCACTGCAGCCGCGATCTCGTCCGGCTGGCCGTAGCGTCCCAGCGCGGTCATGTTCCTCAGCGTTTCCGCGAACGGGCCTTCGTCCGGATTCATTTCCGTGTTGATCGCGCCGGGCTGGACGACATTGACCGTGATGTTGCGCGGCCCGAGGTCGCGCGCCCAGCCGCGCGTATAGGCCGCCACCGCAGCCTTCGATGCCACGTAGTCGGCGGCGCCGGCAAAGGCAATGCGGTCCGCCCCCGTGGTGCCGATCGAGATGATGCGGCCGCCATCGGCCAGCAGCGGTGCCGCGGCGCGCACGGCGGCGGCCACCCCGCCCGTATTGATGGCGAACTGGCGCTCGATGGCGGCCAGGTCCACGGCATCGTCGCCCACCGCGCCGGTGACGAACACGCCCGCCGAATTGACGAGGATATCGAGGCGGCCGAAGTGCGCATGCACCGATTTCACGAGTTGCGCGACGGCGCCGGGATCGGCCTGGTCGGCCCGCACGGCCAGGGCACGGCGGCCGAGGGCCTCGACTTCCGACACGATGGCGGCGGCGCGCTGCTCCGAGCTGGCATAGCTGAGGGCGACGTCCGCGCCGTCGCGGGCCAGGCGGCGCACGACGGCGGCGCCGATGCCGCGCGAACCGCCGGTCACGAGGGCGACGCGGCCTTGCAGGGGGAGATGGTTGTTCATGGCGTTTCCTTTTGATGAGTGTGTTGGAGTGACGCCACTATCGCCGTTTTATTGCCGCGTGATTAGCCGCGAATCGCTTCATTCATTTTCAATCATCGCTTTAAAATGAAACAATGGAAACCTTGAGCAACCTGGAATGCTTCGTCCGCACGGCCGACGCGGGCAGCTTTTCCGATGCGGCTCGCCGCATCGGCCTCACACCTGCCGCGGTCAGCCGCAACGTGGCCATGCTGGAAAAGAACCTCGGCGTTCGTCTGTTTCACCGCTCCACCCGCCGCCTGACGCTGACCGAAGCAGGCGAGCGTCTGCGCGAAGGGGTGGCGGGCAGTCTGGAAGAGCTGCAAACGGCTCTCGCCGCCGTATCCACCGAGCGGGCGGAACCATCCGGCAACCTGAAAGTGAGCATGCCACCCACGCTCGGCATGGGCTGGCTGATGCCGCTGCTGCCCGCGTTCCGGGCTCGCTATACGCACATCCGGCCCGAGTGGCATTTCGAGAACCGGCAGGTGGACCTGGTGGGTGAAGGCTATGACGCGGCGATCGGCGGCGGATTCGCGCTGCGCCCTGGCGTAGTGGCCCGCCGGCTTGCACCTGCGCATGTGATCGCGGTGGCGGCGCCGGACTACCTGCGGGGGCGGGAACTGCCCGACCACCCGTCGCGGGCCGCTCCGCTCGACTGGATCGGCTTGCGCTCGCTGCAGAGCAACCGGCTGCGCGGTTGGACATTGCGCAACGACGCGGGCGAGGAAGCGATACTGGAGGCGGTGCCGGCACTGGTGCTGAGCGATCCGATGGCACAGCGCGACGCCGCGCTGCTGGGGCTCGGCGTGGCGATGCTGGCCGTGCCCGACGTGCTACCGCAGCTCACCCAAGGCACATTGGTGCGCGTGCTGCCCGGCTGGCATGCGGACGTGGGCGACATCTCGCTGTATTACGCCAGCCGCGCCTTGCTGCCGACGAAGACGCGCGCCTTCGTGGACTTCGTCACCGAAGCCTTCGAACGCGAGCGCCTGGCGGAACGCTTCTCCGCCCTGCCCTCAACCGGCTGAAGGCTGCGGGACTTCCGGTGCGCCGAACGCGAACACCCGCTTTGACGACACGGCGATGGCGACCACGCCCAGCAGGCTGAAAGCGAGCGCGATGCGCAGGTCGGACCGGTGCGCGATGAAGCCCACGATCACCGGCCCCACCAGCAGCCCCACATAGGCCAGCCGCGTGGTGACGGCCAGCCCGGTCGACGGCGAAATGCCGTTGGCCAGCGCAATGCGCCCGGCCGAGGAAAACATGACCGGGATGATGTTGGCCACGCCGAGCCCGCAGACGAGGAAGCCGGCCAATGCCGTGCCGACGGTGGGCACGAGCAGCGCGACGCCCAGGCCCGCGATGCACAGCGCGCAGCTGCCGAGTACCAGCGCGCCTTCGGAAAACCGCGCCCGCACCGGGTCGCCCGTGAAGCGCCCGGCCGCCATGCCCACCGAGAAGGCCGCATAACCGGCGCTGACGAACCCGCCGGTGGCCTGCGCCACATCGCGCATGTAGACGGCCGTCCAGTCGTACATCGCGCCTTCCACAATCAGGGCCAGGAATGCCAGGCAACCCAGCACCACGAGCTTGCGCTTCACGCCGGGCGGCAGCGCATGCGCATCGTGCGGCTCGCCGTTCTCGTTCTTGCGCGCCGGCGGCTCCGGCAAGAGCCAGCGCGCCGTCGACAGGGTAAGCACCGCGCACAGCGTGCAGACAGCGGCGAGGTGCCACTGGTTCGGCCATTGCATCGCCTGCCAGCCGCTCGCGACAAGCGCGCCAAACATGCCGCCCAGGCTGAATGCGCCATGCAGCGAACCGATCACCGGTCGGTTGAACGTGGCTTCCACGACGGCGGCCTGCGAATTCGCGGCCACGTCGTTCACCGCCGACATGGCGCCATACAGCGCCAGCCAGAACAGCAGCAGCGCGTATTGGGGCATCAGCAGGATGCCGAAGGCGGCAGCGGCCATCAGCACGCCGCTCTTCACGGACGCACCGGCGCTGCCGACCTTCGCGATCCACCGCCCCGCCCGCGCCATGATCAGGATGCCGCCCAATGCCACCGCCAGCATCGACAGCGACAGGTTCGCCTCCGACAGGTCGAACTTGTCCTTGATGGTCGGCACGTGGGTACCCCAGGAGGCATAAATCACGCCATTGCAGAACAGCACGGACATGGCGGCCAGGCGAGCCTTGGGGAGCTCAGACATGGCGGCCTCCGCCATGCGGGTTCGGGGGGATTGGCCGGTTTGCAGGATAGGAATGGATCGGGCAATGCACGGGCAGGCATACGGGTGTTCAGACGAGCTGCGCAGTGTACCCGATCCACGGTGAAGGGCGCGCCCGTGGCGCCAGTCGTTCCGGCGCTAAGCGAACGCGCCGAACAGGTCGGCGACATCGACTTCGTCGCCGGTCAGCAGATCGCGCCAATGCTCGTGCCCGGTGACGGCCGGTACCGCGGGGAGCAGCGCCGGGCGGAGAGCGAAAACGGCCGCGCTGAGCCGATAAGCCCTGAAGGCTGAGGTCGCTTCGCCGGCCGTCACGGTCAACGTATCGGTTGCCACGCCGCGATCGGCGAACGAAATCGGACGGCGGCGGTTCACAAGGATATCCGGCATGCTGCAACTCCTTATCGAGAGCTTCCATACTAGGGAAAACCGCGCTCGTTAATGTCTTCGTTTTGTCATTCCTTTTTCTGAAAATTGTGCTGCGTTGCAATATGCAAACCACCGCGCATCTCCCCTACGGCGGATTTTTATTGTTGAATGCACAATTTCGGTGCAACGTGGTGTAAGCTGACCAGGCACTTGAGCAAGAACTGAGCGGTAACTGAGAGCGCCACGCGCGAAAGGTCGGCACCAATGAAGATCGTTCCCTGTACCTCGACGAACCAGGATGGTTGGCTGGACCTTCGGCGGGCGCTCTGGTCCGACGGGTCGGCGACCGAGCATCTGGCCGAGATGCAGGCGTTTATCGATGAACCGGGCAAGTTCGCCCAGCTCGTCGCCTACTCATCGGATGGCGAACCGGCCGGCTTCGTCGAAGCGGCAGTGCGCCACGATTACGTGAACGGTACGGAGAGCACGCCGGTGGCGTTCCTTGAAGGACTGTATGTCGCGCCGCCATATCGGCGCCAGGGTCTCGGCACCCTTCTCGTCGCCGCCATCGTGGCGTGGGGCCAGGCGAGGGGTTGCACGGAACTGGCTTCCGATGCGTTACTGGACAATACAGCCAGCCATGCCATGCACCGGGCGCTGGGGTTCGAGGAGACCGAGCGGGTGGTGTTTTTCAGGAAGCTGATCTAGTCCGCCGTCGCGCCGCTCAAGCTCGGGTAACACTGCATTATTTGCCCAGGGGTTCTTCCCCGTATCCGGCCGTGTTGCGGCCATTCCGGCACCTCGAGACAACCAAATGCGCGGCAAACTGTCGCGCCGATCAGACAATGTTTCAATGGATGCATGTGCGCAAAAGCCGGGCGCTACAATGGGCCGGCATCCGCCGTTCCACTGCCCCAGGACCCCGATAAGAAAAACGCCCATGAAAATCCGCCCGCCCGTCGTATTGCGCCGTTCCCTCATTGCCATCTGCATCCAAACGGCGCTTTATCCGCAGATGGTGCGGGCGCAGGAAGCCCCTCAGGACAGCCAGATCGAAGTCGTCACCGTCACCGCCCAGAAGCGCAAGGAAGACCCGGCCAAGGTCGCCATGAGCATCTCCGCCGTCAGCGGCACACAGCTGCAATCGCAGCACGTGAACGACATCACGGACCTGACGCGCATCGTGCCCAATATCTCGTTCACGGCGGCCACCGGCAACGGCGGCGCCGGTCCCGGCACGTCGAATATCGAGGTGCGCGGCATCAGCTCGGGCGCGGGTGCGGCCACGGTGGGCATCTACCTGGGGGATGTGTCGCTCACGGTCGGCAATGTGTACACGATGGGCGCGGTGGAGCCGAAGTTCTTCGACATCGACCGGGTGGAAGTGCTGCGCGGGCCGCAGGCCACGCTGTACGGCGCCAGCTCGATGGGCGGCACCATCAAGTTCGTGCCGAACGAGCCGGATTTGAAGGAGCGCGCGTTCGACATCTACCTCGAATCCTCCTCGCTGCGCGGCGGCAGCGCCGGCTACTCGGCATCGGCCGTGGCCAACCTGCCGCTGATCGACAACGAGCTGGCGCTGCGGTTCGGCGTGCAGGCGCAGCGCGCCGGCGGGTTCGTCGACCAGGTCGACGGCGATGGCGCCGTGCTGGCGAAGGATATCAACGAGGTAGACGACCAGGAAGTGCGCCTGGCTCTCAAGTGGAAGCCCACCGCCGCGCTGACGGTCACGCCGTCGGTGTACTACCAGAAGGTGGATGCCAAGGACATCTCCGCCTTCAACCTCGAGCTGCCCCGCTACCAGGCGCAGAAGCAGGTGCGCGAGCCTTCGAAGGACATCCTGCAGACGACCAACGTGCTGGTGAACTGGGACCTGGGCTGGGCCGACCTCACGTCGAGCACCAGCCATTTCAAGCGCAAATTCGACCGCACCCAGAACGGCTCGGCTTACAACAGCTATTCGCTGTCGACCTTCCTCACGTCGACGGAAGACGGCGGCACGGCGCCACCCGAACTGATCGAGGCCGTTGCTGCCCTGCCCTCGGCCGTTTACCTGAACAACCGGGTGCGGCAGGTGTCGCAGGAGCTGCGGCTCGCCTCGCGACCGTATATCGCCGACAAGTACGGCCAGGCGCTGTCGCCGTGGACCTGGCTGGCCGGCCTGTACTTCTCCAACCAGCACACGAACATCAACGAGAACGACCCGATCTTCGGCGTGAACGCCACCTTCGAACGGTTCGGCTTCAGCACCGCCGATCCCGACCTGCTGCCGGACGCCCGGCCGAACGCCTTCCCGAACGACAATGCCTTCATGGGCATCTTCCACTATCACGAACGGCAAAGCTCGGTGTTCGGCGAGGTGAATTACTACTTCACCCCGGCCCTGCACCTCACCGTGGGTGCGCGCTACCTGAAGGGCACGTCCACGCTCGACCAGCAGAACGGCCTGTACCTGGCCGGCGCGGGCAACACGAGCAACGCCCGCCTGTCGTCCACGTCGTTCATGCCGAAATACGCGCTGACCTGGGAAGTCGATCCCGCCCACACCGTCTACGGCACGGCCGCGAAGGGCTTCCGGCTGGGCGGCTCCAACGTGTTCGTGCCGCCCACCACCTGCGCGCCCGACCTGGAAGCGAATGGCCTGGCCGAAGGCCCCGCCACCTACGAGCCGGACAGCCTGTGGAACTACGAGGTGGGCAGCAAATCGCGCTTCCTGAACAACCGGCTGGCGGTGAATGCCGCGCTGTTCTACGCGAAGTGGAAGAACATCCAGCAAGGCGTGTACCTGCCGACCTGCACGTACACGTACAACGCCAACGCCGGCAATGCGGTCAGCAAGGGCGTCGAGATCGACATCAAGGCGCGGCCCCTGCCCGGCCTGACGCTGAGCGCGGCCGGCGGCTACACGGATGCCGAGCTGTCGAACGACGAGGGCATCCGCAATGGCGTGATCGGCGCGGTGCGCGGCGCGAAGGTGCAAGGGGTACCGAAATACAATGCGGCGGTGAGCGCCCAGTATAACTTCGCGGTGGGGGCGAACATGAGCGGCTTCGTGGCCGGTGGCGTGCAATGGGTGGGGTCGAGCAAGGGCTCGCTCAATCCGGAATCGATCGATTACGACCGGCCTGCCTATCACACCGCCGACTTCAGCGGCGGGCTGTCCTTCTCGCGCTACAAGCTGAGCGTGTTCGTGAAGAATGCGTTCGATGACGATACGGTGATCCAGCATCCTCAGGTGGCGTCGATCGTGCAGGGGTATCGGGTGGCGCCGCGCAGCGTTGGGGTGAGCCTGGCAGCCAAGTTCTGATGGCGACCCAGCCGCGCCAGCCGGCGCGGCAAAAAAAAACCGGCTCAGCGGCCGGTTGAATTCCAATTCCTGTGGGGAGTTGGAGGAGACAGGAGCATCTTCCCACTTCCACCGATAACACGCCAATTGATTGTTAGGATACCGATCATCACTGCGGCGAATAATGCCCTGCCGGTACTGCGGTCCACGCGAATTCCGGATATCACGTACCATGTCCACCTGCCAACTTCGTCCTGGACATGCCGCTTCCCGCCCCCACGCACGCGCAGGAAGCATCCGCCGCCTCGATCTTCATCGGCGAGGCGACCCTGCTTACCAATGGACGGCTCGAGGCGAGCATGGCGGTGCTGGCAAAACCGTTCCCGCTGGAGGCGCTGGCCGACAGGGTCAGGAAGATGGCGGAGTAGCGGCGGGGGCTTCCTTGCGTGCGGTGATGTCGCGCACGGTGCCGGTCATGGAGATGGCACGCGGCGGCGTGCCCGCGAAGAACGTCTGCCCGGTGACGGCCAGCCAGCGCACCGTACCATCCGGCAGCAGCAGCCGCACTTCCTCGCGCAGCCGGCCCGTGCCGCCCGGCTTGAGGGCGCGCTTGACGGCGCTGGCGTAGGCGGCGCCGTCTTCGGGATGGATGCGCTCGGTGATGACGCGGACCCAGACCACGTCCGCGCCCGACTTGAAGCCGAAGAGCGCGGCGGTGCGCGCATCGGCCTCGGTGGTGTCGTCCTCGATATTCCACTCGTAGACGCCCATGTCGGTGGCATCCACGGCCACGCGCATGCGCCGCTCGCTGTCGGCCAGCGCCTGCTGCGCCTGCATGAGGTCCGTGATGTCCAGCGACACGCCCACATGGCCCAGGTAAGCGCCATCCGCCCCTAACAGCGGTTGGGCGTGATTGTCGATCCAGCGCCACTGGCCGTCGTGCCGGCGCAGGCGGACGCGGTTGCGGAAGACGCTGCGCTCGCGCACGGCGTCCAGGTAGCTGCCGATGTATTCGTCGGCATCGTCCGGATGCACGATCGCATGCCAGCCGCCGCCGTGCATCTCGCCGCCGGCGAAGTCGGCAAAGTAGCGGTTGATGAATACGTTGTCGCCTCGTTCGTCGTTCTGCCAGATCAGCGCCGGGGCGGTGCCGGCGAGGGTGCGGAAGCGTTCTTCGGAGCGGCGCAGCGCCTCGTCGGCCACGCGGCGGCCGGTGATGTCGAAGAACGTCATCACGGCACCTTCGATGCGGTCCTGCGACGTGCGGTAGGGATGCACGCGCACGATGTAGTCGCGCCCGTCCGTGCTGCGCGCTTCGCGTTCCAGCGGCTGCAGCGTCTTGAATACCATGGCCGCTTCATCCGCCAGCTGAGGGCGGTCGAGGTGGTTCGTGATGTGCTGAAGCGGCCGGCCCACGTCCGCCGGGATCACGTTGAACAGGTCCGCCACGCGCGGCGTGTAGCGCAGGATGCGCATGTCGCGGTCGAGGAACAGCGTGGCCACGTTCGACGACGTGATCAGGTTGTCCAGGTCGTCGTTGGTGCGCGCGGCGTCGGCCAGGTCGAGCTGCAACCGGTGGACCACCGTCTTCAGTTCCTCGTTGGCGGACAGCTGCTCGGCCTGGGCCGCCTCGCGGTCTTCCGTTGCCGCGCGCAGTTCCTCCACGGCGGTCTGCCATTCCTCGTTGGCGGTGCGCAGTTCGGCCATCGAGGCCTCGGCCTGCTCGATCGTCTCGCGCAGCCGCGCGCGCGTCTGGTGCAGGTCTTCCGACAGCTGTTCCAGAAGCGACTGATCCTGTGGCCGGCCGGCGGGCACCTGCTGGGTCGCCGCGACGACGTCGCGGAACACCACCAGCATCAGGGCTTCCCCGGCGCCCTCGTCGCGGAACGGGTGCACGGCGACGTCCACGCAGCGGCTGCCCTCCTCGCTCGCGTAGTGCACCGGGCCCGTGGCAGCCGGCTTGCCGCTCTTCTCCGCCTGGAACAACGTTACCCGCAGCGCCATGCGCAGCCCGGGCGGCGCCAGCGCCAGCAATTCGCGGGTCGGTTCGCCGCCGGCGTGCCGCAGGTAGGCACCCGCCCCTTCGGCGATGTGCAGGATCTCGCTGTGCGCGTTCACCAGGATGCTGGGCGGGGCCAGCGCCGCCGCCTGCCGCAGGTGGATCTCGGCGACCGAGAACATGTGGCTCGGGCGCGGCGCGGCCGGAGCGTGCTCGCACACCGCCGCCGGTACCGGCCCCGGCGCCTGGCGCGGCGCCGGGACCGGCACCCGCGGTCGGCCGTGCGCGAGCGGCCTGGCCTGGTAGATGCGATGCGTGGCATCGATGGGCTCGAACAGGTGCAGCACTTCCTCCGCGCTTTCGGCGCTGCCCAGCATCAGGTAGCCGCCCGGACTCAGCGCGAAGTGGAACACCTGCAGCACGTAGCGGTAGGTTTCCCGGTTCAGGTAGATGAGGAAGTTGCGGCAGGTGATCAGGTCCAGCCGCGAGAACGCCGGGTCGCGCAGCACATTATGCTCGGCAAAGAGGATCTGGTCGCGCAGCGAGGAGCGCACGCGGTAGCCGTCGTCCTCGCGCGTGAAATAGCGCTCCAGCCGGCCCGGCGCCACGTCCGCCGCGATCGCCGCGGGATACTTCCCGCTGCGCGCAGCGCGCAGCGCATGCGCATCGATATCCGAGGCGAATACCTGGATCGACGGGCGATGCGTGGTGCCGGCCACCTGCCCGTCCAGCAGCATGGCCAGCGAATACGCCTCCTCGCCGGTGGAGCAGGCGGCCACCCAGGCGCGCACCTCGTCCCCCGGCTGGCGATCGCGGAACAGCCGCGGCAGCACGACGCGCTCGAGGGCATCGAACGCGTGGGGATCGCGGAAGAAGCGGGTGACGCCGATCAGCAGGTCCTTCAGCAGCGCCGCCGGTTCGCTCGCATCGCGCCGCAGCAGCTGCAGGTAGGCCGGCAGGTCGGGCAGGCCGCGTACCTGCAGGCGCCGCTCCAGCCGGCGCAGCAGCGTGGGCTCCTTGTGGTCGCGAAAGTCGTGGCCGGTGCACGCATGCAGCAATGCGAGGATGTCGCGCACCGTGCGCTGCGGGTCGGGCCCTGCATCGACCGGCACGCCGTCCGCCGCGTTGCCCGCCTCCGCGTGCCGGCGGATGACCTGGTTGACGTCGCGCAGTTCCAGCAGCTGATGCGGAATCTGCGCCGCGGTGAGCACGAAGTCCGCCATGCCCGACTCGATCGCCGAGCGGGGCATGCTGCGCTCTTCGGCATCCTCCGGCAGCTGGACGATGGACACGCCGCCCAGCTCCTTGATGCACGCGAGGCCGGCGGTGCCGTCCGCCCCCATGCCCGACAACACAACCCCCACGGCCTTTTCCCGGTGCGCCATGGCCAGCGTGCGGAAGAACTGGTCGATCGTGGTGGGGTCGCCCAGCTTGCGATCGAGCTCGCCGGGCACGAGGCGGCCATCCTCCATGCGCAGCGAGCGGTCGGGCGGGATCACGTAGACCCGGTTGGGCAGGATCGGCATCGTGTGCGTGACCTGCACCACGGGTAGCGGCGTGCAACCCTGCAGCACGCGGTCGGCGTTGCTGCGCAGGTGGGGCGGCAGGTGCAGGATGATCACCAGTGCCATGCCGGGGTCCGGCGGCAGGTTCTGCAGCAGCGTGGACAGGGCCGCGTAGCCGCCAGCGGAGGCGCCGATGCCGACGACGGGGAACAGGATCTCGTTCTGGCTCGGCTGGGTGGCTGGGGGCGGGCTGGGTGCTGTCGGGTGTGCGGGGTGCTCCATGGTCGGGGGCGTGCTGGCTGGCGATGGGGGTAGTTTAGTGCGCGGCAGGGGTGGGGGTCGCGCGGGTGGGGGCTACTATTTCCTGTAGGCTCGCCTTCATTCCTTGACGGGCGGGGCTCGTCCCCAGGAGCCGTGGCGTGGCTGGTTCGTCGTCAGTTGCATTTCATTTCGATCTTGCGAGGCTCGCCGGGGACGGGCTTGAACATGGTGATCGTGCACTCCCTCGTGCGCTCGTCCAGGCGGCGGGAGATCGAGAGTTCGCCGCCCTGGCCGTATGTGCAGTTGAGCCAGACGTGGTTCGGACGCGTGTCGGGGTCGAAGGTGTACTTCGTGGTGACCGAGTCCTTGTCGCGGCGTATTTCGGTGCCTGGGCGGACTTGCTGGAAGCCTGGCGGGCCGGCGGACATGCCGGCTGCGTAAAGATTGAGTGGGGAGTCGATGCGGGGGACCCAGCCGGCGGCGGCGGTGATCTTGATGGATTGGGATGGTAATTCTGTTGGGCAGGCGATCAGGCGGTCCAGGGCTGCTGCCGTTGGTGCGGCGCTGAACATGACGATCGCGGCTAGCGATGTGGGGATGTGGGTCGTGCTTGACATTAGCTCTTCAGGAGGCCGAACGCTATGTTAATGGACAGTAGTAGGTGGCACTACTGTACACCGCCCTTGGTACTCGATGGCTTACTTAGTTTGCTGAGGTCAACCGCAAATGTCGACATGGCATGCGCTGGAGGCGCACGAGGCAGGAGAACGGAGTGACGAGCGCGCGCCCTCGGCGCGCGGCGCCGTTGAAGCGTGGTCGCCCGCTTGCGGACGACCACGCTTCAACGGCAAAGTGGCGATTCGGGTCGGGCTGCGCGTGCACGCTCCGCCCTTCGAATCCCCACGCAAGGCGCGCAGGCGCCTTGCTTCTCTCCGCCATGAAACAATAAAAAAAGGCAACCCGCGGGTTGCCTTTTTCCATTGTATTCCTGGCGGAGAGAGGGGGATTCGAACCCCCGATAGGCTATGAACCTATACACGCTTTCCAGGCGTGCGACTTAAACCACTCATCCATCTCTCCTGCTTCTCCCGCAACGCGAGAGGCGCAGATTATAGCAGGTGGCCTGCAGAGTGCAAAGTTTTTTATCTGCAAGCTGCGAGCGTGGTCAATAGCCTGGCTTGGAGGTAGCAAGAGAGGTGCGCATCAGCCAGCGACTACGACCCGGGGACAGACCCCAACCGCGAGAACCGGGGTCAGTCCCCTAGTGCCGCTGGCTCCTCTCGCAAACCTCGAAGCCACGGGCTCAGGCCGTTTCCTTGAGCTGCTCCAGAATCGCCGGATTCTCCAGCGTCGAAACATCCTGCGTGATCGACTCCCCCTTGGCCAGCACGCGCAGCAGGCGCCGCATGATCTTGCCCGAGCGGGTCTTCGGCAGGTTGTCCCCGAAGCGGATCTCCTTCGGCTTGGCGATCGGCCCGATCTCCTTGCCGACCCACGTGCGCAGCTCGGCGGCGATGCGCTTGGCTTCCTCGCCTGTCGGCCGCGGCTGCTTCAGCACCACGAACGCGCAGATGGATTCACCCGTGGTGTCATCCGGCTTGCCCACCACGGCCGCCTCAGCCACCAGCGAATTGGCCACCAGCGCCGACTCGATCTCCATCGTGCCCATGCGGTGGCCCGAAACGTTCAGCACGTCGTCGATGCGGCCGGTGATCGTGAAGTACCCGGTGTCCTTGTTGCGGATCGCGCCGTCGCCGGCCAGGTAGTACTTGCCGCCCAGCTCCTCGGGGAAGTAGCCGGCCTTGAAGCGCTCCGGGTTGTTCCAGATGGTGCGGATCATCGAAGGCCATGGGCGCTTGACGACCAGGATGCCGCCCTGCCCGTTCGGCACGTCGGCGCCGGACTCGTCGACGATCGCGGCCATGATGCCCGGCAGCGACAGCGTGCAGGAGCCCGGCACCATCGGCGTGGCGCCCGGCAGCGGCGTGATCATGTGGCCGCCCGTTTCGGTCTGCCAGAACGTGTCCACGATCGGGCACTGTTCGCGGCCCACGTTACGGTAGTACCACATCCATGCTTCCGGGTTGATCGGCTCGCCCACGGTGCCCAGCAGGCGCAGGGACGACAGGTCGTAGCTCTTCGGGTGCACTTTCTCGTCCGCGTCCGATGCCTTGATCAGCGAGCGGATCGCGGTCGGGGCCGTGTAGAAGATCGTTACCTTGTGCTTCTGCACGTTTTCCCAGAAGCGGCCCGCGTGCGGGAAAGTCGGCACGCCTTCGAAGATCAGCTGGGTGGCGCCGACGGCCGTGGGGCCGTAGGCGATGTAGGTGTGGCCCGTCACCCAGCCGATGTCGGCGGTGCACCAGTACACGTCGTCCGGCTTGAGGTCGAAGGTCCACTTCATCGTCAGCGCGGCCCACAGCAGGTAGCCGCCGGTCGAGTGCTGCACGCCTTTCGGGGTGCCCGTGGAACCGCTCGTGTACAGGATGAACAGCGGGTGCTCAGCGTCCACCCATTCCGGTTCGCATTCGGCCGATTGCTGGTCTACCAGGTCGGACAGCCAGATGTCGCGGCCTTCCTGGAAGTTTACGTTGCCGCCGGTGCGCTTGTATACGACCACGTTCCTGATCGTGTCGCAGCCGCCCATGGCGAGCGCTTCGTCCACGATCGCTTTCAGCGGCAGCTGCTTGCCGCCGCGCAGTTGCTCGTCGCCCGTGATCACGGCCACGGCGCCGGCGTCGATGATGCGCTCCTGCAGGCTCTTGGCCGAGAAGCCGCCGAACACCACGGAGTGCGTGGCGCCGATGCGCGCGCAGGCCTGCATGGCGGCCACGCCTTCGACCGACATGGACATATAAATCACCACGCGGTCGCCCTTCTTGATCCCGAGGGACTTCAGGCCGTTGGCGAACTTGCACACCTTCTCGTGCAGCTCCTTGTAGGTGACGTTGGTGACGGCGCCGTCGTCCGCCTCGAAGATGATCGCGGTCTTGTCGGCGTTGCCGTTCGCGAGGTTGCGGTCGAGGCAGTTGTACGAGGCGTTCAGCTTGCCGTCCTCGAACCACCGGTAGAACGGGGCGTTGTCCTCGTTGAGTGTGCGCGTGAATGGCGTTTGCCATTCCACGTGTTCGCGCGCCAGGCGGGCCCAGAAGCCTTCGTAGTCGCGCTCGGCCTCGGCGCACAGCGCGTTGTAGGCGTCCATGCCGGCAACGGCGGCCTTGGCGGTGAAGTCCGCCGGCGGCGCGAAGATACGCGTTTCGACGAGGCCCTGCTGTTCGGTAGCTGCGTTCATGCTTGTCTCCATCGTGGTAGTTGTTTGCCAAGACAGTAAGGCGGGGCGCTTACAGAGCCCTTACACGCTTTCCCTCAGCGTAAGGTAGCAAATAGGCTGGCAAAGCCAATGCTTTCATTCTAGCCATAATTCTTAAAGGTCAATGAAAGCGGCGCAACACCTTGCCCGGCGGGCGGCGGAAATCCAGTCCTTGAGCTGCGGCAAGCAACGCTCAGGTGTAGAATGTCGGGTGTTTTTTATTCGCATTACCACCGGAGCCCCGAATCAATGACCGATCCGAAGCAGTCGAACGGCCGCGCCCTGAGACCCATTCCCGCCTTCATCTTCATGTCCCGCTGGCTGCAGCTGCCGCTGTATCTTGGGCTGATCCTGGCCCAGTGCGTCTATGTGTTCCACTTCTGGGTGGAACTGAAGGACCTGATCGGTGCCGCGATGGGTAACGAAGCCTCGCTGCAGCACATCATCGCCGCCGTGACCGTGCCGGGCGCGCCGCCGCCGACCAAGCTGAACGAAACGACCATCATGCTGGTGGTGCTGGGTCTGATCGACGTGGTCATGATTTCGAACCTCCTGATCATGGTGATCGTGGGCGGCTACGAGACCTTCGTCTCGCGCATGCACCTCGAAGGCCATCCGGACCAGCCGGAATGGCTGTCGCACGTGAACGCCTCGGTGCTGAAGACAAAGCTGGCAACGGCGATCATCGGCATCTCGTCGATCCACCTGCTGAAGACCTTCATCAACGCTCAGGTCTACACCGAAAAGACGTTGATCGCGCAAACCTGCATCCACCTCGCATTCCTGCTGTCCGCCATGGCGATCGCATATACCGACCGCTTGATGTCGCACGGCCAAAACGGTTCCAAGAACCACTAATCCAGCCAATCGCAAGAGAACAGTCATGACCATCATCAAGCAAGACGACCTGATCGAATCCGTGGCGGCAGCGCTGCAATACATCAGCTATTACCACCCGGCCGATTACATCCAGCACCTGGCCCGCGCCTATGACGCGGAACAGAGCCCGGCCGCCAAGGACGCGATCGCGCAGATCCTGACCAACTCGCGCATGTGCGCGGAAGGCAAGCGCCCGATCTGCCAGGATACCGGCATGGTCAACGTGTTCCTGAAGATCGGCATGGGCGTTCGCTTCGAGGGCTTTACTGGTACCGTTACCGATGCGGTGAACGAAGGCGTGCGCCGCGCGTACAACTTCGCGGACAACAAGCTGCGCGCCTCGATCGTGGCCGATCCGCACTTCGAGCGCAAGAACACCAAGGACAACACGCCGGCCGTCGTGCACATGGAACTGGTGGAAGGCAATACCGTCGACGTGGCCGTCGCGGCCAAGGGCGGCGGTTCCGAGAACAAGACGAAGTTCGTGATGCTCAATCCGTCCGACTCGCTGGTGGACTGGGTGCTCAAGACCGTGCCGCTGATGGGCGCCGGCTGGTGCCCGCCGGGCATGCTGGGCATCGGCATCGGCGGCTCCGCCGAGAAGGCCATGCTGCTGGCCAAGGAGTCGCTGATGGAAGACATCGACATGTATGAGCTCAAGAAGCGCGGCCCCCAAAACAAGCTCGAAGAGCTGCGCATCGAGCTGTGCGACAAGATCAACGCGCTGGGCATCGGCGCGCAGGGCCTGGGCGGCCTGACGACCGTGCTGGACGTGAAGATCAATATGTACCCGACCCACGCGGCTTCGAAGCCGGTGGCGATGATCCCGAACTGCGCCGCCACGCGTCACGCGCATTTCGTGCTGGATGGTTCCGGCCCGGCATACATCGAGCCGCCGAAGCTGTCCGACTGGCCGAGCGTGTCGTGGGCGGCCGATACGGAGAAATCCAAGCGGGTCGACCTGAACACGCTGACCAAGGAAGAAGTGGCATCGTGGAAGCCGGGCCAGACCCTGCTCCTGAACGGCAAGATGCTGACGGGCCGCGACGCCGCGCACAAGCGCATCCAGGACATGCTGGCCAAGGGCGAGTCCCTGCCGGTGGACTTCACCAACCGCGTGATCTACTACGTGGGCCCGGTGGACCCGGTGGGCGACGAGGTAGTGGGCCCGGCCGGCCCGACCACGGCAACGCGCATGGACAAGTTCACCGACATGATGCTGGAGAAGACGGGCCTGATCTCGATGGTGGGCAAGGCCGAGCGCGGCCCGACGGCGATCGAATCGATCCAGAAGCACAAGTCCGCGTACCTGATGGCCGTGGGCGGCGCCGCCTACCTGGTGTCGAAGGCGATCAAGAACGCCAGGGTGGTGGGCTTCGAAGACCTGGGCATGGAAGCGATTTACGAGTTCGACGTGGTCGACATGCCGGTCACCGTGGCCGTCGATTCCACCGGCACCTCGGTGCACCAGACCGGGCCGAAGGAATGGTCCGTGAAGATCGAGAAACTGAAGGCCGAAGGCGCCCTCGCCTGATCTGACTGGAACTCCCTCATGACCCAGTCCGTCCACTCCGTGAATGCCGAATCTCCGATCGGCGTGTTCGATTCCGGCGTGGGCGGGCTCTCGGTGCTGCGCCACATCCACGCGCAGTTGCCGCACGAGCACCTGATCTATTTCGCCGATTCCGGTCACGCGCCTTATGGTGACCGCGAAGAGGAATGGGTGGTCCAGCGTTCGCTGGCGGTCGCCGCATTCCTGTTCGGGCAAGGCGTCAAGGCGCTGGTCGTGGCCTGCAATACCGCCACCGTGGCCGCCATCAAGGCAATCCGCGCGCAGTGGCCCGGCATGCCCATCGTGGGCGTGGAACCGGGCCTGAAGCCGGGCGCCGCGGTGACGAAGTCCGGCAAGGTCGGCGTGCTCGCCACCGACCGCACGCTGCACAGCGCCAAGTTCCTCGCCCTGCGCGACCAGATCGCCGGCGCCACCGGCGCCGAATTCCTGCTGCAACCGTGCATCGGCCTGGTCGACCAGATCGAGCTGGGGCAGCTGGGGTGCGAAGGCACGATGGCGCTGCTGGAACAATACGTGGTGCCGCTGCTCGATGGCGGCGCGGACACGCTGGTGCTGGGCTGCACGCACTACCCGTTCGTCGAGCAGTCGATCCGCCAGGTGGTCGCGCGCCACGCGAGCCATGATCCGGATGCGCCCGTCACACTGATCGACACGGGCGACGCCGTCGCTCGCCAGCTCGCCCGCCTGCTCGAAGGCGCGGGCATGCTGCGTCCCGCCGGCGTCGCGCACCTGCGCGGCTACACCACCGCCAGCGCCGCCGTGCTCGCCGAAGCCTTCCGCGCACTCCTGGCGCTCACGCCGCAGGTCGAAGCCGTCGACGTCTGATCCCGCCCAAGGAGGGCGTAGCTCGCTCGGTGTCGGACACCATTTTCCGGACGCCTCATTCGGGAAATGGTGTCCGACACCGGTGTTCCCTCGCCCCAGCCGCTCCCTCTGCTCCCCCGCCGGCCCATCATCCAGCAAATATTTCCAAAAACCGGGGTCTGACCCCGGTTTCAGGAAACTTTTTCGAAAAATGGGGTTTGCCAGATGCCAATCGGCCTTGTATAATGCGGCCTCTGTTGCGCTACTGGCGAAACAGAAAACGTAGTTCAGTGGTGGCTGTAGCTCAGTTGGTAGAGTCCAGGATTGTGATTCCTGTTGTCGTGGGTTCGAGCCCCATCAGCCACCCCACCGGATTCGATGAAAAGGTCACATGCTTCGGCATGTGGCCTTTTTTGTTTTGCGGTGCGTTACTTCAGCGGCCAGAACCAGATTTCCATCGCGCCGAAGAAGCACGTCCGGGCGCATTCTTCCGAGTACAAGACCTCACGCTTCTCGCTCTTCGGGAAATCCTGCTCCACCCGGTCAAACAGCGGCTTCATGGCCTGCCTCCTTTGGCTGGACACGGAAACCAGCGATGCAATAACTCGATCAATAGAATCGATGCGTTCTTCTTCCGCTCGGGAGCTGGGAGCTTGGCGATGTCAGCGGCGAGTTCGTAGGCGAGATCAGGCGTCTTCAATTGGTGTACGTCGCACCAGTCTCGTCCCTCCGTGCTATCCCGGACCGCATCGAGATAGCTGTAGGCCTGCAATCGCCGTTTTGCGCTGCCTCATGTCATTTCCTCTGATGGGTACCGGCGGTTACGCGACTGCCGGATTCACCCAAGCAATTCCACCGCCACCCCCGCCCGCACGGTGTTATGCACCTCCGCCACCGCATCCGTGCGATGCAGCAGTTCCGCGATCCGTTCCGGCGCGGCGGATGACGACACCTTGGCCCGGTAGCAGATGCCGGTCGCCGCCAGCCCCGGCCCGGGAAACTCGGCTACCGCTTCCACCTCCACCCCATCGATCCCGATGCCCATCCGTGCCGCTTCGCGGTAGAGGTCGTTGCAGAAGCACGTGGCCACTGCCAGCATCAGGAATTCGCCGCCATTGACGCTCGAACCGCGGCCGCCCTTCCCCGCCGGAATTCCCAGCGTCTTCGAGACCGTGTCGGTATGCACCCGCACCTCATGCCCGCCTGGACCATTGTTGACGACTGCCGAAATCTTCATGGAATCCTCCTGCCATAAGTCCGTGATAGCAAATCGCCGACCCGGCGTTGCGCGGCGCCCAAACGCTTGGAAAAATCCTCACATTGTTGCGCTACGGAATTTATTTCCAGCTACAATATGTCATTCCCCTCACCAATATGCGACATCATGTCCACCGCCAGCCCGACCCTGAAAGAAATCTCCACCTACAGCAAGGATACCCCGACCGAACGCCCGGGCCCCGACGGCCGCGCCGGTGTCTTCGTGCCGACGGAAGCCATGGACCTTGGCAATGGCCCGATCCGCAAGGGCGCCGGCATCGTCGGCTACGGCAATCCGGACGGTTCCCTGACCGTGTACTTCGAAGCCAATCGCTTCGATGACACCAGCCTGCACAAATGGGAAAACAAGGTGCGCAAGGCCTACGACCGGCTGGTAATCGTGGCGCCGACCGTGTCGAAGGCAAAGATGGATGCGAAGACGCTGGAGTTGATCGGCTACATCGACGGCGCCGGCATCAGCATCAAGCACCCGGAAAGCCTGACGGCCTGGCTGGCGATTTCGGACGCCCTCGATACCGCGCCGGATGGCACCGCGATCAAGTTCAACCGCCGCTGATGGATGAGCTCGTGTCACACGGGGTCTGACCCCGAGAGACATGAACTCACCGTTAGTAAAAAAAACGCAGGCCGGACAGCCTGCGCATTTTCACGAGCATTACTCCTACAACTCGCCCAACCTTTTGCCGATGACTCCCGACAGCCGCTCTCTTAAGATGAACTTAAGTCAAAAGGAGCCCACCATGTTACGGCACATCCCCCTCACCTTCGGTACCATCCTGCTCGGCCTGGTCGGTACGTCCACCTACCTGCTGTGCTCCACCGACCTGCTGCATAACGCAACGTTCTTCCTGCTCCACTGAGCTGGCGGCGCCCCATGCACAAACGCCGGCGCTATGCACGCCGGCGTTGCGAATCAGCACGGATCAGCACAGATCACCACAACGGCAATCAGCGCCGGCCGCGCCAGCCGCGGCCATGGTAGCCGTGGCCCCAGCCACGGCCAGAATGCCTGCTCCACACGAAGTCCAGCCCGATCGAGATCGGCGGGAACCAGTAAGACGGTCCGTAGACGGGCGCCGGTGAGTACACGGGTGGCGCAACGTAGACCGGCTGCGGCACATACGTCACGGTCGGTGCCGCCGGCAGCGGCTCGGTCGTGTAGGTGACGGTCGACCCGCTGCGGGCGGCGGTGCCGACTGGTACCGGCGTCACCGACACGGTGCGCCACTGGTACGGATCGACAGGTTGCGCGGCGTAATAGGGGCCGGGAACGGCGCAGCCGGTCAGCACGGCCGCAGTGACG
Organism: Massilia sp. METH4; assembly: GCF_037094685.1. Taxonomy (NCBI): domain Bacteria; kingdom Pseudomonadati; phylum Pseudomonadota; class Betaproteobacteria; order Burkholderiales; family Oxalobacteraceae; genus Massilia; species Massilia sp. METH4. The sequence goes on along the minus strand of NZ_CP146614.1, from coordinate 3,212,882 downwards.
ACAGCAGCGGCAGGTATCAATAAGCGTTTCATGGTAAATCTCCTTCCCAATAGAGAACTATAGGGAATTTCCAGCGCCTCCGCCGCGGATTTACACACCGTTACAGCGGCAAACAACAGTGAAACAGGGCCGCCATGCGAATGCGTCAATGGCGGCGTCGATAACCGCACGGCCACCGGCCGCGCGGCCGGGATCAGTGCTTGCGGGCGCGCTTCTTGCCGCCGCCGGCACCTTCATTGCTGCCCGCCTTGGTATGGCTCGCCGCCTCCTTGCCGCTCTTCTTTTTTGCGTTCGAAGCAGTCGATTCCATTTCCGCCTGCGTGGCGGACTGCTTGTTCTGGTTTCCCGAAGATTTCGATTGCGCCATCAGTTCCTCCGTCGGTTGAATGGTGAAATCAAATATACGGTATGTCGCAATCATCGAGCGCACGCCCGTTCTTGTCGAGGCGGCGGGCGCAGATCTCGAAGCGCAGGCCGTAATCGAAATCGATGCGATACACCTTTCCGTAAGGCAGCGCCACGCCCTGTTGCAGGGCCTTGCGGTATTGCAGTGCCGGCACGTCCGTCGGGATCGCCATCGATGTGGAGAAGTTGCGGCGGCGATCCTGCTGGCGGCGGTGCACGTCCACCGCCATGCCAAGGTCGAGCACAACGCCGCCGGCGATATAGTCGTAGCGCGTGATGTTGCGCGAGGCACTCAGCACGCCCCACTTGCACGGCACGGCCTGCGTCCCTTCCTTCGCCGGGCAATCCTTGATCTGCGCAAGCGGAAAGATCTCTTCATGGCCGGCCAGCTGCGCCAGCGGCCAGCTGGTGCGCACCCCGTCGCGCTTGCCGGAGAGCGGATTCGTCCACGTCATCGCATTGACCACCGAAACGGTCTGGCCGGCCCGCGCCGGGTCGTTCTGGTTGCGCAACATGCCGCAACCGGCGAGCAGCGTCAGGGACATCAGGGACAGGCAGAGCGGCGTTTTCATGGAATCGGTCGGACTGGTGGTACCGGCAGATTAACAGATGTGCGCTCACGCCAACAATATGGCGCACGTGACCGTGAAGACGGGGCGAAAAAAAGCCGGCATGCGCCGGCTCAAGAGGTAAAGCAGGAATAGTGGAGAAATCAGTCCAGCTTCCAGGCGTAATCGACCTTGGTCCAGGTTTCGGCCGGCGAGCCGTCCTTCGAGCCGGGCTTGAACTTGCAGGCGGACAGCGACTTGATCGCGGCCTTGTCCAGGTTCTTGAAGCCGCTCGACTTGTCGATCTTCGAATCCTTCACGTCGCCGCCGGCCGACACCAGGAACGACATCGACACGGTGCCCTGCTCTTCGTTCATCAGCGAGGCTTTCGGATACTCGGCCCGGCAATTCTTGGCATCGAAGGCCGCCGGCACTTCGGCGGCGCCAGCAGCACCCGCGAACAGCATCGCGGCAATCACACCCATGAAACGCTTGTTCATCTGATTCCCCTTTTGTCCAGTCAACGTGCGATTACAGCGCCCAAACGTAGTCGACCTTGGTCCAGGTCTGCGCCACGGTGCCGTCCTTCTTGCCCGGCGTGAACTTGCATGCGGTCAGCGCCTTCAGCGCGGCCTTGTCCAGGTTCTTGAAGCCGCTCGATTTCTCCACCTTTGACTCGACCACGTCGCCGCTCGGCGAAACCAGGAAGGCCATCGTCACGGAACCCTGCTCTTCGTTCAGCAGCGAGGCTTTCGGGTATTCGGCCTTGCATTTGCGGGCGTCGACGGTGGCCGCCACTTCGGAGGCGAAAGCCGCGCCGGAGACGAGGGTGGCGGCGATGAAGGTGATCAGGTGCTTGTTCATATTGTTGTTCCGTTCAAATTTGAGAAATAGAGGTCGTTGTCTCGGTTTGTTTAGAATTCTTCCCACTCGTCCGCGCCGGCCGTGGCCGCCGCGACGGCTTTCTTCGGTTTTTCCGCCACGGGCCTGGCGGCGATCGCCGGCACCGGCTTGCGCGGCGCGGCGGCCGGCTTCACGCTGGCGGTGGTCGGCACGGCCTTGGCGGCGGTGGCCACGGCTGCGACCACGGCACGCTCCTCGCCGGCTTCCAGCTTGAAGATGGACACCACACGGGCCAGCTCGGCGGCCTGGTCCTGCAGGCTTTGCGCGGCGGCGGCGGCTTCTTCCACCAGCGCGGCGTTCTGCTGGGTCATGCTGTCCATCTCGATGATCGACTGGTTCACCTGCTCGATGCCGTTGCTCTGCTCCTGGCTGGCGCTGGCGATCTCGCCCATGATGTCGGTCACGCGGCGCACCGAGGCCACCACTTCGTCCATCGTCACGCCGGCCTGGCCCACCAGCTTCGAGCCGCGCTCCACCTTCTCCACCGAGTCGCCGATCAGGGACTTGATTTCCTTGGCCGCGCCGGCCGAGCGCTGCGCCAGGTTGCGCACCTCGGAAGCGACCACGGCGAAGCCGCGGCCCTGTTCGCCGGCACGGGCCGCCTCGACGGCGGCGTTCAGCGCCAGGATATTGGTCTGGAAGGCGATGCCATCGATCACGCCGATGATGTCGACGATCTTGTTGGCCGATTCGTTGATCGAGCTCATCGTGTCCACCACCTGCGACACCACGGCGCCACCCTTGCGGGCCACTTCCGAAGCGCTGGCGGCCAGCTGGTTCGCCTGGCGGGCGTTGTCGGCGTTCTGCTTCACGGTCGAGGTCAGTTCTTCCATCGTCGACGCGGTCTTTTCCAGCGATGCTGCCTGCATCTCGGTGCGGGACGACAGGTCGATATTGCCGGCCGCGATTTCACGCGAGGCGGTGCCGATCGTCTCGGTGCCCACGCGCACCTGGCTGACGATGCCCACCAGGCTGTCGCGCATGCCCTTCATCTCGGACAGCAGGCTATCGTTGGCGGCGGCCGAGGTGTCGATGGCCACGGACAGGTCGCCGTTGGCGATGCTGCCGGCGATCGAAGCGGTGTAATCCGGTTCGCCGCCCAGCTGCTTAAGCAGGCCGCGGGTGATGGCGTATGCGGCGGCCACCGACAGCAGCACGGCCAGCACGCCCATGCCGATCATGAAGTTGCGGGCGCTTTCGAAGCCTTCCTTGGCGCCGATCGCCGATTCCTTGTTCACCTTGTCTTCCAGGGCGCCCAGCTGGTCCAGCGCTTCCATCCACTTCTTTTGCGCGGGGCGGATTTCCTTGATCAGCACGCGGGTGGCGCTCATCGCGTCGTTGGCCAGCCAGAATTGCGAAGCGCGCTCGATGGCCGGCATGGCCACGGCTTCATGCTCCTTGATCTGCGCCAGCAGCTTCTTTTCTTCCGCCGATGCCTCGAGGGCGAACTTGGCTTCCAGCTTTTTCAGGTCGGCATCGTACTTCGCCGTCTGTTCCTTCAGGCGGGCGAATTCCGGCTCCATGTCGGCCGGGTCGGACATCAGCGTCAGCACGCGCAGCGAGCCGATACGGTCGGCCACGTTGTTGCGCATGTCGACGACCAGGCGGGTGACGACGTTGTTAACGCTAACTACATGGTCGAGACGATCCTGGATCTGGGCGAGGCGGAAAATACCGACCACGGTCACGGCCACCAGGAATACCAGTACCAGTGCGAAACCGAGCGCCAGACGGGTGCCCACCTTCATTTTGCTTAAGTTCATTTCGGCTCTTTGTTTTTGACAGTTTGTTGGGTCAGCCTTGGCGAACTATTGTATTAGCTCACCAATAATTGCCGTTGTGCAAGTATCCACAGTAGCAAACATTGACTGCGAATGCAAAACAAGAGGAAGAAAACGCGGAACAGCTGTAGTTTTCTTTCCTATTCCACACATCGAAGAACGACGAAACGTGTGTCCATGAGGAAAGTATAATTCTGTGACTTGCTGTCAAGCAAGCGAAATCATACGCGATAACACGTATCGGGGATTTCTATGGGGAAATTACGACAGTTCGGCGACGATGCGCGAGAAACTGATCGTTTCTTGCGCATACATGAGCGAAATCAGTGCGTTAGCGCACTGGAATGGAACCCGAAAATACACTGACTGGTGTCGTACACCATTTTCGCAGCGTTTGGTGTCGGACATCATTTCCACTGGAAATGGTGTCCGACACCGGTTTTCTTATGAGGCAGCCAGCCCCTCAGCGCCGCAACGCTTCCAGCAGCAACTCAGGATTCCCGGCTGCCAGCCGCTTCGAATCCGACAGCGTCTGCCGGAACTGCCTGGCCCCCGGTAGCCCCTGCATCAGCCCCAGCATGTGGCGCGTGATCGTATTGAGCTTCAGCCCCCGCCCGCCCTCCTTCGCCAGTTGGGCGGCGATGTAAGGCATCATCGCGCGCAGCACTTCCTCGCGCGTCTTCACGGGCGCCGGGTCGCCGTAGTACTTGCTGTCGAACGTGGCCATCAGGTAGGGGTTGTGATAGGCCTCGCGGCCCAGCATCACGCCATCCACATGGCGCAGGTGTTCGTCGATCTCGGCCTCGGTCTTGATGCCGCCATTGATCAGGATCTCGAACTGGGGGAAGTCGCGCTTCAGGCGGTAGGCATATTCGTACTTCAGCGGCGGAATCTCGCGGTTTTCCTTCGGCGACAGGCCCTTCAGGATTGCATTGCGGGCATGGACGATGAACGTGGTGCAGCCGGCGTCCGCCACCGTGCCGACGAAATCGCGCACGAAGTCATAGCTCTGCGCATCATCGATGCCGATGCGGTGCTTCACGGTCACGTCGATCGACACGGCGTCGCGCATCGCCTTCACGCAATCGCGCACCAGTTCCGGCTCGGCCATCAGGCAGGCGCCGAACGCGCCTTTCTGCACGCGCTCGGACGGACAGCCGCAATTGAGGTTGATCTCGTCGTAGCCCCACTTTTCGCCGAGTTTCGCCGACGTGGCGAGGTCTTTCGGGTCGCTGCCGCCCAGTTGCAGGGCCACGGGGTGCTCTTCCTCGTTGAAACGCAGGTGGCGCTCCACGTCGCCATAGACCAGCGCGCCCGTCGTCACCATCTCCGTGTAGAGCCATGTGTGCTTCGTGATCTCGCGGTGGAACACGCGGCAGTGGCGGTCGGTCCAGTCCATCATGGGCGCCACGGACAGGCGGCGGCCGCGGTAGGAAGCGGTGGAGGCGGTCGAGACGGGGGCGGGGGTGGTAACGGTGTTCATCGCGGCGGGCATGCGGTGGGCAATCTAGCGGGGCCGCACATTATACAGGCAGGCCGCCGGCGAACGCTGTTGCCATCGCAATGAAAAGGCCGGCAGGCCGGCCTTTGCATACGGCTTACGACTGCTTGCGGCGCTTGGCAACTGCGCCCATCAGCAGCAGGCCGGCACCCAGCATCGCGTAGGTCGTCGGCTCCGGCACGGAGCTGATCAGCGTAACCGTTTCCACCGTCTGCGGCGTGAAGTCGCGCGTATACCACTCGTTAACGCTGCCTTGCCCCGAGTGATTCCAGGTAAAGGATTCGCGGGCATCGTAGGTGTAGGCGTCCGTATCGATCGAATGCGACCATTCGTCCTCATAGCTGTAATAATAGTAAGCCGAGAATTGCAGGCCACTGGCCGCGTTGTATGAAAACGCCGAGACGCCGCAGCTTTCGCCTTCCCATGGGCAGACGAGAAGGTCCTGTCCCCAGATTTTCAGGGAAGTCAGTTCTTCGAGCGTGATCGCATTGTCGTGGTTGGCATCGGTGGCGGTGAAGGTGCCCTTATAGTCGAAGTTCGCGTCAAAATAAGACCCGTCGGGATTGTTTATCTGGAACCCGCGCCATTCGAACGCCCACTCGTCCGCCATGGCCGACTGTGCCAGTGCACAGCAGGCAGCCAGAACAGCGCCTTTCAATACGTGCTTGATCTTCATGTTTTCCCCAGATGAGTTAGTGCCAAATTGTCATGAAAATATTGGCAGCCATCATTCTAATGTAAATAATGCATTATAAAAATAATAATGTTAATCACGCGCAACACTAGCAGGTTGATAGTGGTCTGCCCGCCCCGTTGCCGTCATCAATCGGCCCAACGACCGGCGCACGCTTGACCATAAGGCACTCTCCTCCTGCGATTCATGGTAGCTTCTCGCTCACTATCAACGTGGAGCCCTACAGCATGCCCTCGACAGCCCGCGAACAGGTCAGCCGCGAAATGCGCCGGCTTCGCGACCGCGTGCTGTTCCGCTGGCGCCAGCGCGTGGCGGACGAGATCCCGTGCAGCGCGGTGCTGCCGGAAGCGCAGCTGTTCAATGCGCTGCCCGAGCTCTACGATTACTTGACCGTATCGATGGCGACTCCGGACGAGCTCGATCGTACGAGCCTTGCCCGCGCCCACGGCGCCGAGCGGGCACGCCAGGACGGCTTCGGCCCTGCCGATGTGTTGCGCGAGTTCCAGGTGCTGCGCAGCTGCATGGCCGAGATCGCGCGGGAGGAAGGGCTCGTGCTCGGCCATGGGCACCTGGCAGCGCTGACGCAGAGCTTCGACACGGTGGAACGCGAGGCGCTGGACGAATATTTCCTCGTCCAGCGGCGCGAACTCGAGGCGATGTTCAAGACCACGATCACCGTGTTCCGCGAACACCTCAACGTGATCGGTATTTCGAGCCAGCGCATCATGGCAAGCGGCAGCCTGGAACGCGCTGCCGAGCTGGCAACCCGCATCCGCCTGCGGGTGGAAAAGCTGGAAACGGCGCTGGACGACCTTGACCGGCACGACGTGGCGCAGCCGGAGAAGCTGCCGCTGCTGCTATCCACTTTCGACTTGCATGCACTGGCGCTTGAAGTGTGCCGCGAAGCGAACCGCGCGGACACCTCCGTTACCGGCGATGCCGTCACCGGCACCTGGTGCCGCATGTCGCTCCGGCAGGCGCTGCGCATCCTGCTCGCGGAGGGCAAGGACGCTGCCGCTCCCGTCTCGATCACCGTCCGGCAAGCCAATGGCCGTGCCATCATCGCGGTCCTGCATGCGCACGTGCTGCCGCAGGACGTGGTGCGCACGCTGTTTTCGGCGCGCCACCGCGAAACCCATCCCACGCTGCGCGAATGGGGCGTTGGCCTCGGCTTTGTGCGCGAAGTGGCCGAAACGCACGGCGGCAGCGCGGTCGTGCACAGCTCGGAGGCGGTGGGGACGGAATTCCGGATGGTCATGCCCATCGACGCGAGCCCCTTCCTGGGGATGGCGGGCTGATCCCCGCCACGCGAACCGCTCAGCTTCTTGATCGAATCGCCCGATCCGTTGACACCTGCTGAGCGAGTCCCGATACTCGGTTGCCATTCCTGGCACCATGGCGACACCTCGCCCAACTCTCCAGTTCCACCAACCACTTTGAGAGCACCATGAACAACCGATTCCAGCTTGCCGCCGCCTTTGCCGTATCGACCGCCTTCGCCCTGCCCGCCGCCCACGCCGAAAAGCTGACGATCACCGTCACCCACGAGCTGGACGCGGCGCGGCCGTCCGAAACGATCACGGTTCCCTGGTCGGAAGTGAACCGCGCCCTGCCCGGCGCGCTGCTGCAGAAGATCGCCGTGCGCGACGCGGCCGGCAAGCTGCTGCCCTACCAGGTGACGAACGTGGCGCCGCAGGCCAAGGACCCGGAAAACCGCGGTATCGCCTACGGCGACCTGATCTTCCAGCACGACTTCAAGGCCGGCGAGAAGAGCGCAACGTTCATCGTGGAGAAGACGGAAACCGTGTCGCCGCCCTTCCCCACCAAGGTGTTCGCCCGCTACGTGCAGGAGCGCCTGGACGACTTCGCGTGGGAGAACGACAAGGTGGCGCACCGCACCTACGGCCCGGCCCTGGGCGCGCCGGCGCCGGCCGGCAGCGGCAAGGAGGTTCTGGTCACCAGCGGCAACGACATCTGGTTCAAGCGCGTGCCCTACCCGATCGTGGACCGCTGGTACAACAAGGGCCACGACCACTACCACGTGGACCAGGGCGAAGGCATGGACATGTACAACGTGGGCCGCACGCTGGGCGCCGGCGGCACCGGTATCTGGGATGGTTCGAAGATCGCCAAGGCCAATAACTACGCGAAGTGGAAGGTGCTGGCGAACGGCCCGGTGCGCGCCATCTTCGAGCTGTCGTACGACGCGTTCGACGCGGCCGGCACCCAGGTCTCGGAGGTGCGCCGCTTCACCGTCGATGCCGGCCACTGGTTCGACCGTGTCGAATCCACGTTCACGTTCACGGGTCCCCAGCAACTGAACGCGGTGGTGGGCCTGAACAAGACCCCGAGCGACAAGGGGCAGGACCCGCGGATCGCCACCGACCGCGTGGCGGCTGAAGGCTCGCTGCGCCAGTGGGTCACGCAAAAGAGCAACGACGCTTTCGGCGTCGCCGTCGTCGTGCCGACCGCCCAGGGCGCCGGTTCCGACCAGGCCAACGACTTCGTGATCGCCCCCGTCACCTCCGGCAAGCCGCTCACCTACTACGTGGGCGCCGCGTGGAGCCGCGCCGGCGAGATCACTTCGAAGGAAGCGTGGCAGCAGCAGGTGGCGCTGACCGCCGCGCGGGCAAAGGCGCCCGTGAAGGTGGCCCTGGCGGTGACGAAGTAATACCGGCTTCGCGTTGGCGGTCTGCTCGCGCATCGGTTCCTGCAACCGGAAACCGCCGACCGCCGAGCACCGGTGTCGGACACTATTTCCGCGAGCGGAAATAGTGTCCGACACCGGTTTTCCTCCGAGGTCGCACGATTCGGAAGCCCACCGCTCACGCCATTGATTCTTTCCGCACCCACGGCAGCCGCGCCGGTCCCCCGCCCTAGAATACAGCGCAGGCAACCCAATCCCCACCACTCATGAAGACACGCACGCTCGGCCTGCTCCTCGCCCTGGCCGCCCAGACCTCCCTCGCCGCCATGCCCGCCGCCGGCTGGCGCTTCGACTTCACCCGAAAGCCAGCCTCCGGCCACACTGCCGTGCAACCGGGCGTGCAATACGACACCACGCGCGGCTTCGGCTACGAACCCGGCGACACGAGCTCCGCAACGTTCTTTTCCGCCGACGTCTCCGAAGGCAATGTGGCCGTCACCGTGACGCTGGGCCCCGGCACGCACACCGTGAAGGCCGAGTTGCGCCGCCTGATGCTGGAGAACGTGGTGGTCCCGGCAGGCCAGACCGTCACGCGCACCTTCGTCGTCAACACGCGCACGCCCGTCATCGCGGCGGCGAATGGCGTAAAGCCCGGCACCGTGAACCTGAAGGCCCCGCGCGAAACGGTGCAGGAGGCCTGGGCGTGGGACAAGCGCCTCACGCTGGAAATCCACGGCGGCGCCGACCGGGTGGAGATCAAGCCGCTCACCGGCCAGGACGCGGTGCCGACGATCTTCCTGCTCGGCGACTCGACCGTGAGCGACCAGCCCAGCGAGCCCTACGCCAGCTGGGGCCAGATGCTGACGCGCTTCTTCAAGCCCGGCGTGGCCATCGCCAACCACGCCCAGTCCGGCGAGACGTTCCGTGATTCGCTGGCGCGCCGCCGCATCGACAAGATCGTTTCGCAGCTGCGCCCCGGCGACGTGGTGATCCTCCAGTTCGGCCACAACGACCAGAAGCAGATCAAGGCCGGCACCGGTGGGCCGTTTACCACCTACAGGGCCGAGCTGCGACAGCATGTGGAGATGGTGCGCGCCGCCGGCGGCCTGCCGGTCGTGGTGTCGTCGATGGAGCGCCGCCGCTTCGATGCGCAGGGCAGGCCCGAATCCACCCTGGCCGATTACGCCGTGGCCGCGCGCCAGTCCGCCGGGGAGCTGGGTGTACCGTTCATCGACCTGAACGCCACCAGCAAGGTGCTGTACGGCGCGCTGGGCGTCGAAGGTTCGAAGAACGCGTTCGCGCTGCCCGAGCCGGACAAGCTCGATAACACGCACCACAGCAATTACGGCGCCTACCTGCTGGCCCAAGCGATCGTGGCGGGCCTGCGCGACGCCAAGCTGCCGGTCGCCTCGCACATCGTGGACGGCTTCGCGTTCGACCCCGCCCACCCCGACCCGTTCGACAGGTTCGCCGTGCCGGCAAGCCCGCGCCATACCAACGAGCGCCCGCTGGGCGACGAGGCCAACCGATGATCCGCAAAGTACTTGCTGCCGCACTGCTTTCCATCAGCCTGCCCTGCCTGGCCGCCGATGGCTACCTGTTCGCCTACTTCACGAAGAACGGCGAGGATGGCCTGCATCTCGCCGCCAGCACCGATGCCTACCGGTGGGAAAAGCTCGGCGGCGGCAGGAGCTACCTGACCCCGAAAGCAGGCAAGTCGAAGCTGATGCGCGACCCGTGCATCGTGCGCGGGCCGGACGGCACGTACCACATGGTGTGGACCTCCGGCTGGAACGAGAACAATATCGGCTATGCATCCTCGAAGGACCTGTTGAACTGGTCCGAACAGAAGGAACTGCCCGTGATGGCGCACGAGCCGGGCGTGCTGAACGCGTGGGCGCCCGAAATCGTCTACGACGACAAGCGCGCCGAGTTCCTGATCTTCTGGGCGTCCACGGTGCCGGGCAAGTTCAACGAGACGGCCGGGTCCTCGGAACAGAAGTACAACCACCGCATGTACTACACCACCACGAAGGACTTCAAGAGCTTCGCTCCCACCCGGCTGTTCTACGACCCGGGTTTCTCCGTGATCGATGCCACCTTCGTGCGCGCCAACGGCAAGCACTACCTGATCGTGAAGGATGAAACCGTGAAGCCGCCGCGCAAGTACCTGCAGGTCGCCGAGGCACCGGATCTGCGCGGGCCGTTCAAGCCGCTGTCGGAACCGATCACGCCGAAGGGACTGTGGGTCGAAGGCCCGACCGCGATCCAGGCCGGGCAGGACGTGATCATGTACTTCGACGCCTACACGACGAAGCACTACGGCGCGCTGCGCTCGCGCGACATGAAGACCTGGGAGAACGTGACGGACAGGATGCGCTTCCCGGACGAAGGCACGCCGGTGCGCATGCGCCACGGTACCGTGATCGCGGTGCCGGAAGACGTTCTCGCCGCGCTGCGCGCCGCGAACTGAACGCAATATGCACATTATGTTACTTAACGTATCGCGGTGGAAATAATGGCAAGAGATGCGGCGGTTACAATCGCGGCCATATCCCATCATCGCGCTGTCAAGTAATGAATAAAAGCAAACGTCCCCGTCCCCTGCCCGCCCTGCTGCTCGGCGCCCTCGTCGGGCAGCTGGGCCTCGCGCAGGCGCAGACCCCAACCGCGCCGAAGCTCGGTGCCACACCGGCCGTGACCGGTAAACCGGCCGAGGAAACGAAGAAGCCGGAGCAGGCGACCGGCCAGATGCAGACCGTGACCGTGGTGGCCGAACGGCCGGCCGAGCAGATCGACCGCTCCACCTACGACGTGAAATCGGAAGTGGTCACGCCGAACGCCTCGGCGGCCGACGTGATCGCCAACGTGCCGAACGTAACCGTCGACCAGGATGGCAAGGTCGCCATTCGCGGCAACCAGAATGCGCAGGTCTTCGTGAACGGCAAGCGCTCGGCCATGTTCTCCGGCCAGAACGCCGGCGATGCGCTGAACAGCTACCCGGCCGAGGCGCTCGAAAGCGTGGAAGTGATCACCACGCCGGGCGCCGAATTCGGTTCCGAGGGCGGCAATGGGCCGATCCTCAACCTCGTCACGCGGCGCGTGCGCCCGCCCGGCGCGCAGGGCGTCGCCTCCGTCAACGTGGGCTCGCAAGGCCGCTACGGCACGTCGCTCTCGGGCAGCTATGTCACCGGGCGCCTCCAGGTGGAAGGCCAGGTCGGCGTGATGCGCAATGTCTTCGAGCGCACCGGCTATTCCGATACCGAGACGGACGTGGGCAGCACCGTGTGGACGACGCACCGCGAGAACAGCAGCCGCACGCCGTCGAAGACGCTGTCGCTGAACCCCACGATCAGCTACAACATCGGCGACACGGACCGCGTGAGCGCGGCCATGAACTTCAACCGCTCGCTGCGCGAGACCGGCTCGAACGAGTACTACCAGACGTATCACGGCGGCACCTCGCCCTACGAGGAGTACTACCGGAGCATCGAGCGCGACAACCAGGCCTCCGTCTACCAGCTGGCACTGGGCTGGGAGCGCAAGTACAGCGCCACCGAGAAGCTGAACGTGGACCTGCGCACTTCCGGCAACGATTCGAAGATGGACAGCCGGAACCGCAACGCCTACGTGGTGGCGCCGCCGTCCGGCGCGCGGCCGGAAAGCACGAACGGCAACGACGTGTCGAACCGGCTGACGGAACTCTCGCTGGACTACAACAAGCGCATCAACCCCAGCTTCAACTTCAAGGCGGGCGCCAAGGTGGGCCGCAGCACCGGCGAATCCGATGCCGACTACTTCAACATCGACCCGCTGACGGGCGAGGAAGTGATCGATGCCGCGCGCGCCAGCGCGTTCAGGAACACCGAGAAATCCTATGCCGTGTACTTCTCGCCGAACATTCGAGTCTCCGAGCACTGGACCGTGCTGCCGGGCCTGCGCTACGAGCGCGTGAGCCGGCACATCGACTACATCAACCAGGGCAACTCGGCCAGCGACGCCACGAAGAAGTTGCTGCCCAGCCTGCACCTGCAATACGGCTGGGGCGAGCGCGGCGCCACGGTGACGGGCGCCTACTCGCGCCGCATCAGCCGCCCTACGCTGAACGACATCAACCCGAACGTGCAATATGTGGACGACCAGAACTACACGCAGGGGGACCCGCGCCTGGCGCCCACGCACGGCGACAAGTACGAGCTGAAATACACGGACACCTGGGGCTTCGTGAACAGCAACCTCTCGCTGTTCCGCGAGAAGGACAGCCCCTTGCTGGGCCGCTTCCTGACGCCGGTGCCGGGCAGCACGGCGGTGGTGAGCGAGGCCGTGAACTTTGGCGCAAAGACCAATGACGGCATCAGCTGGAACCTGCAGGCACGGCCCTCGCGCGAACTGCGGCTGGACGCCACGCTGGGCTTCCGGCGCGTGGTGCAGTCGTACCTTGCCACGCAGACGAACGAGAATGGCGCCAACTATTCGGTGGAATCGGAAAAGCGCCAGAACACGCCCACGCTGCAGCTGCGCTTCCAGTACTCCGGCTTCGAAGGCCACACGATCCAGCTGAACGGCAACTACACGGGCCGGCAGCTCGTCGGACTGTACGAATCCGAACCGAACTGGCAGGCGCACCTGTCGTGGATGTACCGGCTGTCGCCGCAATGGTCGCTGCGCACCAGCATTCGCGACCTGTTCGACAGCAACGTCAACGAGAACCGGCAGATCACGAATACGGTACGGCAGTACAACTACACCGAGCAGCAGGGCCGCACCTTCATGGTCGCCCTGAGCTACAGCTTCGGCGGCGTGACGGGCGACCCGGGCCTGCGCAACAACCCCGGCATGTTCCGCGGCCCGATGCCGCCGGGCGGGCCAGGCGGGCCGGGCGGCCCCGGCGGCTTCGGCCCAAGCGGTGGCGGCTTCGGCCCGGGCATGTAAGCGCCGCCGCGATGCCCTTGGTGTCAGGCACCATTTTTCTCCGAAAAATGGTGCCTGACACCGGTTTTCGTTTGCGCTCGCCACCTCGGCCAGCACGCCAAACGCCCGCCTCTTCCCCTCTCCAATCAACAATGCGAGCAAAAGCCCCCTTGCGCGCTCACCGCATTGCACCTGAACAGCTAATCCGCTACTGTGCCTGAGAATCAAAGCGCGACACACAAGCGCGGCCCTTTTCAACCTCGGAGACGATTGTTCAAGTGAAGAAGACCCAGTTCAAAATGAAGGCTGGCCGGCTGTTGATCGGCACGCTGCTCGCCTGTACTTCCCTGCACCTCGCCGCGCAGGAAGCCCCGCCCCCGCAGGAAAAGGGCCCCGCCGCAGCCGATGCGATGCTGCACGCGCTCGAAGTCAAATACCCGAATCCCTACCGCGCCATGGAGGCGGCCGAAGTGAAGGCCGTGATGGACCGCGTGTTCAACTACCTCGACGCCACCACGCCGGCGGAGTTGATCAACAAGACCACCCACGCGCCGATCGCGAAGCTGGACAAGGCCGATCCCGACGCGGTGCTGAAACCCGGCGACTTCCGCCTCACGAGCTATGAATGGGGCGTGACATACGCCGGCATGCTGGCCGCCGGCGCCGCCACGGGCGACAAGCGCTACACGGATTACACGATCAAGCGCCACCAGCTGCTGGCCGACCTCACGCGCCTGTACCTGCCGGCAGTGAAGGCCGATCCGGCGAACGCGCAGGCGCCGATCAAGAGCTTCCTGAACCCGCACGCGCTGGACGATGCCGGCGCGCTGTGCATGAGCTTCCTGAAGGCCAAGCAGATGGGCTCGAAGGTGAACTATGGCCAGCTGGTCGACGTCTGCGGCAAGTTCGTCACCGAGAAGGAGTACCGCCTGCCGGACGGCACGCTGGCGCGCGGCGGCCCCGATGGCAAGGGCGGCAACAAGCAGCGCCCGCTGACCAACACGCTGTGGCTGGACGACATGTTCATGGGCGTGCCCACCATCGCCCTGCTGGGCAAGGACACGGGCAACGCGAAGTACTACGACGACGCGGTGAGGCAGGTGGTGCAGTTCTCGAAGCGGATGTTCAACCCGCAGCTGGGCATCTACATGCACGGCTACGTGGAAGGCCTGCGCGACCACCCGGAACTGCACTGGGCGCGCGCCAACGGCTGGGCCATCATGGCCATGGTCGAGGTGCTGGAAGTGCTGCCGAAGAACCACAGGGGCTACAAGCAGGTGGAAGACCAGCTGCGCGCCCACGCCAGGGGCCTGGCGAAGTACCAGCACAAGGACGGCCTGTGGCACCAGCTGATCGACCGTAACGATTCCTACCTGGAGACGTCGGCCACGGCGATCTACACGTATGCGATCGCGCGCGCCGTCAACCGCGGGTACCTGGACAAGGAAATGTACGGCCCGATGGCCAACCTGGCCTGGAATGCGGTGGCGTCGAAGGTGAACGCGAAGGGCGAGATCGAAGGCATCTGCGTGGGCACCGGCATGGCGTTCGACCCGGCGTTCTACTACTACCGCCCCACCAGTACCCGCGCCGCGCACGGCTATGGCCCGCTGCTGCTGGCCGGCGCCGAGATCATCGAGATGAACAGGAAATACAAGTTCGGCCTGAACGACAGCGGCTTCATGTACCAGGGCCAGCGTTAAACGCTTCGTCGCAAGGCGATACGGCGGCTGCGCTCCCACTTCCGGGGCCGCGGCCGTTTTCATTTCCACAGCAGGAGAGAACGAGAGTGAAGACAACGATGACGCTGTGCGCGGCCGCCGTCGCGGCGGCGGTGCTGGCCGCTTGCGGCACGGCGGCCACGGCGAACATGGCACCGCCTGGCGGGACGGCCACGATCGCCAGCGCGATGGTACCGGCGAAGACCGCGATGGCGCTGGAAAAACTGGACCGCGGCGCCATCGCCGTGCGCGGCAAGGCAGGCACGCTGGTGAGCTGGCGCGCCCTGGCCACCGACGCACCCGGCCTGGCGTTCAACGTCTACCGCGACGGCAGGAAACTGAACGGCGAGCCGATCGCCACGTCGACCAATTTCAACGACACCACGGGCGGCGGCAGCTACGAGGTGCGCGAGGTGGTCAATGGCGTGGAAGGCGCGGCCAGCAAGGCGCTCGCCATCGACGGCTTCCTCACCGTGCCGCTGCAACGGCCGGCGGGCGGCAGGACGGCCGATGGCAAGGAGTACACGTACAGCGCCAACGACGCGTCGGTAGCGGACCTCGATGGCGATGGCCAGTACGAGATCGTGCTGAAATGGGACCCCAGCGAGTCGAAGGACAACTGCTGCGCGGGCTTCACCGGCAACGTGCTGCTCGACGCCTACCGCCTCGACGGCAGGCTGCTGTGGCGCGTGAACCTGGGCCCGAACATCCGCGCCGGCGCGCACTACACGCAATTCCAGGTGGCCGACTACGATGGCGATGGCAAGGCCGAGATGATCGTCAAGACGGCCGACGGCACGCGCGATGGGACGGGCAAGGTCATCGGCGACGCGGGCGCGAACTGGGTCAGCGGCAGCGGCGAGATCGAGCAGACGGACCGCACCGGCTCGCGCCAGACGGCGGACGGCAAGCTGATGGCCGGCCTGGCGGGGCGCATCCTGAAGGGGCCGGAATACCTTTCCGTGTTCGAGGGCGCCACCGGCCGCGTGCTGGACACGATTCCCTACCCGTCGAAACGCGGCGAGACCGGCGACAACCCGGGCGGCGACGAACTGAAGGCGCGCTGGGGCGACGCGTACGCCAACCGGTCCGACCGCTACCTGGCCGGCACCGCCTGGCTCGGCGGCCGGCATCCGAGCGCCATCTTCGCGCGCGGCTACTATGCGCGCACCACCATCGCCGCCGTCGATTTCGCCGGCGGCAAGCTCAAGCAGCGCTGGTACTTCGATTCGGAAAGCGCGGGCGTGCCGAGGGGGTACTCGGGCCAAGGCAATCACCAGCTCGGCGTGGCCGACCTGGATGGCGACGGCCGGCACGAAATCCTGTACGGCGCGATGGCGCTGGACGACGACGGCAAGCCCTTGTGGACCACCGGCATGGGCCATGGCGATGCGATGCACGTCGCGGACCTCGACCCCACCCGCCCCGGCCTGGAGAAATGGGGCGTGCACGAGAACATGGCGATGGCAGGCAACCGTGGCGCCGCGATGATCGACGCGCACACCGGCGAGGTACTGTGGTCCACACCCGCGACCAAGGACACAGGCCGCGGCGCGGCCGGCGACATCGATCCGCGCCATCCGGGTGCCGAGACCTGGTCATCCGCATCGCCGAACCTGTTCGATGCGCGCGGCAATGTGATCGCCCCCGTGCACCCGCGGCAGGTGAATTTCATGATGTGGTGGGACGGCGACCTGCAGCGCGAGCTGCTGGACGGCACGAGCATCTACAAGTGGAACTGGCAGACGAACAAGTCGGACGTGCTGCTCGATGCCGAAGGCACCGCATCGAACAACGGCACCAAGTCCAACCCCGCCCTGTCGGCGGACGTGTTCGGCGACTGGCGCGAGGAAGTCATCTGGCGCGCGGCGGACAACAACAGCCTGCGCATCTACTCGACGGCCATCCCGACCGCGCACAAGCTGACCACGCTGATGCACGACCCGCAGTACCGCGCCGCCATCGCGTGGCAGAACACGGCGTATAACCAGCCGCCGTGGCCTTCGTACTACATCGGCGAAGGCATGCCGAAATAGTCCGTCACCCGCGGCCATCGAGCCGCTGGTGTCGTACACCTTTGCGGGCCCTGCCCGGAAAGGTGTACGACACCGGTTTTCCCATGCGCTCGCAACCAGGCTCCAGGAAAACCGGTGTCAGACACCTTTTCCCGTCGGGAAAAGGTGTCTGACACCGAACCGCGTACGCTACTGATTTGCGGCCGCAACCTGCCGGCCCCGCGCCGACAACCACTTCTCCACCACCTCACCCGGCAAGTCCCGCAATGCCGCCACCACCCGCTGCGCATTGAATGCGGCGCCCGCCTCGTTCGTATGCGTGCGCGCATCGCTGAAGAAGGTATCAACGACGCCCGCGCCGACCCGGCGATATCCCTCGGTGACCACCATCGTCAGGTCGGCAAACAGCGCGCCGTGCTGCTGCGCCACTTCGCGGTCCCACTGTGCGAAGTTCTCGAAGTCGCGCCGGCCTTCCCACGCGTCGCGGTGCGGCACAGGCGACAGCACCACCACCGTGGCGCCCTTCCCCTTCGCATCCTGCACGTAGCGGGCCATGTACCAGCCGAAGGTGTGCACCTGCTCCACCGTGCCGTCCGCCTTCCTGTCCTCCACCGTTTCCGGCCCGGTGCCGGGGCCGGAGGCGCGGCCCTTCATGGCAGGGTCGCCGATCTTGCCGCCGTCGTTGTGGCCGAACTGGATCAGCACCACGTCGCCCGCCTTCAATTGGTCGAGCACGCGTTGCCAGCGACCCTCGGTGTAGAACGTGCGGCTGCTGCGGCCGCCGACGGCGTGGTTGACGACGTTGACCCTGGCGGTGTCGAAGTACGGCGCAATGCGCTCGCCCCAGCCGATATGGCCGCTCGCGCCGCCGCTCTTCACGGTGGAGTCGCCGACCAGGTGCAGCGTGGGCAGCGCAGGATTCGCGGCGTGCTCGGCCTTCACCGTGCGCGCATCGACGACGGGGCGTTCATCTTCGTTCGCGGCAATTGCCTTGCCGCGTTCGTTCAAGGCGCCTACCAGCGGCTGGAGGCCCAGCGCCTTGATGCCACCGACGACGATCCGCGCATTCAGGTCGGCACCGGCCCAGTTGGTGTGCACGGTCTCGTCGGGCGTCACCAGCGGGAACAGCTTCGTTACCTCGTCGCGCCCCATCTGGTCGTATCGGCGCGCGGCCAGTTCATTGAGGTTGATGAAGGCGACGCCGTCCCGGCGCGCCACTTCCTTCGCCCAGCCGGCATAGTCGTCCGCGTTGCGGCGGATCTTGCCAGCGTCGTCCCAGCGCTTGCGAGGGATGAGCGACACGATCACCGGAGTGGCGCCTTTCGCGCGGATCTGCTTCACGTAATCGGCCAGATACCAGCCGTAGCTGTGCACTGTTTCGCGCTTGCCGGTCAACAGGTTGTCGATTTCCTCGGTCTCGTTGCCGGTGCCGCGGATCGTGCCGCGCGCGCGGCTGGTGTCGTTGATGGCGCTGGCATCGTTGTGCCCGAACTGCATCATCACGACATCGCCCTTCCTGACCAGCGCCAGCGTGCGTTCCCAGTGGCCGCTGGTGACGTAAGTCCGGCTCGACAGACCGCCGACGGCGCGGTTGACGACATTGATCCTGGCCGCATCGAAGTAGCCGGCGATCGGATTGCCCCAGCCCCACTGGCCGGCCGGGCCCTTGCCCTGGCCGTCGTCGTGGCCGTTGCGCACCGTGGAGTCGCCGATCAGGATCAGCGAGGGCAGCGCCGGGTTGGCCGGCTCCGGCAGCGCGACCTTGGCCCTGGCCGGGTCGGTGTTCACGGCCGCCGGCAGGGGTGCCTGGGCGTGGGCGGCGGCGTGCAAGAGAAGGAAAAGGAAGAGGGATTGCAGGTATCGTTTCATGGGTTCATTCTAGTTCAGCGCTTTTCACGAAGCCGGCGGCGGCTTGCAAATGCTCAGCAAGATGAGTGAAGCATCGTGGGAAACGATGCGGGATCGGGCGCACAATCGGCCCTTTCCACCCGGGGCACATACAATGACATCCTCCACCCTGCTGCGCGCCGCCGTGTGCGCGGCGCTGCTCTTCACCACCGCCGCCCACGCGGGCATCGGCCAGCGCTTTCCATCCGAACGCAAGCTCGTCAAGGACCCGGTCACGGGCACGATGCTGACCTTCCTCACCAGCACGCCGGCGGGCGATTCGAAGATCTACCCGACGCACCCGCAGTGGACGGCCGACGGCAAGTGGCTCGTGTTCCGCTCCAACCGTGTGAAGGGCGAGGCGATGGCCGTCAACGAGGCCACGGGCGACCTGGTGCAGGTGACGGAAGGTGGCTACACAGGCATGCTGAACCTGGCGCAAAAGTCGATGAAACTGTTCTTCATGCGCCCCGCCGCCGAGAAGGGCGTCCTGCAGATCGTGGAAGTGGACCTGGACGCCGTGTTCCGCGACAGCGCGGCCGGCAAGATGAAGCCCGCGGCATCCTATCAACGCATCGCCGGCGTCACGCCGGCCGAGCTGGAAGCCGGCGGCGACATGGCCCTCGACGCGGACGAGGAATGGGTGTACTTCCGCGTCGGGCGCGACGCGGCTTCCAGGCACCTGGCGCCGGGCACGAAGATCGAGGAGAACTTCGGCCCGCGCAAGATGGGCGCCGGGCCGAACGGCATTGCGCGCATGAACGTGAAGACGGGTGAAATCCGCCACGTGGTGTCGGTCGGTTTCCAGATCGGCCACATCCAGGCCAACCTGTGGAACCCGGGCGAGATCGTGTTCTGCTGGGAGACGGGTGGCAAGTCGCCGCAGCGCACGTGGACCGTGCGCGCGGACGGCTCGGGGCTGCGCCCGCTGTACCCGGAAGCGCCGTACGAATGGGTGACGCACGAGGCGGTGATCACGAAGGATGAAGTGGCGATGGCGCTGATGGGCCACCGGCAGATCAGGGATGGCGGCGGCGGTGTCGCCGCGCCCGCCACGGGCGTGTATGGCGCCAACCCCGGCCAGGACGCCGCCTGGGGCGACGCCGGCACGCGCGAAAAGCCGACCGGGCTGGCCATCGTCAACCTGCGCACCCGCGAGATGACGATCGCGGGCCAGACGCCCTCGGGCAGCGGCCTGTGGCACGTGCACGGCTCGCCGGACGGCCGTTTCGCCGTCGGCGACGATTTTTCGCGCTCGCTATGGCTGATCGACCGCAAGACGCGCGAAATGAAGCTGCTCACCACCGGCCACAAGGACACCGCCGCCGACCACCCTCACCCCACCTTCAACGCCGACGGCACGAAGATCCACATCCAGTCGGCCATGCTGTCGGCCGATGGCAAGGCGATGAACATCGTCGTCGTGCCCGTGCCGGAAGACTGGCTGCAACGGAAATAAGCTGTCGAGCTCGTGTCACTGGGGTCTGACCCCACGAGACACGAGCTCGACGGTATTACAGGTTTTCCAGGAAGCCGGACGGCTTGCCGGTCGATGCGATCGCGCCGCTGGGCAGCAGCGTGAATACATCGCCTGTGGCGGCGGCGGGGTCGGTGCGCAATTCCCAGCCCGCGAAGTCCCGCGCGGCAAACAGGTTTTCGCCAGAGGCCGATGCACACAAAGCCAGCAGTCCCGTGCACAATATCTTTTTGACCATTACACTTCCACACTCATGAAGAAATTCGTTCTTCCCATCCTGCTCGCCATGACCTTCTCCGCTGTTTCCTGTGTCTCCGCCGCTGCCCCCACCGTCCTCCCCCTGTGGCCCGAAGGGGTGCCAGGCAAGAAGGATATCGGGCCGGAGCAGCACGGCAAGGGCTCTATCCAGAACACGTCGAATCCCACGCTCACGCTGGTTGGCCCCGCCGTCGACCGCGCGAACGGCACCGCGATCATCGTGGCGCCGGGCGGCGGCTACGTGCGCCAGTCCGTCGACCGCGAGGGCACCCAGTATGCGAACTGGCTGAGCACCCTGGGCGTGACGACCTTCGTACTGAACTACCGCATGCAGGAATTCGGCCACCCCGCCCCGCTGCAGGACGTGCTGCGCGCCGTGCGCCTGCTCCGTTCCCGCGCGGCCGAATTCGGCATCGACCCGAACCGCATCGGCGTGATGGGCAGCTCGGCCGGCGGCCACCTGGCAGCGAGCGCCGGCACGCTGTTCGACCACCCGGCCGGCCGCACCGGCGCGGACCTGGACAAGGTCAGCGCCCGCCCCGATTTCCTGGTGTTGATGTACCCGGTGATCGCCATGGACAGCGCGGCGGCCCACTCAGGTTCGCGCAAGGCGCTGCTGGGCGAAAATCCCTCCCCGGAACTGGTGCAGCTGATGTCCGTCAATCACCAGGTCACGCCAAAGACGCCGCCCACGCTGCTGATCCACACCCAGGCCGACGCCACCGTGCCGGTCGAGAACAGCATCCTGTTCTACCAGGCGCTCACGAAGAACAAGGTGCTGGCCGAAATGTACCTGTTCGAGCAGGGTTCGCACGGCATGGGCATGCGCGACGGGCTGGCGAACGCCTCCTACTGGCCGCGCCGCGCCGAGGAATGGCTGCGGGCCCGCGGCCTGCTGACGCTGGCCAAGCCGGCGCAATGAATCGGCAAGAAACCGGCAAGCGCCGCGGCCCTCAATCGGGCCGCGGGTCGCGGCGCGATACCTCTTCCCTAGCCTCTTGCCTTGCCTCTTGCCTTGCCTCGGCCCTTGCTTCCGCCTTGACTTCCTCCTTGACTTCCTCCTCCGCCTCCTCGACGACCTTTTCCTCGATACGCCGGTCCGGAATCAGCCACATCACGGCCACCGCCGCGTAGGCGACAAAGCCAAGCCATGCCGAGAACCACGACAGGGCAATGCCCACCAGATACAAGCCCATCGACATCTTGCCCTTGCGGTCCTCGCCGATCGCCTCAGCGAGCGTGGCATTCTTCGGGTGGTTCGAAATCAGCCGACGCGCCAGGAACGAATAGGCCGTGGCGCACATCAGCAGCACGAAGCCGTAGGCGGCGGTCGGCGCCGTTTCGAAATGATTTTCGCCCATCCAGCCGGTCACGAAAGGCACCAGCGACAGCCAGAACAGCAGGTGCAGGTTTGCCCAGAGCACGCCGCCGCTGACTTCCTGCACGGCGTGCAGCATGTGATGGTGATTGCTCCAGTAGATGCCCACGTAGATAAAGCTGAGCACGTAGCTCATGAATACCGGCCACAGCGGCACCAGGGCGCCGAAGTCGGGGTCGTGCGGGATCTTCAGTTCCAGCACCATGATCGTGATGATGATGGCGATGACGCCATCACTGAAGGCTTCCAGCCGGTTTTTCCCCATGGGAGTACCTCAAGAATTGATGTTTCGGACATAATGCCAGCATGTCCGAACCGACTCCCGCACCCGACAACGATCCGCTGATCGCGCAGCTGGACCAGATCGCCCAAGGCCTGGCCCAGACCTTCGCGCCATTCTGCGAAGTGGTCGTGCACGACCTGCGCGACCCCGAGCAGGCGATCCTGGCCATTCACAACAATCTCTCCGGCCGCTCGCCCGGCGATCCGGCCACCGAGCTGGGGCTGGCGCGCATTGCCGACAGCGACTACCCGCAGATCGTGGCGAACTACGCCAACCGCTTCGCCGACGGACGCCCGGCCAAGAGCACCTCCATCGGCATCAAGGATGCGCAGGGCAAGTACGTGGCCGCGCTGTGCCTGAACGTGGACATGTCGCTGTTCCGCTCCATGCAGGCGGCCCTGCAGCAGTTCGGCGCCACTGGCACGGCGCCGTTCCAGGAATCGCTGGACCCGGCCAATGCCGAGGCGATCCGGCGGCGCATCGACCAGTACGCGGCCGGGCTGGCCGCCTCGCCGCAGTTGCTGAAGGCGGAGGACCGGCGGGCGCTGATGCGGGAGTTGAAGGCTGCCGGGTTTCTCGAGGTGCGCAGGGCGATGGAGATCGCGGCGGCACATCTGGGGATTTCGCGGGCGACGGCGTATAACGATGTGAAGTGAGCCTGGCGGTGTGCGGGCCGCGCGAATGGTGGCGCGGCAAGCGGGAGCCGGCGGCGGATGAAGCATCGGTGTCCGACATCATTTTCCTTTGGAAAATGGTGTGGGACACCGGTTTTCTCATGAGGCATTGGCAAGCGCCAAGGAAAACCGGTGTCGCACACTTTTTCCGGGAAACGCACCCGGGAAAAGTGTCCGACACCAGCGGACGCCCATGGAGGATGAAGCATCGGTGTCGCCGCGGGCTACATCAAGCCTCGCGGCCCGGGAAATGAAACATCCGAGGCAGCGCCCGCTCCTTCGGGCGCGTGTTGGGCTCACCCGCCGGGTCCACCTCCATCAGCGGCGCCATGTAGTCCCACCACCGCTTCATGACCGGCTGCCCCGGCAGCTCGCCGATCGGCGCGCCGTCGCGTACCTTCAGCACGGCGAACAGCGACAAGGTGTCCTCGTCCAGGAAAATCGAGTAATCGAAGATGCCCGCGTTGTCGAGCGCCTCGGCGAGGTCGGGCCACAGCTCGTCGTGTCGGCGCCTGTACTCCTCCACCACGCCGGGTTTCAGCTGCATCTTGAATGCCTTCGTTGTGTAGCTCATTGGATCGCCATCTTCTTCAGTTCCGCGGCGGCCTGCATGAAGCCGCCGACACCATAGTTATAGCTCGACGACGGCCGGTAGTATGCCGGCTCGGCACCCGTCTGCTGGATGCCGCCCAGGCGGCCATCCGCGTAGATATGCTTCGTGACCAGCGCCTTCCACGCCTTTTCGATCACCGGCCGATACGTTTTCTCGTCCAGGTAGCCGTTGTTCACGCCATAGGCCATGCCATGGATGAACATCGCCGCGCCCGACGTTTCGGCCAGCGGCCACGTCTTCGGATCGAGCAGGCCGGCATGCCATTCGCCGTTCTCGTCCTGGATCGACGCCAGTTTGGCCGACATCTCGCGCAGCTGCTGCACGTAGAACGGCCGGTTCGGATCGTTTTTCGGCGTCAGCTCCAGCACCTTGGCCAGGCCGGCCATCACCCAGCCCTCGCCGCGCGACCAGAAGATCTTCTTGCCGTTCGGCTCGCGCTTGTCCGGCGCCTGGTAGGACGTGTCGCGCGCGAACAGGTGTTCTTCCTTGTCGTACAGCAGGTCGTAGGTCTTCTTCCACTGCTCGTGCACGTAGTCGGCGTATTTCTGCTCGCCGGTGGCCTGCGCCATCTTCAGCCACACGGGCGGCGCCATGAACAGCGCATCGCACCACCACCACGGCAGCCGCGGGTCGCCGGGGCGCAGCGTGTCGAGGTCGATCAGCACGTCCAGGTACTTTTTCAGCACGGCGATCTTTTCCGGGCTCGGCTCCTGCAGGTACAGCTCCAGGTACATCTGGCCGATGCTGATGTCGTCCGCATTCGGGTACTGGCCGGCGCGCAGCGTCCAGTCGAATTCCTTGCCAAGCTTCTGCATCGCGTTGCGGTACTTCGGATCGCCGGTGGCCTTCGACGCATCCATGAAGCCGGCATAGGCCACGCTCGCGGTCCAGATCTGGTCGGTGTATTCCATCGTGCGGCGCAGCTGCCAGTCGGCCACCTTGCGCAGCACCTTGTCGATGTCCTTTTTCGTGATGGCCGGCGACAGGTCGGTGGCGAGCGGGCCCGCATCCTCGGGCGCGTCGCCGAACTTGCGGCGGATATCCTTGTCGATGATCGCCTGCATTGCCGGAGTCGGCTGCGGGTAGTCGTACTTGGCTTCCTGCGCATGCAGCGTGGTGGCGGCGCACAGGGCGAAAACCGCAACGGCGAGGGTCTTGAAGCGTGGTGTCATGCGATGTTTCATGATTTGTCCTGTTCTTCAAAGCTCTTCTTGGAGGGGTCTTCCTTCACGGGGCGGGGCTGCACGACGAAACTGCCTTGCGGAAGGCCGCGCACCGCGCCGCCGTCTTCCATCTCGACCGGCTTGCCCAGCGCCAGCTTCACGTCCGCGAAGGTCCAGTCGGCCACGTCGTGGATATGGCCGCCCTGCTGGGCCTCGATGTCGAGGTTCTTCAGCGTGAAGCGCATGGCCGGCTTTTGCTTGTAGCTGTCCACCTCGAACGCCGTCTTTGCGCCCGTGGCCTTGATGTTCCAGATCTGCACGTCGCGCAGCTGGGCCATCCCCTGCTCCTTCGGCACCGGCGTGGCCAGCACCTTCCAGTACGGCGGAACGTCCTTCGCGTCGTCCGGGATCTTCGCGTAGCTGTAGCTGGGGTTCCAGTTCATCGTCACGCGCAGCACCACCGGCGTGCCCTTCATCGTGAAGTCGTGCAGGCGGATGTCTTCGCCGTAGCCGCCGCGCGTGTGCGCCGACTTGAACAGGATCCCGACCGGCACCTTGTCGAGCACCGTGATGTTGTAGGCCTCGATATTGCGGAAGCCGCCCGAGGTCTCGCTGCCGAACGTGAAGCCGGCCGCGCCGGAACGGACGATCGAGTCGCGCACCACCACGTCTTCCGTGCGCCGTGCAACCCGCAGGCCGTCGGAATCGCGGCCGGCCTTCATGCACAGCGCATCGTCGTTGACGTCGATGTCGGCGTTCTGCACGAGGATCTTGCGCGAGGAATCGATGTCGATGCCGTCCGTGGACGGGCCGAGGCCATCCTGGTTGTTGCGGATGATGACGCCGTCGATGGTCACGCCTTCCGAATAGCAGATGTGCACGGTCCAGAAACCGGCGCGCTTGAGCAGCAGGCCGCCGCCCAGCTTTACGCCCTTCGAGTCGAACACCTGGATCAGGCGCGGGCGCTGCGCGTCGTAGTCCGAGGCCCAGCGCAGGCCGCGCGGCTCGTACTGCTTGCGAAGGGTCCAGTAGCTGTCCCAGAACACCTTGCCGTCGCCGTCGATGGTACCCTCGCCTTCGATCTTCGCGTTGTTTTGTCGATAGACGTTGACCAGCGCGGCCGGCCATTTCATCTCGATGCCGGCAATGCGCGTGGGCAGGACTGGATAGTCCTTGATGTTTTGCGAACCCAGCAGGGTGACGCCCTTGTCGACCCTCAGCGTGACGCCGCTCTTCACGAAGATCGAGCCGGTGAGATAGGTACCCGCGGGGAATGTGACGGTGCCGCCGTTCTTGGCCGCGGCGTCGATCGCGGCCTGGATGGCCCTGGTGTTCAGGGTCTTGCCGTCGGCTTTGGCGCCGTATTTCGCGACGCTGAAATCGGCGGCGTGGGTGATGCTGAACGCGGCTGACAGCATGAGTGCTGCGAGCGCGCGTAGCCATCTGGTCATGGGTCTCCTCCTGTGTTTTTATAGGTGCAGCCAGCCTGGTGTCAGACACCTTTTTCCGGTACCGGAAAAAGGTGTCTGACACCGGTTTTCTCATGCGCTCGCAACAGGGCTCCAGGAAAACCGGTGTCAGACACCATTTCCCCACGGGGAAATGGTGTCTGACACCGATGCGACCTCGGGGTGCTGCTACGGACGTGCCAAGGCCCGCCCGCGAAGCGGGCAGGCTTGCCGACAAGGATCAAACGATCCCGCTGCTGCTCGCGCCAGCCTTGGCAGGGCGCCGCTCGGCGGCGCCGTCGCGGTAGCCGGACGAACGGTAGGCGGCCACGGGGTCGGCCGCGCCGCCGGCGCGCACGCGGGCCATGGCCAGGATCGGCGACACGTCGGTGCGGTAAGCCTTCTTCAGCGTTTGCGCGGCATTCAACACGTCGTTCGATTCCTGGAACGCGCGCAGCGCGTTGCGGTCCACCAGCGCCGCTTGCACGAAGGCGCGCTGCACTTCCACGGCGGAGGACATCAGGCTCTCGATCGGGTCCGTCACATTGTGCGACTGGTCCAGCATGTAGGCCGGCGAGAAGTTGTCGCCGTTGCTCGCGCTGCGTTGCGCGGCGTCGGCCAGCTCGTTAAACACGAGGAACAGCTGGAACGGGTTGATCGAGCCGGAATCCAGGTCGTCGTCGCCGTACTTGCTGTCGTTGAAGTGGAAGCCGCCCAGCTTGCCGAACTGCGCCAGGCGCGCCACGATCATCTCGATATTCGTGTTCGGAGCATGGTGGCCCAGGTCGACCAGGCATTTCGCCTTCGGGCCCAGTTCCTGGGCGCAGGCGAAGCTGGTGCCCCAGTCGGCGATCGTGGTGGCGTAGAACGCCGGCTCGAACAGTTTATGTTCGATGAACACGTTCCAGTCCGCCGGCAGCGCGGCGTAGATGTCGCGCATGCTGTCCAGGTAGCGTTCCAGCGAACCGCGCAGGTTGTGCTGGCCGGGGAAGTTGGCGCCGTCGCCCACCCACACGGTCAGCGCCTTCGAGCCCAGCTTCCGGCCCAGTTCGATGCAGTCGATATTGTGCTGCACGGCTTGCGCGCGCACGGCGCCCGACTGCGCCGTGAGGCTGCCAAATTTGTACGTCTGTTCCTGGCCCTGCTGGTCCTGGAAGGTGTTCGAGTTCACGGCGTCGAAACCCAGGCCGTAGCCGTCGGCCAGTTCCTTCAGCGCTGCCGGATCGTCGGTGCGGTCCCACGGGAAGTGCAGCGACACGGCAGGCGTGGCGCGCGTGAGCTGGTTGATCACCGCGCAGTCTTCCATCTTCTCGAACACATTGCGCGGCTCGCCACGGCCCGGGAAACGGGCGAAGCGCGTACCGCCCGTGCCCGCGCCCCAGCTGGGTACCGCAACCGCGAAGGTGCCGGCCAGCGCCGTCAGCTGTTCTGTGTCCACGCCGCGGCGCCCCAGCATGCCGCCCAGCGCCTCGTAGTCGGCCTGCAGGTCGGCCTGTTGCTGCGCGTTGTGTTCGGCGACCAGGTTAATGTCGATCACCGGGTTTTTAATGTCAGTCATGTTCGTCTCCTTCAATGCGCCCGCCGCGTGCGAGCGCGGCGGGATTGTCTTTATTCTAAGCGGTGATCAGCGGGTGAACGCACCGGCGTTGCCGGCATCCACGTTCAGCACGTTGCCGGTGCTCTTCGCGGCCTTGTCGCTGGACAGGAAGTACACGGCTTCGGCGATATCTTCCGGGAGCACCGAGCGCTTCAGCATGCTGCGGTCGCGGTAGAACGCTTCCACGTCGTCCGCCTCGATCTTGTTCGATGCGGCGCGTTCCTGCTTCCACTTGCCATCCCAGATCTTCGAACCGCGGATGACGGCGTCGGGGTTGACCACGTTGACGCGGATGCCGTGCGGCGCGCCTTCCAGCGCCACGCAGCGCGCCAGGTGGATCTCGGCGGCTTTCGCGGTGCAGTAGGCCGATGCGCCGGCCGAGGCAACCAGGCCGTTCTTCGAGGCGACGAACACCATCGAACCGCCCAGCTGCTGCGTCTTCATCATGCGGAAGGCGGCGCGGCTGGCCAGGAAGTAGCCCTTAACCAGGATGTCCTGGTTGCGGTCCCACACTTCCAGCGTGGTGTCTTCCAGCGGTGCCGAGGAAGCGATGCCGGCGTTGGAGATCAACAGGTCCACGCCGCCGAAGCGCAGCGCCGATTCCGCGAACACGGCTTCCACTTGCTCTTCGCTGGTGATGTTGCCCGTGATCGTGGCCACGTTGTCCTTGCCGGCCACCTTTGCCAGGGAGCTTTTCGCCTCCTCGAGGGCGCCGCCGTCGATGTCGGTCAGCAGCACGCAGGCGCCTTCGGACAGCAGCTGCTTCGCCACCGCCTGGCCGATACCGCCGGCGCCGCCGGTGACGACAGCGATGCGGCCGGCCAGCGACTTCGGCTTGGGCATGCGCTGCAGCTTGGCTTCTTCGAGCAGCCAGTATTCGATGTCGAACGCTTCCTGTTCCGGCAGGCCCACGTACTTGTCGACGCCGTTCGCACCGCGCATCACGTTGATCGCGTTGACGTAGAACTCGCCGGCGATACGGGCGGTCGCCTTGTCCTTCGCGAACGACAGCATGCCCACCCCCGGGATCAGGTAGATGATCGGGTTGGCGTCACGCACTGCCGGCGAATTGTCGCGCTTGCAGCGGTTGTAGTAGGCCGTGTAGTCGGCGCGGTAGGCTTCCAGGGCGGCGTCCAGGCCGGCGGCCACGGCGTCGAAGTCGGGCCTGGTCGGGTCGAAGTCGACGACGAACGGACGGATCTTCGTGCGCAGGAAGTGGTCGGGGCAGGACGTGCCCAGCGCGGCCAGCGGTTCCAGGTCCTGCGAGTTGACGAATTCCAGGATCGTGTCGGAATCCTCGAAGTGGCCCAGCTTGTATTCGGTCTTGCTGATCTTGCCGCGCAGCAGAGGCATCAGTTTGGCGGCGAAGGCGGCGCGCTCGGCGGCCGGCAATGGCTGGTACTTCTGGCCGCCGAACACCGGCTGGGCGATGTTCGCTTCCAGCCATTCCTCGGCGCGCTTGATGATCGCCAGCGTGGTTTCATACGCTTCCTTGGCCGTGTCGCCCCACGTGAACAGGCCGTGGCCTTCCAGGATGATGCCCTTCAGGTGCGGCTGCTCGGTCGACAGCTTTTCCAGGTCCAGGCCCAGGTCGAAGCCGGGGCGCTTCCAGGGCAGCCAGCCCAGCACGCCCTCGAAGATCTTTTCCGTCAGCGCGCGGCTGTTGGCGGTGGCGGCGATGGCGATCACCGAATCCGGGTGCATGTGGTCCACATGCTTCTTGTTGATGTAGGCGTGCAGCGGCGTGTCGATTGAGGCGGCGCGCGGGTTCAGGTTGAACGTGCAGTGCGGCAAATAGCCCACCATCTCGTCTTCGTGCTCCAGGCCGCGGTAGCGGTTCTTCAGGGCGTGCAGCTTGTCCAGGTACAGCGTCGAGAAGCCGTCCAGCTTGATGCTGCCCAGGTCGCCGCCCGAGCCCTTCACCCACAGTACTTCGACCTCTTGACCCGTCAGCGGGTCTTCCATCATCACTTTGGCGGACGTGTTGCCGCCGCCGAAGTTGGTGATGCGCAGGTCCGAGCCCAGCAAATTGGAGCGGTACAGCAGCAGCTCCGGTTCGCTCATCGTTGCGGCCTTCGCGTCATCCCACAGCGACGTGATGGGCTGTTTCTGCTTCGGTTGGTTCATGTGGTCTCCATCGTTGATTTGCATTCGGTTTTGTCCCGCGCCCGGGCCGTGATCGTTTCGCGGTTCGCGTGATCAAGCCGGCGGAACAAGCGGGAGTCAGTAGAAATCAGGGGCCCCAGGGGTGTCAATGCACAAGCGATCAACATCGTGACCAAGAATGAATTAATCATATGGTTGATCGGTTTGAGCAAAACGTGACAAGCAAATTTGGAAAAAATCACACATATGATTACAGGGTGATTGACCTAAGGCTTTCTTAAGGGTTAGCCTTGCCATTAATAAATAGACCACGCACGGCATCCGCCGCGCAGTAGGATCACGACAAGGAGACGGAAACATGGTGAATCACAAGCGCCGTAAACGTTTGCTCAAACTGCTCGCCGAGCACCAGACCGCGAGCGTCCCTCAACTGGTCGAATGGCTGAGCGCTTCCCCCGCCACGGTGCGGCGCGACATCAGCTGGCTGGCCGCGCGCAACCTGCTCACGCGCACCCGCGGCGGCGCGGCCAACCTGGCCCAGAAAAAGCGCAACCTCACCCTCACCAGCGAAACCTTCGAGCACAACATCCAGTGCTTCGCGGACCGCAAGCGCGCGATTGCCCGCCATGCGGCCGGCATGTGCGAGGAGGGCGAAACGATCGTCATCAACGGTGGCACCACCACGTTCATGATGGCGGACTTTCTGGTCGACAAGCACCTGAAGATCCTCACCAACTCTTTCCTGATGGCCGAGCGCCTGCTGCTGTCGTCGGAAAACGAAGTGATCCTCCCGGGCGGCAAGGTGTACCGTGAGCAGAACGTGATCCTTTCGCCGTTCGACAACGACATCACCCAGCACCATTACGCGGCCAAGATGTTCATGAGCGTGTACGGCCTGTCGCTGCTGGGCCTGATGGAAGCGGACCCGCTGCTGATCCAGGCCGAGAAGCGCCTGATCGGCCAGGCCGAGGAATTGATCGTGCTGGCGGACAGCTCCAAGTTTGCCAAGAAAGCCGGCCTGATCCTGTGCGGCCTGGATCGCGTGTCCTGCGTGATCACGGATACCTATGCGTCCGACTCCGCCGTGCAGCTGCTCGAGCAATCCGGCGTGAAGGTCGTGACCGTGGCCCCGGAGCCCGTGCCGAGCCAGGTCGCCTCCATGCAGTTCTCGCACGGCTTCGACCTGTCCGCCAATTCGCTGTTCCACCCGGAGGCTGCACATTGAAACGCAAGACTTTTATCTGCGCGGCGCTGATCGCCGCGTTCGGCGTCACCGGCATCACGGGTTGCGGCGACAAGGGTAGCGCTCCGGCCGCCGGCGAAAAGATCAGGATCGCGATGGTCGTGAAAAGCCTGGGCAACGGCTTCTTCGACGCGGCCCACACGGGCGCCAAGGAAGCCGCCGCGCAGCTGAAGGACGTGGAGATCATCTATACGGGGCCGACCACGCCGTCGGCCGAGGGCCAGATCGAGATCGTCAACTCGCTGATCAGCCAGAAGGTGAATGCGATCGTCATCTCCGCCAACGATCCGAACGCGCTGGTGCCGATCGCCAAGAAAGCCATGCAGCGCGGCATCAAGGTGGTGTCCTTCGACAGCGGCCTGGCGCAGGAAGGCCGGCTCATGCAGCTCAATCCCTCGAACGCCGAACTGATCGCCCGCAAGCAGCTGCAGATGGCGGCCGATTCGATCGGCGGCGAAGGCGAGATCGCCATCCTTTCCGCCTCGGCGCAGGCGACGAACCAGAACATCTGGATCGAGCAGATGAAGGCCGAGCTGAAGAAGCCCGACTTCGCGAAGCTCAAGCTCGTGACCGTTACCTACGGCGACGACCAGTCCGACAAGAGCTACCGCGAGGCGATCGGCCTGCTGCGCAGCTACCCGAACCTGAAGGCGATCATCGCGCCCACCACGGTCGGCATCGTGGCCGCCTCGAAGGCCGTGGTCGACGAGAACGTGGTCGGCAAGGTGTTCGTCACGGGCCTGGGCCTGCCTTCGGAGATGGCCGGCCACGTGAAGTCGGGCGCCGTGAAGGAATTTGCGATCTGGAACCCGATCGACCTGGGCTACGCGGCCACCTATGCCGCGTATGACTTCGTCAAGGGCGCGCCGGACGCGAAGGCGGGCGGCAAGATCGCCGCGGGCCGCATGGGCAGCATCGCGATCGACGCGAAGGGAGAAGCCGCGATGGCCGAACCGTTCACGTACAACCGCGACAACGTCGACCAATTCGCGAAGATTTTCTAAGCCATGCAAGAGACCAAGAACACCCCTGCCGGGAGCACGATCCCGGCAGGTGAGCCCGTCCTGCGCCTCGAGGGCATCTGCAAGCGCTTCGGCGGCATCACGGCGCTGAACAAGATGGCGCTCACGGTGCGCCCCGGCGAAGTGATGGCCCTCCTGGGCGAGAACGGCGCCGGCAAGTCCACGCTCGTCAAGACGTTGACCGGCATCTACCAGCCGGACGAAGGCACCATCACGCTGAACGGCCAGCCGGTGCGGTTCGCCAATGCGCAGGACGCGATGGAAGCCGGCATCACGGCCGTGCACCAGGAAAGCGTGATGTTCGACGAGCTCACCGTGGCCGAAAACATCTACGTAGGGCGCCAGCCGCAAAAGGGCGGCCGCATCGACTGGGGCCGCATCGAGAAGGAAGCCGAGGCATTGTTTGCGCGCCTCGAGGTACCGCTACCGGTGCGCACGAAGGTGAAGGATCTGTCGGTGGCGCAGCGCCACTTCGTGGAAATCGCCCGCGCCCTGTCGCAGGATGCGCGCGTGGTGATCCTGGACGAGCCGACCGCCGCGCTGTCGCAGCGCGAGATCGGTGAGCTGTACCGCATCATCAACCAGCTGAAGGCCGCCGGCACGGCGATCATCTTCATCACCCACAAGTTCGACGAAATCTACGCGGTGGCCGATCGCTACACGGTGCTGCGCGACGGCCAGTACATCACCGAGGGCGTGCTGGCCGATATCACCGAGGGCGAGCTGGTGGCGCTGATGGTGGGCCGCGCCGTGACGCAGGCTTACCCGAAGGCGGACGTGACGCCGGGCGCCACCCTGCTCGAAGTGAAGAACTTCTGCCACCCGACCGAATTCGACGACGTGTCGTTCTCCCTGAGGAAGGGTGAAATCCTCGGCTTCTACGGCCTGGTGGGCGCCGGCCGCTCCGAAGTCATGCAGGCGCTGTTCGGCCTGACGAAGCCTTCGCGCGGCACCGTCACGATCGAGGGCAGGCAGGTGAACATTTCCTGCGCGGCCGACGGCATCGCCCATGGCATTGCCTACGTGCCCGAAGACCGCCAGCACCAGGGCGCGCATCTGACGATGCCGATCCTGCACAACATCACGCTGCCGATCCTGGACAAGCTGGGCTGGTTCCTGCGCGGCCGCAAGGCGAAGCGGGAATCGCTGAACGTGGCGCGGCTGTACAGCGAGCAGCTGGAGCTGAAGGCGCACCACCTGCGCCAGAACGTTGCCGAACTCTCGGGCGGCAACCAGCAGAAAGTCGTACTGGGCAAGTGGCTGGCCACGAACCCGAAAGTGATCATCCTGGACGAACCCACGAAGGGCATCGACATCGGCTCCAAGGCCGCGGTGCACCGCTTCGTCGGCGAACTGGTCAAACAGGGGCTGTCGGTGATCCTCGTGTCGTCCGAACTGCCCGAGGTGCTGGGGTTATCCGATCGCATCGTGGTGATGCACCAGGGCCGCGTCGAGCGCGTGTATGCGCGTGGCGAGGCCACACCGGAGAATGTTTGCGCGGCGGCCTCGGGCGCCGTGCTGGAGGAGGCGGCATGAAGGCCATGAAACGTGAATTGCTGCTGGCGGCGTCGATCGTCGTGCTGATCATTGCCGTGGGCCTGCGGGCCCCGGTGTTCATTACCGGTGCGAGCCTGGCGAACCTGCTGACGGACAGTACCCTCCTCATCATGCTGGCGCTGGCGCAGATGCTGGTGATCGTCACGCGCGGCGTGGACCTGTCGGTGGCGTCGAACCTGGCGCTGTCCGGCATGGCGGCCGCCCTGCTGGCGTCGCACAATCCCGACCTGCCTCTGCCGGTGATCGTGCTGGCCGCCGCCGCGCTCGGGCTCGTGCTGGGCCTCGTCAACGGCTACCTGATCGGCTACCTGGACTTGCCGGCCATCGTCGTCACCCTGGGCACGATGAGCGTGTACCGGGGCATGGTGTTCGTGCTCTCCGGCGGCGCCTGGGTGTCGTCGCACCAGATGCCGGAAGCGTTCATCGCCTTCCCGCTCGCCCGATTCCTGGGCGTGACCAATCTCGTGTGGATCGCTGTCCTGGCTGTGTTGGCCGCGTGGTACCTCGCGGGCCACAGCCGCTTCGGCCGCGACCTGTATGCCGTCGGCAATGCGCCTTCGTGCGCCCGCTACGTGGGTATCCCGATGGCGAAGCGCCTGCTGTGGACCTACGGGATATCCGGCCTGGTGGCCGGCGTGTGCGGCTACCTGTGGGTGGCGCGCTACGCGGTGGCTTACACGGAGATCGCCTACGGCTTTGAATTCACCGTGATCGCCGCGTGCGTGATCGGCGGCATCAATATCGCCGGCGGCACGGGTTCCGTGGCCGGCGCGGTGCTGGGCGCGCTGTTCCTGGCCGTGATCGGCAATGCGCTGCCGGTGGTGAAAGTGTCGCCGTTCTGGCAAAGCGCGCTGACGGGCGCCGTGATCCTCGTCGCCGTGCTGATCAATGCCCGCGACCGCAAGAAGGAAGGCCGGCAGATCCTGCCGCTGCATCTCGAAAATCATTCCGCCCGGAGTGCCGCCGCGTGAATACCATGACCGCCACGACCAATCCAACCAATCCATCGCCATCGACCGGCGGCTCGCGCTACACGATCCTCGACCAGCCGCGCCTCGGCATCAAGGGTGTGCTGGGCAGGTGGGAAACCCTGCTCGCCCTGCTTCTCCTGCTGGCGATCGTCACGAACGGCATGCTGCTGCCGCACTTCCTCGATCCGTACAACCTGGCCGACAGCACGTTCAACTTCAGCGAGAAGGCGCTGATCGCGCTGCCGATGGCCCTGTTGATCATCTGCCGTGAGATCGATATCTCGGTGGCCGGTACACTGGCCTTGTCTTCCGTGGCGATGGGACTGGCGATGAACGCCGGGTTCCCGCCCGCCACGCTGCTGTTCGTGGCGCTGGGAACGGGGGTGATCTGCGGCACGCTGAACGGCGTGCTGGTGACGCGCTTCGGCCTGCCTTCGATTGTCGTCACGATCGGTACCGTGTCGCTGTTCCGCGGCCTCGCATCCGTGGTGCTGGGCGACAAGGCCTTCACCGGCTACCCGCAGCTGATGACGGATTGGGGCCAGGGTTACTTCTTCGACTTCATCCCCCGCGAATTCGTGATCCTGCTGGTGTTTGCCGCCCTCTTCGCCTTCGTGCTGCATGCCACGCGCTGGGGCCGCCGCATCTACGCGATCGGCAACAACCCCATCGCCGCGCGCTTCTCGGGCATCGAGGTGGACCGCTATCGCCTGACCCTCTTCATCCTCACCGGCGCCATGGCCGGCCTGGCCGCCTTCCTGCTGACGGGCCGCATCGGCAGCACGCGGCCGAATATCGCGATGGGCTGGGAGCTCGAAGTGATCACGATGGTGATCCTCGGCGGCGTCAGCATCGCCGGCGGCGCCGGCACCATCGGCGGCGTGATGCTGGCCGTGCTGACGCTGGGTTGCGTGACATATGGGCTGTCGATGGCCAATATCCCGGGGATCTACATGACGATCGTGATCGGGCTGCTGCTGCTGGTGACCATTGCCCTGCCGCGCCTGCTGCGCGGGAAGAAGGTGGCGAAATGAGCGCGGGTGTAAACAACATCGTCGTCCTGGATATCGGCAAGACCAACGTCAAGCTGGCGCTGATCGATGCCGGCGGCAAGCAGCTGGCCGAGCGGCGCAAGCCGAACACCGTGCTGCGTGACGGCCCGTATCCGCACCACGACACGGAAGGCATCTGGAAC
Source organism: Massilia sp. METH4 (assembly GCF_037094685.1). Classification (NCBI taxonomy): domain Bacteria; kingdom Pseudomonadati; phylum Pseudomonadota; class Betaproteobacteria; order Burkholderiales; family Oxalobacteraceae; genus Massilia; species Massilia sp. METH4. The sequence continues at coordinate 3,176,884 of NZ_CP146614.1, read as the reverse complement.
TGGATGCTCGATACCCTTCGCGAATTCGCGGCGACCGCGCCGGTACGCGCGATCGTACCAGTGACGCATGGCGCCACGGCGGCGCTGGTCGACGACGCGGGCCTGGTGCTGCCGGTGCTCGACTACGAGTTCGAGCCACCCTCCTCGCAAGCTGCCGAGTACCTGGCCCAGCGGCCGGGGTATGACACGACATATTCGCCGTCGCTGCCGGCGGGCCTGAACCTGGGGCGGCAGCTGGCCTGGCTGGCTTCCGCCTACCCTGCCGACTTCGCGCGCACCAAACATATCCTGATGTATCCGCAGTACTGGGCGTGGCGCCTCTCCGGCGTGGCCGCGGGTGAAGTGACGTCGCTCGGCTGCCATACGGACTTGTGGCAGCCGTCGCGCCAGCAGTATTCGCGGCTGGTGGAGCGGCTCGGCTGGCACGACCTGATGCCGCCGCTGCGCAATGCGTGGGATGCCTTGGGCCCCGTGCTGCCCGCGCTGGCCGAGCGCACCGGCCTGCCGGCCGATTGCCAGGTCATCTGCGGCATCCACGACAGCAATGCCTCGCTGTTGCGGCACCTCGACGCCGATGGCAGCCACGCCGCGCCGCCGGCCATCCTGTCCACCGGCACGTGGGTGATCGCCGCCCTGCCCGGAGGCCAGCTCGACGGGCTGAAGGAAGCGTCGGACATGCTGGCCAATTGCAGCGCGCTGGGACAACCGGTACCGTGCATCCGCTTCATGGGCGGGCGCGAATTCGGCGCACTGGCCGGCAATGACGCGGCGCCATGCAGCGTGGCGGACCTGCAGCAGATCATCGACCAGGGCACGTACGCGCTGCCCGCGTTCGCCGAAGCGGGCGGCCCGTTCGCCGGGCGCAAGGGTTCCGTGGTCGGCCCCGCGCTGCCGACGGACGCCGAGCGCACCGCGCTGGCCACGCTGTACTGCGTGCTGATGAGCGACTGGTGCCTGACCGCGCTAGGCTCGGCGGGCGACATCGTCGTCGAAGGCAGCTTCACGAACAATCCCCACTTCGCCCCGCTGCTCGCCGCCCTGCGCCGCGGCCAGCAAGTTACCGTCACCGACGACGCCAGCGGCACCACCAGCGGCGGCTGGATGCTCGCCAACTGGGGCACCGCCCCCACCGTGCGCTCGCACCCCGCCGATCCCATCGCCTTGCAGGGCTGGCCGCAATACCGCGAGCGCTGGCTGGCGCTGTTGCAGGAAACCCGGTGACAGGCACCGCCTTTTTTGAAACATTTCCTGCTCGGCCGATCCGCCTGGTGTCAGACATATTTTCCGGGCACTTTTCCGGAAAATGTGTCTGACACCGGTGTTCCTTTGAGGCATCGGCGAGCGCATGAGAGAACCGGTGTCGCACACCTTTTCCCGAAAGGGAAAAGGTGTGCGACACCAGGCGGATATTCCTACTGCGGTGGTATGAGGTTGATGCGCGTCGCCGTGTCGCGGTCGGCAGAGAGGATGCCGCCCTCTTCCTTCAGTTCGACGACCTGAATGCTGCTGCGCCGCTGCTCCGGCCCGTCGAGCTTTTCGGTGCCGGCGGTGCGGCCGGGGTGGGTGAAGTAGAACAGGAAGGCCCGGCCGCCGCTCACCACCACGTCCGGGTGGCCGCCGATCACGCCATCGTCGAGGCCCTTGCCGGGCGCCTGCAGCAGGTTGTTCGCCTGCCGCTTCCATGTAACCGCATCGTCGGAGCGGTACACGCCCAGGCCGCGCCACACGTCGGTAATCATCCACCACGCGCCGCGCCACTGGAACACCTTCGGGCCTTCGCCGGCCTGGTCGCCGACAACCTTGCCCTTCAGCGTCCACGTGCGCAAATCGGTACTGTCAGCGGCCCAGATCGACTTGCGATCGAGCTCGTTGTTGTACCACATGCGCCAGCCGCCGCCGGGCAGCGCGACGACGGCGGCGTCGATCACGCTGTCCGTGGCCAGCTTCAAAGGCTGTGCGTCGCGCCAGGCGCGCAGGTCGTTGCTGGTGAGATGGACGATGCGCCGCGGGTGCTTCCAGTCCGTGAATACGCCGGGCACCACGGTGAGATACATATGCCACTTGCCGTCCGGCCCGCGCACGATGTCGGGCGCCCAGTGCGTGGATTCGCCTTGTCTACCTTCACCGCCGAATTCGGGCGGCAGCTCGATGTCGGCATTGCCCACGTACTGCCACGTGGCGCCGTGGTCGGCCGATTCGGCGATGCCGATGCGCGTGCCGTGCACCCAGGCGATGGCCGGCAGGCCGGGCGTGTTGGCGCGGCGTGCGGTGTAGAACATCCACCAGCGCTTGCGTTCCGGGTTCCAGACCACCACAGGATCGGCCGCGCCATCCGTGAGCGGATCGCGGAACAGCGGCTTCGCCGCCACTTCGCCCTTGTCGGGGACAGGCGCGCCAAAGTCCGGCGTGCCGTCGGCCCGCCAGCCAATCACCTGGGCACGCGTGTGCCGGTCGGGATTGCGCAGCGGTTCGCCGACGATGTCGCGGTAATTGCGCGCATGGTAGACGAGGATGTCGGTCTTCCCATCGGGCGTGGTGGTGAATGAATTGTGGCCCGGCCCGTACTGGCCGTTCACCGCGCTGCTGGCCAGCACGGGCCGCGGCGACTTCGTCCACGACTTGCGGTCCAGCAGATTGGCGCCCACCGGCGCGGTCAGCATGCCCAGCGCGTAGTTCGCATCGGTGGCCGAAGCGGAATACGTCATGAACACGCGGCCGTTCTTCACCAGCACGGCCGGCGCCTCGTTGACGGCATGACCGGCCTTCTCCCAGTCGTATTCCGGCTCGGTGAGCAGCACGGCCGGGCCGGAGATCGACAGCGGCGTATCCATCGGCGCAATGTAGATGTCGGTCTGCTTCCTGCCGCCGTCCTTCGGCCGCTGCGTCCACAGCAGGTAGCGCTTGTCGTTCAGCGCAAACGTGGTGGCATCCAGCGCGAACGATTCCCAGCCGGTCTTCAACTGGCCGCGCTCCTTCCACGGCCCGCGCAGCGGGTCGCCAGACTCGCATTCGAGCACGTACAGGCGGATTTCCCAGATCGCGTCGGCGCGGCCGGCCGTGAAGTAGATGTACCACTTGCCGTCGATCCTGTGCAGTTCCGGCGCCCAGATGTGCGCGCCCATCTCGCCCTTGTCATGCTTGCGCCAGACGGTGTGCACCTCGGCCTTGCCCAGGTCGTCGAGCGAGCGGGCACGCCGCACTTCGATGCGGTCGTACTCGGGCACCGTGGCCGTGTAGTAGTACCAGCCATCCGGTTGCAGGGTCACGTGCGGGTCGGCGCGCTGCTTCACCAGGGGATTGTCGAATTCCGGCGCAGTGGCGGCGAAAGCCGCGCAAGGCGCCCCAAAAAGAAAAAGCGCCGCCAGTGCGGCAGCGCTTTTGAGTGAGACCTGTCTCGTCATTGTTAGAATTTGTACGATGCGCTCAGGAAGTAACGGCGGCCCGCGAAGGCGAGTTCGTTGACGCGGAACGGATCGCCGGCATCGGTGATCTGCTCCTGGTCCGTCAGGTTCTTGCCTTCGACCGAGAACGTGAGGTTATCGTTATACCGGTATTGGAACTTCGCGTCCAGGAATCCGGTCTTGTTCTGGAATACCGGGTTACCCGACACGTCGTTGTTCCCCGTGAAGAAGCGGTCGCGGTAGGTGTAGGCCACGCGGGCGTTGAACTTGCCCAGGTCGTACCACACGGCCGCGTTGTAGCTGTTCTTCGACAGGCCTGGGTACGGCAGCACGGTACCATCGAGCACGTTCAGGCGCTCGGTGCCCGGCGAATACTTGTACGTCATGCGCGTGTAGTTGCCATCCACGCCGAAGCCGGACAGCCAGCCGGGCAGGAAGGTCAGCGCCGTGCGCGCGGTCAGTTCGATCCCCTTCGTTTCCGCGCCTTCGCCGTTGACCGGCTGTGTCACGTCATACCTGGAGCCGTCCTTGAACAGGTCCACGCCCCTCACCACCGTCTTTTCGAGGATGTAGCTGGTGATCTTCTTCTTGAACAGCGCCAGGCTCACCTGCGAATCCTGGTTCGGGTAGTACTCGAACGACAGGTCCAGGTTCTTGGCGCGGAACGGTTTCAGGTTCGGGTTGCCGGCCGTGCAATCGTCCTCTCCGTCACCGCCGAACAGGTTGCTGCCGCTGCCCGCGATACAAGTGGCGTTCGGCGCCAGCAGGTCGATGCGAGGACGGGCCATCACCTTGCCGAAGCCGGCGCGCACCAGGAATTGGTCGGGGATCGCCCACATCATCACGTTCGCGCTGGGCAGCCAGTCGTGGTACGTGTTGTCGACGGTGGCGACGCTGTTCGACAGCACGAGGTCGGTGTAGCCGGTCGTGCCGCTGCTGGTGGCGACGCGCACCCGCTGGCTGCGCGAACCCGTGGAGATGTCGCGGGTGCGGGTATAGCGCACGCCGATATTGCCCGAGATGCCGCGGTCGAACAGTTCCGTGTCGAAGTCCAGGCGGGCGTAGGCTGCCTGGGTTTTCTCGCGCACCTTCCATGCCGGGATTTGCGCGTACGTCTGGCCGTCGCTGCCGGGCGCGTTGTACAGGTATTGCTGGTTGAAGTTCGACGTGTCGAAGTTCGGCGCGGCCGCGGCGTAGTTCGGCGACAGCCACGACGACGGCATGCCGGAGACGCCATCGAAGCCCTTGAAGAACGTGCCCGGGGAGCGCTCGGAAATCGACTGGATCAGCGACGCCATCTGCTGCGCGTTGATGTAGTTGGTGGCGTTGAACTGGCTCATGAACGCGAACTTGTCCGGCGCGCGGTTCACGCCGGCCGGCGCCAGCGGGTCGAAGACCAGCGTCTGGTTGATGTTCGACCCCACGACCGTCACGTCGTCCGCCGCCGAGTTCAGGTTCGCGCCATTGCTGGCCAGGTAGCCGCCGCCGTTGTAGCGCTTGCCGGCGGTATCGCGCGCCTGGGCGCCGAACCACAGCTTGCTGAAGAACGGAGAATCGAGCTTGTATTTCAGGTCGATCTTGGCCTGGTCTTCCCGGTTGGTGGTTTCATACGGGCGGTACTGGAGCTGCACCTGCGTGTAGGCGCCCGGGTTTTCCGGGGAATACGCCTGCGGGAAGTCGAAGTGCGGCAAGCCCTGCTCGTCCAGCGAGACGCGCAGGCCCGGCGCGTTCTGCGTGATGACGATGCTGTTCGTGTTGTTCGTGTACAGCGACTTCGACGTACCCAGCAAGCCCTCGATTTCCCACTTGCCCTGCTTGTAGTTGAAACCGGTGGTGCTGTACTTCGAATCGATGTCCAGTGCGAAGTCGCGCGCCGACGAGCTGAATGCGCCCTGCCCGCCCTGCCCGGCCGAGTACAGGCAGTTGCCGACCGTGTACTGCGTGACGTGGTGGTTCTCGACGATGACGCCTTCTGGGGTCGTCGTGGTGGACGCCGCCGTGCAGGTGCCGCCAGACGGTACGCCGGCCGCGTTGTAGGTGGGTGCGTTGCCGGCATTGGCCAGGCGGCTCACATTGCCCAGTTCCGTGCCGAAGTTGCGATCGTTCAGCCGCTGTTCCTGCTTGTTGTGCTGGTAGCTCACGTAGGCATTGAAGCTCTTCGAGAACTCGTACTGCGCGGTCAGCTCCGCCGAGGAGCGCTTGTGGTCGCGCGTCCAGATGCCGTAGCGGGGAATGCCCGGCGAATAGTCGTTCCACTGGTTCGTGCAGGCGGTGCGCTGATCGGCCGACAGGCCGGCGGCGGTGGCGCAGCTGGCCTTGTCGGCAATGGCCGCCACGGCCGGGTCGCGGCTCACCACGGTGCGATCGGCCGAGAAATCCCAGTCGCGCAGGAAGCGCCACGAGGTATTGCGGGCGTAATCCTCGCGGGTGAGAACCTTGTCGTAGACGATGTTGGCCATCAGGCCCAGCTTGTTGTCCAGGAAGCGGTCGGCGGCCAACAGGGTCAGGCGCGGCTGCACGCCGCCGCGGCTCGACGACCGCTCGGCCGAGACGGTGGTGGCGATCGTGCGCTTCTTGAAGTCCAGCGGCTTGCGTGTCTTGATGCTGACGGTGCCGCCCACTCCGCCTTCGGTCATGTCGGCCGTAACGCCCTTGAACACGTCGATGGAGGCGATCAGCTCGGAAGCCAGCTCGCGCAGCTCGGCACCCCGCCCCGCTTCGCCATTCGTGCCGAGCACGGACATGCCGTTGATCTCCACACGGTTCAGGTCCGGCTCGACGCCGCGGATCGCCACCTGCGAGCCTTCGCCGAACGAACGCGACAGCTGCACGCCGGTGATGCGCGACAGCGCCTCGCCCACGTTCTTGTCCGGGAACTGGTTGATGTCCTCGGCGATGATCGAGTCGGACACGGTAGCGTTGCGGATCTTGCGGTCGATCGCGGAAGCGACGGACTTGCGGGTGCCGACCACGGTCACCACGGCGCCCGAGTCGACGGCCGGTGCGGGGGCTTCCTGTGCCGAGGGAGTTTGCTGCGGGGTGGGTGTCTGCTGTGCCAGCGCGGCGTTGGCCGCCAGCATCGAGGCGGCAATGGCAAAGACGGTCCTGCGGTCCAGGCGGCCGGGCGCCCGCACCTTGTTCGAGTGCTTCGTCACTTCTGATCTCCTCCGATTGTCGGCCGGGCTTGCTGGCCGGATGCGTCACTATTTTTTTGCCATTCTATGTGACTCATCCTTTTGAAAAATCGCGCGCAGGCAAAGAATCAAAATGATGATTAAGGCCTGGTTTTGATCAATGAAGTGAGCAGTTCGCGCACGATGGTGCGCAGCAGCATGGAAACGCTCCCTCCGCCAAATTACTCATGAAAAACAGGTATGTACGCGTGTCAGCGCCCCGCCTGGGGTGGCGTGCGTCAGGGCACCGCGTGCGAGACGTCGGCCAACGTCGCGCGCCGCCCCGGGGGATGAAAGCGGACCGCGGCCACTACAACGCCAAGGCCACATCGATCTGCCCAGTCGCGGGCAGCGTTTCCGGGTGACCAGCGATGGGCCCCTCGCTTCTGTCGAGCCGGAAGTCACTTTGTGGTCTGCTCGCCGGCCGACCGACGGTAAGAATCGGATCCTGCTTCGAGACGGTGACCAGCGCCTGCGCCATGGTCGCAACCTGCTGCCCATCGACATACCATGCGTGCGAAGGGAAGCGCGATCCATTGCAGACAAGGCGATAACCGGCCGTATTCGAGACCAGCGCGAATTCCTGCCATACCCACGGGACATGGACGGGAGAGCCCGCCTTTTCCACGCCCAGCTTGTCCGTGTCCGGCCCCGCCCGGAACTTGATCAATGCGTTCACGATCACCTTGTCCCCCTGCTTCAACGTGATGCTCGAGCAGGGGTGCAGCCGTGCCGGCACGATCGCCGAGAGCACGCTTTTCTCGCCGGCTGAAAAGTCGGATGGGCCCGGCACCCAGCCTCCTGCGAACGAATTGATCTTGTTGTTGTCGAAGGGCGGCGTGAAGCCCGGGTCCTGGACCGTTTCGGTAATCCGGCCGCCGGCATCCAGGTCGATCACGCAAGCCTGCACCGCCCGGTATTGCCGGCTGCGCACGAACGCACTGATCGAAGGAATCTTCGTTTCTGGCCTGGGATTGGCCGTGGCCACCAGGCCCGTGATCACGGCCTGTGGCCAGCTGAACAACGCACCGACCAGGTTCGACAGCCAGATCTGCGGCAGCGGCGCGCGGTCGATCCAGCTGATACATGCAACAGCAACTTTGGCGCCCATGATGAGTCCTCCGTCCGGCTGTTTTCAGTCTAGGCAGCGGTACCCCGGAAAGCCATCTGATCAGTGTAAGTTCATGCGACGCCGTTGCGCTGCCAACACAGGCGGCGCGCACTGCCACCGAGCGGTCGCGGCGCAAAAAAAAGCCCGCGGCTCTTGCGAGCGGCGGGCTTTCGGTAAAGCAGCCTGAGCTTACGCGCTTTCGCGGGAAGCCTTCTTGCGCTCGTGTTCCTTCAGGAAGCGCTTGCGCAGGCGGATCGATTTCGGGGTGATCTCGACCAGTTCGTCGTCCTCGATGAATTCCACCGCGTATTCCAGCGACAGCTGGATCGGCGTCACCAGGCGAACGGCTTCGTCGGTGCCCGAAGCGCGCACGTTGGTCAGCTGCTTGCCCTTGATCGGGTTCACGACCAGGTCATTGTCGCGCGAGTGGATGCCAATGATCATGCCTTCGTACACCGGGTCGTTGTGCGACACGAACATGCGGCCGCGGTCCTGCAGCTTCCACAGCGCGTAGGCGACGGCCTGGCCATCGTCCTGCGAGATCAGCACGCCGTTGTGGCGGCCGGCCAGTTCGCCCTTGGTGTTGTCGACCGGCGCGTAGGCGTCGAACACGTGGCTCATCAGGCCCGTGCCGCGCGTCAGCGTCATGAACTCGCCCTGGAAGCCGATCAGGCCGCGGGCAGGAATGCGGTACTCGAGGCGCACGCGGCCCTTGCCGTCCGATTCCATGTTCTGCAGGTCGCCACGGCGGCGGCCCAGTTCTTCCATCACGCCGCCCTGGTTCACTTCTTCCACGTCGACCGACAGCATCTCGTACGGCTCATGGCGCACGCCATCGACCATCTTGAACACCACGCGCGGACGCGACACGGCCAGCTCGAAGCCTTCGCGGCGCATGTTTTCCAGCAGGATCGTCAGGTGCAGTTCGCCGCGGCCCGACACTTCGAAGATCGTGTCGTCGTCGGTCGGTGCCACGCGCAGCGCCACGTTCGACTTCAGTTCCTTTTCCAGGCGGTCGCGCAGCTGGCGCGACGTGACGAACTTGCCTTCGCGGCCGGCCAGCGGCGACGTGTTGACCATGAAGTTCATCGTCAGCGTCGGCTCGTCGACGGTCAGCATCGGCAGTGGGTCGATCTGGTCGGGCGAGCACACGGTCGAGCCGATGCCGATTTCCTCGATACCGTTGATCAGCACGATGTCGCCGGCCACGGCTTCATCGACCAGCACGCGTTCCAGGCCCTTGAAGTTCAGCACCTGGTTGATACGGCCCTTGATCGGGGTTGCGCCCGGACCGTCGACCACGACCACGTCCTGGCCGGCCTTGATGCGGCCACGCGAGATGCGGCCGATGCCGATCTTGCCCACGTAGGACGAATAGTCCAGCGACGTGATCTGCATCTGCAGCGGGCCGTCCGGATTGTCGTCGCGCACCGGCACGTATTTCAGGATCGCTTCGAACAGCGGCTTCATGTCGCCGCCGCGCACGGATTCGTCCAGGCCCGCGTAGCCGTTCAGGCCCGATGCGTAGATGATCGGGAAGTCCAGCTGCTCGTCGTTGGCGCCCAGCTTGTCGAACAGTTCGAAGGTCTGGTTGATCGCCCAGTCGGCGCGCGCGCCCGGACGGTCGATCTTGTTCACCACCACGATCGGCTTCAGGCCCAGGGCCAGCGCCTTGCGGGTGACGAAGCGGGTCTGCGGCATCGGGCCTTCCTGCGCGTCGACCAGCAGCAGCACGGAGTCGACCATCGACAGCACGCGTTCCACTTCGCCGCCGAAGTCGGCGTGGCCCGGGGTGTCGACGATGTTGATGTGCGTGCCTTCGTACTCAACGGCGCAGTTCTTCGACAGGATCGTGATGCCGCGCTCCTTTTCGAGGTCGTTCGAGTCCATGACGCGGGTGTCGACCTGCTGGTTTTCCCGGAAGGTACCGGACTGGCGCAGGAGCTGGTCCACGAGGGTCGTTTTGCCGTGGTCGACGTGTGCGATGATGGCGATGTTGCGAATTGCGCGTTTAGTATTAGACATGGTCGTTGTGTTTGCAGTAAAACTGGGAGGCGCCGGAAATTGAGCCTCGAAGCTGAGCCTTGTTGCTGAGCAGGCGCCCCCGGCAGGTGCGGATGCACTGAACCCACTAGTATAGCATGGGGTTGTGACAGCTCAAAGACAGCATTCCATATGTGACCTGGCCAACTGAACGCCCATTGCCTTAATGGCATGCTTGCGCGATTGACCTGGAAACCGATGAGCGATCGAACACCCGACCTGGCCACCGTCTTCGGCGGCCTGCCCGCGCCCTACCTGCTGCTGGCCCCCGACTTCACGATCGTGGAGGCCACGAACGCCTACGTGCGCGCGAACGGCACCACGCGCGCGGAGCTCATCGGCCGCGATGTGTTCGACGTGTTCCGGCAGCATGGTTCCGATTCGCACAAGAATACCGCCACCCTGGCGAACCTGCGCGCCTCGCTGCTGCGCGTGCTGGAAACGAAGGCGCCCGACGCGATGCCGGTGCAGCGCTACGACATTCCCGTGCAGGGCCGGCCCGGCGAGTTCGAGGAAAAGTACTGGAATCCGGTGAACTCCCCCGTGCTGGACGACGCCGGCAACGTGGCCTACATCGTCCATTATGTGAAGGACGTGACGGCGCGCGTGCGCGGCAGCGCGCGCAAGGAAGCGCTCGTACGGCTCACCGATGCCTGGCGCGACCTGAGTTCGCCACGCGAGATCGTCTTTACGGCGCTGAAGGTATTGGGCGAACTGCTGGGCGTGAGCCGGGTCTCCTACGGCCGCTACAACGATGCCACGGATACGCTGTATGTGGGCCCCGACTGGTGCGCGCCCGGCATTCCCTCGCTCGAGGGAACGGTAAAACTGCGCGACTTCGGCAGCTTCGTCGACGAGATGATGCAGGGCCAGGCGGTCGTGGTGGGCGACGTGGCGCAGGACCTGCGCACGATGGCGCATGTCGAACCGTTCCGCCGCCACCACGCGCGCTCGTTCGTCGACATTCCCATCATCGAACATGGCCGGCTGAAAAGCATCCTGATCGTCAGCGACACGGCGCCGCGCCGCTGGGCGCCGGACGACGTGGCCCTGATGCGCGAATTCGCCGAGCGCACGCGCACCGCCAGCGAGCGGGCGCGCAGCATGGAGGCGCTGACGACGAGCGAGGCGAAGTTCCGCATCATCACCAACGCGATGCCGCAGATGGTGTGGTCGACGCTGCCGGACGGCTACCACGACTACTACAACGAGCAATGGTACGAATACACCGGCGTGCCGCCCGGCTCCACGGACGGCGAGGCATGGAACGGCATGTTCCACCCGGACGACCAGGAACGCGCCTGGGCGGCCTGGCGCCACAGCCTGGCAACCGGCGACGTATATGAAATCCAGTACCGGCTGCGCCACCGCTCCGGCGAATACCGCTGGATCCTCGGCCGCGCCCTGCCGGTACGCGACGCCACCGGCCGCATCGTGCGCTGGATGGGCACCTGCACCGACATCCACACGCAGAAGCTGGCCGAGGACGCGCTGCGCGAGGCGGCCGCCCGCAAGGACGAGTTCCTGGCCATGCTGGCGCACGAGCTGCGCAACCCCCTGGCGCCGATCGGCACCGCCGCGCAATTGCTGAAGGCGGGGCTGAGCAATGAGAAGACGCGCGTGGCGGCCAGCGACATCATCACCCGGCAGGTACGGCACATGGCCCACCTGGTGGACGACCTGCTCGACGTGTCGCGCGTCACGCGTGGCCTGGTGCAGCTGAACATGGCGGACCTGGACCTGGTGGAAGTGGTGGCCAGCGCCGTCGAGCAGGCGCTGCCGCTGATCGACGAGCGCCGCCATGCGCTCGACCTGCACCTGCCGGACCACCCGGTGGGCGTGCACGGCGACCGCACCCGCCTCGTGCAGGTGATTGCCAACATCCTCAACAACGCGGCCAAGTACACGCCGCCCGGCGGCCGCATCGCGCTGCATCTCGACACGCCGGACAGCAATGCCCGCGTGACCGTGCGCGACAACGGCAACGGCATCGCGACCACGCTGCTGCCGCACATCTTCGACCTGTTCATCCAGGGCGAGAGGAATTCCGACCGCGCCCAGGGCGGGCTGGGGCTGGGACTGACGCTGGTAAAAAGCATCACCGCGCTGCACGGCGGTTTCGTGACGGCGCACAGCGACGGCCTGGGGCTGGGCAGCGAATTTACGATCAACGTGCCGCTGCGTGGCGTGGTGCCGCCGCTGGCGCCCGGCACCGCGGCCATGGTGCCGCCGCCGGTCGTGCGGCCACTGCGGCTGCTGGTGGTGGAAGACAATCCCGACGCGGCCGGCGTGCTGGCCGAATTGCTGCGCTCCGAAGGCCACGACGTGGCCGTGGCCGAGGATGCCGAAGCCGCGCTGCGCCGCGCCGACCTGGCCGCGATCGACACCTTCATCCTCGACATCGGCCTGCCGGGCATGGATGGCTACTCGCTGGCGCGGCACCTGCGCGCCGATCCTGCCACGGCCGGCGCCACCTTGATCGCGCTCACCGGCTACGGCCAGCCCAGCGACCGCGCGCAATCGCATGCCGCGGGGTTCAACCGGCATTTCGTGAAGCCGGCCGATCCGGCGGAACTGTTGATGGCGTTGCAGGCGGTGTGACCGCGCGCAGCCGGGCAACGCGTGCGTAGCCGAACGCCCGCTATCGCTCGTCCCGGCGCTACCGGCGGGGGCCGGCGGCGTCGATCCATCGCGCAAACGGCTCCGGCGACTGGCCCGGCAGCAGGTAGAACACCTTGCGCGTCCCATCCCAGTGGGCGCCCAGCTTGCGCGCAACGTCCCAATCGTCGCCGTTCGCCCTGAATTCGGTGCGCAATGGCGCGCTGCCGCGCTGGGCATTGCGTTTCAGTGCCGCTTCCGCCTGCTGCTTGTCCCTGTCGAGCTGCATGCGCTTCACGAAGGGGCTGCGCAAGGCAGGATCGCGGGGGCTGATGAGCGTGAGCGCGCCGATCGCGCGGGTGATCGCCACATAGAACAGGTTTTCCTCTTCGCGGCGATCGCCGCCGCTGGCGGGAAACTCGGCCGCCTCGAGGAAAGGCAAGACCACGTGCCCGAACTCCTTGCCCTTGGCGTGATGGACGCGGTCGAGCTGGAACACGTGCCGGTGCCGCTTGCCCTCGGCATACCGGTCGGCTGCCGCGATCCAGTCGGAGAACTGGCGCAGGTTCAATCCCATGTCCTGCGCGGCCTGGATGAAGCCGGCAATCGAGCGGCGCACGACACGTGCCTCGTGCGGATGCACGTACAGGCGGCTGGCCAGCGCCTCGATGTCCATCATCGCGCACATCTGCCGCAGGACCACGTCGGCGGGCGTGTCGGCGGCCGCCTGGCGCAGGTAGGCGATCACCCCGGCCATGCGCTGCTTGACGTCGCCCGCCACCACCTGGTCCAGCTTGGCCAGCAGGGTCAGCGCGCGGTTGCGCATGGTCGCCAGGAGCACCTGTTCATCGATGACCAGCGCGCTGCGTTCCAGGTAGCCGACCATCGTCGTCGCATCCTCGACCACTTCCGCCACCGCGCGCCTCAGCGCCGAATCGGGCCGGTCGGCCAGCGCGGCAGCGAAATCGAGCAAGCCGGCCAGGTGCTGCCGCAGGGCGCCCAGCACCTGGCCGGCCGGCTGGCTGCGCGCGGCCAGCAGCAGGTCGTCGACCACGCGCGCCACCTTGTCGCGCACATCCTTCGACGCCGCCTCTTCGACCCGCCCCGAGAACAGCCATGTGAGCGCGACGGGTTCTTCGATGACCGCCTGCCGCATCCGGGCGACATCCTCGTCGGGCCCGAAGCTCACTTCGGCGAAGAGTGTCACCGCATCGAACACGGCGCCCCGCTTGGCCGGGGCCGTGGCGGCAAAGTCGTCCAGCGCGATGGCGATCATGCCGCGCAAGAAAAGGATTTCGTCGCGGTCGAGATAGCGCGGCATCTCAAGCGTGCGGTAAGGCAGGCCGGCCTGCATCAAGGCATTCTCGATGTCGATCGCATGATAGGGTTCGCGGACCAGTATCGTGCAATCGTCGGCCGGCTTGCCGGATTTCGTCCATTGCTTCAGCGCCGCGACGACCTGGGCGGCGCAGCTGGCTTCGTCCGGCCCGTAATGCAATTCGCGGATTTCGGTGTGCAATGGCAGCAGCGAATCGGCCGGCTTGTCCTTGAATGCCCCGGCGGCGCGCGCCAGGTGGGGGCCGTGGCGGAAGCTGTACGTCAGCGGATACGAGGCCGTTCCCGGAAAGGCGGCAACGAAGCGGCTGCGCATGAATTCATCGCTCGCGCCATGGCGCGAATGGATCACCTGGTCGATATCGCCCGCGCCGATGAAATACGTGTAGCCCTTCACGATCAGGTGCTGCAGCAGGTGGAACGATGCCTCGTTCAGGTCGTGCAACTCGTCGCACAGGATGATGCGCGCGCGCGGCAAGCCGTCCCGGACCGACGGGTCCGCGTCCAGCATGCAGGCAAGGTCGTACGTCGCGTCGAACGGACCGCGGAACAGCACCTCGCCACCGCGCAGGCGGATCTGCTCGTACTCCTTGATGGTCAGCGCGGTCGGATAGCTCACGCCCAGCGCTTCGCTGACTTCGTCTTCGCCAAGGCCTTCGAGGTCCGCTTGCAGTGCCAGCGTCGCTTTCAGTTCCAGCTGGGTGAGGAAGAACTGGCTCAGCGCGCGGGTGGACGCATCCGTCACCAGGTAGTCGATCCTGTCGCCGTACGTATCGCTGACCTGCTGCAGCGCCTCGTGGAAGTAAGGCTTCAGGTCCTTGACGTGTTCGATATGCGTAACCTGGCGTCGATCGAGATCTTCCAGGGCCTGGGCGGAAAACTCCTCGAAGGTTGCGATGCGCAGCCGTGAGGCCACGGCCGCCTGGATGCCGACTTCGACCAGGCGCCGCTTCAGCACATCGCGCGCTTCGGGGGTGAAGGTCAGGGCCTGGATATCTTCCGGTGGCAGCCCGCGGGCCAGCGCTTCGCCGATGCGCAAGGCCAGGGTCGTCGTCTTGGCCGCGCCGGCGTTTGCCCGGATGACCACGATGCGGTCGCGCGATAACTGGATCGCGGCCTGTTCATCGGTGGGGAGGAAGTTCCTGGGAACGAAGCGTGGTGTCTCGGAGGGCGTCATTGGATGGCCATTCACTTGTTCTGGTTATCGGTTGTCGGCAGCGGCGGGGCGATGATTTCCTTGACTTCAACTTCCAGGGTGTGACCCCAGCGTTCGTGTCCAGCCACCGGTTTCCCTTCGCGCTCGCCTGTGCCTCATGAATAAACCGGTGCCAGGCACCGATGCTTCGTGGGCTGCGGGCGGCTATTGCGCCGCGGCGATCAGCCGCTCGGGCTTCAGGATCGCCCACTGCTCGAACAAGCCGGTCCCGAGCAACCGATCGTCGGCATACACCCGTACGCGGCCTTCGTATGGTGCCGGCGTCACCACCTCCGGCTCCTTGCCCAGCGGCAGCCGCTGCCCTTGCAGGAAGCGCTTCGCCAGTTCGGCGGTGAGCACGATGCTCGGGAACGACGACAGCAGCGCATCCACCGGTGCCAGCAGGGACAGGGGCGCGGCATGGGCCTGCAACGCTTCCAGCGTGACCATGTTCGACGCCTTCAGCGTGCCGACACCCGTGCGCCGCAGCGCGTTCAGGTGGGCGCCGCAGGCGAGGGCGGCGCCGATGTCCTCGCCCAGCACGCGGATATAGGTACCCTTGCTCACCGTGGCTTCCAGCTTCAGGAACGGCGCCTCGTAGGACAGCAGTTCAAGCTTGTGGATCACCACGTTGCGCGCCTCGCGCTCGAGCGTGATGCCGGCGCGCGCGTACTCATACAGCGGTTTGCCGTCGCGCTTCAGGGCCGAATACATTGGCGGCACCTGCGCGATCGGGCCGCGGAAGCGCGCGAGCACCGCCTCGATTTCCTCGACCGTGATGGCAGCGGGATCGCGATCGAACGCGGGATCGGCCGCGACGGCCTGCCCTTCGGTATCGCCCGTGTCGGTGCGCACGCCAAGGTGCACCGTCGTCACATAGGTTTTATCGGCTTCCAGCAGGTCTTGCGAGAACTTGGTGGCCTCGCCGAAGCACAGCGGCAGCAGGCCCGTGGCGAACGGGTCCAGCGTGCCCGTGTGGCCCGCCTTCTTCGCGTTCAGCACGCGCTTGGCCTTGATCAGCGCATCGTTGGACGACAGGCCCACCGGCTTGTCGAGCAGCAGCACGCCGTCGACGAGGTCGCGCGGCCGCTTCACCTTCACTTCGGTCATTCTTTGTCTTGCTCTTGCTGTTCTTCGTAGTCGGCGGCGCGCGTGGCGTTCGCCTGGTCGATCAGCGCCGACATCGCCATGCCGCGCGAGGCGCTCGTGTCGTGCACGAAGTGCAGCTGCGGCAGCGTATGGATGTGCAGGCGCTTGCCGAGCTGGTTGCGCAGGTAGCCGGCGGCGGCGTGCAGGCCGGCCAGCGTGTTCTTCACGGACTCGGGATCGTCCTTGAGCATCGTGAAGTAGATCTTCGCGTGCGCATAGTCCGGCGTGAGCTGCACTTCGGCGATGGTCAGCATGCCCACGCGCGGGTCCTTCAGTTCGAAGGCGATCAGTTCGGAAAGGTCTTTCTGGATCTGGTCCGCCACGCGCAGGCCGCGCTGGGGAATCGATTTGCTGTGTTTTGCCATGATGTTCTACCAATATGAAAATGGCGGGTGGCGCCCGCCTCCGCTTCACGCGGAGGGGGCGGCACCCGCCACCATGTTAATCCTTGTCGCATAAAGGGCTCGAGAAACCGTAGCGAGCGGCAGCAGGTCTGGTCGAGACGCGCAGCTGTACTTTAGTACAGCGAGCATCGCAGACCAGAGCTGCAACGCGCAGTAGGTTTATCGGGCCCTTTTACAGGGTACGTGCCACTTCTTGAATTTCAAAGACTTCCAGCGTGTCGCCCACCTGGATGTCGTTGTAGTTCTTCAGCGACAGGCCGCATTCGAGGCCGGCGCGCACTTCCTTCGCATCGTCCTTGAAGCGCTTGAGCGAGTCGATCTCGCCGGTCCACACGACGATGTTGTTGCGCAGCAGGCGAACCGACGAGGTACGCTTGACCACGCCATCGGTGACCAGGCAACCCGCGATCGCGCCGACCTTCGACACCATGATGACCTGGCGGATTTCCACCTGGCCGGTGATGTGCTCGCGCTTTTCCGGTGCCAGCATGCCCGACATCGCCGCCTTCACCTCTTCGATCGCGTCGTAGATGATGTTGTAGTAGCGGATGTCCACGCCGTTGGCCTCGGCCAGCTTGCGCGCCTGTGCATCGGCACGGGCGTTGAAGCCGATGATGACCGCCTTCGACGCCGTCGCCAGGTTGACGTCCGATTCCGTGATGCCGCCAACGGCCGCGTGCACGATCTGCACCCGCACTTCGGAGGTGGACAGCTTCTGCAGCGAGCCCACCAGCGCTTCCTGCGAACCCTGCACGTCGGTCTTGACGATCAGCGGCACGTTCTTCACTTCGCCTTCGGCCATCTGGTCGAACATGTTCTCCAGCTTGGCGGCCTGCTGCTTGGCCAGCTTCACGTCGCGGAACTTACCTTGACGGAACAGGCCGATCTCGCGCGCCTTGCGCTCGTCCGCCATCACCATGGCTTCCTCGCCGGCGGCCGGCACTTCGGTCAGGCCCTGGATCTCGACCGGAATCGACGGACCGGCTTCGGCGATCGCCTTGCCGTTCTCGTCCAGCATCGCACGCACACGGCCGTACGACGAACCGGCCAGCACCACGTCGCCGCGCTTGAGCGTACCGGACTGCACCAGGATCGTGGCGACCGGGCCGCGGCCCTTGTCCAGGCGGGCTTCCACCACCAGGCCGCGGGCCGGGGCTTCCACCGGCGCCTTCAGTTCCAGCACTTCGGCTTGCAGCAGCACGTTTTCCAGCAGCGTGTCGATGCCCTGGCCCGTCTTGGCGGACACCGGCACGAACGGCGAATCGCCGCCGTATTCTTCCGGCACCACGCCTTCGGAGATCAGTTCCTGCGTCACGCGTTCCAGGTTGCCGCCCGGCTTGTCGATCTTGTTGATCGCCACGACGAGGGGAACACCCGCCGCTTTCGCGTGGGAGATTGCTTCCTTCGTCTGCGGCATCACGCCGTCGTCCGCCGCCACCACCAGGATGACGATGTCGGTCGCCTTGGCACCGCGGGCACGCATCGCCGTGAAGGCTTCGTGACCCGGGGTATCCAGGAACGTGATCATGCCGCGCGGCGTATCGACGTGGTAGGCGCCGATGTGCTGCGTGATGCCGCCGGCTTCGCCCGACGCGACCTTGGCGCGGCGGATGTAGTCCAGCAGCGACGTTTTACCGTGGTCGACGTGGCCCATCACCGTGACGACCGGCGCGCGCGGGGTCGACTCGTACTCGGTGTGCTCGCCCTGGTCGGCCAGCAGCGCTTCCGGATCGTCCACCGCCGCGGCGAAGGCCTTGTGGCCCATTTCCTCGACGACGATCATCGCCGTTTCCTGGTCCAGCACCTGGTTGATCGTGCACATCTGGCCCAGCTTCATCAGCTGCTTGATCACTTCGGATGCCTTCACGGCCATCTTGTGTGCCAGCTCGGCCACGGTGATCGTTTCAGGCACGTGCACGTCCTTGACGATCGCCTCGGTCGGCGCCTGGAAGTTCGATTCGCGGTCGTCGTGGTGCGAGTTGCGGCCACGGCCACCACGGCCGCCGCCCGCGCGCCAGCCATCGCGGCCGCCCGTTGGCGCGGCATTGCCACGGCCTTTCATGCCGCCACCCGGCGCGCCGCGCTTCTTGGCGTCGTCGCTCCAGGTCGAGGACACATTGGCCGACTTGATCGACTTGCGATCGCCCGGCTTCTTGTCGTCCTTCTTGTCGGTGGTCGCCGGCTGCGCGCCCGCGGCCGGCTTCTTGTCCGCCGGCTTGTGCAGCGTGCCTTCCGGGGCCTTCGGCTTGACCGGCGCGGGCGCCGGTTCCGGCGCCTTGATCACGCGGCGCGGCTGCGCCATCATGGCCTTGATCTGGGCCACTTCGTCGGCCACGGCCTTGCGGGCGCGCTCGGTGGCGGCCGCGCGTTCGGCGGCTTCCTTGGCGGCTTGCTCGGCCTTCTTCTTGGCTTCTTCCGCTTCCGCGGCGCGCTTCTTGTCGGCCGCTTCCGCATCGGCGCGTTTCTGCGCGTCGATGGCACCGGCTTTCTCGGCGGCGGTCTTCTCGGCCTTCTCGGCGGCGGCTTTCGCCGCTTCCTCGTCGGCACGGCGACGGTCTTCCGCTTCTGCAGCAGCGGTGGCCTTCGCTTGCGCTTCCTTCTCCGCTTCCAGGCGCGCCAGGCGCTCCTGCTTTTCGCGCAGTTCCGCTTCCTGGCGAGCGATCAGCTCGGCCTGGCGGCGCGCCTCTTCCTCGCGGCGGGCGATTTCAGCCGGGTCGATCACCGGTGCCGCGGGTGCGGCATTGGTGGTCGCTGGCAGGTCGTCGCGCTGCACGAAGGTGCGCTTCTTGCGCACTTCAACCTGGATCGTGCGGGTCTTGCCGGAGGCATCGGCCTGCTTGATCTCGTTGGTTTCCTTGCGCGTGACGGTGATCTTCTTCTTTTCAGATTGACCAGCCGCGCCGTGCGTGCGGCGCAGGTGCTCCAGCAGCTTGTCCTTATCATCTTTCGACAATGGATCTGACGCCGAGCTCTTCTCGACGCCGGCAGAACGCAGCTGCGTCAGCAGCAGGTCTGCAGGCATCTTCAGTTCGGTGGCAAATTGGGCTACGTTGTTACTCGCCATTCAGTCCTCTTTTCTATGTGTCGCGTAGATGATAATTAAAAGCGTGGCTGGTGTGGTGACCCGGGCGCTCAGGCCTTGGCCGCCTCGGCCAGCGACCATGCCTTGGCCTGCAGGGCCTTGGCGCGGTCGTCGTACTTGGCATCGACCAGCTTCATTTCATCGTCGGTCACATCTTCAAATTCATTTTTAATCAGTTCAGTCGCACGGTCGGTCGACAGGGCCAGGATGGCGCCGAACTCGTCATACGCCAGGCCGGCGAACTGTTCCAGCGTCTTGATGCCCGCCAGACCCAGCTTGCCCGCCGTGATGCGGTCCATGCCTTCCAGGCCGACCAGGCCTTCTTCCATGCCTTCCAGGCCTTCTTCCGATGCGATCGCCTCCGTGACCAGCGCATCGCGGGCGCGGGTACGCAGTTCGTTGACGGTCTCTTCGTCGAATGCCTCGATCTCCAGCATCTCGGAGATCGGCACGTAGGCGATCTCTTCCAGGCTGCTGAAGCCTTCCTCGACCAGGATGTCGGCCACTTCCTGGTCCACATCGAGCTTTTCCATGAACAGTCCGCGCACCGCGGCCGTTTCCTGGGCAGCCTTGTCGGCCGATTCCTCGGCCGTCATGATGTTGATCTTCCAGCCGGTCAGCTCGGAAGCCAGGCGCACGTTCTGGCCGGAACGGCCGATCGCGATCGCCAGGTTTTCCTCGTCGACGACGACGTCCATCGCGTGCTTGTCCTCGTCGACCATGATCGACGACACGTTCGCCGGCGCCAGTGCGCCGATCACGAACTGCGCCGGGTCTTCGGACCACAGCACGATGTCCACGCGCTCGCCGCCCAGCTCGCCGGTCACGGCCTGCACGCGCGAACCGCGCATGCCCACGCAGGTACCGATCGGGTCGATGCGCTTGTCGGCCGTGTAAACGGCGATCTTGGCGCGCACGCCGGCATCGCGGGCGGCGGATTTAATTTCCAGCATGCCCTGTTCGATTTCCGGCACTTCCAGCTCGAACAGCTTCATGATGAATTCCGGCGCGGTGCGCGACAGGATCACCTGCGGGCCGCGCATATTGCGGTCCACGCGCAGGATGTAGGCACGCACGCGGTCGCCGATGCGCAGGTTTTCCTTCGGGATCATCTGGTCGCGCGGCAGGCGGGCTTCGATCTTGCCGGATTCGACGATCGCATCGCCGCGTTCCATGCGCTTGATCGTGCCGGTCACCAGCGCGTCGCCGCGCTCGAGGAAGTCCTGCAAGATCTGTTCGCGCTCGGCGTCGCGCACGCGCTGCAGCACGACCTGCTTGGTGTCCTGGGCGAAGCGGCGGCCGAATTCAACCGATTCGATCGGTTCTTCGATGTATTCGTCCACTTCGATATCGGGGATCTGCTCGCGCGCTTCGAACAGCAGCACTTCCTGGTCGGGCAGCTGCAGGCCGGCTTCGTCGGGCACCACGTGCCAGCGGCGGAAGGACTCGAATTCGCCGGAATCGCGATCGATCGAGACGCGGATGTCGACTTCGCCTTCATAGCGTTTTTTCGTGGCTTGCGCCAATGCGAATTCGAGCGCGCCGAATACCACGTCCTTGTCGACGTTCTTCTCGCGCGCCAGCGCATCCACCAATAACAAAACTTCGCGACTCATGCTTTGCGGCTCCTAAAATCCACCTGTGGCACCAAGCGTGCCTTATCCATATCCGCGAGCGTGAAATTCAGCACCGCAGGACCATCTTTACTTTCAAATTCAATACCCAGCTGGTCACCCTCGGGTGCCTGCAGGATGCCCTGGTAGGACTTGCGGTTCGCGGTGCCCGGGATCGCCATGCGCAGCTTGACGATCGCCTCGTGGCCGGCGAAGCGCTCGAAGTCCGCCAGCTTGCGCAATGGCCGGTCCAGGCCGGGCGACGAGATCTCGAGCCGTTCATACGGCACGTTTTCCACCGTCAGCACGTGCGACAGCTGGTGGCTCACCGTGGCGCAGTCCTCCACCGTGATCGGGCCCTTTTCCTCTGCGTCCGCCGCAGGGAAGTCGATGTACACGCGCAGCAGGCCGCGCTCGGCGCGCTCGAAGTCGACCAATTCATAGCCGAGACCCGCGACGGTCTTCTCAATCAGTTCCGGCAGTTGCAAAGGAAAATCTCCAGATCAGGTCCGGCGGCGACTAGCCTGCACGAACCCTTTAAAACATTTCACCAAAAAAAAAATGGGCAACTGCCCATCTTTTTGTCATTCCAGCCAGATGAAAGCACTCTCAGCAAACCAACCCTGCGAAATGAACTTTTACTAGGCTGCTTATTATAACGGCTGATTGATTTCGCTGCAATGCCGCATAGGCAAAGCGGACGCCGTTACAACAGTGTCAAGGTTGGTATTTTGGCTGCTGAGGTGATTCCAGGAGAACCTGTGTCGCACACCATTTTCCTGGGGAAAATGATGTTCGACACGAGTGCTCAGCCGCCACGGCGGCGCCGACAGCTTGGTGTCGGACACCTTTTCCCACTGGCGGGAGAAGGTGTCCGACACCGGTTTTCTCATGCGCAGGTCACCGATATAAGGCTCTTGCGCAGGAATTCAAGCACAGTTCCAGTCTCGGCCTTGCAAGGCCGAGCCGTCCGCAGGCGCGGAGCAGTGCTCCGCGAATTCCCTGTCCCTCCCCAGTCTCGGCCTTGCAAGGCCGAGCCGTTCCGCAGGCGCGGAGCAGTGCTCCGCGAATTCCCTGTCCCTCCCCAGTCTCGGCCTTGCAAGGCCGAGCCGTTCCGCAGGCGCGGAGCAGTGCTCCGCGAATTCCCTGCTTCACCCCTTACGCCTTCTCGGCATCCCGTGATCCATCGCCCCACCCCGCGGCTGCCCGCCGCGGCGCGGCTGCTGGCCGGCGAAGCCGAACGTGGTCTGCAGCGGATCCGGCTGGCGCGGGGCGCGGCCCTTACCCTGCTGGGGACGGCTGCTGCCGCCCTGGTCGCCGATGCCCGCGCGGCCCACACCGCCACCCTGGCCACGGCCGGGACGGCCCACGCCGGCGCCGCCGGCGCCGAAGTAGCTGCCGGCACCGCCGCCATTGCGGCCGCCCTTGGCCGGCTGCGGGAACGGATCGGCGTTCTTGTTGGAAATATCCATGCGATTGAAGTTCGGCTCGCGCTCGCGGTTGCCGCGCTTTTCGCCGCGCTCGTTGCCGATGCGTTCGCCGCCCTTGCCCTTCGGCTCGCCACTGGCCACCTTCTTCTCGACACCCACGGCGGCCATCAGGTCGCGCACGGTGTTTTCTTCCATCTCTTCCCAGCGGCCGCGCTTCAGGTTCGACGGCAGCGTGAGCGCGCCGTAGCGGGTGCGGATCAGGCGGGAGACCGTCAGGCCCACCGCCTCGAACATGCGGCGCACCTCGCGGTTGCGGCCTTCGCCGATCACCACGCGGTACCACTTGTTGACGCCTTCGCCGCCGCCATCGGCGATCTTGGTGAATTGCGCCGGGCCGTCTTCCAGCTCGACGCCGGCCAGCAGTTTCTGGCGCATGCCTTCTTCCAGCTCGCCCAGCGTGCGCACGGCGTATTCGCGGTCGATGTTGTAGCGCGGGTGCATGAGACGGTTCGCCAGGTCGCCGGACGTGGTGAACAGCAGCAGGCCTTCGGTATTGAAGTCCAGGCGGCCGACGGCCAGCCATTTACCCACTTTCATTTGCGGCAGGCGGTCGAACACGGATGGACGGCCTTCCGGATCGTCGTGCGAGACGATTTCGCCGGCCGGCTTGTGGTACACGAGCACGCGCGGCGGCTTCTTCGAGACTTTCCGCTGAATCAGTTTTCCGTTGATGCGCACCGCGTCGGTCGGCAGGATGCGCTGGCCGATGTGCGCAGGCTCGCCGTTCACCGACACGCGGCCGGCAACGATCAGCTCTTCCATGTCGCGGCGCGAACCCAGGCCCGCCTCGGCCAGCACCTTGTGCAGCTTCGGTGCGTCGTCTTCGGCCGTCAGGTCGCGGCGCACCGGCTTTTGCTGGGCCTTGCCGCCGCGCGCGCCGTCTTCCTGGTCGAACGCCTCGGAGGTGACGAAGGAGAACACGGCATCGGCTTCGTTCAGCTTGCCGTTGCCGCCGGGGCCGCGCTGGGCGCCCTTGCCCTTGCCGCCACGCGCATTCTGCGCATTGCGCTCGTTGCGGCCGCCTTCGGCACGTCCACCTTCGGCACGTCCACCTTCGGCGCGACCGCCTTCGGTGCGACCGCCTTCAGTGCGGTTGCCTTCAGTGCGGTTGCCTTCGGTGCGGTTGCCTTCGGTGCGGTTGCCTTCGCGCCCTTCACGACCGGCTGCATTCCGGTCGTTACGGGTGTCGTTACGCTTCTTGCCGTTGTTGCGGCCACCTTCCCGGCGCTGCTCCTGCGGCGCGGCATCGGCAGGCACCGGCGCCGACTCGGATGCAGGTGCGGGCTGCTCGGCCGGTTGCGCTTCGATTGGTGCCTGTTCCGCCTTCTGCGCGTCGCGCAGTGCGCGCTGCTCGCGCATCTGGCGCGGACCGCGCGGCGCACGCGCTTTCCCGGGGGCCGGCTGCTCGTCGCCGGCAGGTTGCGCTACCGATGCGGCAGATGCAGCGGCAGATTCGGCGACAGGCGCAACGGCCGCGGAGGCTTCCGCTGCTGGAGTGGCCGCCTCGGACGCCACTTCCGCCTTCGGCTTGCGGGCGCGCGGCTTTTTCACGGCGGGGGCTTCCTCGGCCGCGGCTGCCGGCGCGGCGGCTTCGGCGGCTGGCGCCTCGGCGGCGCTCGCGGATTCGGCCTTCTTGCGGGTGCGCTTCGGCTTGGCGGGTGCCTCGGCCGCCGGTGCTGGCTCGGCAGGAGCAGCGGCGGCCGGAGTGGCGGTGGCGGGGGTGGCGGCGGCAGCAGCCTCGGCGGCGATCTGCGCCTTGGTGCGACGCTTCGGCTTCACGGCCGGTTCGGCCGGCGTGCCGGTCTCGGAAATGTTCTCAGTGTTGTTCATGCGTGTTTTCTTGCGTGGGCTCAGCGTCAGGCGCCTGCACCGCGCCTGTGGCGGATGCTTCCCCGGGCGCTACATTGTCAGTGACATCGGCGGCATGCGCCGCCTTCTCGAAATTCTCCTGCAGCGCCGCTTCGAGCATCTCGATCGAATTGGCGTTCTGCGTATCGCTGATTTGCTGCAAAGGCGGCAGCTGGGCCAGCGACTGTAAGCCCAGATCATCCAGGAACTGCTTCGAGGTGCCGAGGAGCGCCGGGCGGCCCGGCACGTCGCGGTAACCGACGGTGTCGACCCAGCCGCGGTCTTCCAGCATGCGGATCGTCTGCGAATTCACGGCCACGCCGCGGATTTCCTCGATGTCGCCCCGCGTGACCGGCTGGCGGTAGGCGATGATCGCCAGCGTCTCGAGCGTGGCCCGCGAATACTTCTGCGGCTTTTCCGGGTTCAGGCGATCCAGGTATTGCTTCATCTCGGGCCGGCTCTGGAAGCGCCAGCCGGAGGACAGGTTCACGAGTTCGACTCCCCTGCCCTGCCAATCCTGCCGCAACGACTCCAGCAGGCCGCGGATTTCATCGCTGCCGAGGCCTTCGTCCAGCGGCCGCCCGGCCTCGTCGACATCGACGAACAGCTTCTTCAGGCTGTGCATCGGCAACGGCTCGCGTGCGCATAGCAGTGCGGTTTCGAGGACTTTCTTCGCCTCAGCTGTATCCATATGCCAACAATGTGGGCGCCCTGCCCGGCGTACGAAATACCGGCGAACCGCCGGCGGATGGCCGGCGATTCCGGGGCGTGAAGACCACCCGGGGCGTCAGATCAAATAAGGTCAACGATGGAGAGAAGTGTTTTCAAGACCTGAAAACCTTGTCGGCCTTCCCCGGAAGAGTTGCGGGATCGGGTGGCGCCGTTTCATCCAATGACGGGCATTGTACTCCATAAAAGCGTGCGCAGTGCAATTCGCACGCCTATCGTGGCGGATCCGTGTGATGGACGAGTGTAACTGCGCAGTTTAACCGATCAAGCGGCCAACCGCTCGGCCAGGATGGCGGATACGCCCAGGAAAGCCGGATACTCCGCGGTGATCACATAGGTGGGAATGCCCGACAGGTACTGGCGGAAGCGGCCCTTTGCCTCGAAGCGGGCACGGAAACCCGATTTGTCGAAGCGCTCGCCCAGTTTCGGTACGATGCCGCCGCCGATATAGATGCCGCCTTGCGCACCCAGCGTGACGGCCAGGTTGGCGCCGATCGTGCCCAGCATGCCGCAGAAGGCTTCGATCGCCTCGTCGCACAACGCGCAATCGCCAGCCAGCGCGCGGCGCGCGATCTCGGCCGGGGTCAGCGCCTCGGCCGCGAACTTGCGGTAGTCGGCCAGCGCGCGATAAATCAGTTCGATGCCGGCGCCGGACATCAGCCGCTCGGCCGACACGTGCTCGAATTCGCGCCAGGCGAATTGCAGGATCGCCACTTCGGTCTCGTTCACCGGGGAGAAGCTCACGTGACCGCCCTCGGACAGCAGCGCCGTCCAGCCGGAGGCAGACGGGATCAGGCCCGACACGCCCAGGCCCGTGCCGGCGCCGATCAGGCCCAGCGGCGTTTCCGGCACGGCCGTGCCGCCGCCGACCTGGCGCTTGTGCGCGCCCAGGAAAGGCAGGGAACGGGCCAGCGCCGTGAAGTCGTTGACCACGGCCAGCACCTCGAAGCCGCACTCCTGGCGCATGCCTTCGATCGAGAATTCCCAGTGATGGTTCGTCATGCGCACGTAGTCGCCGGTGACCGGGTTGGCGATGGCGATCGCGCCATGGCGCACGGCGGGCGCCGCGGCAGCCACGTCCGGCAACGCCAGGTAGGCTTGCAGGGCGGCGGCCAGCGTGGGGTACTGCGCCCCGGCCAGCACATGGATGTGGCTCACCTGCCCCGGCGCCACTTCCAGCGCGAAGCGTGCATTGGTGCCGCCCACGTCGGCTAGCAGCCGGGGCCCACCCGGGTATGCGGAAACGAGGATCTGCGGGGTGGGAGTCGACATGGCGTTCATGGCAGGCGAGGAAAAAGGTGAAGCCCAATGCTAGCGGATTTCTTGGCGAATGCGCAAGAGCTGTCATGTAGTTTGGGTACAAAGACACCCGCCCGTGTACGATTGCTGCAAATATCTCGCAGTAGTATGACTACTAGACCCCTTTGTTGCCATGTGGGGAATGGCCGCCCGCGACACCGGTCTTCCCATGCCAGCACCGATAACGCGTCAGCGCGGCCCCTCCGCCGCGGGAATCTGCTCCCCCACCACCACCGTCTCCCCCGCCCGGAACGCCGAGTTATATGCCTCCAGCCCGCCATGCAGCGGCCTGGCCAGCGTGTACCCATGCTGGTGCAGCTGCTTGGCGATGCTGGCGGCCGTCACATCGTTCGGGCAGCTGCAATAGACGACGATGTGACGGTCGCGCGGCAGCGCGTCGAGCAGGCTGGCCAGGTTGCCGTCCACGGGCAGCGCGCCCGGCGCCGGCGGGTCGAGCTGGCGGGCGGTGGCGCTGCGGGCGTCCACCAGCACCGGCTCGTGGCCAGCGTCGAGCAAGGCGCGCAACTGCTCGACATTGATGCGTTCCGTCTGCATGGCGCGCTGGAAGCGGCGCCGCTCGATGTACTTGAACAGCACGAACAGCGCCAGCAGCGTGCCCAGCACGGCGAGCGCGGTGCCGCCCATCGTCGAGAAGATTTCCAGCACCTCGTCGATGTTCTTGTTGAAATACACGCCGATCAGGATACCCGTCAGGCTCCACAGCAGGCCGCCCAGCAGGCTGAACGACAGGAAGACGGGCAGCCGCGTGCCCATCGCGCCGGCCATCGGCGGCGCGATCGTGTTGAAGCCGGGGATGAACTTGGCCACGATCATCGACTTCACGCCCCATTTCCTGAAATTGTCCTCGGTCTGGGACACGCAATAGTCGGGTGACAGCGAGATGCGGCACAGCACCTTCAGGATGCGCTTGCCGTAGCGGCGCCCGGCGCTGAACCAGAACATGTCGGCCAGCACGCAGCCCGTCAGTGCCACGGCCAGCACGCCGGCCAGCGGCGTGCCCCCGTTCATCGCCAGCGCGCCCGACACGATCAGCACCGGGTAGGCGGGAATCGGCGCCCCCATCTGCTCGACCAGGACGACGATGAAGACGATCAGCACGCCGTATTCCTGCAACAGATAGATCAAGTTCGCCATAGTTCCGCCATCATAGTTCCGCCATCTTACTCCACGCCACGGGGATATGCCGACAACAGGCGGCGGGTGTACGGATGTTGCGGGTCGCGGTACAGGGTGTCGGCATCAGCCATTTCCACCACGGCGCCGTCCCGCATCACCATCACGCGGTCCGAGATGTACTTCACCACCGCCAGGTCGTGCGAGATGAAGATGTACGACAGGCCGAACTCGTCCTGCAGGTCCTGCAGCAGGTTCAGCACCTGGGCCTGCACCGACACGTCGAGCGCCGACACGGATTCGTCGCAGACGAGGATTTCCGGCCGCATCGTCAGGCAGCGCGCGATCGCGATGCGCTGGCGCTGCCCGCCGGAGAATTCGTGCGGATAGCGGTGGAACGCCGCCTCGGGCAAGCCCACGCGCGCCAGCAGCGCCAGGGCCATGGCGACCCGCTCGCCATCGTCATGCCCGATGCGGTGCAGCCGCATCGGCTCCAGCAGGATCTGCCCGACCGTGAAACGCGGGTTCAGCGAGGCATAGGGATTCTGGAAGATGACCTGCATGCGCCGTTTATACGGATGGAATTCCCGCTCCGGCAGCGCCAGCAGGTCGCGCCCCTCGAACAGCACGCTGCCGCCGGTCGCCCGGTGCAGCCGCAGCAGCGTGAGGCCCACCGTGGTCTTGCCCGAGCCGGATTCGCCGACCACGCCCAGCGTCTTCCCGCGCAGCAGCTGGAACGACACATCCTTCACGGCCTGGAATTCGCGCTTGCCGAACAGCCCTTCGCGCGTCCAGAAGCTTTTCTTCAGGTTGCGCACGTCGAGGATGATATTGGACGACTGCGCGTCATCCGGCCCATAGCCGCGCGTGCGCTGCGGCACCGCCTCGGCCTGCGCTCCCTGTTCCATGTAGTCGGCAATGACGGGCAGGCGGAACGGCCGCGCATGCAGCGACGGCCGGCAGTGGAGCAGCGCGCGGGTGTACAGGTCGCGTGGAGCGCCGAAGACCTGCGCCGCCGGTCCCGTTTCGCGGATCTCGCCGTGCCGCATCACGATCACGTGGTCGGCGATCTCCCCCACCAGCCCCAGGTCGTGCGTGATGAACAGCACGGCCATGCCCCGCTCGCGTTGCAGGCGCGCGATCAGCTCCACGATCTGCTGCTGGATCGTCACGTCCAGCGCGGTGGTCGGCTCGTCGGCGATCAGCAGCTTCGGCTCGCACGCGATCGCCATGGCGATCATCACGCGCTGCTGCTGGCCGCCGGACATCTGGCCCGGATAGCCATCGATCTTCGCCGCCGGATCGGGAATCCCCACCTCTTCCAGCAATTCGAGCGTGCGCGCACGCGCCTGGCGCCGGCTCATTCCCAGGTGCCGGCGCAGCACTTCGCCCACCTGGAAGCCGACCGTGAAAACCGGATTGAGCGAGGACATCGGCTCCTGGAAGATCATCGCGATATCCCGGCCGCACAGCGCGCGGCGCTCCGCGGTGGACAGGCGCAGCACGTCGTGGCCGTCGAAGCGCACCGTGCTGGCCGGGTCGATCAGCGTGGTTTCCGCCGGCAGCAGGCCCATCACCGCCAGCGAACTGACCGACTTGCCGCTGCCCGACTCGCCCACCAGCGCCACCGTGGCGTTGCGCGGGATGTCGAAGGAGATGCCCTTCACGGCTTCGACCGTGCTGCGCTTGTCGACCTTGAAGGCGATGCGCAGGTTTCTCACCTCGAGCAACGGGGCGCCCATCATTTCACCTTCGGATCGAGCGCATCGCGCAGCGCGTCCGCCAGCAGGGAAAATGCCGTCACCAGCACGGCCATCGCGCCGGCGGCCGCCGCCAGCTGCCACCACTTGCCCAGCAGGAGTTCGTTCTGCGCCTCGTTGAGCATCGAACCCCACGACACCACGCCGGCCGGCACGCCGAAGCCGAGGAACGACAGGATCACCTCGGCCTTGATGAAGCCGACGACGAGGATCGACAACTGCACCAGCGCCACGTGACTCACGTTCGGGAAGATGTGCACGAACATCTTGCGCCAGGCGGAGGCGCCGATGGCATCGGCCGCCAGCACGTATTCGCGCGCCTTGTGCCGCAGGTATTCGGCGCGAATCAGGCGGTACGGTCCCGTCCAGCCGGTCAGGCCCAGGATCAGCACGATCGTCGCCACGCCCTTGGCCTGGAGCACCGCCGCCACCGTGAGGATCATCAGGATCGAGGGAATGGCCGTGAACACGCTGTACAGCCATTCCAGCGCATCGTCGACGACACCGCCGAAGTACCCGGCCAGCGCGCCCAGCAGCGTGCCCAGGCCGACGGCCACGAAGGCGGCCACGAGCCCGACGACGATCGACGTTTCGGCGCCCTTGACGGTTTTCAGGATCACGTCGTGCCCCCACTTGTCCGCGCCGAAAGGCAGCGTGGGCCGCCGCTCCGGCGCCGCGCCGCCGCCGGGCGGTGTGGCACGCAGCGAGTCGATATCGGCGGCCAGCGGGTCGAAGGGATTGGCACGCGGGGGCAGCGCGGCGGCCGCCGGTCCCGCGCCGGCCGGTACCGCGGCGCCGAGGAACGACGGCGGCGCGTAGTTGACGCCCACCTCCCGCTCCCAGTCCCCCGCCACCAGCCCGGCGGCCGACAGCGCGACCAGCAGCAGCCAGCCGCCGACAATCGCCAGCGCCGCCATCGCCAGCCGGTCGGCCCGCAGCCGGCGCCAGGCAAGCATCCACAGACCGGCGGAGTGCGCAGCCGTCATGCCGCCTGCACCCGCGGGTCGACCGCCCGGTACAGCAGGTCCGCCGACAGGTTGAACACCATCGTGGCGGCGGCCACGTAGACGGTAATCGCCTTGATGACGGGGAAGTCGCTGCGCTCCACCGCCAGGATCACTTCCCGGCCGATGCCGGGAATGCCGAAAAAGCGCTCCAGCAGGAAGGCACCGATCAGGAGCGCCGGGAGGCTGGCCATCACGTGCGTGATGATGGGAATCGCTGCGTTGCGCAGCACGTGCACCCACATCACGCGCCGTTCCGGCAAGCCCTTGGCGCGGGCGGTGCGCACGTAATCCTGGTTCGCCTCGTCCAGCACGAAGCTGCGGTACAGCCGCAGGGTGGGCGCCACCGACACGGCCAGGCCGATCAGGATCGGCAGCGGCGCATAACGCAGCAGGTTTTCCGCCAGGCTGTCGCCCCAGCCCTGCACGGGAAACAAGCCGAGCCGGTAGGCCAGCCCGTACTGGAACACGATGATGTAGACGAGGATCGAGACCGACATGGCCGCCGTGCAGGCCACCATCACGGCCCGGTCCGTGAGCGAACCGCGCACGAAGGCGATCGCCAGCGCCAGGGCAATGCCGATCAGGGTTTCCAGGACCGTGAGCGGCACCAGCACCGTCAGCGACGGCCCCAGGCGCGAGGCGATGATATGGCCGACCGGCTCGCCGGTGGCCCAGCTCTGGCCGAAGTCGAAGGTGACGATCTGTTTCAGGAAGATCAGCAACTGCACGTGCCAGGGCTCGTCCACGCCCAGCTGGCGGCGGATGTTGGCGATCGCCTCCGCGCTCGACATCTTCCCCGCCAGCACATAGGCGGGATCGCCCCCCACCCAGTTGAACAGCACGAACACCAGCAGCACGACGCCCAGCATGGTGGGCACCATCTGCCACAGGCGGCGCAGGATGAATGAGGGCATGGGCGGGCCGGGAATCGGAAAACCACACGATAGCGCAAAAGCTTGCAGTACGGCAGCGCTAACGGATACGAGGGTTTTCGCCGAATAAAGTTTCTACACGCAAAGTATCGTGCTGAAGTGTATCAATTCATCCACATTGCAGCTTTCAGTCGCTGTTTCATTAACGAAATTTCACGATCGGCGACGATCAATACAAAAGCTACCAAGATAGGAAAAATCCCGACGTTTCGATGTGTGCCCGCCATCGTTGCGATGCTTTCCACGGCGTTTCATGACGACCGGGCTGACAATTTTCTGTTTGACCGTCCCGTCCGCCCGATGCTTACATGCTCGTTCAAGGAAGCCCGGGGCTTCCTGGACGCGAGCAACGGAACACGCACACAACGCAAGCTTTTGTGGCTCATCGGAAATTAATTGTGGAGGTAGCACCCATGGTAGAGAAAATGATGGCTCGTTCGGTTCGCCTGTTATTCACGGGCGGTATCGCGGCCACGCTGGGCATGGCAGGCACGGCCGCGGCCCAGGACAACACGAATATGCAGCGCGTGGAAATCACGGGCTCGAGCATCAAGCGCGCCACTGCGGAGACCGCGTCGCCCGTCCAGGTGATCGGCCGCGAGGAACTGCTGCGCTCGGGCAAGAGCACGGTCTCCGAATACCTGCAAACCCTGACCGTCGACGGCGCGGGCTCGCTGCCGACCGGCTTCGGCAACGGCTTCGCCGCCGGCTCCACCGCGATCTCGCTGCGCGGCCTGGGCGCCACCTCCACGCTGGTGCTGCTGAACGGCCGCCGCATGGCGCCATTCGCCCGCGCCGACGACGGCCAGAAGAGCTTCACCGACCTGTCCACGGTGCCGATGCAGATCGTCGAGCGCATCGAGATCCTGAAGGATGGCGCCTCCTCCACCTACGGCGCGGACGCGATTGCGGGCGTGGTCAACATCATCCTGCGCAAGGACGTGCAGGGCCTGGAATTCAAGGCCGACACCGGCTGGTCGCGCTATGACGACGGCAAGCAGAACAAGGCCTCGGTCACGTTCGGCAAGGGCGACCTGGACGAAGACAAGTACAACTGGGTGGTCAACGCCGAGTACATGCAGTCCGACCGCATCCAGAACAGCGACCGCAAGGGCCGCGCCTATATCGGCAGCGGCGACCTGCGCCCGTACGGCTTCCCGATCGGCACGCAGTTCGCCGGCGGCTACATCAGCGGTACCAACAACGCGAACGCATCGCTCGTCGGCGCCATTCGCAATCCGGTGACGACGAACTACGTGTCGCTGCCGGGATGCTCCACGCTCTCCGCCACCGCCGACCAGACTGGCGCGAACGGCGGCTGCCTGCATTACCAGGACCAGTGGCGCGACATGCAACCGGAGATCGAGTCGATCAACCTGTACACGAAGGGCACGCTGCAGATCAATCCGGCGACCCAGGCCTACATGGAACTGGGCTATTCGAAGCGCTCGACCGCCTTCTCGATGACGCCGCCGTCCATCACGCCGACCGTGGCCTTCCCGCCGAACGCGCAGACACCGCAGGGCTTCATCAGCTACGGCAACCAGAACCTGATGGCCGCCTCGCACCCGCAGAACCCGTTCGGCGCCCCGGCGCGCGTGCGCTACCTGGCCGGCGACATCGGCGTACACGAGCGCAATGCCGACAATGAATTCCGCCGCTTCGTCGTGGGCGTGAAGGGTGCGCTGGCCGGCTGGGACTACGATGCAGGCTACACCTATTCCGATTCGAAGCTGGACCTGCTGTACACGAACATGCTGAACATGAACGTGCTGACGCAGGCGCTGGGCAACCCGGCATCGCAGTACTTCCCGTACTACATCGGCACGGAAGCCTACCGCAACCCCGCTTCGCTGTACCAGGCCCTGGTGGTCAACGCCATGTCGCATTCGAAGACCAGCCTTGCCGTGGTCGACTTCAAGGCATCGCGCGAACTGCCGATCGCCCTGCCGGGCGGTAACATCGGCCTCGCGATCGGTGCCGAGCACCGCCGCGAGAAGGTGTCGAACCCGTCGCTGGCCGGTTCCGAGAACGGCTCGATCAACTCGAGCTACGTGGCCGCCTTCGGCGACTCCAAGGTGTCGGCCGTGTACGCCGAGCTGCTGGCGCCCCTGCTGAAGACGCTGGAACTGTCCGCCGCCGTGCGTTACGACAAGTACGACAACTTCAACTCGACCACGCCGAAAGTGGGCCTGAAATGGACGCCGACCCGCACGTTCGCGCTGCGCGGCACGTACACGGAAGGCTTCCGCGCGCCGGGCGCCGCCGAAGGCAGCAGCTCGTCGCAATCGACCGGCACCTCGACCGTGATCGACCCGATCCGCTGCCCGGGCGGCACGCCGGCCGCCGGCGGCGCCACGGCGACGGACTGCGGCATCCCGGTCGCGGCCGTCAAGGTCGGCGATCCGAACCTGCAGCCGGAAACGTCGAAAGGCATGACGCTCGGCCTGGTGTGGGACCCGTTCGAAGGCACCTCCGTGGCGCTGGACGGCTGGAAAATCAAGCGCGAGAACGAGATCAACCCGCTGCCGTACAACGAAGCGGCCGCACTGCCGACCGCGATCCGCAACGACAACAACCTGGTGCAGAACGGCCAGGTGATCCCGAACTCGGGCACGCTGATCCTCACGCAGGCACCGTACCGCAACTCGAGCTACACCGAAGTTTCCGGCGTCGACCTGGACATCAGGCAGCGCCTGCGCCTGGGCGACTATGGCCGCGCGACCCTCGGCCTGGTGATCACGCACGTGGCATCGTGGAAGCGCCATGAAAGCGCCACGACCGTGTACCAGTACGCCGGCACGCACGGCAACTGCGACACGTCGAACTGC
Source organism: Massilia sp. METH4 (assembly GCF_037094685.1). Taxonomy (NCBI): domain Bacteria; kingdom Pseudomonadati; phylum Pseudomonadota; class Betaproteobacteria; order Burkholderiales; family Oxalobacteraceae; genus Massilia; species Massilia sp. METH4. Next base: position 3,142,750 of record NZ_CP146614.1, on the reverse strand, counting down.
GCGGGCACGCCGAAGAACAAGGTCAATGCTTCCGCTTCGTGGGACATCGGCGCGTGGAACTTCACGGGCAACCTGAACTGGCGCGACAGGATGAAGAACATCTATTTCGAGGGCGGCCTGTGCGCTTCGACGCTGGCCAACGGCCAACCGGGCACGAAGGATTGCGAAATCGCCTCGTTCACGACGCTGGACCTGTCGACCCGCTTTAACGTGAGCAAGAACTTCACGCTGTTCGCTTCCGTGAACAACGTATTCGACAAGATCGCTCCGCTCGATCCGCTGACTTACGGCGGCATCAGTTACAACCCGATGGATGCGTCCGGCGCGATCGGCCGCTACTTCAAGGTAGGCGCGAGCTACAAGTTCTTCTAAGCCGGTCCGGGGATATCAAGGCAAGGCGCTCCGCGAGGGGCGCCTTTTTTGTTGCGTGCTTGCCACAATGAAATGTAAAAAGCGCATGTCGACGCATACGTGACGGCAGTTGCAGTTAGCGCCAGATGAGCGATTTTGTAAATATTTACGGACAGAAAGAACTTTCCTTCGATACATTGACAGAAGGAAATGTCAAGCCGTCACATCTCGTTACAAAGGCTTGGCCAGTTTAACGATTGACGGCTCGGTGCCCGCGGTGGTCTCATCGCCTCCCTGGAGGAACCAACCGGCGTTCCTCCACCTGGGAGCCAAGCAGCACACAAAGCACACACGGCGAAGGCGCACGTCGCTTTCCGGCCGCACGCTTGCGCTCGCTGAACCACTTTTGGAGGCTGTAATAATGATGGAAAAATTGATGGCCCGCTCGGTCCGCCTGCTGTTCGCGGCTGCCGGCATGAGCGCCGCCGCAGTACCCGCCCTTGCACAATCCGACGCGCCGATGCAGCGCGTGGAGATCACCGGCTCCAGCATCAAGCGTGCTACCGCCGAGACCGCATCCCCGGTCACCGTGGTCAATAGCGATGAACTGCTGCGCTCCGGCAAAGCCACCGTCGCCGAATACCTGCAAACCCTGACCGTCGATGGCGCCGGCTCCCTGCCGACCAGCTTCGGTTCCGGCTTCGCCGCCGGGTCCACCGCGATCTCGCTGCGCGGCCTGGGCGCCACGTCCACGCTGGTGCTGCTGAACGGCCGCCGCATGGCGCCGTTCGCCCGCGCCGATGACGGCCAGAAGAGCTTCACCGACCTGTCCACCGTGCCGATGCAGATCGTCGAGCGCATCGAGATCCTGAAGGATGGCGCTTCCTCGCTGTACGGCGCCGACGCGATCGCCGGCGTGGTCAACATCATCCTGAAGAAGGACTTCACGGGCCTGACCGTGCGCGGCGAGACCGGCTGGTCGCGCTACGACGATGCCAAGCAGAACAAGGCCTCGATCACCTACGGCCAGGGCGACCTGGACGAAGACAAGTACAACTGGGTCGTCAACGCCGAATACAGCCAGAGCGACGAGCTGAAGGCATCCGAACGCGCCGGCCGCGACTGGATCGGCCACGGCGACATTCGCCCCTGGGGCTATGGCCTGCCTACGCAGTACGCGGCGGGCTATATCAGCAACGGCGCCGCGTCGCCCTCGCCGACCGGCTCGCTGCTGAACCCGGCCACCGGCCAGTACGTTTCGCTGCCGGGTTGCGCGCAGTTCTCGAATTCCGTGCAGGGCGACCCGCGCGGCGGCTGCGTATGGCACCAGGACCAGTTCCGTTCGATGCAGCCGCAGATCGAATCGCTGAACCTGTACACCCGCGGCACCTGGCAGATCAACCCGAACCTGCAGGCGTTCACGGAACTGGGCTATTCCGAGCGCAAGACCTCGTTCACGATGACGCCGGGCTCCACCTCGTCGACGATCGTGTTCCCGGGCGCGAACGGCGGCCCGAACCAGCTGATCAACTACGGTTCGACCATCCTGATGAATGCGGCGCACCCGCAAAACCCGTACGGCCAGGACGTGCGCCTGCGCTACTCGATGTGGGACGTGGGCCCGTCGGTACGTAACGCGAAGAACGCGTTCAACCGCTTCGTGATCGGCCTGAAGGGCACGAACGCTGGCTGGGACTGGGAAACGGGCTTCACCCGCTCCGAGTCGAAGCTGGACCTGGCGTGGACGAACATGGTCAACATGAACGTGCTGAAGGATGCGCTGTCCAACCCGGCCAGCCAGTACTTCCCGTACTACATCGGCACGGAAGCGTCGAAGAACTCGCCGGCGCTGTACGACGCGCTGCGCCGCACCGCGACGTCGCACTCGACCACCCGCCTGACCACCGTGGACTTCAAGGCTTCCCGCGAACTGCCGGTGGCACTGCCGGGCGGTAACATCGGCCTGGCGATCGGCGGCGAACACCGCGAAGAGAAGCTGTCGAACCCGAGCCTGTCCGGCTCCGAGAACGGCTCGATCAACAGCAGCTACACGGCCGCGTTCGGCGACTCGAAGGTGTCCGCCGTCTACATGGAAGCGCTGCTGCCGGTGTGGAAGACCGTCGAGGTGACGGGTGCGGTGCGCTACGACCACTACGAGAACTTCAACTCCACCACGCCGAAGCTGGGCATCAAGTGGACGCCGCTGAAGACGTTCGCGCTGCGCGGCACGTACACCGAAGGCTTCCGCGCGCCGTCCGCCGCTGAAAACAGCACACTGTCGCAGGCTGTCGGTTCGGCCTCCGCGCAGGATCCGGTGCGTTGCCCGACCGTCAACGGCGTGCCGACCGCACGTCCGGGCGCGAGCCAGGGCGATTGCTCGATCTCCATTTCGTCGATCAAGGTCGGCAACCCGAACCTGCAGCCGGAAGAATCGAAGGGTTACTCGCTGGGCATGGTGTGGGATCCGTTCGAAGGCACCAGCCTCTCCATCGACGCGTTCAAGATCAAGCGCGAGAACGAGATCAACCCGGTGTCGTACGCCGAGGCGGCGCTGTCGCCCACGGCTGTGCGCAACGACAACAACCTGCGCGACGCGAACGGCAATGTGATCCAGAATTCGGGCACGCTGCTGGTGGTGGAAGGCGCGTACCGCAACTCGTCGTTCACGACCGTGGAAGGCGTGGACGTGGACATCAAGCAGCGCCTGCGCCTGGGCGACTACGGTCGCGCGACGCTGGGCCTGACCTGGACCCACATCCGCAAGTTCCTGCGCGCCGAATCGGCCACGCTGCAGTATGAATTCGCCGGCACGCACGGCAACTGCGACACGTCGAACTGCATGGGCACGCCGAAGAACAAGGTCAACGTGACGGCTTCGTGGGACGTCGGCGCCTGGAACTTCAGCGCGACCGCCAACTGGCGCGACAGCATGAAGAACATCCGCTACGAAGGCGCGCCGTGCGCATCGCAATTCGCGAACGGCACGGTCGCCCCGGGCAACTGCGAGCTGGCCTCGTTCACGACGGTCGACCTGTCGACCCGCTTCAACGTGAGCAAGAACTTCACGCTGTTCGCCTCCGTGTCGAACCTGTTCGACCGCGTGGCACCGCTGGACCCGCTGACCTACGGCGGCATGAGCTTCAACCCGCTGGACAACTCCGGCGCCGTGGGCCGCTACTTCAAGTTCGGCGCACAGTACAAGTTCTTCTAACTCCCGTTAGCAGCACAGCAAGCGGCCCCTCGCGGGCCGCTTTTTTTTTGTGCCTTTCACACAACAGGGACAGTCCCCGATTTTTTACAACACTCTCACAACAGGGACAGTCCCCGATTTTTTACAACACTCTTGTCGCGTTAACACAACGGGGACAGTCCCCGCATTTTTGCCACACTTTCTATGGCATCTAGACAACACCTCAAACAGTACATCTATGAAATATATAAAGATGTAGCTACAAATCCTTTCGTACAGACTTTGTCTATTTGACAAAGTCTTGGCAGAACTCGGTCACTTCCGCTTACGTATGCCAAACAAAAATTGACAAAAAGCACGGCTGGATGGTTTGATACGGCCCCCTGTGATTATTTGTGAGAATTGCAGGGGCTAGTGGTCACTGTAAAACAGTTACTTCCAGTTGCAGCACGGGCTGCTCCGGCCTCCGCCCTACCCGAGCGGCGGCCGTTTTGTCGTTCGCAATAACCTGAAAGAAGTTTCATGATTGAGAAAGTATTGTCTCGCTCCCTGCGCGTGATGTTCGCGGGCAGCCTGGCGATGGGCATGCATGCCGCGACCGCGCAGGAAGCCGAGCAGCCCATGCAACGTGTTGAAATCACCGGCTCCTCCATCAAGCGTATCGCCGCCGAGGCATCGCTGCCGGTGCAATCCTTCTCCCAGAAGGACATCAAGAAGACCGGTGTCACCACCGTTACCGATTTCATCCAGCAGATCCCGGCAATGCAGGGCTTCACCGCCGCGGCCCAGTCGGTTGGCGGCGGTGGCGGCGGCATCACCACAGCATCGATCCACGACATCGGCGAGCAGTACACGCTGGTGCTGTTGAACGGCCGCCGCATCGCGCCGTCCAACTCGGGCACCACGATCGACCTGAACTCGATCCCGCTGTCCGCCGTGGAGCGCGTGGAAGTGCTGACCGACGGCGCCTCCGCGCTGTACGGTGCCGACGCCATTGCCGGTGTCGTCAACTTCATCCTGAAGAAGGGTGCTTCCGACTGGCAGATCGATGCCAAGTACAACAACCCGGAACGTTCGGGCGGTGCATCGAACTCCGTTTCCATCTCGAAGGGCTTCGGCGACATCGATGAAGACGGCTACAGCGTGTTCTTCTCGGCCAGCCACGACGAGCAGAAGTCGCTGAAGGCTTCGCAGCGCGATTTCGCCAAGAGCGGCTTCATCAACTTTACCGATCCGGCGACCGGCCGCGACCTGATGTTTGCGACGGGCTCGTCGCGTGCGCTGCCGGCCAATGCCGTGGTGCGCTACAACACCTACGACGCCAACGGGAATGTAACCGCCAACTCGGTCACCCTGAACCCGTATGCCCTGGCGCACAACGGCGCCTGCGCGCCGCTGAACTACAACATCTACGACGATGGCAGCTGCGTGTTCGACTCGTCTTCGACCATCGAGATCAATCCGGAAACGAAGCGTGACGGAATCTTCAGCTCCGGCGAGCTGAAGCTGGGCGGCACCGGCTTCAAGGCGTTCTACGACCTGGCCTTCACGAAGGCCAATGTGCGCTCGTCGATCGCTCCGGTCCCGGCGCAATTCTCGATCGCCAAGGATTCGGCGCTGTACAACAAGTACGTGCTTCCTTACCTGAGCGCCGAGCAGGCCGCCGGCGTGACCTCCGTGGCCGCGAACTACCGCCTCATGGACATGGGCAACCGCACGTACGACTACGGCACCAAGGCTACCCATGTCGTGGCAGGCGTCGAAGGCGCCGCGTTCGGCTGGGACCTGAACTCCGCGTTCACCTGGTCGCGCAACCGCCAGCAGCAGGACCTGGTCAGCGGCTTCCCGCTGGCCGCGAAGTTCAGCGCCGCAGTCGGGGCCGGCCAGCTGGATCCGTTCAGCTACGGGCTGGGCGAAATGCCCGAATCGATGCGCAATACGCTGCTGGGCACCGGCTTCTCCGGCAAGTACCAGACCCAGACCATCATCATGAAGGGCTGGGATGCGCGCGGTTCGCGCGAGGCCTTCAAGCTGCCGGGCGGCACGGCGATGCTGGGTGTAGGCGTCGACTACCGCGACACCAACTACCACTCGGACTACGAGCAGGTCGCCGAAGATGGCGCCATCCTGACTGAAAGCAGCGGTATCGACAGCGGTTACCACCGCGCGAATACCGGCGCCTATGCCGAGCTGATGATGCCGCTGACGAAGAAGCTGGAAGTCACCGCCTCGGCCCGTTACGACCGTATCGGCGCCACCAAGGACAACAACGGCGGCAAGACCTACGGCGACACCGAAAGCGCCAGCACCTGGAAGCTGTCGGGCAAGTTCTCGGCCACGAACAACCTGATGTTCCGCGCCGCCGCCGGCACCGGCTTCCGCGTCGCGACGATGCAGGAGATCGCCGGCATGCAGGAAGACTGGGGCGTCACCGCCGGCACCTACCGCTGCCCGCTGGCCGGCACCAGCCACCCGCTGGCGTCGTACTGCAACGCTGTCACCCGTACGCAATTCGAGGCATTCCGCGCAGGTAACCCGAACCTGGCGCCGGAAAAATCGAAGCAGTGGTCGATCGGCACCGTGTGGGAACCCCTGACCGGCCTGTCCCTGGCGCTGGACCTGTGGAACGTGGAAATCCGGGACCAGGTGAGCGACGTGGCGGAATCGCAGATCTTTGCAGATCCGGCCAAGTATGGGGACCTGTACACCACCAAGTACCAGAGCGCGACGAACTCGAACGTGCTGGCGATCATCTACGCGCCGATCAATATCGGCAAGACGGAAAACCGCGGCATCGACTACGACCTGACCTACAAGATGAACGTGTGGGGCGGCCGCCTGACGAGCCGCCTGGCCGGCACCTACCTGCTGCGCTCCCGATACACGGAGCCGGGCACAGACAACGTCTGGACGACCAGCCTGAACCGTTACGGCATCGATGACGAGGTGAGCTTCCGCCACGTGATCAAGGCGTCGACCTCGTTCGAGACCAAGCAGCTCACGCACACACTGACCGCTTCGTACCGCAACGGCTACGTCGACAAGGCCTGGACGGCCGACGACGGGACCGTGATCGTCGCCGGTTCTCCGGGCGTGTACGCGGACGTGACGCTGGACGTGCCGAGCTACACCACGTTCGACTACCAGGTGGCGTACCGCCCGATGGCCAATGTGGAAATCTCGGCCGGCATCCTGAACCTGTTCGACCGCAACCCGCCGTTCTCGCTGCGTAACGCCGGTTCGCACCAGATGGGCTACAACCCTGCCTACTCCAGCGCGCTGGGCCGGCAGCTGTACCTGTCCGGTTCCTACCGCTTCTGATGGCCTGACGGCCCCAACGAAAGCGGCGCCTCGTGCGCCGCTTTTTTTGTTGCGTATCTGGTACGGGGACTGTCCCCGATTTTTTACAACACCCGCTGTTGTAAAAATTCGGGGACTGTCCCCAAAGTTTATGTTGTTTATTCGCCCTTCAGGCGGCGCTGGCGCACGGCGTCGGCGAGTTGTTCCAGCACTTTTTCGCTCGTTTCCCAGTCGATGCAGCCGTCGGTGACCGATTGGCCGTAGGTCAGTTCCTTGCCCGGCACCAGGTCCTGGCGGCCGGCGACGAGGTGGGATTCGACCATCACGCCGACGATGCGCGTGTCGCCGCCGGCGACCTGGCCGGCGATGTCGGCGCAGACGGGCACCTGGTTTTCCGGTTTCTTCGAACTGTTCGCGTGCGAGGCGTCGATCATCAGCCGGGCGGCCAGGCCGTGGCCGGCGATCGCCTTGGCGGCTTCCTCGACGCTGGCGGCGTCGTAGTTCGGCGTCTTGCCGCCGCGCAGGATGATGTGGCAATCCTCATTGCCGCTGGTGGACACGATCGCTGAGTGGCCGCCCTTGGTCACGGAGAGGAAGTGGTGCGGCTGCGAAGCGGCCTTGATGGCCTCCACGGCGATCTTGGTGTTGCCGTCGGTACCGTTCTTGAAGCCCACCGGGCACGACAGGCCGGAAGCCAGCTCGCGGTGCACCTGCGATTCCGTGGTGCGGGCGCCGATCGCGCCCCAGGCGATCAGGTCGGCGATGTACTGCGGGCTGATCACATCGAGGAATTCGGTGCCGGCCGGCAGGCCCAGTTCGTTGATGTCGCGCAGCAGTTCGCGCGCCATGCGCAGGCCGTCGTTGATGCGGAAGCTGTTGTCCATGTACGGGTCGTTGATCATGCCCTTCCAGCCCACCGTGGTGCGCGGCTTCTCGAAGTACACGCGCATCACGATTTCCAGGTCCGCGCTCAGGCGCTCGCGCACCTTGATGAGGCGCCGCGCATACTCCATCGCCGCCTTCGGATCGTGGATCGAGCAAGGGCCGATCACGACCATCAGACGGTCGTCCTGGCCGTGCAGGATGCGATGCAGCGCCACGCGCGCCTCGGACGCCGTGGCGGAAGCAGCTTCGGTGCAGGGGAATTCGCGGATCAGGTGCGAGGGGGGCGTCAGTTCCTTCATCTCGCGGATGCGCAGGTCGTCGGTGCGTTGCATGGTGCTCTCCTGGAAAAATGCGGCTTGGACAATGTCTTGGCAAAAGTGCAGGTAAAAAAAAACCGCCATCACTGGCGGTCTTTTTGTATCTGCTGGACTCGTTCGCTGTTGCTTTCGCTTACGTGCACCGGCCTGTACTCAACCGCCTGGAGGCAGGGAGCCAAAAGTAAAAAAAGCCGGTAAAGAAAACGAAGCGGTGCATGGAACCAATCCCTATGTGTTGAGTTCACTATATCAACAAGATCTGAGGTTTGGCAAGACATTGTTTGGGAGCTGGCGTGGCTGCACGCCCTCCTTGCCCAGCGGGCCGCAGCCGGGATGGAACGGTTCGAAACATTGCGATGTGTGTCGCGGCAGGCCTACCGGTCACGTCCGGAATGGTGAAATCGTCGCGATACCGGTTTAAAGATGACACCTGCGATGAAGAGACGAATATTGCCGCTAAGTATCAACGATGCAGCGCTTTCGCAACGCTACAGCGCCTAAGTATCATTATTTAAGCAGAATTTAAGTATTCTTCCCGGCGTTTCTCTTTATCTCAACAGGCGGAGCCGAGATTACCCTCAAGAAATGGCAATATACCTCAAATGTGTACCCACCCTGCCGAAAGGCAGATTGGAAGGCGCGAACGGCAGAGTTACACCGATCGCCAAGGCATACGCTCAAGATAACCAAGATCTACCAACTTCTTACATAGTAATTCCATCCTCTTCCAATTCACCATCGAGCACGCCTAAGCTCGAATATATCCATCATTTTCCCAAGAGTATCGCCAATTCCAAGACGGATATATCTCCCTGGCACTAAAGGGCGTGCCTTGTTGCGCACATGAGACATTACAGTTTCGCAAATTCTTTAACTCCTATATAACTTTCCTCTCTCACGAAAACATTGGACACCTTTTCCGGAGATATAACGATGAAACCAATGAAAATACGCGCTGTTCCGGGCGTACTGCGACGGGCCTTCCCCATCGCGGCACCGCTCTTGATGACGGTGCTGTCGGCCCACGCGCAAACCACCACCACGACTCCCCAGACCGGCGCGCAACCCATCCAGCGCGTCGAAATTACCGGTTCGAACATCCGTCGCGCGCAAGCCGAAACGGCTTCCCCGGTGCAAACCGTGAACCGCGCCGATATTGAAAAGTCCGGCAAGACCACCGTGGCCGAACTGCTGCAGACGCTGGCGGTCGACAACCAGGGTTCCGTGCCGACCACGTTCGGCAACGGGTTCGCTTCCGGCGCTTCCGGCATCTCGCTGCGCGGCCTTGGCGCCGCTTCGACGCTGGTGCTGCTGAACGGCCGCCGCATCGCGCCGTACGGCTTGGCCGACGATGGCCAGAAAGTGTTCGCCGACCTGAACATCATTCCCGCCGAAGCCGTCGAGCGCGTCGAGATCCTGAAGGATGGTGCGTCCGCGATCTACGGTTCGGACGCCATCGCCGGCGTGGTCAACGTCATCCTGCGCAAGGATTACGTGGGCACCAGCGTGCGCGTGTCGCAGGGCCTGTCGAACGAGAGCGACGGCGGCGATACCCGCCTGTCCGTCACGCACGGCGTGGGCGACCTGGAAACGGACCGCTACAACTTCCTGTTCTCGGCCGAATACGGCAAGAAGCGCGAAATCTGGAACCGCGACCGTGCCGGCCGTGGCGCCGTCGGCCGTGGCGACCTGCGCGACTTCGGTTTCTCGGCACAGGAATTACTCGGTGGAACGGGTGCGATCGTCAATGCTGGACAGGCCGGCAGCTCGATCATCGGTAACGTTCTCGATCCGACGCCGCCCACGCTCGATCCGGCAACAGGCGAACCCATCCCATCGACAGTCGGCCGTTACTGGAGCCGCGACAGCACCGATCCGAACAATCGCTTCGCACGTACCTTCCCTGGCGCACGCTGCGCGAACCTGACGAACTATCCGCAAGGCGACCCGTTGGGCGGCTGCCTGACGGACGCCACCCAGCAGTACAACCAGATCCAGCCGCGCCAGGAAACGCTGAACCTGTTCGGACGCGGCACCTTCCAGCTGAACAACGACTGGCAGGCTTACGTCGAGCTGAACGGCTACCACAGCGATTCGGAATCATGGACGACCCCATCGGGCGTCAGCGCCAGCGTGGGCTATCCCGGCGGCCCGGTCAACAATGCAACGGTGTCGCTGGGCGCCACGCACCCCGACAATCCGTACAACGCTGCCGCGCGGGTGCGTTACCTGGCATGGGACGTGGGTCCACGCACCAGCGCTATCGAAACGAACTTCGTACGCGCAGTGGCCGGCCTGAAGGGCCAGGCGGCAGGCTGGGACATCGATACCGCCGTGCTGTTCTCGCAGAGCAAGACGAAACGCGACCAGAACGGCTACCTGCAACGCGACGTGGCCTTCGCCCTGCTGAACCCGACTGCAGCCAACGTTGCGGCCGCGCGGGCCGGCAGCGCCGCTTATGCCGCCCTGCCAGCCGGGACTTACTGGCGCATCGGCGAAAACGCGCCGTTGAACTCGCAAGCACTGTACGACGCCCTGTCGCCAACGATTTCCAACGACGCCACCACCAGCATCGCCGTGGCCGACTTCAAGGCTTCGCGCGAATTAGGCCAATTGCCGGGTGGCGCGCTGGGCCTGGCCGTGGGCGCGGAATTCCGCCACGATGAAACCGAACTGGAACCGACGCAAGGCACCGAACGCGGCAACATCATCGGCCTGGGCTACTCGGCCTATGAAGGTCAGCGCAACTCGGCGGCGCTGTATGCCGAAATGCTGGCACCCGTGCACCGCACGTTGGAATTGTCCGCCGCGCTGCGCTACGACCACTTCAACGACGTAGGCAACTCGTACACGCCGAAGGCGGGCTTCAAGTGGACGCCGGTGCGCAGCTTCGCCCTGCGCGGCACGTTCGCCCGCGGTTTCCGCGCACCGAGCGCCGCCGAGAACGGTCGCGGCGGCTTGGCGGCTTACTCCACGTCGGACGATCCGGTCCGTTGCGCCCTGGGTGTCGAGGTTGCGTGCTCGTCCACTTCAGTGGCCGTGATTACGTCGCCAAACCCCAACCTGTCACCGGAACGGTCGAAGAGCTACTCGCTGGGCTTCGTGTGGGATCCGCTGCCCCGCACCAGCATCTCGCTCGACGCCTGGCAGATCAAGCGCAAGAACGAGATCAACCAGGAAACGACCGAAGCGGCGATTGCTGCGGGCAATGTGGTGCGTGACCCAGGTTCCGCAGTGTCGCCGAACGATCCAGGCCAGATCCTGGCCGTGCTGACCAACTACATCAACTCCGCGTCGACCAAGGTCAACGGTGTCGACCTGGATGCACGGACGACGTTCCAGATGGGCGACGCTGGTTCGCTGACGGCCGATATCAAGTGGACGCACCTGTTCAAGTTCGAGCGCACCGATGCGGAAGGAGCCACCGTCGACTTCGCCGGCACCCATGGCAACTGCGACGTGACGAATTGCATCGGCACGCCGGATGATCGCATCAACCTCGGCCTGACGTGGGACCGCGGTCCACTGCGCCTTTCTGGCGTGGTGAACCATCGCGGCAAGTTCGACAACACGGAGTACAAGGATGCCGGCGAGTGCGCATTCGCCTTTGCCGATCATTCCGACGCACCGCGTGGTTGCAAGATCAGCTCGTTCACGACGCTGGACCTGACCGCCCGCTACCGCTTCACGAACAAGGCCGAACTGTTCGCCACGATCCAGAACGTGTTCGACAAGGAACCGCCGCTGGATCCGCTGACCTACGGCGCGGCTGGCTACAACCCGCTGGACTACGCCGGCGCGCTGGGCCGTTACTTCCAGGTGGGCATGCGCTACACGTTCTAAGCGACATCCCTGCAACAAAAATGGGCCTCCGGGCCCATTTTTGTTGTGATGTCGCCGGCCCTCGGCGCACCCGGCAGGGCACCGGCAAGCCAGCGACTCCCCTTAGAGGTATATTCCACATAGACGAGTATCAGCGTGCCGGGGCAAAGCGTCGGATGATCGCCTTCGTCGTTGGTGCGCTGCCCTGCCGTTGCGGCTGCAGCGACGCAAGGTACCATTCCGGCCGCTCGTTTTCCTTGCCATTGAGCGCAGACACGTAATCGACGATCGACTGCGCATCGGCCGATTCAACCACGACCTCGCCGACTTCTCCCGATTGGGCATAGCTGAAGGACAGCAGGGCAACACCCGGCATATCCGCGCCCTCCAGCGTGGCAAAGACGCGATGCCATGGATAAGCCAGTGTGTCCGAGATAGCCTGCAGTCTTGCACGCTCGGCCGCTTGCTCGGGTGTTTCGCGGTCGGCAGCTTCCTGTTCCTGCTGCAAGCGCAGGACGCGTTTTTCTTCCTCGGCCAGGGCCGCAATCTTCGAGTCCAGCGCTTCGCGCTCGACCGTATACTGGGCGAACAGCACCAAGGCGGCCAGCGACGTGACAATGCCGGGCACCCATCGCCACCGCGACGGTCGTTGCGGCACGAATTCCAGTGTCAGCCGCACGCCGCGCTCTCCTTGTCAAACATCAGGTCGCGAAAGTCGGCATGACGCGCGTGCCGCAGATAATCGCCAGGTGCCAGCAAGCGGTCCATCAGGCCATCCAGGATCCATGGAACCGCGCGATACGCGAGGATTAGCAGCTCACCCGCGGCGGCACTGTCCTGATTCAGGGTAAGACGCTGCACTGCGCGCTGCAAGGCTCCCGGCTGTCCATCGTGCGGCAAGGATGCGGCAGCCACGATCTCACCGCCCTCAAACGTGAAACAGTTCAATGCGTCCCTTTCGATTGCGAGTAGGGTTCGCTGCCCAGTGCCCGCGAGTGCCTTCTCCGTCAAATTCGCCAGCACCGCGCCGAACGGGCGCACCGACACCAGCTGCAGTTTGTTGGCAAGCGCAAAAGCTTCTGCCGCAGCGACGGCGTCGGCCCTCACGGCAGCGGCCACCAGCTTTCCGCGGCGGCGGTCATGGTCGCAGGTAAATCGCCAGCGGGCCGCGTCGAGGCCAAGCTCGTGCGCCAGCTTCGCGCGGCCGACCGCGTCGATGTCCGCTGCCTTCACGCCGTCCGGCAAGTCGAAGACGCCGAACCGGCACAAGCCGGCTCCGGCATAGACATGAAGAGGCGCCGCGCGCCAGCGCCCGCGGGGTACCGCGCACGGTGCCTGCAAGCTGCCGCTGCCGGGCAGCCAATCCCAGGCTGCCAGGTCGACTGTCTCGTGCCGCAACGGAGCGCCCGAGCGAACGCGAAGCATTGCCTCGGTTCCCGACAGGTAAAGATGCAAGGATTCATTCATGTGCGATCACCCGGTCGATTTCCTCCAGCGTAGTGGTACCCGCCGCCACCAGTTCGAGCGCGCGCACCGCAAGCGGCGTGACGCCGAGGGAGTGGGCGTGGGCCTTGATCTCGCGCACGTCCGCCCGGCGCAGTGCCATCGCGCGCAACGCGTCGTCGAACGGCAGGACCTCGGCGATCGCGTGCCGGCCCTTGTAGCCGGTACCCCGGCATTGGTCGCAACCCGTGCCTTGCGCCGGTGTGGCCACCGTTTCCGTCAATCCCGCCGCGGCGAGCCGCTCGCGCAACGCCTCGCTGATATCGGCCGGGGCGCTGCATGCCGCGCAGTTGCGTCGGATGAGCCGCTGCGCCACGACGCCGTTCAGCGCGGCCATCAGGCTGTACATGTCCAGCTGCATGTGCGCGAAGCGGCTGATCACGTCGTAGACGCTGTTGGCGTGCACGGTCGTGAACACGAGATGCCCCGTCAATGCCGCCTGCACGGCAATCTCCGCGGTTTCACTGTCGCGGATCTCGCCAACTAAAATCTTGTCCGGATCATGGCGCAGTATCGAGCGCAAGCCCTGCGAGAACGTCAGGCCCTTCTTCTCATTGACGGGAATTTGCAGCACGCCAGGCAGCTCGTACTCGACGGGGTCTTCGATAGTGATGATCTTTTCCTGCACCGAGCGGATTTCCGCGAGCGCGGCATACAGCGTGGTGGTCTTGCCGCTGCCAGTCGGGCCTGTAACGAGCAACATGCCATGGGGCCGGCGGGCGAGTTTCCTGATGCGCTCACGCGCGTCGACATCGATGCCGAGGCTGACCAGCGAAATCTCTTCGGCATTGCCGCGCAACTGCCCCTTGTCGAGCAGCCTGACTACGGCGTCTTCGCCAAAGATGCTCGGCATGATCGAGACGCGGAAGTCCAGCTCGCGGTCGCCCAGCGTCACGCGGAAGCGGCCATCCTGCGGAACACGGCGTTCCGCGATATCGAGCTGGGCGAGCACCTTGATGCGCGAAATGACTTCCTCGGCACGCACACGGTCCGCCAGTTCGACAGTCGGCACCAGCACACCGTCGAGCCGCAACTTGACGTGCACGCCCTGCCGGTCGCATTCGAAGTGGATGTCGCTCGCGCCGGAGCGCCAGGCGTCATAGATGGCCGCATCGACGAAGCGCACCACGCTGCTGGCGCTGCGCTCGATCGTTTCGATGCTGATCACGTTCGTGATCGCATGCGAGCCCTGCCCCTCCTGGGCGCCTCCCGACCGCAGGTCGGTGGATGCCTTGACGCGGCGCTGCGCACCGTCGAGCACAGCGAGAATGGCTTCGCGGTCGGCCCAGGCAACCGTAGGGTAAGCTCCGATACGGTCACCGAGCCAGCCGAGCAGCCGGTCATTCCACGGATCGGCGGCGGCGAAGCATGGTCTTCCGTCGATCCGCAGCGGCAGCACCCCGCGGGTGCTGCAATCGGTGAAGCCAAGCAGGGAGAAATCGGTGGTTGCCTCTTCCAGAGCTCCCAAGGTCATGAATGGAACACCTAGCTGCGCTTCGGCGATGCCTGCCAGGGAATCGACGGAGCAACCCGCGGCGAGCGCAACCTGCCTGGCCAGCGACTCCTGGCCCCCTTCCCGCCTTGCCTTGCGCAGCAGTTCACTCAAATCGATCGTCATAAGCCTCCAGCCAAATCGAATACGGGCATGTACATCAGGATGATCAGCGCGCCGATCAGCAAGCCGACCAGCATCAGGATCACCGGTTCCGCGACCCGGGTCGCCCGTTCGATAAACAATGTGAAATCGTTGCGATACGTTTGCGCGATCATGCCCAGCACGTGGGACAGGTTGCCAGACCGTTCGCCCACTTGCAGCAAGCGCAGCGTCACCGTGTCGGTCAGGCCGCAATCGTCGAACGCCTTGCTGAGGCGCTGCCCCTCGGCCAGCCTGGTACGCGCCCGGTCCATCTGCGCGCGTAACGCATCATCGAGGGCGAGATTCTGGGCCAGCGGCATCGCATCGTTCAGCGTGAAGCCGCCTCGCAACAGCATCGCCATCGTCTGATACAGGCGGGCCAGCTGGTACAGCCGGACATGATGCCGGATGATGCGCACCCTGATCAATAGTCCCAGCACCCTGGTCTGCAAGGAACCGCGCAGGTAGCCGCGCACCAGCAGCGCCGCCCCCACGGCCAGACCGAGCGCCACGGCGCCCAGGTGAGCATCGAAGAACCGTGCGACACCGATCAAGAGCTGGGTCGATAGGCTGATCGAATCGGAAAAATCCTCGTACACGCGGGCGAAGCGCGGGACCACGTACGCCAGCATGAAGAGACACACGAGCATGCCGAATGCAATCACCAGCACGGGATAGATCGCCGCGGTCACGAGCTTGCGGTTCAGGTCCCGCGTGACCCGCTCATAGGCGATGTACTCATCCAGTGCCGCCTCCAGGCCGCTGCTGCGCTCACTGGCCCGGATCGATGCCACGAGCAGGGGCGAGAATGGATGCCGGCACAGCTGCAAGGCGGACGACAAGGCCTTTCCTTCGGCCAGCAAACCTCGCAAGTCGCCCAATACCGCGCGCTTGTAGCCGGGTCCCTCCTTGTCGTGCAATGTTTCGATCGCCTCCACGAGCGACATGCCGGATACCAGCAGGGTGCGCAGCTCGTCGCAGAACAGCACGGCATCGATTGTCTGCCTGCGCGCACGCAGCCCCGTCCAGCGCGCGCGCACGGGAAGGACGTCGAGCACGACGTTCCCCTGCGCTTCCAGCGCGGCACGCACCGCATCGGCATGTTCGCCTTCCGCCGCGACGGTCGTGACCGTGCCCGATGCCGCATCGAAGGTCCGCACGGTAAAGTGCAGGCGTTCGTTCGCTGTCATGGCGTTTCCTTCCGCGGGACGTATATGAATTTCCAGTCCATGTATCGCTGGCCGGCAACCGTGGCGCCACCGGGCAGCACTTGGGCAGCCTTTCGCAGCGGCTCCAGTTCACTTTTGCTGTACACCCCCATGATGCCGCCATCAGGGGCCTGCACGGTGGCGAAGGCCTGCCGCGTCACCGGGTCCCGGTACAGCTGTCGCAGGTGCCGCGTCGCCTCGACGAAGCGCCGGTCGTCCACCAGCTCGTCCAGCTTGGCCGGATACTTGCGCTCGGCGCCGGGCGAGCGCAGGTAGTATTGCTCGATCGCGCGCGCATAGGCATCACCGACGAGCAGCAACTCCCGTTCGCGATCGCGCCGCGACACGCTGCTCCAAGTTTCTCCCAACGCGGCCAGGCCGATACCGAAGATGGCCAACGCCGCCAGCACCATCACATAGGTGAAGCCGCCCGAACGGGCATTACCAGCTGGCATAGTCGGTCCCATCCCGCCCCTTCCCGGGGGCGCCGCTGCGCACGTCGAATACCTTGCCCATCTCCTTGCGGGCGGGTGGCACCACGACCCAGGTATCGTCCTTGTCAGTGATGGGGTCGACGGGAACGCGGCGCAGGTAGCGGCGCTCGGCAAGCTCTTGCAGCGATTCCGGGTACCGGTCATGGTCGCCGAAATACTTGTCGACGGCATCGCGCATCTGCAGCAGGTCTTGCCGAAGCACCGTTTCCTTCGCCTTGTCGACGTGGCCGAAGTAGCGCGGCACCGTCAGCGACAGCAACAGGCCGATCAGCGCCATCACGACCAGCAGTTCGATCAGCGTGAATCCACGCGTCTGCCTTACCATTGGCTGTACGGCACGCCATTCATGCCGACCTCGCTCGAAGTGGAGTGCACGTCATAGACATCCGCCCCCGGCTGCGGCCTGTCGGGCGGCGATGCATAGCTGCGCAAGCCCCAGCTCCGCTCCGCCGCGACATCCTGCGGCGCGAACGGATCGCGCGGCACCCTGCGCAGGAAATAGATACGGCCGGCGCCCGGCTTGCCGGTGTTCTCGACACCATCGACCAGCACCGCAAGAGCGGGCGGATAACCGCTTGGCGTGACGGTTCCGATCAAGCCCCGATCGTGGGCGTTCTTGTATCCGTCGATGGCCTGGCGGATTTCCCAGAGCGCGGCCTTCAGCTCGCGCTCCTTGCCACGCTTTGCGCTCAGCTCGACGAGCGGCATGGCGGCGGCCGCGAGAATGCCCAGCAGCGCCATGACCACGAGCATCTCGACAAGCGTGTAACCGCCGGCTGGCGCGCGCCGCACTTATCTCACCTTTACGGTCAAGGGTTGCGGCAACGGCAGCGAGGGGAGCTCGGCGCCGTCGACCTTCGCGGAATCGAGGCTGACGTGGGCCTCGCCGGGTGCAAGGGCCTTGAACCGGAACCGGGCGACGGCGCCGCCGCCCGCCACGCCGTCCGCGCTGTTACGCATCACTGCGATCGCTGCGAGGCCCTGCTGCTGGTCGAGCGTTTTCGTCTGGCTCAAGCCGCCGTTCTGTGCGAAGAAGTCTCCGGCTTCGGCTTCTTCAACTTGCAGCAGCTGCGCGGGAAAGCGCAACTGAAGCGGCATGCCGCGCACCTGCAGCTGCGAGTCGATCGCCACCTGCACCTCGAATGTCGCGCCGACCGCGACCTCGGCCGGCCCGTTGAGCGACAGGTTCACGGGGCCCGCGCCCGCGCTTGCCGCGGCGGGACTCGCCTCGACCGAGGGTTCGATACCAGCCGCAGGCGTGACCGGCGGTGCCGTGGACGCCGCCGTCTCCTGCTTGCGCGGTGCCACCGCGGCCAGCGGTCGGCTGCGGACCTCGTTTTCCGTTCCCGACCAGAGCTCCGTCTGGTTCAAGTCTGGACGGCGCACATTACGCACGATCCGTGGCGTGACGGACAGTACGATCTCCGTGCGCTGGCCGTCGTCGCGCTGGGAAGCGAACAGACGCCCTACCATCGGCAAGTCGCCCAAGCCAGGGACGCGGTTCGCACTCATGCGCTCCTCATTGCTGATCAAGCCGGCGAGAAGCTGCGTTTCCCCGTCTCGCAGACGCAGTACCGTGTTCGCGCTGCGTGTGCCAATCTGATACACCAGCGAACCGCTGGCGGTCTTGATTTCCCGAACCAGCGAACTGACTTCGAGCGCCACCTTGATCGCCACCTCGTCGTCCAGGTGAATATTCGGTTCGACATCGAGCTTCAGGCCCACGTCCACGTACTGGACGGATTCCGAGATAAACCCGCTGTTCGTGGCATTGCCCGTGGTTGTGATGACCGGCAGCTTATCGCCAATCATGATCTTCGCCTTTTCCCTGTTGCGGGCGCGAATCCTGGGGTTGGCAAGGATGTTGACGTCGCCGACATCGCGGTGCAGGTTCAAGGTCACGTCCGGCAAGCCGATACCGATCGAATTGCTGTTCAAACTGCCCACGTTACCGAGCGTGAAGCCTTTGCTGCCCGTCGGCGGAATCGGCGTCAGCGTGAAGCCGTCCGGATATTTGATGCCGAGCTCCGTCAGGCTGGAGCGCTTCACCTCGAGCACTTCCACTTCCATCAGCACTTCCGATTCGGGCAGGTCGTGCAAGGCGATCATGCGTTCGGCCAGCCGCACCGTCTGCGCGCTTTCCCTGATCATGACCATGTTCAGCTTCTCGTCGACGAACGGCTCGCGCACCTTCAGCATCGATTTTAGAAGGCTCGCCGTCTGCTTTACGTCGGCATTGGTCAGGTAGAAGGCGCGCACCACCAGGTCTTGGTACTCCTTCAGCTTATCCGGAGTACGCGGATAGATCATGACGGTCGTGGCGTCGATGACCTTGTATCCAAGCTGGTTCGTGGACGTCAGCAATTCAAGCACGTCGGGCAGGCGGCTCTGCTGGAGAAACACGGTGGTCTGGATATCGGAGCGGACATCCTTGTCGATGACGAAGTTCACACCGCAATTGCGCGTGATGACTTCCAGCACCGTGCGCAGGTTGGCGTTCCTGAAGTCGAGGGAGATCGGCCTCGTCTCCGAAAGCTGGACCGCTTCCGCTTCAGCCTGCTTGGCGTCCAGTTCCAGCCGGCGCTGAAGCGCAAGCAATTCCGCGTTGCGCGGCTCATCCTTCAAGGCGTTCTCGATGACGATCGACGCGCGCTCGACGAAGCCGTTACCAATCAGCTCGCGCGCGCGGGACAGCGCCACGCGCTGCCGGGCGTCCCGCTCGATGTCCAGCAATATCGCGCGGGCCCGCTCGGCGTTCGGCTTGATTTGCAGCGCCCGCCGCGCCCGCTCTTCCGCCCCACGGGAATCCCCGGCGGTGCGCGCGGCATTGGCCTCGGTCAGCAGACGCGAGACAGCGGCGTCTTCCGCACTGACAAGCCCGGATTTCAAGGTGACGTTTTCGGGATAGCGCGCCAGCCCTTCCCTGTAAAGCTTCAGCGCCTGCTCGTATTCGCCGGCGCGGAATGCTACCTGCGCATCCTCCCGGATCGCTTGCGCGCCGCAGCCGGCCAGCACGACTGGCAGCAATAGTGCCGCGACGGCGCGACGGCATTCTTTCATGTAACGCAAAGACTGGCTCCCTCGATTTACCGCTTACTCATTGCTGCTTATTCCGCCGCCCGGGTATCGATGACGGTGCGCGTATCCAGCGGGACATAGTTGACCACGATTTCCGTGTCGCCGATCGACTCGACCTTGAAACCGCCGTCCAGTTCCATGCCTTGGGTGATCGGGACCAGCGTGTCGTCGCGCGTGAGGTACGTGATGAGCTTTCCGTCTGGGCCGGCCATGCGGCCGAAGTAGCGGAAGGGGAAGACTGCCGCGACTGGGGCGGGCGTTTCGGCTGGGGATGGCGGAGGTGGCTCGGGTGTGGGTGATGACGTTAAATCAACAATCTTGAATGGGTCTACGCCGGTTTTCGCGAACGGTTCTCGTTGATGAGTGCCGGCCTTGTTCTTCGAAATCGCTGCTGAATGCACTACAACTTTGGTCAGCGTCGCCGCCTCCTCAGATTTAGTTGCTGAATCTCCGCTACTCTTAAGCAAAAAGATTGAAGCAACGGCAAGCAGCACTGCCCAAGGCAGCCACGCTTTAGTACGAGTCATTGTCGGGGGTGTAGTAGAAAGTCAGCTGTGCTTCCGAATCAAGAACGGCATCACTCCCCGCACTGCGACGAATCGATAGCGAATTTAGGGCCAACTGGTGATTTCCCTTCAATAGCCCTGCGTAGAAGTCTTTAATTGCTTTATAGTTTCCTTTCAAGCGTACATTCATCAAAAGGCCGCGGTGCGATTCCTTATCTCCTTCAGCAGAAGGAGAAAATGATACCTCTTGAAAATCAACATTCGCTTCGGTGCCGGCTCTAAATAAGCTGTAATTGAGCCTTGTCGCACTAGCATCATGTCTGTCTCGCATAGACTGATGAGTAGTCTCGTCGATAGAATAAACGCGTATTTCCGAGATCCGGGACCGTACATTCCCGAGCAGGTCTAATTCTTTTTCCAACTTACCCATTTTTAGCACGCAAACAAGCATGATGCTCAAGCCAATAAAAAAAAGGCCTGCAGGCAAGAATTTATAGTTAGTAGTATTAGTGCTTGACATTAGTAGTCGAGAGAGAACGGGGAAAATCATTCATACGGCTACGCCAGAGTATTCATTGCTGAGACTCAAGAGCCATCTTCTGACAGCTCCCTACGCCTTCAACGACAGCCTGCCAATGTCACGCCCCGTCTCATTCTTGAGACGCAATCAACTCATCTCATTGAAGAAATACCGAACTTGCCTCAGGCAAAACCGCCATCACTCTTCGAAGTTGGTTTCGCCAACTCGTCTAGCAGGCTGTCCTTGATCTTCTGGATAGACTCTTCCGTGCTCGCACCATATTTCTCATTAAGCGCGTTCGCCAAATGCCGCGCGACATCGGCCAAGATTGTTCCCCAAGCCTCTGTCTCGGGGATACCCATTCCATCCTGATACATCCCAACTTTCATTGAACAATGTAGTTTGCGCTCTGCAATCCACACACGCAGCATTTCCACAGAATTTTCATCCCTTAGTGCAGCGGGTGGAATCGGACGTTCATTCATAGTAAACCTTCCTGCTTAATTAAGGTTGTTAGAGACCAGGCGGCGTAATTCCTCGTTCACCCCATTTGGTCTCACGGACTTCATTTCGACGATTGTCGAGATTTCTGACACCGCCATGATCATTAATCGCTTGCTGCTCCTTGTTTCGGCGCTCATCACGATTTCCTTTATCGTATTCCCCAACGATCCGCGCCCCCTCTCGATCGCGTCCATCTGTCTTATCACGCTTTCGTTGATCAAGGTTATCGGTGGAGCCAATGTAATCCTTTCCGGAGCTTGTTTTTTCACCTGGTACGCAATAGATGCATCCTTTATCGGATTCCTGTGTACCTGGTGTGCCCGCGTCACTAGCAGCGTCTGCTGTATCTCCTCCACTGTCTGCAGCCGCGGCGGCCATCAACTGAACCGCCTTCCAGACCAAACTATTTTTGGTCATCTGCTCGTTGTACCATTTTACCGCGTTTGTTGCAGCCGCTCGGATGCGTTGCCCCATCTTCTTCTCGTTCCACGATCTCACGAGCGTCTCGAGCGGCGCGTTGAGACCCGTATTCCGCGGCACAACCATTTGCTGCATTGCATAGCCGGCCTCCGGCCCCATCAGCACGGTCAATCCGAGCGGGGTAGAGACCGGTGGTGGCGGCTTTGGCGCCGAAATAATGACTTGCTGTATGTGACCGCTGGGATCCACAGCATTGGTCGGCCCATTGCCAACGTAGCTGTAACGATTAAGGTCCTGCGTATTGAACCGATCTGGAACGATCGTATCAGGGCTCAAGAAGCGGCCGAGTGCTGGGTGATACACCCGTGCATTCATGTGCACCAGCCCCATATTTCCGAGATCCAGGCTTTCGTGACCAGTGAAGCCCCGATCAGTGCTAGCCGGCTGGATCAGGTTTGTCGGATCGGCCGCAGCCGTGGTTGCGTTGCGACGATCCCCCCAGGCATCGAAGGCCATGCGTTCCATTGCAGCGCCAGACGCGTCCGTGACGACGTTCGTCGAACCAAGACGATCTGGGTGAATATACCGAACGTTTTCGGTCCCATTGCTCAAGCGGGTTTGGACAGCCACCTGGCGCCCGTCCGCCTGCAGGTAATGCTTGTACTGTGTCAGTCCTGTCTGGGTGTCGATTTCCTTTTCGAACTCACCGCCGTTCACGTAGAACGTCGTTACCGATCTTGTCGTATCGGTCCACGTTTGCTTAACGCGCTGGTGATCGGCTCCATATAAGAACGTCGACGTGCTTTTACCTGAAGGTAGGGACGGCGTAGCCTTGGTAATAGCCGACGGCATGTTGAAGCTCATCCACGTCACCGTGAACTGCCCACCAGAACTCAGGTTGCCATTGTCGTCATAGAGATAGCTGGGGGCGGTCACGCCATCAACCGTCCCACTGATGCGCGTGACGGCGTGGGGCCGCTTTGCACCTGCCGTGGGGTAGGTATAAGTACCGAGCCCTGTGCGCGTGACTATATTGCCGATCGCGTTATACGTCGTGGAAGTGGATACCGTCACGCCGGCCGAGTTCTTCACGGTTGCCGTCTTCAGGCGATCGAGCGTGTCGTAACTGAAGGTGTCGATCGTATTGACGCCACTCTGCCGCTCTTCCTTTACCTCCAACCGACCGAGAGCATCATATTGGTAGACGTGATTCTGCAGGGCGAACGGAGCTGCCCCCGTGCCGGACTGAAGCGTGAGCAAACGATTCATCAGCGGATCGTATGTACGCATGCCAACTACTGAATTGCCGAACTTCTCGGTAGTTGTAGATCCGGCCGCATTCTCGCTGGTCTTGGTCCACAAGACTGCGCCCGTCGAGTTATTGCTAATGCTCTGCAAATGACCCGTAGCGGTGTAGTTGTACTTCATCGCAAACGGCGAAGCGAAGCCTGATACTGCCGGCGAAGTACGGGTAGCCAAGCGCCCCGCCGCGTCGTAGGTGTAGCTCGTTGCATAATCTACGTCGATATGCTCAGTAATACGTTCCTGGCGCCCCAGGCTGTCATAAGCGATGCGTCGGAAATAACCGTTCGTCGACGTGCTCTCGCACAGCTTGCCCACTGATTTCGCGCAGGCCGCGCCGGCGGCGTTCGTCTCGTAGAACCACTTGCTATCCTGGTCGGGCTCGAGGCGTCTCTTCATCCTGCCCAGCAAGTCGTAGGTGTACGTAGTCTTTTGAAGTTTCGCGTCCGTCTGCGTGATTCGCTGGCCGAGGTTATCGACGGTATAGGTCCAGGTACCCAGATCCGGATCGATCAACTTCTTCATTCGGCCGCGAAGATCGATCTCACGGCTAGTTATATTGCCAACGTAGTCGGTTCGTTTGACCTCATTTCCCCAATTGTCGTACTCGTAAGTAGTCGTGCTGCTATCGGCACTACCTTCGGCATCGATGACCGACACTACCTTCTCTTGGCTATTGCGCGTTATCGCAGACTTCACACCCTTGTAGTTTGTCGTCGTAACCTTTCGGCCAGCGTAATCGGTCCTGACTGTCGTATTGTCGGGTGCCGTGACAAGATAAGCTCGGTCGAGCACATCATAGTCATATCGCGTGCTACCTGCTGGCGAGCTACCGGCAAAGTACGGCGTATAGTCTGCGCGCAGCCTGCCGAGTTTGTCGTATTGGCGCCTGTGCAGTACTTCTTTGCCAGACAGGCTGGTGGTCACGACCATGACAGAGCGGCCGAGTATGTCGAAGTACTCGCGTGACGGGGGCTCGACTACCATGCCCGTTGCCGGGACCGTAGTCTGGCGCGTTGCGCTATAGGCCGAGTACGGAACGCAAGATACGCAGCGATTGTATGTTCTGGTGGTCACGGTACCGTCGGGATTGGTCTGGGTCAGCATGCGGCCGAACGCATCGTACGTCCACGACGTCTTCAAGGTATTCGCGTCGGTAAGACTGCTGCGCGATCCAAAGCGCCAGTCGTAACTGATAATTTCTTTGTGACCCAGTGCGTTCGTGATCGAAACCGGTCCCCGGCCTCTGAGGTCGTAGTCGTAGGTCACTTCGGTACGGGTTTCGATATTCGCACCGCTGACGGTCCTGGTTTTCAGATTTCCGAATACGTCGTAGACATAATCCGTCACCAGCCGCAGATCCGTCACGCCAAGGTTGCCATTGTTGGGCTCGATGACGTGCTGCTTGACCATACCAAGACCAGGGTTGCTCGTGTGATAGGTCTTCGTTTCGGAACGCACGCTGTCCGCACGGCCAGGAGCCTTGCTCGTCAAGGTGATCGTCGAAGGCTGACCGAGGATCCAGTTTGTCGTGTCGTTGTTATATACGACGGCCATGCTGCGGCTGTAGCCGTCGGCCGTACCACTTGCGTCTTTCCAGATAGTGGACAACAAGCCGATGTTGCCGTACGCATCGATGTTCGCGAGGGGGCTCAGCGTTTCAACCCAATTGAGGAACGAACCATCAGGGTTGTAGGTTTTGCTGACACTCGAGACCTGATGAATCTTGTACGGCGCCGTGCTGGTCGCACTGTACTGCGTTGCGATATCGCTGACGGTAACGCTGCCATTCTTTGTCAAGACGCGGCTGACCAAACCCGTGTACGGGAAGTTTTGCAGGAACTCGCTGCGCACCGTCAGGCCGGATGCGTCGTTGCGCGTCATCGCAGCGAAGCCGAGCGGGCCCCTGCCCTGCTGATGAACACGAGCTGCCTCGTACTTGTAAGTGTGCTTTCGTTCCGCGCCGTTGCCATCGGTCAGCCTGAGCGCTGATACGACATGGTCTGGCACCATCACATCTGCAACGGGGAATACGCTACCCGTGCCACGCATATAAACCGCCGGGTTGAATGGGTACGAATACTCAAAAGTCGACGTGGCGCCAAGGCCATCCTTGATGCTGAGCACGACGTCGGTAGGGATTGCTTGGCTTGCAACGCAGAAGTTATCGGACGCGTTATCGCTGGTTCCCCACGTGCAGTCATCCACCCGGCCATCGCCAGTAGCATCCACCAGTCGCGTGGCGTCGGCGTAGACAAATGTCGTCTCACCCGAGAAAGTGCCACCAGTCGAGTGCGCGCATGCGGATCCACCTGCAACTAGAGAGCGGCAGAAGTCGGCATTTCCGTCATCATTCACGTCCAGCCACGAACGGTACGTATCGAACGGCGCAAGGGAGCCCCTGCCGATGTCCATCGTCGCGGAAGTGACAGTGGCACCGAAGCCGGTGCCGGTAGCCAGCGTGCACTCGGTCCTGCCTTTTCCTTGGTCAGCGCCCTGCTGCGTGATGGGTGCGTCCGGAATCACACGACAGAAATCATCAAGGCCGTCTCCATTTACGTCCGTCCATGCACGGCCATCCCGGTCACCGATATTGATCGGGCCAGTCGACATTTCCGCGCCGAAGCCAGAGGGTGTCCATTTGCGGCAACGCATGACGTTGCCATCCAGGCGGCAGAATGATGGGATGTTATCCGAGGTCAGCGATACCCAAGCAAAGCGAAGTGTTTGGCAACTAGAGCCCCTACAGGTCTCTACCGGAATCACGCCAAGATCCTGTGCGGCTCCCCAAGCGGTGCCCGAATACAGGAAGCAAGTCATTCGATACGGGTTGGAACTCACTCCTCCGTTGCGCATGGCGCAAAAGTCGACGCGGCCGTCACCGTTGACATCCTGGAAGAACTGAATATCTCCTGCTGCGTATGGTCCTGGCGCGCTGACAAACGACTCTCTTGGCTTGGTCGGTCCAGTGATGGAGCAGGAGTTCCCCTGGCAAATATCAGTGAGGCCGTCGCCGTTGAAGTCAAGGAACTCAAGTTCCACAGAAGGCGCGTCGAAATTACCCAAGTTAAGTGCGACCGGCGCGGCACCGTTCGGCTGGGTCATCCCGCAATAGAGTCTGGAAGTCATATATTCCTCGCCCGCGCCCATCCGTCCAATCTGTACGCAATGCTCTGGAACGCCGTCGCCATTAAGATCGACCCAGTGAGAACGGATCTTGTCTTCCAGATTCGCATCCAGCGCACCAAATTGCTCGGTGAACCCCGGATAATTGATGCGTCCGCCCTTGGTCCCAGAGGTGCTTTCCCAAGTTAAAGTCGTCGCGGGCTTGCATGCCGACGTTGTCTCGCCATCGCATTCGCTGATCGAGACCAGTCTGCTTCTGGATGTACTTTGGCTATATTGATACCCGAAGTTGTAATACTTAACATTTGTGAAGGTGCCGGCACCTGCCAAATCGGAGGCGATCAGAATCCGGGCAAGTCGATTGCTGACCTTGGCCTGCCCCCCGGACAGGTACGATACCTCGGCATCAGTACGGGAAGTGTCATAAATAAACACGACCGTATTTGTTTCTGCCGACCCGTTTGAAGCATTACCCGTGTAGCTTATTTGCGAAACAAGCGGCACTCCGGAGGGCGTTGCCAAATATTTGACGGAATAAGAGTTCCCGCGTGGATCCGTTGAGCGGCTTGCAAACCATGCCATAGCGGACGAGTGTCCGGTGAGAATCATTCTTCCGCCAATGAGGTTCCCGAACTCAATCTTCGTTCCATCGCGAAGATACGCTATGAAATACTCTGGGCCACCGTTAACGCTGCCCATGGCCGTGATTTTAGAATAGTTATCCTGTTCGATCCTATACTCGGAACCGCTTGCCCCATACGTACCGTTCACTAGGATCAACCGCTGACCATCGAGGCAGAACTTATCGTTCGCAGACATGTCGATAGCGGCGTTGGCGCCATCATGTGCGATATCACGGGTGCAACGGGTAATGCTGCTAAGTCCAGCAAGGGTCCATCCGACGCCAAGCGGACCGTTTCCATCGCTGCTGTCGTAGTTCAGACTAAGTTTCGGTGCGAAATTGGCAACGCCTGGAGGGAGAACCAAGGGGATATTGAATTCAGCGCGACCGAGCACCGAAACGTTTGCTTGTCCGTCGATAGTTCCCGGGTATCCCTTTTCCGTTCCCACCAGTGGGCCAGCTGCAGGAGTACTCGGCAAAACAGTGACGGTGGCAGTAGCCGAAGAACCAACGGCATTGTCATCGTCCGTCGCCTTCACCTGAATCGTGTAGGTGCCAGCAGCGGTCACGTTGAAGCTTGCGGAGTATGGCGGCGCGGTCAGGGTGCTGACAGCTGTACCGTTGACGAAGAACTGCAGATTCTTGATGGTGCCGTCGCTATCCGATGCGGATGCGCTCATCGATAGAGTGGTCGGTAATGGCGAATCGATTACCGTGCCACTAGCCGGAGACTGCAGCGTTACCGTTGGAGCGGTGTTGGCTGTCGCCGCAGTCACAACGAAATTGTATGTGGAGGAATAGCCGGTGGCACCGAGATTGTCTTCAGCCACCGCCTGGATCGAGTAGGTGCCTGCCGCTACGTTAGTCCAGGCATAGGTATACGGGGCCGTCGTCAAGGCCGCCAACTCCACGCCATTCCGGTAATAGCGTACTCGGGCAATGGTCCCATCCGAGTCGGACGCGGTAGCGGACAACGTGATCTTGCCGGGCGCCGTCGTAGTGGCGCCACTGGTCGAGAGAGTAACCGTTGGCGATGCGTTCGTCGGCGCCGTGACGGTCAATGTGTAGGGGGCGGAAGTGGCCTCTGCGCCGGCATTATCCCTAGCGACAGCGGTAAATCGGTATGTTCCTGCCGCGAGACCGGTCGCGTTATAGGTATAGGGCACGGAAGTCGAAGTTCCGACCTGTGCTCCATCCCTTAGAATACGAACTGAGGAGATGCTTCCATCCACATCCGAAGCATTGGCAGTGATCGTGACGCCGCCTGGCGCGACTGTGTCCGGGCTGCTGGGGGCGAGTGTTACCGACGGCGGAGAGTTGGCAGGCGGGCTGATCGTTACTGAAACCGGTGTCGACGTACCTGTCTTTCCATGGATATCGTACGCCCGAGCGGTAATCGAATACGTCCCTGCCGGAACATTTGTCCAGGTGTAGGTATAGTTCCCGTAAATGCGATAACTTGTCAGCGGCGTGCCATTGGCGAGAAATTCGACAGAATCCATTCCGCCAACGCTGTCGGTTGCCGTCGCACTCATTGTGATCGTTCCAGGCGCCGACGCCTTCGTTGCCGAAGCACTTACCTGGACTACCGGCGCGTCGTTAGCCACCACTTCAATCCATACAGTTCGGGTAGAACCGGCTGCCGCGCCGATGTTGGACCCATTGTCGAATGCCCTTGCACCAATCGAATGGAATCCAACGCTCAAGCCTGTAATCGTATAAGAGAAGTCCCTGATCGGGATGTCATATTCGTCCGCGGTTCGAGGACCAAGGGCAGCAGTGCCGACCAAATTACCGTCCACGTATATCTCGACCTTCTCGACGTAGAACGAATAAGCATCGCCGATCGAGTTGGTCACCACATTCCCGCGCGCCACACCTGAGACTGCGATAGCGGCTCCTTCAACATAGGAGTTGCCACCCGAAGGGGTCATGGGATTAATTGCCGGAGCTTGGCATTGCCCGCTGATACATCCCGCATGCGCTATTGGGACAAATGGCGCATACAACGCACAAAGCAACGCCAACTGCATCACGAGTGACGTCAAATGCGTCCACAAGCGCGAATGCTGACCGGCCATACTCCCCCCGAGGATTTTGATGTGATTAATCGTTCAACTCTACAGTACGACCTCTGCCGTAATACTCTCCGATTGTCACATGCTGGGTATTTATCCCGGAGTGTTGCTTTTTTGAGAATTTCATGTTGAAAAGTCCTGAAAACTCGCCTCGGTTCGCGTACTTCCTGTAGCAGAGCAAACATTCCGTGGCAAAGTCAGGTTGCAAGCATCAATTCATACGATGCAGAGCAAAAAGAACCGTCAACTGTTTGTATAGGAGCCCTGAACCATGGAACAACCGCACAGCAGCCACCGTTGGACCCACCCGTTCTGTCGTCGCCTGGGTATGAGCCTGGCTGGCCTGCCGATCGCGCTGGCGCCTCTCGCTGCCCACGCCCAACAAGCCGAGGAAGGCCAGATGGCCCGCGTCGAAATCACCGGCTCGTCGATCAAGCGCATCCAGACCGAAACCGCCACGCCGCTGACCGTGTTCCGCGCCGAGGAATTCGTGAAGCAGGGGCTGACCACAGCGCAGGAAGTGCTGGACCGGATCCCGTCGAACCAGAGCAGCTTCGGCGCGGCCAACGCCGTGGGCGGCAATGCCAGCGGCTTGCCGACGGGCGGCCAGGCCACGGCCGACCTGCGCGGACTGGGCGGCGACAAGACGCTGGTGCTGCTGAACGGCCGCCGGCTGGCCACCCACCCCTACGATGGCGCCAGCGTCGACCTGAACCTGATCCCGGTGGCGGCGCTGGAACGCGTGGAAGTGCTGCGCGACGGCGCTTCGGCCATTTATGGCACGGACGCGATCGGCGGCGTGATCAACTTCATTACCAAGCGGGCCGTGGACCGTGCCACCATCGCCGTGGAAGCCACGTTCCCGGAAGAGACGGGCGGCCGCGAGCGGCGCGCCAACGTCACGGTCGGCGGCGGCGACCTGGAACGCGACCGCTGGGCCATGCTGGGCGTGTTCGACTACCACAAGCAGGATGTGCTGACCTCGCAGCAGCGGCCGTTCTCGGCCACCGGCGTGATCCCCGAACGGGGCTTGAACGAGACCTCGGGCACGCCGTTCCCGGCCAATTACTTCGACCCCGTCACCGAGGTCGCTGGCAACCCCGGCTTCGCGACGGGCTGCGATGCGCCGCTCTCGGTGCCGCGCGCCAGCGACGGCACCTGCCGGCAGGATTACACGCGCTTGATCGACAACATTCCGGAGCAGGAACGCATCACCGCGTACGGCAGGGCCAGCCGGAAAGTTGGCACCGACCACACGGCGTCCGTCGAGTTGCTCTATTCGGTGAATAACGTCATGTCGCGCACCGCGCCGCCGCCGCAGACCGGCCTGATCTTGCCGGCGTCGAGCCCCTACTACCCGGGCAATGCCGGCGGCGTGCCGGCCCAGCCGGGGTTGTCCGGCGAACCCCTGAACGTGAGCTGGCGGCCGACCGAGGCGGGGCAGCGCCAGATCCAGTCGAAGGGCCGCGGCACCCGGTTGGTCGGCTCGCTGGAAGGCATCATCGCCGGCTGGGATTACGAGGGCGGGCTGTCCTGGTCGGAGAGCCGGTCCGAGGAAAACTTCACGGGCGGCTACGTGCAGGACGCCAGCTTCGCCGCAGGCGTGCTGAACGGCATACTCAACCCGTTCGGCATGCAGAACGAGGCGGGCCGCGCCTACCTGGCCACCACGGCACTGCGCGGTCGCGTGCAGGACGCCAAGAACCAGCAGACCGCGTTCGACTTCAAGGCCAGCCGCGAACTGTTCGACATGGCTGGCGGCAAGTTCGCCGTGGCCTTCGGCACCGAGCTGCGGCACGAGAAGGCGGACTTCAACGTCAACCGCGACATCGCCGGGCAGGCGGCGAGCTCGGGCCTCTCCGGCTCGCTGTCGAAGGATGGCAGCCGCACGATCCAGGCGGTGTTCGGCGAAGTCAGCGCGCCGTTCCTGAAGAACCTGGAAGCGTCGCTGGCCGCCCGCTACGACCACTACAGCGATGCCGGCAGCACGTGGAACCCGAAAGCTTCGCTACGCTACCAGCCACACCAGACCGTGGTGCTGCGTGGTTCGGCCAGCACGGGCTTCCGCGCCCCCACGCTGTTCGAGAAGAACGCCCCGCTGTCACGCAACGACACGAGCAACAGCTATAACGACCCGATCCTGTGCCCCGGCGGCGTGCCACAGCCGGGCGCAAATCCGCTGCGCGACTGCGACCTGCAACAGTTCAAGCTGCAAGGCGGCAACCCGGATCTGAAGCCGGAAAAATCGCGCACCTTCTCCGTTGGCGCCGTATTCGAGCCGGTGCCGGCCCTCACGCTGGCGATCGATTACTGGGACATCCACCTGCGCGACAAGATCGGCGCGCTGCCGGAACAGACGATCTACGGCAACTTCGACAAATACCGCGACCGCTTCCTGCGCTTCCCGGACGGCTCGCCGAACGCCATCTGGGACTTGAACGAAAACCTGGGCAAGGTGGAGACGGACGGTATCGACGTCAGCCTCACCGCGCGCACGCCGAACCACAGCTGGGGTGGACTGACGTTCACGCTGGACGGCACCTGGGTGCACAGCTACAAGTACCAGAACGAGCGAGACGGCGAGTTCATCGAGAACGTGGGCCGTTACGCGGACAACTACGTGGTATTCCGCTGGCGGCACAACGCGGCGCTGACGTGGCGCTCGGGCCCGTGGAGTGCCACGCTGGCCCACAACTTCAAGACACGCTATGACGACCAGAACCTCGTCGACGCGCAATACTTCAACCGCGTGTCGTCGTACAGCCTGGTGAACCTGTCGGGCACCTATACCGGCTTCAAGAACATCACGCTGACGGCTGGCGTGAAGAACCTGTTCGACAAGGAGCCACCGTTCTCGAACCAGGGCACGGTGTTCCAGAAGGGGTATGACCCGCGCTATACCGATCCGATCGGGCGCGCCCTCTACCTGCGGGGGGCGTACACGTTCTAACTGCAACGTTGCCCGGAAAACGGGGACAGACCCCATTTTCTGGGCAATATTTCCTGGGAAATGGAGTACGTCCCCATTTTTCAGGAAACAAAAAAGGCGCCGGGAGGCGCCTTTTCTTCGAGCGGAGCGGGGGTTACGCGGTGCCGCCGACGGTGACGCCGTCCAGGCGCAAGGTCGGCTGGCCGACGCCCACCGGCACGCTCTGGCCTTCCTTGCCGCATACGCCCACGCCCGGGTCCAGCTTCATGTCGTTGCCGATCATGGAGACGCGGTTCAGCACGTCCGGGCCGTTGCCGATCAGGGTGGCGCCCTTCACCGGGTAGGTGATCTTGCCATTCTCGATCATGTAGGCTTCGCTGGCCGAGAACACGAACTTGCCGTTCGTGATGTCGACCTGGCCGCCGCCGAAGTTCACCGCGAACAGACCGTTCTTCACGGACGCCAGGATTTCCGCCGGGTCCTTGTCGCCCGCCAGCATGTAGGTGTTCGTCATGCGCGGCATCGGCAGGTGGGCGAACGATTCGCGGCGGGCATTGCCCGTCACGGGCATCTTCATCAGGCGCGCGTTCATCGTGTCCTGGATGTAGCCGCGCAGGATGCCGTCCTCGATCAGGGTCGTGCACTGCGTCGGGTTGCCTTCGTCGTCGATGTTGAGCGAGCCGCGGCGGTCCGGCAGCGTGCCGTCGTCCACCACCGTCACGCCCTTGGCTGCCACGCGCTCGCCGATGCGGCCGGAGAACGTGGACGACCCCTTGCGGTTGAAATCACCTTCCAGGCCGTGGCCGATCGCCTCGTGCAGCAGGATGCCGGGCCAGCCCGGGCCCAGCACCACGGTCATCGGGCCGGCCGGGGCCGGGCGCGAATCGAGGTTGACGAGGGCGCCCTTGACGGCGTCTTCCGCATACTGGGTGAGCAGCTCGTCGGTGAAGTAGCCGTAATCGTAGCGGCCGCCGCCGCCGGACGTGCCCATCTCGCGCCGGCCGTTCTGCTCGACGATGACGGTGACCGATACGCGCACCAGTGGGCGGATGTCCGCCGCCAGCACGCCGTCGCTGCGCACCACCAGCACCACGTCGTATTCGCCGGCCAAGCCGGCCATCACCTGCACCACGCGCGGGTCTTTCGCGCGGGCGATCTTTTCCACGCGCTCGAGCAGCTTCACTTTCGCCGCCGCGTCCAGCGACGCGATCGGGTCGTTCGGCAGGTACAGCGAGCGGCCGCCCTGCTGGGCCAGGCTGCCGGCCACCTTGATCTTGCCGGAGCCGGCGCGCGCGATCGTGCGCGTGGCCGCGGCGGCGTCGAGCAGGGCGGCTTCGGAAATCTCGTCGGAGTACGAGAACGCCGTCTTCTCGCCGGACACGGCGCGCACGCCCACGCCCTGGTCGATCGAGAAGCTGCCCGTCTTCACGATGCCCTCTTCCAGGCTCCACCCTTCGTTCTTGGTGAACTGGAAGTACAGGTCGGCATAGTCGACCTTGTGCGTGAACATGGTGCCCAGCGTCTTGATCAGCTTGGCTTCGTCCAGGCCGAACGGCGTCAGCAGCACATCGCGCGCGACCGCCAGCGAGGAGAGGTTCGGTTCGAATGGTTTCATCTTGGTAATCCCGATCTATGACTGGGTGTCATTGTAGTGGATAGCGAGCATGCCTGCCTCGGCCTTACATCGTCCGGTGGCGGAGGGCCGGCAGCTTCTGCCGCACGCTGGCGATCAGTTCATGATCGATGAGCCCGCCAACAACACCCTCGCCTTCCTCGATGATGGCGCGCACCTCGCCCCACGGGTCGATCAGCTGGCTGTGCCCCCACGTGCGGCGGCCGTTGACGTGGGTGCCGCCCTGGGCCGAGGCCAGCACATAGCACTGGTTCTCGATTGCCCGCGCGCGCAGCAGCGTGTCCCAGTGGGCGGCGCCGGTGGTGTACGTGAACGCCGCCGGCACCACGATCAGGTCCACCGGCCCCATGGCGCGGAACAGTTCCGGGAAGCGCAGGTCGTAGCAGATCGCCATGCCCACCTTGCCCGCGTCCGTGGCGACGGTACCCACGTGCTTGCCCGGCACGATGGTGCGCGCCTCGTCGTAGGACTCGCTTTCGTTGGCAAAGCCGAACAGGTGGATCTTGTCGTAGCGCGACACCTGCTCGCCGGCCGGGTCGAACACGAGCGTGGTGTTGAGCACCTTGCCCGCCTCGCCGGAGACCAGCGGCAGCGTGCCGCCGAACAGCCAGACGCCGTGCTCGCGCGCCAGCTCGGCCATCGTGCGCTGGATGATGCCGCTGCCCAGTTGCTCGGCCACGGCCACCTTGTCGGTGTCGGCGCGGCCCATGATCGGCCAGTATTCGGGCAGCACCACCAGGCCGGAGCCCGAGCCCGCCGCCTGGCCGACGAGGCGGCGGGCGGTGGCGATATTCTCTTCCACGTCGGGCGTGGAAACCATCTGGACGGCGGCAACGAAGTTGGCAACGGCGGTCATCATGTCCTCACTGGGTTCGGGTGGCTTTCGACAATTCCGGGGTGGCGATCCGGTTGTTATCCAATTTCGTGATGACGGGCGATTTCCACGGCCCCGTCACCTGCATCTGGTACGTGAGCGCCTTCATCATCGGCTGCGACAGGAACAGCTGGGCCAGGTAGCTGCCCAGCCCGATCACGGGGTTCACGGCCAGCGCATACACGAGCGGCGCCGTGCCGAAGTTCAGCTCGGGAATCACCACCACGTGCAGGTTGGTCGACTCGTTGGCGATATCGGCCGAGCCGGCCATCAGCACGGTGGCCTGCACGCCGTGCATCTTGAGGTTCTCCGTCTTCACGATGCCGCCATCGATCACGGCGTTCGCGGTGATCCCGTCGAACTGCAATCCCTGCGAGAACACGTCGTTGAAGTCGAACTTCAGCAGCCGCGGCAGCGCCTGCAGGCTCAGCACGCCCAGCAGCTTCGCCGCTCCGGGGTCCTGCTTCAGGAACTGGCCCTTCTCCACATTCATTTCCAGCTTGCCGGCCAGCGTGGGGATGTCGAGCGAATACGGCAGCCCCTTCCAGGCGATGTCGCCGGACAGCTTGCCCTTGCCGCCCCTGACCGTGTCGGCGAAGCCGAAGCGTTCCAGCAGCTTGCCGGCATCGGCGATCTCCAGGTTGAAATTGAGCGCGCTGTCATGGCGCCCGCCCTGGCTGACCCAGCGGCCGGTGCCATGCAGCGCACCGTCGGCATTGACGAGCGCCAACTTCGACACGCGCCACTCGCGTGACGACGTGATCAAGGCATTATAGGCCTGCAATTCCAGGCTTCCCAGCGGCCGGTTGAACAGCTCGAACCGTTCGGCCACGATGTCGAGCGCGGGGATCGCCGGCGAGCTGGCCGAGCGTTCCAGCATGTCCTTCACGTCGCCGGCCGCCGATTCGGGAATGATCAGGCTGGACAGCCGGGCCGTGACCTTGCCCAGCCCGCGCCCGGTCGGCGATTCGGCCCACGTGATGTAGCCGTTCGCCTGTTTCGAATCGATGCTGGCCTGCCAGGCGCCGCCGCGGTGCGTGGCGCCCAGCACCACGCTGTCGAGCTTGCGGCTGGCCAGGATCATCTCGTCGGCCCGGGCCGCCATCATTTCCGGCACGATGTACTGGGTCAAGCTCGGCGCTTCGCCGGCACCCGCCGCGTTGGCGCCGCCGGCACCGCCAATGTCGCTGGCCAGTGCCATCCAGTCGTCCACGTTCAGCGATTTCATGTTCACGTTCAGCGCCATGCCGCTGTCCGGCTCCGGCGCCGGCGTGTTGACGCCGATGCCGCCGCGCACCAGCTGCCACGGGCCGCGCTCCTGGCCGTGGCTCTGCCGCTGGCGCTGCCAGGCGCCCGCCACCACGTTGCCGATCGACAGGTGAATATCGTCGCGCGCCAGGCCGGCTTCGTTAGTGGCCGCGCCATTCAGGACGAAATGCACCGGCAGCGCGTCAGCCGCTTCCTTCTTCAGCGGTGCCGGCAAGTCGAGGCCCACGCCCGTCAACAGCGATTCCACCACGACCTGGTACTGGTGGTTGTGCGCCGTGATCAAGCCGTTGTAGCGGGTGCTGCCGCTGATGTGGCTGGCCAGGCGCTGCATGGCCGGTGCCGGCCACGTGCGGCGCAAGCCCTCCGCCGTCATGGTGCCGCCGATGCGCACGGCGATGGTACCGTCGCGCTGCGTGCCGCCGCTGACCAGGAGCTGGCCGCCGAGCAGCGTGCCGTTCAAGCCGTTCAGGTTCACGCCCCGCTCGTTGAATTCGACCTTGCCGGTCGTGAGCAGCACGGTCGGCATGTCGTTCCATAACGTCACATCGTTGCCCTGCAATTGCAAAGTGCCGTTCACCTTGCTTTCACGGATACGGTTCAGGGGCAGGTGCAGCTTGAGCGCCAGTTTTGCATTGCCGCTCGCCGTGGTCTGGTCGGTGAAGTGGCCGATCCATTCGAGTACGGGGCTGTTGGCCACGTAGCGCAGGTAATCGCTCATCGCGCCGGCCGCGTTGCCGTCGATCTCGAGGATGCTGTCGTGGTGGATCAGGTCGGCAATGACGGCCTTCACGTCGGCGAGATGGACGTTGCCGGTCTTGGCCGTGTCGGCGCGGATTTCCATGCGCGCCCGTTCGAACGCGAAGCTGCCCTGGATCTGCTCGGCCTGCGGCCACATGGGCGACGTGCCGTTCGGCGCGAAGTGGGCCGGTTCGTAATTCAGCCGGCCGTCCTGGATGCGGCCGGCGATGCGGAACTCGCCCTCCCTGAAGCCGGGCGTGTCGGCCGCGAACGGGAAATGCGCCAGGTCGCCGGCCAGCCGCAGGGATACGTCGTGGGCGCTTCCCGCTTCCAGCGCGCCGGTCAGCCAGGCCTTCAGGTGCGGCGGGGTGGCGATCGGCAGGTAGCGGCCGATACGGTTGATGACGAAGGCATCGAGCTTGCCGGTGATGTCGGCCACGCCCGGGCCGGCCAGCTTGCCATCCTTGCCGGCCGGCAGCCGGTGCGTGCCGCTGATGGAACCGGTCAAGCCTTCCTGGTCGAATTCCAGCTGGCCCAGGTCCACGCGCAGGCCTTGATCGTCACGCGACCACGAGGCATCGACCAGCAGCTTCCTGAAGGGCATCGCACGGGTTTCGAACCAGGCCGGCATGTCGAGCACGAAGCCGGGCGCGTCCAGCACCAGGCTGCCACCGCTGTCGCGCGCATCGAGGGTGCCCGTCAGCCGCTCGAAGCCGGGCAAGGCAGGGATGGCCGGCAGCGCCGGCGCCCTGCCATTGGCCGCTACGGCCGGACGCGCGGCCAGCGCGGCCATGCCCAGCTCGCGCAAGTCGGCCCGCACACGCCACGCGGCCGGTGCCGACAGCGGTCCCTGCCACTCGGCACGCAGGTTTTCCACGCGGCCGCGCGGCGCCAGGTCGGCCAGGAGGCCGCGCTGCGCGGCAGGCAGCGGGAAGCGCGTGGCCAGCTCGGCCAGCGCCTTCAAGTCCAGCGCCGGGGCCGTCACTTCGGTGCGCCCCGGGTGGGTCTTCGTCGCCGGCGTGGTGCGCTCCGCCACGGTGGTGGACGCCAGGGTTGCCCCATCGCGTGTGCGCAGCGCGAGGTTGGTGACGCTGGCGCGGTGGCCGTAGATGCCGAACGGCGCATCGCGGTCGGCACCGCGGGGCGCCTTGTCCTCGCTGAAAGCCAGCCGGCCGGACAGCGCCGCCACGTCCAGCCGCGGCAGCCCGGCGCCCAAGGTGGCCGACAGGTCTTCCAGCGCCACGTCGGCCGTCACGCCCGTCAGGCGCGCGCGGTCGATATCGAGCCAGGCGCGCAGGCTGCCGCGGCCGGAAGCAAGTTCGTGCGGATACGGCAGGTGCGGCTTCCAGGCCGCCAGGTCGGCGCCGCTCATGGCCGCGTACAGCGTGCCGCGCCACTGCTTGACGTCGGCCGCATGCTGCGTGAACGCCGGCTGCTTGAAGTCGGCGCGAATGTCGAGCTTGCCGCCCAGCGCGCGCGGCGGCGCGGCCGTGGCGCCCAGCCGATGCCGGCGCCAGCCGTTTTGCAGCAGCACATTCACGTCCTGCAAGGCCAGCGGCTCGGTGCCGCGCAGCGCATCGGTCCACACCACGCGTCCCTCGCGGATGACGACCTCGCGCTGCCCCAGTAGCCAGTCGGCGCCGCGGCCATCATCCTTGCGGCTCGGGTCGACCAGGATGCCGGCGACGTAGAGCTTGCCGTCGGGCTGGCGCCGCACGTCCAGGTCGGGGCGGATCAGTTCCAGCGATTCGAAGCGCACGTCCAGCGTGGCCAGGCTCCACCACGACAGCGTGGCCGATACGCTGGGCAGCCGCAGCGCTTGCTGGCCGGCGCTGTCGCGCAGCACCACGTCGCCCAGGAACAGGTTCGGGCGCAGGCCCGACCAGGACGCGTAGATGCGGTCGATCGTCACGGGATTGCCGGCGGCGCCGCTGGCGAGGCGCTCGATATCGCCCTTGTAGCGGTCGATGTTCGGCAGCACGGCCCAGCGCAGCGCGAGGAACAGCAGCGCCAGCGCGAAATACACGACCAGCACCAGCTTGATCGTGAAGCCGAGCACGTGGTGGGTGGCCAGGTTGCACAGGCGGTAGGCGGCCTGGAGGCGATGCCAGCGCGCCACCAGCGGCGTCTCGCCTTCCAGCTCTTTCTCTGCCGTTTGTTCCGTTAACACTCGAGTCCCTGGCCCGTTGCTGGTTATGCCCAGCAGCAACAATAAATATCGGTTCGTCACGCCCAGGGCGTAGGAGGTGCCCATTCTACCCCAATGCCCGGTTAAACTAGGCCGCACAAGGCTGACCATTACACAACGTTACGAACTCTTTTCATGCCCTCCCCTGTGACCGATTCCCGCTTCTACCAGCGCTGGCTTGCCGCCGCGCCCGACCGCCAGGCCAAGATCGATGCTTTGGTACAACAGCCGCTGGACGGCGCCGACCTCGATGCGCTGCTGGCGGCGGAACGCGAGGGCAATACGCTGCCGCTGGCGCGCGGCATGCGCCGCCTGCGCAACCTGCTGATCGCCGGCCTGATCCGGCGCGACCTGGAGGGCCGGGCGGACCTGAACGAGGTGGTAACGGCCGTGACGCGGCTGGCCGATTTCGCGATCCGCACCCACCTGGCCGAGATCGATGCCGAGATGCGCGCCGCGCATGGGGTGCCGACCGGGTCCGAGTCGGGCGTGCCGCAGGAACTGATCGTGCTCGCGATGGGCAAGCAGGGCGGCTTCGAATTGAATGTATCTTCCGACATCGACCTGATCTTCGTCTATCCGGAAGATGGCGACACGGTGCCCACGGCCCCTGGCCAGCGGGTGCTGTCGAACCACGAGTATTTCGTGCGGCTCGGTAAAAAACTCATCGCCGCGATCGCCGAGATCACCGAGGACGGTTTTACGTTCCGCGTCGACATGGCGCTGCGCCCGAACGGTGGCTCGGGTCCGCTGGCGGCCAGCCTGGGCATGGTGGAGCAATACCTGATCGTGCAGGGTCGCGAGTGGGAACGCTATGCGTGGGTGAAGGCGCGCGCGGTCACGGGCCGCGCCGAGGATATCGCCGCGCTCGAAGCGATCGTGCGGCCGTTCTGCTTCCGCCGCTACCTGGACTTTGGCGTGATCGATGCGATTCGCACCATGCACGCACAGATCCGCGCCGAGGTGAAGCGGCAGGAGCGCCTGCACCCGGAGCGCAGCCACAATGTGAAGCTGGGCCGCGGCGGCATCCGCGAGATCGAATTCCTGGCCCAGGTGTTCCAGCTCATCCGCGGCGGGCGCGACCCGAGCCTGCGCGACCGCTCCACCCGCGCCACCCTGCGGCAATTGCCGGACAAGGGCCTGCTGGCCGCCGACATCGTCGAACGCCTGCTGGATTCCTACACCTTCCTGCGCAACCTGGAACACCGGCTGCAATACCTGGAAGACGCGCAGACGCACACGCTGCCGCCCAACGATGCCGACCGCGAGACGGTGGCGCGCTGGATGGGCCTGCCCGACGCGGCAACCCTGATGAGCGCGCTGGAAGAGCACCGCCGCTTCGTGGCCGAGCAATTCGACGCCATGTTCGCCTACAAGGCGGGCGACGAGGAAATCGACCCGGCCACCAGCAACGAATGCGCGGACCCGGACAATATCGAGGCGATCGAATCGCGCTTCGCCAGCCTGGGTTACGACAACCCGTCCGCCGCGGCGCGCCGGCTGATCGCCACGTGGCAGGCCCCGCGCGTGCAGTCGATGCCGGAAGCGAGCCGCCAGCTGCTCGTGCAGCTCATCAACGGCGCCCTGCCCCGCATCGCGCGCGCGGCCGAGAACAACCCGGTCGGCACGCAGCTGGGCACCTTGGGCCGCCTGCTGGAATTCCTGGAAGCGATCGCGCGGCGCTCCTCCTACCTGTCGCTGCTGACCGAATATCCGCACACGCTGGAACGGGTGATCGACATGATGCACGCGAGCGCCTGGGCCGCCACCTTCCTCACGCAGCACCCGATCCTGCTGGACGAGCTGCTGGACGACCGCATCCGCAACGCCGTCTTCGACCCAGAGACGCTGGCGCAAGACCTCGACGGCCAGCTGGCCGTGTACGAAGGCGATACCGAGCGCCAGCTCGACATCCTGCGCGAAGTGCACCACGCCCAGCTGTTCCACCTGCTGGCGCAGGACCTGGCCGGCGACCTGACCGTGGAAAAGCTGGCCGACCACCTGTCCGCGCTGGCGGACGTGATCGTGGCCGCGGTCATTCGTGCGGCGTGGCAGACCGTGGCCAAGCGGCACCGTGAAGTGCCCCGCTTCGCTGTCATCGCCTACGGCAAGCTGGGCGGCAAGGAACTGGGCTATGTATCCGACCTGGACGTGATCTTCCTGTACGACGACGACGACCAGGAAGCGCCCGGCCTGTACGCCAAGCTGGCGCAGCGCTTCATCACGTGGATGACCACGCACACGTCGGCCGGCATCCTGTTCGACATCGACACGGCGCTGCGGCCCGATGGCGCCAGCGGCATGCTCGTGTCGTCCGTGGGCGCGTTCGAGCGCTACCAGAAACAGTCGGCCTGGGTGTGGGAACACCAGGCCTTGACGCGCGCCCGCTTCTGCGCCGGCGACACGGCGATCGGCCAGCGCTTCGAGGAAATCCGCTGCGAGGTGCTGCGCCAGCCGCGCGTGACCGGCGAGGAATTGAAGAAGGAAGTGCTGGCGATGCGCCGCCGCATGCACGATGCCTACCCGAGCCGGGCCGATACCTTCGACCTGAAGCAGGATGCCGGCGGCATGATCGACATCGAATTCATCGTGCAATACCTGGTGCTCCAGCATTCCGGCCAGCACCGCGAGCTGACGGCCAACCGCGGCAATATCGCCCTGCTGCGCATGTGTGCCGACCTGGGCCTGATCGACGCCACGCTGGCGACGCAGGTGGGCGATGCCTACCGCGCGATGCGCAAGCTGCAGCACCAGATCCGGTTGCAAGGGGGGGAGCAGTCGCGCGTGGATCCGCTGCGGGTAGCGGTGCATGCCGAGAACGTGCGGCGGTTGTGGAGCGAGATCTTCGGCAGCGGAACCGGCTGATGCGCGCCTACATTTACAAATATTCAATAACAGAATATTATGAAAATGTTGTATGTAACATGAAAGTAACAATTAACTTTAAAATACTGTTGACGTAGGTTAATTCGGCGTTGTCATATGGAATATCGTCCTGTGCAGAGCGCAGGGCGGTTTGTGACAACTCTGGAGAAAACCTGATGAAAGAAACCACCCTGTCCCGCTCGGTGCGACTGATCTGCGCCGCGGGCCTGGCCGGTGCGCTGGCGATCCCGGCCGCGGCTCAGCAAGCGGATCAACCGATCCAGCGCGTGCAAATTACCGGCTCGGCGATCAAGCGCATCGACGCGGAAACCGCCGTGCCCATCACCGTCGTCAAGATGGACCAGCTGAGGGCGGAAGGCATCACCACCGTCGAGCAGGTGCTGTCGACCGTCTCGGCCATGCAGGCCACGCAGGGCACCAGCCAGGTCGTGGGCCTGGGCACCGGCGGCGCTTCGTTCGCGGACATGCGCGGTATTGGCGAGAACAAGACGCTGGTGTTGCTGAACGGCCGCCGTCTCGCCAACAATGCCTTCGACAGCTCGGCTCCCGACCTGAACATGATCCCGTTCGCGGCGATCGAGCGCGTGGAAGTGCTGCGCGACGGCGCCTCGTCGCTGTACGGCTCGGACGCCGTGGGTGGCGTGATCAACTTCATCACCAAGAAGGACTTCACGGGCGGCGTGGTGACGGTGGGCGGCGACTCGCCGCAACACCCGGGCGGCCAGAGCGTGAACAGCAATATCGGCCTGGGCTTCGGCGACCTGGACGCGGATGGCTGGAACTTCTTCGCCATGGGCGACTTCCAGAAGCAGCGCGCCATCGGCGGCCTGGATCGCGACTTCAACAAGCGTTACGCCGGCGGCCTGTCGGGCAGCACCAGCCCCGCCAACTACTACCAGGACGGCGATTCAGGCAACCCGGCCGCGCCGAACTGCACGAGCGCGCCGAACCTGGTGTCCGACGGTACCAGCTGCAAGATGACGACCTCCAGCTTCGTCGACTACGTCCCCCGCTCCGAGCGCGCCACGGGCCTGTTCAAGGGCACGCTGAAGCTGCCGAACAACCATGAACTGGGCCTGGAATACCTGATCAGCCGCAGCAAGGTGGAAAGCGCCATCGCGCCGGTGCCGTATGGCGGCCTGATCATGAACCGCACGCTGGCCAACGGCGCGTTGAACCCCTACTACCCGGGCAATCCGGGCGCGATCACGCCGAACATTCCGCTGGACCCGACCTTCGTGGGCGAAGGCCTGCCGGAAGGCGCCCAGCCTGGCTACATCAACGTGATGTGGCGTAACCTGCCGGGTGGCCAGCGCGCCGACGAGAACATCAACCGCCAGCAGCGCTTCGTCGCTTCGCTGTCCGGCAATATCGCCGGCTGGGATTACCAGACCGCCCTCTCGTACAACGAGAACAAGGTGAAGGTGAACCTGAACGGCTACAGCAATGGCGACATCATCACCCAGGGCGTGCTCGACGGTGTGATCAACCCGTTCGGCGAGCAGACCGCGGCCGGGCTCGAGCTGATCCAGTCCGCTGCCCTGAACGGCAATATCCAGAACGCCAAGGGCACCACCAAGACCTTCGACGTGAACGCCAGCCGCGAACTGGCCGACTGGTTCGGCGCCGGCCGCTCCGCCGCGCTCGCCATCGGCGGCGTGGCGAGCCGCGAAAGCTTCGTGATGGCGTCCAATACGCCGTACGCGGAGAAAGTGGTGGCCAGCACCGGCATCGACCCGACCGCCTACAACGCAGGCTCGCGCAATGTGTACGCCGCGTACGCCGAGCTGAACGTGCCGATCGTGAAGACGCTGGACGTAACTGCCGCCGTGCGCTACGACAAGTACAGCGACTTCGGCAACAGCACCAATCCGAAGTTCAGCTTCCGCTGGCAGCCGGCACCGGAAGTGCTGGTGCGCGGCTCTTACTCGACGGGCTTCCGCGCGCCGTCGCTGTACGAGATCAATGCTTCGCAGACGTACACGAATACCTCGACCCAGAACGATCCGGTGAACTGCCCGAACGGCACGCCGATCCCGGGCAAGGGTTCGGCCACGAACTGCCGCGTGCAGTTCCAGAAGCTGCAAGGCGGTAACCAGAACCTGGATCCGGAAGAGTCGAAGAACGCCACGCTGGGCATCGTGTTCGAAGGCGTGAAGAACCTGACGCTGTCAGCCGACCTGTGGGCGATCAAGCTTGAACACCAGATCGACAGCCTGTCCGAGGACGACGTGTTCGCCGACGGCGTGAAGTACGCGGCGCTGTATCACCGCAACCCGGCCGGCAACCTGTCGATCGACGGTTCGCAGTGCGTAACGCCGACCAACTGCGGCTACGTCGACCTGCGCACGCAAAACCTGGGCAACATCAAGACCCATGGCGTGGACCTGGCAGCCCAGTACCGCCTGCGCACCGATGCGTTCGGCACCTACAAC
Organism: Massilia sp. METH4; assembly: GCF_037094685.1. Taxonomy (NCBI): domain Bacteria; kingdom Pseudomonadati; phylum Pseudomonadota; class Betaproteobacteria; order Burkholderiales; family Oxalobacteraceae; genus Massilia; species Massilia sp. METH4. The sequence goes on along the minus strand of NZ_CP146614.1, from coordinate 3,098,936 downwards.
TTCGCGCTGAACAGCACCTGGGTGCACGGCTTCAAGTACCAGACGTCGCAGGGCGGCGAATGGATCGACCGCCTGGGCGCCTACCGCGGCATCGGCCCCGTGTTCCGCTGGCAGAACACCGCCAACGTGCGCTGGAACCTGCGCCAGTTCGGCGCGGGGCTGACGGCGAACTACAAGTCCGGCTACCTGGATGCGGACAACGGCTACGACGAAAACCACCGTGTGCCGTCGTACACGACGTTCGACGGCTACCTGTCGTGGACGCAGCCGAAGGGCTACGCCATCACCTTCGGCGTACGCAACCTGTTCGACCGCGAACCGCCGCTGTCCTACCAGGAAGACACCTTCCAGGCCGGCTACGATCCGCGCTTCGCTTCGGCGATCGGCCGCACCTACTACGTGCGGGCTTCGTACAGCTTCTAAGCCAGCAGCGGGACAGTCCCTGTTGTAAAAAATCGGGGCGGTCCGGCGCCCCGGCTGTCCCTGTTGTTAGGATGTGACTTCCACTGTTGTAAAAATTCGGGGACAGTCCCCGTTGTAGAAGCGAGACGTAAAAAAGGCGCCGGAAGGCGCCTTTTTGCTTTGCTGCGGGAGCGGATTACTTGGCGTTGAACAGCGCGACGGTGGTGTCCAGCATGCGGTTCGAGAAGCCCCACTCGTTGTCGTACCAGGACGAGACCTTCACCAGGCGGCCGGAGACTTTCGTCAGCGTGGCGTCGAAGTTCGACGAGGCCGGGTTGTGGTTGAAGTCCACCGAGACCAGCGGGTCGGTGTTGTACGTCAGGATGCCTTTCAGGGCGCCTTCCGAAGCCTGCTTCATGATCTGGTTGATTTCATCCACGGTCGTGTCGCGCTTGGCGATGAACGACAGGTCGACGATCGACACGTTGATGGTCGGCACGCGGATCGCGTAGCCATCCAGCTTGCCGTTCAGTTCCGGCAGCACCAGGCCGACAGCGGCGGCAGCGCCGGTCTTGGTCGGGATCATCGACTGCGTGGCCGAACGGGCGCGGCGCAGGTCTTCGTGCATCACGTCGGTCAGCACCTGGTCGTTGGTGTAGGCGTGCACGGTGGTCATCAGGCCGTTTTCCAGGCCGATGGCGTCGTTCAGCGGCTTGACCAGCGGGGCCAGGCAGTTGGTCGTGCAGGAAGCGTTCGAGATCACGGTATCCGACGCCTTCAGCACGCCTTCGTTCACGCCGTAGACGATCGTCGCGTCCACATCCTTGCCGCCCGGTGCGGAGATGATGACTTTCTTGGCGCCGCCCTTCAGGTGGGCCGAAGCCTTTTCCTTGGTCGTGAAGAAGCCGGTGCACTCCAGCACCACGTCCACGCCCAGCTCGCCCCATGGGATTTCAGCCGGGTTGCGCTGCGCGAACACGCGGATCTTGTCGCCGTTGACGATCATGAAATCGCCGTCGACTTCCACCGTGCCGTTGAACTTGCCATGCGCCGTGTCGTAGCGGGTCAGGTGCGCGTTCGATTGCGCGTTGCCCAGGTCGTTGATCGCAACGATCTGGATGTCCTGCTTCTTGCCGCCTTCGTAGAAAGCGCGCAGGACGTTGCGGCCGATACGGCCATAACCGTTGATAGCTACCTTGATCGTCATTACATGTACTCCTGATTAAAGAAAAATGGTTCTTATTATGCAACACCCCGCGATGTACGCGGGGTGTCTTGAAGTTCTTTATGCAGCGATGACAGACTTGGCTTTTGCAACCACGTTTTCCACCGTGAAGCCGAAGTGCTTGAACAGCACGCTGGCCGGAGCGGATTCGCCGAAGGTATCGATACCGACCACGGCGCCTTCCAGGCCCACGTACTTGTACCAGAAATCGGTCACGCCGGCTTCCACGGCCACGCGCGGAATACCTTTACCCAGCACGCTCGCCTTGTAGGCGGCATCCTGGCGGTCGAACACGTCGGTGGACGGCATCGACACCACGCGGGCCGGGATGCCTTCGCTCTTCAGCGCGGCGGCGGCGCCCACGGCCAGCTCGACTTCGGAACCGGTGGCGATCAGCACCACTTTCGCACCGGCTTCGTCGGACAGGATGTAGCCACCCTTGGCGATGTCGGCGATGGCCTGTTCCGAACGCTCGTGGAACGGCAGGTTCTGGCGCGAGAAGATCAGCGTGGTCGGGCCGTTCTTGCGCTTGACGGCTTCACCCCAGGCGACCATCGATTCGACGGTGTCGGCCGGGCGCCAGTTGTCCAGGTTCGGGATCAGGCGCAGCGAGGACACGTGTTCCACCGACTGGTGGGTCGGGCCGTCTTCGCCCAGGCCGATCGAGTCGTGCGTGAACACGAAGATCGAGCGCTGCTTCATCAGCGCGGCCATGCGCAGCGCATTGCGGCTGTAGTCGGAGAACGTGAGGAACGTGGCGCCGAACGGGATGTAGCCGCCGTGCAGGGCCACGCCGTTCATGATGGCACTCATGCCGAACTCGCGCACGCCGTAGTTGACGTGGTTGCCCGGCTTGCCGGAACGGATGTTGGTCGATTCCTTCCAGTTCGTCAGGTTCGAGCTGGTCAGGTCGGCCGAACCGCCCAGGAATTCCGGCAGCACCGCCGACAGGGCCTGGATCGCGTTCTGCGATGCCTTGCGGGTGGCGATGGTTTCCTTCTTCTCGACGCAGGCGCGGATCGCGGCTTGCAGCGTTTCGTCGAAGTTGGCCGGCAGGTCGCCGTTCATGCGGCGCTTCAGCTCGGCGGCTTCGGCCGGGTAGGCGGCGGCGTAGGCGTCGAACTTCGTGTTCCATTCGGTTTCGAAGGAAGCGCCCTTGTCCTTGAAGTTCCAGGCGGTGGTCACTTCTTCCGGGATCACGAACGGCTCGTGGCCCCAGCTGATGTATTCGCGCACGGCGGCGATTTCCTTGTCGCCCAGCGCGGCGCCGTGCACCTTGTCGCCACCCTGCAGGTTCGGCGAACCCTTGCCGATCACGGTCTTGCAGCAGATCAGCGTCGGCTTGTCGGCCTTCTTCGCCTGCTCGATGGCGGCGTCGACGGCGGTCACGTCATGGCCGTCCACGTCGCGGATCACGTTCCAGCCGTAGGCTTCGAAGCGCTTCGGCGTGTCGTCGGTGAACCAGCCTTCCACCTTGCCGTCGATCGAGATGCCGTTGTCGTCGTACAGCGCAATTAATTTACGCAAACCAAGTGTGCCGGCCAGCGAGCACACTTCGTGCGAGATGCCTTCCATCAGGCAGCCGTCGCCGACGAACGCGTAGGTGTAGTGATCGACCACGTCGTGGCCAGGCTTGTTGAATTCGTTCGCCAGCAGCCACTCGGCCAGCGCCATGCCGACCGCGTTGGCCAGGCCCTGGCCCAGCGGACCCGTGGTGGTTTCCACGCCCGGCGTGATATCGACTTCCGGGTGGCCCGGGGTCTTCGAATGCAGCTGGCGGAAGCCGCGGATGTCGTCCATCGACACGTCATAGCCGGACAGGTGCAGCAGCGCGTAGTGCAGCATCGAGCCGTGGCCGTTGGAGAGCAGGAAGCGGTCGCGGTTGACCCAGTCCGGATTGGCCGGGTTGTGGCGGTGGTGACCGCTCCACAGCGCGACGGCGATCTCGGCCATGCCCATCGGCATGCCGGGGTGGCCGGAATTGGCTTTCTGGACGGCGTCCATCGCCAGCGCGCGGATCGCGTTGGCCATCTGGGTGTGGGGAAGCTTAGCGTTCATATCAGTTGGTGCGGGAGGTTGGGGATTCCGGGGGCTACAGGCTGTTCCAAGCTGATGACCGACGATGACCATGCTGAAACTGCCTTGGCTGCGTAGCCCGTTATTTTACCAGAGGCCGGGGCCGCAGCTTAAAATCAGTGCATTTTGACCTATCCCAATTGCCATGCCACGTTTTTATCTTGACGAACCTCTAACACCGGGCCAGCTGGTGGAACTGCCGCCCGAGGTGGCCCACCACATCCATGTCGTGCGCCTGGTGCCGGGCGATGCCGTGACCGTGTTCAACGGCACCGGCGGGCAGTACGACGCGGTATTGACCGAGGTCGGCAAGAAACGGGCGACGGCCGAACTGCGCGCGTTCGACGCGCGCGATGTCGAACTCCCCTATGCCATCACGCTGGCGCAGGGCCTGCCGGAAGGCACGAAGATGGACTGGATCGTCGAAAAGGCCGTGGAGCTGGGCGTTGCCGGCGTGCAGCCGCTGGCCGCGCGGCGCTGCGTGGTGCGGCTGTCCGCCGAGCGGGCGCAGAAGAAGCTGGAGCACTGGCGCGGCATCGTCGTGGCCGCTTCCGAGCAGAGCGGGCGCAACCTGCTGACCGCGGTCGCGGAACCGGCCGAGTTCCGCGACTGGATCGGTACGCCGGCCGCCGGACCGCGGCTACTGCTGTCGCCGCGCGGGACGTCGTCGCTCACGCAATGGGCGCGGGAGAATGGTCCGCAGGCCGTGACCCTGATGATCGGCCCGGAAGGCGGTTTCACCGACGAGGAAGAGGATGCAGCCGTGCGGGCCGGCGCCGTGATGGTGTCGATGGGGCCGCGGGTGTTGCGGACGGAGACGGCCGCGCTGGCGGCCGTGGCGCTGCTGGGCGGAGTGTGGGGTGGCATGTAGACCGGCTCGTTGGCCGCGGAACACCTGCGTCTGACACCATTTCCCGACGGGAGATGGTGTCAGCCACGGGTTTTTCTCCGCCCCAGACTGAGATTTCTACCTGCCTCAGAACGAATAACTCGCCCCGATACTGAAATACCGCCCCACCGCCCCCGCCTGGTGCAAGGTCGCGTTATACGCCGTCTGCGCCGTCGCATTCCCATAGGTCGCCACGTCGATCGGCGGCTGGCGGTCGAAGGCGTTCAGGATCGAGGCCTTGATCGTCAGGTTCTTGTTCACGCGGTAGACGGCGTTGATGTCGGTCGACATGAACGAGCGGATCTTGCAGTATTCCGGCGGCGTGCCGTTCGGGTTGTTGACGAAGTAGGTGCGGCCGCCCACCCCCTCGGCACTCTCCGAGCAGTCGTTGTAGCCCAGTGAAGGGTCCAGGCCGCTGTAGGAACCGACCCAGTTGAGCGTGCCGGTCAAGGTCAGCGGTCCCTTCTCGTAGCCCAGGGTGAGCTGGGCGCGGTTCTTCGGATTGCCCGTGTTCCCGGACACGACGGATGGACCATGGGTGCCGGCCAGCTCGTACTCGTTGCCCAGCTGCTCGAGCCTGTAGCTGATCATGTGGTTGAAGCTCAGCTGCGCGCGGAAGTTGCCGATGTCGCCCGCGTTCCACCGGTAGCTCAGGTCCAGTTCCACGCCGGTGGTCTTCACCCCGCCGGAGTTCACATACGACGACTGGGCATAGGCGATCGTGCCGACCGGCGGCAGGCCGGTGACGAGGCCGCCATTGCCGTCGGCGATGTCGATCGGGGCCACGGGGTTGCGCACGAAGTTCGGTTCGAAGTCCGGCAGGCCGGATTCCGTATTGATCTGGTTTTTCACATGGATGCTGTAGTAATCCAGCGTGGCGCTCAGGTTGCGCACCGGTTCCAGGATCAGGCCCAGCGTGAACGACTTCGATTTTTCCGGCTGCAGGTCCGGGTTCGTCGTCTGCACGAAGGCAGGCACGAACGCGCAGGCCGAGGGCACGTTGCCGGCCGTATCGCGGTTGCCGTCCGCGCACAGGATCGGGTCGTCGATCGCGTTGAACGAGAACGTGGACGACGAGATGCCCGCCTCCGCCGCGTTCGGTGCCCGGAAGCCGCGCGCGAACGTGCCGCGCACCGTTACGGCCGGGTGGGCCTTCCACTTGAACTTCGCTCCCGGCGTGAACGAATTGCCGTAGGTATCGTAGTGGTCATAGCGCGCGGAGGCACTCAGCTCCAGGTTCGGCAGCGGCAGCGCGTTCAGCTCGGCGAAGGCGGCCGTGTTGGTCTCGTCGCCGAACACGTAGGCGGCGCCGTTGCCGACGATGCCGTTGGCCAGCAAGTCCGGCGGCGGCGCGTTCAGCTCTTTCTTGTACCACGACACCCCGGCGGCGAACGTGAGCGGTCCGCCGCCCGGCAGGCGCGCCAGCTCGCGCTGCGCATGCGCCTCCACGAACGTGAGCTCCGATTCGGCTTCGTTGCCGAACGTGGGAGCGATGGCCGCCATGTCCGCGGCGGAGTTGCCGCCCAGCGGGTTGAACGGGTTGCTGGCGCGGCGCAGCGCATCGTACAGCGCCACGCGGTTGACGAAGTTGTTGTAGACCGATTCGGTCTTCACCTTCGAATAGCCGGCGGCCGCGCCAATGTCCCAGCCGGCCCAGGTGCCGTTCAGGTCGGCGGCGAGACGCGTCGCCGTCGATTCATTGTTCTCCTGGCCCGCCGAGCCCAGGCCGGGAATGAAGCCATACAGGCGGGCCGGGGCGCCCAACTGGTTGAAGCCGCCCGCCGGGATCAGCACGCTCGGCACGCCGTTCACGATGCGCGGCGGCTGCCCAGGCACGAGCGCCGTATTGCCGCCGAACGCATTGGTGGTGGTGTAGGCGACGCCGTTCGTGAGGCCCCGGCCGTTGGTGCTTTCGCGGCGGAACAGCGACGCCTTCAGCGCCAGCGTCCAGTCCTCGCCCAGTTTCTTCGTGAAGCCGGCCAGCACGCTGAACTTGTCCGAATCGGGCTGGATATTTGCCACCTCGTCGCGCACCGCGCACCCGCCCGCCCGGTACTTCAGGAAGTTGCAGGTGGGGTCGAGGAACTGATAGCTGGCCGGGTTGTTGACGCCGGTGGCCGGGTTGTACAGGAAGGGACTGCTGGCGGCGGTCAGGAAGCTGTTGCTCTCGTTCGGGATGCCGCGCCGCACGGACAGGCCGCCGCGCGTCGTCCAGTCGCCGCTGGCCCAGCCGTATTGCTCGCGCTGGTGCACCTTGATCGCGTCGGCATGGCGGTACTCGGCGCTGACGTAGGCGTTCCAGCCATCCGTATCGATGTCGCCGATGCCGCCGGTGGCCGTCACCTTTTGCATCTTACCGCCGCCGTGCTGCGAGTTGCCGACTTCGGCACTGGCGTTGAAGCCCTTGAATTCCTTCTTCAGGATGATGTTCACGACGCCGGCCACGGCATCGGAACCGTACAGGGCGGACGCGCCCTCCTTCAGCACCTCGATGCGCTCGACGGCATCGAACGGGATGGCCGACACGTCGACGAACTGGCGCTGCGAGTCGTCCGACAGCGGGTACGGGGCCATGCGGTGGCCATCGACCAGCACCAGCGTGAGCCCGACGGATAGGCCACGCAGCGACACGCCGGAAGCGCTGGAAGCGAACGCGCCTGAGAAACCCGTGCCCAGCGCGCCCTGGCCGTTGGCGGACAAGTTGCTGAGCACTTCTGCGATCGATGTCTGGCCCGAGCGGGCAATGTCGGCCGCGGTCAGGATCTGGATCGGGCTGGGGGTTTCCTTGTCGGCGCGGCTGATCAGCGAGCCGGTGACGGTGACGCGCTGCATGGGCTGCTGGTCGGAAGCGGCGGGAGCGGCGGGAGCGGCAGGAGCGGTGGGAGCCGTATCTTGTGCCAGCGCGGAGAGCGCGGGCAGAGCGGCGACGGCGCCAAACGCTAGCGCCAGCGACCGTGCGAGAACGGTGGGATTGGCCATCATGGTTCCTTGGTGAGCTGGCCTCGCCATGCAGACGGTCCGTCGGGATCGCCGTGCCGGAAAGGCTTTGTTTATCGTGCCCCCGCAAACTGCGCGGGGACGACTCGCTCGGAAGACCAGTGGCTGTTGTTGTTCATTTCCGAAAGCGTCATCAAAACACGCCTCGAAATGCAATGTCAAATTGAAAACATTGGTATGCAGCACACTTGCAACAATAGGGCTGCTGTTCCTTCTGCGTGGCTGAAGATTGCCTGGAAAGTGGTATCAGTGGCAAACCCGGGTGTTCCAAAGTCGTCTGCGGACAGATCGTTCCCGCTGCGGAAGGTGGCAATCTGCTCAATAGAACACGCTTGCGTCGGCGGCGCTACTTCATGATGGCAATTGGCAAGACACCGACCGAGGCAGAGGCAACAGCGAATGCAACAACCGCTACGAAGAGAATTCCGTAGAGAAGAATGATCGGCGTCGAATGAGAGATTGAGAAAGCAACCAACGCCTCCTTCGGTCGTCGGCCGAGCAACAAAGGGACTATAAAAAGCGTCAATATAGTAAGAACACTGCCTCCCCCAACTCCAATTGCGAATCCCCGCCAATCCGAGGTCGCAAAAATCCCTCTGCTGTACAGGACGAACGCACAGACGAAGCCCAAGGCAAAGCATCCATTCGCAAGCCAGATGGCAAGCCTGTTCTCCTCTACCAGAATGCGAGCGCTTTTGATCCCGCATACCTCAGGCACCCAACGTCGAAGAAGAGCACACAGGCCGACGGCTAGAACGCCACCCAACGCGCCACTGATGAATGGCCGCAACACTTCAAATTCCATGAATTATTCCCGACTGTTGTCCCTATCCTTGCTTTACTCCTACGGAGTAAAGCCGGCTTCAGCCACGAAGAGTTCGAGCGCCTGCCAGCCCGATTCCCCTACCATATTTCTACTGTGCTGGCGCATCCACGATGATTTCCCTCTTCCGGAGGTTAGTGAACTTGTGCTACCCCAGCGAAGCGCCTTTCCCAAAGAGCCAAGCCAGCATCCGCCACCAGCAATGCCAGTTCCTGCCAGCCCGGGCCTTTCTTCATCACTACCATATCGGCCCGATCGTAGCCACCCACGAGTCTGACGCTACTAGCAAGAAAATAGACATCCATGAATTCCTGCTCGCGAAGGCTTCGGACGAAAACATCGATCAGTCCGGGATCCTGGCTATCCAGGCGCAAGACCCCGTCCCGATGGTTATAAAGCACCCCTGCACGCGCCATGGCCGTATAGAGCGACACAAACTTCCTCTCGCCAGCCAGGTATGTATCCAGATGCCCATTCTCCAGCGCCATCGAATAAGACATGACCTGACACTCGCCTGCTTCCCGCTCGGTCAGCACGTGATCGAACAAGGAGATGAACCCGAAGACGTTCGATACGTCCTTTTCGCACAGTTCATCGTCCAAGTCAGGAAAGAATTCCTTGCGAATACACTTCTCGTTATCGTCCATCTTCACTTTCATGTCACCCGTCCTTGTCGACCGCCCAGCTCAGCTCAAATCTTTTCGAGGGCTTCAAAGCCGGCTTGTCGCGCTTCCCTTCAGCGAGATCGGGGCTTGGACCGGATTCAGCTCGACTCAGAATCCCTGCATCGAAATTTCAATCGATAGTTCGTGTTTGTTGTCTGGGACCCAGCACAAAGCAACATGTTCGAAGCACGGCTACTGCTCGAACTTGATATTACCTCCACTCTCACACAGCAACTTCAGTCGAGGCCCTGCGTATCTCGATTGATACCGCGTGAGTCTCGATCGAACTGACGCCATGACGCAGTCCGCCCATGCGAGAAATTCCTCATCTTTCGACCTCTCCACGCCGTTTTTATCATAGTAACGCGCCGAGTAGTAGGCGCGCCCTCCCCGCACGATTTGCCCATCAAGATACGAGCAATGGAATTCTATGACAGGGTTGATAGTGGGATCTATGGCCCAGTAATGCTGGGCACCAACGAAATTCAAGACAATTTTCGAAACATCCTCCGGCCGGGCGATAAAGTAGTACAGCCAACGTTTCGCATTCTCCGCATGATTCATTGTATCGATGAGCCTTGGAAATGCGCTCTCTGAACGGATTTGAACAATGACAAAGTCACCGCATCGAGAGGTAATAGCCGCCTCGATATCCGCGATGTCCTCGGGAGTAACATAGAATTGTGTTTGTCGAGCCATAATCTTCACCTGCAGCAGTTTGATTCGGCACCTCGCCCAAACCTGGCGTAACCAGACTAGCCAAGAGCTGACGACCTCTTCGGATCGCAATTTCGACTACGTGGAACAAGTCGCTGGGCAAATATCGGAAGAACTACGATTGGATTGTCGAGCAGACCGATGGCGATCCGCATCGATGCCAAGGGCACGGATGGAGCAAGCATCCTATCCACCATGCTCAACTGTAGGAGTCTTTGGACGGATTAGCAAGCGACGGAGAAGCCGGGAAACACGTGAGAGCGATATGCCGAGCCCAAAACGGCTCGGCGAGGCAAAAAGATCGAGCGAAATCCCGCAACCGTGTGCGAGAACGGTATTGGAATGCCGCTTTGGAAAGAGATGGAAAGTGCTACAGGGGGCGACGATACAAGGCGCCGAGGCGGTGCCTGGCGTCGGACGAAATTACTCGTCCTTCATTCCTCGGACCACAGCTTGCCCGCCGTGGCCCAATGCTCGCGCTTGATCTCATGCAGAATGATGTCGACCGATTCAGGCGTGGCGCCCAGCGTCTCGACGGTGGCTTCGGTGATGGCCTTCACGAAGGCGCGCTTTTGTTCCGGGGTACGGCCTTCGAACAGTTGGACGTTAATCGTTGGCATGGTGCTCGTTTCTGTGTGGGTTGAGGATCAGGTACGGTATTGCGGGCTGGCCGCGTTCAGGCGGCGCAGCAGCGACGGCCATTCGAGCGCGCCTTCCGGCGCGCCGTCGCCCACCAGTTGCGCATGCGCCTTGATGCACGTCGCTTCCGGCGGCTGGACCAGCGGCACGCCGGCTGCCTGCGCCTTGAGTTGCGCTTCGCAGGCACGGTCGAGGGTTTCCATCAGCACGAAGGCTTCGGGAATCGTGCGGCCCACGGCAAGGGTGCCGTGGTTACGCAGCAGCATGGCAGGATGGCTGCCCAGGTTGCGCACCAGGCGCTCCTGCTCGTCCTCCATCATCGCGATGCCTTCATAGTGGTGATACCCCAGTTCGCCGTAGAAGCGCAGCGCATAGGGCGACAGCGGCAGCAGCCCGCCTTTCTGCATGCCGACGGCGATGCCAGCGAGGTTATGCAGGTGCATCACGCAGGCCGCGTCGGGGCGGGCCTTGTGCACGGCGGCGTGCAGGCGGAAGCCGGACCGGTTCACACTGTATTGGGACTGGCCGACGATATTGCCGTCGCCATCGACCTTCACCAGGTTCGAGGCGCGCACTTCATCGAAGCGCATGCCGAATGGATTGATCAGGTAGTGGCCCGGCTCGCCCGGCACGGCGGCGGAGATGTGGGTGTAGATGCCGTCGTCCCAGCCTTGCAGCGCGCACAGCCGGTAGCAGGCGGCGAGGTCGACACGGGTTTGCCATTCGGCGGGGGAAATGATGCCGGGGCGGGCGAGTGCGGCCTGGGCGGGGGGCGGGAGTCTGTCCATGGCGAGAGCGTAACAGGCAGTGCGCCTGTTATTCAATACGCCCGATGTACACGCTGTATGTATGGCAGGTATGCCAGCGCAGCCAATAAAAAAACGCCGGCGCGAGCGCCGGCGTTCTTACTACAACATCACACCATCAGAAGCGGTGGTTGTATTCCACGCCGAGGCGTACGGCACGCGGCGTCGTGTAGCTGATCACGCGACCGTAGGTCGGCAGCACGTCGGTCGTGTAGTCCACGTTCTGCGTTTCGCTGATCGTTTGCGCGGTCTGCTTGTTAAACACGTTGAACACGTCCAGCTTGACAGTCAGGCCCTTGACGAAGGCCGGACGGTACATCACGTTTGCATCCAGGCGAACATCCCAAGGCAGCTTGCCGTAGGAACCGCGCGGAGCGCGCTTGCCGTCGCAGTAGAAGTACACGGAACCGTAGTCATAGTCGCCGTCGATGTCCGGAGCCTGACCGAAGCAGCTGCGCGGACGGCCGGAAGCAGCCAGGAAGTTACCGCCAACCATCCATTCCGGGGTGACTTCGTAATAGCCGAAGGCCTTGATCTGGTGCTTGCGGTGGTTCGGCAGGAGGCCGTAGGAATCCACCATCAGCTCAGGCGTATCCCAGGTCGAGGTCGCGGCTACGTCGGTCTGTGCATTGTCCGAACGGGTCTGGCCTTCCGTGTTACCACGGCTGCGCGACCACGTGTAGTTGATGCGGCCATACCAGCCGTTGCTCAGTGGGTGCTCGGCGAACAGGTCCACGGCAGCGTAGGTACGCTTGGCTTTCTCGAAGCCCAGCTCGGCCGCCGTCAGCGTGACCGTTTCGTACTTCTTGCCGTCGCCGGCGAAGTCGATCAGGAACGTGTTGTCCTTGCCTGGATTGAACGAAGCGCAGCCATAGTGCAGGCCGGAGGAATCGATGCCGCGAGCATCAGCCCACGCGTAGAACGGACGTGCATCGCACTGGTCGTCGATCGTCGCCTTCAGGTCGCGGTAGGTCGCCTTGGCACCAACGGTCAGCGCCGGGGTGATGACCTGCTCGAAGCCCAGCGTGATCTCATCCTGGTAGGTTGGCTTCATGTCGCGTGCCGCCACCGAGTTGATGTCCTTTTCCTGGCCAAGCTCGTTGTTGGTCGAGTAGACGCCGGAAATCGGATTCAGGCCGGTCGGCAGACCGAACTGATCGGTACCCGTGTAGGTGAACTGCTGGCGGGTGAACGTGGAGCGGCTGGCGCCACGGACGGCCAGGCGGGTCGGGATCTGCAGCGCATAGCGGCCGGCGCTACCGAACACTTTCAGCGAAGCGTCACCCTTCACGTCCCACGATGCGTTCAGGCGCGGGGAAATGATGTCCTTCGGCTCCAGAAACACCTTGCCGTCGCCGTTCAGGTTCTGGAAGCCTTCCTTGCGGATACCGGCGGTGACCAGCACGTCCTTCGTGACTTGCCAGCGGTCTTCCAGGTATTGCGCATCCTGTTTCGACGAGGCGCTGGTGAGCGAGTTGAACAGTGTCTTCGTGACGTAGTAACCTTGTGTCCCTAAGCCACCGCCGCTGGCGACGGTAACCATTTGCCCGCCGAAGTTGCGCGGCGTGTTCGGGCTGCCCGTGCGCTGGTAAGTCCACAAGCCGCCACCGCCATACACGTCGCCAGCGTTAGCGGACGTCAGCGTGTTGTTGTCGAGGCCGAAGCGCAGGGTATGGTCACCCAGCTTGTATTCCAGGTCCAGGCGCTTCGAGCGGATGCGGCTCTCGGATTCGCCAGCCGACACCAAGCCGTTCAGCACTTGCGGGCTGGAGTAGTTCAGGCCCGGATAGCGCGTGTTGCTGTTCGAGCTGACCTGGAACAGGTCGCCCGGCGCGTCTCCTACCGCGTGATACTTGGCGTAGTTCGGCGTCTTCGATTCCCCGTACAGCGCGGACACGGTCAGGTTCTCGCCGATGTTGCCGACGTAGCGCAGGACCTTCACGTCGCCGCCCACCGAAGGGTTGTAATCTTCGTTGTTCTTGTAGGTTTGCGAGCCGGTCAGCTTGCCGCGCGTGTTGGTCGCGTAGTCATACGCATACAGTTTGCGGTCGGTCTTCGCCTCGTCGCCAATGAACGTCGCTTCGATGCGATGATTGTCGGTAATGTTCCAGTCGAACTTGGCCAGGTAGCGAGTCGTCGTATCGTCGTCCTCTTCATAGCCCAACGTGTCCAGGTTGGCTGCCGTGCGGATGCCAAGCACGAAGTCGTCTTCAGCCCTGCGCTGTTCGGCCGCGATGAACATGAACAGCTTGTCCTGGATGATCGGGCCGCCCACGTAGGCGCCGTAGATCTTCTCCGTGCGCTCGCGGTTGCTGAAGCGGCGGTACAGCGTGCCGTCGGTTTCCTTGTTGAGTTCCGCACCCGTGTTGCCGTAGTACAGGTCGCGGTAGCTAGCGCGCCACGAGCTCGGCTCGATGCTGACGGTGCCACCCGTTTCCCACGTATTCGTACCGCTCTTTGTCGTGATGTTGACGACGCCGCCCACCGAACGGCCGAACTCGGCGCCGAAGCCGCCGGTCAGCACCTGTGCCTGCGCGATGGCGCCGAACGGCAGTTCGGAAGCGCCCAGCTGCGTCAGCGGGTTGGTGACCGGGAAGCCATTGATGTAGTAAGCATTCTCGGAAGCGCCGCCACCGCCGAACGATGCGCCCGCGGCATAGCGGGAGTCGGCGCGGGTGGTGTTCGGTGCCAGCTGGATGATCGAGGAAACGCTTGGCTGGATCGGCAGGCGGGCCAGCTCCTTGGCGGTGAAGGTGGCGCCGTTGTTGGACGTGGATACGTCGATGCGGCTGCGGCGGCCCGTCACTTGCACAGCGGTAATGCCAGCGGCGGGGAAGATCGCTTCGACGCCCTGACCGGCCAGGACTTCGAGTTGCGTCGTACCGGCGGCATTACCACCTTTTTGCAGTGTAACGGTGTAGTTACCGATCGGCAGGCTCGTGACACGGAAGCTGCCGTTGGCATCGACCGGGGCCGTACGCGTCAGGTTTGTGTCGTTGTTCTTTAAGAGCACCGAGTCGCCCGTGCCGGGAGCGACCTTGCCGAACACAACGCCTGCCGCGTTCGACTGCGCCATCACTGTCGGCGCAACTGCCAACGACAGTGCGCCTGCCGTGAACGCTACCTGGAGCGCACGGGCCAGAACAGTTTTTCTCAACATTCTTGTATTTCCTCATTTAATAAGCTTGTTCGGTAACTAAGCTTCGGCGAAACCGTTTTGGCGGATCCGCCAGCACCGGCACAGCTCTGTTTATATATGTCCCAACAATTCCTGCCGAACCGCCTTTTGGACGGCTCCACCGAACACCCGTTGAGCTAAGCCAACAGCAGTCCGATGGCAAATATGACCATACGGTTAATTGGGGTGTCAATTCGGAAAGAATGGTTTGCGGCTGGGATACAACAGTTGAGCTCGAAACCATCCAGAAAGGCGCAGATGTGGTGCGATTCCTGTCCGTTCCGGGGCGTGCACCATTGTGGGACGCAGTGTTCGCCTGACTGCGCCATGAGGTCGGAGTACAATGGAGGGTTACCGTGCGCCGCCTCCATCGCCGTCGCACCTGCCCGACTTCTCGAAGAATTGCCATGCTCCGTCTAAACGAAATCAAACTGCCGCTGAATCACGAAGAACCCGCCCTGAAGGAAGCGATCCTGCAACGCCTGGGAATCGGCGCCGAGGATCTCGTGCAATTCACCGTGTACAAGCGCAGCTACGATGCGAGGAAAAAAGCGCAAATCGTGCTGATCTATTCCGTGGACCTGGAAACCACCGATGACGCGGCCGTGCTCGCCCGCAACGCGCGCGACGTTCACCTGATGCCGTCGCCGGACATGGAATACAAGTTCGTGGCCCAGGGCGTGAACCCTGACGGCCGCCAACCGCGGCCGGTCGTGATCGGCATGGGGCCGTGCGGCCTGTTCGCCGCCCTGATCCTGGCGCAGATGGGCTTGAAGCCGATCATCCTCGAGCGTGGCAAGACGGTACGGGAGCGCACGAAGGACACGTTCGGCTTCTGGCGCAAGCGCGTGCTCAATCCTGAATCGAACGTACAGTACGGCGAAGGCGGCGCGGGTACGTTCTCGGACGGCAAGCTGTACAGCCAGATCAAGGACCCGCGCCACCTGGGCCGCAAGGTGCTGACCGAATTCGTGAAGGCGGGCGCGCCGGAAGAGATCCTCTACGTCTCCAAGCCGCACATCGGCACCTTCCGCCTCGTGAAGATGGTGGAAGCGATGCGCGAGGAGATCGTCGCGCGGGGCGGCGAGATCCGCTTCGAGCAGCGCGTGGTCGATTTCGACATCGAGGAAAAGAACGGCGAGCGCCAGCTGCGCGGCCTACTGCTCGCTTCCGGAGAGCGCATCGCGACGAATCACGTGGTGCTGGCGATCGGCCACAGCTCGCGCGACACGTTCCAGGTGCTGTACGAGCGCGGCGTGTACGTGGAAGCCAAGCCGTTCTCGATCGGCTTCCGCGTAGAGCACCCGCAATCGCTGATCGACGTGTGCCGTTTCGGCCCGAATGCCGGCCACCCGATCCTGGGCGCGGCCGACTACAAGCTGGTGCACCACGCGAAGAATGGCCGCGCCGTGTACAGCTTCTGCATGTGCCCGGGCGGCACCGTGGTGGCGGCGGCGTCCGAACCGGGCCGCGTGGTCACGAACGGCATGAGCCAGTATTCGCGCGCCGAGCGCAATGCCAACAGCGCAATCGTGGTGTCGATCGGCCCCGAGGATTATCCGGGCGGGCCGCTGGCCGGCATCGAGTTCCAGCGCCGCCTGGAAGAAGCGGCGTTCAAGCTGGGCGGCGAGAACTACAACGCACCCGGCCAGCTGATGGGCGACTTCGTGGCGGGGCGTCCGTCCACCGAGTTCGGCGCCGTGGTCCCCTCATACAAGCCGGGCGTGCACCTGACCGATCTGGCGACGATCCTGCCGGACTTCGCCGTCGAAGCGCTGCGAGAAGCCTTTCCGGCCTTTGACAAGCAGGTGCGCGGTTACTTCAAGCACGATGCGGTGCTGACGGGCCTGGAAACGCGCACGTCCTCGCCGATCCGTATCAAGCGGCGGGACGACGATTTGCAGAGCCTGAATACGCGTGGGCTGTTCCCGGCCGGGGAAGGCGCGGGTTATGCGGGCGGCATTCTTTCCGCCGGCGTGGATGGCATCAAGGTGGCAGAGGCGGTGGCGATGTCGATGGCCGCCGTGGACAAGGCGTAGGCGCTAGCCGAGCCTTGGTGTCGGTTTTCTCGCGAGGCGGTGGCAACTTGCGGCGAACCAATCGGTATCAGGACGGGCAACGGCAAGCGCATAGGAAAACCGGTGTCGTACACCTTTCCCTGCGGAAAAGGTGTACGACACCAAGGCCTGCCGGTTTTCTCATGAGGCGTTGGCGAGCGCTGAAGAACACCGGTGTCGAACACCAAGCCCCGGCTGCCGGCGGGTGCTAATCTTCCTTCGCCCCGTCGATCCCCAATTCCGCAATCTTGCGCGTGATGGTGTTGCGCCCGATCCCCAATCGCACGGCCGCATCGTTCTTCCGCCCATGCGTGTATTTCAAAGCGGTGCGGATCAGTGCCGATTCGAACTGACGCCCCAGCACATCCATCACATCCTGCTGCCCATCGGAGAGCATGGTAGCGGCCTGCAACTCCAGCAGCGACAGCCAGCCATCCGGGCCCGGCGCGGCCGGGGCGACAGCGGCGGCCACCGGCGCATGGTGCGGCGTGGGCACCGGCAGCTCGGGCGCGGCCTGCATGGCGCTCTGCCCTTCGGACAGTTCCAGCGGCAGGTCCTTCACCTCCACCGTCTGGCCCGGCGCCATCACGGTGATCCAGTTGCACAGGTTTTCCAGCTGCCGCACATTGCCCGGCAAGTCCAGGCTTTGCAGGAAGGCCAGCGCGGCGTCGCTCATGCGCTTGGCTTCCACGCCGAGCTGCCGGGCGCTTTGCACCAGGAAGTGGCGCACCAAAATGGGGATATCCTCCCTGCGTTCGCGCAGGCTGGGCAGGCGCAGGCGGATCACGTTCAGGCGGTGGAACAAGTCTTCGCGGAACAGGCCGTCGCGCACGCGCTGTTCCAGGTTCTGGTGCGTGGCCGTGATCACGCGCACATTCGCCTTCAGCGGCTGGTGGCCGCCCACGCGGTAGAAGTGGCCGTCGGAGAGCACGCGCAGCAAGCGCGTCTGCAGGTCGAACGGCATGTCGCCGATCTCGTCGAGGAACAGGGTGCCGTTCTCGGCCTGCTCGAAGCGGCCGCGCCGCGTAGTCTGCGCACCCGTGAAGGCGCCGCGCTCGTGGCCGAACAATTCCGACTCCAGCAGATCCTTCGGGATCGCCGCCGTGTTCAGCGCGATGAATGGCTGCTGGGCGCGCGGGCTGTGCTTGTGCAGCGCGCGAGCGACGAGTTCCTTGCCGGTACCCGATTCGCCGGTGATCAGCACGGTCACATTCGATTGCGACAGGCGGCCGATGGCGCGGAACACTTCCTGCATCGCCGGCGCCTGACCGAGGATCTCGGGCGTGTCGGCCGGGCCGGATTCCACGCTGGCCTCGCGCAGGCTTTCATCGAGGGCGCGGCGGATCAGTTCGACGGCCTTGTCGATGTCGAAGGGCTTGGCCAGGTATTCGAAGGCGCCGCCCTGGAACGCGGCCACGGCCGAATCCAGGTCGGAGAAAGCGGTGATGATGATGACGGGCAGGCCCGGCAGGCGCGACTTCACCAGCGACAGCAGGTCGAGGCCGGAGTCGCCCGGCATGCGGATGTCGGAAACGAGCACCTGCGGTGTCTCGTAATCCAGCGCGGCGATCGCATCGCGCGCATTCGCAAAACTCTTGGTGGCGAGGTTTTCCCGCGCCAATGCTTTTTCCAGTACCCAGCGGATCGATTCGTCGTCGTCGACAATCCAGATTGGCTTCATAAGTAATGTGCTTCCCGCAATTTGGATTCATCAGGCACTCGAAAACCTGCTGCGCGTTGCACTTTCAGCCTGCGATGCTCCGCAGTGGCGGACCAACCGTACGTCCGTACGGTTGCGCTTCTCGACTGAAATTGCTGCCGCTCGCGACGGTTTTACGAGGGCCTATCAGGGACTTCAGCCACCCTGCCCCACCGCTTATGGCAAAGGCAGCAGGATGCGGAAGTCCGTAAAGCCGGGCCTGCTCTCGCATTCGATGACGCCCATGTGCTGGTGCACGAAGGTTTGCGCCAACGTCAAGCCCAGGCCGCTGCCGCCATCCCTTCCCGATACCAGCGGGTAGAAAATGCGGTCGCGGATCTGGGGCGGAATGCCCGGTCCGTTGTCGATGATATGCAAATCTAATGCCAGGTTATAACGGACCTTGGCCAGGGTCACCTGGCGAGCCACGCGCGTCTTGAACGTGATCTGCGCGTCCCCCGTTTCGATGCGCTCGGCCAGGGCCTGCGCCGCGTTGTGGGCGATGTTCAGCACGGTCTGGATCAGCTGTTCCTTGTCGCCGCGGAACTCGGGCAGCGAAGCGTCGTAGTCGCGCACGATCGCCAGGCCGGTGGGAAACTCGGCCAGCATCAGGCTGCGCACGCGCTCGAGCACTTCGTGGATGTTGACGTCGCCCACGATGTGCGGCCGGCGGTGCGGCGCGAGCAGGCGGTCGACCAGCGTCTGCAGGCGGTCCGCTTCCTTGATGATCACCTGCGTGTATTCGCGCAGCTGCTGCAGGTGCAGCGGCGGCAATTCCATTTCCAGTAACTGGGCGGCGCCCCGGATGCCGCCCAGCGGATTCTTGATCTCGTGCGCCAGGTTGCGGATCAGTTCCTTGTTGACCTGGCTCTGGTCCAGCAGGCGCTCCTCGCGGTCCAGCTTCATCTGCTGCACGGTCTCGCGCAGTTCCAGCAGCACGTTGCCGTCCGGCTCGTCCATCGCGCTGGCGATCGTGTGCACGTGCAGCGGGTCGCGCCCTGGGCGCTCCAGCGTCAGTTCCTGGCGCAGGTCGGAGAACTTGTGGGCGCGCGCCTGCGCGATCACATGTTCCAGTTCACTGGGGTTGGAAAACAGGTCGCACAGCCGCTGGCGGGACAGCGCCTTCAGCGAGCTTTCCAGCATGTTCTCGGCCGCCGCGTTGGCGAAGGCGATGCGTCCATCGCGGTCGACGATCACCACCGCCGAGGCCAGCAGGTCGAGGCCCGCGAGCGTGTGCGAACGCGGGATGGCGCCCGCCGCCGCAGCCGCGGCACGGGCGATATTGGTCACAATTTTCATCGTATGTTCGCGATCTCGCGCTGTAACGCTTGTACGTTCAGTTCCGAGCGGGCGATGGCGTCGCGCAGGCTGGCCACCCGCTCCTGGTACTTGGCGTAATTGCGCTCGTCGCCGCGCCGTTCCGGTTCGCCGTTGTTGTACTCACGGCGCAATTCGCCAAGCTTCTGCATTTCGGCGTTCAGTTCGTCGGTCAGGATCTGGCGGCGGTCCGCGTCGCGGGCCCTTTGCTCGGCCGTATCCACGCGCGGGAACGACGACGGCGCGGCGGCGCGGGGCGCCGGGCTGGCTGGCGCCTTCGCACGCGGCGCGGCCAAGGGCTCCGCGGCGCGCGGCGGCGGCGCGGGAATGGCCGCGTTCGGCAAATCCAGCAGCACGCAAGCCTTGCCGCGGATCTGGCGGTCCGTGTATTCCTTGCGCCCTTCGGCGTCCGTGCAGCGGTAGATCTGCGCCTGGGCAGCAGCCGTGGCCGTGAGCAAAACCAGTAACAACGAGCAGCGTGCGATCATGCCCCGACTATACAACAACCGAAAAAAAACGCGGGGATGGCTGATGCCCTCCCCGCGCTGTTTGCTACCGGCCTGTTTTCTCCGGCAGCGTCGCCATTACAGCGAGTAGTACATGTCGAATTCGACCGGGTGCGTGGTCTGGCGCATGCGGGTCACTTCCGTCATCTTCAGTTCGATGTAGGCATCGATCATCGAATCGGTGAACACGCCGCCGCGGGTCAGGAACTCGCGGTCCTTGTTCAGGTGATCCAGCGCTTCTTCCAGCGAGGCGCAGACGGTCGGGATCAGCGCGTCTTCTTCCGGCGGCAGGTGGTACAGGTCTTTCGACGCTGCTTCGCCCGGGTGGATCTTGTTCTGCACGCCGTCCAGGCCGGCCATCATCAGGGCGGCGAAGCACAGGTACGGGTTGGCCAGCGGGTCCGGGAAGCGCGTTTCGATGCGGCGGCCTTTCGGGTTTGCCACGTGCGGGATACGGATCGATGCGGAACGGTTGCGTGCCGAGTAGGCCAGCTTCACCGGCGCTTCGTAGCCAGGCACCAGGCGCTTGTACGAGTTCGTGCCCGGGTTGGTGATCGCGTTCAGCGCCTTGGCGTGCTTGATGATGCCGCCGATGTAGTACAGCGCGAAGTCGGACAGGCCGGCATAGCCGTCGCCGGCGAACAGGTTCTTGCCGTCTTTCCAGATCGACTGGTGCACGTGCATGCCCGAGCCGTTGTCGCCCACGACAGGCTTCGGCATGAAAGTGGCGGTCTTGCCGTAGCTGTGGGCCACGTTCCAGATCACGTACTTCATGTTCTGCGTCCAGTCGGCGCGCTCGACCAGGGTCGAGAACTTGGTGCCGATTTCATTCTGGCCGGCGCCCGCCACTTCGTGGTGGTGCACTTCGACCGGGATGCCCATCGATTCGAGGATCAGGCACATTTCCGAGCGCATGTCCTGGAACGAGTCGACCGGCGGGACCGGGAAGTAGCCGCCCTTGACGGTCGGACGGTGGCCGCTATTGCCGCCTTCGATGTCCTTGTCGGTCGACCAGGAAGCTTCGTCGGAGTCGATCTTGACCATGGCGCCGGACATGTCGATCTTCCACTTCACGGAGTCGAAGATGAAGAATTCCGGTTCCGGGCCGAAGTAGGCGGTGTCGCCCAGGCCGGAGGATTTCAGGTAGGCTTCGGCGCGCTTGGCGATCGAGCGCGGGTCGCGGTCATAGCCCTTGCCGTCCGAAGGTTCGATCACGTCGCACTGCATGAACAGCGTGGTCTCTTCGAAGAACGGGTCGATGTTCGCGGTGGACGGGTCCGGCATCAGGATCATGTCGGATGCTTCGATGCCTTTCCAGCCTGCGATGGAGGAACCGTCGAAAGCGTGGCCGCTTTCGAACTTGTCGATATCGAAGTGGGACACGGGCACGGTGACGTGCTGCTCTTTACCACGGGTATCGGCAAAACGGAAATCAACGAATTTGACTTCGTTGTCTTTGACCATCTTCAGGACTTCTTCGGCGGTGCGTGCCATTACTTATCTCCTAAGTGAAAAGGGCTGCCGTCACATGACTCCATGGTGCGGCGGAAACTCGCCTACCTTAATGCATGAACTGTGCCAGCGTAAAGCTACTATCGATATGCGGCGAGTTACATTGATCTTGCTCCCTACGGAAACTAAAATCGTCCGTACGGAAACGCTCGGTAAAACGCACCAGAATTGCGCACCGACTCAGCTGCCCGATTTTGGTGCAAGTGGAATATTTTGCACCAGATTTGGGCGATGCGCCCCAAAATGTGGCATTAGTGTCCAGCTGAAATTTTAAGCAGACGACCTGCTGCCGACGATGAATACAGATCCCGAGGATTTAACGCCAAATGAGCACCGACGACATTCTTGAGCGCGCCCGCGAGCGCGGCAATGGCCTGCCCTATGCTGGAGCGGTCACGCCCCAGGAAGCACACGAGCTGATCCAGGGTAACCCGGCAGTACGCCTCATCGATGTGCGCACCAATGCCGAGCGCGACTGGGTCGGGCGCGTGGCGGTCAATGACGCACAGCATGGCGCCGTGCAATGGAGCACCTATCCGGGCGGCGTGCCGAATCCGGAGTTTATCCAGCAGTTATCCCAGGTGGCCGGCAAGGACGATGTACTGCTGTTCCTGTGCCGCTCGGGCGTGCGCTCGCGGCACGCCGCCAAGCTGGCCACCGAGAATGGCTTCGCGAACAGCTTCGATATCCTGGAAGGGTTTGAAGGGGACAAGGATGCCGAGGGGCATCGCAAGACGGTTGGCGGGTGGTGCAAGGCGGGCTTACCCTGGGTAGGCGCTTGATAGATGAGCCCGTGTCTCGTGGTGCCAGGCACCGCGAGACACGGGCTCGACTGTAGAAGCGATGTTGTTCGCCTAACTGCACCCATCTCGGTGCAAACAGGCGTTACCACGCTTGAGCTCGTGTCCCACGGTGCCTGGCACCAAGGGGACACGAGCTCAGCCGTAAAGCTTACAGCGCGTACGTCAGGCGCGCGTACACGAAGCGGCCGGAGCGGCCGAACGGCGAGTAGTTCGTGAACGGGGCGTTGCCGGTCGCGTTCAGGTTGGCCGGGTAGGCGTCCGGATATTGGTCGAACAGGTTTTCGGCACCCACTGCGAGCGACAGCGACTGATTGATCTTCCAGCGCCCTTCCAGGTCCACCAGCGTTTTCGCCGACATCGTGTGGTCGAGCGCCGGCGTCGTGCCCGGCGTGAGGATCTTGCCGTAGCGCGTGGCGCGCAAGGTGGCGCCCCACGGGCCCAGGTTCCAGGTGCCGCTGGCGGTGTACTTGGTCTTCGGCGTGCCCTGCTCGAAGGTCAGCACGTTGACGCGGCCGAACAGCACCGGCGGCGGCGACAGCGCGGCCAGCTCGGCCGTCTGCGGCACCTTATCCACGCTTGTGTCCGTGTAGTTGCCGGCCACGGTCAGGTCGAACCGTCCGGCCGCGCCCAGGTTCCATGGATAGTTCAGCACCACGTCCACACCCTTGGTGGTGGTGTCGACGCCATTGATGAAGAAGCGGCCGCCGCTCACGCCCGGGAAGCCGTTCGCGGTCAGGTAGTTGCGCACGTTATCCTGGGTGAGGTTTTCGGACAGCACGATGCGGTCGCGAATCTCGATGTGGAATGCGTCGATGGTCAGGCTGCCGCGGCCAAGCTTCGTCACCGCGCCCAGCGAGAAGTTGGTGGACTTCTCGGCATCGAGCGGTTTTGCGCCCAGCGCCACGGCGGCCGGTGCGGTCGGCTTGAACGTGGTCAGGTCGAACGGCACGCCGTTGATGAAGTTGGTGGCGGTGGACGTGAAGTTCTGCTGCTGCATCGACGGTGCGCGGAAGCCGTTCTGCACCGAGCCGCGCAGGCCGAAGTTCGGAGTGAAGTCGTAGCGGCCCGCGAGCTTGCCGGACCAGTTGCTGCCGAAGTCCGAGTAGTGCTCGCCACGCACCGCGAACGATGCCAGCAGGGACGGCAGCACGGTCGCCTCGAAGTCGGCAAAGACGCTGTAGGCAGTGCGGTGGCTGTCCGATTCGTCGGTGGGGCGGAAGCCGGGGAACACCTGGGAACCCGATGCCGTCGGCATGCCGTTCGGCAGCAACGCATTGCCGTTGCGCCACGAGTCCGGTTCGCCCGCCTCCAGCTTGTAGCCTTCGCGCCGCGCCTCGCCGCCCAGCGCCACGTTCAGCGGCGACGCCAGGCCGACATCGAACTGGCGCACGGCCGACAGGTTGTAGGTCAGCTGGTCATACGAGAAGCCGCCGGCCTCGAACTCGGTCTTGCTGGCCGTGCCGAGCGAACGGTTCAGCGTGTTCTTGATGGTGAAGTCCATCTTGTTCTTGCCGTAGCTGAACGAGGAATCCATGTCCCAGCCGCCCGTCGTCCAGGTGAAGCCGGCGGCCGCGGAGAAGTCGTCCACCTCCGGCGCGATGATCGGCAGGAAGCCGTTCGGGTAGATCTCGATCGTGTTGTTGTCCTGCAGGGCACGGCGGAAGAAGCCGCCCGACTCCGCCTCGCGCTTCTGGTAGCTCGCCCAGCCATACCATTTCACGTTCTCGCTGACCTGGCCGCCCGCGTTGGCGAACACGGTCGACTGCTTCAGCTCCGGCTCGCCGTACCAGGCGTTGAAACGGTTGATCGTCGCCTCGCGCGGGTCGAACTGCCCGTTCACCAGTGGGTACTGCTGGCGCGTGTCGTAGCCGCTGCGCTCCGTGTGTTCCTGGTCCTTGTACTCGGCGGCGATCGTGAGGAAGCCCGTCTCGCCCAGCGGCAGGCCCTTCCAGAGGCTGACGGTGGCGACATCGCCGTCGCGCCGCTTGCGCTCGTCCTGCGTGCCCCAGTTCGCGCCGGCCACCGGCGGCGTTACCGCGAATTCGTATTCGGTGATGCGCTTGCCGTAGCTGACGGTCGCCTCGCCGCCGCTCCTGTCATTGCGCAGGCGGATGTTGACGACGCCGGCGATGGCATCCGAACCGTATTGCGCCGAGGCGCCATCGCGCAGCACCTCGATATTCTTGACGATGCCGGTCGGGATCGTGTTCATGTCGACGGCGGCCGAGCCGCGGCCGATCGTGCCGTTCAGGTTCACCAGCGAGGACGCATGGCGTCGCTTGGAATTCACCAGCACCAGCGTCTGGTCCGGCGCCAGGCCGCGCAAGGTGGCCGGGCGGACCGTGTCGGTGCCGTCGGCCAGGCCGGGGCGCGGGAAGTTCAGCGACGGCAGCGCGACGGACAGGGCTTGCGTGATTTCCGGCACGCCCGCATTCTTGATCGTGTCGGCGGAGATCACGTCGACCGGTGCGGCCGTGTCGAGCACGGTGCGGTTCGAGACGCGCGTGCCGGTGACGACCACTGTGGCCTGGTTGTCTTCGGTGGAGGTGGCTTGCTGGGCTTGCGCGGCGGCGGAGCCGGCAAAGAGGGAGGCGATGGCGCCGGCGAGCAGCGCCCTGGCTGGTAACGTATTGCGATGCATCCTGGTCCCTTATCTGATGATGAAGTCGAATGACGGGACTCATCATCGGGGCCGGAGCGGCGGGATGTCAATTTTGTAACGCTATCGTGGGCTGATTATGTCGCAATATTTACACGGTATTATCACGTAATTGCCGCAAACAAAGTCCTTACGCGACCGGCGCCGGGTTTCCCATCAACCCCTCGATGCGCTGCCGCACGAAGTGCACGTGGCTGCGCAGGCCGTACAAATCGTCGGCGAACGACAGGGGGATCGACAGGTGGTTCACGCGGTCCTCGATTTCGTTCAGGCGTTCGAGCTGCATGGCATAGATGGCGCCCCGCTCCGCCGGGGGCACCTCCACCGCGTCCTCGATCGCGCCTTCCACGGTGCGCAGCTGGCCGTACCAGCGGTAGATGCGCGAGCGCACGCGCCATACGTACAGCGGCGGCACGATCTTCGACAGCGGCAGGATCAGCGCCGATAGCGCCAGCAGCAGCACCCACATGCGGTCCAGGAAGTTCGCCAGCCAGAAGCTCATGTAGCGCTGCAGGAAGGGCGGGCCATCCTTGTAGAACTTGGCCGCCTCGTCGGCCACGGGAATCTCCGTGTACTTCGCGGACGGGAACTGGCCCTGCTGCTGGAACCAGCCGGCGCCGCCATGGATCTTCGCCGCGGCCTGCACGAACAGTTCGATGAGGGCGGGATGCAGGTCGTCGCGCGCGACGAGCGTGGCGGTGGGCGCGATCAGGTGGTAGTCATGCGCCGGCAGGTCGCGCCCCAGGTCGACGATGCCGCGCGGGAGCGTCACGTTGGTGAGGAAAGGCAGGCGGCGCGTATAGGCTTCCGCCTGGGCGAAGTCGAACAGGTAGATGCCGGGCGTCTGCAACAGCATCTGGATCAGCGGATCGTCCGGCGCCGCCGCGAACACGAGGCCGTCGATACGGCCTTCCAGCAATTCCACCGTGGCCGGCGTGTTATCGAGTTGCGTAGTTTGCAGTTCCTCGCGCTCGATGCCGTTGACCGCCAGGATCTGCCGCACCAGCCGCGGCGTGCCGCTGCCGCGCGCGCCGATATTGATCTTCATGCCGCGCAGTTGGGTGAGCTGGGTGAGCCTTGCGCTGCCTTCCTTCTCTCGCAGGAACAGCCACACGGGTTCCGTGAACAGGCTGCCCAGCGACACGAGGCCGCGGCGCTCCGCCTCCGCCTGGTCGGTCGAGCCGCTTTGCACGAAGGCGATGTCGGCCTCCTGTTCGCCGAGGGCTTTCAGGTTGTCGCGCGAGCCGTGCGAGCCTTGCAGCGTGACGGCAATGCCCTCTCCTTTCAGGAGTTCCTGGTACTTCTTGCCGAACACGTCGTAGGCGCTGTTCTGCTGGCCGGTACCCAGCACCACCTTGCGCGGCGGTGCCGGATCGACGATCAGGTAGGCCGCGATGCACACGGCGGCGATGGCAAGGATGGTGGGGCCGGCGGAAGCCAGCAAGTCGCGCGGCGAAAAGCTGGTGAACTTCTTCAGGCGGGTCATCGTGGAGCGGAGGACTGGTTTCATCATGGGTGGCAAGATGCCAACAAATGGTGAAACCTGCAAGTGCCGGAGCTTCCCGGAGCTTCGGTGTCGTACACCATTTCGAGCTTGCTCGAAATGGTGTACGACACCGGTGCTCTCATGAGGCGCAGGCGAGCGCGGGGGAAAACCGCTGGATCAACAAATGTTTGCACTTGCAAGTGCGGGAGTTTTGGTGTCGTACACCATTTCGAGCTTGCTCGAAATGGTGTACGACACCGGTGTTCTTATGGGGCGTAGGCGAGCGCGAGGGAAAACCGGTGGCTGGACAGGGGTTTCGCGGAGCATGCTCCGCGCCTGTCCAGCGGCGATGGCTTGCAAGCCATCGCTCTTTTCGTACACTTTTTCCGGAAGAGGCACCCGGAAAAAATGTCCGACACCTGTGCGGGCCGGTGGGTCTCTAAGTCAAGGAACTCACCCGCCGCAGGCTTTCAGGGGGGCGCCCAGCGCCGCGGCGGCGGCGGCGACGGAGGAGTCGGCGGGCAGCGCGGCCTGGTTCGGCTCGATCAGCGGCATCAGGCTGGGGGCCAGCACCGTGAGCAGTTGCACGGGCAGCGCGCTGGTGAAGTCGTAGTTCTTCGACTCAGGGCCGCGCACATAGGCCGTCATGCTGCCGAAGAAGCGCTCGCCGATATTGAACACGAACGTGGCCGAGCGGTTCACGTAGCGCGATTCGATCAGCCGGCCGCCGGCCGCATACACGTCGAAGCGCTGGTCGCCGGTACCGGTCTTGCCGCCCACCGCGATGTTGGTGCCGTCGGCGGCCACGAAGGCGGTCTTGGCGCGCTTGGCGGTACCGTCGGACACCACGCCGCGAATTTCATCGGCCACCACGCGCGCCACTTCCGGCGACAGCACCTGTTCCGCGCCGACCTTGGCGGCGCGCGCCACCTTCGTGTCGTACGGCGTGCCGGCCGCGAAGTGCAGCGATTCCACGCGTTCGGTCGGCTTGCGCACGCCGCCGTTGACGATGATGCCCATCATCTCGGCCAGCGCGGCCGGCCGGTCGGCCGAGGCGCCCAGCGTGGTCGCGTACGACGGTACCAGGGAGCCGAACGGATACCCCATCTTCTTCCACTGGTTGTGGATGCCGATGAAGGCTTCCATCTCCAGCAGGCCGGCAATGCGGCGGTCCTGCGCGTGCTTGCGGTGCGTCTTGAACAGCCACTGGTAGACTTCCTGGCGCTCCTTCTCGGAAGCGGCCACGATCTGCGAATACGTGGCGCCCTCGTGCTGGCGCAGGTAGGCCACCAGCCACAGTTCCAGCGGGTGCACATTGGCCAGGTAGCCGCGGTCGGCCAGGTTCCACTTGTCCATCGCGTACTGCTCGTACATCTTTTCCAGGCGTTCCTGCGGCACTTCGCTCTGCTCCGTCAGGTTGCCGTTCACGAACTTCGAGAACTCGGCAAGCGTGGCCTTCGGGAACACCGTGCGGTGGATATTGGCCAGGCGCAGCGGCGTCGGGCGGATGCTGTCGACCAGGATCCTGTCCAGCTCCTTCCTTGGCTTGCCCTTGTACTTGGCATAGAAGCGGGCCAGGAATTCCTTGCCTTCCTTGTCCGCGAAGCGGGCCAGGTACTGGGCGCGGCGCGGGTCGTCGGCATCGGCCAGCAGGCTGGCCGAGGAACCCGGCATCTGGAACATGTAGTACTTCACCACGTCGCGCATCAGCCGCACGAACAGCAGGTTCGTGGAGCGGCGCAGGCCTTCGCGCACGGTCAGGATGCGGCCATTGTCTTCCTTGGAGAAGTTGCCGAAGTAATGCAGGCCGCCGCCCGTGAAGAAGCCCTCGCCCGGGTTGCCGGAATAGGTGCGCTCCATCGCCGCGTGGAGGATCGCCGTCAGGTCGCGCTTGTCCATCGGCGTGATCGACAGCCATTCGATGGCCCAGGCCGTGAGCCGGTCCTTCGGATCGAATTGCACCTTGCCCAGTTCATCGGCGCTCATGCGGCCGTACTTCTTGTACAGCTGGTCGATGATGTCGAGGTAGGTCACCAGCGTGCGCAGCTTCGCCGTCGAGCCCAGGTCAAGCTTGGCGCCGTCGTTGATGTCCAGCGGCTGGTCGTAGTTATCGGTCTGCACGCGCAGGTAGTTCACCTTGTCGCCCCGCTCCAGCAGGGTGAAGCTGTAGACGACGTTGGCCGGGTCGCCGTTGCCCAGCATGCCCTTGCCCGTCAGGCCCGCCTGCTCGGCGACGCTGGCATCCTTCAGGTCGCGCAGCATGGCGGTCACGGCGCGCTGCGCGTTCGCGTCCAGCGTGCTGACCACCGAAAGGTCGAGGCGGTCCACGTTGTACATGCGGTTGTCGCCAAGCAGGCTGGCCAGGTGCACGCGCACCACATTGGCGGCCTTCTTCGTGACGTAGCTGACCGGCGGCGCCGCCTGCAGGCCGTTGCCCTTGGCCGGCCGCAGTTTTTCCTTCAGCGCGGCGTCGCGCAATGCCGGCGTGATGACGCCGGCCTGCGCCAGCAGTCGCAGGTGGCTGTTGGCCAGTTCTTCCAGGTCCTGGTCGCCGTCGCCCAGGTAATACGTGGGACGGCGCTGGGCGATCAGCAGCGATAGCGCTTCCTTGAACACGAGCGCGCTGCCCGGCTGGTCCATGCGGCCGGACAGCAGGCGGTTGACTTCGTTGAAGTCGCGGCCGTACCAGACCCACATACCGTCGCCGATGCCGTTCACCTCGCCATAGCCGGGCTTGGCCGAGAGCGGCACCGTGTTCAGGTAATCGACCACGATCTGGCGGCGCACCCCCGTCGTGTCCTCGCCCTGCTGGTAGGCACGCAGCGTGGCCGAAACCATCTGCTGCAGCTTGTCCTTCATCGAGCCGGTGCGGCCTTCCGGCGAGTGGCGGTACTTCTCGATCTGCGTGGCCAGCGTGCTGCCGCCGGCGGCGCGGCTACTGCCCAGGCCCACGGCGCTGGCGGATTTTTCCAGGATCGCCTTCGACAGGCGGTCCCACTCCACGGCCGGGTTGCGCTTTGGATAAGTGTTATCCAGCAGCTCGCGGTTCTCGATGAACAGCAGGCTGTGCACCAGTGCCGCCGGCGCCTGCTCGAAGCCCGGATAGATGCGTTCCGGGTAGCTGGCCGAGAACAGCGGCTGGGCGCGGCAATCGTAGATCGTCAGGCCAGTGCGGGTCTTTTCGCGGTACGTGGTGAACACGCCCATGTCCGCCAGCTGCACCATCTTCGGCGAGAAGCGCGACTGCGCCAGCACCTGGTAATCGCGCTGCTTCAGGCGTTCCAGGTAGTCGGGGATATTGGCGTAGCCGAGGCGCTCGTCGTACGGGCTGTCCTGCGGGAAGCGGATGGCCTTGCTGGGCCCCGGCTCGACCTTGTAGTGGAGCTGCTTGACGACGCCGGTGAAATACTTCGCCTGCATCGTGGAGGTTCGCGATTCGTGGATCATCCACCAGATAGCCAGCGACAACAGCACCAGCATCAGCACGATGAACGCGTTTCGGGAGCGCTTGCCCTTGGGCTCCGAGGGCGGCGGCGTGGCCGCCTGCTCGTCGTCCAGGCCTTGCCTTTCTTGATCGTATTGGGAAGACATAATTTGCTATCTTTACTGCATTGCTTTACACCGCCGGCGCGAGACTGCGCAGCTTATTGCCATTGCACCACATCGCGTGCATGCGCACGGGTCAGCCGGGCGAATAAATGATGTGGGGGCGAGATTTTCGCAAAAAAACAACGAGTCTGATCTGCAAGCAATAGGCGGCCCCCGGCGCCGTCATGCACTTGTCACACGATCCGCTCGTATTCGGCCTGTTGTTCGTCCAGCCCGGCACACAGGCGCTCGAACGCCGCCGCCACCTGCTCCGGCTCGCCCTTCACGCCCAGCTCGATATGCCGGCGCGTTTGCGCATCCCCCACGCTGGGCAGGCTGAACACTTTCACGCCCGGCCACGCGGCTTCGATTTCTTCCATCAGCGGCGTCAGCGCCGCCTCGGCGCCGTCGAACACGAGCACGGCCTGTTCCGCGTGCTGCTGGCGGTTGAACAGGTGCGCGTAATGCGTGTCGAGCACCCATTCGATCATCGGCCAGGCCATCACGGGAAAGCCCGGCACGAAGTGATGCGTGCCGAGGGAAAAGCCCGCCACGTTGTTGTACGGGTTCGGGATCAGCTCGGCACCTTCGGCGAATTCCGCCATCTTCAGGCGCTGCAGGTTGTCCGGCGCGTTCAGGTCCGCCTCGCGGCCTTCCTCGCGCGCCACCTGCAACACGCGCTGGCGGATGTTTTCCGCACCCTGCGGATGCAGCACCAGCGGCCGGCCGAGCGCGGCCGCGGCGGCCTGGCGCGTGTGGTCGTCCGGCGTAGCGCCGATGCCGCCGGTCGAGAACACGATATCGCCGCCGGCGAAGGTGCGCTTCAGCGTGGCCGCGATACGCTCGGGATCGTCGCCGATATACTCGGCCCAGGCGAGCTGCAGGCCGCGCGCGGCCAGCAGCTGCACCACTTTCGGCAAGTGCGCATCGGTGCGCTTGCCCGACAGGATCTCATCGCCGACGACGATCAGGCCGATCTTCTTCTCATCTGTGCTCATGTCTGTTCCAACTCCTGGATGGGTGCGCTGCGCCCGCGCAGCTGCGCCAAGGCTTCGAGACAATAATACTGGAACCACAAGCCGGTAAAAATGAAGATCAGGACATAGATCCACACGGCCGCGGCCAGCAGGAACGGGAACAGCACGACCGACAGCGCGGCCCCGCCGATCCACACGATCGCCGGCAGCGAGCCGGCCGCGCCGGACGCCACGCCGATCGCCAGCAAACCCCATTTCTTCTCGCGCTGGATGGCCTCGATCTCCTCGGCGCTGGCGTGCTCGGACAGCGCGTCGTAGCTCATCACGCGCGAGGTGAGCCAGCCCCACAGCAGCGCCGACGCCATGATGGCCAGCGGCGGTATCGCATACAGCGGCAGCAGGCACACCCAGATGACGACGAATACGAGGAACAGCGAGATCGCCTTGCCGATGCCCTTGACCAGGCTGCCGCCCTGCCGCTTTTCCAGATGCGGGTAGTGGCGGTCGCCCACGTGCTTCACGATGGCCGGCACGGCCGCCACGCCGATGAAGATCAGCGCCGTGAGGATCATCAGCGGCAGCAGCAGGAGCATGGCGAACAGCGGCACCACCACCGTCTTCAGCACGGCAAGCCCGATGGTCTCCAGCCAGGCGCTCGAGTACTCGTACAGTTCGAATTCGAAGAAGTGGCCCGTCAGCCAGTCGAGCAGCGGCTGCAGCGTGAAGAACAGCACCACGCCCCAGACGGCGACGGACAGCAGGAACGGCACCGCCGACAGGATCAGCATGCGCCCGTGCAGCTGCGACAGCACCGCACGGCCATAGGCATTCAATACGCCACGCATCAGTTGGCCCTCCGGCTGCGCGAGAATTCGACCATGCGCCGCATGCCCAGCCACTGCTGGCGCCAGAAGCCGCGGCCATAGTCGCGGCCCGGCACCTCGGTGCCGTCGGCACGGGTGCGCGGCAGCTGGTCGCGCACGCCGGTGCGGGCGTACGCGGGCGTGAAATTGGCGGTGCCGAACAGCATGTCCCACACGGGGAGGATCACGGCGAAATTGCAGCCGCCCAGGGAACCCTTGCCGTGCGATTCATGGCCAATACCGGCCGCATGGTGCAGCCGGTGGTAGCGCGGCGACACCAGCAGCCGCTCGCCCAGCGATCCGAAATGGATGCGCACGTTGGCGTGCTGCAGGCTTTGCAGGATGCGCGAGGCCGACACCAGCAGCACGTACTGGCCCGGCGGCACGCCGATCGCCAGCGCGATCAGCGCCAGCCAGAAGTCGCGCAGCAGGTCGTCCAGCACGTGGTTGCGGTCGTCGCTCCACAGGTTCATGTCCTGCTGGCTGTGGTGCAGGCTGTGCAAGCCCCACCACCAGCCGAAGCCGTGCTGGGCGCGGTGGAACCAGTAATCGCAGAAATCCAGTACCACGAAGTACACGAGGAAGCTGGCCAGCGGGTGCATGTCCGTGACCAGGTTTTCCAGGTTGAACGGGCTCACGTTCTCCAGCCTCAGCCAGCCCGCCGCCGTGTCCATCATGGGGTCGAGCGTGAAGAAGACCAGCAGCGGAAACAGGCCGATGCGGTGCAGGAAGGTGTAGGTGAAGTCGTTCCAGCGCGCGCGCCGGTCGGAGAAGGCATGCACGGGAATGGCCGCTTCCAGCGGCCGCAGCACGAGGAACACCAGCGCCATCTCGAGGATGCCGATGAGGAACCATTCGGTGCCTTCGAAGGCGTCTTCGAGCAGGTCGCCGAAGCCGGCCTGGTACATCACGGGTTCGATGGCGGCCTGGAACAGCCAGCCCTGCGCCTGGGCGAACCAGTCGGTCAATAATTGGATCATTTCTTTATTTTATTCGAGTGATCGTGCAAATAAGCAGGATGCTCCGGCACCGTGCCGAAGCAGAAACCCTTGCGCTCCAGTCCCGCGATCAGCGGTTCCAGGTTGGCCGGCGCCCACGGATCCTTGCGCGACCAGATCCCCATGTGGGCCATGAAGATGTCGCCATCCTTCAGGCCCGCCAGCGATTGCTGGAGCAATAACGCATTCGGGTAGCGGCTGGAGGACAGCTCGTCGCCGGAAAATCCGGCCGGCGACCAGCCCACGTGCGCATAGCCGCACTCCCGCGCCGCCGCCAGCGTGCGCGGCGACGTCTTGCCGCCCGGCGCGCGCCAGATGGAGTCGAGGCGCCGGCCCGTCAGCGCCATGAAACGTTCGTCGACACGGCGCAGCTCGTCGCAAAACTGCGCAGCGCTCCAGCTGGCCTGCTTGCCGGCGCCGGCGCCGAACTGCGGCTTCACCACGATCGCGCCTCCGGCGCCATCCTTCACGTAGTACACGTGGTCGAAGGTGTGCGACCCGAAGGCGTGGCCTTCGGCCACGCGCGCGCGCCAGAACGGCGCCCACGAAGGGTCGAGCGACCAGTCGCCGCGCACCGTCTTCTCGTTGGCGAGGAAGAACGTGGCGCGGATGCCGTGGCGCTTGAGCGTCTGCGCGATCAGTTCGGCCTGCGACTGGCTGCCGGTATCGAAGGTGAGGTAGATGGTGCCGCGGCATGCCGGCGCGCCCGTTGATGGTGCATCGGTTGCCGATCCGACGGCGGCCGGCAGCAAGGCCGCCAGCGCCGCGGCGGCCAATAGCGAAGCGGGCGACATGCGCTCTACAGGCGGTTGGAGGAATTGGCGAAGAATACGCCGTGCGGCGAGCGGCCCACCGGGATCATCTTGACCACCTTGCGGCTGGCCAGGTCGATCACGGCCACCTTCTTGATCCAGCGCAGCGTGACCCACATGGTCTTGCCGTCGGCCGTGATTTCCATGCAATCGGGCCCGCCGGGCACATTGATCTGGCCGACGTTCTCCAGCGTCTTCTGGTCGATGATGTTGATCGAATTGGCCACCCGGTTCGACACATAGGTGTACCGGCCGTCGCCCTGTGCGCGGAAGTTGTGCGCGCCGGCACCGGCCTTGATGCGCTTGACCGTCTTGCGCGCGCGCCAGTCGATCACTTCCACGTAGTCGCTGCCCATGATGCCGACCAGCAGGTAGCGGTCGTCCGGCGTCATGGCGATGCCGGCCGGCAGCTTGCCGACGGGGAGCGTCCAGCGCACGGTGCCGCTGGCCAGGTCGATCGCGCTGACCTGGTCGCTGCCCTGCTGCGTCACGAAGGCCGTGGTGCTCTTGGCATCGAAGGCCACGTGGCTCGGCAGCTTCGGCAGCGGGATGCGCCGGGCCAGCGTGAAGTCGCGGCCGTTGTAGCGGTACAGGTCCACGTGGTCCAGGCGCAGGGCTGTCGAGACGAAATACTTCTGGTCCGGCGTGAAACCGATCTGGTACGGGTCGAGGATATCCTTGATGCGGCGCTGCACCTGGCCCGTCTTCGGGTCGAGGAACACCAGCTCGTTGCCCATCGAGCTGGCCACGATCAGCGATTTGTTGTCCGGCGTGGCCATCAGGTGGTGCGGTTCCTTCCCGACCGGGAAGGTCTGCAGGCTCTTGTGGGAACCCTGGTCGAGCAGCTGCACGGTGGCGTCGCGCGAATTGAGCACGACCACGACATTCGCGTGGGCGGCTTCCGTGACGGCCAGCATGCCGATCAGGCCGGTTGCAAGGAGGCGGCGGATACTGCGGAACATGGAGACTCGCGGCACAGTGATAAAGGCTTTATTCTACGGCCATTGCCGCGCTCGCCGAGAGACCCGCCCATTTGCATGGGCATTCATTGCTTCCTGTGAGGAAGGAAAACAACGGCTTTACAGAACGTCATTGCCGGGTTGGCCACGCACCTTAACAACTAGCTTATGGACGGCGCCTTGCACTACAATCGTCAGCCCGAACCAACATGTAAAGGAACGCCCATGTCCATCACCACCACTCCTTCCGGCCTGCAGTACGACGACGTCAAGGTCGGCGACGGTGCCGAGGCCAAAGCCGGCCAGAACGTCACCGTGCACTACACCGGCTGGCTGCAGAACGCCGACGGCAGCAAGGGCGCCAAGTTCGACTCCAGCAAGGACCGCAACGACCCGTTCGAATTCGCGCTCGGCGCCGGCATGGTCATCCGCGGCTGGGATGAAGGCGTGCAGGGCATGAAGGTCGGCGGCACCCGCCAGCTGATCATCCCGGCCGACCTGGGCTACGGCGCGCGCGGCGCGGGCGGCGTGATCCCGCCGAACGCCACGCTGATCTTCGACGTCGAACTGCTGGGCGTGTAATGCGCCTGCCGGTATCGACACGCTGGCCGCTGCTGGCGGCCGCCCTGCTGATGGCGGCGGCGCTGTCCGGCTGCGCCGTGGTGGCCGTCGGCTCGGCCGTCGTGGGCGCCGGCGTGACTGTCGCCTCGACCGCGGTCGACGTGGGTGTCGCTGCCGGCAAAGGCGTCGTCTACGTGGGCAAGGCTGCCCTCGGCTCGGACGATGACGAGGAAGACGAGGAAAAGAAGAAGTAAGAAAGAAGTACGGAAGAATCCGTCACGAAGCCCGGCGACCGCCGGTACGGCAAAGGCGTCCTCGCGGCGCCTTTTTTTTATCGTTAGCGCTGCCAGCCGCGCTGCATGGCTTCCTGCTCCGCCTTCGCATCGAGCGGATCGCCGGAAATGCGCTGCTCGATGGCCGTTTCCACCGGCGGCGCGATCTCGCCGGCCGGCTCGGAAGCGGCGCCGGCGCGCGCCGGCCGCGGGTTCTGCATGACCAGCGGCAGGC
The DNA here is from genome assembly GCF_037094685.1 of Massilia sp. METH4. NCBI lineage: Bacteria > Pseudomonadati > Pseudomonadota > Betaproteobacteria > Burkholderiales > Oxalobacteraceae > Massilia > Massilia sp. METH4. Next base: position 3,063,215 of record NZ_CP146614.1, on the reverse strand, counting down.
GCCATTCCTGGCCGACCTTGCAGGCCAGGCCGTCGATCTCGACCGTGCCGATGCCGCTGGCAAAGCTGCGGCAGTAGCTGCCATCGGCCGAGACGAACGACATGCCGATCCGCACCGCGCCGGCCGCCCGCGCCGCCGCGTTGGTGGCCACGCCGGCGGCGCCGGACGGCGCCGATGCCTGCTGCTCGAGCGCGGTAACGAGCCGGCCCTGCGCGACCAGCGTGCCGTCGCGGCTCGCGACCAGGTCGACCGGGCCTTCGTCCGCCTGGAAATACGACAGCCCGAACGTGCCGGCCAGCACGCCCACGACGAGCACCCCGCCCAGCGCCGTCCATTCCGGCCACGACCAGCGCCGCTCGCGCGTGGCCTTGCGCGCTGCCAGCTGCACCGCTTCGCGCCGGGCCCGCACCGCATCCAGGCTCACGATCGTGGCCTGGCGCGCCGGGCGCACCCGCTGTCCTTCGTCGCCCGTGGCGAAGCCGGCGAAGACATTGCTGCGCCGCGTTTTATAGTAGGCAACGCGCCGGGCCAGCGCCAGGTCCGTGGAACACGCCTGTTCCACCGCGCGGCGCGTAGCCGCGTCCAGTTCGCCATCGGCATATGCCATCAGGGTTTCGTCGGAAAAGCTCATGATGTGGCCCGCCTGTGTTCAAGCAACGATGCTTCATATTAGCACCGGGCCGCGCAGGCCCAGCGTCCGCCTCGAACCGCCGCGCCGCCGGCACGCCAGCGGCGCGGCAACCCAGCATCCATATGGGTTCCTGTTGTTCCAAAGGATTACTTTCGGCAAATATTGTGCTAATCTGCGGCCTCTATTAACCACGGAGGTAGTAATGAAAAAAGGCGAACTGATTGCAGAATTTGCGAAGCGGACCGAAATGTCCGGTGCCGCCGCCAACGACGCAGTGAACACCCTGATTGCCATCGTTACCGAACGCCTGAAAAAGGGCGACACGGTCGGCATCACCGGCTTCGGCACCTTCTCGGTTGCCAAGCGCGCTGCTCGCAAAGGCCGCAATCCTGCAACCGGCGAAGCGATCAAGATCGCCGCGTCCAAGACGCCGAAATTCTCGGCCGGCGCGACGCTGAAGGCGGCAGTGAATCCGACCAAGAAGAAGTAACACCCGATCACGCCAAAACGGCGGGCAGGATCCGGTCGCCTCGGATCCTGCCCGCCGTTTCCGCTTTTGGAGGGGGTGCTCTACAGTTTCCCCTTCCGGCCGGCCGCGGGTTTTGTATGATGCGCCATCTCAACCCAACGAGGACACCATGAGCTTGCAAGAACAGTTCGACCAGGCGGTCGCCGATTCGAAGAACCTGCCGGAACGCCCGGACAATATGACCCTGCTGAAGATCTATGCCCTGTTCAAGCAGGCTTCCGCCGGCGATGTGACTGGCGAGCGCCCGGGCATGACCGATTTCGTCAACCGCGCCAAGTACGACGCCTGGGCTGCCCTGCAAGGCACCGCGCAGGATGACGCAAAGCAGCAGTACATCGACCTGATCGAGGAATTGAAAGGCTGATACCGGCCTGATGTTTCCTGGGCCGGCAGGCGCCGGCCCTTCCCGTCATTCCGGCGCAAACACCTTGCGCATCTTCTCGGCGACCTTGCTCTGGATCGCCGGCGCGAACGCGCCATACAAGAATCCCAACTTGATCTGCATGTGCGCCTGGTTGTCCAGCAGCGTGAGCGTGCCTTCCACGCCGCTCTTGCCGAAGCGCAGCACGTCGCCCTGCCACTGGCAGGAAAGGTCCAGTTCGCGGGCGAGCTTGTCCGCCACCTGCTGGGCGGCGGCGCGCGCCGCTTCCGGCGGCAGGTTGTGGGGTTGGGTGATATTGATCATTCTTGCGCCCGGCAAAAAGGCGCCATCATGCCATAACGCTACAGCAGGCGGAAGGCGGCGACCGCCACGGCGGTGGGCAAGGCCGCCGCGAGGAACAGGGGCAACGCGGCCACCGTCTGCAGCGCGAAGTGTTCCTTCAGGATCGACATGCCCGCCGGGTTCGGCGCGTTGGCGATCACCGTGAGCCCGCCACCGGCCACGGCGCCCGTCACCAGCGCGTACTTGAACTCGTCGGTCAACCCTTCCACCAGCGAACCCAGGTAGGTGAGCGCGGCATTGTCGGTGATCGCCGTGAGCGCCGTCGCGCCATAGAACACGGCTTCGCTGCTCATGCTCATCAACACCGGCTGCAGCCACCACTGCTGCTGGCCGCCGAGCACGACGAGCCCTGCCAGGAAGAATGCGACCAGCAGGCCCTCGCGCAGGATCAGCCGGTCCTGGAAGCGTTCATAGGCATGGGCCACGCCGAGGAAGAACAGGAACAGGCCCATGAATGCCGCCGGATGGTGGGCGAACACCACCACGCCGGCCAGGAACGCCAGGTGGACGAGCACCAGGGGCAGCGGTACCGGTGCGGCCGGGGCGCCCGGAGCGGGCCGGTGCGCCGCCAGTTCGCGGGCGAACAGCAAGGTGGCGCCGGCGGCATTCACGAAGACGGCCAGCGCCGCCTTCCAGCCGATGTGGGCCAGCATGAATGGCAGGTCCCAGCCCCATTTCGCCGCGACCATCAGCACGGGCGGCGCTGCATAGGGCGTGAGCGTGCCGCCGATCGACACGTTGACGAACAACACGCCCAGGGTGGCGTATTTCAACCGTTCCGAAATGCCACCCGCGAAGATGCGCTCCGAGAGAATCAGCGCGGCCAGCGTCATCGCGGCCGGTTCCGTGATGAACGAACCCAGCAACGGCACCACGGCCAGCACGATGAAGTACGTGGCCATGCTGCCGGGCAGCGGCAGCGCGCGCGCCAGCAGCGCCACCGCGGCCTTCGTGCTCTGCAGGATGGGCCGCGTGGCGGCAATCACCATGATCACGAAGACGAACATGGGCTCGGTGAAGTTGCGGCTGTCCAGGTAGGCCACCGCCTCGCCGCGCCCGGCCGCGGCGGCCATGAAGCCCACCAGTACCAGCGCCCAGAAGCCGAACACCACTTCCACTTCGCCCAGCAGGTGCCAGACGCCCGCGTGCGCGGGGAAGCGGTACGCCAGCCGTTCGAAAACCTTGGCCGTGAACGTGTGGACGATGGCGGCGGCGAATAGGACCGCGCCTGCGATCTCGATGGTGCTGGGCGTCATGCAGGGCTCCGAAAAGACGATCTCGACATTGTAAGCGGGCAAGGAATGCGTGACTGTCACGTCCGAAGTTTGAGCCGGATCAAACTTACGGCGTTCGCACGGGATGACCATCATTTCTCAGGTGGCGATGCAGGACCGCCGTGCCTGCTGCGGCACGCTGAACAATGCCCAGTATTTCGACCTGGAGGATGTGCTGGAAGTGGAACGGCAGGCGCTGGCGCGATGGTGCCAGGGGTATGCGGCAAGGCACAGCACCATCCATCGGCGGCCGGCGCGGCGGCGGGTGGGGATGAGCTGGCGGTGAACAAGTAGCGCCCTTCGTTCCACTCGCGGACTGATCACATCGACTGCAACCGTTGGCCGGCGAACACCGGTCGGCGGCCAATACAAGCTGCGCCACGCATCGGAGACCCCATGAAAATCATCGCGACCAAAAGTGGCGGCTTCGCCGGCCTTACCCAGACCCATGAAGTCGACACGGCCACCAGCCCGGCCGGCCAGGCGCTGGAGGCGGAACTCGCCTCCAGCGCCTTGTTCAGCACCATGCGCGGCGCCGCCGAGGAACCGGTCGGCGCCGACATTCCCCGCTGGACCATCACGCTCGAAGGCCGCGACGGCGAACGGCGCAGCGTGAGTTTCGCCGAGGATGGCAGCCCGGCGAGCGCGCGCTGGCGGCCCTTGCTGGACCGTATCCTGGCCGCCTGATCCGCGCCCCGATCCCGCGATTCGAGCGGCTCGCGCCGCGCCCCGGCAACGGCGCGCGGCGCATTTGCTTATATGTATTGTGTCTAAGCCTGAATTGTGAGAAAGGGCGAATTGCCCTAAAATACAGTGCTTTGCTGAAGTTGGGATTGTGTCATCGACCGCTTCACACCAACATTGATAGGACTGCTATGACCCACGTTGTCACCGAATCTTGCATCGCCTGCCGGTATACGGACTGCGTCGATGTTTGCCCGGTAGATTGTTTCCGCGAAGGCCCGAATTTCCTGGCAATTGATCCCGACGAATGCATCGACTGCGCCGTGTGCGTGGCCGAGTGCCCGGTCAACGCCATTTTCGCGGAAGAAGATGTGCCGTCCGACCAGCAGCAGTACATCAAGCTCAATGCGGACCTTTCCCGCAACTGGCCTTCGATCACGAAGACCAAGCCAGCCCTGCCGGAAGCCGAGCAGTTCAAGGACGTCAAGGAAAAGCTCCACCTGCTGGTGCGCTAAACGGCAGCCTCCGGCACCTTGCGCCGGGTCGCCCTACCCTGGAGCCGACCTTCGGTTTCGCGAGCGTGCCGCATTTGAATTCACAGGATAGAAATCGTCATGAATATCGTCAGCACCCCTCCCGGTGGCTTCCATGAAACGGATGCCGTCATCATCGGCGCCGGTCCGGTCGGCCTGTTCCAGGTCTTCGAACTCGGCCTGCTGGAAATCAAGGCCCACGTGATCGATTCGCTGGCTGCCGTGGGCGGCCAGTGCGTGGAACTGTATCCGGACAAGCCGATCTACGATATTCCCGCGATCCCCTCCTGCACTGGCCAGGAATTGACCGACGGCCTGCTCAAGCAGATCGAACCGTTCGGCCCCACGTTCCACCTGGGCCAGGAAGTGACCGTCGTGCAGAAGCGCGAAGACGGCCGCTTCGACGTGGAAACCAGCCTGGGCACGAAGTTCATCACGAAGACCATCTTCATCGCGGCCGGCGTGGGTTCGTTCCAGCCGCGCACGATGAAGGTCGACGGCATCGAACAGTTCGAAGGTTCGCAGGTGTTCTACCGCGTGAAGGATCCTTCGCAGTTCGAAGGCAAGAACATCGTCGTCTGTGGCGGCGGCGACTCGGCGCTGGATTGGGCGCTGAACTTCGTCGGCAAGGCCGAATCCGTGGTGCTGCTGCACCGCCGCGAGGACTTCCGTGCCGCCCCGGCTTCCGTGGCGAAGATGAAGCAGCTGTGCGAAGACTACGAGATGCAGCTGATCATCGGCCAGGTGTCGGGCATCGAGCAGAAGGATGGCAAGCTGTCCGAACTGCGCGTGACGGGCGCCGACGGCGTGACCCGCCGCGTGCCGCTGGACATGCTGCTGGTGTTCTATGGCCTGTCGCCGAAGCTGGGCCCGATCGCCGAGTGGGGCCTGGACATCGAGCGCAAGCAGCTGAAAGTGGTGTCCACCGAGAAATTCGAAACGAATGTGCCGGGCATCTTTGCCGTCGGCGACATCAACACCTATCCGGGCAAGAAAAAGCTGATCCTGTCGGGCTTCCACGAAGCCGCGCTGGCCGCCTTCGGCGCCGCGCCATACATCTTCCCGGACAAGAAGATCCACATGCAATACACCACCACGTCGCCGAAGCTGCACAAGGTGCTGGGCGTGGAAACGCCGGTCTTCGACTGATAGAGCCGTCTTACCTGGTCTTCGGACCTGTCCTACAGAAAAGCAGCGGAAACGCTGCTTTTTTTGTTTCAGCGGCACTATTATCGTAGGTACCAGAGGCTTAGATCCGGCGTTTTGTTGCTTTTCTGCCCGTTTCTCGGGGCACCAGAAAAATGCTTTACGTCAAGAAGAAACGGCCTATAATGGGCTAATGATTTCCGCGCTGCACGCTTCGCCTCGGCGTTCAGACGCAGCGCACATGACCCGGGAACACCTATGCTTTACCAACTCCACGAGATGCAACGGACCTTCCTGAACCCGCTCATGCAGTGGGCCGAAGCGTCCTCGAAACTGTTCAGCAACCCGGTATCGCCATTGGCGCACACGCCGTTCTCGCAGCGGATCGCCGCCGGGTACGAGCTGCTGTACCGCCTGGGCAAGGATTATGAAAAGCCGGCCTTCGGCATCGACACCACCACCGTCGACGGCAAGCCGGTATCGATCATCGAGCACGCGACAGTCACGAAACCGTTCTGCCGCCTGATCCATTTCCGCAAGGACGTGCGCGAACCGCTGAAGCAGCCTACCGTGCTGCTGGTGGCGCCGCTTTCCGGGCACCATTCCACGCTGCTGCGCGATACCGTGCGCGGCCTGTTGCCGGAACACGACGTCTACATCACCGACTGGACCGATGCGCGCATGGTGCCGCTGTCCGAAGGCCCGTTCCATCTCGACGACTATATTTTCTACGTGCAAGATTTCATCCGCCACCTGGGGCCGGATGTGCACGTGATCTCCGTCTGCCAGCCGACGGTGCCGGTGCTGGCCGCGATCTCGCTGATGGCGACCAATAACGACCCGAAACTGCCGAAGACGATGACGATGATGGGCGGTCCGATCGATCCCCGCAAATCGCCGACGGCCGTCAACAACCTGGCCACCGAGAAGCCGTTCTCGTGGTTCGAGAACACCGTGATCTACCCGGTGCCGCCGAACTACCCGGGCTTCGGTCGCAAGGTCTACCCCGGTTTCCTGCAGCATGCCGGCTTCATCGCGATGAATCCGGGCCGCCACGCGCAATCGCACCGTGAGTTCTACATGCACCTGGTGCGCGGCGACGACGAGTCGGCGGAAAGCCACCGCAAGTTCTACGACGAATACAACGCCGTGCTGGACATGCCGGCCGAGTACTACCTGGACACGATCAAGACCGTGTTCCAGGAACACCGCCTGCCGAACGGCACGTGGGAAGTGGGCGGCCAGCTGGTGCGCCCGCAAGATATCAAGACCGTGGCGCTGCTGACGGTCGAGGGCGAGCTGGACGATATTTCCGGCGCCGGCCAGACGCAGGCCGCGCACGACCTGTGCAGCGGCATCCCGGCCGACATGCAGGAAGACTACGTGGTGCCGCAGGCCGGCCACTACGGCATCTTTTCCGGCCGCCGCTGGCGTGAACTGGTGTGCCCGAAGATCACCTCGTTCATCCGGCAGCATTCCTGAACCGATATCTCCTCGAAGATTAGCCGCCCACCCGGGCGGCTTTTTTTTCGTGCTTGCCGGGGAAACAGGCGCTGAAGCATATGGTGTCGTACCCTATTTTCCTCCGGAAAATAGTGTACGACACCGGTTTTCCCTTCAATCCCCTGCTACCCCCACCTCGCCGATCCTTTTCCAGTACTCCCGCTCCACCGCCCCGAAATCCACCCCCTTGGCCGCGTCATTGAACGCCCGCTGCTGCACCAGTCCGGCCTGTGTGCGCTTGAAGCAGATGTGCACCGTGCGACCGGCGAACAGCCTTTCGTTGACGGCGATGCGCTCGCGGTCCTCCGTCTTGAACCGGGTCGTCAGCAGGTGCCGCAGCACGCGCCGCTCCACCAGGACCGCCGGATAACGCCGGGCCAGCAGCTTGCGCAGGTTGGTCTCGTCGTTGACGCCCTCTTCCACGCTGAGCCCGCCCTGCCGCACCAGCGTGTCGAACGCCTCGCCGTTCGAAAAACCGGACACGGTGCCGATGCGCACGCCGCGCAACTCGGCCAGTTGCGTGGCGCGCACGGGCTTGTCCTTCAGATAGGCCAGCACGATGCGCGTGTCGCCGACCGGTGTCGAAAAATGGCACAGTTTTTCCCGCTCGGGCGTGCGCCAGACGGCCAGGAAGCCGGCATAGCGACTGTCGTGCAAGCCCAGTTCCATCGCGCGCTTCCACGGGAAATAATCGATGCGGGCGGTATAGCCGAGGCGGTCGAGCACGGCGCGCAGCAGGGCGCCGGACAGGCCATCGTCGGGCAGCCCATCGCTGACGAACGGCGGCCACTCCTCCGCGGCGAAACGGATCGTTAGCGGCGTTTGCGCATGCGCCGGCGCACTGCCGACTGCCCAGCACAGCGCGCAGATTAATGTCCGGTGAAATGCGCGACGGAACGCGCGGCCCAGCAGGCGGCGCGCGCTCATGCCGGCACGGTCTCCATGACGATAGGATTGTCTTCCATGATGCAATGCTCCCACAAGGCGGCGGCAAAGCCAAGCGTGGGCGGCCATGACGCCGATGACGATACAGTACGAATGAAGGATAATGCGTCTTTGCCGCCGCGCCTTTTGCTTCCACTTCGCCGTGACCGCCACCTTGACCGAACCGAAAACCCTCGCCGACCGCATCGAAAATGTCTTGCCGCAAACGCAATGCACGAAATGCGGCTATGCCGGCTGCCGGCCCTATGCCGAGGCGATCGCGGCGGGCGAGGCGCGCATCAACCAGTGTCCGCCCGGCGGCCACGAGGGCATCGCGCGGCTGTCCGCCGTCACTGGCTACCCTGTCATTCCCTTGAATCCCGAGAACGGCCTGGAGCGCCCGCGCGCTCTCGCCTACATCGACGAGGCGCTGTGCATCGGCTGCACGTTGTGCATCCAGGCTTGCCCGGTCGACGCGATCATGGGCGCGGCCAAGCAGATGCACACGATCCTGCCCGAGCTGTGCACGGGTTGCGACCTGTGCGTGAAGCCCTGCCCCGTCGACTGCATCGTCATGTACCCGGTGACGGAAACCACCGGCTGGGATGCCTGGTCGCAGGAGGCCGCCGACGCGGCGCGCAGCCGCCATGATTTCCGCATCGCCCGCCTGAAGCGGGAACGGGAAGAAAACGATGCGCGGCTGGCCGCCAAGGCGCAGGCCAAGCTGGAAGCGGTGAACAACCTCGCGCCGGAGAATGCCGCGGAACTGGCCGAGAAGGAACGCAAGCGGGCGATCATCGCCGCCGCGATGGAGCGGGCACGCTTGAAGGCCGAGGCGGCCAAGGCGGCCGCGGCCGCCCAGAGCAAGGACGAGAACACCAAGCCCGAACAATGAACGCAGCCAAACGCTACGAAATCTTTCGCCGACTGCGCGAAGCCAATCCGCACCCCACCACCGAACTCGAATACACGACCCCGTTCGAATTGCTGATCGCCGTGCTGCTGTCGGCGCAGGCCACGGACGTGGGCGTGAACAAGGCCACCCGCAAACTCTACCCGGTGGCGAACACGCCGCAGGCGATCCTCGACCTGGGGCTGGAAAAGCTCGTTACGTACATCCAGACCATCGGCCTGTTCAACACCAAGGCCAAGAACGTGATGGCCACTTGCAAAATCCTGGTCGAGCAGTACGGCGGCGAAGTGCCGCGCGACCGCGAGGCGCTCGAAGCACTGCCCGGCGTGGGCCGCAAGACGGCCAACGTGGTACTCAATACCGCGTTCGGCGAGCCGACGATCGCCGTCGACACGCACATCTTCCGCGTGTCGAACCGTACCAATATCGCACCTGGCAAGACCGTCGATATCGTGGAACAGAAGCTGCTGAAGTTCGTGCCGAAGGAATTCCTGCAGGATGCGCACCACTGGCTGATCCTGCACGGGCGCTACACATGCGTGGCGCGCAAGCCGCAGTGCTGGAACTGCATGATCGTGGATTTGTGCGAGTACAAGCAGAAGACGCCGGCACCGGCGGTTGTGTGATGGGCCGGCATTTGCAGGCGCTGATCGAAGCAGGTAGCGTTTGAGCAGCAGGGGTCTGTCCCCGGTAAGTGTGAACTTCTGCGCTTGCCGCTTGCTCGTCGAGGGGACCGACCCCGGTTTTTCGCAATGCCGCTGGGGCGCTGGCAAAAAAGGGGTCAGTCCCCTCGATCCATGCTGGCGTCTGCGTTCATTGCCTACAACTGGCGGGGACAGACCCCTATGCTGGCGACTGGCGGCGAGGAAAACCGGTGTCGGACACTATTTCCCGCTCGCGGGAAATAGTGTCCGACACCAGAGGCAAAGGCCAGCGCTGCCTTTACAGCAGCACCAGGTTATCCCGATGAATCAACTCCGGCCCCTCGACAAACCCGAGGATGCCTTCGATCTCCGCTGACGGCTTGCGCAGGATGCGCCGCGCTTCGCCGCTCGTGTAGTTGGTCAGCCCGCGGGCGATCGGCACTCCCTTCTCGCTGATGCAGGTGATGACGGCGCCGCGGCCGAATTCGCCGCGCACTTCGAGCACGCCGATCGGCAGCAGCGACTTGCCTTCGCGCGACAGCTTCTCCACCGCCCCCGCGTCGATCACGACCTGGCCCGCCGTGTGCAGGTGGTCGGCCATCCACTGCTTGCGGGCCGTGAGGTGGCCGGTCTGCGCCTGCAGTTCGGTGCCGATCGCCTCGCCCTCGGCCAGGCGCGTAAGCACGTCCGGCTCGCGGCCGAAGGCGATCACGGTGTGCGCGCCGGATTTCGCGGCGCGCTTGGCGGCCAGGATTTTCGTCAGCATGCCGCCGCGGCCCAGGCTCGAGCCGGCGCCGCCGGCCATCGCTTCCAGTTGCGGATCGCCGGAGATGGCGTTCGTGATCAGGAAGGCCGCCGGGTCCTTGCGCGGGTCGGCCGAGAACAGGCCGCGCTGGTCGGTCAGGATGATCAGCGCGTCCGCTTCGATCAGGTTGGCGACGAGCGCGCCCAGCGTGTCGTTGTCGCCGAACTTGATTTCATCGGTGACCACCGTGTCGTTCTCGTTGATGATCGGGACCACGCCCATCGACAGCAGGGTCGTGAGGGTGGAGCGCGCGTTCAGGTAGCGTTCGCGATCGGCCAGGTCGGCATGCGTGAGCAGCACCTGTGCCGTGCCGATGCCGTGCGCGCGGAAGCTCGTTTCATAGATCTGCGCAAGGCCCATCTGGCCGACGGCGGCGCAAGCCTGGAGTTCATGCACGTCGGTGGGGCGATGCTCGAAACCCAGGCGCAGCATGCCTTCGGCAATCGCGCCGGAGCTGACCAGCACGACCTGCTTGCCCAGGCCGCGCAGCGCGGAAATCTGGGCGGCCCAACGGGCGATCGCCGCCTGGTCGAGGCCGCGGCCATCGTTGGTAACGAGCGAAGAGCCGACCTTGACGATAATGCGGCTGGCTTTCTTGATGACGGAGTGTGTGGCGCTGGAATTCATGGGCGGCAAATCGTTTCAGGAAAAATGGACTTGTTGTCGCAAGGCTGGTTGCCCTGCTTTGCCGCTGACGCTGCCCGGCCCCGGGATGGCGGGTCGAACAGGTAACAGTTGGAAGAATTTTAACCGGTAACGCCGCTCTTTACCGAATCGGATATGGAAAAGGCCCGCATGGCGGGCCTTTTGTTTAGAAACCTCAGTCGAGCACCTTGAAGCGGGGATCGTCGGGGTCGATCGAAGAGATGCCGCGCGCTTCTTCCGTCATCTGCGTTTCCTCGGCGCGCTGCTCGCTGTGGCGCTTCTCTTCCAGGTACTGGTAGATGGCCGTCACGAGTTCCTGCGTGCCCTCGCGGGACAGCGCGGAAATCTCGAACACGGGGCCTTTGAAGCCGAACTTCTTCACGAAGTCCTTCACGCGCTTGGCGCGCTCCGCTTCCGGCACCACGTCCAGCTTGTTGAGCACCAGCCAGCGCGGCTTCTCGGCCAGCGCCGGATCGTACTTCTCCAGTTCCTTCACGAGCGCCTTGGCTTCCTTCACGGGATCCACGGTCGACTCGAAGGGCGCGATGTCCACGATGTGCAGCAACAGGCCCGTGCGCGACAGGTGGCGCAGGAACTGGTGGCCCAGGCCCGCGCCTTCGGCGGCACCTTCGATCAGGCCGGGAATGTCGGCGATGACGAACGACTTTTCATGCGACACCCTCACCACGCCCAGGTTCGGGTGCAGCGTGGTGAACGGATAGTCGGCGATCTTCGGGCGCGCGTTGGACACGGCCGTGATGAACGTCGACTTGCCGGCGTTCGGCATGCCGAGCAGGCCCACATCCGCCAGCACCTTCAGTTCCAGCCGAAGTTCGCGGCGTTCGCCTTCCTTGCCGTCCGTCTTCTGGCGCGGCGCGCGATTCGTGGACGTCTTGAAGTGGATATTGCCCCAGCCGCCCTCGCCGCCCTTGGCGAGCAGTTCGACCTGGCCATGCTCGGTCATGTCGGCGAGGATCTCGCCGGTCACATCGTCGATGATGAGCGTGCCGACCGGCATGCGCAGCGTGACGTCGTCGGCACCCTTGCCGTAGCAATCGGAGCCGCGGCCGGGTTCGCCGTTCGACGCCCGGTGCATCTTGGAGTAGCGGTAATCGACGAGCGTGTTGATGTTACGGTCGGCCACGGCCCAGATGGAGCCGCCCTTGCCGCCGTCGCCGCCATCGGGACCGCCGAACGGACGGAATTTCTCGCGCCGGAAAGAGGCGCAGCCGTTGCCGCCGTCGCCAGCGATGACTTCGATACGTGCTTCGTCGATGAACTTCATGATAATCGCCCTTACTAAGGCCTGAAAATGAAAAAGGCTCCACCGTCGGCAGAGCCTTTAGTTTCGAAAGGCTTGCGCCTTAAGTCACTGTACTGTCCGGATTACTGAGCAGCCGGAACGACCGTGACGAACTTGTTGTTGCCCGCGCCCTTGGTCACGAACTTGACCACGCCGTCCACCAGTGCGAACAGGGTGTGGTCCTTGCCGGTGCCCACGCCTTCGCCTGCGCGAACCGGGGTGCCACGCTGGCGAACGATGATGCCGCCGGCGTTGATCGTTTGACCGCCGTAAACCTTAACGCCCAGGCGTTTTGATTCGGAATCGCGGCCGTTGCGGGTAGTACCGCCACCTTTTTTGTGTGCCATGTATTGCTCCTTGGATGACTAAATTCAGATCAGCGATCAGCCGTTGATCGAAACGATTTGGATTTCGGTGTAGTTCTGGCGATGGCCCTGGTGCTTCTGGTAGTGCTTACGACGGCGCATCTTGAAGATTTTCACCTTGTCGTGACGACCTTGGGAAACCACTTTCACCAGAACCTTTGCACCTTCAACCAGCGGAGCACCAAACTTGATGCTGTCGCCCGCGCCAACGGCGAGGACTTGATCGATGGTGAGTTCGGAACCAATGTCAGCCGGTATCTGTTCTACTTTGAGTTTTTCGCCAGCGACAACTTTGTATTGCTTGCCACCGGTTTTTATGACCGCGTACATGATTGAAACCTCATCAAATGTTAAGAAAATTCCCTGCCTCGACGCATCGATACGGCCATGCGGAGCTCAGGGAACCAACGATTATACATGCATGCCAAAAACACGTCAAAAAGTATTCACAAAGCCTGGCGCTCGTGGTATGTCGGCAACGGGCGGCGTGCATGTCGTATAATCGCGGCACTTCAAACCCGACCGAAGCAGGCTTGCCTTGTCCACCCCACCCACCAGCCAGAACAACATCATCAGCACCATCGCGGCCGACATGGAAGCCGTCAACGGCGTGATCCGCCAGCGACTGCACTCGGAGGTGGCGCTGGTCAACCAGATCGCTGAATACATCATCAGCGCTGGGGGCAAACGCATCCGCCCTGTCCTGGTGCTGCTGGTGGCGAACGCCTACCGGTACGAAGGCGCGGCCCACCACGAACTGGCCGCCGTGGTCGAATTCATCCACACCGCCACGCTGCTGCATGACGACGTGGTCGACGAATCCTCGCTGCGCCGCGGCCGCGCCACGGCCAATGCGCTGTTCGGCAACGCCGCCTCGGTGCTGGTGGGCGACTTCCTGTATTCCCGCGCGTTCCAGATGATGGTCTCGCTGGACAATATGCGCGTGATGCAGATCCTGTCCGACGCCACCAACGTGATCGCCGAAGGCGAAGTGCTGCAGCTGTTGAACATGCACGATCCCGATGTTTCCGAGGACAGCTACCTGAAAGTGATCCGCTCCAAGACGGCCAAGCTGTTCGAGGCGGCCGCCGAACTGGGCGCGCTCGTGGCCGGCGCCAACGACGAACTGATCGCCGCCGCCGGCGAATACGGCCGCTCGCTGGGCACGGCCTTCCAGCTGATCGACGACGTTCTGGATTACGCGGGCGACGCCACCGAGATCGGCAAGAACGTGGGCGACGACCTGCGCGAGGGCAAGCCGACGCTGCCGCTGATCTACCTGATGGAACACGGTACCGAGGAGCAGCGCCAGCTGGTGCGCTCCTGCATCGAGACGGGCGACGAACAGCATTTCGACGCCGTGCTGGCCGCCATCACCTCCAGCGGCGCGCTCGACTACACCCGCCGCGCCGCCGAAGTGCAGGCCGATCGCGCCACCGCCGCGCTGGCCACGATGCCGGAGAGCCGCTACAAGGAATCGCTGCTGCAGCTGGCCCGCTTCGCGGTGGACAGGACGCACTGAGCGCCCCTTGCCACGCCTCGCGGCCGGCGCCGCGCAAGATGGTGATCGTTTCCAATCGCGGCGGCCCAACCTGCCGGCCGCTGCCCGCATTGGCTGGAACACAACTATAATCGGCGTTCCCACAGAGGACATCCACCCATGAAAAAGAACTCCGCCAATAGCGAGACCCCCACCGCCGAACCGCGGCTGTACCGCGTCGTTGCCGAGCGCGTGCAGCAGATGATCCAGGACGACAAGATCGGCCCTGGCGAGCGCCTGCCGGCCGAGCGCGAGCTGGCCGCCCGGCTGTCCGTCAGCCGCGCCTCGCTGCGTGAAGCGTTGATCGCGCTGGAGCTGGGTGGCGTCGTCGAGGTGCGCGGCGGTTCCGGTGTCTACGTGTGCGAACAGCCCTTGCCGGCGGACGTGCCGGAAACGGGCCCGGGCCCCTTCGAGGTGCTGGCCGCGCGCCGCATGATCGAATCCGAGATCGCCGCCATCGCGGCCAAGGCCGCCACGGGCGCCGCCGTCGACGCGATCCTGCGCGCCGTCGAACAGATGGAGCGGCACCACGAGGACCGCGCCAGCAACGAGCAGGCCGACCGCAACTTCCACCTGGCGATCGCCCGCGCCACCGGCAATACGGCCCTCGTCGGCGTGGTCGAATACCTGTGGAACAACCGCGGCTCGCTGTGGCACAAGCTGAAGGAACACTACCAGACCGAGGAACTGCGCCTGCAAACGCTGCCGGACCACCGCAAGATCCTCGAAGCCATCGCCGCCCACGACCCCGCCGGCGCCCGCCACGCCATGCGCTCCCACCTCGAGCGCGTCACGCGCACGTTCTCGCGCGGCTGAAGCGGCACCACTGGCTGCTGCTCCGCTGGGGTCTGTCCCCGCCGGTTGTTGGCCGAGACCATCGTTGCCAAAGTAGATCAAGGGGACTGACCCCGGTTTTTTGCATGCCTCTCGAACGCTCACGCAAAAAACCGGGGTCAGTCCCCTTGTCGCTTGCCGCTGACTGAGCGGCATGCCCCGGACTGGCGGGGACAGACCCCAGGGGCCTCAGCCATTGTAGTGGTCGCCCACCTTGCTTAAGTGGCCAGACCAATCTAGAATGGCCTGACCAAAAGCCACGCCAACCCTGACGGAGACAAGGTGAAAAACTCGACCAAACTGCTGGCCGCCCTGGCCTGCTGCACGCTGCTGGGCGCCGCCCATGCCGAAGGCCCGTTCCGCAATCCGGACAACAAGAACCTCAAGGACCTCTCCGAGGGCACGTATCCGGTGCCGTACAAGATGCCGGTGGAGGCCGAGATCACCGAGCAGCTGAACCGCATCCGCGCGTACATGGACAAGGCGACGCCCACCCACGTGGTGAACAAGCAGACCGGCGCCGAGATCACCGACTTCAAGAATCCCGTCAAGGAAGCCGCGATCGCCGAAGCGGCGGGCGACTACGGCGTGATGGTCTACGAAATGGGCGTGGTGCACGCGGGCCTGATGAACGCGGCCGACGCCACCGGCGACAGGAACTTCACGGCGATGACGAAGCGCCACTTCGACTTCTTCGGCAAGACGCTGCCCTACTTCCGCGCCCAGGAAGCGAAATTCAAGCTGGAGCGCCAGAACAGCTTCGCGCGCTTTATCGACCCGCGCTCGCTGGACGACACCGGCTCCATGTGCGCCGCGCTGATGCGCGCCAAGGCCAGGAAGATCGGCCCGGACCTGAAGTGGATGATCGACAGCTGCAGCGACTGGGTCGCCAACAAGCAGTTCCGCCTGGCCGACGGCACGATGGCCCGCAAGCGCCCGCAAGCCGTCTCGCTGTGGGGCGACGACATGTACATGAGCATTCCCGCGCTGGCGGAGATGGGCCGCATGACGGGCGAGCGTAAATATTACGACCTGGCCGTGGCGAACGTGCTGGGCATGTCCGAGCGCCTCTACAACCCCCAGCTGAACATCTTCACGCATGGCTGGCACGAGCACGTGCCGAACTCGCCGCGCTTCTACTGGGCGCGCGCCAACGGCTGGGCCGTGCTGGCGATGAGCGACCTGCTCGACGTGCTGCCGAAGGACCACCCCGGCTACGACAAGGTGCTGAACCAGCTGAGGAGCGCAATCAAGGGCATCGCCGAGCTGCAATCGGGCACCGGCCTGTGGCACCAGATGATCGACCGGAACGACTCCTACCTGGAGACTTCCGCCTCGGCCATGTTCACCTACGTGATCGCCCACGCGATCAACCAGGGCTGGATCAGCCCCACCACCTACGGCTCGATCGCGCAGGCCGGCTGGGTGGGCGTGTCCACCAAGATCAACGCGCAGGGCCAGGTCGAGGGCACGTGCGTGGGCACCACGCTGGCGTCGGACCAGATCTACTACTACAACCGCCCGGTCAGCGTGCACGCGCTGCACGGCTACGGCCCGGTGCTGCTGGCCGGCGCCGAGATAATCAAGTTGCTGAAGAACCCGAACGTGAGCGTCGAATACAAGCTGCGCACCTATCACTACCAGCCTAAAGACGGCGGCAAGACCGACTACCGCGAACATCAATGAAAGGATGACGATGACCCGCTCGACCTTCAAACTGGCGACGATCTCCGCGCTGCTGCTGGCCGCCAACCTGTGCAGCGCGGCGAGCCTGCGCGTGATGCTGTCGCATGACCTGGACAGCGCCCGCCCGTCCGAGACGGTGACGGTACCGTGGAAGGACGTGAACGCCGCCCTGCCCGGCGCGCTGATCCAGCGCATCGTCGTCAAGGACGCGGGCGGCAATCCCGTGCCGTTCCAGGTCACGAACGTGGCGCCGCAGGCGAAGGACCCGCACAACGTGGGCGCCGCCTACGGTGAGCTGATCTTCCAGCACAGCTTCAAGGCCGGCGAGAAGAGCGCCACGTACACGGTGGAGAAATCGGACGCCATCGCGCCAGTCTTCCCCACCAGGACGACCGCGCGCTACATCCAGGAACGCCTGGACGACTTCGCGTGGGAAAACGACAAGCTGGCGCACCGCACCTACGGCCCCGCGCTGATGGCGCCGGCCGCGCCGGGCAGCGGCAAGGAAGTGCTGCAGACTTCCGGCCTGGACCTGTGGTTCAAGCGCGTGCCGTATCCGATCGTCGACCGCTGGTACAACAAGGGCCATGACCATTACCACAAGGACGAAGGCGAAGGCATGGACTTCTACAACGTCGGCAAGTCGCGCGGTGCCGGCGGCACCGGCGTGTGGGATGGCAGGACG
Source organism: Massilia sp. METH4 (assembly GCF_037094685.1). Classification (NCBI taxonomy): domain Bacteria; kingdom Pseudomonadati; phylum Pseudomonadota; class Betaproteobacteria; order Burkholderiales; family Oxalobacteraceae; genus Massilia; species Massilia sp. METH4. The sequence continues at coordinate 3,045,847 of NZ_CP146614.1, read as the reverse complement.
CTGCACGTCTCCACCAACTACGCGGGCTGGAAGGTCCTGGCCAACGGCCCGGTGCGCTCGATCTTCGAGCTGCGCTACGACGCCTGGGATGCGGCGGGAACACCGGTCACGGAAGTCAAGCGCTTCACCGTCGACGCGGGCCACCAGCTCGATCGCATCGAGAGCACCTTCGAGTTCAAGGGCCCGTCCACGCTCACGGTGGCCATCGGATTGAACAAGACGCCGACCGACAAGGGAGAAAATGGCGTGGTCGACGTCAAGCGGGACAAGGATACCGGCACGCTGCTGCAATGGATCGAGCAGCGCAGCAAGGGCGCGTTCGGCACCGCCGTGATCCTGCCGACCGCGCGGGACTTCGCGGACGATGCGTTGAACAACCTGGTGCTGGCCCAGGTGAAATCCGGCGAGCCGCTGCGCTACTACGCCGGCGGCGCGTGGAGCGGCGCGGGTGAGATCACCAGCGCGGCGCAGTGGCAAGCGTATGTGGCCGATTTCGCGAAGCGCGCCGCGCATCCGGTCAAGGTGAGCGTGCAAGCGCAGCCTTGATTCGGAGGGCCGGCACATGCCGGCCCTTTCCTTTACAAGATCTCCTGCACGAGCGCCGGCGGCCGGCACAGCCGCACGCCCTTGTCCGTCACGACGAATGGCCGGTTGATCAGCGCCGGATGCGCGCTCATTGCATCGAGCAGCTGGTCGTCGGTCAGCGTTGGATCGGCGAGGTTCAGCTGTTCGTACACCTCCCCCTTGTCCCGCATGGCGCCGCGCGGCGTCAGCCCTGCACGGGCGATCAGGTCCGCCAGCTCGGCGCGCGTGGGCGGGTTCTTCAGGTAATCGATGATCACTGGCTCGATGCCCGCCTCGCGGATCAGCGCCAGCGCGCCGCGCGAGTTGCTGCACGCGTTGTTATGGTAGATGGTGACGGCCATGGATGCTCCAGCATTGTTGTTGGCAAGGCCGGATAGTAATTGAAGTCGTCGGGAATCCAAAAATTCCGGCCGGAACAGTTGCCACAGCAATCGAAATCTGGTTTAATCATGCCTCTTCACCAAATCGGGGTGTAGCTTAGCCTGGTAGAGCGCTACGTTCGGGACGTAGAGGCCGGAGGTTCGAATCCTCTCACCCCGACCAGAATTCATGAAAAACGGCGAACTCCGGTTCGCCGTTTTTCGTTCGATTCACCGTTTCTCGTTCGTTCACCGTTTCTCGTTCGGTTCGCCGCTTATCGTTCACCCGTTCTTCACGCGGCCGATTTCACACCACCCGCGGCCGCCACCACGCGCGGCTGCTGCGCCGGCTGCACACCGCTGCGCAAGGCCGTCACCGGCGCATCGAACTCGAACCCGTCCGCCTCATGCAGTTCCCACTTCCCATCGCCCAGCAAGTGCAGCACGTGCGTATGGTGCTGCAGCACCGCCGGCCGGTGGGCAATGCTGATCAGCGTGGTGCCGCTGGCGCGCAGGCGCGCGTATAGCGAGGCTTCGTTGCCGCTGTCGAGCGCGCTGGTCGCTTCATCCAGGATGACGATGCTTGGCCCGTGCACCAGCACGCGCGCGAAGGCCAGGCGCTGCTGCTCGCCCACCGACAACAGCTTGGCCCAGTCCTGCACCGCGTCCAGGCCGCCCACCCGTTCGGCCAGGCGCGGCAGGTGCACCTGGTCCAGGATCTCCAGCAGCGCATCGTCGTCCAGGTCGCACTCGGCGCTCGGATAGATCAGCTGGCTGCGCAGCGTGCCCGGTTGCAGGTAGGGTTGCTGGGGCAGGAAGAAGAATTGCTCGATGGGCGGATGGTGGATCACGCCGCTGCCCGTGTGCCACAGGCCAGCGATGGCGCGCAGCAGCGAACTCTTGCCGCAGCCGCTTTCGCCGGTGATGAGCAGCGCATCGCCGGGCTTCAAGACCAGGTTCAATTCCTTGATGAGCACCCGCTCGGATTGCGGCGGATGCAGCGTGAGCGCTTCCAGCGCCAGGTGCTCGCCGGGGCGCTTCTCGATGCGCGGACGCGGCTTGTCGGTGGCGGCCTTCGGCTCCGCGTCGGGCAGCAGCAGGTTCGACAGCGCTTGCAAGCGGCCGATGCCCGCCACGAAGCGGCTCAGGCTCTCGAAGTTGTCGACGATGATGCCCACCGCCGTCAGCACGGCCGTGAAGGCGCCGGCCGCCTGGACTGCCCGCCCCACTTCCAGCTCGCCCGACAGCACGCCCTTGGCCAGGATGACGAAGGGCAGCACCAGCGTCAGCTGGCTGAACGTGCGCTGGAACAGGTTGAGCGAACGCTGCTTCTTGATCAGGCGTGAGAAATTGTGGATGACCTTCTCGAACCTGCCATCGATGTGCGCGCGTTCCTGTGCCTCGCCCCGGTAGAAGGCGATCGATTCGGCGTTTTCGCGCAGGCGCATGAGGCTGAAGCGGAAATCGGCCTCGCGCCGCAATTGCCAGAAATTCAGGTGGATCAGCGGCGTGCCGAAGATCCACAGGGCGATCACGGTTCCGGCCAGCGCGTACACCGCCAGCACGGCGACCAGCACATGGGAGATCGACCACAGCACGGCGGAAAACGCCACCAGTTGCATGATCGAGCCCAGGAAGATCAGCAGGAAGTGGGTAGACCGGCCCGTGAAGGTGTTGATGTCTTCGCTGATGCGCTGGTCGGGATTGTCGATCTCGCTGTCGTAGCCCAGCTTGTAGTACTTACGCCCTTTCAGGTAGCCGTCGAGGAAGCGGCCGGTGAGCCAGCGCCGCCACTGGTTGGCGAACAGGTCGCGCATGTAGTAATAGAAGGCGTAGACCGGCACCGCCACCGCCAGGATATACAGGCAGGCGCGCACCGACGTCCAGAAGCGGTCGCCATCCCTGCCGGCCAGCGCCGACGTCATCTCGCCTGCCTGGTCGTTCAGCATCACGGCGAGCTGGGTCTCCACCAGCATCAGCACGATCAGCAGCAGGAGCAGGGCCCAGGCCTGCTTCTTCTGGTCTTCCTGCCAGTAGGGCTTGGCCACGCCCACGAATTGTTTCCAGGCCGCGAGCGACAGGCGCGGCACGCGCGGCCGCTTCTTCGGCGCGGGGGTGTCATCGACCACGGGCTTGGCCCGCTTGACGGAATCGAGGGTAGGCTTGGTCATGATCGTATTTCCAGTAAACGGCTCGGTTCGAACTCGTGGGTTCGCTTTATTGTTGCTTTTTTGACCAGTTCAGCCTGGTGGTTGCAAAGATTTCGTTGCCCCGGCAGGCCAGGCAAGCCGGGACCACGCTTTCAGCTTAAAAGCAGTCATGGAACCGTTCAGTGCGGAAACGGACATAACGCCGCTGCTGATCCATAAAGCCCGGGCGGGCTGCCTACGAGGTCCCATATCGCCGTGAGTTCTTTACAATGGCCCAGGCATAGACCACAACGACATGGAGACAACATGCAGCAAAGCCTGAGCTATGTACACGGAGCACACGACGTTCCGCTCATCGGTGAAACCATCGGTTCCTTCCTCGCCGGCGTGGCCGCGCGGTACGCCGACAACGAAGCGCTCGTCGTGCCCCATCAGGGCGTGCGCTGGACCTACTCGGAACTCGACGAGCGCGTCACGCGCCTGGCCATCGGCCTGCTCGAGCTGGGCTTGCGCCCCGGCGACCGGGTCGGCATCTGGTCCCAGAATTGCGCGGAATGGGTGCTCGTGCAGTTCGCCACGGCGCGCGCGGGCCTGGTGATGGTGAACATCAACCCGGCCTACCGCCGCGCCGAACTCGAATACGTGCTGGACAAGGTGCAGTGCGCCGCCCTGGTCCTGTCGCCGGCATTCAAGTCGAGCGACTACCTGGCGATCCTGGGCGACGTGGTGCCGGAGCTGCGCGTTAGCGTCCCCGGCAAACTGCGATCAGGGAAGCTGCCGCACTTGCGGCACGTGATCCGGCTCGGCGCGGACAAGACGCCGGGCATGCACAATTTCGATGATCTGCTGCCGGAACCCGATGCAGCGGCGCGCGCAAACCTCGCGGACATCGCGGCCGCGCTGCAATTCGACGAGCCGGTCAACATCCAGTTCACATCGGGCACCACCGGTTCGCCGAAAGGCGCCACGCTCACGCACCACAATATCCTGAACAACGGCTTCTTCGTCGGCGAAGCGATGCGCCTCACGAGCGGCGACCGGCTGTGCATTCCGGTGCCCCTGTACCACTGCTTCGGCATGGTGCTGGGCAACCTGGCCTGCGTGACGCATGGCGCGGCGATGGTGTTTCCGGGCGAAAGCTTCGAACCGAAGTCGGTGCTGGAAACCGTGCAGGCCGAGCGCTGCACGGGCCTGCACGGCGTGCCCACGATGTTCATCAGCCTCCTCGACCATCCGGATTTCGGCCACTACGACCTGTCCACGCTGCGCACCGGCATCATGGCCGGCTCGCCCTGCCCGGCCGAGGTGATGAGCCGCGTCATCGACAAGATGCACCTGGCCGAGATCACGATCGCCTACGGCATGACGGAGACGTCGCCGGTCAGCTTCCAGAGTTCCGTGGACGATCCGGTGCCGCTGCGCGTCTCGACCATCGGCCGCGTGCACCCGCACCTGGAGGTGAAGATCGTCGATGCCGAAGGCAGGATCGTGCCGCGCGGCGTGAAGGGCGAACTGCTCACGCGCGGCTATTCGGTGATGCTCGGCTACTGGGGCGACGAGGAAAAGACCCGCGAGGCCATCGACGCGGCGGGCTGGATGCATACGGGCGACCTGGCGGTGATCGACGAACAGGGTTTCGCCGCCATCGTGGGTCGCGCCAAGGACATGGTGATACGGGGCGGCGAGAACATCTACCCGCGCGAGATCGAGGAATTCCTGTATCGCCACCCGAAGGTGCTGGACGTGCAGTGCGTGGGCGTGCCGGACGCAAAGTACGGCGAGGAGCTGTGCGCCTGCATCGTGCTGCGCCCCGGCATGGAAGCGGCGGAAGACGAGATCCGCGAATTCTGCCGCGGGCAGATCGCCCACTACAAGATACCCCGCTACGTGCGCTTCGTGGAGGGCTTCCCGATGACGGTCACCGGGAAGATCCAGAAGTACGTGCTGCGCCGGCAGGTGGCGACGGACCTCGGCCTGGCAGAGTAAGGTGGCGGGACAGGGCGTGGCCGCGTCCCGCTTCGCGATCAGCCGCGCCTGGAACGCAGCGCGCCGGCCAGCAGCAACAGGCCACCAGCCAGCATCGCCCACTGGCCGGGTTCCGGCACGGCGGGCAGCGGCCCGATCGCCTCCGTGTACACGGTCAGCACGGGGTTGGCGTAATGGATCTCGGCATTGCCCCAGGTCTTGCCCTCCAGCGGGAAAGGCTCGCTCGGATCGGGGTTGGTGGTATAGACGAAGGTCGATTCCACACGGGAGGAGCCGAATACGTCGAGGCCGAAGTCGAACACGCTCAGGCCCTGCGTATTGTGCACGATACCGCCCAGCGCAACGGGTGCCGAGACCTGGGTCGTGCTGTAGAGCTGCGTGGGCTGCTGGGTGGCACCGGCCGGCGAAATGCCCGCGTAGGCATGGGCGTAGTTCAGGGAATCCCCATAGTCCACGGCGATGACGTCGGGCCCGCTGACATCGGGCAGTTCCAGCACGCCGTTCACGGTGGCGGAAAACGAAATACCGGTGATCCGATACCCGCTTGCCGCCTCGAAGCGGATCGTGGATGCCACCTCGGCCACGCCCGGAGCCGACCCCAGGCTCTTCGTGTGCAGCAGCTGTTCGAAGCTGTCCAGGCTGATGACGGTCGACGTCGCGCTGGCGGACACCAGGCCGATCGCGGCAGGCGCGGCCGCGTCGCCATAGACGATGGAATAATCCGTGAACTGGAGCGAGAACGTGGGCACGGACAGTGAAGGCAGCGACTTGGCCTGGACGGCGGGTACGGCAAAGAACACTGCCGCCATGACGGCGGCGACGGATGTGGGACGGGGCATGGCGTTCCTTTCGACTGTTGACAAGAAGATCATTATTCGTCGTTTCGCGACGAACCGCCATGCGGATTCACGGGCACGCAACACTAGCGGATCGCTAGTGTTGCGTACTAGCCCCGCCCGGTGTCAGCGCCTGTATCGCGGCGGTGACGTACACCAGCGGCGCATTCCAGTTGATGGCCACCTCGTTGCTGGCATACGAACAGCCGTGATCCAGCCACGATTTCGCCGGCAGCGCCGAGAGGTACGCCACCGGGCAATCGTTCTTGTCCTGCTGCCCGGGCTGCGGACCGCCGACCAGCCAGCCCGGCACCGGCGCCGCGATGCCGTCGGCTTCCGATGGCCGGTGATGCGGGTGCAGCGGCAACTTCGTGCCAAAGCCGGTAACGAACGAGGTGCCGAGCGCATTGCGCCCCAGCGCATAGTCGAGCCCCGCCTGCGCTGCGTCGAGGTATTCGCGCTTGCCGGTCAGGCGATAACCGTGCGCCAGCACCATCGCCTGGTTCAGCGCCACGGCACTGCTGCCCCAGACGTAGTCCGCCGGCTGCATCGTGATCCCGTAGGCCGACGCCTTCCAGCCCCTGGCCAGGCTGGCGGACAGCGTATCGATGCGATTCGCCACCAGCGCCTGGTCCACCGCGGAGCCGAGCGTCTTGCGATGCCGCGCCAGCGACATCCACGCCAGGCCGTCGACCTGCGCCCAGGACGGCACGGTGGCCTTCAGCGCTGGCGCCTTCATCGCCCCGTAATAGGCGGGGTCCTTCGTGGTGATGAACAGCTCCGCCGCGGCCCAGCCGAATTCGTCGCTCACATCCTTGTCGCCGTATTCGCCGGTGGCCACGTCCTTCGGCTGCTGGTAGTAGACGCCCGGGTTGGCCCGCGCCCACTGCCACGCGGCCTTGGCCGCGGCGAGCATCTTCGCGGACAGGCCCGGCACGTGCTGTTCATAGGGTGCGAACACGCGGCTGGCAGTCGCCATCACGGCGGCGAAATTCAATGCCGCGGCCGTGGTCTTCTGCACCACGTAGCGCGGCTCCCTGGCCTGGTCCGGCATCACCATGCCGTCGAACTTCAGGTTGGTCAGCTTGTGGTACACGCCGCCGTCCGCGGGGTCCTGCATCGTCAGCATCCACTCCAGGTTCCACAGTGCCTCGTCGAGCAGGTCCGGCAGCGCATTGCCGCTTTCCGGAATGTTCAGGTCCTGCCCCTTGAACAACTCGGGAAAGTCCTCGAAGGCCGCCAGCAGCGTGTACGTGGTGATGCCGGAATTGACGATGTACTTGTTGTAGTCGCCCGCGTCGTACCAGCCCTTGGGGCTGGAGATCACGGTGCCCGCCGGCCGCGCGGGCGAGGCGGCCGATGCGTGAACCAGTACCCGCGTGTCCGGATGGCCCGCCGCGCGGGCGTACGCGCCCGCGTGCTTTTCATCCAGCGCGGTGCTGTTCCGGTTGAAGTAGAAAGCCTTGATCGCGGCCGCGTTCACGGGCTGGAAAACGGCCGGGCCGATGTCGAACGGCGGCGAGTCGGGCAAGCCGGCCACGCGCACCTGGTAGCGGCCCGGCGTGGCCAGGCCCGTGAAGTCGGCCAGCCGCACCTTGTCGCCGGCTTCGGGCGCTGCCTTGCCCGGCGCCAGCGTGCCGGTCTTGACCACCGTATCGGTGCCCGCCTGGACGACCGTGAAGCTGGCCGCCTTGCCGTCGGGGACGACGGCGAATTTCGCGGCCCCAGGCAGGAAGCCGAGCTGGTTGACCTTGATCGTGGCGCTTGCCGCCTGGGGCGCCGCCGCCCATGCCGCGCAGGGCAAGGCCAGGCAGGCGAGCGGCAGCAGCGACTTCAGGGAACGTCGTGGTGTCATATTGTCTCCGGTTGTGAAATCGTTTTCATTTTTTATTCCGCCATAGTGGCGCAATTCGGCCGGAAGATCAATGCATGAGCTTGCCGGGGTCGCAACGAGCGGCCGCGCGCGGCCGGGATGGCCTAACTCGACGGGAAATGCTAGAATCGCCGGCTGTGTGCTGTCGAGCACACGCACCGCGGGGTGTAGCTTAGCCTGGTAGAGCGCTACGTTCGGGACGTAGAGGCCGGAGGTTCGAATCCTCTCACCCCGACCAGTCTTAACGACCGATTCTCCTTGTTGGGCTTCCGCTTTCCTCCCTGCCGACATTTCGACGGGACTAGAAGCGCCCGAGAGAGCCTTCATGGCTGTGTTGCAGCGCCTCGCTGTACAGTCGTACCATCCGCGACGCCGCGCCTTACCCTGAAGGTTCGGTCAGACCTTCGATCCCTGCAAAAGGTGGGAATTTCCCTGTCCGGCCACTGCTTGACAGCGTTCGCCACGGACTGTGACTACGGCTGCTCGTCGGTGCACAGGGCACGCTCATCACCATCGAGGAGGATTCTCACGATGCTTCCGTGGTCGAAGAACGGAACCTCCGGGCAATAATGCGTTTGTCCACCGTCCAGTACCGGCCGCCAGTGAACCGTTTCCGTGCGCGCGATGCGCAAAGCGCCGCCAGGACCGCGCTGCCAGATATCGATGCGTGTGTCCCGAGCGATCCCGTAGGATTCCTCGCAGGCGCCGACGTCGGCAACGGTGAACGCCAGGCGTCCTTCGCGCTCCTCGACGCGGTCCTTGAAGACGATCTGCCCGTCGATATACGAGGGCGATGAATAGCAGTAACGGCGTTTGCCGTCGTCGGCCAGCACCGGGAGCGCATGGCTCTGCAAGGTCTGATCCTCGACGAGCGTGCTTCCGTGCCAGCGGTACGTCGTCACGCCGTGCGAGCAGCAGCCGTCGCGCCAGAAGGACGCAATCATCTTGTGCTCGTAATCGTACTCGGGCGAGGTGATTTCCTGGAGCAGCTCCGGGCCTGGTGCGAACCGCCGCGTGCGCGGGTCGAACAGCCAGGTCTGGTGGGGAATATTCGGCGATGCAGGCAGGAACAGCGGGATCGTGATGTCAGGTCTGCCGTCGAAGTTCGCGTCGATGGCCCGGGGCAGGAAAACTTGGCAGGTACCCTGGGAATCAGTCGCGAGCCGCTGCACAAGGCGGCGCCCACGATACAGCTTGATCGCCACGACACGCGGCTGCGTCTCGCATGTGTGGTCGTTCGCCGGGCGGCTGTCCGCGACCAGTGTCATCTCGTAAGGCAGGGGCCGCGTGTCGGCGAGGCTGAAGCGCTGCGCCGCGCCGCTGTCCGGGTGCGCCCTGCTGCCGACCATGTGGCCGTCACGAAGCCTTGCGTGCCAGGATGCCTGCCGCACCCGCGTGCCGCGCTCGCCCAAGCGAAGCTCGGACAACCGGATCCGGTCGCCTTTAACCGTGCCCTGCATCTGGATCCGGTCCTGGCCATCGCGCGCGCATGGCGCAAAGCAATAGCTGCCCTCCACGCGGGCATCGACACGGGTCAGTGCGACCTCGACCTGCCTGCCGTCGAGATTGCCGGCATATGTACGCGACCATGCAGGAAATTCGACCATGACCGGCCCGGGCTCGCCGGCATGCGCTACCTGCACCGTCGACAGGAACCACAAGCTCCACACCGACATCACCATGGGCAATCCGTGCCGCGTGCGTTGGAGGGAGGAAGTTCGGGTCCTCCCCGTTTTGTCTGGCATTGCTTTGTGCATGTGCGTGTCTTGGGTCCCGTCGCCTTGGCAGGCAACAGTTTGGCTCGGCAATATACTGCATGATAACTGCCGATCGAATTACAGCCTGTAATACTGCTCCCAGCCCTTGCGCGGCGCGGGACCTTCCAGCAGGGCGTTCGCCTCCTTATGGTTGGTAATCTTCCTGGCAGCCGGATCGAAAGCGAGCTTGGCATTGAGTCGTTGCGCGATGATGCCGAGCGCCATCGCCTGGCATAAGGGACCGGCCACTGCGAAACTCGAGCGGCAGGTTTCCTCCCCTTTGCAAGCCTTCAGGAAGTTCGCGAAATGGTTCGACGGGCTTTTCGGCACCGGCGGCAGGATATCCTTGCCGGCGCTGCCGATGATGCTCAACTCACTACCGTGCGTGCCGCCCTTGAAGGTCAGCTCGTCACCGTAGATGACCTTCCCGGGCGGCAGCGCAATCGACTGATTGCTGCCCTTCGATGGCGGTGGAATATTCGGGTCGACGATGGCTGCGCCATAATCCTTCGGCAAAGGCGGCAGGTTGTTCAACCCGTCATACCAGGTCAATTCCAGTGGCGGCAAGGTGCCGCGCTGCGGAAAGCGGAAGGCCAGGGTCGACGCCTGCGGGAAGATGAACGGGCTGTGGCCATCCAGTCGGACTGCCTCGACTTCGGTGGGAAGGCCGAGGTGCAGGAATTCATGGGCCGTATCGAAAATGTGCGCGCCCCAGTCGCCCAGGGCGCCGTTGCCATAGTCGTACCAAGAACGCCAGTCGCCGTTGATATAGCCGGGATTGTAGGGGTGGGGCACGGCGGTCGATGTCCAGCCGTCCCAGTCCAGTGTCGCCGGCACCGACTGTGCCGGCAGGTAGCCGGACACTTTCATGCCATGCCAGCGGCGCGGGTTGTTCATGTGCGCCGTAATGGCACGCACATTCCTGATGATTCCCGCATCGACCCATGCCTTGAACTGGAAATAATTCGCCTCCGAATGGCCCTGGTTGCCCATCTGCGCGGCCACCTTGTATTTGCGCTCGGCGGCCATCATGAGTTCGATCTGGCGGAAGCTCTGGCCCATCGGCTTTTCGCAGTAGATGTGCTTGCCCTGTGACATGGCCAGCATGGCGATCGGAAAGTGCGAGAAATCGGGTGTGCCGATGCTCACCGCGTCGAAGCCATTGCCCATCTTGTCGAACATCTGGCGGAAGTCACTGAAACGCGGCACATCCGGGAACATTTTCAGGATCTCAACCGTATGCGGCGCGCCCATGTCCGTATCGCACAGGGCGACGATCTGCGCCAATCCCGTTGCATGCAATTCCTTGATGATCTGCGCGGCGCGGTTGCCGATGCCGCAGCAAGCCAGCCTTACTTTGTCGGCCGACGTACCCGCGAAGGCCAGGTGCGGCACGGCCAGGGTGGCCAGGGCACCTTGCATGAATTGCCGGCGGCCTGTTTTGGTGCTTGGGTTTGCCATCATGTCTCCATCATTATGATCAATCGTTAACTGTAGTCGCCCGGCCACGCGATCTCCCTGCCCTGGTCCATCGCGGCCTGCCCCATCAGCACGGCGATGGCGGAACGGTAGGCGTGATCGATCATCTGGGGAGTTTTCTGGTTCAGGCGGATCGCGTTGGCGAACGCGGCCATCGAAATGGCTGTGCCGTCGTCGCCGCCGAGGTCGCGCCGCAATGCCTGCCCGGCGGTGGCTTGCTTGCTGTCCGGCTTCCAGGTCGGCCCGCCGATGGGGATCGTTTCGACAGTGGATTTCTCCAGCTGGTCGATGAGCCGCACGATGCCGGGTGCCGGCGGCGGCTGTTCGAAGTAAACCTTGCCGCTCTCGCCTTCGATCGTTCCCTTCGGCCCCATGATCTGGATTTCCAGGCCGTGGTAGCGATTGCTCGTGAGCGAGTCGTACAGCAGCGTGACGCCGTCGCGGTAGCGGAACAGCACGTTGACGTTGTCGTGCACTTCCCGGTCATCCTTCCAGTGATTGATGCTGCCGTATCCGACGCAGGATAGCGGCGCGGCGTCGAGGAACCAGTTGGCAATCTGCAGATGGTGCGAGGCCAACTCCGCCATCAGGCCGGCCGAACTGGCCCGATACAGCCGCCAGTTCAGCTTGCGTTCCAGCTCGGGGCGCGGCACCGGGCGCCGCCAATCGTTATTGCGGTGCCAGCTGGCACGAATCTGCGTGATGTTGCCGATCTGGCCGGAGGCCACCATCTCGTGCGCGTGCAGGAAGGAAGCACTGAACAGGCGCTGGTGGCCGATCTGGAATACGCGACGGCTCCCATGCGCCGCACGCGCCACGGCCTTGCACTCCTCCACCGTCAAGGCCAGGCTCTTCTCGCAGAAGACATGTTTGTCGGCAGCGAATGCATCGAGGCACATCGGCGCATGCTCGTGCAAGGGCGTGGCGATCAGCACGCCATCGAGACCGTTCATGTCGAGCAGCCTGCGATGATCGGTGAACGCCACCGGCTTGTTGCCCGCAACCGCCAGTGCGGCCTGGAGATGCGGCGGATAATCGTCGCACAATGCCACCACCTCGACGCCAGGCGTACGCAACAGGTGCTTGAGCAACAGGGTGCCGCGCGAGCCGGTGCCGATCACGGCGACGCGCACGCGATCCGATGGCGCGCGGCCGGCCGGCTGCGCACGCAACGGTGCCATCCAGGGAAGAGCGCTCAACAATGTCGAGCTGGCCACGACGCCAGCCAGTCGCTGGAGGAAGCGGCGCCGCGCGACGATATCGTCGCCGGCGTCGTCGGTATCCGGGGGGAAATCCTTACTCATACAGCCAATCCTTTTCGCCAGTCCATCTTCCATTGCTCTTCCGATAGACGATATGCACTGCCTGGACGCCTGCATAATGTCGCAGGATGGCAGCACGACGAGGAGCCGGAACCACCAGCAATGCGGTCGACAGCACCTCCGCATCGGTCGCGCTGGCGCAGGCAACGGTCATGGTTTCGCAACCGGTCACGAGGCAGCCGCTGGACGGATCGACGATATGCGCCTGTCCTTCGCGGTTGCCGGATGTCGACATGGAAGAGTCACGCAAGTCGAAGCGATGCAGCGAGCGGCCTGGTTCGAAGAGGTCTTCCACGCCAACGGGCCAGCAGTCGCCCGCGGGATGGGTTCCGATGACGCCGACGGAACTTTCACCAAAGCTGAGGAATGCGTGGCCGACGCCACGATCGAGCAACAGTTGCCTGACACGATCGAGTGCAATGCCCTTGCCGATGCCGCCCAGGTCCAGCTGCATGCCTGGTGCCGTGAACTGCAAGGTGCGCGCCACCGGATCGAAGTGCACCATCTGCATCCGGTGACCGCCCCGTTGCGAACCCTGGGCGATATCGAATGCACCATCGGTCAATTCATGATGCCGCCTGCAGGTCTGCAGGACATCCCACAGGCCGTCCGGCACCGGAACCGGCCCGCCGGCGGCGTCGCGATTCACCGTCGCCAGGTCGCCGTGCGCGACGAAGCGGCTCATCATCCGCTCCTGCTCGACGAGCACGGCTTCCGCCTCGCGTGCGAATCGCCTACCCGCGCGCGCTTCGGTTTCCGGCAATACCATGCTGAACCGCGTGTTCATCGCGGCGAACGTATGGTGAAACATACTGCGCGCCCGCTCAGCTGCGGCTCAGGTCACGAATACGTATGTTTCGGAATGACACTTTATCGCCATGGTCCTGCAGCAGGATGTGACCGTCGGGCCATTCCCCGAATGCGGAAATGTCCTTGAACTTGCTCCCTGCGACGGCGGCGCGAAACTCGTCCGAGCCGCGTTCGAACTCCACTGTCTTCTTGCCGTTCAGCCAGAACGAGACGAGCTTCCCCTTCGACACGATGCGGACCCTGTTCCATTGCTCGACCGGGGACGGGCTCTTGTCCATTGCTGCCGGAATCAGGTCATACAGGGAGCCGATGGTGCGGTTGCCATCTATTCCGAGTTTCGCATCCGGATGGCGATCATCGTCCAGGACCTGGAACTCCAATCCGATCGCGGAGCCTACGGTTGCCGGCTTGCCGGTCAGCCGGTCGATCGGCTTGAGATCCGGCTGCGTGAAGATCTTGACCCCGCTGTTGGCACCAGGGGCAATCATGACGTCGAGCTCCAGTTCGAAATCGCGATAGCGCTTGCGGGTGATGATGTCGCCCCCGCTGCGGGATTCTTCCCCACCCTTGCCCATGACAGTCAGGATGCCATCGCATGTCTGCCATCCTTGTGCGGGAAAAGCATCGGACCGGACGCTACGCCATGCCGCCGTGGAGGAACCATCCCACAGCATGGTCCAGCCCTGCAGCTTCTCTTCCCCGGTGAGCGGCGCGGTTGCCGAGACCAGGGAAGCATTGCACTTGCCGCTGGCAGCCGTGGCCTGCAGGGGCACCACTGCCATGGCAGCGACAAGCGCTGCCGAGGAAAACGACCGAAACCGCATATTGTCTCCATGTTTGTCTTAGGTTTTTAGGCGAAACGTTTCCGTAGCAAGAATGTAAGGTAGAAGACTACCCGGCACCAATGCAAAATTGGGATCGATCGATTCAATATTTAAATTGAATTCAACGATGCGCCATGCCGCTGCTTTTCCCTGGGCGTCCCCTTACTCCCCCTGCCGCGCCCCTTTCCGATAATCCCCCGGACTGCTCCCCGTCCAACCCTTGAACGCCCGGCAAAACCCCGTCGCATCGGCAAACCCCAGGTCATTGGCCAGCACGGCCACGCCGGTGTTCGAATTGGCCAGCCGGTGCACGGCGATATCGCGCCGCAGCCCATCCTTCACCAGCTGGAAATGCGTGCCCTCCTCCGCGAAGCGGCGGTTGAGCGTGCGCACGGAGGTATGCAGGGCCCCGGCGAGATCCTGGATGGTCACCGGCCCGGACAGGCGGTGCTCGAGGTATTCGCGCGTCTTCGCCGTCAGGGAGCCACGATGGATGGCGCTGAAGGTCCAGTCCTCGGGGGCACGTTTCAGGAACGCCCACAGCTCGTGCTTCTCGCGCCGGAACTGCTCCGCGCAATCGGCGTAGAAGAAGTCGATGGCGGTCGCCCCGGCATCGAAGCGCACCTCGCCGGGGTACAGGAAGGCGTAATCGCGCACGTGCCTGGGGCGGCCGAAGTTGAACGCGATGCGCTGCAGGCCGATCTCCCTGCCCAGCAGCCACGAGGCGATACCGTGGATCAGCTTCATCATCAATTCATGCGCGAGCGGCGTGACAGGCGTGCCGGCCATTCTTTCGACCAGGGCGATTCGCACCACTACGTTCTTCGTGGAGATCTGCAGGCGGTAGTCGTCGAGCAGCAGGTTCCAGAAGCGCACGAAGCGGTTCAGCGCCACCAGCACGGTCGGGGCGTCAAGCAGGCTGAGCATCAGGTACTTCAGCGTGCCGCCGCGGATCGGCCGCGACCACAGTCCCAGCATCTCGTCATCGAGCGTGGCCGCGATCGTGCGATACAGGGCCACGTATTGCTGGCGCGTCAGCCGCGCATCGGGCTGCGCCAGCAGGGACGGCGCAATCGCGGCGGTGGCAAGGGCCTGGAACGCTGCTTCCTCGCCGTGGCGCGTGCGCAGGGCGTGCAGCATGCCCTGCAAGAAGTGGGCGGATACGGTGAGCGCGTTTTGCCAGGACTGGTTCATGGCGCCATTATGGCGCACTTTGCACATCGATTGGCGTGATGTGACTGCTTGCCCCACCGGCGCTCCCTATACTGGCCGGAAAACGCTGCGGTGCCTGGCTTTCGCCATAGGCGCCGTCTGGCGTATTCTGCCCATCAGTATGATAGACACCGAGCGAAGGAGCATGGCTTGAAGACGAGACGCATAGTCGTGACCGGAATGGGGATCGTGTCCCCGTTGGGATGCGGAGCCGACGCCGCATGGAAGCATCTGCTGGAAGGCCGTTCCGGCCTGGCCCGCTTGCCCGACGGCGTCACGGAAGGCATCGCGGCCAAGGTCGGCGGCGTGGTGCCGCCGTTGACGCCGGCCAGCCCATGGGGCTTCGATCCTGACCGCGTGGTGGAGCCGAAGGACCAGAAGAAGATGGACCGCTTCACGCTGTTCGCCCTGGCTGCCACCCAGGAAGCCTTGCAGCAGGCGCGCTGGCAGCCGGGAACGGACGGCGAGCGGGAAAGGACGGCGACGATCGTGGCTTCCGGCGTGGGCGGCTTCGGCGCCATCGTCGATGCCGTCAGGACCACCGACGGGCGCGGGCCGCGCCGCCTGTCGCCTTTCACGGTACCGAACTTCCTGGCCAATATGGCGGCCGGCCACATCTCGATCCGCCACGGCCTGCGCGGCCCGTTGGGCGCTCCGGTCACCGCCTGTGCCGCGAGCGCCCAGGCGATCGGCGACGCGGCGCGGCTGATCCGCGCGGGCGAAGCCGATATCGCCGTATGCGGCGGGGCCGAGGCTTGCATCGACCGCGTCAGCCTCGGTTCGTTCGCCGCCGCGCGCACGATGGCGACGAACTTCAACGACGAACCCACGCAGGCATCGCGCCCGTTCGACGTGGCGCGCGATGGCTTCGTGATGGGCGAAGGCGCCGGCATCCTCGTGATAGAGGAACTGGAGCATGCGTTGCAGCGCGGCGCCACGCCGATCGCGGAGCTGCTCGGCTATGGCACGAGCGCCGATGCTTATCACCTGACGTCGCCGCCCGAGGACGGCGCCGGCGGCCGCCGGGCGATGGAGCTGGCGATCCGGCAGGCCGGCATCGCCCCCGAGGCGATCGGGCACCTGAATGCCCACGCGACGTCCACCCCGGTGGGCGACGCCAGCGAGCTCGCGGCCATTCGCGCCGTCTTCGGCGCCGGCCGGGGCCCCGCGGTGTCGGCCACCAAGTCGTCCACCGGCCACCTGCTGGGGGCCGCCGGCGGCGTGGAGGCGATCTTCACCCTATTGGCGCTGCGCGACCGGATGGCGCCGCCCACGCTGAACCTGGCGACAGCCGATCCGGCGGCCGAAGGCATCGACATCGTCAGCGGCACGGCCCGGCCGATCGAGACGGAGTATGCGATCTCGAACGGCTTCGGTTTCGGCGGCGTCAACGCCAGCCTCGTATTCGGCCGCTTCCCGGCGGCGTGAGGGCGTGGGCGGCTGAACTATAATCGCCTACCCCAACCAGTATCTGGAGCCAGGTTCATGCCTTCGTTGTAATGCCGTTCACTTAACACTTCGGCCGAGTGCCGAAGATGATGCATTCACCCCGGATTTTGCATCCGGGGTTGGCTTATCTGAACGGCATGACTGCCTTGACCGGCTCCTTTCATTATGCACAGCACACCGGCCACCGCCGTCCCTCCCCGCATCCGCCACCGCCAGGTCATTTCACTCGCGCTGCTGCTGGTGAGCGGCGTGATCAACTACCTCGACCGCGCCACGCTGGCCGTGGCCAACGAATACATCCGCGCCGACCTGGGGCTGTCGCTGGGCGAGATGGGCCTGCTGCTGTCGGCGTTCGCGTGGAGCTATGCGATCTGCCAGTTGCCGGTCGGCGCGCTGGTCGACAAGATCGGACCACGCTGGCTGCTGGGCATGGGTCTCGTGGTGTGGTCGCTGGCCCAGGCTGCCGGCGGGCTGGTGTCGACCTTCGGCTGGTTCGTGATTGCCCGCATCGCACTCGGCATCGGCGAGGCGCCGCAGTTCCCCGCGGCGGCGCGGGTCGTCAGCAACTGGTTCCCGGCGCGCTCGCGCGGCACGCCCACCGGCGTCTTCAACTCGGCTTCGCCGCTCGGCGTGGCGCTGGCGCCGTTGCTGCTGCCGCCGCTGATCGCGGCCACGAGCTGGCACTGGGCATTCTTCGCCACCGGCGCACTGGGCCTGGTGATGGCCATCGTGTGGATCGCCCTGTATCGCGATCCCGTGCGCGGTGAGCTCGACAATGCGGAACGGGCCTATCTCGAGATCGACGGGGCCGAAGCGGGCGGCAAGGCGGCGCCGGCCGCGGGCTTCGCCGCCTGGCGCAGCCTGTTCCGGCACCGCACCACGTGGGGCATGATGCTGGGCTTTTTTGGCTCGGTCTATCTGAACTGGGTATTCCTGACGTGGCTGCCGGGCTACCTGCGCACCGAGCGCCACATGGAGCTGGCCCAGGCCGGCATCGCGGCCTCGGTGCCCTTCCTCTGCGGCTTCGCCGGCGCCCTAATCGCCGGGTGGGCGTCCGACCGCGTGGCCCGCCACGCGGCATCGCCGGTCGCCGGCCGGCGCAACGCGGTCGTCGTGGCCACGCTGGGCATGGTGGCCTTCACGATCCCGGCTGCCCTCGTCGAAAGCAATACCGTCGCCGTGGCGTGCATCGCAGTGGTGATCTTCCTCGCGAACGCTTCCTCCGCCTGCGCCTGGTCGCTCGCCACGGTGGCCGCGCCGCCGAGCCACGTCGCCTCGCTGGGGGCGCTGCAGAATTTCGGCGGCTTCCTGGGCAGCGCGCTCGCGCCCATCCTCACCGGCTACATCGCGCAAGCCTCGTCGTTCGTACCGGCCCTGCTCACCGGTGCGGGCATCGCGTTCCTGGGGGCCATGTGCTACCTGTTCCTGGTAGTGCGGCCGATACCGGAACAATATTGAAGCACCGGCACAAACGCCTCTTTGCCGTCTCGCTCGGCCGGGCGCAAGCGGTAGTAGTCTGACAACGATGGAGATTGCTCCGCGCGGCGATTCGAGGTCTGCCTGGGGTTCTCAACACGGTAACTGGTGCGGCCGGCCGTTGCGTATCCCCCGCGTCCGATTGAATCCGTGCGTCGGCCCATGCGCGTATCGCGCTACCATGCCGCGATGACTACGACCGACATCCTCCATCCCCGCCCCCAACTGACCCGTACCCAGTGGGCCAGCCTGGACGGCACCTGGGAATTCGCCTTCGACGACGACGACCAGGGCCGCAACCAGGGCTGGCACGACGGCCGCGCGTTGCCGCGGTCGATCGAGGTGCCGTTCCCCTACCAGAGCGAACGCTCCGGCATCGGCGCGAAGGACGTGCATGAAATCGTATGGTATGCCCGTACCTTCGACGTGCCGGCCGAGTGGCGCGAGCAAGACCTGTTGCTGCACTTCGGCGCCGTCGACTACAGCACCGAGGTCTGGGTCAACGGCAAGCTGGCTGGCCGCAACCGCGGCGGCCATGTGCCGTTCTCGTTCAATATCGCCCCCTTCCTGCACGACGGGCCGAACCGCGTCACCTTGCGCGTGGAAGACCGGCAGGACATGCACCAGCCGCGCGGCAAGCAATCGTCGTCCGGCAAGCCGGTGCGCATCTATTACTGGTGCACGACGGGCATCTGGCAGAGCGTGTGGCTGGAGCCCGCGCCGCCCGTGCGCGTCGATGCGCTGCGCTTCCTGCAAACCGAGCCGGATGGGCGGCTGGCGGTCGAGGTGCACCTGCACGCGCCTTCCGGCCCCTGGACCGTCGAGATGGACGTGCTGGATGAAACCGGCGAGCGCGTCGTCTTCGCGCAGGCGGAAACGCGCTTCGCCAACGCCACGCTGCATGCGCGCATCGACGCGGCGCAGCCTTGGTCACCCGACACGCCCTACCTGTACGGCCTGCGCGTGCGCCTGATCGCCGACGGGCGGGTGCTCGACGAAATCGGCTCCTACTGCGGCCTGCGGCGCTTCGAGGCGCACGATGCCCACTTTCACCTGAACGGCCGGCGTACCTTCCTGCTGATGGTGCTCGACCAGGGCTACTGGCCCGATACCAACTTGGCCGCGCCCTCGGCCGATGCCCTGCGCGAGGATGCGCAGTGGATCAAGCGCCTCGGCTTCAATGCCGTGCGCAAGCACCAGAAGATCGAAGACGAGCGCTGGCTGTACTGGTGCGACCGGCTCGGCATCCTCGTGTGGGAAGAGATGCCGAACACGCGCAGCTGGTCGCTCGAGGCGGAAGAGGCGCTGCTGTCGGAATGGGAACGCGCCGTGGAGCGCGACGCGGGACACCCCTGCATCGTGGCCTGGGTGCCGCTGGTGGAGAGCTTCGGCTTCCCGGCCCTGTACCGCCATCCGGGCCAGCAAGCCTTCATCGAAAAGCTGGTGATGCGCACCCGGCGGCTCGATCCGGGGCGCCTGGTCGTCGACAACGACGGCTGGGAGCACACCGACCTGACCGACATCTGCTCGATCCACGACTACACGCAGCCCGGCGACAAGCTGGCCGCGCGCTATGCCGAAACGGTGAAGTCCCTGCAGCCGCCGTCGAAGGGCTGGTACAAGGACAAGCCGCTGTTCCTGCCCGGCGGGCAGTACCGCGGGCAGCCGATCGTGCTGTCGGAAGTGGGCGGTTTTCTCAGCGAACCCGAGGCGCCGGACGCCCCGCGCGACCGGCTGTTCGATTACTACGGCACCGTGCGCTCCGGCGCCGAGCTGCTGGCGCGCTACCGCGACCTGATCGAGGCGCTGGGCACACTGCCCTTCCTGGCCGGCGCCTGCTACACGCAATTTACCGACGTCGAACACGAAAAGAACGGCCTGCTCACGTTCGACCGCCAACCGAAAATCGACCCCGAGGAAGTCGCCGCCCTGCACCGCGCGTTGCTGCAGCGTTATCAAGACGGTTGAGCACGTGTCATGGTGCCAGGCACCATGACACGTGCTCAGCCAATACGCTCGCTCTGCATGCAGCCGGCCGCTGGCGAAAATTTTGTCAACGGGCCGTAAGAATAGCTGTCGAGCCCGTGTCACAGTGCCTGACCCCATGACACGAGCTCAGCCATTCGGGACCGCTTGCTACACCAATTTTCATATCGTGCGGCAAGGAAATGTTTCAAATCGTATCATTGCGCGCAATGCCGAGCTGTTACACTAGCTTGTTACACATTTTTTCGGAGAGCGCATGAGCATGGCAACGACGGGCCGCCTGGCCAAGGTCCTTGGCGAGAACCAGGAAGCACTGATTGAAGGCTGGCTGGGCGGGATGTTGTCCCGCGTGGTACGCCGTGACAAGGCGGCCGAGGGCGAGATCCGCCAGCAGGCCGGCCGCTTCATTCCGCTCGTCGCCCGGGCCGTCGAGAAGGGGCAGAACTACGATTTCGATGCCCCGGCCTGGCAGGAAGTGCGCCAGCTGCTGGCCGAGATGTCCGCCGCGCGCGTGCGCCAGGGCTTCTCGCCGACCGAGACGGCCACCTTCATCTTCTCCCTGAAGGAGCCGGTATTCACGCTGCTGCGCCAGGAGCTGGCGGCGGACCCGGCGGCACTGGCTACCGAGGTAACCGAGGCTGGCACGCTGTTCGACCGCATGGGCCTGTTCACGATCGAGGAATACCAGAAAGGCCGCGAAAGCGTGATCATGCGCCAGCAGCAGGAATTGCTGGAGCTCTCCACCCCCGTCGTGCAACTGTGGAAGGACGTGCTGGCGCTGCCGCTGATCGGCACGCTGGACAGCGCCCGCACCCAGGTGGTGATGGAAAACCTGCTGCAGAAGATCATCGAAACGGGCGCCTCGATCGCCATCATCGACATCACCGGCGTGCCGACGGTGGACACGCTGGTGGCCCAGCACCTGCTGAAGACGGTCGCCGCGGCCCGCCTGATGGGCGCCGACTGCATCATCAGCGGCATCCGCCCGCAGATCGCGCAAACCATCGTGCACCTGGGCGTGAACCTGGAGGACGTGCTGACGAAGGCCACCCTGGCCGATGCATTCGTGGTGGCGCTGAAACGCGTGGGCGCCACCGTGGTGCGCAACGAAGCGGCGGCCTGAGGCGGACATGGAGCGCATCCCCATTCTGAAGATGGGCGACCTGCTGCTGGTCACGATCCAGGTCGACATGCACGACCGGCTCGCGATGACCTTGCAGGACGACCTGACCGCGCGCATCGTGAAGGACCGCGCGCGCGGCGTGCTGATCGACATTTCCGCGCTGGACATCGTCGATTCCTTCATCGGCCGCATGATCAGCAACACGGCGGCGATGGCGCGCATTCTCGACGCCCGCACCGTGCTGGTGGGCATGCAGCCCGCCGTCGCCATCACGCTCGTGGAACTCGGCCTCACGCTGCACGGCGTGCAGACCGCGTTGAACGTCGAAAAAGGCGTCAAGCTCCTCCAGCAACGCACTGACTAACCGGAAAGGCGATCTTGAGCAATAACGACGTCGATGCGATGGTGCTGCCGATTCGTTCCGACGAGGATGTCGTGCGGCTGCGGCAATCCGTGCGCGAACAGATGATCGCCGCCGGCTTTTCGCTGATCGACCAGACCAAGATGATCACGGCCGCCAGCGAGCTGGCGCGCAATACGCTGCGCTACGGCGGCGGCGGCGAGGCGCACCTGCAAAAGCTGCTGCAGGGCGTCCGCAAGGGCATCGGCCTCACGTTCATCGACCATGGGCCCGGCATCCCCGACATCGCGCGGGCGCTGACGGACGGCTACACGACCGGCGGCGGCATGGGGCTCGGCCTGTCCGGCGCGAAGCGGCTGGCGGACGAATTCGACATCGAATCGGCGCCCGGCCAGGGCACCACGGTCAGAATCTGCAAATGGAAACCATACTAGCCGCGGAACACCGCCAGAGCTGCCATCCGCTCGCGGAGGCCAGCCAGGTCGCGGCGGTGCGCCGTGCCGCCGTGAACCTGTGCACGCAGCTGGGCTTCGATGAAACGGCGGCCGGCGAGGTGGCGATCGCCGTCACCGAGGCTGCCACCAATATCCTCAAGCATGCAGGCCATGGCGAGATCCTGCTGCGCCCGCTCGTGCGGGCCGGTATCCACGGCCTTGAAATCCTCGCCCTGGACAACGGCCCGGGGATCGCCAACCTGCATGCCAGCATGGCCGATGGCCACTCCACGGCGGGCAGCTATGGGGTAGGCCTGGGCGCCATGCGGCGCCTGGCCACCGAATTCGACATCTACAGCACCGCCGGCCGCGGCACCGCCGTGATGATGACGCTGTGGCCGCGCCCGTACACGTCGATGACGCCGGCCGAGGCGGCGCGCACCGCGCCCTCCCTGCACTGGGGCGCCGTATGCCTGCCGATGCACGGCGAGCACATGTCGGGCGACAGCTGGGCGCTGGCGCACGACGCCACGTCGGCCACGGTGATGGTGGCCGACGGCCTCGGCCACGGCCCGCTGGCGGCGCAGGCTTCCGAACTGGCGGCCACGACGCTGGCCCGCAATCCCGCCCTGCCGGCCGGCACGCTGCTCGAAGACATGCACGCGGCACTGCGTGCCACGCGCGGCGCGGCGGCCGCCGTCGTCCGCATCGACATGCTGGCCGACACGCTGACCTTCGCCGGCGTGGGCAATATCGCCGCCCACGTGTTCAACGGCAGCGAGCGGCGCCAGATGGTGTCGCACAACGGCATCGTGGGCAGCAACGTGCGCAAGGTGCAGGAATTCGACGCGTCCTGGACCGACGCTTCGCTGCTGATCCTGCATTCGGACGGCATCAATTCGCGCTGGAACCTGCCCGATTATCCGGGCCTGGCCGCCTGCCATCCGGCACTGATCGCCGGCGTGCTGTACCGCGACTGCAGCCGGGGACGCGATGACGTCACCGTGCTCGCGATCCGTGACCGACAGGGATGGCAATCATGAGCATCCGCATCGCCGGCCTGCGCATGGAGCAGGGACTCGACGTCACCGTGCTGGTGGTCCGTGACCGACAGGGGTGGCAATCATGAGCATCCGCATCCTCAGCCTGCGCATCGACCAGGAACTCGACGTGGTGGCCTCGCGGCAGCGCGCGCGCCAGATCGCCTCGCTGTGCGGCTTCAACACGCAGGACCAGGCGCGCATCGGCACCGCCGTGTCGGAACTGGCGCGCAATGTCTACAACTATGCCGGCACGGGCCGCGTGGAATTCGCCATCGAGGGCTCCACCGCGCCGCAGCTGCTGGTGATCCGCATCGAGGACAAGGGCCCCGGCATACCGCACCTCGACGTAGTGCTGTCGGGCCGCTACCAGTCACGTACCGGCATGGGCATGGGCATCCTGGGCGCGCGCCGCCTGATGGACCAGTTCGACATACAGACAGAGCCCGGCGCCGGCACCACCATCACACTAAAGAAGCTGCTGCCGCACGGCGCCCTGCTCATCACGCCCGCCACGGTCGGCGAGATGGGCGCGCAATTCTCGGCGCTGGCGGCGGACGTGTCGATTGCCGAGGTACAGCAGCAGAACAAGGAACTGCTGGCCACGCTGGCCGAGCTGAAGGCGCGGCAGGATGAACTGATGCAGCTCACCCGCGAGCTGGAAGACACCAACCGCGGCGTGGTCGCCCTGTACGCCGAACTGGACGAGAAGGCCGACCACCTGCGCCGCGCCGACGAGATGAAGACGCGCTTCCTCTCCAACATGAGCCACGAGTTCAGGACGCCGCTCTCCTCGATCCGCGCGCTGACCCGGCTGCTGCTGGAACGCGTGGACGGCGACCTGACGCCGGAGCAGGAAAAGCAGGTGCGCTTCATCCTGAAGGGCGCCGAGTCGCTGACCGAACTGGTGGACGACCTGCTCGACCTGGCCAAGATCGAGGCCGGCAAGATCGACGTGCGCGCCGCGCCGTTCGAGGTGACGGAAATGTTCTCGGCGCTGCGTGGCATGCTGCGCCCACTGCTCGTTTCCAGTACCGTGGACCTGCTGTTCGAGGAACCGGAACAGCCGATCACGATGATGACGGACGAAGCGAAACTGTCGCAAATCCTGCGCAACTTCATCTCCAACGCCCTGAAATTCACCGAGGCCGGCCACGTGCGCGTGTCCGCCGCGCTGCTGGCAAAAGGCGACGCGGTGCGCTTCGACGTGGAAGATACCGGCATCGGCATCGCACCGGAGCACCAGCAGATCATCTTCGAGGAATTCTCGCAGGTGGAAAACCGGCTGCAGCACCGCGTGAAGGGCACCGGCCTGGGCCTGCCGCTGTGCCGCAGGCTGGCCGGGCTGCTGGGCGGCTCCGTGTCGCTGAAGAGCACTCCGGGCGCCGGCTCCGTCTTCTCCGCCGTAATCCCGCTGTATCATGACGAGATGCCCGAGCCGCACGTGTTCCGCCCGGATGCGCCGGATGCCGCCGGCATCCCCGTGCTCGTGGTGGAAGACGACCGCTCGACCCAGCTGCTGTACCGCAGCTACTTCCGCAACACGCCCTACCGGGCCGTCGCCGTGCGCAGCGTATGGGAAGCGGAACAGGCGTGGAGCGTGGAGAAGCCGGCCGCCATCATCCTCGACCTGTACCTGAACGGTGGCGACAGCTGGCGCTGGCTTGCGCAGATCAAGGACGATGAACGCCGCAAGAACGTACCGGTGATCATCGCCTCTGAAGTGGCCGACCGCCAGAAAGCGTTCTCGCTGGGGGCGGACGCCTATTTCAGCAAGCCCGTCGCACGCGACGAACTGTTGGCACAGTTGAACGCCCTCTGCCACCAAGAGAGACCATCATGAAGGCATCCCCGCTCGACCCCGTGATCCTGAACGTCGACGACACCGACGCCGCGCGCTATGCCAAGACCCGCATCCTGCAGCGCGCCGGCTTTCGCGTGATCGAAGCCGGCAGCGGTGCCCAGGCGCTGGAACTGGCCCGGGAACAGACGCCCGACCTGGTGCTGCTCGACACCAAGCTGCCGGACATTAACGGCTTCGAAGTCTGCCGCAAGATCAAGCAGAGCCCCGACACCTCGATGGTACTGGTGCTGCAGACTTCCGCTTCCTACCTGTCTTCACCGGACAAGGTGCGTGCGCTCGACAGCGGTGCCGACAACTACCTGTTCGAGCCGATCGAGCCGGAAGAACTGGTGGCCAATGTCCGCGCGCTGTTGCGCCTGGGTCGGGTGGAACGCGAGCTGCGCGACATGGATCGCCGCAAGGATGAATTTCTGGCGATCCTGGCCCACGAGCTGCGCAATCCGCTGGGGCCGATCCGCAACGCGGTGGAACTGCTGCGCAGCCTCGATCCGCACTCCTCGCCCGCGCAGGAAAACGCGCGCCGCGTGATCCTGCGCCAGACCGACCACATGGTGCGGCTGGTGGACGACCTGCTGGACGTTTCGCGCATCTCGCAGGGGAAGATCGCGCTGCGCCGCGCCCCGATCGAGCTGTGCGGCCTGCTGAAAAGCGCGGTCGAAACGGCCGACCCGAACATCGCCGCGCGCCAGCACATCCTCGCGGTGAAATTGCCGGACCACGATATCTGGGTCGACGGCGACAGTGTGCGCCTCACGCAGGTGGTGGGCAATCTGCTGAACAACGCAGCCAAGTTTACGGCACCCGGCGGGCGCATCGCGCTGACCGCCTGCCTGGAAGGCACCGAGGCGGCGATCCGCGTGACCGACAACGGCATCGGCATCACGCAAGAGCAGGCCGAGCACATCTTCGACCTGTTCGCCCAGGCTGGCCATTCGCCGGACCGGGTGCAGGATGGGCTGGGCATCGGCCTGTCGCTGGTGCGCACGCTGGTGAACCTGCATGGCGGCGAGGTGCGCGTGCACAGCGAGGGGCCGGGGCTCGGCAGCACGTTCGAGGTGCGCCTGCCCACGCTCGCCACCACGCCGGCGGCCGATGCCACCGATTGCGATCCGGCAGCGGCGCCGGATCGGCCGGCCAATACGTACCGCATTCTCGTCGTGGACGACAACGTCGATTCGGCGGAGATCGTGTCCGCCCTGCTGCAATTCGCCGGCCACGAGGTGCACATGGCGCACGACGGCGCCGGCGCCATCGAGGCGGCGCTGCGCCTGAAACCGGACGTGGTGTTCCTCGACATCGGCCTGCCCGACATGAGTGGCGTCGACGTGGCCGCGACGCTGCGCGGCTACCCGGAACTGGCAAAGACGGTGCTGATCGCGCTGACCGGCTATGGGCAGGACAAGGACCGCATGGGCGCGATGGCGGCGGGCTTCAACCACCACCTGACCAAGCCCGTCAACATGGAAACCTTGAACGACACGGTGCGCACGTTCATGAAGCGGCAGTGATGGCGGCCGGCGTGAGCGTCCCCTGAAGCAATTTTTCCGCAACCCCGGTGACAGGCACCCGGTTTCTAGAAACATTTCCTTGGAAGCGGTGACAGGCTCCGGTTCTTGGGAAACGTTTCTGGAATCTCGGAGCCTGTCACCGGTGCTAGTCACCGGTGCAAAGGCAATTTCACCTGGCGCCGGCAGCGACCCAGGCGGCCAGTTCCGCCCTCTCCCCTTCCGTCATATTGGTCAGGTTCCCGATCGGCATGACCTTCAATTCCACGGCCTGCTTGTGGATGGCCGCGGCTTGTCGCGTCACCTGTTCCGGCGTATCGAACACGATGCCCGCCGGTGCGGTGGCGAAGCCCGGCTGCGTGGGATGCGCGGAGTGGCAGGATACGCAGCGCTGGTCGACGATCGCCTTTACCCGCGCGAACTGCGCCGCGGGATCGGAGGCCCGTGCCACGGCCGCGGGCCTGGGCGGCGCGATCATCACCGCGACCGCCAGCAGCAGCGCGATGCCGATGGCCGGGTAGCGCCACTCCACGCGCCCCTTGTGCCGCAGGTTGAAGAAGTGGCGGATGAAGACGCCGGACGCCATGATGAGCGCCAGCACCAGCCAGGCCTGCGCGTGCCGGTACGTCATCGCATAGTGGTTGCTGATCATGATGAACAGCACGGGCAGCGTGAAGTAATTGTTATGCACGCTGCGCTGCTTGGCGCGGATGCCGTGGATGGGGTCCGGCTTGCCGCCGGCGCGCATGGCCGCGACCATCCGGCGCTGGCCGGGAATGATCAGCATCGCCACGTTGGCCACCATGATCGTGCCGATGATCGCACCCACGTGGATGTAGGCGGCGCGGCCGGACAGCAGGTGCGTCAACGCATACGCGGCGCCGACCAGCAGCAGGAATACCACGACGCCGAACCACAGGTCGTGCCTGCCCAGCGGCGAGCGGCACAGTAGGTCGTACACGATCCAGCCCGCGACGAGGGAGCCCAGGCCGACGCCGACCGACTGCCAGGCGGTGAGATCGGCCACCGTGCGGTCGATCATCATCGCCTGCGCATTCAGGTAATACGCGACCGTGAGCAGCGCGAAGCCGGACAGCCACGTGGAATACGCCTCCCACTTGAACCAGTGAAGCTCCTTCGGCAGCTCGGCGGGCGCCACCAGGTATTTCTGCGGGTTGTAGAAACCGCCGCCGTGCACCGCCCACAGCTCGCCCATCACGCCCTTCTTCGCCAGCTCCGAACCGGGCGCCGGCGGGCGGATCGAGTTATCGAGCCAGACGAAATAGAACGAGGCGCCGATCCACGCGATGCCCGTGATGATGTGCAGCCAGCGCAGCAGCATGTTCAGCCATTCGAGGCCGTAGGGGAAAAGATAACTGATCGCTTCCATGTGTTGTGCCCTGGCATCTATCTACAGTCGATACCCCGATTGTCATGCACCCAGCATGAAAGTTCACGTATATTTGACATATTCGTATCCATATAGACACAGCCTTTGCCATGTCCGCACTGCCGCAACATCTAGACATCCACCTGATCCGGATCCTGTACCTGCTCCTGGTGGAGAAAAACGTGTCGCGCGTGGCGCTGAAGCTGAACCAGCCGCAGCCTTCGATCTCGGCCTCGCTGCGCAAGCTGCGCGAGCTGACGGGCGATCCGCTGCTGGTGCGCGGCGCGCGCGGCATGGTGCCCACGCAGCACGGCGAGAGCCTGCTCAAGCCCGCCAAGCGCATCCTCGACGAAACCGAGAACCTGTTCGTCAAGAAGACGCCCTTCGCGCCTCAGGAAGAAGCGCGCACCTTCAATATCGCGGCCCCGGACTACCTGGACAGCCAGTTCCTGCCGAGCGTCGTCGCCCTGCTGCGGCGCGGCTCGCCGAAGAGCCGGGTGGTCATCCACAGCCTGGGGCCCGGGGTGGACTACGTGCGCATGCTCTCGGACGGCGACATGGACCTGGTGATCGCCAACTGGGACGAACCGCCGCAACACCTGCATATCTCGAAGCTTTTCGAAGACCCGATCGTATGCGCGATGCACGCAACCAGCCCGTACGCGAAGCGCACCGCCGAGGATGCGATGACCCTGCACGAATACCTCACGCTGCCGCACGTGGCGCCATCGCAGATGGTGCAGGGTTCCGTTGGCGTGATCGACGCCTTCCTCGAACGCCAGGGCCTGCAGCGCAACGTGGCGGTGGAATCGGCGTACTTCGGCCTGATCCCCTACATGCTGATGCAATCGGACCTGGTGCTGACCACAGGCCGCCAGTTCGTGCAGTTCTACGAAAAGACGCTGCCGCTGAAGATCTTCACCATCCCCGTGAAATTTCCGCCGATGCGCTTCTACCAGTTGTGGCACGAGCGCGTGCACCAATCGCCCGAGCACAAGTGGCTGCGCGACCAGGTCACCACCGCCGCCAAGGCATTGCAAAAAAACCGGTAGCATTATGAGGAATTCGCGGAGCATGCTCCGCGCCCATAATGCGGTGATGGCATGCATGCCATCACTCCTTCCAGGCACCAGCTTTCCTGCAACATTTCCCGAACCCCGGTGACAGGCACCGGGATTTCCCGTACTCCGGTGACAGGCACCGGGTTTGCCTATGCCAGGGCCATGTGCCCGCCCAGCAAGAGCAACGTCACGAAGAAGTACCGCCGGAATATTTGGGGCTGCAGGCGCAGCCGCAGCCAGCTTCCCAGCGCCAGGCCCAGCAGTGCCGGCAATTGGGCGAGCAGGGACATTCCCGCGTTGCCGGGCTCCCAGGCGCCGTGCCCCGTCAGCATGACGGCCAAGGCCAGGGTCGAGACGGTGAATGACAGGCCCATCGCCTGCACCAGTTCATCGCGCTCCAGCCGCAGCGCCTGCAGGTAGGGTACAGCGGGCAGCACGAATACACCGGTGACCGCGGTCAGCACGCCCGTCGCGACGCCGACCGCCGGGCCGAGCCACCACTCGTGCTCGGCGCGCACCTGCCACTGCCATGCCGCCAATCCGAGCAGCGCATACAGCACCAGCGCGACGCCGAGCACTGCCTTGCCGTCGCCGCTGGAAAAAAAGGCACCACCGATGAGCGTGCCGGCGCACACACCCAGCAGCATCGGCCGCAGCCGAAGCCATAGCGGGTACAGCCCCTGCCGCTCCAGCATCTGCCATACATTCGTCAAAAGCGAAGGCACAACGAGGATTGCGGCGGCCTGCAACGGCGGCATCACGAGGCCGAGCAGCGCCATCGCCACCGTCGGCAGGCCCATGCCCGTCACGCCCTTCACCGCGCCCGCGAGAACGAACACCACGCAGATGTAAAAGAGATCATTTTCCATGGCCGCAGTATGCCGCCCGCCCCAGGCCCCGGAAATGTGGAATATACCGCCCCAGCCTTCGGCTTATCCATAGGCACATCACAAGCAGGCATGCCATGCGATTCGACCTTACTGACCTGAAACTGTTCCTGCGCGTGGTGGAAACCGGCAGCATTACGGCCGGCGCGGCCCAGGCGCACCTTGCCCTCGCCTCGGCCAGCGCACGCGTGCGAGGCATGGAAGACGCGCTCGGCGTGCCGCTCCTGCGACGCAGCCGCCGCGGCGTCGAACCCACCGCTGCCGGCCGCACGCTGCTGCATCACGCGCGGCTGATCACGCAGCAGATGGAAAAGATGCGCGCCGACCTGGGCGAATACGCCAGCGGCCTGAAGGGCCACGTGCGCCTGCTGTGCAATACCTCGGCGCTGACGGAATTCCTGCCCGATGTGCTCGCCGCCTTCATGGCCAGCCATCCGCAAGTAAACGTCGACCTCGAGGAGCGCCTGTCCAGCGACATCGTGCAGGCAATGCGCGACGACCTGGCGGACGTGGGCATCGTCACCGATTCCGTGGACAGCAGCGGCCTCGAAACGCGGCTGTTCTGCGAGGACAGGCTGGTGCTGGCGCTGCATCCGGCCCACCCGCTCGGCAAGGGTCTGCGCCGCAACGCGGCGCTTCCCTTCGCCGCCGCGGTGGAACACGACTTCATCGGCCTGGCCGGCGACAGCGCCTTGCAACTCTACCTGGGCGAGCAGGCCACGAAGCTGGGCAAGCGGCTGCGCTACCGGGTGCGGGTGCGCAGCTTCGATGCCGTGTGCCGCATGGTGGCCAGTGGCGCCGGCCTTGCCGTGCTGCCGGAATCGGCGGTGGTGCGCTCGCGCGACGCGGCCAACCTGAAGGTGGTGAAACTGGCGGACGCGTGGACGAAGCGCCGCCTGCTGCTGTGCACCCGCAGCTATGCCGACCTGCCGGGCTATGCGCGCGAACTGGTCGATGCGCTGGCGGCCCATGCGACAATACCGCTCCCCGACTGAAAGACGCGATATGGACAATTTCGAACGGCGGCGCGACCGCTTCGACCTTTTCGACGGCATGGACAGCCCGGCCGTCAACCTTTCGTTCACGCTGGAGCTGCCGGACTTCCGGCCGTGGTGCAAGGCGAATGCACTGCCGCCCTTCCACGTATTCCTGTGCGCCGTGCACCGCGCAGTCATGAAGATCGAAAACTTCCGCTGGCGTATCCACCAGGGCGAAGTGTTCACGATCGACCGCCTGATCCCGTCGTTCACCGTGATCAACCAGCACAACGACCTGAACTTCGCGATGTTCGAATGGTCCGACGACCTGCGCACCTATGTCGCGCGCAGCAAGGCCGCCGGTACGGCGGCGGCGAACATGGTGGAGCTCAATGTCCAGTATCGCCACTTGTCGCCCCGCGAGGCAAAGCACCAGGTATTCGTCACCTGCATCCCCTGGCTCAACCTCACCTCGATCCAGCATCCCACCGCGGCGCTGGATTGCCCGGACATCCCGTCGCTCGCCTGGGGCAAGTTCCGCGACGGCGCGCCGGGCGAATTGGTGCTGCCGTTTTCCGTGCAGGCCCACCACGGGTTCGTGGACGGCTTCCACATCCACCAGCTGGCGCAACAGATCGCTACCGAGCTGGCGGAGATGATGGCTGCAACCTAGACGACCTTGGCCCGCTCCAGCATCGCATGCAGCAGTACATTGCAACCCGCTTCCAGGTGCCCCGGCTGGGCATCCTCGATCTCGTTGTGGCTGATGCCATCCTTGCAGGGCACGAAGATCATGCCCGATGGCGCAAGGCGGGCGGCGTAGATCGCGTCGTGACCGGCGCCTGATACCACGTCCATCGTCGAGTAACCCAGTTTCGCCGTGGCGCTGCGCACTGCGCCAACCACGTCCGGGTGGAACGGGCATGGCGGGTAGTAGGATACCCGTTCCAGCTGGATGTCCAGCCCGGAGTCGGCCGCCGTCTTTTGCACGAATGCCGTGATCTCCTCGTGCATCCTGTTCAGCAGGTCGTCGTTCACATTGCGCAGGTCGATCGAGAACTTTACCTGGCCGGGAATCACGTTGCGGCTGTTCGGGAACACCTGCATCATGCCCACGGTGCCGCGGCCGTACGGCGGATAGCGGTCGGCGATCGCCACCACCTCGGGGATGATCCTGGCGGCCACCTGCATCGCGTCGCGCCGCAGGTGCATGGGCGTCGGCCCCGCATGCGCTTCCATGCCCGTCACCGTGCAGTCGTACCACGACAGGCCCATCACCGCCGGCACCACGCCGATCACCTTGTCCGCGTCTTCCAGCACGGGGCCCTGCTCGATATGCGTCTCGAAGTAGGCGCCGATCGGGTGCGCGCCCGGCACCTGTTCGCCCTTGTAGCCGATGCGTTCCAGCTCCTCGCCTACCGTCTTGCCGTCCACATCCTTCGCCGCATACGCATGTTCGAGCGTAAAGGCACCGCAGAACACGCCGGAACCCATCATCACCGGCACGAAGCGCGAGCCTTCCTCGTTGGTCCAGAACGCGACCTCGATGGGCGCTTCCGTGCGGATGCCGTGGTCGTTCAGCGTGCGCACCACTTCCAGCCCGGCCAGCACGCCATAGTTGCCGTCGAACTTGCCGCCGGTCGGCTGGGTGTCGATGTGGCTGCCGGTCATCACGGGCGGCAGCGCGTCGTTCGTGCCGGCGCGGCGCATGAACACATTGCCGATCTGGTCGACGGTGACCGTCATGCCGGCCGCCTTGGCCCAGCCGACGACGAGGTCGCGGCCCTGCCGGTCCAGGTCCGTCAGCGCCAGGCGCTTCACACCGCCCTTCTCGGTCGCGCCGATGCGCGCCAGTTCCATCAGCGAATCCCACAGCCGCTGGCCGTCGATGCGCAATGCCTCGATCGTTACTGCTTCGGTCATGTCGTTCATCATGCGTCCTTTCACACTGCGCTGACTGGTTTGAATGCGGGCCGGTCCACGTGGCGCCCCGCGCCCTCGACGGCCATCAGCTCGCCGCGGTGGAACACCACCTTGCCAGCGGCCACCGTGGTGCTGGGAATGCCCTTCACGGTGCGGCCTTCGAACACGTTGAAGCCGCCCTTCGCGAACTGCGTCTTCGCCGAGATGGTGCGGGTGCCGGTGGGGTCCCACACGAGAACGTCCGCATCGGCGCCCGCCGCGACGAGGCCCTTGCGCGGGTAAATATTGAAGATCTGCGCCGCGTTGGCGGACGTCACCTTCACGAATTCGGAAGGCGTCAGCAAGCCGCTGTTCACGCCCTCGTCCCAGATGACGGCCATGCGGTCCTCGACGCCGCCGCAGCCGTTCGGGATCTTCGAAAAGTCGTTCCGACCGGCCGCCTTCTGCTCGGCGCAGAACGTGCAGTGGTCGGTGGCCGTCGTGTGCAGGTTGCCGCCCCGCAGGCCCTGCCACAGGGCGCGCTGGTGTTCCTTGCTGCGGAACGGCGGGCTCATCACGTGCCCGGCCGCGAAGTCGAAGTCGGGATTCTGGTAAACGCTGTCGTCGATGATCAGGTGCCCGGCCAGCGCCTCACCGTACACGCGCTGGCCGGCGGCGCGGGCGCGCGTGATCGCATCCAGCGATTCCTTGCACGACACGTGCACGATGTACAGCGGCGTTTCCAGCACGCCGGCGATCGCGATCGCGCGGTTGGCCGCTTCGGCCTCCACGGCGGGAGGGCGCGACAGCGGATGCGATGCAGGCCCCGTCATGCCCTTGGCCAGCAGGTCGCGCTGCAATTGATACACCAGCTCGCCGTTTTCCGCATGCACGGTCGGGATGGCGCCCAGTTCCAGCGAACGGCGGAAGCTCTTCACCAGCGTTTCATCGTCCGCCATGATCGCGTTCTTGTAGGCCATGAAGTGCTTGAAGCTGTTCACGCCATGGTCGCGCACCAGCACGCCCATTTCCTCGTGCACGAGGTCGGACCACCAGGTGATCGCCACGTGGAAGGTGTAGTCGCCCGCCGCCTTGGCGGCCCAGCCGCGCCACTGGTGGTAAGCCTCCAGCAGCGATTGCTGCGGGTTCGGGATCACGAAGTCGATGATGGTCGTGGTGCCGCCGGCCAGGCCGGCTGCCGTGCCGGTGTAGAAGTCGTCCGCCGTCACCGTGCCCATGAACGGCAGGTTCATGTGCGTATGCGGGTCGATCCCGCCCGGCATCACATACTGGCCGCCGGCATCGATGACTTGCGCGCCGGCCGGTACATCGAGGTCGGTCCCGACGGCGACGATCCTGTCGCCCTCGCATAGCACGTCGGCACGGAAGGCGCGGTCCGCGTTGACGACGGTACCGCCTCGGATAATCAGGCTCATTTGGTGTCTCCGTTCAGGATCGGGGTGGCCGGGTGAAACGCGGGCGCACGCATCAGCGCGCCGTACACCACGGCAGCGATGGCGATGCCCACGAACCACGCATAGGTGTAGAGGGTCTTGAAGGTGTCGCCCACGTCGGGGAAGGCGCTGGGGAAGGCCGCGTTGAGGAAGCCCGGGATATTGGGCAGCACGCCGGCCACGAAGGCGATGACGGCGGCCGTGTTCCAGCCGTTGCGGTACGAGTAGATGCCGTTCTCGCGATACAGTTCGGGTACCTTGAGTTCCGTCTTGCGCACCAGGTAGTAGTCGACGATCAGCACGCCGGCGATGGGGCCCAGCAGCGCGGAATAGCCGATCAGCCACGTAAAGATATAGCCCTGCGTGGTTTCCAGCAGCTTCCACGGCATCATCGCCAGCGCGATGCCCGCCGTGATGTAGCCGCCCGTGCGATACGAGATCTGCTTCGGCGCCAGCGCGGAAAAATCATACGCGGGGCCAACGAGGTTGGCGGCCAGGTTGACGCTGACGGTATCGATCAGCAGCACGATCAGGGCGATCAGCACGGCGGCGCCGGTCATGCGCGCGGCCAGGTCGACGGGGTCCCACAACGCCTTGCCGTACAGGACGACGGTGGCCGAGGTGACGATGACGGCCAGCGCGGCCAGCAATCCCATCGGCACCGGAAGGCCGACGGACTGGCCCACGATCTGGTCCTTCTGCGACCTGGCGAAGCGCGTGAAGTCGGGAATGTTCAGCGCCAGCGTGGCCCAGAAGCCGACCATGGCCGTCAGCGAAGGCCAGAAAGCGCTCCAGAACTGCCCTTCCCTTGGCTGGCCCATCGCGAACTGCGAAGGCTTGTCCAGCAGCGGGCCGAAGCCGCCCGCCTTGTCGTAAACCCACCACAGCAGCGCGAAGCAGATCAGGATCTTCAGCGGCGCCGTATAGGTTTCCAGCTTGCGGATCGAATCCATGCCATGCACGATGTAGTACATCTGGATCGCCCAGAACGCCAGGAAGCACGCCAGTTCCGCCCCGTTGATGCCGAGCCAGGCGATCTTGTCGCCGCCGATCGGGGCCCCCAGCAGCACGCCCAGCAGGGTATAGATCATGTGGCCGCCGAACCAGGTCTGGATGCCGTACCAGCCGCAGGCCACGATGGCCCGCAACAGCGCCGGCAGCTTGGCACCGGCGGTGCCGAACGAAGCGCGCGCCAGCACGGCATACGGAATGCCGTACTTCGTGCCGGCGTGGCCGATGGCCAGCATCGGCACGAGCACGATCGTATTGGCCAGCAGCACGATGAACACGGCCTGCCAGGCGGACATGCCGCCCTCGACGAGGCTGGCAGACAGCGTATAGGCGGGGATGCACATCACCATGCCGACCCACAGCGCCGCGAAGTGGTACCAGAGCCAGGTACGCTGGGCGGCGGTGGTCGGAGCGAGGTCTTCGTTCCACAGGTGGGGGGTGGCGAGGGGGTCTTCTTTCACGGGGCTCTCCTGGGTTGCGATCCTGTATGGTGTCCGGCGCCGTTTCGGGTCGTGGTCCGGAAAGGCGCCGGACACCGGTCTTCTTATGA
The DNA here is from genome assembly GCF_037094685.1 of Massilia sp. METH4. Classification (NCBI taxonomy): domain Bacteria; kingdom Pseudomonadati; phylum Pseudomonadota; class Betaproteobacteria; order Burkholderiales; family Oxalobacteraceae; genus Massilia; species Massilia sp. METH4. Next base: position 3,010,184 of record NZ_CP146614.1, on the reverse strand, counting down.
GGCTACCTCAAGCGGCCGTCGGCACCTGCTCCGCCCGCGGATTGCGCGGATCCTGCGTCCAGTTCATGTACGCCTTGCCGGTCTGCTGCGGCACCATCGTGATGCAGTTCTGCACGGGGCAGGTGATCTCGCACAGGTTGCAGCCCACGCATTCGCTGTCGATGACCTCGTAGGTGCGCTTGCCGGTCGCCTCGTCCACGAGCCGCGCGATGGCCTGGTGCGACGTGTCCTCGCAGGCCACGTGACAGCGCCCGCAGCCGATACAGTCGGCCTGGCTGATCTGCGCGATGACCTTGTAGTTCATGTCCAGGTATTTCCAGTCCGTGGTGTTGGGCACGGCCCGGCCGCGGAATTCCTCGATCGTGCGGTAGCCCTGCGCATCCATCCAGCGCGACAGGCCATCCTTCATCTCCTCGACGATGCGGAAGCCGTGCAGCATCGCCGCCGTGCATACCTGCACGCAGCCGGCGCCGAGCGCGATGAACTCGGCCGCGTCGCGCCAGTTGTTGATGCCGCCGATGCCGGAAATCGGCAGGCCGCGCGTCTCGGGATCGCGCGCGATCTCGGCCACCATGTTCAAGGCGATCGGTTTCACGGCCGTGCCGCAGTAGCCGCCGTGCGTGCTCGCGCCGCCGACCGTGGGCAGCGCCACCATGCGATCGAGGTCGATCGACGTGATGGAATTGATCGTGTTGATCAGCGACACCGCGTCCGCCCCGCCGTTCTTCGCCGCGCGGGCCGGGTGGCGGATGTCGGTGATGTTCGGCGTGAGCTTCACGATCACCGGCAGCCTGCTGTGCTTCTTGCACCAGGCCGTGACCATCTGCACGTACTCCGGCACCTGGCCCACGGCGGCGCCCATGCCGCGCTCGGGCATGCCATGCGGGCAGCCGAAGTTCAGTTCGATGCCGTCGGCGCCGGTGGCTTCCACCTGCGGCAGGATATCGGCCCAGTAGTGCTCTTCGCACGGCAGCATCAGCGACACGACGATGGCACGGTCCGGCCACGCCTCCTTGACGGCGGTGATTTCGCGCAGGTTGATGTCCAGCGAACGGTCGGTGATCAGCTCGATGTTGTTGAAGCCGATGACTTCGCGGTTCTTGCCGTAGATGGCGGAGTAGCGCGACGACACATTGACGGCGGGCGGATCTTCGCCGAGCGTCTTCCACACCACGCCGCCCCACCCCGCCTCGAAGGCGCGGATCACGTTGTAGGCCTTGTCGGTGGGCGGCGCGGAGGCCAGCCAGAACGGGTTCGGCGCCTTGATGCCGCAGAAGTCGATGGCGAGGTTGCTGAATGCGTCGCTCATTATGCTGCCTCCAGTTTCGATTGAAGTTCGGCGTGGATCGCCATCGCCGCCAGCTTGCCGTGCTGGACGGCCTGCACCGTCAGGTCCTGTCCCGGCGCGACGCAGTCGCCGCCCGCGTAGATACCCGGCAGCACGGTGCGGAAGTGTTCGTCGACGTGGATGCGGTCGCCGTCGCGCTTGAGCAGGGTCGCCAGCGGGTCGGCCAGCGACTCGTCGGCCATGGTCTGGCCGATCGCCTTGAACACGGCGTCGGCCGCGATCTCGAACGTCTCGCCGGTGCCCACGAGGCGGCTGCCCTCCAGGCGCGTGCGCTCGAAGCGCATGCCGCGCACGCGGCCTGCTTCGTCCAGCAGCACCTGCTGCGGCTGCGCCCAGGTGCGCATGATCACCTGGTTCGCCTTGGCGATTTCCTGTTCGTGGTGGGTGGCGCTCATCGCATCGAAACCGCGGCGGTACACCAGCGTCACCTCTTCCGCGCCCAGGCGCTGGATCTGCACGGCCATGTCGATCGCCGTATTGCCCGCGCCGATCACGATCGCGCGGCGCGGCACCGGCAGCGCCGTCAGGTCCTCCGCCTGGCGCAGCTCGGCGATGTAGTCGACGGCTGCGAGCAGGCCCGGCGCATCCTCGCCCGTCAGGCCCAGCTGGCGGCTGGCGCCCAGGCCCAGTGCGAGGAACACGGCGTCGTACTCCGCGTGCAGGTCCTTCAGGTGGAGGTTGGCGCCCAGCTTCTGGCCCAGGCGGATTTCGATGCCGCCGATCCCCAGCAGGAAGTCGACTTCCTGCTGCGCGTAGTCGTTGGTGAGCTTGTACCTGGCGATGCCGTACTCGTTCAGGCCACCGGCCTTGTCCTGCGCCTCGAACACGACGACGTCGTTGCCCAGCATGGCGAGCCGGTGCGCGCACGACAGGCCGGCGGGACCGGCGCCCACGACGGCGACCCTGCGGCCGGTGGACCTGGCGCGCTGGAACGGGTGCGCGGTAAAGCTCATGTTGTCGATGGCATAGCGCTGCAGCAGCGCGATCTTCACGGGCTGGCCTTCGGCATCGTGGTTGCGCACGCAGGCGTCCTCGCACAGGATCTCGGTGGGGCAAACGCGCGAGCAGCTGCCGCCGAGGATGTTCTGCTTGAGGATGCCAAGCGCGGCACCGTCGACATTGCGGTCATGGATGTTGCGGATGAAGCTGGCCACGTCGATCTCCGACGGACAGATGCGCGTGCACGGCGCGTCGTAGCAGTACAGGCAGCGCGCCGCTTCGATGGCCGCCTGGCGGGCATTCAGCGGCGGGGCAAGATCGGTGAAGTGGGAAGCCAGCTCGCTGTTCGAGGAGCTGGGGTGGGGAATGTAGTTGAGTGAGTCGAGCATGGTTCGCGTTCCTGGCTGGGCTGGGTTGGATCCGGACTTCACTGCGTGGGCTGCCGAAAACCGGTGTCACGCACCGCCGACATGGCGCGGATGCTGCCCGCGCCGCGCGATGGCGGTGCCTGACACCAGGGTTCAATGGCCGCTGGCGAAAACGCCTGCTTACTTCATCTGTGGGAATGCAAATTCCGCGCCAGCGGTGGCTGTGTTGGGCCACCGCTGCATCACCGCCTTGTGCCGCGTATAGAAGCGCACGCCCTCGGGGCCGTACGCGTGGTGGTCGCCGAACAGGCTGCGCTTCCAGCCGCCGAAGCTGTTGAAGGCCATCGGCACCGGCAGCGGCACGTTTACACCCACCATGCCCACCTGGATCTGCCGCACGAATTCACGCGCCACGCCGCCGTCGCGCGTGAACACGGCCACGCCGTTGCCGTATTCGTTGCGGTTGATGAGTTCCACGGCGCTGCCGACGTCGGGCAGGCGCATCACGCACAGCACGGGGCCGAAGATTTCTTCCTTGTAGATCGTCATGTCCGGCGTGACGTGGTCGAACAGGGTGCCGCCGACGAAGAAGCCGTTGGGCCGTTCCGGCACCTGGTAGTTGCGGCCATCGACGACGAGCCTGGCGCCCTGCTCCACGCCCTCGCCGATCAGGCGCTCGATGCGCTGCTTCGCCGCGAGCGTGACGACGGGCCCCATTTCGGCATCGTGCGCCATGCCGTCGCGTACTTTCAGTGCGGCCGTGCGCCGTTCCAGTGCGCTCACCAATGCATCGCCCGCATCGCCGATCGCGACGACGACGGAGATCGCCATGCAGCGCTCGCCGGCCGAGCCGTAGGCGGCGCCCATCAGGGCGTCGACGGCCATGTCCATGTCCGCATCGGGCATCACCACCGCGTGGTTCTTCGCGCCGCCCAGCGCCTGCACGCGCTTGCCGTTCGCGCTGCCTTTCGCGTAGATGTATTCAGCGATCGGCGTGGAGCCGACGAAGCTGATCGCCTGTACCTGCGGGTGTTCCAGCAAGGCGTCCACGGCGAGCTTGTCGCCCTGCACGACGTTGAACACGCCATCGGGCAGGCCTGCCTTCTTCAGCAGTTCGGCATGCAGCAGCGAGGGCGAAGGATCGCGTTCGGATGGTTTCAGTACGAAGGTATTGCCGCATGCGAGGGCCACGGGGAACATCCACATCGGCACCATCACGGGGAAGTTGAACGGCGTGATGCCGGCCACCACGCCGAGCGGCTGGCGCATCGACCACGCATCGATGCCGCGCGAGATCTGGTCGGTGAATTCGCCCTTCAGCAATTGCGGGATGCCGAGCGCGAACTCGACGACCTCGATGCCGCGCGCCACTTCGCCGCGCGCGTCGGCCAGAGTCTTGCCGTGCTCGCGCGTGATGAATAGGGCAAAGTCGTCAGTGTGCTGCTGGCACAGTTGCAGGTATTTCGCCAGCACCCGGGCACGCGCCAGCGGTGGCGTGTCCGCCCAGGCCGGGAAGGCCGCGTGCGCGGCCTGGACGGCGGCATCCACTTCTTCAAAGGTGCCCAGCGCCACGCGGGCGACCGGTTCGCCGACGGCGGGGTTGAACACGTCGGCATAGCGGCCGCTGCGGGTGTCGGCCTTCTCGCCGTTGATGTAATGGGTGATCGTGTCTATGTCGCTCATGGAGGTCTCGTTCAGGTGAGGTGCGGTTCTTAAGCCAGGAGAGTGTCGGCCGGCACGTAGTCGTAGCCGAGGTCGCGGGCGACGGCTTCGTACGTGACCTTGCCCAGGCAGACGTTCAATCCGTTCTTCAAATGCGGGTTCGCCTGCAGGGCCTTGCGCCAGCCCTTGTCGGCGAGCGCCAGCGCGTGCGTGATGGTGGCGTTGTTCAGGGCGAACGTGGACGTGCGCGCCACGGCGCCCGGCATGTTCGCCACGCAGTAATGCACCACGCCGTCGACGACGAACGTGGGGTTTTCATGCGTGGTGGGGCGCGACGTTTCGAAGCAGCCGCCCTGGTCGATTGCCACGTCGACGACGACCGCGCCCCCCTTCATCTTCGCCACCATCTGGCGCGTGACGAGCTTCGGTGCCGCGGCGCCCGGTACCAGCACGCCGCCGATCACGAGGTCGGCGCCCAGCACCGCTTCCTCGATCGTGTGGGCGTTCGAGTACATGGTCTGCACGCGGTTGCCGAACACGAGGTCGAGCTGGCGCAGCCGGTCCACGCTCTTGTCCAGCACCGTCACGCGCGCGCCCATGCCCACGGCGATCTGCAGGGCATTCGTGCCCACCACGCCGGCGCCGATGATGGCCACGTGCCCGGGTGCCACGCCGGGTACGCCGCCCAGCAGCAGGCCCATGCCGCCCTTCGAGCGTTCCAGGTGCGCGGCGCCGGCCTGCACGGCCATGCGCCCCGCCACCTCGCTCATCGGCGCCAGCAGCGGCAGCCCGCCATTCGGGCCGGTGATGGTTTCATAGGCGATGCAGACGGCCTTCGATTCGACCAGCGCCTTCGTTTGCGCGGGGTCGGGCGCCAGGTGCAGGTAGGTGTAGAGGATCTGCCCTTCGCGCAGCATCGCGCATTCCTGCGGCTGCGGTTCCTTGACCTTGACGATCATTTCCGCGCGCCCGAAGATTTCCGTCGCCGTGTCGACCAGCGTGGCGCCGGAAGCTTCGTACATTGCGTCGGTCAGGCCGATGGCCGCGCCGGCATTGCGTTCGACGAGCACGGGATGGCCGCGCAATGTCAGTTCCTTCACGCTGGCCGGGGTGAGGCCGACGCGGGATTCCTGGTTCTTGATTTCCTTGGGTACGCCTATGAGCATGGTATGTCTCCTGGTAGGCTTTTTGGGATAGGCGCATGCCTGGTGCGGCGCTCGCCTTGTGGTGTTGGCAGGACACCGGTGTTCAGCGGCCAACGACTGCCGCTTGTGGCGACCGGTTTGCAAGCAGAGGAAGCTATTCCAGCTCTTTCAAGATCTTCGCCAGCTTGCCGAACAACTCATCGATATGCCGCTTCTCGAACACCAGCGGCGGCGACAGCGCGATGATGTCGCCCGTCACGCGGATGAGCAGGCCATCGGCAAAGGCTTTCTTGAAGGCCGTGTAGGCGCGCACGCCGGGCTTGCCGGGAATGGACGCCAGTTCGATGCCGGCGATCAGCCCGATGCAGCGCAGGTCGATCACGTTCGGCAAGCCTTTCAGCGAATACACCGCATCGGCCCAGTAATCCTGCAAGCCTTTCGCGTGTTCGAGGATGTTCTGTTCCTCGAACACTTCCAGCGTGGCGAGCGAGGCCGCGCAGGCCAGCGGGTGGCCGGAATAGGTATAGCCGTGGAACAGTTCGATGCCGGCCGGCGAATCCATGAACGCATCGTGCACGAAGGCTTTCGTGAACACGGCGCCCATCGGTACCGTGCCGTTGGTGAGGCCCTTCGCCGTCGTCATCATGTCGGGCTCGACGTCGAAGTAGTCGGCCGCGAACGGCGTGGTCATGCGGCCGAAGCCGGTGATCACCTCGTCGAAGATCAAGAGGATGCCGTGCTTCGTGCACAGCTCGCGCAGGCGCTTCAGGTAACCCTTGGGCGGGATCAGCACGCCGGTGGAGCCGGCCACCGGTTCCACGATCACGGCGGCGATGGTGGAAGCGTCGTGCAGCGCGACGATGCGTTCCAGTTCGTCGGCCAGGTGCGCGCCATATTCCGGCTCGCCGCGCGTAAAGGCGTTCTTCTCAAGGTTGTGCGTGTGCGGCAGGTGGTCCACGCCGGGCAGCAGCGTGCCGTATGGCTTGCGGTTGGCGGCGATGCCGCCGACGGAGATGCCGCCGAAGCCCACGCCGTGATACGCCCGCTCGCGGCCGATGAAGCGCGTGCGCGAGGCTTCGCCGCGCGCCCTGTGGTAAGCGAGGGCCATCTTCAGCGCCGTGTCCACCGCCTCCGACCCGGAATTCGTGTAGAACACGTGGCCGAAGCGATGGTTCGTGTAGGCCATCAGCTTCTCGGCCAGCTCGAAGGCGGCCGGGTGGCCCATCTGGAACGTGGGCGCGAAATCGAGCTGCCCCACCATCTCGCGCACCGCGGCCACGATCTTCGGCTGCGCGTGGCCGCACGGCACGCACCACAGGCCGGCGGTACCGTCGAGCACCTCGTTGCCGTCGACGTCCTTGTAGTGCACGCCGGCGGCCGAGGCGAGCAGACGCGGGCTGGCCTTGAAGTCGCGGTTATTCGTAAAAGGCATCCAGAAGGCGGCCAGGGAATCCGGGCGATTCATGCAATCTCCTCAGGGCGAAAGCCCATAAATTTTTTACCAGTTGGCAAAATGATGATGCAATAATAGACACGCTGATCACTATGTCACATATACACAATCGGCAAAGTGTTCCAACCGTACTGGTGTCGAAAACAATACAGTTCAACGATGGCAAGCAGGCGAAATCCCGAGCTGCGCAGTGTGCAGGAACCCGACTCCGGCGCGGGGTGGCCGGGCATCGCCATCGAGCGGGCGAGCAAGGGCAGCCTGGTGGAAAAGATCGTGGCCGTGCTGACGGCCATGATCTCGGGCAAGGAGCTGCGGATCGGCACGAAAATGCCTTCCGTGCGGCAATTCGCGAAGTGTAATGGCGTAAGTACCTTTACAGTCGTCGAGGCCTACGACCGGCTGGTGAACCTGGGCCTGTTGTCGTCGCGCCGCGGTTCCGGCTATTACGTGGCGCGGCACGACATCGCCGCGCAACTGCCGCCAGCGATCGCCGCCGGGCCGGCAACGGTCGATGCACTGACTTCCGACCTGTACTCCGGCGTCTCGGAGGCGCTGCCCGTGGGCGCCGGCTGGCTGCCGCCCGAATGGTATGGCGAAGACACGATCCTGGACGCGGTGCGTCACGCGATGCGCATCCCCGCCAACCGCCTGCGCGGCTACGGGCACCCGCTGGGCTTTCCCGCGCTGCGCCAGCACGTGGCGGCGATGCTGACGGACGAGCTCTTCCCCGTCGAGGCGGAGCAGGTGCTGCTGACGCACGGCGCCACCCATGCCTTCGACCTGATCCTGCGCACCCTCACGCGCCCCGGCGACACGGTATTCGTCGAAGACCCCGGCTACAGCAACCTGCTGTCGCTGATCCGCCACCACGGCTGCAATGCCGTCGGCATCCCGCGCGGCGAACATGGACTGGACCTGGAAGCGCTGGCCGCCGAGGCCAGGAGCGCGCAACCGAAACTCATGTTCGTCAACACCGTGCTGCAGAATCCCCTGGGCACCTCGCTGACGCAGGCGCAGGCGCACCGGCTGCTGGCGATGGCCGAGCAATTCGACTTCTGGCTGGTGGAAGACGATATCTACCGCGACCTGGCGGGCCGCGGCGAAGCCTCGCTGGCCGCCATGGATGGCCTGCGCCGCGTGATCCGCGTGGGCAGCTTTTCCAAGGCCTTGTCGCCGGTGCTGCGCGTCGGCTCGATCTGCGCTTCCGGCTCGCTGATGCCGGAGCTGGTGCGGGTGAAGATGCTGACTGGCCTCACCACTTCCGAGGTGAACGAGCGCGCCGTCTACCATGCGGTCACGGCCCGCGCCTACCGGCGCATGGTCGACAGGCTCGTGGCCCAGCTGGATGCCGGTCGAGAACGCACGATCGAGGCGCTGGCTGAGGTGGGCATGGAACCGGTGGCGCGGCCGCGCGGCGGCATGTTCGTTTCCGCCGGCTGGAACATGCCGCCCACCGCGGACCATAACGCGCGCACGATCGCGGATACGGCGCTGCGCGCCGGCATCCTGCTGTCGCCGGACGAATTCTTCCTGCTGCGGCCCAGCACCACGATATGGTTCCGCTTCAACGTGGCCTACGCGCACGATCCCGTGCTGCGCGCCTTCCTGCTTTCCACGAGAGGTCAGCAATGAGCGACAAGAACGCCGGACGCGTGGCCGCGGCCTCGCGCCGCATGCACAATCGCGACCGGCTGGAAGCGGACATCGCCGCGGTGGCCGTGCGCGTGTTCGCCGAAAGCGGCTACGAAGGCGCGTCGGTGGCAGCCATCGCGGAAGGCGCCGGGCTGTCGAAGCAGAACCTGATGTACTACTTTCCCACCAAGCAGGAGCTGTACCGCCGCGTGCTGGACGACGTGCTGGACGACTGGCTGGAGCGCATGTCCAGCCTGGCCGAGGCGGCCGAGGACGACGCGCCGGCCGACGTGCTGCGCGCCTATGTGCAGGCCAAGCTGAGGTTCTCGCGCGAACAGCCGTACGCGTCGCGCGTGTACGCGATGGAAGTGATCGGCGGCGCCCAGCTGTACGGCGAGCAGATCCGGGAACGGGTGGTACCCGTGTTCAGGCGCGACATCGAGGTGTTCGAACGCTGGATCGCGGCCGGGCGCATCGCGCCCGTCAACGCCACCCACCTGCTGTTCGCGATCTGGGCGATGACACAATCCTATGCGGACTTCGCCGCCCAGATGGCACTGGTACTGGACCGCCCCCGGTTGCTGAAGAAGGATTACCAGGAGGCCGAGGAAACCATCGTCGGCCTCGTGCTGGCGCTGGCGCTGTCCCAGGCGCGCGGCGCCTGAGGCGGCATCACTCGCGGAAGCGTTCTTCGCGGCGGCGGCGCATGCCGCCCACGCCGAACACGGCCAGGCCGGCCATGATCATGGCGACCGCGCTCGGTTCGGGTACCGGCGACAGCATGTCGACATTGCCCGTGAACGGCTGCACGTGGACCTGCGCCTGCAGGTTCAGTTCGCGGGCGAACAGCCCGCCCTCGATGTCGCGCGTGTTCGTCACCAGCGCGTCGGTGGCGAGCACGGCGCCGCCGAACTGCGTATTGATGGCCACGCTGGTGGCGTCGTAGAAGTTCCAGACCACCCTGCCGCCGATCCCCTGCGCGCTGCCGCCCAGGAAGTTGGCGTGGATCGCCGCCGTGGTGACGTCCGTGTTCATGATCACGGTGCTCGCACCATTCAGGTTGAACTGGAATTCGTTCAGGGCGAACAGCGTCTCGTCGATACCGGTCAGGTCGAACACGGCCACCCCGCCGGCATCCGCCTGCGCGTTGAACGTGGCCTTCGAGCCGCTGATGTCGACGGTACTGCCGGTCGACTTCAGCAGCGACAGCGAATCGGACAGGCCGTTCAGCACCGCCCCGAAGTCGGTCGACGTGGCGGCCGCGGCGGGCGTGGCGAAGTCCGCCGTCAGCCCCCGGAACGCGCCGCCGTTGGCGTTGGTGTTCGCCACCGCGCCCATGATCGTGGCGCCGCCATTGATATTGGAGTTGGCGGCGCTGCCGCCCACGTAGGCGCCGCCGTTCACATTCGAGTTGCCAAGGCTGCCGCCGACGATGGCGCCACCGTTGAAGGTGGTGTTCGACACGCTGCCGGCAACCTGCGACGCCCGGTTCAGCGTGGAATTGGCCACATTGCCGCCCACGACATTCGTGCCTTCGTTGACCGTCACGCCGTCGATGGAGCCCTGGGCGACCAGCCCGCCACGGTTGACGGTGACGCGGTTCGTGTTGCCCCAGGCATCCTTGGCCGCGGTAACGCTGCCCGCGGTCAGGCCCGCATAGGCCGACGCCGGCGCCTTCTCGAGCTGATTTCCGTATTCGCCGCCGCTCACCGTGCCCGCGGCCCAGGTGCGGCCGTGCACGTGGCCCGACGAACTGGCGGTGACGTTCGTCAGCGACACGGCGTTCATCTGGTTCAGCACCTGCGTGGCAGTCAGCGGCGCGGAGGCCGGCGCTGCCTGCGCGGCAGCGGCAGACATGGCGGATAGCAGGATGGCGAGACTGGTGCGCAGCATGGGTTCCCTTCGTGGAGAATTTGTTTTTTTGCAACATGTGTTTCATATAGGATACCACGAGAACAGATGCCGATTGACGAAGTTCAAGGAAGTTGCAAGTTCCCGCACTGTTTTCCGCGCTTTCGTGTTGCGTTTCCCCCCATTCGTCGGCCGCGGCCGCAGGCCGGGCCCCGAAACCGCCCGTTCGTCGGATCGCCATTCCCTCCTCCTGGCCGGCCCGCTACAGTGGCAGCAACGACACTGGAGGATTCGCGATGAAAACGATCAACAAGACCTGTACCGAAACGCTGCGCGAAGCCTGGGACGGCACCACGCGGATCGTGCGGCACGCGCTGCGCCGCCTGGAGCGGATGCCCTGGCCTTCCCTGCTGGTGGTGTGCGTGATGCTGGCGCTGCTGGTCACCGTGCTGCCGCTGGCGCTGACCCTGTTCGTGCTGTTCCTGCTCGTGAAGCTGGTGGCCGGCGCGCTGGGCGGCAGCCGCCACCGGCCGCAGCGGCCCGACCACGCCCACCAGAATGGACAATGAGGGCCCGATGAAGTCGACCGCGGCAGGCGCGCGCGGCGCCGTGGGATTCGTGCGCGAGCTGGGCGAAACGGCCAGCTCGCTGTGGTGGCAGTTCTTCGACTGGCTGGCCCAGGTGCCGATGCGCCAGCTGGTGGTGACGTGGGTGCTGGCCACGCTGCTGGCTTGCACGCCGGCGATCCACCCCGAGCAGGCCGTGGCATTCATCTTCCTGTCGCTGGGGCTGAAGGTGCTGGCGGGCGGCAAGCGCAAGGCCGAGATCGAGGCGCGCCGCGCGTCCGAGCAGGCCGGCACGGAGGAGCTGGAACGCCGCCTGGTCGAGGCGCGCATGGCCGCCTTGCAGGCCCAGGTGGAACCGCACTTCCTGTTCAATACGCTGGCGCTGATCGGCCAGCTGATCGAGACCGATCCGCCGCAGGCGGCGCGCATCCACCAGCACCTGATCGACTACCTGCGCTCCACGCTGCCGCAGATGCGCTCGCGCGGCAATGGCACGCTGGGCCGCCAGATAGCGCTGTCGCGTTCCTACCTGGCGATCATGCAGGCGCGCATGAAGGCGCGGCTGGCCGTGTCGATCGACGTGCCGCCAGGGCTGGACAGCGCCACCTTCCCGCCGATGATGCTGCAGATCCTGATCGAGAACGCCATCAAGCACGGCCTGGAATCGAAGATCGAGGGCGGCCGGATCGATATCCGCGCCGCCAGCGACGGCAAGGTGCTGCAGGTGGACGTGCAGGACGACGGCGTGGGCTTCTCGCGCTACGCTGGCGACGGCGTGGGCCTGGCCAATGTGCGCGAGCGCCTGAAGCTGATGTACGGCACGCGCGCGCAATTGCAGATCGAGACGCCGCCGGAGGGTGGTTGCCGCGCCTCGATCAGCGTGCCGTTCGCGCCCGACATCTTTGCGGGGAAGAACCCATGAGCACACCGACCGCGCTGATCGCGGACGACGAGGAACCCATGCGCGACATGCTGCGCAACCGGCTGCGCGAATGCTGGCCGGAGTTGTCGATCGCGGCCGAGGCGGCCAACGGCGTGGAAGCGATCGCGCTGGCCGGGCAGCACCAGCCGGACGTGGTGTTCCTCGACATCCGCATGCCCGGCATGTCGGGCATCGAGGCGGCGCGCATGCTGTTCAACCGCTGCCATATCGTGTTCGTCACGGCCTATGACCAGTATGCGATCGAAGCCTTCGAACAGGGTGCGCTGGACTACCTGCTGAAACCCGTCGGCGGCGAACGGCTGCAAACCACGTGCGCGCGGCTGAAGGCCCGCATCGGGCGCCAGCCGGACGATATCGCCGCCCAATTGTCCCGCCTGCTCGACGGGCGCGCCGGCGGTGAACGGCGCGAGTACCTGCACTGGATCCAGGCGCAGGTGGGCAACAGCCTGCGCATGATCAGCACGCGCGAGATCCTGTTCTTCCAGGCCGACGAGAAGTACACGCGCGTGCAGACGGCGCAGGGCGAAGTCCTGATCCGCAAGACGCTGAAGGAATTGGCGGACGAGCTGGACCCGGACGAGTTCTGGCGCATCCACCGCTCCACCCTCGTGCGCGTGGATGCGATCGCCGAAGTCACGCGCGACCTGCGCGGTCGCCAGATGGTGCGCGTGAAGAACTGCGCGGAGCAGCTCGAGGTCAGTCGCGGAAACACCCATTTATTCCAGCAAATGTAAGGTGTTGCGCGCCGCCCCCATGCGGCTTGCAAGGCCCCGTGTAAAGCGCCTGACTTCGCTTGCCCCGCCTCCTGTGCTGGTCTATATTGGGGTTTCGCCTACCAGAAACCCTCAACAGAACAGGGAGAAGCGTAATGACGACGACACGGAATACGATTCCCAAGCACACCCGCGCCACGATCATGCCTTGCCTGCGTTACCGCGATGCCCCCGCCGCCATCGAATGGCTGTGCAGTACACTGGGGTTCGAAGCCACTCTGGTGGTGCGCAACGAAGACGGCACGGTAGCCCACGCCCAGCTCTCCTATGGCAACGGCATGATCATGCTGGGATCGATATTCGATACCGACTATGGCCGCCTGCTGAAGCAACCGTCGGAAACGGGAGGGTGCGTCACTCAGGGTTCCTACCTCGTCGTCAACGATGCCGACCGCGTGCACGAGCGGGTGATGGATGCGGGCGGCGAAGTGGTGCTGCCCTTGCAGGATGAAGACTACGGCGGCCGCGGCTTCACCTGCCGCGACCCCGAAGGCCATGTATGGAGCATCGGCACCTATGACCCTTGGGCCGAGGCCGAACGCGCCCACTGAGCGTGGGGCAGTGGCCGCTGCGTGCTTCCGCAGTGCCTGCTTGGTGCCTGCTTAGCGCCTGCATAGTGTCTGCTTAGTGTCTGCTTAGTGTCTGCTGAGTGCCTGCTCAGTGCTTGATCAGTGCCTGCTGAGTGCTTGCTCAATGCCTGCTCAGTGCCTGCTGAGTGCTTGCTCAATGCCTGCTCAGTGCTTAATCAGTGCTCGTTCACTGCCGGCCCGGTGCCGGCTCGCCGTTTGCCTGGTGCCCGCCCAGTTCCCGTATGAGTGCCTCATCCGCAACCTGGACTGGATCAATCCCGATCAGATCGCGGTACAGCGGCGGCAGGCTTGCGCACAGCTTGCGCAGCGCCTCGGGCGGCATGCCTGCCTGCACGTACTGGAACTGCGTCGGGTTATCGGAAGGCAGCGCGCCTTCCATGGTCGAGCCATAGGCGCCCAGCTCCATGAAGCTGAGCGCATCGCCGGCCGGCCCCACGGCATGCACGAAGGTGCCATCCTTCGGGTGGCCGAGATAGCGGCGCACTTCGCGCTGGCGTTCCGCGTCGGCGCCCGCCATCAATTTGTAGCGCAACTGTGCGTAAGCCCGCGTGCACTCCATGAACGCGGTGCGGATGCCGGACTGCGTGCGCCGCCCATGGCAGCACAGCAGCAGGTTGCCGAACGCATCGAGGAACGCCACGGCATTCCCGGCGCCGCCCTGCGCACGGTCGCGCTCCATCGCATGCAGCAGGTAGGGGGCCAGGCCGGCGTCGGGCCGGTGCGGCGTGGCGCGGTAGGTCAGCGCGTCCGGGCATGCGCGCTTCAGGGCGCGCACGATCGCGTGGTCTTCCGGCAGCGTGGCCGGATCGAGCAGGCCGGCGCGTGGCGGATCGATGTTGAACAGGTCCATCACGGCTTCCGTGGTGGCCTCGAACACCAGCGAGCACAGCGCCTGCGTGGGTTCGGCGATCGTCTTCCCGATGAAGAACGGCGGTGGCGCGCCGGTGGCGCCGCGCGCATAGGACGATGTGCCCAGCACGGCCGGGTAGGCAAAGGTTTCGCGCGCGCGCGGGCGCAGCGCTTCGGGCAATGCGGGGAAGGTGCCACTGCCGTCGTGGTTGATGCCCGCGTTACGATCGTTGGCCGCGACGACCACGTTGAAGCCCGCCGCGAGGATCGCCCCGGCGCACATGCAGCAGGGGTCGAGTGATGTGACGATCGTGATCTCGTGCGGCGGCGGCAGCGCCCTGCCCTTCGCGGTTTCCGCGTAATACCAGTCGACCAGCTGGCGTTCGCCGTGCGCGGTCGGGTCCCAGATCACCCCGTCGCGGATCACCTGGTTGTGCACCGCCTGCAGCACGTTGCCGAAGGCATCGAGCATCACGCCGCCGACGCCGAAGGTGCCTTGCGCCTTCGCCGCGATCGCCTCGAGCGAGGCGATGGTGACGGCGGCCTGGACGTCGATCGTCTTCTTCACGGGCGGCGCATTTTCGTATCGATCATTTGCGCTTGAGGTCTTGCCCGCCGAACGCGTTCGGCAGCTGGGCCGCGGCTGTGGTCTCGAACACGTCGCCCTTCAGGTTCGTGAGCACCACGGGCAGGTCGTTGCCGCCCAACTCCAGGATCACCTGCCGGCACGCGCCGCAGGGCGCGATCGGGCCATCGGTCTCGCCGACCACCACGAGCTTGTCGAACTCGCCCGGCTGGTAGCCGTGCGCGAACGCCGAAAAGAACGCGGTACGCTCCGCACAATTGCACAGGCCGTACGCCGCGTTTTCCACATTACAGCCGTGGAACACCTTGCCATCCCGCGTCAACAGCGCCGCACCCACCTTGAAATTCGAATACGGCGTATAAGCCTTCAGGCGCGCCACCTTCGCTTCTTCGATCAATCGATCAGTATCCATCAGCAATGTTTCCTAACTTCGGGGACAGTCCCCTGTTGTAAAACCACCGAATGCAGCTTATTACCCGCCACCGTGCGCGGAATATCAAGCACTTAGCCTATAGGGACTGTCCCTATGGGGACAGTCCCCTGTTGTAAAGCGACCAGCTCGGCGGTGGAGTGCCTTACGGGCGGATCGTGCGGTAGACGATCGGGTTGGCGGCTGGGACCGTGTCGGCGATCGTGTACGCCGCCTGCACGTCGGCGATCGCGCGCTGCGCGGCGGCTTCGGTGCGGGCGTGGACGAAGGCCAGCGGTTGGCCGGCTTCGATGCGCTCGCCAAGCTCGGCCAGGCCGGTCAGGCCGACGGCGAAGTCAATCGCGTCCTGCGGGCGGGTGCGGCCGCCGCCGAGGGCGACCACGGCCAGGCCCAGGTCGCGGCAGTTCGTCGTGGCGGCGAAGCCGGCGCGCGGCGCGGGAACGGGCACGATGATCGGCGCCTTGTCCAGGTACTTGTCCGGGTTTTGCAGCAGGTCGGCCGGGCCGCCCAGGGCAGTGACCATGCGCGCAAAGCGTTCGGCGGCTTCGCCGGAGTCGAGCGACGCTTGCAGCTTGGCGCGCGCCTCTTCTTCGTTGGCGGCCAGCTTGCCCAGCACCAGCATCTCGGCGCACAGCGCCAGCGTGACTTCATGCAGGCGCGCCGGGCGCGACTTGCCGGTCAGGTAGTCGATCGCGCAGCGCACTTCCACGGCATTGCCGGCGGCAGGTGCCAGCGATTCGTTCATGTCCGTCAGCAGCGCCGAGGTCAGCGTGCCGGCGCCATTGCCGACGTTGACGATCGACTCGGCCAGCTCCACCGATTTCTCGTACGTGGGCATGAACGCGCCGCTGCCGGCCTTCACGTCCATCGCCAGCACGTCCAGCCCGGCGGCCAGCTTCTTCGACAGGATCGAACCGGTGATCATGGCCACCGATTCCACGGTGCCCGTCACGTCGCGGATGCCGTAGAAGCGCTTGTCGGCCGGCGCCAGCGAGGCGGTCTGGCCGATGATGGCCACGCCCACTTCCTTGACGACCTTGCGGAACAGTTCATTGTCCGGCACCGTCGTGTAGCCGGGGATGGAGTCGAACTTGTCCAGCGTGCCACCGGTGTGGCCCAGGCCGCGGCCCGAGATCATCGGCACGAAGCCGCCGCACGCGGCGATCATGGGGCCAAGCAGCAGGGAGACGAGATCGCCCACGCCGCCCGTGGAATGCTTGTCCATCACGGGGCCGGGCAGGTTCAGCGATTTCCACTCCAGCACGTCGCCGGAGTCGCGCATGGCGAGGGTGAAGGCCACGCGCTCGTCCATCGTCATGTCGTTGAAGTAGACGGCCATCGCCAGCGCGGCGATCTGGCCTTCGGTCGTTTCACCGGTGGTGATGCCCTTGACGAAGAAGCGGATTTCGTCGGGGGTCAGGGTGCCTTTGTCGCGCTTCTTGCGGATGATTTCCTGGGGGAGGTACATGTTCTGTTCTTTCTTTGAGTTGCGTTCTCGTGGGTAGACCGATGTCGGAGAACGCGCCACCAGCGCGTGGGAGAACCGGTGTCGGACACAATTTCCGGATGAACCTTCCGGAAATTGTGTCCGACACCAGGAGCTCAAGCGCGGCGGCGACTTCAGCCTGTAGCGTCAGACCCCGTACGGGATCCAGATATTCTTCACCTGCGTGGCATGCTGCAGCACGGTGCGGCCGGCGGCCTGCTGCACGCTGAACCAGTCGCGCCCTTTCGCGCCGCCGGTCCACGTGCGCTTCAGCGAGCCGGCCGACAGGCGCTCCACTTCGGCGCAGCCCTCGGCCGAGCCGTCGTGGCGCCACACGGCGTCGATGTCCGAGTGCGTGGCCAGGGTGCGCGCCAGCTCGTCGGCGCTGCCGGTGACGATGTTGACCACGCCGCCCGGCAGGTCCGAGGTGTCGAACACCTGGTACAGGTCCGTCGCGGACAGCGGGTGCGCCTCGGAAGGCACGGCGATCACGCGGTTGCCCACGGCGATCGCGGGCGCCACCAGCGAGATGAAGCCCAGCAGCGGGTTCTCGTTCGGGCAGACGATGCCGATCACGCCGATCGCCTCGTTCAGCGCCACCGTGATGCCGTGCATCGGCGGCTGGTGCGCCGCGCCGTCGTACTTGTCGGCCCAGGCGGCCCAGTAGAACAGCCGCTCGATCGATGCCTGCACTTCCTTCTCGGCCGAATTTGCACCACCCTGGGAGCCCGTTTGCGCGGCGATGCGGTCGGCGAACTCGCGGCCGCGGGCGGCCAGGTTCTCGGCGATGTAGTACAGCACCTGCGCGCGGTTATGCGCCGTGGCCTTCGTCCAGCCCCCGGCCTTGTGCGCCGCCTCGACGGCATTGCGGATGTCCTTGCGGCTGCCTTCGCCGATCTCGCCGAGGAACGCGCCGTCGGCACCGTGGATGGCACGGCTGTACGCGCCATCCGGGCGGGCCTGCTTGCCGCCGATGTACAGCTTGGCCGTGCGGTCGATGGCGAACGGATCGGCCGATGGTGCGGCAGGCTTGAACGCGGCTGGCTTGGCCACCGCCGGCAGGGCCGGACGCGCATCCTCGCTCACCGGCACCAGGTATTCATACAAGCCTTCGCGGCCACCCTCGCGGCCATAGCCGGATTCCTTGTAGCCGCCGAAGCCGCATGCGGCATCGAACTGGTTCGCCGTATTGATCCAGACTACGCCGGCCTTGATCGCCGGCGCCACGTCGAGCGCGAGGCTGATGTTCTCGGACCACACGCAGGCGGCCAGGCCGTACACGGTATTGTTCGCCAGCTGCACCGCCTCGGCCGGCGTGCGGAAGCTCATCGCCACCAGCACCGGGCCAAAGATTTCGGCCTGCGCCACGGCCGCGGACGTCGACGCGCCCGTGATCAGCGTGGGCGGGAACCATGA
Organism: Massilia sp. METH4; assembly: GCF_037094685.1. Classification (NCBI taxonomy): domain Bacteria; kingdom Pseudomonadati; phylum Pseudomonadota; class Betaproteobacteria; order Burkholderiales; family Oxalobacteraceae; genus Massilia; species Massilia sp. METH4. The sequence continues at coordinate 2,992,147 of NZ_CP146614.1, read as the reverse complement.
GCCGTCGGCCGGAATCTCGCATGCCGATGGCTGGTAGATCTCGCAGCCTTCCGAGCGTGCCGCTTCCACCAGGCCGTGGATGCGCTGGCGCTGGATCGGATCGACCAGCGCGCCAATATCCATCGATTTATCCAGCGGCGAACCGAGGCGCAGGTTATCCATGCGGCTTTTCAGCTTTTTCAGGAAGCGCTCTTCCACGGACTCCTGCACCAGCAGCCGCGAACCGGCGCAGCACACCTGCCCCTGGTTGAACCAGATCGAATCGACGAGGCCTTCCACGGCCGCGTCCAGGTCCGCATCGTCGAACACGATGTACGGCGACTTGCCGCCCAGTTCCAGCGACAGCTTCTTGCCGCTGCCTGCCGTGGCTTCGCGGATCAGGCGCCCCACTTCGGTGGAGCCGGTGAACGCCAGCTTGTCGATGCCCTCGTGCTTCACGATCGCTTCGCCCGTGCGGCCATCGCCGGTGACGATGTTGACGACACCGGCCGGCACGCCGGCCTGCACGCAGATCTCGGCGAACAGCAGCGCGCTCAAAGGCGTGAACTCGGCCGGCTTGAACACGACCGTGTTGCCGGCCGCCAGCGCCGGAGCGATCTTCCACGCCAGCATCAGCATCGGGAAGTTCCACGGCACGATCTGGCCCACGACACCCACCGGGCGGTGGTTGGGGAATTCCTCGTCCAGCAGTTGCGCCCAGCCGGCGTGGTGATAGAAGTGGCGTGCCACCAGCGGCAGGTCGGCATCGCGCGTTTCGCGGATCGTCTTGCCATTGTCCAGCGTTTCCAGCACGGCGAACAGGCGCGCGTGCTTTTGCATCAGGCGCGCGATCGCGTACAGGACCTTGGCGCGGCCGTGGCCACCCAGCTTGGCCCATGCCGGCTGCGCGCGGCGTGCCGCTTCGACGGCGCGGTTCACGTCGCCGGGCGTCGCCTGCGTCACTTCGGCCAGCGGCTTGCCGTCGGCGGGGTTGGTCGAGGCGAACAGCTCATTTTCGTCACCTTCCGGGTCCGACCATTGGCCATCGATGAACAGGCCGAACTTGCGACCGCGCTGCTCCAGCCACGCTTGCGCTTCTTTCTGGCTCTCGGGTGCGGGGCCGTATTCCATGGTGTTGAGGATCTCGTTGATAGTTGGCATGGCAATAATGTTGAAGATGCGTTTATGGTTGCGCGTGGCGGTGGGCGGCGGAGTAATTGCCGGTCACGTAGTGTTCCAGTTGGCGCTCGATGTCGGTCAACAGGCTCGATGCGCCGATGCGGAACAGGTGTGGTTCCAGCCACTCGTTGCCCAGCTCTTCCTTCATCACTGTCATGTACTGCAATGCCGCCTTGGCGGTCGACACGCCGCCGGCCGGCTTGTAGCCGACCTTGAAGCCCGTGCGCTCGTAGTATTCGCGGATCGCCCGCACCATCACCAGCGACACGGGGATGGTGGCGTTAACGCCCTCCTTGCCGGTCGAAGTCTTGATGAAGTCCGCGCCGGCCATCATGCACACCCACGAAGCCTTCGCCACGTTTTCCAGCGTGACCAGGTCGCCCGTCGCCAGGATCGCCTTCACGTGCGCTTCGCCGCAAGCCTGGCGGTAAGCCACCATCTCGTCGTACAGTGCCTGCCAGTTCCCCGTCAGCACGTGCTGGCGGGTGATGACGATGTCGATCTCCTGCGCGCCGTCGGCAACCGACAATTCGATCTCGCGCACCTTCGTTTCCATGTTCGTCAGGCCGGCCGGGAAGCCGGTCGACACGGCGGCGATCGGCAGGCGCCCCTTCAATACCTTGTCCGCGTGGCGGATCATCTCGTGGTACACGCACACGGCGCCCGTCTTCAGGTTACGGTCCTGCAGGCCCATGGCATCGATGAGGTCCTGGCGCAGCGGGCGCAGCGCCTTCATGCACAAGCGCTCCACGCGGCCCGGCGTGTCGTCGCCGGAAAGGGTCGTCAGGTCGATCAGCTCGATCGCCTTGACCAGCCACGCGGCCTGGTATTCCTTCTTCACGGTGCGGCGGTTCGCCAGCGATGCCGCGCGGCGGTCGGCGGCCGCCTTGTTGACGTGGATGTGATTCAGCCAGCCCAGGTCGAGGCCCGTGGCCTCGTTGCGCTTGAAGTCTTGCGGATTGCTCATAACAGGTTGGTTCCGTTGGAAAGGGGTTTCACGCCGAGGTGATGCGCGATGGTCTGGCCGATGTCGGAGAACGTTTCCGAGATGCCCAGCGCGCGGCCCTGCACATTCGGGCCGAAGAAGATCATCGGGATATGCTCGCGCGTGTGATCGGAACCGGGCGAAGTGGGGTCGCAGCCATGGTCTGCGGTGATCACGACCAGGTCGCCGTCCTTCAGCTTGGCCGTAAATTCGGGCAGGCGCGCATCCAGCTCGTGCAGCGCCTGCGAGTAACCCTGCACATCGCGGCGGTGGCCGAAATGCATGTCGAAGTCGACGAAGTTCACGAAGGTCAGCGACTTGTCGCCCGCCTCGTCCTGCACTTCGAGCAGGCGGTCGAACAGGGCCATATTGTCCGGGCCCTTCACCACCCGCGAGACGCCTTGGCCGGCATAGATGTCGCTGATCTTGCCGAGCGCGATCACTTCACCGCCGGCATCCTTCACGTGGTCCAGCAGCGTGGGCGCCGAAGGCGGCACCGCGTAGTCGTGGCGATTGGCCGTGCGCTTGTAGTTGCCGGCGCTGCCCAGGAACGGGCGGGCGATCACGCGGCCGATGTTGTAGGGCTTGACCAGCTCGTAGGCCTTCTCGCACATCTCGTACAGGCGCTCCAGGCCGAAGCTTTCCTCGTGCGCGGCGATCTGCAGCACCGAGTCGGCGGACGTGTACAGGATCGGCTTGCCGGTGGCCACGTGCTCGTCGCCCAGCTCGGCGATGATCGTGGTGCCCGAGGCGTGGCAGTTGCCGAGGAAGCCCGGCACGCCGGTCAGTTCCTGCAGCTTGTCCGTCAACTCTTTCGGGAACGACGGTACCGTCTTCGGAAAATAGCCCCAGTCGAACAGCACGGGCACGCCGGCGATTTCCCAGTGGCCGCTCTGCGTATCCTTGCCCGTCGACTGTTCGCGCGCGGCGCCGTAGGCCGCCGTGAAACCTTCGCGCTGGTCGAAGCCCGGAGCCCAGGTGCCGCAAGCCGTGTGTGCCGCGGCGGCGAGGCCCAGCTTTTCCAGCGCGGGCAGCGACATGGGCTTGCCCTGTTCAGCAGCCCACTTGGCGATGTGGCCGAAGGTGTTGGTGGCGGCGTCGCCGTACTTGTCGGCATCCGGCGTGGCGCCGAGGCCGAACGAATCGAGCAGGAGGATGAATGCGCGTGACATGATGGTATCCCTGAAAAATCCAAGGGCGGCCAAGGCCGCCCTTTTGATGCATTACGCTTTAGCGAGGTTCGTGAAGAACGCCTGGATCAGCTTCACCAGGCTTTCCGCGCCCACGGCCGCGTATTTCAGCGTCTGTTCGTGGGACAGCGGGAATGGCGACAGGCCCTCGGCGAGATTGGTGACGACGGACACGCCGATCACCTTCAGGCCGCAGTGCCGCGCCGGCACCACTTCCGGCACCACCGACATGCCCACCACGTCGGCACCCAGGCGAGAGAAGGCGCGGATCTCGGCCGGCGTTTCGAAGCTCGGGCCCGAGCACGACAGGTACACGCCTTCGTGCAGCGTGATGTTCTGCTGCGCAGCCGTGTCCTGCAATTGCTTGCGCAGGTCCGCGTCGTAGGCATTGGCCATGCTGAAGAAGCGCGGGCCGAAGCGCTCGTCGTTCGGGCCGATCATCGGCGAGCCGGGCAGCAGGTTGATGTGGTCGTTCAGCGCCACCAGCGAGCCGGCGTCCACCTCCACGCGCAGCGAGCCTGCCGCGTTCGTGACGAACACGAATTCGCAACCCAGCAGCTTCAAGGTGCGCACGGCACTCGTCATCACGCCCAGGCCATAGCCTTCGTAGAAGTGGCCGCGGCCTTTCAGGCACACGACCGGCACGCCGGACAGGTTACCCAGCACCATCTGGCCCGCGTGGCCATGCACCGTACTGATCGGGAAGCCCGGCAGTTCGTCGAAGCCGATCGTGACCGTATCGGTCATCTGGTCGGCCAGCACGCCAAGGCCGGAGCCCAGGATCAGCGCGGCGCGCGGCGCGAAGCCTGCGGGCATGCGGGCACGCACGAGAGCGGCGGCCTGGAAGGGGAAATTGTTCGACATGAAGGTTCTCGCAGTGATCTGTGTAGTGAGCCGTATTTCGCGCCGAAGCGATTTTATTCGTGGCGCTCCGAGCTAGGCGACACTATGCAGCATCGGCGATATGTATGACAAATACCATTTTTCTTTGGCATTTATACTCAGTACATATAAATTACTGTCTATTATAGCCGTTTGACAGTGGACAAACATGTGTTTACGATGATCGACAAATGTTTGCAAGGACTGCCTTGAGCAAGAAAGAACAACTGTACGCGCTGATTCGGGCCAATCCATTCATTTCCCAGCAGGAAATGGCGGAAGCGCTCGGCCTGTCCCGCTCCGCCGTGGCCGGGCACGTGGCGAGCCTGATCCGCGAGCGGCGGCTGGTGGGCCGCGCCTACGTGCTGCCCCAAGAGCGCTCCGTGCTGTGCATCGGCGCCGCGAATCTCGACCGCAAGCTGCGCACCATCGAACCACTGCAGCTGGGCACGTCGAACCCGGCCACCGCCGCCGAAACCTTCGGCGGCGTAGCCCGCAACATCGCGGAAAACCTGGCCCGCCTCGGCACGCCCTGCGCGCTGCTGACGGCCCTGGGCGAGGATAGCGCGGGCCAGGCCTTGCGGGCGCACGCGCAGCACTGCGGCATCGACATGACGGCCACGCCCGTGCTGCCCGGTGCCGCCACCGGCACCTACACGGCCGTGCTGGATGCCGACGGCGAGATGGCCGTGGCGCTGGCGGACATGGCGCTGTACGAACAGATGACGCCCGATTTCCTCGCCAGCCGGCAGGCGCAGCGCCACGCGGCGTCGTTGGTGATCGCGGACCTGAACCTGCCGCAGGACGCGGTCGCGCTGCTGCTGGCCGAGGCGCGGCGCGACGGCATCCCGCTGGCGGTCGTGGCCGTGTCGCAGCCGAAGATGGCGCGGCTGCCGCGCGACCTGTCCGGCCTGCGCCTGCTGATCCTGAACCGCGGCGAACTGGAAACCCGCGCCGGCCGTCTCCTGCCGACCGAGGCCGCCGTGCGCGACGCCTGCCGCGCCGTGCAGGCGGATGGCGCGCGGGACGTGATCGTCACCTGCGGCGCGGCCGGCGTCTACCACACCACGGCGGACGACCTGCAATGGCTGCCGGCCCACGAAGTGGACGTCGTCGACGTCACGGGCGCCGGCGACGCCTTCTCGGCCGCCGTCTGCTGGACACTGGCGCAGGGCGAAGACGACCTGGCCCTGGCGTGCATGCGCGGGCTGCGCGCCGCCGCGCTGACCGTGCAAAGCCCCCACACCGTATCACCCGCGCTGACGGCCGATCTCTTCAGCGCGCCCTCCCCCATCGAACAGGAATGACCATGCAACACTACCTCTCCTTCTCGCCCGAAGTGGCGAACGCGCGCGCCGCCGGCAAGCCGATCGTGGCGCTCGAATCGACGATCATCTCGCATGGCATGCCGTATCCGCAGAACGTGCAGACCGCGCGCGAAGTCGAGCAGATCATCCGCGACGGCGGCGCCGTGCCCGCCACCATCGCCATCATCGGGGGCAAGATCTGCATCGGCCTCACGCCCGAACAGCTTGAATTGCTGGGCAAGTCGCCGGAAGCAATGAAGGTCAGCCGCCGCGACCTGGCCTATGCGCTGTCGCAGGACAAGCTGGGCGCCACCACGGTGGCGGCCACGATGATCTGCGCGCAGCTGGCCGGCATTCCCGTCTTCGTCACCGGCGGCATCGGCGGCGTGCACCGCGGCGCCGAAACGAGCTTCGATATTTCGGCCGACCTGCAGGAGCTGGCGCGGACGAATGTGGCCGTGGTGTGCGCGGGCGTGAAATCGATCCTCGACATCGGCCTCACGCTGGAATACCTGGAGACGCATGGCGTGCCGGTGGTGAGCGTCGGCCAGGAAGGCTTCCCGGCATTCTTCACGCGCGAAAGCGGCTTCAATGCCGACTTCCATCTCGACACGGCGGCCGAGCAGGCGGCGTTCATCCGCACGAAGTGGGCATTGGGCCTGGATGGCGGCGTGGTGGTCGCGGCGCCCGTGCCCGAAAGCGAGGCCATGCCGAAGGAAGAGATCGACACCATCACGGTGCAGGCCCTGCAGGAAGCGCAAGAAAACGGCGTGACGGGCAAGAAGGTCACGCCCTTCCTGCTGGCGCGCATCAAGACGCTGACCGGAGGGCGCAGCCTGGCCACCAATATCGCACTTGTGAAGAACAATGCCCGCGTGGGCGCCGCGCTGGCGCGCGCACTGCTGGAACAGCCCACCGCATAACTTTTCAGCCGCCGCCATGTCGATCGACCTGAAGCAACTGAAGTACTTCCTCGCCGTCGCCGAGGAAAAGAGCTTTTCGCGTGCCGCCGAGCGGCTGCACATTTCGCAGCCGCCGCTGTCGCAGCAGATCATGAAGCTGGAGGCGGAGCTGGGCGTGAAGCTGTTCGCCCGCACCACGCGCAGCTTCGAGCTGACGGTGGCGGGCCGCGCCCTGATGAACGAGGCGGCCGACCTGCTGGCCAGGATGCGCATGACGATCGACACCGTGCGCCAGATCGACCGCGGCGAAGTGGGCCGGCTGCGCGTGGGCATCGTCGGTTCGGCAATGTGGGGACCGATTCCCAGCCTGCTGGAGGAATTCCAGAGCAAGTACCCGCGCGTGACGTGGACCATCCACGAACTGGGGCCCACGGTGCAGTACGAGGCGCTGCGCGCCAAGCAGATCGACGTGGGGTTCTGGCGCGAGCCGAAGCTCGATGAGGGCGACCTGCGCAACGACAACCTGCGGCAGGAACTATGCTTCCGCGAAGATGTGTGCGTGGCCGTCAACGAACACCACCCGCTGGCGAAGAAGGATGCGATCGAGCTGACCGACATCGCCAGCGAACCGATACTCACGCTGGCCCTGGACAAGTCGGCCTTCCCGCGCTACCTGCTCCAGTGCTGCGTGGATGCGGGCTTCCAGCCGATGATCTTCCAGGAAGCGAACGAGCCGCAGACCTTGCTGGCCATGGTCGGCGCGGGGCTGGGAGTGACGTTGATGCCGGAGACGACCAGCCGCATCGGCTGGCCCGGCGTGGTGTTCCTGCCGATCCGCACGAATCCGCCGTCGGCCAATCTGTACATCACGTACACGACCACCGACGACGCGCCGGTGGTGCGGGCATTCCTGAATATCCTGCGGCCGCCGGAGAGGTAAGAAGTCGGAGCGGATGTGCCGCGGGGGGCTGTGTGGCGGAAGGGGTCTGTGTGCCGGCAGGGGACTGTCTGCCGCAGGGGTCTGTCCCCGGTAAGTGTCGGCTTTCGCGCTTGCAGCCGGCGTAGTCAGGGGACTGACCCCGGAAGTGTTGGCTTTCGCGCCGCAGGGGTCTGTCCCCGGCAAGTGTCGGTTTTTTTGCCTGCGAACCTGCAGCGCCAGCAAAAACCGGGGTCAGTCCCCTTGATCCCGGCCGACGGCAAAGTTCGACGCAACGGACCGGCGGGGACAGACCCCTGTGACGCGGCCGCCATCCGCGACATCGAGCGCGGGCGACCTCAACCGATCAGCGCTAGCAAAACCCGCGACAGACCCCTGTGACGCCGCCGCCATCTGCGGCATCAGGCGCGGAAACCGGGGTCAGACCCCGATTCTCAGAAATTCACCCGGAACTGCACGCCATAAGTGCGCGGCTCATTCAGGATGCCCGTCATGTTGTTGAAGTCGATCGCGCCCACCGATTGCACTTCATCGGTGATATTGCGGCCATACAGCGCCAGGTCGTATTTGCCGTCGCCCCACTTGTATCCCACGCGCAGGCCGCCTTCCAGCAGGTCCTTGGCCTTGTACTCCACCGCTTCATACAGGAAGAAGTTGTACGAGGAGCGGTACGACCAGTCGGTGAACGCGTACACCTCGCCATTGGCAACCGGCGCGGCGTACTTCAGTGTGAAGTTGTGCTGCCACTTCGGCGCGCGCGGCATCGGGTTGCCGTTGATGAGGGCGACGCGGCTGCCGTTCACGAAGGAGATCGGGTTCGTCACCGTGCAGCCGCTGCCGCAAGGGAGTACGAACAGGCTGCCGTCCTTGATCTCGGTGTCGTTGTAGCTGGTGCCGAACGTGGCGGAGAAATTCTGCGACAGGTTCGCCTGCAGGTCCAGTTCCACGCCCTGGCCGATCGCCTTGTCGGCATTGATCAGCTGGTTCATGTTGATGGAACCGCTGCCGGCCGTGAGCTGCTTGTCCTTCACCTCATAGCGGAACACGGTGGCGGCCAGGCGCGCGCGGCGGTTGAACAGGTCCTGCTTCACGCCAGCTTCGACCGATAGCACCTTCTCGGCGCCGGCCATCGACGGCTTGCTGGACAGGTCGTTCAGGCGGCCCTGCATCGACGGCGCGCGGTAGCCCGTCGCCACGCGCGCGAACACATTGGTGTCGCGGTTGAGCACATACGTGCCGGAGACATCCCAGCTCACGTTGCTCGATTCGTCGGACAGCGGCAGGTACGTGCGGCCGGTCGTTTCGATGCGCTGGGCCACGAAGTCCTTCTTGTCGTTCGTGTAGCGCAGGCCGCCGCGCAGCTTCAGGCGGTCGTTCACCGCGTAGTTGACCGAGCCGAACACCGCCCACGATTTCGCGTTCTGCGTCTGCGTCGCGTAATTCGGCACTTGCGGGTTGCCCGGTGCCAGCGAGTTGAACGCGATACTGTCGATCGTGATGTCTTCCTTGAAGTAGAACACGCCGCCGATCCATTGCAGCGGGCCGGCGCCGGTGGACTCGGCGCGGAATTCCTGCGAGATCTGCTTGTGGTCCGGGATCAGGTCGGCCGTCTCGACGACGAACGGGATGTTGCCCGGGCCATACGGCGGCGCATACACGGCGCCGTAGCCGCCATCGACGTCGGCGCGGCTGTAGAACTCGAGCTTTTCATAGCCGGTGATCGAGTGCAGCGTCACGCCCGGCAGATCCCAGCGCAGGCGCACGTTGCCGCCCTTGTTCTTCAGGTGCTGCTCGTTCACGCCATCGGTCGGGTAGCTGTCGTAGTCGAAGCCGTCCACCAGGTCGTTGGTGCCCTTCTTGAGGATATTGGCGCGGAACAGCGTGGCCGTGCCATCCATGTCGCGGCCGTGCGCATTGAACAGCGCCGAGAAATTGGCCGTCGGCTTGTAGAGCACCTGCAGGCGCGCGGCATTGTCCTTGTAGCCTTCGAATTCGCGGGTGCCGGTCGCACGAGGGTTGTCGACGCGGTCGCCGCGGTGCTGCGACGAGCCGGCGAAGCGGATCGCCACCGTGTCGCTGACGGGGATGTTGTACGCACCATCGACATTGCGCACGCGGTCCTTGCCGAAGCCGGCCGCCAGGTAGCCTTCCTGCTTGAACACGGGCTTGGCGGAATCGAACTTGATCACGCCGGCCGGCGAGTTACGGCCGAACAGCGTGCCCTGCGGGCCGCGCAGCACTTCGACCTGGTCCACGTCGAACACGGGGAAGCCCTTGAGCATCGGGTTTTCCTGCACGATGTCATCCATCACCAGGCCGACCGGCTGCGAGGCGTTCAGGTCGAAGTCGGTATTACCCAGGCCGCGGATGTAAAAGCGCGGGAAGGTGCGGCCATAGTCGGATTCGATGCTCACCGACGGCGAGCGGCCGGACAGGAAGCGGATGTCCTGCCCGCCGGACGTGAGCACGTCCAGCTTCTCGCCCTTCACGGTGGCGATCGACATGGGCACGTCCTTGATGTTCTCGGCGCGGCGCTGGGCCGTCACGATAACGGTTTCCAGCTGGCCCGGCTGGGTGGCTTCGGCGGTCGTGGCTGCCGGTTGAGTTTCCTGCGCGGAAGCGAGGGGAAACGCGGCCGCGATGGCGAGCGCTATCATCGTCTGGTGGGTTCGACGGGGTACATGCATGGGCCAGTTCCTTATTGTTAAGTATCGAATGGTGGCAAATCGGAAATATTCGCCGATGCTACACGATCGAAACTCGCCGTCACAACAACCTTATTGAGATGTTTTCAATATAAATTCTCAAGAAAAAAGGTATTTGTCATACATATGACGAGCATGCAATAGTGTGCGGTCAGCCCAGTCCCGGCCGCGTCAATGGCCCAGGGGAAGCGATCATTTCGGGGACTTTTTTCGCACCGCCAGAAGTGGAGCGAATACAACGCATGCCGAGGATTGGGCCCTACCAGCGATGTTGTGCGATTCCAACAGGGAGAACCCTATTGTGGAGAAAAGAACAAGAAATGGAAAACTGGACGGGAAGACAAATGCCGAGCAAAGCTTCTAAACGCGCCGCTTTCGCGGGGAGTCGCCTCAGCAAGATACATGTTTTGCTCGCAAAAACTATACAATAGCGGACTTCCAGGAGCCATTTCATGAAAATCAAACAACTTTCCATGATGATCGCCGCAGTTGCGGTTTCGGCGAGCGCGTTCGCGGCCAATCCGAAACTGGGCATCGTCTACGACGCGGGCGGCAAGTTCGACAAGTCGTTCAATCAATCCGCTTTCGAAGGTGCTTCGCGCTTCAAGAAAGAAACCGGCATCAATTTCATCGAAGTGCAGGCTTCTTCCGATACGCAAGCCGAGCAGGTCATGCGTGGACTGGCTCGCAAGAAACTCGACCTGATCGCCGCCGTCGGCTTCTCGCAAACCCAGGCCGTGCAGAAAGTGGCGAAGGAATTCCCCAACGTGCGCTTCGTGCTGATCGACGGCGTCGCGCAGGGCAATAACGTCAATTCCATCACGTTCAAGGAAGAGGAAGGCTCCTACCTCGTTGGCGTGGCGGCAGCCATGGCGTCCAAGTCGAAGAAGCTGGGCTTCATCGGCGGCATCGACATTCCGCTGATCCGCACCTTCGCCTGCGGCTACGCGCAAGGCGCGAAATCCGTGGACAAGAAATCCGAAGTCGTGCAGAACATGGTCGGCACCACCGCCGCGGCCTGGAACGACCCGGCCAAGGGCGGCGAGCTGGCCCGCTCGCAATTCGAGCGCGGCGTGGACGTGGTGTTCGCCGTGGCCGGCGGTTCCGGCCTGGGCACGCTGCAGATGGCCAAGGAAAAGGGCAAGCTGGCGATCGGCGTGGATTCGAACCAGAACCACCTGTACCCCGGCACCGTGCTGACCTCGATGGTCAAGCGCGTGGACAATGCCGTGTACGACAGCTTCATGCAGATGAAGAACGGCAGCTGGAAGGCCGGCCTTACCGCCAAGGGCGTCAAGGAAGGCGGCGTCGATTGGGCACTCGATGCCAACAACCGCAAGCTGATCACGCCGGAGATCGAAAAGCGCGTACTCGGTGCCCGCAAGGACATCATCGACGGCAAGACGAAGGTCATCGACATCCGCTCGGGCGCTGCCTGCCCGGCCTGACCTGCCAGCATTACCATAGCAATTCGTGAAACGCGCCGCGGAGCCCTGCTCCGCGGCGCGTTTTTCAGTAAAACACGACCTGAAAAATCCTATGCAGCCAGCTGTTGAATTCCGCGGCATCTCCAAGCATTTCGGAGCCGTGAAGGCGAATACGGACGTCAGCTTCTCGATCGCCAAGGGCGCCATCCATGGCCTCGTGGGAGAGAACGGGGCCGGCAAGTCCACGCTGATGAGCATCCTGTACGGCTACTACCATGCCGACAGCGGCGATATCCTGCTCGACGGCCAGGTGCGCCAGATCCGCTCCAGCCAGGAAGCGATCCGCCTCGGCATCGGCATGGTGCACCAGCACTTCATGCTGGTCGATAACATGACGGTGCTCGACAACGTGATGCTCGGCACCGAAGGCGGCTTCCGCCTGGCCGCTCACCGCGCCGAAGCGGAAAAGAAGCTGCGCGAGATCTGCGCGCGCTACCGTCTGGACGTGGACCCGCTGGCCACGATCCACGATTTGTCCGTGGGCGCCCAGCAGCGCGTGGAGATCCTCAAGCAGATCTACCGCAGCGCCAACATCCTGATCCTGGACGAGCCGACGGCCGTGCTGACCGCGCAGGAGACGGAATCGCTATTCGAGATCCTGCGGCTGTTCAAGGAACAGGGCAAGACCATCATCCTCATCACGCACAAGCTGCAGGAGATCATGGACGTCACCGACACGGTGACCGTCATGCGCGGCGGCCGCGTGGTCGGCGCCGTACGCACGGCGGACACCTCGAAGGAAGCGCTGGCCAATATGATGGTCGGCCGCCCCATCGAGAACAACCTGCCGCGCGCACCCTACAAGCCCGGCGCGACCGTGCTGGATGTGAAAGGCCTGCAACTGAAGGACAGCGCCGGCGTCTCCCTGCTGGAGGACATCGACTTCACCCTGCGTGCCGGCGAGATCGTGGCGATCGCGGGCGTGTCGGGCAATGGCCAGAGCGAGCTGATGGAGATCCTCTCCGGCATGCGCCTGCCCACCGGCGGCTCGGCCGATTTCGAAGGCAGCCCCCTGCCCTTCAAGCGCCACGATGCCGACGGCCTGCCGCGCGTGTTCCGCGACCTGGGCATCGCCCACGTGCCGGAAGACCGCCTGCGCGACGGCGTGGTGAAGAATTTCAGCGTGATGCACAATACCTTCTTCGGCTACCAGGACCACGTAAAGGGCCGCTGGGGCCTGATCGACTTCAAGCACATGGCCGCGCGCTGCGCCGACCTGCTGAAACAGTTCGACGTGCGCCCGCCGAACCCGGACCTGCGCATCGGCCTGCTCTCCGGCGGGAACCAGCAGAAGGTGGTAATCGCGCGCGAAGTGCTGGCCAGGCCGAAGCTGATGCTGGTGGGCCAGCCCACCCGCGGCGTGGATATCGGCACCATCGAGGCGATCCACGCGCAGTTGCTGGCATTGCGCGATGCCGGCGTGGCGATCCTGCTCGTTTCCGTGGAGCTGGAAGAAGTACGCGCGCTGGCCGACCGCATCCTCGTGATGTGCGGCGGCCGCATCACCGGCGAACTGCCGATCAATGAATTCGACACCACGCGCATCGGCTTGCTGATGGGCGGCATGCATAAATCATGACAACCAACGAATTGCCACGCTGGGCCACCGGCATCGTCCTGCCCATCCTGAACCTGCTGTCCGCGCTGCTGGTCACCGCGCTCGTCATCCACCTGCTGGGCGAGAACCCGGCCGAGTCGATGCAGATCCTCGTCAACAGCGCCATCGTCAATCCGGAAGGCCTGGCCTACACGCTGTTCTACGCCTCCACGTTCGTGTTCACCGGCCTTGCCGTGTCGATCGCGATGCAGGCGGGCCTGTTCAATATCGGCGCCGAAGGGCAGATGTACCTGGGCGGCCTGGGGCTGACCGTGGCCATGCTGGCGTTCGACGCCACGCTGCCGTGGTACCTCCTGATCCCGGCCGGCATGATCGGCGCGGCGCTGTTCGGCGCGCTGTGGGCGTTCATCCCCGGCTACCTGCAGGCGAAACGGGGCAGCCACATCGTGGTGACGACGATCATGTTCAACTTCATCGCCTCGTCGCTGATGAACTTCGTGATCGTCAAGTACCTGATTCCGCCCGGCGAACAGAACACCGCCAGCCGCGTGTTCTCGACCGACGCCGAGCTGCCGCGCCTGTCCGACTGGTTCCCCATCCTGGGCGATACGCCGCTGAACGTGAGCCTCTTCCTGGCCATCATCGCGCTGGTGATCTATGGCGTGATGGTGAGCCGCTCCTCCTGGGGCTACAAGGTGCGCGCCACGGGCTTGAACCGGCACGCCGCGCACTACGCCGGCGTGAAGATCTCCGCGATGATCATCGTGACGATGCTGATCTCCGGCGCGCTCGCCGGCCTGGGCGCCGTCAACTCGATCATGGGTTCCACGCATTACCTGTCGCTGAATTTCGTGGGCGGCGCCGGCTTCATCGGCATCGCGATCGCGCTGATGGGCCGGCAGCAGCCGATCGGCATCTTCCTGTCGGCCGTGCTGTTCGGCGCGCTCACGCAGGGCGGCTTCGACCTGTCGCTGGAAAAGCCGAACATTCCGCCCGAGATGGTCATCGTCATCCAGGGCCTGATCATCCTGTTCTGTGGCGCGATGGAAAACCTGTACGCCCCCGCGCTGGCCAAACTGCTCAAGGGTAAACAAGCATGACTTTCGAAGACCTCCACCTCGGCAGCATCGTCGTGTCCACCGTGCGCAATGCGCCGGTGCTGCTGTTCGCCGCGATGGCCGGCCTGTTCGCGGAACGCTCGGGCGTGATCGACATCGGCCTGGAAGGCAAGATCCTCGCCTCGGCCTTCGTGTCGGCCGCCGTCGCCTTCACCACGCAGAATCCCTGGTACGGCATCCTGGCCGGCATCGCCATCTCCGTGGTGCTGGCGCTGCTGCAAGGCGCCATCGCCATCACGCAAAAGGGCAACCAGCTGGTGGCCGGCATCGCCATCAATATCGCCATGAGCGGGCTGACGTTCGTGGTGGCGCAGTACTTCTTCCAGCAGGGCGGCCGCACGCCGGGGCTGGGCGATGCGCGCCTTTCCGAGATCGTGCTGCCGGGCAGCGCGGCCGTGGCGGACGTGCCCGTGATCGGCTGGATCTGGACGCAGCTCCTCGGCGGACACACGATCCTCGTCTACCTGGCGTTCGCGCTGGTGCCGCTGGTGCACTGGGTGCTGTACCACACCCGCTTCGGCCTGCGCCTGCGCGCCTGCGGCGAGAACCCGCACGCGGCCGATGCGGCCGGCGTGTCCGTCGAAGGCACGCGCTATGGCGCGATGCTGATCGCCGGCATCCTGTGCTCGTTTTCCGGCGCGTATCTCGCGATCGTGCAGAGCGGCTTCTTCTTGCGCGACATGTCGGCCGGTGCCGGCTACCTGGCACTGACGGCCATGGTGTTCGGCAACTGGCGCCCGTTCTACACGTTCCTGGGCTGCCTGATGTTCGGCTTCTTCGGCGCCGTGCAGATTCAGCTCGAAGGTGTCGACCTGCCGGTGGTGGGCCGCATCCCGGGCGCGCTGATCCAGATGGTGCCGTATGTCGTGACCGTGATCGTGCTGGCCGGCCTCATGGCCAAGTCGGTGGCGCCGAAGGCGATCGGCGTGCCGTTCGTGAAGTCGCGCTGACAGCGGCGTCTTCAGCAAGAAAGCCCGCTTGCGCGGGCTTTCTTGCTTTCTGGCGGCGGCTGGCCGCGCCGTTCATTTCTGCGCCAGGATCCATTTCACCAGCGTGTGCGCGTCCGCATCGCTCACGGCGTTCGGCGGCATCGGCACCGGGCCCCACACGCCCGCGCCGCCCTTCAGTACCTTTTGCACCAGTTTATCCTCGGCATCCTTCTGCCCCTTGTACTTGGCGGCCACGTCCTTGTAGGACGGGCCGACCAGCTTGGTGGCCACGGCGTGGCAAGCCATGCAGTTCTTGGCCTTGGCCAATTGCTCCGGCGTGGCCGCGCCCGCGGCCGAGGCGGCCAGTGCCAGCAGGCCTGCTGCGACGACATACTTCATTGCTTCCTCCCTTTATTGATCGTGGTTCGATTCTAGGGCAATCGATCCCGCGCCCGCGCCGCGGACGACACCGGGGACAGTCCCCGAAATTTCGCAACAGTCATGTGTTGTAAAAATTCGGGGACAGTCCCTGGTGTGGGAAAACAACGGTCAGCGAGGGGCGAACAACGACAGGGCGGCGTGCTGCAGCAGCATGATGGTCTTGCCGTCCTCGATGCGGCCGTCCGCGACCATGGAGAGGGCTTCGTCGATGTCCAGCTCCAGCACTTCGATATCCTCGCCTTCAGCTGCCACGCCGCCGCCGTCGCCGGCGCGCTGGCCCGATTCGTATTCGGCCACGAAGAAGTGCAGCCGCTCGGTGACGGAGCCCGGGCTCATGAACGCGTCGAACACGCGCTGCACGTGCTCGACGCGAAAGCCCGTTTCCTCGGCGACCTCGGCGCGGATGCGTTCCTCCGGCGATGCGGCATCCAGCAGGCCGGCCGGCGCCTCGATCAGGAAGCCGTCGTGCCTGCCGCCGTAGCCGTAGGCGGGAAAGCGGAACTGGCGCACCAGCACGACGGTGCGGCGGGCCAGGTTGTACAGCAGGATCACGGCGCCATGGCCGCGGTCGTAGGTCTCGCGGGACATCGTCTGCCAGTTGCCGTCGCGCCGGCGGTAGTCGAACGTGGTTTTCTTCAGCAGGTACCAGTCGTCGGACAGCGTTTCAACGTCGCGGATGCGTACGTGCATGATGACTCCTGTCGTTTATCTCTTTTCCAGGTTATCATGCGATATCGTGCAATTTCAAGGAAAATCGTGCAATGCTGACCCGCCAGCGCAAGGAGCTGCTGCTCCGCATCCTGAAGGAAGAAGGACAGATCGTGGCCAAGACCCTGAGCGAATCGCTGGGGCTGTCCGAGGACACCATCCGCCGTGACCTGCGCGAGCTGGCCAGGGACGGCTTGCTGCAGCGCGTGCATGGCGGCGCCCTGCCCGTTTCGCCGGCCGTCGGCAACTTCGCCGTGCGCGAAAAACTGTCGGCCGACGCCAAGCCGGCGATTGCGCGTGCAGCGGCCGCGATGATCCAGCCCGGCCAGGTGGTGTTCATCGACGGCGGCACCACCGCCGTGCAGCTGGCGCGCGCCCTGCCCCGCGACCTGCGCGCCACCGTGATCACGCACAGCCCCTCCGTGGCGGTGGAACTGGTGGAGCACGAGCACGTGGACGTCATCATCATCGGCGGGCGCCTGTTCAAGCACTCGATCGTGGCGATGGGCGCCGCGGCCGTGGAAGCGGTGAGCCAGTTCCGCGCCGACCTGTTCTTCATGGGCGTGTGCAGCCTTCACCCGGAAGCCGGCATCACCACCGGCGATTTCGACGAGGCCGCCATGAAGCGCGCGCTCTCCGCACACGCGCAGCGCACAGTGGTGCTGGCGTCGCCGGAAAAACTGGGGACCGCCGCGCCGTTCCAGATCGCGCCGCTGGCGACCGTGGATCACATCGTCGTCAACCGGGAGGTGGACGATGCGCTGCTGGCGCCGTATCGGGAGATGGGAATCGAGGTGACGCTGGCGTAACAGCCAGTGGCTTGATACCGGTGGCAGGCACCGATGTTCTGGAAATGTTGCAAAAAAACCGGTGACAGGCACCGGTCTCAAAGAAACGTTTCAAAAAACCGGGTGCCTGTCACCGGGGCTGAAGAAATGTTTCGAAAACGACGGTGCCTGTCACCGGTTTTGCTTAGGCCTCGGGCCAGATTTCCTTCAGCAGGGCGGCGAGGTTGTAGCCGCCCTTGATCAGTTGCTGCCGCGCCAGCGCGGACGATGGCACCGGATAGTCGTCCGGCACGTTCAGCGCCCACACGGTGTAGGTCTCGCCGCTGCTCTTCGAGGTTTGCTTGCTGGCGGTGCCCAGGGTTACGTCCATGTGCGCCAGCTTGGAGACGGCCAGCGAATCGTTGGCCCACTGGTAGGGCCAGGTGGCGACGTCGCCCGTGTTGACTGGCACCGCAGGCTTTTTGTCGATCGCATAGTCAGCGAACTGGTCCGGCGTGCGGGTGCTGGAGCGGCGGAAGGCGTAGTCCACTACCGTGGTGTCCCAGTACGAGTGGAACGGCTTCGTCTTCGGCGAGTTGGCCGCCGTTTTCGGCACGGCGGCGGGTGGAATGTGGCGGTTGCCGATCGCCGTGATCACGGCATCGTCCAGCAGCAGGTTATTGCCGCCGCGCGAGTCGAAGACGTTCAGTTCATCGATCTCCGCGTGCGTCTTCGGCACCACGAAGCGGCCATCCTTGCTGACGAAAGCGGCGCCCACGTGCAGTGGCTGGTGGATGTCGCCGGCCAGGTGGGCGACGACCAGCAGTGCCTGGCGCGGCGTGAACTTGTGCGGGTTGTTCTCGGGCGTGGCCTTGCCCTGCAGGACGAGGATGGCGGACTTCAGCGTCTGCACGATATCGTCCTCGAACGTGCCCGGCGCGTGGTCGTGGTAGGCGCCCAGCTGGAACGGCACGTCCGTGTAGTGGTACTCGGAGTGCTTCGGGTTGGCGGCCACGTAGGCCTGCATCTCCGGCGTCTGCGGGCCGCACCAGGTGCCCTTCACGCAATCGGCCCACACCGCGATCGATTCCAGCGTTTCGCCTGGCAGCAGCAGCGCGGCGATGCGCTTCTCGGCGACCGAGCCCTTCAACAGCTTGGCAGCGATGGCGCCCACGGCGCGATGGCCCTCATTGCCCCACGCCAGCGCGCTCGATGGCAGGGTGGTGGCGAAGGCGCCGGCCAGGGCCAGCATGCATGCGAGTCGTTTCATTGTTCTGAAGCTTTCTGTGGTTTCGGGTAGTTCTTGTTGATGTCGAGCGGCTGCGCGTACGGCGAGCTCCACACCTGTTCCTGCAGCGCGGCCAGCCGCCGCGCCATCTGCTCGTTGCGCATCACGATCTCGAGGTTGCGCGACAGGTCGAAGTAGCCGCCGGCCCAGTTGCTGGTGCCCACCCAGGCCAGCTTGCCGTCGATAACCATCGTCTTCGAATGCATCACGCGGGCGAACGGGATAAAGCCGGTGGACGCCTTCGGCAAGGTGACGACGCGGATCTCCACGTTCGGCAGCACGGCCAGGCTTTTCAGGTACGGCAGCATGACAGGCTCGAGGTTCCAGTTCGATACCATCAGCTTGATCTTCACGCCGCGGTTCGCGGCGGCGCGCACGGCGTTGTCGATCACGGCGTAGTACGGCCGCGTGCCGTTCGGGCCATACGACAGCGGTGCATAGTCCAGCATTTGCACGCGCACTTCCTCCTTCGCCTGCGCCAGCAGGGCCGGCAGCCCGGTCTCCGAATCGCCCACGCCTGGCGGGTTGTAGCTTGCCGGGCTGGCGAGCAGGTAGGACGGCTGCGCCAGCACGGCCGCCGGCGCCATGGCCGACTTCTGCTGCAACGGTGCCACCGCACGGCCCTGCGCCAGCTGCGCCTGCGCATTCCAGTCCTGCTCGAAAATCGCGCGGATCTGTGCCACGATCGTGGCGTCGTCGACCAGCAGCCCCGTTTCATGGATGTGCGTGAAGGCGCGCCAGTCGAAGTTCTGGCTGCCCACGAAGGCGCGCTTGCCGTCAGCGATCACATACTTGGCATGGATGATGCCGTTGCCCGTCAGCTGGCCGAAATCGAGCACGCGCATCTCCAGGTTCGGGATCGCGCGCAAGCGCTCCAGCGTGGCCGCCTCCGACAGGTTGATGCCCTTCCTGTCGAGCAGGAAGCGGATCTTCACCCCGCGTGCGCCGGCGGCCGCCAGGCGGTCGATCACCTTCTCGAACGGCGCGCCCGGCTTGCTGGCCGCATAGAACTGCCCGATCGCGATATCGGTCTTCGCGTTGTCGAACAATTCGCACCACACCGTGATCGGGTCGCGCAGGTCGGGGTTGGCCAGCGTGGTTTCCACCGGCGCCGTCTGCACCAGTTCGAAGCCAGGGATACGGAAGTCGGCATAGGCGCTGCCGAAGCAGGCGGCCAGCACACCAGCAAGAATGAGGCGTCGCATGGGAACTCCTTTACTTGACGCGCACGATGCGCGGTTGCGCCGGCGCCGCGCCGACAGGTTGGCCCTGCCGTTCGGCGTTCGCCAGGTAATCGGTCAGCGTGTCGATATCGCGGATGCCCGTCTCGGCACGGTTGGTGCCCTTGGCGAAGACGGGGAAGGCGTCATTGCCGCCCGCCAGGAAATTGTTGACGGCGACGCGATAGGTGGCGCCGTCGTCCAGCGGCGCTCCGTTCACGGTCACGTCCAGCACGCGCGCGCCCTCGGGCTTGCGCAGGTCATAGCGGTAGGTGAAGCCTTCGGACACCTGCAACAGCCCGCGCACCTCGACCTTGTCGCCCACCCACTGCTGCTCGAGCAGCGTGCGCAGCTGCGCGCCCGTCAGGTCCATCACCACCAGCGTGTTCGCGAACGGCAGCGTGGCCAGGGCCTGGCCCTTCGACACCACATTGCCCGGTCCCGTTTCCAGGTTCTGGCGGATGCCGCCCCGATTCATGAAGGCGATCTGCGCGCCGAACGGCCGGCCCGCCTGCAGGGTGGCATCGGCGATCAGGTTGCCGAGGGCCGATTCATCGGCGCCGTCGGCATCCCGCGAGACAACGGGCGCGGCGATGCGCGCCACAGGCCTGGCCAGCTCGCGGTTGCTGCGCTCGCGCACGTCGGCCAGGTAGGCGGCCATCTTCGGTTCGGCCGGATACGCGCCCTGCTCGATCACGATGTTGCGGGCATCGACGTCCACGATCTTGCCGGTGGCCTTGTCCACCATCAGCTTGATGCGCGACAGCATGTGGCCGCCCATCTGGGCCTGCGTCACGACCTTGCCGTCCACCTTGCACAGGTAACCCTTGTGCGAGTGGCCGCTGATCACGAGCTTCACGGCAGGGTCGAGGCGCTTCACGACCGGCAGGATGTCGCCCTCGAGGTTGTCGCAATAGCGCTTGTCGAATGCCGATTCGGTACGGCCACCCTGGTGGATCAGCACGACGAAGGCGCCCACGCCCTGCTTGCGCAGCTCCGGCAGCAGGCGGTTCACGGCATCGGCTTCGTCGAGGAATTGCAGGCCGGCGATGCCGGAGGCGGCGACGACTTCCGCCGTGTCCTTCAGCACGGCACCGATGAAGGCGATCTTCACACCCTTCGCTTCCAGTATGCGGTAGGGCGGCAGCAGAGTCTTCGCGCTGCCCGCCTCCACCACGTTGGCGGCCAGGTAGCCGAAATTCGCGCCGCCGTATTGCGGCGCGAACTGGCAAGCCTTCTCGGGCCGCGGCGAGTCGCAGCCGCCGTGCTGCTGGCGCAGCAGTTCCTTGCGGCCCTGGTCGAATTCATGGTTGCCGGCCGACGTTACCGTGAGCCCCAGCATGTCCAGCGCGGCGATGGTCGGTTCGTCGGCCCACATGGCCGACAGCGCCGGGCTGGCGCCCACCATGTCGCCGGCGCCGACCAGCAGCAGTTCGCCGTCTTCCTTGCGCCATTGCTGCAGGGCGCCGGCGATCGTGTCGATGCCGCCGGCCATCACCGTGCGCGGCTTCGCATCGCCCGTGCCCGTGTAGGTGAATTTTGTCGCTTCGAGGTTGCCGTGCAGGTCGTTGATTGCGACCAGGTTGATCTCCGCCGCCGTGGCACCGGTGGGTTGCGATGGCGGCGTGGCGCAGCCGGCCAGCGCGGTCAGCGCGGCGGCCAGGGCCAGGGTGTGCAGTGAAGATTTCATGGGAAAGATGTGAGACGTGACCGTGTATTGTACCGGTGCCTGCCGAGCGAAAACAGCGCCGGCGGCACGCTGATACCTTGTGTTACAGACGTGAAAAAAGCCGGCACTTGCGTGCCGGCTTCCGGTGTCAGGCTAAGCCGATACGAACCTTAGAATTCGTACTTGACGGTAGCCTGCAGGGCCCACTGCGATTCGCCCTTTTCCTGGCGCACGGTCAGGTCTTCCACCTTGTCGCGCATCGCGTAGATGTACTTGCCGCCTTCGAGGCCGACGACGTCCACGAAGGAGCGTGCCTGCGCCCCGTTGGCCTGGAACGCCACCTCGTTGATGCGGCCCCACTTCTTGTTCAGCAGGTTGCCGAAGTTCAGAATGTCCAGCGTGAACACGCCCTTGTGGCCTTGCCACAGGCCCGGAATCTCCTGCGACACGCGCACGTCGAAGTTGTTGGTCCAGTTCGAGAAGCTGTTGTTACGCTTCACCACGCCGCCCGTCGAATTGCGCAGGCCGCGGTACTGGTTCACGATGGCCCAGAAACGCTCTTCGTTGGCATGGTTGGTGGCAGTGTCGCCACGGAACACGACTTCGCCGGAACCGAAGGCCGTCGGGATGTACATCAGGTCGTTGCCGGCCAGGCCGTCGCCGTTGGCGTCGTTGTTGAAGGTCCAGCTGAACGGCTTGCCCGAACGGCCTTCATAGAACGTGCCGAAGGTGGTGCGGTAGGTGCCGAAGAAGCGCTTCTGGAAGCTCAGCGAGGCGCTGATGCGGTCCTTCACCAGGTAGCTGGAATTGGCTTCCACTTCCTCGTTCGGGTTGAATACGGAACGGCCCGACCAGTTCGAGTTCGACGTGGACGACGTCAGCGGCGACACTTCCTTCGACTCGGTGTAGGTGTAGGCCGCGTTCCATGCCCAGCCGCCGCTCATCGGACGGCTCAGCTGCAGCGTGGCCACGTTGCTGCCGCCCTTCTTCGTATTGGTGGCGACCAGCACGTTGTTGAAGCCGCGGTTCGACAGGGAGCGCGAGCGCAGGCTGCTGCAGTTGCCGGTCGTGATGCTGTTGCCGCTGGCGTCCCAGCACTGGCGGTCGTAACCCGCGGTCGTGTAGTACAGCTCACGCCCGTCGGAGCCGACAGCGGTCGGCGCGCCGATGTTCAGGTTGCGGTAGTAGATGGCGTCGCGCGCGTTCGTCTTCAGGAATTCCGCGCCCACGGTGATGCCGTACCAAGGCAGCTCGTGATCCACAGCAAGGTTCATCTTCCAGACGGCAGGCTGGCGCAGGCCGGCGGCCAGTACGTCCACGGACGAGGCGGACGGCGTGCCCGGGAAGCGCGGCTGGTTGTTAATGTCCGCGCTGTACGTCCCGCCACCGGTCGGGCAGTTCTCAAAGCCGCTGATACCGCAACCGATCGTCGCCGTGGCCACGCCGGCGTTCTGGAACGGGTTACCCAGCCAGACGCTCATCGCGGCGCCCTGGAACAGGCCGGCGCCACCGCGGATCTGCGTGCGGCGTGCGGTGTCGAAGTTGTAGTTGAAGCCCACGCGCGGCTGCCACAGCTTCTGGCCATCCAGCGTGTTGGTGTTGTCGATGCCGAAACCGCCGGTGACACGGCCGTTCACGACCGGGCCGGGCGCGGCAGCGAGAGAGGCATTGGCCAGCGGACGCTCTGGCACATCGATCTTGTCCACACGTACACCAGCCATCACGGTCAGGCGCGGGGTCACGGTCCAGGTATCCTGCACAAACACACCGGTGTTCTTCATCGTGAAACGGGCTACCGCGTCTTCCAGCGAGTAACCGGCATTGGCCACCTGGTACTGGTAGGACAGCGGGCGGCCGCGGCGGAAGTTTTCCAGCACGGCTTGCTGCATCTGGGTCGGGTTATTGCAGCCGCCATTGACAGTGCCGCCGTTGGTCGTGCTGGTAAGCACGGTATTGCCGAGGAACTCGTAGCTCAAGCCTGTCTGACATGCAAACGTGTAGTTGCCATACACGTTCTGCAGGAACGCGTTGTAGATCTCGTTCTTCTGGTAGTCGGCGCCGAACTTCACTTCATGGTCGCCCAGCAGCCAGTTGGCACCCACGTAGACGTCGTCGGTCTTGGTGCCGAGCACGTTGCGCTGGCGGCTGTTGTCGGTACCGAAGTTGATGAAGCGGTTGCTGGTGCCCAGGCTGGCGGGTGCACCCGCCGGCAAGGTGCCGGAGAAGCGCAGGCCCACGGTCGGCAGTTGCGCATTCACGGTCGGCACGCTGTCATAGTCGCGCGTGGAGAATTTCACTTCGGTCGAGAACGTCGGCGTCCAGTCCGAGGTCAGTTGCGCGACCTTGGTCTCGATGACCTTGTTCTGCTGGTACCACTGCGAGTTCAGCGAGATGCCGGTCGAGGTCAGGCCGGCGAAGAACGGCTCGCTTTGCTCGGTCTTGGACCAGCGGAACATGGCGCGATGGTCGTCGCTGATGTTCCAGTCGAGCTTCAGCAGCTTGTCGGTCACGGACAGCATCGTGCCGCCCGGTACCTGCGAGCTGCCGATGTCGATGCCATAGCGCGCCTGGGCGATCGAGCGCGCCTGGTCGATCGCTTCCTGCGTCACGCCCACGTTGGTCATCGAGCTGCCGATCGGGCCGTAGGTCGGCGCGGAGCGGGTCGATTCCAGCTTTTCGTAGTTGGCGAAGATGAACAGCTTGTCCTTGATCAGCGGGCCGCCCACGGTCGCGCCCTTGGTCGTTTCCTTGAACTTGGCCGGATCGTAGTAGGTGCCGTCGGTGGCGTTGAAGCGCTCGCCGGCCGTCTTGTCGTTACGGAAGACGTAGTAGACGCTGCCGCGCACATCGTTGGTGCCGGACTTGGTCACGGCGTTGATGTTGCCGCCCGTGTAGCCCTTCTGCGTGACGTCGTAGTTGGCCACGTTCACCTGCACCGACTGGATCGCTTCGATCGAGATCGGCTGCTTGGCGGTCGGGGAGCCGGAAGCTTCCAGGCCGAACGTGTCGGAGACGGCCACGCCGTCGATGGTCAGCGAGTTGTAGCGGCTGTTCTGGCCGGCCACGGAGATTTCGCCGCGCTCCTTGTCGGTCTGCGACACGCGGGGGTCGGTACGTGCGTAGTCCTGCAGGTTGCGCTGGATCGATGCCTGGATCGCCAGTTCCGTCGGGCCGATATTGGTGCCCGTGCCCATCGCCGTCTTCGAGAAGCGGTCGTTGCGCACATTGGTGCCCGTCACGGTCACGGTCTGCATCGCCTGGCCCAGCTGCGCGTCCACGCTCGCCGTTTCCGCCAGGGCGATGAACACGCCTTCACGCTTTTCGGTCACGCCATTTTTCGTGATCGTGATGGTGTACGGACCGCCTACGCGCAGGCCGCGCGCGACGTAGCGGCCTTCCGCATCGGTCGTGACATTGCTGACGGAACCGGATTCCACGTGCACGATGGTGACCTGTGCGCCGGCGGCAGGGGTACCGTCAGGGCTCGAGATACGGCCGCCAATGGCGGACGTCGTATTCTGAGCCATGGCCGGTGCCGCAGCCAGTGCGATAGACAGGCTCAGCGCGATCTGCGTAAGCCGGAGCCGTTTGTGATTCATCATTGTTTAACCCCAAAATGGACGAATTTATTGGCGGTTCGATGAGGATCGGGTGGACCCGCACCTGCCGCCACGCTTTACTTTGTGATGCAAACTGCTTAGCCGACCCGAAAGTTTAGCTGTATACAATTTCACAGCCGTGACACCTTTATGACACGTTGATGACACCGGAAACATGGGGTGGCATTAATATGTCATAGCTTCCAATCAACTATGCATGAGCGACAAAATCGTGACAAATTCGATTTTGCAAGCGCATTTATTCGCGCTCGATATAAGTCGAGCGTTGGAATGCTGTGAAAGTGAGGTTTCTCTCGGGGGGAGCTGACGGGCGGATTATAAATGCGGCACGGTTGAGTGAAATTATTTCATTTGGAAATAACTAAAACGGTGCGTGCGTACTACAAAAATGTAGCGCAAAGGCCACACAGTTGGCAGGAAGTTTAGCCAATTGTGCAAGACCTTGATGGGTGCGTAAGAGTTGCCCTGGTGTCGTACATCTTTTCCGAAGGAAAAGGTGTACGACACCGATTCTTCTCGGCTGACATCGTTGCTTCGAGAGAAAACCGGTGTCGTACACTATTTTCCGAAGGAAAATAGTGTACGACACCAGGCCCGGTGAAGCCGCTGGCCGGCGCCGGCGTGGGGCCGGGGATATCCCTACGTGCCAGCCGCGTTGGCCGCCGCCGCAATCTCCGCCTCGAACTTCGCGAACCGCTCATCAAGCTGCTTCAAGAGCCGCTTGCGATCGCCCTCCGCCAGGAAGGCGTAGCGGATGCTGTCGTACGACAGCTTTTTCACTTCCGCGTAGTCGGTCTTGTAGCGCGTGGCGAACAGCACGTATTCGTTCGACAGGCTGTGGCGGGTGACGCCGGCATCGTCGGTGGAGATCACGAATGGCACGCCATAGCGGCGGTACAGCTCGACCGGATGCTCCTCGTTCTTCACGCCCAGGATGAATTCGTTGCTGGTGAGGTTCACTTCGACCGGGATGCGCCGCTCGCGCATCGTCTTCATGAGCGCCAGCGCGTTCTTCTCGTGCGCGATGTCGATGCCGTGCCCGATGCGATTGGCGCCGGCGACATTCACTGCCTCGCCGATGTGGAAGGTCAGCCCTTCCGGCGGCACGATGCCGAGGCGCAGCTCGCCGGCGTGCAGCGCCGTCTTCACCTCCGGATACTTCGCCTTCAGGAAGCGGAACATGCGCATATGCATGCTGTAGTCGCGCATCGAGACATGCAGGCTTTCCTGGCCCACGATATTCACGCCCACGATCAAAGGGTTCGCCTGCGCGAGCTTGAAGCTGGCCAGCATCTGCGAGAACACGGCGGACGGCGACAGGAAACGCAACACATACGGCTGGTAGCGCATGGTGAAGCGCTCGTCGTCGATGCCGGCGGCGCTCTTTTCCACATTGGCGATGTAGTCGGTGATGCCGCGCGCGAAGGAGGGATTGGATTCCAGCTGGGCGGTGAACTTCGCCAATGCGGCGTCGAACTGCGCCGGCTGCATGCCCGGAGCGGAAACGAGCTTGTCGAACGCTTCGTCCGGCGTCATCGGCGCCAGCTCGAAGATCGTTTCGATGTACGACAGGTTCTCGGCGATCGCGCGCGCCTTCAGCGTGCGCAGTCCTTCGTTGGTATTGGTGGAGGCCACGGGGCCGAAGTAGCCGAACGTGTCGAAGAACGTCTGGTCAGGGGGTGCCTGGTCGGCGCCGTGGTTATGGAAGTCCAGCGTCGACCACTTCTGCAGCAGCTTGCGGTAGGTATCGTTGTCCGCCACCAGGTCGGCACCGGAGACGCAGGTGCGCAGCGGTGCGGGCTTGGCGCGCTCCGCATCGAGCGTGGCCTTGTCGCTACTGATGCGGAAGTTGGTCTTGTTGACGCAGTAGCCCTGCTTGTCCACCCACTCCAGGTATTGCTCGGCGTAGATCGCGCCCGAGTAATGGTGGTGCAGGTCGCCGCCCTTCGGCATCATCGTCATGAACATCGTCAGTTCGGCCGTTTTCGCCGGGCTGGCGACCAGCGTGGCGAAATGGCGCTTGACGATGTCTTCATTGCCGCCCCTGGCGTGGGCGCCGCAGGCAAAAGCCGCCACGAGGGCGGCGGCGAGGATGCGCGGGGTGGTGACTGCTTTGTGCATGGGACTCTCTCTCAAAGGAAGTGAGAAAGTCAGCCCTCCCGCGTGTGCACCAGCTTGCCGGCCGAGTACGTGGCTGCGATCGCGCGGTCGTCACCCAGCAGGGCCAGCGCGAACAGCATCTCTTCGAGGCTTTCCGTGCGGCCCGTGCGGCGCGCCAACAGGGGCGTCGCTTGCGGGTCGAGCACGATGAAGTCGGCCTCGTTGCCGGCGGCCAGGCTGCCGACCTTGTCCTCGAGGTGCAGGCTGCGCGCCGCGCCCAGCGTGGACAGGTAGAACATGCGCAACGCGGGCAGGTAGCTGCCTTTCAAGCGCGCTACTTTATAGGCTTCATTCATCGTTTGCAACATCGAGAACGACGTGCCCGCGCCCACGTCCGTGGCCAGCGCCATCAGCATGCCGTGCTTGTCGGCCTGTTCGAAGTCGAACAGGCCGCTGCCCAGGAACAGGTTCGACGTGGGGCAGACGGCGGCCGCCGATTTCGTTTCGGCCATGCGCTCGCGGTCACGCTCGTCGAGCCAGATGCAGTGGCCGAACACGGCGCGCGGGCGCATCATGCCGTAGTGGTCGTACACGTCGAGGTAGCTGCGCGCGTTCGGATACAGCTGCTGCACCCACTTGCACTCGTCCTCGTTTTCCGACACGTGGGTTTGCAGGTAGGTATCCGGGTACTTGCGGGCCAGCGCGCCGGTGACTTCCATCTGGGCTTCGGTGGACGTCGGCGCGAAGCGCGGCGTGATCGCATACAGCGAGCGGTCGTGGTTGTGCCAGCGCCCGATCAGCTCTTCCGTCTCGCGGCCGCCCTGCTCGGCCGTGTCGCACAGGAAGTCCGGGCAGTGGCGGTCCATCATCACCTTGCCGGCGATCATGCGCAGGCCGCGCGCTTCGCTGGCGGTGAAGAACGCATCGACCGATTGCGGATGCACGGTGCAGTAGACCAGCGCCGTGGTGGTGCCCTGGCGCAGCAGCTCGTCGAGGAAGAACTCGGCCACGCCGGCGGCGTGAGCCGGATCGGCGAACGCGCGCTCGGTCGGGAACGTGTACTGTTCCAGCCATGGCAGCAGGCCCGGCGCCGGCGACGCGATCATGTCCGTTTGCGGGTAATGAATGTGCGTGTCGATGAAGCCGGCGCTGATGATCTTGCCGCGGTAATCCGTCACCGGCGTTCCCGGCGGCAGCGTGCCCTGGAGGTTGGCCCAGTCGCCGGCCGCCTGGATCTTGCCGTTGGCGACGATCAGCAGGCCATCCTCGTGCCAGGAATAGGCGCGCTCGCTGAAGGCGGGGTCGGCATGGAAGGTCAGCAGGCCGGCGCGGTAGGCTTGCACATTCGGGGTCGTTTGCATATCAGTTCTCTTGCAGGGCGGGCTGGCGCGGCATCGCGGCGGCGGCCGTGGCTTGCGCTTCCCAGGTCATCAATAATTGCGCGGCCACGGAGACTGCGATGGCGGCCGGCGCCTTGTCGGTAATGCCGGGCAGGCCGATCGGGCAGACCATGGACGCAATCCGGTCGGCAGGCAGGCCACGCGTGGCCAGGCGGCGTTCGAACAGCACGCGTTTCGTCTTCGAGCCGATCAGGCCGAACCAGCCCACGTTGTCGCGGGCGAGGATGGCGGCGGACAGCCGCTCGTCGAGCGCGTGGCTGTGCGTCAGCACGAGGTAGCTGGCGCCGTCCGGCGCGGCATCCACCACGGCTTCGGGCGTGTCGGTAGCTTCCACGATCACGTTGGCGGGAACGTCGGGCGGAAACATCTCGTCCCGCTCGTCGACCCACGTAATGATGCACGGCAGTTCGGCCAGGGCACGCACGATGGCGGCACCCACGTGCCCGGCGCCGAACAGCACGAGGTGCGCGGCCGGCGCGGCGATCGGGTCGACCAGCCAGCCGTCCGGCAGCACGATCGCGCTGCTGGTGCGGGGGAAGTGCCGGGGCACGTCCGCTTCGCCGGCCACCAGCGCGCCGTGGGCATCGAACACCGCGTTACGGGGCCGGCCGGCGATCGACGACACGCGCCAGAAGTCGCCGGTGCGGTTGGTCCGCAACAAGGTGAGGGTTTCGGCGACGGAATCCGTCACCGGTTCGAACAGCAGCCAGACGACACCGCCGCAGCACTGGCCCAGACTCGGGCCCAGGCCGAAGCGCTCGTACCGCACCTCGGGCGCCCCGGCAGCGAGCATCTCGCGGGCGATCTCCACTGCCCGCAACTCCAGATGCCCGCCGCCGATCGTGTCGTGCAGCGTGCGCTGGGTCACGAGGAACTTCGCGCCCGGCTCGCGCGGCGCCGATCCCTCGACCCGCGCCACCGTTACCAGCACCGCCGGAGCGGTGGTTGTCGTCAGCCATTCGTTCATGATTCAAAACCTTTATTGCAGTGTTACCGGCAGCTGGTGTCGAACACCTTTTCCGGGCGATCTCTCCGGAAAAGGTGTGCGACACCGGTTTTCCTGCGCGCTCGCCAGTGCCTCTCGAGAAAACCGGTGTCGTACACCTTTACGAGCAAGCTCGTAAAGGTGTACGACACCAGGGCCTCGGAGGCCTCAGGCGGCCGCCTTCGCGGTCACGGCATCGATCGCCCGCAGGATTTCCTCGCTGGTCGCCGGCGCGTTCAGCGGCGGGTTCACCTTGTGGCCGCCCACGGCGGAGATGGCGTCGCGGATCGCGAAGAACACCGAGAACGGCAGCAGCAGCGGCGGTTCGCCGACGGCTTTCGAGCGGTGGATGCTGTCGGCCACGTTCGGCTGGTCGAACAGGTTCACGCGGAAGTCCTGCGGGCAGTCGGAAATGCCCGGGATCTTGTACGTGGACGGGGCATGCGTCATCAGCTTGCCGTTGGCGTTCCACCACAGCTGCTCGGTGGTCAGCCAGCCCATGCCCTGGATGAACGCGCCTTCGACCTGGCCGATGTCGATGGCCGGGTTCAGCGAATTGCCCGCGTCGTACAGCGCGTCGGCGCGCACCAGGCGCCATTCGCCGGTCAGCGTGTCGACGACGACTTCCGACACCGCCGCGCCGTAGGCGAAGTACGAGAACGGCGTGCCGTTCATCGTCTTCGGGTCCCACGACAGGTGCGGGGTGGCGTAGAAACCGTCGGACCACAGCTGCACGCGCTTCAGGTAGGCCTGGCCCACCAGCACGTGCCAGCGGATCGATTGGCCGTTCACGTGCACGTGATCGTCCGCGAAGCGCACCGACTCGATGTCGCCGCCATGCTGCTCGACGGCGAACTTCGCCAGGCGTTCCTTGATCTGGCGCGCCGCGTCCTGCGCCGCCTTGCCGTTCAGGTCCGCACCCGTCGATGCCGCGGTGGCCGACGTGTTGGCGACCTTGCTGGTATCGGTGGCGGTGATGCGCACATGGCACAGGTCCAGCCCCAGTTCATGCGCGACAACCTGCATGACCTTGGTGTTGACGCCCTGCCCCATCTCGGTGCCGCCGTGGTTGACGAGCACGGAGCCGTCCACGTACACGTGCACCAGCGCGCCGGCCTGGTTCAGGTGGGTAACGTTGAACGCGATGCCGAACTTCAGGGGCGTGAACGCCAGGCCCTTCTTCAGCACCGGGCTCTTCGCGTTGAACTCTTCCACGGCCTTGCGGCGCGCGCGGTATTCGCTCGTTTCTTCCAGCCGCGCGGTCAGGGCCGGCAGCACGTTGCCTGCCACGACCTGGCCATAAGGCGTGACGTTGCGGTCTTCGGTGCCGTAGAAGTTCAGGCGGCGGATGTCCAGCGCGTCCTTGCCCAGGTTGCGGGCAATCTCGTCGATGATGTATTCCATGGCGATCGCGCCCTGCGGGCCGCCGAAGCCGCGGAACGCGGTGTTCGACTGGGTATTGGTCTTGCCGCACGCGGCGCGGATATCGGCGTCCGACAGGTAGTAGCAGTTGTCGAAGTGGCAGATGGCGCGGGTGGCGACGGGGCCGGACAGGTCGGCCGAGAAGCCGGCGCGCGACGTCATGTCCACCTTGGCGGCGACGATGCGGCCGTCGTCGTCGTAGCCGACCTCGTACTCGTAGAAGAAGCAGTGCCGCTTGCCGGTGACGATCATGTCGTCGTCGCGGTCGGCGCGCAGCTTGACGGGCACCTTCAGCTTGAACGCGGCCAGCGAGGCGCAGATCGCCCACAGGGCGGACTGCGATTCCTTGCCGCCGAAGCCGCCGCCCATGCGGCGGCACTCCACCTGCACGTTGTGCGAGTGCAGGCCCAGCGCATGCGCGACCAGGTGCAGCATCTCGCTCGGGTGCTGCGTGGAGCACTGCACGAACATGCCGCGGTTCTCTTTCGGGATCGCGTAGGAGATCTGGCCTTCCAGGTAGAACTGCTCCTGGCCGCCGACGAAGAGTTCTCCCTTCACCTTGCGCGGTGCGCGCTCGAACGCGGCCTGCGGATCGCCCTTCTGCAGCTTCATCGGCGGCAGCACGTAGGAACCGGCGGCTTTCGCCTGCTGCGGCGTGAAGATGGCCGGCAGCTCGTCGTACGTGATCACGGCCTTGCGGGCGGCGCGGCGGGCATTGGTGTGCGTGTCGGCGACGACGACGAAGATCGGCTGGCCCACGTATTGCACCAGGCCGTCGGCCAGGACCGGATCGTCGTGGATGATCGGGCCGCAGTCGTTCACGCCCGGAATGTCCTTGGCGGTGAACACGGCGACCACGCCCGGCGAATTCTTCACCGGTTCCAGGTCCATGGCCACGATATTGGCGTGCGCCTTCAACGACAGGCCCAGCGCCGCATGCAGCGTGCCTTGCAGCTCGGGGATATCGTCCGTGTAGGTGGCCTGGCCCAGCACGTGCAGCTCGGCCGATTCATGCTTGCGCGACAGGCCCACACCGGACCAATTCGCGGCCAAGGAGGCAGCCTTCAATTCAGGGATGGCGGGATGGTTCATGGTGTCTCCTCAGGCGGCAAAGGCGTTCACGTCGGTGTTCGCCAGCGGCGCGTCGATACGGGTTTCGAGCCAGAAGCGGCGCAGCAGGTTTTGCGCGGTGCGCATGCGGTAGGTGGCGGACGCCCGCATGTCGGTCAGCGGCGCGTAGTCCTGGGCCAGCGCGGCGATCGCGTCGAGCAGCGCTTCCTCGTCCCACACGCGGCCGTTCAGCGCCGCTTCGGCTTGCGCGGCGCGCTTCGGGGTGCCGGCCATGCCGCCGTAGCAGATGCGCGCGTTCTTGACCTTGTCGCCGTCCAGTTCGAAGGCGTAGGCGGCGCACACGGCGGAGATATCCTGGTCGAAGCGCTTGGCCAGCTTGTAGGTGCGGAACACCACGTTGGCGCGCGGCAGCGGCACGCGCATGGCGCGCACGAATTCGCCCGGGCGCATGTCCTTCTTCATGTAGTCGAGGTAGAACGCGTCCATCGGCAGCACGCGGTCGCCCGCTTCGCTGTGCAGCACGACTTCGCTGCCCACGGCGATCATCCACGGCATCGAGTCGCCGATCGGCGAACCGTTGGCCACGTTGCCGCCCAAGGTGCCGGCATTGCGGATGGGCTTCGAGGCGAAGCGCTGGCGCAGCTCGGAGAGCTCGGCCGGATAGTATTCGCACAGTTTGGCGTAGGCCTCGTCCAGCGCCACGCCGGCGCCGATTTCCACCATGCCGCCATCGACCTTCATGTACTGCATTTCCTCGACGTGGCCGAGGTAGATGATGTCCGTCAGCACGCGCATCTGCTTGGTGATCCACAGGCCCACGTCGGTGGAGCCGGCCAGCAGGGTGGCGGCCGGGTATTCGGCGCGCAGCTGCGACAGCTCGGCCAGCGTGCGCGGCGCGTAGAACGTCTGGCCGTTGGCGGCATACACGGCGAGCTTGTCGCGCTTGAGGGCCTGCAGCTGATCAGCCAGCCCGGTGGTGTCGAAGCTGACGGCCGGCAGTTCCACCATGCGTTTCGCGGCATCGATGATGGGGCGGTAGCCGGTGCAGCGGCACAGGTTGCCGGACAGGCAATCGTCGATTTCCTTGCGCTCCGGCGTGCGGCCTTCCACTTTCAGGTACATGCCCCACAGCGACATGGCGAAACCCGGCGTACAGAAGCCGCATTGCGAGCCATGGCATTCCACCAGCGCCTGCTGCACCGGGTGCAGGTCGCCGTTCGGCTGCTGCAGGTCTTCCACGGTGAACAGGGCCTTGCCGTCCAGCGTGGGCGTCAGCTGGATGCAGGAATTGACGGCTTTGAGCTCGACCTTGCCATCGACAAGGGAGCCGACGACCACGGTGCAGGCACCGCAGTCGCCTTCGGCACAACCTTCTTTCGTGCCGGTGCAATGCAAATCTTCGCGCAGGTGCTGGAGCACCGTTTGCGTGGTATCGGCACCTTGCACTTCGTGCACGGCGCCGCGGAAGTAGAAGCGGATCGGTTCGGACATGTTGGCCTCGCGGTAGTATCAGTTCGTAAGACTATCATCGGCCAACCATCCCCCTATAACATATTGCTGATGAGCCTTATCAGCATAAGTGCATGAAGAAACTTTCTGGCTCTGCTGCAATCATTGCCCTACGGCCTTTCATGGCTTGGCGAATTGCCGGTCGTGGAATTCGAACCGCGCCCGGTCCTTCGGGTCGAAGGCGCCCGACTGCGCGTCGATCCGCATCACGTTCGCTCCCGGCGCCGTCACTTTCGGCCAGGCGGGCAGGCCAGGCCCGTTCGGGTCGCCGTGCTGGATGAAGTTGGCAAAATAGCCCTGCATCGTGCGCGAGACGGCGCGATCTTCTTCCGTCCACGCATAGACCTTGTTTCCGTCCAGGTTGCCCATCGCGTATTCGATCTCGGCCGAGTGGGCGGCGCCGGTGGCAGCCGGCTTGCCGTCGAGCGTGGCCGGGCGCGGGCGCGAATAGTAGTAGCGCCAGCTTGGCGCCGCCTTCGCGTGCAGGTCGATCCATTTCCACGTGCCGTGGACGATCCAGCGGTCGCTCGACAGGTCGCGCGCCGCCTCGGCCACGTCATAACCGTACACGCGCGCCGCCTCGGCGGCGTCGTCGCCGTACAATTTTTTCAACGCGGCCTGGAAGCGCTCGGGCGTCGGCTCCTGGTTGTCGAGGATCGCCCGGGCGTGCGATTCCTCGGAATTCCAGCCGGCCAGCAGCGGCACCTTCGCCTGGCGGCCCTGCGCGTAGCTGTCCAGCGGCGCGCGGTCGATCACGTGGCCGTCGGTGGCGATGCCGAACCATGGCGCACCCGGCTTGCCCTGCGCTTGCAGCAGCGTCTCGGCGCTCGCCGCGCGCAGCTCCTTGAGCGTGGCGAAACCGGCACCGCTGGCGAATTCGGCGCCCTGCTTTTCCGCCTCGGCCAGCGGCGGCGCGCCGCGCCGGCCCAGCACCGAGCCGCTCTCGCCGATCGCCCGCGCGAACAGCCCCTTCGACATGGGCATGATCATCTGCGCGCTGACCGAATACGAGCCGGCCGATTCGCCGGCGATCGTCACCTGGTCCGGGTCGCCGCCGAAGGCCGCGATATTCTTCCTTACCCAGGCAAGGGCGGCCGCCTGATCCATCAGGCCGTAGTTGCCGGAAGCCTTGTGCCGGCTCTCGGCCGTCAGTTCGGGATGGGCGAGGAAGCCGAACACGCCGAGGCGGTAATTGATGGTCAGCGCCACGATGCCCTGCTTCGCCATCGCCGCGCCCTCGTAGCGCGGCTCGGAACCGTCGCCGGCGGCCAGGCCGCCGCCATGGATGTACACGAGCACCGGCAGTTTCTTCGCGCCCGCCCCGGCGGGTGCCCACACGTTCAGGTACAGGCAATCCTCGGACGGGGCGGGCGAGCGGAACACCATGTCGGAAAACAGCGGCAGCTGCATGCAGCGGTTGCCGAACGCCGTCGCCTGCCGCACGCCCTGCCACGGTTTCACCGGGCGCGGCGCCTGCCAGCGCAGGTCGCCGACCGGCGGCGCCGCGAACGGGATGCCCTTGAACGCGCGCACGCCATCCTCGATGCGGCCCTGGACCTGGCCACCCTCGACGGTGACGACCGGCCGGGGCGACAGGGCATGGGCGGCGCTTGCCGCGGCGGCCAGCAGGATGCCGGCGGATGCTCTCTTCATCGTATTGTCTCCTTCGTGGTTATTTCGTTATCGCCGGCCGGCGGCCGTATTCCTGGATCAGCCGGGCCAGCAGGTAGATGCGGGGCGCGATGCTGTCCACCTCGGCGTATTCATCGGCCGTGTGGATGCCGCCGCCGACGATGCCCAAGCCATCCAGGGTAGGCACGCCGGCCGCGAACATCAGGCTCGCGTCAGCTGCGCCGCCCGTGCTTTCCAGGGTCAGCTTGCGGCCGATCTCGGCATAGATGGACGCGGCCCTGGCCGCCAGCCCATCGGTGACGGCACTGGGCGGCATCGGCGGAAATCCGCGGGTCAATGATAGCGCTATCTGAGCCTCGGGTACCAGCTTCTTCGCAGCGATGCTGCGCATGTCGCGCTCCACGCGATCGAATTCCTCCGGCGTCTTCACCCGCACGTCCGCCGTTGCCCTTGCATGGTCCGGGATCACGTTGCTGCGCTCGCCGCCATGGATGACGGTCCAGCTGACCGTGGTTTCCTTGGCATCGTCGCCCAGGCGGGACAGCTGCACGACCTGGTGCGCCGCTTCCAGCGCCGCGTTGACGCCCTGCTTCGGCGCCACGCCGGCATGCGAAGCCTTGCCCGTCACTTCCAGCTCGATCTCGCCGCTGCCCTTGCGGGCCACCACCAGGCCGTCGGCCGCGCGGCCCGGCTCCAGGTTGAAGGCGACGTCGTGCCCGCGCACCAGCTTGTCGATCAGGGCGCGCGTGCCTTCCGAGCCCGTTTCCTCGTTCGTGTTGAGCAGGATGGTGAGCTTGCCGAAGTCTTTGTCGCCCAGCAGCCGGGCTGCCTGGACGGCGATGACGATGCCGCCCTTGTCGTCCATGATGCCCGGGCCATAGGCACGTCTGCCTTCGATGCGGAACGGGCGCTTCGCCGCCGTGCCGTCCGGGAACACGGTATCCATGTGGGCGACCAGCAGCACCCTGCCCTTGCCGGAACCGGTGCGCGTGGCCACGATGTTGTGGCCTGCCGCCGGGGTGGCCGGTGTCTTCTCGACGCTGAAACCCTGCTGCGCCAGTTCGGCCGCGGCAATCGCCCCGACCGCGTCCAACCCCTTCGCATTGAAGGTGCCGGAATCAATGTTGACGAGCTTTTCCAGCAGCGCCAGCGCCGCCGCCTGCCGCTCTTGTGCCGCCTTCAAGAGTGCGGGTTCGGCCGATGCCGCCCCCGCTGCCGCCCATGCCAGCATGACGCCGGCCACCAGCTTGCGCATATGATGCCTCCCCGATAA
The DNA here is from genome assembly GCF_037094685.1 of Massilia sp. METH4. Lineage (NCBI taxonomy): Bacteria > Pseudomonadati > Pseudomonadota > Betaproteobacteria > Burkholderiales > Oxalobacteraceae > Massilia > Massilia sp. METH4. Next base: position 2,955,884 of record NZ_CP146614.1, on the reverse strand, counting down.
CACCTCATCATAGCCCAGTGTGCTGAACGATGGCGTGACTGTCGAGCTCGTGTCATGGTGCCTGCCCCATGACACGCGCTCGACCTTGGGTGTTTAGCGGGCCAGCTCGGGATGTGCCGCCTCCGCTCCGTTCAGGGCGATCTTGCGTTGCAATTGCAGCAAGCCGTACAGCAGCGCCTCGGCGGTGGGCGGGCAACCGGGGATGTAGATATCGACGGGCACGATGCGGTCGCAGCCGCGCACCACGGAGTAGCTGTAGTGGTAATAGCCGCCGCCGTTGGCGCAGGAACCCATCGAAATCACGTACTTCGGCTCGGGCATCTGGTCATAGACCTTGCGCATGGCGCGCGCCATCTTGTTGGTCAACGTCCCCGCCACGATCATCAGGTCCGCATGCCGCGGCGAGGCTCGCGGCACCATGCCGAAGCGGTCCATGTCGTAGCGGGCCGACGCGCATTCCATCATCTCGACGGCGCAGCATGCCAGGCCGAACGTGAGGTACCACAGGCTGTCCTTGCGGGCGGCATCGAACAGGGCCGCTGCCGACGTGACGAGGAAACCGTCGTGTTGCTCGATTGCTCTCTCCATCGCTCTCTCCTTCGCTATCCGAAGGCGGCACGATAGCGGCGCGGGCGCTGGAAAAATTGTACGGAGCCGACATGGCTTGCTCAAGCCCGCGTGACGATGGCCCGGTGCGGCGTGTCGTAGCGGTACATGCGGTGCAGGCGGTCGTCGCCGTCCGCATACCAGGCGCCAGGCGGGCGGCCGGTGTACGCGGTAAAGTCCCGGATCATGTGGGCCTGGTCGTGATAGCCAGCATCCATCGCCACCCGCGTGAGCAGGCCCGGGCGCGGCGGAAGGTGCATCAGCATGCCAAGCGCCCGGGTATAGCGCAGCATCTGGCGCATCGCCCGCATGCTCTGGCCATAACTGGCCTGGAAGCGACGCTCCAGCTGTCGCTCGCCGATGCCATAGCGCCGCGCGATCTCGGGAGCCGGCAAGTCGAGCAGCGCGGCAGGCAACACGAATGGCGCGGCACGTCCTCCCCGGCGGGCGAGCACCTGCAACAGCCAGGATTGCAGCGCACCGACCCAGCGGGCGATGTCGCGCGTGCCCGCCACTGCCTCCGCCAGCGCCCTCGCAGGCACGCACGGTTCGGCATCGGCCAACGCCACGGGAGTGTCGCGCAAGGCGCCGGGGCTCATGCCAAACAAGGTTGCGAAGCTGGCAGGTTCGATCAGCGCGCTGATGAAGGACGTGTTCTGCTGCCACAGCACAGGCATGGCCGCGGTAACGGGTCCGCACAGCATTGGCTCGCGGAACAGCGCCAGCCGGCCGCCGGTCGAAGGCACCAGGGAACCGCCGGCGGCGAAGAACGTTGCCATCGGATAGGGAGAAGCCGGCACGATGGCCGGGCCGGCGCTGTCCCACTCCACGTGGAAATAGCGCACGATCCCCGCCAGTGCCGGCGGTGGCATCAGCGCGAGGCGGCGCCCGATGGCGGATGTTGGCGGATCGTCCATGCCTCATTATAGGCAGCGCATGGGCCGGCTTGCGCCAGGCCTAAACTTTTCGCTCGACAGTCCGAAAACGGTAAGGGAGCCGTTGCCGCATCCACGCGCGGATGACAAGTGCACCAAGGTCGTTGATCGCACGGCATCAGTCGTGAAATCGGCACGGATTCGTTACAAAACAAGGCTTTACAATTATGATGCCCACAGGCATCATCCCTTGATTGCCTCCAATTTCATCAACCGTTTCATCTATGGCAGCAGTCCAACCCACGACGGCATCAGGCACTCCCATGCCGGGATTGGCGCGGGCGCTGGTGCAGGCCGGTCGCCTGACGGCCGCCCAGGCGGACGCGCTGGTGAAACGCTCGGCCGCCGACAAGCAGCCGTTCATCGACGTGCTGCTGGCCGGCGGCGCCATTGGCGCGCGCGACCTCGCCGCCTTCTGCTCCGAGACCTTCGCCTACCCGATGATGGACTTGCACGCCCTCAGCGTTGCGGCCCTGCCCGAGAAGATCATCGATGAAAAGCTGATGCAGGCGCAGCGCGTGGTGGCGCTGGCCAAGCGGGGCAACAAGATGTCGGTGGCGATTTCCGATCCCACCAACATGCAGGCGCTGGACCAGATCAAGTTCCAGACCGAGTCGCTGGTCGAACCCGTGATCGTGGCGCACGATGCGCTGCTGCGGCTGCTGCACGAGCTCGGCAAGAGCAGCGCCCAGCTGATCGACGAGCTGGCCGGCGCCGAAGGTTCCATCGCCTTTGCCGAAGAGCAGGAAGCGGCGGCCGCCGAAGCGCCGTCCACCGATATCGAGGATGCGCCCATCGTGCGCTTCCTGAACAAGATGCTGATGGATGCCGTGAACATGGGCGCCTCGGACCTGCACTTCGAACCGTTCGAGAAGTTCTACAGGATCAGGTTCCGGGTCGATGGCGTGCTGGTCGAGCACGCGCAGCCGCCGGTGGCCATCAAGGACAAGCTGGTCTCGCGCATCAAGGTACTGGCCCGGCTCGACATCTCCGAAAAGCGCGTGCCGCAGGATGGCCGCATGCGGTTGATCGTGTCGCCGACCCGGACGCTGGACCTGCGTGTCTCCACGCTGCCCACGCTGTTCGGCGAAAAGACCGTCATGCGTATCCTCGACGCGACGCAGGCGCAGATGGGCATCGACGCGCTGGGCTACGAGCCGGAACAGAAGGCGCTGATGCTGGACGCGATTGCCCGGCCGTACGGCATGGTGCTCGTCACCGGTCCCACGGGTTCCGGCAAGACCGTGTCGCTGTACACCTGCCTGAACATCCTGAACAAGCCGGGCATCAATATCTCGACGGCCGAAGACCCGGCCGAGATCAACCTGCCCGGCGTGAACCAGGTGAACGTGAACGACAAGGCGGGACTGACCTTCCCCGTCGCGCTGAAGTCCTTCCTGCGCCAGGACCCGGACATCATCATGGTCGGCGAGATCCGCGACCTGGAAACGGCCGATATCGCGATCAAGGCGGCGCAGACGGGCCACATGGTGTTCTCCACGCTGCACACGAACGACGCGCCCTCGACGCTGACACGCCTGATGAACATGGGCGTGGCGCCGTTCAACATCGCCTCGTCCGTGATCCTGATCACGGCCCAGCGCCTGGCGCGGCGCCTGTGCGGCTGCAAGAAGCCGCTCGATATCGCGCCGGACAAGCTGGTGAGCGCGGGCTTCAAGCCAGAGGAGCTCGATGGCAGCTGGAAGTCGTACGGCCCGGTCGGCTGCGAACGCTGCAACGGCTCCGGCTACAAGGGGCGCGTGGGCATCTACCAGATCATGCCGATCACGCCGGCGATCGAGGCGCTGATCCTCGCGCACGGCAACTCGATGCAGATCGCCGCCCAGGCCCAGGCCGAGGGCGTGAAATCGCTGCGCCAGTCGGGCCTCGTGAAGGTGAAGGCCGGCCTGACGAGCCTCGAGGAAGTGCTGGGCTGCACGAACGAATAGAACATACGACGGGACGGATAGCGATGGCATACGCGCCGAACAGGACCAGGGATAACCAGGTCAAGGAATCGATCTTCGCCTGGGAAGGCAAGGACAAGACGGGCAAGACCGTGCGCGGCGAATTGCGCGCCGGCGGCGAAGCCGTGGTGAACGTGACCCTGCGCCGCCAGGGCATCATGGTCACCAAGGTGAAGAAGAAGGTGTACCGCTCCGGCAAGAAGGTCACGGACAAGGACATCACCCTCTTCACCCGCCAGCTGGCGACGATGATGAAGGCCGGCGTGCCCCTGCTGCAATCGTTCGATATCGTGGGCAAGGGCCACGCCAACCCGTCGGTCTCGAAGCTGGTGATGGACCTGCGCGCCGACATCGAAACGGGCACCAGCCTGAATGGCGCGTTCCGCAAGTTCCCGCTGTACTTCGACCCGCTGTTCTGCAACCTGGTGGGCGCCGGCGAACAGGCCGGCATCCTGGAAGACCTGCTCACGCGCCTGGCCCTGTACAAGGAAAAGACGCTGGCCATGAAGGCCAAGATCAAGTCCGCCCTCACCTACCCGATCGCCATCCTGGCGGTGGCCTTCATCGTCACGGCCGTGATCATGATCTGGGTGGTACCCGCGTTCAAGGAAGTGTTCACCAGCTTCGGTGCCGACCTGCCGGCGCCCACGCTGTTCGTGATGGCGATGTCGGAATTCTTCGTGAACTGGTGGTACGTGATCTTCGGCGGCCTGTTCGCCGGCATCTATTTCTTCTTCCAGGCGTGGCGGCGCTCGCCGCCGATGCAGCAGGCCATGGACCGGCTGCTGTTGAAGGTGCCCGTGTTCGGCGATGTGGTCCGCAAGGCAACGATCGCGCGCTGGACCCGCACGCTGGCGACGATGTTCGCGGCCGGCGTGCCGCTCGTCGAAGCGCTCGACTCGGTCGGCGGTGCCTCCGGCAACGCCGTCTATATCGATGCCACGCGCACGATCCAGAAGGACGTGTCCACCGGCGTGAGCCTGACGGTGGCGATGCAGAACGTGGAAGTGTTCCCCAATATGGTCACGCAGATGGTCGCCATCGGCGAGGAATCCGGCGCGCTGGACGGCATGCTGGGCAAGGTGGCCGACTTCTACGAGCAGGAAGTGGACGAGGCGGTCGCTTCGCTGTCGTCGCTGATGGAGCCGGCGATCATGGTGATCCTCGGCGTGCTGATCGGCGGGCTGGTGGTGGCCATGTATTTGCCGATCTTCAAGCTGGGCTCCGTCGTCTGATCCCTCGTCAGTGCGGGGCCGGCGCCGGGATCGCTCCCGCGCCCGCCCCGCCCGGCCGCAGCTTCACCCTCAGCACCGCCACCGCCGCGCACAGCATCAGCACCCCGGCCAGCCGGATCACGTTCTCCGGATTCCCGCCCAGGCCCGCCTGGTAGAACAGTGGCAGCGTAAAGATCTGGATGATCATCGGGATCACGATGAACATATTGAAGATGCCCATGTACACGCCGTTGCGCTCGGGCGGGATGCAGCCGGCCAGCATCACGTAGGGGTTGCCCATCATGCTGGCCCATGCCAGGCCGATGCCGACCATCGGGATGAACAGCAGCGCCGGTTCGCGGATCAGCGGGATGCACAGCATGCACGCGCCGGCCAGGGCCACGCAGAGCGCATGCATGCGCTTGGGCCCGTAGCGCCGCGTGAACGGCACCAGCGCGAACGCGGCCAGGAAGGCAATGAAGTTGTAGAACGCGCCCACCTGGCCGTTGAGCAGGCCGGCATCGCGGAAGCCTTCGCTGGCCGGGTCGGTGGTGCCGTAGATCGACTGCGCCAGCGCCAGCATGATGTATTGCCAGTAGCAGAACATCGCGTACCACTGGAACAGCTTGACGAGCGCCAGCTGGCGCATCGTCTGCGGCATCTCGCGCACCGCCGCGGCGATGTCGGCGAGCATCGCACGCAGGCCGGGCCGGTGCGCCTTCATGTGTTCCAGCTGCGCCGCGTCCAGCGGCAGCTCGGGCGTGGTACGGATCGACCACAGCACGCTGGTGATCGACATGACCGCGCCGATCATGAAGGCGGCCACCACCACCTGCGGGATATGGCTGCCGTTGGTCGCGTCCTTGTCCATGCCCATGAATACCAGCAGCGACGGTGTCAGGTAGGCCAGTGTCTGCCCCAGTCCCGTGAAGGCGCTCTGCGTGAGGAAGCCGAGCGAATGCTGGCGCGGCGCCAGCCGGTCGCTGACGAACGCGCGGTAAGGCTCCATCGTGACGTTGTTGGCGGCGTCGAGGATCCATAGCAGGCTCGCGGCCATCCACAGCGTGGGGCTGAACGGCATGAACAACAAGCCGAGGCTGCACAGGATCGCCCCCACCAGGAAATATGGCGTGCGCCGCCCCCAGCGCGTGACGGTGCGGTCGCTCATGGCGCCCACCAGCGGCTGCACGAGCAGGCCGGTGACGGGGCCGGCCAGCCACAGCAGCGGCAAGGTCGCCTCGTCGGCGCCCAGGTATTTGTAGATCGGGCTCATGCTGCTCTGCTGCAGCCCGAAGCTGAACTGGATGCCGAAGAATCCCACGTTCATGTTGACGACCTGCCGGAACGACAGGTGAGGTTGATGATTCATCGCAAGGTCTCCGTTATCGTTATTGTCGTCGTTCGCGGGGAATCAGTAGGCCCGACAGCGGGCCTGCCAGCGGGCCAGCCAGCCGGCATGGAAGGCCGGGTCGGGCGGCACCGCGCCGCGCACCCCGCAGATCGCCGCCGCGAACGCGTTGGCCCGCTCCAGCGTCGTGTCCAGTGGCCAGCCTAGCCGGTCGCCCAGCAGGAATACGGCGGAGAAGGCGTCGCCCGCCCCCACCGTGTCCACGATCTCGATGGCATCCGGTGCCGCGGCGTGCAGCCGCGTGCCGTCCGCACCCAGCCACAGCGCGCCACGCGGTCCCAGGGTGACGATCATGCCGCGCAGGCCGAACGCGTCGATCAGGGCGTTGGCTGCCGCTGCCGCCGCCGCGTCGAGCACGTCCTCGCCCGCCGGGCGGGGCAGGCCGCGCGCCGCGTGTACCCACTGCAATTCCTCTTCATTGACCTTCAGGATATGCGCCTGGCCGATCGCCTCGAGCACGTGCCGCGCCGGCACCTGCCCGTCGCGCAGGTTCAGGTCGAGATAGCGTGGCGCGGCGGCCGCCGCGATCATGCTGCCGAGGGCGGCGCGCGATACGTCGCCGCGTTGGGCCAGCGTGCCGAAGTACAGCATGCCCGGTGCGGCCATCCCCGGCGCCGCCAGCGCGGCCAGTGCCTCGTCGGCATCGATGTGGTCGTAGGCCTGGTCGGGCAGGATGTCGAAACGGTGGCCGTGTTCATCCTGCTCGACCACCACCCGGCCGGTCGGGCGCCGGGGATCGGTTTGCAGGCCCGCTTCAAGCATGCCGAAGCGGGAAAATTGCGCGCGCACCGCCGCGCCGTTCGCATCGGCGCCGATGCGGGTGATCATCAGCGCGGGCACGCCGAAGCCGGCAAGGTGGCGCGCCACGTTGAAGGGCGCACCGCCGACAACCTGGGTGGTGCCGAAATCGTCGACCAGCGCTTCGCCGAAGACGGCGATGGCCTGCATGTCTCGTGTCATGGATAGTCTTTCCTGTCGTGGAGCGGTCTTTTAGCGGCGCAGCCAGAGCATGGCCCACGGAGCCAGCTCGATTACGTCACCGTGGCCGGGCCAGGCGCCGGCACCCAGCGCCGTCAGCGAAACGGCCAGCGTGCGCTCCGAGAAATTGAACAATGCCAGGAAATGGTCGCCTCGTGCCAGCGCCAGCAGGGCATCGTCCGCCGTGGGCAGGACGGCGCGCGGCACGTCGGCGGCGAGCGCGGGGCAGCCGCGCCGCTCGCTCACGAGGGCGCGCAGGGCGCGGAACACCTGCCCTGCCCAGCTGTCCGGATCGTCGCGCCGGGCCAGCCCCTCCTCGTCGAACACCGGGCGCTGTACCCAGCGCGTGTCGTGCGCGCGCTGCGGATCGTCGCGGTAGCCGTGGTCGTTGCCCATGCCCAGCTCGTCGCCCATGTACAGCACGGGCATGCCGCCGAACGCGAGCGCCACCCCATGCACCAGCAGCAGGCGGCGCAGGGCCAGCTCGCGCGCTCGCGGCCCTTCGGCCGTTTCAAAGCCCGTCAATGCCGCGGCCATGCCGTTGGTGGCAAGGCCCGACTGGAACGGCACGCCGGCGGCATAGCTGCCGCCTTCGCCATGGAAGAAGCGCGCCACGGCAGCGAGCCGGCCGGTATCGCCCTGCGCTTCATCCAGCAGGATCTTCCAGCCGATATCGTCGTGGCAGCGCACATAGGTCAGCCAGCTGGCGCCGGGTGGCGCCGCTGGCGTGCCTTCGATCACGGCGCGCAGCAGGCCCGTATCCTGCTCGGCCAGCGCGGCCCAGCCGGCGGCCATCAGGGTGCTGTGGTAGGCCAGGTGGCATTCCGGCGTGCCGGGGCCACCCAGGTAGGCCGGCAGCTCGCGGGTGGGCACGATGGCTTCGGCCTTCAGCAGCACGCCCGGCGCGGCGATCGCCACGATGGCGCGCAGCGCCTGGAGCAGCGCGTGCACCTCCGGCTGGTTCATGCAGGGCGTGCCCTCGCGCTTCCACAGGAACGCCGTGGAATCGAGGCGGAACACTTCCACGCCCCGGTTCGCCAGCCGCAGCAGGGCCGCGGCGATTTCGCCGAGCACTTCGGGGTTGGCGTAGTTCAGGTCCCACTGGAACGGGTAGAACGTGGTCCATACCCAGCCTTCCATGGCCGGCACGTGGGTGAAATTGCCCGGCGCGGCGGCCGGGAAGACCTGGCCCAGCGTGCGCTCGTAGCGCTCCGGCATCGCGCGGTCCGGGAACACGTGGAAGAAGCGGCGCAGCCGCGCATCGCCGGCCATGGCGCCGCGCGCCCAGGCATGGTCGTCCGCCACGTGGTTCAGCACGAAGTCGGCGCACAGGCTGATGCCCGCCTCGCGCAGCTGCCCGCACAGCGCTTCCAGGTCGGCCATGCTGCCGAGGGCGGGATCGACTTCGTCGAAGCTGGACACGGCGAAGCCGCCGTCGTTCTCGCCGGCGCGGGCGCGCAGGAATGGCAGCAGGTGCAGGTAGGTGACGCCCAGCGTGCGCAGGTGCTCGATGCGCCCGGCGATGCCGGGAAGGTCGCCGCCGAAGCGCGACGCGTAGGCGCAGTAGCCCAGCATGTCCTGGCGCAGGAACCAGTCCGGCTCGGCGGCGCGCCGCACATCCTGCGCCAGCAGGCCGGCGGGCCGGACGGCCATCAGGCTGCCGATCGTCGCCAGCAGTGCCGCGTACCATTGCTCGAAGCCGGGTTGTTCGCCATACACGGCAGCGAGGCGCCCGTACAGCAGCGGCCCGTGCTCGGCGTAGCGGCGCGCCGCGGCGGCACGCAGCGACGAAGGAAGCGCCGCCAGCAGCGGCTCGGGAGAGGGAAAGTCGGTCATGGAATGCCAAGTAAAATGCCGGCGCCGTGGCGGGCGCCGGCTGGGTCGGTGACGCTCAGAACGAGTAGCGCACGCTGGCCTTGATGGAGCGGCCGCTGACCGACCGCGCGGCGTGGCCGTCGCTTTCGGCTTCGGTGAAACCGGTCTCGTTGAACAGGTTGTTGGCCGACAGCGCCAGCATGATGCGTTCGTTGATGCGGTAGTTCACGAAGGCGCTGACGGTGCGGTAGGCCGGCAGCTCGATGGTGTTCGCGTCGTCCGCCCACGAGCGGCCGGTGCCCACCATGCTGGCGCCCACCTTGGCGGGGCCGAAGTCGTAGCTGGCGGCCAGCTGGTACACGGCGCGCGCCTGGCGCCGCGGCGTATTGCCCACCAGCGCTTCGGAACCCGGCGCGGCGGCGCTGATCTCGGCATCAGTCAAGGTGAGGCCGCCGTTGACCTGGAAGCCGCCGTTGCGCCAGGCCGCCTCGATCTCCACGCCCTTGGCGTCATAGCTGTTGGCCGTGCTAGTCTGCGTGGTGACTTCGTAGTTGGTCTCGCGCGTTTTCGCATGGAAGGCCGTGACGAAGGCGCTCAGCGGCCCGCTGCGCCACTTCACGCCGCCCTCGAGCTGGCGCACCGTGTTGATGCTGATGGGCGCGCTGCCGTCGAGCGGGGCGCCGAACAGGATGCGGTCGGCATTGAAGGCCACGCCTTCGCTGCTGCGCGCAAACACGGCCAGGCCGCTGGAGAGCCGGTAGTTCGCCCCCACCGAATACGAGTTTCGGCTGAGGTCATAGTCGACCCGCTGCGCGGTGGCCGGATCGTAGCGCAGCGCGCCGGTGGCGATGTTGGCCGAGCCGCCGGCGCTTTGCCGGTCGTGGCGCACGCTGGCATCCACGTTCAGCGGCCCCGCCTCGTAGCCCAGGTTGACGTACGGCGAGCGGTAGCGGTACTGCACGTCCACGGCGCGCGAGCAGCAGGCACCGAAGGCCGGGCCTACCAGGCCCGGGGTGGCGCTGGCAGTTTGCAGCAAGGCCGGCCTGTCACCGGTCGCCTGCATCAGGTACTCGTTGAAGTTCCACGTCAGGCCCAGGTCCTGGTTGGCGACGTAGACGCCGCCGGTGGCCGTCAGGCGGCGGCCGTCGGCCAGCTGGAAGGTGCGCGCCAGCTTGGTGTCGCTCATCACCGAATCGGCATCGTCGATCGAGGTATTGAATACCACGGCGGCGAAGGCCCGGCCGCGGTAGGCCTGGCCGGCCTGCGGTCCGGTGGCGAACACGTACTCGCCTTCCGTGCCGCTGTTGCCCGCGAAGACACCGATGAAGCGGCCGCTGTTGTTCGACTTGCGCAGGCGCTCGGTCAGCGTCCAGCCGTTGCCGAGGTCGAACTGGCCTTCCAGGCCGACGGTATCGCTGCGCACGCGCATGCCGTCGTTGACGTCGTGCGCCACGCGGCGGTTGGCCTTGTCGAGCGTGACATCCGGCACCCAGTAAGGCGAGTAGAAGCTGGCCGTGCGCGGGTCGATGCCGTCGATGGCTTCGACCTTGCCGTTGACGACGCGCGTCGGTACCGGCAGCGCCGTGGGCGTGCGGTCGTCCAGGTGCTTGACGGACAGGCGCAGGTAGCCGCGATCGAATTCGTGCGTGATGTTGGCGCGCAGCTGGCCGCCCTGCTCGCTGGTGAGCGCCGTTTCGCGCACACCTTCACCGATGCGGTAGAATCCGCCGACGAAGAAGCGGGTGCGCTTGCCGAGCGCGCCGCCGTAGTCGGCATCGATGCGGGAGGAACGGTGGTCCACGCCCTGCGTGAGGCCGATGCTGCCGCCCTCCTGCTCGCCCGTCTTGCCGATGAAGTTGATGATGCCGCCCGGCGCGTTGGTCGCGAGCGTGGAGGCGGAACCACCGCGCACCACCTCGAGGTGGGACAGGCTCCCGTCGATGCGCACGAAAGCGTCCGGCGTGGCGAAGTTGAAGTCGCCCGACTGCAATACTGGCAGGCCGTCCTCCTGCATCTGCACATAGCGCGAACCGCCCGCGGAGATGGGCACGCCGCGCACGGTCATGTTGGCGTTGCCTTCGCCGCCGGAGGATTCTGAACGCACGCCGGGCACGGAGCGCAGCACGTCTGCGGCGCTGGTGGGCACGGCCTGCGCGATCGTATCCGCCTCCAGCGTGCTGACCGAGACGCTCGATTTCATTTTCGACGTGCCGGCGGCCGTGCCGGTCACGACCACGCGGTTCATCTGCAGGGCGTCGTCGGCCGGCGCCGCCGCGGCGGGCGCTTCCTGGGCCAGGGCGCCGCTCATCTGCAACAGGGCGAGCGATACCGCCGCCCCCATGCGGGTGCAAGGGAAAGTCATAGTCTCCTCCAATGTTTTATCGATCGCGCCGGCGCACTGCCGCGCCAGCGCTGTTTGGTGATCAGATTATCAGCACTTTTCGCTTGCATTGCAATCGATTGCAATATGAATTTTTGCGTGTTCGTGTGGTTAAAACAACGACATTCAGACACCTACGACCGGATTACTGCAATCGATTACAAGATGTTTCGCAGGTATCAGTCATGGAGCAGTGAGCAATTTCAGCGGGGCGACCGGCCCGGTTCTTCGCCGGCGCTGGCACGCACGACGAGTTCGGTGGGCAGCTGGATCGATGGCGCGGGTTTGCCGTCGATGAGCGCCAGCAGCGAGGCCACGAGGGCGCGGCCGGCGGCGTCGACCGGCTGGCGCACGGTCGTCAACCGTGGGTGGAAATATGCGGACTGGCCGATATCGTCATAGCCGACGACGGCCACGTCTTCCGGCACGCGCCGGCCGTGGGCGCGCAGGCTGTCGATGGCCGTCATCGCCAGCAGGTCGCTGGCGGCAAACACGGCGTCATAGGCGACGCCGCGCGCCTGCAAGGTGTCGACGGCATCCTTGCCGCCGCGCGGCAGGAACGGGCACGACACCTGCAGTTGCGGGTCGGCCGCAATGCCGTGCCTTGCCAGGGCCTCGCAGAGGCCGCGGTAGCGTTGCGCCGGCTCCGGCAGTTCGACGTCGCCGAGGAAGGCGATGCGCCTGCGCCCGTGGGCAATGAGGTGTTCGGTGGCGAGCATTCCGCCGCTGACATTGTCGCTGCCCACGCAGCAATACAGCTGCCGCGGCAGCTGGGCACCCCACACGACGACCGGTACCTTGCGGGCGGCCAGCTCGTTGAGTTCCTCGTGCCGGCCCCACTGCCCCACGAGGATGATGCCGACCACGCGCCCCGAATCGTAAGGAGCGGAAGCAGCCGCGCCCAGCTCCTCGATGGGAATGCGCGAGAACAGCATGTCGAAGCCCTGCTCGGTGAGCGCATCGGCCAGGCTGCCCAGCATCGTCAGCAGGAAGGGATCGGTCAGGTTCTGGTGGCTCTTGCGGTCGAAAGGAATCAGCACGCTGACCGTGCGGTTCTGCTTCAGGCGCAGGTTTTGCGCGCCGATATTGATCGAGTACTTCAGCGAAGCGGCCAGTTCGAGGATACGGCCGCGCGTCTCGGCATTGACGAGCGGGCTGTTGTTCAGCGCCCGCGACACGGTGGCCGTGGAGACGCCCGCCAGCCGCGCGATATCGGCCATCTGCAGGCGCCGCTGCGCGCTGTCGCTCGTGGAATCGCTGGTGGAGTCGTCTTGCCGTGCTTTCGCCATCTGTGTCTTCCGCAGTGCCCCGGGGCAGGAGCGGCGATTGTATGACACGGGGGCGGAGGTGGAAAGCAACACTGCCGGCAGCGCGCCCAGCAATCGCGCCACGGTGGTGTAAGCTCTCGTTTCAAACGGTTGGGGCGTGCGCCCCGCCGGCAACCGCTATTGCCCGGGCCACGCCCCGGCCCACGGAATTCGCGCCATGCTCCAGGATCTCTTTCTTTTCTCGCCTCCCGCCACCGTTCCCGCCGCCGTCATCGCCGCCATCTTCGGCCTGCTGGTCGGCAGCTTCCTGAATGTCGTCATCTACCGCATGCCGAAGATGATGCAGCGCGAGTCCGACAATTACGTTGCCAGCGAATCGGGCTTGCCGCTGCCGCACACGGACCGGTTCAACCTGATGGTGCCGCGGTCAAACTGCACGCATTGCGGGCACCAGATCCGCGCGATCGAGAACATCCCGGTGTTCAGCTGGCTCGTACTACGCGGCAAATGCAGCAGCTGCGGCACGCCGATCTCGGCGCGCTACCCCATCATCGAGGCACTGACGGCGGCGCTCTCCGCCGCGCTGGTGTGGCAGTTCGGCAGCGGCTGGACGGGCCTGGCCACCCTGCTGTTCGCCTACCTGCTCATCGCGATGACCTTCATCGACTACGACACCAAGCTGTTGCCGGACGATCTCACCTACCCGCTGCTGTGGGCCGGCCTGCTCGTGAACCTGAACGGCACCTTCGTGCCGTTGGCGGACGCGGTGATCGGCGCGGCGGCCGGCTACCTGGTGCTGTGGGCCGTCTACTGGCTGTTCAAGCTGTTGACCGGGAAGGAAGGCATGGGCTACGGCGACTTCAAGCTGCTGGCCGCGCTGGGCGCGTGGCTGGGCTGGATGATGCTGCCGACGATTATCCTGCTGTCCTCCCTGGTGGGCGCCGTGGTCGGCATCTGCCTGATCGTGTTCGCGAAACGGGGCCGCGACAATCCGATCCCGTTCGGGCCCTACCTGGCCACGGCTGGCCTGATCGCGCTGCTGTTCGGGCCGGAGATCTCCGCCTTCACGAGCGGCTTCCTGGGCGGCGCATGAGCGATGTGAAGCGGCGTTTTACTGTCGGGCTGACGGGCGGCATCGGCAGCGGCAAGAGCGCGGTCGCCCGGCTGTTCGCCCAGCGGGGCGTAGACATCGTGGACACCGACCAGATCGCCCGCAACCTCACGGGCCCGCACGGCGCCGCGATGCCGGCGCTGCTGGCCGAGTTCGGCGCCGACTTTGCCGACGCGCAGGGCGCCCTCGACCGCGCCAGGATGCGCGCGCTCGTGTTCACGGTGCCGGATGCGAAGCGCCGCCTGGAAGGCATCCTGCACCCCATGATCCGCGATGCCGTGTTCGCCGAAAGCCTGCTGGGCACGGGGCCCTACGTGATCTTCGACATTCCGCTGCTCGTCGAGTCGGGCACGTGGAAGGAGCGCGTGGGGCGTGTGCTCGTCGTGGATTGCCCGGAAGAGGTGCAGCTCGCGCGGGTGGTGGCGCGCAACGGCCTGCCGCAAGCCCAGGTGCGCGCGATCATGGCCGCGCAGGTACCGCGGCAGGTGCGGCTCGCGGCCGCCGACGATGTCATCGACAACGGCGGCGCGCTCGACGCGCTGGCTCCTCAGGTGGACCGCTTGCATGCAATTTACTTAACGATGGCTGAAGAAGAAGTCAGAAACAATTAACAACGTTTGTATTTTTGCCTCGCATGGTTCAGAATCACGGGCATATTTCAGGTCCACCCACGAGGGATTCACTTTGATCGTTTATGAATATCCTTTCACCGAGCGCATTCGCACGCTGTTGCGCCTGGAGGACCTGTACGAGAAGTTCAAGTTTTTCCTGAACCAGGAACACCCGCTGCAGCACCATGTGGCGCTCGCCACGATCTTCGACATGCTCGAAGTGGCTGGCCGCGCCGACTTGAAATCGGACCTGCTGCAGGAAATCGAGCGCCAGAAGCAGACCTTGCTGGGCTACCGATCCAACCCCGCCGTGCAAACCGAGATGCTCGACGCGATCCTCGAGGAGCTCGACAGCGTGTCGGCCGCGCTGGTCGCGTCGCAGGGCAAGACGGGCCAGAACGTGCGCGAGAATGAATGGCTGATGAGCATTCGCGGCCGCACGATCATTCCCGGCGGCGCCTGCGAATTCGACCTGCCCTCGTATTACGCCTGGCAGCAGCGCCCGTTCGAGCAGCGCTATGCCGACATCGCCAACTGGTTCGGCCCGCTCGTGCCCCTGTTCGACGCGCTGGGCCTCGTGCTGCGCCTGCTGCGCAATTCCGGCGCGCCGAAGAAGATGATCGCCAATGCCGGCAGCTACCAGCAGATGCTGCAGGGTAAGGTGTACCAGATGCTGCGGCTGACCGTCGACGAATCGCTGGGTGCAATCCCGGAAATCTCGGCCAACAAATACATGCTGTGGGTACGCTTCACCACGCAAGGCGGCGACTGCAAGCCCAAGCCGCTGGAAGACGACGTGCCCTTCGAACTGACCCTCTGTAATTTCTGAACATGCCAACCGTTGTCGACTGCCCCACCTGCGGCAAGAAAGTGGAGTGGAGCGAGAAAAACAAGTACCGCCCCTTCTGTTCCGAACGCTGCAAGCAAATCGACCTGGGCGCCTGGGCCGAGGAAAAATATACGATCCCCGGCAACGTTCCTACCGACCCGCTCGAAGAAGACAAGCAGTAGAGATGCCTGGTGCCAGATGCCTGGTGTCAGACACTTTTTCGCCTGCGAAAAAGTGTCTGACACCGGTTTTCCAATGAGGCACCTCGGGAGAAAACCGGTGTCGCACACGTTTTTCCGCGGTGAGGCCGCGGAAAAACATGTTCGACACCATGCCCCGATAGCCCCTCTCAGCCGGCCAGCAAAGTTGCCTCAAAAATGGGGACAGACCCCATTTTCTGAGAAACGTTTCCTGGAAAATGGGGTACGTCCCCATTTTCCAGGAAACATTTCCAGCAAATCGGAGCGTGTCACCGGTTTTTCAGCAACGGTCGATCCACTGGAGCAAAGGGATCGTGGCAGGCAGTAAAGGTTCCACACCGACTTCTCCCTGCCATGCGAAGGCCTGGCCCTCGAGGCTTTGCGGTTCGCCGCGCCATTCGCGGCTGATGAAGAAGTGCAGCCGCACGTGCGCGTGTTCGTACACGTGCTCCACGCCGCACCACTCTTCGGCGCTGATCACCTCGATGCCCAGCTCTTCCATGAACTCGCGTTGCAGCGCCTGGAAAATGGTCTCGCCCGGGTCCACTTTCCCGCCGGGGAATTCCCAGTAGCCCGCGTACGGCTTGCCCGCCGGGCGCTGGCCCAGCAGCACGTCGCCGTTCGGTTTCATCAGGATGCCGACCGCCACGTCGATCGGCTTCTTTACTTCCGTCATGCCGGAGTTCCGCTCATCTTGCCGGCGTGGTCGCGGGCGAACTGCCATGCCACGCGGCCCGAGCGGGACCCGCGTTGCAGCGCCCAGCGCAGCGCGTCGCCGCGCGCTTCCTCGATCTGCGCCGGCGTGCAGCCGAAGGTGGACAGCCAGTGCGCCACGATGGCCAGGTAATCGTCCTGCTTGAACGGGTAGAACGACAGCCACAGCCCGAAGCGCTCGGACAGCGAAATCTTTTCCTCGACCGTTTCGCCCGGATGCAGGTCGCCATCCTCGTCGTGGCGATAGCTGGTGTTGTCGGACATGCGCTCGGGCAGCAGGTGCCGGCGGTTCGACGTGGCGTAGATGAGCACATTGTCCGACTGCGCGGTGACGGAACCGTCCAGCGCCACTTTCAGTGCCTTGTAGCCGCTCTCGCCCTCCTCGAACGACAGGTCGTCGCAGAACACCACGAAGCGCTCGGGGCGGCCCGCCACCAGGTCGATGATGTCGGGCAGGTCGGCGAGATCGGCCTTGTCCACCTCGATCAGCCGCAGCCCACGGTCGGCGAAGCCGTTCAGGCAAGCCTTGATCAGCGACGATTTTCCCGTGCCGCGCGCGCCCGTCAGCAGCACGTTGTTGGCCGGGCGGCCTTCCACGAACTGCCGCGTGTTCTGCTCGATCGCGGCCTTCTGGTTCGCCACGTTATGCAAATCGTCCAGCGTGATCTTCGATGCGTGAGCGACCGGTTGCAGCCAACCGGCGCTGTAGCCACCGAAGCCGCCGCCGCGCTTGCGCCAGCGGAAAGCGAATGCCGCGTTCCAGTCCGGCGCCGGCACGGCCGGCGGCAGCAATGCTTCCACGCGGGCCAGCACGCTTTCGGCCCGCTGCAGGAATTCTTCCAGGCCCGCCATCAGGAACGATAATCCGCGTTGATCGACACGTAGTCGTGCGACAGGTCGCAGGTATACACGGTGGCGGCAGCATCGCCGCGCGCCAGCTTTACGCGCACCGTGATCTCGCTCTGCTTC
Organism: Massilia sp. METH4; assembly: GCF_037094685.1. Lineage (NCBI taxonomy): Bacteria > Pseudomonadati > Pseudomonadota > Betaproteobacteria > Burkholderiales > Oxalobacteraceae > Massilia > Massilia sp. METH4. The sequence continues at coordinate 2,938,879 of NZ_CP146614.1, read as the reverse complement.
ATCACGCGCTGGCCGTCTTCTTCCTTGTAGTCCGGGTTGCGCCCGCCGTCCTTGGCCACCCACACGTCGTCCAGCCACAGGTTGATCTTCGATACGTCCAGGTCGTCCACGCCGGCGTAGCCGATGGCGGCCAGGATGCGGCCCAGGTTCGGGTCGGAGGCGAAGAACGCCGTCTTCACCAGCGGCGAGTGGCCGATCGAGTAGGCGATCTTGCGGCACTCCTCCGTGGAATTGCCCTCTTCCACCGTGATGGTGATGAACTTCGTGGCGCCCTCGCCGTCACGGATGATGGCCTGGGCCAGGAACACGGACAGTTCCGTAACGGCAGCCGCCAGCTCGCGGTATTCCGGCGAGTCCACCGAGTTCACTTCCAGCGTGCCCGCGCCGGTGGCGACCAGCATGAACGAGTCGTTGGTCGAGGTGTCGCCATCGATCGTGATGCAGTTGAACGACTTGTCGGCCGCTTCCTTCACCAGCACGTCCAGCACCGGCTGGGCCACCTTGGCATCGAATGCCAGGTAGCCCAGCATCGTGGCCATGTTCGGCTTGATCATGCCGGCGCCCTTGCTGATGCCGGTCAGCGTGACCGTGTGGCCGGCAATGGTGACGGTGCGCGAGCCTGCCTTCGGCTGCGTATCGGTCGTCATGATCGCTTCGGCCGCGTTGAACCAGTTGTCGGCCTTCAGGTTCTGTACGGCGGCGGGCAGGCCGGCCTTGATCTTCGCGACCGGCAGCGGTTCAAGGATCACGCCGGTGGAGAACGGCAGCACCTGCTGGGCGTCGATGCCGAGTTCGGCCGCCAGCGCCTCGCAAGTGGCGCGGGCGTTGGCCATGCCGGCCTCGCCGGTACCGGCATTGGCATTGCCCGTGTTGACGAGCAGCGCGCGAATCGGCTTGCCGCCGGCCTTCACGGCGGTGAGGTTTTCCTTGGAGATTTGCACGGGTGCCGCGCAGAAACGGTTCAGCGTGAACACGCCGGACACCGTGGCCCCCTCGGCCAGCTTCATCACCAGCACATCCTTGCGGTTCGGTTTCTTGATCCCGGCTTGGGCGTAGCCGATTTCGATACCGGCGACGGGTTTCAGGTCAGCGGCGACAGGAATGGGGGAATTGACGGCCATGTGTTGTTCTCGTGCGGGTTGATGAAATCACTATTGTAATCCCTGTCGCAACAAGGCATCGCCCGGGGCGAAAACCTTTTGCGCACTGGCAAACATGTCTTTCTCGCACAAAAAATGTCCCGGTCGTTCACAAAAAGCGACAGTAACTTTCATGTTTAGTATCTTTCGGGAAATAAAACTTGTTCCTGATCGGCAATATCCCATAAGGTAGACACCGCATGCACATGCCGTGCGTCAACCGCTCCCCCACCTTCGCAGCGGTCCGCGGCCTGCACCCCTACACAACATTCGGATTGGATTCCTCGAGCATGAAAATGAAACTGTCAGCAGCAACCGTGCTGGGCGCCCTGTGCCTGATGCAGGCAAGCGCCGCCAATGCCGTCACGATCGGTGACGGCAACCTCAACATCACCGGCTTCGGCACCCTGGCCGCCGCCAAGAGCAACACGGAAGACGCGCGCTTCACCCGCGCCAACCAGCGCGAAGGCACGGCCGGCACGAGCACGATCGGCCTCGACTCGAACCTGGGCCTGCAGGCAACCTATACGTTCTCGGACAAGCTCTCCGCCACTACGCAGATCCTGTCGCGCAAGTCGACCGGCGACAGCTTCACGACCGAACTGGCATGGGCATTCGTCAAGTACAAGGTCAGCGATGAAGTGGCAGTGCGCGTCGGCCGCGTGGCGGTACCCGGCTTCCTGATCTCCGACTACCAGAACGTCGGCTACGCGAATACGATGATGCGCCCGCCGGTGGAAATGTACGGCCAGATGATCATCGATAACGTCGACGGCCTGGACGTGAACTGGCAGCACAGCTTCGGCGACACCAACGTGACGGCACAAGCGTTCGGCGGCATCTCGCGCGGCAAGTCCTACGTGTCGGCAGACCGTTCGGACCCGCGCTACCAGGCACCCTCCGCCGGCTTCGCGATCGCTGCCGAGCATGGCCCTGTCACCGTGCGCTTCGCCCACATGCAGGGCAAGCTGAAGGCCACCGACGTCAAGCCGATCAACACGCTGACCAAGACGCTGACCACGGTGGGCTTCGGCCAGCTGGCCAACGACATCACGATCGCCGACTACAAGCGCGTTGCGTTCACCTCGGTGGGCCTGCTGGCCGACTGGAACAATATCGTGGTGCAGTCCGAATTCGGCATGCGCCGCGCCAAGGAGCCGGTCTACCTGGCTGACGGCAATGCCTGGTACACGATGGTGGGCTACCGCTTCGGCAAGGTGCTGCCGTACTTCGCCCACGCCAAGTATGACGGCAAGGGTTCGAACGTTTCCGCGCCGGCCACCCTGGCACGCATCCCGACGCTGAATGCCACCGTGAAGAACATCCTCGCCCCGAGCAGCCAGTCGTCCGACCTGATCGGCGTGCGCTGGGACTTCGCCAAGTCCGCCGCGCTGAAGGTGCAGGTCGACCGCGTGAAGCCGGGTGCCAAGAACGGCTACCTGTCCGACGTGACCCCGGCCGGCGTCGGCAAGAAAGTCACCGTCATCGCCGCAGGCGTGGACTTCGTGTTCTAAGGAGCGACCATGAAAAAAGTACTGTCTTCCCTGATCTTCGCCGCCTTCGCGACGGCAACCGCCTCGGCATCGGCCGAGATCGTGGTGATCGTCAGCGCCAAGAACCCGGCCACGCGCATGTTCTCCGAACAGGCGGCCCAGTTCTTCCTCGGCAAATCGACGATGTTCACGCCGATCGACCAGGCCGACGGCTCGGCGATCCGCAACGACTTCTACAAGAAGGTGGCGGACAAGGACGCGGCCCAGGTGAAAGCGATCTGGTCGAAGCTGGTCTTCACCGGCAAGGCCCAGGCACCGAAGGAATTCAAGACGAGCGCCGAGGTGAAGAAAGCCGTTGCGGACGATCCGAAGGCCATCAGCTACATCGACAAGTCGGCCGTGGACGATACCGTCAAGGTTATCCTGACGCTGCAGTAAGCTGCTTTACGCGGCAACGCGAAGCCCGGCCAGGTGCCGGGCTTTTTATTGCCTGGAAAATGGGGACGTACCCCATTTTCCAGGCAATATTTCATAGTATCAAGAGTTGGGTCAGGACGTGCCGCGCCGGTCAATCGATGGCAAGCGACTCGAAGAACCGGCCTTTGCGGGCCATCGATTTTGCCTCGCTCTTCCTGGAAGTGACTATGCCGAGCATGAAGGTCCCGCCGGGTATTCGCACCAGCATCGAGTGAAAGATCATGCCACCCGGCTGCACGCTTCGCGTGTAAACAGCCGGCCTTCCCTTGAAATCCAGTTTCTCGCAATCGGGCCTCGCGATGGTTTCGTCGAAGGTGCCGAACATCGATGCGTTCGTACCGAACGGCTCGAAGACGGCCATGAATGTCGAACCCAGGCTATCGGCCGAGCGCAACATCGCACCTCGCGCTCCGGCACCGCCTTCGGTGGCGCTGACGTAGGGACCTGGCATGTCGACCGAAAATCCGCCATCGATGGAATGGGCACGATGCCAGCCGTCGCCGAGCGGCTTTTCGCCGGTCGATCCGGTGATTTCCAACTGCTTGGGCTGTGGCAACTGCGGCAGCGGCGATTCGACCGGTTCGACAAAGAAAATACGCCGTGCCGGCGATACCGCGTGCCAGGAACCATAGAAACGCAGCCGCTTTCCTTCCACCTTGCCGCCTTGCGCCAGCTTGACGACGGAGGGATGCGGGCAACTGTCCAGTGGCAGCGTAGCCGTCCTGTAAAGCTTGGCCGGAACCTTTTCGCTCACGAGCGCGGTGTTCTCGACAACGAAGAGGGGTTCGCGGTTGCCGGACATGAGTGCCACCACGCGCACATCCGCCTCGATGATCCAGTCTGCCTTTTGCGCCGCCGTTGGCGCATCGGTTACCTGCCCTATGCAGCCCTTGGACGCAGCAGCAGTACTGCCCGCACTGCAAGCCAGCAGCAGCGCGAGGATGCTTATTTGATTGAACATGACGATCGGTAGTAAGAAAAAAAACCGGGGCAGCGCCCCGGTTCTTCATCAAGCCAGCTTGCCGTGGCAAGCCTTGTACTTTTTGCCGCTGCCGCATGGGCACGGATCGTTGCGGCCGACCTTCGGCCCGATCTGCACCGTCGCTTCCGGCATGCCGGCCGGCTGGGCGGTCGGTGCCAGCAGTTCTTCCGGCGCCGCGTTCGGGTTGAAGTCGGCGTGCTGGTAGTGGACGTTCTCCACGTGCGTGGCGGCCAGCGCGGCTTCGGCCGCTTCGACTTCCTCGCGCGACTGGATGCGCACCGTCATCACCTGGCGCACCACCTCGTTCTTGATCAGGTCCAGCATCTGGGCGAACAGTTCGAACGCCTCGCGCTTGTATTCCTGCTTCGGGTTCTTCTGCGCGTAGCCGCGCAGGTGAATGCCCTGGCGCAGGTGATCCAGCGCGGCCAGGTGTTCGCGCCAGTGGCTGTCCACGCTTTGCAGCATCACGCTGCGCTCGAAGCCGCCGAACGCTTCCTTGCCGACGATGGCGATCTTGGCGTTGTATTGCTCGTCCGCCGCGGCGAGCACGCGCTCGACCAGGTCTTCGTCGGTGAGGTTCGATTCCTTCTCCAGCATCTCCGTCAGCGGCAGGTTGATCTGCCACTCGGCGGCCAGCGTGGCCTGCAGGGCCGGCACATCCCACTGCTCTTCGACGGATTCCTGCGGCACGTACTGGCGCACCAGCTCGGTGAACACGCCGTGGCGCAGGTTCTGGATCATTTCCGAAATCTCGGTCGCTTCCAGCAGCTCGTTACGCTGCTGGTAGATCACCTTGCGCTGGTCGTTGGCCACGTCGTCGTATTCGAGCAGCTGCTTGCGGATGTCGAAGTTGCGGGCCTCGACCTTGCGCTGCGCCGATTCGATCGAGCGGGTGACGATGCCCGCCTCGATCGGCTCGCCTTCCGGCATCTTCAGGCGGTCCATGATCGCGCGCACGCGGTCGCCGGCGAAGATGCGCAGCAGCGGATCGTCCAGCGACAGGTAGAAGCGCGAGGAGCCCGGGTCGCCCTGGCGGCCGGAACGGCCACGCAGCTGGTTGTCCACCCGGCGCGATTCATGGCGCTCGGTGCCGATGATGTGCAGGCCGCCGGCCGCCACCACCTGCTCGTGCAGCGCCTGCCAGCCGTCGCGCAGTTTCTGCGCCTGGGCCGCCTTTTCCGCGTCGGAGAGGTTCGGGTCCGCCTCCACGAACTGGATCTGCTTCTCGACATTGCCGCCCAGGACGATATCGGTACCACGGCCCGCCATGTTGGTGGCGATCGTGATCGCCTTCGGCGATCCCGCCTGGGCGATGATTTCCGCTTCGCGGGCGTGCTGTTTCGCGTTCAGCACGTTGTGCGGCAGCTTGGCCTTGTCGAGGATCGATGCCAGCAGCTCGGAGTTCTCGATCGACGTGGTACCCACCAGCACCGGCTGGCCGCGCTCGTAGCAGTCGCGGATGTCGGTCACCATCGCCTGGTATTTTTCCTGCGCCGACTTGTATACCTGGTCCTGGCGGTCCTTGCGCTGGGACGGGCGGTTCGGCGGGATCACCACGGTCTCGAGGCCGTAGATTTCCTGGAATTCGAATGCTTCCGTATCGGCGGTACCGGTCATGCCGGCCAGCTTGCCGTACATGCGGAAGTAGTTCTGGAACGTGATCGAGGCCAGCGTCTGGTTCTCGTTCTGGATCTTCACGCCTTCCTTCGCTTCCACGGCCTGGTGCAGGCCGTCGGACCAGCGGCGGCCCGTCATCATGCGGCCCGTGAATTCGTCGACGATCACCACTTCGCCGTTCTGCACCACGTAGTGCTGGTCCTTGTGGTACAGCGCGTGCGCGCGCAGCGCGGCATACAGGTGGTGCACCAGCGTGATGTTGGCGGAGTCGTACAGCGAGGCGCCTTCCGGCAGCAGGCCCATCTTCGTGAGGATGGCCTCGGCCTTTTCATGGCCGGCTTCCGTCAGCAGCACCTGGTGCGACTTCTCGTCCTTCGTGTAGTCGCCCGGCACTTCGACCTTGCCCTTGCCGTCCGGCTTGTCCTCGCCGATCTGCAGCGTCAGCAGCTTGGGCACTTCATTGATCTTGTGGTACAGGTCCGTATGGTTCTCGGCCTGGCCGGAAATGATGAGCGGGGTGCGCGCTTCGTCGATCAGGATCGAGTCCACTTCGTCGACGATCGCGTAGTTCAGGCCGCGCTGCACGCGATCGCGGATATCGAACACCATGTTGTCGCGCAGGTAGTCGAAGCCGAACTCGTTGTTGGTGCCGTAAGTGATGTCGGCCGCGTAGGCCTGCTGCTTGATCGAATGCTCCATCTGCCCCAGGTTGACGCCCGTGGTCAGGCCCAGCCAGCGGTACAGCTTGCCCATCGTCTCGGCGTCGCGCTGGGCCAGGTAATCGTTGACGGTCACGATGTGCACGCCCTTGCCGGACAGCGCGTTCAGGTAGGCCGGCAAGGTTGCCGTCAGCGTCTTGCCCTCGCCGGTGCGCATCTCGGCGATTTTCCCGTAATGCAGCACCATGCCGCCAAGCAGCTGCACGTCGAAATGGCGCATCTTGAAGACGCGCTTCGAGGCTTCGCGGCACACCGCGAAGGCTTCGACCAGCAGATCGTCCAACGCCTCGCCGTTCGCGACGCGTTCCTTGAAGGCGGGCGTTTTCGCCTGCAATTCGGCGTCCGAGAGCTTTTCGTACTCGGGTTCGAGAGCGTTGATCGCTTTGACGGTTTTTTGGTATTGCTTGAGCAGCCGTTGGTTACGGCTGCCGAAAATCGCGGTCAGTAAGGACATGCTTGAATTCTTGAATAAACGCCGTTAAAAAAAGCTCGCTTCGCGACCTCGCCCAAAGCCTATGGCAAAAGACCATGATTTTAGCACGGGGGTACATTGGGATGGCCGCGGGTAAGACAATAGCCGGAAGGGAAATATTAACATTTGGCAGCATTCTGCCTCGCGCCGCACCTCCGGCAATGCTGCGCGCAAGGCGCGGCTATGCTATGTTTCGCGCATGCGATCCAACTCCTTCGACTACACTCGCCAGAGCCGGACGGCCGTCGAAGCCACCGACTTCCTGCGCCGTCATGACCGCCTCGCGGCGCTGTTGCCGGCCGTGCAACGCATGGCGAGGCTGCAACAGGATTGCGCCAAGGTTTTACCGACAGCCTTCAAGTTTTGCGACATCATTTCCTTCGAGGCCGGCCAACTCGTGCTGTCGACACCGAACGCATCGGTCGCCGCCAAGCTTAAACAGCAATTGCCAAAACTGCAAGAAGCACTCGCCCAAAAAGGGTGGCAGATCGACAACATCCGCCTGAAGGTGCAGATGATGAAGGCGATGTCCACGCCGCCCGTCGAGCGGCGCCAGCTGGTCATTCCCGACGTGGGCGTGGAATCTTTCGCCCAGCTGTCCGAAACACTCGAACAGACCAAGCAGAATGCGCCGCTGATCGCGGCGCTGAAGAACCTCGTGGCGCACCGCCGCTAGGGCAGCGCCGATTCATGCAAGGCAGCGCCGATTCATGCAAGGCAGCGCCGATTCATTTGCCGTGGATGCGAGTAGTCCACCAAACGCTGGCACGTTTTCGCCGGCTAGGCATCGCCGCCGCGAACAGATCGGCGCTTCCTGAACCATTACGCGGTTCCGATCAGAGCCGCCCCTCCTCCAGCAAGGCACGGGTGCGCTTCAATGTCGACAGCAACGCCGTGCGGTAGCCGCCGTCGCTATCCATCCAGGCCTGTTCGGCCTGCTCCTCGGACCCGCCCGGCGCCTTGCCGCGCAAGCCAAGGTAGCAGTAGAAGCGCAGGTGCAGCTCCCCCGCCTCATTCTCGAACAATTCATTGACGATCACGCCTTCGCGCGGGCCGGCGACCTGGAAGAACGATACCTTGCGTTCCGGTTCGAAGCTGATGATTTCGCGCAGTGCATCGCCGGCGATGGTGGCGTCGCGCACGATGTGCGTGGCGCTTTCCTCCACCACGTCGCATTGCGCGCACAGGCCCGGCGGCAGGAACAGCCGGGCGTCGCGCGCCTTCATCACGAGGCCGGCCCAGGCCTGGGCGCGGGTCAATGGAACTTCTCCCGCCGGGTTCACCGGCACGGTTGCGGTCGAATAGATCATGGCATGCTCCTTTCAGGCCGCGGCGGTTGCCGCGAATTCACGGTAGGTGGTCAGCTCGCGGCCCAGCAGCCCGGTAAGGCGCTCCACGTCGCCCGGCTCGGGAAGCATGCCGTCGCCCTGGAAGCGCTCGCTCATCAGGCGCATGTCGTAGGCCATCCAGCCCGGCATCACGTAGCGCAGGTTGTGTTCGAAGGGGCCGGTGTCATCGCCGCCGTAGGCCACCGGCCGCCCCAGCACTTCCGACCAGATGGCGGCCACCTGCGTGCCGGCCAGCGTGTCGGGGCCGACGAGATTGATGCGCTCGAGCGGCAGTGGGCCGGCGGCCAGCTCGCGGCGCAGCAGCTCGATGGCGGCGATTTCACCGATGTCGCGTGCCGCGATCATCGCCAGCCCACGGCTGCCGATCGGCATCGGGTACACGCCGTGTTCGAGGATCGTCGCCCTGATCGCGGCATCGTTATCCATGAAATAGGCGGGCCGCAGGATCGTGGCGGAAAAACCCATTCGCTCGATCATGCGCTCCACGCCGTACTTGCCGGCGAAGTGCGGCACGTTCACGTACAGGTCGCTGTGGATCACGGACAGGTAGACAACGCGTTCGACGCCCGCCTCGCGCGCCACGTTCAGCGCTACCAGCGCCTGGGTGAATTCGTCCGGCACGACGGCATTGAGCAGGAACAGCGTGGACACGCCGTCGAAGGCGCGGCGCAGCGCGTCGACATCGAGCAGGTCGCCCTGCGCGATGTCCACCCCTGCGGGGAAAGCGGCCTTGGCGGGGTCGCGGACGAGCGCGCGCACGTCGGCGTGGCGCTGGACGAGTTGTTTGACGACGTGGCGGCCGATGGTGCCGGTGGCACCGGTAACGAGGATGGTCATGTTGGATACTCCGTAGTGGTTGGAAGACAGGACCATGGTAGATGTCCCATCGTCGACCCGATAGACGGTATATTTAGACTCACCGTCTCACTAATGGAACACTTATGGATATCCTGGCTTTGATCGATTTCAACCTCGTGGCCCGGCACGGCGGGTTCGGCCGCGCGGCGCGGGCCAGTGGCCGGCCGAAAGCAACCCTGTCGCGCCGCGTGGCGGAACTGGAAGCGAACCTGGGCTTGCGCCTTTTCGAGCGGGGCGCGCGGCTGCCCAAGCTCACGCAGGAAGGCCGGGCGCTGCACGAGCGCACGGCGGCGCTGCTGACCGAGATCGATGAAACGGCGGCGGCGCTCGCCTCCGGCGGCGAACGGCCGCGCGGCCGGCTGCGCATCAGCGCCCCGCTGCTGTTCTCTCAGACGGCGATGGGCAAGCTGGCGGCAGGCTTCGCGCTGAGGCATCCGGAAGTGCGGCTCGAGGTGACGACGGAAGACCGGCCGGTGGACATGGTCGAGGAAGGCTACGACCTGGTGATCCGGGTAAATCCAGCGCCCGACGCGGGGCTGGTGGGCCGCATCTTCCTGCGCGACCGCATGGTCATCGTGGCCGGCCCGGCGCAGGCGCGGCCCATGGATGGTACCCCGGTGCCGGCCGTGGTGCGCGGACCGGGCGGCGGGCCCGAGACCTGGCCGATGAAGGAGGCAGCGCCGCTCACGGCGGTGCCGGTGCTGTCGCTATCGACGCTGGTGATGGTGCGCGACGCCGTGCGGGCGGGCGCCGGCGCGGCGCGGCTGCCGGTGTCGCTGGTCGGCCATGACCTGGCTGCCGGCAGGCTGGTGCAATGGGGCGAGGTGGGGGGGCCGGAGATCGCGCTGTGGGCGCTGTATCCGTCGCGCAGGTTGTTGAGCGCGCGCGTGTTGGCCTTCCTCGACTACCTTCGCGAAGCGTTTCCGAACGGGACGCCGGACGAACTGGCGGCCCACCTGAACGCCTGAAACGTCAGTTGTACGCCCACTCCTGCTCGAGCTGGCGCGCATAGGATGGCGGCGCCTCTTCGAGGGAGTCGTAGGTGACGTATTCGTACGCGTCGGGATTGGCCTGCAATTCGCGCAGCAGCTTGTTGTTCAGCGCATGGCCGGACTTGTGCGCCTCGTACGCGCAGATCAGCGGGTGGCCGATCACGTACAGGTCGCCGATCGCATCGAGGATCTTGTGGCGCACGAATTCGTCATCGTAGCGCAGGCCGTCGGGATTCAGGATGCGGTATTCGTCCATCACGATCGCGTTTTCCAGCGAGCCGCCGCGCGCCAGGCCGATCCCGCGCAGCATCTCGACGTCCTGCATGAAGCCGAACGTGCGCGCGCGCGCCACGGCCTGGATATACGACTGGCTGCCGAAATCGATCTGCGCGCGCTGCGCGGTACCGTCCACCGCGGGGTGGTTGAATTCGATGAAGAAGTCCAGCTTGAAACCGTTGTGCGGTACCAGCCGCGCCCACTTCTCGTTGGCGCCCTGCCCTTCGCGCACCTCGATCTGCTTCTTGATGCGGATAAATTTCTTCGGCGCGTTCTGCTCTTCGAGGCCGGCCTGCTGCAGCAGGAAGACGAACGACGACGCCGAACCGTCCATGATCGGGATTTCCTCGGCCGTCACGTCGATATACAGGTTGTCGATGCCCAAACCAGCGCAGGCGGACATCAGGTGCTCGATCGTCGACACGCGTGCGCCGTCGCGGATCATCACGGTGGCCATGCGGGTATCGCCGATTTCCAGAGGGCCGACGGGGAAGACGACCGGCGGCTTCAGGTCGACGCGCGAAAAAATGATGCCCGTGTCGGGCGGGGCCGGGCGCAGGGTCAGTTCGACCTTGGTGCCGGAGTGCACGCCGACACCCGTGGTGCGGACTTGTTCTTTGATGGTACGTTGTTTCAGCATTTCACGATTATATCGGCTTTCCCGGGCCCGCGTTCCCTCTGCAAAAAGGGATAAAACCAAGACAACATGCGGGTTTCAGGGGTGTTCCGCCTCGCTGTGCACCGCCTCGCGGCGCACCAGGTAGATGCCGCTGCCGATGATGATCGCAGCCCCTACCAGGGTCCACTGGTCGGGCAGCGTATTCCACAGCACCCAGTCGATCGCCACGCCCCAGGCCAGCGCCGTGTATTCGAACGGCGCCACGATCGAAGCCTTGCCCATGCTGAACGCCTTGGTGATCGCCAGCTGGCCGAGGAAGCCGGAGAAGGCCAGCGTGACGATCACGCCCCAGTCGTCCCAGCGCAGCGGCACCCACCCCGGCCACGCCAGCGGCAGCGCGCCCCCGCCGATCATCACGAGCATCCAGAACATGATCTGCTCGCTCGAGTCGGTGCGCGACAGGATGCGGCTCGCGATGGCGGACACTGCATAGCAGGCGGCCGAGCCAAGGATCGCCAGGCCTGCAACGGAAATGAAGCTGGTGCCCTCGGGCCGCAGCACGACCAGCACGCCGACGAGGCCCACGCCGATCGCCAGCCACTGCATGCCGTCGACCTTCTCCTTCAGGATGAATACCGACAGCGCCGTGATCAGCGCGGGAGCGATGAAGAACACCGAGTAGGTTTCCGCCAGCGGCAGCGACTTCAAGCCGTAGGCGAACAAGGTCAGCATGCCGATGCCCAGCGCCCCGCGCAGCAGGTGCAGCGGCCAGCTCACCTTGAAGATGCCGCGAAAGGCGCCGCGGTACGCGACGTAGGCGCAGACCAGCGGCATCGATGAAAAGGCGCGCAATACCGTCACCTGCATGGCCGGGTAATGGGCCGAGAGCAGCTTCATGGCGGTATCCATGATGGAAAACATCGCCACGGCGATGACCATCGCGTAAATGCTGTGCAGGTTTTCCTTGGCTGGCTGTTTCAAGGCGGGCTCTTGTCTGCGGTATTGTCGGGCGCATATTGTATCCGCCTCGCCAGCGTTGAACCGTGCGCGTGAACGGCGGGGTATGATATTCGAATGACCACGCCCGCCGCCAAATCCAAATCCCCTCCCCTCTTCGAAGTGCATGATTCGCCCATCCACGGCAAGGGCGTTTTTGCCCGCCGGAAGATCGCGGCCGGTACCCGCATCATCGAGTACACCGGCGAAATCGTCGACTGGGATGAAACCTGCCGCCGCACCGCCGCGAAGGGCGGGCCGATCAACCATACATTCTTTTTCACGCTGAACAACGGCTTGCTGATCGACGGCGGTGCCGGCGGCAACGAGTCGCGCTTCATCAACCATTCGTGCGACCCGAACTGCGAAGCGATCGAGGAAGACGACCGCGTGTACATCCACGCGTCGCGCGATATCGATAAAGGCGAGGAATTGCGCTACAACTATGGCCTCATCTACGACGAGCGCCATACCCCTGCCGTGAAAAAAGCCTTTGCCTGCCACTGCGGCGCGCCTGAATGCACGGGCATCATGCTGGCGCCCAAGAAGCGCAGCCGCGCGAAGAAATCCGCGGCGTAGGCGTTTTGCGGAAACAACCAAAAACGGCCCGGCGGGGGATAGCCCGCAGGGCCAAAAAACCGGCGCTGTTGCGCCGGTCCCCTTGGCCTGATGGGGCTTGCGGTCAGAACTTGTAGTTCACGCCGAACAGTACGGTGCGGCCATACTTCGCGTATTCCAGCTGGCGATCCTTGCGGTTCGCATAGGTTTCATACGCGGCATTGTTCAGGTTATTCACCTGCAGCAGCACACCGAGACCCTTGAAGCGGCCCTCGTTGAAGGTGTAACCCACCTGCGCGTCGAACGTGGGCGCATCGTGCACGAAGCGCAGCTGGCGATCGCCGGCGAAATTGCCGATCTCGCCCACATAGTCGGAGCGGCGCCGGCCGCTGACGCGCGTCGAGAAGCCCGCCTTTTCATAATAGAGCGTGACGTTCGAGACATTGCGGGACAAGCCCGGCAGCTGGATCTTGCCGATCGCGGAATTGACTTCCTTGATGTCGATGCCGCTTTCCGTCCAGGACGAGCTGGCCAGCACGCCGAAGCCATCCAGCGCCGGCGTCAGCAGCTCCAGCGGCACCGACACGGTCAGCTCGACACCCTTCAGGATACCGCCATCGCCGTTGTACGACGTGGTGTACTGCCCGAAGTTGGAAATGGCGTTGGTGCCGGGCGTGAACTCCGAAAAGTCGCGCGTTTCCGAGAAGGTGTAGATGTACGTGTCCAGCTTCTTGTAGAAACCGGCCAGTGCCACATAGCCCTTCTTGTCGAAGTACTTTTCATAGGAAATATCGAATGCCTTGGCGCGCCATGGATCGAGCTTGCTGTTGCCGCCGCTGCCGTTCGGCAGCCGGGTACCGCTGGCCACGCTGAAGTTGAAGCCCGCGTTGAGCTGGTCCACGCGCGGGCGGGCGATCTGCTTCGCCAGCGAGAGGCGCAGGGTCTGGCTGTCGTCCAGGCCAATGGCGAGGTTCATGCTCGGCAGCACGTCGGTGTACTTCTTGCCGCTTTCGATCGGGTGGGCGACGCCTGCCGCGTCGGCATACAGCGATTCCGACGACTGGTCGGTGCGGATGACCTGCACGCCGATATTGCCGCGCACGGAATAGCCTTTGATGTCGCTGTCGATATTGGCGCGGGCGAAGGCCGTGGTGATCTTCTCGGTGACGTCCCACGCCCGGCTGATCGTGCCGGCATTGTTCGCCAGGCTGTAGTTGATCGGGTCGAAGTATTTGGCGATCACGGCTGGCACATTCCACGACGGCACAATGCCCGCGCCGGCGAACCCAAGGTCGACCGGGGCATACAGCAGATCGCTGGAGATCGTCGGCGTTCCCTTGGCGAACAGCTGGCCTTCGGGCTGGCGCTTGGTCTTGGTGCGGTCGCTGTAGTTGACGCCGACATCGAAGCCGCCCAGGTAGTTCTCCAGCGCTGCCGGTGCCGGCAGGGTTGCGGCAACCTTCAGGCTCGCCAGCCGGTCCTTCAGGTGCGGCGAATAGGTCTTGCCATAGCCATAGATCGAATTGCCCGTATGCAGGATGGCCGGGTTGCTGTAGTCGAGCTGGCCGGACAGATGTGCGAACTGCCCGGTGCGCCACCCCACCGTCATCAGCGGATCGTTGAACGCGCCACCGTCGGCGGTCTGCAGTTGCAGGTTGTTCTCCAGGTACGTCTCGTCGCGCCTGGCCTGCGAATAGTTGGCGTCCACGACCAGCGACCAGTCGCCGAAGTTGAACCGGTTGCCCCAGCCGGCCGTGCGGATGCGGTCTTCGCGGTGGTTGTTCTGGCCGCGCACCAGCGGGTAGGCGCCCGTGGCGGTACCGCCGATCAGCGTGTTGTCGACGATCGTGGTGCTCGTGTAGTTGAAGCCCGCAGGGTTGTTGGAGCCGTTGTAGCCGCCGAGATTGACTTCGAACTGGTTGTTCGTGTCGACCTGCTTGAAGTTCGACGCGAAGACATCGAGGGTACTGGTCCACATGCGGCTCGGGCGGTACTCCAGCACGCCGATCACGCCGGTGCGGGTCAGCCGGCCGCTTTTCGCCAGCGCCTTGACCCCGGCCGTGACATAGGTGCCCGCCGGCACGCCGGAAATGCGCGTCTGGTCGAACGGCTCGTAGGTGCCCGTTTCATTGTCCAGGATCGGCGATTCCAGGTGCGCCACGCCCAGCGCCACGCCGATCGTGCGGTTGGCGAATTGGTCGATGTAGCTGGCACTGACGCGATGGCCATGGTCTTTCGCATTGGCGATCTTGCCCAGCGAGTTTTTCTCGCCCCGCACATTGAATGAAATGGTGCGGCCGGGGAACGACAGGGGCCGCACGGTCTGCATGTCGATCGTGCCGGACAGGCCCTGGCCCACCAGCCCCGCATCGGGTGTCTTGTGCACGGTGACCGCGCTCAACAGCTCCGACGGGTACTGGTCGAATTCCACGCTGCGGTTGTCACCGGTGCTCACCTGCTCGCGGCCATTGAGCAGCGTGGTGGCGAAGTCCGGCGACAGGCCGCGCACGCTGATCACCTGTGCCCGCCCGGCCACGCGCTGGGCGGCCAGGCCCGGCAGGCGCGCGATCGATTCGGCGATGCTCGTGTCGGGCAGCTTGCCGATATCTTCGGCAGAAATGGACTCCACGATGGACGTGGAATCCTTTTTTACGGATATGGCGTCTTCGATGCCGCGGCGGATGCCCGATACCTTCACCTGGGCAATGGTGCCCTCGGCAGTGCTGGTTGTGGTGGACGTGGCGGCGGCCGAAGCAGCCGCATCCTGGCCCAGCGCGGGAGCGCTCAGTATCGACAGGAGCACCGCGCAGGCGGTGGCAATGGGGTGCAGCGGGAAGGAAGGGTATGGAATGCGTGGTGGTGCCTGGACGTGCATTGATTGTCTCCAATGGTGAGCGAAAAGAGTCGCCGTGGCCACGCTCTGTCGGCGTTTTAACCGTTTTGTAGCAAAACTAGATTTTGCTTGACGAAACTGTATCAAAAATAAAGCTCATGTACGCAAAAAAGCGCGTCGTTTTTCCCTTGGAGTCGTGGTAGTTGTATTTTGGCTACGAAAAAAGAAACATCTGGTGTACCCCGACTACATTCTGTCTTGTAGTCATACGCGGTGCCTAGCTGAGTGTGACCATGGCGTGCTTGGCGCGCGCCGTGGTCGACGGGAGAAGCCCTGTCGCTCCAATAGCGGATGGGCTGGAGGATGCGGAACTGCGCACTGCCCAGATCCGATCTTGGGGGCGCAACGGCCGAGGGTGGCCTTACCGCCCGGCAGACGCAGCGCCTGTCATGGGCGCGCGATCGTAGCAGGCGCGGCGGCCATCTCGGCTGAGCGTGCACAACGCGCGGTGGCCCGGATTGGACGAGGTGCTCTAGAACTCCGCAGGGAAAATTGGCACTGCGCAAACTACAGTACCTTCTTGACAATTGCCGTATTGATAACTGGACGCGATCGATATAGTCGCGCCGTCATCAAGATCAATTCACGGAGGATTTATGTCGATTTGCCAGCACTGCGGCACGCATTTCATCACGAGTGCACTGTGCACCACTTGCCGTCCCACCCCCGCCGTCCCGCTCGAATATGCCGCGCCGCAGAAACTGCCGCTTGTCTGGCGAGACAAATTCATGGCGATCGACCGGGCCGGCGGCGTCGAACTGCCGAAGCTGGACCAGCTGCCCGTCATCGCCCGCATTCGCATCCGTTGCAATGTGTTTGCACTGCTGTTCGGATTCGTCTACTACCTTTGCAAAGGCATGGTAAAGCGTGGCATCGCGCTGACCGCCCTGCTCGTCGCCATGACGCTCGTATTCCTGTGGTGCGCCGAACGGTTGAATGTGCCGCCTGAGCTGGCCCAGAACATGGCCGCGGCCCTCTCCGCGATCGTGTATGCGTGGCGCGCGAATCTGGATTACTACAAGCATGCCGTGCTCGGCGACGACAGCTGGTGGTAGACCGCGCATTGTCCCTGTTTTCCCCCTTTTCCCCGGTGCGGCCGGGGCTTTTTTGCTTTGTGTCTCATACCAGCATGGAATCGAGCGAGGAATTGCATCAGCGCAATATCCATGGTGCGCAAGACCTTATCCTGTATGTCGAAGCGTCGAGCTGGTCGGCGCGAACGTCGGGAGCCTTCCATGCATGCCTGCGAAAATTGCGGTATCTCGGCAGACCACGTCTCCGGTTGCTTCAGCTGTAATCACAAGTTGCCCCCGTCGCTCGACGAACTGCCTTTGGTCTGGAAAAACCGCTTCGCTCTGATCGAACGGGCAGGCGGCTCCACGCGAGCCAACATGCTTATTCTTCCGTTCGATGACAGATTGAGGGCGGGCTTCAACATCTGGGCGTTTCTGTTCGGGGCACTCTACTTTCTGGCAAAGGGAATGTGGCGGCGCGCATTATCGTATACGCTCACTGTGGTGGCGATTTCGATAATTTTCACCGTGTATTTTGGGTCTAATGAAGTAGGTAAACGGCGGCCAAACCCTGTGAACCTTGGAGGAGCAGTCTTTTTCTCCATCATGGCAAATCGGTCCTACTACAAACACAAGGTCCTCAATGACCGCGGCTGGTGGTAACCAATAAAAAAGCCGCGCAATGCGCGGCCTTGCCTTCGACTCAGTCTGCTTACAGCTGGCCCAGCAGCGTCTCCGCGTTCGACACCTCGAACTTGCCGCCCTGCTCGATGTTCAGCTGCTTGACGACACCATCCTCGACCAGCATCGAGTAGCGCTGCGAGCGGGTACCCATGCCGAATTTCGAGAAATCGGCATCCAGGCCCAGCGCCTTCGTGAAGGCGGCGTTACCGTCGGCCATCATGCGCACGATGCCGGTGGACTTCTGTTCGCGGCCCCAGGCGCCCATCACGAACGCGTCGTTCACGGCGATGCACCAGATCTCGTCCACGCCCTTGGCCTTGAACTCTTCCGCGTGCTGCACGAAGCCGGGCACGTGCTTGGCCGAGCAGGTGGGCGTGTAGGCGCCCGGCAGGCCGAAGATCGCGATCTTCTTGCCCTTGACGAGGTCTTGCACGTTGAACGTGTTGGGGCCCAGCGAGCAGGCTTCGGTTTCGACTTCGATGTATTCGGACAGCGTGCCTTCCGGCAGGGTATCGCCGATTTTGATGGTCATGTTCGTACTCCTCACTCAAGCAGAAAAACTAGGCGAAAAAAAACCGCCGCGGGCAGCTACCCGAGGCGGCAGCTCCGGCAGTATGCCAGAGCGCGAGCGAACCCGCTCGAAAGCGCCGGCCCCTCTCACGTAGGCCGGCGAAGACGGAGCCCGCGAGGACTCCGCGAATCCAATCCGATCAGTCGGCCTGCTTGCGCAGGAAGGCCGGGATGTCGTAGGTTTCCATGCCGTTCTTTTCCATCGCGCGCACCTGCTCGGAAGCCGATTCGCGGCGCCATACGGCCGGCGCCTTCATGCCTTCGAACGAGTGGCCGCCGGCCACGCCCGCGCCCATCGTCACGGAACCGGTGGCACCGGCCAGGCCAGCCTGCGGGTTCAAAGGGTTGTTGTGGGTGCCCGTGCGCAGCATCTGCTGCGGCACCAACTGCACGTGCTTCTTGTTCTTGCCCAGGCCCGTGGCCACCACGGTGACGCGGATCGCATCGCCCATCGAATCGTCGTAAGCGATGCCCTGTGCGATCGATGCGTCCGGCGCGGCGAAGGCGCGCACGGCAGCCATGACTTCCTTGATTTCCTTGCCCTTCAGGCCACGGCTCGCGGTCACGTTGACCAGCACGCCGCGCGCGCCGGACAGGTCGATGCCGTCCAGCAGCGGCGATGCCACGGCCTGTTCCGCGGCGATGCGCGCGCGGTCCACGCCGGAAGCGACGGCGGTGCCCATCATGGCCTTGCCCTGCTCGCCCATGATCGTCTTCACGTCGTTGAAGTCGACGTTGATGTGGCCCGGCACGTTGATGATCTCGGCGATGCCGGCGACCGCGTTGTTCAGCACGTCGTCGGCATGCTGCAGCCATTCGATCAGCGATTCATCCTCGTAGATCTCTTCGAGCTTCTCGTTCAGGATCACGATCAGCGAGTCGACGTTCTGCGACAGCTGCTCCAGGCCTTCTTCGGCGATCTCCATGCACTTCTGGCCTTCGTGCGAGAACGGCTTGGAGACCACGGCCACGGTCAGCGCGCCCAGCGACTTCGCCACTTCCGCGACGATCGGGGCGGCGCCGGTGCCGGTGCCGCCGCCCATGCCGGCGGCGATGAACACCATGTGCGCACCGCGCAGCGCATCCTCGATGCGGTTGCGCGATTCCTCGGCCAGCTTGCGGCCGACGTCGGGCTTCATGCCCGCGCCCAGGCCGGTCTCGCCGATCTGGATGATGTTGTCGGCCTTGGAAGCCGACAACGCCTGGGCATCCGTATTGGCGGCGATGAATTCCACGCCGCTCATGCCCTTGTTGATCATGTGCTGCACCGCGTTACCGCCCGCGCCGCCCACACCGACCACTTTGATCACCGTTCCCAGTGATGCGTTATCGACCATATCGAACTCCATGATGTGCTCCTAGAAGAAGAATGCGCCCTTCAATTGCCAGCCCTTGCTTATCGGTAGAAGGACCGGGCTTGACGACCGCGAATATTTTAAAATTACTCGACCCTGGTTTCTACTGTGTCCTCAGAAATTCCCGAGGAACCATTCCTTCATGCGTTGCCAGACCGCCTTCACGGACCCGTCCTGGCGCGTCACGATGTGCCCGCGCAGATACTGCTTCTTCGCCTCCAGCAGCAGGCCGAGCACGGTGGCGTAGCGGGGGCTGCGCACCACGTCGGCCAGCTGGCCGCGATAGTCCGGCGTGCCGAGGCGCGCCGGTTTCAGGAAGATGTCCTCCGCCATTTCGACCATGCCTGGCATGATCGAGGAGCCGCCGGTCAGCACGATGCCGGACGAGAGCACGCCCTCGTATCCGGACTCGCGCACCACCTGGTGCACCATGGCGAACAGTTCCTCCACGCGCGGCTCGATGACGGCAGCCAGCGCCTGGCGGGACAGGTTGCGGGGGCCGCGGTCGCCCAGGCCCGGCACTTCCAGGTGTTCACCCGGATCCGCCAGTACCTGCTTTGCCACGCCGTAGCGGATCTTAATTTCCTCCGCTTCGGACGTGGGCGTCCGCAAGGCCATCGCGATGTCGTTGGTGATCTGGTCACCGGCGATCGGGATCACTGCCGTATGGCGGATCGCGCCGTCCGAGAACACTGCAACGTCGGTGGTGCCGCCGCCGATATCGATCAGCACTACACCCAATTCCTTTTCGTCCGGCGTGAGCACGGCATCCGCGGATGCCATCGGCTGCAGGATCAGGTCCGAGACCTCGAGCCCGCAGCGCCGCACGCACTTGACGATGTTTTGCACGGCGCTCACCGCGCCCGTGACGATATGTACTTTCACCTCCAGCCGGATGCCGCTCATGCCGATCGGCTCGCGCACGTCTTCCTGGCTGTCCACGATGAATTCCTGCGGCACGGTGTGCAGCAGCTGCTGATCAGTGGGGATGTTAACCGCCTTGGCCGTTTCGATGACGCGCGCCACGTCGGTGGCCGTGACCTCCTTTTCCTTGATCGCCACCATGCCGCTCGAATTGAAGCTGCGGATATGGCTGCCCGCGATGCCCGCATACACATTGCGGATCTTGCAGTCGGCCATCAGCTCCGCTTCCTCGAGGGCACGCTGGATGGATTCCACGGTCGCTTCGATGTTCACCACCACGCCCTTCTTGAGGCCCTTCGATTCGTGCTGTCCCAGCCCGATCACTTCGTGGCGGCCATCGCCCATCACCTCGGCCACCACGGCCACCACCTTCGAGGTGCCGATGTCGAGGCCGACGATCAGGTTTTTCGCGTCTTTTGTCATTATCTGCTCGTATGTATTCGTTGTACTACTTGGCCTACTTCTTCTTTTCGGCCGGTATCTTCAATCCAGTTGCCGACAGCGCCAGGCCGTTCTGGTAGCGCATATCGATCGTTTCGATATCGGGCACGCGCGCAGCCAGCTGCGGCCACACCGACACCAGGCGCGCCACGCGCTCCTTCAGCATCGTGGGCGTCTGCTCGCGGCCCAGCGCCACCACGGCACCGTTGTCCAGCGTGACCGTCCACGCATAGCGGCCCGACAGGGCCAGCCCCGCCGGCACCAGCTTCGCCGGCGCGAACCACTTGCGCAGCTCGGCATAGCGCGACAGCACTTCCTTCTCGCTGCCATCCGGTCCGGAGAACTGCGGCAGCTCGTGATCCTCTTCGGCCTCGGCCAGGTTGGCCGTAAACACATCGCCCTTCACCGACAGCAGCCGGCCATCCTCGCCCCAGGTACCCAGCGCCTCGTGCTCTTCCACTTCCACGATCAGCTGGTTCGGCCATTCGCGCCGCACCGTGGCGCGGCGCACCCACGGCACCGCCTCGAACACCTGGCGCACCTGTTCCAGGTTCGCCGTGAAGAAGTTGCCGCGGATGCGCCCCTGCGTGCCGTTCCTCAGCGTGAGCAGGTTTACGTGCCGCAGTTCGGCGCGCTCCATCGCTTCCACGCGGATCGTGCGCAGGTCGAAGATCGGCCGGTGCGCGATCCACCAGATGCCGGCGGCGACGCAAACGCCAAACACCAGCGCGAAGATCGTGCTGGCGGTTGCGTTCAAGGCTTTCGCGTCGTGCCACATTGCTGTCTTATCCCTTGGTCTTGAGCCGCGCCGAGCGCAGGATTTCCACGCACAGCGCCTCGTACGACATGCCTTCCGCGCGAGCGGCCATCGGCACCAGCGAGTGGCTCGTCATACCGGGCGAGGTGTTCGCCTCCAGCAGGAACGGGCGGTTGTCGCTCTCGCGCAGCAGCACGTCGATGCGCGCCCAGCCTTCGCAGTCCAGCGTGCGATAGGCTTCCACGGCGATGCGGCGCATCTCGGCCTGGATCGCCTCGTCGAGCTGCGGTGGGCAGAAGTACTGGACGTCGTCGGTGAAGTACTTGTTCTGGTAATCGTAGTTGCCCTTCGGCGCCACGATCTCCACCACCGGCAGCGCGCGGGCGCCGGCACCCGTGCCCAGCACGGCCACGGTGAATTCGCGGCCTGCCACGAACGACTCGGCCAGCACGGAATCGTCCAGCGGCGCGCACTTGGCATATGCGCCCGCGAATTCTTCCAGCGCTTCCACTTTCGAGAAACCGATCGACGAACCTTCGTGCGGCGGCTTGACGATCAGCGGCAGGCCCAGCTTCGCGGCAACCGCCGCCAGGTCGCTGTCGTCATGCAGCACCGCGTATTCGGGCGTGGGCAAGCCTGCCTTCAGCCACAGGATCTTGGTGGTGATCTTGTCCATCGCCATCGCGCTGGCCATCACGCCGCTGCCCGTGTAGGGAATGCCCAGCAGTTCCAGCGCGCCCTGCAGCGTGCCATCCTCGCCGTAGCGGCCGTGCAGCGCGATGAACACGCGGTCGAACTTCTCGGCCGCCAGTTCGGCCAGCGAGCGCTGGCCCGGATCGAACGCGTGGGCGTCGATGCCCTGGCTTTGCAGCGCCTGCAGCACGCCTGTGCCGGACATGATGGAGACGTCGCGCTCGGCGGAGCGGCCGCCGAACAGCACGCCGACCTTGCCGAACGATTGCGCTTCTTCCTTCGCGATGCTCATGCCGATGCTCCGTAATGAATGAGTTTGCCCGGAACGCCGCTGATTGCGCCAGCGCCCATCGTGAGCACGACGTCGCCGTCGCGCACCACGTTCATGATCGTTTCCGGCACCTCGCCGATCGTTTCGACGAACACCGGTTCCGTCTTGCCGCGCGCGCGGATCGCGCGCACCAGGGAGCGGCCGTCGGCACCGACGATCGGCGCCTCGCCTGCCGGGTACACCTCGACCAGCACCAGCACGTCCACCACCGACAGCACGCGGGCGAAGTCCTCGAACAGGTCGCGCGTGCGGGTGTAGCGGTGCGGCTGGAACGCCAGCACGAGGCGGCGGCCGGGATAGGCGGCGCGCGCGGCGGCCAGCGTTACTTCCGTCTCGACAGGGTGGTGGCCGAAGTCGTCCACCAGCGTGAAGGTTCCGCCGCCCGGAATGGCCACGTCACCGTACTTCGTGAAGCGGCGGCCCACGCCGGCAAAGCCGGCCAGGCCGGCCTGCGTGGCGCTGTCCTCGACGCCGATCTCCCGCGCGATCGCCACGGCCGAGCAGGCGTTCTGCACATTGTGCATGCCGGGCTGGTTCAGCACGATGTCCAGGTCGGGGAAGCCTTCCTGCAGCACCGTGAAGTGCATCTGCGTGCCGACCGCACGCGCGTTCACCGCGCGCACTTCGGCGTCGTCGGCGAAGCCGTAGGTGGTGACGGGCTTGGTCACCTGCGGCAGGATGCTGCGCACGTGCGGATCGTCGATGCACAGCATGGCGCGGCCATAGAACGGCAGGCGGTGCGTGAAGTGCACGAATGCCTGTTTCAGCTTTTCGAAATCGTGCTCGTAGGTGTCCATGTGGTCGGCATCGATGTTCGTGATCACCTCGATCATCGGCGCCAGGTTCAGGAACGACGCGTCCGATTCATCCGCCTCGGCCACCAGGTACTCGCCCGAGCCCAGCTTGGCGTTGGCGCCGGCCGCGGTGAGCCGGCCGCCGATCACGAACGTGGGATCGAGGCCGCCCTGGTACAGCACGGAAGCGACCAGCGACGTGGTCGTGGTCTTGCCGTGCGTGCCGGCGATGGCGATGCCGCGCTTCAGGCGCATCAGCTCACCCAGCATGACGGCGCGCGGCACGATCGGGATCTTTTTCGCGCGGGCGGCCAGCACTTCCGGGTTGTCGGCGGCGACAGCGGTGGACGTGACCACCGCGTCGGCTTCGCCGATGTATTCGGCCGCGTGGCCCTGGAATACCTTTGCGCCCATGTCCGCCAGGCGCTGGGTGACCGCATTGCTGCCCAGGTCGGAGCCGCTGACGTTGTAGCCGAGCGTGACCAGCACCTCGGCGATGCCGCTCATGCCGCTGCCGCCGATGCCGACGAAGTGAATGTTCTTTACCTTGTGTTGCATTGTTATATTGGTTCGTCTATGCCAGTTGTTCGAGTACTTGTGCGATCGCGTCGTTCGCGTCGCGCTTGCCCACCGCGTGCGCCGCCACCGCCATCGAACGGCAGCGCTCGCGCGTGAGCGTTTGCAGCAGCGCCGCCATGCTCTGCGCGCTCAGTTCGCTCTGCGGCAGGTGGATCGCCGCGTTCTGTTTCGCCATCCATTGCGCGTTGTCGCGCTGGTGGCTCGTCGTCGATGCCACCAGCGGCACCAGCACGCTGGCAACGCCGGCCGCCGTCAGTTCGGAAACCGTGATCGCGCCGGCGCGGCAGATCACCACGTCGGCCTGCGCGTAGGCGCCCGCCATGTCGTCGATGAAGTCGACCACGTTCGCCTGCACGCCCGCCTGCGCGTAGCCGGCGCGCAGGGCATCGATGTTCTTCTTGCCCGACTGGTGCGTCACCAGGGGGCGTTCGGCAGCCGGGAGCAGGGCCAGCGCGGCCGGCAGCGCATCGTTCAGCGCCTTGGCACCCAGGCTGCCACCCACGACGAGCACGCGCAGCGGGCCTTCGCGGCCGGCGAAGCGCTGCTCCGGTGCCGGCAGGTCGAGGATTTCCTTGCGCACCGGGTTGCCGGTCACGACAGCCTTGCCGGCGGCGCGGCCGAAGTCGGCCGGGAAGCCGAAGCACACTTTCGAGGCCACCGGCGCCAGGGTCTTGTTCGACAGCAGCAGCGCCGCGTCGGCATTGACGAGCACCAGCGGCACGTTGCGCAGCTTCGTCATCATCCCGCCGGGCACCGTCACGTAGCCGCCCATGCCCAGCACGGCGTCGGGCTTGCGGCGCTTCAGTATCCCGTAACAGTCCCGGAACGCCTTGAGCATCTTGAACGCGCCGGAAATCGTGTGGCCGAGGCCCTTGCCGCGCATGCCGGAGAAATGGATCACGTCCATCATCACCCCGGCCTTGGGCACCAGGTCGCCTTCCATGCCATGCGACGTGCCCAGCCAGCTCACTTCCCAGCCGCGCGCGCGCATCGTCTGCGCGATCGCGAGGCCGGGGAAGATGTGGCCGCCCGTGCCGGCCGCCATGATCACGAGCCTCTTCATTTTCGCGCCCGTTTGCGCGGTAGCTTGCGCGGTCGTTTGCATATTCATACTCGTCCGCCCCGCATCAGGACCCGGTTCTCGTAATCGATCCGCAGCAGGATCGCGAGGCCGAGGCAGTTCACGAGCACACCCGTGCCGCCGTAGCTCATCAGCGGCAAGGTCAATCCCTTGGTGGGCAACAGGCCCAAATTCACTCCCATGTTGATGAACGTCTGGATGCCGATCCAGATACCGATGCCCTTGGCGACGAGGCCGGCGAAGGTCTGGTCGATGGCGATCGCCTGGCGGCCGATCTCGAAAGCGCGTTTAACGATCCAGTAGAACATTCCGATGACAACCAGCACGCCGATCAGGCCCAGTTCCTCGCCGATCACGGCCAGCAGGAAGTCGGTATGCGCTTCCGGCAGGTAGTGCAGCTTTTCCACGCTGCCGCCCAGGCCCACGCCGAAGATCTCGCCGCGGCCGAAGGCGATCAGCGAGTGCGTGAGCTGGTAAGCCTTGTTCAGGGCATTCTCTTCTTCCCACGGATTCAGGTAGGCGAAGAAGCGGTCGCGCCGGAACTTCGACAGCGCGATGATCGACACGAAGATCGTGACCAGCATGCCGGCGATGCCGCCGAACCAGATCGCGTTCACGCCGCCCAGGAACAGGATGCCCATGGCGATACAGACGATCACGCCGAAGGCGCCCAGGTCGGGCTCGAGCAGCAGCAGCAGGCCGACCACGCTGACGGCGATCGCCATCGGCATGAAGCCCTTTGTCAGCTTGTGCATGAACTGCTGCTTGCGCACCGTGTAGTCGGCCGCGTACAGCACGATGAACAGCTTCATCAGCTCGGAAGGCTGCAGGTTGTAGAACTTGAGCGACAGCCAGCGCCGGCCGCCGTTGACGACAACGCCAATGCCGGGAATCAGCACGAGCACCAGCAGGAACAAGGTGCCGATGAACAGGTAAGGCGCCCAGCGCTGCCAGGTGGCGATGGGAATGCGGAACGCCAGCAGCGCCATCACCGCCGAAATGGCGATGAAGGTGGCCTGCCGCGTCAGGAAATACGAATTCGAGTACGAAGCGTACTTGCGCGAATCGGGCAAGGCGATCGATGCCGAATACACCATCACCATTCCCGTCAACAGCAGCAGGATGATCACCCACAGCAGCGGCTTGTCGTACTCCATCATGCGCGACTGGCGCGCGCGGATATCGATCGGAGTGACCGATCCGCCGCCGGAGAACTTGAATGGCAGCTGGAAAGCCATCAGATCTCCTGTCCCGCATCCAGCGCGATCTCGCGCACGGTGTCGATGAACACCTGGGCGCGATGCGCGTAGTTCTTGAACATGTCCAGGCTGGCGCAGGCGGGCGACAGCAGCACGGCGTCACCGGCATGGGCCAGCGCGGCCGCGCGTTTGGTCGCTTCTTCCAGCGTCGCGAAGTCTTCCAGCTGCACGCCGGTGCCGGCCAGCACGGCGCGGATGGCCGGCGCATCGCGGCCGATCAGCACCACGGCGCGCACGTAGCGCGACACCGGGCCGGCGAGCGGATCGAATTCCTGGCCCTTGCCGTCGCCGCCGGCGATCAGCACGATCTTCTGCGATTCGCCGCCGAAGCTCTTGCCCAGGCCATCGATGGCGGCCACGGTGGCACCCACGTTGGTGCCCTTGCTGTCGTCGTAGAAGTCGACGCCGTTGATCGACGCCACCAGTTCCACGCGGTGCGGCTGGCCTTTGTAGTCGCGCAGCCCGTGCAGCAGCGGCGCGAACGGCAGGCCGATCGCGCGGCACAGTGCCAGCGCGGCCAGCGCGTTGGTGGCGTTGTGCGTGCCGCGGATCTGCAACGCGTCGGCCGGCATCAATTTCTTGACATAGGTTTCGACGGCCGGCACGGGTTCGTTCTTGCGGCGTTTCCGGGCAGGTTCGGCGTCGTCCGCCGGCTCGGCCGTGGCCAGCCACCAGATGCCGCGCTCGTTCACGAGGCCGAAGCTGTTCAGCCCCTCCGGTTCGCCGGTGCCGAAGGTCGCATTCGTGCCGATCGGGTTGGCCATGCGCATGGTCCAGGCATCGTCGCGGTTCAGCACGCGCACGGTGTGCTCGCCGAAGATGCGGGCCTTGTCGTCCGCATAGGCTTGCATCGAGCCGTGCCAGTCCAGGTGGTCCTGCGTCAGGTTCAGCACCGTGGCGGCGTCGGCCTGCAGCGAATACGTGGTGTGCAGCTGGAAGCTGGACAGTTCCAGCACCCAGGCCTGCGGCAACGAGTTTTCCGACTGCGCCGCATCCATCGCTTCGCGCAGCACGTCCAGCGCGGCGGGACTGATATTGCCGGCCACCTTCACGGACAGGCCGGCGCGCTCGCACAGCTGGCCCGTCAGCGTGGTGACGGTGGTCTTGCCGTTGGTTCCCGTGATGGCGATGACCTTCGGCGCATAGGCGCGATCGGTCTTCAGCCAGGCCAGCGCCTGGGCGAAGAGTTCGATCTCGCCCCAGACGGGAATGTTCTTCTGCTGCGCGGCCGGCAGGATGTCGGCCAGTTCGCGGTTCGGTGCCAGGCCCGGGCTGACGGCGACGAAGTCCACGCCGTCGAGCAGCGCGGCATCGAACGGGCCGGAAATGAACTGCGTGCCCGGCACCGCCTCGCGCAGGGCGGGCAGCCGGTCCGGCACGGCGCGCGTGTCGGCCACGCGCAGCAGCGCGCCGCAGCGGGCCAGCCACTGCGCCATCGCCAGCCCCGATTCGCCGAGGCCCAGTACCAACGCGATTTTGCCGGTGTAGATCATGGTATCAACGCAGTTTCAGGGTGGAGAGGCCGACCAGGACGAGCATCATCGTCACGATCCAGAAGCGGACCACGACCTGCGTTTCCTTCCAGCCCTTCTGTTCGAAATGATGGTGCAGCGGCGCCATCAGGAACACGCGGCGGCCCTGGCCATAGCGCTTCTTCGTATACTTGAACCAGCCCACCTGGATGATCACGGACACGGTTTCGGCGACGAAGATGCCGCCCATGATGAACAGCACGATTTCCTGGCGCACGATGACGGCGATGGTGCCGAGCGCGCCGCCCAGCGCGAGCGCGCCGACGTCGCCCATGAACACCTGCGCGGGATGCGTGTTATACCAGAGAAAAGCCAGGCCAGCGCCGGCCATGGCGCCCACGAAGATGATCAATTCGCCCGCGCCGGGAATATGCGGGATGAACAGGTACTTCGAGTACGTGGCGCTGCCGGTGAGATAGGCGAACAGGCCCAGGGCCGAACCGACCATCACGGTCGGCATGATGGCCAGGCCGTCCAGGCCGTCCGTGAAGTTGACCGCGTTCGAGGAACCGACGATCACGCAATAGGTCAGCGCGATGAAGCCCCACACGCCCAGCGGGTAGCTGATCGTCTTGAAGAACGGCACGATCAGGTCGGCCTTCGGCGGCAGGTCCATCGAGAAGCCGGACTGCACCCAGTTGAAGAACAGCTTGAACACTTCGGCCGGCGTGGGTGCCGACACGGAGAACGCCAGGTACAGCGCGGCGGCCACGCCGACCAGCGACTGCCAGAAGTATTTTTCGGCCGAGCGCATGCCTTCGGGGTCCTGGCGCACCACCTTGCGGTAGTCGTCGACCCAGCCCACGGCGCCGAAGCCGATCGTTACCACGATGACCGGCCAGATCAGCCGGTTCGACCAGTCGCACCACAGCAGCGTGGAAACGCCGATCGCGATCAGGACCAGCACGCCGCCCATCGTGGGCGTGCCGTGTTTTTTCAGATGCGTTTGCGGGCCGTCGGTGCGCACGGCCTGGCCGTACTTCATGGCCGTGAGCTTGCGGATGACGGCGGGACCGGCGACAAGGCCGATCACGAGTGCCGTGATCGTGGCGAACACGGCGCGGAATGTAATGAAGTTAAAGACGCGGAAGGCGCCGATATCGTCCTGCAGGTACTGTGCGAGCCAGAGCAGCATGATCAGTGGTTTTCCTTGTTAGCTTGTTGCGATCCAATCAAATGCTGCACGACCCGCTCCATCTTCATGAAACGGGAGCCCTTGATCAAAACTGTTGCGTGCGGCGTCGCGGCGGCATCGACTGCCGCCAGCAACGCGTCGAACTCCTTGAAATGGTGGGCATGGCCGGACATATGCTGCGCCAGTTCGCCCGTGACGAGCACCTGTTCGATGCCCTTGCCCGCCGCATAGGCGGCAATCTCTTCGTGGAATTCCTTCCCCTGGGCCCCCACCTCGCCCATATCGCCCAGCACCAGCACGCGCGGCGCCGGGCTGTTCGCCAGCACGTCGATCGCGGCGCGCACCGAATCCGGGTTGGCGTTGTACGTATCGTCGATGACCACGGCGCCGTTGGCGGCCTGCTTGCGTTGCAGGCGGCCGCTCACGGGCGCGAAGTTGTCCAGCCCCGCCTTGATGCGATCGAGCGGAATGCCGGCGGCGTAGGTGCAGGCCACGGCGGCCAGCGCGTTGCGCACATTGTGTTCGCCGGCGGCCTGCATGCCGGCATAGAACTGGTCGAACGCGCCGTCCGCGCGGCGGATCGACACGAACATCTGGGAGCCGAAATCGGCCGGGCGGAAGGAGCAGCTCACGTCCGCTTCCTTGCTCAGGCCGAAGGTCAGCGTGCGCCGCGCGCCGGCCAGCTCGCGCCAGATCGGCGTGAACTCGTCGTGCGACGGGAATACCGCCACGCCATCGGCCGGCAGCGCGGCCAGCACTGCACCGTTTTCACGTGCCACCGCTTCCACCGTGTGCATGAATTCCTGGTGCTCGCGCTGCGCGTTGTTCACCAGGCCGATCGTGGGCGCGGCGATCTTCGCCAGGCGGCCGATCTCGCCGGGATGGTTCATGCCCAGTTCAATGACGGCGGAGGAATGGTGCGGGGCCAGGCGGAACAGCGTGAGCGGCACGCCGATCTCGTTATTCAGGTTGCCGCGGGTCGCCAGCCGGTCTTCTTCGCCGTGCGCGGCAGCCAGGATGGCCGCGATCATTTCCTTCACGGTCGTCTTGCCGTTGCTGCCGGTGACGCCGATGACGGGCAGGTCGAACTGATTGCGCCACCAGCGGGCGATCTCGCCGAGGGCGACCAGCGTGTCCGGCACCACGATGGCTGGCGAGGTGCAGCCATCGGGCAGTTTCTCGACCACGACGGCGGCGGCCTTCTGCACCACCTGAGGCAGGAAATCGTGCGCATCGAAGGTTTCGCCGCGCAGCGCGACGAACAGCGCGCCGGGGTTCACGGTGCGGCTGTCGGTCGACACCCCATCGAAGGCGATCGCATCGCCGCCGAGGTTGCCTGCAATGCGTGCGCCGGTCAGCGCGCCCAGGATCTGGTCCACCGTTGCGCGCATCAGTTCGGCCTCATCATCGTCAGTCGAGCTGTCAATGCCAGTTGGGCGTGGTCGGCATCGGAGAACGGCAGTTTCTTGCCCTTGATCTCCTGGTAGGGTTCGTGGCCCTTGCCGGCCACCAGGATCACGTCGTTCTTCGCGGCGTGCTTGACGGCGGAGAGGATCGCGGCGGCCCGGTCCTCGATGGTCTGCGCGGGGCGGCCGGCATCCATGCCGGCCACGATCTGCGCGATGATCGCGTGCGGGTCTTCGCTGCGCGGGTTGTCGCTGGTGACGAGCACGTGGTCCGCCGCCTGGGCGATGCGGCCCATCTGCGGGCGCTTGCCCGGATCGCGGTCGCCGCCGCAGCCGAACACGCACCACAGCTGGCCGCCCCGGTCAGTGGCCACGGGGCGCAGCGCTTCCAGCGTTTTTTCCAGCGCATCGGGCGTGTGCGCGTAGTCGATCACGACCATCGGCGCATCGTTGCCGCCCACCAGCTGCATGCGGCCCGGCGCGGGCGTGAGCGCCTCGATCGCGTCGACGGCGGCGCGCAGGGGCATGCCTTTCGCCAGCAGGGCGCCCAGCACGCCGAGCGCATTGCTGACGTTGAACGCGCCGACCAGGCGCGTCTTCACCTGTGCCGAACCGTAGGGCGAGTCGAGGTGGAATTCGGTGCCCGCGCTGCGGCTCTTGACCTGGCTGGCGCGCAGCACGGCCATGCCCGGCATGGCCGGCACGTCGCTGTCAGGCTTGAGCGTGTAGCCGATCACCTGGGCGCCATTCACCAGGGCGGCGATGCGCACGCCGGCCGGATCGTCCAGGTTGATCACGGCCGCCTTCAGGCCGGGCCACGCGAACAGCTTCTGCTTGGCCGCCTCGTAGGCTTGCATCGAGCCGTGGAAATCGAGGTGGTCGCGCGTGAGGTTGGTAAACAGCGCCACGTCGAAGTGCATGCCCGACACGCGGCCCTGTTCCAGGCCGATGGACGAAACTTCGATCGCCAGCGAGCGCGCGCCGGCGGCGCGGCATTCGTCCAGCGTGCGGGCCAGCAGCACCTGGTCCGGCGTGGTGTAGCCGGTGGAGGTGAATTCGGGTTCGGTGCGGCCGTAGGTGGAGCTGTGAAACAGGCCGACGCCCAGCGTGCCGATCACGGCGGCGGTCTCGCCGGCGCGCGACAGCGCGTGCCCCAGCCACACGGCGGACGAGGTCTTGCCGTTCGTGCCCGTGATGCCGACCGTGAACATGCCGGCATCCGGCATGCCGTACACGGCGTGCGCGATCGGGCCCGCGGTGCGCTTCAGGTCCGGCACGGCCCGGCCGGCCACCTGCCATTCGGCTTTCCACTGGAAATCCTGCGGGTCGTACAGCACGGCGGCGGCGCCCTGCTCGATGGCCCGTTCTATATAGTTGCGGCCGTCGCCGGCGTCGCCCGCGCTGTTGTTGGGATATGCGAAAAATACATCGCCGGACTTGATCCGGCGCGAGTCGGATGCCAGCTGGCCGCCCGGCGCGGCCTGCCTGATCCAGGCAGCAATGGTGTTGATGTCGTCGTTATTATTCATGTTCGTCATTTACATGGCCTCCCCTTCGTTGCCCGTCGGCGCCACGATTTCCGTGACGGTGGAGTCGGGAGGCACGTTCATGGCGCGCAGCGCGTTCTCTGCGACTTTGGCGAAAGTGGGGGCGGCCACCTGGCCGCCGTAGTGGCCGCCCTGCGTGGGCTCGTCGATCATCACCGCGATCACGAAGCGCGGTGCCGACAACGGCACAATGCCCACGAAGGAGCCGATGTACTTGCGCGGGATCGCATAGCGGCCGTTTTCCACCTTGTAGGCGGTGCCCGTCTTGCCGCCCACGCGATAGCCCGGGATCTGGGCCTGCTTGGCGGTGCCGTCCTTGCCGGAGACGACCATTTCCAGCATTTCGCGCATCTGCCGCGCGGTTTCCGGCTTGATGACCTGCTGGCCCTGCGGCATGTCGTGGCTCTTTTCGAAGGTGAGCGGAATCAGGTCGCCGTCGCGCGCGAACATCAGGTAGGAACGAGCCAGCTGGATCAGCGATACCGAAATGCCGTTACCGTAGCTCATGGTGGCCTGCTCGACCGGGCGCCAGTTCTTGTACGGGCGCACGCGACCGGCCACGGCGCCGGGGAAGCCCCACTTCGGCTGCTGGCCGAAGCCAACCTTGGTGAACATCTCCCACATCTCCTGCGGCTGCATCGACAGGGCGATCTTGGAGGTGCCGATGTTCGACGACATCTCGACGATCTGCTGCACATTGATCACGTGGTGCGCCTTGGTGTCGCTGATCGTGCGGTCCTTGATCGTGTAGCGGCCGTTGCCGGTATCGATGTTGGTGTGCGGCTTGACGATGCCCTTGTCCAGCGCCAGCGCCACGGTGATGGGCTTGAGCGTGGAACCCGGCTCGAAGGAATCGGTCATCACGCGGTTGCGCAGCTGGGCGCCGGTGAGCTTGCGGCGATCGTTCGGGTCGTAGCTGGGGTAGTTGGCCAGCGCCAGCACCTCGCCCGTGTGCACGTCCAGCACCACGGCCGCGCCGGCCTTGGCGGAGAACTTCTCGACCGCGGCCTTCAGCTGGGTGAAGGCGATGTACTGGATCTTCGAATCGACCGACAGCACCAGGTCCTTGCCGTCGTGCGGTTCGTGCTTGGCGCCGATGTCCTCGACGATATGGCCCAGCCGGTCCTTGATGACGCGGCGCGTGCCGGTCTGGCCGACCAGCGTCTTCTGGTGCGCCAGCTCCATCGATTCCTGGCCGACGTCTTCCACGTTGGTGAAGCCCACCACGTGTGTCATCACTTCGCCCTGCGGGTAGAAGCGCTTGTATTCCTTGCGAGTGTCGATGCCGTCGATCTTCAGCGCGGCGATCTTGTCGGAGACGTCCTGCTCGACCTGGCGTTTCAGGTAGACGAAATTGCGGTCCGAGTCGAGCTTCTTGCGCAGCTCGGCCTCGCTCATGTCCAGCAGGCCCGCCAGGGCGCGCAGTTTTTCCGGCGGCGCCTGCAGCACGTCGTCCGGGATCGCCCAGATGGCTTTCACGGGAATCGACGACGCCAGCACCTGGCCGTTGCGGTCCATGATCTTGCCGCGCGTGGCCGGCAGTTCGATCGTGCGGGCGTAGCGGATCTCGCCCTGCTTCTGCAGGAACTGGGTGGACAGGCCTTGCAGCCATACGGCGCGCACGGCCAGGGCCGTGAAGGCCGCGAACAGCACGAACAGCACCACGCGCGAGCGCCAGGTGGGCAGGCGCACGGCGAGCACGGGGCTCTTCGAGAACGACACGCCCTTCGAGGCGGCCACGCGCGAGCCGGCGGCGTTCGAGCGGCTCATTCCTCGCCCTCCGTCAGGTACTGGGTGCGCGCCGGCGTCAGCTGCGTCATGCCCAGGTCCTTGTGCGCGATTTCCTCGATGCGGGCGTGCTTGCCCAGCGTGGACTGGTCCAGCTGGAGCTGCGACCATTCGATGTCGAGCTGGCGCGACTTGGCCTGCGCCCGTTCCAGTTCGATGAACAGGTGGCGCGCCCGGTATTGCGCGTTAACGAGCGACAGCGCGCAGCCCACGAGCAGCGCGGCCAGCACGGCGGCGAGCTTGCCGCTCATGCCGGCTTCTCCACGGGATTGCCACTGCGCGGCAGGCGCATCGCCACGCGCAGCACGGCGGAGCGGGCGCGCGGGTTCTCGTCCACTTCGCGATCGGAAGGCTTGATCTTGGCCAGCAGCTTGACCTCGGGCTGCGGCAGGTCGGCCGCGCGGATCGGCAGGCGGCGGTCCGGCTGCGGCACGTTGGCGCGCTCGGCGAAGAAGCGCTTGACCATGCGGTCTTCCAGCGAGTGGAAGCTGATCACGGCCATGATGCCGCCCGGCGCCAGCGCGTCGTAGGCTTGCCTCAGTCCTGCCTCGAGGTCCTCAAGCTCTTGATTGATGAAAATCCGGATAGCCTGAAAGGTGCGTGTGGCCGGATCCTTGCCCTTCTCCCGGGTTTTGACCGCGCCTGCCACGATGCCGGCAAGCTGTCGTGTGCTTGAAATTGGCTCGACTGCCCGGCGAGCAACAATCGCCTTTGCAATCTGAAAAGCAAACCGTTCTTCCCCATAATCCCTGATCACCTTTTCAAGAGTCTGTTCCGATTCCGTGGCCAGCCATTCGGCCGCGGAGATGCCGCGTGTCGTGTCCATCCGCATGTCGAGCGGACCGTCGTTGCGGAATGAGAAGCCGCGCGCGGCATCGTCGACCTGCGGCGAGGAGATGCCCAGGTCGAGCAGCACGCCATCGACCTGTCCGATGCCGCGCTCGGCCAGGGCGGATGCCATCGTGGCAAAACTGTCGTGCACGATCGCAAAGCGCGGATCGGCGATCTGCAGGGCGGTGGCGATCGCCTGCGGATCCTTGTCGAAGGCGACCAGGCGGCCATTGGCGCCCAGGCGCGAGAGCAGCAGGCGGCTGTGGCCGCCGCGGCCGAAGGTGCCGTCGACGTAGATGCCGTCGGCGCGCGCGCCGGCGATGGCGAGCGCGTCGACCGCTTCGTCTAGCAGCACCGTACGATGCTGGAATTCTGGCACCGCTGTGTTCGTCATGGGGCGGGACCTCAGAAGGAGAAATCGGACAAGGTGTCCGGCATGCCGACGTCGATCGTGGCTTGCTCGTTTTCGGCGCGTTTGACCGGATCCCAGATTTCGAAATGCGTCACCATGCCCGACAGCACGACTTCGCGGCCAAGCCCGGCAGCGGCGCGCAATTCCGGCGCCACCAGGATCCGGCCCGCCGAATCCATTTCCACATCGCTGGCATTGCCCAGCAGGATGCGCTGCCAGCCGCGGGCCGACATGGGCCACGAAGCGATCTGGTCGCGCTTTGCTTCCCATACAGGGCGCGGGTACATCAGCAGGCAGCCGTCCGGGTGCTTGGTCAGCGTGAGGCGACCTTCGCACTGGATCATCAGCGCGTCACGATGCTTGGCGGGAATGGACATCCTGCCTTTCGCATCGAGATTGATCGCGGAAGCGCCCTGGAACACGGCTGTACTTTCTCTTTAGAACCTGAGTTTTGGAAAATCTGTTGTTGATTTTGGGTGGCGCCGTCTCCGCCCCGGAATCCCACAAAACGACACTTTTTGACACAGGTGCCCACTTTAAAGGGCGACACGACAGTGGTCAAGCGATTTCCGAGCGGCAAATGGCCATTTTTACTAATGAAATTAAGGACTTAGCGCGTATCGTTCAAGCAGCCTCAAGACAGAAAACGTCGCAAAATCAGGTACCTAGGCAATTTAATGCATGTGCTACCTCATCTACGGCGAGGTACCAAAGGCTTCTATTAAGCAAAAATTAAAATTTGAGAAAAATATAATGTTGCCCAAGTACAACGGCTGAGTAGCGGCGGGACAACGCTGCCGGAGGGCCGGAAATGGATGGGTGTGTCGCCGTTTCCCGACACTGTCACCGCATCAGTACACCGTTGTAGACGCAGTGAGCGCTTCCGGGGGCGCTAGCGAAGGGGCAACACTTTTGGTGAGCATTCGGTAACCGGAGTGCTCTGAATAATTCCTTGCGGAAACGACATGTATATACAACTTTGCGGGAATTTTTGGTGTGGATCAGGGTGGGATTATACGCAGGTCTTTACTTGCAATATGAAATTGACTGATAAGTCTCCAATACACATCCGTGCGGCTTGCAGACGGAGCGAGTACTCATCTACATAACATCCTGCAAAGTAGCGCGTCACTGCCGAAGACCCGGCGTTCAACGAATTGCGATAACGCAACTCCCTTTCCCATCCCTCCCCCGACAATCTCCTTCCAGCTCTCCCAGGAGGAATCGATGAGACAAGCGGGCAGTACTTTTACCCCCAGCGTATGGCAGCGCCTCACCGCGCCGGCCACTGCCGCCACGCTGACGCTGGACCAGCACAAGCGTGCCATCACGCGCGATCTCGAAAACCTGCTCAATACCCGCACCGCCATTCCGGAAGACGACCTGCTCGGCCGGCCCCTGTGCCGTCGCTCGATCTTGAACTTCGGCCTGGCCGACTTTGCGCAGTTGTCCCTTTCCAGCAGCGCCGACCGCAAGGATGTGTGCGACCAGCTCGAAACGGCCATCGCCCGGCATGAACCTCGCCTTTGCGGCGCGCGTGTGCACCTGGTGCACGAACCGGGTGTCGTCAACCGGCTCAGTTTCGTGGTCACCGCCCAGTTGCGCATGCAGGATGCCGGTGAGCGTGTGCGCTTCGACGTGATGCTGGAGCCTTCCACCCTGCATTACTCGATTCGCTGACGGAGGACCGGATGAAGAAACGACGCGAATACTTCGAACGCGCACTGGGCACCCTGCAAGGTTATGCGCATGAATTCGCCGCCGAATACCCGGCCCAGGCAATGCGACTGGGAATGGCAAACGGCGCCAGCGACGACCCGCACATCGAGCGGCTGCTCCAGGGTACTGCCTTCCTGACGGGCCGCATCGAGCAGATGATCGAGGAGAACGACAACAAGGTCACCGAAGCGATCCTGAGCGTGAATTACCGGCAGTACCTGCTGCCGTTCCCTTCCACCGCGATCGTGCACGTCGACCCCGGCCAGGCAATCCACGGCATGAGCGACGCCACGCGTCTGCCGCGCGGCGCCATGCTGAACAGCCGGTCGGACGACGGGGTGACATGCCGGTTCCGCACCGTGCAGGACGTGTACATCGCTCCGATCGTCATCACGGACGTGGCTTTCCGCTCCGTGTTCCACGCGCCGCAGGCGCTGGCCCGCCCCGTGGAAGTACTCACGGCGATCAGCATCGGCATCGAATGTCTTGCGCCGCACGCGGCCGGCATCGATCTCGCTGCCGTGCGCACCATGATCGCCGGCGAGCCATCGCTGTGCGCGACTTTGCGCGACGCGCTGTTCCTGCACACGAAGGCCGCCTATGTGGAGCTGCCCGGGAGCCAGTGGCATGCGCTCGACGGGGTTCCGCTGGCAGCAGCCGGCTTCGACGCCGCCGACGCGGTGCTGCCCTGCCCGCCCACGTCCCACCCCGCATTCAGGCTGCTCACCGAGTATTTCGCATTCCCGGAGCGCTTCAATTTCATCGATATCGCCTGGCCACCCCTGGCGCGGCACATCAAGCCGGAGTGCACCCGCCTGACGTTGCACCTTGGCCTCGACATCCGGCATGACGCCCCGGCCGCGCGCCGCCTGGCGGCGCTGTCGCCCGCCAACCTGCTGCTGAACTGCACGCCGGTGGTCAACCTGTTCCCGCACAGTGCCTGCCCGATCGACCTGGATTATGCGCAGCCTGACTACCCTTTGCTGCCGGAAGGGAGCCCGGCCGCAGCGTACGACATCTACAGCGTGGACAAGGTTTGCGCACTTCGCGGACCCGCGCACGGCGAAGCGCGCAAGCAGGAGCTGACGGAATTCCGCCCCTATTACTCGCTGCGGCACGGCGAGCAGCACGGCAAGGGCGCCTATTACCTGCTGAGGCGCGATGCGGAACGCGCCATCACGCAGCCGGGCCACGAGACGCGCATCTCCCTCATCGACCGGGGACTCGATCCGCTCGACATGCCGAATGCCAGCGTCTCCATCGACCTGACGTGCACCAACCGCGACCTGCCGGCCCGATTGCGCCATGGCGCGCCGGACGGCGATCTGCAACTGGAACAGGCGGGCGCGGACTGGACGCTGCGCTTCCTAAACCGCCCCGCCCCGCAATACCGCTTCAGCGGCGACATCCAGTGGCGCCTGGTCTCGCAACTGGCACTCAGCCACACGGCGCTGGTGCAGCAAGGGGTAGATGGCCTGCGCGAAGCCCTGGCGCTCTACGACCTGCGCCAGTCGGCCGTGACCCAGCACCAGATCCGCGCCATCGCGGCGCTGGAGCGGCGCCAGGCACGCACCTGGTTTCGCGACGAAAAGGGCCGCACACCGGTATACGGCATTGAAATCCGGCTCACGGTCGACGAAGAGGCGTTCGTCGGCACCGGCCTGCACCTGTTCGCCCAGGTACTGGATCACTTCTTTGGCTTGTGCGTGCACATCAACAGCTTCAGCCAGCTGACCATCATCTCTCTCGCGAATGGAAAGGAACTCCTGCGATGCAAACCACGACATGGCGAGATCGAACTGGCCTGATCCGGCAAGTGCTCGACCAGCCGCACCGCTACGACTTTTTCCAGGCCGTGCATCTGCTGGACCGGTGGCTGCAGGGCCAGCCGGGCCAGCACACGCTCGACAGCACGCTGCGCTTCAGGAACAGCATTTCACTGGCCTTCCCGCCCAGCCAGGTCGAAGCCCTGGCCGTGAGCGAGGGCCGCGTGCACATCACGCCCGCATTCATCGGTTTCCTCGGCGTGAAGGGCGCGCTGCCCTATTGCTATACCGAGACCATCGCCGCGCAGGTACATGGCGACAAGGATGACAGCGGGCGTGCCTTCCTGGACTGCTTTTCGCAGCGCGCCGTCTTGCTGTTCTACCGCGCCTGGGAAAAATGCCGCGTCGAATACCGGTTCAGGCGCGACGGCAGGGATGATTTCCTCGACATGCAGCTGGCATTGGCCGGCCATGCGGGGCGCAACAAGGAAGCCATCATTCCGGCCGAGGCGGTCGCGCACTACGCGGCCCTGCTGCGCCAGCGGCCGGTCTCGGCGGCGCTGCTGTCCGCCGTGCTGAACGATTACTTTGGCGTGCCGATCCGGATCGAACCGTTCGTGGCCGCGTGGGAGATACTGCGGCCGGACGAGCTGTCGGTACTCGGCAAGCCCCAGCAATGCCGGCTCGGCACGATGATCGTCGGCCGGCGCTATCGCACCCGCACTACCTGGGTACGCCTGTGGATCGGGCCTCTCACCGAGCAGCAATACGATCATTTCCTGCGCGATGGCGAAGGGGGCAAGGCACTGAAAGCCATGCTGGCGTTGTTCGCCATTCCCGAACTGCGCTTCGAAGTGCGGCCGATCCTGCGTGCGCAGGATGTGAAACCTTTCATCCTGGGCAAGGCCCGCCTGGGGCGGGCAGCCATCCTGTCCAGGCGACCGGCCACCCGCGATCACGACAAAACCCGCTACCTGATCGAGCCCTTCTGAAAAACGGAGCCCACATGGATCACGACCAATTCGACGATACCGACCCGCTGGAACAGTACCTCACGGCGCGCAACCGGCCGATCCAGATGCGGCTCGTCCTCGCGGACGGCCTGTCGGACACCGTGCTGCTGCCGCAGCGCGTTTCGGGCACGGAAGCGATCTGCGTCGGCATCGAGCTGCGCGTGTATTGCGTGTCGCTGGACGTACACCTGCCCTTGAAAGAACTGATCGGCGTGGCGGCCGAGGTGCAAATCGTCACCGATGAAGGCAAATTGCGCAGCCTCTGCGGCATCGTGGCCGAAGCGGCGCAGGGCGAAAGCGACGGTGGCCTGGCCACCTACCAGCTCGTGGTGCGCGACGCCCTGGCGATCCTCGACCTTGCCGTCAACACGCGCGTATTCCTCGACAAGACGGAACTGGAAGTAGTGCAGGCGGTCCTCACCGAGGCCCGCCGCAACAACCCCGCGCTCGCGGCGGCATTCGAATTCGAGGTGGACGCCGCGCTCGGCATGCGGCGCTACCCGCCCCGCAAGCAGATCGTTCAATACAATGAAGGCACCGGCGCCTTCGTGAAGCGCCTCCTGCGGCGGCGCGGCATCAGCTGGTTCTTCCGGCCCAAGCCCCGCGACGAAGACAGCCGGGCGGCAGCCCCCGTGCACACGCTGGTGCTGTTTCGCGATACCAAGCGGCTCAAGCAAGCCCCCGCCGGGTGCGTGCGCTTTCACCGCAACAGCGCCACCGAGCAGCGCGACACCATCACGGCCTGGAGCGGCGTTCGTACCCTGCGGCCCGGCAGCGTGACGCACTTCAGCTGGGATTACGCCAACCCGCGCGGCACCGGCTTCATGACTGCGCATGCCGACACCATGGCCGACCAGGGCGCGAAGGGCAACAAGCTGGCCGCGCAGCTCGACCGCTACCTCGTCGAGGCGCCCCATGTGCGAGACAACGCCGAAGACCTGGGGGCGCTGGCACAGCAGGCGATGGCCCGCTCCGATTTCGAATCGAAGTGCTACCACGCCGAAGGCGGCCTGCGCTCCTGCGCCGCCGGGGAGTATTTCAGGCTGGACGGCCACCCGGACCTGGCCGAGCACACGGAAGAGGAGCGCGATTTCGTCATCCTGTCGCTGCAATTCATCGCCCAGAGCAACCTGCCGAAGGCATTCGATGCGCGCGTGGAACGCCTGTTCGCGCGCAACCGCTGGACGGCCGACATGGCCGACATCCCACTGGCTGCCCGCAACTGGTTCGACGCTGGCGAAATGCGCTTCTTCATGCGCATGACTTGCGTGCGGCGCGACACCCGCTTCGTGCCGGCCTGGGACCCGCGCACCGACCAGCCGCGTGCCGGGATGCAGAGCGCCATCGTCGTCGGCCCCGCCGGCGAGGAAGTGCACTGCGACACGCACGGCCGCATCAAGGTGCGCTTCGGCGCCATGCGCGAACGCGACCACGCCGATGGAGGCGCTTCCGGCACCGATGCCGACTCGGCCTGGGTGCGTGTCGCCACCAACTGGGCCGGCACCGCGGCCGGTCCGGGGTCCCACTTCGGCGCACTCTCGCTGCCACGCGCCGGCACCGAAGTC
Source organism: Massilia sp. METH4 (assembly GCF_037094685.1). NCBI lineage: Bacteria > Pseudomonadati > Pseudomonadota > Betaproteobacteria > Burkholderiales > Oxalobacteraceae > Massilia > Massilia sp. METH4. The sequence goes on along the minus strand of NZ_CP146614.1, from coordinate 2,898,244 downwards.
CTGATCGCCTTCCTGGGTGGCGACCCGGACAAGCCCGTGGTGATCGGGCAGCTCTACAACACCGCCGCCCGCCCTCCCCACCTGGGCACTGACGGCCTGCCCGGCAACCGCTACGTCTCGGGCATCCGGAGCCGCGAGATCAAGGGCACGCGCGTGAACCAGCTGCGCCTCGACGACACGCCCGGCCAGATCAGCGCGCAACTGGCCAGCGACCATGGCCGCAGCGAACTGAATCTGGGCGCGCTGACGCAGCCGCGCACCAACGGCACCGGCGCGCCGCGCGGCGAAGGCGCCGAGCTGACCACCGACAAGCACCTCGCGCTGCGCGGCGCTAAGGGCATGCTGCTCTCTACTTGGCAGCGGCTGGGCAGCGGCGGCAAGCAGCTCGACCGCACGGAATACCTGGCGCTGATGCAGGAATGCGTGGAGTTGTTCCGGTCGCTGGGCGAATATGCCGCCACGCACGAAGGCTTGCCGGTCGACGATGCGGCCCAGGGCGAACTGCAATCCGGCGTCAAGGACTGGGACAAGGCCGGCGCCGCCGCCATCGGCATGACCGCGCCGGACGGCATCAGCTTCGCCACATCGAAGGCCGTCGTCACCTATGCCGCCACCAACGTCGACACGGTGGCGCAACAGCACCTGCAACTGACGGCCGGCCAGCGCTTCAACGTCAACGCCGGCAAGGGCATCTCGCTGTTCTCGCACGCGAACGGCCTGCACGCCGTCGCGCATCATGGGCCGCTGCTGATGCAGAGCCAGCACGACACCACCCAGATCGATTCGGGCAAGGACGTGAAGATCAGCGCCAAGGGGCGCGTGATCATCATGGCCGAGGAGATCGTGCTGGTGAACACGGCCGGGGCGTACCTCGCCTTGAAGGGTGGCGGGCCGGAGATCGGCGGGCCAGGGACGATGACGATCAAGACGGATGGGCATCACTGGAATGGGCCGGCCAGTCAGAAGGCGGAGTTGCCGAAGTTCGCAGAGGGCGAATTTTGTCGGACGCCGCGTGCAATCCGGCCAAGCGACGGCGAGCCCGTCGAGGGGGTGAAGCTGAACTTGGAGGTGGATGGCGGCACCCCGATTGCCATCACGACCGACAGCGCCGGCGAGGGCGGAAAGATCACGGGTGACACCGTTCAATGGCTGCATGCCTACCTTGGTGACGACGAGGCATGAACACGCTCGAAAGGAGATACAGATGACAAGTAATGCCAAGCGCAATGCAAGTTCCGCTCAAGCGCGTTTTCGCGAGTCCGATGTCAGCCGTCTATCCGCCATCGAGGGTGTCAGTGGCGTTACCGTGCTGCGCGACTCTTACCTCGATGTGCTCATGCAAATGCCGCTGCCGGGGATCGTGATCTTTGTCCACGGCGTGAATTCGGATGGGGAATGGTATGACCAGACAGAAGCGGGCCTCTGTGCTGGCCTGAATCAACGCTTGAAGCGCTGCGACGAGCACCTGGCTCATCCGACGCCGGCGGGAGGGCAGCTGACACCGGCCGTTTATACTCCGGAACTCACGGATGACGGCTTTATCAATCCCAAGCGAGATGAGACCACGTTCATTCGGGACGCCAACCATTTCAGTCCGGTGATCCGCTTCCGTTGGGGGTACAAGGCCAGCCTCAACGAACTGCAGGAATTCGGCGATGGCATCTACCTCAACGAACGCGATTACTGGGGCGGCGGCCCGTTCGCCAACGGTTGCACGGCCCTGCCCGATCTGTGGAGCCAGGGCTTGTCGGATGCCCTGTTCCTGTGGATGAACGTCCAGCACATCAATCCCGTGCGCGGCCGACACGTGTTTGCGTGCCCTCCCCGCCCCTACTTTGTCGTGGCCGCTCTGCGGCTGGCAAAGCTGATCAAATCGATTCGCGAACTTCAAGTTGACGTCCCAATCACGATCGTCTGCCATAGCCAGGGCAATATGATCGGCATGGCAGCCGCGTTCCTCGGCGACCGTATGCCAGCTGTTAAGAACAGTGCTGGTGTGGAGGGCCGCTGTGTGGCCGATACCTATGTGTTGTGCAACCCACCCTACAGCGTGCTCAAGTCGAATTTCCTGCAGACCTGGAGCGAATTGCACATGAAGGACCGCCATGGCGGTACCGGGAGGCAAACCGAGCAGGCACGGATACAAACGCTGCGAGCGTTCTTCGACATCATTCGCACTCCGGCATCACCGCAACAGAGCGTCGAAACCATCGACAAATACATGGCCAATCGCGCGCAGGGATTCGATGCCGAAACCGACCGCAAGGCATGCGGGTACGGCCCACGCCAGAGTTCATGCGGTCGTGTCACTTTGTACTGTAACCCGCATGACCAGGTCATCTCGGCCACGTCGATACAAGGCATCGGATGGCGGGGGATGAGCCAGGAAGAGATTACCGCCAGCGGTGGCACGGGAGTGTTCAGTCAGCGAGTCTTTGCCCAAGGCTTTATGGTCGGAATCAAAAAGAGCTATCACTACTGGAACGATCGCCATAACAAGACCGCGAAGTCGGGCAGCAGGAGTTTCTGGGTGCCGGAGTCGCCGAAGGTGAAATATTCGGTCTCCCAGGGCGTCAGTTCAAACAAGGACTGGTTCGGGAAGGTTATGACCTTTGTTACCACGCCGGTCATTGTCCCTGTCACCGAAGTGGCCGGCATGGCTGGCGCCCGCATCAATGCAGAACCCGACAAGAATTGGTCGATTCCGATCGACGCTCCTGAATTGCCGGTGCCGTTCGAACCGCAGGGCCTGCGCTTCGGCAAGACCGGTGAATTCGACGAGTACTACGACGCGCCGGGACAAGACCGCGACCCCGGCCGCGTTCGCGCTCCAGACGATCCCTATACGGGGGACCGGCCCATCAAGCAACGTGCGGGCGAACCTGAGCGCGATCGTACCGACGCCGGCAAGGGCAATCGCGACAGCGAAGCGTCGCGACGCTATGAGGACCATGCCCGTCTGCGCATGCTGGCCAGACGCGAAAAGATGGTGAAACCGGGCGAACCCGTAACGGGCGAGGACAAGCCGGAGGCAGCCGACGACGAATACAAAATCTGGCGTACCAAGGAAATCAAGCGCTACCTGTCCGAGAACATCGACAGCAATGCCACCGATCATTCGACCATCATGACCAATCCGATGCATGCGGAGAAGGCGCTCGCGTATGACGTGGCTGTCGGGATGTGCCGTATTCGGGCTACCGACCTGCAAGATCTGAGAATCGCCGCGGATTGGCGCCTATGGAACAGCATGGAGGATGCTAGTCCGCAAAAGGCTCTTGCGGAATATTTTCAAACCGGGCAGATGGATGGAAAGACCGTTTTCACTTGGGCGAATGAAAAAAGCAGTGCGGGCAACATGCCAGAGAAAATTGAAGACCGCCGTGAATACCCGCCTCCTCCACCATACCGCCCTCCCGGAGATTAACTATGCATGTACTAATCGCAACGCGTACTCGTAGGCTGTGCTGGTCTGCACTGGTTTTTATAACCGTCGCGGCAGCGACAATATTTTCTTCAGAGCTAACGATAACTGACCCAAACGACGGTTTGACAAACGGAGATGTGATGAAACACTTTGTGATTTTTCCCGTACTCGCCGCTGCCGCGACATTGAGCCTGCTCACGGGATGTACAAGCACCCCCAAACCGGACACTAGTGCAAGCCTACAAACGTCCCCTGCCACTTCAAAGTCGGCTAGGCCGTATATTGCACAGGTTGTTGGCGTGCAATGGTTGAATCCACTGCAGCGCCGGGATTATCCGACAGAATGGCAATTGCTGTGGACACTGGGCCAGGCAAAACCGAACATAGATGACGATATGGTGCGCACGGACCCCGAAGGCTTTTCAACGCTAAAGGTCGTAAGCTCTATTGCAAGCAGTGTTAATGGAAAGGAAACTTTTAAAGGTTATCACCATAGATACTTTGAATCTTTGATAGTACCATTTCATCATAGCTATTTCTCCTATTCGACGTATTTCTATAACGCACATTCGCCAAAAGACAAGAAGAATTGGCGGGAGCTGGCCGGAATTCACGTCGAATACGCATTACCAGACTATAAATTAGAGACAGCCGAGGCCTCAAGCTTTGCAAGCAATTGCATTCGACGAGTTTTCGCAATCGGAAACACTTACTTTCCGACCGCTTGGACTCGGAGTACTCCACCCGATGTGCGCGTGACGATGGGCGGCCCCAACGCCGGCTTCACGTCGCTGTCAGCAGCGCTCGCCCACCTCCAGACCCATCCGAGCGAAACCGTCTGGGCGATGAACTGGGATGCGCCGAGCTATCCTCCCAAGGACAGGCAGATGAATGAGAACATGGTGCTGCTCGTCCTTGCTGGCCCCGATTACAAGACCGAGCGCGAACCGCTTGCCTGGATCGGCTACCCCGCCAGCCACAGCGTTGCCGACTTCGAAAAAAAGTCAGATCAACCACCCCGCGTAATGCAAGCGTGGAAAGCAACACTCGACAAGGCAGCCAGGAACGCCGGAAAGCTACCCATCGACATCGGCTACGTCATCCACGACGCCAACAATACGCATGCGGACTCATCAGAACGCATTGGCAACCTTGCGCACATCACGTCGACGGAGATCGCCGAGTTCGACTTCATGAAGCAGTCGTTCAACACCTCGGCGCTGCTGGGCGAAATGGGCGCCGGCACGGCGCTGACCAATGTCGCGCTCGGCATTGCATATGCCAACCACATGGGCAAGAACGTACTGGTTGCGGGGACAACCGAGCTCGACAAGCCGACAGCGGTCGTCGTTGTGCCACCCGCAAAGGTACGCCCGATCGACCACGACAAGCCCTGGTTCCGCGCGCGTGGCGAAAACAACGCCTACCTGATGTGGTGGGGCCTGCGCCACGATGCCAAGCCGGGCATGCAAGGGTACTCAAAGTAAGGAGCGATCATGAAAGCTGTCATCCGTCTGAACGACCCCACGAGCCACGGCGGCCGCGTCATCGCCGCTGCGCCGAAAACGAAGGTGATGGGCAAGGCGGTCGCCCGCAAGGGCGACCGCTGCATGTGCCCGATCCAGGGCCACACCGTGTGCGTGATCGCGGAAGGCGATCCGAAGGTGCTGATCGACGGCGTGCCGGTCGCGTTCGAAGGCCACAAGACGACCTGCGGTGCCTCGCTGATCAGCACCGTGCCGAAGAGCGGCAAAGGCTGATCAGCGAAAAGCCCGTCAGTCCACCTCCCACCCGCGCGAGCGCTCGACCGCCCTTCCCCACCGGGCCAGCAAGGCGCCGCGCCGGTCTTCCGACATCCCCGGCTCGAAGCGCCGCTCGCACTGCCACTGCGCGGCGATTTCCTCCTTCGACGCCCAGAAGTGCACGGCCAGGCCGGCCAGGTAGGCGGCCCCCAGCGCCGTGGTCTCCGTCACGCGCGGACGCACCACAGGCACGCCGAGCAGGTCGGCCTGGAACTGCATCAGCATGTCGTTGCGCGCGGCGCCGCCATCGGCACGCACTTCGACCACCGGGTGCGCGGCGTCGCGCTGCATGGCGGCCAGCAGCTCGGCGCTCTGGTAGGCGATCGCCTCGACGGCGGCGCGCGCGATGTGCGCGGCGGTGCTGCCGCGCGTGAGGCCCACGATGGTGCCGCGCGCGTACTGGTCCCAGTGCGGCGCGCCGAGGCCGACGAAGGCGGGAACCAGCAGCACGCCGCCGCTGTCGGGCACGGATGACGCCAGCGCTTCCACGTCGGCCGAAGCCTTGATGATGCCCAGGCCGTCGCGCAGCCATTGCACGGTGGCGCCGCCCATGAACACGCTGCCTTCGAGCAGGTAGCAAGGGCCGTCATTCAGGCGCCAGCCGACCGTCGACAAGAGGCGCTGGTGCGACACGGCCGGGTGGCTGCCCGCATGCATCAGCATGAAGCAACCGGTGCCGTAGGTATTCTTGACCATGCCGGGCTGGTGGCAGGCCTGGCCGAACGTGGCGGCCTGCTGGTCGCCGGCGATGCCCGCTACCGGGATCGGGCTGCCGAAAAGATCAGGGCGCGTGGTACGGATCTCGCCGCTGGACGACACGATCTCCGGCAGCACCGCCTCCGGGATGCCGAACAGCGCCAGCAGGTCGGCATCCCACCGCATCAGGTGGATATTGAACAGCATCGTGCGCGAGGCGTTGCTCACGTCCGTCACGTGGGCGCCGCACAGCTGGAACACGAGCCAGCTGTCGACGGTGCCGAAGCACAGTTCACCGCGCTCGGCCCGTTCGCGCGCGCCGGGCACGTGCTCGAGCAGCCAGGCCAGCTTGGTGGCGGAAAAATAGGCGTCCAGTTCCAGGCCGGTGCGGTCGCGGATCGCTTCCGCCTTGCCCGCCGCGCGCAGCGCGTCGCAGTGGTCCGCCGTGCGGCGGTCCTGCCACACGATGGCGGGCGCCACGGGGCGGCCGGTGGCGCGCTCCCACAGCACGGTCGTCTCGCGCTGGTTGGCGATGCCGATTGCGCGCACCTGGGCGGGGCGCACGTTCGCCTCGCGCAGCACCTGGCGGGCGACGGCGAGCTGGCTGCTCCAGATATCGTTCGCGTCGTGCTCGACCCAGCCGGGCCGGGGGAAGTGCTGGGGGAATTCCTGCGCGGCGCAGCCGCACAGCCGGCCCTCGTGATCGAACAGGATGGCGCGGGAACTGGTGGTGCCCTGGTCGAGGGCGAGAATGTAGTTCTTCATGACCGAATAAAGTGAAGCAAGCCGATAGGCCGGATTCTGTTACGGCGCCGGCAAGCCGGCGCTATGACAGCCATTCCTCTAGGCGACGGATTACTCCGCCGCTCAAGCTTTCTACCCGCACGCTCCGCGAGCAACATCATCGCGTGCCTATTTGAAATTGCACCAGGTGGAGGTTACCGCGTTTCACCGTAACTTAATACGCTCGTCTCTGTGGCCCTATTCCTCGCCTTATACCCCCCTCCAGTGTACAAGTACGCTGGAGGGGGGCTTTCGGCGGACGGCCGTTAACCGTCACCCCGCTCTGTGGAGTCCGGACCTTCCTCCCGCCAACGCATTGCTGCGCCGGCCAGCGGCTGTCTGGCTTGCTTCGGGCGCTATTGTAACCGATCGCGCATGGATGACTGAGTGGTGCCGCCGCAAAACGGAAATCGATGTCGCCATTTCAAAAGCCCGCCACCATGCCTCGCTCTAGAATGCCGCATCCCACATGAGAGATGCACAAGAGACCCACATGACCCATCCTTCCCGTTCCGGCGGCCAGATCCTGGTCGATGCATTGAAGATCCACGGTGTCGACACCGCCTTCGGCGTGCCCGGCGAAAGCTACCTCGACGTGCTCGACGCGCTGCACGAATCGGGCATTCGCTTCGTCATCAACCGCCAGGAAGGCGGCGCAGCCTTCATGGCCGATGCCTACGGCAAGATGACGGGCAAGCCCGGCATCTGTTTCGTTACGCGCGGACCGGGCGCCACCAATGCCTCGATCGGCGTGCACACGGCCTACCAGGATTCCACGCCCATGATCCTGTTCATCGGTCAGGTGGGCGGCGATTTCATGGACCGCGAAGCGTTCCAGGAAGTGGACTACCGCCGCATGTACGGGCAGATGGCGAAGTGGGTGGCGCAGATCGACCGCGCCGAGCGCATTCCCGAATATATCGCGCGGGCTTTCCAGGTCGCCACCAGCGGGCGCCAGGGTCCCGTGGTGCTGGCGCTGCCGGAAGACATGCTGGTGACGCAGGCTGCCGTGGCGGACACGCGCCGCTACCAGCCTGTACAGGCCAGCCCTTCGCAGGCGCAGATCGACACGCTGCGCGCCATGCTGGCCGACGCGCGGCGCCCGTTGCTGCTGCTGGGCGGCAGCGGCTGGACGGAGCAGGCCTGCGCGGACATCGCCCGCTTCGCCGAGGCGAACCATCTGCCGGTGGCCTGCGCGTTCCGCTTCCAGGATCTGCTCGACAACGACCACCCGCACTACATCGGCGACGTGGGCATCGGCATCAACCCGAAGCTGGCCACGCGCGTGCGCGAGGCGGACGTGCTGATCGCGCTGGGGCCGCGCCTGGGCGAGATGACGACCGGCGGCTACACCGTCATCGAGGCGCCGGTGCCGCGCCAGCGGCTCGTGCACATCCACGCCAGCATGGAGGAACTGGGCAGCGTGTACCAGGCCGAGCTGATGATCGCCAGCGGCATGCCGCAGGCGGCGGCCATGCTGGCGGCGATGGCCCCGGTCGAGGCGCCAGCATGGGCGGGCAGCGTGGCCGAAGCGAAGGCAGAGCTGCGCGCATGGCAGCAAAGGCCGGCCATCTTCCAGGACGGCCAGGCGCCGCTGGACCTGTGGCAGGTGGTGCAGGAGATCGACACGCTGGCGCCGCACGACGTGATCATCACGAATGGCGCCGGCAACTATGCCACGTGGGCGCACCGCTTCCACCGTTACGGCGGCATGCGCACGCAGCTCGCGCCCACCAGCGGCGCGATGGGCTACAGCGTGCCGGCGGGCGTGGCGGCCAAGATCGTCGATCCGGGTCGCACGGTGATCACCTTTGCCGGCGACGGTGAATTCATGATGAACGGCCAGGAACTGGCGACGGCCGTGCAGTATGGCGCGGGCGTGGTCGTCATCGTGTTCAACAACCGCATGTTCGGCACGATCCGCATGCACCAGGAACGCGAGTATCCGGGCCGGGTGTCCGGCACGGACCTGGAGAATCCCGATTTCGCCGCGCTGGCGCAAGCCTATGGCGGTCATGGCGAAACGGTGGAGCGCACCGGAGAGTTCGTGCCCGCGCTGCAGCGCGCCCTCGCCTTCACGCGCGAGAAGAACCTGCCGGCGGTAATCGAGCTGCGCTACGACGGCAACCTGATCACGCCTGGGGCGACGCTCGAGGCCATTCGCTCGAACGCGCAGGCGGCGAAGGCAAGGTAGAAGTCAGCCCTGCGATGGCGGCGCTGGTTCCCACTTCGGCGCCGCCGGCTCGGCGTCCGGCGCCTTCTTCGGGGCCGGGCAGGCGCGACAGGCCTTCGGCTTCTGGGCGAAGTCGCGCACCTTCTGCAAGGTCATCGACTGCGACTCGTCGGCGCAGTAGCCGCCTTCCAGCGTCAGCGTCGCGCCATCATTGGAAAACTTGCCGCTGATCGTGCGCTCCGCCTCATCCGGCGGCTGCACCGTGAAATACATCATCCTGCCGCGCGGGTCGATGTTGACGTCGCTGGCCACCACGGGCCAGGACAGGCCGCCCGCCGTGTATTCATAGATCACCGTATCGACTTCGGCAAAGCGCTGGAACGTGATGCGCTGGCCGCCGAACTCGCCGCCGGGCTGCACGCACAGGTCGGAATACACGGCCATGCCGTAGCGCGGCAAACCGCCTTTGTCGGCTGCGGATTTCTTCGCCCCCTGCGGAGCCGCCACGGCGGTGGCACAGGCGAACAGCAAGGCAATAGCGACACGGGCTCTTGTTTCCATTGGGCGGGTCGGCAAAGTGAAATTGGCGTCATTCTAACGCAGGCAAAAAATCGGGCTCGCGAGGCGGGTCCGCGAGGGCCGGCGTTGGCGTCCGTTTTCTCGGCCGAAGCCGGCAAGATCTGGCGAAAACCAGTGTCGGACACCAACGCGAACGCTGCTTGCTGACCCGGCTTGGAGCAATCAGGGGGGGCGAAAAAAAACCGGCCCTTGCGGGCCGGTCTTGCATGCACTGCTAAGCGTAAAGCTTAGAAGGAGTGACGCACACCCACGTTGAACGCGCTGTCGCCCGTACCGACTTCGGTGTTGCCACCAACGGTGTACGAAGCGCCGTTCTTGTTGTCGATGCGAGCGTACGACACGTAGCCGGTCGTGCGCTTGGAGATGTCGTGCATGTAGCCGATCGCCCACTGCTTGGCGTCGCGGTTGACGGCTTCGCGGTCATCCTTGTAGATGAAGGAAGCGATCACCTTGCCAGCGCCAGCCACCGGCACTTGCACGCCGACCAGGCCGTCGCGGCTGTCTTGCGACGCCGGCACGGCAACCGTCGTGTACGCGGTCGCGTTCGGGTAAGCGACGCTGTTCAGGCCCTTGTTGCGGCCATACGAGAAGAACGCCTTGGCAACGGTGAAGTCATAGTTCACGGCCAGCAGGCTGTTGCGGCCGATGCCACGCTCGATGGTCGGAGCAATGCCGGTTGCCTGGTCGTTGTTGCGGTTGTTGTACGCAACGCGCGCGTTCAGCGGGCCGTTGGTGTACGACAGGGCGGCGCTGACTTGGCGGCCAGCGTCGGACTCGGACTGCTCGCCGAAGCCGTAGAACACTTCACCGGAGAAGCCGTTGAACACCGGGGTCTGGTACACGACAGCGTTGCTGTTACGCACGTTAACGCCGCCTGCCGGGAACAGGTTCTTCGCCGAGCCAGCCAGGCCGGCGGCGAACGGGTCACCCACTTGTGCCAGGGCGTTGTACCACGGGGTGTACTGACGACCGACGGTCAGCGTGCCCGCTTCTTTCGAACGCAGGCCAACGAAGGCCTGGCGGTTGAACAGCGCGTTGCTGGTGTTGTCCAGCGTGCCGTCGTCGACCTTGTAGCCGGTTTCCAGGGTGAAGATCGCGGACAGGCCGCCACCCAGGTCTTCCGTGCCGCGGAAGCCGATGCGCGACGCATTGGCGGTGCCGGAGGAGACCTTGGTCACGTTGCCGGCCTTGCCGCCGCGCTCGTTGACGATGCTGGCGTCAACGATACCGTAGATCGTTACATTCGACTGTGCAAAAGCGGCGCTGCTCACGGCGCCCAGGACTGCAACGGAGATTAGAGTTTTTTTCATTACATTTCCTTCAGTTGTGTTGCATCTAAAAAAGTAAGGCAACGGCTAAATTCGGTCTTGCGATGCCTGGAGTGGAGTCATGGCCCCGATGCTCCGGATCGCTTATGGTGAGGGCAAACCCCGATTTGCCACTGTGCCGCGACCTTCGGTAAAGGTGCGGCGTTCACTTTATTGTCGCGGCCGATTCAATCGCGCCGTCTTGTTATCAGTGCGCTGGGCACTGGAGGCGGCACTATACTGATGGTTTGGTAATCCATCAAGTGTAAAGATGCTCACGAGCTGGGCCAGGCCTGCGGCCTGATCCTGCATGCTGTGCGACGCGGCGGTCGCTTCTTCCACCAGTGCCGCATTCTGCTGCGTTACAGCGTCCATCTGTGCGATGGCTTCGTTCACCTGCACAATGCCGGCACTCTGTTGTTGTCCCGCAACAGTGATCTCGCCCATGATGTCGGTCACGCGGCGCACGCTCACCACCACTTCTTCCATCGTGCTGCCGGCCTGGTTGACCAGGCGCGTACCCGCTTCCACCTGGTCGACAGAGTCGCCGATCAATTCCTTGATCTCGCGCGCCGCCGCGGCGGAACGCTGTGCCAGGTTACGCACTTCCGACGCAACCACGGCAAAGCCGCGGCCCTGTTCGCCGGCACGGGCAGCTTCCACTGCCGCGTTCAATGCCAGGATATTGGTCTGGAACGCGATGCCGTCGATCACCCCGGTGATGTCGGAAATCTTCTTTGCCGACTCGTTGATCGAACCCATCTTGTCCACCACCTGCGACACCACCTGGCCGCCCTGCTCCGCAATCGCCGATGCGTTCACGGCCAGCTCGTTCGCCTGGCGCGCGCTGTCGGAATTGTGGCGCACTGCCGACGTCAGCTCATCCATCGACGCCGCCGTTTCCTCCAGCGAGCTCGCCTGCGATTCGGTACGGGACGACAGATCCAGATTACCGGCCACCACCTGCTGGGCCGCGCTCGCGATCGTGTCGGTTGCATGGCGTACCTGGCCGACGATATTGGCCAGGCTGTCGCGCATCGACTTCATCGCGAACAGCAGGCTGCCATTGTCGCCCGGACGGGTGCGCACTTCCACATTCAACTCGCCCGCCGCGATCCGGTTGGCCAGCTCCACCGCGTATTGCGGCTCGCCGCCCAGCGTCTTCACGAGCCAGCGGGTAATCAGCAACGCACCCAGTGCGCCAAGGGCCACGGAGATGACAAGCAAGCTCATGATCCAGGCGCGCGAAGCATTGTATACCTGATCACCAAAATCTGCCGCCTGCTTGCCACCTTCACCGTAGTATTTAACCAACTTGTCCACCTGACCGCGCAAGGCAACGATCAATTTATTCGATTCGCCCCGGATCAGTTGCTTGGCCAGCGGCATGTCGCCGGCACGCACGGCGGCGCGCAACTTGGCATCCTCGGCCATGTAGCGATCCCACAGTGCCAGGAATTCGTCGTACAGCGCCTGCTCTTCCGGGGTCTTGATCAACGTTACGTATTCGTCCTGCATCTTCTTCAGGTCGACCAGGTCGTTGGCGATTACCTTGTCGTACTTGTCCAGCTCGGAGACCTGCTCCGAGATGATGTATTGCAGTTCACGCGTGCGCACGCGGGCGATCTGGGCCTTGATGTCCTGGATCACGCGCATGGCGGGCATCCAGCGTGTCGACAAGCCGCTGGCCGTTTCGTTCACCTTGGCCAGTTGATTGATCGAGAAAATGCCGACGATGGCCGTCAGCAAAAGAACTGACGCAAAAGCCAGTCCCAACTTGGTGGAGAGCTTGCGCTCGGTAAGCCAATTCATGTGTTTCCCTTGTGCGTAAGATAGGCGAATTGCCGTGTGGCAAAATTCTATCCCAATGTCACGGGGCTTGCCTGCAACCGTTATATGAACGTCCAGAACAAATATGCGATGTGTCGTTTTTCCGTCAGTAAAAAAGTCACAAGGACGACTGGCAGTTACTCCTTACGGAATAGATAACTACGCCGCCACTCTAGGGGTTCATGCCTGAATCTTTTACGGATAAAGTAACTTTTGGTTGGCAAGTCATGATGCGCCGCACAAAAAGATGCTTGAACATTCTGCTGAAGTTGCTCACAATGCCGTTCATATTGCCGTACGGCAAGTTCAATTCAGGAGCTCCCATGTTTTCGTCTATCGAGCAATCTGGCAACATCGCTGTCGTCCAAACCAATTTTTCCTGGGGCGATGACCTGCCCCGCATCATCGCCATCGTCGAACGTCATTTCGATGACTTCAACGGCAATGGTTTCTATCCGCATCCCGACGAGCAGGCGCTGCAGCGCGAGCTGCTCGACGTGCCGACGCTGCGCGATTTCGCCGCGCACATCGCCAGCCGCAAGGCACGCGGCCTGGCCATCACGGGCCTGGGCCTGGCGGGCCTGTCCGAGGCGCACCGCAACGCGGTGCTGTACGCGATCGCGCTGACGCAAGGCTTCCCCACGTCCACGGACCAGCGCACCAAGCGCGTGGCATGGGATGTGCGCGCCCGCCCCGGCAGCCAGTCCAAGTTCGTCACGTTCTCCGAGCGCACGGGCAATGCCGACATGCACACGGATTCGTCGTTCTACCCGATGCCGGAAGAACAGTTCTTGCTGTACGTTGTCGCCTCGGCTCGCTGCAATGGCGGCGAATCGCTGCTGATCGACGTCGAAGACATCGTGGCCGAGCTGGACAAGACCCCGGAAGGCCGTGCCGCCTACGCGCTGCTGCGCACGGCGCAAGTGCCGTTTCGCGTGCCGTCCGTGTATGCCGCCGGCGACGATCAGATTGAATTATTCTACGCACCGGTATTCCATGCCGACGGCCTGGCGATGCGGTGGCGCTACGATTCGATTGAAAAAGGGCTTGCAGCCCGGCCGGATCTGGCCACGCCGGAACTCGTGACCGCCCTGCGCCTGTTGAACGAAATCATCGAGGAGCACGCGCCCCGCTTCGTGCGTCAGTTGCCGGACGACACGCTGCTGTGGGCCGACAACCACCGCACGCTGCACGGCCGTGCCATGTACACGGACCCGGGCCGCCACCTGATCCGCATCCGTATTTCCTCCACGCCGAACGCGCAGCGAATCGGCCCGTCGGGAATTTCCGCGGACTGAGCCTATTTATTAGAATCGCACCATGCTTGCTTCCATCATTCCCGTCTTCCTGATCATCCTGCTGGGCGTGGCGATCCGCCGCTTCGGCTGGATGCCGGCCGAGTTCTTCCCGTCGATCGAGAAGTTCTCGTACAACGTCGCGTTTCCCGCCATGCTGTTCGCCGGCACCGCGCGGCTGTCGTTCCAGGGAGGCCAGGTCGGCGAACTGGCGCTGGCCACGCTGCTCCCCACGTTCGCCGTGGTGGTGCTCACCCTGGGCGCGCTGCTGCTGCTGCCGGCGCTGCCCGGTGCCAGCCGCTCGTCCGTGATGCAGGGTGCGATGCGCCCGAACACCTACTTCGGCCTGGCCGTGGCCGCGCTGTTCTTTCCTTCGGAAACGGCGTCGCTGGTGATGCTGGCGCTGGCGCTTTGCCTGCCGGTGGTGAACGCACTGTCCGTGGTGGCGCTGGCGTGGTGGAGCGGCAACAAGCCGAACATGGGGACCGTTGGCAAGACGCTGGCACGCAATCCGATCATCCAGGCCACGCTTGCCGGCGTGGTCGTCAGCGTGCTCGGCATTTCGCTGCCGAAAGAGCTGATGAACACACTGGACATCCTCGGCAAGGCCGCCACCGCCCTGGGCCTGCTGTGTGTGGGCGGTGGCCTGGTGTTCTCGCTGGAAGGCGCGCGCCCGGCGGCATTGACGGTGACATCCGTGCTGAAACTGCTTGTGATGCCCCTGCTGGCCGCCTGGGTGTGCCTGCAACTGAACGTCTCGACGGAGGCGGCGCTGGCAGCCTGCTTCTATTGCGCGCTACCCACCGCACCGAACGCCTATATCATGGCGAAACAACTGGGGGGCGATGCCCGCCTGATGGCATCGCTGATCACCTTGCAGACCTTGCTTGCCGTGGTCACCGTGCCGCTGAGCCGCCAGTTCATGCCCTGGCTGGGCGCCTGACAGCGGCATTTACAGCACTAATAGTTGTAAATATTTTTTTCAGAGCGTTTGCCCAGGACAAGTCGCGCGGAAGACGGTAAATAAAATGCATCGATGCAACCTGCCGGTACATGTCATGGACAAGTCGGGCAGGCCGTTTTTTCACCCTTGTCCTTGCGGGAAGAGCAGTCATTCTCCCGCAATAAAAGGCATTAGAATGCTGCACGCACAATGCAGGAGTACCCCGCGCAGATGAACAACCCGATGCCTTTCACGCCCATGCCATGCACGATCAGCGACGTCGAGCGTGATACCGGCGTGGCCAAGGAAACGCTGCGTGTCTGGGAACGGCGCTATGCGTTCCCGCGGCCGGAGCGCGATCCGTTCGGCGAGCGCCTTTACCCGATCGAGCAGGTGCACAAGCTGCGCCTGGTCAAGCGGCTGATCGACCTGGGCTTCCGGCCCGGCAAGGTCATCGGCTTTTCGGCGCAGGAATTGCAGGCGCTGGCCGAGAAAACCGCCGCCGGCAACCGGCCGCGCGCGCGCAGCGCGGAAACCGATCTGCAACTTTATATCGACCTGTGCCGTGCCCCCGACAGCGAGGGCCTGCGCCGCATGCTGTCGCAGGCGCTGCTGGTGATGGGCTTGCGCAATTTCGTCATCGACCTGATGGCGCCGCTGACGGCAGCCATCGGCGACGCCTGGGCTTGCGGCGACCTGGGCGTGTGGCAGGAACACCTGATCACGGAAACGCTGCAGACGGTGCTGCGCAGCGCGATCTTCTCGATGCCGCCGGCCACTTCCCTGAACGGTACGCGGCAGCCGCGCATCCTGCTCACGACCACGCCGCAGGAAAGGCATGGGCTGGGCCTCCTGATGTCCGAGGCGCTGATGGTGGCCGAAGGGGCCTGCTGTTACTCGCTGGGCCCGCAAACGCCGCTGCCGGACATCGTCGACGCCGCCGCCGCCTTGCAGGTGGACGTGGTGACGCTGTCGTTCTCCACGTCGATGAACACCCGCCACGTGCTGGACGCGCTGAAGGAATTGCGGGCGCGCCTGCCGGAGCCGGTCGCATTGTGGGCGGGCGGCGGCAATCCCGCCCTGCGCCGGCGCTCGCCTCCTTATGTGCAGGTGCTCACCCTGCCGGACGTGGGCCGGGCGCTGGCCGACTGGCGCCGCGCGCAGCGGACGATCAACGTGGCCTGAACCCGTGTGCCAACACGGGAAATACCTTTCCAGCAAGGGAAGTGCTGATTTATTGCTGGTGGATGAGATTGGTCCTGAAAAACGTGTCCAGCAAGACGCAAATGGCCCGTCATACTGGGGGCACGGCCGCCGATATGGCGGGCCATTTGTGCCGCAGCTGGGCGCGTTTTCTCAGGGCCAAGATCGCCGCCCTGAATAAATTAGCACTTCCCAAGGTTCGGGGGACCGCTCTGGTAGAATAGCGGGCGCAAGAAACCATTCTTAGCGTGTTACCGGCCCTGGTGAGCCTGCCTGGGCCGCATCCTCCACGACACATGTTCAGCTTCTTCAAGAAAAAAACCGTCACGCCCGACGTGCCGCCTGCCGCGCCTGCCGAGCAGGCCGTCGTGGCATCAGCCACCCCCGCCGTGGCCCCCGAGAACCAGGCCGCCGAGCCGCTCGCTTTCGAAGTCGAGACGGCGCCGCGCCCGGAACCAAAACAATCCTGGATGAGCCGGCTGAAAGCCGGGCTGTCGAAAACATCGGCGAACCTGTCGCTGCTGTTCGTCGGCGCGCGCATCGACGACGACCTGTACGACGAGCTGGAAGCGGCGCTCCTGATGTCCGACGCCGGCATCGAAGCCACCAGCTACCTGCTCGATGCCTTGAAGCGCAAGGTCAAGGACGACAAGCTGACCGACGCGGCGGACGTGAAGACGGCGCTCAAGGAATTGATGATCGACCTCCTGCGCCCGCTCGAGAAACCCTTCGTGCTGGGCCGCCACCAACCTACCGTGATGATGATTTCCGGCGTCAATGGCGCCGGCAAGACCACCACGATCGGCAAGCTTGCCAAGCACATGCAGGCGCACGGCCAATCCGTGCTGCTGGCCGCCGGCGACACGTTCCGCGCCGCCGCCCGCGAACAGCTGATGATCTGGGGCCAGCGCAACAACGTGACGGTGATCTCCCAGGAATCGGGCGATCCGGCCGCCGTGTCGTACGACGCGGTGCAGTCCGGCAAGGCGAAAGGCACCAATGTGGTGATGATCGACACGGCCGGCCGCCTGCCCACCCAGCTGCACCTGATGAACGAGCTGCAGAAGATCAAGCGCGTGATCGGCAAGGGCATGGATGGCGCGCCGCATGAAACGCTGCTCGTCATCGACGGCAACACGGGGCAGAACGCGCTGACGCAGGTGAAGGCCTTCGACGATGCCTTGCAACTTTCCGGCCTGATCATCACCAAGCTCGACGGTACTGCCAAGGGTGGCGTGCTGGCCGCGATCGCGCGTGTGCGCCCGGTACCGGTGTACTTCATCGGCATCGGCGAAAAGATCGAAGACCTGCAACCGTTCGACGCCGAGGAATTCGTCGAAGCCCTGCTCGCTTGAGGCTGAACAGCGGCCATGATCGAATTCGCCAACGTCACCAAACAATACACGTCCGACACCACCGCCCTGCGCGGGGTCACGCTGACCATCGCGAAGGGCGAGCTCGTCTATCTGGCGGGCCCGTCCGGTGCCGGCAAGTCCACGCTGCTCAAGCTGATTGCGGCGATGGAGAGACCCACGTCCGGCAAGGTGACCGTGAACGGCACCGATATCGGCCGGCTGAAGAGCGCGGGCGTACCGTTCCTGCGCCGTAACCTCGGGCTGATCTTCCAGCAGCAGCGGCTGCTGACCGACCGCACCGTGCTGGCCAATGTGATGATGCCGATGCTCGTTACCGGCCTGCCGCGCGGCCAGGCGGAAGAACGCGCCCGCGCGGCGCTGGACAAGGTGGGCCTGCTCGAGCGCGCGTCCGCCAGCCCGCTCGCGCTGTCCGGCGGCGAGCAGCAGCGCGTGTCGATCGCCCGCGCGATCGTCAACCGCCCGCAGATCATCCTGGCGGACGAACCGACGGCGAACCTGGACCGCGCCAGCGCCAACAAGGTGTTCGACGCGCTGCGCGCCTTCAACAAGGCGGGCGTGACGTGCCTGATTTCCACCCACGACGAACTGGTGCTGGACAGCGCCAGCCGCGTGATCCACCTGAAGCAGGGTGAACTGATGACGGAGGCCGCATGAGCGCGTGGCTGCGTCAGCATGGTTATGCGCTGGGCTCGGCGCTGGTGCACTTGCGCCGTGCGCCCGGATCCTTCTTCTTCAATATATTGGTAGTGGCGATCGCGCTGGCCCTGCCGTTCGCGGGCGTGACGGTGCTGGACAATATCCGGCCGATGTCGGAACAGTTGGCCGTCGACCCCGAGCTTTCCGTATTCCTGAAGCAAGACCTGCCGCGCGAACACACGCAAGGCATGGCCGGCTCGCTGCGCGCCGTGGCGAAGGACGCGAAAATCGTGTTCGTGCCGCGCGAAACGGCGCTCGAGGACTTGCAGGAAAAGAATGGCGTGGCAGGCGTGATCGACACGCTGGGCGAGAACCCGCTGCCGGACAGCTATATCGTGCGGCTGAACGCCTTCCAGAGCGCGGCCGAAAGCGCCCACGTGGACGAGATCGCCGAGCGCCTCCGCGCGATTCCCGGCGTGGAATCCGTGCAGGTCGACTCGGAATGGGTGAAGCGGCTGGGTGCGCTGCTCGGCGTGCTGCGCGTGGGCCTACTGCTGCTGGCGGCCACGCTGGGCACCGTCGTGGTGGCGGTCGTGTTCAATACGATCCGCTTGCAGGTGCTCACGCAGCGCGAGGAAATCCTCGTCTCGCGGCTGATCGGCGCCACCGATACGTACATCCAGCGGCCGTTCTACTACACGGGAGCCCTGCTGGGGCTGTGCGCCGGCGCCGTCGCACTGGGCGCCGTGGCCCTGTCGCTGCGGCCGCTGAACGAAGCGATCGCCGAGTTCGCGCGGCTGTATGCCTCGGAGTTCCAACTGGCCCCGCTCGCCCCGACGGCGATGGCGCTGTTGCTGGCGCTGTCCGCCGGGCTCGGCCTGATGGGTGCCGCGCTGTCGGTACGCCGGCAGCTCAAGCGCCTGAACTGAGCTTTTTCCGAGCGGCGCGCCCTTGCAATCCGGCGCGCCGCCCTTATCTGTTTGTTCACACCCTCCTGCCGGCGTACAAAATCGTTGGCTGCACTCCTACATGCCTGCCCGAACGATCGTGCGTTCACGCACAGAGCGCCGCATGCCCCACCGATAATCTTGTTCTAAATCCTTTGATCCAGCTCAAATTCTGGCCAGTAACAACTGGCGGGCGAGCCGTGTCCCAGGGCTAACGGTTAGTATCGAGCCATAGTAATTAGGCTATCGGAGCCATAGAATTGGGGTGATTGGCACTCGCCGATGGAGAGTGCTAATATATGTTCAAACGCAACGTTGAACTGTAAAAATCTTGACACAGAACACTTGTCAGTGGTTAAGACCGGATTAAGTTCGACACTGCATGCTGTAAGCAAACGTCGTGCCGCAATCCCGCGGCGTGACCATGCAATACCCTTCAAGCGAGGAATGAAAATGAATATGATGTCCGCACCTTCCGCCCTGGTTCCGACCGGCAGCAGTGCACTGGGACTCGGGTTCAGCGGCAACCTGGGTAACCTGGACGCCTACATTTCCGCTGTGAACCGCCTGCCGATGCTGACGCACGAGGAAGAGGTATCGCTGGGCCGCCGCCTGAAGGAAAAGAATGACCTGAAAGCGGCGGAAAAGCTGGTGCTGTCCCACCTGCGCCTGGTGGTGTCGATCGCCCGAGGCTACCTGGGCTATGGCTTGCCGCACGCCGACCTGATCCAGGAAGGCAATATCGGCCTGATGAAGGCCGTGAAGCGCTTCGACCCTGACCAGAACGTGCGTCTCGTGTCGTACGCGATGCACTGGATCAAGGCCGAGATGCACGAGTACATCCTGAAGAACTGGCGCCTGGTGAAAGTGGCGACGACGAAGGCACAGCGCAAGCTGTTCTTCAACCTGCGCAGCCACAAGCAAGGCCTGGATGCGATGACGCCCGACCAGATCGACCAGCTGGCCAAGACGCTGGACGTGAAGCGCGAGGAAGTGATCGAGATGGAAACCCGCCTGTCCGGCCGCGACATCGCGCTCGAAGCGCCGACCGACGACGAAGACGACAAGTTCTCGCCGATCGCCTACCTGTCTTCCGACCTGTCGGAACCGACCAAGGTGCTCGAAGCGGAACAGGTGACGCGCCTGCAATCGGAAGGCCTGGAAACGGCCCTGGGCAAGCTGGACCCGCGCTCGCGCCGCATCGTCGAAGCGCGCTGGCTCGCCAACGACGACGGCTCCGGTGCCACGCTGCACACGCTCGCCGACGAGTTCGGCGTCTCCGCCGAGCGCATCCGCCAGATCGAAGCCGCCGCGCTGAAGAAAATGAAAGGCGCCCTGGCCGCGTACGTGTAACGCCGTCCACCGCTCCAATAAGAACCCGGCCCCGCGCCGGGTTTTTTGTTTCCTGAAACCACACCGGTGACAGGCACCGCGTTTTTTGGGACATTTCCTTAAAAGCACACCGGCACCGGCTTTCTGCAACATTTCCCAGGCATCGGTGCCTGTCACCGAGTTTTCGGTATTGTGGACGAGCAATAGCGTATGAAGGAGAATGCCGTCGACAGCAACGAACAAGGAAGCATCATCATCTCCGCCTCCCACACGATCGCAGGACCACGACCGCCGGCGCCGCCCGGGTCTTTCCGTCGCCAAAGCCACGGGTCTCGCCTGCCATGCGGCTCCTGAAGGGATTGGTGGTGACTGGCACGTTCGTGCTTCGCCTGTGCCTTTCGCTCTGCCTGCTGGCGACAGGCGCGACCGGCGCGCTCGCCGTGGCCGCCGCGACGCTCGCGCCGGGCCGGCTCCGGTGCGTACTCGTTTACCAGGGTGCTCGACCAGCCGGACGTCGACGGCGGCGAACTGTGGCCGGATGGCCGGGTGCTGATCAACAGCGCGGCACATGGCCTGCAGCTGTTCGACGCGGCCAGCGGCACCATGGCCGAATTCGAACTGGACATCGGCGGCTTGCCGATGAATACCTACACGGTCGATCATCGCGGCCGCCTGTGGATCAACACCGGGGATGCGCTGCAGTTGCTCGACGACGCGCGCAAGCCCCTGCAACAGTTCATGCCGGCCAACGGTTTTTCCGGCAAGTACATGACCACTTCCCTCACCGACCGTGAGGGCAATCTCTGGTTCTCTACCGAAAACGGCGTCAACCGCGTGCGCGAACCGCGGCTGGCGACGATCGCCCTGCCCCCGGGCCTTACCGGTCCGCCAGGCGTCGTCGCCGGCGACGATGGCGCGGTGTGGGTCATCAATTTCCATCATGCGAATGCCTACAAGGTGCCGACCTTCATCGCCGACCGCCACGGCAGGCGCCACGACACCGACATCCACCGGGTCAGCGCCAGCCACCGCCAGCCAGACGGCACCGTCTGGTTCGCCGGCGATGGCGGCTTGCGGCGCGTGCACGAGGGCAAGACGACGCGATTCGCGCTACCGTCCGGGCTGGCCGACCGCACCGTGCAGGCAATGACCATCGGCCCGGACGGCGTGCTCTGGATCTCGGTATTGGGCAAGGGCATCCATGCGTTGAAGGATGGCGTCTGGAGCGCCGGCGGCGGCTACCCGGAACTGGCCATGCCGACCGCCATTTCCCTGTCAACGGACCGCGCGGGGCGGACCTGGTTCGGTTATCCGGACAACCGTATCGCCATGCTGGAAAAAGGCGTCATCCGCGAGTTCGGCGAGAAGGACGGCCTGGGTGTCGGCAATACGCTGGCGATCGTGGAGGGACGCGACCGCATGTGGATCGGCGGCGACCGCGGTCTGGCCTGGTTCGATGGCAAGCGTTTCCTCCCGCTCGGCGAACGCGGGCGCGGAGCTTTCTACGGCGTCTCGGGCATCGTCGAGCGGCAGGATGGCGAACTCTGGCTGCACGATACCAGCGGGCTGGCGCGAATGGAGGCCGCGGCAATCGCCACCGCGGCGGGCGCCCGCCTGCCCGACGTCGTCGCCGAGCGGTTCGACCACCTCGATGGCCACCAGGGGATGCCTGCCCAGATCAGGCCGCTGCCGTCCCTGATCCAGGCCACGGATGGGCGCCTGTGGTACGCGACCTCGAACAGCGTGGGGCATATCGACCCGGCCGCGATCCGCCGCAACCCGCGCCCACCGACAGTATTGATCGGCGCCATCCGCACGGACGAACGCGTTTATCCCGCCCAGCCCGGCCTGGTACTGCCGGCGCGCACATCGAGGCTGGAGATCGAATTCACCGCCACGGCGCTGTCGATGCCCGAGCGGGTGCGATTCCGCTATCGCCTCGCCGGCCAGGACAGCGGCTGGCGCGATTCCGGTGGCGCGCGCCAGGCGGTCTATACGAATCTCGGGCCGGGAGCCTACATCTTCGAGGTCAGTGCCGCCGACGAGGACGGCGTATGGAGCCCGCGGCCCGCGCGGCTGGCCCTGTCCATCCAGGCCGCCTTTACCCAGACATGGTGGTTCAAGCTGGCGTGCGCCGTCGTCGCCCTAGCAGCCGCCTGGCTGCTGCACCGCTGGCGGCTGGCCCTCGTGGCGGCGGGGCTGCACAAGGACCTCAGGGTACGCCTGCTCGAACGGGAACGCATCGCCCGCACGCTGCACGACACCTTCCTGCAGAGCGTGCAGGCGCTGATCATGCGCATGCACGTCATGATGCACAAGCTGCCGGGCGATAGCGGCATGCGCGCGGAAATCGAAGGTGTGCTGGCGCGCGCCGAGAGTGTGATGGACGAAGGCCGCGACCGGGTGCGGCAGTTGCGGGAACCGGCGATGCCCGAGGGAAGGCTGGCCCAGGCATTGGCGGAAGCCGGCCGCGAGCTGGCGCTGTCCTCCAACGTCGATTTCGCCGTGCACGACAATGGGATACCGCCGGAGCTGCCGCCCGATGTCGAGGACGAGCTGTTCACCATCGGCCGCGAGGCGCTTTCCAACGCCTTCCGCCACGCCGGTGCCACCGAGGTCGCGCTGCGGCTCGACTACCGTGCCGGCGTGCTTCGCCTGGCCGTGGCCGACAACGGCCGCGGCATCCCGCGCGAGATCCTCGCGCGCGGCGCTCGCGCGGGGCACTGGGGCTTGCCCGGCATGCGCGAGCGTGCCCAGCTCGCCGGTGGCAGCCTCGACATCGACAGCACGCCCGACGGCACCACCGTCCATGTTACCGTGCCGATCACAGCCATTGCCAACGCACGCGCAGCCGATCGCGCCTGACGGAGGCAATGTCAGTACCACAGCGCCTTCTCGCCGGCAACGTTTCGCCAAAAGAAAAATGGGGACGTACCCCATATTCCAGGAAAGATTGCCGTGTAGATGGGATCTGTCCCATCTTTGAGGAAACATTGCTTGGAAAATGGGGTCTGTCCCCATTTTCTTGGCAACTTTATTTCCCGAATGGTTGATTTCCTGGCATCTACTGCTCAGCAGTGCGCCAGCATTCGTAGCATATTGATAACATCGCCCTTCAGCCTTTGCCGCATGGAGGAGTTATGCAAGCCAGGCTCATCGGAACGATCGGCTGTCTTCTGACGGCCGGCGTCGTGGCCGCGTGCTCGATCGACAGCACGCAGGCGGAAAACAACGACAAGCCCCGCAAGACCAGCGCCAGCTATGCGCTGCGCCAGGGGGAGAGCGTGATGCTGGCGCCCGGCACCACGTTGAAGCTCGAGCGCATCAATGACAGCCGCTGCCGCAAGGGCGCCGTGTGCGTGTGGGCAGGCTATATCAGCTATTCCTTCGCGCTGACCAGCCGCCTCGGCACGCGCAGTTTCGTGCTGGCCGAGAACATGCCGAACGCGCAGCCGGCCATCACGCAGGATGGCCTGACGTTTGCCCTCGAAAAACTGGAGCCGCCCGAACCGCCGCCGCTGCACGCGCCGGCGCCCGACTATAAGGTAAGCTTGCGGGTAACGATCAATCAACAGCGCGCCCAGCCCGCCAAGACATGACCACACGCCTCGTCGCCACCATCATCCTGACCGCCATCGGCACGGTCGCCATCGCCAAGACGCCCGTTGCCACCGGAACCGGCGGCGCGGTGGCGACGATCAGCGAACAGGCTTCGCAATCGGCGCTGGCAATCCTGGACCGGGGTGGCAACGCGGTTGACGCGGCCGTGGCGGCGGCGGCCACCTTGGGCGTGACGGACCCGTTCAGCTGCGGCATCGGCGGGGGCGGCTTCATGGTCGTGTACCTGGCCAAGGACAAACGCGTGATTACGATCGACCACCGCGAAACGGCACCGGCCGCGTTCACCCCCGCCGTATTCCTCGACAACGGCAAGGAGATGGATTTCGAGACGGTGGTGGCCAGCGGCCAGTCGGTCGGCGTGCCCGGCACCGTGCGCGGCTGGGACGAGGCGCTGCGCCGCTACGGCACCATGTCCTTCAAGCAGGTGCTGGCGCCGGCGATCGACGTGGCCAGCAAGGGCTTCCCCGTCAACGACAATTTTTCCCGCCTGGTCGGCGAGAACACCGAAAAATTCCGCCGCTTCCCCGCCACGGCCGCGCTGTACCTGAAGGATGGCAAGGCGCTGCCGGCCGGCGCGCGCCTGAAGAACCCCGACCTCGCGCGCGCCTATCGCACCTTGGCCCAGGGCGGTGTGAAGGCCTTTTACGAAGGCCCGATGGCGCGCGCGATCGTGGATGCCGTCAACCGCCCCGCCACCGCGCCCGGCGTTTCCGCGCGCGGCGGCTCCATGACCCTGGCCGACCTGGCAAACTACGAAGCGCGCATCCGCCAGCCCGTGCGCACCACCTACCGCGGCTACGAGCTGTATGGCATGCCACTGCCCAGCAGCGGCGGCGTGACCGTCTTCGAAGCCTTGAACATCCTCGAAGGCTGGGACCTGAAGGCGCTGCCGCGGCCGCAAGCCGAGCACCTGTACCTGGAAGCGAGCCGCCTCGCCTTCGCCGACCGCAACGCCTACCTGGCCGACCCGGAATACATCGACGCGCCCGTGGCCGGCTTGCTCAGCAAGGAATACGCGGCGCAGCGCCGCCAGCTGGTCGACATGCGCCGCGCCGCCGCCGGCCCCGTCCCCGCCGGCGATCCTTACCCGTTCCAGCAGGATGCCAGCGTGCCGCTGCGCCCCGCCGCGTCGGCAAAGCTGCGGCAGGAAAGCGCGCACACGACCCACCTCACCGTCTCGGACAAGGATGGCAACGTGGTGTCCTACACCTTCACGATCGAGTCGTGGGGTGGCAGCGGCATCGTGGTGCCCGGCTACGGCTTCCTGCTCAATAACGAGATGACGGACTTCGACTTCACGGGCCCGGCGCCGAACGTGCCGGAAGCGGGCAAGCGCCCGCGCAGCAGCATGGCACCCACCATCGCGCTGAAGGATGGCAAGCCCGCCTTCACGATCGGCAGCCCGGGCGGCGCCACGATCATCACTACGGTCTTGCAGACGATCGTCAACCACGTCGACCTGGGCATGCCGATGGACCAGGCGGTCGCCGCGCCCCGTCTCTCCGAGCGCAACGGCGCGGCCACGGACGTGGAACCGGGCTTTCCCGCCAGCGGGCAAGCCGTGGCGCTCAAACCGTTCGGCCAGCGCTGGTCCGACAAGCCGGAGGAAATCGGCGCGGCCAATGCGCTCGTGTTCAATCCCGACGGCACGGTGACTGCCGTTAGCGAGAGCCGCCGCCACGGTGTCGGCAGCGCCCTGGTGCAGCGGCGCGGGCATTAACGGCAGGACACAGCTCTTAACATGCTTTTACCTATCCGGCGCGGCCGGATAGGTGGCCCAGGCTTGACATTGGATATAATGCGAATCATTCTCATTCAAATTCCAATGTCAAACATGCTGCCGTCCACTTTCACGCTGCGCCCCACGCCCTCCGCCCTTGCCGCCGCCCTCCTCTGCGGCGCGGCCCATGCCGCTCCAGACGCTCCGGCGCCCGAGGAAGCCGAGCAACAGATGCAGACGGTGGTCGTGCAGGGCACGGCCGCGCAGGAAAGCTATACGGCGAAAACCAGCGCCGGCTCCGCCCGCCTCGAGCTGCCGCTGCGCGAGACGCCGCAATCCGTGTCGGTAGTCACGCGCGCCAAGCTGGACGACTTCCAGCTCGATTCCGTCAACGACATGCTGGAAACCGTCACCGGCGTCTCCGTCGAGCGCGTGGAAAACGACCGCACGTACTACACGTCGCGCGGCTTCGACATCACCAACTTCCAGTACGACGGCGTCGGCACCCCGTTCGTGTTCGGCCTGGTGATGGGCGACATGGACACGGTGTTGTACGACCGCATCGACGTGGTGCGCGGCGCCAACGGCCTGACGTCCGCCACCGGTAATCCGTCGGCCACCGTGAACTTCATCCGCAAGCGCCCGACGATTCCGTTCCAGGCCTCGGCCAATGTGACGCTCGGCTCCTGGGAAAAGAAGCGCGTGGAAGCCGACATTTCCGGCGCCCTGAACGACGCCGGCACGGTCTCCGGCCGCGTCGTCGCCGCGTACGAGGATGGGGATTCTTACCTCGACCGTTATTCGAAGGAAAAGAAGGTGTTCTATGGCGTGGTGGAAGCGAAGCTGACGAACGACACCACGCTCACCGTCGGCCACTCCAGCCAGATCACCGATACCAAGGGCGCCATGTGGGGCGCGCTGCCGCTGTACTACACGGACAACACGCCGACCGACCTGCCGACCGGTTACTCGACCGCCGCCGACTGGACGCGCAACCACGTGAGCGACCAGCGCACGTTCGCGGAACTCGTCCACCAGCTCGGCAACGGCTGGAAGGCGCAGCTGACGGCCACGCGCACCACCACCGAAACGAACGGCAAGCTGTTCTACACCTACGGCACGCCGGTCCGCGAAACGGGCCTGGGCTTGCGAGCCTACCCGTCGCTGTACGCATCGGACCTGAAGCAGAACCTCGTCGACGCTTCCGCCACCGGCCAGTTCACGCTGGGTAGCCGCAAGCACGACCTCACGTTCGGCGCCAACTGGTCGCGCTCGACCTTGGGCGATATCTCGCACTACGGCCAGGGCATCGACACCGCGCTGGTGGCGCTCGAACAGTGGACCGGCGCCTATCCGGAACCGACGTTCGATTTCGCGACGGATGGCAGCGCCTATGTCGACAAGCGCAAGTCCGCCTACGTCGCGGCGCGCTTTTCGATCACCGACCCGCTGCACCTGATCACCGGCGTCACGCACACCAAGGCCGACAGCACCGGCACCGCCTACGGCGTCACGCGCTTCAAGTCGGCGTCGAAAACGACGCCCTACGTGGGCCTGACGTATGACCTCACGCCGTCGCTGACCGCCTATACGAGCTACACGGAAATCTTCAACCCGCAGAGCGAGACGGACTTCAACGGCGTCACGCTCGATCCGATCGAAGGCAAGACCACGGAAGCGGGCATCAAGGGCGAATGGTTCGGCGGCAGGCTGAACGCCGCCGCGTCGGTCTACAAGACGAAGCAGCTCAACACCGCCGAGCAGGCCGGCATGAACGCCACCAAGGCTTACTATCGCGGCATCGACGCGGAATCCAAGGGCGTGGAATTGGACCTGTCCGGCGAGCTGGCGAAAGGCTTGCAGGCCAGCGCCGGCTTCACGGTGATGAACCTGGAAGACGAACAGGGCAACGCGGCCAAGACCTATATGCCGCGCCGCCTGCTGCGCCTCTCCGCCACCTACCAGCTACCGTCCCTGCCGCAATTGCGCGTGGGCGCCACCGCCAACTGGCAGGACGATATCTACCGCAACGAAGGCGGCGGGGTCGTGATCCGCCAGCCTTCCTACGCCACGCTCGGCCTGATGGGCCGCTACGACATCAACCAGCAGCTCTCTGTCGCCGTCAACGTCAACAACGTGACGGACAAGAAGTACCTCACGAGCCTGTACTGGAGCCAGAGCTACTACGCGGCGCCGCGCAATGCGAGCGTGACGCTGAACTGGAAGTACTGACCGCCCGCTCAACCGTTGTGCGCCCGCAGGTCGGCGGGCGCTTCCTCGCGATCGAGCAAGCCATAGTCGCGGATCACCGTCGCCACGCGCAACCGGTAATCCGCGAACAGGCCGCCGCGCCCGGCCTGCTGGGCAGCGCGGTGCGCCTCGCGGCTGCGCCATTGCAGCACCGCCGCTTCATCGCGGAACATGGACAGCGACAGCAGCTTGCCCGGGTTCGCCAGGCTCTGGAAGCGCTCGACGGAGATGAAGCCGTCGATCGTTTCCAGCAGCGGGCGCAGCGCGGCGGCGTGGTCGAGATAAGCCTGCTTGTGGTCCGGATGGGGAATCACTTCGAAGATCACGGCAATCATTCTTCACTCTCCTTCATGAAAATGGGCAGGCGGGCATTCACGGATGGCCGATAGCGCCAGCCGACGCCCGGCAGCGGCCCCAACGCGGCCAATGCCTCCGTCACGATGCACTGCGCCATGGCCTGCCCCGGGCAGGCATGCCGGCCGTGCCCGAACCCGGCCGTGCCGGCCAATACCAGCAACAGCACCTGTCCCGCCGGCACGCGCGTGCCGCCCACTTCGATCTCCGCCGCCGTGAACCGACGCGTGTTGTGGATCGCCGGATCGTGCTCCATCACGCGGGCGACCAGGCCCACGGGCGCGCTCCCATCGCCGAGCAGCCGGGCCACGATGCAATTGCCGAGCAGGCCCGCCGTGGCTTCGAACGTCTGAGTCATGAGGCCGGCCAGGTTGGCCAGCAGCGTGTGCTCGTCCGGCCACGCGGCCGCCACGACGTCGGCAAGCAAGCCCCGCTCCGGTGCCTGCCGCACGAGGCCGCGCAGGGCGTCCCGCAGCGCATCGGCCGCCTCGTGCGCCTGCGCGATCTCGCCCGGGGAAGCCAGCGGCGACAGGCATGCCACGTAGCGTGCAACCAGTGCCGCCACCTGGGGCAACGCTTCGTCCGCGAAGCCCAGCAGGCTGGCGACCGACTGCATCGGAACGCCGCTGGCAAAGGCATTCAGCGTGGCGGCGTCGCGAACGGCGGCTGCCAGCCGTGCCGCGACCGAGGCCGCACGCTCCGACACGCGCGCCGGCGGCAACGCGGCAAGCGCCTGTTGCAACGCCGCCTTCGGCGCTGCGTGCCGCTCGCCATCGTTCATCCGCACGAGGGCGCCGAACAAGTGCCCTGCGGGACCGGCAAGCGCCACCGGAACCGGTTCATGCACCGGCCGCACGCGGCAGTCCGGGTGCGCCAGCACGTCGCGCACCGTGGCGGGATGGGCCACGATCCACAGCCGCAGCCGTTCATCGTGCCGGGGTGCGCGCTGCGCCGCCAGCGCCGCATAGTAAGGATAGGGATCGTCGTGCGTGACGGCGGCCACCGCGTCGGCGGGCCAGTGATCGGTGTGCATGCTGCTCCTTTGCGTGAGGGGTTCGATGCAGTATTCTGCAAAGCGCGCTTCAACACTTCGATGGAGGACGAACCATGGATGCAGCTTCAGGGAATGCGGCTTCAACGGATGCAGCTTCGGCGGATACGCCAGCCGATGCCGACGGCAGGCTGGCCCGCATCGCCGCCGCCATCGCCGAACCGGCCCGCGCGCGCATGTTGTGCAGCCTGCTGGACGGTCACGCGCGCACCAGCACCGAGCTGTCCGTCGTCGGCGGCGTGAGTCCGTCGACCGCCAGCGCGCACCTGGCCCGCCTGCAGGAAGACGGCCTGCTGCGGCAACTCGCGCAGGGCCGGCACCGCTACTACAGCCTGGCCGGCGGCGACGTGGCCGCCGCGCTGGAAGCGCTGCTCGTCGTGGCCGGTGTGCAGCGCGCGCCCTTCGTGCCGGCCACGCCGAGCCGCCTGCGCGCGGCGCGCACCTGCTACGACCACATGGCGGGCGCCCTCGCCGTCACCCTCCACGAGCATTTCATCGGGGCCGGCTGGCTTGCGCAGGCCGGCGACGGGTACGCATTGACGGGCGAAGGCGAACACCGCTTCGCCGCGCTGGGGCTCGACCTTGCCGCGCTGCGCGCGCAGCGCCGCCGCTTTGCCTGCCCCTGCCTGGACTGGAGCGAACGGCGGCCCCACCTGGGCGGCGCGCTGGGCGCGGCGCTGCTGCGGCTGGCCTTGCAAAAGGGCTGGGTCGAGCAAGACCTGGACAGCCGCGCGCTTGCCGCTTCGCCGCAAGGCCGACGGCGCATGGCGGCCGCGCTGGGAATAAGTCTGGATTAAGGTACCCGCCCGATGATGAGGTTTTACCAACACTTATCGGGAGATCCGCATGAAAGAAGCCATCCGCGCCAACAAGGGTTTCATCGCCTTCCTGCTGCTGTTCGGGATCTTCCGCACCGCCGTGGCGGACTGGAACCCGATTCCTTCGGCGTCGATGCGCCCGAACCTGCTCGAAGGCGACGTGGTCTTCGTCAACCGCCTCGCCTACGACGTGAAGATCCCGCTCACCGACATCTCGCTGGCCCGTACCGGCGAGCCGCGCCGCGGCGACATCGTCACATTCTCCTCGCCCAAGGATGGCACGCGCCTGATCAAGCGCATCGCCGCGCTGCCCGGCGATACCGTCGAGATGCGCGGCGAGCGGCTGCTGATCAATGGCCGGCAGGCCGACTACACGGTGCTGGGCAATGGCGTGGAACGGGTGGAACCGCTGGGCGAGCTCACGGCGCTGCACCTGCGCGAACACAGCGGCGACGCCGACTACCGCATTCAGGTACTGCCCCAGGTACGGGCGATGCGCGACTTCGGGCCCGTGACGGTGCCGCGGGACAGTTACCTGATGCTGGGCGATAACCGCGACAACAGCGGCGACTCGCGCGTGTTCGGCACCGTGCCGCGCGCGCTGCTGATCGGCCGCGCCGAACGCATTCTCGTCTCCGCCGACATCCAGGGCGACTGGATGCCGCGCACGGAGCGCATCGGCATGAACCTGCGCGGCACCGCGCAGTGATAAGATCGGCGCTCCCCATCCGAACCGGAGCGCCATGATCGAATTCGACGGCCTGGCCAAGCGCTATGGCGACTATCAGGCGGTAAGCCCCCTGAACCTGGCCGTGCGGCGCGGCGAGGTGTTCGGCTTCCTGGGCCCGAACGGCGCCGGCAAGACGACCACGATCCGCATGATGATGGGCATTCTCGTGCCCAGCGCCGGCCGCGTGCTGGTCGACGGCCTCGATTGCCACGCCCAAGCGGCCGAGGTGAAGCGCCACGTGGGCTACCTGCCCGACAACCCGATCTTCTACGACTACCTGCGCGGGCGCGAGATCCTGCAATTCGTGGGCGAGATGCATGGCCTGTCGCGCCGTGCCGCGGCGGCCCGCGCCGACACGCTGCTGGCCGAATTCGGGCTCGATGATGTGTCCGAGGAATTCGCCGTCAACTATTCGATGGGCATGAAAAAGAAGCTGGGCCTGGCCTGCGCGCTGGTGCACGACCCGGCCGTGCTAATCCTGGACGAGCCGATCAACGGGCTCGATCCGCGCGCCGCCCGCGACGTGCAGGAATTGCTGGTGGGCCGCGCGGCCGCCGGCAAGACCATCTTCGTCTCCACCCACCTGCTGGACATGGCGCAACGCATGTGCGACCGCGTGGGCATCATCCACCGCGGTGCCCTGGTCGCCACGGGAGCGCTGGACGAGCTGCGCGACGATGCCGGCACGTCGCTCGAGGAAGTGTTCCTGCGCCTCACGGACGAGACGGCCAGGGACAGCGTGGCGCCAGGATGAACGGCGCATCGCATATCGGCACGGCACGCGCCGGCTGGCTGCTGGCGCGGCTGCGGCTGCGCCGCCTGCTGAACATGGCCACCCTGTCGATGTGGCGCAAGCGGGCCACCGGCCGGGCCGCCACCGCCGGCAAGCGCCGCGGGCGCTGGCTGGTGCCGCTCGTGATGGGACTGCTGATGACGCTGGCGTTTTCCCACATGGCGCACCAGGTGGTGGTGAACCTGCATTGCGAGCTGACGCCGCATAACGCCTGCGCCGGCCAGGCCAGCCCCGACGCCCGCCTCGATGCGGCGGCCGGGGAATTGCGCGACGGGCCATTCAGCCCGCCGCTGCTGCGCGGCCTGGCGATGCAACTGTGGCTGCTGTGGCTCGTGGCGCTGCTCGTGCCGCTCGGCAGCCGCGAACTGGCGCAGCCGGACTGGGACCTGGAATGGCTCGTCACGCTCCCGGTCGCGCGCACGGGCCTGTTGTGGGCACGCGTGCTGGAACGCACGGTCGCCAACCCCACCGGCTGGCTCGTGCTGTGGCCGGCCGCATTGATGACTGGCTGGCATGCGGGGCTGCGCTGGTCGGCGCCCCTGGCCGCCACGGCCGCCGCACTGGCCCTGCTGGCGCTGGCCGCCGTTGTGCGCACGCTGGCCGATACGGGGTTGCGGCTGTCCATGCCGCCCTCGCAGTTGCGCAACCTGCAGGCGGCGATCTCGGTGGCGGCGATGCCGCTGATCTATCTCGTCATCGCCCTCTCCACGGGCCGCGGCGGCATCACGATGGACTGGGCGCGCGCGTGGCCGGCATGGACGCTGTGGACGCCGCCCGGCCTCGTCGCGCAATGGCTAGATGCCCGTTCCATGCCCGCTGCCCTGGGCCTTGCCGCGTTGCTGGCGCTGCAGGTGGCCCTGCTGCTGTGGGCCGGCATCGCGCTGCTGGCGCGGCAGCTGGCCGCCGGCGTGGTCGCGGCCAGCTCACGCGAAACGGCACGTACCCACCGCCCGCCGGCGGCGGCGCTGAAGGAGCTGCCCGGCACCGCCCTGCAGCGCCGCGAGCTGCGCCTGCTTGGCCGCGACCGCACCTTCCTCGTGCAAAGCCTGGTCGTGCCGCTGGTGATCATCGGCAGCCAGATGTTCTTCACGGGCCGCATCGACGCGATGGCGCAGCTGGGAACGGACCAGGCGCTGCTCGCCTCCATCGCCTTCGGCCTGGGCAGCTATGTGCTGTTGCTGTCGGCCTTCCAGACCATCAATACCGAAGGCCAGGCGCTGTGGCTGCTGTACACCTTCCCCGGCACGCTGGAGCGCATGCTGCTGGAAAAGGCGCGGCTGTGGGCGGTGCTGGCGCTCGTCTACCCGGCCGCCGTGTTCGCGATCGGCATTGGCTTCGCGCCGCAGGTCGACGAGCACCTGCTCGCGCGCATCGTCCTGGTGGCGCTCGGCATCCCCGTGTTCGCGCTGATCGCCGTGGCGCTGGGGGTATGGGCATCCGACCCGCTGGCGCAGGAAGCGGCGGCGCGCATCCGGCCCACCTATGTGTACCTGTATTCGATCCTCGCCGCGCTGTATGGCTTCGCGCTGTACACGGACACGTGGGCGCACCGCGTGGCCGTCGTGGTGCTGCTGGCCGCGCTGGCGCTGGCGTTGTGGCAGAAGGCGCGCGACCACCTGCCCTACCTGCTCGACCCGGCGGCTACACCGCCGCCGCGCGTGTCCGCTGCGGACGGCATGGTGGCCGCGCTGCTGTTCTTCGCCGCGCAGGCGATCGCGCTGGCCATCATCCACGAGGGCGAGAAACCTCCCGCACTGGCCGAGCTGGCGCTCGCGCTGGCGATCGGCGGCGCCATTGTCTGGGCCCTGGCGCGCTTCGTGTACTGGCGCATGCGCACCAGCGGCGTGCCGCGGCTGCGACAGGGGCCCGCGCTGCCCGCCGTGCTGGCGGGCGCCGCCTGGGCCCTGCCCGCCATCGCGGCCGGCGTGCTGTGGCTGATGGCGATGCGGCACTTCGGCATCGCCCTGCCGCGCCCGGAAGGCGCGATCGCGCTGCCATTGCTGCTCGCGCTGGCGTGCGTGGCCGCGCCGCTGTCGGAGGAATTCATCTTCCGCGGCCTGCTGTTCGGCGGGCTGCGGCGCTCGCTGGCCGCCGCGCCGGCCATCGCCGTCAGCGCGGCGCTGTTCGCCGTGGTGCACCCGCCGCTGTCGATGATGCCGGTGTTCGTGCTGGGGCTTTGCACGGCATGCGCGTATGCGCGCAACGGCAGCCTGCTGGCGCCGGTGATCACGCACGCGGTGTATAACGGGGCAATGGTCATGATCCAGGCGTGATCCCGGTCGCTGAGTTAGAATGAGAATTATTCTCATCTGATTCGACCATGACGTCTGCTTACCCTTCGCGCCGCTGCCTGCTGGCTGCCGGTGGCGCTCTCCTCGGTTCCACCTTCGTACCAAGCCTGGCCCGTGCCGCCGATGCATGGCAGCCCGTCGCGCTGCCACAGGCGCGCCAGCGCGAGCTGGCTTCCACGACCACGGGGCAGCGTTACCGGATATTCACCAGCGTGCCGGACGTGCCGGCGCCCGCCGCAGGCCACCCCGTGCTGTATGCGCTCGATGGCAACGCGTCGTTCCCGATGCTGGCGCAGATGGCCCGCACGGCAGCGCGGCGCGGCAAGGCGACGGGGCAGGCAGCGCCCGTCATCGTGGGCATCGGCTATGTGACGGACGACGATTACCACCCGGCCCGCGGGCGCGACTACACGCCGCCGACCGCCGGTGCACCGGCGACGGAAGGCGGCGCCGACCGCTTCCTCGATTTCATCGAGCAGGAATTGAAGCCGCTGGTACGCTCGCTGGCGCCCATCGATCCGCGGCGGCAGGCCTTGTACGGCCACTCGTACGGCGGCCTGTGCGCGCTGCACGCGCTGTTCACGCGGCCGGCGATGTTCCACACGTATATCGCCGCCAGCCCGTCGATCTGGTACGGCGAGCGTGCCGTGCTCACGGGCCTGGCCGGCTTCGACAGGCGCGCTGGCGCGCTGGCCGTGAAGCCGTCCGTGCTGCTCTCGGCCGGGGAACTGGAACAGCCGTCTGGCGTTGGTGCCGCTCCAGGTTCGCGGGAAGCGATCGCGGCGCAGCGGCGGATGATCGACGAGGCGCGCGAGCTGTCGGTGAAACTGGCGGCGATGAACGGCGCTGTATCGCGGGCGGACTTCATGCTGTTCGCAAGGGAAAATCACGGCTCCGCCGCCTTCCCCGCCATGGCGCGGGGCATGGAATTCTTCCTGAAAAATATTTCCTCGCCGTGAGGCGTGAATGTGTCGTTACTGCGCTGATCAGAGCAGCCGCGCCGGGCAGAGCGCGCGCATTACCCACAACACCGCCGCGCCGAGCGCGCTGGTGGCGATCGTCGTTATCACGATCAGCGTCGGCAGCGCGTGTTGGCCATACTCATCGGCCAGCACGATGGTCCCCAGCGAAACGATCAACTGCGCCGGCACGATGACGCGCAGCCAGCGCAGCGCGCCCGGATACCCGCGCCGATTGAGCTTGCGCGCGGCAAGCACCACCGGCCCGCACAGCACGGCAAGGAAAACGGCGACGAACAGGATCAATTGCAGGATGCGCATCGGTATTCATTCCACTATGAGGCGGCCAGCATACCGCAAAGGCCAACTCTGTTGTGCTTTCACCACGGGGACTGTCCCCGAAAAAAAACAACACCTGGTGTTGTAAAAAATCGGGGACTGTCCCCGTGGTGGGCGAACAACAAAAAAAGCGGTGGCCGGGAGACCGGACCACCGCGAAGGGAAGCGCGCCATGGGGCTGGCGCTGGTGAAACACGGTACGTCTGCTGGTCTTATAGATGCTGCGCGATCTGCGGCAGCAGTTCCTCGAAGGTGCGGCCGGTGCCGTTCTCGCCGATCGCGTGCATCTTCCATTCGCCGTTGTGGCGGTACAGCTTGGCCATGATCTGGGCGCTGTGCGAGCCCTGCACGGAAAGGTCGAAGCGCGCCACTTCCTTGCCGTTGTTGGCGTTGATCAGCCGGCAGTAGGCGTTCTGCACCTGGGCGAAGCTCTGGCCCGTGAAGCTGTTCACGGTAAAGACGATGCTCTTCACATTGGCCGGCACCTGGTTCAGGCTCACGCTGATCTGCTCGTCATCGCCATCGCCCGCGCCCGTGCGGTTGTCGCCGGAGTGCATCACGCTGCCGTCGCGGCTCTTCAGCTGCCGGAACCACACCACGTCGACGGGCTTGTTGGCATCGTCGAACAGCAGGCACGAGGCATCAAGGTCGATGTCGGCGCTCTTGCCGCCGAAGCCGAGGAAGCCCTTGCTCTTGACGGCATCCCAGCCCAGGCCCATCGACACGTGCGTGAGCGCGCTGCCCGCTTCCTTGTCCAGCGAGATCTTCTGGCCCTTCGTCAAATTCACTGACATGACATCCTCCTCAGGTTACGCGATGACCGCAGCGCGATTACTGCGGCTTGGTACTCGACAGCCAGGACAGGAATGCCGCGCGGCTGCGCGAGCAGACCACCACCTTGCCGGTCCCGGAGAAACGCAACACCATCCCTTCGCCGCTCGTCACGCTGTTGACCAGGTTGCCGAGGAAGCCGCTGCTGCGGCTCGTCGACACCGACATCTCGTAGCGCAGCGAGCTGTCCCAGCACACCACGTGGGAATTGTCGATGACGATATCCTTGCCCGCTTCCACGTCCAGCGTGGCCACCGAGCCGAAGCCCGATACCACCAACTGGCCGCTTCCCGACGTTTCGGTGATGAAGAAGCCGCCCGTCTGGCCGAACAGCGCCGTGCCCACGTTCTGCGTGCGCACGTTCAGGTTCACGCTCGACGATGCCGCCACAAAGGCGCCATCGCTGATCATGTACTGGCGCTGCCCCACGTCCAGCACCTGCATGGCGCCCGGCAGCGTGGGCGACAGCAGGCAGTCGCCATCGCCCTTGACCGCCTCGATGTGCTGCTGGAAGAACGACTCGCCGTTGGCGAACGTGCGCATCAGCGCCGCGCCCAAGCCACCGTTCATCTTGCCCTTCAGCTCGAGGTTGGACTCCATCATGACCATGGCGTTCGCTTCGCAATAGATCTTTTCGCCATGGCGCAGCGTTACGTGCAGGAAGGGATCTTCTTCCCCGGTAATCGTAAAGACTGGCATGGCTTACACCGACACGCCGTAGTTCTTGGCCAGCGCGGCCAGGCCGCCGGCGTAACCCTGGCCCACGGCGCGGAATTTCCAGTCGGCGCCGTTGCGATAGATTTCGCCGAACACCATCGCCGTTTCCGTCGAGCTGTCCTCGGACAGGTCGTAGCGGGCGATTTCCTGGTTGTTGGCGCTGTTCACGCAGCGCACGAAGGCCTTCTGCACCTGGCCGAAATTCTGGCGGCGCGCGTCGGCATCGTGGATCGTCACGCAGACGGCGATCTTGTCCACGTCGGCCGGTACCTTGGCAAGGTCGATCTTGACGGTTTCGTCATCGCCCTCGCCCGCGCCGGTGCGGTTGTCGCCCGAGTGCTGCACCGCGCCGTCGGCCGATTTCAAATTGTTGTAGAAGATGAAGTCCAGGTCGCCGCGTACCTTGCCGTCCGTCTTCAGCAGGAAGGCCGAGCTGTCGATGTCGAAGGCGGCGCCGTCGGTGGAGCGCACATCCCAGCCCAGGCCCACCGTCAATTGCGACAGGCCGGGGGCTTCCTTGGAGAGGTTGACGTTACCGCCTTTTTGCAGACTGATTGCCATGATCGATTACTCCTTCAATGGTTGAGACACCTTGCTTCCATCACGGCGCGCCGGTGTCGTGTGGCGCGCCATGTTCTTCTTATTTTTACCAACGATTCTTAAGATTTCCTCAAGCCATCGCAAGTGCTTCCTGGCGCTTCCGGTACCGCACGGAAGACCACACGGAAGCCGCGATGAATGCCACGCCGATCAGGCCGGTGAAGATTTCGGGCACGTGGAACTTCATGCTTGCCAGCATGATCGCCGCCAGGATACCGATCGCATAGTGTGCGCCATGTTCCAGGTACACGTAAGCGTCCAGCGTGCCTTTTTCCACCAGGTACACCGTCATCGAACGCACGAACATCGCGCCGATCGCCAGGCCCACCATGATGATCACCACGTCCTTGGTGATGGCGAACGCGCCGATCACGCCGTCGAAGCTGAACGATGCGTCCAGCACTTCCAGGTACAGGAAGCCGCCGATACCGCCGCGCTTGACCAGTTCGCCCACGCCGCTGTCGCCCTCTTCTTCCTTCTCCAGGAAGTTCGACAGCGCATCCACGCCCACGTAGATCAGCAGGCCCCACAGCCCGGAGAGCAGCACCGCCAGCTTCTGGCCTTCGCCGACCAGCGACATGCAGCCCAGCAGCGTGCCCAGGGCAACGATGATCGAGATCGAAGAAATCTTGCCCAGCGAGCCCAGTTTCTGCTCGAAATTGCCCAGCCAGTGCGTTTCCTTTTCCGGGTCCAGGATAAAGTTCAGGAACACCATCAGCAGGAAGATGCCGCCGAACGCCGCCACTTCGGCATGGTGGTCGGTCAGGTGGCGCGAATATTCATCGGGATTGTTCAGCGCCAGCGTCCAGACGTCGGTCAGGCCGATATCGGCCGCCACGGCCACGATCACCAGCGGGAACAGCAGCCGCATGCCGAATACCGCGATGATGATGCCCAGCCCGAGGAACAGCTTGCGCCAGAAGTCGTCCCATGTCTTCAGCACCGAGGCGTTGACCACCGCGTTGTCGAACGACAGCGAGACTTCCATCACGCCCAGAATCATGGCAATGCCCAGCGCCGACAGGGCGCCCGTGACGCCCCCGGTCCGGTAACCCCACCACCCTGCGATCACCAGGCAGACGGCCGTGACCAGGAACGAAATCCTGAAGTGTTTCATCGTATGTTTCCCCTTATTTGCTTAGTTATGTATGCGTGCCGATAGTGTAGAGAAAACATTGCGATGTAAAAATAGTAGATATTGTGAACCTCACTTCGGGAAAACCGAAGCGTCGACGGATTTACGCAGGTACTTCGTCGCCCGCCCCCGGCCTGGCATGCGTGCCGAAGCGGCTGGCACGGGCAATGACGGCGTTGGCCCAGGCACGGTGGGTGGCCACCTCGCACATGGAATCGTCGAGCTTGAACACGGCCGGCGCATCGCGGTCCAGGATGCGCAGCGCCATCGCCACCTCCTTCGGCTGCACGCGGAAGTGCTGTTCGATCAGTTCGATCTGCGCCGGATGGATGGCGGTCTTGCCTACCATGCCGTAGGCAATGTCCTGCTGCACTTCCTGCGCCATCAGCGCCGGGCAATCCAGGTGCTCGAACACCGGCGACGTGAGGCGGAAGCCGTGCGGCCGGAAGGTCGTCACCAGGCTGGCTATCACGGGGCCGAGCGGCGACTGGTAGATCGTCATGTCGCGCGGCCGGCGCAGGCCCAGGAGAGCCAGCAGGTCGTTGCCGCCGATGCGCAAGGCGAGGATGCGGTGCGCGATGTCCGGCTCCTGCAGGCGCAGGCGCAGCGCGCGCATTTCCATCGGATCGAACACCTCGGTTGTTTCCAGCGTGGGCATCAGGAGGTGCCGCGTGCCGGCCAGCGGCCGCAGGTAGTCGCCGAGGTTCTCGCGCGTGGCCTTCGGGATCACGAAGCCGGTCAGCTTGTCGGCACCACGCATGGCCAGCACGCGCGCCAGCACTGTGGCATTGCGCACGCGGACGAAACGGTCGAGTCGACCATCGGCCCGCATCGCGGCCAGCGTGCCGGCCAGGCTGGCCAGCGCGTCTTCCAGCTCGCGCTCGGCCACCGCGTCCTCGGTGCAGAAAATCACCGAGCGCAGCGTGGCGAGCCGTTCGCCGTTGGCGATGGCAAGCAGGTGCTTGTGGGTCGCGGGCACGTAAAGCGAGGCACCCAATGGTTTGTCATGCATCGCCTTTCCTCCTGATCAAAGAAACGCCCTGGTAGGGCAATGTGGGATCGACTACGACCGGAACATCCTTTTCCCGCGCCAGCAGCCGCAAATGCGCCACGTCGGCCGCGTCGGCGTCACGCAGCAGCAGGAGCCGAGGCACGCGCCGCAGCAGCACGCGCGTGGCCTCGCCGATGCCCGGCTTGATGAGGTTGACATCGGCAATGCCGTACCGCTGCGCGATCGTGCGCAGGCATTCGCGCGAGGTAGCCGCGGAGCGCTCCCTGTCGATCGCGGCCGGCGCCGGCGTGCCGGCCGCGGCAAGTTCCAGCGCGGCGGCGGCGATGTCGTCCGCAAAGGTGCGGGAGCGGTCGTGCGCGGCGAATTCGTCATACACGAGGCAGCCGTGGAAATCGTCCGGCCCCATGTCGCGCTCGGCCACGGTACGGCTCACCAGCCCGGACACGGTGGCATTCAGTATGCTCGACGGAATCAGGTAATCGGCATCGGAGGCGGCGTGCGCGGCGGCGCCGGCCAGGTCGGACAACACGAACAAGCCGGGATCGATCCGCACATGGTGCCGCATATTGAAGCGCTCCACCGACATTTCCAGCTCGCGCGCGATCACGCCCTTGCCCGTCCAGCCGTCGACGAAGGCGATCGAAGCCGGCACATGATGCGCCAGGATGGCGCGCAGCGCCGCCTCGTCGATGCCGCGGTCGCGCACGATCGATACCGCGTAGTGCACCACGTGGCGGTGGAACACCCGCTGGAGCAAACGCTTGACGATCACGCCCACCGGCGTGCCGGCCCGGGCCAGCGACACCAGCGTGATCTGGCCCGCGCGGCGTGCGGCGAGCAGGTGGGCAAGGCGCAGGCAGTCAGCCGCCATGCGCGCCCGGTTGGCCTCGCACGCGGCGTCGAACAGTTCCAGGTGCCGGGCCGACGGCAAGGCCTCCGCCGACAGCATCTCGCTGTAGTGGTGGCGCCCGGACTGGATCAGCGCCTCCTTGTCCTCCACCGAGACGAACGCCTGCCCGTGCAGGCGCCTGAGCAGGAATTGCACGTCGTCCGGCGCGTAGCTGCCCGAGAAGGTCGACAGGGCGTTATTCATAGCGCACCCAGGGCCAGGTTCGAGAGCTGGGTGCCGCGCGGGATGATCGCGTAGTCGCAGGCGGCCATGAACGCGGCATCGGTGCGGCTGTCGCCCATGCCGAAGGTCATGATCTCGCCATGCTCGTCGCGCAGGCGCGCCTGCACGTACTCGACCGCGCGCGCCTTGTTCAGGCGCTTGGGCAGCACGGCTAGGTTATTGCCGTTACGGTGCAGGCAGAAGTCGCGCCCTTCCATGGCAAGCCAGGGTGCCACGGCCTCGCGCTCGATGGCGTCGAGCCGCGCCATGTCCTTGTCCGGGTCCTTCACGTTCACGTAGAACGGCAGGCCCAGGTCTTCCACCAGCCGGGCGCGCGCGGGGATGCCGGCCAGCCGGGCATAGTCCTCGACCACGGCAAGGGCGCGCTGCAAGCCAGGCAGGGCCTGCGCCATGTCGTCTTGCATGCGTGCTTGCCACACCGGGTCCGGCGTACCGTCCGGCGCCAGGATGATGCCGCCGAAATCGATGATGCGGTAATGTTCGAACGGGTAATCGACGCGCGCCAGTCCCGCGCGGTCGCGCGCCGTGGTCGGGATCAGCGTCATCCCTTCGCTTGCCAGGGCGAGAAAGGCGCGCTGCCGGGCATTCGTGTACGAATTGGCCGAGCCATCCTTCAGGAAGGCGATCGGCCGCAGCTCGCCTTGCGGATCGCACTTGGCCAGCGAATGGAACAGCGTGTCGTCCAGGTCGACGAAGAGGAATTTACGCAATGTCGTCCTCCGAACGGAAATGCACGAGCCGGCCGCCGACCTGGCGCGCCACATCGTGCAGTGCGGCATTCGCCGGGGTTTCATGGCAGACCAGCACATGCGCATACTGGCCTGGCCGCACGTTGTAGAGGTAATTGGCGATGCCTTCGCCGTAATTGTCGGCGAACGCCAGCCGGCTGCCGATCGCGCCCCATTCGAGGATCGGCGAGCGGGTCGTCGACTGCACGCGCACGTCGACGCCGCGCGCCTCCAGCGCGCAGGCCAGCAGGAATGGCGCATGCATGAATTCGCCCGTGCCCAGCACCAGGGCGCTCTCGCCGGCCGCCATGGGAGCAGCCAGCACGTCCACCACGGCGGGCGGTATCGCCAGGGGCCGCGCCAGGCCCGTACGACCGAACGCGCCGTCTACCGGCACGCCACCGGCCGCGCCGACCACCTGGGCCGGCGCCGCTTCCGGAAAGCTGGCGCCAGCGGCGAACGAGAAGGTGCCGCGCAACGCCGCACCATGCGTGACAGGCAGGCCGATGCCGGCGGCCAGCGCGTCGTTCGCCTGCGGACCCATGAAATCGGTCAGCGTTGCCAGGTGCACGTGCGCCAGCGCGGGGTTGAGCGCGCGGCAGGCGTTGGCCAGATTGCGGAACGTGGTGCCGGTGCTCGCCTCGTCGTCGACCAGCACCAGCGAGCCGGCGCGCATGAACAGGGCGTGCAGCGCGGGATCTTCCGGCAGGTGCAGGAACTGGCGTGGCGCGTGGCTGTGCGGTTCGGCGAATTCGACGAGTTCGGCGCCATCGATGCGGTAGCGCGTCGTGTGCAGGAACAGTGCCTCGCTGCGGGGCTCCCGGCGCAGCCATGCTTCGAACACGCCCTGCCCCAGGCCGATCGCCGTCTCCGCCAGCGCGATGAACACGACGGGCCCCGGCAGCGCGGCGGGCAATTGCGCGGCGAGCGCATCGTGCAAGCCACGCATGGCCGCAGGACGCGACGGCCAGTGCTTGCCCAGCACCTTGCTGACGAACAGGAAGCCCCGCTTCGCATTGGCGCGGGCGCCGAAGCCGACCAGGTCGTCGATCGCATACGGGCCAGGCTCGGCGCGAACCGCCAGCACACCCGTCGGCATGGCGATCTCGCGGCTGTCGATCTCGCGATGTCCCATCAGCTTTCTCCCAGTTCGATGGCATGCTGCCATTCGCCGACGCGTACGCCGGCACGCACGGCGGGGATCTCCAGGCGCCCGTAGCCGCGGTCGAAGCCGGCTAGCGCCAGCCACGGCAGCGCCGGGCCGGCCATGCAGGCCATGCCGATCCCGCCGGACATGCGCGGGTTGATCTCCAGCAGCCGCACCCGATCGCCGCTTTCGCGGAACTGCACATTGAACACGCCGTTCAGGCGGTAGGCCGCGGCCAGTTGCGCGGTGGCCTGCAGGATGACCGGTTGCGGGTCGATGAGCTGGCCCATGCCCGGCTTGACGAGCTTGCGGCGCGGCACGGCGCATACCAGGCGGCCATCGTCGGCCACACAGTCGACACTGTATTCGAGTCCTTCAAGAAACTCCATCAGCAGCATGGTGCGGAATTCGCCGAGCCCCGCCAGGCCAGCACGGAAGTCCTGCAAGCCCACCTGGTACTGGTCGCCGGACATCAATATCTGCGCCGTGCTGCGCGCTTCGTCCAGCAGGGCGAAGCCCAGGCCGTACACGGACTTGGCCGGCTTCACGCACAGCTGCGGGTATTTCGCCCGCAAGGCCGCATGGCCGGCATCGAATTGTTCCGCGGTGTGGAACGGCACGGTCTCGGGCGGCGCCGCCATGGGCAGGTCCACCGTGGCGTAGAAACGCGCCTTGTCATGCAGCAGGGCCAGTACCTCGGGGCTGGCCACGGCCAGCACGCGCGCGCCGATCGCGGCGAAGCGCTCGCGCGCCCCGCTGATCAGGGCTGCCTCGCGGT
This sequence comes from Massilia sp. METH4, assembly GCF_037094685.1. NCBI lineage: Bacteria > Pseudomonadati > Pseudomonadota > Betaproteobacteria > Burkholderiales > Oxalobacteraceae > Massilia > Massilia sp. METH4. The sequence goes on along the minus strand of NZ_CP146614.1, from coordinate 2,854,909 downwards.
GGGGCACGAAGATGCCGATATCCTGGCGCCGGCAAAAGTCCAGGCACCATTCCAGGTAGTCATTGCCCTTGAGTGGCGGCTCCAGCTCGAACTGGTGGGCCGCATGGGCGGCCACCGTCCGGCTGCTTGCCGTATAGATGAGGTGATAGCGCCCGGCGCCGTCATGCTGCCGGATCAGCGTCATCGCGTTGTAGATCGATGAGTAGGTTTGGTTGTACCAGACTCGCATGGGTCCTCGCTCGGGCAGTTCGGCAGCAAAAAAAGCGGTGGCCGGTTGACCGGACCACCGCGAAGGGAAGCGCGCCATGGGGCAGGCGCAGGTGAAACACAGTACTTACTACACAGCGTTACAGCTCATCCTTTGCGCGGCGGCGCAAGCGCCGCCGCGACTTGCATTACAGGTGTTGCGCCACTTGCGGCAGCAATTCCTCGAAGGTGCGGCCGGTGCCGTTCTCGCCGATCGCGTGCATCTTCCATTCGCCGTTATGGCGATACAGCTTGGCCATGATCTGGGCGCTGTGGGAACCCTGCACGGAGAGGTCGAAGCGCGCCACTTCCTTGCCGTCCTTGGCATTGATCAGGCGGCAGTAGGCATTCTGCACCTGGGCGAAGCTCTGGCCCGTAAAACTGTTCACCGTGAACACGATGCTCTTCACGTTCGCCGGCACCTGGTCCAGGCTCACGCTGATCTGCTCATCGTCGCCGTCGCCGGCGCCCGTGCGGTTGTCGCCCGAGTGCTGCACGCTGCCGTCACGGCTCTTCAGCTGGCGGAACCACACCACGTCGACCGGCTTGTTCGCCTCGTCGAACAGCAGGCACGAGGCATCGAGGTCGATGTCGGCGCTCTTGCCGCCAAAGCCGAGGAAACCCTTGCTCTTCACGGCATCCCAGCCCAGGCCCATGGCGACGCGCGTGAGGGCGCTGCCGGCTTCCTTGTCCAGAGAGATCTTCTGGCCCTTGCTCAAATTCACTGACATGTCTGACTCCTAGATTCGCCGGCGGCTCCTGCCGCCGGCATGCGTGCTTACACCGATACGCCGTAGCTCGTTGCCAGGGAGGCCAGGCCGCCGGCAAAGCCCTGGCCCACGGCGCGGAACTTCCAGTCGGCGCCGTTACGATACAGTTCGCCGAACACCATCGCCGTTTCCGTCGAGCTGTCTTCGGACAGGTCGTAGCGCGCCACTTCCTGGTTGTTGGCGCTGTTCACGCAGCGCACGAAGGCCTTCTGCACCTGGCCGAAGTTCTGGCGGCGGGCGTCGGCATCGTGGATCGTCACGCAGACGGCGATGCGGTCCACGTCGGCCGGCACCTTCGACAGGTCGACGCTCACGGTCTCGTCGTCGCCCTCGCCCACGCCGGTGCGGTTGTCGCCCGAGTGCTGCACGGCGCCGTCGGCCGATTTCAGGTTGTTGTAGAAGATGAAGTCCGCATCGCTGCGCACCTTGCCGTCGGCTTTCAGGATGAATGCCGAGCTGTCGATGTCGAATGCTGCGCCGTCGGTGGAGCGCACATCCCAGCCCAGGCCGATCTTCAGCTGGGTCAGGCCGGGAGCTTCCTTGGAGAGATTGACGTTACCGCCTTTTTGCAGACTGATTGCCATGTTCGATTACTCCTTCAGTTGGTAAGACACCCTTGTTGCACATCCGGCGCGGCTGGTGTCGTGTAGCGCGCCGAGATTCCTTGGCAGCCTGTCGCTTTGCGTGGCTGCTTGTTCAATGTCATGCAGTTTATAGAAAAGACACCAATTGAAAAATAGAAGATAATTTGAACATTACTGCGTAAAAAGCGAACTCATGAAAACCAGTGGAATCAATTTCCGCCACCTGTACTTCTTCCGCGTGGTGGCCGCGGAAGGCAGTGTCACGCGCGCGGCCGAGAGGCTGGGCCTGGCCATCCAGACCATCAGTGCGCAGCTCTCGGCACTGGAACAATCGGTCGGCAAGCAGCTGCTCACGCAGCAGGGGCGCCGCCTCGTGCCGACGGAAGCGGGCCGCGTGGCCCTCACGTATGCGGAGCAGATCTTCGAGCTGGGCGACCGCATGCAGGAAGCATTGAACGAGGCCGACGCCGGCCGCATGCGCCTCACCGTCGGCATCTCCGACTCGTTGCCGAAGCTGATCGCCTACCGCCTGCTGCGCACTGCCTTCGAGATGAAGTCGCCCGTGAAGCTCGTTTGCGTGGAGCGTGAGTTCGAGTCGCTGCTCGCCGACCTGGCGCTGCACAAGCTGGACGTGGTGCTGACGGACCGCTCGGTGCGCGCCTCGGCCAGCCTGCGCGTGTACAACCACCTGCTGGGGGAAAGCGAGATGCTGCTGTTCGGCAGCCCGGCCCTCGTGCGCAAGCACGGGCGCAACTTCCCCCGCAACCTGCAGCATGCGCCGATGCTGCTGCCGACGCGAAACAATGCCCTGCGCGGCCGTATCGACGAATGGCTGCTCAAGCACGACGTGCGGCCCGACGTGGTGGGCGAGTTCGAGGACAATGCCATGCTGACCACCTTCGCCCGCGACGGCCTGGGCCTGTTCTTCGCCCCCGCCGGCCTGGAAATCGACATCAAGACGCAATACGGCGCCATCCCCGCCGGCGCCGCCACCGAACTGCGCGAACAGTTCTACGCGATCTCCAGCGAACGGCGCATCCGGCACCCCGCGGTCGAGGCGATCATGGCAGCGAACACGGGGCTGTTCACGGTGTAAACCCTGGCGACGGCGCTACACCGGTGACAGGCACCGGCTTTTTTGAAACTTTTCCCGAACGCGGGTGACAGGCACCGGGTTTCCGGAAACATTTCCTGAAGACCGGTGACAGGCACCGGGTTTGCAGAAACATTTCTCGAAGACCGGTGCCTGTCACGGGGTTTAAAGAAACATTTCTCGAGTGCCGGTGCCTGTCACCGGTTTTGCGGACCGTGGCGACGGGCGATGGCGGAGAGCCCGGCTTCCACGTAGGCCAGCATGTCTTCGACAAGGCCGTCAGTGTCGTCGCCGAGGGCGGGGAAGACGTCCTTGCGCAGGCCGCGCGGGGCGACCAGCAGCGCAAGGCAGGGGGCCATCAGCAAAAACAGGCCGCGCTGCACGCCGGGGTTGTCCGGCGCCAGCCCGAGGACCTGGGCGACGATGCCCAGCATCACGCGCGCCTTCGGTTCGATCGCCCTGTGTACCAGCGTGGGCGCGAAGGCGGTGGGCGACAGCAGCTCGCGGATCACCACGCGCGTGCCCCAGTGCGCGTCGCGCGACGTGGCACGCCGCACGATGCCGCCCAGGATCACGCGCAGCTTCTCCAGCGGGGTGCCATCCATCGCCGCGGCGTGCTGCATTTCTTCCAGCGTCACAAGGTGCTGGTGGGCTTCCACCAGCACGGCCTCGTACAGCGGGTCGCGGCCGCCGAAGTGATAGTTGACGGCTGCGATATTGGTACCGGCGCGGGTACAGATCTCCTTGCTCGTGGCATCGGCATAGCCCTTTTCGGCAAATACCTGGCCTGCCACGTCGAGCAGTTGCTGGCGGGTTGCATCGCCATGCGGGCGCGCCGCACGGCCGGACTTCGTATTCATCGGCGTATTGTAATTCAAATTTGAATTTGATATAAAGTGAAACATCACTGCCGTTTTACCCGAAGAGGCCGCAAATGAACAGGAAACGCATTGCCGCCGTTGCCGTCGTGCTTGCCGTGATCGGTGCCGGTGCCTGGTACCTGGGCCGCCCGAAGCCCGATGACGGCACCCTGGTCCTGTACGGCAACGTGGACTTGCGCCAGGTGGCGCTCGCGTTCAATGGCAGCGAGCGTATCGCCCGGCTGCTGGTGGATGAGGGCCAGCGGGTGCGCGCCGGCCAGGTGCTGGGCGAGCTCGACACGCGCACGCTGGCGTTGCAGTTGGCGCAGGCGCGCGCCCAGGCCGAGGCGCAGCGGCAGATCCTGCGCCGGCTGCGCGCCGGCAGCCGGCCGGAGGAGCTGGCCCAGGCGCGTGCGGACACGGCCGCCATGCAGGCCGAGGCGGAGCTGGCGCAGCGCCAGCTCGAGCGCCTGCGCGCCGCGGCCGAGGAGTCGAACGGCCGCGCCGTGAGCCGGCAGGACATCGACAATGCCGCGGCCAGGCTGCAAACGGCGCAGGCAAGGCTGAAGAGTTCGCGCGAAGCGCAGCGGCTCGTGCACGCCGGCCCGCGCACCGAAGAGATCGCGCAAGCCCAGGCCCAGTTCGAGGCGGCCCAGGCCGACATCGCCCTGATCGAACATCAGCTCGCACAGGCGCGCCTCACGGCACCGGTCGACGCGGTGGTGCGCGCCCGCTTGATGGAACCGGGCGACATGGCATCGCCGCAGCGCCCGGTCTACACGCTGGCCCTGGCCGATCCGAAGTGGGTGCGCGCCTGGGTAACGGAAGCGGACCTGGGCCGCATCCGGCCCGGCATGGCCGCATCCATCGCCATCGACAGCCGGCCGCGCCAGCCGCTGCCGGGCAAGGTGGGCTACATCTCGTCGGTGGCCGAGTTTACGCCGAAGACGGTGCAGACGGAGGAATTGCGCACCGCCCTCGTCTACGAGGTGCGCGTGCTGGCCGACGACCATGCCGACCTGCTGCGCATGGGCATGCCCGCCACCGTGCGCATCGCCGCCGCGCGGGGAACTGCCGAGAGCCGGCCATGAGCGACGCCCTGGTCGCCGCCGGCCTGCACAAGCGCTTTCCCGAACAGGGTGCGCAGGCCCTGGCGGACGTGTCGCTGGCCGTTCCCGCCGCGGCGCTGACGGCCCTCGTGGGTCCGGATGGCGCCGGCAAGACCACGCTGCTGCGCCTCGCGGCCGGCCTGCTGCGCCCGACGGCCGGCACCTTGCACGTGCTGGGCATCGACGTGGCCGCGACGCCGCAGCGCGTGCAGGACCGCATCGGCTATATGCCGCAGCGCTTCGGCCTGTACGAAGACCTGTCGGTGCAGGAAAACCTCGATTTGTACGCCGACCTGCACGGCGTGCCGCGCGAGACGCGCAGCACCCGCTTCGCGCGCCTGCTGGAGATGACGGACCTGGGCCGCTTCACGGCCCGGCCGGCAGGCAAGCTCTCCGGCGGCATGAAGCAGAAGCTGGGGCTGGCCTGCACGCTGGTGCGCTCGCCCGACCTGCTGCTGCTGGACGAGCCGACCGTCGGCGTCGACCCGCTGTCGCGCCGCGAACTGTGGCGCATCGTGCAGGAACTCGTCGACGCGGACGGCTTGACGGTCCTGGCCAGCACCTCGTACCTGGACGAGGCGGAACGGTGTGCGCTCGTGCACGTGCTGCACGAGGGCCGCCTGCTCGTTTCCGGCAGCCCGGAAGCGATCCGCGCCAAAGCCGACGGCCTGGCATTTCGTGCCCTGCCCGCGCGCGGCAGCGCGCGCGCACTGCAAGCCACGCTGCTCGATGCCTCCGCCGTCATCGCCGATGCGGTGCCCGAAGGCGGCCATGTGCGCTTCGTCCGTCACGCCAATGGCGCGGCCGCGGCAGTGGAACCGTTGCTGGACGGCGCCAGCGTCGAGGCGGTGGCGCCCCGGCTGGAAGACGGCTTCATGCTGATCCTGCGCGGGCAATACGCACCGCCCTCGCCTCCTTCGTCCTCGCTGGCCGTGAACGCGGCACCTGCCGATGGCGATAGCCCCGCGATCGAGGTGCGCGACCTCGTGCGCCGCTTCGGCGACTTCACGGCCGTGGCCAGCACCAGCTTCGCGGTGCGCCGCGGCGAGATCTTCGGCCTGCTGGGCCCGAACGGCGCAGGCAAGACCACCACGTTCCGCATGCTGTGCGGCCTGCTGCCGGCCAGCTGCGGCTACCTGCGCGTGGCCGGCGTCGACCTGCGGCATGCGCGGGCGCAGGCGCGGCGCAGCATCGGCTACGTGGCGCAGAAGTTCGCGCTGTACGGCAACCTGACCGTGGCGGAAAACCTGGCGTTCTTCGGCGGCGCGTACGGCCTGCACGGCGAGCGCCTGCGGGGGCGCACGGCGGCGATGCTCGACGGGTTCGGCCTGCGCGAGCACGGCGACGTTCCCAGCGGCCAGCTGCCCGGCGGATTCCGCCAGCGGCTGGCCATGGCGGCCGCGCTGCTGCACCAGCCGGACATCCTGTTCCTCGACGAACCCACCAGCGGCGCCGACCCGCTGGCCCGCCGCGAGTTCTGGCGGCGCATCACGGCACTGGCGCAGGCCGGCGTCACCGTGGTCGTCACCACGCACTTCATGGAGGAGGCGGAATACTGCGACCGTATCGTGATCCAGGATGCCGGCCGCGTGCTCGCCCTGGGCACGCCGCGCGCCGTGCGCGAGCAGGCCGGCAATGCCGCCACGATGGAAGATGCGTTCATCGCCATCGTCGAGCGCCACAGGAGCGCCGCATGAAGCGCGACCGGCTCGACCCCGTGCGCGAGACGGCGGCCGGCGGCGGCTTCCTGCGCCGGGTGGCCGCGCTGACGCGCAAGGAGTTCCGGCAACTGCTGCGCGACTGGGCCAACCTGGCCATCGGCATCGTGCTGCCGATGGTGCTGATCCTGATCTTCGGCTACGGCCTGTCGCTGGACGTGAAGGATGCGCCGGTGGCGATCGTGCTGGACGATGCCTCGCCCGTGGCGCACGAGGCCGTGGCGGGCCTGTACCTGTCCGGCGCGTTCTCGCCGATCCCCGTCGCATCGATGCGCGACGCGGAAACCCTGATGCGCGAGCGCCACGCCGATGCGATCGTGCGCATCCCCGCCGATTTCACGGCGCGGGTGGCGGCCGGCACCGCTCCCGTTCAGGTGATCGTGCACGGTGCCGAGGCGAGCCGCGCCTCGATCATCCTGAACTACGTGACGGGCGCGCTGGAAGGCTGGCACGCCCGGCGCGTGGAGCGGGCCGGGGGCACGGCTGGCGCGCAGCTGCCCGCCGCGGGCAGCGTGGCGGTCGAGCCGCGCATGTGGTTCAACGCGGCCAACACCAGCACCTGGTACCTGGTGCCCGGCCTGGTGGTGCTGATCATGACGCTGGTGGGCGCCTTCCTGACGGCGCTCGTGATGGCGCGCGAATGGGAACGCGGCACGCTGGAGGCACTGTTCGTCACGCCCGTGCGGCCGGTCGAGATCCTGCTGGCCAAGATCATTCCCTACTTTGCAGTCGGCCTGGGCGGCCTGGCCTTGTGCCTGCTTGCGGCACGCTTCCTGTTCCACGTGCCGATGCAGGGGTCGCTGGCGCTGATCCTGCTGGGGTCGATGCTGTACCTGTTCGTGGCGGTGGGCCTGGGCCTCCTGATCTCGTCCGTCACGAAGAACCAGTTCATCGCCAGCCAGGTCGCACTGCTGGCCAGCTTCATGCCGTCGCTGATGCTGTCCGGCTTCCTGTTCGACCTGCGCAATGTGCCGCTCGTGGTGCGCATGATCGGCAATGCGCTGCCGGCCACCTACTTCATGGAGCTGATCCGCACCTTGTTCCTGGCCGGGAACGTGTGGCCGCTCGTCCTGCGCGACTGCGCCGTGCTGGCCGGCTATAGCGTGCTGCTGCTGGGCGCGGCCCGGCTGGTGACGAAGAAACGGCTGGACTGACATGGAAGACCGTAATATGGCAGACTTCATTGCCCTGCTGCGCCGCGTGGCGAACCTGTGCCGCAAGGAGTTCCTGGCCATCCTGAAGGATCCGAAGAGCCGGGCGATCCTCGTGGTGCCGGCCCTCGTGCAAAGCATGGTGTTCGGCTACGCCGCCACCTACGACCTCGCCGACGTGCCATACGCCCTGCTGGACCAGAGCCGCGGCGGCGCCGCGCACGAGCTGGCGGCCCGGCTGGACGGCACGGGCGTGTTCCGGCGCGTCGCCAACCTCGCCACGCAGGAAGAGATGCGAAGCGCGATCGACACCCAGCGCGTGCTTCTCGTGCTGCACATCCCGCCGGACTTCGAGCGCCGCCTGCATGCGGGCGAGCCCGCACCCGTGCAGGTGATCCTCGACGGCCGCAACTCGAACACTGCCGGCTCCGCCGCGGCCTACGTGAACGCCGTGGTGGCGGGTTTCAACCGTCAATGGCGCGGCCGGCATGGCGCAAGCCCTTCGCCATTGGACATCCGCTCGCGCGCCTGGTTCAACCCCAACCTGGAAACGCGCTGGAATTTGATGCCGGGCCTGATCGCGGCGCTGTCCATGCTGCAGACGCTGCTGCTGACGGCGCTGTCGGTGGCGCGCGAACGGGAACAGGGCACGTTCGACCAGTTGCTCGTGACGCCGATGACGCCGGCCGAGATCATGGTGGGCAAGGCCCTGCCGCCCATTTGCATCGGCTTGCTGCAATCGACGCTCATCCTGCTGGTCACGCGCTTCTGGTTCGGCGTGCCGATGGCGGGTTCGGCATGGCAGCTGTACGCCGCGCTGGCGCTGTTCACGGTGGCCTGCGTGGGCATCGGCCTGTCGATTTCCGCCGTGGCCGCCAATATGCAGCAGGCCATGCTGTACACCTTCGTGCTGGTGATGCCGATGATGCTGCTCTCCGGCCTCACGACACCGGTGCGCAACATGCCCGAGCTGCTGCAGGTGCTCACCTGGGCCAACCCGCTGCGTTTCGGCATCGACATGGTGCAGCGTATCTACCTGGAAGGCGTGGGCCTGGCCGTCGTGTGGCGCGACACCATCCCGCTCATCGTCATCGCCGCGCTGGCGCTGCCGCTGGCCGCGTGGCTGTTCCGTAACCGGCTCGTATGAGGTTGCCCATGAAACCGTATCTGCTGCTGTTGTTGCTGGCCGGCTGCGCCGCGGTCGGTCCCGATCATCGCGAACCGCCGACGCCAGCGCCGGCGCGGCTCGGCGACTGGCATGGCGGCGCACCGGAACTGCGCGATACCGGTCTGCCCGTCGATTCCGCTCAAAGCTATGCGCGCTTCGACGATCCCGTGCTGGCCGGCCTGCTGCGCCAGGCGGCGAGCGCGAACCACGACCTGAAGATGGCCGCACTGCGTTTCGCGCAGAGCCGGCTGCAGCGCGACGTGGTGGCGGGCCGGTTGGCGCCGCGCGCCGATGCCCGCACCGGCGTGGCGCGCCAGCGCCAGAGCGAAAGCGGCACGGCGACGCGCATGGTCGATGCGCTGGCGCCGGCCAACCGCGCCGGCTTGATCGACGTGCTCAGTTCCCCGTTCGACGCGTGGCAGGCCGGCTTCGACGCCACGTGGGAAATCGACCTGTGGGGCCGGGTGCGCCGCGCCGTGGAGGCGGCGGACGCGGAAGTTGCGCGCATGGCAGCGCTGGAACGGGGCGTACAGCTGGGCATTGCCGTCGAGGTGGCACGCAATTACCACGAGCTGCTGGCCGCCCGCCGGCAGCTGCGCATCGCCCGCGCCGACATCGCGGCCGGCGAAGACGTGCTGCAGCTGATGCGCTCGCGCGGCGGCGCGGGGCTGGCCCCGGAACTGGACGTGGTGCGCCAGGAAGGCTTGCTCGCCGAGCAGCGCGGTCACATTCCGGCCCTGCTGGAAGAGGAAGCGCAGGCGGCCAACCGGCTCGCACTCCTGCTCGGCGCGGTACCCGGCGCGCTGCCGCAGTTGCCCGGCGATGGCGCCGGGGACGCGCCGCCCGGTCGCGCGCCGGACCTGGCGCTGGGGCTGCCGGGCGAGATCGTCGCGCATCGGCCCGACATCCAGGCGGCCGCCGAACGGCTGCACGCGGCCACGGCATCGATTGGCATCGCCACGGCCGACCTGTACCCGCGCGTCACGCTGGGCGCCTCCTTCGGCTTCGAATCGGTGGGGGCGGGCCGCCTCGGCGAATGGGGCAGCCGGCAATGGTCGGTCGGCCCCAGCCTCGTGCTGCCGCTGTTCGACAACGGCATCCGCCGCGCCACCGTGCAGTTGCGCGGCCTCGAACAGCAGGAGGCGGCGGTGGCCTACCAGCAGGCCGTGCTGAAGGCGTGGCACGAGGTGGACGACGCCCTCTCCGCCTACGCGGCGGAGCGCTTGCGGGTGGCCCAGTGGCGCCTGCGCGAGGAGGCCGGCCGTACCGCGCTGGAACTCGCCACGGTGCGCTACCGCCAGGGCCTCTCCGATGCGCTGCCATTGCTCGATGCCCAGCGCGCGCTCCTGGCGGCGCGGCGCGACCGGGTGCGCGGCGAGGCCGCGTTGACGGTGCGCCTGCTCGCGATCTGCAAGGCAACCGGGGTATTGCCGCAGGCGTGAGGCATGGGGGCCGCGGCCGTTCGGGCGGAATTTTGCGCGTGCATGCGTGCCAGTCGGATAAGATGTATGTTTTAACTACCCGCTCCGGAGAATGCCGCACCGCCGCGAACCTTGATACGCGGTGACGGACGCCACCCGGGGTGCGCCATATGTATAACCTTTTGCTGGTCCTGTTTGCCCTGCTGCTTGTTGCACTGAACGGTTTTTTCGTTGCCGCCGAATTCGGTATCGTCACATTGCGCCGCACCCGCGTGCGCGCCATCGCGAAGACGCAGGGGTTACGGGGCCGCATCCTCGAAAAGGTCCACGGCCAGCTCGACGCCTACCTTTCCGCCTGCCAGCTGGGCATCACGCTGGCCTCCCTGGGCCTGGGCTGGATCGGCGAACCCGCTTTTGCCGGCCTGCTCGAACCGATCCTGTTCGGCATCGGCGTGACCTCCGACGAAATCGTGCACGGCATTTCCTTCGTGTTCGCCTTCGTCACCATCTCCTTCCTGCACATCGTGGTGGGCGAGCTGGCGCCGAAATCGCTGGCGATCCGCGTACCGGAATCGGTGGCCGTGTGGTGCGCGATGCCGCTGTATGGCTTCTACTGGCTGATGTACCCGGCGATCTGGCTGCTGAACAAGAGCGCCAACATGGTGCTGCACCTGGCCGGCCTGCGCGGCAGCGGCGGCCACGAATCGCACTACTCGCTGGATGAATTGAAGATGATCCTGCGCACCAGCCAGCCGGGCGAGAAGTTCGACAAGGACGAGCGCAACATCCTCGCCAACACGCTCGACTTCTCGCAGCTGCGCGTGTCGGACCTGATGCGCCCCATCAACGAGGTGATCGCGCTGCATGCTTCGCGCTCGCTGGAAGCGAACCTGGAAACGGTGGTGCGCAACCGCTTCTCGCGCTATCCGTACTTCGACGACGACGAATCCGTGCTCGGCATCGTGCACCTGAAGGACCTGTTCTTCGCCCAGCAGAGCGGCAAGCCGATCAAGTCGTTCACGCCCTTCCTGCGGCCCGTGGAGACGATTTCCGCGCGCACGCCCGCCATCGAACTGTTCCGCCGCTTCCGCGAGGGTGCCCCGCACTTCGCCTTGATCGGTGAGAAGGGCAAGCGGCCGGTGGGCTTCCTTACGCTGGACAACCTGTTGGGCGCCATGGTCGGCGAGATCCACGACGAATTCCGCCTGAACGAGAACGACTGGCTGAAGCAGGAAGACGGCGCGCTGATCGGCAAGGCCAGCCTGCCGATCTTTTCGCTGGAGCGGGTGCTGGGCATCGACATCGAGAACGAGGAGCTGGGGCTGGACGAGGTGGAATCCGTCGGCGGCCTGATCATGCTGAAGCTGGGCGATATTCCGAAACAGGGCCAGCGCGTGAGCTTCAACTCGTTCGACATCGTGGTGCGCAAGATGAACGGCCCGCGCATCCTGCTGGTGAAGGTGATCCCTCGCGTGCCGCGCACCGCCGAGGACGAACAGGACTGATATCGAAAGGATTCATGTATGCCGCGCTGCCGCCGCCCTTCCCGCTCTCTCCTAGGTGCCCTGCTGCTTGCCTGCGCCACGCTGGCGCAGGCCGCCGCCCAGTACGTGGAAGTGGGCACGCCGCTGCCCCGCTTCCACCTGCTGAAGGAAGGCAGCCACCGCTACCTGCGCTACCTGCGTTCGCCTGACAGCAACACGGCCCTCGACATCTGGCAGCGCGACATCCACTTCGACGGCAAGCGCATGCAGGTGCGCCAGCGCTGGGACGCGGCGGGCAAGGCGCCATCGGTAAAGCGGCTCGAATCCACGTTCGAAGCGGGCACCTTCCGGCCGCTGACGCACGTGCGTATCACCGAGAAGGACGGCCGCAAGACCGTGGAGGGGTTTACGTTCGCCGCCGACCGGATCACCGGCATGGCCGAACTGAAGGACAACACGCAGAAGAACCTGGCGGTCGAAGCGAAGGAAGCCGCGTTCAACTTCGAGACCGACATGGAGCTGCTGCAGGCGCTGCCGCTGGCCGAGGGCTACGAGGCGCAACTGGTGCTCTACCACCCCGGCGGCAACGCCGCCCCCGCCCGCTACACCTTCCGCGTGGCCGGCAGCGAAGCGATCCCCGGCCCCGCCGGCCCCGTCGACTGCTGGATCGTCACCACCGACTACAACCAGCCGGGCAGCGTGTCGAAATTCTGGTACGCCAAAGGCACCCAGCTGCTGGTCAAGCAGGAAAGCCCCCTCCCCGACGGCCGCGTGCTGGTCAAGACGCTCCTGGACTGAAATCTTTCCAAAAACCGGGGTCTGACCCCGGTTTTTGGGAACTTTGGGTGAATCCTCAAGGCGCCGCTTCGCCCTGTTCGTGGCCGGGCCGGTGCGGGGTGACGGGGTTGACGTTGGTCCAGTTGCGCAGCAGGCCGAGGGCGACGGCGAGCAGGGTTGGGCCGATGAACAGGCCGACGAAGCCGAAGGCGATCACGCCGCCCAGCACGCCAAGCAGCACGAGCAGGAACGGCAGGCTGGAGCCGCGGCTGATCAGCACGGGCTTGACGACGTTGTCGACGCCGCTGATCAGGAATACGCCCCACACGACCATGAAGATCGCCCAGCCGGTGCTGCCCTGGTAGAACAGCCAGATGGCGGCGCCGCCCCAGATCAGCGGCGGGCCCACCGGCACGAGCGAGAACAGGAAGGTGGCGACTGCGAGCAGCGCCACGGCCGGCACGCCGGCGATCAGGAAGCCGATCGCCGCCACCGCGGCTTGCGCCAGCGCCGTGCCGAGCAGGCCGTACATCACGCCGCGCACGGTACGGCTCACGGTATCGGCCACCTCCAGCGCATGCTCGCCCATGATCTTGTCCATGCCGATCGACAGCGCCCTCAACAAGGTGAGCCCGTCGCGGTAGAGGAAGAAGCTGACGAAGGCCGCCAGGCTCACCTGCGCCACGCCGCTGCCCAGCACCAGGCCGCCTCCAAGCAGGAAGCTGCGCGCCGGCTCCATGTAGCGCTTGGCCGCCTCCACGAGCTGCTCGCGGCTGCCGATCAGGTTTTCGACATAGTTGTAGACGGTGTCGCCCAGCACCGGCAGGCCGCGCAGCCACTCCGGCGCATGCATGGCCCCGGAAGCGAGCGCAGCGCGCAGCGCGCGGTATACGTTGCCGGCATTGTCGGCGATGTTCCAGGTGACGAGGGCCAGCGGCAGGATGATCACGAGGACCAGCGACACGGTCATCACGGTGGCGGCCAGCGTGCGGTGCCCGTTCAGCCGGTTCAGGAGACGCAGGTACAGCTGCCAGCTGGAGATCGTGATCGCGCACGCGAACAGCACCGCGGGCAGGAAGGGCCGCAGCACCCACAGGCAGCCGATGACGAGGAAAACGATCGCCGCGAGGCGGGTATAGGGTTGAAAGCGCTTTTCCATGTGCCGGCATCCTCCAGGTGTGCCCGACAGTTGGGGACGACCTGCGAAGGATGCAAGCTTATCAGGAAAGCACGCAAGGAAACGGTTTTCGCCGGCGCGGCGCCGGGTTCACTTCAGCAGCTGCTGCAAGTCATGCACGACCGGTTTGGTGCCCTGGGCATGGCGCAGGAACAGGCGCACCTTGCCCTGCTTGTCGAATACATAGCTGCCGGCCGTGTGGTCGATCGTGTAGTTGGCCGGGTCCTTGCCCGGTACCTTCTTGTAGAACACCTTGAATTCCTTCGCCGTCTGCGCGATCTCGGCCGGAGTGCCGTACAGGCCGACGAAGCCCGGATGGAAAGCCGGCACGTATTCCTTCAGCAGCGCGGGCGTGTCGCGCTCCGGGTCCAGCGTCACGAACAGCACCTGCACATCCTTCGCCTGCGGGCCCAGCTCCTGCATCACGGCGGCCATCTCGGCCATCGTGGTCGGGCACACGTCCGGGCATTGCGTGAAGCCGAAGAACATCACCACCACCTTGCCCTTGTAGCTCTCCAGCGTGACGGGCTTGCCGTTGTGATCCTTCAGCGAGAAGCCCTTGGCGTAGTCGAGGCCCGTGATATCGGTGTTCACGAAGCTGGCGCGCTTCTCGGAACAGGCGACCAGGGTGGCCAGCAGGAACAGCAAGGCAAGCAGTTTTTTCATGTCAGATCCGGATATAGTGATCGAGCAGCAGCGCGCCGAACAGCAGCGCCAGGTAGACGATCGAGAACGCGAACGCCTTGCGGGCCAACAGGTCGCTGTAGTTGCGCCAGATGCGCCAGCCGTACCACAGGAAGACCGCATCGAGCACGATGGCACTGGCCAGGTAGATCAGGCCGCTCATGCCCACGGCGAACGGCAGCAGCGTCGTCGCGGCCAGTGCGATCGAATACAGGAAGACGTGGAATTGCGTGAACGCCATGCCGTGCGTGACGGGGAGCATGGGCAGGCCGGACTTGGCGTAATCGTCGCGGCGGTACAGCGCCAGCGCCCAGAAGTGCGGCGGGGTCCACAGGAAGATGATCAGCACGAGCAGCCAGGCCTGCATGGGCACGTCGTTGGCGACGGCGGCCCAGCCCAGCGCCGGCGGCATGGCGCCCGACAGGCCGCCGATGACGATGTTCTGCGGCGTGGCCGGCTTGAGCAGCATCGTGTAGATCACGGCATAGCCCACGAAGGTCACGAAGGTGAGCCACATCGTGAGCGGGTTCACCAGCGCATACAGGATCCACATGCCGGCGCCGCCGATGACGGCCGAGAAGATCATCGTCTGCACGGGCGTGATCTCGCCGCGCGCCATCGGACGGCGCGCCGTACGCGCCATGCGCGCGTCGATCTCGCGTTCTGCCAGGCAGTTGACGGCGAACGCGGCCCCGGCCAGCAGCCAGATGCCGATCGTGCCCGCGACCACCACGCGCCAGTCCGGCAAGTCGTCGGTGGCGAGGAACATGCCGATCACGGCACAGAACACGGCCAGCTGCGTCACGCGCGGCTTCGTCAGCGCCCAATACTGGGCGATGCGGCTGGTCTGGCTATGGGCGGCGGCTTGCGTGGTCATGGGGTGGGTGTCAAAAAACTGGCCCGGTAGTTTACCATGGTCAGGAACAGCACGAGGGCGGCCGCCCCGGCGTTATGCAGCACGGCGATGGTGAGGGGGAAGTTCAGGTAGATCGTCGCGATCCCCGTCAGGAATTGCAGGACGAGCACGATGGCGATGCCCTTCACGGGTTTGCGCAGCGCCGGCACCTTCCACGCCTTCCAGCACGTGTAGCCCAGCACGAGGAACACGACCAGCGCGAAATTGCGGTGCACCCAGTGGATGGCCGTCAGCGCCGAGAACGGCAGGTAATGGCCGGCCTTTGTCTTGCCCAGCTCGCGCCACAGGTGGAAGCCATGCTCGAAGTCCATGTCCGGAATCACCTTGCCGCCGCCGCACAGCGGGAATTCCATGCACGCCAGGGTCGCGTAGTTGGTGCTGACCCAGCCGCCGAGGAACAATTGCACGAACACCACGAGGCCCGACAGCACGGCCAGCCAGCGGATGCGCCGCAGCACGGGCGCCGGCACGCCGGCGTGGCCGAAGGGTGTCATCGCATGGTCCTGCCTGCCGCCGAACCAGGTCAGCAGCGCCAGCAGGCCCATGCCCAGCAGCAGGTGGATGGTGACGATCACCGGTTGCAGCTTCAGGGTGACGGTCCAGGCGCCGAACGCGCCCTGCAGGCAGACGAAGAAGAACAGCAGCGTGGGGTAGCCGGGGTGGTAGCCGACCTTGTGCTCGCGGCGCCAGCGGTACCACGCCACGAACATCATGGCCATGATCAGGATGCCGATCGCCATCGCGAAGTAGCGGTGGATCATTTCGACCCAGGCCTTGAACATCGTCACCGGCCCGCTCGGCATCAATGCCTCGGCGGCGCGGATTTCCTCGTGCGCCAGGAACGGGTTGGCCAGGCCGTAGCAGCCCGGCCAGTCCGGGCAGCCCAGCCCGGAATCGGTCAGGCGCGTGAAGGCGCCGAACACGATCAGGTCGAACGTGATGAACACGCTGATCCACACGAGCTTGCGGTACTTGTTGACGTCTTTCGAGATGAAGACGATCGACAGCGGCAGCAGTGCGACGATCAGCGCGGTGATGGCCATATGGGCCAGCGTCATGTGATGCATGGTGTTCCTGTTTCCGTGTCGCGAATCCGCGCTCAGCCGATTGCCGATGCCTTCAGCAGCTTGGAGATATCCTTCTTCATCTTCGTGGGGTCGGGGTTCTTCGGGAAGCGCATCATCAGGTTGCCGATCGGGTCGATGATGTAGATGTGATCCTGCGCGTCGCCGCCCGCCTCGGTCGGCAGCCACTTGTAGACGATGTCGGCCGGCGCGCGCAGCATGCGCGTGCCGTCGTTCACACGCAGCAGCATGGTTTCCAGCGGCTCTTCATCGGTGATCAGCCATACGCGCTCGATACGGTCCATCTCCTTGCCTTGCATGGTGCGCAGCTGGCGCATCATGAACAGCTGGTCCTGGCACGCCTGGCCGCAGTCGGAACCGCCCGCCTTCAGCAGGATCCACTTGCCCCGGTAGGAATCGAGCGTGACGGGATCGCCGGCCAGCGTGCGCGTGGCCATCGACGGCATCGGCACCGTGCGCGGATCGATCAGCGTGCCGTAGTTGTTGCGCGCCGTGGGCTTGATGCCGTAATAGGTGATGTACGAGGCAACGATCGGCGAGGCGCACACGGCCAGCACGGCGAACAGCTTCCAGCGCCCGCGCGCCTTATTGATCGGTTTTTGTTCCACTGCTTTTCCCAATGTTTAATCCGCTGATGATAAAGAACAGCAAGGCCGTCAGCGCCAGCGCATACCACTGGAACGCGTAGCCACGGTGTTTGTCGACGCCCAGGTCGGGCTTGGGCCAGTCGCGCAGCAGCACGCGTTCGCTGCCGTCAGCGGACGTCTGCTCGAGCACGAAGGGCTGCAATTGCAGGCCGCTGGCCGCGGCGACCTTGGCCGCATCGGCGTTCTGCACGATGGCGCCAGCCTGCACGGGCGGTGCGTCGCCCAGCTCCATCACGTGCCCGGCGCCTGGCTTGGCCACGCCCGTGATCGTGATCGTGCCTTGCGGTGTCGGGTACGGCGCGATGCGCTGGCGATCAGCCACGTCGCGCGGCAGCCAGCCGCGCGCCACCAGCACGTGCATCGCCGTGCCGTCGATGCGGAACGGCATCAGCACGTAGAAGCCGGCACGGCCGTCGTGCGGGCGATTGTCCAGGTAGACGGGCCAGTCGGGCACGAAGGTGCCGGTGGCGGTCACGCGCCTGAACTGCGCATGCTGCGGCTCGATCGACTGCGCACCCAGCACCAGCGGCGCGGCGGTACTGCCGCCCGCCAGCTCAGCGGCGACGGCCATCTTCTCTTCGGCGCGGCGATCCTGCCAGCGCCCCAGCGCGATGCCCAGGATGACCAATACCAGCGTGGCCACGAACGGCACGGGCTTAAAGCGGAAAGCGATACGCATTACAATGAAGCTCCACCTTTCCGGCTCTTGGCCACCATGAAAATTTTCGTTGCCATCGCATTCATCCTGATCATCGGCAGCCTGGGCTCCGCGCTGTTCTACGTCATGCGCGGCAAGGGCGGCGATTCCCGCACCGTGCGCGCGCTCGCGCTACGCGTGGGGTTCTCCGTCGCGCTGTTCGTCATCATCCTCGTGCTGAACCGGTTGGGGTATATCCAGCCGACGGGGATTCGCTGAACGGGTGAGCAGCCGCGCATCGACCCGCAAACAAAAAGCCGCAACGGCTGCCCGCTGCGGCTTTCATCCCAGAGGCCAGGGGATTATAGCCCTGCCTTACAACCAATACACTACGACATAAAGTCCCAGCCAGACCACGTCCACGAAGTGCCAGTACCAGGCGGCGCCTTCGAACGCGAAGTGGTTTTCCGGCGTGAAGTGCCCCTTCAGCACGCGGAACAGCACCACCATCAGCATGATCGCGCCCATCGTCACGTGGAAACCGTGGAAGCCGGTCAGCATGAAGAACGTGGAACCGTAGATGCCCGAGGTGAGCTTCAGGTTCAGGTCCTGGTAGGCGTGGATGTATTCATAAGCCTGGAAGCCCATGAAGACCGCGCCCAGCAGGATCGTGGCGGCCAGCCACAGTGCGCACTTGCTGCGCTTGCCGGCCTGGATCGCGTGGTGCGAGATCGTCAGGGTCACGCCCGAAGCCAGCAGCAGCGCCGTGTTGATCGTGGGGATGGGGAACGGGCCCATCGTGTTGAAGTTATCCACCACGCCGGCCGGGCCGGTGTTGCCCCACTGCGCGGCGAAGTCCGGCCACAGCACCTTGTGGTCCAGGTCCGCCAGCCACGGCATCGTGATCACGCGGGCATAGAACAGCGCGCCGAAGAAGGCGCCGAAGAACATCACCTCGGAGAAGATGAACCAGGCCATCGACCAGCGGTACGAGTGGTCGATACGCTTGCTGTACAACCCTCCTTCGGATTCATGGATCGCGTCGCCGAACCAGCCATACAGCACGGCCAGCATGGCCGCGATGCCGACCAGGCAGACCAGCTTGCCCCATGCACTGTCATTGACCCAGGCCGACGCGCCGATCATCGTCACCAGCATCGAGATCCCGGCCAGCATCGGCCAGCGGGACGGGCCGGGCACGAAGTAATACGGTGCTTGCTTCGAACTCATCATCATCTCCTCGCGAACTTTCGATTTACGAATTTCTGTTATTTACTATTGTTCATTGTGCTACGACGGCCTTGACGATCGCGACCAGGATGCCGATGAATACGGCCACGGCAATCAGGCCGGCCACGATCACGTGGATCGGATTGAGCCTGGCCGGGTCGACATCGAAATCGCTCTTGCGGCGCAAGCCCACGAACGACCACAGCACCGCCTTCAGCGAATAGAAGAAGGACGGTTTACGCCCGGTCACAGCTTGCCCTTCTCCGCAACATCGGGCGCCTTGGCCAGTCCGCCGATCTCGATGAACGTGTACGACAGCGTGATCGTCTTCACATCCTTCGGCAGCTTCGGGTCAAGGTAGAACATCACCGGCATCTGCTTCGCCTCGTGCGCCTGCAGCGTTTGCTGCTTGAAGCAGAAGCATTCCACCTTCATGAAGTGCGGCGTGGCGCTTTGCGGCGCATAGCTCGGCACCGCCTGCGCATGCACCTCGCGGCCCTGCGAATTGACCACCTCGTAGACGACGGTGGCCATCTCGCCGGGGTGCACGGTCACGCTGCTTTGCGTGGGGCGGAACCGCAAGGTGCCGTGCACATTGCTGTCCAGCTCCACGGTGATCTTCCGGCTGCGGTCGATCTGCGTGTTTTCCGGCGGCGCCACCGTGCCATCCTTCTGCGTCAGCACATTAATGCCGAGCACTTCGCAGATGTGCTTGTAGACGGGGATCAGCGCGTAGCCGAAGCCGAACATCGCCACCGCGATCACGACCAGCTTGCCCAGCAGCTTGCGATTCTCGTCGTTCATGCCGCCATCCCTACAGGTGCTGGGCAATTACGGACACGAAGAACACCAGCGCGATCGAAGCCAGGATCAGCGCCAGCCGCAGGTTGCTTTTCTTCCGGTTCATCATGCTTACTTCACGGTCGGCGGCGTTTCGAACGTGTGGAACGGCGCCGGCGACGGCACGGTCCACTCGAGGCCCTCGGCGCCTTCCCACGGCTTGGCCGGGGCGGCCTTGCCGCCGCGGATCGTGGGCAGCACCACGCAGAACAGGAAGAACGCCTGCGTGAGGCCGAAGCCGAACGCGCCGATCGACACGATGGTGTTGAAGTCCGTGAACTGCGCCGGATAGTCGGCATAGCGGCGCGGCATGCCGGCCAGGCCCAGGAAGTGCATCGGGAAGAACGTGACGTTGAACGTGATCAGCGACACCCAGAAGTGGATCTTGCCCATCGTTTCGTTGTACATATGGCCCGTCCACTTCGGCGCCCAGTAGTAGAAGCCGGCGAACAGCGCGAACAGGGAACCGGCCACCAGCACGTAGTGGAAGTGGGCCACCACGTAGTAGGTGTCGTGCACCTGGATGTCGATCGGGGTCACGGCCAGGATCAGGCCCGTGAAGCCGCCCATCGTGAACACGAAGATGAAGCCCACGGCGAACAGCATCGGGGTCTCGAACGTCATCGAGCCCTTCCACATCGTGGCGATCCAGTTGAACACCTTCACGCCGGTCGGCACCGCGATCAGCATCGTGGCGTACATGAAGAACAGCTGCGACGTGACCGGCATGCCGGTGGTGAACATGTGGTGCGCCCACACGATGAACGACAGGATCGCGATCGATGCCGTGGCGTAGACCATCGACGCGTAGCCGAACAGCGGCTTGCGGGCGAACGCCGGGATGATCTGCGAGACGATGCCGAACGCCGGCAGGATCATGATGTACACCTCGGGGTGGCCGAAGAACCAGAAGATGTGCTGGTACATGACCGGGTCGCCGCCGCCGGCGGCGTTGAAGAACGAGGTGCCGAAGTGGCGGTCGGTCAGCGTCATGGTGATGGCGCCGGCCAGCACGGGCATCACGGCGATCAGCAGGTAGGCGGTGATCAGCCAGGTCCAGCAGAACATCGGCATCTTCATCAGGGTCATGCCGGGAGCGCGCATGTTCAGGATGGTGACGATGATGTTGATGGAACCCATGATCGACGACGCACCCATGATGTGCATGGCGAAGATGGCCATGTCCATGCCCGGTCCCATCTGGGTGGACAGCGGCGCGTACAGCGTCCAGCCGGCGGCGGTGGCGCCGCCCGGGGCGAAGAACGAGCCGGCCAGCAGCAGCGCCGCCGGCGGCAGCAGCCAGAAGCTGAAGTTGTTCATGCGGGCGAATGCCATGTCCGATGCGCCGATCTGCAGCGGGATCATCCAGTTCGCGAAGCCCACGAAGGCCGGCATGATGGCGCCGAACACCATCACCAGGCCGTGCATCGTGGTCAGCTGGTTGAAGAACTCGGGGTGGAAGTACTGCAGGCCCGGCTGGAACAGCTCCGCGCGGATCATCAGTGCCAGCACGCCGCCGGAGAGCAGCATGATGAACGAGAACCACAGGTACAGCGTACCGATGTCCTTGTGGTTGGTGGCGAACAGCCAGCGGCGCAGGCCCGTCGGGTGATCATGCGCGTGGTCGTGATCGTGCGCATTTCCGTGATCGTGCGCGTGGTCGGGCGCATGGTGGCCAGCTTGATCGTGGCCGTGGTCGAGAGTAGTCGTGCTCATCGTAATGCTCCTGATTACTTGCGTGCTGCCACAATTTCAGCCGGTTGAACGATGTTTTCCGCTGGCTTGTTCGACCAGTTGTTCCGCGTGTAGGTGATGACGGCCGCGATATCGGTATCCGACAGTTGCTTCCAGCCCGGCATCTCGGCCGGGTACTTGCCCGACTTCTGGCCGTTCAGCAGCACGTGGATCTGGTCGCCCTTGGCGCCGTTGACGACGGCCGAGCCGTCCAGCGGCGCGAACGCGCCTGGCACGCCCTTGCCGTTGGCCTGGTGGCACACGGCGCAGTTGGCCGTGTAGACCTTCTCGCCCTTGGTCTTCAGTTCGTCGATGGTCCACGTCTTGTTCGGATCGTCCGCCTGCGCGGCCATTTCCGCCTTCTTCGTGTTGACCCAGGCCGTGTATTCCTCGGCGGTGACGACGCGCACGACGATCGGCATGAATGCGTGTTCCTTGCCACACAGTTCCGCGCAGTTGCCGCGGAAGGTGCCGGTGTGCTCGGACTTGAACCAGGCATCGCGCACGAAGCCGGGGATCGCATCCTGCTTGACGCCGAAGGCGGGGATCATCCAGGCGTGGATCACGTCGGTGGCGGTGGTGACGATGCGGATCTTCTTGTTGACCGGCACGACCACATCATTGTCGACTTCCATCAGGTAGTTCTCGCCGCGCGGCTGGGTGGCCGGCTGGCCCGGCTGGCCGATCTGCTCACGCGGGGTGGACAGGTTCGAGATGAAGGAGATGCCTTCGCCTTCGCCCTTCAGGTAATCATAGCCCCATTTCCACTGCATGCCGGTGGCCTTGATGGTGATGTCGGCGTTCGACGTGTCCTTCATGCCGACCACGGTACGGGTGGCGGGCAATGCCATGCCGATGACGATCAGAAACGGTACCACCGTCCAGGCGATCTCGACGGCGGTCGATTCATGGAACGTGGCGGCCTTGTGGCCGACCGATTTGCGATGCTTGAAAATCGAATAGAACATCACGCCGAACACGGCCACGAAGATCACCAGGCAGATGATCATCATCCAGTTGTGCAGCGTGTAGATCTCGGAAGCGATCTGGGTGGCGGCAGGTTGCAGGTTCAACTGGTTCGGCAGCGGCCCGCCCGTTCCGCCCGTGGCTGTGGTGTATGTTCCGGATGCCGTCGCTGCCGGCGCTGCCCAGGCCGGCAAGCCGGCCGACGCCGCCAATGGTGCGGCCAGCAACGATGTAAGTCGCTTCGCAATTGTCATAAGATCCCCAAAACCAACCCAAGATATAAGAAAAATTTTTTATGGCGACGACCTGCCTGTAGGGTGGATCGTCTCGTGCATTCAACACCTTGCAGCCCCTTGTTGGAACCGCGACCATTGCCACCGGCAGAGCCCTTGAATCGCCAACCATGCCGATGACGCCGGGTACTGATGCCTTACTGATTTTTGGCCTTTACAACGTCAGGATCTTGCTGTCCGTATGGAAAAAAGCGGCCAAAACAGTCGAGGATTATAAGCAGTTAATCTTAACAACTTCAAGGCAAATTGCGCCACGAAAAATGGTGCGGCGCCACATGTATCGCTATCATTTTTGCGGCTTCGGCGCGAAGCGAATGATGGCTTCGCCGTCCTTCGTGACCCTGGCTTCCGGCTTGAAAGCATGGCCATAAATGACCTCGAAGGTGAGACCGATCTTGCCGTCTGCGCGGCGTTGTTTTTCGAATCCCGCATACAGCTTCTCACGGGCTGAACGGCTGAGCAAGCCTTTACGTACGGTGTTCAAGGGGTTGCCGCCCAGTGCGCGCACATCGGCCAGGAGTTTGGCCGGATCATCGTACGTGACGGTGATTTTTTCCATGTCCATCACCGGCGTCGAGAAGCCTGCTTCGACGAGCTGATCGCCGAAATCATGCATGTCCACAAAGGGCAGTGTATGGGGAGCAAGATCGATATCGGTAAAGGCAGAACGTACTTCCTGTAAGGAGTCCGGACCGAAGCAGGAGAACATCAACAGGCCGTTGACGCGCAGCACGCGGCGCCATTCGGCGAACACGCGGTCCGGCTGCGGATGCCAGTGCAGTGCCAGGTTCGACCATACCAGGTCCACGCTGGCCATGCCGAGCGGCAGGTCGGCGAAATCGCCACAGACGAGGTCGATGCCGCTCTTGGCCGGCAGCAGCTTGCTGATCAGGCGGTTCAGGCCGCGGTCCGTGCCGCGCTCGACCGTCTCCAGCATCGGCACCGAGGCGTCGATGCCGATGATTTGCGCGGCGACATACGATTTCTGCAATATTGCGAGATCGGCACCGCCGCCGCAGCCGGCATCGAGCACGCGCTGCGGCGCCAGGCGCACCAGTTGCAGGCGCTCGCGCATGCGCTCGGCGATCTCGCGGCGCAGGAATTCGGCGTCGCGCAGGCGCTGCGGCCGGGAGAACAATGCGCGGACACGTTCCAGGTCAATGGGAGCGGACAGTTTGGGGGGACGATCTTGCATGGATTACTGGGCTCGAGTGCGATAATGTGCGCAGTCTACATGGTTGGCGCAGTTTGGGAGGACGGCGGCGATGGCGACGGTGACGGCAAATTTGCTGGCGGCATTGCTGCCCTGCCCCTGCGTGCTGTGCGGCATGCCCGGCCGTGAGGCGTTGTGCCCGCCCTGCCGCGCGCAATTCCCGGCCGATGGCGCGCCGCGCTGCCCGGTGTGCGCAGACCCGCTGCCGCCCGGCTCGCACGGCGTGGCGTGCGGCGCCTGCGTAACGCGGCGCCCCGCCTTCGACGCGACCGTGGCGGCGGTGCCCTATGCGCTGCCGTGGGACCGGCTCGTGCTGGAGCTGAAGTTCGGCGGCCAGCTCGCGCATGCGCGCCTGTTCGCGGAACTGCTGGCCGGCGCGGTGCGCGCGGCGCCGGCCTTGGGGGCGCCGGCACTGCTGTGCCCCGTGCCGCTGGGCACGGGCCGGCTCGCCGAACGGGGCTTCAACCAGGCTCTGGAGATTGCGCGCCCGCTGGCGCGCCTGCTGGGCGTGCGCGTCGCACCGCGGCTGGCCGAGCGGGTGCAGGAAACGTCGGCGCAAAGCCGGCTGCATGGCGGCCGGCGCCGCGCCAACGTGGCCCACGTGTTCGCCGTGCCGGACCGCGCCCTCGTGGAAGGCCGGCACATCGGCATCGTCGACGACGTGATGAGCAGCGGCCAGACGCTGGGCGAACTGGCCGCCGTGTTCAAGCGCCACGGCGCCGCGCGGGTGACGAATCTCGTGTTCGCCCGCACGCCGCCGCATTCGCAGCGAGTTTCATGATTTGAGGAGAAAGAGTTGTTTCATGTTGTTCTGGTCAATCCCGAGATCCCGCCCAATACCGGCAACGTCATCCGCCTGTGCGCCAATACGGGCGCGCAATTGCACCTGATCGAACCGCTGGGCTTTCCGCTGGACGATGCCAAGATGCGCCGCGCCGGCCTCGACTACCACGAGTACGCGCAGATGAAGGTGCACAAGGACTGGGACGCCTTCCTGGCCGCCACCGCCCCCGACCCCGCGCGCATGTTCGCGATGACCACGCATGGTTCCACGCCGTTCGGCCAGCTGGCCTTCCAGCCGGGCGACGTGTTCGTGTTCGGTTCCGAAACCCGCGGCCTGGCGCCGGAGTTCCGCGAATCGTTCCCGACCTTGCAGCGGATCCGGCTGCCGATGCGGCCGGGGAACCGCAGCCTGAACCTGTCGAACACCGTCGCCGTCGTCGTGTACGAGGCGTGGCGGCAGAACGGGTACGCCGGCGGGGCATGACGCCGGACGGCTGCGGATGAGCCAGAGCCCCAGCCTGTTGCGGCGCCTGCTGCGCGCCAAGGACCGGATGGATGCCGCGCCGCACGAAGCGTGGCCGGTCGAGCGGCTGGCGGAAGTAAGCGCCGTCTCTCCCGCGCATTTCGCCCGCGAGTTCCGCAAGGCCTTCGGCCTGCCGCCGCACCGCTACCTGCTCACGCGCTGCATCGAACGGGCCACCGCCCTGCTGCGCGACACCGACCTGCCCATCCTCGACATCGCGTTGCAGACAGGCTGGAACAGCCTCGGCACGTTCGGCCGCATCTTTCGCGACATCACGGGGGCCAGCCCCGGTGAACTGCGGCAGCGCGAGCAGGCGGCTCCCCCGGCGGGTGCGCACATGCCGGAATGCGTGATACGCGGCGCGCACCGCCCCGACCTCAACATCGCAGTTTTGGAGAAGCGGCGCCAGCTGGCCGCTGGCACACTGGAATCCCAACCCAAGGAGATTCCATGACTCAACATATCAATGTGGTCGGCCTGTATGTGCGCGACCAGGATGAAGCGCTGGCCTTCTATGTGGACAAGCTTGGCTTCCAGGTGCATACGGACGTGCGCAACGGCCCTTACCGCTGGCTGACCGTGCAGGCGCCGGACCAGCCGTCCTTCCAGCTGGGCCTGTTCAAGCCGGGGCCGCCCGTGCACGACGCGGCGACCGCGCAGGCACTGGAACAGCTCGTGGCCAAAGGTGCGATGCCGCCGCTGGTGCTGCACGTGGACAATTGCCGCGCTGCCTACGACAGGCTGAGCGGGCGCGGCGTGGAGTTCACGCAGGAGCCGGTGGACCGTTACGGCACGGTCGATGCGGGGTTCCGGGATCCCTCCGGCAATGGGTGGAAGCTGATCGAGGCGCGCAACGGCTGATCAGCCCGGTGGCGCCGGTGGCGCCGGTGGCGCATTCAGCCCATGCGCCGGCGCTGCCGCGCGACCTTCCTCCAGTGTTGGCATAAAAGCACGAATGGCCGTATAAGCACACTCATCATCATAAGGATGGAGGTGCTATGTTCGACATGGACTTGCCCTGGTGGGAATTCATTGCCCGCGGCGCCATCGTGTATTGCTTCCTGCTGGTGATGGTCCGGATCACCGGCAAGCGCACCATCGGCCAGTTCACGCCGTTCGACCTGCTGATCGTGATGCTGCTGTCGGAAGCGGTGTCCAATTCCATGAATGGCGGCGACGAGTCGCTGTCGGGTGGGCTCATCATTGCCAGCACGCTGATCGCGCTGAACGTCGCGATCGCCGTGGCTACGTCGCGTAGCCGCACTATTGCCGACCTGGTGGACGGCCGGCCCGTGCTGCTGGGCCGGGATGGCAAGATCTACGATGAAGTGGTCAAGAAATGCCGCGTGGCCGAGGGGGACGTGGAGCAGGCGCTGCGCGAGGCGGACTGCCCGCTGCACAAGATGAAGTGCGCCTTCCTCGAGCCGGACGGCAAGATCACGATTTTGCAGAACTGAATTCACGCACCCTGGCCAGCAGCTTGGTCGTCGAGCGGTCGTGCTCGAAGTCGATCGCCACCGCCTTGCCGCCATAGGCCAGCACGGCCTGCCCTTCGGGAATCGCCGTCATGTCGTAGTCGCCGCCCTTGGCATAGATTTCCGGGCGCGCTTCCAGCACCACTTCCAGCGCCGTATCCTCGTCGAACGGCACCACCAGGTCCACCGCCCCCAGCGCGGCCAGCACGGCCATGCGGTCTTCCAGCGTGTTCAGGGGGCGGTCGTCGCCCTTGCCCAGGCGTTTCACGGAAGCGTCGGTATTGGCGGCCACCACGAGCGAGGCGCCCAGCTCGCGCGCCTGCGCGAGGTAAGTCACGTGGCCGCGGTGCAGGATGTCGAACACGCCGTTGGTGACGACCACGGGCTTGGGCAGCGCGGCCACGCGGGCGCGCAACTGGTCGCGGGAGCAGATCTTGTCTTCGAACGAGGGCATGGCAAAAAAGCGTCAGTAATGGACCCGCCATTATAAGGTCGCCCTGCCGCGCAGCCGTACCGTGGGGTTTCGCGCAGAAGCATTCCGTTACAATACCCCGTCCGGAACGCCCTGTTTGCATTGACTTTATGACACTTACCGAACTCAAGTATATCGTCGCCGTGGCGCGCGCCAAGCACTTCGGCCACGCGGCCGAGGCCTGCTTCGTGGCCCAGCCCACGCTGTCGGTCGCGATCAAGAAGCTCGAGGACGAACTCGGCGTCATGCTGTTCGAGCGCGGCGGCGCCGAAGTCTCGGTCACGCCGCTGGGCGCGCAGATCGTCGCGCAGGCCGAACGCGTGCTGGAGCAGACGGCCGCCATCAAGGAGCTGGCCAAGCAGAACAAGGACCCGCTGGCCGGACCGCTGCGCCTCGGCGTCATCTACACGATCGGCCCCTACCTGCTGCCGCCGCTCGTCAAGACGATGATCGAGACCACGCCGCAGATGCCGCTGATCCTGCAGGAGAACTACACGGTGAAGCTGCTGGAACTGCTGCGCCAGGGCGAGCTCGATGCCGCCATCATGGCCCTGCCGCTGCCCGAGCATGGCATGGCGATGCAAACGCTGTACGACGAGCCGTTCGTGGTGGCGATGCCGAAGAACCACCCTTGGATCAACCGCGAACGCATCCCGGCCGAGGACCTGAAGAGCGAAACGATGCTGCTGCTGGGCGCCGGCCACTGCTTCCGCGACCAGGTGCTCGAAGTGTGCCCGGAGATGGCACGCTTCTCCACGCCCGGCAACGGCATGCAGCGCACCTTCGAAGGCTCGTCGCTCGAGACGATCCGGCACATGGTCGCCTCCGGAATCGGACTTACCGTGCTGCCACGCGCCTCGGTGGCCGACATGGATGCGCAGGACGGCATGCTGCAATACCGCTACTTCGAAGACCCGCAACCGTCGCGCCGCGTCGTCATCGTGTGGCGCAAGAGCTTCACCCGCAAGGCCGCCATCGACGCGCTGTGCGATGCCATCGCCCAGATCCGCCTGCCCGGCGTGGTCGCCGTCGAAACCACCGCCTGAGTAACCGCCATGCACGCACCCGCCCCCGCCGCCAGCAAGCTGCAGCTCTATTTCCGCCTCGTGCGCCTGGACAAGCCGATCGGCACCGTGCTGCTATTGTGGCCCACGCTGTCCGCGCTGTGGCTCGCCTCCGGCGGCGTGCCGGCCTGGCACCTGCTTGTGATCTTCTGCCTCGGCACTTTCCTGATGCGCTCGGCCGGCTGCGCCGTGAACGACTACGCCGACCAGGATTTCGACCGCCACGTGAAGCGCACGGCGGACCGTCCCATCACCAGCGGCCGCGTCAGCGGCAAGGAAGCGCTGGCGATCGCCGCCGGCCTGTCGCTGGTGGCCTTCCTGCTGATCCAGCCCCTCAATGCGCTCGTCAAGCAGTTGTCGGTGGCGGCATTGATCATCGCCGGCACCTACCCCTACTTCAAGCGCTTCTTTGCAATCCCGCAGGCCTACCTGGGCATCGCGTTCGGTTTCGGCATCCCCATGGCGTTTGCCGCCGTGCAGAACGGCGTGCCGGGGTGGGCCTGGCTGCTGCTCGTGGGAAATGTGTTCTGGGCCGTGGCCTACGACACCGAATACGCGATGGTCGACCGCGACGACGACCTGAAGATCGGCATCAAGACCTCGGCCATCACCTTCGGCCGTTTCGACGTGGCCATCGTGATGCTGTGTTACGGCGTGCACCTGGCGATCCTGCTGGCCGCCGGCGCGTATTTCGACCTGGGCCTGTGGTACAAGGCGGGCCTCGCCGTGGCCGCCGCCTGCGCCGTCTATCACTACTTCCTGATCCGTGGGCGCGAACGTGCGCCATGTTTTGCCGCGTTCCGCCACAATAACTACCTGGGAGCGGCCGTTTTCGCTGGTATCGCGCTCGATTACGCGCTGCGCTGAGGCTTGGCGCGGCTTGTCGCGCGTTTAATATTGCGCAACGACAACACACCGGTACTTGCGGCCGCCTACAGTAGCCCTTCCACAATTTAAAGACGAGGCGATCATGGACCAGACGACAAGTAATCCCACCGCCACCGGCACGGTCGGCAACGGCAAGACCGGCAGCGATTCGGGCGAGGCGCGCGAGCGCCTGATGGGCGACCTGAAGAACGCGATCAACGACGCGGAGCAATGGCTGCGTGGTGCGGCCAATGCCAGCAGCGAAGACCTGGGCGAGGCGAAAACCCGCTTCCAGGAAACGCTGCGTACCGCCAAGACCAATCTGCTGACGCTCGAGGACAGTGCCGTTGCCAAAGGCAAGCTGGCCGCCCAGTATGCCGATACCTATGTGCACGACAATCCGTGGCGCTCCGTGGTGATCGGCGCCGTGGTCGGCCTGCTGGCCGGCGTGATCATCTCGCGCGACTGATCTCGCGGCATCGAAGTACGAACGGCCCGCTTGCGGGCCGTTTTCACGTCAGCGCGTCGCCGGTGCGCCAAAACACAGCGCCAGCAGCCAGCCGCAGAACGAGAACAGCCGGGAGCACGCGTGGTAGGACAGCGCGGCAACGGCCAGCTGGGCGATGTTCATTTCCGCCAGCTTCGGCAGGCCAGCGGCTTCGAGCAGGTAGAGCGTGACGAACGCCGACAGTGCGCCGACCAGCGCGACAAACCAGAGCTTCTTTTCCAGCTTTTCCATCAGCCATTCTTGCCCATCTGTTCGCCCAGTTCCTTGCCGCGCGCGGCGGCAGCCTTGACGGCGGAGACGATGGCCGCCTTCACGCCGCTCTCTTCCATGCTGGTCAGCGCCGCGTAGGTGGTGCCCCCCTTCGACGTCACGCGTTCACGCAGCAGCGATACCGGCTCGTCCGACTGCGCGGCCAGCTGGGCGGCGCCGGTAAACGTGGCCTTCGCCAGTTCCAGGCCCTGCTCCGCCGTGAGGCCCAATTCCACGGCGGCCTGCTGCATCGCCTCGATGAAGTAGAACACATAGGCCGGGCCGCTGCCGGAAACGCCCGTGACGGCGTCGATCTTCGCTTCGTCATCGAGCCAGACGGTGCCGCCGACCGCCTTCAGCACCTGGTCGGCGGCGGCGCGCTGCGCCTGCGTCACGCCCGCCGAGGCGACGGCGCCGGTGATGCCCATGCCGATCAGGGCCGGCGTGTTCGGCATGCAGCGCACGATCGCCCCGTAGCCGCCGAGCCAGCGCGACAGGTCGGCGCTGCGGATGCCGGCCGCGATCGACAGCACCAGCGGCGTGTGCCCGGCGGCGGCCAGCAGCGGCACCAGCGGCGCCACGGCCTCGCGCATGCTCTGCGGTTTCACGGCCAGCACGATCACTTCGGCTTCCGTCACCGCCTTGTCGATCGATGCCGCCGTCGTCACCCCATGCCGGGCATGCAGCGCTTCGAGGGCGGCGGGACTGGGGTCGACGACATGGATGTTGGCGCCCGGCGTGACCTTGCCGGCCAGGCCCGCGATCAGGGCGGCGGCCATGTTGCCGCCACCGATGAATGCGATTTTCATGGATATCCCTTGGTTTATTTGTGGTAGGTGCGGGCACCGAAAATGGCGCTGCCCACGCGCACGATGGTGGCGCCTTCCAGGACCGCCGCGCGCATGTCCGCGGACATGCCCATCGACAGCGTGTCGAAGCCGGGCCCGAATTTTTCCCGCAATCGTTCGAACAGCTCGCGCATGGCAGCGAAGGGTGCGCGCTGCAGCGCGAAGTCATCCGCGGGTTCCGGGATCGCCATCAACCCGCGTAGCCTGAGGTTCGGCTGCCTTGCCACCGCCTCGGCCAGCGCTTCCACTTCCTCC
Source organism: Massilia sp. METH4 (assembly GCF_037094685.1). Classification (NCBI taxonomy): domain Bacteria; kingdom Pseudomonadati; phylum Pseudomonadota; class Betaproteobacteria; order Burkholderiales; family Oxalobacteraceae; genus Massilia; species Massilia sp. METH4. Next base: position 2,824,062 of record NZ_CP146614.1, on the reverse strand, counting down.
GGGGCGGCGCCGCTCTTGCTGGCTTCGCCGCTGATGTTGACCTGCACGCACACGTTCAGCGGCCCCAGCGCGGCCGGCCGCTGTTCCGACAGGCGCACGGCGATCTTCTCGCGCTCGACCGTATGCACCCAGTCGAAATGCTCGGCAATGGGCCGCGTCTTGTTGCTCTGGATGGGGCCGATGAAATGCCACTCGAGAGCAAACTGCGGGCCGCGGTCCTTCAGGGCGGCGATCTTGTCCACGCCCTCCTGCACATAGTTCTCGCCGAACGCGCGCTGGCCGGCCTCGGCCGCGGCCAGCACCGCGTCGGGCCCGAAGGTCTTCGACACGGCCAGCAGCTTCACGCCGCCAGCGGGGCGCCGCGCCTCGGCGCAGGCGGCCACAATGGCATTTTCGACAGCTTGCAAACGCTCTTGGATTCCGGACATAATCAGAAGCGCCAGCTTTAGAGCCGCTGACACAAGCCCCATGACTGCGTTGCATTCGTCTCGACGTACCAGTGTACTGTCTTCGACGATGCGCCTTGTCCTGTGGCTTGTGCCAGCAGCTCCCAACGCTGGCATTATTTTTTAGGCACAGGGATTATAAATGGACATCTCCGATCTGCTCGCATTCTCCGTGAAGAACAAGGCTTCCGACCTGCACCTGTCGGCCGGCCTGCCGCCCATGATCCGCGTGCACGGCGATGTCCGCCGGCTGAACGTGGACCCGCTGGAGCACAAGGAAGTGCACCGCATGATCTATGACATCATGAACGACTCCCAGCGCAAGGCCTACGAGGAGATGCTGGAGGTCGATTTCAGCTTCGCGATTCCCGGCCTGGCGCGCTTCCGCGTCAATGCCTACAACCAGGACCGCGGCGCATCCGCCGTGCTGCGCACCATCCCATCGAAAGTGCTCACGCTCGAAGACTTGAACGCACCAAGGATCTTCGCCGATTTCGCGCTCAAGCCGCGCGGCCTGGTGCTCGTCACCGGCCCGACCGGTTCCGGCAAGTCGACGACGCTGGCGGCCATGGTGAACCACCTGAACGAGCACGAATACGGCCACATCCTCACGATCGAGGACCCGATCGAATTCGTGCACGAATCGAAGAAGTGCCTGGTCAACCAGCGCGAAGTGGGGCCGCACACCCTGTCGTTCAGCAATGCCCTGCGCTCGGCGCTGCGCGAAGACCCGGACGCGATCCTGGTCGGCGAGCTGCGCGACCTGGAAACGATCCGCCTGGCATTGACCGCCGCCGAGACGGGCCACCTGGTGTTCGGCACGCTGCACACGTCGTCCGCCGCGAAGACCATCGACCGCATCGTCGACGTGTTCCCCGCCGAGGAAAAGGAAATGGTGCGCGCGATGCTCTCGGAATCGCTGCAGGCCGTGATCTCGCAGACGCTCCTGAAGACGAAGGATGGCGCCGGCCGCGTGGCCGCGCACGAGATCATGGTGGGCACGCCGGCGATCCGCAACCTGATCCGCGAGGCGAAGGTGGCGCAGATGTACTCGGCGATCCAGACCGGCAGCAACGCCGGCATGCAGACCCTGGACCAGAACCTGACGGACCTGGTGCGCCGCAACGTGATCTCGGCCGCCACCGCCCGCTCGGCCGCCAAGATCCCTGAAAACTTCCCCGGATAACCGTCGAGGACACCGCGATGGAACGCGACCAGGCCAGTAAATTCATGTTCGACCTGCTGCGCCTGATGGTGAGCAAGAAGGGGTCGGACCTGTTCGTCACGGCGGGCTTTCCGCCGGCGATGAAGATCGACGGCAAGCTGACGCCCGTCTCCGCCCAGCCGTTGACGGCCGCGCACACGGCCGACCTGGCCCGCGCGATCATGAACGACAAGCAGGCCGCCACCTTCGAGCAGACGAAGGAGGCGAACTTCGCCATCAGCCCCGGCGACCTGGGGCGCTTTCGCGTGTCCGCCTTCGTGCAGATGGGCGCCGCGGGCATGGTGCTGCGGGTCATCAACAGCAAGATCCCCGACCTGGACGAGCTGGCCCTGCCCCCGGTGCTGAAGGAGGTCGTGATGGCCAAGCGCGGCCTCGTGATCATGGTGGGCGCCACCGGCTCCGGCAAGTCGACCACGCTCGCCGCCATGGTGGGCTACCGCAATGAACACAGCCACGGCCACATCATCACCATCGAAGACCCGGTGGAATTCGTGCACCCGCACCGCAACTGCATCGTCACGCAGCGCGAGGTGGGCGTCGATACCGAGGATTGGGAAGTGGCGCTCAAGAACACGCTGCGCCAGGCGCCGGACGTGATCCAGATCGGCGAGATCCGCGACCGCGAAACGATGGACCACGCGATCGCCTTCGCCGAGACGGGCCACCTGTGCCTGGCCACGCTGCACGCCAACAGCGCCAACCAGGCGCTCGACCGCATCATCAACTTCTTCCCCGAGGAGCGCCGCCAGCAACTGCTGATGGACCTGTCGCTGAACCTGAAGGGCATGATCTCGCAGCGCCTGGTGCCGCTCAAGGATGCCAAGGGCCGCGCGGTGGCGATCGAGATCCTGCTCAATTCCCCGTTGATCTCCGACCTGATCTTCCAGGGCAAGGTGCACGAGATCAAGGAGCTCATGAAGAAGTCGCGCGAATTGGGCATGCAGACCTTCGACCAGTCGCTGTTCGACCTGTACGAGGCCGACAAGATCAGTTACGAGGATGCGCTGCGCAATGCCGATTCGGTCAACGACCTGCGCCTGGCCATCAAGCTCGAAGGCAAGGCCGCGAAGAACCGCGACCTGTCGGCCGGCACCGAACACCTGGGCCTGATCTGAGGAATATATGAGCACCGTCTTCGATTTTTCCGCCCTCGGCCTGGCCGGCCAGCCCGTCAACCTGGCGCAGTACCAGGACAAGGTACTGCTGATCGTGAATACGGCCAGCGCCTGCGGCTTCACGCCGCAATACGCGGGCCTGGAAAAGCTGTACGAGCGCTTCCACGAGCGCGGCTTCGAGGTGCTGGGCTTCCCGTGCAACCAGTTCGGCGCGCAGGAACCGGGCACGCACGAGGAGATCGGCGCCTTCTGCGACAAGACCTATGGCGTGACCTTCCCCCTGTTCGCCAAGATCGACGTGAACGGCGCCAATGCCCACCCGCTGTTCCAGCACCTGAAGAAGGCGGCACCTGGGTTGCTGGGCACCGAAGGCATCAAGTGGAATTTCACCAAGTTCCTGGTGCGCAAGGATGGCTCGGTGGCCAAGCGGTATGCGCCGGGGACGAAGCCGGAGGATATCGCGGCCGATATCGAGGCGTTGCTGGGGGCTTGAGCTTTACCGGGGCGCTTGATGCTTACACTGCGGCTTACACTGCGGCTTGCACTGCGGCGTGCACTGCGGGCGTTCAGGCACTGCATCCCACGAATGCATGACCCGGGTGCACTGCCACTGCGCTGCCGTGTATTGCAAACCTGTAAAATGAGTCAACTGAAGGAGCAAGCCGGGAACGGGGCCATGCAGATCTGCCATCTCCACCTGCGTTCACCGTAAAACACCAAACCGATGACAGAGAAGACAGATGCCAGAATCGATATCTGACTCCCCCCAGGAGGAAGCGTCTGTTTTCGAGGAACTGGAACGTTACAGGTTCATGGCCAGGCTCGACGAAGCACTGTGGCCACTGATCTCGCCGGAAGAGATTACCTGTACTGCCGCGTCCATACTCGGCAGGCACCTCGCTGTCCATCGCTGCGCCTACGCACATGTGGATGACGCGACGGATACCTTCCTTCTGACAGGAAACTATACTGATGGCGTGCCGAGCATCGTCGGGCGTTACGACATGGCTGCCTTTGGAGCCGAATTCGTTCGTCTCAACCGTTCCGGCCTGCCCTACGTCGTCGACGACGTCGAAACCGACCTTCGCGTCCGGGATGTGCTGCGGTCCTACCGCGACACCGGTATCCGCGCAGTTGTCAGCGTTCCGATTATCAAGGACGGCAAGATGGTGGCGGGCATGGCATTGCATCAGTCGGTTCCCCGGCACTGGCAAGCTAAAGAGATCAAGATGCTGGAAGCGGTGGCAAACCGCTGCTGGGAATCCATCGAACGCATGCGCATTGCTGCACGGCTCGGCAATGTCGAGAAAGAGGTACGCAAAAGCCGCGATTACCTGCGGCTGCTGATCAACTGTACGGAAGAAGGCTTCTATTCGGTCGATCGCAACGGCGTGACGATCATGTGCAATGCCGCATTCCTGAAAATGCTCGGCTTCGAGCGGGAAGAGGATGCCGTTGGCCGCAAGCTGCATGACATCATTCACCATACCCGTCCCGACGGGTCGCCCTACCACGCCTGCGATTGCCCGATCTATCACGCCGCCCAATACGGCACGCCAGCCCACGTCGAGGACGAAGCGTTCTTCAGGGTGGACGGTACGGCTTTCCCGGTCGAGTACCGCGCAAGACCGGTATGGCAGGATGGCCAATTGTCGGGAGCCGTCTGCACCTTCGTCGACCTGACCGATCGACGACGCACGGAAAAAGCCCTGCAGGAGAGCGAGGCGCATCTGCGTTCACTGTTCGACCAGACGGGTGCCGGCTTCTGCGAAGTCGATCCGACCGGCCGCATCATCCGGGTGAACGACAGATACTGCAATATCGTCGCCCGCTCCAGGGCGGAATTGCTCGGCATGTACATGCAGGATCTCACCCATGCCGAAGATCTGGTGCCGAATCTTCCACTGTTCAAGCGGGCGGTCGAATTCGGCGAACCATTCGAGATAGAGAAGCGTTATCTCCGCCCGGATGGCAGTACCGTGTGGGTCAGCAATACGGTCAGCCCGATCCGCAATGTCACGGACGGGTCGATCAACAGCCTGCTGGCCGTTTCGGTGGATATCAGCCAACGCAAGCGGGTGGAGGAAGCGCTGATGGAGGCGGACCGCCGCAAGGATGAGTTTCTTGCCATGCTGGCCCACGAACTGAGAAACCCGATGGCACCGATCCGGGCCGCGGCGGACCTGATGGAAGTGGCGCATCTCGATCCGGAGCAGCTGCAGCGCACCAGCCAGATCATCTCCCGGCAGGTACGCCACATGACTTCGCTGGTGGACGACCTGCTCGATGTATCGAGGGTAACGCGCGGCCTGGTTACCCTGGACAGGACCGATATCGACGTCAAGCAGGTCATCACGGACGCCCTGGAACAGGTGCGCCCCTTGGTCGAGGCAAAAAGGCACCACCTCACGCTCGACCTGGATCCGGAACCGGCGCATGTCGTCGGCGACCACAAGCGGCTCGTCCAGATCCTGACCAATCTGTTGAACAATGCCGCAAAGTACACGCCGTCCGGCGGGACCATCCGCCTCAGCATGCAGGCAAGTCCGGAAAGCGTGTTTCTGCATGTTGCCGACAACGGGACTGGCATCCCGGCCGAACTGCAGCCGCGCATTTTCGACCTGTTCGCGCAGGCCGCGCGCAGTCCCGATCGTGCCCAGGGCGGCCTGGGCATCGGGCTGGCATTGGTGAAGAGCCTGGTCGAACTTCACGGTGGCGGTGTCCGCTGCGAGAGCGAGGGCGCGGGCAAAGGCAGCTGTTTCGTCGTGACATTGCCTCGTGTGCAAAAATCGGACACGGCCGACAGCCAGCAGGGGCCGGAACTCGCCCGGCCCCCGGCAACCCGGCGGCGCATCCTCATCGTCGATGACAATGAGGATGCGGCAAACATGCTGGCCATGCTTCTCGAGGTTGCAGGGCACGAAGTTTTCGTTGTGTACAGTGCGGCAATCGCGCTCGAGCGCGCGAAAGATGTGTCGCCGGATGTCTGTGTCCTCGATATCGGCCTGCCGGAAATGGATGGCTATACGCTGGCGCGCATGCTCAGATCACGCGCGCAGACGGCGCAGAGCATCCTGATCGCTGTAACAGGGTATGGGCAACACCAGGATCGGGAGCAGACCGCCGACGCCGGGTTCGACCACCACCTCGTCAAGCCTGTCGACACGGGGGAACTCCTGGCGCTGGTCGATGCCGCGGTGAGCAGGCGCCCTTCCGCACGCCAATGACGCGGCACGTCCGTCCGCGCGCATGCCCCGGCGCCGCGACTGGCCGAGAGCTTTGCGCGCCACCCGGCCCCAGTGAACCGGGCCGCGACAGTCTCCGCCTCGCGGCAGGCAAGCGCCGGATCGCCCTTGCCACGGTTTCGTCGTCCGGTTTCATCCTCTTGTAATATCGGCAACCTACACTTGCCCCCTTTCAGTTCATAGGGAGCAAGCATGACATCATCCATTTCGCGCCGCCGTTTCCTGTCCCAGAGCGGAATGCTGGTGGGCAGTTCCGCAATCGGTACTTCCCTGCTGCTGCAAGGTTGCGGCGGCAGCGGCCCGGCCGTCGTCGCGAGCGAAAACGAGCGGCCGAAGCTGCCGTCGGGAATCCAGTTCGGCGACGTGTCGGACAATAGCGCCATCATCTGGGGCCGCAGCGACCGCAAGGCGCAGATGATCGTCGAATACGACACGAGCGACCGATTCGGCAATGCCAGCCGCATCGTCGGCCCGATTGCCAGCGATGCCACCGATTTCACGACCCGCGTCGACCTCTCTGGCCTGCCTGCGGGGCAAACGATGTTCGTGCGGGTGCGCTACGTCGATCCCGACAACGCGAAGATCGAAAGCGAAACCGTGTCGGGCCAGTTCCGGACCACGCCCGCCGCCAGCGGCACGCGCTCCGTGCGCTTCCACTGGAGCGGCGACCAGTGCGGCCAGGGCTGGGGCATCAACACCGATTTCGGCGGCATGAAGATCTACGAGGCGATGCGGGTGCGCGACCCCGACTTCTTCATTCACAACGGCGACACGGTGTATGCCGACGGCCCGATCCAGGCCGAGGTCAAGGCGGAGAACGGCCAGCTCTGGCGCAACATCGTCACGGAAGAAGTGAGCAAGGTCGCGGAAACGCTGAAGGAATTCCGCGGCCGGCATTCCTACAACATGATGGATGCCAACTTCAGGAAGTTCGCCGCCCAGGTGCCGCAGATCTGGCAGTGGGACGACCACGAGGTGACGAACAACTACAGCGACGCCAAGAACCTGCCGGCCGACACGCGCTATACGGAGAAAAGCATCGCCACGCTCACTGAGCGCGGCCGCCGCGCCTTCCTCGAATATGCGCCGATGCGCTATTACAAGCAAGGCGAACCGCGGCGCATCTACCGCACCATCTCGCACGGCCCGCTGCTCGACGTGTTCGTGGTGGACATGCGCACCTACCGCGGCCCGAACAGCACCAACCTGCAAACGGTCGAGGACGCCACCTCGGCCTTCCTGGGCAGCGCGCAGATCGATTGGCTGATCGCCGGCCTGAAAGCCTCGACGGCGACCTGGAAAGTCATTTCCGCCGACATGCCCATTGGCCTCAATGTCGGCGACGGCAAGGATGCGCAGGGCAACGCCTTGTGGGAAGCGCTCGCCAACGGCAACGACGGCGTGCCCCTCGGCCGCGAACTGGAAATGGCCCGCCTGCTCAGCGCCATCAAGTCCGTTCCCAACGTGGTGTGGATCACTACCGACGTGCACTACTGCGCCGCACACTACTACGACCCGGCCAAGGCGAAATACACGAACTTCTCGCCGTTCTGGGAATTCGTGGCCGGCCCCATGAACGCCGGCAGCTTCGGCCCGGGCACGCTCGACATGACCTTCGGCCCGACCGTGGTCTTCTCTAAGGCGCCACCGATCCAGGCTTCCTCGCCGTTCGCCGGCTACCAGTTCTTCGGCGAAGCGAATATCGACCCGCAAACGAAGGCGATGACGGTGGAACTGTTCAACCTCGACGGGGTGTCGCAGTTCAGGCAGACGATTCCCGCTGCGGGGGTGTGAGCCGTAATGCCGCCTGGTGAGTGGGCGAACGTATGCTGTGGCCCCACTCGCCAAGCGACATTCGGATCAGAACCGTGGCAAATCCGGATGAGGCACGGCCCCTCCGCTCACGCGCAGCCGGCCGAACTCGGCGCAGCGGTGCAACGTGGGAATGGCCTTGTCGGGATTGAGCAGGCCCGGCGGATCGAAGGCCCGCTTGACGCCGAAGAAGGCGGCCAGCTCCGCGGGCTTGAACTGCACGCACATGGAATCGATCTTCTCGATCCCCACGCCATGCTCGCCCGTGATCGTGCCGCCGACTTCCACGCACAGCGCGAGGATCTCGGCGCCGAAGCGTTCCGCGCGCGCCAGTTCATCGGGCACGTTGGCGTCGAACAGGATCAGCGGGTGCAGGTTGCCGTCGCCCGCGTGGAACACGTTGGCGCAGCGCAGGCCATACTTCACTTCCATCTGCGCGATGCCGGCCAGGACCCTGGCCAGGTGCTTGCGGGGGATGGTGCCATCCATGCAGTAGTAGTCGGGCGAGATGCGGCCGGCGGCGGGAAAGGCGTTCTTGCGGCCCGACCAGAACTTCAGGCGCTCGGCCTCGCTGGTGGACACGGCGATGGCCGTGGCGCCCGCGTCGCGCAGCACGGCCGCCATGCGGGCGATCTCGTCTTCCACCTCCTCGGGCGTGCCGTCGGCTTCGCACAGCAGGATGGCCGCCGCGTCCAGGTCGTAGCCGGCGTGGACGAACGGCTCGACCATGCGCGACGAGGTCTGGTCCATCATTTCCAGGCCGGCGGGGATGATGCCGGCCGCGATCACGCTGGCCACCGCGTTGGCGCCCGTGACGATGTCGCCGAACGAGGCCATGATCACGCGCTGCACGGCCGGCTTCGGCACCAGCTTCACGGTGACTTCGGTCACGATGCCCAGCATCCCTTCGGAGCCGATGAACACGGCCAGCAGGTCGAGGCCGGGCGCATCGGGTGCCTCGCCGCCCAGTTCGATCAAGTCGCCCTCGATGGTGGCCACACGCACGCGCAGCACGTTGTGCACGGTGAGGCCGTACTTCAGGCAATGCACGCCGCCGGAATTCTCGGCCACGTTGCCGCCGATCGTGCAGGCGATCTGCGACGAGGGATCGGGCGCGTAATACAGGCCGAAGGGCGCGGCGGCTTCGGAAATGGCCAGGTTGCGCACGCCCGGCTGCACGACGGCCGTGCGCGCATGCGCATCGAGCCGCACGATGCGGTTCAGCTTCGCGGTGGACAGCACCACGCCGTCCGCGATCGGCATGGCTCCGCCGGAGAGGCCGGTGCCGGCTCCGCGCGGCACGATCGGCACGTTCATGTCGCGGCAGACGTTCAGCGCGGCCACCACCTGCGCCTCGTTCTCCGGCAGCGCCACGATCATGGGCGGCTGGCGGTAGGCGGACAGGCCGTCGCATTCGTACGGGCGGGTGTCCTCGAGGCGCGACAGCACGCAATGCGGCGGCAGCACTGCGCACAGGGCCTTTGCTACGGCGCGCTGGCGGCTCTCGGTGAACCCGGATTGGCTGGCGGGGGTGGTCATGCGCCGATTGTAGGACGAAACGGCCCGGCACGCCGATTCTTGGCGTATGCTCGCAGTTTTTACACTATACGGAGACGAACGATGGGCAACCGGCTATCGAAGATCGCGACCCGCACGGGCGACAACGGCACCACCGGCCTGGGCGACGGCAGCCGCACGCGCAAGGACAGCGTGCGCGTGCATGCGATGGGCGAGGTCGATGAACTGAATTCGCACCTGGGCGTGCTGCTGTGCGAACCGCTGCCCGACGAGATGCGCGCGGAGCTGGTGACGATCCAGCACGACCTGTTCGACCTGGGCGGCGAACTGTGCATTCCCGGTTACCAGCTGATCAAGGAAGAGCACGTGGAGCGCCTCGATGCGCTGCTGGAAAAGTACAACGCCACCCTGCCGGCGCTGACGGAATTCATCCTGCCCGGCGGCTCCCGCGCCGCCTCGCTGGCGCACGTGTGCCGCACCGTGTGCCGCCGCGCCGAGCGCAGCATCGTCACGCTGGGCAGCGAGGAAACCCTGCACGAGCACCCGCGGCAATACGTGAACCGCTTATCGGACCTGCTGTTCGTGCTGGCCCGCGTGCTGAACCGCTACGCGGGCGGCAGCGACGTGCTGTGGAACCACGACCGGAAAAAAGGCTGATCGCTCAGCCCTTGCCGCCATCCGGGTGTACGCCGAGATATTCGGCGGCACCAGCACCGGCGCTGAGCAGCCAGGCGGTCATCAGCAGGAACAGCAGCAGCATGGCGAACAGCGTGCCCGCGCGGCGGGCGTCGGCGGCGTTCTCGAACACGGGCCGGCGGCCATAGCCGATGCCCAGGAAGTAGGCGCCGAACACGGTGGCCAGGTAATGCATGGCGCCGAACATTTCACCCAGTTCGCCCTTGCGGGGATGGTCGATCACCAGGTGCGACACGGCCACCAGCGCGATATAGATCACCGAGGCGCCCAGCGGCGGCAGGTACAGGCCGAATTTCTCGACGAAGTCACGGATCGCCGTACGCTTGCGTGCCAGCAGCGGCAACACGATGTTGTGCGTGATGCCCACGATGGCGATCAGCTTCAGCAGGATCGTCTTGTGGATGCTGCCCTTCTCGCCGACCGCGAGGTTGTGCAGGTTGGTTTCGCCCTGGCGGTTGTTCTGGGCGAAGTATTCGGGCGTGGCGATGTTCAGGATGCGCTGGAACCAGCTGATTTCTTCCAGGGCGGCCAGCGCGACGACGCCGGACAGCCCGGCCAGCGCCAGCAGCACCAGGTCGACCCGGCGGTTGCGCTGCCAGTGTTCGACGGCGGCGAACGCCAGCAGGCCGGACGTGACGGCAAAGCACAGGAACTGCATCCATTCGACGATGCCATCCTCGACCAGCAGGCGCCACAGCTTGGCCTGGTCGCCGGACCAGGCGATCGCCAGACCCATGACGAAGACATTGACGAGGACCGCGACGACGAGCGCCGGGTGGACGTACCACTTGTTCTGAACCACGTATTACTCCCTTACCGTTTGAAGTTGTTCGATCGCGGCCACGCCCGCCGGCACGGGCTCGGGCACCAGTGCCGGATTCGGCGCGGGCGCCGCGACAGGGGCCGGTGCCGGCGCACCCAGCGCCGCGGCGGCCTGGCGCACGCCGGCGGCCAGGGCCGAGCCCACGGCCCACATCCACAGCAGCGGATCGAGCAGCGCGTCCCACAGGTTCCCGGTGGGCAGGCGCAGCAGCGCGTATAGCAGCAGGCCCGCCATCAGCGCCAGCGGCAACCGCGGCGCGTGGCCGCGCCAGATCGCGATCGCGCAAGCCGCGATGCCCGCGCAGCCGAGCAGCGCGCCCGCCGCCCCGAAGCCGCCATAGTACAGGCCGAGGGACAGCACACCGAATGTATCGAGGTAGACGATCGCGCCCGTCATGGCCAACGGCAGTGCGATGGCCAGCGGCAGTACCAGCCGGGGCGGGCGGCCCTGCCGCCGTGCGTGAAGCGACAGCAGGGCGAGCGCCGCCAGCAGGCCGCTCGGGTACTGGAACGCCAGCGTCAGCCACCAGGCGGGGGACCATTCGCCGGGCAGCGCTGCCAGCACGGCGACCGCGCCGGCAGCGGCGACCATGTGGCGCCGCGCGAAGCGCGGCACGCACGCGGCCAGCAGGGCAACCAGCACCAGGGCCCAGGCAAGCTTTCCATAAGCGATCTGCAAGCCGAGATCGGGCAGTGTCATAACGGGTCCTTTGCTTGCGAAATATGCAGCAGGTGGTGGGCAATCGCCCGGCGCTGGTGCGTATAGGTGATGTGGAGCTCGTCGCCCACCTGGTGCATCGTCGGATACGAGAATTCATCGCCCGGCTTGCCGCTGGCGATATCGGCCAGCGGTCGCCACGAGCGCGCGTCGGTCGAGAGGGCGAGCGACAGCACGCTGCGGTCCGACCCGCCGGCCGCCACGTGGTTGTAGAGCATCAGGAAGACGCCGCTGGACAGGCGTAGCGCGGCCAGCGACGTGCTCTGGTTGGCCAGCCGCGACGGCTCCAGGTCTTCCCAGCTGTTGCCGCCATCGCGGCTCACGGCCTGCTGCACGCGCTGATCCTCGCCGGCGTCGCGCATCCAGGCGCGCACCTCGGTCGACGACACCGGAACGATTGCCGGCTGCAGCGACGACGTGCCCGTGCCGATGCGCGCGATGCGCCGCGGCTCGCCGTTCGCGTTGAACGACATCAGCATCGGGTACTTGTTGCCGATCTCGAAGTAGACGGGCAGCCACCAGCCGCCGTCGGCCAGCGGTACGGGCGAGGTGCGCACCAGCGTGCTCGTATTGAACAGTGGCGACATCGGCAGCACGCGGCGCACCGCGAAGGTCTTGCCATCATCGCGCGATTGCAGCTGGACGATGCGTGACGCAGCCCAGCCGCCCAGGCCGGTGGCGACCACGTACAGGTGCACCGTGCCGTCCGGCGCCGTCCAGGCCACCGGGTTGCCGATGCGCCGCACGCCATAGCCGATCGCGGCACCCAGCGATTCGCGGCTGGCCACGACCCAGTTATTGCTCCAGGCGCCGTTCGACCAGCGCGATGCATAGACTTTCACATCCGGCCCGCTCTCGCGGCTGCCGGCCCACCAGAACGACAGCAGGTTCCCGCCGCGCAGGGTCGCGAGCGCGCTCGCGTGCGCCGAGGGTACGCCGGCCGGCATCGGGATGATCGTTCGGCTGACTTCGCTGATGGTGACGGCATGCGGTACGGCGGGGCCGGGAACGGCGGGCCGCTCGGCAGCATGCTCGGCGCGGGACCAGCGTACCGCTTCGACGGCCGCGGCGATTGTCACCGCGGCAATGCATGCCAGCGCTACCAGCTTGCTGGCGCGCCGGACAGGTGGGCGCCCAGCTCCCATTCCGTCTCCGAAAATGATGGACACGAGAACTAGTTGTCTATCCCTGCCCACAGTGTGAATACCGGCAGCGCTTCGATATGCCGCGCGCCTTGACTTGATCTGCGTCTAACGTTTTGCGTTGACGAAATCCGGTATCCTACAGGAAAAAGTAAAACAAGGGGTAAGTCAGCCGCGCGGTCGGCTGAGTAATTTTCATGCCTTCGGATGGTTGTTGAGCAGCCGGCAATATTGCTCGCAGCGCGGCTCAGGGAGCGGCCGCGAACCCCGGGACGGACGCCAGCCGCCCGCCGATGAATTCCACGAATGCGCGTGCCCGCGCGCTGCGGTGCCGGCCGCCCAGCAGGTGCACGTCTTGCGGTTTGCCATGCCAGCCCGGCAACACGTGCCGCAGCGTTCCCGCTGCCAGCAAGTCCCGCACCAGCCATTCCGGGCACATGCCAATGCCGGCACCCAGCACGAGGCTGTCGCGGATGGCCATTGCATGATTGACGCGGTAGCGGCTCTTCACGTTCACGGTCACGGAACGAGCGCCATCATGCAACACGACAGCATCGCCGGCCGGCAGCCAGGCAAAGCGCACCTGCTCATGGTCGGCGAGCTCTTCGGGCGTGGCCGGTGCCGGCCGGCGCTCGAGGTAGGCAGGGGCCGCCACCAGCAAGCGCGGCGACACGGCAATCCTGCGCGCCACCGCATCCGGCGGCAAGTCGCCACCCAGCCGCACGGCCACGTCCACGCCCTCCTCCACCAGGTCGACCATCCGGTCGTTGAGGATCAGTTCCAGCTCGATGCCGGGGTGCAGGGCCAGAAACTCGAGCACGAGCGCGTTCAGCCGGAATTGGCCAAGCGCGACCGGTGCGCTCACGCGCAGCAGGCCACGCAAGGCAGCGCCGCCGCCGCGCGCCTCTGAGACCGCCGCGTCGAATTCTGCGAGGAGCCCGCGCGCCCGCTCATGAAAGCGGCGTCCCTCCACGGTGGGCGCCAGGCTGGTGGTGGTGCGCTCCAGCAGCCGGGCGCCGACTTCGCGCTCGAGCGCGGCGATGACCTTGCTGACCGTCGGTTGCGTGGTGCCCTCCTCGCGGGCGACGGCCGACAGGCTGCCCAGCTCCACGGCGCGCACGAAGTATTGCAGCGATCTGATCGTATCCATGGTCGACGTCATTCCTGTTTGGAATGAACTATAGGCGAATTTACCCGCTACCGCATGATTCCGGCATGACCAATGATGGCGGCACATCACTGCACAGGAGCCATCATGCTGACCAAAACCCTCGCCGCGGCCGTGCTTGCCGCCGCTTCCGCCCTTCCCGTCCACGCCGCCTGGCAAGCCAGCTGGTATGCCGCGCCTCAGCCGGCGTGGTCGCCCGGCTTCGCGCTGCCGACCAACGTACCGTCCGAGGTCACCGGCAGCACCGTGCGGGAGGTCGTGCGACTGTCGACCGGCGGCCGCCGCGTGCGCGTCGTGCTGTCGAACCGTTACGGCGCCGCGCCGCTGGCCGTCGGTGCCGTCCACATCGCCCGCACCGCCGGCGCGCCCGGTGCGACTTCGGCCATCGCTCCGGCCAGCAGCCGGCCGCTGACCTTCGCCGGCAAGGCCGCGGTCACGATTCCCGCCGGCGGCGAAGCGGTCAGCGATCCGCTCGCATTCCCTGTCGCGCCGCTGGAGCGGTTGTCAGTGTCGAGCTGGTTTCCCGGCGCGGAGCCGCTGGCGACCTTCCACTGGGGCGCGCAGCAGACCGGCTACATCGCCGCCGGCGCTGCCATGTCGGCTGCCGCCCTGCCGGACGCGCAATCGTTGCAAGGCCGCGCCTTTCTTGCGGCGGTCCACGTGGACGGCGGGAACGGGACGATCGTCACGCTGGGCGACTCGATCACGGACGGCAACGGCTCCACGCCGGACCGCCACCGCCGCTGGCCGGACCGGCTGGGCGAACGGTTCGCCCCACGGGGGATCGCCGTGGCCAACGCGGGCATTTCCGGTGCCCGGCTGTTGTCGTCGAAGATGGGCGTGAAGGCAATCGAGCGCTTCGAGCGCGATGTGCTGGCCCAGCCGGGTGTAACGAGCGTCGTCGTGCTGCTGGGCACGAACGACATCGGCTGGCCGGAAACGGCGTTTGCGCCAAACGACCCGCCGATGACGGCGCAGCGGCTGATCAATGGTTACCGCGAACTGATCACCCTGGCGCGCGCCCGGGGCGTGCGCGTGATCGGCGGTACGCTGCCGCCTTTCAAGGGCGCGCTGCCGGGTACGCCGTTCGCCGGTTACTGGACGCCGGCCAAGGAAGCGGTGCGCCGGGAGGTCAATGCGTGGATCAGGGAGAGCGGGGAATTCGATGCGGTGGCCGATTTCGACGCCGTGCTGAGCGACCCTCGCGATACGGAGCGGATGCGCGTGGAATACGATTCGGGAGACCACCTGCATCCGGGAGACGCGGGGTATGAGGCGATGGCGCGGGCCGTGCCGGCACTGCCGGAGTAAGCGGCGGAAAAAACAACAGGGACAGTCCCCGAATTTTTACAACGGGGACTGTCCCTGTAATGGAAGTGCAACGACGCCAGCGGCGCCGGGCGTGCTTGCGCTTCAGCCGTTGTTGACCACCAGGCGCGGCTCGCCGCCCAGGAAGCGCGTCTTGATCGAGCGGGCGATGCCGTCGGCATCCAGGCCCACGCTGGCCAGCAGCTTGGCCGGATCGCCGTGGTCGATGAACTTGTCGGGCAGGCCCAGCATCAGGATCGGCTTGACGATGCCGTGTTCGGCCAGCGCCTCGGCCACGGCAGCACCGGCGCCGCCCATCACGCAGCCCTCTTCCACCGTCACCAGGTAGTCGTGCGAGGCGGCCAGTTCCTTCACCAGGTCCACGTCCAGCGGCTTCACGAAGCGCATGTTCGCCACCGTGGCATTGATCTGGTCGCCCGCCTTGATCGACGGCGCCACCATGGCGCCGAAGGCCAGGATCGCCACGCGCTCGCCCTGGCGGCGCAGCTCGCCCTTGCCCAGGTCGATCGTCGCCAGTTCCGGCGACACGGCCGCGCCGATGCCGGCACCGCGCGGGTAGCGCACGGCGGCCGGGCCGGGATAGTGATAGGCCGTGGTGAGCATCTGCCGGCATTCATTCTCGTCCGATGCCGCCATCACCACCATGTTCGGAATGCAGCGCAGGTAGGCCAGGTCGTAGTTGCCGGCGTGGGTGGCGCCGTCGGCACCCACCAGCCCGGCGCGGTCCAGCGCGAACGTCACGTCCAGGTTTTGCAGGGCCACGTCGTGGATCAGCTGGTCGTAGGCGCGCTGCAGGAACGTGGAATAGATCGCCACCACCGGCTTCATGCCTTCGCAGGCCAGGCCGGCGCCGAACGTGACGGAGTGCTGCTCGGCGATCCCCACGTCGAAATAGCGCTGCGGGTATTCGGCGTGGAAGCGCACCATGCCGGACCCTTCGCGCATCGCCGGCGTGATGCCGACCAGGCGCTCGTCCTTCGCGGCCATGTCGCACAGCCAGTTGCCGAACACTTCGGTGTACGTCATCTTGGCCGGGGCCGTGGCCGGCTTGATGCCTTCGGCGGGATTGAACTTGCCGGTGCCGTGGTACAGGATCGGTTCGGCCTCGGCCAGCTTGTAGCCCTGGCCCTTCTTCGTGACCACGTGGAGGAATTGCGGGCCCTTCAGGTTGCGGATGTTCTGCAACGTGGGGATCAGCGAATCGAGGTCGTGGCCGTCGATCGGGCCGATGTAGTTGAAGCCGAATTCCTCGAACATCGTGGCGGGCACCACCATGCCCTTGGCATGCTCTTCCAGCTTCTTCGCCAGTTCCAGCACCGGTGCCGGCAGCATGGACTTGCCCACGTTCTTGGCCGCCGCGTAGAACTGGCCGGACATCAGCCGCGCCAGGTAGCGGTTCAGCGCGCCCACCGGCGGCGAGATCGACATGTCGTTGTCGTTCAGGATCACCAGCAGGTTGCAGTCTTCCTCCACGCCGGCGTTGTTCAGCGCCTCGAACGCCATGCCGGCCGTCATCGAGCCGTCGCCGATCACGGCGATCGCGTGGCGCTGTTCGCCCTTGATCTTGGCGGCCAGCGCCATGCCGAGGGCGGCGGAGATCGACGTGGACGAGTGCGCGGTGCCGAACGTGTCGTATTCGCTTTCCACGCGGCGCGGGAAGCCGGAAATGCCGTCCAGCTGGCGCAGCGTGTGGAACTGGTCGCGGCGACCCGTGAGGATCTTGTGCGAGTACGTCTGGTGGCCCACGTCCCACACGATGCGGTCGTGCGGGGTGTTGAACACATAGTGCAGAGCGACGGTCAGTTCGACGGTGCCGAGGTTCGACGACAAGTGGCCGCCCGTCTTCGACACGGAATCGAGCAGGAAGCTGCGCAGTTCGTCGGCCAGGGGTACCAGCTGGTGGCGCGGCAGCTTGCGCAGGTCGGCCGGGTTGTTGATGGTTTGAAGCAGGTTCATTTAAGCCTTCCGCTGCACGATCAGGTCCGCGAGTTCGCGTAAGCGCAGTGCGCCGTCGCCGAAGCCGGCCAGGGCCGCGTGGGCGTCGCGCCGCAATTGTTCGGCCAGGGCGACCGATTCGTCGAGGCCCAGGATCGAGACATAGGTGGGTTTGTTGTCGGCGGCATCCTTGCCGGCCGTCTTGCCGAGCGTGGCCGAATCGGCGGTGGCGTCGAGCACGTCGTCCACGACCTGGAAGGCCAGGCCGATCGCGCGGCTGTAGGCATGCAGCGCCGCCAGTTCCGTGTCGGACAGGTCCTTGCCCGCCAGCGCGCCCAGCACCACGGAGGCGCGCAGCAGCGCGCCCGTTTTCAATTGATGCATGCGCTCGAGTTGTTCCAGCGTGAGCGCCAGGCCCACGCTGTCCAGGTCGATCGCCTGGCCGCCGCACATGCCGGCGGAACCGGCCGCGTCGGCCAGCAGGCGCACCATCGCCAGCACGCGGGAAGCGGGAACGCCCTCCGCGCCGGCCAGCACCGTGAAGGCCTGCGATTGCAGCGCGTCGCCGACCAGCAGCGCCGTCGCTTCGTCGTAGGCCACGTGCACCGTGGGCTTGCCGCGGCGCAGGTCGTCGTCGTCCATGCACGGCATGTCGTCGTGCACGAGCGAGTAGGCATGGATCATTTCCACGGCGGCCGCGGCGCGCGACAGCACGGCGGGATCGCCGCCGAACAGGGCGCCGGCCGCGTACACGAGCAGCGGGCGCACGCGCTTGCCGCCGCCCAGCACGGCGTAGCGCATGGCGGCGTGCAGCTTGGTGGGAACGGCCGTTTCAACCGGCAGATAGGCGGACATATCCTCTTCCATGCCCGCCTGGATGCCGCGCATCCAATCCTGGAACGTCACGCTCATTGCCCGCCCTCGTCGCCGTCGGCGAAGGGCTTCAGCATGTCGCCTTCCAGGATTTTCACCTGGGATTCCACCTTGTCCAGCTGGCTGGCGCAGTATTTCACCAGTTCCGACCCGCGTGCGTAGGCGGCAACCGATGCCTCCAGCGGCAGCTGGCCGGATTCCATCTGCGTGACGAGCTGCGCCAGCTCGGCCATTGCCTCCTCGAAGGAGGCCGGCGGGGCGTTTTCGGCGCCAATTGTTTTATTGACCATGGTACGTAAATTCGGCTCAGTGCTGGAGTGTAGCCCGTTATTTTAGAACAAAGTGTCGCACACGGTCCAAAATGGCAACCCGTGCCTGCCTGCCATGTTGCAATTCCGGCCAGCGCGCGCCCCCGCCAGGTGTCGGGCGCGCCCCCACCCCTCGATTAGGGGGACAATGCCCGGCACCGCGAGGGAAAGGGCGAAGAATTATCGGCAGAGTGACTTCATCCACGCTATAATCTCCGGTTCTGTCCGAAATACCGTTCTCATACTCTGAATTCAGGTCTTTGCGGATTCTGTCTCTTCTTGGTTTGCAGTACTTTAATTAAGGGGGGTTGGGATGTCCGATCTGGGTACCCACGCCAGGCTCGCGCGCTCGAATGCGCAACTTCCGGTCCACGTCTATTTTGACGAAGCGCTGTTGCAGCGTGAAATGCAGCAATTGTTTCAAAACGGCCCACGCTACGTGGGCCACGAACTGATGGTGCCGAATATCGGCGACTTTTCGACTCTCGCCTCGGAAAACGAGGGTCGCATGCTGGTGCGTAATCCACATGGTATTGAATTGCTGTCGAACGTGTGCCGGCACCGCCAGGCACTGATGTTCAATGGGCGCGGCAATGCCAATACGATCGTCTGTCCCCTGCATCGCTGGACTTACGACCTGAAGGGGGAATTGATCGGGGCTCCGCATTTCCCCGAAACCCCTTGCCTGAACCTGCCGAAGGCGCCGCTGCAAAACTGGAACGGCCTGCTGTTCGAACAGAACGGCTACAACGTGATGGAGAAGCTGAAGAACCTCTCGGTGACGAAGGAACTGGACTTCACCGGCTACATGCTCGACCACGTGGAAGTGCATCACTGCGACTACAACTGGAAGACCTTCATCGAGGTGTATCTCGAGGACTACCATGTGGAGCCCTTCCACCCCGGCCTGGGCGGCTTCGTCACCTGCGACGACCTGCGCTGGGAATTCGGCGCCGATTATTCGGTGCAGACCGTGGGCGTGAACCGCGGCTTCCTGAAGAAATCCGGCTCGGAGATCTACCAGCGCTGGCACGAGCAGGTGCTCAAGTTCCGCAACGGTGAAGCCCCGCCGTTCGGCGCGATCTGGCTCACGCTGTATCCGAACATCATGGTGGAGTGGTATCCGCACGTGCTGGTCGTCTCCACGCTGTGGCCGGAGGGACCGAACCGCACTAAGAACGTGGTGGAGTTCTACTACCCGGAGGAGATCGTGCTGTTCGAACGCGGCTTCGTGGAAGCCGAACGCGCGGCCTACATGGAAACCTGCGTGGAGGACGACGAGATCGCCCAGCGCATGGATGCGGGCCGCAAGATCCTGATGGAACGCGGCACGACGGACGCGGGGCCGTACCAAAGCCCGATGGAAGACGGCATGCAGCACTTCCATGAGTGGTACCGAAGTAAAATCGCCGTATAGAGCTTGATAATAACGAGGGGACAGATCCGGATCATAACGGACTGTCCCCTTATCATTTTTGGAGCCGCTAACGCGGGCCGCAGGGCAAGGCGCATCGTCGAAGACAGTACTTTGGTACGGCGAGACGAATGCAACGCAGCCATGTGGCTTGCGTTAGCGGCTCCTGGGAAGGAATGTAATGCAATCGTTGTGGATGTTGTTCGCCAGTTTCCTGTTCGCTGCCATGGGCGTGTGTGTGAAGCTCGCATCGGATATGTTCTCCACCTCCGAGATCGTGATGTACCGCGGCATCGTGGGTGTGACGGTGCTGCTGATCCTGATCCGCCTTTCGGGCGGCACGCTGCGCACGAGATTCGCGATGGGGCACCTGTGGCGCAGCGTGGTCGGCGTGATCTCGCTGTGGCTTTGGTTCTACTCGATCGCCAAGCTGCCGCTGGCCACCGCGATGACGCTCAACTATCTCTCCCCCATCTGGATCGCCGTGTGGCTGTTCGCGCACGGCTGGTGGCATGCGAAGAACGAGGTTTCCTGGCCACTGCTGGTGGCGGTGGGCATGAGTTTCGTGGGCGTGGTACTGCTGCTGCAGCCGGCCTTCCAGTCCGACCAGCTGGTCTACGCATTGATCGCCATCTTCTCCTCGATCCTCACGGCCGTCGCGTACATGCAGGTGCGCAAGCTGGGCCTGGCCGGCGAGCCGGAAAACCGCGTGGTGTTCTACTTCGCCGTGTCGAACGTGGTTGCCGGCCTGGTGGGCACCGTCGCCGAGGCGGGCGGCGGCCCGGTGGTGTTCCATTCGCTGAACAGCGAATACGGCTTCCTGCTGCTGCTGGGGATCGGCCTGTTCGCCACCGCCGCGCAGGTGTCGATGACACGCGCCTACCGCCTCGGCAACACGCTGGTGGTCGCCAACCTGCAATACACGGGCATCGTGTTTTCCAGTATCTGGGGCGTGCTCGTGTTCGCCGACAGTTTCGACTGGCACAGCTGGCTGGGCATCGGCATCATCCTCGCCTCCGGCAGCGCCGCCACGTTCTACAATACGAAGAACACGGAACGGGGCAAGGCCGTCGCCTCGACCGATCCGATCGCCAGCGAAGTTTAAGGAGACCCCATGCACACCACCCTGATCGACGCCGCCACCCTTGCCCGGCATATCGACGACCCGAACTGGGTCGTGCTCGATTGCCGGCATGACCTGCTGAACCCCGCCTTCGGGCGCGAAGCCTTCGCCGCCGGCCACCTTCCCGGCGCACAGTTTGCAAGCATCGACGACGACCTGTCCGGCCCGAAGACGGGCAGCGGCAGCACGTTCCGGGGCCGGCACCCGCTGCCGGAGCGCGCCGCGCTGATCGAGACGCTGCGCCGCTTCGGCATCGACGGCGACAGCCAGGTGGTGGCCTACGATGCGCACGGCGGCATGTATGCCGCGCGCCTGTGGTGGCTGCTGCGCTGGGTGGGCCACGAAGCCGTGGCGGTGCTCGATGGCGGCTTTCCGGCCTGGCAGGCGGCGGGCCAGAGCGTGACGACCGAGGTGGCGCCGCGCGCCGCCGGCTCGATCTCCGAGCGGCCGTCGCTGACCCGCACGGTGTCGGTGGAGGACGTGGTGGCAAACCTGTCCACCGGCGCGTTCACCGTCGTCGATGCACGCGCGAACGACCGCTTCCGGGGCGAGAATGAAACGATCGACCCGGTCGGTGGGCACATCCCCGGCGCGAAGAACCGCTTCTTCAAGGACAACCTGGGCGCCGACGGCAAGTTCAAGCCGGCGGACCAGTTAAAGCAGGAATTCGCTCCCCTCTTCTCCGGGCCGGACAAGGCCGTGATGCAGTGTGGCTCCGGCGTGACGGCGTGCCACAACCTGCTGGCGCTGGAAGTGGCAGGCATGCCGGGGGCGGCGCTGTATCCGGGCTCGTGGTCCGAGTGGTGTGCTTCCCCCGAGCGGCCCGTGGCGACCGGGGCTTAACCCCGCTTCATCGATTACAACCCGCGCGCGGCCGCTGCCTTCAGCGTCTGCGCAATCCACGCCATCGCCTCCGGCACGTCGTAGTTCCCCGCATGCGGCTGGTTCCACGCCAGCCGGTAGTTCACCTCCTGCACATCCGGATCGGCCTGCAGCGCGCGCGTCAGGTTGATCGATACGGTGAACGCCGTGTCGCGGTCGCGTGTGCCGTGGCGCACGTACCAATACGGCGCCGCGGTGGCGCTCGTGGCGATATAGGCCAGCGGGTTGATCAGCTTTACTTGCTCCATCACCGGCGTGGTCGCCAGGCTGAAGTAGCGGTTGCCGGTAATGCCGGTATCGTCGTAGCCGATGCCGTCACCGCGCGCATCGTTGTTGTCCCAGCCGTATTCGGTGAAGTTGCTGTACTTCTGGCTGCTGGTGCCGAACAGGTTCGATTCGCCGGTGGCGCCGGTGACCGTCATGCCCGTCTGGTCGAACGCCGGCGCGGCCTTCAGCGTGGCTTGCGTGGCGACGAACTTCAGGTACTTCGCCATGTCGATGGATACCACCTTCTTCGTGCCGTTGTCGACGTCGAGCCAGTCGTTCACATAGGTTTTCGTGGTGGGGCCGCTGGCGTACGACATCTCTTCGCCCAGGTCGGGAATGGTGCCGCCGGCGGCCATGTAGACCTCGGCCGAATGAATCACCTCCTGGCGGATCTGGTCCATCATATTGTCGGCCGTCAGCGCGGCGCCGCTGCCGTTCGACAGCTTGAGGCTTTGCTGGTACGCGGGAAACTTTGCGGCCAGCTGCGCGCTGCCCGCGGGGTTCGGATTGCGGCCCACCGCCGCGCGCGTGCCGAACGCCGTGTACAGCCACTCGTAGTGCAGGTCGGCGTTGCCCAGGTCCGTGATCGGGCAGTAGGCATTGATGGCCAGCACGTCGTCGCGCAAGGTACTGCGGCCGTTGGCGTCGATGCCGGCCGCGCCGGCCGCGGCCAGGTAAGGCAGGTAATCGGGGCTGTTGCCGGAAGCGCCGATGATGGACGACAGCGCGCCCCCGCCGCTGGTGCCGTTCACCACGATGCGGCTGGCGCTGCCCGGCATGCGGGCATCGTTCAGGCGCAGGTAGCGGATCGCTGCCTTGGCATCGACCACCGGCGCCGGCGCCTTGCCGGGCCAGCTGCCGTCGGCTGCCGCCAGGCCGCGGCTGCGCGTGGCCACGTCGATGTACACGTAGCCGGCCTTCAGGGCGGCGGCCACGTTGCTGGCGGTGCTGTCGTAGCTGGCGCCATCGGTGACGCTGGCCTTGACGTAGCTGGCGTACCAGCCGCCGTTGTTGACGGCGAAGTACAGCGCCGTGTCACCATTCGCGGCGGCGCTTTCCGGCACGAAGATGTTCATGCTCTGGTAGCCGCAGGCCGTGTTCGCGATCGTGGTGGTGGTGCCCATCAGCGTGGTCTGCGTGGCCGCCACGGCGGTCGGCTTGGCGACGTAGCACACTTCCTTGTACCAGCGTACCGGCACCTTCACGCCGTCGATGGTGACGTTGATGGTGGTGTACTTTGCACTGTCGAAGGCCAGGGCGCTGTCGAACGTACCGCCGGATGCGGTGCCGCCGTCGTTGTCCGAGCCGCAGGCGGTCAGTGCCAGCAGCATTGCCGCCGCGGCGGCGCAAGCCTTCAATGGTGTGCTCAAGTGATGCATCGGGTCTCCTTGTTGTGAAAGATGGGCGCACGCCGTCCTGGCACGCAGTGCCTGGTGATGGCGTCATGGGATGAAGAGGCAGGCCGGCTAGTCGATGGCTGGCGGTGGAATCGGATGGAACTGCGGTGTCATGCTCGTCTCCTCGCGGCGGCATCGTGGCCGCCTGTTTCGCACCGGGGCGCTCCCGATGCCTGCTGCTGTCGAGGAAAGTATAGGTGGGCTCATCAGGACCATGATTGCGTTTCGCTGCTTGAAGATTGCTTTTTACTTATCGGGCTCGGGAACCGCTCAGCTGCCGCCGCCACCGCAGCCGCCGGTGCCACCGTCGCTGGCGGCCGCGCGGGCCTCGGTGGCGGCGTCGGCAACCGCCTGTACACGATCCTACTTCGCGTCCTGCCGCCACAGGTCGTAGTCGCCCTGCGCGATCAGACCGAGGGCGAGAAGGATAGACGGCTCCGAGCAGGGAAACACTTGAGCTGGCCCCGACGGTTGCCCTTTTCCGTCCATCGGAATACACATAAGGCGCTTGCGGCGCACCGTGTAGGCATGGCCGCCCGCCATGCGCAGCAAGCGATCCGTGGCGAACAGGCGCGGCACGTGGGGGCCGGCCCCCGGCAGGCCGTCCAGCCTGCGCGCGGTCACCAGTGATGCGGCGATCGGCACTTCCATCCCGCCCGCCATGTCGCCCGCTTCCATGTGCGCAATACGCCGGCCGAAATGCCGCTCGCAGAAGTCATCCAGCGAGGCGGGCGACCAGCGCAGCCAGGCGTGCCAGACCGAGTCCGCCGCCTTCGACGGCAAGGCGCATGGCCGGTTGCTGCGCTGGACGCACTGGAAGAACATCAGCAGCGCGTCTGCCGCGCGGGCATAAAAAAAGGCATCGCGAAGGATGCCTTGGAATTCGTGGTGCGCCGTTCGCGCCCAATAGTCATACAGTTGCATCAAGCTCAGTGCCGGCCGGCGGTCAGGAACAGCACGATGCACACGCCCAGGGCAATCA
This sequence comes from Massilia sp. METH4, assembly GCF_037094685.1. Classification (NCBI taxonomy): domain Bacteria; kingdom Pseudomonadati; phylum Pseudomonadota; class Betaproteobacteria; order Burkholderiales; family Oxalobacteraceae; genus Massilia; species Massilia sp. METH4. The sequence continues at coordinate 2,799,645 of NZ_CP146614.1, read as the reverse complement.
GGATCACCTGCGGCACGGTTTCCTTCAGCGTGGCGCGGCGCTGCATCTGCGGCATCAGGTCGCTCACGGCGATGTAGATGAAGCCGGACGAGGCGAACACCAGCACATAGGGGATCAGGTTGCTGGCGCGGTCCAGCGTGTAGTAGCCCAGCAGGCCGCCGGCCACGGCCAGGAGGCTGCACAGCAGGTTGTAGAAATAGGCGCGGGCGCGCGAGAAGCCGGCGTTGAGCAGCACGATGAAGTCGCCGATCTCCTGCGGGATCTCGTGCGCCACGATGGCCACGGCGGCCACGATGCCCAGCTGCGGGTCGGCCAGGAAGGCGGCGGCGATCAGGATGCCGTCCGTGAAATTGTGCATGCCGTCGCCCACCAGGATCATCCAGCCGGCGCGGCCGGCTTCGTGCTTGTCGTGGCCATGGGCGTGGTGGTGGCCGTCGCCCTCGTGGTGGTGCGAGTGGCGCAGGATGGCCAGCTTTTCCAGCATGAAGAACGTGAGCAGGCCGGCCAGCAGCGTGGCGAACAGCGTGCGCGGATCGGCATGCGATTCGAAGGCTTCCGGCAGCGCGTGCAGCAGCGACGTGGACAGCATGATGCCGACCGACAGGCTGACCATCCGCTCGACGACCCGCGACAGCAGCGTGAACGAAAACAGCGCCGCGGACGAAATGCTGACGACGCCGGCGATGGTTGTCGCCAGCAGGATGGAAATGAGTACCGGATCGATTTTGGGACCTCTTGTGCGCTTCACAGCGCGCGCAGCACCGGGGCCCGGAGAGCGCGCAAACCGGACATTTTACCGTCCAGTTCGCGCTTCTGCTGAAAATACAGTATCAATAAGGAAGCAGCGAGGGAAATACGACGGAAGAAACCGGGCTGTATCAGGCAACGCCGTGCTGCTTGAACCAGTCCAGCGCGCGCTTCCAGCCATCCTTGGCATCCGCTTCCACGTAGCTGGGGCGGTAGTCGGCGTGGAACGCGTGGCCGGCGTTCTCGTAGATCACGAAAGTGGAGCCGGACTTGCCCTTGGCCAGTTCGGCCTTCATCTTTTCCACGGAGTCGAGCGGAATGCCGCTGTCCTTGGCGCCGTACAGGCCGAGGATCGGGGCCTTCAGCGCGGCAGCAACGTCGACAGGATGGCGGGGCGTATTGGCAGAGGCTTCCCCTAGTAACCTCCCATACCAGGCCACGCCGGCCTTGACGGCCGGGTTGTGCGCCGCATACAGCCAGGTCATGCGGCCGCCCCAGCAGAAGCCGGTGATGCCCAGCTTGTCGGCCGAGCCCCCGTTCTGCTTGGCCCAGGCCACGACCGCGTCGAGGTCCTTGAACACCTGGATGTCCGGCACCTTGCTGATGATGTTCTTCTGCAGCTCGGCGATCGACGTTTCCTTCTGCGGGTCGCCCTGGCGCGCGAACAGGTTCGGTGCCAGCGCGAGGTAGCCCTGCCTGGCGAAGCGGCGCGCCACGTCGGCGATGTACTCATGCACGCCGAAGATTTCCGAGATCACGAGGATGACCGGCAGGCCGGTCTTGCCGGCGGGCTGCGCGCGGTACACGGGGACCGGATAGCCGTCGACGGTGACGGTGACGGTGCCAGCCGTCAGGCCCTCGGCGTCGGTCTTTACCACGGTTTCAGCGGCAACGGGCAGCACGGCGGCGGCGAAACCGCTGCCGAGGGCCGCCTTCAGCAAGTCACGGCGGCTGATGCCCTCCGCTTCGCCGATCAGGCTGGCGGCATCGTTGTGCAGGTCTTTCATGCATCCTCCAGGAAGTGTTCGTTATCGGGGAATTGAAACACAGTGGTGACTAAAAGCCAACTGTCAGGATGCTTGGGCTGGGCTATGCCTCCGGGGAAAACCGGTGTCTGACACTATTTTTCTGCGAAAAATAGTGTCAGACACCAGGCTTCGATTGAGGACGCGGAAACAGCGCCTGGTGTCGCACACCTTTTCCGGCACGGAAAAGGTGTGCGACACCGGTTTTCTGCTGAGCTCGCGACGAAAACCGGTGCGCAGAGGCGCCTGAAAACGCATGCGTTTCCGGTGCGCGGAGGCGCCTGAGAAAGCAGTGCTTTCTCAGTGCGCCTCCTCCCAGTTTCTACCAACACCAACCTCGGCAACGAGCGGCACCTTCAGCTGCGCCACGCCCGCCATCAGCTTCGGCAGCGAGTCGCGCACCAGCGCCAGTTCGTCGTCCGGCACCTCGAGCACCAGTTCGTCGTGCACCTGCATGATCATGCGCGATTGCAGGGCTTCCTTCTCCAGCCAGTCCTGCACGGCGATCATGGCCATCTTGATCAGGTCCGCCGCCGTGCCCTGCATGGGCGCGTTGATGGCGGCGCGTTCGGCCGCCTGCCTGCGCGGGCCATTCGGCGAGTTGATCTCGGGGAGCCACAGGCGGCGGCCGAACACGGTCTTCACGTAGCCGCTCGCCTTTGCTTCCAGGCGCGTCTCGTCCATGTAGCGCTTCACGCCACTGAAACGCTGGAAGTAGCGGTCGATGTAGTTCTGCGCGGCCGTGCGGTCGATGCCCAGGTTCGCAGCCAGGCCGAAGGCACTCATGCCGTAGATCAGGCCGAAGTTGATCACCTTCGCGTAGCGGCGCTGTTCGCTGTTCACTTCCGCCGGGGGCACGCCGAAGATCTCGGCGGCGGTGGCGCGGTGGATGTCCTCGCCCTCGGCAAACGCGCGCAGCATCGCCTCGTCTTCCGAGATGTGCGCCATGATGCGCAGCTCGATCTGCGAATAGTCGGCCGACACGATATGGCTGCCTTCCGGCGCGATGAACGCCTCGCGGATGCGGCGCCCTTCCGCCGTGCGGATCGGGATGTTCTGCAGGTTCGGGTCGTTCGACGCCAGCCGGCCCGTCACCGCCACGGCCTGCGCGTAGTTCGTGTGCACCCGGCCCGTTTGCGGATTGATCATCTTCGGCAGCTTGTCCGTGTAGGTGGACTTCAGCTTGGCCATGCCGCGGTATTCCAGCAGCACCTTCGGCAGCGGGAAATCCTCGGCCAGCTTTTGCAGCACCTCTTCATCCGTGGACGGCGCGCCGCTCGGCGTCTTCTTGACGACGGGCAGTTGCAGCTTGTTGAAGAAGATCTCGCCGATCTGCTTGGGCGAGCCCAGGTTGAACGGGCCGCCGGCCAGCTCATAGGCCTTCTGTTCCAGTTCGGCGATCCGGGCGCCCAGCTCGTTCGACTGCGTGGCCAGCAGGCCCGCGTCGATCAGCACGCCGTTACGCTCGATCTTCTGCAACACCACGGCGGTGGGCAGCTCGATGTTGCGGTATACCTTCGTCAAGCCTTCGTCGCCTTCCACGTGGCCGTGCATCGCCAGGTGCAGGCGCAGCGTGATGTCGGCGTCTTCCGCCGCGTACTCGGTGGCGCGCTGCAGTTCCACCTGGTCGAAGCAGATCTGGCCGGCGCCCTTGCCGCACACCTCCTCGTAGGCGATGGTCTTGTGGTTCAGGTGGCGCATGGCCAGGCTGTCCATGTCGTGGGAGCGGTGCGATTCGAACACATACGACTGCAGCAGCGTGTCGTGCACGATGCCGCGCAGGGCCACGCCGTGGTTGGCGAAGATGTGCGCGTCGTATTTCAGGTTCTGGCCCAGCTTGGGCTTGGCCGCATCCTCCAGCCAGGGCTTCAGGCGTTCCAGCACGCGTTCGCGCGACAGCTGCTCGGGCACGCCCGCATAGCGGTGCGCCACCGGAATGTAGCAGGCCAGGCCCGGCTCGGTGGCCATCGAGATGCCCACCAGCTGGGCGTTCATCGGCTCCAGCGACGTGGTTTCCGTGTCCAGCGCCACCAGCTCGGCCGCTTCGATGCGGGCGAGCCATTCGTCCAGCTGCGCCTCGGTCAGCACGGTATCGTAGCGCACGTTCGCGGGAGGCTGGGCGAACATGTCGCCGGTCGGGCCTTCCGGTGCGGCCGGGCCGGTCTGGCCGGGCACCTTGGCCGAGGGCGCCAGCGCCGACAGCTCGCGCAGCAGCGTTTTGAAGCCATACTTGGTGAAGAAGGCCAGCAGCGATTCATGGTCCTCGTCGCGCGCCACCAGCGATTCCGTGATCGACATCATGTGCTGCGCCAGGTCGCAATCGGTCTTCACGGTGATCAGTTCGCGGCCCTTCGGCAGCCATTCCAGCGCCGCCTTCAGGTTGGCGCCAACGGCGCCGCCGATCTGGTCGGCATTGGCGATGACGCCATCGAGGCTGCCGTATTGGGTGAGCCATTTCACGGCCGTCTTCGGCCCGCACTTGGCCACGCCCGGCACGTTGTCGACGGTGTCGCCGATCAGCGTGAGGTAATCGATGATGCGGTTCGGCGGCACGCCGAACTTCGCCAGCACGCCCGCCTCGTCGAGCTTTTCATTGCTCATCGTGTTGATCAGCGTGACATGCGGCGTCACCAGCTGGGCCAGGTCCTTGTCGCCGGTCGAGATGATCACGTCCATGCCGTTCTTCTCGGCGGTCACCGACAGCGTGCCGATCACGTCGTCGGCCTCCACGCCTTCCACCATCAGGATCGGCCAGCCCATTGCCTTCACGGCTTCATGAATCGGCTCGATCTGCAGCGACAGGTCGGAAGGCATCGAGGCGCGCGTGGCCTTGTATTCCGGATAGAGGTCGTCGCGGAAGGTCTTGCCCTTGGCATCGAACACGCAGGCGATGTAGGCCGCCGGGTAATCGGCGCGCAGGCGGCGCAGCATGTTGACCATGCCGTGCATGGCGCCGGTCGGGTGGCCGTCCGGGCTGCGCAGGTCGGGCAATGCGTGGAAGGCACGGTAGAGATAGCTGGAACCGTCGACCAGCAGCAAGGTCTTTTGCATGTTTGCAAGTGAGGAAAAATGATGCGAAGCCGGCATTATCGCAGAGATCATGTGCCGGCGAATCGTGCCGCGCTGCCGCCAAACGGGGTGGCCGCAGCGGAAACGGGTGTCAGTTTGTTACAATGGTTCGTACAACCAATATCACGGTTATCAACCAAAGGCTCCTATCATGCGCCCGTCCCTCGCTACCGTTTCCACAGCAGCCCTCCTGCTGGCCCTGGCCGCCGGCTCCGCCAGCGCGCAAACCGGCACGCCGCCGAAGCTGGAACCGGTGCCGGAAAGCGATACACCGATCACGGTGACGCCGAAATCGAACCGCGAGAACACCACGACGGTGCAGCGCGATGGTGGCCGCATCGTGCAGGAAACCGTGCAGGCGGGCGGCAGCACCTACACGGTGAAACCGGCCAACCCGAACAGCACCCAACTGCCGGGCGATGCCGGCGGCCCGCAGGTGCGCGGCCCGCAGTGGACCGTGATGGAATTCGATATCGCCAAGAAACAAAAACAGCGCAGTGCCGATGCCGCGGCCGCAGCCGCGGCGGACAATGCGGCAGAAGTGCCGCCGCCTCCTCCGATGCCACCCGCAACGGAGTGATGCCGCGTTCCGACCCGGCCGCGGCAGTTCCCTGACGCGGCCGGCGCAGCTACCCTCTTCGACCACTCACTATTCACATGGCAGTCTTTACCTCGGTCAGCCTGGACGATGTCCAGCCCTGGATCGCGCAATTCCCCCTCGGCCAGGCGCTGGCGATCAAAGGCATCGCATCCGGCATCGAAAACAGCAATTTCTTCCTGACGACAGAGCGCGGCGAATACGTGCTCACCATCTTCGAGAATCTGGACTTCGAACAGTTGCCGTTCTACCTGCGGCTGATGGAGCACCTGGCCGCGCGCGGCGTGCTCGTGCCGGCGCCCGTGCCCAACGACAAGGGCGAACTGTGCGTGCCGCTGCACGGCAAGCCGGCCGCGATCGTCTCCAAGCTCGAGGGCAGCTCGGAACTCGCCCCCAAGCCCGTGCATTGCGCCGAAGTGGGCGCAATGCTGGCGAAAATGCACCTGGCCGGCGCGGACTTCCCGCTGCACCAGCCGAACCTGCGCGGCCTGTCGTGGTGGCATTTCGCCGCCCCGACCGTGCTGCCGCACCTCTCCGCCTCGGAAGCGGACCTGCTGCGCACCGAGATGCACTTCCAGGAAGCGTTCCATGCCAGCCCGCTGTATGGCCGCCTGCAGCAGGGCCCGGTCCATGCCGACCTGTTCCGCAACAACGTGATGTTCGACGGCGAACGCCTGACGGGCTTCTTCGACTTCTACTTCGCCGGCTGCGACACCTGGCTGTTCGACGTGGCCGTGACGATCAACGACTGGTGCGTGGACCTGGACACCGGCGTGCTCGATACGGCGCGCGTGCGCGCCTTCCTGGACGCCTACCACGCCGTGCGGCCGTTCACCGCCGACGAGCAGGAAGCCTGGCAACCGATGCTGCGCGCCGGTGCGCTGCGCTTCTGGCTGTCGCGCCTGTACGACCTGCATAAGCCGCGCGAGGCGGAAATGCTCACCCCGCACGACCCCACGCACTTCGAGCGCATCCTGCGCGAACGCATCGCCACTCCAGCACCAGGGCTGTACGCATGAACCAGACGCCGGCAAGAATGGGTTGGGATTGGGTGAAGCAGGGGTTCGGCATGCTGAAGAAGCAGCCGGCGGGCCTGTCGACGCTGTTTTTCGGTTATATGCTGCTGACCACGCTGGTGCTGGTGGTGCCGCTCGTCGGGCAGATCGCGCACAGCGTGCTGATGCCCGTGTTCGCGGTGGGTTTCATGGCGGCCGCGCGCGAAATCGGCGCCGGCAAGCCGGTGATGCCCGGCCTGCTGTTCGCCGGCTTCAAGGGACCGGCGCTGCGCAAGCTGTGCATGCTCGGGGTGATCCACTTGCTGGTGTTCCTGGCGGCCGGCGCGATCGGCGTGCTGTTCTTCGCCAATACCGACGCGCTGCGCGACGCCACGCTGGCGGACTTGCAGACCAATCGCGACCTGGTCGTCGAGTCCGGCCTGATTCCCACCATGCTGACCACGGCGCTGCTGTACATCCCCGCCCTGCTGGTGATCAGCTTCGCCGCCCCGCTGGTGCAGTGGAACGGCATGGGGCCCGGCAAGGCCCTGTTCTACAGCTTCTTCGCCATCAAGCGCACGGCCGGCGCCTTCCTGGTGTTCGCCGTGAGCCTGTTCGCGATCACGGTGCTCGTGCTGCTGCTGGTGCGCGCGCTGTTCGGCTTCGGCACGATGGGCTTCGCGCTGATGCGCATGTTTTCCGAGATCCTGTACGGCGTGGCGCACTGCGCGCTGTACGTGGCCTACACGCACATTTTCTCCACCCCGCCGGACGGGTCCGCCTCCCTCGACAAACGTTGACAAAACGGCCTGGAAGGCGCGCCGTTGCTGGCGCGCCACCGGGAACGGACGAGGTTCAAAAGGTATAATGGAGGGATGCAGAATCTCCTCCACAATCTCAATCCCGAACAACTCGCCGCCGTCACCCTGCCGCCGCAAAACGCCCTGATCCTGGCGGGCGCCGGCTCGGGCAAGACGCGCGTGCTGACCACGCGCATCGCCTGGCTGATCCAGACCGGGCAGGTGTCGCCGGGCGGTATCCTGGCCGTCACGTTCACGAACAAGGCCGCCAAGGAGATGCTGACGCGCCTGTCGGCAATGTTGCCGATCAATACACGCGGCATGTGGATCGGCACGTTCCACGGCCTGTGCAACCGGCTGCTGCGAACCCACTACCGCGATGCCGCGCTGCCCCAGTCGTTCCAGATCCTGGATACGCAAGACCAGCTGTCGATGATCAAGCGCCTTTTGAAGGCGCACAACGTGGACGATGAAAAATTCCCGCCGAAGTCGGTGATGTATTTCATCAACAACAACAAGGACCAGGGCTTGCGGGCCAGCCAGGTGGAAGCCTACGACGCCAACGAGCGCAAGCTGGTGGAGCTGTACGACCTGTACGACGAACAATGCCAGCGCGAAGGCGTGGTCGATTTCGCCGAGCTGCTGCTGCGCACGTATGAACTGCTGCAGCGCAACCAGCCGCTGCGCGAGCATTACCAGCAGCGCTTCCGCCACATCCTCGTCGACGAGTTCCAGGACACCAACAACCTGCAATACGCATGGCTGAAGCTGATCGCCGGCCATGGCACGGGCCATGGCGGCGCGCTGTTCGCCGTGGGCGACGACGACCAGAGCATCTATGCGTTCCGCGGCGCCAATGTGGGCAATATGGTGGCCTTCGAGTCCGAGTTCCGCGTGAAGAACCTGATCAAGCTGGAGCAGAACTACCGCTCGCATGGCCACATCCTCGATGCCGCCAACGTACTGATCGCCAACAACAGCCGGCGCCTGGGCAAGAACCTGCGCACGGACGCAGGGCACGGCGAGCAGGTGCGCGTGTACGAAGCCACGTCCGACCTGCAGGAAGCGCAATGGCTCGTGGACGAAGCCAAGAACCTCATCAGCGAAGGCACGCCGCGCCGGGAGATCGCCGTACTGTACCGCTCGAACGCGCAATCGCGTGTGATCGAGCATGCGTTGTTCTCGGCCGCGATCCCGTACACCGTGTACGGCGGCCTGCGCTACTTCCAGCGCGCCGAGGTGAAGCACGCGATCGCCTACCTGCAATTGATGGACAACCCGCATAACGATTCGGCCTTCCTGCGCGTGGTGAACTTCCCGGCGCGCGGCATCGGCGCGCGCACGCTGGAGCAGTTGCAGAACGCAGCCGAAACGTACGGCATTTCGCTGTATGCGGCCGTGCCGTACATGGTGGGCAAGGCAGGTTCGTCGCTGGGCGCCTTCGTGAAGCTGATCGAAGGCGTGCGCTTCGAGACACAGCAGATGGCGCTGCCGGAACTGGTGCGCATCACGCTGGAGTCGTCCGGCCTCCTGCAGCATTACGCCAACGAGAAGGATGGCGCCGACCGCGTGGAAAACCTGGAACAAATGGTCAGCGCGGCCACGCAATTCGTGTCCGAGGAAGGCTATGGCCCGGGCGCGCCCGCGCACCTGGGCCCGCCGGCCGAGGCGCAGGCGGGCGCGGCGATCATCAATGCCGACGGCGTGGAGATCGTGGATGCGGATGCGCCGCTGGCCACCGTGATGTCGCCGCTGTCGGCATTCCTGGCGCACGCCTCGCTGGAAGCGGGCGACAACCAGGCGCAGGCCGGCCAGGATGCGATGCAGCTGATGACGGTGCACTCGGCCAAGGGCCTGGAATTCGACAATGTGTTCATTACCGGCCTGGAAGAAGGCCTGTTCCCGCACGAGAGCAGTTCGAAGGAGGAAGGCGGCGTCGAGGAAGAGCGGCGGCTGATGTACGTGGCGATCACGCGGGCGCGCAAGCGCCTGTACATGTGCTTCTGCCAGACCCGCATGCTGCACGGGCAAACGCGCTACAACATGAAGTCGCGCTTCTTCGACGAACTGCCGGAGGAATCGCTGAAGTGGCTGTCGCCGCGCGTGCAGACGCACTGGTTCGCCAACAAGAAGGCGCAGTGGGAAGATGTACAGCTCAATGGCGGCAGCGACAATGCGATCGCCCAGCGGCTGGCGCAAAAGTCCGGCAACGGCTCGGGCTGGCGTATCGGCGAATCGGTGTCGCACACCAAGTTCGGCGAGGGGGTGATCGTCAATATCGAGGGCAGCGGTGGCAATTGCCGGGCGCAGATCAATTTCGGCAGCGCGGGGATGAAGGTGCTGGATCTGTCGGTGGCGAAGCTGGAGCGCTTGGGGAGGTAGGTACGCCCCGACGGGGGGGTTCAAGGAGCACCGCTCCTTGCCGACGCAGCAGAGTGGCCTTGCAAGGCCACTCTGCTCCCTGACCCCGGGTTCTGCCTTGGGGGTGGACTCATGCCGTAGCAACCCGCCACCAAGAGCGTGGTCCTCGTTACCCCCGGCCGCTCCCCAGCTCCGCCGCCTGCCCCTTGCGCAGCGCCTCCTCGATCAGCTTCCGCGTGGTCCGGTCCGCCTCTTGGCTCAGCCGGCCCTGTTCGCGGCCCAGCTCGCCCATCCGGCGGCCGTATTCCTCCATCGGTTTCGACAGTTCGGCCATGCGGGCATGCAAGCTCTTCATCGGTTCGCGGTTGACATCGACCTTTGCGTGTTCGCGCGCCATCGTTTCGGTCAGCCGGCTCATCTGCTGCTGCACGGGTTCCATCTGTTTCTGCACTGCCGCCATCTGGCGCGACAGCGCTTCGCGGCGGGCGTCGCTGTCGGCCGATGCCATGCGTTCGCCCAGCTCGCCGAGCGTGCTGCCCAGCCGTTCCTGGGTGCGCGCCAGCGCGGCCAGTCGGCGGTCGACGTTGCGTGTCACCTCCTCGTTGAACACGGCGGCGACGTGGGCGCTGATTTCTTCACCGAGCGCCTCCATCCGCTTGCCGTGCCCATCCATCGCGGCGCCCTGCTTTTCCATTTCCGCCCCCAGCTTTTCCGAAGGCGCCCAGGCTTCCCGCACCTTCGCGACGAGCGCCGAGTCCTTCACCACATACGATTTTCCATCCTTCTTGAACCAGATGAAATCCCCCTTGTAGCCTTCCTTCACGCATTGCAGGTCGTGAAGGTCGCGCGTGTCGAGGGCGGCGACACGCGTCGGCGCATCGCCGGCCCGCACGATGGCATATGACTCGAGCGAACGGCCGGGGTGAACGATGTGGGCGCCATCCTTCAGCCCGCGCGGCAGGGGTGGCGGCGCGGGTGGCGCCGGTGGGGCCGGCAAGGCGTGGGACGGAGCCTTCGGGGCGGCGGGCGGTGCCGGCGGGGCCGGCGGGACGGGTACGTCCGCGCCTGGACCATGCAATGCCGCGGCGCGCGCGGCTTCGGCCGCGGCCTGGGCCGCCCCGGCGCCGGCGGCGGCCGCGACTTTTGCAGCCTCCGCCGCTTCTTGCGCGGCGGCGGCGGCCGACGCCGCAGCGGCCGCTGTTTCGGCAGCTTCCCCAGCCGCGGCGCGGGCAGCGTCGCCGCCGCTGACGACGATATCAGGCTGCGCTGCCGGCCTGGCGGATGCATCGGGCTGCGCATGGGCGTACAGCATCACGCACGCCGTGCACAGGCCAAGCAGGGGCGCCGCGATCTTCCAGCTGAGCGGTTGCGCATCGGGATGGATCAGGCGTTTGATACGGGACATGAGGTCTCCTCCGTGTGCCGCGGGGGCGAAATGCGAGGTTGAGAACTGGAACTTGTCCAGCTCGGAAAGGGCCAGTGCCAGGCGCCGCGGTTCGCCCAGGGCGCTGGCCGCCAGGTCGTCCGCGACCTGTTCCCGCTCGATGCGGATACGCTTGCTCAGCATCCACACGCTCGGGTGGTAGAACAGCAGGATCTCGATCGCGCTCTGCACCAGGTTCACGAGGTAATCGTGGCGGCGGATGTGCGCGAGTTCGTGCGCCAGCAGCGCTTCGAGCAGGTGCGGCGGCATGCCGGTGACCAGGGCGGCGGGCAGCAGCACGATGGGGCGCCAGCAGCCGGCCGTCATCGGGCCCTCCAGGTCTTCGCCGGACACGCCCAGGCGCACCGGGCGCTTCACGTCGATGCGCAGCGCCAGGCGCTCCAGGCGCTGCTGCCACTCGGGATCGGGACGGTAATGGCCGGCCACCGTGCGTTGCCGAACCCATTGCAGGCCGAGCGACAGGCGCAGCGTCATCAGCGCGGCGCCGGCGGCCCACAGCAGCACCAGCCAGGGCAGCTGGCGGCGCAGCAGGTATTCGAACGAGGTCAGCTGGTCGGCATCGACCAGCGCGGGCACGTGCGCGGTGGGGATGGCGCCGGCTCCGACCGCGCCCAGCAGCGGATCGAGCGGGACCGGTATCGAGTAGCCGGCTTGCAGCGCTTCCTGGACACGCCAGGCAATGCTGCCCACCGGCAGCGCCGCGCACAGTAGCAAGGCTGCGCAGGCCACGGCATAGCGGGCCTGCGGGCGCGCATTGCGCAGCAGGTGCAGCGCCAGCGCCGCGGCCCAGCCGACCAGTAGACCCTGCCAGATGAAATGGAGCAGCGACCAGCCGATCGCGGGGACCAGCGTATCGAACAGGTGGTTCATGCCGCACCTCCTGCGGACCGGTTGGCGTTGTTCATGGCGCGGCTCCTGATGAAGTGGCAACCAGATTAATTTAAGTAGAAAACTTTGTCTAGAACTTTTTGTCTAGATACGGGCGCGACGAAGTCATTGAACTATAGTCAACGCATCGGTGACTGCGGGGGATTTGCGATGGAACGCGCGAATGGCGGGGTAGACTGCGGGGTAGGCTGCAAACGCGTCAGGCCAGGTGCACGTATTGCACGTTGAGCGTGATCATTTCGCTGTAGCGCAGCACGAAGGAGTCGCCGTCGATGGGGTAGAAGCGCGTGTCCGTGGTGCCCGCCTCGTCGGCGGGCTTGTCCTTCGACAGGGGGCGGCGCGACACGCCCTGCAGCACCAGCCGGTCCAGCTGCCCTTCCGAATCGAAGTAGAAATTGTCCAGTACGCCTGAGTACAGCATGGCTTCCTTGCCCACCTCGACGATGGCCGCGACGATCACGAAATCGGGTGCCTCTTCCGCCGCGAAGTCCGCCCCGGTCAGCAGGTAGTACCAGGGCGCCTCATGGAAGCGCAGCATGGGCCGCAACGGCGACTCGGCGCGGTCGAGCCGGTACTTCGTGATCGCTCCACGCAACACCATGGGGAACGCGAACGATGCGAACAGCAGGGTGACGAAGTAGGCGGCAACCCAGCCAAAATCGTTTGCCACGGTGGCCACCGCCGCCACCTGCGCGGTTGGCGCGGAAGACAGCAGTTGCATCAGCACGAGCGGTTCGAATCGCTGGCCGAACAGCAGCCAGGACAAGCCGAGCCACAGCAGGTGGGCGACGGCGGCCGACATGACGGCTCCGGCGGCGATCCGGCCGAATGGAGAAAAATCGAGGGAGGTGCGTTCAACCCGCTTGAAGCGGATACGGAAGATGAAACCGGGGAGCAGGACGAGGAAGACGATCAGCGCAGGAAGGGCTACGTTCATTCACCCTCTCAGGCAGCCTTGGCCTTGGGCACGATGCGGGGACTGATCTTGACGACTTCGCCGCTGGGGCGGCGGAACATGAACTCGGTGGCCGGCGCGCCGTCGGCAGCGCCACGGGTGAGGAATTCGCGCAGGTGCTTGCGAGCCACGGGATCGGCCAGGACTTCGGATGCGAGCTGACTTTTGAGCGCTTTCATGCTTCGCACTATGCCATATTTCGGGGCCGAACGGGAGCCTGTTGTGCCGCCGCCGCGGCCGGGCCGCGCGGCGGCCCGGCTTTTAGGGCAATCGCGTCAATACATCACGACCGAGCGGATCGACTCGCCCTTCTTCATCAGGTCGAAGCCTTCGTTGATCTGGTCGAGCGACAGCTTGTGGGTGATCAGGTCGTCGATATTGATCTTGCCGTCCATATACCAGTCTACGATCTTCGGCACGTCGGTGCGGCCGCGGGCGCCGCCGAAGGCGGAACCCTTCCATTCACGGCCCGTCACGAGCTGGAACGGCCGCGTGGAAATTTCCTGGCCGGCCGCCGCCACGCCGATGATGATCGACTTGCCCCAGCCCTTGTGGCAGCACTCGAGCGCCTGGCGCATCAGCGTGGTATTGCCCACGCATTCGAAGCTGTAGTCGGCGCCGCCATCCGTCAGCTGGATAATCGCATCGACGACGTTCTCGACATCGTTCGGGTTGATGAAGTGCGTCATGCCGAATTTGCGCGCCATCGCCTCGCGGCCCGGATTGATGTCGATGCCGATGATCTTGTCGGCGCCCACCATCCTGGCCGCCTGGATCACGTTCAGGCCGATGCCGCCCAGGCCGAACACGACCACGCTGGCACCCGCTTCCACCTTGGCGGTGAACAGCACGGCGCCCACGCCCGTGGTCACGCCGCAACCGATGTAGCAGACCTTGTCGAACGGCGCATCCTCGCGGATCTTCGCCAGCGCGATTTCGGGCACCACGATGTAATTCGAGAACGTGGAGGTGCCCATGTAGTGGAAGATGGGCTTGCCGTCGAGGGAGAAGCGGCTCGTCGCATCCGGCATCAGGCCGCGGCCCTGGGTGGAGCGGATCGCCTGGCACAGGTTGGTCTTTTGCGACAGGCAGAACTTGCACTGGCGGCATTCCGGCGTGTACAGCGGAATGACGTGATCGTCCTTCCTGAGGCTCTTCACGCCCGGCCCGACGTCGACGACGATGCCGGCGCCTTCATGGCCGAGGATGGCCGGGAACAGCCCTTCCGGATCGGCGCCGGACAGCGTGTAGTAATCGGTGTGGCAAATGCCGGTGGCCTTGATCTCGACCAGGACTTCGCCTTCCTTCGGTCCGCCCAGTTCGACCTCTTCGATCGTCAGCGGAGCACCCGCCTTCCATGCCACTGCTGCCCTGGTTTTCATCGTTCGCGTTCCTTGATGTGGATAAACCGCCATCATAGCAAACGGTGAATTCGGGAGTTTTACCGGTTGACCGCCATGTCGAGCTCCAGCAGCCGGCATACGGCCTGCCACAGCTGGCGGGGCGAGGTCCACGGTTTCGGCAGGTAGGCATGGGCCTGGTGGTGCAGGCTGGGCTGGCGTGCCGAGTACAGCAGCACAGGCGTGTGGCAGCCGCGCGCGCGCACCGCATCGACGAGCACCTGGCCGTCACCGTCCGGCAGGTCGGCGTCGACGATGATCAGGTCGAATTTCTCGACGGCCAGGCGCGTGCCGGCATCGTCCATCGTCGCCGCGCGGCTCACGCGGATTTCCGGCACCAGCAGGGTGGCCAGGATCAGGGCGGTGGTATCGTCGGCATCCACGTGCAGCACGTGGGGAGCGGGGGCCATCGGTTTGAGAGCCTCGAGGGCGTCGGTCATGTTCATCGTCTTCTCCGCGATCGGTAATGCAGAACCTGGAGCCATGCGCCGCGGGCAGCGGGGTCGGTTGGTACCAGGATGCAGGTCGGCGGAGCTGGGCCGATGATTTCAGGCACGGCCGCGGTGGCGGGGCAGCCGTAACATGGATTGCACCGGGGAGCCCGGTGCGCAATGAAGGAAGCTTAGCTTAAATGATTCAGCTTGGAAACTATTATTTCTTCAGTCGTGCATTAAAAGCCGCATGCAAACCATTCAACGTTTCCTCGGCGGCAAGCAGCTGGTCCGCCACCTCGTTGACCTTGCGACGGCTGGACCGCGCGTGGTCGCGCAGGACTTCGAAAGCGGTGTTGCGGTCCGTCTGGAACTTGCACATCAACAAGCCCACGGCAAGGCTCGTCTCGCGGCCGGCCGCCAGCGCGGCGTTCAGGTTCAGTTCGGTGCGGCGCAGCTGGCGGATCTCGTCCGCCCGCGCCAGCCCTGCCTCGAAGGCGGGCATCAATTGCTTTTCATCGACCGGCTTGACGAGGAATCCCACGGCACCGTACGCGGCGGCCTGCTTGCCCGCATCCGCATCGCCGCGGCCGGACAGGAACATGAACGGCACCGACGTTTCGCGGTTGAGCTGCTTGGCCAGTTCCAGGCCCGACATGCCGGGCATGTGAATGTCCAGCAGCGCCATGTCCGGCTCGCGCTCGGCCACCAGGCGCAGCGCGTGGTCGGCCGAGTGTGCCTGCACCGTCTCGTACCCGGCGTTGCGCAGCACCACGCTCAGGAATTCGGCGAGCAACTGGTCGTCGTCGACGATCAGGATCAGGCGTTTCGCGGCGGCGGCTTGTGCGGGCATGGCGTATTCGGTTCTTTGAAGGTGAACCGATTATACGGGCCTTTGATGCGGCGGCAAGGGGATTCACGGTTACACTCCGGCAACGATGGGCGGGCGCCACAGATGCCGCCGCTCATCCGCCACCTGCCCGGCGTTTCCGGCCGATGAGCCGCCCTCCCCGCCAGAAAAGCGCTGATTTGTCGCTGGTGGATGAGATTAGTCCTGAAAAACGTGTTCAGCAAGACGCAAATGGCCCGTCATGCCGGGGGGTGCGGCCGCCGATATGTCGGGCCATTTGCGACACAGCTGGGCGCGTTTTCTCGGGGCTGGGAGCGCCGCCATGAATGAATCAGCGCTACCCTAGGCAAACAGCCGGTTGAACGCCCTGGTGGCCGCGGCCACGTCCGGCGCGCCATAGACGCTGCTGATCGCCGCCACCATGTGCGCGCCGCGCGCCACCAGCGGGGCCGCGTTTTCCGGCGTCATCCCGCCGATGACGACGCAGGGTACGCGTACGGCCGCGCGGGCATCGTCGACGATGGCGTGTGCCGTGGTCACCGCATAGCGCTTGACGCGCGACGGATAGAAACCGCCGAAGGCCACATAGCTGGCACCGGCGCGCTCGGCATCGATGGCAAGCTGCAAGTCGCCGTAGCACGAAGCGCCCACGATCTTCGTTGGCCCGACCAGCTCGCGGGCCTGCGCGACCGTGGCATCGGTGCCGCCTACGTGCACGCCATCGGCATCGAGCTCGCGGCACAGGTCCACGAAATCGTTGACGATGAAGGGCACGCCATGGCGGCGGCACAGCGCCAGCAACGCGGTTGCCTGTTCGCGACGCTGTTCCGGCGTCGCCGTCTTGTGCCGGTATTGCAGCAGCGCGACGCCGGCGTCCAGCGCCGTTTCGGTATGGCGCAGCAGCGCCTCGGTATCGTCCCAGTCGGGGGTCACCAGATAAAGTCCCTGCATGATTGTTCTCCTTTCTCAGCGCGACGGGATGCGCTGGCCGGAGGCGATCGCGTACGACGCTTCCAGTGCGCGGTGGGTGTAGGCCTGCGCCCGCGCCAGCGCCTGAGCGACGGGGATCTGATGCGCCAGCAGCGCCGCCACGGCAGCGGCCAGCGTACAGCCGCTGCCATGGAAGCCACCCTCCAGCCTTGGCCAGTGCCAGTTCTGCTGGCGGGCCGGACCCAGCCAGCGGTTGACGACCGACGAGCCGCCGCCATGCCCGCCCGTGACGAGCACGTGCTCGCAGCCGATCTGCCGCAGCACCTGCGCGTGCGCTAGTTCCGCCACGTCGCTCGACGGCGGTGGAATGTCTTGCCGGTGCGCCTTCGCCAGAGCGGCCGCTTCGGGGCCGTTCGGCGTGATCACGGTGGCCAGCGGCAGCAGCGGCGCCAGCGCGGCGATCGCATTGCCGCGCCCCAGCCGGTCGCCGTTGCCGCTCGCCAGCACGGGGTCCAGCACAACCGGCAGCGCCGGGTTTTCCTCGCGCAGCCCGGCGATCACGCGGGCGATCGACTGGGCGTTCTCGGGGCTGCCGGGAATGCCGATCTTCACGGCGCTGATGCGGAACGCGGCGGCCACGGCCAGCGCCTGGCGCAGCACCACGTCGTGCTCGACGGGCAGCACTTCGTGCACCCGGTTGTTGTCCTGCACCGTGAGCGCGGTGATCACGGGCAGTGGATGGGCGTCGAGCGCCGCGATGGCGCCGACATCGGCGGCTATGCCGGCACCGCCCGAGGGGTCGGCGCCGGCAAACACGAGCACGCAAGGGCGATGACTCATAGCTGGTCCTTCATGGCTGGTCCTAGCCGAGCCGGCCGGCCATCGGCGACGATGGGGAAGCGGCGAACTTGCGCGGCATGCGGCCGGCCAGGAACGCGTCGCGGCCCGCCTCGACGGCCAGGCGCATGGCGCGGGCCATGCGCACCGGGTCGCCCGCGGCGGCGATCGCCGTGTTCATCAGCACGCCGTCGCAACCGAGTTCCATGGCGATCGCCGCGTCCGACGCCGTGCCCACGCCGGCGTCGACCAGCACCGGCACCCTCGCCTGCTCGATGATCAGCGACAGGTTCCACGGATTGAGGATGCCCATGCCCGAGCCGATCAGGGACGCCAGCGGCATCACGGCGACGCAGCCGATGTCTTCCAGCATGCGTGCCTGGATGGGATCGTCGCTGCAATAGACCATCACGTCGAAGCCGTCCTTCACCAGCTCCTTCGCCGCCACCAGCGTTTCGGGCATGTTCGGGAACAGCGTCTTCTCGTCGCCCAGCACTTCGAGCTTGACGAGCTTGTGCCCATCCAGCAGCTCGCGCGCCAGTTGCAGCGTGTAGACCGCGTCCTTCGCCGTGTAGCAGCCTGCCGTATTGGGCAGGATCGTGAACTCGGACGGCGGCACCACGTCCAGCAGGTTCGGCGCATGCGGGTCCTGGCCGATATTCACGCGGCGGATCGCCACCGTGATGATTTCCGCGCCGGCCGCCAGGGTGGCGGCACGGGTCTGGTCGAGATCGCGGTACTTGCCGCTGCCCACCAGGAGGCGCGAGCGGTACTGCTTGCCTGCGATGGTGAGCAGGTCATCGTTGTTTGTCTGCATAGTCGTCTCCATTATTCAGCCGCCGCCGATGGCGCGGACGATGTCCACGCGATCCTGCGCATTAAGGGCCACTTCGCTCCAGCGCTGGCGCGGCACCACACTGCGATTGACGGCCAGCGCCAGCGCTTGGCCTTCCAGCTCCAGCGCCGCGATCAACTGGCCGAGCGTCTGCCCCGGCTCCACGGCGCGGGGCTCGCCATTCAGTACGATGTCCATTTCCTGTCCGAACTGTTGTAAAAAAACCCGGGGGACTGTCCCCGATTTTTAGCAACGAAAAGTGTTGTAAATATTCGGGGACTGTCCTGTTGTAAAAAATTGGGGACTGTCCCTGTTGTTGGGTTGCTACGCTTTGCTGTAGAGCTGGCTGCCGCTCTTGACGAATTCGATGGCCTTTTCCTGCATGCCGCTGGCGGCGTAGTCGCGTACTTCCTGCGTGATCTTCATCGAGCAGAAGTGCGGGCCGCACATCGAGCAGAAGTGGGCGACCTTCGACGATTCCTTCGGCAGCGTCTCGTCGTGGAAGGCGCGTGCGCGGTCGGGGTCCAGGCCGAGGTTGAACTGGTCTTCCCAGCGGAATTCGAAGCGCGCCTTCGACAGGGCGTTGTCGCGGATCTGCGCGCCGGGATGGCCTTTCGCCAGGTCGGCCGCGTGGGCGGCGATCTTGTAGGTGATGATGCCTTCCTTGACGTCGTCCTTGTTCGGCAGGCCCAGGTGCTCCTTCGGCGTTACGTAGCACAGCATCGCGGTGCCGTACCAGCCGATCTGCGCGGCGCCGATGCCGGAGGTGATGTGGTCGTAGCCGGGGGCGATGTCGGTGGTCAGCGGGCCAAGCGTGTAGAACGGCGCTTCGCTGCATTGCTCCAGCTGCAGGTCCATGTTCTCCTTGATCAGCTGCATTGGCACGTGGCCGGGGCCTTCGATCATCACCTGCACGTCGTGCTTCCAGGCGATTTGCGTGAGTTCGCCCAGCGTCTTCAGTTCGCCCAGCTGCGCCTCGTCGTTCGCGTCGTAGATCGAGCCGGGACGCAGGCCGTCGCCGAGGCTGAACGACACGTCGTACTGCTTCATGATTTCGCAGATGTCCTCGAAGTGCGTGTACAGGAAGTTTTCCTTGTGGTGGGCCAGGCACCACTTGGCCATGATCGACCCGCCGCGCGAGACGATGCCGGTCAGGCGGTTCGCCGTCAGCGGCACATAGCGCAGCAGCACGCCCGCGTGGATCGTGAAGTAGTCCACGCCCTGCTCCGCCTGCTCGATCAACGTGTCGCGGAAGATTTCCCACGTCAGGTCCTCGGCCTTGCCGTTCACCTTTTCCAGCGCCTGGTAGATCGGCACCGTGCCGATCGGCACCGGGCTGTTGCGCACGATCCATTCGCGCGTTTCGTGGATATGCTTGCCGGTCGACAGGTCCATCACCGTGTCGCCGCCCCAGCGGATCGCCCACGTCATCTTCTCGACTTCCTCGCCGATCGACGAGGTGACGGCGGAGTTGCCGATGTTGGCATTGACCTTCACCAGGAAGTTGCGGCCGATGATCATCGGTTCCAGTTCCGGGTGGTTGATGTTGGCCGGGATGATCGCCCGGCCCCGCGCGATCTCCTCGCGCACGAATTCGGCGGTGATCTCCTGCGGGATGGCGGCGCCGAACGATTCGCCGCGGTGCTGGCGGCCCAGCAGTTCGGCCATCTTGGTGCCCAGCGGGCCGGCCGCCCGCATCGCTGCGATGTATTCGCGGCGGCGCATGTTCTCGCGGATCGCCACGAATTCCATCTCCGGCGTGACGATGCCCCGCTTCGCGTAATGCATCTGCGTGACGCAAGCGCCGGCCTTGGCACAGCGCGGAGTGCGGTGCAGGTCGAAGCGCAAGGCATCGAGCGAGGCGTCGGCCAGGCGCGCCTTGCCGTAGTCGGACGTGGGACCCGGCAGCTCCTCGGTGTCGCCGCGCTCGGCGATCCAGGCGGCGCGCATTGGCGCCAGGCCGGCGCGGATGTCGATGGCCACGGCCGGGTCGGTGTACGGGCCGGACGTGTCATACACGGTCACCGGCGGATTGACTTCGTGGCCGAACGAGGCCGACGTGTCGGCCTGCGAGATCTCGCGCATGGGTACGCGGATATCCGGGCGGCTGCCGGTCACGTAGATCTTGCGGGAATTGGGCAGCGGCGCGATGGCGGCGCTGTCGACTTCGGCCGTGCTGGCCAAGAATTTCTGGTGGGCGTTCATTTGGCTCCTTTGGGCAGGAGCCAGCAAAGGAGATCCGGACGTGCGCGACCAGACTTCAGGTGCGACGAATCCTTGAGCTTCCCTTCGCTGGCATTATCCAGATCAGGTTCGGAGGGTATTTCTCACCCGCGCATGGCTGTAGCCGAGCGCAGGACCCCTAGCGTTTGCCGCCTTCGATGAAGGCAGCGGCGTCATTATAGACACGAACCGTGCCTTTACTGCAAGCACTACCGCCTATAATCGGTATCTCGACGAAAGGATAACGATGCACAAACGGGTGGCCGCCGTGCTGGCGGCGATGCAGATGGGCGTGGCGATGGCGCAACCGCAGGCGCCCGCCCGCACGGCCACGCCGGCGGAACAGGAATCGTTTTTCGACTGGTACAACGCGAATCATGAAGCACGTGGCCTGCTGCGCCCGCAGTTCACCGTGAAGGAGGACGCAGGAAAACGCGGCAAGCGCAGCGCGCGCCAGGTCACGGCCGTGGTGGACGGCCCGGCGCAACGTGCGGTACTGCCCCTGTGCCGCCAGCCCCGCAGCGTGTACGCATACCATGCACGCGCCCGCAAGGATGAGCGCTGGAGCGAAGCGGGCCCGCCGCAGACGCTGGTGTGGATCCACCACCAGCCGCAGTGCGGCGCCCAGCCCGACAATCCCGTGCGCCTCCTGCAACCCTTGCAGGAGATGGACATCCTGATGCTGCTGCAATCCTACCGGTCGATCCTGGGCAGCGCGCGGTTGCTGATGGCCGGGAACACGTCGTGCGCGCCGTCGCGCTCGCGCGCCTTCCGCCTTGCGGGCCTCGATCGCGGCAAGGATGGCTTGCCCGTACTGGTGTTCGAAAGCGATATCGCCAGCGAAGCGCGCGTGTCCGTGCGCCGCACCCGCAACGAACTGCTGCCGTGGGCCGTGGCCTGCACGGCGCCAGACCGCCAATAATTGTTGCATAAAGGCTACATCCGGCTATTCTTCGCCCCTCCGCTCTGCTAAGCCTGCCTGCACTACCGGCGGCCCCACCCCAGCCGCCATCGATGCCCGCGCATCGTCGACCCGCCTCCCACCCCGCGCGACACAAACGGATGCCCGGCATCCACCACAGGATCAACAAGAAAGCGAAAACACATGCGGATCAACCTGCCCGTTACCGGCAATGAAGTCTTCCTCGAGGAAGGCAAGACCATCGTTTCCACAACGGACCTGCAAGGCAACATCACCTACGCAAATCCCTATTTCGTCAGCATTTCCGGCTTCACCGAGGAAGAGCTGATCGGTGCGCCGCAAAACATCCTGCGCCATCCGGACATGCCGGCCGAGGCGTTCGCCGACATGTGGCGCGCGATCCGCCGCGGCTATCCCTGGACCGGCATGGTCAAGAACCGCTGCAAGAACGGCGACTACTACTGGGTGCTGGCCAATATCACGCCCGTGATCGAGAACGGCCAGCCGGTCGGCTACATGTCCGTGCGCACCAAGCCGAGCCGCGACATGGTCGCGCAGGCGGCGGCGGCGTATGCCGCGTTCAAGGATGGCAAGGCGCACGGCCGGCGTATCCAACGTGGCAAGGTCGTGGCCGACGGCCCGCTGCATCGCCTGGCGGCGCGCCTGCGCCCCTCGCTGGCGACCCGCCTCGTCCTGGCCGGCGCCCTGCCGGCCGCGGTGCTGGCGGCGTGCGCGGCAAGCCTGTTCGGCAGCGGCAGCAATGCACTGGCCACACTCGCCGTGCTGGCGGCGCTGGCCGCGCTGTACCTGGGCTGGTCGCTGCATGGCGCCGTCGTCGCGCCGCTGCGCTCGGCGACCGGCCTGGCGCGGCAGATGGCCGGCGGCGACCTGACGGCCAGCTTCGCCGCGTCGCGCGACAACGAAGCGGGCGAATTGCTGGCCGCGCTGCGCCAGATGAGCATCAACCTGCGCAGCATCATCGGCGACGTGCGCAGCAATTTCGCCCATATCGAACGGGCCACCAATGAGATCGCCGCCGGCAATATGGACTTGTCCGGCCGCACCGAATCGCAGGCATCGAGCCTGCAGCAGACGGCGGCCAGCATGGAGCAGCTCAATTCCACCGTGCGGCAAAGCGCCGGCAACGTGGCCGATGCGGACCGCCTTGCCGGCCAGGCCTCCGAAGTGGCGGGCCAGGGCGGCGAACTCGTGTCGCAGGTGGTGAGCACGATGGACGGCATCAGCGCCTCGTCGCACCGCATCCTCGACATCATCGGCATCATCGACGGCATCGCGTTCCAGACCAATATCCTGGCCTTGAACGCCGCGGTGGAAGCGGCGCGCGCGGGCGAAAAGGGGCGCGGCTTCGCCGTCGTGGCATCGGAGGTACGCGCGCTGGCGCAGCGTTCCGCTTCCGCGGCGAAGGAGATCAAGGAGCTGATCGACCAGTCGATCGGCAAGGTCGAAGCGGGCACGAAGCTCACCAGCAGCGCCGGTGCGATCATGGCCGAGGTGATCGCCTCGGTGGCGCAGGTGAAACAGGTGATGAACGAGATCTCGCACACCGCGTCGGAACAGAGCCTGGGCATCGGGCAGGTCAACCAGGCGGTAGCGTCGATCGACGACATTACCCAGCAGAATGCGGCGCTCGTCGAGCAGGCCGCGGCCGCCGCCGGCGAGCTGTCGCAGCAGACGCGCTGCGTGGCGCAGGCGATCGCCGTGTTCAAGGTGCAGAAACAGGCGGGCCGGCGGCCGGCACGGCTGGCGGCATAAGCGCGGCGGCGACCAGCCGCCAGGGGCTGTGCAATTCGCGGGTAAAAGGGGGCGCCGGCCGATGCCGGGGCCCCCTGCCTACTCTATAATGGCCGTTTTCGCCAAAATCACACATCCCGGATCATGGAATTAGCCAAGTCTTTCGAGCCTGCCGACATTGAACAGTTCTGGCGCAGCGAGTGGGAGAAGCGCGGTTACTACGCCGCTTCGATGGACCTCTCCAAGCCCTCCTTCAGCATCCAGCTGCCACCGCCGAACGTGACCGGTACGCTGCACATGGGCCACGCGTTCAACCAGACGATCATGGATGGCCTGACCCGCTACCACCGCATGCTGGGCCATAACACGGCCTGGATCCCGGGTACCGACCACGCCGGCATCGCCACGCAGATCGTGGTGGAGCGCCAGCTCGACGCGCAGAAGATCTCGCGCCACGACCTGGGCCGCGAAAAATTCGTCGAGAAGGTCTGGGAGTGGAAGGAAAAGTCGGGCTCCACGATCACGGGCCAGATGCGCCGCCTGGGCACCTCGCCGGACTGGAACCGCGAATACTTCACGATGGACGAGCCGCGCTCGAAGATCGTTTCGGAAGTGTTCGTGCGCCTGTTCGAGCAGGGCCTGATCTACCGCGGCAAGCGCCTGGTGAACTGGGACCCGGTGCTGGGCACCGCCGTCTCCGACCTGGAAGTGGTGTCGGAAGAGGAAGACGGCTCGATGTGGTACATCCAGTACCCGCTGGCCGACGGCTCCGGGCACCTGACGGTGGCGACGACGCGCCCGGAAACGATGCTGGGCGACGTGGCCGTGGCCGTGGACCCGACCGACGAGCGCTATGAAGCGCTGGTCGGCAAGATGCTGAAACTGCCGCTGGTGGGCCGCGAGATCCCGATCATCGCCGACTCGTATGTCGACAAGGCCTTCGGTACCGGCTGCGTGAAGATCACGCCGGCGCACGACTTCAACGACTATGCGGTGGGCCAGCGCCACAACCTGGACATGCCGTCGATCCTCACGCTGGACGCGAAGATCGCCGACACGGCGCCGGAAGCGTATCGCGGCCTGGACCGCTTCGCCGCCCGCAAGCAGATCGTGGCCGACCTGGAAGCGCAAGGCCTGCTGGAACAGGTCAAGCCGCATAAACTGATGGTGCCGCGCGGCGACCGCACCGGCGTCGTCATCGAGCCGATGCTGACGGACCAGTGGTTCGTGGCGATGAGCAAGCCGGCACCGGAAGGTACCTTCAACCCGGGCAAGTCGATCACCGAAGTGGCGCTGGAAAAGGTGGCTACGGGCGAGATCAAGTTCGTGCCGGAGAACTGGACCACCACGTACAACCAGTGGCTGAACAACATCCAGGACTGGTGCATCTCGCGCCAGCTGTGGTGGGGCCACCAGATCCCGGCATGGTACGACGAAGCCGGCAATATCTTCGTTGCCCGCAACGAGGAAGAAGCGCAGGAAAAGGCCAAGGCCGCCGGCAGCACCGGCGCGCTGCGGCGCGACAGCGACGTGCTGGACACGTGGTTCTCGTCCGCCCTGGTGCCGTTCTCCACGCTGGGCTGGCCGGAAGAAACGCCCGACCTGAAGGCATTCCTGCCCTCCTCCGTGCTGGTGACGGGCTTCGACATCATCTTC
The DNA here is from genome assembly GCF_037094685.1 of Massilia sp. METH4. Classification (NCBI taxonomy): domain Bacteria; kingdom Pseudomonadati; phylum Pseudomonadota; class Betaproteobacteria; order Burkholderiales; family Oxalobacteraceae; genus Massilia; species Massilia sp. METH4. The sequence goes on along the minus strand of NZ_CP146614.1, from coordinate 2,774,927 downwards.
TTCTGGGTCGCCCGGATGGTGATGATGACCGCGCACTTCACCGGCAAGGTGCCGTTCGAGACCGTGTACGTGCACGGCCTGGTGCGCGACTCGCAGGGCCAGAAGATGAGCAAATCGAAGGGCAATACGCTGGACCCGATCGACCTGATCGACGGCATCGGCGTGGACGAGCTGGTGGCCAAGCGCACCACCGGCCTGATGAACCCGAAGGCCGCCGAAAAGATCGAGAAAGCCACGCGCCGCGAATTCCCGGAAGGGATCGCCGCCTATGGCACCGACGCGGTGCGCTTCACGATGGCCAGCTACGCCTCGCTGGGCCGCAACATCAACTTCGACCTGGGCCGCGCCGAGGGTTACCGCAACTTCTGCAACAAGCTGTGGAACGCGACCCGCTTCGTGCTGATGAACACGGAGGGCAAGGATTGCAGCGCCAGCGACGCCGACCTGTCGCAGGCGGACAAGTGGATCATCTCGCTGCTCAACCGCACCGAGCAGGAAGTGGCCAAGGGCTTCGCCGACTTCCGCTTCGATAACATCGCCAGCGCCATCTACAAGTTCGTGTGGGACGAATACTGCGACTGGTACCTGGAACTGGCCAAGGTGCAGGTGCAGCAGGGCACGGAAGGCCAGCAGCGCGCCACCCGCCACACGCTGCTGCGCGTGCTGGAAGTCGTGCTGCGCCTGGCGCACCCGGTGATCCCGTTCGTGACCGAACAGCTCTGGCAGACGGTCGCGCCCCTGGCTGGCAAGGGCGACACCGAAGGCAAGTCGATCATGACGCAGCCCTATCCGGTCGCCAACGAACGGGCCATCGACGAAGGCGCGGAAGCGTGGATCGCCGAACTGAAAGGCTTCACGGATTCGACCCGCAACCTGCGCGGCGAGATGAAGCTGGCGCCTTCCGTGCGCGTGCCGCTGATTGTCGAGGCGACGGGCGCGGACAAGGACAAGATCGCCGCCTTCGCACCGTATGTGCAAATGCTGGGCAAGCTCTCCGAAGTGCAGATCGTCGACACGCTGCCGGAATCGCCGGCCGCGGTGTCCGTGGTCGGCACCACGAAGCTGATGCTGAAAGTGGAGATCGACGTGAAGGCCGAGCGCGAGCGCCTGTCGAAGGAAATTGCGCGCGTGGAAGGCGAGATCGCCAAGGCTTCCGGCAAGCTGTCGTCGGAAAGCTTCGTGGCGCGTGCCCCGGCCGCCGTGGTGGCGCAGGAAAAGGAACGCGTGGCCAACTTCACGGCCACGCTGGACAAGCTGCGCGAGCAGTTCGCCAAGCTGCCGGCCGCGTAAGCCGCCGCAAGCCGCCGAAAGCCGGACCGGGCTCGCCCGCTCCGGCTTTTTTTTGCCTGCGCTACACTGCCGGGATAACCACGACATGGAGACCTGCGATGCGTACCCTGCTCTGCGCTGCCCTGCTTTCCGTCACCACCCTGCCAGCCTTCGCCGACGACACTTCCGCCGTCGGGCTCTGGAAAAACATCGACGACAAGACCGGCAAGCCCAAGGCCGAGATCCGCATCAGCGAGTCGAACGGCGTGCTGCACGGGCGTGTCGAGAAGCTGTACCGCGGGCCGGGCGAGGACCAGAACCCGATCTGCGACAAGTGCGAAGGCGAGGACAAGGGCCGGCCGATCGTCGGGCTGTCGATCATCGACGGCATGAAGAAGGACGGCGACGGCTACTCGGGCGGGACCATCCTCGACCCGGAAAACGGCAAGGTTTACAAGAGCAAGATGAAGCTGGTCGATGGCGGCCGCAAGCTCGATGTGCGCGGGTATATCGGGGTGCCGATGCTGGGCAGGTCGCAGGTGTGGGTGCGGCAGGAATAGCGGGCAGGATGGCCGGCGGGATGGCCTGAATAATCGCCCGAAAAAAAACGGGGGCCGCAGCCCCCGAAAATTACAACACTTCCTGCCACTTGGCGCTGGCGGAGCAGTACCCTTCCATTGGCAATGCAGCCCTTCGTGCCCGGCGGCGATATGGTTCGCCTTGTTCCGTAGCGCGCAGTGGAGCCGCTTGCAAGGGTGCTCCTGTCCGGTGCGCCAGTCGGATCGATCGTGCCGCCCTACTGGCGCCTTCCATGCGATGCTGTCGCAATGCCTGAGCGCGACAGCATCCGGTAAATCTCGCATGATCTGGCGCAGGCAGCCGGCTGTTCTTCAAGTGCCTGAACTGCGTCAGATCAAAAGCATGGATAGGATTATGCCGATCGCGCCCACGCGAGGGTTCAGTAACATTGCCGGAAATTTGTAAGCGGCCGGCGACAATTGCGCACCGCCGGAGGCGTCAAGGCCTCTTGAGCTCGATCTCGAACAGCTTGGGCCACCGCTTGCCGGTCACGAAGAGGCGCTTGTGCTCGGCATCCCAGGCCACGCCGTTCAATACATTGTCGGCGCCAGGGGTCACGCCCGCCAGGCGGTCCAGGCCGGCAAGGTCGATCCAGCCGCGCACCTGGCCCGAGAACGCGTCGATGCGGGCGATGCGGTCGGTCTGCCACACGTTGGCGAAGATTTCGCCGTCGACCCATTCGAGCTCGTTGAGCTGGGTGACGGGAACGCCATCGGCCGTGACGTGGATGCGCCGCAGCACGCGCATCGATTGCGGGTCCAGCACCCGCACATAGGCCGAGCCATCGCTCATGTACAGCCGGTTGCCGTCGCTCGTCAGGCCCCAGCCCTGGCCCTGGTAGCGCCAGCTGCCCAGGGGCTCGAACGTGTCGATGTCGAAGACGAAGCCGCCGCCATTGGTCCAGGTCAGGCTGACGATGCGGTTGCCGGAAGGCGCGATGCCTTCGCCGAACACATTGGCGGGCAGGTCGCGCTTTTGCAGCACGTCGCCGGTTTCCAGGTCCACCTTGCGGATCGACGAGGCGCCGTACTGGCCCGTGCTCTCGTACAGCACGTCGCCGCGCCAGAACAGGCCCTGCGTGAAGGCGTTGGCGTCGTGCGGATACGTGTTCTTTACGGTGTAGCCATACACCGGCACGGCGGCCTGCACCACGGCGCTGAACGCGAGCGCGAGCGTGGCAACGAAGGTCCGGGTCAGCATGGTCAGTCTCCTGTCTGGTTGGGCGAGGCGGGCTGTGAGGCGGGCTGTGAAGCGGGCCGTGAGGCGGGCTGTGAAGTGGGCGGCAGGTGACGGCGCAGGTGCCGGTCCAGCGCGTTGGCGAAGCGCTGGCGGTCGGCGTGGCCGTAGGCGGACGGGCCGCCCGTGTCGACGCCGCTGCCGCGCAATTCGTCGAGGAAGGCGCGCATCGTCAACTGCTGGGCGATATTGTCCGGCGTGTAGAACTCGCCGCGCGGGTTGAGCGCGTGGGCGCCCTTCTTCAGTATGTCGGCGGCCAGAGGAATGTCGGCCGTGATCACCAGGTCGCCCGGTTCGGCCAGGCGCACGATCTCGCGGTCGGCCACGTCGAAGCCTTTTGGCACCTGCACGGCGTGCACGTATTTCGACGGTGGCACGCGCAGCAGCTGGTTGGCGACCAGCGTGACCTCGACCTGCACGCGGTCGGCGACACGGTACAGGATTTCCTTGACGGCGCCGGGGCAGGCGTCGGCATCGACCCAGATCCTCATGGTTACCCGCCCTTCACCACAAGTCGCCGGTGAGATTCGTGCGCGGCGGCTTCAGGCCGAAGTGTTCGTACGCCGTGGCGGTGGCCACGCGGCCGCGCGGCGTGCGCTGCAGGTAGCCTTGCTGGATCAGGTAAGGTTCCAGCACGTCCTCGATCGTGTCGGCCGCCTCGCCGATTGCCGCGGCCAGGTTGCCGATGCCGACCGGGCCGCCGCCGAACTTGTAGAGCACCGCTTCGAGCAGCTTGCGGTCCATCACGTCGAAGCCGACCGTGTCGACATCGAGCATCACCAGCGCGGCATTGGCGATGTCCTTGGTGATGTCGCCGTTGCTTTTCACTTCCGCGTAGTCGCGCACGCGGCGCAGCAGGCGATTGGCGATACGGGGCGTGCCGCGGGCGCGGCGGGCGATTTCAAGAGCGCCGGTATCGTCGATGTTCGCCTTCAGCAGCGATGCGCTGCGCGTGACGATCTTCGCCAGTTCTTCCGTCGTGTAGAACTCGAGCCGCGCGACGATGCCGAAGCGGTCGCGCAGCGGGTTGGTCAGCATGCCGGCGCGCGTGGTGGCGCCCACCAGCGTGAACGGCTGCAGGTCCAGCTTCACCGAGCGGGCCGCCGGCCCTTCACCGATCATGATGTCGATCTGGTAATCCTCCAGCGCCGGGTACAGGATTTCCTCGACGACCGGCGACAGGCGGTGGATCTCGTCGATGAACAGCACGTCGTTCGCTTCGAGGTTCGTCAGCAGCGCGGCCAGGTCGCCCGGGCGCTCCAGCACGGGGCCTGACGTCTGGCGCAGGTTCACGCCCATCTCGCGGGCAATGATGTTCGCCAGCGTGGTTTTACCGAGGCCGGGCGGTCCGAACAGCAGCGTGTGGTCCAGCGCCTCGCTGCGCTTCTTCGCGGCGGAGATGAATATCTCGAACTGGTCGCGGATCTTGCGCTGGCCCACGTATTCGTCGAGCAGCTTGGGCCGCAGCGCGCGCTCGATCGCTTCCTCGTTCGGGGACGAAGGAGCGGCATCGATGATGCGCGCTTCTGTGAAATTGTCGGTCTGGATGGCCATCGCTTATCCTTTGGAGAGCGCCTTCAGCGCCTGCTTGATGCCGTCGGATACCGAAGCGCCAGCCGGCACGGTCTTCAGCGCCAGCAGCGCTTCCTTGTCCGAATAGCCCAGCGCGATGAGCGCGTTCAGGATATCGGTCTGGGCGTCCGGCACGGCCGCGGCGCCGCCCATGGACCCCAGGTCGGCGCCCAACTTGCCCTTCAGTTCCAGCAGCAGGCGCTCGGCCGTCTTCTTGCCGATACCCGGCACCTTGACGAGGCGCCCGGCTTCCTGGCGCGTGACGGCCTGCGACAGGTCGGCGATCGACATGCCCGACAGGATGGAGAGCGCCGTGCGCGCGCCGATGCCGCTGATTTTAATGAGCTGCCGGAACACGGCGCGTTCTTCAGCGTGGCCGAAGCCGTACAGCAGGTGCGCATCCTCGCGCACGGCCAGGTGCGTGAACAGCGTGACGCGCTCGCCCGTGTGCGGCAGGTTGTAGAAAGTGCTCATCGGCACGTCGACCTCGTAGCCGACCCCCTGCACGTCGACGAGCAGCTGGGGCGGATTTTTTTCAAGCAGAACACCGGAGAGACGTCCGATCATGGCGCAGCCTTGGAATGTGAAATAAGGAAGAGTTTAGCCGACCAGGCGGCCGCGCTTCATGTGCAAACCCGACAGCCCAGCCGAAGCCACCGCGGCCAGCGTGTCCTGCGAGTTGGCGTGGCAGATCGCCACGCCGAGGGCATCGGCCGCATCGGTGCCCGGCAGGCCGGGCAAGGCCAGCAGGCGCGACACCATGTGCTGCATCTGCTCCTTGGCCGCCTTGCCACTGCCGGTGACGGCTTGCTTGATCTGCGTGGGCGAATACTCGGCCACCGACAATGCTCCGCTCACCAGCCCGCAAATGGCGGCGCCGCGCGCCTGGCCCAGAAGCAGCGTGGATTGCGGGTTGACGTTGACGTACACCTGCTCGATGGCGGCGCAGTCCGGCCGGTAGGTGCTTGTGAGCTCCATCACGCCATCGAGGATGACTTTCAGCCGGGTGGGCAAGTCCCCGTCGCCGCTCTTGATGGTGCCGGAGGCGATGTAGCGCAGCTTCGTACCCTGCTTGTGGATGACGCCAAAGCCGGTCGTGCGCAGGCCGGGGTCGATGCCGAGAATGATCATTTACCGATTATAAGCAGGAAAGAAAGCGCCCGCTTCGCGGGCGCCGGATGAAACAGAAGTTACTGCCGAGCCCGTGTCATGAAACGGGCTCGGCAGTCAGATGCTGCGATCAATGACGGAAGTGACGGGTCCCCGTGTACAGCATCACGACGCCCCGCTCATCCGCGGCATCGATCACCTCCTGGTCCCGCATCGAGCCGCCCGGCTGGATCACGCAGGTCGCGCCGGCATCCACCACCACGTCCAGGCCGTCGCGGAACGGGAAGAACGCGTCCGACGCCACGACGGAACCGGCCAGCGTCAGCCCGGCGTTCTGCGCCTTGATCGAAGCGATGCGCGCGGAGTCGATGCGGCTCATCTGGCCGGCGCCCACGCCCAGGGTCATGTTGTTGCCGCAGAAGACGATCGCATTCGATTTCACGAACTTCGCCACCTTCCACGCGAACATCAAGTCGGTGAGCTGCTGCGGGGTCGGTTGCTTCTTCGTCACCACGCGCAGGTCGGCCTGCAGCACGTTCTTCGAGTCGGCCGACTGCACCAGCAGGCCGCCGCCCACGCGCTTGAAGTCGAATGGGTTCACGCCGCTGCCCAACGGGATTTCCAGCAGGCGCACGTTCTGTTTCGCCGACATGATCTGCTTTGCTTCCGGCGTGAAGGACGGGGCGATCAGCACTTCCACGAACAGCTTGGCCAGCTCGGTGGCGGCAGCGGCGTCGACTTCCACGTTGAAGGCGATGATGCCGCCGAACGCCGAGGTCGGGTCGGTCTGCAGCGCACGGGTGTACGCTTCGACGGCGGAGCCGCCCAGGGCTACGCCGCACGGGTTGGCGTGCTTGACGATCACGCAGGCTGCCGGCTGGTCCATGCCCGTGAAGCTCTTCACGCATTCCCAGGCCGCGTCGGCGTCGGCGATATTGTTGAACGACAGTTCCTTGCCCTGCAGCTGGCGGTAGTTCGCCAGCGCGCCCGGCACAACCTTCGTGTCGCGGTAGAACGCGGCGCCCTGGTGCGGGTTTTCGCCGTAGCGCATGTCCTGCACCTTTTCAAAGGCCACGTTCAGCGTCTGCGGGTAGGCGCCGCGGTTGGCGTGCGAACGGTCCGGGCCCAGGCTGGACAGGTAGTTCGTGATCGCGCCGTCGTAGGCCGCCGTGTGCGCGTACACCTTCTTGGCCAGGTTGAAGCGGGTTTCGTAGCTGATGTAGCCGGGCGAATTGTCCGTCGTCTTCATTTCGGCCAGGATATGGCCGTAGTCGGACGGGTCGCAGATCACCACCACATCCTTGTGGTTCTTCGCCGCCGAACGCAGCATCGCCGGGCCGCCGATATCGATGTTCTCGATCGCGTCGTCCAGCGTGCAGTCGTCCTTGGCCACGGTGGCCTGGAACGGGTACAGGTTCACCACGACCATGTCGATCGTGGGGATGCCATGCTCATCGAGCTTCGCCATGTGCTCCGGAAAGTCGCGGCGGGCCAGGATGCCGCCGTGGACTTTCGGGTGCAGCGTCTTCACGCGGCCATCCAGCATTTCCGGGAAGCCGGTGTAATCGGCCACTTCGGTCACGGCCAGGCCGTTGTCCTGCAGCAGCTTGGCGGTACCGCCGGTGGACAGGATGTTGACGCCCATCGCCGACAGGGCACGGGCGAAATCGAGCACGCCGGTCTTGTCGGAAACGGAGATGAGAGCTTGTTTGATCATGGCTGTAGTCCAGGTTGAAAATTCTTGTTGTCGAGCAGCCGCCGGCACGGGTGGCCGGTCGCGACCACTCCCCTGGCCGGACGAAAAGCCTTACAGCAGGCCGTGCTCCTGCAATTTCTTGCGCAGCGTATTGCGATTGATGCCCAGCATCTGCGCGGCATGCGACTGGTTGCCGTCGGCGCGGTGCATCACCACTTGCAGGATCGGTTTCTCGACGGTCATCACGACCATGTCGTAGATGTTCGACGGTTGCTGTTCCCCCAGGTCGTTGAAATACTCTTCGAGGCTCTTCGTGACAACTTCCTGGATACTTTCTTTGCTCATGTTCTTCTATTTAACGTAATAATTTGCCGATCTGGCGCCATGTCAGGCGGCCAGCATGTCTTCGGCGAGGCGGTATTGTAACCGGTCGCCATGCTTCCACTGGGATTCGAAGAAGCCATCCACGGCGCGCAGTTGCTCTGCGGTGGACTCGAGACGGTTCATCTCCTGCCGGAATTCCTCCCCGCCCGGGAGGTCGCGCACATACCAGCCGATATGCTTGCGCGCGGTGCGCACGCCCAGGTATTCGCCGTAGAAGGCGTAATGGGCGCGCAGGTGTTCATCCATCAGCTTGCGCACTTCCGCCACCAGGGGTGGCGGCAGGTGGGTGCCGGTGCGCAGGTAATGGTCGATTTCGCGGAAGATCCACGGGCGGCCCTGGGCGGCGCGGCCGACCATCACCGCGTCCGCGCCCGTCTTGTCCAGCACGAAGCGGGCCTTTTCGGGCGTGGTGATGTCGCCGTTGGCCACCACCGGGATCTTAACGGACGCCTTCACGGCGGCGATCGTGTCGTACTCCGCATCACCGGTATAACCGTCGGCGCGGGTGCGGCCATGCAAGGTGAGCATCTGGATGCCGGCGTCTTCCGCGATGCGGGCGATCTTCAGGGCGTTCTTGTTCTCGCGGTTCCAGCCGGTTCGGAATTTCAGCGTGACGGGCACGTTCACGGCGCCCACCACGGCGTGCAGGATCGTTTCCACCAGGTCCTCGAACTGCAGCAGCGCCGAGCCGCACCAGTTGTTGCACACCTTTTTCACCGGGCAGCCCATATTGATGTCGATGATCTGGGCGCCCTTGTCCACGTTGAACTTGGCGCAATCGGCCAGTTCCCGCGGGTCGGAGCCGGCGATCTGCACAGCCTTCGGTTCCATTTCCCCCGCGTGGTCGGTGCGGCGCGAACTCTTCTCGCTGGCCCACACGCGCGGGTTGGCCGCCGCCATCTCGGAAACGGCATAGCCGGCCCCCAGCTCCTTGCAGAGTTGCCGGAACGGGCGGTCGGTGACACCCGCCATCGGGGCGACGAACACGTTATTGCGCAGCTGATAAGGACCGATTTGCACTTGGGTATCTAAGAAGACTCGCCGGAGGAACCCGCAATTCTAACCGAAGCGCTGCTCATTTAATACGCACGATTCTGTATGAAACGGACAAGTGTGCAGCTTTCCGGTTATGAAACAAAGAGTTATAGGAGGAAATTTTTTAGCCCGACTCCCATGGACCGGCCTCATCAGCTGGCTGTTGACACGGCATCAATGCTCCCCGATGATCGCGGTAGCGCTAACAACGGCGTGTTACAACAACCAGGAGATACGCATGACGATGACGACAGCGCGCCGCATGGCCGGCAGCGCCCCCACCCGGCTGGCGGCGGCAATCGCTGCCGCTTTCATGATGACCGGCGCTGCCGCCGCCCCGCTGGCCACGCTCGACCGAAACGGCGCCTTCGTTGCCGTAGAGGCCTATGGTCCGAACATCGTTCACGTGACGATCGCCGTGGACAAGGCCGAAGTCCTGAAAGGCCCCGGCTACGGGATCATCGCGCAACACGCCGACAACAAGCCTTTCCGGCACCACCCGGCCGCCGACGGCGACACGTTCACCTCGAGTGGCATGACGGTCAAGATCAACCCTGCCCCGGCCCCGCAGATTCCCACGCAAAGCCAGAAGTACTTCGCCCCATCGCTGGCCCCGGTCTGGCTGGAAGTGCGCAATGCCGAGGGCCGGTCCATCCTCAAGATGACGGGCTGGGAAATGTCGCCGCATACCGTGAACGAGGAAAAGACGTTCCAGGTGGGCGCCGAGTTCCATGCGCCGGCCGACGAGCATTACTACGGCATGGGCCAGAACCAGGAATCGCTGTCCGGCCTGGACCTGCGCGGCCGCACGCTCGACTGCAAGCACTGGTACGACGCGCCGGGCGGCGAGACCGTGTGCGTGCCGTTCATGGTGTCGTCGAAGGGATACGGCATCGTGTGGGATAACCCGTCGGCCACGCGCTTTTCCGCCGGCGTGCTGGGCAGCACGCGGTTCCAGTCGAACGTGGGGGAACGGGTCAGCTTTTTTGTCATCACCGGCAAGAATGCCGATGAGCTGTACCAGGGCTATGCCCGCCTGACGGGCAGGACGCCGATCCCGCCGAAGGCGGCGTTCGGGCTGATCCAGTCGAAGGCGCGCTACGACAGCCAGGACCAGGTACTGCGCATTGCCAACACCTACCGCCAGAAGCGCTACCCGCTCGACATCATGGTGGTCGACTGGTTCTACTGGACACGCATGGGCCAGCTCGACATCGATCCGGCGCAGTATCCGGACCCGGAAGGCATGAACAGGCAGCTGCACGACATGGGCATGCAATCGATCATTTCGATCTGGCCCCGCTTCGAGACCGCCGGCCGCTACTTCAACGAACTCGACGCGAAGGGCTATATGTTGAAGGACAAGGATGGCAAGACGCAGGATGGCTTGCCGTTCCGCTCCGACCGCACGGGCGGCCTGATCGATTCCACCAACCCGGCTGCGCGCAAGTGGTTCTTTGAAAAGGTGCGCGACAACATCCTCTCGCGCGGCTTCGACTACCCGTGGCTGGACGAGACCGAACCGGACCTGGTGCCGGACGGCTTCCATTACTCGATCGGCACGGGCGACCGCTACCGCAACCTGTTCCCGCTGGTGCATACGGAAGGCTTTTCCGAAGGCATGCGCGCGTGGAAGCCGAACCGCCGCGTGCTGATCCTGTCGCGCGCCGCCTATCTCGGCTCGCAACGCACGGGCGCGCTGTTCTGGTCGTCCGACATCAAGTCCACCTGGGAAGCGCTGGCGCGGCAGATCCCGGCCGGCCTGAACATGACCGCTTCGGGCATCGCGTACTGGGGCAACGATATCGGCGGCTGGCAAAACCTCCCGCAGACCACCGAAGCGACCAAGGCACCGCTGCTCGACCCGTCGGACGCCCGCAACGTCATCGGCCAGAACCACGACTACCCGGAGCTGCACACGCGCTGGTTCCAGTACGGCACCTTCACACCCACCTTGCGCTTGCACGGCTCGCGCAAGGAAGCGGAACTGTGGTCGTTCGGCAAACAGGCCGAGGCGGTGATGGCCAAGTTCAACGCGCTGCGCTACCAGCTGATCCCCTATATCTACAGCCAGGCGAAGATGACCTACGACACGGGTGCACCGTTCATGCGGCCGCTGTGGATGGACTTCGGCAGCGACCCGAACGTGGCCAATATCGGCACCCAATACATGTTCGGCCCGGCCTTCCTGGTGGCGCCCGTGACGGAGCAGGGGCAGACGTCGAAAGACGTCTACCTGCCGGCCGGGACCGACTGGTACAACTGGTGGACCAACGAAAAGCTGGCCGGCGGCCAGTGGGTGAAGGTGGCGGCACCGATCGACCAGATCCCGCTGTTCGTGAAAGCGGGCTCGATCGTGCCGCTGGGTGCCGCGGTGCAATCGACCGCGAGCAAGCAGGCGATCGAACAGATCCTCGTCTTCCCCGGCAAGGGCGATGCCGAGTTCACGCTGTATGACGACGACGGGCTGTCGTACGACTACGAAAAAGGTAAAGGCGTGGTCAGCGGGAAGCTGCGCTGGAACCAGTCGACCGGCCAGCTGAGCGCCACCGGCGGCCCGTCGGGCTTTGCCACGTCGGCACCGAAGCTGGTGAAGGTCATCGGGCGCTAATTCCCCAGGCATAAGCGCTTGGTGTCAGACATCATTTCCCCTGGGAAATGGTGTCTGACACCGGTTTTCGGATGCGCTCGCCGGTGCGGGCTGGGGTTTGGGAAAACCGGTGTCGCACACTTTTTTCTGGAAAAGCACCAGAAAAAAATGTCCGACACCAAGCACTCACATGCCGCGTATCCCAGGAAGCCCCTTCGGGCGGCCATCAAACGATATCGTCCAGCGCCTGCGCCAGGTGATCCACGTCGCCCCAGTGCGTGAGCGAGAGCTTGCCGTCCGCCCACGTGAACCGGTTGACGCTGGCGTTGCGCACCTGGAAGTCGCGCGGGCTTTCCAGCGTCATTTCGCGGGCGGCGCGGTAGGCGCATTCGAGCACGCCGCCGTGGGCGACGATGGCCAGGCGCCGGCCGGGGTACTGGCCGGCCCAGCGGCCGATGGCGGCGATGCAGCGCCCGTAGAAATGCCGGAAGCTCTCGGCCAGGCGTTCGCCGTGCGGCATCACGGCATCCACGTGCCGCCCCTGCCAGGCGGCGAAGTCCTCCGGATAGCGCTCTTCGATCTCTGTATACAGCAAGCCCTCGAACGCGCCATACCCCCGCTCGCGCAGCTCGTGGTCGACGTGGAACGGCACATGGTGATATTCGGCGACCGCCTCGGCCGTGTGCCGCGCCCGCTCCAGGTCCGACGACACGATGGCCGCCAGCGGTTCGGTGGCCAGCGCCCGCGCCAGCGCGGCGGCCTGGCGCCGGCCGGCATCGTTCAAGCCGATATCGAGGTGGCCCTGCAGCCGGCGCACGGCATTCCATGCCGTTTCGCCATGACGGATCAGCAAGAGTTCCGTCGTCATGGGCGCTTCAGCGTATAGGTGCCGATGATCTGGGCCTCGTCGAGGATGTGGCCATGCAGGGCGTTGCAGGCGTCCAGCGCGGTGAAGTCGCCTTCGACCGGCAGGCGCGGCACGTCGATCGCGTACAGGCGGAAGATGTAATGGTGGATGCGCTCGTCGTTCCACGGCGGGCAAGGCCCGTCGTAGCCGAAGTAGCGCCCTTCCATGGCGGCGTCGCCGGCGAACCAGCTCGTGTAGTCGTTCTTGCCATGGCGCAGGTGGGTGCCGCCGATGGCGATGCCGGGGCCGGGCTTGCCGCGCGGCGTCACGCCGTCGGAATGCGTGCCGGCTGGCAGGCTCGTCATCGTCGGCGGAATGTCGACCAGCGCCCAGTGGTAGAAGTCGCCGCGCGGCAGCTCCACGGGCAGCGTCCGGCCTTCCTTGTTCACGTCGGTGCCCACCGTCGGCGCATCGCCGTCGATGCACAGCAGCACCAGCGAAGCGGTGCCGGGCGGGATATCGTCCCACGCGAGATGCGGGTTACGGTTGCCCGCCAGGCGCACGTGGCTTTCCGGATCGGGCTCGGCGAACGCGAATTCGGCGGGAATCGCGGCGCCATTCTTGAATGAGTCGCTCCACAGCTTCATGATCTGTCCTTTGGGTTCGTTGTTACTTGCTTGGACCTGTCTGGAGCCAAAAGGTTACCGGACCGTCATTGGTCAAGGTCACTTTCATGTCGGCACCGAATTGGCCGGTTGCCACGATCGCATGGCGCGCCCGGGCCTGGCGCACGAAATGGTCGAACAGGCGTTTGCCGTCTTCCGGGGCAGCGGCCGGCGAGAACGAAGGCCGGGTGCCCGAGCGGGTGTCGGCCGCCAGCGTGAACTGGGGCACGAGCAGCAGGCCGCCGGCCACGTCGGTAACGCTGCGGTTCATTTTGCCGGCCTCATCCGAAAAGACCCGGTAGGACAGCAGCTTGGCCAGCAGCGCATCGGCTTCTTTTTCCGTGTCGCCTTTTTCGGCACACACGAGCACCATCAGGCCGCCATCGATGGCGCCGACCACGGCGCCATCGACGACCACCTGGGCGCTCGTCACACGCTGGAGCAGGCCGATCATGCGAGGGTGATTCGCGCGAACTTGCGCTTGCCCACCTGCAGCACGAACGTGCCGGCCTCGGCCTTCAATGCCTTGTCGCTGATCACGGTGCCATCGATGCGCACGCCGCCCTGGTCGATCATGCGCATCGCCTCGGAGGCCGACGCGCACAGCCCCGTTTGCTTGAGCAATTGCGCCACGCCCAGCGGCGCGCCGGTGACGGCGATCTCGGGAATATCGTCCGGAATGCCGCCCTTGGAACGGTTGACGAAATCGGCCAGCGCATCCTCGGCGGCCTGGCGCGAATGGAAGCGCTCGACGATTTCCTGGGCGATCGCCACTTTCGCGTCGCGCGGGTTGGCGCCTTCCGCCACGGCCTTCTTCAGCGCGGCGATCTCGTCGATCGAACGCCACGACAGCAGCTCGTAGTAGCGCCACATCATCGTATCCGAGATGCTCATCACTTTCGCGAACATCGTATTGGCCGGTTCCGTGATGCCGATGTAGTTGTTCTTCGACTTCGACATCTTGTCGACGCCGTCCAGCCCTTCCAGCAGCGGCATCGTGAGGATGCACTGCGGCTCCTGGCCCCAGTCCTTCTGCAGTTCGCGCCCTACCAGCAGGTTGAACTTCTGGTCGGTGCCGCCCAGCTCCAGGTCGCTCTTCAATGCCACCGAATCGTAGCCCTGCATCAGCGGGTAAAGGAACTCGTGGACCGAGATCGGGGTCCCGGCCTTGTAGCGCTTGGCGAAATCGTCGCGCTCCATCATGCGCGCCACGGTGTAGCGGGAAGCCAGCTGGATCATGCCGCGCGCACCCAGCTGGTCGCACCATTCGGAGTTGTAGCGGATTTCCGTCTTCGCCGGGTCCAGCACGAGGGAGGCCTGCTTGAAATAGGTTTGCGCGTTCAGTTCGATCTGCTCGCGGGTCAGCGGCGGGCGCGTGACGTTGCGGCCGGAAGGATCGCCGATCATCGACGTGAAGTCGCCGATCAGGAAGATCACCTGGTGACCCAGGTTCTGCAACTGGCGCATCTTGTTCAAGACCACGGTATGGCCCAGGTGCAGGTCGGGCGCGGTCGGGTCCAGGCCCAGCTTGATGCGCAGCGGCACGCCGCTCTGTTCGGAACGCGCAAGTTTCTGAGCGAATTCGGTTTCGATCAGCAGTTCATCAACACCGCGCTTGGCGATCGCGAGCGCTTCTTGTACGGTATCAGTCAGCGGCAACAAGGTGGGAGAGGCAGCGGCGGCAGCGCTTTGCGCCGGGGAATTTGTATCCATGTATCCGAAAATTTTCTCAAAGTGTTGGCGTAGCGCAGGAGTTTGTTATAATGCCCGATCCCGTCAATCTTGCCCAACGAAAACTAAATAAATCAACAAGTTAGAACAAAAGAGCAAAAAATCACCAGTTCAAGCGGCAAATTTTAACTGATTGCATGAACCCTATACATAAGTTCACAAGCTCGCGCTTGTATCATCTGCTAGGTTCGACCCGCAAGGCCCGCATCGTCAGTGCGTCCGCCGTGGCACTCGCCCTGTGCGCCTTTGGCGCCGCTGGTGTAGCCCCGCTAGCGCCGGATGCCGGCGACCTGCCGGTTAAAACGATCACCCAAGATCTCGCCTCTCCGAACCTTTCTTCCCAGATCAACGCCCTCGAAGCGCAAGACGGTACTGAAAAGTACGTGCGCGAAGAACGCATCCGTGCGGGCGACACGCTGGCCACGCTGCTGCACCGCCTGGGCGTCGACGACGATGCCGCGGAAACCTTCATCAAGAAGGACAAGACCGCCAAGGCGATCATGCAACTGCGCAGCGGCAAGCGCGTGCTGGCGCAGACCGACGACAACGGCAACCTGCTGTGGCTGCGCGCAAGCGTGGTCGACAGCCAGGACATGCCGGTCAAGAATATTTCCGTGACCCGCAAGGGCGAAAGCTTCGTGGCCGAAGAGGCACCCGTGAAGCTGGAGCGCCGCGTGGAAATGCATGCGCGCGAGATCAAGTCGACGCTGTTCGCGGCCACCGACTCCGATGCGGACGGTGCGCGCCTGCCCGATTCGGTGGTGCGCCAGATCCTGGACATGTTCTCCACCAATATCGACTTCCGTTCCGACGTGAAGCGCGGCGACCGTTTCAACGTGGTCTACGAGACGTTCTGGCAGGATGGCGAATTCGTCAAGGCGGGCCGCGTGCTGGCCGGCGAGTTCACGAACCGCGGCGTGACGTATCAATCCGTGTGGTATGAAGATCCCGTCAGCAAGCTGGGCGGCGGTTACTACAGCTTCGACGGCAAGGCGCTGAAGAAGGGCTTCCTGAAATCGCCGCTGGAGTTTTCCCGTATCTCGTCCGGCTTCTCGATGCGCGTGCATCCGATCTCGGGCAACTGGAAGGCACACAAGGGCGTGGACTTCGCCGCCCCGACCGGCACGCCGATCCGCGCCGCCGGCGATGGCGTCGTCGATTTCGCGGGCACGCAGAATGGCTACGGCAACGTGGTCGTGCTGAAGCACTGGAACAACTACAGCACCGCGTATGCGCACATGAGCCGCTTTGCGTCGGGCTTGAAGAAGGGCCAGAAAGTCCGCCAGGGCGAGCTGATCGGCTACGTGGGTTCGACCGGCTGGTCGACCGGCGCCCACCTGCACTACGAATTCCGCGTGGCCGGCAAATCCACGGACCCGACGAAGCTGAACGCGCTCGCGGCGCCGCCGCTGACCGCGGCTGAAATGTCGCGCTTCAAGCAGGTGTCTTCCGAAATCGCCCACCGCTTCGCGCTGCTGCGCGGCCAAGGCACGATCCCGACCGATACGCTGGCGCAGAAGTAAGCGCTGTCTCGTTCGGAGAAAACCGGCGCCCCGAGGGGCGCCGTTTTTCATTCCTCCCTCACTGTGAAACCAGTGTACCCGCGCGCTTCAGCCACGACCGTTAGCTGGCTAACACTGGCATGCATCGGGCACAATAGCCTCACTAGTCATTTCGCGGATACCTGATGAGCTTGTTTATTGGACTGATGTCGGGCACCAGCCTCGATGGCGTGGACGGCGTGCTGGTCGATTTCTGGGCCGGCGCGGCCCGCACGATGGCGGCGCATCATATGCCCTACCCGCCCGCCTTGCTGGACGAATTGCGCGCGCTGCAGGCGCCCGGTGCCAACGAACTCGAACGCGAGGCGCTGGCCGGCAACGGCGTCGCCACCGTCTATGCCCAGTGCGTGGCGGGGCTGCTGGAGAAGTCCGGCATGCAGGCGGCGGACGTGCGCGCGATCGGTGCCCATGGCCAGACGATCCGCCACCGCCCCGAGCTGGGCTTCACGTCGCAGACGATCAACGGCGCCCTGCTGGCCGAACTGGCCGGCATCGATACGATCGTGGACTTCCGCTCGCGCGACGTGGCCGCCGGCGGCCAGGGCGCGCCCCTGGTGCCCGCCGCCCACCAGGCGCTGTTCGGCGAAAAGGGCAAGACACGTGTACTGGCCAATATCGGCGGCATCGGCAATATCAGCGTGCTGCACGCCAGCGGCCATGTGACGGGGTTCGACACCGGGCCCGGCAACGTGCTGATCGACGAATGGACCCGCCTGCACCTGGGCAAGCCGTACGACGCGGGTGGCGGCTGGGCGGCTTCCGGCCAGGAGCTGCCGCAGTTGCTGGCCGTGCTGCTGGCGGAACCGTACTTTGCATTGCCGCCACCGAAGAGCACGGGGCGCGACCTGTTCCACCTCGACTGGTTGCAAGCACGCCTCGCCGGGTTCGGCCACGCCGCGCCGGCGGATGTGGCGGCAACGCTGACGCGGCTTACCGCCGCCACGCTGGCCGGCGGGATCCGCGCCCACGCGCCGGACACCGATACGCTGTTCGTCTGCGGCGGCGGCGCTTTCAACGACACGCTGCTGCGCATGCTCGCGGAAGAGCTGGGCGAACGCGTGACCGTGCAGACCACGAGCGCGCTCGGCGCCGATCCGTCACACGTGGAAGCGCTGTGCTGGGCCTGGCTTGCGTGGCGCTTCGACGACCGCAAGGCCGGCAACCTGCCCTCCGTCACCGGCGCGCGCGGGGAACGCGTCCTGGGCGCCCTCTACCCGCGCTGACCGCTACTTCGCCTGGGCAAGGTGGTATGCCACGAGCGCGTTCGCATGCCCGTGGCCGAGGCCGTGCTCGGCCTTCAGCCAGTTCACCAGCTCCATGTGCTTCAAGCCTTCGCGCTGGCCGGCCAGCAGGCCCAGCCAGTGCTGTACCGGCTGGCCGTACTTTTTTTCGATCGATGGGAAGTACGATGCCGGACCCTTGATCTGCTCGCTCATTTTGCCTCCTCCTCCGTGAATGTTCCCCTGTACGACGGCTGGGCACGATCAACTTCGACAACCCGACCATTGTAAAAACCAATCGGTTTGGTGAGTATAATCAATTTCTCGTTTTAAACGAGAATCGTTATCATCTGTCTCAACAGTCATCCATTGCAGAGGCAGCCATGATCATCGCAGCAAAGAAAACCAGCCAGGTCGCGACCCACATGGTCATTGCGTTCACCCTGATGTACGTGATGACGGGCTCGGCTGCCTTCGGTGGACTTGCCGCCGTCATCGAGCCGATCGTCAACGTGGCCCTGCTGCCGCTGCATGAGGGCTTCTGGAAGCGCCTGCGCGCGCGTTCCGCCCGCAATGCCACCGCCCTGCTGGCGTTTGAAAAGGTCAGCCAGACGATGTTCCACTTTGCCATCGCGGTAGCCGTGATCTACTGGGCTACCGGCTCGCTCGCATTGGGCGGCATTGCCGCCGTGCTGGAGCCGATCCTGAACGTGATCGTGCTGCCTTACCACGACAAGGTGTGGGAGCGGATTGAAGAGCGCCTGGCGGGCAGCGCGCGCCTTGCCGCGACCGCCTGAGCGCATGGCTGTACTGCTGAGATCGTGTCTCGGGTCAGACCCCAGTGACAGGTGCACTGCTGAGATCGTGTCTCGTAGGGTCAGACCCCAGTGACACGGGCTCAGCCCTTTAGGGCACAAAAAAAACGACCAGCTTGCGCTGGCCGTTTTTTTTGTGATGCCGGGCTCGCTTACACGGAGAACGAGGAACCGCAGCCGCAGGTCGACTGGGCGTTCGGGTTCTTGATCACGAACTGGGCGCCTTCGAGGTCGTCCTTGTAGTCGATCTCGGCGCCGATGAGGTACTGGTAGCTCATCGAGTCGATCAGCAATTGCACGCCGTTCTTGACCATCGTGGTGTCGTCTTCGTTGACGATTTCATCGAACGTGAAACCGTACTGGAAACCGGAGCAGCCGCCGCCCTGCACGAACACGCGCAGTTTCAGGTCGGGATTGCCCTCTTCTTCGATCAGCTGGGCCACTTTATCGGCGGCGCTGTCGGAAAAGTTGATCGGTGCCGGGATCACGTCTTGCGCTTCGGCTACTGCATTCATAGGAAACTCCTACCAAAAGATTCGTTGCGGCCATTATAGACCTTTGCGCGCGGCCCTGCTTCGGCCCGCCCCATTTCTCTGGGGATATGAGGCGCGGATGCAGCACTTCAATGGCAGAAGATCAAGGAAGCAGCGCGATCGTGTCCAGGCCCAGGCTTTCGTCGAGGCCGAACATCAAGTTCATGCACTGCACGGCCTGGCCGGAAGCGCCCTTCACCAGGTTGTCCTGCACCACCAGCACGATGACGGTGCTGCCATTGTCCGGGCGATGTACGGCCAGGCGCAGCATGTTCGAACCCTTGGTCGTGCGCGTTTCCGGATGCGAGCCGAACGGCATCACGTCGATGAACTTTTCGCCGGCGTAGGCATCCTCGAACAGCCTTTGCAGTTCCTCGTTCGAGATATCCTTCGTCAGCTTGCCGTACAGCGTGGAATGCATGCCGCGGATCATCGGCACCAGGTGCGGAGTGAACACCAGCGACACCTTGTCGCCGGTCAGGCGCTGCAGCTGGGCCGTGGTTTCCGGCGTGTGGCGGTGACCTGCCACGCCGTATGCCTTGAAGTTGTCGCTCGATTCGGAGAACAGGATGCCGATCTCGGCCTTGCGGCCGGCGCCCGACACGCCGCTCTTGCAGTCGGCGATCAGGTTGCCCGCGTCGATCACGCCGGCCTTGAGCAGCGGCGCGAAGCCGATCTGCATCGTGTTCGGATAGCAGCCCGGGTTGGCGATCAGGTTCGCCTTGCGGATCTCTTCACGGTTCAGCTCGACCAGGCCGTACACGGCCTGCTCCAGCAGTTCCGGCGCCGTATGGTCGATCTTGTACGTCTTTTCGAACACGGCGCGGTCCTTGATGCGAAAGTCCGCCGCCAGGTCGATCACTTTCACGCCCTTGGCCAGCAGTTCCGGCGCCTGCGCCATCGCCACGCCGTGCGGGGTGGCAAAGAACACGACGTCGCATTGCGTGAGGTCCGCCTTGTCCGGCGCGGAAAACGCCAGGTTCACGCGGCCGCGCAGCGACGGGTACATGTCGGCCACTGGCAGGCCATCTTCCTTGCGCGACGTGATTGCCGTCAGCTGCACTTGCGGATGGACTGCCAACAATCGCAGCAGTTCCACGCCCGTGTAGCCGGTGCCGCCGACGATGCCAACTTTGATCATGTTCTTGTTCCTTGCAAAAAAGTGAGTGAGCCGGAATTTTAACAGTGGATGGTGACCGCCGTTTTACCTTAGCGGAAAAACAAAAAGCCGCTGGAGACCAGCGGCTTTCTGTTTGCAGACCCGTACCAGCCCAGCAACGCCAGGCTGAGTGAAGCGAGAATTAACGCTTCGAGAACTGCTTTGCGCGACGTGCTTTACGCAGGCCGACTTTCTTACGCTCGACTTCGCGGGCGTCACGGGTAACGAAGCCGGCACGTGCCAGATCGCCCTTCAGGCCTGCATCGTAGTCGATCAGCGCGCGGGTGATGCCGTGGCGCACTGCACCTGCCTGGCCGGACTCGCCGCCGCCATGCACGTTCACCTTGATGTCGAAACGCTCGACGTTGCCGGTCAGTTCCAGCGGCTGACGGATCACCATCAGGCCGGTTTCGCGGGAGAAGTACTCGGAAGCAGGCTTGCCGTTCACGATGATCTGGCCGGTGCCGACCTTGATGAACACGCGAGCAACTGCACTCTTGCGACGGCCGGTGCCGTAGTTGTAGTTACCGATCATGTCAGTTCCTTAGAATTCGAGTGCTTTGGGTTGCTGGGCAGCGTGCGGGTGCGAACCTTCAGCGTAGACCTTCAGCTTCTTGATCATTGCATAGCCCAGCGGGCCCTTCGGCAGCATGCCCTTGACGGCCTTTTCCAGGGCACGGCCCGGGAAGCGCTGTTGCATTTTCAGGAAGTTCGTTTCGTAGATACCGCCCGGGTAGCCCGAGTGACGGTAGTACGTTTTTGCGGTGGCCTTGGTGCCGGTCACGCGCAGCTTGCCTGCGTTGATGACGACGATGAAATCGCCGGTGTCGACGTGAGGAGTAAATTCTGGCTTGTGCTTGCCGCGCAGTCGGCGTGCCACTTCGCTGGCAACACGGCCGAGGACTTTGTCCGTCGCGTCAATCACGAACCAGTCGCGCTGGACTTCATGGCCCTTAGCGGAAAAAGTTTTCATGTTTGACTTCCTAATGAAGAATGTTAAATCGCTCAAAACGGTGGTTCCGCGCAGTAAATTTGAACTACAACCGGCGGACGCAGCCTTCTTATGACTTTTCCTGAGCGAACGGAAAGCTGACGATTATAGCGTTCCCGTCATGGCCGGGTCAAGCCCGCGTTGGCCATGCACTATCCGTTGCCCTTGTGGCAAAACCCGCGCTAGTATTGCCCGACCGATATTGTCGAGAGGGCCTTGCAGTGCGATCCACCCTTGCTCTACCCCTGCTGCTGGCGGCCCAGCTGGCTTGCGCGGCGCCGCCGGCGAGCCGCAGCTGCCACCTGCCCGGTGCCGAAGAAGCGCTGCGCTGCGTGACCATCCCGGTACCGCTGGATTACGCCAAGCCCGGCAAGACGATCACCATCCACGCGACCATCGCTCCCGCCTATCGCGAGGCGGCCCGGCCGGACCCGCTGTTCGTGCTGGCCGGGGGCCCCGGCCAGGCCGGCAGCGACATCCTGCCCATCGTGCAGGCGGCCATGCGCCGCGTGCGCGCCACGCGCGACATCGTGCTGATCGATCAGCGCGGCACCGGCCGCTCCGGCAAGCTCGAATGCAAGTCGCCGCCCGAGATCGACACGATGACGGAAGAACAGCTCGACGCCGACGCCAGGCGCTGCATCGAATCGCTCGGCGCTCCCTACGGCAGCTACACGACGGACGCGGCCGCGCGCGACATCGAACGGGTGCGGGTGGCGCTCGGCTACCGCCAGGTGAACCTGTGGGGCGGCTCGTACGGCACCCGCCTCGCCCAGCATTACACGCGCCTGTATCCGGCCAGCGTGCGCGCCCTGGTGCTCGACGCCGTGGCCGCGCCGGACCAGGTGATTCCCGCCGGGGGCCGCGATGCGCAGGCGGCGCTGGAAACGACGTTCCGCCGCTGCGAAAAGGCGCCTGCCTGCGCCCGTGCCTTCCCCGCGCTGCGGGCCGAATTCGCCGCGCTGGCCAGCCAGCTCGCCAAGGCGCCGGTGCGCATCGAGATGGCCGATCCGCGCACTGCCGCGCTGCGCCCCGTCACCATCAGCCTGCGCCGCTTCGTCGCGACCGTGCACCGCGCGCTGTATGCGCAAACCGATGCGCACACGCTGCCGTTCCTGATCCACAGCGCCTACCGGGGCCGGTGGGAGCCCTTCGTGGCCCAGAGCAATCGCGACACCGACTTCACGGCCGACGGCGCGATGGCCGGGCCGCTCTACCTCGCCGTCGTCTGCGCCGAGGATTTCCCGCGCCTGACGCCGCAGCTGATGGCGGACGACATGCGCGGCTCCTTCGTCGGCGCGCCGGTGGTGACGCAGCTGGCCGCGCTGTGTCCCATCGTGAACGTCAAGCCGGTCGCCTATCCGGCGCCGGCACGCATCGATGCGCCGGCCCTGCTGCTGTCCGGCGCGCAGGACCCGGTAACGCCGCCGCGCCGTGCCGAAGCGGCGGCCAGGCTGATGAAATCGGCGCAGCACCTGGTGGTGAAGAATGGCGGCCATATCGTCTCGCCGCTGGGTTGCGTGCCCCGCCTGATGCGCGAATTCCTCGATGCCCCGCACCAGCGCGTGGCCGGGCAATGCCTGGACGAGATTCCCGCGCCCGCCTTCCAGCTCGACAGCGCCGGCCCGCAACCCTGACCCCTTACGACCATGATTGAAGTCCGCGACGTCAAGAAACACTTCGGCAAGGTGCATGCGCTGGCCGGCGCCACGTTCACGGCCCAGGACGGCCAGGTGACCGCGCTACTGGGCCCCAACGGCGCCGGCAAGACCACGCTGCTGCGCCTGCTGGTCGGCTTGCTCAGGCGCGATGGCGGCACCATCCACATCGACGGCATCGATCCCGGCAGCGACCCACTAGGCGCGCGTCGCCGCATCGGCTTCCTGACCGACCAGTTCGGGTTGTACGAGCGGTTGAGCACGCGCGAATACCTGCGCTATTTCGGCGCGTTGAACGGCATGCGGCCGGCAGATATCGAGCAGCGCATCGACGAGGTGACGGAACTGCTGGCGCTGGAAGATATCCTCGAGCGGCGCTCGAAAGGCTTTTCGCAGGGCCAGCGCATCAAGGTGGCGCTGGCGCGCACGCTGCTGCACCGGCCGCGCAACCTGCTGCTGGACGAACCGAGCCGCGGGCTGGACGTGATGGCCACGCGCGCGCTGCGGCGCGCCCTGGCGGCGCTGCGGGCCGATGGCTGCTGCGTGATCATGGCCACCCACGTGATGCAGGAGGTCACGCATTCCTGCGACGACGTGATCGTGATTGCCAACGGCGCCACGGTGGCCCAGGGCACGCCGCAAGCGCTGTGCGAACGCACCGGCATCGCCAGCCTGGAAGACGCGTTCGTGAAGCTGGTCGGCACCGACGAAGGGATTTCGGCATGAAATCGGCCCACGTGAAACCGGCACCCATGAAATCGGCATCCGTTCGGCCCGTATTCCTCGTCGTCTTCCTCAAGGAGCTGCGCGAAACGCTGCGCGACCGGCGCGCGCTGTCGCTGCTGTTGCTGTTCGTGCTGATGTACCCCGTGATGGTCGGCGGCGTGCTGCAGCAGCAGATCAGCCGCGCCACCGCGCCGCAGAAGGAAGGCATCGAGCTGACCGTGATCGGCGCCGCGCAAGCCCCCACGCTGATGACGCAGTTAAAGCAGAAGAACGTCAACGTGACCGAGGCGCCGCCGATGAGCGAAGAGCAGATCGCCGCCCTGCTGCGCGCGCACAGGACCGTGGCGGTGCTGCGCCTGCCCGACAGCTACGGCAGCGATTACCGCGACATGCGCCCGGCCCGCATCGAACTGTGGTACGACTCGGCCGCCGACCGGCACCGCCAGGTGGGCGAGATCGAAGGCGTGCTGCGCCACTACGGCAACACGATCGCCGGCGCCAGGCTGCTGGCGCACGGCGTATCGCCCGCCACGCTGATGCCGGTGCAGGTGCAGCGCTACGACACGGGCACCAGCGCCTCGCGTTCCGCCTCGGTGATCGGCACCATGCTCGGCATGTTCTTCATTCCCGCGTTCTTCTTCGCCCTGAGCCCGGCCGTGGACAGCACGGCCGGCGAGCGCGAGCGCCGTTCGATGGAAGTGCTGCTGGCCCAGCCGGCACGCACGATCGACCTGGTGGCCGGCAAATGGTTCGCCGCGTCGGCACTGGCGCTGGCGGGCCTGGTGCTCGAACTCGTCATTGCGCATGGCGTGCTGAAATGGCTGCCGCTCGAGGAAATCGGCATGTCGTGGCGGCTGTCGTTGGCCGACCTGGCACTGGTCTGCCTGTTGTCCCTGCCGCTGCCCCTGTTCGCCGCCGGGCTGGAAATCGCGCTGGCCATCAACGCGAAGACGTTCAAGGAAGCGCAGACCACGGCCAGCATCGCCATCCTGGTGCCGATGGCGCCGGTGATCATCGTGCCGATGCTCGACCTGACGACGCAGCTGTGGATGTACGCGGTGCCGCTGCTGTCGCACCAGACGCTGTTGCGCGAACTGGCCAAGGGCCAGGCGGTGGGCTGGCTGCCCTGCCTGCTCACATTCGGCAGCAGCCTGCTGGCCGCCGTGCTGTGCATCGCGTTCACCACGTGGCGCATGAAGAGCGAGCGCTACATGATGGGCGTTTAGTGTCCTGAGTCAGAAATTCGTTGACAAGTAAATTTGACGAAATCGGCTCGAGGCAAGGCGGAAATGACCGGTAAGGCCGGGGCCTTTCCGGCCATTTTCAACGCAGCATCGGGGCGATTCTCGTCGGATTTATTCAACGAATTTTTGACTCAGGACACTAGGAAAAAGGCCGCCTCCGGCAGCCGCGGCCGCGCTGATTTACAATCACCGCACGTCAATATTGGAGATTGCAATGGAAGTCAAAGTCAGCTGGAATGGCCCGTCGGGCATGAGTTTTCGCGCCCAGACGGGGTCCGGCCACATGGTCGTGATGGATGGCGCGCCGGAAGGCGGCGGCCACAATCTGGCGCCGCGGCCGATGGAAATGGTGATGCTGGGCACGGGCGGCTGCACCGCCTATGACGTGGTGCTGATCCTGAAGCGGGGCCGTGCCGACGTGCGCGGCTGCGACGTGACCTTGCAAGCCGAGCGCGCGGACACCGATCCGAAGGTCTTCACGAAGATCAACTTCCACTTCGTCGTCACCGGCAAGGACCTGAAGCGCGAAGCCGTCGAACGCGCCGTCAACCTGTCGCACGACAAGTACTGCTCGGCCAGCATCATGCTGGCCAAGACGGCCGAGATCACGCACTCGTTCGAGATCGTCGAAGCGTAAGCACGGCTGCGCGGCAGGCTTCCCTACAACTGCCGCGTGTTGAACGTATCGCACTTCGCCACGTCGCCCGTCTCCAGCCCGGTGCGGAACCAGCGCGTGCGCTGCGCCGACGTGCCGTGCGTGAACGAGTCCGGCACCACATAGCCCTGCGCCTGGCGCTGCAGGGCGTCGTCGCCGATCGCCGTGGCGGCCGACAGCGCCGCTTCCACGTCGCCCTGTTCCAGGATCTGCCGCGAGCGGTTCGCGTGGAAGGCCCACACGCCGGCAAAGCAGTCGGCCTGCAATTCAAGCCGTACCGACATTGCATTGCCTTCCGCTTCGCTCGCATTCTGCTGCGCCTGGTGGACCTGGTCGGACACGCCGAGCAGGTGCTGCACATGGTGCCCCACCTCGTGGGCGATCACATAGGCTTGCGCGAATTCGCCGGACACGTGGAAGCGCTGCTGCATGAGCCGGTAGAAGTCGAGATCGATATACACCTTGCGGTCGGCCGGGCAGTAGAACGGGCCGGTCGACGATTGACCAGTGCCGCAGCCCGTGGCGGTGCGGCCGTCGAACAGCACCAGCTTGGGCGGCTGGTATTGCGCCCCCTGCGCGCTGAACAATGCGCTCCAGGTATCCTCGGTATCGGCCAGCACGGTGCGCATGAAGCGGGTTTCCGTATCGTTAGCCGGCGCCCGCTGGCTCGTGGCCTGCTGCGGCACACCGCCACCGCCGCCCATGCCGCCCAGCAGCGTGAGCGGATTGATGCCGAATACAAAGGAGAGGATCAGCGCGATGACGACGCCGCCGATGCTGAGCGAGCCGCCGCCGAAGCTGAATCCACCGCCACCACCGCCGCCATCGCCGCGGCGGTCTTCCACATTATCGCTTTCCCGATTGCCTTCCCAGCGCATAGTATTGCTCCGTGATCGTTTTGATCACACTATACGATGGTGGACGGGGCGGGCGGCGCATGGTACCGGGCGGCAAGCCCACGGCTTTGCTCGCCAAGCCTTCAAACGTAGTACGTGGTGCCCGTCATCAGCTTCGACATCGCGGTCATCGCCAGCCGCACGGGCAGCGGCGTCTGCGCGGCGCCGGCGTCCTGCGCGGCCTTGCCGTGCGCGATCTCGTCGACGCGCATCTGGTCCACGATGGCACGCGATTTCTTGTCGTTCGCCGGCAGGCTTTCCAGGTGGCGCTCCAGATGCTTCTCGACCTGCCGCTCGGTCTCGACCACGAAGCCCAGGCTGTGCGGATCGCCCATCTTGGCGGCCACCGTGCCGAGCGCATAGGCGCCGGCGTAGAACACCGGGGCGAGCACGCTGACGTGCGAATTGAGTTCCTTGAGACGCTGCGCCGTCCAGGCCAGGTGGTCTTCCTCCTCGCGGCTGGCGTTCTCGAACTGCACGCGCAGCGCGTCGCTCTTGGCGAAGCGGGCCTGCGAGTTGTACAGCGCCTGCGCCATCACCTCGCCCACGTGATCGACGCGGATCAGGCCGGCGCTGTGCCGGCATTCCTCCTCGGTCATCTCGGTATCCTCCACCCGCGCCGCGGGTGTCGGCCGCGAAGCGGACGAGACGCCGGACAGTACGCGCAAGGCCTTGTCGGCACTGCAGATCAGGCGGTCCAGCGGGGTGTGGAAATGGAATTTCGAGCTCATGGCATTTCTATCCAGATTGTTCGGACAGCCACGATTATATGCGCCGGCAACGCATGTCGCCGCACGTTGGGCCGGACAAAACGTCTCACTGGCCCTCGCGTGCGCGAAAGAATGTTCCAGTGCCCGCTCGAAGGCGTTATTCGCCCTCTCGCAAAATCCGCTGGCGCTCGATCCAGTCCGCCACGGGCCCGCGCACGTCGAGCCCCGAAAAATCCTTGGCGACACCCAGGTTAAGCCCAAGCAGGAAAGGGATCGACTCCAGGGGCACGTGCGGCACGTACTCGCCGAAGGCGCGATTGAAGCGCGTCGAGTCGAGCGTTGCCACAACGTCCTCGCCGCTCATCCACTGCAGGATGCTGGTGATGCTGTGGCCCGGGCCGAGCGAGCGGTAGATGAAGCGGTTGAACGCCTTGTCCAGCTTCTTGAAATCGAGCGTTTCCTTCGTCATCAACGTGGCCAGATAGCACAGGCCGAGCGAGAGCCGGAAGAAATCCGTGGACTCGCGGGCCGTCAGGCCGCAGCGCGTGACCGTGAGGATCTTTTCCTGCAATGCCGTATCGAGTTTGCTGTTCTCCTGGCTCATGGCGCAACTATATAACAAGCCGGGCCTTTCCGGCCTTGCCGCCACGGCGGCGCTTCCTCCCCTTGACCTCCTCTCGACTCGGCAGTAAGGTGCCGCGGCGCCGTCCGGTCATCCGCCATTTGCGCACTCTGGTGCCCGGATCGCGCGGACTGTCGCAAGGTGGCAACCCTTATGTCGACGATTCAATACAATGCAATCATGAAGGAACGGATGGCAGCGACGGCTCCATGCTGCGCCGCATTCACCAGGAGTAAGCATGGAACTACGCATCCGCAACCTGTCGAAGACCTACGCCAACGGCGTGGTTGCGCTCGATAACATCACGCTGGAAATCCCCGCCGGCATGTTTGGCCTGCTCGGGCCGAACGGCGCCGGCAAGTCGACGCTGATGCGCATCCTTGCCACCCTACAGGAATGCGATGCCGGTTCCGTGTTCTTCGGCGACCTCGACGTGCTCGACGAGAAGGACGCCGTGCGCCGCCTGCTCGGCTACCTGCCGCAGGACTTCGGCCTGTACCCCAAGGTGACGGCCTACGAATTGCTCGACCACTTCGCCGTGCTGAAAGGCCTGTCGCACCGCGCGCGCCGGCGCGAAGTGGTGGACGGCCTGCTGCAACAGACCAACCTGTTCGACGTGCGCAACCAGAAGCTCGGCACCTTTTCCGGCGGCATGCGCCAGCGCTTCGGCATTGCCCAGGCGCTGCTCGGCGACCCGAAGCTGATCATCGTCGACGAACCGACCGCGGGCCTCGATCCGCAGGAGCGGGTACGCTTCCACAATCTGCTCTCCGACATCGGCGACGACCGCACGGTGATCCTCTCCACCCACATCGTCAGCGACGTGGCCGACCTGTGCTCGAACATGGCGATCATCAACAAGGGCCAATTGCTGCTCACCGGCGCCACGCAGCAGCTGATCGACGACATCAGCTGCAAGATCTGGGCGCGCTTCATCGACAAGCGCGAGCTGGCCTACTTCCAGCAGCGCCACACGATCATCTCCACCCGGCTGCTGTCCGGCCGCACCCTGATCCACGCCTACAGCGACGACGACCCGGGAGACGGCTTCGAGGAAGCCATCGGCGACCTGGAAGACGTGTACTTCGCCACCATCGCCGGCCGCCACGTTGCCGATGCCTGCGACTAAAAGGGGCGTCATGCTGGCGATCGCGCTCTTCGAAGCGAAACAGCGGCTGCGCCTGCTGTCGACCTGGGTGTACTTCACGATGTTCCTGGCGCTGGCGATGCTGTGGATGGCCGGCGCGGGCGGCGTGTTCAAGGACCTGGTGATCACGCTGGGTGGCAAGGTGCTGATCAACGGTCCCCGCTCGATCATGCTGACCACCAGCGCGCTGGCCAGCCTCGGGGTCGTCGTCGTGGCCGCCGTGATGGGCCGCGCGGTGCAGCAGGACTTCGAATACGACATGCACCACTTCTTCTTCTCGGCGCCCATCCGGAAGTACGCGTACATGTTCGGCCGCTTCCTCGGCGCCTGGCTGGTGCTGGTGGTGATTTTTTCCAGCATCCTGATGGGCATCTTCGTGGGCAGCTGGCTGCCGGGCATGGACCCGGAGCGGCTCGGCCCCTTCGTGCCGCAAGCGTACCTGCTGCCGTATGCGCTGATCGTGCTGCCGAACCTGTTCATCTTCGGCGCCATCTTCTACGTGATGGCGGCACTCACGCGGCGCATGCTGCCCGTGTACATCGGCAGCGTGGTGATGCTGATCGGGTATATCGTGGCGCCCGGCCTGGCGCGCGACCTGGACTACAAGACGCTGGCCGCGCTGATCGATCCATTCGGCACCGCGGCCCTGCTGCGGCTCACCGAATACTGGCCGATCGCCGAACGCAGCACGCGGCTGGTGCTGCCCGAGGGCGTGTACCTGCTGAACCGGGTGATCTGGTGCTCGTTCGCGCTGGTGGCGCTGCTGCTCGGTTACTGGCGCTTCCACTTCGTGAGCACCGTCGACAGCCACGCCGCCGCGCGCGGCGAAGGCGACGTGCCGCTACGCCTCAGCGCCACCGCCGCGAAAACCACCGAGCCGCCCGACTTCGGGTCGCGCAGTCTCACGCTGCTGCTGTGCCAGTTCAGCTGGCTGAACCTGCGCGAGACGATGAAGAACGTGTACTTCTTCGTGCTCGTGCTGGCCGGCGTGCTGCTGATGCTGGCGAGCACACTGGAACTGGGTTCGATGTGGGGCACCGCTACCTATCCCGTCACGTACATGGTGATCGAAGCGATGTCGCAGTCGTTCGCCCTGATCATGCTGGTGGTGACCACGTTCTATGCGGGAGAGATGGTGTGGAGGGAAAGGGAACACCGCATGGCCCTGATGCTCGATGCGCTCCCCGTGCCGGGCTGGCTTCCGCTGGTGTCGAAACTGATCGCGCTGGTGGCGCTGCAGGCGCTGCTGCTGGCACTGGTGATGGTGTGCGGCATGGCAGTGCAGGTGTTCCACGGCTACTTCCACCTGGAGCCCTTGCAGTACCTGCATACGCTGTACGCGGTGCAATTGCCGCAGTATGTGCTGCTCGCCGTGCTGGCGATCGCCGTGCAGGTGCTGGTCGGCCACAAGTACGTCGCGTTCTTCCTGATGATCCTGTACTACATGGCCACCATCGCCATGCCGGTCGCCGGCTTCGAGCACCCGATGGCGCTGTACGCATGGACCCCGCCGATGCGCTACTCGGACATGAACGGCTTTGGCCACTACCTCGCGCGCGAGCACTGGTATGTGCTGTACTGGACCGGCGCGGCACTGATGCTGGCGGTGGCGACGAGGGTGTTCTGGCCACGCGGCGCCAACGACGAATGGCGCATGCGCCTGCGGCTGGCGCGCCACGCGCTGACCCTGCCGGTACTGGCGACCTTCGGCGCCGGCTTCGCGGTGATGGCGGGCACCGGCGCGGTCATCTTGTACAACCTGAACGTGGCCAACGAGTTCCAGTCGCCCTACCGGCGCGATGCGAACCGTGCCGACTATGAACGCAAGTACAAGGTGACGGCCGACCTGGCCCAGCCGCGCATCACGGACGTGAAGCTGCGCCTGGAAATCGTGCCGGAAGAGCGCAGCCTTCGGGTGCTGGGGCGCTACCTGCTCGCCAACCGCGGCGGCACGCCGCTCTCGGCGATCTACATCAGCATCGACCCGCAGGCGGACCTGAAGCCCCTGCGCTTCGGCACCGCCAGCCGTGTCACCCTGGAAGACCGCAAGCTGGGCTTCTACCGCTACACGCTGGTGCAGCCGCTGGCGCCCGGCGCCACGCTGCCACTGGAATTCGAGATGGCTTATGCACCGAACGGTTTCTTCGGCTTGGGCAAGGATACGCCCGTGGTGGCCAACGGCACCTTCTTCAACAACACGATCCTGCCGCACATCGGCTACCAGCGCGACCGCGAACTGACCGACCCGCGCGACCGCAAGCGGCACGCCCTGCCCGCCCAGGAACGGGCGCTGCCGCGCGACGATCCGAAGGGTTTGGCCAACAATCTGCTGGGCAGCGATGCCGACTGGGTCACGTTCGACGCCGTGATCGGCACCGCCGCCGACCAGGTCGCGATCGCCCCCGGCACGCTGGAAAAGGAATGGACGAAGAACGGCCGCCGCTGGTTCCACTACCGGATGGACAAGCCGATCCTGAACTTCTATTCGTTCCTGTCGGCGCGCTATGTGACCAGGCACGACTGGTGGCAGGACGTGGGCATCGAGATCTACTACCACCCCGGCCACGAGTTCAACCTGGACCGCATGACCAGGGGCGCGAAGGACGCGCTGGAATACTACACACGCAACTTCGGGCCCTACCAGCACAAGATCCTGCGCATCGTGGAATTCCCCCGCTACCGGGATTTCGCGCAGTCGTACCCGAACACGATCCCCTTCTCGGAAAGCATGGGCTTCATCGCCGAGGTGGACGAGCGCGACCCGAAGGATATCGACTACCCGTACTACGTGACGGCGCACGAGGTGGCGCACCAGTGGTGGGGCCACCAGCTGGTGGGCGGCAACACGCGCGGCGCCACCGTGCTGTCGGAAACGCTGGCCGAGTACTCCGCGTTGATGGTCATGAAGCGCACCTTCGGTGCCGACCGCATGCGCCGCTTCCTGCGCTACGACCTGGACAAGTACCTGCGCGGCCGCGCGCTGGAAAACAAGAAGGAACTGCCGCTGGCGGACAACGAGGACCAGGGCTATATCCACTACCGCAAGGGCAGCCTGGCGATGTACCAGCTGCAGGACCTGGTGGGCGAGGACCGTGTCAACGAGGTGCTGCGCGGCCTGCTGAAGCAGCATGCGTACCGGGGCGATCCCTACCCCAGCGTGACGGCGCTCGTGGATGGCCTGCGCGCCGTGGTGCCACCGGACCGGGCGTACCTGATCGACGACCTGTTCAATGCCATCGTCCTGTACGACAACCGGGCACTGGCGGCGACCGTGCAGCGCCGCAAGGACGGCCGCTACGAGGTGCGGCTGACGGTCCATGCCGCCAAGCTGCGTGCCGACGAACAGGGGGCGGAGCGCGAGGTGCCTCTTGGCGACCTGATCGACATCGGCGTCGACGACAAGGACGGCAAGCCGCTGTTGCGCGAACGCCGGCTGATCGAGCGCCGCGAAACGTCGTTCACGCTGGTCGTCAACGGCCGCCCGGCACGCGCTGGCATCGACCCGGACAACAAGCTGATCGACCGCAAGCCGGACGACAACATGATCGCGGTGGAGATGGCGCAGCCGTGAGCCGGCAAGGTTAATCCGCGAACAGACCCGCGCCAACGTGGCGCCTATCCTGTCGGCTGTCTTTTACACAGGAGCCGGCAATGGGATTCGATCTCGGTAATCTGTTACAGCAATACCTGGGCGGGGCCATCGACCCCGCCCGCGCGGAGCAGGATTTTCCGCAAGCGGCACAACAGGCGCCGCGCGGCGCGGTGGCGCAGGGCGTCACCGAAGCCTTGCGTTCCGACCAGACTCCGCCTTTCGCCCAGATGGTGAGCCAGATGTTCGGCCGCAGCGATCCGCAGCAGCGGGCCGGCATGCTGAACCAGCTGCTGTCCAACGTGAGCCCGGCCATGCTGACGGCGCTGGCCGGCAGCATCGGCAACCTGTTCGGCCAGAACGGCCAGCCGCAGGTCACGCCCGAGCAGGCCGAAAAGATCTCGCCGCAGCAGGTGGAAGAAATCGCCAGCACGGCCGAGCAGCACAATCCCGGCATCGTGGACCGCATCGGCGACTTTTATGCGGAACACCCGCAGCTCGTGCAGGCCCTCGGCGGCGCCGCGCTGGCGATCGTACTCGGCAAGATCGCCCAATCGAGCAGGAACTGAGCGGCAGGAACTGAGCGGCACCTGAACCTTCACTGACCAACCCGACAAGGAGAAAACAAATGGGCATCCTCAGCAATATCTTCCACAAGATCTTCCCGTCCTCGCACCCGGCCGTCGCGCAGCAGAAGCCGGCGCAGGCACCGGCCCAGGCTCCTGCCGCGGCACCGGCGCCGCAGGCGGCTCCTGCCGCCCCGGCGTCCCCCACCACGGCCACCGCCGCGCAGTCGCCGGCCGCGCCCGCGGCGCTGTCGGAAGTGGACGTGGAAGCGATCCTGAACGCGAAGGCGCAACAGGCCGGCCAGCCGCTGAACTGGCGCACCTCGATCGTCGACCTGCTGAAATTGCTGGACCTGGACAGCAGCCTGGCGGCGCGCAAGGAACTGGCCCAGGAATTGAACTACACCGGCGACACGGGCGATTCCGCGAAGATGAATGTATGGCTGCACCGGCAGGTGATGAACAAGCTGGCGGCCAATGGCGGCAAGGTGCCGGCGGACCTGAAAGACTGACGGCGCCAGGGGTCTGTCTCCGCCAGTTGATAACCCAGGAGCTTGCCCGCGGCGTCAACCCAGGGGACTGACCCCGGCTTCTTGCTCGCGCCAGGGGTCTGTCCCCGCCAGTTGATAACCCAGGAGCTTGCCCGCGGCGTCAACCCAGGGGACTGACCCCGGCTTCTTGCTCGCGCCAGGGATCTGTCCCCGCCAGTTGATAACCTGCGAGCTTGCCCGCGGCGTGAACCGAGGGGACTGACCCCGGTTTCTTGCTCGGGCCAGGGGTCTGTGCCCACCAGTTCGCGCCAGGGGTCTGTCCCCGCCAGTGGATAACTCAGGAGCTTGCCTGCGGC
The DNA here is from genome assembly GCF_037094685.1 of Massilia sp. METH4. Lineage (NCBI taxonomy): Bacteria > Pseudomonadati > Pseudomonadota > Betaproteobacteria > Burkholderiales > Oxalobacteraceae > Massilia > Massilia sp. METH4. The sequence goes on along the minus strand of NZ_CP146614.1, from coordinate 2,741,273 downwards.
GTGAACCCAGGGGACAGACCCCGGTTTCTTGCTCGCGTGACTTCGGCGGCAAAAATGGGGTCAGCCCCCTTGCAACGCCAACGGCGAGCGCGCGGTCGACCACTTACCGGGGACAGCCCCCTGCGCCAGTACCGCCTGCGCATCCCCCAGCTTGAACACGGCCACCACGGCCGCCAGTTCCTCGGCCTGCTGCCGCATCGATGCAGCGGCGGCGGCCGCTTCCTCGACCAGCGCGGCGTTCTGCTGCGTCACGCCGTCCATGTCGGCGATGGCCTGGTTGACCTGCTCGATGCCGGCGCTCTGTTCCACGCTCGCGCTGGTGATCTCGCCCATGATATCGGTCACGCGGTGGATGCTCTGCACCACCTCGCTCATCGTCTGCCCGGCCTGTTCCACCAGCTTGCTCCCGGCATCGACCTTGCCCACCGAATCGCCGATCAGTGCCTTGATTTCCTTGGCGGCGGCGGCCGAGCGCTGCGCGAGGTTGCGCACTTCGCCGGCCACTACCGCGAAGCCGCGGCCCTGTTCACCGGCGCGCGCCGCTTCCACCGCCGCGTTCAGCGCCAGGATATTGGTCTGGAAGGCGATGCCGTCGATGACGGAAATGATGTCGACGATCTTCTTCGCCGAAGCGTTGATCGAATCCATCGTCTGTACCACTTCGCCGACCACCGCGCCACCGCGCACGGCCACTTCCGATGCGCTGACGGCCAACTGGTTCGCCTGGCGCGCATTGTCGGCGTTCTGCCGCACGGTCGACGTCAGCTCTTCCATCGACGACGCCGTTTCCTCCAGCGCGCCGGCCTGCTGCTCGGTGCGCGCCGACAGGTCCATATTGCCGGCCGCGATCTGCTGCGACGCGCTCGACATGTGCTCGGTACCGCCGCGCACGCGGCCGACGATGTTCGCCAGGTTGTCGTTCATCGTCTTCAGTGCGGCCAGGAGGCGCCCCGTCTCGTCGTTCGAGGTGACGGCGATGTCGCTGCGCAGGTCGTTCGCCGCCACATTGCAGGCGATTTCCACGGCGCGGTTCAACGGCACCACGATGCCGCGCGTCAGCCACCAGGAGCAGAAGGCGCCCAGCGCCAGCACGGCGGCGCCGCAGGCGATCATGAAGCGGCGGTTACCCTGGAACAGTTCGTCGATGCGGGCCGCTTCGGCGTCGATCGCCTTGCGCTGCAGCTCGAGCAGGGCTTCGAGCGCCGCAAGGTAGGCCTTGCCATCGGGCTGGAAGCGTTGCATCAGCACGGCGTTCGCCTCGTCGAGCCGCCCTTCCTTCTTCAATGCCACGATGTCGTCGCGCGAGGCCAGGTACCGCTTGCGCGCGGCACCGATCTCGCCGAACACGCGCTTTTCGTCCGCCGTCGTCAGCAACGCCTCGACCTGCTTCTGCAAGCTGTTGACCGTCTTCGTCGACGCGGCCGTTTCTTCCGCGAAGAACGCTCCCAGCGAGCCGTCGGTACTCTTGGCGATCGCCGAGGTGCGGCGCACGCTCGTGTGGATCAGCCGGTACCAGTCGCCCACCACGCGCTCCTTGGCCAGCGGCTCGCGCATCATATTGTTCGTTGCCTCGGCAACGGCCTGCATGTGGAAGATGCCAAACGCGGTCATCAAGGTCATCAAGGCCAGCACGAGGCCGAAGCCGGCGGCGAGGCGGGTGCCGATGGTGAGGTTTTTCATGGAGGGATGCCGTCTGGGTTGCCCGAAAAAACGGCAGTCTAGCACGGCGTCACTTTGCCTCAAAGCAATTAAACCGGATGTGTCGCATCCCATCCAAACCGCGATTTACAGGCGTTGCACGACATTCTTTGCATAGTCATCACGGCTGTTGTCCAGACAACCATGGCTGCGGCGCAAAAAAAAGGGGCCGTGCTGGCCCCGTTTTCGCTCAGGCAAATCGGCTTATTCCGTCGCCACGGCCTTCTTGGCCGCCGCCTTCTTCGCGGGCGCCTTTTTCGCCGCCGTGGTCTTCGTGGCCGTGGCCTTGGTTGCCGCGGCTTTCTTCGCTGCCGGCTTCTTCACCGCCGTCTCTTCCGCCGGCGCCGCGCCTTCCGGCTCGGCGGCCGCCGCCTTGCCCTTCGCGGCCGGCTTTTCCTTGCGCGCTTCGAATTCGAAGCTGATCTTGCCATCCTTGCCGCGCACGAGAAAAGCCTTGAACGGCCGGCGCGTGCGTTGCGAGATGAAGCCCGGCAGCAGGTCGGTCTTGCCCTCGTTCAGCAGCTTGGCCATCTGCTCCGGCAGGATTTCCTGCTGAAGGATGATGCGGCCGCTGCGGAAGTCGCAGGTCTTCGGCTTGGCCACGCTGTGCTCGCACACATAGGCCAGGCCCATCTCGTACACGCCGCCATTGCACTTCGGGCACGGGCCCAGCGGCGTCTGGCCGGAGAAGTCGACGCCTTCGCCATCCTCGCCTTCTTCCTCGTTCTGGCCGAAGTCGAATTCGAGCTTGAAGTTGTTGATATCCTCGTCGCGCACGATGCGCAGGATGGCGGCGAACGGGCGACCCATCTTCGAGCGGAAGCCCTGCAGCGGGCCGATGGTGCGGTTCTTCAGCAGCTCTTCCACTTCGGCGATTTCGAACTGCCGGCTGCCCGGCGTCTTCGACATCGAGAACTCGCATTTCGTGCAGGCGAAGCGGCGGTAGTTTTCCTTGACCACGCCGGCGCAGTTCGGGCACGGCGTCTGCAGCGTCGCGTATTCGCCGGGGATCGTGTCGTTGCTGTATTCCTTGGCGCGCTTGACGATGATCTGCGTCATCTGCGCGATCTCGCGCATGAATTCCTCGCGCGAGATGCGGCCCTTCTCCATCTGCGAGAGCTTGTATTCCCATTCGCCGGTCAGCTCGGGCGCGGTCAGCTCGTTCACGCCGAGGCCGCGCAGCAACGTCATCAGCTGCGACGCCTTCGCGGTCGGGATCAGTTCTCGCCCTTCGCGGATCAGGTACTTCTCCGTCAGCAGGCCTTCGATGATCGCGGCGCGCGTGGCCGGCGTGCCCAGGCCCTTGCCGGCCATGGCATCGCGCAGCTCGTCGGAGTCGACCAGCTTGCCGGCGCCTTCCATCGCGGAGAGCAGCGTCGCTTCGGTATAGCGCGCGGGCGGCTTCGTCACGAGGCCGTTCGCATTCACCTTGTCGGTATGGACCTTCTCGCCCTTCGCCACCGGCACCAGGTTGCCGCCGCCTTCCTTGTCGTCGGTGGTGTCCTTGCCGTACACGGCCAGCCAGCCGGAGTTCGTCATCACCTTGCCCTCGGTCTTGAACTGGTGGCCCGAGACTTCGGTGTAGCGCGTGGTGACCTGGAATTCCGCGGCCGGGAAGAACACGGCCATGAAGCGGCGCGTGACGAGGTCGTACAGCTTCTGTTCGGGTTCGGACAAGCCCTTCGGCGCGATGCCGGTGGGGATGATCGCGAAGTGGTCCGAGATCTTCGTGTTGTCGAAGATGCGCTTGTTCGGCTTGACCCAGCCCTTGTCCAGGATCTGCTTGGCGAACTGGTGGTAGTTGTGGTTCTGCGCGAGTACCTCGAGCGTGGACTTCACCGTGGGCAGGTAGTCTTCCGGCAGGTGGCGCGAATCGGTACGCGGATACGTGAGCACCTTGTGCTTCTCGTACAGCGCCTGCGCCAGGCCCAGCGTGTTCTTGGCCGAGAAGCCGAAGCGGCCGTTGGCCTCGCGCTGCAGGCTGGTCAGGTCGAACAGCGCGGGCGCCATCGACGTGGTGGGCTTCGATTCCTCGGTCACGTTGCCGGGCTTGCCCAGGCAAGCGACCGCGATCGAATCGGCGGCAGCACGGCTCCACAGGCGCTCGGCGCGCTTCTCGGGATCGTTCTCGTCCTTCTTGAAATTCGTGTCGAGCCAGCGGCCTTCGTAGACGCCGGCGGCGCACACGAATTCGGCGCGCACCTCCCAGTAGTCGCGCGGCACGAACTTCTTGATCTTGTCTTCGCGCTCGACCACGATCGACAGCGTGGGCGTCTGCACGCGGCCCACGGTGGTCAGGTAGAAGCCACCCTCCTTCGAGTTGAAGGCCGTCATCGCGCGGGTGCCGTTGATGCCGATCAGCCAGTCGGCCTCGGAGCGGCAGCGGGCGGCGTCGGCCAGCGGCAGCATTTCCTCGTCGCTGCGCAGGCGTGCGAAGCCTTCGCGGATCGCGGCGGGCGTCATCGATTGCAGCCACAGGCGCTTGACGGGCTTGTTGACCTTCGCGTTCTGCGCGATCAGCCGGAAGATCAATTCCCCTTCGCGGCCCGCGTCACATGCGTTGATCAGGGCGGTGACATCCTTGCGCTTGAGCAGCTTGTTCAATACCTTCAGCCGGCTTTCCGTCTTGGCGATCGGGTTCAGCGCGAAGTATGGCGGGATGACAGGCAGGTGCGCGAAGCTCCATTTGCCACGCTTGACGTCGTACTCTTCGGGCACCGCGATTTCCAGCAGGTGGCCGACGGCGGACGACAGCACGTATTCATCGGATTCGAAATACTCATCGTGCTTCGTGAAGCCGCCAAGCGACTTCGCGATGTCGTTCGCGACAGAAGGCTTCTCGGCAATGATGAGGGTTTTGCTCATGTTTGTTGTTCTCGGTTTCGGTTGCTGCCGGGGCTGGCGTCGCGCGCGGCGCGTCGGCCGACCTGCCGGGGTTTGGCAGGCGCATGATACATGGGCATCGCGCTTCGTGCCGGCTTTTTCGCCCGGGGCATTTTTGTCAAGGGGCCAATCATAAGCGCGCGCACGGCAAAACCGCAAGCACACGCACCAATGCAATCCGGCCGCAAAGGCGGCCGGCGGCGATACTTCTTATATCTATTATGCGTGCGATGATGAGCGCGGGCGGATCGCCCGGCTGGCATGAAGATGCGTGCGCTTCAGTGAAGCAGGCGCGGGGCCTGTTCTTCATCCGACCCGAACAGGTCGTCGAACATCAGCGCATCCGGCTCCTTGCCCTGGCTCCACAGCAGCATGAGCACGATGATCTTCAGCTTGCCCAGATTCACGGGCGATTCCTCGAGCGCCAGCGCACGCTCGATGACGATTTCGCGTTGCAGCGGCGACAGTACCCGCGCGCTTTCCAGGAACGCAATGAAGCCGATGGCCTGCGTGCCAAGGGCATCCTGTTCTTCCTCGACATAAAACCGCGTGCCGGTCGATGCCGCCGTCGCCGCCTGTTCGACACCCGCCATTTCACCGGCCATCGCGGTCAGGTCGTTGAGCCATACCAACGCCTCGGAGATCTCCACGTCGTCGAAACCGACAGCGGATAGCTTCTTCGCCAACGCAGCCGGTTCGGGGCATGCATCGGGGCGATAATAGGTCTCGTAGAGATAAACAAGGATGTCGAACATGGCGCTACTCTATCAGCATAAATCGGCGCGGCACAAGACCGCACCCTTGGTTTTCACCGTTTGAGTCGCTGAAAAACACCACCAGGCAGCCGTTCCACAACACCTGCTAACTCCAATGCAAGCAAACTTGCCTGTGTGTCAGCCGGGTCGAGTTTCAGCCTTGCCGCGAGTTCATCGGCGGGTACTGGATCGTACGTCAATGCAGTCAATAGCACGTCGGCCGCCTGCGTCAATTCCTCCAGTATCGCCGCCTCTTCGCCCTGCCCTTCGATGCCGAATGCCTCAAGGATATGCTGCGCGGTGTCGACCAGCTTGGCCCCATCGCGTATCAATTTGTGACAGCCTTTTGACAAGGCCGAATGGATGGAACCGGGGATGGCGAACACGTCGCGGCCCTGCTCGCCGGCCAGGCGCGCGGTGATCAGCGAGCCCGATCTTTCCGCCGCCTCCACCACGAGCACGCCGCGCGAGAGGCCGCTGATGATGCGGTTGCGGATCGGGAAGTTACGTTGATGCGCCGGTGAACCGAGCGCAAATTCGCTGACCACGCAGCCCTCCTCGCGGATACGCGCGGCAAGCGGCGCATTCGATGCCGGATAGGTCACGTCGATGCCCGTGCCGATCACCGCCACGGTGGAACCTTGCGCGGCCAGGCCGCCTTCATGCGCGGCGGCATCGATGCCGAGCGCGAGACCCGAAACGATCGTGAAGCCCGCTTCGGACAGCGCGCGGGCAAAGCGGTTTGCGTTGGCCTTGCCCTGCAAGGTTGCATTGCGGCTGCCGACGATGCCGATCGCCCTGCGATGCAAGAGCGAGACGTCGCCTTGCACATGCAACAGCACTGGCGGATCGGCAATCTCTTTCAACAGCGATGGGTAACCTGCGTCGTTCAACGCCAGCAAATGATTACCCGGCTGGCGTGCCCATTGCAGCGTGGCTTCGGCGAGCGCACGGGCCTGCGGTGAGAACGGCGCGGCAATGGCGCCAACGGGCACCGGCGCTCGCACATCGGCAAGGCGATGCGCACGCGCGGCCTCGATGACCGCCGGGGCTGAACCATGCGCGCGTATCAATTGCGCGGCCGCATGGCGCGGCAAACCCGGCATCATCGCCAGGCGCAACCAGGGCAGCACTGCTTCGGCGCTGCCATGCGACAAGAAGGATTCCGTGGCTTGCACGGCAGGATCACTCCGGGGTTCTGGCAACGTCTCCCACTACTACCGGTTCGGTCGCCTGCATGATCAAGCCGTATGCGACATGCCTGAACACGCGGAAGATGAACAAGGTGCCGACCTGTTCGTCCGGCAGCTTGACCTGCGGATTGCCGAGATTGTGCCAACCCTTGCCGGCAGTCTTGTCGGTCACCGTCTGCCCGACATGGTACAGCTGGAGGGTGGCGCCGACGTCGAGCCCATCAAGCTTTCCGCGATTGATCGCCACCACGTGGTTCTGGCCCGCATGCACTACGCCATCGTAGATGGCCAGCACGCGCGCATCGACCGGCGCTGCCGGCGCGTGCGGAACGTAATTCTGTATCGGCATGGGCTCGGTACGCACCAGCTGGTCGCCGACCCCCATCTCTTCGCGCGCACCGGTCACGATGAACGTGTGCACGTCGCCGCCGGGCCCGGCCGCCTTTTGCAGGGCCAGCGTGCCCAGGTAGTGCGCCTCGTGCGCGACCAGCGCCTTCGTGACCGGATCGTGCAGCGGCTTGCCGGGCCGGAAGACCTGGAATGACGTGGCGCCGCCGAGGTCGCCGCGCACATAAGCCTTGTCGTCCTTGCCGAGGAAGACGCGGTTGCCCGCCGTGGCCACGATGCGGGGTGCATTCTTCAGCTCGTCTGCTTCCACGACGAGGGGCTGGGCCAGGAAGGGTTCGATCACGGCGGGAGGAATGGCGGGAATGGCATCCTTGCCCATCCCTTCCGTGCGCGCCAGCGGCGACACCTTCACGGTGCCGGGCTCGGCCGTGTCTATCCTGTTACCGAGCCGCAGGCGCCCGGCCGCACGGTCGAACCAGATGACCTGGCCCGGGTAGATCCAGTGCGGATCGGCGATCTCGGCGCGGTTCATGCCCCACACCCGCGGCCAGCACCACGGTTTTTGCAGGAACGTTCCCGCGATGTCCCATAGCGTGTCGCCACGCGCGACCGTGTGCTGGTCCGGTGCGTTCGCACGGAATTCGCAGCGGCCATCCTGTGCCGCGGCCGATACGGCGCCGCCCCCCGTGAGCGCTATCGCGACCAACAGGCGCGCGCCGACTGTGCTAAAATTTTTCATTGAATATGTCCGTTAAGACGGCACACTAAACACCCGATCGAGAGCATCCGATCGAAAGCATCCGATCGATACTGCCAGTGTTGATTTTCACGACACCAAGGCATTGCTTGCTCGTGCTTCCATGTTTTTGCGCACTGGTTTGCCGAAGCGATAACGATGGTGGCGGAGAGTTGCCGAACAGAATCATTCTGCCCAACTAACCCTGCGTTGACAAGCCGAAGAACGCCGCAATCCATGCCGGGCTGTCGTTCTGTCGTTGCTTTTCGGCGAACCGGAATGCTTATCGATTACGTTTTGGCATCGCCGGTGGGGCGCTGCCGTTTTGCGCTTGCTTTTGCGCTTGCTCTGGCGCTTGTTTTGGACCTTGCAGTCCCCACCTTTTTCGCAGTCTTATTTGCAGCCTTAGTCTTATTTGCAACGATATTTGCAGCCTCATTTGTCCCTTAGCCGCACCCTTTGAACAGATCACCCATGTCGAAACTGAACATCCTCCGCTATCCCGACCCGCGCCTGCACAAGGTCGCCAAGCCCGTCACCGTGTTCGACGAGCGCCTCGCACGCCTCGTTGCCGACATGGCCGAAACGATGTACGACGCGCCCGGCATCGGCCTGGCCGCCACGCAGGTGGATGTGCACGAACGCGTGATCGTGATCGACATCAGCGAAACGAAAGACCAGCTGACCGTCTTCATCAATCCCGAAGTGCTGTGGGCCAGCGAGGAAAAGCAGGTCTTCGACGAAGGCTGCCTGTCGGTGCCGGGCATCTATGACGACGTCGAGCGCCCTGCCAAGGTGAAGGTGCGTGCGCAGAATGAAAAGGGCGAGTTCTTCGAAGTGGATGCCGACGGCTTGCTGGCCGTGTGCATCCAGCACGAGATGGATCACCTGATGGGCAAGGTATTCGTCGAATACCTGTCGCCGCTCAAGCGCAACCGCATCAAGACGAAGCTGCTGAAGGAAGAGCGCGGCATCGAACGCGAGCGTCAGCTGCGCACCGCGGGCCGCCGATGAAAGTCGTCTTCGCCGGCACGCCCGAGTTCGCGGCCGTCGCGCTGCGGGCCATCCATGCCGCCGGAATCGAAGTGCCGCTGGTGCTCACGCAGCCGGACCGCCCGGCCGGCCGCGGCATGCGCCTGCATCCCTCGGCCGTCAAGGAATTCGCCGTGGCCAACGGGATTCCGGTAGCCCAGCCGCTGTCGCTGCGGATGGACGCGAAGGACCCGCAGCGCGCCCGGGAAGCACAGGAAGCGCACGCATTGCTGCGCGCGACCGACTACGACGCAATGGTCGTGGCCGCCTACGGCCTGATCCTGCCGCGCAGCACGCTCGACATCAAGCCCTGCATCAATATCCACGGCTCGCTGCTGCCCCGCTGGCGCGGCGCAGCGCCGATCCACCGTGCGATCGAGGCCGGCGACCACGAAACCGGCGTCACCATCATGCAGATGGAGGAAGGCCTCGATACCGGCCCCATGCTGCTGATCGAACGCACGCCGATCGGCGTGCACGACACCACGGCCACGCTGCACGACAGGTTGGCGGCCATCGGCGCCGAGATGGTGGTCAAGGTGCTGCGCAAGATGGAGCGTGGCGTCGTCGAAGCGGTGCCGCAGCCCGAGGCCGGCGTGACCTATGCGGCCAAGATCGCCAAGGAAGAAGCCGCCCTCGACTTCACGCAGCCGGCGCGCGATATCGACCGGAAGATCCGCGCATTCAATCCCTCCCCGGGCGCGCACGGTACCATCAACGGCACCGTCATCAAGCTGTGGGGCGCCGAATTGCTGGACGCCGACAGTACCGCCCCGGCAGGCCAGGTGCTGGCCGCCGATGCGCAGCACGGCATCGTGGTGGCATGCGGCACCGGCGCCCTGCGCCTGACGCAATTGCAAAAGCCGGGCGGCAAGCGCCTGCCGGCGACGGAATTCCTCAAGGGCTTCGCCCTCGAAGGCCACCGTTTCCAGTAAAAGCCCGGCCTCAAGGCGGTGGCAACGCAGCCGCCGCCTTGTCCCCCATCCCCGGCCGTAAGAAGTTTCCGCGCGCGTTATTGCGCCGAGCCCATCATTATCCACCCGCTGCGCGCGTCGGGCTGGTATTGCCCCAAAGCATGAAAAACCGCCTGGCCGATGCACGCCACCCATCGAGCTTTGTACATTTGTTCCAATGTATTGACACGGATAACTTTCCTATCCTTTTGATACCCAATGCGTTGTATCGGCACAAACATCGCGAGAATTTGTTTCTTATCAAAGCCGGGCCAGATAATATGTTTGCTCCCCTTCACTTTTGTTGAATTGTGTCATGGTCAAGACTGTCGCATTTGCCACCTTGCTGGCCGCCAGCTGCAGCGTCAACGCAGCCGCAACCTGGAACTTTTCGTACACAGGTTTTCTTCAGGAGGATACCGGCATTTTCGATGGCTCTCGCAGTCTGAACGGTTCTTTTTCCGGCCGGGACATGAATCGCGATGGCTATCTCGACAGGACGGAAATCAGCTCATTTTTCCTGAATGGCACTGATTACATCGGCTGCGCCAGCTCCAGTAATGAGTTTTATAAATGCGGCACCGATAATTTCCTGTACAAAATCGGCGGGAAACTCGAGTTCTCGGCAGGTTTCAACAGCACCGATCCGGAAGGGTTATTTTCTGGCGGCCACTATTTCACGGCCGGCGATCGCGACCTCGATTACCAGATGACCCCGTATTCGTATGCGGAAGCGTCGTACCTGTGGACGGACGAGACGGCGTTCAGCATCCGGCGGGGCGCCAAGTTCCAGAGCCGTGCCCTGGAAGGCTCGATGGCGATGGCGATGCCCGTGCCGGAACCGGGCACCTGGGCCATGCTTGCCGGCGGCCTGCTGGTCGTTACCGGCGCAGCACGGCGCCGGCGTGGAAACGCGGCGGCAAAGCTCGGCTGATCGCGTCATTCCCCTGCGGGAGGCGGCCGCGCCGCGGCGGCCTCCCCGCCCATCGCCTCCTCCCTTCCAGCTGATCCCGATACCGGCGCCATGCCGGCATGGAAATTGCCGCCCGTCGAGGCGCAATGCGGCTTTGCCGTATAATCGTACCCCCTCCCCGTTCCAGACCGACAGCCATGAACCGAAATCGCCCCGCCTCCAAGACCGAAGCGCAACTGCGCGACATTCTGTCGCGCCGCATCATGTTCCTCGACGGCGCGATGGGCACGATCATCCAGCAATACAAGATCGATGAAGCGGCATACCGGGGCGAACGCTTCGCCACCTTCGCGGCGCCGGCCGACAGCGGGGCGCGCGAACTGTTCGTGAAAGGGAATAACGAGCTGCTGAACATCACGCAGCCGCACGTGATCCAGGAAATCCACGAGCGCTACCTGGCCGCCGGGGCTGACCTGATCGAAACGAATACGTTCGGCGCCACCAGCATCGCGCAGGACGACTACCACATGGCCCATCTCGTGCGCGAGATGAACCTGCAAGCCGCAAAACTGGCGCGCGCCGCCGTGGACAAGTACAGCACGCCCGACAGGCCGCGCTTCGTCGCCGGCGCTCTCGGCCCGACCCCGAAGACCGCGTCGATCTCGCCGGACGTGAACGATCCGGCCGCCCGCAACGTCACCTTCGACCAGCTGGCCACGGCGTACTACGAACAGCTCGAAGCGCTGGTCGATGGCGGCATCGACGTCATCCTGGTGGAAACCATCTTCGACACGCTGAACTGCAAGGCCGCGCTGTTCGCGATCGACCAGTATTTCGACGAGCACCCGGACACCGAACGCCTGCCGCTGATGATCTCCGGCACCGTGACGGACGCCTCGGGCCGTATTCTCTCCGGCCAGACCGTGCCGGCTTTCTGGAACTCGGTACGCCACGCGAAACCGCTGACGATCGGCCTGAACTGCGCGCTGGGCGCTGCCCTGATGCGCCCCTATGCGGAAGAGCTGTCGCAGATCGCCGATACCTTCGTGTGCATCTACCCGAACGCCGGCCTGCCCAACCCGATGAGCGACACCGGCTTCGACGAGCTGCCGGCCGACACGTCGGCGCTGCTGCGCGAATTCGCCGAGGCGGGTTTCATCAACGTCGCCGGCGGCTGCTGCGGCACCACGCCGGACCATATCGCCGCGATCGCCGAGCTGCTGAAAGACATGAAGCCGCGCGCCGTGCCGCGCATTCCGGTGGCACAGCGCCTGTCCGGCCTGGAGCCGTTCACGATCGACGACGACTCGCTGTTCGTCAACGTGGGCGAGCGCACCAACGTCACGGGCTCGAAGGCGTTCGCGCGCATGATCCTCAACGAGCAGTACGACGAGGCGCTCTCCGTGGCCCGCCAGCAGGTGGAAAACGGCGCGCAGGTCATCGATATCAACATGGACGAGGCGATGCTCGATTCGCAGGCCGCGATGACGCGCTTCCTGAACCTGATCGCCTCGGAGCCGGACATCTCGCGCGTGCCGATCATGATCGACTCGTCGAAATGGTCCGTCATCGAGGCGGGCCTGAAATGCGTGCAGGGCAAGTCCATCGTGAACTCGATCTCGCTGAAGGAAGGCGAGGAGGAATTCATCCGCCAGGCCAAGCTGTGCCGCCGCTACGGCGCCGCCGTGATCGTGATGGCCTTCGATGAAACGGGCCAGGCCGACACGTTCGAGCGCAAGATCGAGATCTGCGAACGCGCCTACAAGGTGCTGACCGAGAAGGTGGGCTTCCCCGCCGAGGACATCATCTTCGACCCGAACATCTTCGCCGTCGCGACCGGCATCGAGGAGCACAACAACTACGCGGTGGACTTCATCAACGCCACGCGCTGGATCAAGGACAACCTGCCGCACGCAAAGATTTCCGGCGGGGTGTCGAACGTATCGTTCTCGTTCCGCGGCAACGACCCGGCGCGCGAGGCGATCCACACGGTGTTCCTGTACCACGCCATCAAGGCCGGCATGACGATGGGCATCGTCAACGCGGGCATGGTGGGCGTGTACGACGACCTGGAAGCGGAACTGCGCGAGCGCGTGGAAGACGTGGTGCTGAACCGCCGCGCCGACGCGACCGAGCGCATGATCGAATTCGCCGGCACGCTCAAGGCGGGCGGCAAGCAGCAGGAAGCGAACCTGGAGTGGCGCGAGGCGCCCGTGGAAAAGCGCCTGGCGCACGCCCTGGTGCACGGCATCACGCAATGGATCGTCGAGGACACCGAGGAGATGCGCCAGCAGGTGTTCAATAGCGGCGGGCGGCCGATCAACGTGATCGAAGGCCCGCTGATGGACGGCATGAATATCGTCGGCGACCTGTTCGGCCAGGGCAAGATGTTCCTGCCGCAGGTGGTGAAATCGGCGCGCGTGATGAAGCAGGCCGTGGCGCACCTGATCCCGTTCATCGAAGAGGAAAAGAAGGAAGAGGAACGCCGCACCGGCATCGTCGCGAAACCGAAGGGCAAGATCGTGATCGCCACCGTGAAGGGCGACGTGCACGACATCGGCAAGAACATCGTTTCGGTAGTCCTGCAATGCAATAACTTCGAAGTGGTCAACATGGGCGTGATGGTGCCCGCCTCCGAGATCCTGGCGCGCGCCAAGCTGGAGAACGCCGACATCATCGGCCTGTCCGGCCTCATCACGCCGTCGCTGGAAGAGATGGCGCACGTGGCGAAGGAGATGCAGCGCGACGAGCACTTCCGCATGATGAAGATCCCGCTCCTGATCGGCGGCGCGACGACGAGCCGCGCGCACACGGCCGTGAAGATCGCGCACAACTATGAAGGCCCGGTCGTGTACGTGCCCGATGCATCGCGTTCCGTATCGGTGGCGCAGTCGCTGCTCACGCCCGAGGCCCGGGACCGTTACGTGGAAGAGCTGGAGAACGACTACGCACGCATCCGCGAGCAGCACGCCAACAAGAAGGCGCTGCCGACGGTGACGCTGGCCGTGGCCCGCGCCAACAAGGCGAAACTGGACTTCACGCCCGTGAAGCCGAAGTTCATCGGCCGCCGCCTGTTCCGCAACGTCGACCTGGCCCAGCTGGCGCAGTACATCGACTGGGGCCCGTTCTTCCAGACCTGGGACCTGGCCGGCCCGTTCCCCGCTATCCTCACCGACGAGGTGGTGGGCGAAGCGGCCACCAAGGTCTACCAGGAAGGCCAGGCGCTGCTGAAGCGCATCATCGAGGGCCGCTGGTTGACGGCGAACGGCGCGGTCGCGCTGCTGCCGGCCAACAGCGTGAACGACGACGATATCGAGGTCTACACGGACGACACGCGCAGCGAAGTGGCGTTCACCTACTACGGCCTGCGCCAGCAGGGCGTGAAGCCGGTGATCGACGGCGTGCAGCGCCCGAACCAGTGCCTGGCCGATTTCATCGCGCCGAAGGAATCCGGCGTGAAGGACTACATCGGCATGTTCGCGGTGACGGCCGGCCTGGGCATCGAGAAGTACGAGAAGCGTTTCGAGGATGCCCATGACGATTACTCGTCGATCATGCTGAAGGCCCTGGCCGACCGGCTTGCCGAGGCGTTTGCCGAATACCTGCACGAGCGCGTGCGCAAGGACCTGTGGGGCTACGCGCCGGACGAACAGCTCTCCAGCGAGGCGCTGATCAAGGAAGAGTATGCGGGCATCCGCCCGGCGCCGGGCTACCCCGCGTGCCCGGAACACACGGTGAAGGCCGACCTGTTCCGCGTGCTGGGCGCCGAAGAGATCGGCATGGAACTGACGGAATCGTTCGCCATGTTCCCGGGCGCAGCCGTGGCCGGCTTCTACTTCGCTCACCCGCAATCGAAGTACTTCACGGTGGGCAAGATCAACGAAGACCAGCTGGACGATATGGCCAAGCGCCGCGGTGTGCCGAAGGCCGAGCTGGAGCGCTGGCTGGCACCCAATCTGTAAGCACCGGCGGCTTCCCGCGGGTCTATACTGATACTACCCGGTGACGGGTATCGATGTAATGGACTGACGGGAGGCCATCATGGCACTTACTCTCAAACGTTGGCAGGACCAGCTGATCCTGCTGCTCGGCGTGTGGCTGTTCATCACGCCGTGGCTGTTCTCCTATGCAATCGACTCGCCGCACGGCGTGAACGCCATGCTGTGCGGCTTGGTGCTTGCGCTGCTGGCGGCATTCGACCTGTACAAGACCTACTTGTGGGCCGTGGTCGTCAATCTCGCACTCGGTATCTGGGTCGCCGTGTCACCGTGGGTGCTGGAAGGCGACTATGGCCAGGGTGTCACCATGCTGAACAACCTGCTGGTCGGTATCGCCGTGGCGATCCTGGCGGCATGGGAACTCATGACCGATCCCGATCTGCACAAGAAACTGCCGGGGGCTGGCGCGGCGACCTGACGGCGCGATGCAGGTGAAAGTCGGTGACAGGCACCAATGCCGCCTGGATGAGGTGACATTGGTCTTGTCGGCGACGCTTGAGCCGCTGGTGTCGGACCGCTGCGGCGGACCGACCTTCAGGTGTTCGACACCGGTTTTCCGCGAAAGACATCGGGCACATCCGGCGAAAAAACAGGTGCCTGTCACCTGATGCGAAAACAGGTGCCTGTCACCTGATGCCAGCAGCCCACGACCAGACCCGCCCGCTAGCCATTCTCCCTCGCCCTGAACCGCCACGCCGCAAGCCCGCCGAACAGCGCGGCAAACCCCAGTTGCGCGCCGGCGCAGCGCAGCGCGGCTTCGATGCCGAGGCCGCGCCACGTGACCGCGTCCAGCCCGTCGATCGCCCAACGGGCCGGCACGCCCAGCGAGACCTGTTGCAGCCATTCGGGGAAGATGAACGAGGGTACCCAGGCGCCGCCCAGCATCACGATCATCAGCGTGGCGAACGTGGCGATGCCGCGCGTCGCTTCCGGCGTGCGGCCCAGCGCCGCCACCAGCAGGCCGAACGTGGCCGTCATCAGCGCGAAGCTCAGCGTGACCACCAGGAAGCCGGCCGGATGCGTGATCCTTACACCGAACAGGATGGCCGCGACCAGGAAGATCGCCACCAGCAGCGCCGCCGCGATGAGGGTGCCGGAAAGCAGGCGCGACAGCAGTACCTGCCCTTGCGTGATGGGCGCGGCCAGCAGGCGGCTCCAGATGCCGGTGCGCCGCGCGGCCAGCAGGCCGATCCCCCAGTCGACACCCATGAACAGGATGAATTGCACGCCCATGCCGGCAAACGAGTGGGCATAGGCGTCGTAGACCGGTCCGGCGCTGACGGCCTCGTCGCGCGTGGCGAATGGCATGCCGCCGCCGGCCGCCTGGCCGGCCACGCCGGCACCCATCTGCTCCCGCATTTGCGCCGACAGCTGCTGCATCACCTGGTGCATCAGCAGGCCCTTGACCATGGACAGCACGGTCGCTTGCGACGGGTCGTAGAGCAGCGGCAGCTCGGCCTTCGCGGCGCCGGAGGGTCCGCGCATGGCAGCCTCGCCGAATCCGGCCGGGATCACGATGGCCACGGCGGCCTTGCCGGCCGCGACGCGGGCGCGGGCATCGTCCAGTGCCAGGGTATGCACGCGCAGGTTCGGGTCCGCCCGCAGGCCGGCCGCGATGTTCGCGCCGATGGCGGAGCGGTCCTGCTGCACGATGGCGATGTCGATCCTGCCGGTCTTGCCGGTGCCGCTGAACAGCGAACCGAAGAACGCGGCAACGATGATGGGCACGACCAGGTGGATGACCAGCGCGCGCCGGTCGTTCAGGTACAGCTGCAAGTCCTTGCGGACCAGGGCGAGGATGGCGATCATGGCTTCAATCGCGCAGCGAACGGCCGGTAAGGTCGAGGAACACGTCTTCCAGGCGCGCGCGGGCGGTGGCGAAATGCACCGGCACCTGACCCCGGTCGCGCAGCCAGTCGAGCACCGCCACGGCCTGCATGCCGTCCCGCAGCCGCACGTCCAGCGCCGTGCCGTCGTCCTGCACGCCAGCCACGCCGGGCAACTGCGTGAGCGCGGCCGCCACGTCGCCGGTCAGCGGCGCCGCCAGCTCCACGTGCAGCGCGGCGCGCGCGGGCAGCCGGGCATACAATGCCGCCGGGCTGTCGTCCACCAGCACCCTGCCATGGTCGACGATCACGATATGGTCGGCCAGCCGCTCCACCTCTTCCATGTAATGGCTGGTGTAGAGCAGCGCCGTGCCGGCGCGCTGCAAGCTCTCCAGCGTATCGAAGATGGCGTTGCGGCTTTGCGGGTCGACGCCCACGGTGGGTTCGTCGAGGATCAGCAATTCGGGCTCGTGCAGCAGCGCGGCGGCGATGTTCAGACGGCGCCTCATGCCGCCCGAGAACGTGGCGGGCCGGTCGCGCGCGCGGTCGGCCAGCCCGACCAGGTCCAGCACGGCGGCGCAACGCGCGCCCAGGGCCGGGCCCTTCAGGCCATACAGCGCGCCGAACAGCTTCAGGTTGTCCTGCGCCGGCAGGTCGTCGTAGAGCGCCAGGTCCTGCGGCACGAGGCCGATGCGGCGGCGTGCTTCCGGGTGGCGCGTGCCCATCGGGCGGCCGTCCAGCACCACCTCGCCGGCGTCGGCATCGAGCAGCCCGGCGATGATCGCCACGGTCGTCGACTTGCCCGCCCCGTTCGGGCCCAGCAGGCCCACCGTCTGGCCACGCCGCACGTGGAATGACACGCCATCCACGGCGCGGCGCCGGCCATACGCCTTCACCAGGTCGCGCACATTCAGCAATACATCAGGCATGGATCCTACCCGCATCGGTTCCCCATGTGAAAACGGCATCGCGCAGCGATGCCGTTCATCTCCGCACGCGTGCGCTCAGATCGCGTAGCGCACCACGTTGTCGCTCCACTCGAACGCGGACATTTCCAGCTCCACCAGTTCCTCAGTGGTCATCTCGAGCTCGCGCAAGGCCGGCATGATGGCGTCTTCCATGTCCTCGATGCGTTCGATGCATTCGGCCAGCTTGAGCAGCTCGCCGAAGAAGCCGGCGCGGTACACCAGCGCTTCGGACACCTCGTCGCTGACGGCAATCTGCGTGAGCAGTTCGCTCATCGGGATCGAGAACAGCGTATCCATCAGCGACATGATGCCGACCGTGAACGCAATGTCGGCCACGTGGCGGTGCGCGGGCCGCAGCTTGTGCGCCAGCAGTTCCAACAGCCGGCCGCGCGTGGCGGCCAGCATCAGCAGCGGCGTCTGCGTAGCGCTGCGCTTGCCCGGTTCGGCATACAGCATGATCTGCAGCCAGCGCTGCAACTGCCGGCGCCCGAGGATCGTGACCGCCTGGCTCAGCGAATCGATGCGCTGGCGCGCGCCGACCGCGGGCGTGTTCACGAGGCGCAGCAGGTTGATTGCCAGCGACGCGTCGCGCTTGATGGCCCGCTCGATGTCGATATTGTCGGCGTCCGACACCACCAGTCTCATCAGCTCCATCAGCGCCAGCTGCGAGGGCGACAGCTTCTTGCCGCTCATGATCACCGGCTTGGCGAAGTAGTAGCCCTGGAAGTAATCGAAGCCCAGGTCCAGGCAGGCGCCGAATTCCTCGCGCGTCTCGACCTTTTCCGCTACCAGCAGCTTGCCGTCGCCCTTCAGCCGGGTGGCCAGGCTGGCCAGCGCCGAGGCATCGCCGCCACGCATGCTCAGCTTCACGAATTGCGTCATCGGCAGCATGGCTTGCAGCTGGCTACTGTCGCCACGCACATCGTCTAGCGCGAACTGGAAGCCCTGGCTGGCCAGGTCCGCCATCCGCGCCAGCACCTTTGGCGTGGCCTGCAGGGTCTCGACGATTTCCAGCACCACCTTCTCGCGGGGCAGGAAGCCGAAGATATCGCTGTGGAGCGCTTGCTCGTCGACATTGACGAAGCCGAGCCCGTCGCCGATCACTTTTTCCACGCCCAGCTGGGACGCATGGGCGATCACGGCCGCCGTGGCGGACAGCTCGGTGTCGATATTGGCGGGGCCGACGGGGCTGTTACGGAAGAGCAATTCGTAACCGAACAGCACGCCGTTACGGTCGAGGATGGGTTGGCGGCCGAGGTAAAACTCGCGCGCGCGCACGGAGCGGGACAGGTCGGTGCCGGACAGGTCGATCATGGGAAAACGTTCTCTCTCTTTTTTCGCCTATTCTGACACCGCCGGCCCAGTCGCAGTAGGAAAAATGTTCTTTTGCGGTAATCCATCCACAAAACACAGCATCTCGCCTGCCGCGCACTGCGTCCAGCGCTCGTTGGTGGTGAGCGGCTGGGTCACGATGATGGCCACCCGGTCGTGCGGCGTGGTTACTTGTGAGAAATCCACGCGTACGTCCTCGTCGGAGAGGATGGCCGTGTCGAACGGATGCTGGCGCACCAGCCAGAACAGGTTGGTCGAGCAGTGGCAGAACAGCGCGGAGCCGTCCGAGAGCATCATGTTGAACGTGCCGTGGGCGGCGATGCGGGGCACCAGTTCGCCCAGGGCGGCGCCGAGATCGGCCAGCGCGGGCCGGGCGTCGCCGAAACGGCGGCGCAGTTCCTGCAACAACCAGCAGAAGGCGCGCTCGCTGTCGGTGGTGCCGACGGGGCGATACGGGCCGTCCAGCACGGGATTGAATTCCTTCAGGTCGCCGTTGTGGGCGAATACCCAGTAGCGGCCCCACAGCTCACGCATGAAGGGATGGCAGTTTTCCAATGCCACCTCGCCCTGCGTGGCCTTGCGGATATGGGCGATGACGTTGCGGGACTTGATCGGATAGGTCTTGATCAGCGTGGCCACCGGCGAATCGACGGCCCTCTGGTGATCGACGAAGTGGCGCACGCCGGCGCCCTCGAAAAAGGCGATGCCCCAGCCATCGTGGTGGACATCGGTACGGCCGCCGCGCAGGGCGAAACCGGTGAAGCTGAACACAATGTCGGTCGGTACATTGCAGTTCATTCCCAGGAGCTGGCACATGGTATGACGTGGTAAGGTCTTTCCGACCGTCACCTTACCACAGCTGCGCCACGAGGTATCCGGGGCGCGCGGATCGGTGCGGTATCAGTGCAGCAATACCGGCTGACTCATCAAGGAGTCATAGTTGCCGAGGAATTCGTCGATTTCCTCCATCGTGGGTTCGTTGGCGATGAGCTGGTTGACGTCGCGCCGGAAGTTCTGCGCCAGCACGCCGGCGATGAAGATTTCACGTTTGCCGCCCTTGTCGACGATTTCATAGCCGCCGAAACGCAGGGATTCGAGATCGCGATCCGGTCCGAACTCGACGACGCTGTACTGCTCGCTGTTGTAGATGAGGTTCATATCGCTTCCTTCTCTCAAGGACGAAACCGGTGGGTTCCGTATTGTCGGGCGTTCAATTGTTTGCAAATTGAATTGCTTACGTGTCTCGAAGTGGGGCTCCATGAACCCATTTCAAGAGGCTTGCCGGCGAGGTCAGGGTGCGGTGGCGGGTGCCACGACGTCGTCACAGAGGGACAGCACGGTATCGTAGGGCGGCGCCGACAACATCGCGCGCAACTGTCCGACATGGGTGGCATCAGCCAGGCTGATAAAGAGCTGCGCCGGCGGGCGCCGCAAGAGACGATTCAATGTAACACGCAAGACAAGATTACCGGCGCAACATAGGCAACCGGGGGCAATGCGCGCGATGTGTACGCCAGCGACGTCCATCAAGGGCGAATTCGGGTCGGCCAGGCCTTCGATGATGACGGCGACCGGCGCCTGCGGAGTGTGGGCGGCAGTACCGGCGGCGGTACCGGCAGGCGGCGAAACGGCTGCGGCGCCGATGGCCGGCAGGCGTGCCGCGATCGCCGTTTCGCGATCGATGGCGCGCGCGCCGGTCACCAGCGTGGTGATGACGGGGGAAGGCAAATCAGACTTGCTGGTTTTTCTTGGCGAGCTTGCCCGGCTCCACGCCCAGCTGCTTGAGCTTGCGATACAGGTGGGTGCGTTCCAGGCCCGTCTTCTCGGCCACGCGCGTCATGCTGCCGCCTTCGCGGCCCAGGTGGTGTTCGAAGTACATGCGCTCGAAGGCGTCGCGCGCCTCGCGCAGCGGCAGGTCGAACGACAGGCTGAACATGTGGCCTTCGCCGCCGCCCCGGGCCACGGCAATGCCGTGCGCGCCCTGCGGCACCGGGGGCTGCACGCCGAAGCTGGGCGGCGCCGCTTCCTCGACCGGCGGCAAGGCGGCCGGCCGCTGCGCCATCACGGGGGGGCGCACCACTTCCTGGCCGCGCGCCAGGCCGGCCTGCACTGCCTTGAGCAGCTTTTGCATTGCAATCGGCTTTTCCAGGAAATTCAGGGCACCGATGCGGGTGGCCTCGACCGCGGTGTCGATCGTGGCATGGCCGGACATCATAATCACCGGCATCGTCAACAGGCCGTCGCGCTGCCATTCCTTCAGCAGCGTGACGCCGTCCGTATCCGGCATCCAGATGTCGAGCAGGACCAGGTCGGGCGCCCCGGCCGCGCGGGCCTGGCGGGCTTGCTGGGCGTTTTCAGCCAGCGTGACCGCGTGCCCTTCGTCCCCGAGGATTTCCGAGAGCAGCTCCCGGATACCCATTTCATCATCTACTACGAGAATGTTTGCCATCTATCCCTGCCCTTCTGTTCTTTTTCACCGGCTGGACCGGCGCTTGGTCGTGACAACGATTTTATGTGCCCTTCAATATTATGCCAACTGCACCGGTGCCAACTTTAACAGCAAAATCAGTACCGAAGCGCCACAACCGTCCGGATGGTTCTGGATGTCGATCCGCCCCCCGTGCTCGTCGATGATCTTTTTGACCATCGCCAGCCCCAGGCCGGTGCCGCGCGCCTTGGAGGTCACGTAAGGCTCGAAGGCGCGGGCCAGGATCTTCGGCGCGAAACCGGGGCCATTGTCCGAGATCGACAGGCGCACGGCGATGCGGGTGCCGCCATCAGCGCTCTGGTAGTGGATCGCCTCGGTCACCACGTCCACGCGCGGCTCGCGGCTGCCTTCGGGCGCGTCGGCAAGGGCATCCTGGGCATTCTGCAGCAGATTATGGATTACCTGTCGCAACTGCGTCTCGTCGCCCATGATCATCGGCAGATAGGGTGCCAGGTGCGGGCGGATGATGTCGTTGCCGTCGCCGGACACGTACAGGTGCAGGATCTCTTCCACCAGCTCGTTCAGGTCGAGTGGTTCGAGCTGGGCCGGCGGGGTGCGCGCGTAGTCGCGGAAATCGTCGACCATGCGCTTCATGGCAGCCACCTGGTTGACGATGGTGCCGGCGCTCTTGTTCAGCAACTCCACGTCGGCCGGACCCAGCTTGCTCTCCAGCTTCATTTGCAGGCGCTCGGCCGACAGCTGGATCGGCGTCAGCGGGTTCTTGATCTCGTGCGCCAGGCGGCGCGCCACCTCGCCCCAGGCGATCGAGCGCTGGGCCGAGATCACGTCGGTAATGTCGTCGAACACGACGATGTAGCCGCCGCCGCCCTCGAGCGGCAGGCGCGAGCCGCGCGTCAGCAGGATCAGGTCGTTCTCGTCCGCACTGCCGGCCGGCCGCGGAATTTCGATCTGGCGCTGCCAGTGCAGGCGCTGCACATTGCGGCCGGCGGCCGATTGCGCGCTCTGGGCCGAAAACGCGGCGATCACGGCGGCCGCGAATTCGTGCATGCCATCCACGTCGGCCAGCGGCTTGCCGATCAGGGTCACGCCCGCCTTCTGCAGGATGCGCTCGACCGAGTCGTTGCAAGTCACGAGCCGGAATTCCTGGTCCAGCACCATCACGCCGGCCGACATATTGGCCAGCACCGATTCCAGGTGGGCCTTGGCATTCTGCAAGGCGATGCGGTTGCGCTCCACGGCGCTTCTCGCTTCCGAAAGCTGGCGCGTCATGGTGTTGAAACTCTGCGTGAGCGTGCCCAGTTCGTCGGAACTGGCCACGATCGGCCGCGGCGACAGGTCGCCTTCGGCCACCGCCCGCGTGCCCTCGGCGAGCAGCAGCAGGGGCTGCGCCAGGTCGTTGGCGATCAGGAAGGCGGCGGCGATCGCCCCGAACACGGCCAGCAGCAAGGTCAAGGTCAGTGTTTCGATATACATGCGCCGCAGGCTGATGCGGGCCACGTAGCGTTCCTTGTACTCGCTGTAGGCGGTGCGCAGCATCTCGCCGTCGTTGGCGAGCTGCGGCGAGACGGCCTGGATGATCTGCAGGTAGCGCGGCGCCAGCCGCCCGCCCGAAGGCTGCACCGGATCGGGCACCGGCAGCAGCACGCGCAGGCGCAGGACATTGTTCGGGTCCGCAGGGGTGCCGCCGTCGCGCGCCGCCTCGTTGCCGCCTTCCGGCACGGCATAGGGCGGATCCTCGCGCATCCTTGCCATCATCGCGGCCGTGGGCAGGTCGGCGGACAGGTTGACGCGGCGCTCGCCCATCGCCGAGACGATCAGGCCGCCTTCGGCATCGACGATGATCGCGCTCTGCGTGCGCGGGTGTTCCTTGACGAAGCGGGCCAGCGCGGAAGGCGCCGCATAGAACGGCAGCGCGGCCAGTTCCTGGGCGGTCTTGTCCGCCTCGCCCTTCAATTCCGCCAGCGAGGAATCGAGGGCCGAGCGGCCCAGGTCCAGCCCGGCTTCCAGCGCCTCTTCCACGCGCACGTTGAACCACGAGTCGATCGAGTGCGAGACGAACTGCACGGAAACGAGGAAGATCACGAGCCCGGGCAGCACGCCGATCGCGGCGAACAGCATCACCAGCCGCGTCATCAGCCGCGAGCCGAACTTGCCGCTTTTATACCGGGCGTAGAGACGGAACAGGGAAACGCCGACCAGCAGCAGCAGCGCCACGGCCACCGCGGCGTTCAGGCCGAGCAACCAGAAGTAATAACGATTATAGAAACCGGAGTTATCGGAAGCGGATGCGAGCAGGAACAGCAGGATGCTGCAGAAGGCGCCTGCAACGACGAACAGATACCGCAATGTCTGGGTCACTTACTCCGCCCTGTACTGGAAGGTTCTCTTTTGCGAAGCCAGGTTCCAGTCGCGGTTGCTGAAGGCATTGACCTGGATCGGCTTGGGGAGGTAATCGCGGTCCATGCCCATGCTGAGCGTGACGTTGTAGACCTCGCCCACCTTCAGCGCGCCGCGCGGCGCCACTACCCAGCGGGAAGGGCGCCGGATGAAGAACAGCGCATCGTCCAGGGAATCGAAATTCTGCCGCACGCTGCCCTCGATCTGCACGTGGTACTGGCGCGTCAGCACATTGTACCAAAGCTTGTGGGTGCGCCTGGCCGTCACCGCCTTCTCGTCGAACCAGTACCAGCGCGGCCGGGTGAAGGTGATCTGGGTGGCGAAATTGAGGGCGACGCCGTATTCCAGCGCGTCCTCCAGGCCATGATTCAGGTCGAAGGAATAGGCGGCGGACAGGCGGTAGCCCTCTTCCGCCGCTTCGATATAGGCCCTGGTGATCTCCACGGTTCCTTCGGCGGCACGTGCCGCCTGCGGCAAGGCGCAGGCCAGCATCAGCAGCATTTGCCAGCAGAGGAATCGAACGAATCGGGGGATCACTTGCGCTTGTGTGTGGTTAGGGCCGAAAACAGGAACTAATGAACCGGGCGCCATGCAGCCGGGCCCGGCCGGAATTTCCACGCCGGTCCCGCCGATGCAAGTCAAGCACCTTTCTGGAACAACGCGTAGAACAGTCCATCGTGATCCTGTTCGGCCCCGCCCGCGGGCAGCAGCTGACCGGGCGCATCGAGTCGCGTGGCGCGATTGCGCACCGCGAAAGCGGCCGCCTGCGCCTCGGATTCCTGCGGCCACAACGAACATGTCACGAACAGCAATTTACCATTGGGCCGCAGCATCTGCCAAAGATTGTCGAGAATTTGCGCGGAAAGTGTTGCAAGTTGGAGCGTATCGCCCTTGCGGCGCAACCAGCGGATATCGGGGTGGCGGCGCACGATGCCCGAGGCCGTGCACGGCACGTCGGCCAGGATACGGTCGAACGGCTGCCCATCCCACCAGTCGCGCCCCTGCGCATCGGCCGTCTGCAGCGTGGCCGACAGCTGCAGGCGGTCCAGGTTCTCGCGCACGCGGGCCAGCCGCTGCGCGTCGGCATCGAGCGCCGTCACGTCGGCATCGGCCAGCTCGAGGATGTGGCCAGTCTTGCCGCCCGGCGCCGAGCAGGCGTCCAGCACGCGCATGCCGTCCTGCACGTCCAGCAGGCGCGCGGCGAGCTGGGCGGCGGCATCCTGCACCGAGACGAGCCCCGCTTCGAAGCCGGGGATCAGGTGCACGCCCATCGGCTTGTCCAGCCGCACCGCGAACTCGCCGATGCGGCGCGCGCCGATGCCGGCATCGGCCAGTAACCGCAGGTAGTCGTCGACCGTGCCCTTGCGGGTATTCACGCGCAAGGTCAGCGGCGGCGCCACGTTGCCGGCCGCGAGGATCTCCTGCCATTGGTGCGGATAGGCGGTGATGGTGGCATCGATCCACCATTGCGGGTAGTTCCAGCGCGCCGCCGGCTGTTCCAGCACTTCGGCCAGCAGCGCATCGCGTTCGCGCAGGAAGCGGCGCAGCAGCGCGTTGACCATGCCTTTCGCGCGCACCGTGTCCGGGTGGGAGCCGGCCGCCGTCACGGTCTGGTCGACGACGGTGAACGCCTCGTAAGGCGCCGGACCATCCTCGCCGGCCTGCATCAGCGGCAGCGCGCAGGCCAGCAGCGCTGCCACCAGCACGTCCGGCGCCTTTGGCGCCATCGCCGCCACCAGCGCATCGCTGCGGCCCAGCTGGCGCATGGCGCGGTAGGCCACGTCCTGGATCGCGCCACGCGCCTGCGGTGTGGTGGCGGGATTGGCGAACACCCCGGCGAGGGCTTGCGGCAGCGCCATGCCGCCGCGCACCTGGACCACGGCGGCGGCCGCGCCCAGCAGGGCGAAGCCCAGCGAATCGGATTTCAGGTCGGCCTGGAATTCGGTCTGCAGGCGCGGCTTCAGGTCGCGGTGGTGGCTGGCGCGCAGCGCCGGGCCCGTGTCGGGCCGGGTGGTCGCGTCCGAAGCAGGCCGGCGCGCCGGCTCTTCCTTGCGCGCGGACTCGTCCCGGCGCGGCCGTGCGACCTTGGCGCGCGTGGCGTCCCATGGTCCCGCTTCGGGGGCACGTTGCGGTCCCGGCTGCGGGCGCGCGGCTGGCCTGGCGGCCGCGTCGGGGCGCTTATCGGCGGGCTTGGCGGGCCTGGCGGCCGCGTCGGGACGCTGGTTGGCGGGCCTGGCGGCGGGATTACCGCCGGGCTGGTTGGCGGGCTTGGCGGCGGGATTACCGCCGGGCTGGCCCGCGGCTTTGCCGGCCGGCTTGCCTGGCTTGGGCTGATCGGTTGCTGCCGGCTTGCGGCCGGCCAGCTTCTTCGCTGCCGGGGCTGGCTTGTTCTTCAGCGTCAGCGTCGGGCGCTTGTTCATCGTGGTCTTTCGTCTTGCTAGGTTGAGGGCAGGATTGTAGCAGCGGGGCGCCCCCGCTCGATTATTCGCGGCAACCGCAAATCGGTATAATGTCCGATCTTCGCGACGCGTTTTGCGCCTTATTTACACCGTTTTACTTTCGACTCTCGCCCATGCTCGCCCAACAAAAACAACAGATCGCCGCCCTGTTCCAGGCCGCCCTCGCCCCGCTGCTGGAAGGCACTTCCGTGACCGCCAACGTGGTGCTCGAGCGCCCGCGCGACCCGTCGCACGGCGACGTGGCCTGCAATATCGCCATGCAGCTGGCGAAGCAGCTGAAAATGAATCCGCGCGAACTGGCCACGAAGATCGTGGGCGCGCTGCTGGACAACCCGGATGCGAAGGCGCTCGTCGCCTCGGCCGACATCGCCGGCCCGGGCTTCATCAACCTGCGCGTGACGGACGCCGCCAAGCAGGCCGTCGTGCAGACCGTGCTGGCCCAGGGCGCCGCCTTCGGCCGCGGCGAAGCGGGCAACGGCAAGAGCGTGATCATCGAATTCGTGTCGGCCAACCCGACCGGCCCGCTGCACGTGGGCCATGGCCGCCAGGCCGCGCTGGGCGACGCCCTGTCGTCGCTGTTCGAGGCGCAGGGCTTCCAGGTCACCCGCGAGTTCTATTACAACGATGCCGGCGTGCAGATCCACACGCTGGCCACTTCGGTGCAGGCACGCGCCCGCGGCTTCAAGCCGGGCGATGAGCAATGGCCCGAATCGGCCTACAACGGCGACTACATCGCCGAGATCGCCGCCGACTTCCTGGCGAAGAAGACCGTGTCGTGCAGCGATGGGGCACCGGTCACCGGTTCGGGCGACGTGGAAGACCTGGAATCGATCCGCGCCTTCGCCGTGGCCTACCTGCGCAATGAACAGGACATCGACCTGCAGGCGTTCGGCGTCAAGTTCGACAACTACTACCTGGAATCCTCGCTGTACGGCGACGGCAAGGTGGAAGCGGCCGTGCAGGCGCTGGTGGCCAACGGCCACACCTATGAGGACGGCGGCGCGCTGTGGCTGCGCACCACCGACTACGGCGACGACAAGGACCGCGTGATGCGCAAGACCGACGGCACCTACACGTACTTCGTGCCGGACGTGGCCTATCACATCGTCAAGTTCCAGCGCGGCTTCACGCAGGCGATCAACGTGCAGGGCTCGGACCACCACGGCACCATCGCCCGCGTGCGCGCCGGCCTGCAGGCCGTGGGCCTGGGCATCCCGCAGGGCTACCCCGACTACGTGCTGCACAAGATGGTCACCGTGATGAAGGATGGCGCGGAAGTGAAGATCTCCAAGCGTGCCGGCTCCTACGTGACGGTGCGCGACCTGATCGAATGGTCCGGCGGCGGCGACATCACGAAGGGGCGCGACGCCGTGCGCTTCTTCCTCATCTCGCGCAAGGCCGACACGGAATTCGTGTTCGACGTGGACGTGGCGCTGAAGACCTCCGACGAGAACCCGGTGTATTACGTGCAGTACGCGCACGCGCGCATCTGCTCCGCGCTGGCCAACTGGGGCGGCGACGTGGCGCAGCTGGCCGGCGTGGACCTGTCGCGCCTGACCACGCCGCACGAAGCGAGCCTGCTGGCCAAGCTGGCGGCCTACCCGGAAACGCTGCAGCGCGCCCAGGCCGAACTGGGCCCGCACCAGATCGCGTTCTACCTGCGCGAGCTGGCCGGCGAACTGCACAGCTATTACTTCGCGCACAAGTGGCTGCTCGACGACGACGAGGAGCTCAAGCTGGCCCGCCTGGCGCTGGCAGTCGCCACCCGTCAGGTGCTGCGCAACGGCCTGGCGCTGATCGGCGTGTCGGCACCGGAGCAAATGTAAATCCCGCTTTGAAAGGACTTCCCGCACAATGAGTTTGAGCTCTTCACCCCGGCTGCGTACGCGCCAGCAGGGCAGCACGCTGGTCGGCATCATCATCGGGCTGGTCATCGGCCTCGTCATCGCCGTGATCGTGGCGCTGATGATCACCAAGGGGCAGTCGCCGTTCACGGAGCGCACCTCGCGCGCCAGCAAGCCGGCCGAATCTTCCGGCCAGATCGCCGACCCGAACAAGCCGATGTACGGCAACCGCGACGCGGTGCGCAGCGCCAACCGCGACTTCGAACGCGAACAGCAGAAGAGCGCCCCGGCGCCGGCCGCCGCGCCGTCCACCGCTCCTGCGGCCGATCCTCTGCAGGCCGTGGTGGACCGGATCCAGAACGGCGCGGAACCGAAGGCGGGCACGCCGGCCGCACCGGTGCCGCCGAACACGGCCGCGCCGCCGACGCAGGCGGCCGCGCCGGCCCCCTCCCCGGCCGGTGAAGAGAAGTGGGTGTATTACCTGCAGGCCGGTGCCTACCGCGAGACGGCCGATGCCGAGGCGGTGCGCGCCAAGCTGGCCCTGCTGGGCTTCGAGGCGTCGGTAACCGACCGCACCACCGATTCCGGCGTGCTGCATCGCGTGCGCGTGGGCCCGTTCACGCAGGTCGAGGCGATGAACAAGGTGCGCAGCAAGCTGTCCGAGAACGGCGTCGACGTCGCCGTGGTCCGCAACCAGAAATGATGGAGTCGATTGGAGTGTCCATGCGCATGATGAAGCAGATCCTGTCCGTTGCCGTTCTTGCCTTCGCCTCGTTCGGCGCCGCGGCCTCCCCCGCCGCGCCGAAGGAAGGCGCCGAATACAAGGCGCTGCCCACGCCGCAGCCGACCGACACGGGCAAAAAGGTCGAGGTGATCGAGTTCTTCGCCTACTGGTGCCCGCACTGCCATACCTTCGACCCGATCCTGTCGGCCTGGGTGAAGAAACAGGGCGACAACATCGTGTTCAAGCGCGTGCACGTGCCGTACAACGAGCGCGTGGCCCCGCAGCAGAAGCTGTATTACACGCTCGAATCGCTCGGGCTGGCCGATCAGTTCCAGCCGAAGGTGCTGGCCGCGCTGCACGGCGGCGGGCAGGGCTTCACCAGCGATGAAGAGGTGTTCGCCTGGGTGGCGAACAATGGCGTCGACAAGCAGAAGTTCATCGACACCTACCGCTCGTTCGGCGTGGCCGGCAAGGTGCGCCGCTCCGCCGCGCTGATGGACAGCTACAAGGTCGAGTACTGGCCGCTGATCGTCGTCGACGGGCGCTGGCAGGCGTCGCCGAGCCTGACGGGCGAGGCCAACAAGAACCTGAACACCGAGGCCGCGCAGCAGCAGGCGACCACGCAGGTGCTGGACTTCCTCGTCGCGAAGGCGAAGGCCGAGAAGAAGTAATGACGATGGCGGCGGCGGGCCCGCGTGTCTTCATCACGGGCGCCTCCAGCGGCATCGGCGCCGCCCTCGCCGCGCGTTACGCGCAAGAAGGCGCAACCCTGGGCCTGTTCGCCCGCCGCGAAGCGGCGCTGCGCGAACTGGCCGGCTCCCTCCCCCATTCCGATCTGCATCGCATCTATCCGGGCGACGTATGCGACCACGCTGCACTGTCCGCGGCGGCGCGCGACTTCATCGCCACCGCGGGCGGCATCGACATCGTCATCGCCAACGCCGGCATCTCGCACGGCACGCTCACCGAGGTGCCGGAAGACCTGCCGGTGTTCGAAGCCATCATCGCCACCAACGTCACCGCCACGGTGGCCACGTTCGGGCCCTTCATCGAAGCGATGCGGGAACAGGGCCATGGCACGCTGGTGGGCATTGCCAGCGTGGCGGGCGTGCGCGGGCTGCCGGGAGGCGGTGGCTACAGCGCCTCGAAGGCGGCCGTCGTCACCTATTGCGAAGCGCTCCGCCTGGAGATGCGCCGCCACGGCATCCGCGTGGTGACCATTGCGCCCGGCTACATCGACACGCCGATGACGCGGCAGAACAAATACCACATGCCGTTCCTGATGACGCCGGAGCGCTTCGCCGGGCGCGCCGTGCGGGCCATTGCCGGCGGCGTGCGCTACCGCGTGATTCCGTGGCAGATGGGCGTGGTGGCGAAGCTGCTGCGGTGGCTGCCCGACGCCCTGTATGATCTCGCCTTTGCCCGCGCGCCGCGCAAGGCGCGCAAGGCGCGCAAACATGCACCATGACTGAACCGAACGCCGTACTGAAAGCCGAAGCCATCAGCGCGCGCTGCGCCGCCAGTGCCTCCCACGTCGCCATCGAGGCCGTTCCCGAAACCGGCTCCACCAACGCCGACCTGCTGGCGCGCCTGCCCGCCGGCGCCCTGTCCGGCCCCGTGCTGCGCATCGCCGACCGGCAGACGGCCGGCCGCGGCCGTGCCGGCCGGCCCTGGCTTTCCGCGCCCGGCGCCTCGCTGACGTTCTCGCTCGCCTGGCCGTTCAAGGGGCCACTGCAGCGCCTGGCGGGCCTGCCGCTGGCGGTGGGCGTCGCGCTGGCCGAAACCGTGGCGGCGCTGGATGTGCCTGTGCAGCTGAAGTGGCCGAACGACCTGATGAAGGATGGCGCCAAGCTGGCCGGCATCCTCGTCGAGACCGGCACCGCGCCGGATGGCCGCATCTGGGCCGTGATCGGCTGCGGCATGAACCTCGTCATGCCGGACGAGATGGAAGCGCGGATTGGCCGCGCGGTCTCGTCGGCACCGTGGCTGGCGCGCATGGACCGCAACGAGCTGGTCGCCCTGCTGCTGTCGCGCCTGGCCGCCGTGCTGGCGGAGTTCGACGACACCGGTTTCGTGCCGTTCCGCGAGCGCTGGAATGCGCTGCAGGCGTGGCGCGGCCAGCCGGTGAACATCCTGGACGATGGCAATGTGATCCAGCAGGGCCTGGCCGCGGGCGTCGACGACGCGGGCCGCCTGCTGCTCGATACCCCGGCCGGCCGCGTGGCCGTGCTGTCGGGCGACGTTTCGCTGAGGCTGGCATGACGGAGGCGGCCGCGCGATCGTGGCTGCTGGTCGATGCGGGCAACACCCGCGTCAAGTGGGCGCTGGCCGATGCCGATGCGCCGCTGGGGCAATGGCGCCTGCAAGGCGCGATGGCGCACGGCTTGCTGGACACCCTGATCGACGAGTGGAAAACCGCGGGCATCGCGCCGACGCGGGTGCTGGCGGCCAACGTTGCCGGCGGCGGGGTGCGCGCGGCGATCGAGGGCGCGTTGCGGGTGTGCGCGCCGCACGCGTCCGTCGAATGGTTCGCCTCGGTACCGTGGCGTGCCGGGGTCCTCAATGGCTATGCCAACCCCGCGCAACTGGGTTGCGACCGCTTCGCCGCCGCCATCGGCGCGCGCGCGCTGGCGCCCGGCCAGGCCGTCGTCATCGCCAATTGCGGCACGGCGACCACGGTGGATGCGGTCACCACCGGCGGCACGTTCATCGGCGGCATGATCCTGCCGGGCTTGCGCCTGATGTCCGGCGCGCTGGCGCGCAACACGGCGCAGCTGCCGCAGATCGATGCCGGCACCGCGCTGCCGCCCACGTTCGCGGATAATACGCATGACGCGATCCTTTCCGGCTGCCTGGCCGCCCAAGCGGGCGCGATCGAGCGCGCGGTTGCCGCGCACGGCGGCGCGCCATGTATCATTTCCGGCGGAGCCGCTCCGCTGATCGCCCCGGCACTGACCGTGCCGGCGCGCCACGTGGACAATATCGTGATGCTCGGCCTGCAGGCGGCGCTGCTGGCCGGCGGGATGGACGACACATGCTGAAATTCTTCTTCTTCGCGCTGCTGGCGGCGAACGTGGCCGTGCTGGCCGTCGGCCAGGGCGTCGTCGGCAACATGGCCGACGGCGAGCGCGAACCGGCGCGGCTGGCCAATCAGTTGAACGCGAAGGCGCTGAAAGTGATCCCCGCCGCGCAAGCGACCGCCGCTTCGGTGGCCGCGACCCCGCCGGGCCCGGCGCCGCGCGACGAGCCCGCGACCGTCGCCTGCGTCGAGGTCGGCAATTTCCTGCTGGCCGACGCCCGGCGCTTCGAGGCGGCGCTGGCGCCGCTGGAGCTGGGCGACCGGCAGGCACGGCGCAATGTGCAGGGGCAGGAAGTGTCCAGCTACGTGGTCAACATCCCGCCCTTCCCGAACCGCGAAGCGGCCAACCGCAAGGCGGCCGAACTGCGCGACAAGGGCGTGACCAGCTTCTACATCATCCCCGACAACCAGCCGCTGCGGCTGGCCATCTCGCTGGGCGTCTTCAAGCAGGAAGAAGCGGCGCGCACGCACCTGGCCGGCCTGGTCAAGCAGGGCGTCACCGGGGCCCGCATCACCCCGCGCTACGCGCCATCGAAACAGCTGATGTTCCAGTTCCGCGACATCGGCCCCACCACCCGCACCCGGCTCGACCAGATCGTCGCCGGCTTCAAGGACCAGCAGATCCGCAAGTGCCAGTAGGCCCACCGGGCCGGCCATCCCCTGCCCCGCGTGTCACCGTAGTAGAAATACAACAGGGACAGTCCCCGAATTCTTGTAGCAAAATCGCAACGCAAAGTGTTGTAAAAATTCGGGGACTGTCCCCGAATTTCTACAACACTAATTCACTTCGCGCTGGACGATCAGCGGCTTGAGCCGCAGCGCGCCTGGCAGGCGGGCGGCGGCGGCGGCGGCTTCTTCGCGGGAGCCGAACGGGCCGCCGTACAGGCGGTACACGGAGCCGGCCTGCACCACGGCGAAGTCGCTGCCGCGGGTGGCGTTGGCGAGCCGTTCGCGCATGGCGGCGGCGCTGGTTTCTTTCGAGTAGGCGCCCAGTTGCAGGTAATAACCGCTGGACGTCGGGGCTTGCGTGTCTTCCGCCGTGCCGCGTGCCAGGATGAAGTCCTGCAGCTCGTCCGGGCTGGCGCCCGCCAGCAGCGGCGCGCCCGGCCGCAGCGCGCTCGCGGGCACGCCTTCCACCGCCGCGATCACGGCGCCCGCCTTGCGCGCCGCTACCATCTTCTCGATCTCGTCCGGCATGATGCGCGTGACTTCCAGCTCGCTGCTGCCGTTCACCAGCAGGCCGAGCTTGAGCGCCGCGGTGTACGACACGTCGATCACGCGCGAGGACTTGAACGGGCCGCGGTCGTTGATGCGCACCACGACCGACTTGCCGTTCGAGAGGTTCGTCACGCGCGCATACGAGGGGATCGGCAGGATCGGGTGGGCGGCCGACATCTTGTACATGTCGTACAGTTCGCCGGACGAGGTGCGCTGCCCGTGGAACTTCTTGCCGTACCAGGTGCCCAGTCCGCGCGCGGTATAGGGCTTGTCGTTCGGGATCGGCTCGTAGGTGGTGCCGAACACCGTGTACGGCCGGTTCGCGCGCGGCAGCAGCGGGTCGTTGCGCACCTCCGCGTCCGGCGTGGCCATCAGGTTCGGCGGCGGGTCGTCGCCCGGGCCGTCGTCCATGTAGTAGCCGCCCCGGCCGGAGCCGGCCGGCGGCAGGTCGGGCACGCCCGGTTCCCGGTGCTTCGCCTTGACCTTCGGCGCTCCCGGCAGCTTGCCGACGATTTCCGGGCCGCCGCAGCCCGCCAGCGCCAGCATGGCAGCCAGCAGCGCACCCGTGCCTGCGCGCCGCAGCGCGCGTTCAACGATAGCGCCCCCCATCAGGTCTGCACCAGCTTGCGATGGCGCTGCACGCTCATCAGGATACCGGACACGATGCCCAGGGTCAGCAGCGCGGTGCCGCCATAACTCATGAATGGCAGCGGCACGCCCACCACGGGCAAGATGCCGCTCACCATTCCCATGTTCACGAATGCATAGGTAAAGAAGATCATTGTCATCGCTCCTGCAAGCAGGCGTGTGAAGAAATTGGGCGCTCCGGCGGCGATCATCATGCCACGGCCGATCAGCAGCAGGTACAGCAACATGAGGAACAGGTTGCCCGCCAGGCCGAATTCCTCGGAGTAGACGGAAAAGATGAAGTCCGTCGTGCGCTCGGGAATGAATTCGAGGTGGGTCTGCGTGCCCTTGGTCCAGCCCTTGCCCATGATGCCGCCCGAGCCGATCGCGATGGTCGACTGGATGATGTGGAAGCCCTTGCCCAGCGGGTCGGCGGTCGGGTCGATCAGCGTCATCACCCGTTCGCGCTGGTAGTCGTGCATCATGGACCAGGCTACCGGCATGAAGCAAGCGCCGGCGATCGCCAGTGCCGCCATCGCGCGCCACGGCAGCCCGGCGAGATAGATCACGGCGAAACCGGCGGCGACCACCAGCAGCGACGTGCCGAGGTCCGGCTGCCGCATCACGAGGCCCACCGGCACCAGCAGCAGCAGGGCGCCGATCAGATAGGTATGCCATCGCAGGTGCCCCTGCTGGTGCTGGAAGTACCACGCCAGCATCAGCGGCACCGCGATCTTGGCCAGCTCGGAGGGCTGGATGTCGATGATGCCGATGTGCAGCCAGCGCCGCGCGCCCAGCTTGATGGTGCCGAACAGCGCCACCGCCACCAGCAGCAGCACGGTGACCGCGTAGGCCGGCACCGCGATACGGGCCATGTTCTGCGGCGAAATGTTCGCCGTGATCCACATGACGAGCACGCACATGGCGATATTGCGCAGCTGGTCCTCGATCTTGCCGGGAATATCCAGGCTGGCCGAGTACAGCGTGACCAGGCTGGTCGTCAGCAGCAGCACCAGCAAGGTCAGCAGCGGCGGGTCGAACACCGCCACATAAGGTTTCACGCGCCGCCACAGCGAGCGCCGTTCATTGATGCGCATACTATTCCCTGTTCCTTGGCGGGACGGCCGCCGGTTGCTGCGCCGGCCGCGCAGGGACCGGTGCCGGTGCCTGCGCCGCCGGAGCGGCCACGGTGGCTTGGCGCGCGGGTGCCTGCGCCGCCGGAGCGCCCCCGGTAGCCTGCCGCGCGGGTGCCGGCGCCTGTGCGGCCGGCGGTGCCGTGGTGGCG
Source organism: Massilia sp. METH4 (assembly GCF_037094685.1). Lineage (NCBI taxonomy): Bacteria > Pseudomonadati > Pseudomonadota > Betaproteobacteria > Burkholderiales > Oxalobacteraceae > Massilia > Massilia sp. METH4. Next base: position 2,706,556 of record NZ_CP146614.1, on the reverse strand, counting down.
GGGCGCACCGGCACCAGGCCCGGCGCGGGCGGCGGCGCGGCCGGCTTGCGCGCGGCGTTCGGTGTCGTGCCCGGCGCCGCCGGTTGCGCGGGGGCCGCGGGCGAGGCGGCCTGGCCGCCCTGCGCCTGCTGCGCCGCCAGCTGTTCGCGCGCGAGGGCCGCCTCTTCCTCGGCCAGCGGGCCTTCGATGGGCTCGATCACCTCGGCATCTTCCTTCGGCACCTTGTCGGTGTTCTTCTCGGTCGGGCGCTTGCCGAGCATGTGGTAGTCGAGCACCTTGCGGGCGATCGGCGCGGCCACGGCGCCGCCGAAGCCGGCGTTCTCGACCACCATGGCCAGCACGATGCGCGGCTTGTCGGCCGGGGCGAAGGCCACGAACAGCGCATTGTCGCGCAGCCGCTCGGCCAGCGTCTTGGCGTTGTACTTCTCGTTGGCCTTGATGCCCACAACCTGGGCGGTACCCGTCTTGCCGCCCACCGTGTATTGCACGCCCGCGAAGGCACGCGTGGCGGTGCCGCCCTGCTCGCTCACCACGCCCACCATCGCATCCTTGATCAGGTCGATGTTCTGCTGCTTCAGCGGGATGCGGTAGCTCTCCTTCGGCACCGTCAGGGTGCGCGCGCGGGTGCCGCCGTCCTCGATGATCTTGACCAGGTGCGGCTTCATCACGATGCCGTTGTTGGCCAGGTTCGCCACCGCGTGCGCGATCTGCAGCGGCGTATAGGAGTTGTAGCCCGAACCGTTCGACACGGAGATCGTGTCGCCCCCCACCCACTTGCCGGCGGCCGGATTCTTCTTGTAGCGCGCCTGCTTCCATTCCTTCGACGGCAGCACGCCCGTCTTTTCGTTTTCCAGGTCGATGCCGGTCTTCTGGCCGAAACCGAACGGCTTCATGAAGTCGTGGATCATGTCGATCCCCATGTCGCGGCCCAGCTGGTAGTAATACGTGTTGCAGGAAACGACGATCGACTTGCGCAGGTCCACCGTGCCGTGGCCGCCGGGCACGTCGTCGCGGAACTTGTGATTGCCGAGGTACATATAGCCGGGGTCGAAGATCGCCTGCGACGGCGTGCGCTTGCCCGTCTCCAGCGCGGCCAGCGCCATGAACGGCTTGAAGGTGGAACCGGGTGCGTAGGTGCCGGACAGCGGCCGGTTCACCATCGGGCGGTCCAGCGACGTGTTCAATTCGTTCCAGCTCTGCGTATCGATGCCGTCCACGAACAGGTTCGGGTCGTAGCCCGGCCGGGATACATAGGCCAGCACGTCGCCGGTCGACGGTTCGATCGCCACCAGCGCGCCGCGCCATTCGCCGAACGCTTCCTCGGCAATCTTCTGCAGTTCGATGTCGATCGAGAGGATCAGGTTGCTGCCGGACGTGGGCGGCGTGCGCGACAGCGTGCGGATTGCGCGCCCGCCGGCCGAGACTTCCACTTCCTCGTAACCGGTGATGCCGTGCAGGTGCTTCTCGTAGCTTTTCTCCAGCCCTTCCTTGCCGATGTAGTCGGTGCCGTTGTAGTTGGCGGCGTGCTCGCTTTCCTCGATCGCCTTGGCTTCCTTCTGGTTGATGCGGCCGATGTAGCCGATCACGTGCGAGGCGGTTTCGCCCAGCGGATAGTTGCGGAACAGGCGCGCCTGCACTTCCACGCCGGGGTAGCGGAACCGGTTCGCCGTGAAGCGGGCCACTTCCTCGTCCGACAGCCGGGTGCGCAGCGGGATGCTGGCGAAGTTCTTCGATTCCTCCATCAGCTTCTTGAAGCGGCGCCGGTCCTTCGGCGTCACTTCCACGATCGTCGCCAGCTCGTCGATCATCTCCTCGAGGGGAATGCGTAGCTTGGATGGCGTGATCTCCAGCGTGTACGCCGAATAGTTGCGGGCCAGGACCACGCCGTTGCGGTCGAGGATGAGGCCCCGGTTCGGCTGGATCGGCACCACGGCGATCCGGTTGTCCTCTGCCTGCGCCATGTAGTCGTTGTGCCGGATCACCTGCAGCCACACGAGGCGCGCCAGCAGCAGCGCGAAGCAGATGAAGACGAGGGACCCGAGCAGCGTCAGCCGCACCCGAAACAGGTGCAGTTCGCGCTCGTTGTCTTTCAGCTCGGTCATGGCGATGGGCGAGTCAAATGGGGCGGGTATGATCCTTGTCGACCGCGCGCCGCTGCGGCGCCAGCAGCAGCACCGTGATCAGGGGCCACAGCAGTGCCGACACGAAGCTCTCGACAAAGTAGAACCAGCCGGGAAACTTGCCGGAGACCAGGAAGCGCACGGCCAGCTGCACGACCTGCGCCAGCAACAGCAGCGGCAGCACGTGCATCGCCTGCGCGCTCAGCCGGAACCACAGCACCCGCCGATGCATCATGATCGCGCAATACGACAGCAGCGTATAGGCCAGCGCGTTCTCGCCCAGCAGCGTGGCGTCGTGCACATCCATCAGCAGGCCGAGGCAGAACGCGGTGCCGATGCCCACGCGGCGCGGCTGGTGCACGCCCCAGAATACCAGCACCAGCGCCACGAAATCCGGCGCGGCGACGAACTGGCCCCATGGCATCAGGTTGAGCAGGAACGCGGCCATCAGGCTGATGGCGATGAATACGGGGCTGACGGGCAGCAGGATGTACTGCGGACGGTTCATCGGGTCTCCCTCGCTGCCGCCGGCGGCACGGCGCGTGGCGCGGCATTGTTCGTCGTTGCCGTGGGCACCGGTGCGGCGTTGTTCGTTGCCGCCGCGGGCGGCGCGGCGGTGTTGCCCGCTGTTGCCGCAGGGGCCGGAGCCGCCGGCCGCAGGCCAGGCGCGCCATTCGCGCCCGGCGCCGCGGGTAGCGTTGCCGGGCCGGCGGCAGTGGGCGTAGCCGTGCCGGCGGGGGCGGCACCAGCGGCGGCGGCGGCCGCGCCCTCCGCTCCCTTGGCATCGGCCGTTTTCTTCTTCTTCACAGGCTTGCTGGTATCTTCTTCCGGAGGCCGTGGCGGCAGTTCCGGCGGCGACATCAGGATCAGCAATTGGGTATTGCGCTCGATGCCGGCCAGCGGCTGGCACACCACGCGGCCGAACATGCCGTTCGCGCTGTTCTCCACCTGCATGACGCGCGCCACGGCCAGGCCGGCCGGGTACACGCCGTCGATGCCGGAGGTGACGAGGATGTCGCCCACCACCACGTCGGCATTGGGCGCCATGAAGCGCAGGTCGAGGTTGCCGGACTGGCCGCGGCCGTAAGCCACGCTGCGCAAGCCGTTGCGCAGCACCTGCACGGGAATGGCCTGTTCCTTGTCGGTCAGCAGCGTGACTTCGGACGTGAACGGAAACACGCGCGTCACCTGCCCCACCACGCCCTGGTTGTCGATCACCGGCAGTCCGGCCCGCACACCCTGCTGGGTGCCGCGGTTGAGGATCACCTTGCGGGTGAAGACATCGCGCGCGTCGTACAGGATCTCGGCCAGCATCGTCTTGCCGGGCACTTTTTCACGGGCTTCCAGCAGGCGGCGCAGCTGGGCATTCTCGATCTGCATGAGCTGCGCCTGCTGCAGGGACTGCGACATGGCGATCTGCTTCGTCTGCAGGTCGCGCACCTGGCGTTGCAGGCCGGACAGCGTGGAGAAATACGTGCCCACGCCCAACATCGCGTCGCGCGGCAGCATGGCCACCACCTGCAGCGGATACAGCACGGTACCGACGGCCTGGCGCACCACGGTCAGCGCGCCGACCCGCGAATCGAACAGCAGCAACGCGATCGAGATGCACGCGCAGATCATCATCTTGGCGCGCGCGGACGCCCCTTGCTTGAAGAGTGGCGGCGGACTGTATTCCATAGACCCTGAAAGGACGGGAGCGGACCGCGCCGGCAAGTGCCTGGCGCGGGAACCGCTCCGGTATTGCTAACGACTGCTTACGTCAAACGCGCCCCGGCCACCGTCGCGCCGACCATGGCACCGAGGGCGGCAACGGCGGCCGACGTGGTAGCGATCACTCGTACGAGAAGATCGAACCGAGCTGGTCCATGCGCTCCAGCGCCATGCCGGAGCCGCGCACCACGCAGGTCAGCGGGTCTTCGGCCACCAGCACCGGCAGGCCGGTTTCTTCCATCAGCAGGCGATCCAGGTCGCGCAGCAGCGCGCCGCCACCCGTCAGCATCATGCCTTTCTCGGCGATGTCGGCGCCCAGTTCCGGCGGGGTCTGTTCCAGCGCGTTCTTCACGGCCGACACGATATTGTTCAGCGGGTCGGTCAGTGCTTCCAGGATCTCGTTCGACGAGATCGTGAACGAACGGGGAATGCCTTCGGACAGGTTGCGGCCCTTGACTTCCATCTCCTTGACTTCGGAGCCCGGGAACGCGGAACCGATGGCCTTCTTGATCGCCTCGGCCGTCTGTTCGCCGATCAGCATGCCGTAGTTGCGGCGGATGTAGTTGACGATTGCCTCGTCGAACTTGTCACCGCCCACGCGCACGGAACCTTTATAGACCATGCCGCCCAGCGAGATGATGCCCACCTCGGTGGTGCCGCCGCCGATGTCGACGACCATCGAGCCCGTGGCATCGGACACCGGCAGGCCGGCGCCGATCGCGGCGGCCATCGGTTCCTCGATCAGGTACACCTGCGAGGCGCCGGCGCCCAGCGCCGATTCACGGATCGCGCGGCGTTCCACCTGGGTCGAACCGCACGGCACGCAGATGATGATGCGCGGCGACGGGCGGAAGAACTTCGAGTCGTGCACCATGCGGATGAACTGCTTGAGCATCTGCTCGGTCACGGTGAAGTCGGCGATCACGCCATCCTTCATGGGGCGGATCGCTTCGATATTGCCGGGCACCTTGCCGAGCATCTGCTTGGCTTCCTTGCCTACTGCCTGGATGGTCTTCTTGCCATTCGGGCCGCCTTCCTGGCGGATCGCCACGACCGAGGGTTCGTCGAGCACGATGCCCGAGCCGCGCACGTAAATGAGGGTATTTGCCGTGCCGAGGTCAATGGCCAGATCGGACGAGATGTACCTGCGTAAAAAACCAAACATGAGTATCCTGTAGCGCTCTTGCCCGCGCGTGGGCAGTTATGAAAGTGTCCTGTGACGCGATGTGCTGGGAAGGGGCGGCTTCGCGCCGGGCCATGCCGAGTCCTGCAGGAGTCGTACAAAACAGGGCGGCCACGGGGCGCCGGCCCCCGGGAGGCCAGCAACGCATCAACCCGGCATTCTACCTTATAATTCACGGGCTATTTGCCCTAAATCCACTCAAAAGTGTGGCCCTGCAACTGTGAATTTACGCGGTATTGCAGGTGTTTTAAGGCCGAAATGGCCGATCTTACAAAAGTCTTATCGAAACCTGCTGTTAAAATTTCCTGCGCTTTTCGCGCCCTTCGACCATGTCCCTGACACCCAATGACGTAAACCGCATCGCCAAGCTGGCGCAACTGGAAATGGACGAGCAGCATTCCGCGGCGATGCTGGACAAGCTGAACGGCATTTTCGCGCTGGCCGAGCAGATGCGGGCCGTGGATACCGACGGCGTGCCGCCGCTGGCGCACCCGCTGGCCGCGCACATGCAGGTCGCCCTGCGCCTGCGCGACGACGTGCCCACCGAACCGAACCGCCGCGACGACTACCAGAAAGTGGCGCCGAAAACTGAAGACGGCCTGTACCTGGTGCCGAAGGTGATCGACTAATCCACGCGCGTTGAGAACATGACCATCCATACCAAGACCCTCAAAGAACTGTCCGCGCTGCTGCAGTCGAAAGAGATTTCCGCCACCGAGCTGGCCACGCATTACCTGGACCGCATCGAGGCGAGCGACCTGAATGCCTTCCTGCACGTTGACCGCCAGCTGACGCTGGCCCAGGCCGCCGATGCGGACGCGCGCCTGGCCGCCGGCAATGCCCATGCGCTGACCGGCGTGCCGATTGCCCACAAGGATATCTTCGTCACGCGCGGCTGGCGCTCGACTGCCGGCTCGAAGATGCTGGCCAACTACGTGAGCCCGTTCGACGCCACGGTGGTCGAGAAACTGCATGGCGTGGGCATGGTCCACCTCGGCAAGGTCAATTGCGACGAATTCGCCATGGGCTCGTCCAACGAGAACTCGGCATTCGGCGCCGTGCTGAATCCGTGGGACAAGGCTGCCGTGCCGGGCGGTTCCTCGGGTGGCTCGGCCGCCGCGGTGGCCGCGCGCCTGGCGCCGGCCGTGACCGGCACCGACACGGGCGGCTCGATCCGCCAGCCGGCCTCGTTCTGCGGCATCACCGGCATCAAGCCCACCTACGGCCGCGTCTCGCGCTTCGGCATGATCGCCTTCGCCTCCTCGCTGGACCAGGGCGGCCCGATGGCGCGGACAGCCGAGGATTGCGCCCTGCTGCTGTCCGCTATGGCCGGCTACGACGAGCGCGACTCGACGAGCCTCGCGCCGGAACAGGGCGGCGTGCATGAAGACTTCACGCGCAACCTGAATGAACCCTTGAGCGGCCTGCGCGTCGGCGTGCCGAAGGAATACTTCGGCGAAGGCCTTGCGGCGGACGTGGAAGCGGCCGTGCGCGGCGCGCTGGAGCAGTTCGTGAAGCTGGGCGCCACGCTGGTCGACATCTCGCTGCCGAACACCGCGCTGTCGATCCCGGCCTACTACATGATCGCGCCGGCCGAGGCGTCGTCGAACCTGTCGCGCTTCGACGGCGTGCGCTACGGCTTCCGCGCCGAGGGCTACAAGGACCTGCAGGACATGTACAGGAAGACGCGCGCCCAGGGCTTCGGCCCCGAGGTGCAGCGCCGCATCATGGTCGGCACCTATGTGCTGTGCCATGGCTACTACGATGCGTACTATGTGAAGGCGCAGAAGATCCGCCGCCTGATCGCCGACGATTTCGCGAAGGTCCTCTCCGGGCCGGATGCCGTGTGCGACGTGATCATGGGCCCGGTGGCCCCGACCGTGGCCTGGGACCTGGGCTCGAGGGCGGACGATCCGGTGGCCAACTACCTGGCCGACATCTTCACGCTCTCGACCAGCCTGGCCGGCCTGCCCGGCATGTCGATCCCCTGCGGTTTCGGCCAGGGCGACAAGAACGCGAACCGCCCGGTGGGCCTGCAGGTCATCGGCAACTACTTTGCCGAAGCGAAGCTGCTGAACATCGCCCACCAGTTCCAGCAGGCGACCGACTGGCACACCCGTGCTCCGGCAGGCGTGTAAGCGCATCCAAGAGACAAGGAAGAACAGATATGGAATGGGAAGTCGTCATCGGTCTCGAGAACCACGTGCAGCTCACGACCGATTCGAAAATCTTCAGCGGCTCGCCGACGGCCTTCGGCGCCGAGCCGAACACGCAGGCCAGCCCGGTGGACCTGGCCCTGCCGGGCGTGCTGCCCGTGATGAACAAGGAGGCCGTCGACCGCGCGATCCGCTTCGGCCTCGCCGTGGGCGCGAAGATTGCGCCGCAATCGATCTTCGCCCGTAAAAACTACTTCTATCCCGACCTGCCGAAGGGTTACCAGATCAGCCAGATGGACGACCCCGTCGTGCAGGGCGGCTCGCTGACGTTCGGCTACGAGAAGGATGGCAAGTTCGTCACCAAGACCGTGAACCTGACGCGCGCGCACCTGGAAGAGGATGCCGGCAAGTCGCTGCACGAGGATTACCATGGCATGTCCGGCATCGACCTGAATCGCGCCGGCACCCCGCTGCTCGAGATCGTGTCCGAGCCGGAAATCCGTTCGGCGCAGGAGGCCGTGGCCTATGCGAAGGCGCTGCACGGCCTGGTGATGTGGCTGGGCGTCTGCGACGGCAATATGCAGGAAGGTTCGTTCCGCTGCGACGTGAACGTATCCGTGCGCCCCAAGGGCCAGAAGGAATTCGGCACCCGCTGCGAAATCAAGAACCTGAACTCGTTCCGCTTCATCGAGGAAGCCGTTAACGTGGAAGTGCGCCGCCAGATCGAATTGATCGAGGACGGCGGCAAGGTCGTGCAAGCCACCCGGCTGTACGACCCGGACAAGAAGGAAACGCGCGAGATGCGCAGCAAGGAAGACGCGCAGGATTACCGCTACTTCCCCGACCCCGACCTGCCGCCGCTGGCGATCTCCGAGGAGTGGATCGAGCGCGTGAAGGCTTCGATGCCGGAACTGCCGGCCGTGATGCGCGAGCGCTTCGTGAATGAATACAAGCTGCCGGAATACGACTCGCTCGTGCTGACCTCGTCCAAGGCGATGGCCACGTACTTCGAAGCCGTGGTGGCCGAAGCCGGCAAGGAAAACGCCAAGGCGGCCGCGAACTGGCTGATGGGCGACGTGTCCTCCACGCTGAACCGCAACGACGTCGACATCGCCGACGCCCCCGTCAAGCCGGGCCAGCTGGCCCTCATGCTCAAGCGCATCGCCGACGGCACGATCTCGAACAAGGCCGCGAAGGAAGTGTTCCAGGCGCTGTGGGAGGCGAATGCGGACGACGCGGCGCTGGTCGATACCATCATCAAGGAAAAAGACCTGGGCCAGGTGTCCGACGCGGGCGCGCTGGTCGCCATCGTCGACGAAGTCATCGCCAACAACGCCAAGTCGGTCGAGCAATACCGCGCCGGCAAGGAAGCGGCCATCAACGCCCTGATCGGCCAGGCCATGAAGGCCTCGAAAGGCAAGGCCAACCCCGCGCAGCTGACGGAACTGCTGAAGCAAAAGCTGGCCAGCTGAGTTGCACGAACCCCGGTGACAGGCACCGCCTTTTCTGAAACATTTCCGGAACACCGGTGACAGGCACCGGGTTTCGAGAAACATTTCCAAAAGGCCGGTGCCTGTCACCGGGGTTGGAGAAAGATTTTCGGGGTTAAAAAAGGACGCTGCGTGCGTCCTTTTTTGTTATCTTTGCGGCATGAAAACCCTGATTGCTCCGTTGCTGGCCGCGCTGGCCCTGCCCTCGTTTGCCGGCGAGCCCGCCGGTACCACGTTCACCCACCATGACTGGGAACTCGTGTGCGACAACACGCGCACCTGCCGCGCGGCAGGTTACCAAGCCGATGATGCCGAGCCCGCCGTCTCGGTGCTGCTCGAACGCCAGGCCGGCCCCGGCCAGCCCGTGAAGGCAAGGATGCGCCTGGGCAGCTACGATCCGGAGGCGCCGGTACCGAAAGGCGGCGTGGTGACGATGAAGATCGATGGCCATACCGAAGGCCAGGTGAAGATCGACCGCAAGGAAATGCTGGGTATCCTGTCCGCCGCGCAAACACAGGCGCTGGTGGCGGCGGTGGCAGGAACGGGCAAGGTGGAATGGACCAATGGCAGCCATGCCTGGAAGCTTTCCGGCAAGGGCGCCTCCGCCGTGCTGCTCAAGATGGATGAGGCCCAGGGCCGGCTGGGCACGCCCGGCGCGCTGCTGCGCAAGGGCAGCAAGGCCGAGGACGCCGTGCCGGGGCCATTGCCGGCGCCCGAGGTCTCCCCTGCTTCGGCCGGCTCGACCGAGGTGGACTTGCCGGCAACCGCCCGCGCCACCCTGCTCGCCGAACTGCGCAAGAAGCTCGGCGCCGACAGCGATGGCTGTGAAGCCTTCGCGCCGGACCAGTTGACCGTGCTGCGCCTGAATGCCGACAAGCTGCTGGTGCAAATGCCGTGCTGGACGGGCGCCTATAACCAGGGCACTGCCTTCCTGCTGGCCAACAAGAATCCGCCGTTCAACCTGAAAATGATTACCGGCGACGGCACCGATTACGCGGCCGGCACGATCATGTCATCGCAAAAAGGCCGCGGCCTGGGCGACTGCTGGGCGCATGAAAAGCTGGTGTGGGATGGCCGCCGCTTCGTGGTGACGGAAACGGCGACCACGGGCATGTGCAAGCTCGTCGCCCCCGGCGGTGCCTGGCACCTGCCCAGCTATGTCGCAAAGGTCACGCGCGGCCTGCGCTGACCACGCGCGTTACAGCGTCACGCGCCCTTCGATCGAATCGTCGAGCGTCTTGCCGATGGCGGCGCCGACCATGATCTTCATGCCTTGCACCAGGTTGCCGTGCTTGTTGTCCCAGTAGTAGCCGTCGACGGGCGCCACCCGGATCAGCGTGATGCGCGGGTCGCCCAGCCCTTCCGTAAACCACGTCGCAAGGTCGGGGGTCCACAGTTCGCGGATGCGGTTCGGGTCCGTCGAGATCGTGGCCAGGCCGTCGAGGTACAGGAAGCCGGAATGCTTCGACGCCTGGAAGTACAGCCGCACCTTCGGGTCGGCGGCGATTTCCGCGTTCTTGTGGCTGTCGGCGGCGCTCATGAACCACAGGTTGCCCAGTTCATCCATGTCGAGCACGGACATCGGCCGTGCATCGGTTCCGCTGCTCACGAGGAAGCAGCTTTCGGCATCATCCACGATGTGCCTGATGCGCTTGACCGCATCATGCCCGGTCAGGTCCTGGTGATTGTGTTCCGGCTGGTTGCGATTGATCGAGTCCATGGCATCCTCCTTTAGGGAACTTGATGCTAATGGCATATCGACCGCCGGTATGTTGGTTTTTTAACCGTCGCGTCGTTCCAGCACGCCGGCCATCCAGCGGGCGATGTCGGCAAAGAACGCTTCCCGGTTCAACTCGTTGAAATTCTCGTGGCGGTTGCCCGGCTCCACGCGGCAGGTCAGCAGCTCGGCCGGTACGGCTTGCAGCAGCCGCAGCGATGCCTCGGTATCGGCCAGCACATCCTGCCCGGCCAGCACGACATACAGGGGATGGCGCCAGCCGGCCAGCGCCAGGCCGCGCTGCGCCTGCTGCAGGGCGTGGCCGAAGCGCACCGAAATTTCACTGGCGCGAACGCCATCGGCCTCGTCGCGATGATGGCGCGCGGTGATGGCGGCATCGTGGGTCAGCACATCCGTCAGCGATGCCAACGGCACCTTCATCCGCGGGGCCAGCTTGGCCAGTATCCCGGACAGGCTTTGCAACGCGGGCGCCACCGGTACCGCATTGACGTAATACGGCGACGAGAGAATGAAGCCGGCCACGCCATCGGCACCGGCCAGCCCGAATTTCGTGGCGACCAGGGCGCCCATCGAATGCGCGATGACGAATACAGGAACGCCGGGCCAGCGCGCCCGCACCCAGTCCAGGAACAGGCCGGTCTCGTCGATGAAAATGTCGAAGTCGGGAATGTCGGCGCGCCTGCCCGCGGCGTGGCCGCACAGGTCGAAGGCGGCGGTGGCGATGCCTCGTTCGCGGAAGTACAGCGCGGGCGTGACCCAGTCACCCGCATGCGCCATGCCGCCGTGCAGCGCCAGCAGGATGGCGACCGGCGCCGGCGGCGCGGCCGGCTCCCAGATGTGGACGGTGCGCGGGGCACCGGCCCGGCCGGTGAAGGTATCCAGCCTGTCTTCGCCGAAGCGCATCAGCCCGTGATGCTGAGGGTGATACCCATGTTCACCAGCAGGGAAAGATCCGCCAGCGAGAAATCGAGCGCATCGTCCGGCCCCACGTTCGTCACGGCGATGCGCAGTTCGGCGGCCAGCGGCGGCACGTCGAACGTGATGCCGCGCGACTCGCATTCATGCAGCCAGGCGCGCAGGTGGCGGACCAGGGTGGCCGGGTTCGCGTCCTCCCCCAGGCTGACATAGAAGCCGGCGTCGATGCGCACCCGGCCATCCGGCCGCACGTCGCCCTTCTTCCAGCGCAGCTCCGGCTCGCTGGGCAGGCCGTCGCTCACGTCGGCGACGGCGGCCTCGTCTCCATAGACCTTCAGTGATGCCTTGTTCATGGCGTCTCCTCCAAATGTTTCCTACATTAAATCACAAGAAGAGGCGTCGTGAACGGCCGGCGAAAACGGATGGCGCTGTTCGCGAACAGCGCCAGGCGAAAAGCGGAAAGCGTAAAGCGGCGGGTCAGGCGATGCCGTAGCGGTCGCGGTAGGCGGCGACAGCATCCTTGTGCTGGGCCAGCGCCGGGTCGGCGCCCAGGTAGCCCAGCAGGTCGGCCAGGTTGCCGATCGAGATCACGGGGATGCCGTAATTCTTGCTGACTTCCTGCACGGCGGAGAGATCCGACACCACGCCATCCTTGCCGCCGCCCCGCTCCATGCGGTCCAGCGCGATCAGCACGGCGCAGGGTTCGGCGCCGGCGTCGCGGATCATTTCCACCGACTCGCGCACCGAGGTGCCGGCCGAGATCACGTCGTCGACGATCACGACCTTGCCCGCCAGCCTGGCGCCCACCAGAGTGCCGCCCTCGCCGTGGGCCTTGACTTCCTTGCGGTTATAGGCGAACGAGGTGTTGCGCCCCTTGTTGGCCAGCGCCACGGCGGTGGCCGAGGCGAGCGTGATGCCCTTGTAGGCGGGGCCGAACAGCATGTCGAATTCAACGCCGGAATCGAGCAGGGTCTGGGCATAGAAATCGGCCACTTTCGCCAGGGTGGCGCCGTCGTGGAACAGGCCGGCGTTGAAGAAATAGGGCGACTGCCGCCCCGCCTTGGTGGTGAACTCGCCGAATCTGAGCACGCCCGCCGAGACGGAAAACGCGATAAACTGTTGGCGCAAATCGTCTTGCCTCAAATCATTAGTCATATGCCGGTCCTTTAAAATGCCGGTATTTTAATCCATGCCAAAGATCATTTCCGCCAACCTGAATGGCATCCGCTCCGCCGCCAAGAAGGGCTTTTTCGACTGGATGGGCACCCAGTCCGCCGATTTCATCTGCGTCCAGGAACTCAAGTGCCAGGCCAGCGACATGACGGATGAGTTCAGGAATCCGCACGGCTACCACGGCCATTTCCACTACGCCGAGAAGAAAGGATATTCCGGGACCGGGGTCTACAGCAAGGTCGAACCGGATGCCGTGAGGATCGGCTTCGGCAGCCCGGAGTTCGATGCCGAGGGCCGCTACGTGCGCTGCGACTTCGGCGACCTGACCGTCATCTCCGTGTACTGCCCTTCCGGCTCCTCGTCGCCGGAACGCCAGGAGGCAAAGTTCCGCTTCATGGACCTGTTCCTGCCCCACCTGGTGGAACTGCGCGCCGAAGGCCGCGAAGTCGTCATCTGCGGCGACTGGAACATCGCCCACCAGGAAATCGACCTGAAGAACTGGAAGGGCAACCTGAAAAATTCGGGCTTCCTGCCCGAGGAACGGGCGTGGCTGACGCGCGTGTTCGACGAATGCGGCTACGTGGACGTGCACCGCGGCCTCGACCCGCGCCCGGAACAGTACACATGGTGGAGCAACCGCGGCCAGGCTTACGCGAAGAACGTGGGCTGGCGCATCGACTATCACGTGGCAACCCCCGGCATCGCGCAATGCGCGCAATCGGTCTCGGTGTACAAGGACGTGAAGTTTTCCGATCACGCTCCGCTGATCATCGACTACTTGCGCTGATCGCCGCTGGCGCCGCTAAAGGCTGCGCCGGCTTTCAAAATAGCGCCACTCCCCGGTCAAGGGATCGGGGAAACCGATGGCCCGCGCCAGCAGTTTCAACGGCGACGACACATCGTCCTGCTTGCATGGCAGCGCCACCGGATAGAACGCGTCGTTGACAATGGGGATGCCCAGCGCCGCCAGGTGCACGCGCAGCTGGTGCTGGCGCCCCGTATGCGGCCACAAGCGGTACAGCACGTGCTCTCCGCGCTCTTCCACGAAGTCGATCATCGTTTCCGAATTCGGCTCGCCCGGCTCTTCCTTCATCGTGAAGAATTTGTCTCCCTGCACCATGCGGCTGCTGTAGCTGAACGGGAACTCGCGGCCCGGCAAGGGGCCCGCCAGTGCCTCGTATTCCTTTTGCACGAGGCGCTGCTGGAACAGCGACTGGTAGGCCCCGCGGCTGTCCAGGTTGCAGGAAAAGACCACGATGCCGGCCGTTTCACGGTCGAGCCGGTGGATGGGCACCAGTTCCTCGATGCCCAGCTTCGCGCGCAGGCGCACCAGCAAGGTCTCCTTCAGGAACCGCCCCGTGGGGATCGTCGGCAGGAAATGCGGTTTGTCGGCGACGATGATGTGCTCGTCCTGGTACAGCACTTCCTCGGCGAACGGGATCGGCGTCTCGTGTTCCAGCTCGCGGTAATAGAAAATGCGCAGGTTGCGCTTGTAGGGCGAGTCGGGCCCCAGCGCCCTGCCCTGCGCGTCGACGACGTCGCCGCGCGCCATCCGCTCGCGCCATTGCGCCTCGGTAACGGCCGGGTAGTTCGCCACCATGAAGCTGATCAGGTCGGGCCAGTCCCCCGCGGGCAGCCACAGGTAGCTGGGCGTGACGCCATCGCGCATGGGCAATGGCGCCTTGCCGTGAAACTTGACGGTGGAGGACATGCGGGGGAGCTAGGTGCGCGGCAGCGGCGTGGTGCGGTAAGCGGGCAGCTTGGCTACCGTGGTGCCGCGCGTGCGGGCATAGACCGGCAGCACCAGCGGCATGTTCTTGTTCATTTCGGCGATACGGGTTTCGCCACTCGGGTGCGTGGACAGAAACTCGATCGGCGCGCGCGCGTTGACGGCGCCCATCTTCTGCCACAGCGCGATGCCGGCGCGCGGATCGAAACCGGCGCGGGCGGCCAAGTCGATACCTACCAGGTCGGCCTCGGTTTCCTCGCCGCGCGAGAATTTCAGCACGGCCGCCTGCGCGGCCACGCGGCCGCCGAAGTCGGTGAGGTTCGGGTCGATGCCGAACAGCGCCGAGGCGGCGATGCCGCCCAGCTTGCCGGCGATCGCGGCCAGCTGCGATTCGCCCTGGCGCTTGCGGGCATGTTCGCGCAGCGCGTGGGCGATCTCGTGGCCCATCACCATGGCCACTTCGTCATCCGTCATGTTCAGCTTGGTGAGAATGCCGGTGAAGAAGGCGATGCGCCCGCCCGGCATGCAAAAGGCGTTCACCTGGTCGGAATTGAGCAGGTTCACTTCCCAGTTCCAGTTGGCCGCTTCCGGGTTCCAGCGGCCCACGTGCGGGATGATGCGCTTGGCGATGGCGCGCAGGCGCTGCACCTGCGGATGGCTGTCGTCGACCAGGGCGTTCTTCTGGTCAGCCTCCTTCAACAGCGCATCGTACTGCAGCTTCGATTGCTGGTTGACAGCCTGTTCGTCCGACAGCACGCGCAGCCGCGACAGGCGCGTGACGGGGATGCCGTCCGACGCCGCGGCGGCGGGCGCGGATTGCTGCGCCGGCGCGGATTGGTGAGCGGCCGCCAGGTGCATGTTGGCGGCCAGGGCGATGAATGCCAGGCTGTGTTTGAGTGATTTCATGATCTGTATCCGTACGACCGTGATATTTTGGCAAATTTCACGGCCGTTCGCCACACGATACCATACCGCCGATCAAGCACGCCGCGCTCCGTTACGCTTGCGCAGCCGGAACACCGCCAGCTCGCCGCGCAGGTTCGGCAGGAAGTTGACGATTTGCCCTTCGGCCAGCGCCACGTATTCGAGCACCTCCACGCCCACCTCGGCGGCCAGCGCGCGGAAGTCCTCGATCGTGGCGCAACGTACGTTCGGCGTGTCGTACCACTGGTACGGCAGCGTCTTGGACACGGGCATGCGCCCTTTCAGCAGCGCCACGCGGTGCGGCCAGTAGGCGAAGTTGGGGAACGACACGATCGCCTCGTTGCCGACGCGGACGATATCGCGCAGCAGCGCTTCCACGTGCTGCATCATCTGCAGCGCGGACAGGCACAGCACCGTATCGAAGGTATTGTCGCCGAACAGCGCCAGGCCGCCCTTCTCGAAATCCTGCTGGATCACGCGCACGCCGCGCTGGGTGCTTTCCAGCACCTTGTCGTCCGCCAGTTCCAGGCCGTAGCCGGTGCAGCGCTTGTCGGTCTGCAGGTAGTCCATCATGAAGCCGTCGCCGCAGCCCACGTCCAGCACGTGCGCGCCGGGAGCGATCCAGTGGGCGATGAAGGCCAGGTCGGGGCGCGCGGTTTTCAGGTCGTCGAACGTCATGCCGCGCCTCCTTTCGATTCGTTGGCGATCTGATTGAAGTACGCACGCACCATGCCCATGTAGCGCGGGTCCTCCAGCAGGAAGGCGTCGTGGCCGTGCGGCGCGTCGATTTCCGCGTAGGTCACTTCGCGGCGGTTCGCCAGCAGCGCCTGCACGATCTCGCGCGAGCGCTCCGGCGAGAAGCGCCAGTCGGTGGTGAACGAGGCCAGGAAGAACTTGGCCTTCGTCTTGGCCAAGGTGCGGGTCAGGTCGCCGTCATGCACGCGGGCCGGGTCGAAGTAGTCGAGGGCCTTGGTGATCAACAGGTAGGTGTTGGCGTCGAAATACGTGGCGAACTTGTCGCCCTGGTAGCGCAGGTAGGATTCGATCTCGAAGTCGATGCCGAAGCCGAACTTGTAGCCGCCGTTCTCCGAAATATTCCTCAGCTTGCGGCCGAACTTCTCCGCCATGTCGTCGTCGGACAGGTAGGTGATGTGGCCGACCATGCGGGCCACTTTCAGGCCGTTCTTCGGCACCACGCCATGCTCGTAGAAGTCGCCGCCGTGGTAGTCGGGGTCGGACAGGATCGCCTGCCGCGCCACGTCGTTGAAGGCGATGTTCTGGGCCGACAGCTTCGGCGTGGAAGCAATCACCACGCAGTGGCGCAGCCGGTCCGGGTACATGATGCTCCAGGCGAGCGCCTGCATGCCGCCCAGCGAGCCACCCATCACGGCGGCGAATTGGTTGACGCCGAGGCGGTCGGCCAGGCGGGCTTGCGCGGTCACCCAGTCTTCCACTGTCACCACGGGGAAGGCGGCGCCGTACGGCTTGCCGGTTGCGGGGTTGGTGTGCATCGGGCCCGTGGAGCCGAAGCAGGAGCCCAGGTTGTTGACGCCGATGACGAAGAACCTGTTGGTGTCCACCGGTTTCCCGGGACCGACCATATTGTCCCACCAGCCCACGTTCTTGGGGTCGTCGGCATACCAGCCGGCCACGTGGTGCGAGGCATTGAGCGCGTGGCAGATCAGCACGGCGTTCGACTTGTCGGCATTCAAAGTGCCGTAGGTTTCATACATCAGCGTATAGTCACGCAGCGATGCACCGCTTTGCAGCGGCAGGGGTTCCGCGAACGCCATGGTCTGCGGAGAAACGATTCCTATCGAGGACATGTTTTCGGATGTTGTAATTGTGTACTGCGGCGGCCCCGCGGGCCAGTGATGGTGGCGGCGCCCGAATGGGGGCGCCCGCTGTATTTTTATTTACATCGCCTGCAGGGACAGGACGGCATCCGCGATGACGTCCGGGTCCATGGAGCGAAGTATCTTGCGCGTTTGCGGCAGGATCCGGGCCATGTCGGTATTCAGGATTTCCTGCTTCACCGACAGCAGCTGCGCGGGGTGCATCGAGAAGTCACGCAAGCCCATGCCGAGCAACAGGCGCGTGAGCTTCACGTCACCCGCCATCTCGCCGCACACGGCAACGTCGATACCGGCCTTGTGGCCGGCGGCTATGGTCATCGAAATCAGTTGCAGTACGGCAGGATGCAGGGGATTGTAAAGGTGCGCCACCTCATAATCAACCCGGTCGATGGCCAGCGTGTACTGAATGAGGTCGTTGGTGCCGATCGACAGGAAGTTCATCTTCCGCACGAACATTGGCAACGCCAGGGCGGCGGCGGGAATCTCGATCATCGCCCCCACTTCCACCTGCGGGTCGTACTTGATGTTCGCCTCGCGCAGCTCGGATTTGGCAAGCTCGATCATCGCCAGCGACTGGTCGATCTCGTGGGCGTGGGCCAGCATGGGGATCAGGATGCGCACCTTGCCGAAGGCGGAGGCGCGCAGGATCGCGCGCAGCTGCGCCAGGAAGATCTGTGGCTCGGACAGGCAGTAGCGGATGGCCCGCAAGCCCAAGGCGGGGTTGAGGGCCGTGTGCTCCACGGTGTCCAGCGGCTTGTCGGCGCCGATGTCGAGCGTGCGGATCGTCACGGGGCGGCCCTTCATCGCCACCACGGCGCGCCGGTACTGTTCGAACTGCTCGTCTTCGGAGGGCATGTCGCCGGCCCGGCCCATGAACAGGAATTCGGAGCGGAACAGGCCCACGCCCGTGGCGCCGGCTTCGAGCGCGGGGCCGCAATCGTCCGGCAGCTCGATATTGGCCAGCAGCGTGATCGGCGTGCCATCCCTGGTGACGGCCGGGGTTTTCTTCAGCTTGCCC
This sequence comes from Massilia sp. METH4, assembly GCF_037094685.1. Classification (NCBI taxonomy): domain Bacteria; kingdom Pseudomonadati; phylum Pseudomonadota; class Betaproteobacteria; order Burkholderiales; family Oxalobacteraceae; genus Massilia; species Massilia sp. METH4. The sequence continues at coordinate 2,688,541 of NZ_CP146614.1, read as the reverse complement.
AGCTTCTTGCGGGCGCGCTGCGCGGCCAGCTGCCGCTCGCGATATTGCTGCAGCACGAGCGCGCTGGGGCTGACGATGACCACGCCGGCATCGCCATCGATGATCACCCAGTCGTCCTGCTCGATCAGCGTGGACGCCTGCGCCACGCCGACGGCGGCCGGGATGTCCAGGCTGCGCGCCACGATGGCCGTGTGCGAGTTCTGGCCGCCCACGTCGGTGACGAAGCCGATGAAGGAGCGGTCGCGGAATTTCAGCATGTCCGCCGGGGAGATGTCGTGCGCGATGACGACCATCTGGGCGGCGAATTCGTCGTCGTCCGGTTGCGTTTGCGGGATCGGCAGCTCACTGCCCATCAGCACTTTCAGCACGCGCTCGGCTACCTGCTGGATGTCGACCTTGCGTTCGCGCAGATAGGGGTCTTCGATCTCGTCGAACTGGGCGGACAATTCCTCGATCTGCGTGACGAGGGCCCATTCGGCGTTGTAGTGGCGGCTGCGGATGATGTCCAGCGGCGCCTCGGAGATCATTGGGTCGGAAAGGATCAGCGCGTGGACGTCGATGAACGCGCCCAGCTCCGTCGGCGCGTCCTTGGGCAGTTCATTCCACAGCGTTTGCAGTTCGCGGTGCACGGTGGCCAGCGCCGTTTGCAGGCGCAGCACTTCCGCTTCCACGTTTTCTTCCGGGATCAGGTAATGCTTGACGTCCAGCGCGGCCGGCGCGAGCAGTTGCGCGCGGCCGATGGCGATGCCACGCGAGACCGGTATGCCGTGCAGTGTGAACGATGCCATCGGTGCTCCCCGGTCAAACGGCATTTACTCGCCTTCGCCGAATTTGTCGTTGACCAGCGCCGCCAGCGCCGCGATGCACTCCTGTTCGTCCGCCCCGTCGGCTTCGAGCGTGACCTTGGCCCCCTTGCCGGCAGCCAGCATCATCACACCCATGATCGATTTGGCATTGATGCGCCGGCCGTTGCGGGAGAGCCAGACGTCGCTGCGGTACCTGGCCGCCAGCTGGGTGAACTTGGCGGAAGCGCGCGCGTGCAAGCCGAGCTTGTTGATGATTTCGAGTTCTTGCTGGATCATGTTTTCTTATGGTTTATACACTGCGTGATGACTGCTGGTGTTGCTGCTTTGGTGATTCAGGGGCTGTAGTCACCCACCCCGCCATTCTGAACGGCGGCGCTTACGTTTTCTTTAATTGACCCTGATCCGGTTATCGACCCGCACGGCGCCGCTTTGCGCGCCGGCCAGCGCCATTTCCACCACCACGTCCAGCGTGTCCATGCGGTAGGTGATGGCGCGCAGCAGCATCGGCAGGCTGATGCCGGCGATGACTTCCACATGGCCGGCATCGGCAAGCTTGTTGCAGCAATTGGCCGGGGTGCCGCCTTTTACGTCGGTGATCACCAGCACGCCGGAACCGTCGTCCAGCCGCTTGATCGCCGCCGCGGCCAGCGTTTGCACGTCGGCCAGGTCCTGGTCGGCCACCACGTCGATCGCTTCGAGGTGCTCGACCTTGGCGCGGAATACGTGGGCGACCGCCGCCAGGAACGCTTCCCCCAACGGCGCGTGCGTCATCAATAAAATACCAACCATATCGGTCCTTGTCAGGCCGCCTGTTCGAGCGCGTCGATGAACATGGCGGCAACCTCGAAGCCCGTCTGCTGCGTGATTTCCTGGAAACAGGTCGGGCTGGTGACGTTTACCTCGGTCAGGTAATCGCCGATCACGTCCAATCCTACCAGCAATAACCCGCGCTCAGCCAATACCGGACCGATTGCCTCGGCAATTTCACGGTCGCGCTTGGTGAGCGGCTGGGCCACGCCCACGCCGCCCGCAGCCAGGTTGCCGCGCACCTCGCTGCCCTGGGGAATGCGGGCCAGCGAGAAGGGCACCGGCTTGCCGCCGATGACGAGGATGCGCTTGTCGCCCTTGACGATCTCGGGGATGTAGCGCTGCGCCATGATCGTCTGGCGGCCATTCTGCGACAGCGTTTCGATGATCGAGCCGAGGTTCAGCGCATCGGCCTTCACGCGGAAAATACCGGTGCCGCCCATGCCGTCCAGCGGCTTGAAGATCACGTCGCCATGCTCGGCATGGAAGGCGCGCAGGCGCGTTTCATCGGACGTGACGATGGTGGGCGACGTGAATTGCGAGAATTGCGCGATCGACAGCTTTTCATTGTGGTCGCGGATCGCCTGCGGGCTGTTGAACACCTTCACGCCCTGCTTTTCGGCCAGCTGGAGGAGATAGGTGCCGTACACGTATTCCATGTCGAACGGCGGGTCCTTGCGTTCCAGGATCACGTCGAACTCGGACAGCGCCACGTCTTCCGACGGCGCCGCCTCGTACCAGTCTTCCTGCCCGCCGCCGGTCATCGTGATGCGCGACACCCAGGCGCGGACAATGCCGTTCTCCAGCGCCATATGGCGCTGCTGGAACGCATACACCTCGTGGCCGCGCTTTGCAGCCTCGGCCATCATGGCGTACGTGGAGTCCTTGTAGATCTTGAAGTTCGCCAACGGGTCGGCAAGAAAAGCGATTTTCATGGGCGCGTCCATTCGATGTAATGACTGATTTTAGCCGAGATTCCAAGCCGCCATCGGCTCAGTCCGTACACGGAAAACCGGGTGGCGAAGCGGGGAAGTCGCCATTTCTGAAATATTTCCCGAACCCCGGTGACAGGCACCGCCTTTTTTGGAATGTTTCCCGAAACCCGGTGACAGGCACCGGGTTTTTTGGAATATTTCCCGAACGGGGGTGCCTGTCACCGGGGTTGAGGAAATATCGCAGGAGAGGAGCGCCTGGCACGGGATGCGGCAGGCTGGATCAATACACTTCCGGGTTCGGATCGGTGCGTTCCATCTCCAGCGAGGCGGCCAGCAGCGCGAGCCGGGCGACGACGCCGTACACATAGAAGCGGTTCGGGGCCGCGGTGCCGGGTTTGGCCTTCAGGTCGGGGATCGCGTGCTGCTGGGCGAATGCCAGCGGGACGAATTCGGAGCCGGGCGCGTTCAGGTTCTGGTCCACGCCCCGCTCGGCATGCACGCGGTAGAAGCCGCCGACCACGTATCGGTCGATCATGTAGACGACGGGCTCGGCCACCGCATCCTTGATGCTCTCGAATGTCGGCACGCCTTCCTGGATGTTGAGCTCGCTGACAACCTTGCCATCCTTTACCACCGACATGCGCTCGCGCTGGGCGGGCGACAGGTCCTTCAGCTCGGCCGCGTCGCGAATGCTGATGATGCCCTTGCCATACGTGCCGGCATCGGGCTTGACGATGACGAACGGCTTTTCCTTGATGCCGTATTCCTTGTACTTCTTGCGGATCTTGGCCAGCACCGCGTCGACATTGCTGGCCAGGCAATCCTGCCCCTCTCCCGTCTGCAGGTCGACCTCGCCGCAGCGGGCGTGGAACGGGTTCACCATCCACGGGTCCACGCCGATCAGCTTGCCGAACTTCTTGGCCACCTCGTCGTAGGCCGTGAAGTGGTTGTGCTTGCGGCGCATCGCCCAGCCCGCGTGCAGCGGCGGCAGCAGGCTTTGCTCATGGATATTTTGCAGGATGTCCGGAGTACCCGCCGACAGGTCGTTGTTCAGCAAGATCGTGCACGGATCGAAATCCTTCAGCCCCAGGCGGCGGCCGTTGGCCGAGCGCTCCAGCGGCTCCACGACCAGCATGTTCCCGTCCGGCAAGGCCAGCGGCGTCGGCTGGGTGATGTCCGGGTTCAGCGTACCGAAGCGCACGTTCAAGCCCGTCTGGCGGAAGATCTGAGCCAGCCGCGCCACGTTTTCCAGGTAAGTCGGATGGCGGTTATGGCTTTCCGGGATCACCAGCAGGTTGCGCGCGTCCGGGCAATACTTGTCGATGGCGGCCATGGCGGCCTGCACGGACAGCGGCAGCATCTCGCTCGCCAGGTAATGGAAACCGCCGGGGAACAGGTTCGTGTCCACCGGGGCGAGCTTGTACCCGGCGTTGCGCAGATCGACGGAGCAATAGAACGGCGGCGTGTGTTCCTGCCATTCCAGGCGGAACCAGCGCTCGATGGCGGGCGTGGCGGCCAGGATTTTTTCTTCGAGATCGAGCAGCGGTCCGGTCAGGGCCGTGACGAGGTGGGGAACCATGCTTACATCCTTGTAGTGAGAGGCGAACTGCGCGCCGGCCCCGCAAAGCGCGCCAGCGGACTCACCAAATCAGGGCAAAAGCGTCATTTTAAAGGTCTGGTAAGCAAAAAAGCGCCCCGCAGGGCGCTTTCGGCGGCAGAACCGCGGGTTCCAGCTCAGTTTCAGCTCAGTTTTAGATGTGGTAAGCGGTCTCGCCGTGGCTGTTGATGTCCAGGCCTTCGCGCTCCTGCTCTTCCGGCACGCGCAGGCCGATCACCACGTCGACGATCTTGTAGGCGATGAAGGCGACGATGCCCGACCACAGGATGGTGACGCCCACGCCGATCAGCTGCGTGACGACCTGGCCGCCGATCGAATAGTCGGCGGAAGCCTTGTTGGCCACGTAATCCCAGATGCCCTGGCCGCCCAGCGACGGCGCGGCGAACACGCCGGTCAGCACCGCGCCCAGGATACCGCCCACGCCGTGCACGCCGAACACGTCCAGCGAGTCGTCGGCGCCCAGCATGCGCTTCAGGCCATTCACACCCCACAGGCAGACCACGCCAGCCAGGAGGCCGATGATCAGGCCGCCCATCGGGCCGACGAAACCAGCCGCCGGGGTGATGGCCACCAGGCCTGCCACGGCGCCGGACACGGCACCCAGCATCGAGGGCTTGCCCTTGAAGATCCACTCGGCGAACAGCCAGGACACGGTGGCGGCGGCGGTGGCCAGCAGCGTGTTCACGAAGGCCAGCGCGGCGATGTCGCCCGCTTCCAGCGCGGAGCCGGCGTTGAAGCCGAACCAGCCCACCCACAGCAGCGAGGCGCCGATCATCGTCATCACCAGCGAGTGCGGTGCCATCGATTCGCGGCCGTAGCCCACGCGCTTGCCCATCATGTAGGCACCCACCAGGCCGGCGACGGCGGCGTTGATGTGCACCACGGTACCGCCGGCGAAGTCCAGCGCGCCGTGGCTCCACAGGTAGCCGCCCTTGGCGGTGGCCGTTGCCAGCGAAGCGGCGTCGGTGATCGTGTCCGGGCCGGTCCAGAACCAGACCATGTGGGCCATCGGCAGGTAGGCGAACGTGAACCAGATCACGATGAAGGCCAGCACGGCCGCGAATTTCGCGCGCTCGGCGAAGGCGCCGACGATCAGGCCGCAGGTGATCGCGGCGAACGTGCCCTGGAACGCGACGAAGATGAATTCGGGAATGACGACACCCTTGCTGAACGTTGCCGCATAGGCGAACGTGCCGGCGACCGGATCATAGATGCCGTTCAGCAGCGCGCGGCTGAAGCCGCCGACGAAGGCATTGCCTTCGGTGAACGCGACCGAGTAGCCGTAAATGCACCACAACACGATGATCAGCGAGAAAATGGTGAAGATCTGCATCAGGATCGACAGCATGTTCTTCGAGCGCACCAGGCCGCCGTAGAACAGGGCCAGGCCGGGGATCGACATCATGATGACCAGCAGCGTGGAGACGAACATCCACGAGGTATCGCCTTTATGGGGCGTCGGTGCCGCGGCCGGTGCGGCAGGCGCGGCAGCGGGTGCGGCAGCTGCCGGCGCGGCGGCCGGTGCTTCCGCCGCGGCCGGAGCGGCGGCGGTCGCCGCTGGCGCATCCGCCGCCGGCGTATCCTGCGACCAGGCCGGCGCGGCACTGAACGCCATCAGCATGGCTGCCCCGGCCAGCCACTTCGTTATCGTTTTCTTCATCGGTTTCCCCTTTTATATTTAAAGCGCATCGTTGCCGGTTTCGCCGGTACGGATACGAATCACCTGTTCCAGGTTATAAACGAAAATCTTCCCGTCACCGATTTTGCCGGTGCGGGCAGCCGTTTCGATGGCTTCGATGGCCTGCTCGACGATCGCGTCGTCGACCGCCGCTTCGATCTTGGTCTTGGGCAGGAAATCGACCACGTACTCGGCGCCGCGGTACAGCTCCGTGTGGCCTTTCTGGCGGCCGAAACCCTTCACCTCGGTCACGGTAATCCCTTGCACGTTGATCGCGGAAAGGGCTTCACGCACCTCGTCTAGCTTGAACGGCTTGATGATGGCGGTAATCATTTTCATGGCAGGCCTCGTTTTTGTTTCAGAAGGTTTTGGACAGGGTGAACACGGCGCCCGATTTACCCAGGTTCTTGCCGTTCGGCGCGAAATACGCTTCGGTATTGGTATCGACATAGGCCAGCGATACCGTGGCGACGCCGAAGTCCTTCGTGATCCCGACTTTCCAGTCGGTGTAGCTGGCGACGTCGTTATTCCTGACTTTCTGGCGACCGATGTGCAGGTTCAGGATGAACCCGTCGCCCACTTCCTGGTTGACGGACGCATCCAGATACTGGCTGTTCTTGCTGTCGGCAAAGCCGAACAGGTTGGTCAGCGAATGGGAGTATTTCAACGTGGCGGGGCCGAAGCCGACCTGGCCGTACAATTCGAACGTGTTCGCGCTGGTGGGCAGCGAGTTCGACGGGTAGAGGTAGCCCAGGCCGCCCACGTCGTACGTGAAGCCGGAGCCGATCTCGCCGCGCTTGCCGGCATACACGTCCCATTCGACGCTGCCGTCGCCGCCCCCGTCCTTGACCCACTTGATGGTGGACAGCCAGGTGCCGGCATAGAAACCTGTCGGGTTATTGACCCAGTCAGCGCCGCCCTGCAGCGCGGGTTTCAGACGTGTTTGCGAAATCCCGCGGTAACGGTAATCGCTGGTGACGGCCGCGTTGAAGCTGATCTCATTGTCCGGTTTCGCCGCGGCTGCTTCCTGTGCCTGGGCCTGGCCTGTTGCGATGCATGCGAACAGGACGGCGATGGACAGCGTGGAACGCTTGCTCGGGTATGACATGGCGATTTCCTTTTGAGTGAACTTTTATTGCGGTTTAAAATTCGTCTGACTCGTTGTCCTGATACCTATAGCAGAATGCGTGCCAGCAAATAGTTGCTGTGCCGATAGCTGAGCCGTGGAACAGGACGCCTGTTTCGCACCAAATAAACTTCGGAGCCGCACCACGGTGGTGCGCTCACGGCACAAACTTTCACCGGGAGCCCATTGTGGACATGAACAACTTCTTCAACGACCTGCAATCGAAAATCAATCACGTCATCGAAAACTCGCCCGCCAAGGATATTGAGCGCAATGTGAAGGCGATGATGACGCAGGGCTTTTCCAAGCTCGACCTCGTCACACGCGAAGAGTTCGACATCCAGGCGCAGGTCCTGGCAAAGACCCGCGCGCGGCTGGAATTGCTGGAAACGCGCCTGGCCGAGCTGGAAGCGAAGATCGCGGCGGAAAAGGCGCCGCTGTAACGGTCTTCCGTATTTGCTGCGGCACAATGCCGCACCCGCTGTCGCGTTCTACGATGCACGATCGTCTCGTATTCATAGAGCTTGCAGCGGGGAATCATGAGCCTGGCCGTCCTGAAAAGCCGTGCGCTGAACGGCATCGAAGCGCCTGAAGTCAGCGTCGAAGTGCACCTGGCCGGCGGCTTGCCGGCCTTTGCCATCGTCGGGCTTGCCGACACCGAAGTGAAGGAAGCGCGCGAGCGCGTGCGCGCGGCGATCGCCAACGCCGGCTTCGAAATGCCGAACCACCGCATTATCGTCAATCTGGCGCCAGCCGACCTGCCCAAGGAATCGGGCCGTTTCGACTTGCCTATCGCGCTCGGCATCCTGGCCGCGTCCGGCCAGATCCCCGCTCCCCCGCTGTCCCGTTATGAATTCGCCGGTGAACTGTCGCTAACCGGCGAGCTGCGCCCCATCCGCGGCGCGCTGGCCATGACGTTTGCCATGCAGCGGGCCCGCACCCGCGGCGCCATCGTCCTGCCATTGGCCAATGCGGACGAGGCGGCACTCGTCGATGGTGCGGCGGTGTATCCCGCCGCGACGTTGCTCGAAGTCTGCAACCACTTCCGCGCGGCGGACGACAGCGCCCGGCTTGCGCGGCATCGCCCGGCGCCCCCGCCGGCCCTGGCCGGGCATCCTGACTTCGCCGAAGTGAAAGGCCAGTGGCACGCGAAACGGGCGCTCGAAGTGGCGGCAGCCGGTGGCCACAGCTTATTGATGATGGGCCCGCCGGGTTCGGGCAAGACCATGCTGGCGTCCCGCTTTCCCGGCCTGCTGCCCGCGATGACGAACGACGAAGCCCTGGAAGCGGCCGCCGTACAGTCGCTGACGGGCGGTTTCAAGGCCTCCGCGTGGAAGGTGCGGCCGTTTCGCGCCCCGCATCACACATCCTCCGGCGTTGCGCTGGTGGGCGGCGGCAGCGTGCCGAGGCCAGGCGAAATCTCGCTGGCGCATTGCGGCGTGCTGTTCCTGGACGAGTTGCCGGAATTCGACCGCCGCGTGCTGGAAGTACTGCGCGAACCGCTCGAATCGGGCCGGGTAACGATCTCCCGTGCGGCCCGCCAGGCCGAGTTCCCCGCCCGGTTCCAGCTGGTGGCGGCGATGAATCCCTGCCCTTGCGGCTACTACGGGCACCTCTCTGGCAAGTGCAAATGCTCGCAAGACACGATCGGCCGTTACCAGGACCGCATTTCCGGCCCGCTGCTGGACCGGATCGACATGCAGATCGAGGTCGGTGCGGTGCCGACCGAGACGCTGGACACGGTGGAGGATGGAGAGCCGACGCAAGCGATCGCGGCGCGCGTACAGGCGGCGTTCGAACGGCAACTGGAACGGCAAGGCAAGAGCAATCGCTACCTGACGTCGCGCGAAATCGACCGCTACTGCAAGCCCGACCGTGGTGGCCAGGACACACTGCACAAGTCGATGCTGCAATTCCACTGGTCGGCACGCGCCTATCACCGCGTGCTGCGGGTGGCGCGGACGATCGCCGACCTCGCCGGCTCGGACACGGTACAGGCCAGGCACGTGGGCGAGGCTGTGCAATTTCGCCGCGTGCTGCGACAGCTGTGAAGGACTGACCTGACTTTTGCAGCGATAGCGCCCGGCTTCCGACGCTGCTACCATCGTTGCATGAAACTCTCCCTGACGATTCCGACGATTCTCGCCGTGGCAGCGGCGGTGAGCGCCTGCAGCCCGAAACTCGACTGGCGCGACTACCGCGCCGCGGACGCAGCCTATTCGGTGCTGTTCCCAGGCAAGCCGGCGACGCACACGCGCACCGTCAAGCTCGACGGGCGTGATGCGCCGATGACGATGACGGCCGCTGAAGTGGACGGTACCGTGTTCGCCGTCGGCAGCGCTGAGCTGGCAGACGCGCCCCAGGCCGAGGCCGCAGTCCAGTCGTTGCGCACCGCCATGGTGCGCAATATCGGCGGCACCATCACCAGCGAGGCGGTACGGGAAGGCGGCTTGGAGATTGCGGCCCATGGCGCGAACAACGGGCGGCCGATGCAGTTGCATGGCCGATTCCTGGCGCGGGGAAGCCGTGCCTACCAGGTGATTGTCCTCGGGCCCGAGAAGGCGGTCGACACTGAAAACATTGACACCTTCATCCGTTCATTTAAGCTGAACTGAAACGCTGGCGTGCGTGCCAGTGTCCGCCGGTAAGCCGTGATATCGTTGGACCATTAAAACAACACGTCAGGAAGCGCCATGTTAATCACATTCAAATCCCAGACATCGCCCGATGTCACGATGGTCCAGGAACACGCTCAACGGATCCTGGATGTGCTCAACAAGAATCATACGCGCGGTGTCATCACTGCCGCCGAGGCGGCGCAGGCCGTGCAATTGCTGGAGAAGGAAGTTGCGCTGAGCAAGCTGCACCCGGAAGTGGATGCCGACCATGCCAACCATACTCATCCGCATCACTTGCCCAACGACGATGAGTCGCCGGAAATGGCCGAGAAAAACCACATCGGCTTTGCCCAACGGGCATTTCCGCTGCTGGAAATGCTGCGGGCGGCGCGGGATGGCAACGATAATATTGTCTGGGGAATCTGATCTCCGCTCGCCATTATCTCGGTACCTGATATGAAAGCCCCTGCCGGTATTACTGGACAGGGGCTTTTTGACATCCGGACCGTTGTTTCGCCTCCGCCGAAGGCGTGGTAGCCCTGGTTAGCCTTGGTGACAGGCACCTTTTCCTGCCCAGAGGTGTTTAGCCGCTGCGGCGGACGGGCTTGCCCGCACCCCGGAAACGAAGTGCGGCGGCCTGAGTCTCATGGTTCAGGCGCACCTTCTTTGAAGGGCCCATATCGTCGTGTTGGCCCTGTCGCTCACACTCCTGTTATCGAACCGCGATTATGAATGATCTAAAGGATAGGCTTATACGAGCATGTAATAAGCTTGCGCTGTCATTTGATTCCGACTTTGTATGGGCAGCGCACGATGGGCGAATTCTTCATCCCGTCCTTCGTATTCCTGAGCTCGGCGCACCGAATGGAATCCTGATATTTCAGGATTATGATGAGGTGGGTGAATATGCGGATTCAATTGGCAAAGCCGGCTTTGGTTATGCGGTTTTGAACGAGCCTCTGCCTGATGAGAATTTCGATCTCTCTACATATCGTGAGATGTTTGAGGACTGGGGGCTTAATTCCGGTGACTGAACAACCGGCGCTTGATTGACAAACAGTCGAGCAGTGAGGTCAAGCAGTGTTTCGCCGAGCGAATGGCGCAGTGCTTGGAATGCTGCGGAGCCTGGCCAGCTCGAAGCGGAGGGTACGCACGGATGAGACGGAAGCAGAAAATGGAAAAAGCCCGCAGCGATCACGCTACGGGCTTTTCTCGGAATAACAGCCTGACGATAACCTACTTTCACACTGGTTGCAGCAGTGAGGTCGGGCAGTGCCCGGCCGAACGATCGGCGCATTCGACAGCTCGAAGCGGAGGGTGGGCACGGATGAGACGGAAGCAGAAAATGGAAAAAGCCCGCAGCGATCACGCTACGGGCTTTTCTCGGAATAACAGCCTGACGATAACCTACTTTCACACTGGTTGCAGCACTATCATCGGCGCAAAGTCGTTTCACGGTCCTGTTCGGGATGGGAAGGGGTGGGACCGACTTGCTATGGTCATCAGGCATGACTTGTACGCAGTATCGTCCCGCTACAGGGCGACGCTACTGCTCAATCTGGATTCAGTAAAGTTTTGGGTCACTCATCAAGAGTAAATGCACTGAAAAATTAAATACAACCGTCAAGGTTATAGGGACAAGCCGTACGGGCAATTAGTATCAGTTAGCTTAATGCATTACTGCACTTCCACACCTGACCTATCAACGTCCTGGTCTCGAACGACCCTTCAAGGAGCTCAAGGCTCCGGGAAATCTCATCTTAAGGCAAGTTTCCCGCTTAGATGCTTTCAGCGGTTATCTCTTCCGAACTTAGCTACCCGGCAATGCCACTGGCGTGACAACCGGTACACCAGAGGTTCGTCCACTCCGGTCCTCTCGTACTAGGAGCAGCCCCCTTCAAATTTCCAACGCCCACGGCAGATAGGGACCAAACTGTCTCACGACGTTTTAAACCCAGCTCACGTACCACTTTAAATGGCGAACAGCCATACCCTTGGGACCGGCTACAGCCCCAGGATGTGATGAGCCGACATCGAGGTGCCAAACTCCCCCGTCGATATGAACTCTTGGGAGGAATCAGCCTGTTATCCCCAGAGTACCTTTTATCCGTTGAGCGATGGCCCTTCCATACAGAACCACCGGATCACTATGTCCTACTTTCGTACCTGCTCGACTTGTCGGTCTCGCAGTTAAGCACGCTTATGCCATTGCACTATTAGCACGATGTCCGACCGTACCTAGCGTACCTTCGAACTCCTCCGTTACACTTTAGGAGGAGACCGCCCCAGTCAAACTGCCTACCATGCACTGTCCCCGATCCGGATAACGGACCAAGGTTAGAACCTCAAACAAACCAGGGTGGTATTTCAAGGTTGGCTCCACGAGAACTGGCGTCCCCGCTTCAAAGCCTCCCACCTATCCTACACAGATTGGTTCAAAGTCCAATGCAAAGCTACAGTAAAGGTTCATGGGGTCTTTCCGTCTAGCCGCGGGTAGATTGCATCATCACAAACACTTCAACTTCGCTGAGCCTCGGGAGGAGACAGTGTGGCCATCGTTACGCCATTCGTGCAGGTCGGAACTTACCCGACAAGGAATTTCGCTACCTTAGGACCGTTATAGTTACGGCCGCCGTTTACTGGGACTTCAATCAAGAGCTTGCACCCCATCATTTAATCTTCCAGCACCGGGCAGGCGTCACACCCTATACGTCCACTTTCGTGTTTGCAGAGTGCTGTGTTTTTATTAAACAGTCGCAGCCACCATTTTATTGCAACCCTTTCACCCTTCTGCAGTAAAGCAGTCAAGCTACCGGGGCGTACCTTTTCCCGAAGTTACGGTACCAATTTGCCGAGTTCCTTCTCCCGAGTTCTCTCAAGCGCCTTAGAATACTCATCTCGCCCACCTGTGTCGGTTTGCGGTACGGTCTCGTATGACTGAAGCTTAGAGGCTTTTCTTGGAACCACTTCCGATTGCTTCAGGGTCAATGACCCTTCGTCCCAGTCCCTTGAATTACGTGCCCGGATTTGCCTAAGCACCTTCTATGAACCAGAAACTGACTATTCCAACAGTCAGACAACCTTCCGCGATCCGTCCCCCCATCGCATCATACGACGGTGCAGGAATATTAACCTGCTTCCCATCAGCTACGCATCTCTGCCTCGCCTTAGGGGCCGACTCACCCTGCTCCGATGAACGTTGAACAGGAAACCTTGGGCTTACGGCGTGCGGGCTTTTCACCCGCATTATCGCTACTCATGTCAGCATTCGCACTTCTGATACCTCCAGCAGCCTTTACAAGCCACCTTCGCAGGCTTACAGAACGCTCTCCTACCATATCCTTACGGATATCCGCAGCTTCGGTGACTGGCTTAGCCCCGTTACATCTTCCGCGCAGGACGACTCGATCAGTGAGCTATTACGCTTTCTTTAAATGATGGCTGCTTCTAAGCCAACATCCTGACTGTTTTAGCCTTCCCACTTCGTTTTCCACTTAGCCAATCTTTGGGACCTTAGCTGGCGGTCTGGGTTGTTTCCCTCTTGACGCCGGACGTTAGCACCCGACGTCTGTCTCCCAAGCTCGCACTCACCGGTATTCGGAGTTTGCAATGGTTTGGTAAGTCGCGATGACCCCCTAGCCATAACAGTGCTCTACCCCCGGTGGTGATACTTGAGGCACTACCTAAATAGTTTTCGGAGAGAACCAGCTATTTCCAAGTTTGTTTAGCCTTTCACCCCTATCCACAGCTCATCCCCTAATTTTTCAACATTAGTGGGTTCGGTCCTCCAGTGCGTGTTACCGCACCTTCAACCTGGCCATGGATAGATCACTTGGTTTCGGGTCTACACCCAGCAACTGACGCCCTGTTCGGACTCGATTTCTCTACGGCTCCCCTATATGGTTAACCTCGCTACTGAATGTAAGTCGCTGACCCATTATACAAAAGGTACGCCGTCACGGAACAAGTCCGCTCCGACTGTTTGTATGCACACGGTTTCAGGATCTATTTCACTCCCCTCCCGGGGTTCTTTTCGCCTTTCCCTCACGGTACTGGTTCACTATCGGTCGATTACGAGTATTTAGCCTTGGAGGATGGTCCCCCCATATTCAGACAGGATTTCTCGTGTCCCGCCCTACTTGTCGTACGCTTAGTACCACCGGCCTGATTTCGTGTACGGGGCTATCACCCACTATGGCGCCTATTTCCAGAGGCTTCCACTATCAGTCCGACTATCACGTACAGGCTCTTCCCATTTCGCTCGCCACTACTTTGGGAATCTCGGTTGATTTCTTTTCCTGCAGCTACTTAGATGTTTCAGTTCGCCGCGTTCGCCTCACACACCTATGTATTCAGTGAGTGATACCCTGAAAGGGTGGGTTTCCCCATTCGGAAATCTTCGGATCAAAGCTCGTTTGTCAGCTCCCCGAAGCTTATCGCAGACTACTACGTCCTTCATCGCCTGTAATCGCCAAGGCATCCGCCATGTGCACTTAGTCACTTGTCCCTATAACCTTGACGGCTATAGCTTCAAATGCATTTACTACTGTGTTTGATGAGTTTTGTATGCGTTCTTTCGAACACTACCCTAAGTGTGAATCTTTCGATCCACGCTTAATAAAACTTTACTTCATCCAGATTGTTAAAGAACGAAACAGCTTAGATCTCTAAAAGATCAAACCTAAACATCTTGTGCTTACGTTTGATATCTTACGCAGATGCGTTGGTGGAGGATGACGGGATCGAACCGACGACCCCCTGCTTGCAAAGCAGGTGCTCTCCCAGCTGAGCTAATCCCCCAGGGATTTCTGTGCAATACGTGGTGGGTCTGGTTGGGCTCGAACCAACGACCCCCGCGTTATCAACACGGTGCTCTAACCAGCTGAGCTACAGACCCGCATGATCTTGCGGTGCTACTGTTTCTTCTTCATTCGACAGTCGATAAGTGTGAGCGTTTGATGCACGACCTTACGGTCAGTGCCTACTCTAGAAAGGAGGTGATCCAGCCGCACCTTCCGATACGGCTACCTTGTTACGACTTCACCCCAGTCACGAATCCTACCGTGGTAAGCGCCCTCCTTGCGGTTAAGCTACCTACTTCTGGTAAAACCCGCTCCCATGGTGTGACGGGCGGTGTGTACAAGACCCGGGAACGTATTCACCGCGACATGCTGATCCGCGATTACTAGCGATTCCAACTTCATGTAGTCGAGTTGCAGACTACAATCCGGACTACGATACACTTTCTGGGATTAGCTCCCCCTCGCGGGTTGGCGGCCCTCTGTATGTACCATTGTATGACGTGTGAAGCCCTACCCATAAGGGCCATGAGGACTTGACGTCATCCCCACCTTCCTCCGGTTTGTCACCGGCAGTCTCATTAGAGTGCCCTTTCGTAGCAACTAATGACAAGGGTTGCGCTCGTTGCGGGACTTAACCCAACATCTCACGACACGAGCTGACGACAGCCATGCAGCACCTGTGTTCAGGTTCCCTTTCGGGCACCCTCCAATCTCTCAGAGGTTCCTGACATGTCAAGGGTAGGTAAGGTTTTTCGCGTTGCATCGAATTAATCCACATCATCCACCGCTTGTGCGGGTCCCCGTCAATTCCTTTGAGTTTTAATCTTGCGACCGTACTCCCCAGGCGGTCTACTTCACGCGTTAGCTGCGTTACTAAGTCAATTAAGACCCAACAACTAGTAGACATCGTTTAGGGCGTGGACTACCAGGGTATCTAATCCTGTTTGCTCCCCACGCTTTCGTGCATGAGCGTCAATCTTAGCCCAGGGGGCTGCCTTCGCCATCGGTGTTCCTCCACATCTCTACGCATTTCACTGCTACACGTGGAATTCTACCCCCCTCTGCCAGATTCCAGCCTTGCAGTCTCCAACGCCATTCCCAGGTTAAGCCCGGGGATTTCACGTCAGACTTACAAAACCGCCTGCGCACGCTTTACGCCCAGTAATTCCGATTAACGCTTGCACCCTACGTATTACCGCGGCTGCTGGCACGTAGTTAGCCGGTGCTTATTCTTCAGGTACCGTCATGAGGTACGGATATTAGCCGTACCCTTTTCTTCCCTGACAAAAGAGCTTTACAACCCGAAGGCCTTCTTCACTCACGCGGCATTGCTGGATCAGGGTTGCCCCCATTGTCCAAAATTCCCCACTGCTGCCTCCCGTAGGAGTCTGGACCGTGTCTCAGTTCCAGTGTGGCTGGTCGTCCTCTCAGACCAGCTACTGATCGTCGCCTTGGTGAGCCTTTACCTCACCAACTAGCTAATCAGATATCGGCCGCTCCAGGAGCACAAGGCCTTGCGGTCCCCTGCTTTCATCCTTGGATCGTATGCGGTATTAGCGTAACTTTCGCTACGTTATCCCCCACTCTTGGGCACGTTCCGATATATTACTCACCCGTTCGCCACTCGCCGCCAGGCCGAAGCCCGCGATGCCGTTCGACTTGCATGTGTAAAGCATGCCGCCAGCGTTCAATCTGAGCCAGGATCAAACTCTTCAGTTTAATCTCTGTTGTCTCGGCATTGCTGCCGAGGGTCACTTACTCAAGAATACTGACGAATCATCCGAAGATGATTACGTTTATTACTTGTGTAAGCGTTTGATGCTATATATTTTGAGCTACGGGACCGAAGTCCCGGGCACATCATCAAACGCCCACACTTATCGACTGTTGATTGTTAAAGAATTCTGCCCTTGAAGGCGTGCTGCCGAACTGCTTGAGCTCGTCGACAAATCGTTGTGTTTGTCAGCAGCAGAGAGATGAGATTATGCGGTGTTTCGTGCAGCTCGTCAACCCCTCGGTTTGTATCGCAATGTTGCTCAAGCGATTCAAACATCCTGTCGCATCGTTTCGTTTTCACGGCTGCGTTGCGGCAGGGACAGAATTATAGCCAGCCCCAAACCGCCTTGCAAGCCCCTTTGAGTTCATGAGGTAAATGGCAAGCACGAGCGCACAGGCAATCCACGCGGACCACAGCGTATGCGTCAGGAAATGCGCACCACGCAATTGCTGAATCCAACCGACAGCTAGCCCGAATATCAACATTGATAACCCAACGGCAATTCCCTTGGCGCGGCTATGCGGCCACCAGAATGCTGCAATCGATATGAGCCAGAGTGCGCTCGACGCATGCCCGCCCGGCATGCAGTGGCCCGCCGCGACGCCGGAAGGCATCCATTCGAGCAGGCGGACGTAAGGTTCGCTGCCGCCATACCGCTGCAAATCCCAAGGGCAATGCGAGGTACTGAATTGCTTGAGCAGGCTGATTACCAACGGCACCGCCACGGCCGATATGGCGACCACGCGCATCCCTACCCGCGTGGCATCGCTCCAACCCGGCCTCGGCCGCACGGCGTCCCACAGCGCCAGTGCAACGGCACTACCGCCCAATGCGGAAAGGAGCGACTTCAGTATCACGTGATTGAAGCGCTCGGCCAGCCAGGCATGCTGCATCGGGAAGTGGTGCGCCGCGTGGTCGAATACGGCATCGGCCAGTGCGAGGTCGATATCGGTGAAGTGACCGATCCACAGGATCAGCAGGCCGGACAGCAACAGGGCTGCACCCGCCGCACGCGCCGGACGCGAAAGCAAGGAGCGCCGCATGTCAATTCCGGCGCGTGCAGGGGTGAATGGCGTCGAGCTTCGGGTTATACACCGCCGTGCTCACGTTCAGCAGCCCCAGCACCGTGTGGAACACGTTATCGTGCGAGAACTGCTGCGTGGCACGCGCAGCGAGGCAACTATTGTCGATCTTGAACCGTTCCCGGAAACCGTCGGAGACCCACAGCATCATGGGCACGCGGCGCTGCTCGGCCGGCGAAATGATATAAGGCGCCCCATGCAGGTACATATTGTGTTCCCCCAGCGATTCGCCGTGATCGGAGAAATACAGCATCGCCGTGTCGACACCGTCTTCCGCCGCGGCGGCGCGCAGCAGGTCGATCGTCCTGCTCAGCACGAAATCCGTGTACAGGATCGTGTTGTCGTAGGCTGCGGCGATCGATTCGCGCGAACAATCTTCCAGCTCGTTCGTGCGGCACACTGGACCGAACTTGCCGAACCCGGCCGGATAGCGCTTGAAATATTCCGGGCCATGGCTGCCCTTCTGGTGCAGCACGATCACCAGGTCCTTGGGTGAAGCGCGAATCATCTCGCGCAAGCCGCCGAGCAGCCGCTCGTCGTAGCACTCTTCGGCGTTGCATAGCGGATCGCCCGGCTTCGGCTGCGAGACGTCTTCATAACGCACGCGGTCGCAGGTCCCCTTGCAACCCGAGTTATTGTCGCGCCACAGCACGTCGAAACCGGCATGCTTCAGCACGTCCAGCAAGCCTTCCTGGCTGGCTGCCTTGTCGGCAGAGTAGCCATCCCTGCCGAGATTGGAGAAAACGCAGGCAACGGACACGGCCGTCGCCGTGCCGCAGGAGCTGACGCTGGCGAAATTGACTAACCCTGCCTGTGCGGCCAGCAAGGGATTGGTGGTGCGGGTGTAGCCGTTGAGCGAAAAACTCATGGCGCGCGCCGTTTCGCCGACGACGATGATCGTCACGGTGCGCTTGCCGGGCTGCGCCGCCCATTGGGACCCGCGGCCCGCATCCGTGCCGAGCGGCGCGATCACGGCCGGCGTGGCCCACTTGCGCTTCAGGTAGCCGTGCGTCGCCTGGAACATATTGGTGGGCGTCAGCAGGAACCGCAGTTCGCGGTGCTCCCGCACGGCCGGCGCCAGCGTCTTGAAGAGCAACATCAGCAGCCCGGCGATCGCCAGCAGCGACAGCGCGACGGTGCCCAGCTTGGCGAGCAGGTCGCGCCGCACAGGCGGGAAGCGCAGCGGCAGCCGCCACACGAGCAGCGACGGCACGATACCCAGCAGCGTCACCGTTTGCAGCATCTGCCAGCTCAACAGTTCGTGCGCTTCCCGTGTATCGGTCTCGACCACGTTCTGCACCATCGCGGCGTCGATCACCACGCCGTACTGGTTCATGAAGTACGAGGCCGCCGAAGCGCCCAGGAACAGCACGATCAGCACCGGCTTGATGACAAAACGGAAATTGACCAGCGTGAGGATTGCGTTGAACAACAGCACCAGCGCGACGAACGCTCCCAGGTACACGGGCAGGTTACCGAGCCGGATGCCGCCCGTCGCGGAAACGAACGTCTTCCAGAAACTGCTGTTATAGGCCAGCACCAGGAAGGTGGAAGCGCCCAGTGTGAGCATGGGCGCGCCAATACGCGGCAGTGTAGCGATCTTCACCGTTGAGACTCCTGAATCGAAGCGTCAACGATACCGATGCGCAAGTAAACGTCGCGTCAAGCACCGGTTAAGCAGGGGTTAAGCGGGGTGCGGTTGCCGGAAAATGAATTTCTATGCAACTGCCTGCGGCGACTTCCCTCAGCACCAGCGATGCGCCGAGGTGGGCGGTAATGCGCTGCACGATGCCCAGCCCCAGCCCGGTGCCGGACGAACCGCGCGCATCGCCGGGGATCGGCTCGTCGCGCAGGCGCGCACGCGCCGCCGGGGGCAAGCCCGGGCCGGTATCCTCGACGATCACGCTGCGCCCTTCCAGCCGCACCTCGACGTGGCCCTGCTGCGTGTACTGGCAGGCATTGCGCACCAGGTTGCCGACGGCAGCCAAGACCAGCTCGCGCACGCCATGCACGGTGAAATCCTCGCCGCCGCCGTAGCGCAGCTCGACGGGACGCCCTGCCACCAGCACCTGGCAACGTGCCACCTCTTCGCGCGCCAGCGCCTCCGCCGACATCGGGGTCCATTCCAGCCGCTCAGGCGAGCGCGCCAGGCGCAGCAGCATCGACGTGACATCGCTTGCGTCGCGCGCGGCCCGATAGATCCGTTCGGCCGGCGCATGCAGCGCGGGATCCTGCGCCGTGCGCGCCAGCAGCACCTCGGCGGCGCCGGCGATCACGGTCAGCGGGGTGCGCAATTCGTGGCTGACGTCTCCGGTGAAGAACCGTTCGCGGTCCAGGAACTGCCTGAGTTCCTGGGTATGGCCGGCGATGGTGCGCGACAGCAGGCCCAGTTCATCCTCCCTTTGCTGCAAGGGCAAGGTGGGTTCGCGTGCCTCCACGGCCCGCGCCAGCTCGACGATCGGATTGACGATGCGGTTGCCGAGGAAGCGCCCCAGCACCACCGCGAAGGCCATGAAGCCGCCGAAGGCCACCGCGAACATCGAGTACACCACCAGCTCGATCCGCTCGTAGGCGCTGTCGTGGTCCACCACGGCAAACTCGCCTTCCGCGTTGCGGCCCTTCAGCACGTGCAGGTCGACACCGTCGACCGTGACTTCATGCACGCCTTCCTCGAGCGCACGCAAGGAGCGCGGTATCCCGTCGCCCATGTGGTAACTGAGCCCTGCCGGCATTTCCACGGGCAGGCCACCTGCATGGCGCGGACCGGCCCAGGCGGCCACTTCCTCCAGTCGCACGTCGACCAGCCGCACCTCGATGCCCTCGACGGCCAGCGCGGCGATGACGGCGAAAAAGACCGACGACACGGTGGCGAACGTAAGATACGCCACCGTGATGCGCCGCCGCAGCGACTCCTTTCCGTTCATTGCCCGGCGTCCGCCGCGTCCACCAGCTTGTAGCCGATCTTCGAGATCGTGCGCAGCATCTGGTGCGGGAAAGGCTTGTCCAGCGCCTGGCGCAGCGCGTGGATGTGCACGCGCAACGCATCGGTATCGGGCGGGTTGTCGCCCCACACCTCGTGTTCGATCTGTTCGCGCGTCACCACTTTCGGCGCCTCCCGCATCAACAGGCGCAGGATCGTGTAACCCGTCTTCGTCAGCGCCAGCGGCCGGCCGGCGCGCTTGGCCTCGAAGGTCTCGGTATCGAACGTCAGGTCGCCGAACGCCAGCACGGCATTGGCGGCATGGGCGCCCTTGGCGCGGCGCACCAGCGCCTTCAGGCGCACTTCCAGCTCGACCAGGGAAAACGGCTTGACCAGGTAATCGTCGGCACCGCTGTCGAAGCCGGCCACCTTGTCTTCCAGCGTGTCGCGCGCCGTCAGCATCAGCACCGGCATGTCCTTGCGCAGCTCGCCGCGCAGCTTGTGGCACAGTTCCAGGCCGTTCATGCCGGGCAGCATGACGTCCAGCACGACGGCGTCGTATTCGTTCTGGGCGGCCAGCGCCAGCCCGCCATAGCCATTGGCCGCCGAATCGAGCACATGGCCTTTCGGCTCGAGAAAGCCGTACAGGTTGGCGACGATGTCGGGATTGTCTTCGATGATGAGGATGCGCATTGCGACATTATAATTCCGGCTTTCGCTACCGTTCCCGTTCCATGAACCTGCCCACCATCGCCGCCACGGCCGACGCCGAGCTGGCCGCGCGCCTCGCGCACGCCATCGACAACAAGACCAAGCCGCCTGGCAGCCTGGGCATGCTGGAAACGCTGGCGCGCCAGGTCGGCCTGATCCAGCGCACCACGGCGCCGGCGATCGACGCGCCGGCCATCCTCGTCTTCGCCGGCGACCACGGCGTGGTCGCCGAAGGCATCTCGGCCTTCCCGCAGGACGTGACGTGGCAGATGGTCGAGAATTTCCTTTCCGGCGGTGCGGCGATCAATGTGTTCGCCGCGCAGAACGGCTGCGCTCTGCAGGTGATCGATGCCGGCGTGGCGCACGACTTCGGCGCCCGCGCCGGCCTCACGGACCGCAAGATCGCCCACGGCACGCGCAACTTCGCAGTCGAGCCGGCGATGACGGCGGAACAATGCACGCAAGCGCTGGCCCACGGCATGGTGCTGGCCGAAGCGCTGCCGGGCAATGTGCTTGGCTTCGGTGAAATGGGCATCGGCAATACCACGGCCGCCGCCGCCCTGATGCACAAGCTGACGGGCATCCCGGCCGCCGCGTGCGTGGGCGCCGGGACCGGCCTGCCGCCGGCGGGCGTGCTGCACAAGGGCCGCGTGATCGAGGCCGCGGCGGCGCGGCACGTTGGCACGACCGAGCCGCTCGACGTGCTGGCCACCTTCGGCGGCTTCGAGATCGCCATGATGGCGGGCGCCATGCTGAAGGCGGCCGAGCGCCGCATGGTGCTGCTGATCGACGGCTTCATCGTCACCAGCGCCCTGCTCGTGGCGGCACGGTTGCAGCCGGCGATCCTCGACTATTGCGTGTTCGCGCACTGCTCCAATGAAAACGGCCACCGGCAGATGCTCGAGGCGCTGGGCGCCAAACCGCTGCTGCAGCTCGACCTGCGGCTCGGCGAAGGCACGGGCAGCGCGCTGGCGTTGCCGCTGCTGCACGCGGCCGTCAATTTCCTGAACCGCATGGCCACCTTCGACTCGGCCCAGGTCAGCGGGAAGAGCTGAACGATGCTGCAGGTGCGGCTGTTCTTCATCGCGCTGCAATTCTTCACGCGCCTGCCGATCCCCCGCTGGGTGGGTTTCGAACCGCACTGGCTGCACCACGCCTCGCGCTACTTCCCGCTCGTCGGCCTCGTTGTCGGCGCCGCCGCGGCGGCCGTCTACTGGGCGGCGGTGCAGGTCTTGCCATCGGCCGTTGCCGTGCTGCTATCCACCGCCGCCGGCATCTATCTCACCGGCGCCTTCCATGAAGATGGGTTTGCCGACACCTGCGATGGCCTGGGCGGCGGCATGACCCGCGAGCGGGCACTGGAAATCATGAAGGATTCACGCATCGGCGCCTACGGTGCGATCGGGATCATCATGCTGCTCGCCGTGAAATGCGCGGCGCTGGCCCACCTGCCGCCGCTCGGCGCAGTCGCCGCGCTGTGCGTCGCACATCCGCTCTCGCGCCTGATGGCGGCAAGCCTGATCTGGAAGATGGACTATGCCCGCTCCGAGGGCAAGGCCAAGCCGATGGCGCAGCAGATGACCGGCGGCGAATTCGCCATCGCCCTGGCCTGTTGCGTGCCGGCCGTGCTGGCGGCCATGCTCCTGGGCTGGCTGGAGTGGCGGAGCATCGCGCTCGGCATTGCGGCGATGGCGCTCGTCACGCTATGGTTTGGCCGCAAGCTGCGGCAACGGCTGGGTGGCTATACGGGCGATGGCCTGGGCGCGGTCCAGCAATTGACGGAAGCGGCGTTTTACCTGTGCGTGCTGGCGCGGTGGAGCTGATCCTCGTCCGCCATCCGCGACCGCTCGCGGCGGACGGCATTTGCTACGGCCGCGCCGACCTCGCGCCCGATCCGGCCGAGCTGGCCCGCGTGCATGCCATGCTGGCCGCGGCGGGATTGCCCGGCGGTGCGCCACTGTTCTCAAGTCCCTTGCGCCGTTGCGCCGACCTGGCCCGGCTCCTGTCGCCCGATGTGCTCCTCGACCCGAACCTGGCCGAGATGGATTTCGGTAATTGGGAAGAACGCAGCTGGCAAGACATCCCGCGCGCGGAAGTCGATGCCTGGGCGGCCGACCTGCTGCACTACCGCCCCGGTGGCGGGGAATCGGTGCTGGCCGTGGCGCGCCGCGTTGCAGCGGCAATGGGCGCGATCCGGCGGCACGGCAGCGAACGCGCCGTCGTCATCTGCCACGCCGGCACCATGCGCCTGGCGGCCACGCTGGCCGGTGGCGCGCCGCTGGAACAGGCGGCGTTGGCCGCCGCGGCCAGCCCGCACCGCATCGCCTACGGAGAAATGCTGCGGCTGACAGCGACTTGATAGCGGCTCGATACCCGCTCGATACCCGCTTGATACTTTATAATTGCACGGTTTTGGTGCCCGCGCCCGAGTCCTCGAGCGCAGTTAAACGGGAAATACGAAGCCGTATCCACGGCCAACGTATGCTGCCCCCGCAACGGTAAGCAGGCAGCCGCGCGAACGCGAATATGTTCACTGCGCGGCAGCAGTCCGCAACAGCCACTGTGCGAATTCGCATGGGAAGGCCGGACCGTGATGCCCGCCAGCCCGGATACCGGCCAGAACAGGTGGAGCCGCGCCGGGCGTGCGCTCTGTTCAATCCGGCCTGCGGGGACGTTGGCCGGTTGCCCACTTTTACCAAGATTTGCCATGACCTCTCCTGTAGCATCCCAGGCGGCGCTCGCCTCGCTGGCGCTGGCCATTGCCGCGCCGGCGGCCCACGCCCAGGCCACCGCCATCGATTCCATCATCGTCACCGCCACCCGCACGCCCACCCTGGCCAGCGAGGTGATCAGCGATACCGTCACCATCTCGGCCGAGGAAATCGCCAACTCCGGCGCCGGTTCCCTCACCGAACTGTTGCAGCGCCAGCGCGGCCTCGAAGTGTCGCGCACCGGCGGCCCTGGCACCCAGTCGAATGTCTTCATCCGCGGCGCCAACGGCAACCAGAGCGTGGTGCTGGTAGATGGCATCCGCATCGCCTCCGCCTCGACCGGCTCGGCCAGCTGGAACGGCATTCCACTGTCGGCCATCGACCGTATCGAGATCGTGTACGGCCCCTTGTCCACGCTGTACGGCGCGGACGCGATCGGCGGCGTGATCCAGCTGTTCACGAAAAAAGGCAGCGGGGCGCCATCGATCGCCGCCTCCATCGGCGGCGGTACGCACGACACCTATGCCGCAGATGCGGCCGTATCCGGCGGCACCGACCGGCTGAGCTACGCCTTCTCCGTCGGCAAGGAGCGCTCCGACGGCTTCTCGTCGACCCGTCGCCCCAGCGCGAACTTCGACCCGGACGACGACGGCTACGACCGCAAGAGCGCGGCGGGCCAGGTGGCGTACAAGCTGTCGCCGGGTCATGAAGTGGGCGCGATGTTCTTCTACACCGATACCGTGTCGGATTACGACAGCAAGGACTTCGCTTCCTACAGTACGCAAACGGTTAGCAATGTCGGGGTGTATGCCCGCAACCAGCTCCTGCCGTTCTGGACGATGCTGGTGCAGGCTTCGCAGTCGCGCGACAAGTCCGGTTCGGTCTACGGCGTGGGCGCGTTCGGCTCCAGCCAGATCGACACCACAACCAGCACCTTCACGTGGCAGAACGATTTGCGCATCGGCGGCGACAACCTGCAGCTGCTGTACGAGCACCGCAAGGAAGACGTGGATGGCTCCACCGCCGCCCTGAACCGCGCGCGCCACACCAACTCGGTCGCAGCCAACTACAGCCTGAAACGCGGCGCCCACCTGGCCAACGTGGGCGTACGCCGCGATGACAACTCGGAATACGGCGCGAAGACCACCGGTTCGGTCGGCTACGGCTACCGCATCACCAGTGCCTTGACTGCCGAGGCAAGCTACGCCACCAGCTTCCGCGCCCCGTCGTTCAACGAGCTGTATTACCCCGGCTACGGCAACAAGAACAACAAGCCGGAAGAAGGCCGCAATGCCGAAGTGGGCCTGCGCTACGACGACGGCACCACGCAGCTGGCCGCCGTGTATTACCACAACAAGCTGGACAACCTGCTGCTCAATACGAGCCCGTGCCCATACCCGAACGACGGAGAGAAGTACGAGTGGGGCTGCGCCTACAACATCAACAAGGCGCTGCTGGAAGGCCTGTCGCTGACGGCCGAGCGCCAGATGGGCAAGCTGCTGCTGACGGCGAACGCCGACTTCGCGGATCCGAAGGACGAGACCACCGGCAAGCGCCTGCAGCGCCGCGCCAAGCGTCACGCGAACATCGCCGCCGAGTACGACATGGGCGCGCTTCGCGGCGGCGTGGAATGGCAACTGTCCTCCAGCCGCTACGACGATGCCGCCAACCGCAATCGCCTGGCCGGCTACGGCGTGGTGAACCTGTTCGCCACCTACCGCTTCAACCAGGACTGGTCGGCGCTGGTGCGCTGGAATAACGTGGGCGACAAGGACTACGAACTGGCCCGCTTCTACCAGACGGGCGGCTCGAACGTGTTCGCCGCCCTTCGATATGGTTTCAAATAAGGGCTTCAGGTAACGCCGGCATCAAGTAGTGCTAAGCTGCCGGGCGCGCCGACGCGCCCGGCGTTTCACCAACAGGCAGAACATGCATCCACTTTCCGCCCACCTGCGCTACCGCACCGGCGTAATCACCGCCGGCCTGCTGCTGGCATCGATCGCCAGCCTGCTGTTCGCGGGCGCTACGGGCTCCGTATCCATTCCGCTCGCCGACCTGCCCGGCGCGCTGCAAGAATTGCTGGACGGCCGCACCGGGTCGCTGGCCGCCACCCTGCTCGACCTGCGCGCGAGCCGCGCGCTCACCGCTTTCGTGACCGGCGCCACGCTGTCGCTGGCTGGCGTGATGATGCAGACGCTGCTGCGCAATCCGCTCGCCGATCCCTATGTGCTGGGGATTTCGGCCGGTTCCGCCGTCGGCGCGCTGGCCGCGCTGATGCTGATGTGCGCCGCCTGGATGGTCGACCTGTCCGCCTTCGCCGGCGCCGTCGCCGTGTCCATGCTGCTGTATTTCCTGGCCCGGCGCGACCTGCGCTGCGGCAGCGCCGCCGAGGGCGGCACCGCCCTGCTGCTGTTGACGGGCACCATCCTTTCCGCCGCCTGCGTGGCGCTGATCACGCTGATGCTGTCGATCGCGCCCGAAAGCCGCCTGCGCACCATGGTGTTCTGGCTCATCGGCGACCTGGCCGGCGCGCCGCTGCGCTGGCTGCCGTGGGTCGTGCTGGCCGGTGGCCTGGTGTTCGCCTTGCGTGCGGCACGTTCGATGAATGTGCTGGCCCTGCATGCGGAAGCGGCGAGTACGCTCGGCATCCGCGTGGGCGCGCTGCGCAAGGGGCTGTTTTTCTGTTCCGGCCTGCTGACGGCCAGCGCCGTCACCACCGCGGGCAGCATCGGTTTCGTGGGCTTGATCGTGCCGCATGCGTGCCGCTTCGCATTCGGCCCCGACCACCGCGTGCTGATCCCGGCCGCCACCCTGGCTGGCGGCGCCTATCTCGTGCTGGCCGATACGCTGGCGCGCACCGTGATCGCGCCGCAGCAACTGCCGGTCGGCGTGGTCACCGCGCTGATCGGCACGCCCGTCTTCCTTTACCAACTGCACCGCTTGCGCAAATGATGCTCGTCACCGAACAGCTGCACCTCACGGCCGGCGCCCGCGTCCTCGTGGACAAGCTGGACTGGCAGGTCGCCGATGGCGAATGCTGGAGCATCATCGGCCGCAATGGCGCCGGCAAGAGCACGCTGATGCGCACGCTGGCCGGGCTGCGCGACCCGGACGGCGGCCAGGTACTGCTGAAGGGCCGCCCGCTCGGCGCCTGGCCGCTCGAAGCGCTGGCGCGCGAGCGCGCCTTCCTCGCGCAGTCCCGCAGCGACGCATTTTCCTACACCGCGCTGGAAACCGTGCTCTCCGCCCGCCATCCCTACCACGACAAGCGCTATTGGGAAGACAGCGACGATCACGCCATCGCGCTGAGCATGCTGGCGGCGATGGAAGTCGAGGATCTGGCGGCACGCGACGTGCGCACACTGTCCGGCGGAGAGCGCCAGCGAGTGGCCATCGCCGCCCTGCTGGCGCAGGACACGCCGCTGCTGCTGCTCGACGAGCCGGCCAATGCGCTCGACCTGGCGCACCAGGTGGGCGTGATGGGCCTGCTCGCGAAGCTGTGCCGCGAGCAAAACAAGACTATCGTGATGATCGGCCACGACCTGAACCTGGCCCACAGTATCTCGACCCATGCTCTCCTGCTGATGGGCGACGGCCGCTGGCTGGCCGGCGCCAAGGGCGACGTGATGCAAGCCGACATCCTTTCCGATTACCTGCACCACCCGATCGAAACGGTGCGCCACGGCGCCCGCACGATCTTCATTCCCAACGAGGCAAACGCATGAGCACTCCCGACGATACCGCGGCACTGAACGAGCGCCACCGCGCGCGCATGGAACGCAAGAAGGCGATCATCGACGCGAAGATCGCCGCCGCCGACAAGGAAATCGGCATCATCGTCGTCAACACGGGCAACGGCAAGGGCAAGAGCTCGAGCGGCTTCGGCATGGCGATCCGTGCGCTGGGCCATGGTATGAAGGTCGGCGTGGTGCAGTTCATCAAGGGCGCCATGTCGACCGGCGAGGAAAAATTCCTGCGCCGCTTCCCCGACGAAGTGAGCTTCCACGCGATGGGCGAAGGTTATACGTGGGAGACCCAGGACCGCGAGCGCGACATCGCCAAGGCCCGCGAAGCGTGGGAACAGGCCAAGCGCTTCCTCGCCGATCCGGCGATCGGCATGGTGGTGCTCGATGAGCTGAACATCGCGCTGAAGTACCGCTACCTGGACGTGCATGCCGTGATCGCCGACCTGCTTGAGCGCCCGCCCATGCAGCACGTGGTCATCACCGGCCGCGGTGCCCCGCCAGAGCTGGTCGAGATCGCCGATACCGTCACGGAAATGAACGTGGTCAAGCACGCATTCAAGGCCGGCATCGCGGCGCAAGCCGGCACGGAGTGGTGATGGGCGCCCGCGCGGTATTGATCGCGGCCGTCGCCTCCGGCCAGGGCAAGACCACGGTCACGGCGGCGCTGGCACGCAAGCTGGCGCGCGCCGGGCGCCGGGTGCGCGTGTTCAAGTGCGGGCCGGACTTCATCGACCCGATGGTGCTGGGCCGCGCCAGCGGCGCGCCGGTGGAATCGCTGGACCTGTGGATGGTGGGGCGCGAGCGTTGCCACCGGCTGCTGGCCCAGGCGGCGCGGGAGGCGGACGATATCCTGATCGAGGGCGTGATGGGGCTGTACGACGGCACGCCCTCGGCGGCCGACCTGGCTCGCGAATTCGGCGTGCCCGTGCTGGCCGTGATCGATGCGGGCGCGATGGCGCAGACCGCCGGCGCGCTGGTGCACGGCTTGCGCGACTACGGCCCGGTGACGATGGCCGGCGTGATCGCCAACCGCGTCGGCAGCCCTGGGCATGCCGCGATGGTGAAGGCTTCGCTGCGCGACATTCCCTTGTTCGGCACGCTGCCGAAGCAAACCCGTTCGCTGCCGGAGCGGCACCTCGGCCTGGTGTTGCCGGACGAAGTCGACGAGGTGGACGCGATCCTCGACGAACTGGCCGGCCAGCTCGTATTCGACGAAGCGGCGTGGAACGCCCTGCCCCCCGTCCCGTTCGAAGAGCCGGTGCCCGAGGCGCCGATGCCGGCCGCGCTGGCCGGCAAGACGGTCGCCATCGCCCGCGATGCCGCGTTCGTCTTCGTCTACGCGGCAAACCTGGACACGCTGCGCAAGCTCGGCGCCGACATCGCCTGGTTCTCGCCGCTGGCGGACGAGCCGGTACCGCGTCAGGCCGATGCCGTCTACCTGCCGGGCGGCTATCCCGAATTGCATGCGCCACGCCTGGCCGAAGCCCAGGCGTGGCGCGCGTCGATCCGCGCCGCGCATGCGACCGGCGTGCCGATCCTGGCCGAATGCGGCGGCATGATGGCGCTGGCGGACACTCTCGACGATGGCGCCGGCCAGTGGCCGATGGCCGGGCTGCTGCCGGGGAACGTCATCGTGCAGCAGCGGCTGGCGGGCCTGGGGCCGCAGGCGATGCCGACGCAGCACGGCACGATGCGCGGGCACACCTTCCATTACTCCCGGCTGGAGACGGCGGCGCCGGTATCGGACTACACGAGCAAGAACCCGTCCGGCGCCCAGGGCGAGGCCGTGTACCGGATCGGATCGCTGACCGCCTCGTACTTCCACGGCTACTTCCCGTCGAATCCTGAAGCGGTGGCGGCCATGCTGTCGAGGAACGCGCCGTGAGCCGCACGCTGGTACTGGGTGGCGCAAGGTCCGGCAAGAGTGCGCATGCCGAGCGGCTGGCCGCGCAGTCGGGCAAGGAAGTGGTCTACGTGGCCACTGCCGGTGCCGGCGATGCCGAAATGGCCAGGCGCATCGCCTTGCACCGCGCAGCGCGGCCGGGCCATTGGCTGACGGTCGAGGAACGGCTCGCGCTGGCGGCAACCCTGGCGCGCTGGCGCGCGCCGCACCGGCTGGTGCTGGTCGATTGCCTGACGCTGTGGCTCACGAACCTGCTGTTCGCGGACGGCACCGAGTACCCCGACGTGGGCGAGATCGCCCTGCCGGCGCGCTTTCACGAAGAGCGTGCCGCATTGCTGGAACAACTGGCCCGCGACGATGGCGATGTGGTCTTCGTATCGAACGAAGTGGGCATGGGCATCGTGCCGTTCGGCGCCGTCACGCGCGCGTTCGCGGACGAAGCGGGCCGCCTGAACCAGGCGGTGGCCGCGGCGTGCGACCGGGTCGTCTTCGTTGCCGCCGGCCTGCCGCTCGTGCTCAAGGGTGCACCATGCTGAGCGGCCTGTCGTGGCCGATGGTGGCGCTGCTGCTGGCGGCCGGCGTGCTGCTCGACCTGCTGCTGGGCGAGGCACGGCGCTTTCACCCGCTGGTCGGCTTCGGTAATCTGGCCGGCGCCATCGAGCGGCGCCTGAACCGCGGCACTGCGCGCATCCTGCGCGGCACGCTCGGCTGGATGCTGGCGGTGCTGCCTTTGACGGTGCTGGCCGTGTGGCTGTGCGGTGCCATTGGCGCGGCCATGCACGCGCTGCTGCTCTACTTCTGCATCGGCCTGCGCAGCCTGCGCGACCATAACCTGCCGATCGCCCAGGCACTGCGCCGAGGCGACCTGCCGGCCGCGCGCGAACTGACCGGGCGCATCGTCAGCCGCGACACCTTCGAGGCGAGCGAAGCCGACCTGGCCAAGGCCAGCGCCGAATCGTTGCTGGAAAACGGCAACGACGCCGTGTTCGGCACGCTGTTCTGGTTCGCCGTGGCCGGCGGGCCCGGCGCACTGCTGTTCCGCCTGGCGAACACGCTCGACGCGATGTGGGGTTACCGCAATGCCCGCTTCCTGCTGTTCGGCCGCGTGGCCGCGCGCATCGACGACGTGCTCAATTACGTGCCGGCGCGGCTGACCGCCCTGTCCTACGTGCTGCTCGCGCCGGGCGCGGCCGGCAAGCGCCTGGCCTGGCGCTGCTGGCGCGAACAGGCGGCGGCGTGGAGCAGCCCGAATGCCGGGCCGGTGATGGCCAGCGGTGCCGGCGCGCTCGGCCTGGCGCTTGGCGGAGCGGCGCAATACGACGGCGAGATCGAACAGCGCCCGCCGCTGGGGCGCGGCGTGCCGGCGACGGCGGCCGACATCGAACGCGCCTGGCGGCTGGTCTGGCGTACCACGCTGCTGTGGCTTGCCGTGGCACTCGTCGTCGCATGGGGAGTACGGCATGCCTGAACATGGCGGCAACCTGCGCGACGCGGCCCGGCTATATGGCCGCGGTGACTGGCTCGACCTGTCGGCCGGTTTGAATCCACACTGGTATCCAGTGCCAGGCTTGCCCGGCAATGCCTGGCACCGGCTGCCGGAACCCGATACGGAGCTGGTGGCGGCGGCCTGCCGGTATTACCGGGCGCCGCGCATGCTGGCGGTGGCCGGCACGCAGGCGGCGATCCAGGCATTGCCGCGCCTGCGCGCGCCATCACGCATCGCCGTATCGTCGCCATCGTATGCGGAACACGCGCATCACTGGTCCCTGCATGGCCATACCGCCCGGCTGGTGCCCTACGAGGAGCTGGCGGCGGCGGTCGACGCCAGCGATGTGGTGGTGGTCTGCAATCCCAACAACCCGACCGGCGCCACGGTGCCTCGCGCGGAGTTAATGCGCTGGGCGGATGCGCTGGCGGCCAGGGGCGGCTGGCTGGTCGTCGACGAAGCATTCGCCGATACGGATGAAACGCACAGCGTGGCCGACCACGCCGGCCGGCCCGGCCTCATCGTGCTGCGCTCGGTCGGCAAGTTCTTCGGCCTGGCTGGGGTGCGCCTCGGCTTCGTTGCGGCACATGCGGACCTGCTGCATGCACTGGATGAAGAGCTGGGCCCCTGGCAGGTCAGCGGCCCCGCCCAACTGATCGGCAAGGCCGCGTTGCTGGACGATGCGTGGCATGCCGAAACCCGCGCACGGCTGCGCGCCGAAGGCGAGCGGCTGGATACGCTGCTTGCCGCGCACGGTATCGCGTCCCGCGGCACGAGCCTGTTCCGCTGGTGGCCGGAGGATGCGCCCGAAGCATTCCACGATCACATGGCCCGGCGCGGTATCTGGGTGCGGCTGTTCCGCGCAGGACCGCGCGGTATCCGCCTCGGCCTGCCGCCGGATGAAGCGGCATGGACGCGCCTTGCGGGCGCCCTCGCACAATGGAAGGAAACCCGATGAAGAAACTGGTATTGCTGGCCGCCCTGCTGGCGGCGCTATCCGCGCAGGCCGCCGTGTCCGTGCGCGACGACGACGGCAAGACGATTACCCTGCCCCGGCCGGCCGAACGCATCATCTCGATGTCGCCGCACGTGACGGAAATGCTGTTCGCGGCCGGTGCCGGCGGCAAGCTCGTCGGCGCGGTCGACTATAGCGATTACCCGGAAGCGGCCAAGGCAGTCCCGCGCGTGGGAAGCAACCGCGAGGTCGACCTGGAGCGGGTGCTGTCCCTGAAGCCAGACCTCATCGTGGTGTGGCGCCATGGCAGCTCGGAGCGGCAGATCGAGCAGCTGCGCAAGCTGGGCATTCCACTCTTCCACAGCGAACCCAGGTCGCTCGACCGGATTCCCGACAACGTGGCGGCGATGGGCAAGCTGGCCGGCACGGAAGCGGCGGCCGAAGCGACGGCGGCGGACTTGCGCAAGCGTCTCGCGGCCGTTCGCGCGAAGTATGCGGGCCGCCCCGCCGTGCGCGCGTTCTACCAGGTGTGGGACAAGCCGCTGTACACGCTGAACGGTGCGCATATCGTCAGCGACGCGCTGCGCTTGTGCGGCGGCGAGAATATCTTCGCATCGCAGAAGGTTACCGCGCCGGTGGTGAGCATCGAGGCGGTGCTGAAGGAAGACCCGGAAGCCGTGTTCAGCACGGCTGAAAAGGAACAGGGCGGCGCGGCAATGTGGCGCCAGTTCCCGAACCTGCTGGCCACGAAGAACGACAACCTGTTCACGATCGACGGCCACCTGCTGAACCGCGCCGGCCCGCGCATGATCCAGGGCACCGAGCAGCTGTGCGAAAAGCTGGAAATCGCCCGCCAGCACCGAAAGCGCTGAGATGCATTTCCCTTTCAGGACGCTGATGGTGCAAGGCACCACCTCGGACGCCGGCAAGAGCACGGTGGTGGCGGCCCTGTGCCGCCTGTTGAAGCGCAACGGGGTGGCGGTGGCGCCGTTCAAGCCGCAGAACATGGCGCTTAACAGCGCTGTTACGGCGGATGGCGGCGAGATCGGCCGCGCCCAGGCCTTGCAGGCACTGGCGGCCGGCATCGCGCCGCACACCGACATGAACCCGGTGCTGCTGAAACCTTCGTCCGACATCGGCGCCCAGGTCATCATCCATGGCAAGGTGCGCGCCGAGATGAATGCGCGCGATTACCACGGCTACAAGACGGTGGCGATGGGAGCGGTGCTGGAATCGCATGCGCGGCTGGCCGCGCAATACGATGCGGTGATCGTCGAAGGCGCCGGCAGCCCGGCGGAGATCAACCTGCGCGACCGCGACATCGCGAACATGGGCTTCGCGGAAGCCGTCGACTGCCCGGTGGTGATCGTGGCCGACATCGACCGCGGCGGCGTGTTCGCCCACCTGGTCGGCACGCTGGCCTGCCTGTCCGAGAGCGAACGCGCGCGCGTGATCGGCTTCGTCATCAACCGCTTCCGCGGCGACATCAGGCTGCTCAAGCCCGGCCTGGAGTGGCTGGAACGGCAGACGGGCAAGCCGGTGCTGGCCGTGCTGCCCTACCTGCACGGCCTGTTCCTCGATGCCGAGGATGCGGTGCAGGCCACGCAGGATCACAAGGGAGACTTCCGCGTGGTGGTGCCGAGCCTGCCCCGCATGAGCAATCACACGGATTTCGATGCGCTGCGCGCACACCCGGACGTTGACCTGCAATTCATTCGCGAAGGCCATGCGATCCCGTCGGCCGACCTGATCGTGCTCCCGGGCAGCAAGAACACGCGGGGGGATCTCGCCTGGCTGCGGGCCCAGGGTTGGCCGCAGCGCATTGCGCACCACCTGCGCTACGGCGGCAAGGTGATCGGCATCTGCGGCGGCTTCCAGATGCTGGGGCGGACCGTGGAGGACCCTTACGGCGTGGAAGGTTCTCCCGGCGATTCGGCCGGCCTCGGCCTGCTCGACATGACCACGGTGATGTCGCGCGAGAAGCGGCTGCAGCAGGTGGGCGGTCATTGCCTGTTCGCGGATTCGCCGGTGGCCGGGTATGAAATCCATATGGGCGTGTCCTCGGGGGCGGCGCTGGCGGCGCCGGCGTTCCAGATCGACGGACGTCCGGAAGGCGCCATTTCTCCGGATGGCCAGGTGCTCGGCACTTATCTTCATGGAGTGTTCGACACGCCGGGGGCCTGTTCCGCGCTGCTGCGCTGGGCGGGACTCGGCAGCGAACGGACCGTGGACCTGGCCGCGCTGCGCGAAGCAAGCCTGGAACGGTTGGCCGATGCGACCACTCCGCTGCTGGAGGCGCTGCTAGCCCATAAGTAGTGTGAAGGCGGCACTGGACTTCGTGCTTTGCCGCTTTGTGCAACAATCGCTGGACCTGCCGTCACTCCCGAAGTGCAATGTCCAGCTCAGAAACCATCACCAAGCGCTATCTCCCCTGGGTCGTCGCCGCGGCCCTCTTCATGGAGCAACTCGACTCCACGATCGTCAACACCGCCATCCCGAGCATGGCGATCAGCCTGATGGTGACACCGCTGAGCCTCAAGGCGGTCGTCACCAGCTATATCCTGAGCCTTGCCGTGGCGATCCCCGTGAGCGGCTGGATGGCCGACCGCTATGGCACGCGGCGCGTGTTCATGACGGCGATCGGCATCTTCACGGTGGCGTCGATTTTGTGCGGCCTGTCGGTGAATTCGCCGATGCTGGTGGCGGCGCGGCTCCTGCAAGGGTTCGGCGCCGCGATGATGATGCCGGTCGGCCGGCTGGCGATCGTGCGCACCTTCCCGAAGGCGGAGCTGCTGACGGCGATGAACTTCGTAATCATTCCGGCGCTGATCGGGCCCTTGCTGGGCCCGACCGTCGGCGGCTTGATCGTGCACTGGATGTCGTGGCGGGAGATCTTCTTCATCAACGTGCCGGTGGGCCTGGCGGCGATCTGGCTCGCCCATAAATACATGCCGGACTACAAGGGCGAGGAAGCGCGGCCGCTCGATGTGATGGGCCTGATCCTGTTCGGCACCGGCGTGGCGCTGCTGTCATGGTTGCTCGAGATCTTCGGCGAGCATCGCCTGGATATCACGTCGTGGGGGGTGCTGTTCGCGATCTCGGTCTGCCTGCTGGCCGCGTATGGCTGGCATGCGACGCGCGAACAGTTCCCGCTGCTGCGGTTGCAACTGTTCAAGATCCGCACGTTCCGCGTCTCGGTGCTGGGCGGCTTCTTCACGCGGCTCGGCGTCGGCGGCCTCCCCTTCCTGCTGCCGCTGCTGTACCAGCTGGGCCTCGGCCTGCCGGCTTGGCAATCGGGCTTGCTGATGATGCCTTCGGCCGCCGCGGCGATGTTCATGAAGTTCTTCTCGGCCCGTCTGCTGGCCCGCTTCGGCTACCGGCAGGTGCTCGTCGTGAACACGGCATTCATCGGCGTGACGATCGCCATGTTCTCCTTCGTGCAGCTGGGCACGCCAATCTGGGTGATCGTGCTGATCTCGCTATGCCAGGGCTTCTTCAACTCCCTGCAATTCTCGAGCATGAACACGATCGCGTATGCCGATGTGAGCCAGAAGGATTCCAGCATGGCGAGCACCATGGCCAGCTCGATGCAGCAGCTGTCGATGAGCTTCGGGCTGGCGTGCGGCTCGCTGATCACCGGTTGGTACCTGGGCGACATGCCGCAGACGGACCGCGTGGTCTTGACGAGCGCCCTGCACCACGCATTCCTGACGCTGGCCGGGCTGACGGTTCTTTCCGCCGGCATGTTCTGGACGTTGAAGAAGAACGATGGCGAGAGCATCAGCAGGGGGACGAAGGCAAAGGAGCCCGAGACGGTGGTGGCGACGGCGGAACAGACGCCGGCGCAGTGAAGCGGCAGCATTGTCCAGCCCGTGTCTCGCGGTGCCAGGCACTGAGAGACACGAACTCAGCATTAGGGATAACGAGCCGAGAAAATAAAAAAGCCGCTGCGGGGACGCAGCGGCTTTTTTCGTATAACTAGTCTGACGATAACCTACTTTCACACTGGTTGCAGCACTATCATCGGCGCATTATCGTTTCACGGTCCTGTTCGGGATGGG
The DNA here is from genome assembly GCF_037094685.1 of Massilia sp. METH4. Classification (NCBI taxonomy): domain Bacteria; kingdom Pseudomonadati; phylum Pseudomonadota; class Betaproteobacteria; order Burkholderiales; family Oxalobacteraceae; genus Massilia; species Massilia sp. METH4. Next base: position 2,652,799 of record NZ_CP146614.1, on the reverse strand, counting down.
AAGGGGTGGTACCGACATGCTATGGTCATCAGACTTGACCGGTTGGCTCGCGCAGGGCGCGGTGCCTAAAATCTTTTATTGCCTGGACTACTCTCACACTTAAAGTAAAAAAACCCGCAGCGATCACGCTACGGGTTTTTTCGGAATAACAGCCTGACGATAACCTACTTTCACACTGGTTGCAGCACTATCATCGGCGCAAAGTCGTTTCACGGTCCTGTTCGGGATGGGAAGGGGTGGGACCGACTTGCTATGGTCATCAGGCATGACTTGTACGGCGCGTTGCTCTCAGTGGAGCAGCAACGAACCTCAATCTGGAATCAGTAAAGTTAGGGTACTCATCAGAGTAAATGCAGATATAACCGTCAAGGTTATAGGGACAAGCCGTACGGGCAATTAGTATCAGTTAGCTTAATGCATTACTGCACTTCCACACCTGACCTATCAACGTCCTGGTCTCGAACGACCCTTCAAGGAGCTCAAGGCTCCGGGAAATCTCATCTTAAGGCAAGTTTCCCGCTTAGATGCTTTCAGCGGTTATCTCTTCCGAACTTAGCTACCCGGCAATGCCACTGGCGTGACAACCGGTACACCAGAGGTTCGTCCACTCCGGTCCTCTCGTACTAGGAGCAGCCCCCTTCAAATTTCCAACGCCCACGGCAGATAGGGACCAAACTGTCTCACGACGTTTTAAACCCAGCTCACGTACCACTTTAAATGGCGAACAGCCATACCCTTGGGACCGGCTACAGCCCCAGGATGTGATGAGCCGACATCGAGGTGCCAAACTCCCCCGTCGATATGAACTCTTGGGAGGAATCAGCCTGTTATCCCCAGAGTACCTTTTATCCGTTGAGCGATGGCCCTTCCATACAGAACCACCGGATCACTATGTCCTACTTTCGTACCTGCTCGACTTGTCGGTCTCGCAGTTAAGCACGCTTATGCCATTGCACTATTAGCACGATGTCCGACCGTACCTAGCGTACCTTCGAACTCCTCCGTTACACTTTAGGAGGAGACCGCCCCAGTCAAACTGCCTACCATGCACTGTCCCCGATCCGGATAACGGACCAAGGTTAGAACCTCAAACAAACCAGGGTGGTATTTCAAGGTTGGCTCCACGAGAACTGGCGTCCCCGCTTCAAAGCCTCCCACCTATCCTACACAGATTGGTTCAAAGTCCAATGCAAAGCTACAGTAAAGGTTCATGGGGTCTTTCCGTCTAGCCGCGGGTAGATTGCATCATCACAAACACTTCAACTTCGCTGAGTCTCGGGAGGAGACAGTGTGGCCATCGTTACGCCATTCGTGCAGGTCGGAACTTACCCGACAAGGAATTTCGCTACCTTAGGACCGTTATAGTTACGGCCGCCGTTTACTGGGACTTCAATCAAGAGCTTGCACCCCATCATTTAATCTTCCAGCACCGGGCAGGCGTCACACCCTATACGTCCACTTTCGTGTTTGCAGAGTGCTGTGTTTTTATTAAACAGTCGCAGCCACCATTTTATTGCAACCCTTTCACCCTTCTGCAGTAAAGCAGTCAAGCTACCGGGGCGTACCTTTTCCCGAAGTTACGGTACCAATTTGCCGAGTTCCTTCTCCCGAGTTCTCTCAAGCGCCTTAGAATACTCATCTCGCCCACCTGTGTCGGTTTGCGGTACGGTCTCGTATGACTGAAGCTTAGAGGCTTTTCTTGGAACCACTTCCGATTGCTTCAGGGTCAATGACCCCTCGTCCCAGTCCCTTGAATTACGTGCCCGGATTTGCCTAAGCACCTTCTATGAACCAGAAACTGACTATTCCAACAGTCAGACAACCTTCCGCGATCCGTCCCCCCATCGCATCATACGACGGTGCAGGAATATTAACCTGCTTCCCATCAGCTACGCATCTCTGCCTCGCCTTAGGGGCCGACTCACCCTGCTCCGATGAACGTTGAACAGGAAACCTTGGGCTTACGGCGTGCGGGCTTTTCACCCGCATTATCGCTACTCATGTCAGCATTCGCACTTCTGATACCTCCAGCAGCCTTTACAAGCCACCTTCGCAGGCTTACAGAACGCTCTCCTACCATATCCTTGCGGATATCCGCAGCTTCGGTGACTGGCTTAGCCCCGTTACATCTTCCGCGCAGGACGACTCGATCAGTGAGCTATTACGCTTTCTTTAAATGATGGCTGCTTCTAAGCCAACATCCTGACTGTTTTAGCCTTCCCACTTCGTTTTCCACTTAGCCAATCTTTGGGACCTTAGCTGGCGGTCTGGGTTGTTTCCCTCTTGACGCCGGACGTTAGCACCCGACGTCTGTCTCCCAAGCTCGCACTCACCGGTATTCGGAGTTTGCAATGGTTTGGTAAGTCGCGATGACCCCCTAGCCATAACAGTGCTCTACCCCCGGTGGTGATACTTGAGGCACTACCTAAATAGTTTTCGGAGAGAACCAGCTATTTCCAAGTTTGTTTAGCCTTTCACCCCTATCCACAGCTCATCCCCTAATTTTTCAACATTAGTGGGTTCGGTCCTCCAGTGCGTGTTACCGCACCTTCAACCTGGCCATGGATAGATCACTTGGTTTCGGGTCTACACCCAGCAACTGACGCCCTGTTCGGACTCGATTTCTCTACGGCTCCCCTATATGGTTAACCTCGCTACTGAATGTAAGTCGCTGACCCATTATACAAAAGGTACGCCGTCACGGAACAAGTCCGCTCCGACTGTTTGTATGCACACGGTTTCAGGATCTATTTCACTCCCCTCCCGGGGTTCTTTTCGCCTTTCCCTCACGGTACTGGTTCACTATCGGTCGATTACGAGTATTTAGCCTTGGAGGATGGTCCCCCCATATTCAGACAGGATTTCTCGTGTCCCGCCCTACTTGTCGTACGCTTAGTACCACCGGTCTGATTTCGTGTACGGGGCTATCACCCGCTATGGCGCCTATTTCCAGAGGCTTCCACTATCAGTCCGACTATCACGTACAGGCTCTTCCCATTTCGCTCGCCACTACTTTGGGAATCTCGGTTGATTTCTTTTCCTGCAGCTACTTAGATGTTTCAGTTCGCCGCGTTCGCCTCACACACCTATGTATTCAGTGAGTGATACCCTAAAAGGGTGGGTTTCCCCATTCGGAAATCTTCGGATCAAAGCTCGTTTGTCAGCTCCCCGAAGCTTATCGCAGACTACTACGTCCTTCATCGCCTGTAATCGCCAAGGCATCCGCCATGTGCACTTAGTCACTTGTCCCTATAACCTTGACGGCTATAGCTTCAAATGCATTTACTACTGTGTTTGATGAGTTTTGTATGCGTTCTTTCGAACACTACCCTAAGTGTGAATCTTTCGATCCACGCTTAATAAACTTTACTTCATCCAGATTGTTAAAGAACGAAACAGCTTAAGTCTCTAAAAGACTAAACATAAATGTGAACTCGTCACGCTTACGTTTAAGCTTTTGGTGGAGGATGACGGGATCGAACCGACGACCCCCTGCTTGCAAAGCAGGTGCTCTCCCAGCTGAGCTAATCCCCCATGGGATGCAGATACTTTGGTGGGTCTGGTTGGGCTCGAACCAACGACCCCCGCGTTATCAACACGGTGCTCTAACCAGCTGAGCTACAGACCCGCATGATCTTGCGGTGCTACTGTTTCTTCTTCATTCGACAGTCGATAAGTGTGAGCGTTTGATGCACGACCTTGCGGTCAGTGCCTACTCTAGAAAGGAGGTGATCCAGCCGCACCTTCCGATACGGCTACCTTGTTACGACTTCACCCCAGTCACGAATCCTACCGTGGTAAGCGCCCTCCTTGCGGTTAAGCTACCTACTTCTGGTAAAACCCGCTCCCATGGTGTGACGGGCGGTGTGTACAAGACCCGGGAACGTATTCACCGCGACATGCTGATCCGCGATTACTAGCGATTCCAACTTCATGTAGTCGAGTTGCAGACTACAATCCGGACTACGATACACTTTCTGGGATTAGCTCCCCCTCGCGGGTTGGCGGCCCTCTGTATGTACCATTGTATGACGTGTGAAGCCCTACCCATAAGGGCCATGAGGACTTGACGTCATCCCCACCTTCCTCCGGTTTGTCACCGGCAGTCTCATTAGAGTGCCCTTTCGTAGCAACTAATGACAAGGGTTGCGCTCGTTGCGGGACTTAACCCAACATCTCACGACACGAGCTGACGACAGCCATGCAGCACCTGTGTTCAGGTTCCCTTTCGGGCACCCTCCAATCTCTCAGAGGTTCCTGACATGTCAAGGGTAGGTAAGGTTTTTCGCGTTGCATCGAATTAATCCACATCATCCACCGCTTGTGCGGGTCCCCGTCAATTCCTTTGAGTTTTAATCTTGCGACCGTACTCCCCAGGCGGTCTACTTCACGCGTTAGCTGCGTTACTAAGTCAATTAAGACCCAACAACTAGTAGACATCGTTTAGGGCGTGGACTACCAGGGTATCTAATCCTGTTTGCTCCCCACGCTTTCGTGCATGAGCGTCAATCTTAGCCCAGGGGGCTGCCTTCGCCATCGGTGTTCCTCCACATCTCTACGCATTTCACTGCTACACGTGGAATTCTACCCCCCTCTGCCAGATTCCAGCCTTGCAGTCTCCAACGCCATTCCCAGGTTAAGCCCGGGGATTTCACGTCAGACTTACAAAACCGCCTGCGCACGCTTTACGCCCAGTAATTCCGATTAACGCTTGCACCCTACGTATTACCGCGGCTGCTGGCACGTAGTTAGCCGGTGCTTATTCTTCAGGTACCGTCATGAGGTACGGATATTAGCCGCACCCTTTTCTTCCCTGACAAAAGAGCTTTACAACCCGAAGGCCTTCTTCACTCACGCGGCATTGCTGGATCAGGGTTGCCCCCATTGTCCAAAATTCCCCACTGCTGCCTCCCGTAGGAGTCTGGACCGTGTCTCAGTTCCAGTGTGGCTGGTCGTCCTCTCAGACCAGCTACTGATCGTCGCCTTGGTGAGCCTTTACCTCACCAACTAGCTAATCAGATATCGGCCGCTCCAGGAGCACAAGGCCTTGCGGTCCCCTGCTTTCATCCTTGGATCGTATGCGGTATTAGCGTAACTTTCGCTACGTTATCCCCCACTCTTGGGCACGTTCCGATATATTACTCACCCGTTCGCCACTCGCCGCCAGGCCGAAGCCCGCGCTGCCGTTCGACTTGCATGTGTAAAGCATGCCGCCAGCGTTCAATCTGAGCCAGGATCAAACTCTTCAGTTTAATCTCTGTTGTCTCGGCATTTCTGCCGAGGGTCATTCACTCAAAATACTGACGAATCATTCGAAGATGATTACGTTTATTTTGCGTGAACGTTTGATGCTATATATTTTGAGCTTCGGGACCAAAGTCCCGGGCACATCATCAAACGCCCACACTTATCGACTGTTGATTGTTAAAGAATTCTTGCCATTCGGCGCTTGCTGCGTTCGTAGACAAATCGTTGTGTTTGTCAGCAGCAGAGAAGCGAGATTATCGAGTGTTTCGTGCGATTCGTCAAGCTTCTCATCTACTCACATCAAGCTGCTTGTTTCACTTTCGTGACAGCTGCGTTGCTGCGAGGGACAGAACTATATCAAAGCCCCTCGAAGTTTGGCAAGCGCTTTTCGAGGAAGGCATGCATGCCTTCGCGCTGCGCCGGCGTGCCGAACGCGGCGTGGAACAGGCGGCGCTCGTAGCGCACGCCTTCCGTGAGCGGCACTTCAAAGGCCACGTTCACTGCTTCCTTGATCTGCATGGCTACCGAGAGCGGCATCGATGCGATCGTGGTGGCCGCCGCCAGCGCTTCTTCGATCAGCTTGTCGGCCGGGACCACACGCGACACCAGGCCAGTGCGCTCCGCTTCCGCCGCGTCGATGGTGCGGGCCGTCAGCAGCATGTCCATCGCCTTGGCCTTGCCGATCGCCCGCGGCAGCCGCTGCGTGGCGCCAGCTCCAGGGGTGACGCCGATCTTGATTTCCGGCTGGCCGAACTTGGCCGTATCTGCCGCGATCACGAAGTCGCACATCATCGCCAGCTCGCAACCGCCACCCAGCGCATAGCCGGCGACGGCGCCGATCACGGGCGTGCGCACCTTCAGGATGTGCTCCCAGTTACGAGTGATGTAATTGTCGCGGTAGGTATCCTGGTACGTGTAGTCGATCATCGCCGGGATATCGGCGCCGGCGGCGAAAGCCTTCTCGCTGCCGGTCAGCACGATGCAACCGATCTGCGGGTCCTTGTCGAAACCGGCAAACGCCTCGCCCAGCTCGTTCATCATGCGGTCGTTCAGCGCATTCAGCGCCTTCGGCCGGTTCAGGCGGATAAGGGCCACCTTGCCGTGGACTTCAACGATCAGGTCTTCATATTGCATGCTGGTCTCCCGGGACGATAGTTCGGGCGATTGTAGCGTCATCGGGATGCCTGTGCCATTGCGGTATGATCGGCCGATTCATGCCGTTTCCCCTTCTTTCTCCGATTGCCGAACGGTGGCGCACCGACGCGCTGCTGTCGAATTCCGACTTCCGCCACTACTGGGCCAGCCTGGTATTGACGAGCTTCGGCTCGCAGATCGGCACGCTCGCGCTGCCGCTCTGCGCCGTGCTGCTGCTGCACGCCACCCCGGCGCAGATGGGCGTGCTCACCGCCTGCCAGGCGATTCCCTTCGCGGTCTTCGCATTGCCGGCGGGCGTGCTGCTGGACCGCAGCCGCAAGCTGCCGATCCTGTTGGCCAGCAAGGCCGCGCAGGGCATTTCGCTGGCATCGATTCCCGTCGCGTGGTGGCTCGACCTGCTGGGCATGCCGTGGCTCTATACGGTGGCGGCGATCCAGGGCACCTGCAACGTCATCGGTGGCGGGGCGGAACAGATCTATCTCACGCTGCTCGTCGGCCGGGAGCGGATGGTCGAGGCGCAGTCCCGCTTCGCCAGCACGGATTCGATCTCGCGGCTGCTGGCTCCGGGCCTGGCCGGCATCCTGATCCAGTGGCTGACGGCGCCGGTGGCCATCCTCGTCAACGCGGCAACATTCTTCATCTCGCTCTGGAATATCGGCCGCGTAAAGATGCGCGAAGCCATCCCGCCGCGCAGCGACCGCCACCCGCTGCACGATGTGCGTGCCGGTTTCGCCTTCATCTGGCGCCAGCCCCTGCTGCGCGCCCTGGCCTGGGTGGCCGGCGCCTGGCACCTGCTGTTCTACGGCTATAACGCACTGCTCGTGCTGTTCGCCACGCGCGAACTGGGCATGAACGCCGGCATGCTGGGGACGGCGCAGATGCTGGGCGGAGCCGGCGTGTTCGCCAGTTCCCTGCTGCTGCGGCCGCTGAACCACCGTTACGGCGCCGGCAACACAATCGTGATCGGCACCGCGTCGATGGCCCTGGGTTTCGTGCTGATGCCGCTGATCCCGCGCGATCTGTTTGGCGACGCCCGCTTCAGCGCGGCGACATATGCGCTCCTGATGTTCTTCTTCGACCTGGGCGCCATGCTGTTCTTCATCCCTTACCAGGCGCTGCGCCAGAAAGTGACGCCGGACGAAATGCTGGGCCGAATGATCTCGACCATGCGCTTCCTGACGGTGGCGGTGGCCCCGCTGGGCGCCCTGGCCGCCGGCTATGCGGGCGACCGCCTGGGCGTGCGCCCTGCCCTCTACTGTATCGCGGCGGGCGGCGTGCTGCTGGCCATGGGCGCCGTCACGTCGCGCCCGATCCGAAGCGTGCGCCCTTGATGCGGCGGTGCCCTTAGACTGGAGCATTGCCAACTTTACAAGGGGACTGTCATGTTCAAGAACATCCTGTTACCCACCGATGGCTCCGACCTGGCCGTGAAAGCCACCGAAACGGCGGTGCGCTTCGCCCAGGTGCATGGCGCCCGCATCGTCGCCATCTGCGTTGCCCAGCCATTCCCGTTCGTGCCGATGGCCGAGGGAGGCGCCGTCGTGCCGGACGCGGAAGTGTTCGAAACGCAGATCACCACCGCGGCCCAGGCCAACATCAACAAGGTGGCCACCGCCTGCGCCGCCGCCGGCGTGCCCTTCGAGGGTATCGTCAGCAATTCCCACACGCCCTACAAGGACATCGTGGACGCTGCGGACAAACACAACTGCGACATCATCCTGATGGCCTCGCACGGCCGCGGCGGCTTGAGCAAACTGCTGCTCGGCAGCGAAACGCAGAAGGTGCTGGCGCATACCACGCTGCCGGTACTGGTTCTGCGGTAAGCAGCCCAGCCAGCCGCTCAGCGGGTCTGGCGGGGCAGCAGCACCCACACCTGGCCGCTCTGCTTCATCCGACCCGCATTCTCCGCCGCCTCGGTACCGAAACCAAAGAAAAAGTCGACGCGGATGGCGCCCCGGATGGCGCCACCGGTGTCCTGCGCCATCACCAGGCGCTGCAGCGGGACCTCGCTGGCAGCCTGCGTGGTGGACAGGTACAGCGGGACGCCTGACGGAATCTGCGTCGTGTCCACCGCCACCGAACGCTGCGGCGTCAAGGGCACGCCCAACGAACCTTTCGGGCCAACGCTGGGGTCCGGCAGTTTTTCTTCGCGGAAGAACACATAGCTGGGATTCACATTCAGCAGTTCCTGCCTGCGCGTCGGGTGCCCGGCGATCCACGCCTTGATCCCTTGCGCCGACGCCTGCTCGGACGTCAATTCGCCCTGCTCGATCAGCCACTTGCCGATGGATTTGTACGGATGGCCGTTCTGGTCCGCGTAGGCCACGCGCACCGTTTCGCCGGAATCGAGCTGCACGCGGCCGGAGCCCTGCACCTCGAGGAAGAAGGCTTCGACCGGATCGTCGACCCACAGCAATTCCTTGCCGGCCAGGCCCGAGCGGGCGATTTCCTCCCGGCTGGCGTACGGCACCACCTTCCTGCCCTGCAGGCGGCCGCGCAGCCGCTTGCCCTTCAGTTCCGGATATACGGCGGCAAGGTCGACGGTCACCATATCGTCCGGCACTTTATATAGAGGAGTCTGGTACGGGCCGCCCTGCTTGCGGGCGCCGCGCAGCAGCGGCTCGTAGTAGCCCGTGACGAGGCCGGTATCCGAACCATCCGGCGCGATCACGCGGTGCGGCACCAGGAACGTTTCAAAGAACAGGCGCACGGCGCGCTCGTCGTTCGCATTCACGGTGCGGGCGATCGAGCACGCTTCCTTCCAGTCCGCGCGCTTGCCGATTACCGAGCAGGACGACTGGAAGGCCGGCCAGGCGGCGCGCAGGTCGTCGCGCGACCAGCCGGGCAGGTCGGCGAATGTGCCCGGCACGAAGGCCGTTTTCGCGGGCGGCGCCGGCGGCTGCCCAGGTTCGGGCCGAGGTGCGGGCTGCGGTACGGGCTGGGGAGCCGGCTGAGGTGCGGGCCGGGGCGGCGCGGGCTGCTGACGGGGTGCGGGCGGTGCCCCGCAACCGGCAAGCAGGACTGCCGATACGGCCGCGCAGGTCAACAGATGGAAATTACGGGGTAGACTACGGCGAACGAAAAACATGGAGGCGGTATGTGGATCCTGATGGTCGAGGCATTGGTGGCGCTGTTCCTGCTGGTGTTCATCGTGTGGTGGACGATGCCCGGCAAGAAAAAGACGCCTCCGGCCAAACGGCCGGACCAGCCTGAATGATGCGACGAAGTTTATAACAACCGGATCAGTGCAGGGTGTGCGGAAGGGACAGTACGAACTCCGGAATCGGCACCTCGAACCGGTGGCCATCCTCGGCCACGCAGAAATACTCGCCCACCATCGAACCCTGCGGGGTCTGCAAGGCCGTGCCGCTCGTATATTCGAACTGCTCGCCCGGCTGCAGCAGGGGCTGGTGCCCCACCACGCCCAGGCCACGCACTTCCTGCTTGTGATTGTTGGCGTCGGTGATGACCCAGTGGCGCGAGATCAGTTGCGCCGCCACCGTGCCCGTGTTCTTGATCGTGATCGAGTAGGTGAACACGAAGTTGGTGCGTTCGGGGTCGGATTGTTCCGGCAGGAACTGCGTCCTGACCGTTACGGCGAATTCATATTGGGCCATCGGTATTCCTTATTGCCGGGCGTGGTGTGCTGTAGGAGCTGCCCGAAAGTCAAGTTTGGCATTTCATTAATGCGGTTCCGCATTGCACCCCATTTCCCTCCGGTGCGCAAGGTGCGCTCCGCACATAACGGGAGAGCGGCGTAAAATAACGCATCTTTTTGCTACCCACCCTGTCATGACTACTTTCCGCATCGCCCCCAGCATCCTGTCCGCCGACTTCGCCCGCCTGGGCGAGGAAGTGAAGAACGTCGTCGCCGCCGGCGCCGACATCATCCACTTCGACGTGATGGACAACCATTATGTGCCGAACCTCACCGTCGGCCCGCTGGTATGCCAGGCGATCCGCCCGCACGTGCAGGTGCCGATCGACGTGCACCTGATGGTCAAGCCCGTCGACCGCATCATCCCCGACTTCGCCAAGGCCGGCGCCAACATCATCACCTTCCACCCCGAGGCTTCCGACCACATCGACCGTTCGCTGCAACTGATCCGCGACCACGGCTGCAAGGCCGGCCTCGTGTTCAACCCGGCCACGCCGCTGTCCTACCTGGAGCACGTGATGGACAAGGTCGACATGATCCTCATCATGTCGGTGAACCCGGGCTTCGGCGGCCAGTCCTTCATCCCGCAGGCGCTAAAGAAGATCGAGCAGGCACGCCGCCTGATCGACGAATCGGGCCGCGACATCATGCTGGAAGTGGATGGCGGCATCAAGATCGACAATATCGCCGCCGCCGCGAAAGCGGGCGCGGACACCTTCGTGGCCGGCTCGGCGATCTTCGGCCAGCCCGACTACAAGGCCGTCATCGACGCGATGCGCACCCAGCTGGCGGCGGTGTAAATGACGGCGGCCGCTCACCCCCTGGCCGGCGTGCGCGCCGCCATCATCGACCTGGACGGCACGATGCTCGACACCGTGCCCGACTTCCACGTGGCCATCAACGCGATGCGCGAGGAACTGAAACTGGAACCGATCACGGCCGAGCAGATCAAGAACATGGTCGGCAAGGGTTCGGAAAACCTGATCCGCAGCGTGCTCTCGCTCGACCATGACGACGCGGCCGTCGAACAGCACTTCGCCGCGGCGATGGATGCCTATCAGCGGCACTACCTGGCCATCAACGGCCACCACAGCACGCTGTACCCGGATGTGGCGGCCGGCCTCACGGAACTGAAGGATGCCGGCATTCGCCTCGCCTGCGTGACGAACAAGCCGCTCGCCTTCGCCCTGCCGCTGTTGAAGCTGAAGGAGCTGGACGGCTACTTCGAAGTGATCTACGGCGGCGATTCGTTCGAGAAGAAGAAGCCCGACCCGCTGCCGCTGGTGCGCGCTTGCGAGTACTTCGGCCTGCCGCCGCACCAGGTGGTGGCGATCGGCGACTCGTCGAACGATGCCCGGGCCGCCCGCGCGGCCGGTTGCCCCGTGCTCACGGTGCCGTATGGTTATAACCACGGGGAATCTATACACGATACGGATTCCGATGGTATAGTTGAAACGCTGCTGCATGCTGCACAGCTCATAAACGCGCACAACGTTCAATGAACTTGGCGCATCAAACTTAAAACCGTACGCTCGTCAAACGATGTTTCTCAACAAAAGACACAACGTTACTCACCAGGGATCGATCGAGGCCTGGCTGTGGCGACGCTGGCAATCCTGGGCAAACTAAGCCGTATTGATTGCTGCCGTCGGAGACTTCGCGCGACCATCCATCCTATCGCTCTCTCCCGGCAGGTTTTTTGAACCTCACCGCCACCACCCGTACACCCGAATTGGGCTTGCGTGGCGGATTGGAGAGAAACATGACCGAACTCGAATTCAAGTCGCTGGCCACGCAAGGCTACAACCGTATTCCCCTGATCGCGGAAGCGTTCGCCGACCTCGAAACCCCGCTGTCGCTGTACCTGAAGCTGGCGCAAAGCCAGAACACAGGCAAGAACACCTTCCTGCTGGAATCGGTGGTCGGCGGCGAGCGCTTCGGCCGCTACTCGTTCATCGGCCTGCCGGCGAAGACGCTGCTGCGCACGCACGGCAGCCGCACCGAGATCGTCAAGGGCGGCGAAGTCATCGAAACGCACGAAGGCAATCCCCTCGAATTCATCGAGCAGTACCAGGCGCGTTTCAAGGTGGCGCTGCGCCCGGGCATGCCCCGCTTCGTGGGCGGCCTGGCCGGTTACTTCGGCTACGACACGGTGCGCCACATCGAGAAGAAGCTTGCTGGCAAGGGGCCGAAGGACGACCTGGGCCTGCCCGACATCCAGCTGATGGTCACGGAAGAACTGGCCGTCATCGACAACCTCTCCGGCAAGCTGTACCTGATCGTCTATGCGGACACCACGCAGCCGGAATCGTACTCGAAGGCGCGCCAGCGCCTGAAGGAATTGAAGGCGCTGCTGCGCCGCGGCGTCGATGCGCCGGTCACCTCGTCGTCCGTGCGCACCGAGGCGATTCGCGAATTCGACAAGGAAGCCTACCTGGCCGCCGTTGCGAAGGCGAAGGAATACATCATGGCCGGCGACCTGATGCAGGTGCAGATCGGCCAGCGCATCAAGAAGCCCTATGTGGATTCGCCACTCACGCTGTACCGCGCGCTGCGTTCGCTGAACCCGTCGCCGTACATGTACTTCTATAACTTCGGCGACATGCAGATCGTGGGCGCGTCGCCGGAAATCCTCGTCCGCAACGAGACCCTGCCGGACGGCGAGAAGAAAGTCACGCTGCGCCCCATTGCCGGCACGCGCCCGCGCGGCGCCACGCCGGAAAAGGATGCGCAGCTGGCCGAGGAACTGCTGGCCGACCCGAAGGAGATCGCCGAGCACGTGATGCTGATCGACCTGGCCCGCAACGACCTGGGCCGCATCTCCGAGATCGGCAGCGTGAAGGTCACCGACAAGATGGTGATCGAAAAGTACTCGCACGTGCAGCACATCGTGTCCAACGTCGAGGGCAAGCTGAAATCGGGCATGTCGAACCTGGACGTGCTGCGCGCCACCTTCCCGGCCGGTACCCTGACGGGCGCGCCGAAGGTGCACGCGATGGAAGTGATCGACGAGCTCGAAATCACCAAGCGCGGCATCTATGGCGGCGCGTGCGGCTACCTGTCGTTCGGCGGCGAGATGGACGTGGCGATCGCGATCCGCACCGGCGTGATCAAGGACGGCATGCTGTACGTGCAGGCGGCAGCAGGCGTGGTGGCCGACTCCATCCCCGAGATGGAATGGCAGGAAACGGAAAACAAGGCGCGCGCCGTGCTGCGCGCGGCGGAACAAGTGCAAGACGGCCTGGATGGGGAGTTCTGACATGCTGCTGATGATCGACAATTACGACTCCTTCACCTACAACATCGTGCAGTACTTCGGCGAGCTCGGTGAGGATGTGCGGGTGCACCGCAACGATGAAATCACGATCGAGCAGATCGAGGCCCTGAACCCGGACCGCATCTGCATCTCGCCGGGCCCGAAGGCGCCGGCGCAGGCCGGCATTTCGGTGGAAGTGCTCAAGCACTTCGCCGGCAAGAAGCCGATCCTGGGCGTGTGCCTGGGCCACCAGGCCATCGGCGAGGCGTTCGGCGGCAAGATCATCCGCGCCAAGGAAGTCATGCACGGCAAGACCTCGCCCATCGCCCACACGGGCGATGGCGTGTTCAAGGACTTGCCGAGCCCCTTCACGGTGATCCGCTACCACTCGCTGGCGATCGAGCGCGCTTCGCTGCCCTCCTGCCTGGAAGTGACGGCATGGACCGACGATGGCGAAATCATGGGCGTGCGCCACAAGGAATTCGATATCGAGGGCGTGCAATTCCACCCCGAATCGATCCTCTCCGAGCATGGCCACGCCATGCTGAAGAATTTCCTCGACCGCCAAGGATAACGCCATGCCGATCACCCACCAGGAAGCCCTGATCCGCTGCATCGAGCACCGCGAGATCTTCCACGACGAAATGCTGCACCTGTTCCGCCAGATCATGAGCGGCGAAATGTCGCCCGTGATGGTGGCCGCGCTGACCATGGGCCTGCGCGTGAAGAAGGAAACCATCGGTGAAATCACCGCCGCCGCGCAGGTGATGCGCGAATTCTCGACCAAGGTGCCGATGGCCGACACCACGAACCTGCTGGACATCGTGGGCACCGGCGGCGATGGCGCGCACACGTTCAATATCAGCAGCGCGGCAATGTTCGTCGCGGCCGCCGCCGGAGCGCGCATCGCCAAGCATGGCGGGCGCAGCGTGTCGTCCTCGTCCGGCAGCGCGGACCTGATCGAATCGCTGGGCGCAAACATCAACCTGAAGCCTGAACAGATCGCCCAATCGATCGCGCAGACGGGCATCGGCTTCATGTTCGCGCCGAATCACCACGCCGCCATGAAGCACGTGGCGCCGGTGCGCCGCGAACTGGGCGTGCGCTCGATCTTCAACATCCTCGGCCCCCTCACCAACCCGGCCGGCGCGCCGAACATCCTGATGGGCGTGTTCCACCCCGACCTGGTGGGCATTCAAGTGCGCGTGCTGCAACGCCTGGGCGCCGAACACGCGATCGTCGTGTATGGCCGCGACAATATGGATGAAGTGTCGCTGGGCGCCGGCACGCTGGTCGGGGAACTGGTCGACGGCGAGATCCGCGAATACGAGATCCACCCGGAAGACTTCGGCCTGCAGATGATCGCCAGCCGCAACCTGAAGGTGGCCAATGCCGAGGAATCGAAAGCCAAGGTGCTGGGCGTGCTCTCCGGCGAAACCGGCGCCGCGACCGATATCGTGGCGCTCAACGCCGGTACCGCGCTGTATGCCGCCGGTGTCGCGCCGTCGATCGAAGTGGGGTTGCTGAAGGCGCGCCAGGCGATCGAATCCGGTGCCGCGCTGGCCAAGCTGAAACAGTTCGTCGAAGTCACGCAGGCGCTCGGCGCCGACAATTGAAGGGAGCTGCCCATGTTCGGCATCCACGACCTGACCTTGTTCATCGTTTCCGGGCTGCTGCTGAACATCATGCCGGGGCCGGATTCGCTGCTGATCATGGCGCGCAGTGCCACGCAGGGCTGGCGGGCCGGCGTGGCCGCTTCGCTGGGCATCGGCGCGGGCACGATGGTGCATGTGCTGGCCGCCGCGCTGGGGTTGTCGGCGCTGCTGGCGACTTCGGCCACCGCGTTCACGGTGGTGAAATGGGTGGGTGCCGCGTATATCGTGTGGTGCGGCATCGGCATGCTGCGGGCAAAGCTGAAAGGTGCCGGCGACGATGCGACAGTCCCGGCGCCGGCGCCCTTGCCGCTCGGCCGCATCTTCGTCCAAGGCTTTCTCACCAACGTCCTGAATCCCAAGGTCGCCCTGTTCTTCCTTGCCTTCGTGCCCCAGTTCATCGACGCCGACGCGCCGAACAAGCCGCTGGCCTTCATTATCCTGGGCTGCATCTTCAACTTCAACGGCATGTTGTGGTGTAACGGCCTCGCGCTGTTCACCGCGTTCGCCAGCGCGAAGCTGAAGGTGAAGCCGCGCGTGGCGCTGTGGCTGAACCGCGTGACCGGCGGCCTGTTCCTCGCGCTGGGCGCCCGCCTCGCCCTCGCCGACCGTCATTAAGAATCGAACCATGTCCGACATCCTGAACAAGATCCTGGCCGTGAAGGCCGAAGAAGTGGCCGCGGCCAAGAAGTACCGCAGCCTCGCCAGCCTGCGCGACGACGTGGAGGCGGACCGCGAGTCGCGCGCCGCCATCCGCGGCTTCGAAGCGAGCCTGCGCGGCAAGATCGCCGCCGGCCAGGCCGGCGTGATCGCCGAAGTGAAGAAAGCCTCTCCCTCCAAAGGCGTGCTGCGCGCCGACTTCCGCCCCGCGGAAATCGCGCAAAGCTATGCCGAAGGCGGTGCCGCCTGCCTGTCCGTGCTGACGGATGAACAATTCTTCCAGGGCTCCACCGAATACCTGAAGCAGGCGCGCGCCGCGTGCTCCTTGCCCGTGATCCGCAAGGATTTTTTGGTCGACATCTACCAGGTCTATGAAGCCCGCGCCATGGGTGCCGACTGCATCCTGCTGATCGTCGCCGGCCTCGATCACGGCCTGATGGCCGAGATGGAAGCCTGCGCCCACGACCTCGGCATGGATGTGCTGGTGGAATCGCACGACGGCGACGAACTGACCGCCGCGATGAAGCTGAAGACGAACCTCATCGGCATCAACAACCGCAACCTGCGCACGTTCGAGGTGTCGCTGGAGAACACCATTGGTCTGCTGCCCCGCATTCCGGCGGAGCGGATGGTCGTGACCGAGTCGGGCATCCTGAATGGCGACGATGTGAGGCGGATGCGGGAGGCGAACGTGAACGCCTTCCTCGTCGGGGAGGCCTTCATGCGTGCCGAGAATCCAGGGGCGGAGTTGAAGCGCTTGTTTGCTTGAGTTGTTCACGCGCGGCCGCAAATGCTGACGCACTGGCGGAAGAAAGCCGTCGGTGGGTGATGGTGTCGGACACAGTGTTCAGCAGAGGCGTCCGATGCCTCATGAGAAAACCGGTCGGTCCGCCGCAGCGACACCGATGCGCGACAGCTACCGGTTGAAGTAGGTGGCACGCAACTGAATCAAGCCGCAGCCTTCCACGTCTCGATCCGATCCCTGCCATTCTCCTTCGCCCGATACAGGGCTTCGTCCGCCCGGCTGACCAGCGCCTCGAGCGACTCTTCCGGGTCCGTCTGCACCGATACCCCGATACTGGCCGTGCACGACGGCAGTTCGCCGGTGCAGGCGTCGCGCAGCAGCCGCTGCACGCGTTGAGCAACGCCGATCGCACGTTTCAGGTCCGTGTCCGGCAGCAGCACGATGAATTCCTCGCCGCCGAAGCGGGCCAGCACGTCGGATTCGCGCAAGGCCGAGCCGATCATCTGCGCCACGCTGACCAGCACACGGTCGCCTTCCGCGTGACCGTATCGGTCGTTGATCTTCTTGAAGTAATCGAGGTCCACGGCCAGCAACGCGAGCGAGCGAGAACGCTGGCGCATGCGCGCCAGCCGGGCCACCTCGCGCGCGTAGGCGTCGCCGAAGCCGCGGCGATTCAGCACCCCGGTCAGCGGATCGCTGGCCGAGCGGCGCTCCAGGATCAGGCGCAGCCGTTCATAGGCCACCATCAGGAAACCCACGGCCAGCAACGCGGGTTCCAGCGCGGTGATCGCCAGGTAGAAGCCGGGGAACAAGCCGGGACGGGTCAGGTCCACCAGTGCCTCGCCGTGCGGCGTGAGCGCTATCGCGCCCCGCAAGGCAACCAGGACCAGGTCCACCGCGATCAGGGATCCGAAGAACCACGTTGCCAGCTTGCGCCGGCCATGCCGCAGCACGAGGAACAGCAGCGAGGCGTTGATGAGCGTGATGGGCAGCGCCATCCAGGCGACGCGCGCCGAATAATCCGGCACCACCAGCAGGAAGTACAGCATGCCCGCGAGCGCGAAGCCGCAGGCGCCGCCCAGCATGCGCCAGCCCGGCGCCACCCCGTAGAAGCGTTGCAGCCCGGTCACGCACAGGCCATTGCCAAGCACGAACAGCACATTGGCGATCGGCAGCACCAGCACATCGGGCAGCGTGCCGCGCAGCGCGAAACAGAAAGCGGCGAACACCTGCACGGCCAGCGCCGTGCCCCAGTGGCTGATACCGCGCAATTCGTCGGGAAAGCCGCGGCGGGCGCCGAACAGCACGGCACTCATGACGGCGCACATCAGCGCCGCCATCAGCACGACGCTGAACGGGTCCAGCAACTTCACCGCGGCATCGTCGGGCGTGCCACCGCGATCTTGCGTGCCGTGTCGATGGCCAGGCCGATGCCGGGTACGCGATCGCCCTGCAACTGAACCGTGAACGCCATCAGTTCGTCGCGCCGGAAGGCGTGTACCTGCACCGTGTCGCCGACGCGGTAGCGCGCCAGCAGCGCTTCCAGGTTGGACGGGTTGCCGGTGACGCGCAGGCCGTCGATCGCCACCAGCAGGTCGCCGGCGGAGAGGCCCGCACGGTGCGCGGCTCCGCCTTCATGGACGGCGGACAGTTTCGCATCGGTCCCTTCGCGGCCGATATTGGCATCGAGGCTGGGCTTGGCGCCCTTGCGCTCGTCCGTGTACTTCACGCCGAACGGTGCCAGCAGCTTCGCCAGCGGCACGTCTTCCGTGCCGCGGATGTATTTTTCGAAGTAGCTCTTCAGCCGCATGCCGCTGATCTCGTCGAACAGCGCTTCCACGTCGGCCGGGGTCACGCCGCGGCGGCCCGCCGGGTAGAAGTCGCGCCCGTAGCGCTGCCACAGCGCCAGCATGATGTCGTCCAGCGAACGCTTGCCACCGGTCTTGGCGCGGATCGTGAGATCCAGGCCCAGGCCGACCAGCGAACCCTTTGCGTAGTAGCTGACGATGGCGTTCGGTGCGTTTTCGTCCTGCCGGTAGTACTTGCTCCAGGCATCGAAGCTGGAATCGGCCACGCTCTGCTTCGTACGGCCGGCGCCGCGCAGCACGCTGCCCACCGTCTTGCCCAGCATCTTGAAGTACGTGGCTTCGTCGATCATGCCGGAGCGAACGAGGAACAGGTCGTCGTAATAGCTCGTGAAACCTTCGAAGAGCCACAGCAGCGGTGTGTAGTTTTCCACCTGCAGGTCGTAGGGCGCGAAGACGGCCGGCTTGATGCGCTTCACGTTCCAGGTGTGGAAGTACTCATGGCTGCACAGGCCGAGGAACCTGATATAGCCTTCGCTGCGTTCCTTGCCCTGGCTGGCCGTCGTCGGCAGATCGGCGCGGGCGCAGATCAGGGCGGTCGAGGCGCGGTGTTCCAGGCCGCCGTAGCCGTCGCCCACGGCGAGGGTCATGAACACGTAGCGGTCCATCGGCGAGCGCTTCGTCTTCGGCTCGAAAAAGGCGATCTGGGTTTCGCAGATGGCTTTCAGGTCGGTGCAAAGCCGTACGAGGTCCAGGTTCGGCACGCGGCCGGTAATCACCACGTCGTGCGGCACGCCGTGGGCGGTGAACGTGGCCAGCGCGAAGTCGCCCATTTCCACCGGGCTGTCGATCAGCTCGTCGTAGTCTGCCGCCACGTAGGTCCCGAAGCCGTAGCGCTTCGCCTTCAGCTCGGGCAGTGCCGTGGCCACGCGCCAGGTGCGCGCGGCTTCCTCGGCCGGGCGCTGGATATCGACCACATGGGGCACATCCTCCTGCCCCGCCACACGCAGGAACACGCTGGTGCCGTTGAAGAAACCGTGCGTCTGGTCCAGGTGCGCGGCGCGCACCGACAGGTCCCAGGCATACACGTCGTACTGCACGACGAGGGGGCCTTCCACTGCCGGCGCGCGCCACGAATGCTTGTCCAGCTTCGTCAGCGGTACCGGCGCACCATTCGACTCGGCGCGGATCTGCACGATGTTGCGGGCAAATTCGCGGATCATGTAGCTGCCCGGAATCCAGGCCGGCAGCGCCAGCACCTGGCCTTCGGCGGCGGGCTGCTGCACGGTCAGCGTTACCTGGAACAGGTGGGCCGCCAGGTCTTTCGGCACGATAGTGTAGGCCACAGCGGAGGCCACGGCGGGGGCCGCGGCGCGTGGGGGCTTGGTCTTCTTGGTCGACGTTTTGTTTTTCATTGCAGGTCGGGCGGCGTATCGATGTCGAGCAGGATGCCCGGGTCATCCACCGCCACTTCATTGACGATATTATCCCTTACGATGCCGCGCGCGCCGCGGTCTCCACTTAGCGCGAGCAGCTGCGGCAGGTGCCGGCGACCGAATGCCACCGGGTTGCCACGCTCGTTTTCATAAACCGGGACCGCGATATCGGCCCCCTCTTCCACGGCGCGCACCAGCGCGGCGATCGTGGTCGGCCGCACATGGGGCATGTCGCCCAGCGCCACGATCCAGCCCTGCGCTTCGGCCGCATGGCGCAGCGCATGGACGAGCGAGGCGGCCATGCCGCAGTCAGCCTCCGCGCAGACGGCGACTTCGCAGCCCAGTGCGGCCAGCCGCGCGGCGACGCCTTCCTCGCCCGGCCGCACAACCGCCACCACCCGCGGCACGGCGGCCAGCAGGTGCCGCGCACTGTGCACCACGACCGCCTCGCCATCGATCGGCTGGAGCAGCTTGTTGCGCTGCCCCAGCGGGTCGAAACGCCGGCCGCGGCCGGCAGCGAGAAGGATCCCGGTGATACGGGCGCGCTCCACCGCTTACGCCAGCTGCGGCGCGGCGGCCGAAGCGAGGTCGAACGGCAGCTTGCGCAGCCGCTTGCCCGTCAGCCGGAACACGGCGTTGGCGAACGCCGGCGCCAGCGGTGGCAGGCCCGGTTCGCCCATGCCGGTCGGCGGCTCGGTCGACGGCACGATGTGCACCTCGACCTGCGGCATATCCGGCATGCGCGCCACGGTGTAGTCGCTCAACTGGCCCTGTTCCACCATACCATTCTTCAAAGTGATGGCGGCGCCCGGCAGCGTGGTGCCAACGGCCATCAGCACGGCACCCTGGACCTGGGCTTCGATGGTGAGAGGGTTGACGGGCTGGTTGCAGTGCACGGCGGCCGTGACCCTGTGCAGCTTCGGCGTGCCATTCTCCACGGAAGCCGTGACGACATAGGCCACCACGGTGCCGAACGACTCATGCACGGCCACGCCGTAGGCCTGCCCTTCCGGCAGCTTGACCGTGTTATAGCCGGACTTGCCGACGGCGAGATCCAGCGCCAGGTGATGGCGCTTGTGCTTCGCCGGGATCAGCTTCTTGCGGTAAGCCACCGGATCGACGCCGGCCGCCGTCGCCGCCTCGTCGATCAGCGTCTCCATCACGAACGCCGTGTGCGTGGACCCGACCGAGCGCCACCACAGCACCGGCACATTGGCCTGCGCATTGTGCACGGAAAGATTCATCGGCACCTTGTACGGTTCGCCCATGCCCTCGACCATCGTGGCATCGACGCCATTCTTGACCATCATCGCCTCGAACGGCGAGCCGGTAACGATCGACTGGCCCACGATCACGTGATCCCAGCCCACGATATTGCCGTTGGCATCGAGGCCCAGTTCCGCGCGGTGCACGTGTGACGGCCGGTAGTAGCCGCCCTTGATATCGTCTTCGCGACTCCAGATCACCTTCACCGGGCCGGATTTGCCGGCCTTCGCATACGCCTTGGCCACATTGACCGCCTCGACGATGTAGTCCGACTTCGGCGTGGCGCGGCGGCCGAAGCCGCCGCCGGCCATCATCGTGTGCAGCGTGACCTGCTCCGGCTTGAGCCCCGCCGCCTTCGCGGCCGCGGCCTGGTCCATCGTCTGGAACTGGCTGCCGGCCCAGATCGTGCAGCCGTTGCTCTTCAGGTCGACCACGCAGTTCAGCGGTTCCATCGGGGCATGCGCCAGGTAGGGGAATTCGTATACGGCCGAGATCTTCTTCGGCGCCGTGGCCAGCTTCGAGGTGTCGCCCTGCTTCGCCACCGTGCCCGGCTTTGCCGCCAGCGCGCGGAAGGCGCTGAACTGCTCTTCCGTGCCGACCTTTTCCACGCCGCCGGTATCCCAGTCGATCGCCAGCGCATCGCGGCCCTGCTTGGCCTGCCAGTAGCCGTCGGCGATCACGGCCACGCCGGTACCGCCGCGGTCCACGTCCACCGGCAGCACGGCAACCACGCCCTTGATCTTCTTCGCATTGGCGGCTTCGAAGTGCTTCACCTTCGCGCCGAACACGGGCGGGCGCGCCACCACGGCCACCTTCGTGCCGGCCGGCTTGAAGTCCATGCCGAACTGCTGGCTGCCGTTCGACTTGGCGCGGGCATCCAGGCGCGGCATCGGCTTGCCGATGTAGCGGAATTTGTCGGCATTCTTCAACACCACGTGCTCGGGTACCGGCTGCTTCATCGCCGCCTCGGCCATCTGGCCATACGTCGCCTTCTTGCCGCCCGGCGCGGTCAAGACGCCCTTCGACGCCTTCACCTTGTTCGCCGGCACCTGCCACTGCTCGGCCGCGGCGGCGACCAGCATGGCGCGCGCCTTGGCGCCGATCTCGCGGTACTGCACCCAGGAGTGGGCCACCGAACCGGAACCGCCCGTGATCTGGATGCCGAACGCCGGGTCCTTGTAGGCCTCGCCGGCCGGCGCCAGCGCGCCGCGGATCTGCGACCAGTCGGCATCGAGTTCTTCGGCGATCAGCATCGGCAGCGCCGTGTGCACGCCCTGGCCGAATTCCAGGCGGTTCACCTGCACGGTGACCGTGTTGTCGGGCGCGATGCGCAGGAAAGCGTTGGGCTGCTGCGAAGGTTTCGGTTCGGCGGCGCGCGCCATGCGCCCGCCGCCCGTGATCGTGAAACTCAGCACCAGGCCGGCGCCGGCCGCCTTCATGAAGCCGCGGCGGGAGATACCTGTGTCTTCGGCGGCCGCTGCCGCCATGTCACCACCATCGAGCCATTCTTTGCGCATGGTTTTCTCCTTCAGGCCAGCGTCTTCGCCGCATCCTTGATGGCGAGGCGAATGCGTTGATAGGTGCCGCAGCGGCAGATATTGCCGGCCATTGCGCCATCGATGTCGGCGTCGCTCGGCTTCCTGTTCGTCTTCAGCAGCGCGGTCGCGCTCATCACCTGCCCGCTCTGGCAGTAGCCGCACTGCGGCACATCGTGCTTCACCCAGGCATCCTGCACGGCCTTGCCCACCTTGTCGTGCTCCATTGCCTCGATGGTGGTGATTTTCTGGCCCACGGCCGCCGAGATCGGCGTCACGCACGAGCGGATCGCCTGCCCGCCCAGGTGCACGGTGCAGGCGCCGCACAGCGCGGCGCCACAGCCGAATTTCGTGCCTGTCATGTTCAGGTTGTCGCGCAACGCCCACAGGATCGGCGTCGACGGATCGGCGTCGACCTGCGTGTCGCGCCCGTTGATGTTCAGGGTGACCATGGTTTTGCTCCTAGTTTGGCGGCTTGTAATGTAAAACGAACTACGAAACGAAAACGGCGCGCCTCGAGGCGCGCCGCGTCAATGCGGGTGCTGCAATATTACTTCACTTGATCGCGGCGAATTTCTCTTCCAATGCCGCGGCATCGATCGCGCCCGGAATGCGGCTGCCGTCGGCGAAGAAGATGGCCGGCGTGCCTTGCAGGCCCAGCTTGTTCCCCAGCGCCAGCACCTGATCGTTCGGCGCCGTGCAACCGGCCGGCGCGGCCGCCGGCACCTTCCCGGCCAGCATCCAGTCGTCCCACGCGCGGTTGCGGTCGGCCGCGCACCAGACATTGCGCGACTTGACCGTGGAATCGGGCGACAGGATGTTGTACATGAAGGTGTAGACGGTCACGTTGTCCACCTTGGCCAGCGTATCGCGGCGGAACTTCTTGCAGTAGCCGCAGTTCGGGTCCTCGAAGATCGCGATCACGCGCTTGCCGTTGCCCTTCACCGTCTTCAGCGCCAGTTCCAGCGGCAGCTCGGAGAACTTGATGCGGCTGATGTCGTCGATGCGCGCCTGCGTGACGTCTTCCCTGGTCTTGAGGTTGAAGACATGGCCGGCGAACAGGTAGGTGCCCGTCTTGTCCGTGTAGCGGATTTCATTGCCGATGCGGATTTCGTACAGCCCGCCGTACGGCGTGGCGCGAATGGAATCGATCTTGACGTTGTCGCCCAGCTTGGGCTCGACGTTCTTGCGGATGGTGGCTTCGACGCCGTCGTCGTCGTCGGCGCCCGCGCACGACATCAGCAACGCCGATGCCAGCACGAGGCCGGTCTTCATGAACTTCATAGACTCTCCGGTGGGACAGGCGCGGCGGTTGCCGCGCCGCGGTGATCAGTGCCGGCCCAGCGCGTGCGACATCAGCGAACGCTTGACGAATGGCAATTTATCCAGCAAGTTTAGCCCGAAATTGCGCACCGCGCGAACCGGTTCGAGATTGGCGCCGAACAAACGCTGCAAGCCGTCGGTGGTGGCTTGCATCAGCAGCACTTCTTCCTTGCGCGAGCGCGCGTAGCGGGCGAGCACCCGTTCGTCACCGATCGAGCGGTGTTCCTCGCGCTCGGTGACAGCGCGCACCAGGTCGCGCACGTCGCCGAAGCCCAGGTTCATGCCGTGTCCGGCCAGTGGATGCACCACGTGGGCCGCGTCGCCGATCAGCGCCACGCGCTGCGCCACGAGCGAATGCGGGCGCACCAGCGACAACGGGAAAGCCTTCACTGCTTCCGGCAGCAGCGGCGTCAGTTTCCCCAACTTGTCAGCGGCGAACTCGGCCAGCCGGTCGGCCAGCGCCTGCGCGCCTTCGCTGCACAGCTGGTCGGCCAGCATGTCCGGCGCCGACCACACGAGCGACACGCGGTTGCCCGGCAGCGGCAGCAGCGCCACGATGCCGCGGTCGCACGTGAACCACTGGAATGCCGCGCCATGGTGCGGCAACTCCGTCTCGAAATTGCTGACGATGCCCTTCTGGCCGTAAGGCTTGTAGTCGAGGCCGATGTCGCACTGGCCGCGCACCCACGACTGGGCGCCATCGGCGCCCACGACCAGCGACGCCTTCACTGCATTGCCGTCCTCGAGCAGAATGGTGGCGCCATCCTCGTTGCACTTGAGGCCCACCGCGCGGCCCGTCACGAAGTGCACGTTCTGCGCGAAGCGCAGCGCGGCATCGAGGGCGCCATTCAGGTTGCTGTCCTCGACGATCCACGCCAGCGTGTCGGTACGGGCGCCGTAGGCATCGAAATTCAGGTGGCCGGGCTGCTCGCCATCGCCCTTGACGACCATCGCGTCGACGGGGGCGATGCGTTGCTGGTCCATCGCGCCCCAGACCTTCAGGTTCGACAGCAGCTCATGCGCCGTATGGTTCAGCGCATAGACCCGCACGTCCCAGCTCGGTTCGAGACCTTCCGGCTTTGGCGCGGCCGGCGGGGCCAGCAGCGTGACACCTTGCCCGGCCTGGGCGAAAGCGAGGGCGGCCGCCTTGGCGATCGCGCCGTTGCCGACGATGCAGATGGCGGTCTGCGCGTGGTGCTTGGAGGAGGATGGCGTGTTCATGCTGCCATTATAACTTTCTCACGCGGCAAGGGCGCGCGAAGCAACCGCTCGCCCGGACTCAGTCCCACTCCGGCGCGATGCCCTCCGGGTTGGCAATCCGGTCGTTCGCTTCGAGCGTGGCGATGGCAGCCATGTCCTCGTCCGACAGCGTGATGCGCGCGGCGCCCAGGTTCGACCCGAGGTTCGCCCGCTTCGTCGACGACGGGATCACGGCATAACCCTGCTGCAGCGACCAGGCCAGGGCGATTTGCGCCGGGTTGGCGCCATGCCGTTCGGCGATGCCGGCGATCACCGGGTCCGTCATCACCTTGCCGTAGGCAAGCGGCATGTAGGCGGTAAGGTGGATGCCGTGTTCGCGGGCGAATGCGACGACGGCGCGGTTTTGCAGGAACGGGTGGATCTCGACCTGGTTGGTGGCGATTTCGGCCGCGCCCACCGCGTCGATCGCCTGCCGCATGTGGCGGATCGTGAAGTTCGAGATGCCGATCATGCGTGCCAGGCCAGCGCGCTTCGCCTCCAGCAGCGCCTGCATGTATTCGGCGACCGGCACCGCATCCTGCGGCGACGGCCAGTGGACCAGCGCGAGGTCCACCCGTTCCAGCCGCAGCTTGTCCAGGCTCGCCTCAAGGCTGGGGATCAGCTTGCCCGCTTCCAGGTTCGACGTCCAGACCTTGGTCGTTACGAACAGTTCCGTGCGCGGTACGCCGCTCTGGGCAATGGCCGTGCCCACATCGGCTTCGTTGCCGTAGATCTGCGCGGTGTCGATGTGTCGATAGCCCAGCTCCAGCCCGGCGCGCACGGAATCGATGACCACCTGCCCTTGCAGGCGGAACGTGCCGAGGCCGATGGCGGGGATCTTGTCTTGCATGGTGTTCTCCTTCAGTTCGATAGGCACAATGATGCCGGCTTTCTTTGTTGAGAAAAACCAGTAGCCCGGCAATTGATCCTTGATCCTGGCGCAAGGGTGGGGGAGCGGCTTGAAGATTTCCCGCAAAGTCTATTGCAACCCTGCATTGACCTGCTATAATGCGGCCTCTTGGCCTGGTAGCTCAGTTGGTAGAGCAGAGGACTGAAAATCCTTGTGTCGGTGGTTCGATTCCGCCCCGGGCCACCAAGAACAAAGAAAACGCCACCCTCGGGTGGCGTTTTTGTTTTCGTGCCGCATTTCTCGCGCTCGCCCACAGCGCAACATCCCTTCGAGAATCTTCACCGCCCCTCGGAGAGGCAGGCTGGCTGTCGCCCCGCCACGACAATACGTGTTAACCACCTGACCGCCGGCCCGGTCGGGCCACTATAATGTTGCGCTGCACAAACGAACAGTTCCCAACGGCACGAAATGAAACTTCTATCGAACATGCGGATCGGGCGTCGCCTTGCGCTCGGCTTTGCCCTTGTCCTCTTCCTCACGATCCTTTCCACCATCATCGGCGTCGTCAAGCTGAACGCCGTCGCGGATGCCGCCGAGCAGATGCTCGACGAGCCGGTCAGGAAAGAACGGCTGATCACGGACTGGAGCAGCAATATCGCCGTCGCGGTCATCCGTACGTCCGCCATCATCCGGAGCAGCGACACCTCCCTCAACGAATTCTTCGCGAAGCACACGAAGGACACCAACGAGAAGGCCGCGGTCTATATGAAGCAGGCCGAGCAGATGCTGACCACCCCCGAGGAAAAACAGGCCTTTGCCAGGATGATGGAAGTGCGCAGCGGCTACGTCAACGGGCGCAACGAGACGATCCGCCTCAAGAATGAAGGAAAGCTGGACGAGGCAAGGGCAGTGTACGAACGGGTATATGTTCCCGCTTCCGATGCCTACCAGGAAAGCATGGCCGCGCTGGTCAAGATCCAGCGCGACCGGATCGATACCCTCCGACACCAGATTCAGGACATCAAGACGGACAGCAGCCGCATGGTCCTGTTGCTGGGCGCGCTGTGCGTCGCCCTCGGCATTCTCTGCGCATGGTGGCTGACCCGGAGCATTACCCGTCCTGTTACCGCTGCCGTCGAGTTGGCGCGGCGCGTGGCTGCCGGCGACCTGACCTCGGCTCCGCAAGCCGGCTCGAAAGACGAGATTGGGGACTTGCAGAATGCGTTGAAGCACATGAACGATCAACTGCTCGGCATGGTGGGCGAGATTCGCGGCGGTTCCGATGCGATCGCCAGCGCATCGGCCGATATTGCAGCAGGCAATGCCGACCTCTCGAAGCGTACCGAAGAACAGGCCGGATCGCTCGAGGAAACCGCCTCCTCGATGGAAGAGCTTACCTCGACCGTTGCGCAGAACGCCGCGAATGCCCGCCAGGCCGCCACGCTGGCCACGTCTGCCAGCGAGGTGGCCAGCCGCGGTGGCGCCGTGGTGTCGCAAGTCGTCGAGACGATGGCATCGATCAACGATTCCTCCAGGAAGGTCGCCGACATCATCGCCGTCATCGACAGCATTGCTTTCCAGACCAATATCCTGGCGCTCAATGCCGCAGTCGAGGCGGCCCGGGCGGGCGAACAGGGCCGCGGCTTCGCCGTCGTGGCCACCGAAGTGCGCAGCCTTGCCCATCGTTCGGCGGCGGCGGCCAAGGAAATCAAGCTGCTGATCACCGACTCGGTATCGCGGGTCGACACCGGCGCGAAGCTGGTCGACCAGGCTGGCTCCACGATGAACGACATCGTCGACAGCGTGCGGCGTGTTGCCGACATCATCGGCGAGATCACCGCGGCGACCGAAGAGCAGACTGCCGGCATCGGACAGATCAATGGCGCGGTCGCCCAGATGGACAAGGTGACCCAGCAGAATGCTGCGCTGGTGGAGCAGGCGGCCGCCGCCTCGGAAGGCATGCAGCAGCAAGCGATCCACCTGACCGGCATCGTCAGCGTCTTCAAGCTCGATGCGGCGCGACAAGCAGCGCCGCGGCCAAGGCTGGCCTGACGCTTTCAAGCCATGACAAGACGCCCACTCGAGAGTGGGCGTTGTCGTTTCTGGCAATCATGATGAGGGTCGAGCAGCTTTTGCCCACTTTTATTCTGCCTCACCGCCTATTACCGAAGTATCTTTATTTGTTACTATCCCAAGGCGATGCACGATTTTGGTGCATGACATTCGCCGTCTCTCACGCAGCGACGCCTTTCGTTCTTTGGGATATCTATGAAATACGCCTCCGTACACCAGTTCTTGCAGCACGTTGCCGACCGCAATCCCGGCCAGCCTGAATTCCTGCAGGCCGTTACCGAAGTGATGGAAAGCCTGTGGCCCTTCATCGAACAACATCCGAAATACGCCGAGCAGGGTTTGCTGGATCGCCTGGTCGAGCCCGAGCGCGTGGTGATGTTCCGCGTTTCGTGGGTTGACGACCACGGCCAGGTGCAGGTCAACCGCGGCTACCGCATCCAGCACAGCATGGCCATCGGCCCGTACAAGGGCGGCTTGCGTTTCCATCCTTCCGTGAACCTTTCCGTGCTGAAATTCCTCGCATTCGAGCAGACGTTCAAGAACGCGCTGACGACACTGCCGATGGGCGGTGGCAAGGGCGGCTCCGACTTCGATCCGAAAGGCAAGAGCCAGGGCGAGATCATGCGCTTCTGCCAAGCGTTCGTGAGCGAACTATTCCGTCACGTGGGTGCCGATACCGATGTGCCCGCCGGTGACATTGGCGTGGGCGGCCGCGAAGTGGGCTACATGGCCGGCATGATGAAAAAGCTCAGCAATCGCGCCGATTGCGTATTCACGGGCAAGGGCTTGAGCTTCGGCGGTTCGCTGATCCGCCCCGAGGCCACCGGCTACGGCACCGTGTATTTCGCCGATGAGATGCTCAAGACGCGCGGCCGTTCGTTCGAAGGCTTGCGCGTCAGCGTGTCTGGCTCCGGCAATGTGGCCCAATACGCGGTCGAGAAAGCGATGGCGCTGGGTGCCCGCGTCATCACGGTGTCGGACTCCAGCGGTACAGTGATCGACATGGATGGCTTCACGCCGGAGAAGCTGGCCATCCTGATGGAGGTGAAAAACCACCACTATGGCCGCGTCAGCGATTACGCCGAGCGCACGGGCAGCCGCTTCGAAGCCGGCGTGCGCCCATGGCACCTCCCCGTCGACGTGGCCCTGCCCTGCGCAACGCAGAACGAGCTGGATGCGAACGATGCCGCCACCCTGATCAGGAACGGCGTACTGTGCGTGGCCGAGGGTGCCAACATGCCGTCCACCATCGAGGCGGCCAAGGCGTTCGAGGCGGCCGGCGTGCTGTACGCGCCCGGCAAGGCCAGCAATGCGGGCGGCGTGGCCACGTCGGGCCTGGAGATGAGCCAGAATGCCGAGCGCATGAGCTGGCCGCGCGAGGAAGTCGATGCCCGCCTGCTGCAGATCATGCAGGGCATCCATGCCGCCTGCCTGAAATACGGCAAGCGGCCGGATGGCAGCGTCAGCTACGTGGACGGGGCGAATATCGCCGGCTTCGTGAAAGTGGCCGATGCGATGCTGGCGCAGGGTGTGATCTGACGGAAGCGCGAAACGAACGCCACCTTCGGGTGGCGTTTTCTTTTCAGGTCTGTTTGCCGCCCCCGGCCAGCGAGGTGCCATGGCCGGACGAGGTCCCCGTGCCGGTACGGGTATCGTCGGCCGTCGCCGCCTCGCCCAGGCCCGTGCCGCCCGCAACGGATGCGTCGGCTGCCGGGCGCATCTGGTCGGCCGACATCGTGCCGCCGCCCGGCGTGCCCGGCGTGCCGGTCGCGTCGACGTCCGAACCGCGCAGCCCTTCGCCGCCGGGGCCGGAATTGCCCGACTGCTTTGCCGCCGCGGATGCATCGGTGCCGCCGGCCGCCCCCACGGCCTGCGCGCCGGGCTGGGCCGGCGTGCCCCCCGGCTCAACCGGCCGGGCCCCCTGCTCGGCCAGCGTGTCCTGGTTCGTCGCCGGGTGAGACTGGGTGCCGGATACGCCGCCGGACTGGTTCTGCACGCCCTTCTGTTCGTTTGCCATCACGTCCTCCTGTTGATCTTGAATCGACCCATTGTGCGCAACTCGCGCGCCGGCGCGCGCACGGCAGGCGCGGTCACGCCGGGAAGTTCGCAGGCTCGGCTGTTCGGCGGCGCATGTTCGGGGGCGCATGTTCGGCGGCGCTGTTCGGCGGCGCATGTTCGGCGGCGCATGTTCGGCGGCGCATGCGCCGCCCCCCCGCCGCGTTGGTGCGCCGGGGTTCCGGCACCGGGGCTATACTGGGTTCGCCATGACCGGCATGCGGATGGCGGCCGGCGTTCCTGGCCCGCGCGGCGGGCATGCGGACTTCATGGCATTGCGCCTGTTTCCGGCGGCTGCGTCGGCGCGGAAACTCCCATTCACGATCACAGACTGACAGGGATAGCATGAAACCAACCTGGATTATCACGGCCAATGCTGGCCGGGCGCGATTCTTCGAAGAATCCGCCCTGACCGAACCTCTGCAAGAAATCGAAGACATGGTCAATGCCGGTGCCCGGCAAAGCATCTCCGACCTCGTGACGGACCAGATCGGTCCCACGGCCGCTGCCGGCAGCGGCCACAATATCGGCGGCACCCAGGGTGTCGGCCTTTCCCACAATGCCAATGTCGGCGCGCCGAACAAGGCTTACCAGCCGGCCGTCACTCCGGTCGAGGCTGAAGCCGTCAAATTCGCCAAGGATATTTCAGCCTACCTGACGAAGGCGCACCAGGAAGGACGCTTTGGCCAGTTGGTCATTTCCGCGTCGCCCCAGTTCCTCGGCACCTTGCGCTCCGTTATCGATCCGCAGTTGAAGGACGTGATTAAGACCGAGTTCAACAAGGACTACACGCACTTCAACGGCCCGCAACTGCGCGAGCAGCTGCAGGCGCTGAAGGACAAGCAGGAATAAGCCGACCTGCTTCCACCGGGCCGCCCGTGCGCCGGGCGTGCCCTGCATTTGTCCTTCCGGTTGCCTCGGCGGCAGCCGAAGCGTTATATGTTCCTTCCCATACTGCCTGGAAGCAATCCCCGCCACAAGCGTTCTCATTGCGCTATATACTCATGTATATAACGTTTATCGGGACACTCCATGCACAAGAAATTCCTTGCCGCGGCGCTCCTGGCGGCATTGCCCATACTGGCCAGCGGGGCAGACATCACCGTTTCCGCGGCCGCCAGCCTCACCAATGCGTTCAAGGAACTGGCCCAGTCGTTCGAAGCGGCTCACAAGGGCGACAAGGTATTGCTGAACTTCGCCGCCTCCGATTCCCTCGTGCAGCAGATCGCCAAGGGCGCGCCGGTCGACGTGTTTGCTTCCGCCGACCAGGAAGCCATGGACAAGGCCGAGAGACTGAAGCTGCTGGCGCCGGGCACGCGGCGTGACTTCGCGAGCAACACCGTGGTGCTGGTCGTGCCGGCCGCAAGCAGGATCGCCTCGCTGGCCGACCTGGCCAATGCCCAGCGGCTGACGACCGGCAACCCGGCCAGCGTGCCGATCGGCCGCTACACGCAGGAAGCGTTGACGAAAGCGGGCCTGTGGGCCGGCTTGCAGGGCAAGTTCGTATTCGGCACCTCGGTGCGCCAGAGCCTCGACTACGTGGCGCGCGGCGAAGCCGACGCCGGCTTCGTCTACGCGACCGACGTGCAGGCCCAGAAGGACAAAGTGAAGGCCGTTGCCACCGTTCCCACCGCCACGCCCGTGCGCTACCCCATCGCCGTGATCGCCAACGCCCCGCAACCGAAGCTGGCGCGCCGGTTCGCCGACTATGCCGCGTCCAGCACCGGCCAGGCGATCCTGGTAAAGCATGGCTTCGGCAAGCCCTGAGCGATCCCCTGCCGTACGCATGGTTGTTCGCTGCCGTTTTCGAAGGCACTGCTATAATCGGCGGCTTCAAGGACCCCGCCGTGCGCCACCTGCTCTGTATCCTGTTAATGCTGTGCCTGCCGCTGCAAAGCTTCGCGCTGCAGTGGGAACACGTGCTGGCCGGCGACATGACGCTGGCGCACGAGATCGAGCACGACGAGCAAGTGTCCCACCATCACGAGGACGACGGCTCGGTGCATTACGACCACTCCGACGAGTCGCAAAACCACCTCCAGGATCACACCTGCTCGCCGCAGCCGGCCGCCTTCGCGCCGCCGGCGCAAGCGCTGCTGCCGGCCCGGCTGATCTCGATCGTGCGGCCGGACGGCCCGGCGCCGATGCCGGATCCCTTGCTGGACTGCCCACACCGCCCGCCTGCATCCCCCCTCGGCTGAGCTGCCGGGGGAACCACCGCACACGATCCCACACCGATCCTTCCGGCGCGGCTTGACCGCGCCCGTGCGTGCGCCCTCGGCGATGACCCACATCACCGAAGGAAGATCATGCGTTTTTCACGCCTGCCCATCTATCTGGCGGCGGCCGCCTGCTTGCTGCCGCCGGCATCGAGCGCACAGGAGGCGCCCACCCTGGCCGCGCTGGTCGAAGCCGCGTGGCAGCGCTCACCCGTGGCGCACACGCTGGCGGCGCGCCGCGAAGAAACGGCCGCCGCGCGCGACGTTGCCGCGTCCTGGCTGGCCGCCGCGCCCACCCTCGGCATTTCGGACCGCTCCGACCGCTGGACCGATCAGCGCAAGCAGCGGGAAACCGAGCTGTCGCTATCCGCGCCGATCGTGCTGCCCGGCCAGCATGGCGCGCGCCGTCAACTGGCCACGCGTGCCGGCGAAGAGCTCGACGCCCAGCTGGCACAGGCCCGCCTCGCCATCGCCGGCGAGGTGCGTACCCGGCTGTGGGAAGCGGCCGCCGCGCGCGAAGTACTCGCCGAGAAGAGCGACCACCTGCACCACCTGGAAGAACTGGCCGCCGACGTCGACCGGCGCGTGAAGGCGGGCGACCTCGCCCGCAGCGACAGCCTCCTGGCCCGGCAGGAAGTGCTGGCGGCCACGGCGGACGTCGCGCTGGCACGCGGCCGGGCCGGCGAAGCACTCGCGCGTTTACGCCTGCTTACCGGCACCGCCGCGCTGCCCGACGTCGAACCCGAACCGTTGCCGCCCGAGAGCGGCAGCGCCGACCACGTGCGGCTACGCGCGGCGCAGGCGGCCGAAACGCGTGCGCGTGCCGCGGTCGATCTTGCGTCGGCCAGCCGACAGGCCCCGCCAACCGTCGCGTTGTCGATGCGGCGCGAGCGCGAAGGCGGCATGCCCGGCGCGGACCGCAGCATCGGCATCGCCTTGCAGATCCCGCTGTCCGGCAAGCTGCGCAATCGCCCGGCCGAAGCGCTGGCAGGCACGCAACTGGCCACGGCAGCCGCCGAGCGCGCACAAACGCAGGCGGCTGTCGATATGGATCTTGCGCTGGCGCGCGACCAGCTCGCCAATGCCCGTGCCGGGCTGGAGGCCGTCACGTCGCGTGCCGCCGTGCTGCGCGAGCACACCGCGCTGTTCGAGCACGCCTTCCGCCAGGGCGAAAAGCCGCTGGCCGACCTGCTGCGTTCGCGCGCCCTGACCCACGAAGCCGAAGTGGCAGTCCGCCAGCAGCGTATCGCGCTGGCGCTTGCCCACGCTCACATGAATCAAGCCTCTGGAATCCTGCCATGAAACCCCTCATTCCTCTGCTGCTCGCGCTGGCCGTAGCCATGCC
The DNA here is from genome assembly GCF_037094685.1 of Massilia sp. METH4. Lineage (NCBI taxonomy): Bacteria > Pseudomonadati > Pseudomonadota > Betaproteobacteria > Burkholderiales > Oxalobacteraceae > Massilia > Massilia sp. METH4. Next base: position 2,619,280 of record NZ_CP146614.1, on the reverse strand, counting down.
GTCGCAGGCATCACCCGGCGCCCACGGGCCCAACGGCGAACACCTCGACGGCCCGGCCGCCACTGCAACGTCGGGCAGCGTGCCGCGTGTCGAAACGTCCAGCGAACTGTTCGAACTGGTCGGTCACCTGTCCGGTGGCGAGCTGTCGATCATGGTCGATCGTTACGAGACCAATGAACCCGTCCTTGGCGGAACGCTCGAGGTGGAATACAAGCACCTCAAGGCGCGCGCCAGATTCCATGCCGATCTCGGCGACTACGCCATCGACGACGAGAAGTTCCTGCGGGCCTTGTCCACGCCGGGCAAGCACGCGCTGCTCTTCACGTTCACGGCAAACGGCGAAAGCGACCTGCTCGAAGGCTCGCTCGACGTGCCGGCCGCCGTGGCCCACGATCACGGCCACGACCGGCGCTGGTGGTGGCTCGGCGCACTGCCGGCGATCGGCATCCCGGCAGCGCTGCTGCTCCGCGCACGCCGCCGTTCCACGCGCGAGGTGCGGGCATGATCCGGTCGAACACCATCGCCATCGCCCTGGGCTTGCTCGTTCTGCACGCCGTCCACGCCTCGCCGGGCGCCCACGGCCCGAACGGCGAGCACCTGGACGGCCAGGTGACGACGTCGGCCAGCGGCCTGGCCCGGCTGCCGGACGGCAGCGTCAACGTGCCCAAGCTCGCCCAGCGCCGCATGGCGATCCGCACCATCAAGGCCGCGGAAGGCGAGCACCCGCAAACGGTCGAACTGAACGGCCGGGTCGCCATCGACCCGAACGCCGGCGGCCGCGTGCAGGCGCCGTTCCCCGGCCGCATCGCGCCGGGTCCGCAAGGGTTGCCGACGGCTGGCCAGGCCGTGCACAAGGGCCAAGTCCTCGCCAGGCTGATGCCGGTGGCGAGCGCGATCGAGCGCGGCAACCAGGAAGCCACGCTGGCCGACCTGCGCGCGACCCGCGTGGCCGCCGAGCGCCGCGTCAACCGCCTGGAATCGCTGGAAGGCACCGTTCCTGCCAAGGAGATCGAGGCCGCGCGTGCCGAGCTGGCGAGTATCGTCGGGCGGGAGAAGGCGGTGGCCCGCTCCGTGCGCGGCTTTGAAACCATCGTGTCGCCGGCGAATGGGGTGATCGCCAGCGCGCAGGTGCTGGCGGGCCAGATCGTGGAGGCGCGCGACGTGCTCTTCGAGGTGGTCGATCCGGCCCGCGCCCTGGTCGAGGCGACCACGCCCGATGTCGCGCTCGCGTCGCGGATCGCCACGGCCACACTGCCCGCGGCGCCCGATGCCAAGTTGACCTTGATCGGCGCCGGGCGCAGCCTGCGCGACGGTGCACTGCCCATCAGCTTCCGCGCCAGCGGCGCGGCGCTGCCCCTGGCAGTGGGGCAGCCGGTATCGGTGTTGGCCAGGTTGAACACGACCGTGAAGGGGATCGTGCTGCCGGCGCAAGCCCTGGTGCGCAATCCGGCGAACGAAACGGTGGTGTGGATCAAGTCGGGCGCCATGCGCTTCATCGCCCAGCCGGTGGAAGCCCGGCCGCTCGATGCGCACACGATCGTCGTCACGCGCGGTCTCTCCCCGGAAAACCGCGTGGTGGTGTCCGGTGCGGCGTTGATCAACCAGATCCGGTAACGCCATGTTCAACGCAATCGTCCGCTTCAGCCTGCACAACCGGCTGCTGGTCCTGGCCGCCGCCGTGCTGCTGATGGTATATGGCGCCCTCACGGCGCAGCGCACGCCGGTCGACGTGTTCCCCGACCTGAACAAGCCGATCGTCACGGTGCTCACCGAGGCCGGCGGCATGGCGCCGGAAGAGGTGGAGCAACTGGTGTCGTTCCCGCTGGAGACCAGCTTGAACGGCATGCCCGGCGTGACGCGCGTGCGTTCCGTGTCCGGCGTCGGCCTGTCCATCGTGTACGCCGAATTCGACTGGGGTACCGACGTGTACCGCAACCGGCAGCTGGTGTCCGAGCGGCTGTCGCTGGTGCGCGGGCAATTGCCCGCTGGCGTGAATCCGGTGATGGGGCCGGTGTCGTCGATCATGGGCGAGATCATGCTGATCGCGCTCCCGATCGATCTCGCCAGGACCGACCCGATGAAGGCGCGCGAATATGCCGACTTCGTGCTGCGGCCGCGCCTGTTGTCCATTCCGGGCGTATCGCAAGTGATCCCGATCGGCGGCGATGTACGGCAACTGCGCATCGAACCCGATACGGCGCGCATGGCGCAGTATGGCATCACGCTGGGCCAGGTGACCGCGGCGCTGCGGGGTTTTGCGTCCAATACCAGCGGCGGGTTCATCGACTTGAACAGCCGCGAATACCTGATCCGCAACCTGGGCCGCACCACGCGGCTCGAAGATGCGCGAGGCTTGCCGGTGGCGTACCGCAATGGCACGCCGGTACTGCTGGAACAGGTTGCGCAAGTGCGTTACGCGGCCGCGTTCAAACGCGGCGATGCCGGCATGAACGGCCGCCCTGCCGTGATCCTCAGCGTGCAGAAGCAGCCGGCAGGCGACACCGTGCAACTCACGCGCCAGATCGAGACCGCGCTGGCCGAGTTGCGGCAAGGCTTGCCCGCCGGGCTGGCCGCGCCCGTCGTGCTGTTCCGGCAGGCCGACTTCATCGAGCATTCGATCGGCAACGTGGTCGAGGCGCTGCGCGACGGCGCGATCCTCGTCGCGGTCGTGCTGTTCGCCTTCCTGCTGAGCGCGCGCAGCACGGTGATCTCGCTGGTGGCCATTCCGCTGTCGCTGGCCGTCACCGCGCTGGCGTTTCACTTGCTGGGCCAGTCGATCAACGTGATGACCCTGGGCGGCCTGGCGATCGCGATCGGCGAGCTGGTGGACGATGCGGTCGTCGACGTGGAAAACATCCTGCGCCGGTTGCGGCAGCGGCCCGAGGGCACGACCGTGCTCGAGACGATCTGGCATGCATCGGTCGAAGTCCGCTCCGGCATCGTCTACGCGACGGTGATCGTGGTGCTGGTTTTCGTGCCGCTGTTCGCCCTGCCCGGCATCGAGGGCCGGCTGTTCGCGCCGCTGGGCATCGCCTACATCACGTCGATCCTGGCCTCGATGCTGGTGTCGATGACGGTAACGCCGGTGCTGTCGATGATCCTGCTGCCGCGCATGAAGCGCCTGCGGCACGGCGACAGCCCGCTGGTGCGCTGGCTCAAGCGGCACGACGAGCGGCTGCTGAACTGGTCGCTGCCGCGCGCGCGTGGGGTGCTGGCCATTGCCGTGATCGCGGTCGTTGCCGCGGCAGCTTCGGTGCCGCTCTTCCCTCGCGCGTTCCTGCCGGCGTTCAACGAAGGCTCCCTGGTGATGGGCATGACGTTCACGCCGGGCACGTCGCTCGCGGAGGCCAACCGCATGGGCGCGCTCGCCGAGACATTGATCGGGCAGGTGCCGGAAGTCATCAAGGTCGGCCGCCGCACGGGCCGTGCCGAACTCGACGAGCATGCCGAGGGCGTGCACTCGTCCGAAATCGACGTGGACCTGAAACCGTCGGAGCGCTCGCGGGAGGAAGTGATGGCGGCGATCCGCGCGCAACTGTCCGTCATTCCCGCATCGGTGGCCATCGGCCAGCCGATTTCTCACCGGCTCGATCACTTGCTGTCGGGCGTGCGCGCGCAGATCGCCCTGAAGATCTATGGCGACGACATCGACACGCTGCGCGGACTCGCCGATACGCTGCACACCCGACTGGCAACGGTGCCGGGGCTGGTCGACCTGTCGGTGGAGCGGCAGGTGCTGATTCCGCAGATCAAGGTGCGCGTGGACTACCGGAAGGCGGCGCAGGCCGGCCTGGCGGCGGGCCAGGTGCTGTCCGCGATCGAGGCGATGTCCGAGGGAACCAAGGTGACGCAGGTCATCGACGGCGCCCGCCGCTACGACCTCGTGATGCGGCTGGCCGATGCGCAGCGCACGCCGCAGGACCTGGAGCGGCTGATGCTGGATACGCCGGCAGGCCGGCTGCCGCTGGCGTCGATCGCCACCGTCGAGGAAAGCGACGGCCCGAACCAGATCGGCCGGGAAAATGGCCGGCGCCGCATCGTGGTGTACGCGAACACCGATGGGTCGAGCATGTCGCGCATCATCGGCGACGTGCGCGGCGCGGTGGCGGCATCGCAGCTGCCGGGCGGGTACTTCGTCAGCATCGAGGGCCAGTTCCAGGCACAGGAGCAGGCGCAAAGGCTGATTGCCGGCCTGTCGCTCGCGTCGCTGGTGCTGATCTTCCTCGTGCTGTACTCGCGCTACCGCTCGGCCGTGCTGGCCGGCGTGATCATGGCGAATATCCCGTTTGCCCTGGTTGGCAGCGTGCTCGCCATGTGGCTGGCCGGCGTGTCGCTGTCGGTCGCATCGATGGTGGGTTTCATTACGCTGGCCGGCATCGCCACGCGCAACGGCATCCTGAAGATCAGCCACTACATCAATCTGTGCAAATTCGAGGGCGAATCGTTTGGCTGGCCGATGATCGTGCGCGGCTCGCTGGAGCGGCTGACACCGGTGCTGATGACCGCACTCGTGGCCGCGTTCGCGCTGGTGCCGCTGCTGCTGGCGGCCGACGCCCCCGGCAAGGAAATCCTTCATCCGGTGGCGGTCGTCATCTTCGGTGGCCTGGTCAGCTCGACCCTGCTCGATTCGCTGTTGACGCCGCTGATCTTCTGGCGGGTCGGGCGCAAGCCCCTCGAAGCCGTGCTGGCGCGCAGCGGAGAGGAAAGTTATTGAATGGGCTAGCGGCGGCGCCCGGATGCCGCCGCATTATTCAAGGAGAGAGCAATGAAGAAACTCGCAACGATGATGGCCCTGGGCCTGGCCCTGGCCGCCGGAGCACCGGCAATCGCCCATGAAAGCCCGGCCAGGCACGGCGGCATCGTCAAGAGCGCGGGCGACCTGTCGTTCGAACTGGTCAACAAGGAGGGCAGAACCACGCTCTACGTGGACGACCACGGCAAGGCGGTGGCGACGGCCGACGCCACCGGCACGCTGACGGTACTGAAGGGAACGCAAAAATCCGAGACGGCGCTGGCCCCCGGCGCGGACAATACGCTCGTGGCCAAAAATGCCGTCGCGCTCGAAGCGGGCAACAAGGTCGTGGCCCGCGTGACGCTGCCGGGCAAGCAGCCGGTCAGCGTGCGCTTCGCGGTCAAGTAAGCCCCGCGGCACCGCCACGGCTGGGCGGGCAGAGTTCTTGCATCTTAGATGGTCATGCATCTCCCCATGCGCACCACAACGGCGCGCATGCCTTGCTGTTGCCCCAGTTTGGGGCGCTCGAGCCGCCGCCATGACGATCGCCGCACCAAAAACTAGCCAAGAGACCGAACCGCCGCAGCGCATCATCAAGATCCGCCGCGACTACAACACGTGGGTGGCCAACGAAACGATCGAGGATTACGCGCTGCGCTACACGCCGCGCTCGTTTCGCAAGTGGTCGGTGTTCCGTGTGTCGAACACGGCGTTCGGTGCCATTTCATTCCTGGTGCTGGAAGCGATCGGCGGCACCATCGCCGTCAACTACGGTTTCGTCAATGCGTTCTGGGCCATCCTCACCGTCGGCCTGATCATCTTCCTGACCGGCCTGCCGATCAGCTATTACGCGGCCCGCCACGGCGTGGACATGGACCTGCTGACGCGCGGCGCCGGCTTCGGCTACATCGGGTCCACGATCTCGTCCTTCGTCTACGCCTCGTTCACGTTCATCCTGTTCGCGCTGGAAGCAGCCATCATGGCCTACGCGCTGGAGCTGTATTTCCACCTGCCGCTGTATCTGGGCTACCTGGTCAGCGCCCTGGTCGTGATCCCGCTCGTCACGCACGGGGTCACGCTGGTGAGCCGCATACAGATGATCAGCCAGCCGGTGTGGCTGGTGCTGCTGGCCCTCCCCTTCATCGCCATCCTCCACAAGCAGCCGGAACTGCTGGGCGAACTGGCGCATTTCGCCGGCCAGTCGCCCGCCAACGGTGGCTTCAACGTGCTGCTGTTCGGTGCCGCCACGGCCGTCGGCGTGGCGCTGATCACGCAGATCGGCGAGCAGGTCGACTTCCTGCGCTTCATGCCGGAACAGACGCGCGAAAACCGCCTGCGCTGGCACCTGGGCGTGCTGGTGGCGGGGCCGGGCTGGATCGTGCTCGGCATCCTGAAAATGCTGGGCGGCGCGCTGCTCGCGCTGCTGGCGATCAAGGGCGGCGCCACGCTGGCCGACGCCGTCAATCCAAACACGATGTACCTGGCCGGCTTTTCCGAAGTATTTACCGATGCCACGTGGGCGGTACTGGCCACCGCGCTGTTCGTCATCATCTCGCAGGTGAAGATCAACATGACGAACGCCTACGCGGGTTCGCTCGCATGGTCGAATTTCTTCGCGCGCCTCACGCACAGCCACCCGGGCCGCGTGGTGTGGGCCGTGTTCAATGCGCTGATCGCCGTGCTGCTGATGGAACTCGACGTATTCCAGGCGCTGGACCAGGTGCTGGGCCTGTACTCGAACATCGCGATCGCCTGGATCACGGCCGTGGTGGCGGACCTGGTGATCAACAAGCCGCTGGGCCTGTCGCCGCCGGGCATCGAGTTCCGCCGCGCCTACCTGTACGACATCAATCCGGTCGGCGTGGGCGCGATGCTGCTGGCCTCCGTGCTCTCCGTGGCCGCCTTCATGGGCCTGTTCGGCGCTCAGGCGCAAGCCTTTTCCGCGTTCATCGCGCTGGGCACGGCCCTGGTCACGTCGCCGTTGATCGCCAAGGCCACGCGCGGCCGGTACTACCTGTCGCGCCCGGCGAACGGCTGGGGCCATGCGCACACCAAGGTCTGCTGCATCTGCGAGAAGGAATACGAAACGGAAGACATGGCGCACTGCCCGGCCTACCAGGGGCCGATCTGCTCGCTGTGCTGCTGCCTGGATGCCCGCTGCGACGATGCATGCAAGCCGCACGCGCGCTTCGCCCACCAGTGGGAGGGCGCCATGAAGAAGCTGCTGCCGGCCTCGATGTGGCCCTACATGACGAGCGGCCTGGGCCACTACCTGATGCTGATGGTGGTGACGGTGCTCTTCCTCGGCGCCCTGCTCGGCCTGTTGTACGTGCACGAGCAGGACGCGCTGGGCGCGGCCGGCGCGGCGCTGCTGCCCGCGCTGCGGCTCGCCTACCTGAAGATCTTCGCGGCGCTGCTGCTGGTCAGCGGCATCGTGGCATGGTGGCTCGTGCTCACCGCGGCAAGCCGGCGCGTGGCGCAGGAGGAATCAAACCGGCAAACGAGCCTGTTGCAGCGCGAGATCGAGCTGCACGGCCGCACGGACGCCGCGCTGCAACAGGCGAAAAAACAGGCCGACGCGGCGAACCAGGCCAAGAGCCGCTACATCGCCGGCATCAGCCACGAGATCCGCACGCCGCTCAACAGCATCCTCGGCTACGCGCAACTGCTCGACAACGACCCCGCGATTCCCGCGCACCGGCAGCAGGCGATCCGCGTGATCCGCGGCAGCGGCGAGCACCTGCTGTCGCTGATCGAGGGCACGCTGGACATCGCCCGCATCGAGGGCGGAAAGTTCAGCTTCGATATCCGCGCACTGGATTTCCACGATTTCATCGGCCAGCTGGTGCGCATGTTCGAGCAGCAGGCCAGCGCCAAGGGACTCGCGTTCCGCTACGAGCCGGCCGGCGAACTGCCCCAGGTCGTGCGCGCCGACCGCAAGCGGCTGGGGCAGATCCTGATGAATATCCTCGGCAATGCCGTGAAATTCACGCAGCGCGGCAGCGTGACGTTCCGCGTGCGCTACGCGCGCGATCTCGTCACCTTCGACGTCGCCGACACCGGCGCCGGCATCCTGCCCGAGGAGGCGGAGCACATCTTCGAGCCGTTCTCGCGCGGCAGCGCCGCCAATGGGCCGGGTGCCGCACCCGGCACGGGCCTCGGCCTGCCGATCAGCAAGATGCTGACGCAGCTGATGGGCGGCGAACTGACGCTCGACAGCACGCCGGGCGCGGGCAGCACCTTCCGCATCCTGCTGCGGCTGCCCCGCGTGCATGGCGCGACGCCGGCCACGGCACGCGGCCCGGCCCCCATCGGCTATGCCGGTGCGCGCCGCAAGATCCTCGTGGTCGACAACGAGCGCGTGGACCGCGAATTGCTGGTCAATATCCTGGCGCCGCTCGACTTCGAGACGGCGCAGGCGCAGTCCGGCCAGGAATGCCTGGAACACTACCGGGATTTCGCGCCGGACCTGATCCTGATGGATCTTGCCATGCCCGGCATCGACGGCTGGGAAGCGAGCCGCATCATCCGCGTCGAACACGGTGCGCCGGTGCCGATCCTGATCGTCTCGGCCAATGCCTACGACAAGGCGCTGGAGAACCCGGCCGGAATCGCCGCGGAGGATTTCATCGTCAAGCCCGTCAACGTGGCGGAACTGCTGGACCGGATCGGCAAGCGTCTGCGGCTCGAGTGGTTCACGCATCAGCCGGCAGCGGCCGCGCCGGCCCCGCTGCGGCTGCCGCCTGCCCTTCACCTCGACGCGTTGCGCGCACAGATTGCTTCAGGCTATGTGCGCGGCATCCGCGCGCAGCTGGACACCGTTGCCGCGCTCGGCCCCGAATACCAAGCCTTCGTCGACGCGATGCGCGGCCATGCCGCCCGCTTCGACCTGGAGGCGATGTCACGATTCCTGGAACAGGGAGATCATCATGTCCAACAACCCACTTGACCGCCGTGCCAGTCACATCGTGCTGATCGTCGACGACGTGCCGGAAAACCTCGCCGTGCTGCACGACGCGCTCGATGAAGCCGGCTTCACCGTCCTCGTCGCCAACAACGGCCCCGCCGCGCTGGAGCGCGCGCAGCAGCTGGTGCCGGACATTATCCTGCTCGACGCCATGATGCCCGGCATGGATGGCTTCGAAGTATGCCGCCGCCTGCGCGCCAACCTGGTCACGCGCGCGATCCCGATCGTGTTCATGACCGGGCTCACCGAGCCGGAACACGTGGTGGCGGCCTTCGATGCGGGCGGTACCGATTACGTGACGAAGCCCGTGCGGCAGAGCGAAGTCCTGGCGCGCATCGGCGCCCACCTGCAAACGGCGCGGCTGATGAACCAGGCGCGCAGCGCGCTCGACGCGTTCGGCAACGCCATGCTGGCCGTCACGCCGCACAATGGCCGCATCGTGTGGCAGACGCCGCTGGCGCGGCAATGGATGCAGCAGTACTTCGATTCCAGCGATACCACGCCGGAAGCGCTCGAAGCCTGGCTGGCCGGCGACAAGGCCTTGCCGCTGACGATCATCCGCGGCGCTTCGCGGCTCGTGTTCACCGTGGCGGACATGGGCGGCGAACAGTGGATGATCGTGCTGCGCGAGGAATCCGATACCGCCCGCGTGCAGGCGCTGATGGCCCTGCTGAAGCTCACGCAGCGCGAATCCGAGGTGCTGCACTGGGTGATGATGGGGAAGACGAACCGGGACATCGGCGATATCCTCGGCACCAGCCCGCGCACCGTCAACAAGCACCTGGAGCATGTGTTTCACAAGCTGGGGGTGGAGACGCGGACGGCGGCCGCGGCGCTGGCCTTGAATCGGATGCGGGCCAGTGCGCCGGCGGCGACCGCCGAAGCCGTGTAAGTTCCTGGTGTCGTAGACTATTTTTCGCAGAAAAATAGTCTACGACACCGGTTTTCCTTCCCGGAGTCGCGGTACCTCCGATCTGGTTACCGGCTGCTGCTACATCGCCGACGTCGGCAGGGAAAACCGGTGTCGGACACCGTAAGACGGTGTCCGACACCAGTGCGCATGCGCAGCGGACGCGGTTTGAGATCACATGCCGCTCACACCGCCAGATGCCTCCGCACGTGCTCCCCACCCATCTGCTGCGCATCCCCGCTGGCCACCACCTCCCCGCGCGACATCACGACAAACCTGTCCGCCAGCTCGTGCGCGAAATCGAAATACTGCTCGCACAGCAAAATGCCCATATCTCCGCGCTCGCGCAGCAGCCGGATCACCCGCCCGATATCCTTGATGATCGACGGCTGGATGCCCTCGGTCGGTTCGTCGAGGATGATGAGCCCCGGCTTTTGCAGCATCGCGCGGGCAATGGCCAACTGCTGTTGCTGCCCGCCGGACAGGTCGCCGCCGCGCCGGTGCTTCATCTCCTTCAGCACGGGGAACAGTTCATAGACTTCGCCGCTGATGGTGGAAGCCTCGCGTGACGATAATGTCGCCATCCCCATCAGCAGGTTTTCCTCCACGGTCAGCCGGGCGAAGATCTCCCGCCCCTGGGGCACGTAGGCGATGCCGGCCTTGGCCCGCTGGTGGGGTTTCAGGCGGGTGATGTCGCGCCCGTTCCACGACACCTTGCCGCGCGCGACGGGCAGCACGCCCATCAGGCATTTCAGCAGCGTGGTCTTGCCCACGCCATTACGGCCCAGCAGCGCCATGCACTGGCCCTTTTCCACCGTCAGCGATACGCCGCGCAGCGTGTGCGACGAGCCGTAGTACTGGTTCACGTGTTCGACTTGCAGCATATGCTTTCCTATCGTCCGAGGTAGACGTCGATCACCCGCTCATCGGCCTGCACCTGGTCCATGCGGCCCTCGGCCAGCACGGAACCCTCGTGCAGCACCGTCACCTTGCCGCCCTGCGCGATCTCGGTGACGAACCCCATGTCGTGCTCGACGACCATGATCGAGTGCTTGCCGCGCAATTCGTTCAGCAGCTCCGCCGTACGCGCCGTTTCGGCGTCGGACATGCCGGCCACCGGTTCGTCCAGCAGGATCAATTGCGGTTCCTGCATCAGCAGCATGCCGATTTCCAGCCACTGCTTCTGGCCGTGCGAGAGCAGGCCGGCGAGCCGGTCCTCCTGGCCGTTCAGGCGGATCAGGCGAAGGATGGCGGCGATCTTGTCTTCCTGCTCGGAGGTGAGGCGGGCGAACAGCGTGGGCCGCACGCGCTTGTCCATCTTCATCGCCAGTTCCAGGTTCTCGAACACCGTGTGCTGTTCGAACACCGTGGGGCGCTGGAACTTGCGGCCGATGCCGGCGTGGGCGATCTCGTATTCCGTCATCGTTGCCAGGTCGTAGGTCTGGCCGAAGAACGCCGTGCCGGACGTGGGCCGCGTCTTCCCCGTGATCACGTCCATCATCGTCGTCTTGCCGGCGCCGTTCGGGCCGATGATGCAGCGCAGCTCGCCCACCGAGATGTCGAGATTGAGCTTGTTGATGGCCCTGAAGCCATCGAACGTGACGGTGATATCGTTCAGGTACAGGATGGCACCATGCGTGGTGTCCAGCCCTTCCCTTTTCATCGCGCTCATGCAGCCTCCTTGGCACGGTTTTCAGCCGGTGCGCCGGCACGCGCCTTGCGCCGGATGAACTTCACGTTGTCCAGCAGCCCCACGATCCCCTTGCGCATGAACAGCGTGACGACGATGAACAGCAAGCCGAGGGCGAACAGCCACAGGTCGGGGAACGTGGCGGTGAACCAGCTCTTCAGGCCGTTGACCGTAAAGGCGCCGACGATCGGGCCGATCAAGGTGCCGCGGCCGCCGATGGCCACCCACACGACCATCTCGATGGAATTTGCGGCCGACATTTCGGACGGATTGATGATGCCCACCTGCGGTACGTACAGCGCGCCGGCGATCCCGCACAGCACGGCGGAAAGGGTCCACACGAACAGCTTGAACCACAGCGGATCGTAGCCGATGAACATGAGCCGCGATTCCGCATCGCGCACGCCCTGCAATACCCGGCCCAGGCGCGACGTGACGATCCACCGGCACAGCAGCAGCGCGCCCACGAGGAAGGCCAGCGTGACGATGTACAGCGTGGCGCGGGTGCCCGGCGCGGTGATGTCGAAGCCGAGGATGCGCTTGAAGTCCGTAAAGCCGTTGTTGCCGCCGAACCCCGTGTCGTTGCGGAAGAACAGCAGCATGGCTGCGTACGTCAGCGCCTGCGTGATGATCGAGAAGTACACGCCCTTGATGCGCGAGCGGAAGGCGAAATAGCCGAACACGAAGGCCAGCAGACCCGGCACCGCCACCACCAGCAGCATGCAGTACCAGAAGTTGTCCGTCATGGCCCAGTACCATGGGTACTCCTTCCAGTCGAGGAAGACCATGAAGTCCGGCAGGTGGCTCTGGTACACGCCGTCGCGGCCGATGGCCCGCATCAGGTACATGCCGTGCGCATAGCCGCCCAGCGCGAAGAACAGGCCGTGGCCCAGCGACAGGATGCCCGTGTAGCCCCATACGAGATCCAGCGCCAGCGCGGCCAGTGCGAAGCACATGAACTTGGCCACCAGGCCCATTGCATAGCCGGATATGTGCAGCGCATGGCCCGCGGGGAACGCCAGGTTCAGCAGCGGCAGCAAGGCCGCCGCCACGGTGACTACGGCCAGCGCGGTCCAGGCGCGCTTCGAAAACAACGAGGTGCGCTTCATTCGACGCTCCTTCCCTTCAGCGCGAACAGGCCCTGCGGCCGGCGCTGGATGAAGATGATGATGAAGACGAGGATGGCGATCTTGCCCAGCACGGCACCCGCCACGGGTTCCAGGAACTTGTTGACTTCGCCCAGTCCCAGTGCGCCGATCACGGTGCCGGCCAGTTGGCCCACGCCACCCAGCACCACGACCATGAACGAATCGACGATGTAAGCCTGGCCGAGATCGGGTCCCACATTGCCGATCTGCGACAGCGCCACGCCGCCCAGGCCGGCGATGCCGGAACCGAGGCCGAAGGTCATCATGTCGATGCGGCCGGTGGGCACTCCCACGCAATCGGCCATGCGGCGGTTCTGCATCACGGCGCGCACGAACAGGCCGAGGCGCGTCTTGTTCAGGATCAGCCAGACGGCGGCAACCACGAGGGCGGCGAAGACGATGATGGCGATGCGGCTGTACGGCAGCACGAGCGAGCCGAGCACGGTCACGCCGCCGGCCATCCAGGAAGGATTGGCCACTTCCACATTCTGCGCGCCGAACACGGTGCGCACGGCCTGCATCAGGATCAGGCTGATGCCCCAGGTGGCCAGCAGCGTTTCCAGCGGGCGGCCATAGAGCCAGCGGATCACGGTGCGCTCCAGCAGCACGCCGACCGCGAAGGCAACGATGAAGGCGGCCGGCAGCGCGGCGACGAGGTACCAGTCGAGCGCACCGGGGAACCAGGCCCGGAACAGGCCCTGCACCAGGTAAGTGGTGTAGGCGCCGATCATCAGCAGCTCGCCGTGCGCCATGTTGATGATGCCCATCAGGCCGAACGTGATGGCCAGGCCCAGCGCCGCGAGCAGCAGCACGCTGCCCAGCGACAGGCCGTAGAACAGGTTGCCCACGAATTCGGCGCGGGCCACGCGGCCGTCGATGGCGTTCAATGTGTTGGCCACGGCCAGGCGCAGGTCGCCATCCGGTTCCACATGGCTGCCGTCGGCGTTCTTTTCCAGCATCGCCTGCAATTGCGGGCGCAGCGAGGCGCCGCCCGTCTTGGCCAGCGCGAGCACGGCGGCCTTGCGCGTTGCCACATCCGTCGATTGCAGGTCGGCCACCGCCTTGGCCGCTTGCAGCGTGGCCTTGATGGCCGCATCCGTCTCGGCAGCCAGCGCCTTTTCGATCAGCGGCAGCTGCGCGGGCTCCACGCCGCTGGCTTGCAATGCCTCGGCTGCCGCGCGCCGTTGTGCGACATCCGGCGACAGCAGCGCCATGCCGGACAGGGCGCCGTCGACGGCGCCGCGCAGGCGGTTGTTGACGACCACGCCGTCGATCCCTTCCGGCATCGGGCCAGTGGCGCCCGTGGCCGGGTTCCACGCGCTGTCGTCGGTGATGACCAGCACGTCGCCTTCCGGCGTGGCGTACAGGCTGTCGTCCTTCAGCGCCTGCAAGACCTTGCGCGCGTCGTCGTTGGCCAGCGCGGCGATGCGGGCGACGGCCGCAATGCGGGCGTCGGAGTCGTCGCCGGCCAGGGGTTGAAGGAGGGTGGGGTCGATGGCTGCGTGGGCAGAAAAACTCATGAAGCAAAGGCTCATGACCAGCAGCAGGTGTCGTAGGGAATGCGCCATATCGGGTTCCTTGATGGTGCGGAGCGGAGCACGGGGGGCCGAGCAGGGGTTTCGAGGAGCACTGCTCCTTGCCTGCGAGGCGGTGCCGGCATGCTTGCCGGCACTCCTTGCAGGGGTTTCGAGGAGCACGCTCCTTGCCTGCGAGGCGGTGCCGGCATGCTTGCCGGCACTCCTTCAGTCCCCTCCGCCGCGTGCAGGCTCCGCATCCATGATGTTCGGCTTGTGCTCGGGCCTTTACAGCTTCTGCTTGCCCTCATTCCCCGGAATGAACGGGCTCCAGGGCTGCGCCCGCACCGGCTCCTTCGTCTTCCACACCACCGAGAACTGCCCGTCGGCCTTGATCTCGCCGATCATCACCGGCTTGTGCAGGTGGTGGTTGGTCATGTCCATGGTCAGCGTGTAGCCGGAAGGCGCCTTGAACGTCTGGCCGGCCATGGCGGCGATCACCTTGTCGGTGTCGGTCGATTTCGCCTTTTCGACGGCCTGCGCCCACATGTGGATGCCCACATAGGTCGCTTCCATCGGGTCGTTCGTCACGGCGGTGGCGGCGTTCGGCAGCTTCTTGGCGGCCGCGTAGGCCTTCCACTTCTTCACGAATGCGGCGTTGGTCGGGTTCTTCACGGATTCGAAATAGTTCCAGGCTGCGAGGTGGCCCAGCAACGGCTTGGTATCGACGCCGCGCAGCTCCTCCTCGCCCACGGAGAACGCCACCACCGGCACATCGGTTGCCTTCAGGCCGGCGTTGCCCAGTTCCTTGTAGAACGGCACGTTGGAGTCGCCATTGATGGTCGACACCACGGCCGTCTTGCCGCCGGCCGCGAACTTCTTGATGTTGGCGACGATGGTCTGGTAATCCGCGTGGCCGAACGGCGTGTAGACTTCCTGGATGTCGCTGTCCTTCACGCCCTTCGATTTCAGGAAGGCGCGCAGGATCTTGTTGGTGGTGCGCGGATACACGTAGTCGGTGCCCAGCAGCACGAAGCGCTTGGCGCCGCCGCCGTCCTTGCTCATCAGGTATTCGACGGCGGGAATGGCTTGCTGGTTCGGCGCCGCGCCCGTGTAGAAAACGTTCTTCTCGAGCTCTTCACCTTCATACTGCACGGGGTAGAACAGCAGGCTGTTGGTTTCCTTGAACACCGGCAGCACGGACTTGCGCGAGACGGAGGTCCAGCAGCCGAACACCGCGGCCACCTTGTCCTTCGACACCAGCTGGCGCGCCTTCTCGGCGAACAGCGGCCAGTTCGACGCCGGGTCGACCACGACGGCTTCGAGCTTCTTGCCCATCACGCCGCCCTTGGCGTTGATCTCCTCGATCGTCATCAGGGCGACGTCCTTCAGCGAGGTTTCCGAGATCGCCATCGTGCCGGACAGCGAGTGCAGGATGCCGACCTTGATCGTGTCGGCGGCGTGGGCCGGCAGGCCGGCGGCGCACAGGGCGGCAGCAGCGGCGATGGCGGTGACGAAATGGCGGCGGGTTTGCATGGTGGTCCTCTTCATCGGTGAAAGTTGATCAGTACTGGAGCTGGAGGGCGACGACGAACCGCGACTGGTCCGACGCGCCGGTAACCCTGGTGCGCGAATACGTGGCGCCCAGCTGGGCGTTGTAGCCGTCGATGATCCAGTTCACGCCCACGTCTTCCTGGCGGGTGTCGATGCCCGTGTCGGCCTCGAATTTCTGGTAGCGCACATAGGGTTGCAGGCTGCCGCGGGTGATCGGGAAGATGTAGCCGCCGCCGGCCGACCAGGCCTTGCCCTGCTCGGCGAGGATGACGTCGTCCGTGTCGTAGTCGTAGTAGGCCGCTTCGACCGAGACGGCGCCAGCGGTACCCAGGCGCTTCCCCAGCAGGAAGTCGACATTCCAGGATGCGTAGTCGCCGATACCGCCCATGGTCAGCACGCCATCCTTCTGCTGGCGGCCCGCCAGGCCGATGGCAAGAATGTCCTTGCTGCCCAGGTAGCTGCCGGTACCGTAGTAGCCCGGCTCCGCTTCCCAGAAGTCGTATTGCAGGCGGCCCGCGTACATCAATTTGTCGGAAGCCCTGATGCCGGCCGCCTTGGCCTGGTCATCCGTCAGCGAGCCGATGCCGAAGGTGTGGCCCTCGAAGGCGCCGAACGAGTAGCCGAGCTTGCCGCCGGCGACATTGCCCCAGGCGACGACGCCGTCATCTCGGCCGCGGAAGATGCCGCCGTTGTAGCCGTAGCGCGAGGCGACGCCGGCCCAGTAGCCGCCGCCCAGCGAGTAATACGGCCCGGCCATGTTGGCGCGGTCGCTGGGCGACAGCAGCCGGCCCGCCCAGATGTTCAGTTCCGGCGAAATGGCGAATTGCGCCGCCGCGTCGAGCACGCGGATGCGGTCGCCGTCCCACTCCGTGTTGAACATGCCCTTGATGTTCTTGCCCAGCGATGCGCCCAGGAAGATCCGGGCGCTGTCCAGGTCGAAGTCGTTGCTGTGCGAGCCGTCCGGCGCGCCGTGCTCGATGTTCGAATAACTGCCGCGCATGCCGAAGCCGACGCTGACGGACTTGTCCTCGCCGAACGGTATCGTGGCGCCGGCCATGGCGCCGGAGGCAGCCAACGAGGCGGCCAGCGACGTGGCGGCCAGCAGCACTCCCCTGCGGAACGACTTCATTCGCATCCCTTTCGTGTTGTGATGTTGTAGGCACATCATCACCAACCGGGACGCGGATGGACATACGTAAGGTGACGTAGTGGCGCGCAGTGGACACGCGCCCGGGATCAGGAAGAAGCGTCAGTTCGGCGCCGGCGGCAGCGGCAGCCCCTCGGCCAGCACCAGCCTTTCCATTGCCGTTTCCAGCACGCTGCGCGCAAGGCCGGCCGCATGGCCCAGGTCGAGGTGCAGTTGCGCGTCCGCTTCATTGCGCGAGGCGCACTGCGCGCTGTAGCGCTCGAAGCTGCCCACCATCAGCAACAGGTCGGACAGGTGGCGCGGGCATTCGCAGGCCAGCCGGTTGCCGGCCGCCGTGATCGTGGCGAGCGCCGTTTCGTCGAAGCGGATCGCCGGCACCGCGGCCGCCGACCGATCGGACGGCGGCAACTGCCGCCCCGCCAGCGCGGCGCGGCACAGCTGCGCCAGCTCGCCCATCTCGGATGGCATGCGCGCCACCATGCAATCCTGCGCCCGCAGGGCGCGGATCGTGGCGCTGGCGCAGAAGCGGTAGAGCACCACGACCGCCGCGGCGCCGGCCGCCTCGCGCGCCGCCGCCACCAGCGGCACCATCGATTCGTCGGGCTCGGGCAATTCCAGCAGCAGCACATCCAGGGGTGGGCCTTGCAGGGCCGCCATGTCACCGTCCAGGCGCGAGGCGGTACGCTGCACGTCCAACCCGAGCCCGGCCGCGGCGGCCACGCGCCGCGCCAGCGTCTCGCCCACCAGCGCCACGCGCAGCGCCGCGATGTGCAGCGGCGGCGCACTACCGCCGACGCCGGCCAGTTCTTCCAGGCGCTCGAGCGGCAGCGCAGCCAGCGTGCCGATCGGGTGGCCGTTGTCCACCAGCTGTTTCAGGAGGCCGAGGCGGCGCACCTGCTCGGCCGTGTACAGGCGCTGCCCATGCTCCGAGCGCTGCGTGTCGGACACGCCGTAACGCCGTTCCCACACCCGCAGCGTTTCCACGCTCAAGCCCGCGAGACGAGCGGCCACGCCGCTGCGGTAAACCGGTTGCCGCTGTGCTGTGTTAGTCATGTTGAACCGATCTTGAACTGTTAATGATGCCATCATACTGCGACAACTCCTGGACATTCAATTGTGTGACGCATAAATTGGCCATGTACCGGTTCAATCACTGTTCGACCACACACTGAGGAGATGAAAATGAAGAAGTTCTTGTGCGCAGCGGCCCTTGGCCTGACCCTGGGTGCTGCCCAGGCCGCCGACATCGTCGATACCGCCAAGTCGGCCGGCACCTTCAACACGCTGGTCACGGCCGTGCAGGCGGCTGGCCTGACCGACACGCTGAAGGGCCCGGGCCCGTTCACCGTGTTCGCGCCGACCGACGCGGCGTTTGCCAAGGTGCCCAAGGATAAGCTCGACGCGCTGCTGAAGGACAAGGCCGCGCTGACGAAAGTGCTGACCTACCACGTGGTGCCGGGCAAGGTGATGGCGGCCGACGTAAAGCCGGGCGCCGTGAAGACCGTGGAAGGCGCCAGCCTCATGCTCGCGGCCAAGGGCGGCAAGGTGACGGTCGACAAGGCCAATGTCGTGAAGACCGATATCGCCGCCGACAATGGCGTGATCCACGTGATCGACAGCGTGGTGATGCCGAAGTAAGCCTTACCGGTCCTGATCGTTCCACCTCCGGCGGCGCGTCGCCCATGGCGTGCCCCGGCTTGTGCCCACGCCTAGGGAAGCGCTGATTTAGCTTCCCTAGCGTGGGCTTTTTTCGTGGCAGCTCCTTTTTGGCAAGTCATCCATACTGCTGTCATAAATGGCTTCTATGCTCTCCGGATTGAATTTCTTTCAACGTCGATCCGGAGTAAAACTTGATCAAGAAGAGAACCACACTGGCCGTTGGCTGTGCACTGGCCGCGCTCGCCGCGCCCGCCATCGCCCAGGTCGCAACAGAGGAAGCCGGGCAGCCGAACCAGACTGCCCAAGCCACCGATTCGCAGGTGGTGGTCGTGACCGGTTCGGCCCGGCCGCAGCGTCGCTTCGATGTTTCCTATGCCGTCAACGCGCTGTCGCAAGACGAGGTGCGCAAGCTCGCCCCGCTGAACATGGCGGATCTGCTGGGCAAGCTGCCGGGCATCCAGGTGGAAGCCACCGGCGGCGAGGTGCAGAACGTGACCCGCGTGCGCGGCATTCCCACGGACGACGGCTATGCCCTGTTCCAGCAGGACGGCTTGCCGCTCATGACGGAGATTAATGGCTTCTTCTTCCGCGGCGACAGCATGCACCGCTACGACCTGATGACGAAGACGATCGAGGTCGTGCGCGGCGGCCCGGCGCCGATCTATGCGAGCCAGGCCGCGGCCATCGTCAACAGCACCACGGTCACGGGCACGGAAACCACCCGCGGCAAGGCCCAGGTGACCGTCGGCACCACTGGATTGAAGCGCATCGACGCCTACCAGGCCGGCAAGATCGACGACCGCACCTTCTATGCGATCGGCGGTTTCGTGCGCGAGGACGACGGCCACCGCGACAATGGCTTCCCGAACGACCGCGGCGGCCAGCTGCGCGCCAACATCAAGCGCGTGACCGACACCGGCACGTGGAAGCTGAGCGCCAACTTCCTCAACGACCACAATGTGTTCTACCTGCCGATTCCGGTAGCCGACCCGCGCAACCCGAGCGTGTCGCTCGATCCCTATATCGACTATTTCAAGGGCACGATGAATTCGCCTGCCCTGCGCAACGTGCCGATCCGGTACCTGGACGGGGCGAATACGCTGCAGACGGAGCGGCGCGACCTGGCCAATGGTCGCCACCTGCGCTTTGGCAATATCGGCCTGCAATACGACGGCGAGCTGGGGCCGTGGCAACTGTCGGCCAAGGCCGGCTTCACGAAAGGCAAGCTCGATTTCGACGCGTTCTACTCCACCTCGAATCCAGCCGATGCGGCGACGTTCGCCAACGGTTTCCTGGCCAGCGCCAGGACCGCGTTCGGCGCGGTCGACCGCCTGGGCTATGCCCTTGCGGGTAACGGCCTGGCCTACGATCCCGCTTCCGCCTCCGGCCTCGTCATGCAGGGGCAGTACCGCGCCCTCACCTCCGACTTCCGCTCGGCCCAGGCGGACGTCAACGTCACGCGCAACTTCCAGACGGGCCTCGGCAACCATGACGTCAAGCTGGGGGTCTATGCCAGCAACTATGGCGCCACCACCCGTTCGGTCTACAACGACATGCTGATCGAGGTGCGCGGCCAGCCGCGCACCCTCGACCTGCTCGCCTACTCCGCCGGCGGCGCGGTATTGGGATCGGTCACGGACAACGGCGTGCTGCGCTACACGACCACCCTGAACGGTGGCGACGTCGATGCACGCATGGCCGCGCTGTACCTGAACGACACCTGGGAGATCTCCGACCGGCTGCGCCTCGACGCCGGCGTGCGCACGGAACGCTACAAGTACGACGGCTACGCCATGCTGACGAAAGCCGCCAACCTGGGCGACGCGGCCACGCTGGCCGACAACACCACGCGGGCCTTCACGGGCGAGCGCCAAAGCCACGTCTACAAGCCGCACACGACCAACTGGACGGTGGGCGCCAACTACGACTTTTCCACGCGCTTCGGCGGCTACGCCAGGGCATCTCACCTGGAAGTGCCGCCGACGATGCAGGTGGCCTCCTCGGTCGACCCGCTGGTGCTCACCACGAAGGCGAACCAGTACGAGGCGGGATTCAAGACCACGTTCGGCCGATCGTACCTGTACATCACGGCGTTCTATACGGAATTCGATCCGCTGAACACCTCGTTCGTGGCGTTCAACCCGGTCACCGGCCGCAACGACCAGACCGTGCCCTTCTTCGGCAAGGCCGTGATCCGCGGCGCCGAGGCCGACGGCGCCTGGTACCTGACCGATCGCCTCGTCGTCAATGCCTCGCTGACCATCCAGGACCCGAAGTACCGCGATTTCGTCAGCGCCACCGGCGCCGACCCGTCGCGGGTAGTCGGCAACCGTATCGTGCGCGAGCCGAAGGTGTTCGGCAATATACGCCCGAGCTACAGCTTCACGGTGGGCGACAACAAGGTCGACGTGTCGGCGGGCTATGCCTACATGGGCAAGCGCTTCGTCGACCTGTTCAATGCAACGGCGCTGCCCTCCTACCACAGCGTGGGCGCGGGCATCACCGTCACCCGCGGCGAGTGGCAGTTCCAGCTGACCGGCGACAACCTCACGAATGCGAAGGGCCTCACGGAAGGCAACCCGCGTACCGACACGCTGGCAGGCCAGGGCAGCAGCGAGGCGATCTACGGCCGGCCGGTGTTCGGGCGCAGCGCCCGCCTCGTCGTCAGCAAACAATGGTGAAAACATGATCAAGCAAAGCATCTTCGCGCTGGCGCTGGCCATCGCGCTGCAGTCCCACGCCGCCCCGGTGAAGGACCAGTACTGGGGCCTGATGGCGAACCAGCTGTTCCCGGCGGTCGCCGGCATCAAGGGCCGGCCCACGCAACAACTCTCCGCCGTGCTCGATGGCCGCAGGAAGCGCTTCGACGCCTGCCAGGGCGCCTCGAAATGCCTGTTCCTCGCAGCGACCTGGACCGACGAGGAAATGGACGCGGTGGCGCGTGCGATCCCGGCGCTGCCGACGGTGGCGCCGAACGGCCCGCCCATCGCCGACGATGGCGTGAAGGCCCAAGTGGTGCGCGAGCTGCGCGGCCTGAACGCGATCTTGCAGACGTATGGCTTCGGCACCGAGCCGCGCTACCCGATGATCGACGGCCCGGTCGAGAAGACGGGCAGCGCCGACTTCAAGGCGCTGGTGGCGGACGCCATCTGGCTGGCCGAGGCGGGGCGCAACGATCCGGCCCTGAGCCTGGACCCCAGCATCGCGCTGGCGGTGGCCCTCATCGATGTCAACGAGCGGCGCGACGCGGTGGCGTTCGAGCCCCTGGACAAGGCCCACAATGCCGAGGCCCTGGCGCGCGCACGCGGCATCGATTGGAAGCGCTACCGCTACACGGCCATCATCATTCCGGGTGTGGGGCCGGAAAACCCGGCCATCGCCCTGAGCGCGCGCGGCAAGCTGCACCTGCGCCTGGCCGCCAGCCGCTTCGCCGACGGCGACGCTGCCTTCATCATCGTCAGCGGCGCGGCGGTGCATCCGAAGGAGTCGCGTTTCGTGGAAGCGGTGGAAATGCGCAAAGTGCTGATCGAGCGCTACGGCGTGCCGGCGGACCGCATCGTCATCGAACCCTATGCGCGCCATACGACCACCAACCTGCGCAATGCCACACGGCGCCTGGTTGCCATGGGCGCGCCGCTGGACAAGCCCACGCTGATCGTGGCCAATGCCAGCCAGAGTGCCTATATCGAAAGTCCCGAGTTCGCGGCGCGCAACCCGGCCGAGCTGGGCTACCAGCCCGGCACGGTGGGGCGGCGCCACTCGCCCTACGAGCTGGAATTCACTCCGTCGATCCGGTCGCTGCGCGTCGATCCCTGGGATCCGCTCGATCCATGACCAAAGGTGCCGGCTATGCCGCGCTCCGGTCGCGCGGGGACGGCGCGGCGCGGTAGCAGTTGCGCCCCGCGCGCTTGGCGTCGTACATGGCCTGGTCGGCCGCGCGGATCAGCGTGTGCGACGTCATGCCCGGCTCGAACGAAGCGATGCCGATGCTGGTCGTGACGTTCAGCGTGAAGGCCCCAAGCTGGAATGGCGGCACCATCGCGCCGATGATCTTCTGCGCGATCAGGGCGGCAGCCTGCGCGCCTTGCAGGCCTTCGGCGATCAGCACGAATTCGTCGCCGCCCAGCCGCGCAACGAAATCGGCTTCGCGCACCACGGCGCGCACGCGGCTGGCGAACATGCGGATCACGTCGTCGCCCACGTCGTGGCCATGACCGTCGTTGATGGCCTTGAAGCGGTCGATGTCGAAGTACATCAGCGCCAGCGCGCCATGGCGCTGGGCGCGCGCCACCGCCTGCTCCAGCTGGCTGGTGAAGAAGCCGCGGTTCGGCAAGCCCGTGAGCGTATCGTGATGGGCACGGCGGAACAGTTCCTGTTCCATGTATTTGCGCGCCGTGATGTCCTCGGTGACGGCCAGCACGCCGACGACCTGGCCGCCATCGTCCTTCAGCGGAATCTTGCTGGTCTCGAACCAGCGATCGGTTCCGTCGATGCTGCGGTCGAGCGCCTGCATGCGCATGCGCGACAAACCGGATTCCACCACTTCCCGGTCCACCTGGTGGTAATGCGGTGCCTGGTCCTTCCAGTGCAGGTCGAAGTCGGTCTTGCCGATCAATTCCGCCTCGCTGGCCAGCCCTGCGTCGGCCAGCAGCGCGCGGTTGCCGCCTTCATACACACTGTCGGCGTTTTTCCAGAATAC
Organism: Massilia sp. METH4; assembly: GCF_037094685.1. Lineage (NCBI taxonomy): Bacteria > Pseudomonadati > Pseudomonadota > Betaproteobacteria > Burkholderiales > Oxalobacteraceae > Massilia > Massilia sp. METH4. The sequence continues at coordinate 2,596,260 of NZ_CP146614.1, read as the reverse complement.
GCTCTGCGGAATATTGTCGAGGATGAGCTGCAGCATCTGGCGTGACGCGTACAGCGCGCGCTCCGCCTCCTTGCGCTCGGTGATGTTCTCGGCAAAGCCCAGCACATGCGTGACCTCGCCGCCCGTGCTCATGGGAATGACGACGATCGACGCGTCGACCATGCGGCCGGCGGCATTGGCGATGCGGGTGGTGTAGGCCACGGCTTTCCCCGCCAGCGCATCCGCGAGATGGCGCCGGACCGTGTCGCGGTCCTCGATCCCCGCGTACTGGTCCGCCGGCATGCCCCGCAGCGCCTGCCCCTCGGCACCCAGCTCGAGCAGCATCTGCCGGTTCGTATGCAGGAAGCGCCCCTGCGCGTCGATCGCGAACACGGGGAACGGGTGGTGTTCGAAGAAGCTTTCGAAGCGTTCGCTGAAGTCTTGCATGGCGCGCCGGCGCGCGCGATAGCGGGGCCAGGCGGCCGCCGCGTAGGCGGCCACCAGCGAAACGAGCATGCCGACGAGGGCGAACAGCGCCGCCGCGCGGGCCGGCCGGTCGGCGGCCTGGCCGGGCTTGGCATGGAAATGGATTTGCCAGGTCCGGTTGGCGAACTGCACCTGGGCCATATAGGCCGGACTGACATTGGTGGGACGATGGCGGTCGTCCATCGAGCGTGGCGGCTCGTTCGACGCGAAAACCAGATTGCCGCGCCCGACCGTGCCATCGTAGACCTCGAGCTCGAACTGGCGCGCCATGCGGCCATTGTCGAAGCCGAGGAACATGCGGTCCAGGTACAGGGTGGAAAACACGAAGCCCTTCAGCGTGCCGCCCGCGCGGCCCGGCGCCTGCACCGGCGAAAAGATCTGCAAGATCGCACTGCGCTGCGGATCGAGCATGGCGGGCATGCGCCGTGTCGCCGCCGGGCCGTCGCGCCACGCCGCTTCCTGCATCGCGGCCCAGCGCTCGGGGAACGCCGAGAAATCGCGGCCGCGCAGGGCCATGATCCGGCTGCGGTCGAACGCATGCTCGCCGTACATCATCGGGTAGCTGTCGTGCGCGCCGGGCCGCCGGCCGACGATGCGGAAACCCGGCATTTCCTCTTCCGCAGCCGCCTCGAAGCGGGCAATCTCCTCGACCGGCACGCGCGGCAAGTAGCCGAAGGCGCGGATGCCTTCGAAGCGTTCGAACACGCGGCTCGCCTGGGCGAAATCGGCGAATTCGAATGCGCCGATCCTGTCCGACGCGCTGAACAGCGCGGCCAGGTCGCGGCTGGCGCCGGCGTACAGGTCCAGCCGGTGACGCAGCAGGAACAGGTAATCGTCAACGGCATCCTTCTGCTCCGCCGCCAGCTGCGCTTGCCCGTAGTCGTAGCGGGCCACGCCGGCGTACAGGGACAGCATCGCACCGGCAACGAATACGCCGATAGGAAGCGCGTGCGCACCTAGTGACGTTTTGATACGGTGAAAGAATGAACCCATATTGTCCCTGCGGCCGAGAAGCCAGACCCGCCATGGTAGCAGGGACTAAGTTGCCATAGATCAACAGTCATTGCATTATTTGTTCAGGACGCTGAAAATGCAACGGAATGTTTATTTTATGACACAATTGCCACGTTCCTGGCTTACCAGTCGAAATCGTCGGGGATCTTGTAGTCGGCATAGGGATCGTCTTCGCCCACCGCCTCCGCCGGCTTGTTGACGCGCACCACGATGCCCGGATCACGCTCGGCGATCTTGTCGGCCACCACGCGCGGTACCAGTTCGAACGTTTCGCCCAGGCCCACGATGACCAGCCGGCCGGCCACCAGGTGGTCGCGCACGGCGGCAGACACGTGGATGCGCTCCACTTTCGTACCGAAGGTGAAGTTGTAGGCGATGTCGCCATTGCCCTTGCCCTGGCGGTTCTGCTTGACCAGCTGGGCGATCTGCGCGGCGATCTCCTTCTGCCTGGCCGCCGCGTCGCGCTGCGCGTTCAGTTCGCGCGCCCGCTCGGCGTTGCGGCGCTGGGCTTCCTGCGCCGCCAGCCGCGTCTCGTCCACGCCTACCGTGCCGCTGCGCCGTTCATCCTTCTTTTGCTTGCTCTTGTCCTGCTGGACCTTGGCCGCCTTTTTCTTGTCGACCAGGCCGGCCTTCAGTAATTGTTCCTGCAACGAGACCATTGGTGTTCTCCCTCTTTCGATCCAACCCCGCAGCATAACAAAAGCGCTCCAAGGTGGAAACGCTTACCATTGCACAGTTACCAATTGCAATCGATCCGCCATGCACGACCTGCTGCTCACCCCCATCGTCTTCCTCGTCACGGCCGTGCTGCTGGTGCCGCTGGCGCAGCGCCTCGGCCTCGGCTCCGTGCTCGGCTACCTGATCGGCGGCGCCATCATCGGGCCGTGGGGCCTCGGCCTGATCGGCGAGGTGGAACTGATCGCCCACGTGGCGGAAATCGGCGTGGTGCTGATGCTGTTCCTGATCGGACTGGAACTGCAGCCGTCGAAGCTGGTGGCGATGCGTACCCTGGTACTGGGCGGCGGCGCGCTCCAGATGGCAGCCTGCGGCGTGGTGCTCGGCGCCGGCGCCTGGTTCCTGGGCATGCCGTGGATCGGCGCCCTGGTGGCCGGCATCGCGCTCGCGCTGTCGTCGACGGCGATCGCCGTGCAGAACATGAACGAGCGCCATCTGGACAACACTCCAGCCGGCAAGGCAGCCTTCTCGATCCTGCTGTTCCAGGACATGGCGGCGATCCCGCTGCTGGTGGCGATCCCGCTGATCGGCGGCAGCGGCGGCGGTGACTTCAACTGGCTGTACGCGATCGGTGCCGTCGCCGCCGTGCTGCTGGTGGGCCGCTATGCCATGCGCCCCGCCCTGCGGCTGATCGCCCGCACCGGCCTGCGCGAGATCTTCACGGCCTTTGCGCTGCTGCTGGTACTGGGTATTGCCCACCTGATGGAACTGGCCGATCTGTCCATGGGCCTCGGCGCCTTCCTGGCCGGCGTGCTCTTGGCCGGCTCGGAATATCGCAAGGCCCTCGAAACGGACCTGGAACCGTTCAAAGGCCTGTTGCTGGGCCTCTTCTTTACCTCGGTGGGCATGTCGGTCAATTTCGGCCTGCTGGCCGGCGCGCCCGGGCAGATCGCCGCGCTGACCATCGGCTACGTGGCGCTGAAGATGGTGCTGCTCGGCCTCGTGGCACTCGTTTTGCCGGTGGCGCCCGTGCAGCGCTGGCCGTTCGCCGGCGTCTTGGCCCAGGGTAGCGAATTCGCCTTCGTGGTGCTGGCGGTGGCGCAGGACGCCAACGTGCTCACGGCCCAGTGGCGCGAGACCCTGGTGCTGGTGGTGGCGGTATCGATGGCGCTCACGCCGCTGGCCATGGCCGCGGCCGAACGCATCAGCCGCATGCTGTACGAGATGCCGCCCAAGCCGGCGGACACGATCGAGCCCGACGGCGCGCGCGTGATCATCGCCGGCTTCGGCCGCGTGGGCCAGATCGCCGGCCGGATGCTGGCCGCCTCCGGCATCCGCATGACGGTGCTGGACAACGACCCGGACCTGATCGACATGTTGCGCCGCTACGGCCTGCGCGTGTTCTATGGCGATGCCACGCGCCTGGACCTGCTGCGCGCCGCCGAGGCGGACAAGGCGGTATTGCTGATCAACGCCATCGACGACATGGAAGCGAACCTGCGGCTGGCCGAGCTGGCGCGCGAGCATTTCCCGCACCTGAAGATCATCGGCCGGGCGCGCAACGTGACGCACCTGTTCGAGCTGCGCCAACGGGGCGTGGACATGGTGGAGCGCGAAACCTTCGAGTCGGCGCTGCGTATCGGCGAGCGTGCACTGCGGCAGCTGGGCGTGGACGAGGCGGCCGCCGAACGGGCCCGCGCCACGTTCCGCGACCACAACCTGGCAACGCTGGAATCCATGTACCCGCACTTCCAGGATGAATCGCAGATGATCTCGATCGAGGAGGAAGCCCGGCAGGAACTGGCGCAGTCGTTCGAGCACGACCGCATCGGCCTCCAGGCGAAACGGCAACCCGGCGGACGCGAATGAAGCGCCCGCCGCGAAGCCCTTTACCGCGGCCGGCATTCGGACGATACTTGCCGCTCCATCGTTTTGCACAAGGAGATCCCGAGTGAAAAAAACCCTGCTGGCCACGCTGATGCTGGCCGCGTTCGCGGCGCATGCGGACACCCCGACATTCGCCCCGCAACGCCTGTCGCAGCACGTCAAGGTGCTGTCTTCCGACGCTTTCGAGGGCCGCGAGCCGCACACGGCGGGCGAGACGAAGACGGTCGACTACCTGGTCGAACAGTTCAAGGCGGCCGGCGCACAGCCGGGCGGCGACATCGTGGACGGCAAGCGCACGTGGACGCAGGAAGTGCCGCTGGGCCGCTTCCAGATCACCGGTCCCGTTACTCTCGCCGTCCAGGCCGGCAAGGAATCGCTGAAGTGGGCGCAGGGCGAGCAGATGGCCGTGCGCGCGGCGATGAACGGCAAGCCGCTGGTGGACTTCAAGAACGCGCCGCTGGTGTTCGTGGGCTACGGCGTGAAGGCGCCGGAGCGCAACTGGGACGACTTCAAGGGCCAGGACCTGAAAGGCAAGCTGGCCATCGTGCTGATCAACGACCCCGATTTCGAGACGGGTGCGGGCGACTTCGGCGGCAAGGCCATGACCTACTATGGCCGCTGGACCTACAAGTACGAGGAAATGGCCCGCCGCGGCGCGCTGGGCACGATCATCGTGCATGAAACGGCGCCGGCATCGTATGGCTGGGCCACGGTGAAGAACTCGAACACGAATGCCATGTACGACATCGTGCGCAAGGAACCGGAAAAGTCGCATGCGCCGATGGAGGCGTGGATCCAGCGCGATGCCGCGGCGGACCTGTTCAAGCGCGCCGGCCTCGATTTCGAGACGGTGAAGAAAGCGGCGCAGGGCCGCGACTTCAAGCCGGTGACGTTGACCGGCGTCACGCTGTCGGCCCGCTACGCCGTGGATGCGCAGGTGATCAAGTCGCGCAACGTGATCGCCCGCATCCCGGGCAGCGAGCGCGCCGATGAAACGATCATCTACAGCGGCCACTGGGATCACCTGGGCGTGGGCGCGCCCGATGCGAAGGGCGACAAGATCTACAACGGCGCGGTCGACAACGCCACCGGCATGGCCGCGCTGATCGAACTGGCGCGCGCCTACGCGAAGGGCCCGGCGCCGAAGCGCAGCGTGGTATTCCTGGCCGTGACGGCCGAGGAAAAGGGCTTGCTGGGCTCCGAGTACTATGCCGCCAACCCGGTCTACCCGCTGGAAAAGACGGTGGGCGTGATCAACCTGGACGCATTGAGCCCGCACGGCCCGTCGCGCAACTTCACGATCTCCGGCAGCGCGAAACTGGACTTGCTGGACCAGCTGGTCGCCAAGGCGCGCCAGCGCAACCAGGCCTACGCGCCGGACCCGAAGCCGGAGGCGGGCTACTTCTTCCGCTCCGACCACTTCTCGTTCGCCAAGCGCGGCGTGCCCGCCCTGTCGTTCGGTTCGGGTGAGGACTGGATCGAGGGCGGCACCGCGGCCGGCAAGGGCGAGGAAGAGAGCTACACGAAGGACCGCTACCACCAGCCGGCGGACGAATGGAATCCGAAGTGGCCGTTCACCGGCATGGCCAGCGACCTGCAGCTGCTGTACGGTCTGGGCCGCGACCTGGCCGATTCCGGCACGTGGCCGAACTGGGGCAAGGATTCGGAATTCCGCGTGCTGCGCGAATCCAGCGCGGGTATCCGCTAAACGAGGGTCCGTGGCCGCGCACCAGCCGGTGCCGGCCGTGGCTTCTCGACGGCGTGGGCGGCCGCGCAGGCCACCACGCCCCCAACCAGCAGCACCATGGCCGCGCTTTCGAACAGCGCCGGCCACCTTCCCTCCCACAGGAAGCCGTACAGGAGCCCGAACAAGGTTTCGAACACGGTCATCTGCCCCGTCAGCGCGAGCGGCAAGGCGCGGCTGGCGACATTCCACAGCGTATTGGCCACGACGGAGCACAGCAAGGCGACCGTGCCGACCAGGCCGATGAAGCGCCACCATGCCGCCGCGTCGTGACTGCCCTGGGCCCAGGCGAAGGCCGGCACGGCCAGCACGAGGGCCTCGATCCCCGTCACCACGCCGATCAGCAGGCTCCACTGCCCACCCGACACCGTGCTCGCACGCGCCAGTGCGCTGCTGTTCCATACCGCATACAGCGTCCATGACGCGAGGGCGCCCAGGGCGCACAGCAGGCCGGCCAGCGAACCCGATGCCAGCGCATCGCGGCCGATGCAGGCCAGTCCGGCTGCGCTCAGCAACAGTGAAGGCATCAGCCGGCGCAGCGGCACCGCATGGCGGTCGCGGCTGCCGGCCAGCGTGATGGCGATCGGCGCCAGGCCGATCACGAGCGAGGCCATCGCCACGCCGCCGGCTTGCACGGCGGCGGCCAGCAGCACGTAATAGACGATATTGCCTGCCAGGCCCAGGCCGATCAATGCGCGCCATTCGGCCCGCGTCAGGCGCGCCGTGACGGTCCGCCAGGAGGGTGCCAGCAGCAGCGCGGCGAGGATGCCGTAGGCGAGGTAGCGGCCGGCGGATAGCTGGATCGGCGCGAAACCGGGGGCCAGCTCGGGGGCGAGGAAGATCAGCCCCCAGATGGCGCCGGCCGCGATGCCGGCGGCGATGCCGCGGCGGTGCTCGTGATGAACCATCGAGAATCTCCTGAAAACGAAGATTCTCCATGGCCGGGTTGCTATTTTCTTGACGATCCCTGCCGCGTTTTTGTACCGTTCTCGCGGCTGGCGCGGCGGTAGGCCGCCGGCGTGGTGTCGAGCACGGTGCGCATGGCCCGCGTGAGCGCGCTCTGGTCCGTGAAGCCGGCGGCCAGCGCCACTTCGGCGATCGCGCGGTTGCCGGTGGCGAGCCACTCGCAGGCCCGTGCGAGCCGCCGCGCCATCAGCCAGGCATGGGGAGTGGTGTCCTGCTCGTCGCGGAACAGCGCGTGCAGCCGGCTGACGCTCACGCCGGCATGGCGCGCCATCGTTTCCGTCGTCCACGGCAGGCCCGGCTCGGCCTCGATCGCGGCGCACAGCGCGGCCAGCCGCGACACGGCTTGCGCCGGCGCCTCGGCCAGCGCGTCGAACAGCAGCGGCATCCAGCCCTGCACCAGCGCAGGGCGCGGCGGCTGCGCGCTCCGCATCAGCGCCATGTATTCGACGAGCTTGCGCGCGGCCGGACTCAGTGCCGTGAACGGCCGCTCCAGCAGCCGCTGCCAGTCGCCCTGCGCGAAGTAGCCGATATCGGCGTCGATGTCGACGATGACCGACCGGTTGCCGCCCTCGCCGCTCTGTTCATGCCAGGCCCCCGGCGCCACCAGCGCGCCATGCAGCGGGTCGAGGCGCCCTGTGCGGCCGTCGATGTCGAGCAATACCGTGCCGGTCACGGGCAACACCAGCTGGGCGTACGCATGGCGGTCGCCCTGGCGCTGCGGGCCGTAGCTGCGCAGGTGGATGTCGGCTGGAGGCAGGTCGAACATGGCGAAAAAAACAGCAGGGGTTGGCAAGTCTAGCACGGCGACAATGGATGAGTTCGTGTCCCTCGGTGCCTGGAACCACGAGACACGGCCTCAGCCGTGGATCAGCGCTCGGCGATGCCCAGCGCGGCAAAGTGCAGCACCCACTCCCGGCCGCCATCCACGCCGATGAGCGCGGCGGCTTCGTCGTCGTAGAAGGCGCCGACGGGACAGGCGCCCAGGCCCCGCGCGGTGGCGCCCAGCAGCCAGCGCTCGCCGAGCAGGCCGGCTTCGATGAAGGCGTGGCGGTAGCCGCGCGCGCCTTCGGCCAGCAGCGTGCGGCGGTCGGCGGAGAGGACGAGCACCACGGCCGCGTCGCCGATTACGTCCTGCGCCAGCGCGGCGGCGCGTGCGGCGGCGGCGAATTCCCCGCTGCGCACCCGCTCGATCGCATGGCCCGGTCCATGGCGGTAGACGCCGGGCGCCAGGCCCTGCACGCGGTTGACGACGAGGTAAGTGCGCACCGCGGCGGACAGTTGCGCCGGCTGCCGCATGTCGGCCAGCAGCGACGCGAGCAGCGGCAGCGGCACGGCGTCGGCGGTAAAACGCCGCCTGCTGCGCCGTTCCATGATGGCGCGCGCGGCCGGCATTGCCGCAGGCTGGGGCACCGGCAACGCGCTGCCGGCGCCGGCGTCCTCCACCGGCAGGCGCAGCGACGTGGCTTGCTGCACCCGGCTGGTCGCGCCCAGGCTGCCGGCGTTCGCGCCGGCCGGTGCGAACGCGCGTGGCGCGGGGCGAGTCCCGCTGCGCAGTTCCACCACGGCCAGCGGCGCTTCGCGTACCCCATCGATGGCGAGCGCCGCCGCAAGCCGCCCTTCGTCGAAGCGCGGTGCCAGCACGGCGTGCAGCCCGTTCGCGTGCGCCGCCACGCGCAGGTTTTCCAGCAGGTGGCCCGCATCGGCCACGGCATAGCGCCAGGCCCTCTCGCGGTACTTGTAGCCGGCGCGGTGGAAGATCGATGTCAGCACGACGGCGGCATCGGCATCGCCGGCCGACGGCACGCCTGCCGCATCCGACAGCGGCCCCAATGTCGACAGCCGGTGGCCTTCGGCGTCGTAGTGGTAGACGCCGGGCGACAGCCCCGTCACGCGCCGCGCCAGCAAGTAGAGCTCGCTCGGGAACAGCCCGCCGGACGACGGCGCCGCGCGCAATGCCTGCCCGCCGCGCCGCTGCGTGATGCCGGCCGCCAGGTGCAGCAGCGTGCCGACCTCGGTGAGCATGAGCGGCTGCGTGCGCGGTCCCGGCGCCCGCAACGCGGCGGACAGGGACGTGCCGGCCGCCACGACCGGGCCGAGTGCAACGGCCGGCGCGTCCCGATAGCGCTTGAACGGCGGCGGCGCATCGCCCCAATCGATACCGGGCGCGCTGCCGAACACGCCGGTGCGCGACAGCGAGGAATGCCGGTGAAAGTGCACGACGGCCGCCACGTCATCCTCGCTTGCGGCCGGTTCCGCCGCGGGGACCGGCGCATGCGCCGCACCGGCCAGGTAGCCGGCACCGAGCGCCAGCGCGGCCACTCCGGCCAGCACCGGCAATGAACGCTTCGGTTGCGCACGCCGCGCCGTCGGCCGGCCGCCGCCGCGCAGCGACCGCCACACGACAGGCAGGTTGAACCACAGGTGCAGCGCCACGAGGCAGAGGGTTCCGTAGCCAAACAGGTAGTGCCAGTCGAACACGGGCAATTGCTGGTTCGCCACCCAGAAGATGCCCAGCCCCGCCGTGGCCAGCAGATAGGCCATCAACAGCACGCTGAGCTGCACGTTCAGCGCATGGCGCGCGGGCGCCTTGCCGCGCGCCATGGCCACGACCAGCCATGCGCCGTACAGCGCCAGCGGCAAGAGGACCCAGGCCAGCTTCGGCATTGCATTCCCGGCAAAATGAAGTAAGTTTGATTCTACACAGGGCCGAACCAGAAGTATGCAACCCGGCCTTCCCGCCACGCTTCCGATCCAGACGTATATATGGAGGGATGATGAAAGCGAAAACGATCCTGGCGACCGCGGCCGCCGTTGCCGCCGGCACGGCGGTCCTGGCGCCCTCGCTGGCCGAGCGGCGTGCCGGCTTCGATCCCCTGCTGGCCGGCGCCCCCACCTGCATGCCGGCCCAGCCGGGCCGCCCGCCGCTGCTGGAAGGGCTCGTGCTGGCCCAGGCGGAAACGGCGCCGTTCCGGCCTTCCGGCAAGGCGGCGGAGCAACCGGCAACAGGCATGCCGCCGCTATACGGCAACCTTGGCACGCTGAGCATGCCCGTGACCACGCAGGCACCGAAGGCGCAGGCATATTTCAACCAGGGCCTGCGGCTCACCTTCGGCTTCAACCATGCCGAGGCGGCGCGTGCCTTCCGCGCCGCGCGCACGATCGATCCCGACTGCGCCATGTGCTGGTGGGGCGAGGCACTGGTGCTGGGCCCGAACATCAATGCGCCCATGTTCCCGCAGGCGGTGGAACCCGCCTACGCGGCGGCGCAGGCCGCGCTGAAGCTGGCGCCGCGCGCCAAGCCCGTGGAACAGGCGCTGATCCGCGCGGTGGCGCGGCGCTACGATGCATCGCCCACGGCGGACCGGGGCGCCCTGGACAAGGCCTACGCGGCGGCCATGACCGACGCGGCACGCCCTTCCCGAACGACGATACCGTGCAGGTGTTGTTCGCCGAATCGCTGATGGACCTGGCGCCATGGGATTACTGGGAAGCGGCCGGCACGCGCCCGAAAGGCCGCACGGCCGAGCTGGTCGATGCGCTCGAGCGCGTACTGGAGCGCAATCCCCGCCACCCCGGCGCGGCCCACTACTACATCCACGCCATGGAGGCATCGAGCCACCCGGAGAAGGCGCTGCCCCCTGCCCGGGTGCTGGCGGCGCAGGCGCCCGGCGCGGGCCACCTCGTGCACATGCCTTCGCATATCTATTACCGCGTGGGCATGTACCGCGAAGCGCTGCAGTCGAACCTGGACGCGATCGCGGCCGATGAAGCCTACTTCGGCAATGCCTCCAGCGACCCCGTCTACAAGGGCGCGTACTACCCGCACAACATCCACTTCGTGATGGTATCCGCGCTGATGGGCGGCGACGGCCGCACGGCGCTCGAAGCCGCCGCCAAGCTGGATCGTGCCCTGCCGGCCGAACTGGTGAAGGAATTCGCCATGATGCAGCCGGTGAAGGCGGCCCCCTATTTCTCGCACGTGCAATTCTCCAGTGCCGACACGCTGCTGGCCCTGCCCGATCCCGGCAACGAGCTGGTGCTGGTGAAGGCGATGTGGCATTACGCGCGCGCCGTGGGCCACGCCCGCAAGGGTGAACAGGCCGCGGCCGGGCGCGAGATCGCCGCGCTGTCGGCGCTGGAACGCAAGGCGGACTTCAAGCCGGTCGAAGCGGCCGGCATTCCTGCGCGGGATATCGTGCGCACGGCGCGAGCGGTGGCCACCGGCCGCGTGGCCGATGCACGCGGCGACCTGGGGGCCGCGATGAAGGCCTACCAGGAAGCGGTCGACGTGCAGGACACCTTGCCCTACACTGAGCCGCCATACTGGTACTACCCGGTGCGCCAGTCGCTGGGCGCGGTCCAGCTGCGCGCCGGCCGGCTCGATGCCGCGGAACAGACCTTCCGCGCCTCGCTGGCCCGCACGCCGAGCAATGGCTGGGCGCTGCGCGGCCTCGTCGAAGTCTACCGGCAACGCGGGGACGACGCGGCCCTGTCGGCGGCGCAGCAGCGCTTCGACGGCACCTGGCTGGGACGGGACGGCCCGCCGGCGCTGTCGCTGCTCTGAGTCGCTGCAAGTTGCCGCGCACGAAAGCCTGTTGCGTTGACATTCAACAGTGCCGCCCTTAGCCTGCTGCTTCATCGCACAGCATGGGGGCAGGATGCACGGGAACCGGAATGTAGCCACGTCGACGGCGGCACGAACGCCAATCCGGACCTGCCTGGCCGCCGCCGCGGCCGCCCTGCTCGCGGGCTGCTCGGGGCCCCTCGTGAAAAGCGCGATCACCTCGAACATCGTGCAGGAAGATGCCCACAACGCCTACCTCGTGCTGAACATCGCCCGCGCCCACGAACGCATGCCCATGCACTTCACGCAGGTGAACACGGTGCGCGCCACGCCGGGCGGCGGCGGCGGCACGCCGTTCGTGGGGCTCGATATCCCGTTTGGCGGCGCGGCCGCGCCCTATTACGCGCTGCGTCCCTCGCTCGAATCGGCATCGGCCGTCGATACCGTGAGCCTCGTGTCGCAGGAATTCATGAACGGCCTGACGACGCCCGTCGACGCACGGCTGATGGCGTATTTCGCCAGCCAGGGCTGGCCGCTGCCGATCCTGCTGTACATGTTCGTCGGCGCGGTGGAGACCTATGACAGTCATGGCAACCTGCTGCACAACCTCGTCAACAGCCCGCGCAACGAAACCTTCCCCGCGTTCAGCGCGCTGGTCGACGTGGTGGCCGGCTGCCGCCTGGTACTCTCCGAATCCACTTCATACGAATTCTATGGCGAGAAATTCCCCGCCGAGAAACTGGCCGAGATCGCCGTGGTGACGGCGGCGAAGACGGCCGGTCTCGTGCCCGTGGAAGTGGATGCGAACGGCAACCAGCTGCCCGCCGACGGCACCGCCCGCAAGACCGGCGGCCCGCGCTATTTCCGATTGGCGCAGGTGGCCAGGGAAGCGGGCGTGAAGCTCGACTCCTATGGCCAGGGCAAGTCAGGCATTGCCGGCGGGGCGGACTGCGCGATCGACAACGACGCCGTGCCCGTTGCGGCGGCCAATGCCGCCGCCGCCAATGGCGCTGCCGCGCCCGATGCCGCCCCCGGTGGGCAGGCCGGCACGCCGGAGCCGCCGGTCGCCGATACGCTGAGGCGCATCGGCAAGGCGCTGTCCACCCTGCCGATCTCCGTCGGCGGACCCGGCGACAAGCGCCGCCCGCCGGGCAAGGGCCTCGAACCGAAGGCCCGGCCGCCGGCGCACAGCGGGCCCGCCATCGCCGAGGCGCGCCTCGTGCTGCGCTCCACGCAATCGATGATCTATTACCTCGGCGAGCTCAGCCGCTACCAGAACGCCACCGACGGCACGCGCATGGAGCCTGTGTCGATGCGCATCGGCCGCGACCGCAGTGCCTACCTGTTCCGCATGCGCTGCTGCGAACCGCTGCCTGGTGCCGCCGTCGCCGTGGACTACCGCGACAAGCATTTCTCCGTGCCGGCCTACATGGAAACGGCCGGCGACGCGCGCGAGGACCGCAGCGTGCAGACGCTGGCGCTGCTGTCGCTCGTCTATACCCTGCAGAACCGCTCCGCCGCCCCGCCCGCGATCAGCAATGTGCGTGTGCTTCCCTAGCGCTCTCCACATGCCGCACCGCTACGCGGCATTCCACGCGGTGTCGTCCGGCCGTCCCGCCACAAGACCACAAGACCACAAGGCCTTTGGGTGTTATTTCAAATTCAATATGCAATAATGAGAATGATTCTCATTATTGATGGCATCCCACGCCATCGCCGTGGCCAAGTCGATAAATATAAGCCCAGGTACAAGGTCCCATCCATGATCGCACGCTACTACCAGGAACTGCTGAGTCACTTCACCCGCTTGGTCCAGGATCGGGACAGCGCGGCCGATATCGTCCAGGAAGCTTATGCCCGCGTGCTGGCGCAGCGCGACGACAAGCCGATCGCCCAGCCGCGCGCCCTGCTGTACCACACCGCCCGCAACCTGGTGATCGACCGCCACCGGCGCAGCGTGACGCGGGGCGAGGCCGACCTGGTCACGGACGCCAGCGAGGAAATGGCCAATCTCGCCGCACCACGGGCCTGGGAGCCCGAAACCGCGCTGGCGTCGGCACAGGCCGTGGACGCCCTGCTGCAAGCGATCGAGGACCTGCCCCTGCGCTGCCGGGAAGCGTTCATCGTGCACCGCTTCGACGGCCTGCCCCATGTCGAGGTGGCCGAGCGCATGGGCATCTCGCGCAAGATGGTGGAGCAGCACATCAAGGTCGCCATGGAAGCCTGCCGGCGCTGCAGGGCGCGGCTCGACGCAGGCGGCAGCGCGCCGGCCGCGCCGCGCCGGCATGGCTGACGGCCAGCCGCCTTCTCTACAGGGTTTTGTGCCCATCATGCGTCTTCCTTCAGGGGCGCTCTGCCGGGCACGCGCGGTGCGCGCCCGGCTGGCGCCGTTGTAGACTCCGGCCATGCCGCCTGTGCGCCAAGGCTGCGCCCGAATGAATAACGCCCAATCGAAAGTGAACATGTCCAAGGATTTACCGATGAGCCAGGCCGAGGCAGAAGCCCTCGACTGGTTCGTGCGACGCGCGGATGGACTGGCGGGCGCCGACGAGACCCGCTTCCAGCAATGGCTGGCGGCCGATCCAGGCCATGCGCGGGCCTATGCGCAATGGCAGCAGGATTGGCAGGGATTCGGTTCGCTGCCGGATGGCGCCGTGGAACGCCTGCGGCAAGGCCTGGGCCGGCCGCAACCCGCCACTACGCCCCCGCATCGCTCTTTCTCCAGCTGGCTTGCACTGCCGCGCACGATCGCCGTCGGCGCCGGCGTTGCGCTGCTGCTCGCATGCGGGCTGGCCGGAGCGATGTGGTGGCAACCGCTGTCCTCGGCCAGCCACGCTACCGCGCAGGGCGAGCGGCTCGACACGATGCTGGCGGACCAGAGCCGCCTGCAACTCGCGCCGGCCAGCCGCGCGCTGGTCCACATCTTCCGCACCCGCCGCGAAATCGAGCTGCCCGAGGGACAGGCGCGCTTCGAAATCAGCCGCGACCCGGCGCGGCCGCTCACCGTGATCGCCGGCGCCTTGCGCATCACGGTGGTCGGTACGCGGTTCAGCGTGCACCACGGCGCCCACGGCGGCGGGGTGCGCGTCGCCGTCGAGGAAGGCCATGTACGGGTATCGCCCAGGAACTGGTTCACCTCGGCCGCCGACACGGTCGACCTGCGTGCCGGGCAGGCCATCGGCAGCGATGCGCAGGGCGCGCTGGGCCCCGTATCGGCCGTTCGCGCGGCCGATCTCGCGCCGTGGCACGAACGGCGCACGAGCTTCGAGAATGCCACGCTTGGCGAAGTGCTGGCCGCATTCAGCCGCCATGGCGATACCGGCCTGACAGTACGGGACCCGTCGGTGGCCGCACTGCGCCTGACCGGCACGTTCGACCTGCTGCGGCCAGATACGTTCGCGCAACTGCTGCCGCAGGCGCTGCCGGTGCGGCTGGCAAAGGACCGCGGCATCACCGAGATCCTGGCCAGGTAAGCTCGCCCGCGAATCCGCCCGGGCGGGTCGTCGCGGGCGGACTATCCAGTCTTCGCAGCGCCCCGCCTGCCGCACGTCTCCCTCCCGCGTCCCCCTCCCCGTCTCCCTCCCGCTCTCCCTCCGGCATCTCCCCTCCGGCATCTCCGCCAGGATGCGCTTCCACGAGCCGCCAAAAAAAATGTGCTTGCCCACCTAGGGTATCGCAAGCGACATGCGTCTACATGAGAGTGATTCTCATTCACCACTTTCTTGGAGACATTTGCATGACCCGTTTTTGTTTGCACCCCGCCACGTTCGCATTGACCGCAGCCATGGTGTCCGCCGCGCCCGCTTTCGCACAGCCAGCCGCGGCACCCGCAGTGCCGATCGATGTTGCCGCCCAACCCCTTGCGCCAGCCTTGAATGAGCTGGCGCGCCAGGCCGGCCTCGAATTGATCGTGCAACCCGCGCTGGTCGCAGACAGGAACGCGCCCGCCGTCAGCGGCACGCTGACCGGGCAGCAGGCGCTCGACCGGCTGCTGGCCGGCAGTGGCCTGGTGGCCAGGGTCGACGGCCGCAGCGCCGTCGTTGGCGCCGCACAGACCACGGCGCCGGAACAGGCCATGGCGCCGGTCACCGTCACGGCCGCCGCGCACGAAACCGGCATCGGGGCCGCGAAGCACACGTCCTTCGCCAACAAGACCGACACGCCGGTCATCGAAACGCCGCAATCGGTATCGACCATCACACTGGACCAACTCGAGGTGCAAAAGCCGCGCAGTATCGGCGAGGCCCTGGGCTATACGCCCGGCACGTTCGCGGGCCTGGCCGGTTCCTCGAACCGCTATGACTACGTGGCCCTGCGCGGCTTCGCCGACAGCAGCGTGGACAGTACCCTGCTCGATGGCCAGCGCCTGCTGAGCGACCAGGGCAGCTATACGTCGATGCAGATCGACCCCTACTTCCTGGAGCGCATCGACGTGCTGCGCGGCCCTGCATCGGTGCTCTACGGCCGCGCGTCGCCGGGCGGCCTGGTGGCCCTGACCAGCAAGCAGGCGCAGTTCACGCCGCAGCACAGCATCCAGCTGACGGTGGGCAACCGCAACCGGCACGAGGCGGCGATCGACCTCACCGGGCCGCTGGGCGACAGCGGCACGATGGCGTACCGCGTGACGGCGCTGGCACGCGAGCTCGACTCGCAGTTCACCGGCGTGAAGGAAGAGCGGCTGGCGCTGGCGCCCTCGCTGACCATCCGCCCGTCGAAGGCCACGACCCTGCGCCTCTCCGCTTATTTGCAGCGCGACCCCGAGGGCAGCTACCACAGCGGGGTGCCGGCCAATGCGAGCGTCAGCACGACCCAGAACGGCGAGCAGATATCGCGCTACTTCTTCGACGGCGACCCCAGCGTGGAGAAGTACCGCCGCGACCAGCGCATCCTCGGCTGGCAGCTCGAACACGCATTCAACGATACGTGGACGTTCCGCCAGAACTTCCGCCACGTGGCCGCCGATACCACGCTGCGCCAGGTCTATGGCGACGGCTGGGCCGGCCCGCGCACGCTGGCGCGCTACTACTCGGGCGCCGAGGAATCGACCAGCGGCTACGCGATCGACAACCAGCTGGAAGGCCGCCTGCGGTCGGGCGCCGTGGCGCATACCGTGCTGGTCGGGGTCGACCACCAGAAGCGCCACGTGGACGGCCGCTGGGAATGGGGCAGCGCGCTGCCGATCGACGTGTTCGCGCCCGTGTACGGCGCGCCGGGCATGCAGGTGACGGGCGGCGCGGACATCGACCGCCACCTGAAGCAGAGCGGCGTATACCTGCAGGACCAGATGGCGCTGGGCCGCTGGCGCTTCACGCTGGGCGGGCGCGGCGACCGCGTCGAGGCTTCCAACCAGATGGCCCCCTCGGCACCGGCCCGCTGGAAAGGCGACAAGTTCACCAAGCGCGCCGGCGCGGTCTACCTGTTCGACAATGGCCTGGCGCCCTATGCCTCCTGGTCGGACGGCTTCAACCCGAGCCTGCGCAACGACCAGCAAGGTAACAACCTGCCGCCGACCGAGACCGAACAGGTCGAAGTGGGCATCCGCTACCAGCCCGCGGGCTCGGCCACGCTGCTGTCGGCGGCCTTGTATGAACTGGAGCAGACCAACGTCGCCACCCAGCCGACCGGCTTCTTCTACTTCGTGCCCGCCGGCGAGGTGCGCGCACGCGGGCTGGAACTGGAAGCGCGCTCGCAGCTGTCGGACAGCGTATCGCTCCAGGCCAGCTACACCTTCAACGACATGGAGTTCCAGGAATCGCCGGCCGGCTACAAGGGCAACACGCCTTACCAGGCGCCGCGCCACATGGCGTCGAGCTGGGTGGACTGGAACATCGCGCCCGGCTATTCGGCCGGCGCGGGCGTGCGCTACGTGGGCACCAGCTTCGGCAACAACGCCAACACGTTCAAGGTGCCTTCCTATGTGCTGGCCGACCTGACGCTGAACGTCGACCTGGGCCGGCTGGGCACGGCCTTCAAGGGCGCCAGCCTGCGGCTCTCGGCCAACAACCTGTTCGACAAGACCTATGTGGCTTCGTGCATGAGCGACAGCTACTGCTATTGGGGCGACGCGCGCAATGTGCGGGCGACGCTCGCTTATCAATGGTGACGGCCGGCCGTCGCCTTTCCTGAAACGTTGAAAACGGGGGTGTCATGAAAACAGACGTATACGACTTCATCGGAATCGGGCTCGGGCCCTTCAACCTGAGCCTTGCCTGCCTGGCGGAGCCCATCGAGGAACTGTCCGGCGTCTTCCTGGAGCGCAATGCCGAGTTTTGCTGGCACCCCGGCATGCTGATCGACCACACCACGCTGCAGAACCCGTTCCTGGCCGACCTGGTCAGCCTGGCCGACCCGTGCAGCCGCTACAGCTTCCTCAACTACTGCAAGGCGCAGGGCAATATCTATTCGTACTACTTCCGCGAGAGCTTCTACCTGACCCGCGCGGAATTCAACGAATACTGCCGCTGGGCGGCGGCGCAACTGTCCAACGTGCGCTTCGGGCACGAGGTGCGCGACATCGTGTACGACGCGCAGCTCGCCTGCTATGTCCTCAGGGGCGTCAGCACCACCGGCGACGGAGAGGTTCCCTTCGTGCTGCGCGCCCGCAAACTCGTGCTGGGCGTCGGGTCGCGCCCGGCCTTCCCCGCGTGCTGCCAGGAGGGCGGCAAGGACAGCGGCCACCGCTATTGCCACAGCGCCGACTACCTGCTGGCCAAGGAGTCGCTGCAGCGCAAGCGCTCCATCACCATCCTCGGCAGCGGGCAGAGCGCGGCCGAGATCTTCCACGACCTGCTGGCCGAGATCGATGCGCACGACTATTCGCTGACGTGGATCACCCGAGCGCCGCGCTTCTTCCAGATGGAAACCACCAAGCTGACGCTGGAGATGTTCTCGCCCGACTACATCGACTACTTCCACGCGCTCGACGAAACGCGCAAGGAACGCGTGGTCGGCGCGCAGGATTGCCTGTACAAGGGCGTCAACGCGAGCCTGATCAACCGCATCTACGATATGTTGGACGAACGGCGGCTGGCCGAACAGCGCGGGCAAGGCACGCAACGCGCGCGCCTGGTCACCAATTGCGAAATGCAGGGCTGCCGCTACGACGCGGCGTCGGACAGCTATGAAGTGGACCTGCGCCAGCTTGACCAGGGCGGCCGCTACCGGCACCGCTGCGAAGGCCTCGTGCTGGCGACGGGCTACCGGGAAAACATCCCGCCCTTCCTCGACGGCATCCGCCACCGCCTGCGTTTCGACGGCAAGGGGCGCTATGCACTGGCCCGCAACTACTCGGCCGACCTGCAAGGCAACGAGGTCTTCGTGCAGAACGCGGGGCAGCACAGCCACGGCGCCACCAACCAGGACCTGGGCATGAGCTGCTACCGCAATTCCTACATCCTGCGCGAGTTGACCGGCGTGGAGCACTACCGCATCGAACAGCGGGTGGCGCTGCAGGATTTCGCCATCCCGGCCGGCGCGGACTTCGTTCCCATGTAATGGAGAAGGCATGAACCTGAGGTTTTACGTGATCTCCATGACCGTGCTCGCGGTCATCAGCGACGCCATCCTGATCCCCTTTTATCCGCAGTTCTTCCTCGAGCGCTACGCCCTCGACAGCGCCGTGCACGTGGGCGCCTACGTGGCGGCGATCTCGATCGCCGTCATGTGCACGCTGCCGTTCTGGGCGCGCGTGGCCCGGCGCGTCGAGCCCCTGCACCTGCTGGTCTACACGCAATTCGCCGCCGGCGCCTTCAGCGTGCTGTCCAACTGGGCGCCCGGCATCGCCAGCTACTGGGTGGTGTCGATGCTGATGTTCATGTGCAAGAGCAGCTACCTGCTGATGTATCCGTACATGATGCGGCTCACGCCCAAGGAACAGCATGCGGGCACGATCGGCGTGCTGTCCGTGGTGGTGCACTTCGGCGCCATCTTCGGCGCCGTGGCCGGCGGCTTCGTGCTGCAGACCTGGGGCAGCACCGGCAGCATCTTCGCGATGGCGGCCGGCGACTGGTTCCAGATGGCCGTGTGCTTCTACCTGATCAGGAGCGGCAAGATCGTGCGCGTGAACAGCGGCGAACACGCCGTGCCGGCCGAAAAAAGGCAGCGCCTGCCGCTGCGCTCCTATGTGCCGATCCTGCGCCTGGCGCTGGTGATGCTGGTGTTCGATTTCAGCGCCTACCTGATCCGGCCATTCTTTTCCGTGCACTGGCAGCAGCTGACCGGCGACCCCAGCGAGGTGTCGGCCGGCATGGCTTTCGCCATCCCCGGCGTGATCGCGCTGGCCGCGCTGTGGGTGAACGCGCGCATCCGCGCCCGCGGCGGCGTGCTGCCCGACCACACGGTGGGCAACCTGCTGCTGGGCAGCGCCGGGCTGCTGCTGCACGCGGCACCCGACCCGATCCTGCTGGCGCTGGGTCGCGTGCTGTTCGGCTGGGCGCTGTTCCAGATCCTCGTCAAGCTCGAAGTGAACCTGTTCCGCCTGTCGACGCCGGAGCACTATGCGCACCACTACAGCATCACCAACTTCTTCCAGAACCTGGGCGTGCTGCTGTCCTCGTTCGCGGCCGGCGCCATCGTCGAACGTTTCGGCCTCGCCCTGCCCTTCGTGCTGGCGGCCGGCGGCTTCCTGCTCACCGCGCTGCTCGATCACGTGATCCTCAAGGTGCCGAGCGCCAGCCCGGCAGCCACCGCGACACCCGCCATGGAGGCACCCGGCCATGCGAGCTGACACCATCCACCGCCGCGCCGACGCGGCGCATGCTCCCTGGCGCGACGCGGCCGGGTTCACGTTCCGCCTGCTGCGCATACCGGACGATATCCCGATGCTGCATGCCTGGTTCACCGAGGAGCGCGCCGCCTTCTGGCTGATGCAGGACAAGACCGTGGACGAGGTGCGCCAGGCTTACCAGGCCATGATGGATTCCGGCCACGCCACCGCCTACATCGGCATGTACGCCGGCCGGCCGGCCTTCCTGGCCGAATGCTACGACCCGGCCCATGACCGCATCCGCAACTTCTACGCGGTGCGGCCCGGCGACCTGGGCATGCACATCTTCGTCGGCCCGGCGCGCGAACGCATTCCGGGCTTCACGCGCAGCGCCTTCCACGCGCTGATGCGCTTCATGTTCCACCACCTGGGCGCGCAGCGCATCGTCGTGGAGCCGGACGCGAACAACCACAAGGTGCATGCCTTGAACCGCTCGGCCGGCTTCGTCTACCTCGGCAACGTGCCCTTCTTTGAAAAAACCGCCAGTCTCGCCCTGTGTACCCGCCAAGACTTCGCCGCGGCCAGCGCCGCCAACCTCCAGGAAACCTGCTCATGAATATCGATATCGCCAACCACTTCACGCTACACCCCGCCGACGCCGCCGCCCACCTGACGCCCGCCGCCTGGGAGCAGGCCAACCGCCTGCTGCTGCGCAAGGCCATCGCCGAGTACGCGCATGAAATCATCATCGAACCCGAGTTCCTGCGCACGGGCGAAAGGGGGTTCTCGCACTACCAGGTATGGTCCGACGACGGCAAGGCGTGCTACCGCTTCGCGGCGCGCAAGCTGGCGCTGCGCCATTGGTTCATCCAGCCTGAATCGATCGAGAAGACGGTCGACGGCACGGCGCAGCCGCTCGACGCGCTGCAATTCATCATCGAATGCCGGCAGCGCCTGGGCATTCGCGACGACCTGCTGCCGATCTACCTCGATGAGATCAGCAGCACGCTGTCCGGCAGCGCCTTCAAGCGCATGAAGGCCGACGCGCCGGGCAGCGCCGCGCTGGCCGACTGCGACGACTTCCAGGTCATCGAAGTGGCCATGACGGAGGGGCACCCGGGCTTCGTGGCCAACAACGGCCGCCTCGGCTTCAATGCGATCGACTACCGTGCCTATGCGCCGGAAGCGGGCGCGGAGATCCGCGTCGTCTGGCTCGCCGTCGACCGGGCGCATGCCACGCCGTCGAGCATTTCCTCGCTCAGCTACGCGCAATTGCTGGAGGAGGAGCTGGGCCGGGAAACACTCGACCGCTTCACCGGCCAGCTCGTCGAACTGGGCCTCGATCCGGCCGACTACCACTTCATGCCGGCCCACCCCTGGCAATGGTTCAACAAGCTGGCGATCGCCTTCGCCGGTTATGTGGCACAGCGCAAGATCGTATGCCTGGGTTACGGCGACAGCCGCTACACCGCCCAGCAATCGATCCGCACCTTCTTCAACCATGGCGCGCGCGACAAGCGCTATGTGAAAACCTCGCTGTCGATCCTGAACATGGGCTTCATGCGCGGCCTGTCGCCCTATTACATGGATGGCACGCCGGCCATCAACGAATACATCAAGGGCCTGATCGAGGGCGACGCCTTCCTGAAGGAGAACGGCTTCACGATCCTCCAGGAAGTGGCCTCGATCGGCTTTCGCAACTTCTACTACGAAGCGGCGATTCCCGTCGACACGCCGTACAAGAAGCAGTTCTCCGCACTGTGGCGCGAGAGCCCGCTGCCGCACGTACGGCCCGGCGAACGGCTGATGACGATGGCGGCGCTGCTGCACGTCGATCGCGACGGCCACGCGCTGCTGCCCGAACTGATCCGCCGCTCCGGCCTCGACACGGCGAGCTGGCTGGGCGCCTACTTCAAGGCCTACCTCACGCCGCTGCTGCACTGCTTCTATGCTTATGAACTGACCTTCATGCCGCATGGCGAAAACCTGATCCTGGTGCTGGACGACTACGTGCCGGTGCGCGCGATCATGAAGGACATCGCCGAGGAGTGCGCAATCCTGAACCTGGAGGCGCGCGAGCACCTGCCGAAGAAGGTGGAGCGCCTGGCCGTGGACGTGCCGGACCACTTCAAGCTGCTGGGCATCTTCATCGACGTGTTCGACGGCGTGCTGCGCCACCTGAACCAGGTGCTGGTGGAACACGGCTGCTGCGAGGAAGACGATCTTTGGCGCGCCGTGGCCGATTGCGTGCATGCCTACCAGGACGCGCATCCCGAATACGCCGACCGCTACGCGCACTACGACATGTTCGTGCCGGAGTTCCTGCACTCCTGCCTGAACCGCCTGCAACTGGGCAACAATGTCCAGATGGTGAACCTGGCCGATCCCGCTTCCAGCCTGAAGATGGCCGGCAACCTGGAGAACCCGATCGCGCGCTTCCGCCGCCAGGCGGCGGGCGGTACCGAAGCGCCCGTGGGACTGGCGGCCTGAGCATGAACGCAAGGGCCGGCGATGTGCTGATGGTAGCCGACTACCCGTTTCCGGGGCGGGCCGATCCCGCGCCTGATCCACACCTCGCCCGCGTGTTCGGCATGGCGCAACGCGTCGCGCCGGGGCTGTGCGGCGAGCAGGACCCGGCCGCCCTGCCCGGTGCGATCGCGCTGGGCACGGCGCCCGACAACGGCGCCCTGGCCGCGCTCACCCGGCATTGGGCGCAAGGCTACCCGGAAGCCGGCCCGCACTACCTTGCGCTGCGCTGCTGGGGGCTGGCGATCTGGCAACCGGTCTACCTGCTGGTACTGGCCGCCCATCTCGATACCCATGTGCCGCGCCTGGCCGGCCTGGCGCAGCCGGTGGCCGGCGGGTTTCCGCGCGGCTTCCGCCTGCCGCCGCACGCCCCGATCCATGGCGACCTCGCCGCGCGCATGGGGCATGCCGCCGACGAGTTGCGCGCGTTCTGCCGGGACATGCGCGCGGCCCTGGCTCCCCTCGTCGCGCTGCACACGCGTGCGGCCGACGCCCTGCAAGCCGAATGCGTGCTGGGCGCCTTGCTGCTGGCGCACCGCCACGCGCCCGAACGTTTTCCCGGCACATTGGAAGCGACCAGCGAGCAATGGCTGGCGCGGCTCGGCATCGCCGGCGGCTGCGGCATGTTCGTCTACCGTGCGCGCGACGGCACGCCCGCCCATGCGCTCGACCGCCAGGTCTGCTGCCACTATTTCCGCCGCCGCGACGGCGAGAAATGCAGCACCTGCCCCAAGCTGCCCATCGCCACACGCATCGCCCTGCTGCAGGCCGATCCGCGGTAGCCGGGCTGTCCCATCGCGATCCTGTTCGCCGGTTACGCGCCGGCGCGGATCAACACGCCCCGGAGTTTCATATGAACGATATCGCAAGAGCGGCGCATGTCCTGCCCGGGCAGGCGCCTTTATCCGTCGACGCCTACTTCGACCCTGCCCTGTTCCAGCGCGAACAGGAGCTGATCTTCAGCCAGGCGGCGCGCTACGTGGGCCATGAACTGGCCGTGCCCAATCCGGGCGACTGGCGCCGGCTGGTGCACGAGGATGGCGGCCGGGTGCTGGTGCGCAACGGCCAGGGAGTGTCGCTGCTGTCGAACGTGTGCCGCCACCGCCAGGCGCTGATCCTGGGCGGCGAGGCCGGTAACGTCGCCGGCCCGGCCAATGCCAGCGGCAACCTCGGTGGCAGCGGCGGGCAGATCGTCTGCCCGCTGCACCGCTGGACCTACGACAACCGCGGCGAGCTGCTGGGCGCCCCGCAATTCGAACGCACGCCCTGCAAGAACCTGGAGCGCTTCCCGCTGCGCCGCTGCCACGGCTTGCTGTTCGAGGGCGCGCGCGATCCGCTGGCCGACCTGGGCGGCCTGTTCGCCCGCCCGGAATTCGATTTTTCCGATTACGTGCTGGACCACGTGGAAGTCCACCAGTGCAACTACAACTGGAAGACCTTCATCGAAGTCTACCTGGAGGATTACCACGTGGCGCCGTTCCATCCCGGCCTGGGCGGCTTCGTCGATTGCGAGGATCTCGCCTGGGAATTCGGCGACTGGCACAGCGTGCAAAGGGTGGGCGTGCACCAGGCCCTGGGGGCGCCCGGCTCGGACATCTACCGTGACTGGCACGATCGCCTGCTGGAGTATCGCACCGGCGTGGCGCCGGACTTCGGCGCGATCTGGGTCACCTACTTCCCCACCCACATGATCGAGCTGTATCCGCACGTGCTGGTATTGTCCACGCTGTACCCGCGCGGGCCGCAGGACACGCTCAACGTGGTGGAGTTCTACTACCCGGAGGAGATCGCCGCCTTCGAGCGCGAATTCGTCGAGGCGCAGCGCGCCGCCTATATCGAGACGGCCCGCGAGGACGACGAGATCGGCGAACGCATGGATGCCGGCCGCCTCGCGCTGCTGCGGCGCGGCGTGTCCGATACCGGACCGTACCAGACGCCGCTGGAAGACGGCATGCGGCATTTCCATGAGTGGTACCGGCGCACCATGGAAAACGAGGGATAGTTAGGGAGCTGCAAAGCTTTTCATCCTTGCCACTTCTGTGAGCAACTCGCAACAGCTCAGCAGTAAATGGATGACTTGCGATGCCGGGCAAGCTATGCTGTTGCCGATAGGAAATTCCAATCGGTACCATCGTGATCTTCAATGACATCGCGCACTGGCGCACCCAGATCTTCACCCCATTGCTCGCCAGCGTCACCATCCTCGGTGTGATCGTGGCGCTGCCGAGCATCGCCGTCACGCTGTATCACGGCCGCCCCGAAGTGGCGCTCGTCGATGCCGTCGCGCTGGCCTGGCTGCTGGTGATCGCGCGCCTGCGCCGGCTGCCTTACCGGGTGCGCGTCTACAACTTCCTGGCCATCCTGTATTTCGTGGGCCTGGCGATGATGCTCACGGTGGGTCCGATCAGCCAGGTCTACCTGCTCGCGCTGCCCGTGCTGGCGGCGGTGCTGCTCGGTTCCTGGCCGGCCTTGCTGTCGCTGGCCGTCACGAGTGCGACGATCGGCGTGCTGGCCATGACGGGTCACGCCAAGCTGTATGTATCGAGCATGCCCGGCCCGGCGCTCGCGCCTACGCTGGTGATCGTGCTGAACTACCTGTGCATCGGCCTGCTGCTGACGCTCACCTGCAACTTCATGCTGCAACGCCTGTCGCGCTCCCTGGCCGACCTGCGCACCTTCACGAGTTCCCTGGAAGAAGGCCGCAGCGCACTGCAGGCGGCCAACGCCGAGCTGCGGCTGACCGCAACGGCCGTGGCGCGCCTGAACGACATGGTAATGATCGCCAAGGCCAACCCGCAACCGAACGTGGAACAGCCGATCGTGTTCGTCAACGATGCGCTGCTGCGCCGCAGCGGCTACGCGCGCGAGGAAATACTGGGCAAGAGCATGCGCGTACTGCATGGGCCGGCGACCGACCAGAAAGAAGTGGCCCGCGTGGTACGGGCCATGCGCGAGCTGCAACCGGTATCGGCGGAGCTTGCCAATTACACCCGCGCCGGGGAATGCTATTGGGTCGAGATGGAGATGGTACCGTTCGCCGACGAGGATGGCGTGAACACGCACTGGGTGCTGGTCGGCCGCGACGTGACCGAGCGGCGCAAGACGGCCGACGCGATCCACCGGCTGGCGTTCTACGACGTGCTGACCGGCCTGCCGAACCGCCGCCTGCTGATGGACCGCGTGCAGCAGTTGCTCGATGCCGGCCCCGACGCGCCGCATGGCGCCGTGATGTTCATCGACCTCGATCATTTCAAGAACGTGAACGATGCGCGCGGCCATGCCACCGGCGACCTGCTGCTGTGTGCCGCCGGCCAGCGCCTGGCCCGGCTTGCCGGTCCGGGCGATACCGTGGCGCGGCTGGGCGGCGACGAATTCGTGGTGTTGCTGACCGGCCTGGGCGGCAGCGCGGACGACGCCGCGAATACCGCGCTGGCGATGGCTGCGCGCATTCGCGCGGCGTTCGCGCAACCGTTCGATATCGGCGGGCAGTCGTATCCGTCGTCGGCCAGCATCGGCGTGGCCCTGCTGCCGCGCGCCGGCCAGACCGTGGACGACCTGCTGCGCGAAGCCGACATTGCCATGTACCGCGCCAAGGCGGGGGGGCGCGACGGCGTGGCCCTGTTCGAGGACACGATGCGCGCCGAAGTGGAAAACCGCCTGACGATCGAACGGCACCTTGGCCAGGCGCTGGAAAACGGCGAGCTGCAGATGCACGTGCAATTGCAGGTGGACTGCGCCGCGCGCCCGGTCGGCGCCGAATTGCTGATGCGCTGGCGCCGCGCCGATGGCACGGCGGTACCGCCGGACGTGTTCATTCCCGCCGCCGAAGCCAGCGGCCTGATCGTCAAACTCGGCTACTGGGCGCTGCGCCAGGCTTGCCTGGCCTGGCTGCGCCTGGAAGCGGCCGGTCATGCGCTGCCCCTGTCGGTGAACGTCAGCCCGTCGCAATTTCGCGACCCGGACTTCGTGGCCCGCGTGCGCGCCATCCTGCTCGAAACGGGTGCGCCGGCCTCGCAACTGATCTTCGAAGTGACGGAGGGTCTGTTGATCGAGAACCTGGACGACACGATCGCGCGCATGCACGAGCTGGCGCAGCTGGGCATCCGCTTCTCCATCGACGATTTCGGCACCGGCTACTCGAACCTGGCCTACCTGAAGCGTATGCCGCTGTATGAATTGAAGATCGACCGCAGCTTCATCCACGACACGCCGGGCGATGCCAACGGCACGGCGATCGTGCAGTCGATCCTGGCGATGGCGGCCCACCTGGGCTTGCGCGTCGTGGCCGAAGGCGTGGAGACGCGCGACCAGGCGGCCTTCCTGGCCGCGCACGGCGGCCCCGGCATGCAGGGCTACCTGTTCGCCAGGCCGATGCCGCTGGCCGACATGCTGGCCCTGCTCGAACGCGGCGTGCGGGAAGAACAGACCGCCGCCTGAGGTCCTTCGGCCCTAGTGTGGCGAGTCAAAATTCGTTGAATAAATCCGACGAAAATCGCCCCAATACTGCGTTGAAAATGCACGAAAAGGCCCCGGCCTTACCGTGCATTTCCAGCGCCGACGCAGTGCCTCGGCTCTTGAGACGATTTCGTCAAATTTTTAATCAACGAATTTCTGACTCACCACACTAGTCCGCGCTCGTTCGCAGCGCGGACATCATCTCCCTCTCGAAATTGGACATTTCGTCAGCCGCGGCGAACAGGATCCGTTTCGCCTCTTCCGCCGTAAAGTCGAATCCGCTGCGCCTGCCCAGCTCAGCCATGCCGGCGTAATCGATGGCGCCATTGCTGAAATATTGCGCGATCTCGGCTTGAAGCGTACTCATGCGATTGACATGCTGGCGGAAATCCCGCGCGGCGGTGACAGACATTGCTTATCCTTGAAAAATATTGTTTTTATGAAATGTTTATGACCAACTTGCAACTATTTTAGTTGCAACCGGCCTCTGGCATCAATGGCTTTTCTCCGCCCCACCGCGCGTCGCATTGTACCGACACGTGATTCGCGGCTTGCCGTTGCCCAAGACAATTATCAACGCCACATGTCTGTAACTTCGGCGTCATCCGAATCTTACAAATTCACGAGCAGAACGCCACTGGTCCGGCGCCCCATTGCGATCAGATACTTGCACCGATACTTCGCACGAACGCACCCGCGAAGCGCACCGGGTCGTCGCGGTGCACTGCCACGGTGCTCACCCACAGCCGGCATACCCAAGAGGAACACCATGACTACCCCTGAACGAGAGGATGGTTGCCTGCTGATCATCGGCGGCGACGAGCAGCGCAAGTGCCGTGAACGGATACTGGCGCGCTTCGTCGAACTCGCCGGCGGCCCGGAGCGCAACTTCGTGCTGCTCACCAGCGCCAGCCAGGAACCCGAGGAGATGGCCCGCCCCTACCAGGAAGCGCTCGCGCGCCTGGGCGTGAAGCAGTGCGGCATCGTGCATACCGAGAGCCGCGAGCAGGCGAACGATCCGGTACTGGCCGATCGGCTATGCCACGCCGACGGCATCCTGATCACGGGCGGCGACCAGAAACGGCTGATGGCCGTCATCGGCGGCACCGCCGTCGACCGCGCGCTGCATGAAGCGCTCAAGCGCCGTTGCGCGTGCCTTGCGGGCACCAGCGCCGGCGCCTCGGCGATGGCGGGCCACATGCTGGCTTCCGGCTTCGCCGAATTCGCGCCCGAGAAAGGCGCCGCCGCGCTGGGCGCGGGCCTCGGCTTCGTGCAGCACATCATCATCGACCAGCATTTCTCGCAGCGCCACCGGATCAACCGGCTGCTTAGCCTCATCGCGCAAAACCCTTACCTGTATGGCCTGGGCATCGACGAGGACACCGCCCTGGTGGTCGAACGGGGCGTGGGCATCGAGGTGATCGGCGATGGCGGCGTGACCTTCATCGACGGCCGCAAGATGATCACGAATGCCGCCGATATCGGCGAGGGCGAGCAGGCCGAGTTGATCGGCATCGGGCTCCACGTGCTGCCGGCCGGCTCGGGCTACCTGCTGCCCGGCGCGCAACCATCGGCGCGGCTGGGACATGTCGGGCGCGAGGCGCCGTCTCCCATACAAGAATTCATCAGCAATCTGACCAAAAGGAACCCGCTATCATGAACATCATCGAGCAAAGGCTGCTGCGCGGCCGTAACCTGTATTCGCACCATCCCTGCCTGCTGACGGTGCTGGATACGGGGGACCTGAAGGACGCCCGCACCGATGTGCTGCCGGGTTTCACCGAACGGCTGCTGGCCCTGCTGCCGTCGCTGTACGAGCACCGCTGCTCGGTCGGCAAGTACGCCGGCTTCGTGCAGACGCTGCAATCGGGCACCAACCTCGCCCACGTGGTGGAACACGTCACGCTGGCCCTGCAATGCCTGGCCGGCACCACCGTCAACACCGGGCGCACGCATGACGCGGGCGGCGGCAAGTACCGCGTGGTGTGTGCCTACGAGCTGGAGCAGGTGGTGACGGAAGCGTTCGACTCCGCCGTGGCGCTGGTGACTTCGCTGGCGCGCGGCGACGTGTTCCCGCTGGCCGAGACCGTGGCAGCCCTGCGCGAGACGGCCGAAGACCATGCGATCGGCACCAGCACGGGCGCGATCGTCAATGCCGCCAAGGCGCGCGGCATTCCCGTGCTGCGCCTCACCGAGGAAGCGAACCTGTTCCTGCTGGGCTGGGGCGCGCGCCAGAAGCGCCTGCAAGCCACCATCACGGCCGACACGGGCCACATCGCGGTGGGCATCGCCAGCGACAAGCAATTGACCAAGGCGCTGCTGCAGGAAGCGGGCGTGCCAGTGCCGGAAGGCGTGACCGTGCGCACGCTGGAACAGGCGCAGCGCGCCTTCCGCCGCCTGGGCTGCACCGTGACGGTGAAGCCGCTCGACGGCAATCATGGCCGCGGCGTGACGACCCGCTGCAACACCCCGGACGAGCTGGCCGTCGCCTTCGAACGCGCGCGCCAGCACGGCCGCCGCGTGATCGTGGAGCGCTTCATCACCGGTCACGACTACCGCGTGCTAGTGGCCGACGGCCGCGTGGCCGCTGCCGCGCTGCGCCGCCCTCCCTCCGTCGCCGGCGATGGCGTGTCGACGGTGCGCGAGCTGGTGGAAGAGGAAAACCGCAACCCGGCGCGCGGCGAAGGGCATACCAATATCCTCACGAAGATTCCGCTGGACGGGCATGCCGAAACGGTGCTAGCCGAACAGGGCCTGACCTTCGACAGCATTCCCGCCGCGGGCGTGGCCGTGCAATTGCGCGGCAATGCCAACCTGTCCACCGGCGGCACCGCCGAGGACGTGACGGACCTGCTGCCGCCGCGGACGCGCGCGCTGTGCGTGCGCGCCGCGCAAAAGATCGGGCTGGACGTGGCGGGGCTAGACATCGTGTGCAACGACATCGCCCAGCCGCTGGAGGAACAGGGTGGCGCTATCATCGAAGTCAATGCCGCGCCCGGTATCCGCATGCACCAGTACCCGAGCGCCGGCACGCCGCGCAATGCCGGCGAGGCGATCGTGGACGGCATGTTCGGCAAGGGCGATGGCCGCATCCCCGTCATTGCCGTGACCGGTACCAACGGCAAGACGACGACCACGCTGATGCTCGAGCACAGCATCCGCCAGACCGGCCTGCGCACCGGCTGCACCACGACCGAGGGCGTGTTCATCGACGGCACCTGCATCCGCAAGGGCGACTGCGCCGGCTACTGGTCGGCGCGCACCGTGCTGACCGATCCGAACGTGGACTTCGCCGTGCTGGAAACGGCGCGCGGCGGCATCCTCAAGCGCGGCCTCGCCTTCGACCGCTGCGACGTGGCGGTGGTGCTGAACGTGTCGGATGACCACCTGGGCCTGAACGGCGTGAACACGCTGGACGACCTGGCCCGCGTGAAGGCGGTAGTGGCCAAGGCCGCCTCCCGCGCCGTGGTGCTCAACGCCCAGGATCCGTACTGCGCGGCGATGGCGAACGAGCTCGATGAACAGGTCGAGCGGCTGTATTTCAGCTGCGACCCGGACAATGCCCTGCTGCTGCGTCACCTCGAAAGCGGCGGCCGCGCGGCCTACCTGCAGGACGGCGCGCTGATCCTCGCCGACGGCACGCGCCGCCACCGCATCCTGTGGGCGGAAGAAATGCCTTCCGCCCTGGATGGCTGCGCGCGCCACAACATCGCCAACGCGCTCGCCGCCGGTGCCGCGATGATGGCGGCCGGCCTGGAGATCGGCCAGATCGCCGACGGGCTTGCGTCGTTCGTCTCCGACAATGTGGGCAACCCACTGCGCGCCAACGTATACGACGTGCGAGGCGTGAAGGTGGTGGTGGACTACGCCCACAACCCGGCCGCCTACGCGGCGCTGGGTGCGACCGCGCGCAGCATGAGCGCACGGCGCACCGTGGCCGTGATCACGGCGCCGGGCGACCGCCGCGACGAGGACTTGCAGCAGGTCGGCGAGACCTGCGGGGAGGCGTTCGACGAGGTGATCGTCTACGAATCGCCGTCGGAACACCGCGGCCGCCGGCCGGGCGAACGGGCGGCGCTGATGGCCGCCGGCGCGATCCGCTTCTCCACCGCCGTGCACCTGGAACTCGCTTCCGACGCCGCGCTGCGGCTGGCCCTCACCCGTTGCCAGCCGGGCGACGTGATGCTGTTCGCCACCGGGACTTCGGTCGCGGAGCTGGTCGATGCGCTGCGCGACTTCGATCCGGCGAGCGCCCAGAGCATCGCCGCGGCCGCGGCGGGCGGCTGACCGACGGCATCGCTGGCAACGGCACACGGCAGAGCAAAAGCCGTGTTCCGCTGCTACCAGCTAAATGGGGACAGACCCCATTTTTCGGGAAACATTTCCTGAAAAATGGGGTACGTCCCCATTTTTCAGGCAACTTTTTACCGCAGGTCGCTGGCCAGCCTTGGCGACGACAACAACTGCTTGAACGCCGCCCACCGCTGCGCCCGCGCCTGTTGCGGGTCGGTGGCGGTAACCTGCCGCTCGACCCAGGCCTTCACGAGATCCTTGCCCAGGTTGTAGTTGATCACGTAGCCGCGCAGGCCGTCGTAGAACTGCACGCGCTGGCCGGCCTTCTCGGGCGGGTACAGCGCCACGTTCACGAGCCACTCGATCGCCTGCTCGCGCGTGAAGCGGCCTTCCAGGTAGTGCATCGCATTGTCGTTGTCCGCGTAGGACAGCTGCGCCAGCAGCTTTTGCAGCTCGGCGTACTTGCCGGCCAGGCTGGGATCGAGGCCGGCCAGCGGGTACAGCACATCGCGCTCGAAGGCGAGCCGCTCCGCTTCCGGGAACGCCATCTCGATGCCATAGTTGGCACTGCCCTCGGCGATCAGCGACATGGGCGAATACAAGGGGTAGACGCTGAACTCGACCCAGTTGCGCTCTTTCACCAGGTGCTGCTCCAGCAGCGCGTTGTAGACGTGGTGGCCCGGGTAGCCCTCGTGGCAGCCCAGGTCCACGGCCCGCTCGATATAGATCGGGAACTCGGTATTAATCTGGATCAGGCTGTGGGCGTCGCCCTTGTACCAGTTGTAGCCGGACCACGGCTTGCCGGTCACGAATTCCAGCACGAAGCTTTCGTTCTTCGGCAGCGCGAGGTGCGGCGCGGTGCGCTCGCGGCAAGCGGCGATCGCCGCGTCGAACACGGGTTTCAGCCTGTCCCTCGGGATGGCGAAGCGGGCACGGTAGGCCTGCATGCGCTGCGGCAGCGGGCCCTCGCCCGGTACCAGCGCGTCGATCTTCTTCAGCAACGCTTCGTAATATGCACGGTCGTGGTGCGGGCTGACGGCATCGTACAGCAGCGCGGTTTCCTCGTCGAAGCGGAACTTCTTCCCCTCCAGCATATCGACCCGTGCAGTCAAAGCCTGCAGCTGCTTGCGCAGGAAGGCCAGGCGCAGCGCCTCGTCCGGGTTCGCCGCCCCCTTGCCGGCCAGGTCGCCGATCGCCGCCCGCGCGTCGAGGCGGATCGCGGCCAGGCTGCGCTTTTCCTTTTCCGCCTGGGCCTGCAGCGCCGGCGGGCCGTAATACGCGTCCACGTAGCTGGCGTCGTGCTGGCCCACCGCCAGCACCAGCTTGCGGTAGCGTTCCGCCACGTCCTGCACGGAAGCGGCCAGCGCCCCTCCGGCCACGATCATCGCCAGTCCCCCGGCCACCAGTTTCTTCATATGCCCGCCCCCGTTCCTGAAAGCGGCGAGTTTAGGGGAGACGCCTGCTCCGTGTAAACTTCCGCGGGCCGCACGTTGAGCTGGGTGGGGAAGGCGATGTCGATGCCCCGCTCGGCCAGCCCGCGCAGCACGCCGAGCAAGACCTCCTGGTTGGTGTCCATGAACACGAAATAGTCGTCCGTCTTGATCCAGTAGACGACCTCGTACTCGATGGCCCATTGGCCCAGGTTGCGCAGGTGCGCCCGCTCGAACGACGCGGTGGCTTCCTGGGCTTCGATGATTTCCTTCACCATCTGCGGCACGGCGGCGAGCTTGTCCGGCGAGGTGCCGTAGCGCACCCGGATCATGAATGCCGCGCGCCGGGCGAACATGCGGGTCTGGTTGGCGATGCGCGACTTGAGCATGTCGCCATTGGAGAAGATCACCTGGTCGCCGCCCAGCCCACGCAGGCGCGTGGTCTTCAGACCGATGTATTCCACGGTGCCGAGATACTCGCCGACGATGATGAAGTCGCCCACGACAAAGGGCTTGTCCAGCACGATCGACAGCGATGCCAAAAGGTCGCCAAGGATGTTCTGCACCGCGAGGGCGACGGCGATGCCCCCGATACCAAGGCTCGCCACGAGCGTGGTGATGTTGAAGCCCAGGTTATCGAGGATCATCAGGACGAACACGACCCAGACGATCAGGCGCAGGATGAAATCGATGATGGCCGTCGACGCCACGCCCGCCGTGCTGTCGGGGAGCCCGCCGATGGCGGCCTGCCGGTAGCGCCGCCGCCACACGCGCACGCCTGTGTCGGCCCACACCGCGGCTTGCAGCAGCATGGCGGTGACGGCGATGCGCCACAGCAAAACCTCGTACTTCTTGGAGAAATCGAGCATCAGCGAGCCCAGATACAGCGCCAGGATCACGATGAAGATGCTGTAGGTGTTGCGCATCATGCGCAGGAACCAGTCGTCCACCCGCGTCTCCGTGCGCTCGGCCACCTGGGACAACCGGTGGATGAGGAAGGTGCGCAGCAGAATCATCACGGCGGCGGCGGCGAAGGCCACGGCCAGCGCAGTCGCCCATTCCTGGATCGGATTGCCCCACAAGACGTATCGCATGCACTCTCCTTTTTCGCTCGCGAAAGTGTACCGAAATGGGCGGTGGCGAGTGCGCACACAAGGACCGGCTGGCCGGCCACCGAGGCCGGTCTCGGCAGCCTGTTCAGTGACGCCCGGCAATACGGCGACAGCGTTTTGATTTTTTCGCCATACTTTGCCGCTCGTTCGACTAGCTCACCGACTATATGAAAAAAGATGACGCAATCCAGACCCGGGGGATCGAGCTTTGGGGCGGACTGGAAGGTACGGTCAACCGCGTGCGCGATCAATATTTCAGCCAGATGGACCAGAACGGTCATGGCGAGCGGATCAGCGACCTGGACCGCTTTGCGGCGCTGGGCATCACCGCGATCCGCTACCCCGTGCTATGGGAGCTGACCGCTCCCGACGGCGTGGAAACCGCCAACTGGTCATGGGCCGATGAGCGCCTGCCGGCGCTGCGCGATCTCGGTGTGACACCGATCGTGGGCCTGGTGCACCACGGCAGCGGCCCCCGCCATACCAGCCTCGTCGACCCGGAATTTGGCCCCAAGCTGGCCGAGTACGCCGGCGCGGTGGCGCGGCGCTTCCCCTGGGTCGAGTATTACACTCCCGTCAACGAACCTTGCACCACGGCCCGCTTTGCCGGCCTGTATGGTGTGTGGTACCCGCACGGCCGCGACGACCTCACCTTCCTGCAGGCGCTGATCAACCAGTGCAAGGGCGTGGTGCTGTCGATGCGGGCGATCCGCGAAGTCAACCCGAACGCCAAGCTGGTGCAGACCGACGACCTGGGCAAGACCTACAGTACGCCGGAAATGGCCGAATGGGCGGACTTCTACAATGAGCGCCGCTGGCTGGCGTGGGACCTGCTGTGCGGCATGGTCGATGAAGACCACGAGCTGTTCAAGTATTTCCTCAAGAGCGGCATCAGCGCGGAGGAAGTGCTGTGGTTCCGCGACAACCCCTGCCCGCCGGACGTGATGGGCCTGAACTACTACGTGACGAGCGAACGCTGGCTCGACCACCGGGGCGAGCGCTATCCGGCCCAGTACGTGGGCCCGCACGGCTTCGCCGACATCGAGACGGCGCGCGCCCTGGCCACGCCCACACCGGGTATCGGCCCCCTGCTGGAAGAAACGTGGGAGCGCTACGGCCTGCCGATGGCGGTGACGGAAGCGCACATCGACGCCAACCGCGAAGACCAGCTGCGCTGGCTG
Organism: Massilia sp. METH4; assembly: GCF_037094685.1. Lineage (NCBI taxonomy): Bacteria > Pseudomonadati > Pseudomonadota > Betaproteobacteria > Burkholderiales > Oxalobacteraceae > Massilia > Massilia sp. METH4. Next base: position 2,561,244 of record NZ_CP146614.1, on the reverse strand, counting down.
CTGGAGGTGTGGAATGCCGCGCACGACGTGCGCCGCAAGGGGGCGGACATGCGCGCCGTCACCGTATGGTCGCTGCTCGGCTCCTATGACTGGAATTGCCTGGTGACGGAATGCCGCGGCTATTACGAGAACGGCGCCTACGACCTGCGCTCGCCCGAGCCGCGCCCCACGGCGCTGGCGCGCCTGATGCGCGAACTGGCGAGCGGCCGCGCGCCCTCCTCGCCCGTGCTGCAAGGCCTGGGCTGGTGGCGCCGGCCCGGCCGCTTCCTGTGCCCGCCGGTGGCCACCAGCGCCACCGTGGCCGCGCTGCCGGCCGAACGCCACCAGGCCAACCGCCCCGTGCAGCCCATCCTGATCAGCGGCGCCACCGGCACGCTGGGCAGCGCCTTCGCCCGCATCTGCGAGGAGCGCAACCTGGCCTTCAAGGTGCTCACGCGGCAGGAAATGGATATCGCCGATCCCGCCTCGGTGGAAGCGGCGATCCGCCAGCACCGACCATGGGCGATCATCAACGCCGGCGGCTACGTGCGCGTGCACGATGCCGAGCAGGAGAGCGACCGCTGCCTGCGCGAGAATGCGCACGGCCCGGTGGTGCTGGCCAACGCCTGCGCGCGCCACGATATCCGCCTGCTGACCTTCTCCAGCGACCTCGTGTTCGACGGTTCGAAGGGCACGGCGTACGTGGAAAGCGACCCGGTGGCGCCGCTGAACGTGTATGGCCAGAGCAAGGCCGAGGCGGAACGCCGCGTGCTGGCGGTGAACCCCGACGTGCTGATGGTGCGCACCAGCGCCTTCTTCGGCCCGTGGGACCGCCACAACTTCGTCACGCTGGCGTTGCAGGCATTGCAGGAAGGCCGCAGCTTCACCGCCGCGAGCGACCTGGTGGTATCGCCCACCTACGTGCCCGACCTGGTGCAGACCTGCCTGGACCTGTTGATCGACGACGAGTGCGGCATCTGGCACCTGTCCAACGGCGAGGCCGTGTCGTGGGCCGACCTGGCGCGGCGCGTCTGCGCGCTGGCGGGGCTGGATGAATCGCTGGTCGACGCGCAGCCGGCCACCGCTCTGGAAGGCCAGGCGCCGCAGCCGCGCTACTCGGCCTTAAGCAGCGAACGGGGCAACCTGATGCCCACGCTGGACGATGCGCTGCAACGCTACCTGAAGGCGGTGGAGGAAGTACGCCGCGAGGGCGATACGCATGTCGGCGCAGCCCAGGCGGCGCATTACGGCAGCAGCTGATCGCACCGGCGCGCCACGTCGGCGCACCAACGAAAAACGCCCGGCTGGATTCCAGCCGGGCGTTTTTTCATGGGTTGCGCGCGCTCAGCGCACCGGTTGCCGCGCGCCCAGGGTGCACAGCAGGTAAGGCATCGGCTCGTCGCCCACCCAGGCGTTGAACGGCGTGCAGGTCTCGCGCCGCACGGGCAAGCCGTAGGCCGCCAGGGTCTGCGCGGTGCGCTCCACGATGGCGACATTCTGCGCGGCCAGGTCCATCCGGTGGGCCGGTTGCAGTTCCAGCACGCAGTGCTTGCCGGCGGGGACCTGCTCGCGCGGCGCCAGTTGCATCTTCATGCGTACCCGTTGCGTGAGCCATTGCAGCGCGGCGCAGCCCCGTTCCCCCGACGTCAAGCCCAGCATGTCGGCCAGCGCATTGCGCTCCTCCAGCCGCTGCTGCTGCGGGTTTTTCGCGCCAGACACGAGCACGTAATGCGGGCCGGCGCGCTCGTCCATCGCAGCCAGGATGCGGGCGACCCAGGCCGGCGTTTCGGGAAAGCCGCCCGCCAGCGCCATGAAGCGTACCTGCCTGGGGAAGAACTCGGCCATCCAGCCGGACGGCGGATTGCCCTGGGCCGTCACCACCACCGTGCGTTCCGGGTGGACGATGGCCGGCACGTCGGCGCGGAAACTCTTCGCGGCCCAGCCGGCGTGGCCCCAGGTGCCGAACGGGAAGACGACCAGGGTTCCGAGGACCAGCACCCAGCCTGCCATGTGCCGCGCGCGCTGCGCCGGCAGCAAGGCATGGAACAGCACCCAGGCGACCAGCGGCGCGAGCATCTCGATCGGCACCAGGTAACGGTGGATGCTGAACAGCTTCATCCAGGCCAGGAACGCGACGCCGAAGAAGACCAGCAGGAAGCGCTCGCGCCCAGCCGGCACCGCGGCGCGGCGCCACAATACGCGCACCAGCAGTGCGACGGCAAGCAGGTACACCACGGGCCACATCACCTGGCGGAAGAACAGTTCCGAGACGCGCTCGAACTGCACGGTGAACACCAGCGGCCAGGCCAGTGCTTCCCAGAAATTGTGCGGCAGGTGGTGGATGTCGATCACGCCGTTTTCCAGCGCCAGCGGGCTCTTGAAGATGCTGTTGAATTGCGGGAACAGCGGATTGCCGAAGTGGGTCCACATCGTGTGGAACCACCATCCCGCCGTGACCGCGATGCCGCCGAGCACGCCGAGGCCGAACACGAAGGCCAGCCGCAGCCGCCCCCACCACGCGGCCGGCACCGCCAGCAGGGCGGTGCACAAGCCCACGGCATAGGTGGCATTGGTCAGTTTCAGGCCCGTGCCCAGGCCCATCACGAAGCCTGCCGCCAGCGCGAGCGGCAGCGCGCCGCGCGCCATGGCAGCCAGCCGGTCCCATTGCCGCACAAGCAGCAACAGCGCCGACAGCACGAGCAGCGACGTCGTATTGTCGCCCATCGAGTTGCCCAGTTCCGACAGGAAGCCCACCGTGCACAGGCCGGCCAGCGCGAGCAGCAGCGGCACCCGGCAGCCCTCCGCGCCGGGCAGGCGGGGCAACACGGCCCGGCCGATCGCCAGCAGCAACGGGAAATTCAGGCCATGCAGCACGCCCATGATGAAGCCCACCACCGGTCCCGGCAGTGCCTGCGTGAGCAAGTAGTAGGGCACGTCCACCGTGGGATTGAAGTAACTCTGCCACTGGCCGGGAGCCAGGTCGAACCCGATACGTCCGTTCAGTACCGCGAACGGGTTGTACAGGTGGTAGTTGCGCATGTCCCAGCCGTTGTCCTGCCCGAGCAGCACGGACAGCAGGCCGCACAGGAGAGGCACGAGCCACGCGGCGCGGCGCGGCGCCGTGCTCGATTCGAGCGGCGCGCAGCGGCGACCGAACCAGGCTTCCAACCTGGCCAGCATCGAGCGCCCCATCATGCCACCGCGGCGCTGCCGCGCGAGGACGGATTGGGCCGCGCCGCCATCGGCACGGAAAGGTAGGCAAAGCGCTTCTGTTCGATGCGGCCCTTGGTCACCGCATCGAGGATGATGCCGCAGGCCAGCAGGATCACACCGAACAGCATGATGGCCGTGCACAGCAGCGCGGTGGGCAGGCGTGGCACGAGCCCCGTTTCGAGGTACGTCACCGCCAGCGGCGCGGCCATGCCGACCGAGGTCAGCGCGCACAGCACGAAGGCGATGGAATACGTGGCCAGCGGGCGCTCCGACTTGAACAGGCGCAGGATGGTGAGGAGGATGCGCGCGCCGTCGCGCCAGGTGGAGAGCTTGGAGACCGATCCTTCCGGCCGCGACTTGTAGCGCGTTTCCACCTCCGCGACCGGCATGCGCAGTCCCAGGGCGTGCACCGTCAGCTCGGTCTCGATCTCGAACCCGGTGGAGTGGGCGGCGAACGACTTCACATAGCGGCGCGAGAACACGCGGTAGCCGGACAGGATATCGCTGAACGTGCGGCCGAACAGCGCGGCCACGCAACCGGTCAGCAGCCGGTTGCCGAAGCGGTGCCCGAAGCGGTAGGCCTGCTCTTCCTCGGTGACACGGCTGCCCACGACCATGTCCATCCCTTCGGCGAGCAGCTTCTCGACCATGCGTGGCGCGGCCGAAGCGTCGTACGTATCGTCGCCGTCCACCATCACGTAGGCGTCGGCCTCCACATCCGAGAACATGCGGCGCACCACGGAGCCCTTGCCTTGTGCCGTCACGTGGCACACCACGGCGCCGCTGGCACTGGCGATCGCGACGGTGTCGTCCGTGCTGTTGTTATCGAACACATAGATCTGGGCCGTGGGCAACGCCACGCGGAAATCGCGGACGATGGCGGCGATGGTAGTGGCCTCGTTATAACACGGCACCAGGACGGCAACGCGTGGTTGGGACTCGATCATGACAGGCAAAGGCGAGGGCAAAACGGCCATTATAACCAGACAGCTTTTGCCGGAGAGCCCGGCCGGCTCGCCGGCAAAGCCTGATCAGCTCGGCGCACGCAGATGCCGCGCCAGGTCGGCCAGCCGGTATGGCTTGCCGACAAAGTCGAATTCATCCAGGTCCGCCGGCTGGTCCTGCGCCGCCTGCTGCGGGTAGCCGGAAGCGATGATGATCTTCACCTGGGGCCAGCGGCGGCGCACCTCGCGAGCCAGGTCGAGGCCCGTCATCCCATTCGGCATCATCAGGTCGGTGAACAGCACGTCGACGCCCACCTCCGTGCCGTGCTGCTCCAGCAGGCGCAGCGCGGCCACGCCGTCCGGCGCAGTGTGCACTTCATAACCCATCGTTTCGAACAGGTCGCAGGCCACCGCCATCACCAGCTGGTCGTCCTCCACGATCAGCACGCGCTCGGCGTGCGCATTGCCCTCGCCGCCCGATTCGACGACACACTCGTGCGCCGGCAGGAACAGGCTGATCGCCGTGCCCTTGCCCATCTCGGTGCGGATCTGCACGTCGCCGCCCGATTGGGTGATGAAGCCATAGACCTGCGACAGGCCCAGGCCCGTGCCCTTGCCGACCGGCTTGGTGGTGAAGAACGGCTCGAAGGCGCGGGAGACCACTTCCGGCGTCATGCCCGTGCCGGTGTCGCGCACCATCACGCGCACGTAGTCGCCGGCCGGCAGCGTGCCCACCTCCTTGTCGCGCAGTTGCACATTGCGCGTTTCGAGCGTCAGCGAACCGCCGCCGGGCATCGCGTCGCGCGCGTTGACGACGAGGTTCAGCAGCGTGGCCTCGAAGCGGGCTTCGTCGACGAAGATGCTGGCCAGCCGCGGCGCCAGGTCGAACACGAACGACACCTGCGGCCCGCTGGCGCGGCGCAGCACCTGTTCGAAACTGCCGATCAAGGCATTGGCCTGGTGCAGCGCCGCCGACAACGGCTGCTGGCGCGCGAAGGACAGCAATTGCTGCGTGAGCAGCGCGCCGCGGTCGATCGCGCGGCGCATGCTGTTCAGCACCCGCAGCGTGGTGCTGCCCGGGTTTTGCGCATGCAGGATGTCGACACCGGAAGACAGCACGGCCAGCAGGTTGTTGAAGTCGTGCGCCACGCCGCCCGTCAGCTGGCCGATCGCTTCCATCTTCTGGGCCTGGAACAGCGCGTTGCGGGTCTGCTCCAGCGATTCTGCCGTGGCGCGCTGCTCGGTCACATCGCGCGTGATCTTGGCGAAGCCGATCAGGGTGCCGTTCTCGTCGCGGATCGCATCGAGCACGGCGTGGGCAAAGAAGCGCGTGCCGTCGCGGCGCACGCGCCACCCTTCGCTCTCGAAGCGGCCTTCGCGCGCCGCCGTTTCGATCGCCCGTTGCGGCACGCCGGCCTCCCGGTCCTCGTCCGTGAAGAAGCGGCTGAAATGGGTGCCCAGCACTTCTTCCTGCGTGTAGCCCTTGATGCGCTGCGCGCCCACGTTCCAGTTGGTGATCTCCCCCTTCGGCGACAGCATGTAGATCGCGTAATCGGTCACCCCTTGCACCAGCAGGCGGAAATGCTGCTCGCTCTGGCGCAGCGCTTCCTGGGCGGCGCGGCGGTCGGTGATGTCGCGCGTAATCTTCGCAAAGCCGAGCAGCACGCCGTCGGCATTGCGGATCGGGTCGATGACCACGCTGGCCCAGAAGCGCGTGCCGTCGTTGCGCACGCGCCAGCCCTCGCCTTCGAAGCGGCCTTCGTGGCGCGCGGCGTTCAGTGCCCGCTCGGGCAGGCCGGCGGCACGGTCCTCCTCCGTGTAGAAACGGGAGAAGTGCTGGCCCATGATCTCGTGGGCCTTGTACCCCTTGAAACGCTCAGCCCCGGCGTTCCAGCTGCTCACATAACCTTCGGAATCGAGCATGTAGATCGCATAGTCGCTGATGCTCGCCACCAGCAGCTCGTAACGTTGCTGGAAGTCGGGCAAGGCCGGCTTGGTCGTGAAAGGCACGGTCTGGGGCAGCGACGGGCTGTGGTCTGAGTTTTCGCTCATCGTGTCCTTCGCTGAGGATGATTGTCGCGAAATTGTACCGCCAACCGTGCGCGCGCACGGCTCGCCCAGGGCGTACCATCGCCCTGTTCAGGACATGGTCACTTTTATGTTGCAATTTGGTAACATCCTGATGTCAATCGTGCTAATTCCCGCGCTGGCAGCCTTGGCCGGCCCGGCTGCCGCGCAGGCGGAATCGGAGGCCATGCCCCGCGTTTCGGTGACGTCGACGCGCGACCCGGTCGACAAGTCCTACCGCCGCATGGTGCGCGGCATGGACCGCTTCGCGCGCGAGGCGCCGGTCATGGCACCGGGTGCCACATTGCGCTTTCGCCTGCTGCCGCGGCGGCCCGGCACGCACATGGAAGGCATCGAGCTGAAAGTGGTGGGCGACACGCTGAGCCTGCCGGTACCCGTCGCCCCCGACAATGGCTTCACCCTGGAGCGCGACGAGCAGGCCTGGCGCGAGGATGGGGCCCTGGTGGCGAACCGCCGCACGGCCAGCATGACCTGGCGCGCGGACGTGCGCAGCCCCGGCGTAGCCGAGGGCATGCGCCGGCTGGGCGACCTGCGCCTGGAATGCCGGGTGGGCATGGAAGCGGGGCTCGTGTCGAACAACACCCACCTGTTCGCCTGGCTGGGCGACCTGCTGACGAACCCGGACAAAGTGTGCGACGACCCGGACGGCCGCTACCTGTTCTTCACCGAGCGCCCCGTGTTCGCGGTAACGCTGCATGCGCACGGGCGCGCCGTGCCGGCGCCCCTGCGCTTCCTGTACGCCGGGGGCCGCGTGCAATCGCCGGACCTGCCTTACTGCGACTGCGAGGTACTGCTCGACCGCAGCTACCACGCGCCGATCTGGGACCGCGGCTGGCCGGACGACACGCTGCTCTCCTTCGAGTACATGGACGATCCCGCTCCGCCCGGCGCGCCCGCCGTGCCCGGCGTGGAACGGGGCCAGACGCGCGAACAGGTGCAAGCCCTGCTGGGGCCGGGCACCGCGGTGCCGTTCCGCGACGGCCGCGAAGCCTGGCTGTACCCGCGCACCGACGACCGCCGCGCCGAGGGCAAGCCGGAATACCTGGTGCTGTTCGATGCAGGCGGGCGCGTGGTCAAGAGCCGCCTGCGCGCGGGCGACAAGTAAGTTCGAATCCGGCGCGCTAGTTCATGCGCAGCCGGCGGAGGTCGTCCACCACCGGCACGATGGCCAGCAGCACGAGCATCGTTGCGAGCGGCACCGTGGCCGCGTAACCGAGCCGGGCAAAACCCGTGGCCCCCACGATGCCGCCGACGAAGAAGCACAGCGCAAGCATGGCCAGCAGGCACAGCCGGCCGCGGTTCGCCACCACGGGCGGCGCCGCGCCATCGCGGTTCGGATACAGCGCCTTGCCCAGTTCGATGCCGATATCGGTCACCACGCCCGTGATATGCGTGGTGCGGATTTCCGCGTTGGACAGCTTGGTGATCACGGCGTTCTGCAAGCCCATCATGAAGCACAGCAACGTGACCGTGGCGGGCACGATGAGCACCTCGACCGAAGCCAGCCACGTTCCCAGCATGCCGAACGACAGCAGCAGCACCGCTTCGAACAAGAGCGGCAGCGCATAGACGCTGTGCAGCGCGCGCCGGCGCGCATAGTTGACCATCAGCGCGCAGCAGGCGGCGCCGCCAATGAAGGCAAGCAGTGCGGCAAGGCCGGCGGCGGCCAGCTCGAAGGCGCCGGCGGCCGCGTGATCGGCCATTGCCGACACGATGCCGGTCATGTGCGACGTGTACTGGTGCACGGCGACGAAGCCTCCGGCATTGGCGGCACCGGCCACGAACGCCAATACCATGCCGAGCTGCCGGTTGCCGCCGGGCTCGCGCTGGCGGCCGGTGAGGCGGCGGGCATAGTTGATAGGCATCCTGACTCCAGGGCGTGATTGCCCAAATAAAAGTCAAGTTACACCCGCGCCGCTCGGCCGGTCAACGGCTGACGGGCTCACGCACAGGGGACTAGGCAAAGCCGCAACAGGGCTGCTATAATTGCGCGCCTTGGCCTGGTAGCTCAGTTGGTAGAGCAGAGGACTGAAAATCCTTGTGTCGGTGGTTCGATTCCGCCCCGGGCCACCAAGATTCGATAAAAACGCCACCTTCGGGTGGCGTTTTGTTTGCGTGGCCGATTTTTGCGCCGCCGATTGCTCATGTCGGCGGCCGCCCTTCCCCCGCGGTGAGCTTCTCGATCACCTTGACAGCCGTTCCACCGCCGGGCACGAGCGCGCCGGCGAGCTCCGAGTCCATCTCGAACAGCATTTCCCGCGTGGTGATGGATTGCAGCGTGTCCTTGAACCACTGGCCGTTCTCGATCACGTCGCCCGTCAGGCCATCGACTTCGATGACGCCGGCCTTGTCCTCCGTCGTCCAGGTGAATTCGAAGGCGAACACCGGCCGGTAGTACAGGTGCAGCTTGTCGAGGGTGAGCACGTCGTCCTGGAATTCGTGCGCATTGATTTCATCGGCGGACAGCGTTTGGCCTATCCTTTGCAGCAGCATCGGCAGACGCAGTTGCGGCACGATCGCCTCGGGCAGTTCCAGCACCGTTCTTTCCTGCGCCGGGTATTTGCTGATGTACCTGGCCAGCACCCCAGGCTCGAGCTCGCGAAGCAGGCCGTCGAGATAATCCTCGTAGACGATATCGCGGTGCGAGTACTCGACGGCCGGCAGGTTGATGATCCGCCTCTTCCCCTGGTCCACGACATCGGCATCGGATGATTCCTCCGCGAGCCGCCAGCGAATGCGCGGCGGTCGGAATGCTACTGTGCTTTCCGCGCCGCCGGCATCACGGATCCGGCAGTTTCGATGCCCCATCGACGGCGGCCTGCGGACGCAGGTCAGGCCTTGTGCCGCTTCGCGTGCACGCCCAGGCCCAGCAGGCCCAGGCCCATCATGAGCCACGCCGATGGCTCCGGCACCGGCGTCACGGCGGTGACATCGAGATTATCCAGCGTGACCATGCCCCACGCGTTCGGCGTGATACGGGCGATCTCGACTGCGCGCAGATCGGTAAAACCGGCAAAGTCGAAGTGGTTCAGCGATGCACCGGAACCGTACGTCGCGCTGTTCGGCAGATCGTCCAGCGTGACGGTAGTGCTGATGGTCGTGCCATCGGCCTTGTAGCCGATGACGGCAAAGGAAGCCTCGGCTGCTTCGCCAAACCCCTCATGCGTGTTGCCCAGATCGAACGCGTTCAGCGAGAACGGATTGCCGTCCGCACGGCGCACGGCCAGCACGGGGGAGGCGATCAGATGGTCGGTGCCGTCGAAGGCGCAGTTGACGCGCGAGCCACCGCAGAACACCATCGTGTTCATCTCCCCCGCATACCAGTGGCCTTCGGCAGTGAACGTGTACCCCTGGTAGACGGAGCTGTCGCGGAAATAGGTATACACGCCACTGACAACGTGGCTGGCGCCGGCCAAGTCGGTTCCCGCGGTGCCATCGAACGTCACGACCTCGGCCTGTGCGGCCGCCGCAAGGGACAGCGTGGATGCGAGCGCTAACTTAACCAATGGTGATTTGAACATGCATTTCTCTCGGTTATTGTGGGCCTTCGATTATAGCCAAGAGATTTGCCAAAAAGACATGCCTTTTTGGCATGCAATATCAATCGTGGTAGCCCTGCAACGTCGCGCTACCGTTGCCCCGAGTCGACCGCCTCCAGCGCCAGCCTCGCCATCGACAGCGCCCCGTCGAACGACCTCGCCGCCGCGATAAACCGCCCGTTGTGGCAGAACGTTGCATCCGGCACGCCGGTCACGGCCGCCAGCTCCGCATCGCGCAGGCCCGCCCAGGCCGCCGGCAGGTCTGCCCGGGCCGTGAAGTTCTCGGGGCTCACGGGCACCGTGTGCAGCATGTAGCGCTTCTCGGATTGATTGTGGCTCAGTACAAACAGCACTTTGGGCATTTCCCTGCGCACCACCTGCGTCCACGGCAGCGCGCTGTTACGCAGGAACAACAGGCGCCCCCCTTCCAGCACTTCGGAGTCGCGCACCTGGTCCACGGCCAGCATGGCGCCGACGCGGTACTTGACGGCATTGACGAGGATGTCGGTCAGGATGCCCATCGCGCGGCGGAACTGCTCGAGCCGGTAGGCTTCGGCGGCCTCGCCGTAGCCCAGCCTTTCCTCGTCCAGCCAGTTCGGGTTGTAGCCGGAGATCACGGCCGACAGCCCGTAGCCGCCGGGCGCGTTCTTGGCCGCGCCCACGTCCGACAGGTCCAGGTATTGCACGATGTCGGCATCGATCGCGTAGGCGATCTCGCGCGCCGTATCGTCCGGCAGGCGCTGGCCCGTGTGGCTGGCCGCCAGCGCGCTCACGCAGCGGGCGCCGTATTCACGCCACACCAGCCCTGCGCTGGCGTACGGCACGCCGGTCTGCCGTGCGCCGTCGAACCCCTTCTGGTGATGATCGAAGCGGCCGGTGGCCGGGTTCCAGATGCCGCCGACGTCGATGGCGAAGTCGGCCGCCTCGATCGTGGCCGGATCGCGCGTGCGGACCAGTTGCGCATCGGGAAACAGGACGAACAGGACGGCCACGGCCCACGCGTCGTCCGCGTGGAACTTGCCGTTGTGGGTGACGATCACCATGACGATCTCCGGGAAGGTAGCGGATCGGGTACTGCTCTCGCCAGATGATACCGGCTTCGCCGGCCTCCGCCCCGTCCCGGAGTGCCGGATCCCCGGCCTGGCCGCCTTGCTCGGCGACCTTACTTGCCGACGACCTTCAGCTGGTCCACGTCCAGCTTCGATTCGCCGATCAGTTCCTTGTCGAATTCGCCGACAAGCTCGACTTCGTTCGTGTGGTCGACCTTCACGCCGGCCGGGAAGCGCTTGTCGTCGATCTCCACGGTGATCTTGCCGCTGGCGTCGGCGAATTCGTACTCCTCGTCGCCCTTGTGGCTCAGCAGCTTGCCTTTCAGGCGCACGCGCTGGTCGTCCTTGCCGTTGGCCAGCAAGTCCTTCGCCGTCATCAGCGGCACGCTCGACGGGCCGGTATAGCCGCCCGGTGCCGCCTTCGCTTCGGCTGCGGGCGCGGCGGCGGCCGAGGGGCCGGAATAGCCGCCGGTCTGGGCGACGGCGACGGCCGACACGGCCAGCACGGCGGTGATGCAGGAAAGTTGGATAAAGCGTTTCATGGTCTGTCCTCCAATGTGGTTGAGTGGAAGCCGCCAACGGTGGCGGGCATGGACGCATTACATCGACGGCACATTAATGGGATCTTAAAGTCCCATCTCAAGGGGCTGCTCCGGAAACTCCAGCGTCACCCCGAGCCCGCGCCCATCGAGCCCGCCACCGAACGCCAGCGTGGCGCCATGCAGGTCGGCGATGCGCCGCACGATCGACAGGCCAAGGCCGCTGCCGCCCTGCCCCTGTCCCAGCACACGGAAGAAGCGCTCGGTCAAGCGGTCCATGGCGGCGGCATCGACGCCCGGCCCGTTGTCGCGCACGGCGATGCGGGCCCACCCGCCGACACGTACCGCTTCGACTTCGACACGGCTGCCGTCCGGGCAATAGCGCAAGGCATTGTCGACCAGGTTGCGCAAGGCGATCTCCAGCATCTGGGGGTTCGCGTCCACCACATCGAGCGTGCAGCGCATCGTCAACGTGATGCCGCGCTGCGCGGCAATCGGCGCGTGCGTGGCTTGCAGCTGCTCCAGCAGCGGCACCAGCGCCACGCCCTGGCGCGCCAGCTGTTCGCGCGACAGCGGGTCCATGCGGGCGAGCGTGAGCAGGCTGTCCACCAGCGCCGTCACCCGCCCGATATCGTCGCGCAACTTGCGGAACGGGCCGGCCAGGTCGGGGTGCTGGCGCTGCAGCAGTTGCACGTGCATGTGCAGGCCGGCCAGCGGCGTGCGCAATTCATGCGCCGCGTCCGCCGTGAAGCGGCGCTCCGCCTGCAGCGCCGTGTCCAGGCGCCCGAGCACGCCGTTCAGCGCCTGCACGATCGGCAGCAATTCGCGCGGTTGGCCGTCTATGGGCACCAGCGCGAGGTCTTGCGGCGTCTTGGCGGCGATGGCGGAGGCGGTGCGCCCCAGCGGTTGCAGTACGCGCCCGGTCAACAGCCAACACACCAGCGCCAGCAGCACGAGGATCCCGAGCACGGGCAGCCACAGGTGCTCGGCCAGCTCCTCCAGGATATCGAAGCGTTTCGACTGCTTCTGGCCCACCTGCACTTCCACACCGCGCCGCGCGTCGCGCACCACGAACACACGCCAGGCGTCGCCATCCACCTCGGCGTCGGCAAAGCCGTCGTCATCGTCGAAGCCGGCCATGAAGGGCCGCGCCGGCGCGCCGCCGGTGCGCTGGATCACGCGACCATCGACCACGACCTGGTACTGCATGTCCACCTTGTGCTCCCGCGCATCGCGCGGCCCCTGCTGCGCCAGCAAACCGCGCTCGGCCCAGTCGGTGGTGGCGGCCATCAGCATGTAGCCGGATTCCTCCAGCGCATCGTCGAACACCTCCTCCGTTTCCTGCCAGGCGATCAGCGTGACGGTGCCCAGGCTGGCCAGCCAAAGCACGGTGGTCGCGGCCACGATCGCCGCCAGCAGCCGGCGCCGCAGCGACCATGAGGGACGCGGCGCTTCAGTCGCCATCGTTCTTCAGCCGGTAGCCCAGGCCCCGCACCGTCACGATGCTGTCGCTGCCCAGCTTCTTGCGCAGGTTGTGGATATACACCTCGATGGCGTTGCTTTCCACTTCGTCGCCCCAGCCGTACAGGGTTTCCTCGATCTGGGCGCGCGTGACGATGCTGTTCCGGCGCAGCAGCAGCGCATACAGCACGTGGTATTCGCGGGCCGTTAGCGCCACCGGCTGGCCGGCCAGCGTGGCTTGCCGGGTGTCGAGGTTGATCGCGATATCGCCGTGCGCCAGCTGGTTGCTGACCTGGTCGGCGCCACGCCGCACGGCGGCGCGGATGCGTGCCGACATCTCTTCGAGCTCGAACGGCTTGACCAGGTAATCGTCCGCGCCCAGGTCCAGCCCCTCTACCCGGTCCGCCAGCGCATTGAAGGCGGTGATCAGGATGACGGGCACGCGGTTGCCTTCCGCGCGCAGCCTGGCGAGCAGCGCGTCGCCGGAAAGACCCGGCAAGCCGCGATCGAGCAGCACGCAATCGTAGCGGTGGGTCATGAGCGCGGTTTGCGCGGAATCGCCGCGTTGCACCCAGTCGACCGCGTGCCGGTCCAGGCGCAGCCAGGACTGGATGGTTTCGCCAAGCGAGGTGTCGTCTTCGACCAGCAGGATGCGCATGGGAACCTTAACGTGAAATGGCAGCAAGTATGCCGGAAGTGACGACACTGCGACGGCAAGGTGAAGGGGATCTTAAGTGCGCCAACCCGGGCGGAAGCGTAAAAACGGGCTCGACGCTTTGAGCCAGCTCAAATTACCATTAAATTAAGTTGTATGACGTCGTACAAATAAATGCTATCTTAGCGGTAAGGCAACAGCGGAGCTATCGGTACGTTACGCCATGACCCGCTTAGTCGTTGCTTATTAAGCATCTTATGTCTTATAGATGACTCACCAAGCGCATTTCCACACATCAAGTCGTACGACGTCCACTATATAAGTCCTGAAACGTCCTTCATCGGAGGTAGACATGAACGTGCCCGTGAATCCCTTTAAACAAGCGCTGCGCAACCGGCGGATGCAGCTCGGCCTGTGGTCGGGCCTGTCCAGCCACGTGACGGTCGAGGTGTTGGCCAACGCCGGCTTCGACTGGCTGCTGATCGATACCGAGCATTCCCCCAATGAGTTGCCGATGGTGCACGCGCAATTGCAGGCCGTGGCACGCGGCGCCACGCACCCGATCGTGCGCCCCACGTGGAACGACACCGTCGTCATCAAGCGCCTGCTCGATATCGGCGCGCAGACGCTGCTGATCCCGTTCGTGGAAAACGCGGATGAAGCGCGCCAGGCGGTGGCGGCCACCCGCTATCCGCCGCTGGGCGTACGCGGCTATGCCGCCGCGGCGCGCGCCTCGGACTTCGGCCGCATCAAGGATTACCCGCATGCCTGCGAGGAGCAGCTGTGCGTGCTGGTGCAGGTGGAAACGCCTGCGGCGCTCGCCAATATCGAGGCGATTGCCGAAGTCGACGGCGTGGACGGCATCTTCATCGGGCCGGGCGACCTGGCGGCCAGCATGGGCCACATCGGCCAGATCGGCCACCCGGACGTGGTAACCGCCATCGACGATGCGCTGGCCCGCATTCGCGCCAGCGGAAAACCGGCCGGCATTCTCGCCTCCGACGAAAAGCTGGCGCGCCACTGGATCGAAGTGGGCGTGGACTTCATCGCCGTCGGCAGCGACACGGGGCTGCTGGCGCGCGGCGCCGAGCAACTGGCGGCCAAGTTCAGGAACGCCGCCTGACCCCACTACACTACAGAGGAGAAAATATGAGCAAAGTCGGATTCATTGGCCTGGGCATCATGGGAACGCCGATGGCGGGCCACCTGCTGCGCGGCGGCCATGATCTGTTCGTGCATGACGTGAAACCCGTGCCGGCCGAACTGGTGGAAGCGGGCGCGCAAGTGCGCAATTCCGGGCGCGAGGTGGCCCAGGAAGCCGAGATCGTGATCGTGATGGTGCCGGACACGCCGCACGTGGCCGCCGTGCTGTTCGACGAAGGCGGCGTGGCCGAGGGCCTGGCGGCCGGCAAGGTGGTGGTGGACATGAGCTCGATCTCGCCGATCGAGACGAAGCAGTTCGCCGCACGCATCAACGCGCTCGATTGCGATTACCTGGACGCGCCGGTCTCGGGCGGCGAGGTGGGCGCGCGCGCCGCCAGCCTGACGATCATGGTGGGCGGCACGCACGAAGCGTTCGAGCGCGTCAAACCCCTGTTCGAGCTGATGGGCAAGAACATCACGCTGGTGGGCGGCAACGGCGATGGGCAGACGACCAAGGTGGCCAACCAGATCATCGTGGCGCTCAATATCGAGGCGGTGGGCGAGGCGCTGCTGTTCGCCGCGCGCATGGGCGCCGATGCCGGCAAGGTGCGCCAGGCGCTGATGGGTGGTTTCGCGGCCTCGCGCGTGCTGGAAGTGCACGGCGATCGGATGGTCAAGCGCACCTTCGACCCGGGCTTTCGCATCGAGCTGCACCAGAAGGACTTGAACCTGGCCCTGGCCAGCGCGCGCCAACTGGGGCTCTCGCTGCCGAACACGGCCACCGCGCAACAGCTGTTCAGCGCCTGCGCCGCCCATGGCGGCAAGGGCTGGGACCACTCGGCGCTCGTACGGGCGCTGGAAACGCTGGCCAATTTCCAGATCGGCGACACCGCTGCGCAATGATGGCCGCTTCCGTTCCCCGCGCGCTGTTGCGCGCCATGTTCGATGCCGCCGTGGCGGCGGCGCAACCCGCGCTGTGCCTGCCGCCGCACCTGCCGCCGCCGCCGCGCGGCCGCACGCTGGTGATCGGCGCGGGCAAGGCTTCCGCCGAGATGGCGCGGGTGCTCGAGCGGCATTGGCCGGGCGAGCTTACGGGCCTGGTGGTCACGCGCTACGGCTATGCGGTGCCGTGCGAACGGATCGAGATCGTGGAGGCGGCCCACCCCGTGCCGGATGCGGCGGGCCTCGCCGCCGCGCGTCGCATGCTGGACTGCGTGGCGGGATTGACGGCGGACGACTTGGTGATCTGCCTGATCTCCGGCGGCGGTTCCGCCCTGTTGCCGCTGCCGGCCGAAGGCCTGGCGCTGGCGGACAAGCAGGCGCTCAACACCGCCCTGCTGACCAGCGGCGCCACGATCAGCGAAATGAATTGCGTGCGGCGCCACCTTTCCGCCATCAAGGGCGGCCGGCTGGCGGCGGCCTGCCACCCGGCGCGCGTGCTCACGCTGCTGGTCTCCGATGTGCCGGGCGACGATCCGGCGGACATCGCCAGCGGCCCCACCTGCGCCGATGCCACGACGTGCGAGGATGCGCTGGCCGTGCTGCGGCGCTACGGCATCGAGGTGCCGGCCCACGTGCGGGCCGTGCTGGAAAGCGGCCGCGGAGAATCCGTGAAGCCGGGCGACCCGCGCCTGGCGGGCAGTGAGCTCCGCTTCGTCGCCACGCCGCAGATGGCTTTGGAAGCCGCCGCCGCGGTGGCGGCAAAGGCTGGCGTGCCGGCCCATGTACTGGGCGACGGCATCGAGGGCGAGGCGCGAGAGGTCGGCATCGTGATGGCCGGGATCGCGCGGCAGGTCGCCACGCGGGGGCAGCCGTTCACGCCGCCGTGCATCCTGCTGTCCGGCGGCGAAACGACGGTGACGGTGCGGGGCAAGGGCCGTGGCGGGCGCAACGTGGAATTCCTGCTGTCGCTGGCCGTGGCGTTGAACGGCCTCGAAGGCGTGCATGCGATCGCCTGCGATACCGACGGCGTGGACGGGCAGGAAGAGATCGCCGGCGCTTACGCCGGACCGCGCACGCTCGAGCGCGCGCGCGAACTGGGCATCCGCCCCCGCGACAGCCTGGCCGACAACGATGGCCACGGTTTCTTCCAGTCGCTGGACGACTCGGTGGTATGCGGGCCCACGCTCACCAACGTCAACGACTTCCGGGCGATTCTGGTGGAACGTTAGGAGCCTACGGGCGCCGCATCACTTTCCCATGCGGATCTGGTTGCGGCCGCCCTGCTTCGCCTCGTACAGCATCGCATCGGCGCGCAGGAACATTTCGTTGCCGGTCTTGTATTCCGGGTAGGCCGCGAGGCCGCCGCTGAACGAAAACTGGCGCACGGTGCCGGGCGTGACCTCGAACGCGATCGCGCCGAAAGCCTGGCGGATCGCATCGAGCCGGCGCCAGCCTTCCTCCAGGGCGCAATCCCAGAACACGATCACGAATTCCTCGCCGCCGAAGCGGCTCAGCAAGTCGCGCTCGCCCACGTGCGAGGCCAGCGTGAGCGACAGCCGCTTGATGACGATATCGCCGAAATAATGACCCCAGGTGTCGTTGATGGTCTTGAACTTGTCGATGTCGACCACGCCCAGCGCAAGGGGCCGATTGTCGCGCGCGGCATCGCAGATCAGGTCCTGCGTCTTGCGTTGCAGGCCTACCTTGTTCAACAGGCCCGTGGCCCGGTCCTTGCCGATCAGGTCCTTGCTGACGCGGATCTTGTTGGCGCGGTTGACCAGATGCGCCGTCAGCAGCTCGCGCGTAATTAGCGGCATAATGCCGTCGAAGCCGCTGGCCAGCGCGCGGCGCGTCAGCTCCACGTCGACACGGCGTTGCAGCATCATGATTTCGCGCACGGGGTCGGCCTCGATATTCTTCTTGAGCACGCGCACGATCGCTTCCGTGCGTTCGTATTCGTCGTCGGCGATCAGCACCATATCCGGCTGCTGGTCCTTCACGCGCAGGTGCAGCGTTTGCACGTCGCTATAGCAGATCACCTCGACCCGCTGTTCCAGCAGCGCGGCCGCGTCGATGTGCCCGGCATCGCCCAGGTAGATCAGGCGCATCAGGTCGCCGCGCTTCTTTTGCACGAACAGGTTGAACAGCTTGTCCACCAGCACGTCGTTGGCGATCGGCTTTTCCGCGTAGGCCAGGCAATCGCTGTCCACCAGCCGCTGTTGCAACAGGAAGCGGCCGCCCTGCCGCGCCGATTGCAGGTAGACGTAACTGTGCCCGCCCGGCAGGCGCGCCAGCAATTCGCCGAGCATCAGTGTCTTGCGCGACGATTGCATATCCGACTGCATATTGTGCAGCGCATCCAGGTCGATCACGAACAGGTCGTTCTCGCCAGCCGCCTCCACGGCGCTGGCGAAGGCGCTCAGTTCGCTGAAGAAGGCGATGTCGAAGTCGTACTTGTGGGCGTGCAGCAGCAATTCACCGCGGTTGTCCTTGATGAAAAAGCTCTGCGACAGGAAAAGTACGTGGTTCTTGTAGAGCGTGATAGTGCCGGGTGATGCCGCGCTGGTCATGTCCGTCGGTTGCTTGGTGGGCGATAGGCATCACCTTACACAAGAACCGGATTATCCGTTGCAAAAACGTCCGCGGCGGTCACGCTTTTTTCAACGCGCTGCCCTTGTGCGCCGCTTCGGCCCCGGTCTTGTCGCTGACGACCAGGTATTCCGGGTTGTCCTGCGACGCCGCCACGTGATGCCCCTTGATATCGGTGGGCGACATCAGCTTCTTTTTCACGGTGCCGTGCACGACGCCTTGCGAGGAATGCCACTGCACCTTGTCGCCAGCCTTGAACTCATCCGCCATGATCGATCCTCCGCGATTTGACCAGGACAAGTATTGAATCATGGATTGCCGGTATTTCCCGCACGTTACATCCAGTGGCGCGCCGCCCGCCACGCCGCCTTGGCTAGAATCGCTGGAACGTCAGCCACCATCCATCCGGTCATGCCTCCACACCTCGGCCTCGTCTGCATCACCGTCTCGAATGCCGTGCGCTACCGCACCATTACGCGCAAGCGCCTGCTCGACCAGTCGCTGGACGGCCAGCGCAAACTCCTGGACGACCTGTACCGCAGCAACATCCA
The DNA here is from genome assembly GCF_037094685.1 of Massilia sp. METH4. Classification (NCBI taxonomy): domain Bacteria; kingdom Pseudomonadati; phylum Pseudomonadota; class Betaproteobacteria; order Burkholderiales; family Oxalobacteraceae; genus Massilia; species Massilia sp. METH4. The sequence continues at coordinate 2,542,552 of NZ_CP146614.1, read as the reverse complement.
GGTCCTGGACAACGCGCTGCGCTATTGCGAGCAAGAAAATATTCGGCTGTACCGCATGCCCTCTTCCCTGTTCCCGTTTTCGGACGAGGACATCGGCCGTGAAGTGCTGGCGCCGTTCGCCGACACGCTCGCGCGCACCGGTGCCCGGGCGCTGGAGCGCGGCATCCGCCTGGTGATGCACCCCGACCAGTTCGTGGTGCTGAGCTCGGATTCAGTTGGCGTGGTGGAAAACAGCATCAAGATCCTGCAAATGCATGCGGACATCATGGATCTGCTGGCCCAGCCGCGCACACCCTGGGCGCTGCTGGAAATCCATGGCGGCAAGGCCGACCGCGCCGACGCGCTGGTGGGCTGCATCGCCCGCCTGCCCGAGGCGATCCGCTGCCGCCTGGGCCTGGAGAACGACGAATATGCGTACAGCGCCAGCGAAATCCACGAGATCTGCCTGCGCAGCGGCGTGCCGATGGTGTTCGATGCCCACCACCACATCGTGCACGAGGGGCTGGACAGCTACGACGATCCGAGCGTGGGCGAAATGCTGGACAAGGCGCGCGGCACCTGGGCCGTGCCCGAGCACCAGCTCGTGCATATCTCGAACGGCCGCACGTCGTTCAACGACCGCCAGCATTCGGACCTGATCACGGTGATGCCATCGTCGTATGCGCGCGCCCCGTGGATCGAGATCGAAGCCAAGGCGAAGGAAGATGCGATCAACGGGCTTGCCGGCTGGCACGCCGCGGCCGGCTGACCTTTATTTCGCCGGTTTTTTCTGCGCGGCGGTGAACAGCGTCTTGGCGTCCTTGTGCGCCTGGTCGACGTTGCGCAGCTTGGCATCCTCGTCGTGCGGCACGAAGAATTCGCTGTCCTGCGCGGCCATCACGATGCGCACGGCTTGCTTTTCGGGCACGTTGTATTTCTCGAAGATCAGCGTGGTGACTTCGTCCAGGTATTCTTCGTAGGTCATTGGAGGCTCCGTTGAAGGCGGCATTGTAGCGGCTCCATGGATCGAAGGCGCTCGCGCCGATGTCTTGCAGAGGATCAGAGGCAAGGCAGGCCATGCATGGGAGTATTGATTTCCTATCGCTAATTTCCGGCGATCAACATGACCAATACTGCTGCCTCGCCTGCCAAGGCGCGATCGACGGCCATGACGCCATGGAGATGTGACCGGACGCCGGCTCTCGCCGGCGTTCTCCTTCGAGCGCTCAGAAATAGATCATCTCCCCTTCCCGCCGCGCCTGCGCCTTCGAGTAGCTGACCCGGTGCGCCACCGCCCCGCTGGGAGTGAGCAATGTGATTTCGCCCCCCTTGTTCGACAACTGCATCGACCCGCGCGGCAAGGTGACGGTGACGGCACCGCGGGCCGGCACGCTGCCGAATTCATCCGGTATCGGCAGCCGGTTCCGGTTTGCATCGCGCAGCACATAGCCTTCCAGCGACACCGCCTGCCCGCCGCCATTGGCGAGCATGACACGCTCGCCGCCAACGTCGTCCCCTTCCGGGTTGACGAGTGCGGCGAGGATGCGCAGCTTGCCCGGCTCGACCGGGTCGGGCGCCGGCCCGGGCGGCGGCGTGACTTCCGAAGCCGGCCCCAGGTAGATCGGATAGAACGTGCGGATATGCTGGTTGTTCTCGCTGCGGAACACCTTCAGTTCATAGCGCGCGCCATTGATGACGGCTTCCTTCGGCGCCCGCGCGCCCAGGTGAGCGCGCACGGTGCCGATGGCCATCAGGCCTTCCACGCTGCAGCCGACGAAGAAGCCGCCGGTGGGCTTCGTCAACGGGCGCAGCACTTTCGCATCGTAGTCCGGCGCCAGCCATTTGTACGAAATGGTGACCGATTCCGGGAACGCTTCCTGGCCATCCTTGTACTGGCCGCGCAGGTAGACGATGCGGTCGTCCGCAAGGCCGGGGAACATGGAACGGGTGCCCTCGCGCTGCACCATGCCATCGTCCAGGTAATACTTGTACCAGAAATGGTAGCCCTGAACTTTCGGCCCCTGCTGCTCGCCGACGAACACGTGCTCGAAGCCGGACAGCGCCGGATCGCCGCCGCCCCGGAAGGTACGGAACCACATCTCCAGCAAGGTCGAGTACCAGCGCGCGCTGCTGATGGCCGTGCCGGTCGCTTCTTCCAGATACTGGCGGGCTACCAGCATGGGCGGGCTGTCCACCACGGCCGTCAGCAGGTCGTGAATTTCTTCCCTCTCCTCGGGGGTCTCCAGCTCGGTATGCTGCTCGTCCAGCGCATAGTTGTCGAACAGCGCCTGCACGAGATCGTAGGTGGTGCGCTTGTGGACCGGCAGGGCGAGATCGAACAGGATGTTCGGGTCTTGCAGCGTTTCGGTGCGGGTCAGCACGCGGATATAGCCATGCTCTTCCTGCCCCGCCTCGCTGGACGATGCCAGCAGGGGGCGGATGCCGCTGCCGGCCTGGTCCGCATCCCAGATCGCCTGGTAGATATTCATTGCAGTCTCCTTACAGTGATCCCTTCCGCTGCCAGCGCGCGGCTTGTTGTAGTACCCGGCCGTGATGGAAGGGAGCGAACCGGCGGGTGGAAGTGATGTGGGAAGGAGCCGGCAACGCCCGGCTGCCGTGGATGGGACTGCCTGTGCCGCCTGAAGGGCTGGCACCCGAAGTGACTTGCAAAAATATATCGCCGCGCCGGGCAAAGCGTCAATCAAAAACGCCGGCTTGCGCCGGCGTCGTGGGGAAGACCGTACTCAGCCGAGCGGCACCGTCATCGCCTTGCGGATGGCCACGCAGCGCGCATCCTCCTGCTGGGTTTCCAGCAGCGCACGGCGCGTGCCGGCCGACAGATCCTTCTGCTGGGCGGCGGCGTCCGCCAGGCGCTGCACGCTTTGCGGCGTGCACGTGGCCGGAATCATCGATTCCGCGAAACTGCGCATGAAGACCGGACCGGCCGTCTTGTCGAGCTCCGGCAGTTGCGTGAGCCGCTGGGCGGCGCTTTGCTCGCTCAGCGAGGCTTGCGCGGACGGGTACAGGTTTTCCATCGCCGTGCGGATGCGCGAGAACGGCAGCTTCGTCTGCGTATCGGCGATCTTCGCCAGCCACTCGGCCTTCACCGCCGGATCGGGCCGCACCACCTGCGCCGCCAGCGCGGCAGCCTGGCCGCTGTCGGACTTGTCGCGCGCGGCTTCCGCGGCGACCAGCTTTTCCACGCCTGGGTAGTTCTGCTCGGAGAGCTGCTTGACGATCGCCCAGCGCACGTCCTGGCTGATGGTCACGCCTTTCGGCACACCACGGTTGTGCAGCATGCCCGCCAGGCGGTCCAGCGCGGGCTTGCTGCCGGCGAAGTCCACGTAGGTGGCCAGCCAGCGGCGGCGGAAGTTTTCATCCTTTGCGTCGAGGATGCCCTGCCACGCCATTTTCTCCAGCGCCCCGACGGTCTTGTTCGTGTACGCGCCATTCGGCGACATCTTCTGCAGGTAACCGATGCCGGCCCGGACATTCGTGAGCACGGTGCCGAGCAGCGCGTAATCCGTCTCGCGCGGCGCGTTGTCCAGGGCCGTTTGCAGGAAGTCGTTCAGCGGCAACTCGCCATCGCGCACGCCATCCCACATGCTCTGCCACAGCATGGCACGCAGCAGCGGTTCCTCGACCTTACTGACGTTCGCGCGCGCCGCGGCGGAAGACCGCCCATCCAGCTTGACCTTGGCATAGCCCCAATCCTCGTAGTTCGGGTAGACCAGGTCCGGGCAGGCAGCGCCGTTCAGTTCCGGCACCGGCGTGCTGGCGCCCTTGTAGGTGACGGCCAGCTTGCGGTCCAGGTTCAGCGCCTTGCCCCCGTTGCGGAACAGCGCCACCTGCACGCGCTGCTCGCGCAGTACCGGATGCTCGGCCGGCGCCGTCTGCGCCAGGCTGAAGGAATCGATCTTGCCGCCCTTGCACGTGTAGTTCGCCGTCACCGTGTTCACGCCGGGCTGGTACAGCCAGTCCTGCGTCCACTGCGACAGATCACGGCCGGCCGCTTCGCCCAGGCTGCCGATGAAGTCGTCGAGCTTCGCGTTCTGGTACTGGTACTTGACGAGGTAATTGTGCACGCCGCGGCGGAAGGTTTCCTCGCCCAGCAGGTGACGCAATTGCTTGAGCGTGGAGGCGCCCTTCGAGTACGTGATCGCATCGATATTGTCGAAGGCGTTGGCGGTGGTGGCCACGGGCACCTCGATCGGGTGCGTGCCCAGCGACTGGTCCTGCCGGTAGGCGGCCGCTTTACCCTGCGTGTAGAAGTACTGCCACGCGTTCTTGAATTCCGTGGACTCGGCGGTACCCAGCGTGCCCATGAACGAGGCAAAGCTCTCGTTCAGCCACAAGCCATTCCACCACTTCATGGTGACGAGATCGCCGAACCACTGGTGAGCCATCTCGTGCATGATGACCGATGCCAGCGAGTGGCGCTGGTCCGTCGTCATCTTGTCCTTGTGGAGGAAGCGGTTTTCGGCAAAGGTGATCGCGCCGGCGTTCTCCATGGCGCCGTACAGGAAATCCGGCACCAGCAGCTGGTCGTATTTCTCGAACTGGTAAGGGATGCCGAAGTACTCGTCGAAGAAGGCCAGACCCTGCTTCGTGAACGTGAACCAATCCTTCGGATCGACCTGCGCAGCCACCGACTGGCGCGCGAACAGCCGCATCGGATACTTCGCGCTGTTGTCTTCCCATATCTTGTACGGCCCGGCGTGCAGCGAGAAGTTATAGGGCGACAGCTTCTTCGTGACGGGGAAGGTCCAGCGCTTGCCGCCGGCTGCATCCTCGACCTTCGCTTCGCGCGTGGTGGACACCACGACCCAGTCGGCCGGCGCGGTGACGTTGACCTGGTAGGTGGCCTTCAGGTCGGGCTGGTCGAACAGGGCGAACATCTGCTGCGCGGCGGCCGGCTCGAAGTGCGAGTAGGTGTACACGCGACCATCGACCGGGTCGATCATGCGGTGCAGGCCCTCGCCGTTCGTGCTGTGCAGCCGCTCGAAACCGACGACGACCGTATTGCGGCCCTGCTTCAGGTCCGCGGCGGCAATCGTGATGAACCAGTTGTTGTATTGCGGCGCGATGGTCTTGCCATTGACGGTGAGCGACTTGACGGTAGCCTTGTTCAGGTCGATCGTCAGCGGCGCCGACGCATCGTTCAGGTCGAAGTTCAGCGTGGTCGTGTTGGCGAAGGTTTCCGCGCCGGTGAGCGTGAAGTCGAGCTGGTAGGCGACGTTCGACACGCGCGCGGAACGCGCTTCGGCATCGGCTTGCGACAGCCACTCCTTTTCCGCGCGGGGCGCGCTGGCGGCCAGCACCACAGGCGCTGCCATCAACATCGAGGAGCCAAGAGTCAGGGCGACGGCTTTCCTTAAAAGCGGTTTCATCATTATCCTTGTGAGATGTCGTGCCCCCAGTCGACCACCGATCGGGCGGCGCGGGGAATGATAACATCGCCATTTCCCTTAAAACATCATCGAATTGTCCATGCAGATCACCTTTGAAACCCCGGACCAGCCGGATGTGCACGCACTGATCGCCGAACTGGATGCCTACCTGTATTCGCTGTATCCGCCTGAGAATGTCTACGCGCTGGACATCGCTTCGCTGCTGGCGCCGAATGTGGCATTCGCTGTGGCACGCGACGCTTCCAACGGCACCGCGCTGGGCTGCGCTGCTGTCGTAGTGACGCCAGAATATGCTGAACTCAAGCGGATGTATGTGCGGCCTGAGGCCCGGGGCCAGGGACTGGCTCGACGGTTGATTTCCGCGCTGGAGGAGAAGGCGCTGGCACAGGGGTGCTCGGTGTGCATGCTGGAGACGGGACCGACGATGCCGGAAGCCCTGGCGCTGTACGAGCGCATGGGGTACAAGCACCGCGGGGCGTTCGGGGAATATCCCGAGGATCCGCTGTCGGTCTTCATGCAGAAGGAGTTGGTGTGAGTTCTTCTTCCTCGCCTCAGGATTCGCTCGAGGAATTGCGCGAATTGACCCGGGCGTTCGCGGCCGAACGGGATTGGGGACAGTTTCATACGCCCAAGAACCTGGTCATGGCGTTGTCCGTGGAGGTGGCGGAGCTGGTCGAGCATTTCCAGTGGCTTCGGACCGGGGCGCTCGATGAACTGGATGAGCGAAAGCTGGAGGGAGTACGGCATGAGATGGCCGATGTGCTGCTGTATCTGGTACAGCTGGCGGATCGTACCGGCGTGGATTTGCGGGCGGCTGCGCTGGAGAAGTTGAGGCTGAATGGGGAGAAGTATCCAGCCTCGAAGGTGCGCGGGGATGCGCGGAAGTATGATGAGTATTGATTTCGTTGAGTTACCGCTCCTTTTGGCTCTTGCTTGCACCGACTGGCTCGTCGCTACGTCATACTAAAGAAGTGATCAGTTTGGCGCCGCACTCGGTCATGTCACCGTCGTACGCATAGGATTTGCCCTTATGTTTTGCGCCCTTGCCGTCGGGCTTGATGGCAAAGGATCCTTTGCACTTCGGGCAGATGGTCATATCACCCTCAAGCGCAGCAGACTTGCCCATCGCAATTGTTGTCGAGGTGGCAGTCAGTACGAGTCCGCCATGGTCCGTCTTGTCGCCAATGCGTATGACGCCGCGGCCTTCGTGCTTCATGGCTTTGCTCCTCGGTCGGTTTTCTCTCCGGGCAGAAAGTAGTAAGACCCTTCTGGCGCGCCCGGTACCTTTACGCGAAATTTTAGGCTAGAGAGTAGTTTGTCCCATAGGGCGACTGCTTCGTCGTCGGTAAGTGAGGCTTTTTCGGCAGCCCCAATCATGTTATTGGCTACCTTCGTGAACATTTGCACACTGAACTCTGGTGGGTAAGCCACGTCCCCAGGTCGACCGACATAGGCCCACTCGAAGTCATGAGTTCCGTCAGCTCGCCTAATCAACGATTCCTCCCCTTTCCAGTGATTTACGTTTCGGGGGCCCTCGCGTAATACTACTCGTGCCGGATAATTACTTCCCTGTTCGTCTTTGGCGTGCTTAATCCTGGAGAGCAAAGACAACTCTTCCCTGATGCGTCCATCAAACTCTTCAGGAGAGTAGTCAGCATATGCATCCTTGTTAGAAGTGATAGAGAACTTAACATCCGGGTAGCTTGGCAGATGCAAACCTATCGCAACAATTTCTTGGTGATCGTATGTGTTTTGTCTAATGAATCCGTGCTCTACGCAGAATCCAGGATCAGCATGGATATCGTGATCAGCAAGAACAATACTCTTCGCCCGTCGAAATTGTCTTTCTAAAAAAAGAACCTCCGATTCACTTTTCGCTTTGGCGGCACTCAGCAGAAAGATATTATTTCCAAGCTCTATATAACTCCGAGAATAGAGGGCTCCATCCCTCTTCGCGTACTTATCCTCATAATAGTCCAGCCGCCAACCCAAGCCATCTCGACCGGGGCCTGAAAATATCACTTCAGCAGTATCGTTGGCACGTCGAATTCTCGCCACATCTTCCAAGACAAGCTGCTCCATTGTGCTTCGACTTGAACTAATCACACTGATCCTTGACGGGAATGACGTTGCGCCCCATACAATTTGAGAAATTTTTGGTATGTAGAAAGCATAACGACCAAAACACGACAGTTTCCTTTCGTTGAATAAGACACTGATCTTTTGCGGTTCCCGATAGATTTTATCCACCATATCCTCCTCAGAAGTAAAAGTAGAGGCAAAGAAAATTGCCAAAACCAATAGCAGAATCAGGCAACTTCTATTTACCCTTCCAATCCGCGGTAAGTGCAATGCTTGCAACAGCATATAGCATCGCGTCCAGCACTTCCTTCTGAGAATAGCTATCTTGGTGCTCATACCCATCGGATTCTCCAGTCCCGTGTACAAACCTCATACCGCCCACCATTCGTGCGGAACGCTCAGCCGGAACTGTTTCGTCTCCGCTGCTACTCGGAGGCTGCAGGGAAAGCGTAAGGATACGGTTACCTGCCTTTACTGTTAGGTTACCCCTGGCATCATCAGATACCGGAACCCAAGTAGTCACCGGGGCCAGGTTTGTTTTTGAGGTATCAAAAAGGTCCTTGTCCATTATTTTGAATACTACCTCACCAAAGCATTGGCGCTTTTTACTATTACAGTAGCTCGCATAGGTTTGAGATGGGTGGAACGTTGAACAGATAGACTCAATAAAATCTATAGCGTTCTCGATCCTCCGGTGAACTTTAGCTATTCCGCCTCCTTCATCTTCCGTGAGCCGAGCTGGGTTAACCCATTTAGGATTAATTAGCCTCCACCAAATTGTCTCTGGCTGCAAATAGACGTACTTCAATGCACTATAATCTTCTTTTGGCCAGCTATCGAGAACATTCCCAGCTCCGTCTACTACTTTCAACCAACCTGTGCCGTACCAAGTACTGGGAAGCAACTCAAGCGGCCCCTGGGCATTCGCCAAAATAGCTGTGGCGTGTTCGCCATTTATGCTGAGGACACGCGCAGCGAACCCGGCCAATATACCGGGCCGGTCCTGAAACCCGAAACGCATTCGCTTATACGTCGCCGCCGCGCCAGATGATGGCATTACATTGTGATAAACGCCGAGTATCTTGAAGACTGAGCTATTCAGTAAATTACCGTATCGCGGATGCAGCAGAGCTCTCGCTACGAGCCCCCCCATACTGTGCGTCACCAAAATTACCTCATTGCATTGAAAGCCACGCTTTTGATAACCTTTGACTAGCCCAGCGATACGCTCAGCGAGAACTCTAGCAGACTCACCATTCCCCTTCAGGAAGTTATATCCCATAGAATGCACTGGATACCAACACTTTGATATAGATTGTATTTGTTCTTCAGTTAGTGCTGCACCATCCTTTGCACCCATAGTGCGTGGATCACCTAGTACCGTCCGCCAAATTTTATTCAATCCTCCTTCGTGCACCATATTATTCAGGTAATGTTCCGCGTGTCGAAGCATTTTTCCATAGGCGCCTCCGAACAATACCTCGCTCCAGCCGCGCCATCGAGCAATCTGCGCTGGACTAGCTGCCTTCCCTTTTGACGAATCAGCCTTACGAGAGAATGACCATGTTCTCCCCAATAGTGGAGGAATGGCGTCCAACCCATCCGGGACATTACGATGACGCATGTCGGATTCAATAGTTTCTTTACCCTGAGGGTCGAACTTCGATTTACTCTCGGTATATCGATAAAGATCAACTTCAGTCTCGTTCGGATCGAAATTCAGCTGGCGCTGGGCAGGTGTAGCGTTCTTGAACCATCCACCTAAACCTGTGCCAGTGACAACATTTGCCTTCCCTCCAGCATCAGTTATCTCATCCGGCCTCCATGCATAGTTTTCTGAACGATTAAGCCGCTCTCGTCGCCCCACGCTCATTCTCAGATTACTGCCCATCACTCCTGGTATAAAGATTACTGGAATTAACTTCTTAGGCGGCAATTTCACATCGTGTCTAGCAATATCACTCGTTAGTGTCATTGACACAGTATACTCAGCCCAACCACCAACACCTTGGGTAAAATCTTCCTGATGATTTCCTCGTTCGTTCAAATTTGACTTTTCATTCATGGTAAATCTCCCTTCCAACGCACAGTGTAGTATTCGATCTCGCAACCTCTTTGAATTCCTGTGCTCCCTTCTATAGAACTCTTTCCCGAGACTACGCCTTCGTCATCTCTTGTTATTTCAAACTCAACGTTAGGCACTGGCTTCCCTTCTGAGTCCAAAAAGTTGACTTCTTGGTCGAACCTGCAGTCCTCCGGTCTTTCGTTGAACGCCTGCGACATGCTCTTCGCCGCCAACGTTTCTAGATTTCCGTTAAATCGCACGGGCGACTCGGTAAAAAACTGTACTGTTTCACCAATTTCCAGGAAATTGTTAAAACCATGCAGCCGCACCCCCTTCTTCCCTCTTATCTCAACCCAGTCCGTATCACTAAGGATTTTTGCCACTTTGTGTGCAATGACTTCCACATTATCGCTTTGCGCTTCAATTTCTATTTTTCCTGCAGCGGCAATAAGCTTCATTCCGGCAGTATGCACAAACAACCGCAGAGTCTTGCCGATACTCGCAAATAAGCCGCCGTTACTTGCAATAGACACATTATTTCCACTGCTGACCGCGACGTCCCTGTCGCTAGCAATATGGGTGCATCCTGCTGACGTAACGGCTAACCCCGCTGGACTGGACAGCACAAGGTGAGGCTGGGTCAGCTTGGAGGAAGCACTACTCTCACCGTGGTGGATAGCACTATTCTGTGAACGAAGCTCTTCAACAGTGTGATCTTGCTGAGATTCTTCTTGTGCACCATAGTGCTGCGAAAGCGAGGCCAACCGCTCTTGATTCTCGGTTGCCCGTCGCAGCCGTTGGATAGTTTCGGACATATCGCTTGCGGAACCAGCAGCGGCTTGTCGTGCGTCGGTACTAAGTAACATGCCCTGTGCAGCCCGCAGTACACCGTGTCCGTCGGAGCGCAATTCGAAGCCATCTCCCCTGTGCTCACCTCGCCCCTCTATTTGCTCAAGCCGATGTATTTTCCCCAAAGACAATTGACTATGTAGATGATCACAGCGCAATTGGGCTTGAATCTCATCTTTTGTGTCGTCGAGTACCAACTGACTACCTCGGGTACCACCTACCTCACGCGAACGCAAGCCCGACAAGGCACGCTGGGCAGATAGTTGCCAGGGCACCTCATGCTCAGCGTTATAGACTACCCCGGTAACAATCGGCCTATCCGGGTTCTCGCCCAAAAACTGCACCACGACCTCCTGCCCAACCCGCGGCAAACCGATTTGCCCGAACTGCCTGCCCGCCATCGGCATCGCCACTCTCACCCATGCGGAACTGTTCTCGTCCCGCTTGCCCTGCCGGTCCCAGTGAAACTGGATCGTGATCCTCCCCAGGCCATCGGTATGGATTTCTTCCCCCTGCGGTCCGGTGACGATCGCGGTTTGCACGCCAGGCGAAGGAGGTGGATTGCTGTGAAAGTGGCGACCCGGCCGCCATGGGACCGTCTTGCGCAGGCAGGTGAAATCATTCCTGTAATATGAAGGCTCGCGCTTGGCCGAATTGAGGTTGTTCCCGGCCCAATGGCGGACGGAGACGATCAGGTATTCCCGCTTGCCGATCGGCTCGCTGAGCATCGCCTGCCGGAAGGGCCAGTTCATCGAACCGCTGTGATGGTCGGCCAGCATGAAGCTGCGGCCGGGTAGTGCGCTGCGGTCGTTGCCCTCCGCCTCGAAGTACTGCGTCATGCGGTCCGCTTCTTCCATCCGGCGCTTCGCCAGCGGTTCGCCGTCCTGCCAGTCGCGATAGCCGTAGGCTCCCGTGTTCTCATAGACGTCGAACGACGGCAAATCACCCTGCCGGTTCATCGACTCGGAGCTGACGGCTTGCGGCATCGGGTTCTTGTAGTCGAAGCTGCCCAGTGCCATGCTGGACGGGCCGACCCGGCGGACGGCCTGCCATTGCCGGATGCCGTCGCTTTCGGCGGAACCCGCGAAAGCGCGATAAGGAATCGTGCCGGGTTCCATATCCCGTGCGCCACATTCGTCGATGGGATCGGCGATCGTGCTGTCGTCGGACAAATGCAGCGTGTGCCCATCCAGGCGGTGCTCATACCAATAATACAAGCCGGCGGCTTCCCAGCGGCGGTGCAGATGGTTGTAGTCCGTCTCGTTGTACTGGTTCATGCAGGTGATCTTCGCGTCTTCCCCCCGCATCTGCGGCTTCCAGTCATGTTCCTTGTAGTGCGCGAATGTCTTTTCAGTCATCTCCAGGACGCTGCAAGCGAGGAACGACACGCAATCCTTGCGCAGCTTCGCGAAAGCCAGCCATGGTTCGAGCACCGCGTAGTAGTACACGAAGCCGCCATCGGTCTTCATGTAGCGGAATTCCGTGATGTAGCCGTTGAAGTGGCGTTCGGTGCCGTTGTCCCGGACCAGAGAGACCGTCATCATCTTTCCGATCATCGACTTCAGCGGAATCGATACATCGTCCGACAACAGTTCCACATCGAAGCGGAAGCTGCGCGACAGCTCTTCCTGCGCGCATAGCGTGTTCACGACCAGGTTGGCTTCAGGCCCGTCATCATTGGGAAAGTGCGACCGCAGCAGCCGGCCCGTCTGCTGCAGGCGGTCGAACGACACCACGGTCGGGGGTATCAGGCTCATTGATCATCTCCATAGAGTTCGGGTTTCAGCAGATAGCGGATTTCGCGTTGGCGGGAGCTACCCGGTGCATCGGCAATGAAAGTGTCCCAACCCAGCCGGCGCCCTTCGCCGGGTTTTGCCGTCAGCACGAGCGGGCGGATGCATTCGGGACCGGGCAGCAGGCAGACTTCGTATTCCACCAGGACTTCGGCCATCACGAGCGCCACCAGCCTGGAGAGCATGCGCGCGCCTTCGCCGCGGGGCAGCAGCCAGTCGAACTGCGCACGCTTCAGGGGCCCGATCACGATGCGCACGCGCTGGTCCAGCCGCCACTGGCGCCGCCCGACCATGGCACCAGCGCCGAGCTTTGGAGTCGGGGTGCCCAGCCTGCTGCGTTGTGAAGGCTTGACGATGTCCCAGCTTCCCACCATCGATTCGACCCGCACCGGCAGTCCCAGCTCGCCGGCCAGGATGCACTCCAGTGTCGCGGCAGAAACGGGGCGGGTCCGCAGCAGCCCGGCATACCACGCCTCCCGTTCGCTGGCGGATTCCTTCCTGCCGCCAAGGGCCTGCAGGCGTACACGCCAGGCATCGCGACCCTGGGTATCGATGACGACCTCCGGTCGGTGCATGGCCCAGGCCTGCCAGAATAAGCTGACCATGCGAGTCGACAGGAAGTCCATGAACGCACGGCCGCCCTTCTCGCCGGATGCCGCCGCGTGCGCACAGCGATCTGTGTCGTGCGCCGGCAGCGTGCCGGAAGTGCCCAGCAGCCCAAAGCAGGTCGGCGTCATGACGACGCGCGGCCCATCCGGCTGCTCCTCGACTCGCAGCGCTTCGATTTCACTGGCGGGGAAAGCCAGGGAAACGCTGTTTTCGAAGCGCAGTGACTTCGTCAAGGCGTCGTCGGTCGGCACACCGCGCCGTGCCAGCCACCGCAAGGTCAGCGTGATCGCGGGAAGAAACCCGAATCGCCAGGGTTCCGCGAAGAGCCGGCCGATCAGGCCGGGCTCGCGCTGCCGTTGCGTCGTTTGCATCGCCAAATCTCCCTCTGATTGCGCTGCGACAGCAGCACCAGTTCCACATAGTTATTGACCTGCACATATAGCCCCAGGAGGTGGTCCATCACCTGCGCGAACAGATGAATGCCGCTGCCGACGAATGCTTCCTCGTCCACCGTGATGTGGACTTCCAGGCCTTTCACCAGCGAGCAGCCGCGCTTGTGCTTGATCCAGGCGGTAGTGATCTCGTGGTCGAGATTCACGATCCCCTCGATCATCCGTCGCGTGACAGGCGACGCAGGAAGGTCATGGAGCGTGAGGAGTTCCTTGAAGGTGGGCAGGCCTTTCGGCACCAGGGCGTGGTGATTCAGCGTCAAGTGGGAAATCAACCGCCAGTGGTTCTGCCCTGCCGCGAAGTGTTGCGTCAGGCTGGGCTTGGCCAGCAGGCGCACCACCGGCCCGCCCACCGCGCCTGGCAATGCAAGGTCGCCACTGGATGCGCCATGACTCAACTGGTGCGGCAGGTCCCGGTTGGTGCACGTGACGTGGACGGACAACGAGCTGCGCTCCACCTTCAACGCCGCCGCGTTGATGTCCACCAGCGCCATGCGCTTTTCATGCCCTGGACTGGTCGCCTCCAGAACTTCGTCGTGGCGCAATATCCAGTGGCGGCCCCGGCCCGACACGCCATGCCCCCTTGCATACAGGGGCGTGAATTCGACAAGGTCGCCGTCCTTCGGTTGCTGGTGCACAGCATCGACTGAATACACCTCGAAAGCCTGCGGGCGGGGTGCGTCAGCCACCAGCGAGTACTCCGCCGCCATGCTGGTGACGGCGACAGGTCGGACTGGCTGCTTGAACAAGTTGACGACCGTGGTGCAGAACAGCCGCAGGTGGGACGCTTGCAGCAAGCGCAACATGCGCGCCGCATTACCGTCCGGTGGCATGCGCGACAGCGCAAGATGCAACGTCACGCTGCGATTGTTCGACGGCAGCACCGTGTGCAGCGCTGCCAGGTCGATATCGAAGAACCGGAACTTGTCGGGGAAGCAGAAGTACTCCGTCAGTATCCGCCATGCGCGGTGTGAGCGGTCGCCGAACGGTATCAGCGCTTCGTCATCCGCGCAGCCAACCGGCAGCAGCGGGCTCTCCGGCAACGGTAGCCAATTGCCCGTCGGTGACTCGATGAATGCACCGGTGACGTGCATGAACAATGTATCGTGCAGGGCCGCGCAGAACGACGGATCGCCATCGGCGAACACGCGCAGCGTGTCCAGCGGTATCTGCGACAGCGCGAGCTTGGAGGACACGGAAGCGATAGTGATCGACAACGAGGCCGTTGCATCCGCTGCCAGCTTCGTACCCGACGGTGCACGGAGCAAAGGTTCGAACTGCGCTGCCGTGATTGCCAGTGGTGCCATTGCCACATCCGTCGCGGTCTGGAACTTGCATCGCGTGCCTTGGACTGGCTGGGATTCAAGGATGGTGCCGCGCTTGATGACGCGCACGCCGGACATCTCTTCCAGCCCCTTGTCCATCAGGGTGAAAGAAGCGATGGCACAGGAGGGAAAGCGTCGCAGGTAGTGCGGAAACAACGAATTGAGCAGCGCTTCGGTAAATTGCGGAAAACCGTCGTCGATCCGCGTGACGATGCGCGCCGCCAGTAGGGCCAACGCCTGCAACAGGCGCTCGAACTGGGCGTCACCGTCGCCTATGCGTAGCCGATCGGCTACACGGGGGAACCTGGCGGCAAATTCGGCGGCATAGCCGCGCAACACCACCAGTTCGCGTTCGAAATAAGGAAGCAAGTCTTTCATGTTCGGGAGCGGTAGTGTCGGGAAGGCTCATTATCGGGAGCTTCTCGACTGGCAAATTGCGCCCGATCAAAGGAATGCCGGTGCGAAACATTCATGCTCTCTCTCATTCTTTGCGAAAGGAGAACCATGAGCATTCCATTGAAATTGTTATGGGGCGAAGGCCTCATCATCGCGCCCCAGCAGATGCAACGGCAGGACCTGTATCACGAGGCGCGGCTCCAACAACTTGCGCAGATGATCAGCCCAAGCCTGTGGGGCGTGCGCAAGGCGGAATGGAATTCGGACATGCTCGGCAACAACATGCTGAAGGCAGAGGAACTGTCCCTGTTGTTCCAGGATGGCGAGATTTTCGATGCGCCGATTTCCGACCCGGCGCCACCGGCCGTGAACCTGGCGGCACTGGACCCCGACGAGCAGGTGTTCACGTTCTATGCCGCCATGCCGTTGCTCAACCAGCATGGTGGAAATGCTGAAAGGTCGGGGCGCTACAGGAGGAAAGATGTCGAAGCCGCCGACCTGTTCACCAGCGACCTGTCGCTCGATGTCGAGTACCTGACAAAGAACGTGACGCTCATCCCCCACACCGAGGCGCGCACCGGCTACATCTCCTTCCCCGTCATCCGCATCAAGCGCTCCCCCACCGGCGGCTTCGAACCCGACCCCACCTTCATGCCCCCGTCGGTCACCCTGGCCACCGCCGCCGGCCTGCCAGGCATGCTCGACGCCCTGCTGGCCAAGCTCAACGCCAAGATCGCGGCGCTGTACGAGCGCCACCGCCTGAACGGCCGCCAGGCGTTCGAGGTGCATGCCGGCGACGCCTCGTCGTTCTGGATGCTGAACGTGATCTGCACGGCGGCGGCGCCGCTCACGCACACGGCGCGCTACCGCCAGCACCACCCGGAAACCGTGTTCGACAAGCTGACGGCGCTGGCCGGCGGGCTGATGACGTTCTCGCCGAAATATGCGCTGTGCGACCTGCCGGCTTACCAGCACGACGATCCAGGCCCCGGCTTCGGGCGGCTCGATGCCATCATCCGCGACCTGATCGATACCGTGATCTCCTCGCGCTACTTCACGGTGCCGCTCACGGCCGATCCGGTGAAGATCACGCACCACCACGGCGTGCTGGACCCGGCGCGCGTGGAGCGACGCACGGAGCTGTGCCTGGCGGTGAGTGCCGACATGCCGGCCCTGGAACTGGTCGCCGCGGTGCCGGTACGCTTCAAGATCGGTTCGCCGGACGACGTGGAACGCCTGATCGGAATCGCCATGCCCGGCGTGGAGCTGGTGCACATGGCGCAGGTGCCCGGCGAGGTGCCGGTCCGGCCGAACACGTACTACTTCTCGCTGACCGCGAAGGGCAACCTGTACGAGAACATGCTGAAGGCGCAGGCCATCACGATTTATGCGCCGGCCGGCATGAAGGGCTTGCGGATGGAGTTGTTCGGCATAGCGCCGTAAGCGTCACTGCAATCCCAGCGCGCGCAGGATCGGGCCATTGACGAGCGGCCAGCACGGCGCACCGGCCGCTACTTCGTCGTAGTGGCCGGCGCCCGGCAGCACGATCACCTCGGCCGTATCGCCGGCCGCGCGGGCACGCCGTGCGTAGGCCTCGGCTACGGACGGTGGCGAGACGATGTCGAGTTCTCCATGGATCAGCACCGTGTGGATCCCGGCCGGCAGCATCTCGGCCGGGGACGTGTCCGCAAACACGTCCGGCCGCCCGGCACTGGGCAAGCCGGCCAATTGCACCGTCTCGCGCTCGCAGCTGGAGCGGATCAATGCCGCCTGGTCGCGCAGGTCGGCCAGGCCGCCCAGGCTGATCACCGTGGGAATGCGCACCGGGTCCGGCACCCAGGCCGGGCTCGATGGCGGCAGCTTGTGGCGCGACGCGGCCCACTGCGCCAGGTGCCCGCCGGCCGAATGGCCGACAGCCACGATGCGCTGCAAATCGATGCGCGGTTCGTCGCGCAGCCGCTCGATGGCCATGGTCACGTCGAGGTACGTGCCGGGATAGCCGCCGCCTTCCTCGTCGTGCCGCCGGTATTCCACGTTCCACACGGCGATACCCTGCGCAATGAGTGCGCCGGCCATGCTGCGCATTTGTGTGATGCCGCCATACTGCGCGGTCCAGCAGCCGCCGTGGACCAGCACCACGCAGGGGAACGGCCCGACGCCGGGCGGCAGGAACAGTTCCACGTATTGCGAGGGCGCGCTGCCGTAGGCGAAGCTCGCGTCGGGCCCGGGGCCGGTCAACGCGAGATAGTCCTGCAAGGTCATCGGAGCGGTCATGGCGTTCAATGATAAAAGGGCAAGCCGCAGTATAGCGCCCTGCCCTTGCCTGCGGCGCCGCGGATCAGTACTTGAAGCTGGCGCGCACGTAGTAGTAGCCGCCGTTGATGCCGAACGGCGAGAACGAGGGGTACTTCGTCACGCCCGCGTTGTCCAGGTTGGCGCGGTACACGGCCATCAGCTCCGGGTTCACCTCGTCCGGGTACTCGTTGAACAGGTTGTTGGCACCTGCCGACAGCGTCCAGTTCGGGGTCAGCTTGTAGCTCACTTCCAGGTCCGTGATCGCGGTGGTGCCGATCTCGTTCTTGTAGTACGTGCCGCCGTTCGGCGATTCCCACGTGTGCGACTTGCCGTAGATCGCTTCGCGCAGGTTCACCGTCCACGCGCCCGAGCGCCACAGCGCGCCGATGTTCACGCGGGTCTTCGGCGACGCGGTTTCCAGGTTCGAGATCGCCGTGCGGTCCAGCAGCGTCTGCGGTTGCAGTTGCGCCGGGGCCTGGTTGATCTTCGTGACGCGCACCTGGTTCCAGTTCGCCGCCAGCGACCAGTCGACACGGCCGTACTGGCCATAGTTGCTGTTCAGCGTGGCCACCAGCTCCAGCCCGCGCGAACGGGTGTTGACGGCGTTGGTGAAGATGTTGATGCCCGTCTCGCTCACGGTCGGGTCGAGGACGTTGCCGTTGGCGAGGATCGCGGCCACCACCGCCGGCGAGTTTACCGCGCCGCCCGAGCCGTAGACCGAGCCGGAACCCACGATGCGGTCGCGGATCTTGATCTGGTACGCGTCCACCGTTACCGACAGATTGTTCGCCGGGTTCAGCACGATGCCCGCCGAGATATTGGTCGATGCTTCCGGCTTCAGGCCATCCACGCCCACCAGTTTCGCGCCCGCCGAATTCGGCGCCAGCTGCACGAAGGCGCTGGTCGGGCCCACGTTGGTGGCCGAGTAGTACGACTCGGCCAGCGTCGGGGCGCGGAAGCCGTTCGAGTACGTGCCGCGCAGCGCGAACATGGGCGTGAAGTCGTAGCGGCTCGTCAGCTTGCCGACCTTGGCGTTGCCGAAGTCGGAGAAGTGTTCATAGCGCGCCGCCAGGTCGACCGTCAGGCCCGCGATCGGGAAGGTGATGAAGTTCGCGTAGATTGCCTTGTTGTTGCGGTCATGCTTGCCGGCGTCCGTCAGCGAGAAGCCGGGGTAGGATTGCGAACCTTCCTTGTAGCGCGAGTATTCGTCGCCGGCCTGGATTTCGTATTCGTCCACGCGGTGCTCGAGACCCATCGCGAACGTCGACGGTTTCGCCCAGCCCATGTCGAATTCGCGGGAGATGTCGACGTTGTTGGTCCACTGGCTGGCGATGAAGGTACCGGCGTGGAAGACGGTCGGCGTGAAGCCGGTATCGCGGTACAGCGACACGTTGGCCGAATCGATCACGCCGATCTCCGCCTTGTCGCGGCCATAGGTGGTCGACAGCTCCCAGTTCCATGCGCCGCCGAACTTGCCGCGGGCGCCGGCAGTGAATGCGTAGTCGATCTCCTTCATCGTTTCCTTCGGGCTGAAGCCGAGCGGGTAGACTTCCGGCAGCCGGTTCGGCATACGGTAGTTCTCGTAGGCGCGCGCTTCCTTCTTGCCCCAGGTGGCGAAGGCATACAGCGACGTGTCGTCGTCGATGTCATAGCCGGCGTTCAGCGCCAGCGTGTTCAGGTGATATTGCGCGTCGCCGGCGATCTTGTTCAGGTGCGGGTAGCCGGGCGCCTGCAGCAGGGGCATCGAGGCGATGTTTTGCGGGGCCGTCACGCGCGGGTCGAGATTGCCGCGGTCGCTGTAACCATGGTAGCGCGACTCGCCCGTCAGGCTGAGGAAGCCCTTGTCGGTCAGCTTGAAGCCGATGTTGGCCGTGCCGTCGCCCGTGTGGCCGCCGCCGTCGACATAGCCGCCGCCATTGACGTTGCCCGACAACCCCTGGTTGTTCGACTTGAGGATGATGTTGACCACGCCGGCGATCGCATCGGTGCCGTACTGCGCGGCCGCACCATCCTGCAGCACTTCGATATGGTCGATCGCGGCCACCGGAATGTAGTTCAGGTCGGCCGCCGCGCCACCCTGGTACGGGCCGCCCAGCACGGCCAGGTTCGAGGTGCCGTGCCGCCGCTTGCCATTCACCAGCACAAGCGTGTTGTTCGGCGACAGGCCGCGCAGCCGGGCCGACAGCGTGAGGTTCGCCGTGTCGCCGCCGAAGGCCTGCGCGGTAAACGACGGGATGTTTTGCGCGATGGCCTGGATCAGGTCCGGCTGGCCGGTACGTTGCAGCGAGCCGGCGTCCAGCACCTGGATCGGCGAGGCGCTGTTTTCCGCTTTCAGGCCGCTGGCGCGGGTGCCGGTGACGATCACGGCGCCCACCGAAACTGGTGCGCCGGCGGCGCCGGCCACGTTTTCCGCTTGCGGTTCGGGCTCCGGTGCGCCGCCCGGCTCGGCGGCGAGCGACAATCCGGTGTGCAGCAGCATCGCGGCAGCGCCCGATGTGATGATGGCCTTGTGCATTGTGATTCCTTTTCTTGTAGTGAAGATGGAAAAACCGGTGCAGCAAAAAACAGGCGAAAAAGGGTCCCCCTGCCGACGCGCATGCCGGCAGTTTCCCCGGGCCCTTCCAGCCCTTACAGCGTATTCAGTGAATTACTTCTTGGCGGCGACCACCTCGATCTCGACCAGCCAGCCGGCGGAGTTCAGCCCCGCCACCTGCATCACCGCGCGAGCCGGCAGGTTCGGTTGCGGGCCGCCGAAGAATTGCGTGTAGCCTTCCATGAAGCCCTTCGTGTCGGCGCGGCCGCCCTTGGCCGGGTCGCCCACCAGGAACACCTGCATCTTCACCACGTCGCCCATCGTCAGGCCCATGCCCTTCAGGATTTCCTCGATCTTCTTCAGCACGCCCACGGTCTGCGTCTTCGTGTCGCCATAGGCGGCGATCGTGTCCGGATTGGCCGACTTGTCGATCATCGGCGGCACCTGGCCGCTGATGAAGTGGATCGTGGCATTCGGCGGAATCGTCACGGCTTGCGCGATCGGGAAGTCCGAGCCGGGGATCTTGTGACGAACGATGTCCTGCGCGCTGGCGGTGACCGCGGCGGCGGCCATCAGCAGGGTGGCGGCGATGTGCTGTTTCATGAAGCCTCTCTTTCAGTGTTTGTTGGACATCTGGCCGGCCGAGAAAGCCTCGGCCGAAATCTCGGTGCGCAGCGCGGCCACGTCCTGTTCGGACAGGGCCGGCGCCGTGTTGCCCCAGCTGGAGCGGGCATATGTGAGCACGGCGGCGATATCGCCGTCGTTGAGGTTCTGCGAAAAGTCGGGCATGCCGCCGCGGCCCCTCAAGAGCACGGTGGCCGGGTCCTTGGCGGGGCCCTGCACGAACGCGCTACCGGCCAGCGCGGGAAACGCGCCGGGAATGCCCTTGCCGGTCGCCTGGTGGCAGGCCGCGCAATTCTTCTGGTACACGGCCTTGCCGTCGGCGGCCGATGCGGGCAGCGGCACCGCGCTGACGAAGCCCGCCAATGCCACCAGGGCAGTGAAGTTGTACGTCATGCCATCGCCCTTTCATGAATGCGGGCCATCTGCTGCCAGGCCGATTCGATCGCCCCGGCCTGCCAGCCGGTGAGGTAGGACAGGTGTTCGCCCGCCAGCAGCACGCGGCCCTCGCCTTCCAGCAGCTTCGGATAGGCGCTCTTGCGGCTTTCGTCGTTCCATTCGGCCCAGCCGCCCAGGTTGTATTGCACGCGGTGCCAGGCCACCGAGAAGGCGCTGTCGAACGAGTCCCGATAGGCCGGGAAGATCTTTTCGCCGGCAGCGAGCGCGAACTCGGCGCGTTCGGCGGGCGTCAGGCCGCTGACTTCGATCGCCGCCGTCTGGTAGTTGTAGTAGCCGAGCACCACACCCTTCTTCTTCTGCCAGCTGGCCGAGGGCAGCGAGATCGTGTTGATGCCCTTCATGTCGGTCAGCACGTGGCCGCCATAGATGTGATCATCCTCCTCCCAGAAGCGGCGCTTCATCTGCAGGCCGATCTTGCCGACCGGCGCGTAGGCCACGGACTTGATGGCGGTCTTGAAACCGTCGGAGAAATCGGTGTCGACCATGCGCAGGGTTGAGAGCGGCATCGTGCACAGGCAGTAGTCGGCCGTGACGATGCCCTCCTTGCCCGTCTTCGTGTCCTTGAACGCGATCGTGACATGGTTCTCGCCGTGGCTGATCTTCTGCACCTCGGCGTTGTAGCGGATGTGGCGGCCCACGCGCTTTTCGAACGCCTTGGCGATGGCATCCATGCCGCCCACCGGCTGGAACATCGTGTTCTGCATCGGGTAATCCTGCACCGCGCTGTACACCTTGCCCACGCCGGATGCCAGCAGGTCGTGGAAAGCGAGCGGATCGGAGAACGAACCGGGACCGGGGGTGACGCCGGCGCCAGGGTTGACGGCAAAGCCGCGGCCGCTGCGGCCCTTGTAACTTAGATCCCCCGCCGCCAGGTGGCCCTCGTGCTTCAGGTAGTCGAGCAGCGCGCGCTGGTCATCGGTCGAGAGGGCCTTGTCGAGCTGGTGGTCCTGCACCGACTTGGCCAGCAGCTCGGCCACATGGCCGCGCATGTCGGCCTTGATCTGCGCGGGGCGCAGCCGCTGCTTCGACAGCGGGCCGCCGTTTTCCAGGTAGACGAAGGCGTGATCGTTATCGTTGACCATCACTTCCAGCGGCACCTCGAACAGCCGCGTGTAGTGCAGCGTGGACTGGTGGTGCAGCGGAATGCGCCACGGGCCGTGGTTGATGTACTGGCCCTTGTCGAACGCGCAGCGTTGCGTTTCGCCGCCCAGCTCCGTGAGCTCGAAGCCGCTCCTCGCCGTCTGGCAGCGGCCGCCGGCGAAGCCACGCGCTTCCAGCACCTGCACGCGATAGCCCAGCTTTGCCATCTCGTAGGCGGCCGTCATGCCGGCCAGGCCGGCGCCCAGGATCACCACCGACTTGCCCTTGCCGCTGCCCGTCAAGGCTGGCGGACCGGACATCGTGGAACCGATGCCCATGCCCCATGCGTTCATCGCGTTCAGCAGCAAGCCCGTACCGCCCACCGCCGCGGCGCGGTAGAGAAAATCGCGCCGCGTTACCGCCTTCATCAACCCTTGCTTCATTGCTGCCCCTTTGTGTTGGTGAACATGCTTGCACATGGGTATCTAAGCAATCGGCGTGCCATTTCTTGTCACGTAAGCACTCTTTTTGACGAGGCGAATGAAGTGGTTTCGGCTTTGCTGGCCTTTCTGGCACGTTGGTGCATGTTGCAGGCTCAGCCCGACACGAGCGCCGAACTTTGTTTGAAAGTCACCGCAGTGTAGAAGTGCTTGCGGTGTCGCAAGGCGCACCAGTGCGACGCACCGGGATGCAAGTTACTCCTTGAAGCAGCGCAGTGCCGCTCGGCGGACCCATGCTCGTTGCCGGGCGAATAGGACGGCGAGCTGGCGCTGCGCCGTGGAGGAATCGCACGCTCACGGCCGTGGCTTCTGCAATATGCGTGGCAGTGGTCGCGTGGAGGAGGTGAGCCGGTCAAGGCCGGCTGGTGCTCACGCCGGCGGCTGGGGGCGCAGGCGGTTCTCGTAGTCGGCCAGCAAGCGCGCCAGCAACGCGTGGTCTGCCTCGGTCATGCTGGCACTCCGATCCGATGCGAGGCCGGCCAGCATATAGTAGTCGTCCTCCGTGTCGATGACGCCACGCTTGAGTACTTTCCGCATGCGCTTGCCTAAGCGGTACCGGAGCTCGCTCAGTGTGGGCAACCCTGCCCCGCGCAGGCGTTCGTCGACCAGCCGCACGAAGTCCGGTGGCCAGTCGTACGACTGCTCGGTGAAGTCGGCAAGCGTCATGCGCAATGCCTTGCGGGCGGCGGCAGGCGACGATGCCTCGATGGACTCGAGAACATGCATGGGGTGCGACTGCGGCGACAGCTTGGCAAAGCGCTCGTGAAAGATCTCGTCGCAGAACCAGGCCAGGACGCGGCGGTCGGTCGAATAATCCTCTGTCACCATGGTCCTCGTATATTCATTTGCATTGACACGGCACGCCTGGCTTGGCGATCGGTTCTCCGAGGAACTCGCGCCGCGCCTCGGCCATCATATGCGAGAGCTCTGTTTTTCCTGACCCTGACCGACATTTCCATGAATCAACATACCTGCCGTCATCGCGAAAGTCAACAACTCAGGAAATATGTCGCAATCATGGATATTGGAGGTTTTTTCGACGCGAAAATGTGCCGATCGTGTTCCATCGCGAGCAGAATTGACTTGCCAATATCAATAAAAAAGCGCGCCGGGCGGCGCGCATCAAGATACAACGAGGGTGAAGGAAATCAGTTCACGAAGCCGGCGACGATGCGTTCGAAGCTGCCGTAGGGCGCGGCCGTTTGAGGGCGCCGCGCCGGCGCTTCGGGGCGGGCGAACGGCTGCGCCGCGATGACGCCGCGCTGCACCGGCTGGCAAGCGTGGAAGCGCATCGGGGCGGCCGGGTCGGGCAGGTAGACGCACTCGGGCTCCTGCTCGTCGCATGCCAGGCGCACGACCCAGCGGCCGCGCTGGCGCGCGCGATCGAACCAGCGCTCCTCCACCGCCTTGGCGCAGGTGTACAGCTGGCCGTTCAGGCTGATGCCCTCCTCGGTCACCAGCGCATCCTGCAGCGGCAGCAGCGCGCAGCGCACCAGGTCTTCCGCATACTGCTTCAGCGCGGCGCCGCGTTCGCGCATGCCCCAATCCCACAGCTGCAGCGGGGCCGCGCCCCTGCCGTCGCCCTGCAGATTGTGTTCGAGGATCGCGTCGATCACCAGGCGGCGCAGCTGGTGGAGTTCCAGCGCCCCGTCGAGCGGCCCCAGTTCGGCCGACAGGGCCGGCGCATCCGCGCGCAGCAGGCCGAAGCGGCGCTCCAGCGCCGTCCGTGCCGGCACCTCGGCCGGGATACCCGTCAGGCAGCGCACGCCGAAATTGTCCTGCAGGGCCCGGCCGCCGTCGCCGCCGCCGGCCAGCGCGCCCGGCACCAGCAGGCGTTCCGGCAGGTGGCGGCACGGCCAATCCTGCGCGGCGATGGCGCGGCCGTGCCGCAAGGCCTGGCGCGGCTTGTCCGCCGCGCAGTTGGCCAGCGCCAGCAAGGCATGGCGCCAGGCGGGCGCCTCCAGGCTGACGTGGAAGCCCGTGACCATGCCGGAAAACATATCGCTGACGAGGTAGATGACGGGCCGGCCGGCCAGCCGGCGCCGGTCGCTGCCCAGCAGTTGCACGTCGGCCCGCACCGCGGCGACCTGGAAAGCGGCACCCGGCCGGCCTTCGGCATCCACCAGCGCATGGGGCGGCAGGGGCAATGGGCGTGGCGTGCCGCGCAGGATGCGGCACTGGTCGAGCCAGTAGCTGAACTGGCCGAAACTGGGCACCGCCTCGCGGGCGGCGCCACGCACCACCTGCAAGGTCTCGGGCAGTACGCGGCGCTCGCTGAAGAACTCGCGCAGCATCGACTCGTACGCGCCGCGGCGCGAGAATCGCGTGCCAGCGTAGGTGGCGGCGGCGACGCGGAACACGCGCCGCATCGGCTCGTCGACATTGATGCCGGGCGAGGCGCCGTCGCGGCGCGGGCGGCCGCGCTTGATGCCGGCCGTGGAGGAGCGCGTCTTGCCGCGCGCGCCGCTGTTCGAGTAGTCCGGCAGCAGTGCATTCGGCGTCTGCCCGCGCTGCCAGTAGCGGCGCAGGTAGCGGTAGATCGTGGGGTGAGACACGCCATGGCGCGCCGTGTAGTCGGCGATCATCTGCCCGCGCCGGCGTGCTTCGTAGATGCCCGGCTCGTCGGCCGTCAGTGCCGAGACGATGGCCCAGGCGCGGTCGCGCAGGGCCAGGTGGCCGGGCTTGACGGCTCCCTGGTCGGCCACGACCAGCCAGGGGTCGTCGGCCATGCGGCGTGCGCGGCCCGAGGCCAGGTCGGCCTCCAGGTCCTGTATCCGCGCGGACTCCACATCGCAGCCCTTGCCATCCATGTCGAACAGCCAGGCCATCGTGCGCGCGGGATCGATCCACAGCACACGCATCGTGCGCCGCCGCGGCGCGTTATATTGAAGTAAATCGTTTCGCAGGAACATCCGGCCTCCCCGTTGAAGAGAAGTAAATACGGATGTCTATGCAATTAGCGGGCCAGCTCAAATATCAGGCATTTCAGCCCTGAAATGCCTGGCGCGGGCGCCTCCGCCGCCCCGCGCGAACGCGGGCGGCATTATCGTGGTGCAAGCACGGCACCGCGGGCGTGCACCAGCCTGACATGGCGCTTACAGCTCCACGCCCATCCCCGATCAGCGCTTCGCCTTCGGCTTGGCGCCCTTGGCGGCCGGCTTCTTCGGCGGCGTGTGCTTGGCTGACAGGGGCGGCATCGCATCGGCCAGGCTGATCTTCAATTGCTGGCCGCCGACCCACACCTTGCCCAGGTGGCGGAAGATCTCGTCCGGCATGCCGTCCGGCATTTCCAGCACCGTGTGGTCGTCGAAGATCTCGATGCGGCCGATGTAGCGCGCTTCCAGCCCGCTTTCGTTGGCGATCGCGCCCACGATATTGGCCGGGGTGGCCTCGTGCTGGCTGCCCACCTCGATGCGGTAGGCGCGCATCGCCAGGCCATCCTGGGCGCGCTTGCGCTCCTTCTTCTTCGGCGCTTCGTCATCGGTCGCGGCTTCGGCCACCACGGCGTCCAGGCCCTTCGGCGCCGCCTCTCGCGCTGGCTTCGGTGCCGCCTCGCGCGCTGGCTTCGGCGCGGCTTTCGCCGGCGCCGGCGCGGCCGCCGGGGCAGCCTCGCCATCGCGGCGGATGCGCAGCGGCCGGCCGGCCACGCGCACCTGGGTCAGCGTATCGAGCACGTCGGCCGGCAGGTCGTCCGGCATGTCGAGCACCGTGTAGTCCTCGAAAATCTCGATGCGGCCGATGAATTTCGAGTCGACGCCGCCCTCGTTGGCGATGGCGCCCACGATATTGCCCGGCTTGACGCCATCCTCGTAGCCCACTTCGATGCGGTAGGTGGCCATGCCCGGCTCCGGCTCGCGATGGATGCGCTCCTTCTTCGGGAAGGCCGGCCGTTCGGCGCGCTCCGGCCGGTCGAACCGGTCGCCGCGCTCGGCACGCGGGCTCCGCTCATCGCGCTGCGGCGCCGCCGGCCGGCCGTCTTCGTGCCAGCCCTTCTCGGCCTTCTTGTCCAGCAGCAGCGGCGTGCCGCCGCGTGCCATCATGGCCAGCGCCGCCGCGATCTCGATCGCCGGCACGTCGTGCTCGCGCTCGTAATCGGCGACCAGCGACAGGAATTGTTCCAGACCGCCGCCGGCCAGCGTTTCCGTGATCTGGTCCTTGAACTTCGCGATCCGAACGTCGTTCACGGCCTGCAGCGTGGGCAATTCCATCTGCTTGATCGGCTGGCGGGTGGCACGCTCGATCGTCTTGAGCAGGTTGCGCTCGCGCGGCGTGATGAACAGGATCGCCTCGCCGCTGCGGCCGGCACGGCCGGTGCGGCCGATGCGGTGGGTGTAGCTCTCGGCGTCATACGGCACGTCGTAGTTCACCACGTGGCTGATGCGCTCCACGTCCAGCCCGCGCGCCGCCACGTCGGTGGCGACCAGGATGTCGATTTTGCCCTCCTTGAGCTGGCCGATGGTGCGCTCGCGCGCGGCCTGCTGCATGTCGCCATTGATCGCCGCGGCCGAGAAACCGCGCGCCTGCAGGCGTTCGGCCAGCTCCTCGGTGCCCAGCTTGGTGCGGGAAAAGATGATCATGCCGTCGAACGGCTCCGCTTCCAGGATGCGCGTGAGCGCATCGAGCTTGTGCATGCCCGACACCAGCCAGTAGCGCTGGCGGATGTTTTCCGAAGTCGTCGTCTTGGCGGCCACCGTGATCTCGGCCGGGTCGCGCAGGTAGGTGTTGGCGATGCGGCGGATCGGCGCCGGCATGGTGGCCGAGAACAGCGCCGTCTGGCGCGATTCCGGCGTCTCCTGCAGGATGCGCTCCACGTCGTCGATGAAGCCCATGCGCAGCATTTCGTCCGCCTCGTCCAGCACCAGCGTCTTCAGCTTCGACAGGTCCAGCGAACCCTTGTCCAGGTGATCGATCACGCGCCCGGGCGTGCCCACCACGACATGCACGCCGCGGCGCAGCGCGGACAGTTGCGGGCCGTAGCTCTGCCCGCCATAGATCGGCAGCACGTGGAAGTTCGGGATGTGCGCGGCATAGCGCTGGAACGCCTCGGCCACCTGGATCGCCAGCTCGCGCGTGGGCGCCAGCACCAGCGCCTGGGGCGCGCTCTGGCGGATGTCGAGACGCGACAGGATGGGCAGCGCGAAGGCGGCCGTCTTGCCGGTGCCGGTCTGCGCCGTGCCCAGCACGTCGCGGTTGGCCAGCAGCGGCGGGATGGTCTGCGCCTGGATCGGGGACGGCGCTTCGTAGCCGACCTCCTTCAGGGCCTTCAGGATCGGGTTGGAGAGTTGCAGGTCGGTGAAAAGTGGAGCTGTGGCAGTCATGGCGGCACTCGCGAGAAGTTATTGTTCGAATCGCCCAATGCGACAGGAAAGGGCGTAGTTTACCCTGTCCGCGCCGCCGTCGCTTCACGAAAGGAAGCACCGGCGCGTCGGCTCGACCGTTTTTCCGCTATATTGGCCGGTTGCCGGCCCCGCCGACGGCAGGGTCGCGCATCCACCCATTCACCTAGCAGGAATCACGCATGACCAAACTGTCGACTTCGATCCTCCTGGCGCTGGCATTCGGCGCAAGCGGCACCGCCGGCGCGGCGGGCGCGGCCTACGGCCCCGAGCTGCAGGGCTTCAAGTATCCATATCCGGTGCAGCACTTCCGTTTCAATTCGCAGGGCCAGACGATGCAGATGGCCTATATGGACGTGAAACCGGCCGGCAAGGGCAACGGGCGGACGGCGGTCCTCATGCATGGCAAGAACTTTTGCGGCGCCACGTGGGAAGGCACCATCGCCGCGCTGACCCAGGCGGGCTGGCGGGTCGTGGTGCCGGACCAGGTGGGCTTTTGCGCGTCGACCAAGCCGCCGCACTACCAGTACAGCTTCCAGCAGCTGGCGGCGAACACGATGGAACTGCTGAAGAAGGTCAATGTCGACAAGGCGGTGCTGGTGGGCCACTCGACGGGCGGCATGCTCGCCACCCGCTTCGCGCTGATGTACCCGCAGAACGTGGCGCACCTGGTGATGGTCAACCCCATCGGCCTGGAGGACTGGAAGCAGCTCGGCGTGCCCTACCGCACGGTGGACCAGTGGTTCGAGCGCGAATTGAAACTCACGGCGGACGGCGTGCGCACCTACGAGAAGAACACGTATTACATGGGCCGCTGGAAGCCCGAGTATGAAAAATGGGTGGACATGCTGGCCGGCCTGAACGCCGGCTCCGGGCAGCGGCTGGTGGCATGGAATTCGGCGCTGATCTACGACATGATCTATACCCAGCCCGTGGTGCACGAATTCCCGCAGCTGAAGGTGCCCGTTACCCTGATGAACGGCGACGGCGACACCACCGCCATCGGCAGCGACATCGCGCCGCCGGAAGTGAAGGCGAAGATCGGCAACTACAAGGTATTGGGCAAGGAGACCGTCAAGCGCATTCCGAACGCGAAGCTCATCGAGTTCCCCGGCATGGGGCATGCGCCGCAGATCGAGGATCCGGCGGGGTTTCACAAGGCGTTGTTGCAGGCGTTGCAGTAAGGGGCCCAAGCGGGCGACTGTCAACGATGCATGTCCGGGAAAACCGGTGTCCGACACCATTTCCCGACGGGAAATGGTGTCGGACACCGATGCTCGGCAGCCAAATGCTGCGATTCACGTCTCCACCCCCAGCGGCGCCCCGCTCCCCGCCGCTATCTGCGCCTCGTTTTCGTCGAGCACCGTGCAGATGGCAGTGGCCGGTACCGGCCGGCTGAAGTAATAGCCCTGCATCTGCGAGCAGCCATGTTCGCGCAGGAAGGACAGCTGGTCCAGCGTTTCCACGCCTTCCGAGATCACCTGCAGGTTCAGGTTGGCCGCCAGCGCGATGATGGTGGTGACGATTGCCGCATCGTCCGGGTCCACCGTCAGGTCGCGCACGAAGGCCTGGTCGATCTTGAGCACGTCTACCGCGAAGCGTTTCAGGTGAGCCAGGCTCGAGTAGCCGGTGCCGAAGTCGTCGATCGCCAGCTTCACCCCCAGCGCCTTCAGGTCGCGCATCACGGCAATGGCATGCTCCACGTCGTTCATCACCGCGCTTTCCGTCAGTTCCAGTTCCAGCGTTGCGGGATCGAGCCCCGTCTCGGCCAGCACGCGCGCCACGCCCTGCACGAAGTCCTGCTCCGCCATCTGCCGGGCCGACACGTTAACGGCCACCCGCAGGTAGGCGCGGCCCTCGCGCTGCCAGTCGACCAGCTGGCGGCAGGCGCATTCCAGCGCCCAGCCCCCCAGCGGCAGGATCATGCCCGTTTCCTCGGCCAGCGGAATGAAGCGACCGGGCGCCACCATGCCCATTTCCGGGTGCTGCCAGCGCACCAGCGCTTCCATGGCCACGATACGGCCGCTGGCGATATCGACCTGTGGCTGGTAGTACAGCACGAACTCGCGGCGCTCCAGCGCACGGCGCATCGCCGTTTCCAGCTGCACGCGCTCGCCCAGCCGTTCGCGCATGGCGGTCGTGTAGAACTGGTAATTGTTGCCGCCCATTTCCTTGGCGCGGAACATGGCGATGTCGGCCCGCTCCATCAGCATGCCGGCGTCGGTGCCGTCGTCCGGGCACACGGCCACGCCGGCGCTGCCGGAGATGAATTGCTCCTTGTCGTCCAGCACCAGCGGCGCGGCCAGCGCGGCCAGCAGGCGCTGCACCTGTTCGGGGCGTGGCTGGCGCTCGCCGGCCTCGGGCAGCAGGGTCAGCGCGAACTCGTCGCCGCCCAGCCGGGCCAGCGAGTCGCGCGGGTGCAGCGCGTCGCGCAGCCGTTCCGCCACCACCTGCAGCAGGCGGTCGCCGCCGCGGTGGCCCACGCGGCTGTTGGCGAACTTGAAGCGGTCCAGGTCCAGCGACACCACCCACAGCGTGTAACCGTCGTGCATCGCCTGGCCGATCGCGCTGTGCAGCCGGTCGTGCAGCAACTGGCGGTTCGGCAGCCCGGTCAGCGCGTCGTGCGTGGACTGGTGGTGCAGCTCCGTCTCGTAGGCCTTCATCGCCGTGATGTCGTAGTGGATCGACACGAAGTGGGTGACCGTACCGCGCTCGTCGCGCACCGGCGATACATAGCTCTCCACCCAGAACAGCGTGCCATCCTTGCGGTAGTTGCGCAGCACAGCGTGGCCATCGCGCTGTTCGCGGACGGCGTTGCGAATCGTTTGCGCGCCCGGCTGGGCGGTATCGTCGCGGTAGAGCAGGCGCGGGCTCTTGCCCAGCACTTCGTCGCGCGTGTAGCCGGTCTGCTGCTCGAACGCCGGGTTGACATACACGATCGGGTTGCCGGCCCCCGCTTCGACGATCATGATCATGTTGGTGGACGATTCGATCGCCCGGTCGCGCAGCAGCAGCGAGCGGTTCGCCTCGGCCAGCTGGGCGGTGCGCTCCTGCACCTGGTCGCGGATCGTGCGGCTGCGCGTGGCCAGCGTGTGCACCCAGGCGGCGCCCAGCAAGGTCATCACCGTACCCAGCGCCAGCGCGGAGAGCGAGGCGAGGTGGTCGGAGAGCCCTACTGTGCCATCCATGTCGGCGACCACGCGCCACGGGCGGCCGGCCACGTCGATCGTCACTTCCACGGGCGCGGGCGGCTTCGGGTACAGCCATGCCAGCGGCGGCGGCACGGCCGGCTGGTCCAGCTCCGGGGGCGGCGTGTAGTAGACGAGGTTTGCCGGTGTACCGCGCGCGTCGGCGTAGACGTGCAGGCCGACGCGCTGCACGCGGCGGTCGCGGGCCTGCAGCGTGTGCTGCAGCCCGTCCGGCTGCAGCACGTGGGCGACCATGGCGGCGGCGTCGAGGGCAACCGACGTTTCGCCCGTCAGCGCGGTGCGCCGCGCGGCCACGCTGTCCAGCGTTGCGCCGAAGCGGTACACGGGCATGGCAACCACCATGCCCGACAACGGCCCGGGCAATTGCGCCAGCGGCGTGAGCGGTCCCGCCGCGGGAACGCCGGTATCGTAGGCGCGCTGCCGGCTGGCCTCGTCGCCGGAGAACATGGTGTCCAGCCCCAGCGCCGACGCATTGGTGCCGAACGGTTCCACATACTCGATCACGCGGTAGCGAGGGCGCCGTGCGGCCGGTTGCAGGCGGTCGCCACGCAGTTCCGTGATCCGGGCACCGGGCAACACCTGGCGCAGGCCAGCCTCGAAGGCATCGCGCTCGGCATCGGTGATGAAGCGCAGATAGCTCACGCCCACCACGAAGGGATAACGCCCGGTCAGGGGTTCGACGAAGCGGCGGAATTCGTCGCGGGTAACGACGGGCTGGCTGACGAACAGCTGGTTCACGCTGCGCAGGCTGTCGATCACATTGTTGATGCCTTCGGACAATGCGAAGACCCGCACGTGCGCGCGTTGCGTGAACGTGAGTACGAGGCGGTCCTGTTCCAGCCGGCTAATGCCGGTGAAGAGCAGCGCCGTCAGGCCAAGCCCACACAGCAATGCCAGCATGGCCGGCGCGTATTGCCGTGCATTCCTGGCCCGCCTGGATACTTGCCTGTCGCTAATTCGGGCCACCTTGAAAACAGGTTGGACGGGGTACAAGAGTAGCACGTATATAGCCGCGAATACGCTCGAGTGTGGCGCGACGCGCAACGTGTTGCCGGCTTATACTGAGCGGCTGATGAATACGAGGCTGACATCTCACAGGAGGATATATTGGACAGCGATACCAGATGGATCGACATACAGGGCGATGACGGCACTTTCCAGGCTTACCAGGCGCTGCCGCGCGGTGGCAAGGGCCCCGGCATCGTGCTGATCCAGGAGATCTTCGGCGTCAACGCGCATATCCGCGGCGTGGCCGAACAGTACGCGGCCGACGGCTACGTAGTGCTGGCGCCCGACCTGTTCTGGCGCCAGGGCGCCCACATCGAGCTGACCTACGACGAGACCGACTGGAAGAAGGCGGTGGCCCTGAAGGGCGCGACGGACACGAACAAGGCGGTGGCCGACGTGGCCGCCACGATCCGCGCGCTGCGCGGCCTGCCGGGCGTGGACAGGGTGGCGTCGATCGGCTATTGCTTCGGCGGCTTGCTGTCCTACCTGACGGCGGCGGCCGGCAACGTGGATGCGGCGGTGGCCTACTACGGCGGCGGCATCCAGAACCAGCTCGACCAGGCCGACAAGGTGACGGCGCCCCTGCTGATGCATTTTGGCGGCAAGGACAGCCATATCCCGAGCGAGGCGGTGAAGAGCATTGCCGAACGCTTCGGCGACCGCGACCACGTGGAAATCCACGTTTACCCCGAGGCCGAGCATGGCTTCAACTGCTCGCATCGCGGCAGCTTCCACCAGCGCTCGGCGGTGGAAGCGCACGGGCATACGCTGCTGTTCCTGTCCGAAAACCTGTGATCCGGCCGGCGGCGCCCGCGCTACAATAGATTTTTCAATCCCGGGCGCCCGGCGCCGGCGCCGTCCACCATGGCCAGACTCAAGCTTTCGTTTCCCGAAGACCAGTTTCTCTATTCGACCCAGATGTCGGTGCGCGTCACCGACATCAACCAGGGCAACCACCTCTCCAACGACTCGATGATCTCCATGATCTCCGAGGCGCGCGCGCGGTTCCTGTACGAATACGGCGTGCGGGAAACGGAAAGCGACGGCAGCGGCATCATCGTCACCGACCTGGCCACCACCTACCGGGCCGAAGCGCATGCGCGCGACCAGCTGCTGTTCGAGGTCGGGGTGATGGACTTCAACAAGTACGGCGGCGACATCATTTTCCGTATCACCCGGCCCGCCGATGGCGCGCTGGTCGCGATGGCCAAATACGGTTTCGTGTTCTTTAATTACCGGCTGAGGGAAGTGGTGCCGATGCCCGACGATTTCCGCGGCAAGTTCCCGCGCGTGAACTGGGTCGACCAATAAGGCCGGCCGGGGCGGCCGGTTGCGGCCGGCCGCCCAAGTCCTACTTCCGGCCCCAATTCCGGCCCTGATTTCGGCGCTGAATTCGGCCCTGATTTCGGCCCTACTTCCGGCTCACCTGCGAGCCCGTGACAGTCTTCTGGAACCAGTCGTCGATCATCTGCTTTTCATAGCGCAGCGCATCGCTGGAAAAGTACCGGTTGATGCGTTGCTGGTACATCATGTTCTTCAGCGAATCCTCGCCGCTGCGAACGACCTGGCCGTTCTGCTCCAGCGTATAGCTGAGCTTCATCGTGGGCCAGTCGGCGCCGCCGCGCATGATGCGGATATCGTCCATGGCCCAGCGGCGCGGCTCTTCCCGGCCCGCCAGGTCGATATCGGTGACGGTGACCTTCAGGTCCTGCCCCGCCGGCAGCTCTTCCGCCAGCTTGTTGAAGTGCCGCGTCAACTCGCGCAAGACCTGGTCGCGGTCCTGCGGTGAACGGGGCATGTCGATGTACTCATCGGGTTTCTCGTAGTTGACCGTGACGCCGGCGCTGGCGGCACCTGCCGTCGCCAGCAGCGCCGCGGCCAACCAGGTGTGTGCTTGCAGTCGCATGATGTGGTCCTTTCGTCGATCAGGCCTTGAATATACTCCGATCGCGGCGTGCGATCGTTTCAGCGGTCACGGCCTTGTAACAGATCGCAACTATGATGCTCGCATCCTGGAATTTGAATAGCAGTCCGTGTCCATTCCTCGGCGACGGGGAGCCCGCGGGCGGCCAGCCCGCAAAACGGAGTCCTGATGCGTCGTGCTCACGGCGCAGATCCTTTGCCGCACCCGGTTCACCCCGTGTGCGGCTTTTTTTTTGCCCGCGAAAGACCTGTTGCAAAAAAACCGGTGACAGGCACCGGGCATCTGGAAACATTTCTCGAAACCCGGTGCCTGTCACCGGTCTTCCGGTCTTCTGTGCGTGTCTTAACTGCTACTGTCCAGCGCTTGCGACACACTGCTCCCGTCACCGCAATGGAGCGTACCCATGCCCGAAGGCCCTTCCCTTGTCATCCTGAAAGAACTGGCGCAGCCATTCGAAGGACGGACGATCGCCGCCGCCCATGGCAACAGCAAGGCCGTGCCCTACGATCAATTGCCCGGCCAGCGCATCGTATCGCTGCGCACCTGGGGCAAGCACTTCCTCATCGAGTTGCCGATCTTTACGATCCGCATCCACTTCCTGATGTTCGGCAGTTACCGGATCGACGAACGCAAGGAGAACAGTCCCGAGCGGCTGGGCCTGGCGTTCGAGGGCGGCGGCGAATTGAATTTTTATACCTGCGCGGTGCAACTGATCGACGGGAACCTCGACAAGGCGTATGAATGGCAGGCCGACGTGATGGCCGATGCCTGGAAACCGGCCGCCGCGCTGAAGAAGCTGCGGGCGATGCCGGATACCCTCGTGTGCGACGCCTTGCTCGACCAGGCCGTGTTCTCTGGCGTGGGCAATATCATCAAGAACGAAGTGCTGTTCCGGTTGAAGATCCATCCGCTGTCGACGGTCGGCGCGCTGCCGGCAACGAAGCTGCGCGAGCTGGTGAAGCAGGCACGGCAATACAGCTTCGAGTTCCTGGAGTGGAAAAAGGCCTTCGTGCTGAAGCAGCACTGGCTCGCGCACACCAAGCGCATTTGCCCGCGCTGCAATATTGCGTTCCACAAGGCGCACCTGGGCAAAACAAAGCGGCGCACCTTCTGGTGCGAGCGGTGCCAGAAACGCTATGGCCCGGTGTTGTAAAGCCGTAGCGCAAAAGTTATTTCCTGTTGTTAATAATCAAATGGGCGCATACAATCGGATCGCCGCCACGAATAAATCAGCACTTCACTGAATGGCGGGCCGCGCTTCGCGTTTCCTATGTGCTCACTTGCGGAACGGTTATATGTCCTTTTTGTCTTCAGCAATGCCCAAGCTGCCGCCCTGGAAAATCCTGCTGGTCGACGACGAACCCGATATCCACGACATCACGAAGCTGACCCTGGCCCGCTTCCGGCTCGATGGCCGCGGCCTGTCCTTCCTGCATGCTTATAGCGGCCAGGAAGCCAAGGTGGTCCTGGCGCGCGAGAGCGATATCGCGCTCGTGTTCCTGGACGTGGTAATGGAGCGCGAGGACAGCGGCCTGGAAGTGGCGCGCTGGATGCGGCAAGACCTGGACAACCAGTTCACCCGCATCGTGCTGCGCACCGGCCAGCCGGGCCAGGCGCCCGAAGAGCGCGTGATCGTCGACTACGACATCAACGACTACAAGGAAAAGACGGAACTCGACCGCACCAAGCTGTTCACCACCACGTTCGCCGCGCTGCGCGCCTACCGCGACATCATGAAGGTGGAGGAAGCGCGCCAGCAGCAGGTGCACTACCGCGAAGGCCTGGAACGGGTGATCGCCGCGTCGACGCATATCTTCAAGCAGCGCAACCTGAAGGACTTCGCCAGCGGCCTGCTGCAGCAGGTGGTGGCGCTGTTGCGCCTGGAGCACAGCATGCTGCTGCGCCTGCGCGGCGCCACCGCGATCGCCGGCGAGGGCGACTTCGAGGTGCTGGCGCAGATCGGCGAGGAAACGCTGCTGACGCCCGGGCTGATCGCGCAATTGCACGCGGCGGAACGCAACCGCATCTCGAAGCTGGAAGGCGATACCTATGTCGGCTACTTCCCGAACCACAGCGGCAAGGCTTCTCTGCTGGTGCTGAAAGGCGTGGACGAGATTTCCGAGATCGACACCAAGCTGCTGGAAATCTTTTGCAGCGACGTGGCAATCGCCTTCGACAATATCCTGCTGAACCAGGAAATCACCGACACCCAGGCCGAGTTGATCATGCGCCTGGGCGACGTGGTGGAATCGCGTTCCAACGAAGCGGGCAACCACGTGCGCCGCATGGCCGAGGTGTGCCAACTGCTGGCCAAGGCGGCAGGCCTGCCGGAGGATGAAACCGCGGTCCTCAAGCACGCCGCGCCGATGCACGACATCGGCAAGATCGCCACGCCAGACGCCGTGCTGCTGAAACCGGGCAAGCTCGATCCCGACGAATGGGAAATCATGAAACAGCACCCGGCCGTGGGTGCCTCGATCCTCGACGGTTCGCAGCGCCCGATCCTGAAGGCGGCCGCCGTGATCGCCCACCAGCACCACGAGAAATACGACGGCACCGGCTACCCGCAAGGCTTGAAGGGCGAGGACATCCACCTGTATGCCCGCATCGTGGCCGTGGCCGACGTGTTCGACGCGCTGATGCACAAGCGCGTGTACAAGGATGCCTGGCCGGTGGACCGCGTGGTCGCCTACCTGCGCGAAGTGGCCGGCAAGCATCTCGATCCGCGCTTCGTCGAACTCCTGATCGCGAATGTGGACGAGGCGCTGGAGATCAATGCGCGCTTGCCGGATTGAGTCTGGCCCCTACCCGGCTGTTGGCACGGGAGAACCGCTGCCGTACACCTTTTCTGGATGAGGCTTGGCCACTACTTGGCTGTTGGCACGGGAAAACCAGTGTCGTACACCATTTCCCTTGGGCATGGTGTACGACACTGCGGCTTTGGTGGCTCTCCGTTTATCCGCGCCGGCGCTGGTCCCGCGGGAACCGCAGCCGGTAGTGCAAGCCCATGCCCGGCGCGCTGCTGACCTTGATCGTGCCGCCCAGCGGGCCCGTCACGAGGTTGTACAGGATGTGCGCGCCCAATCCGGAGCCGCCGCTGCCCCGCTTGGTGGTGAAGAACGGGTCGAACAACTGGGTGAGCAGGCTCTGGTCCATGCCCATGCCGTCGTCGCTGTAGTCGAACGCGACGTGGTCGCCATCGAGGCGGCCGGTGATGCGGATCGTGCCCGGCTGGTCTTCCTCGAAGCCGTGCACCAGCGAGTTCTCGATCATGTTCGTAAGGATCTGCGAGACGGCGCCGGGGAAGCTGTCCAGGTGGATATCGGCCGGGCAATCCAGTTCCACCTTGACCGGCTTGCCCTTCAATTTGGGCTGCAGCGACAGCAGCACCTCGGCCACGTATTTCGCCAGGTTGAAATGGCGGATGTTTTCCGACGACTGGTCCACCGCCACCTGCTTGAAGCTGCGCACCAGGGCGGCGGCGCGCTGGGTGTTCGTCGTCATGATGCGCAGCGACTGGTCCACGGTGTCGAAGAACGCGTTCAAGCCTTCTTCGTCGAGCCGGCCCTCGGCCAGGTCTTCGCGCGTCAGCTTCAGTTCCTGCACGAGGTGCGACGTGGCCGTCACGCAGATGCCCAGCGGGGTATTGATCTCGTGGGCCACGCCGGCCACGAGGCGGCCCAGCGACGCGAGCTTTTCCTGGCGCACCAGTTCCGACTGCGCATCCTGCAACTGCGTCAGCGCCTTGTTCAATGCCTCGTTCTGCCGTTCCAGCGATGCCTTCGCCTGGTCCAGCCGCAGCGTGCGCTCCTGCACGGCGCGCTCGAGCCGATCCATGCTTTGCCGGCCCTGCAGGGCGGACGACACCTGGCTGGCGATCAGCGCGAACAGCGCCTGGTCTTCTTCGCTGTACGTGTGTTCCTTGTCGTAGCTCTGGATCACGATGGCACCCAGCGGCTGGTGGTTCTGGTCCATCAGCGGGCAGCCGATCCAGTGCTCGGCGATCGTACCCTCGCCGAAGGCCGCCACCTTCTGGCGCGAGATGTGTTCGGCCGCCGTCATCACCAGGCAGCGGCGGTTCAGGATCACCCAGGCGGTCGGCGATTCGTCCGGCGACGCCAGGTGCGTCACCTCATCCGGGTCGGGCGGCGTGTCGGCTTCGTCCACGTAGTACACGAAGCGCACCGCGTTCGGCTCGCCGTCGCGGTCGTTGAGCGCCACGTAGAAATTGGCTGCGTACATGATGCGGCCCAGCGCGCCGTGCACGGCGCGCAGGAACTGCACGATATCCGTGCAGCGGGTGGACAGCTGGCCGATTTCCAGCAGCACGGCCTGGACGGCTTCGAGACGGCGGAGGCGTACTTCCATCGGTTTTTCCCAAAAAAGATGCAGTAGGGAAATATAACAGTCCGCCCCGCCAAGGGCCAGTGTGCCGGCGAAAATGCAACAGCCAATTGCGAGGGTTACTGCGGCTTCCGGTAACCACCTTCGATCCAGTCGGTGGCGCTGGCCACGGACAGGCGAAAGTCCGGCCGCGCGCGCACCGAGGCCAGCTCGTCGCCGTATTCATCGATGGCGGTCAGCGTGGCGTATGGCTCGTCTTCATCCGGCGTGATGGCCAGCTTCACGGTGATCGCCGTGCCATCGTCCTGCACCACGCGCACGGATTTGTGCAACCGTGCGTGCAACTGCTGCTCGTGCCGGCGGATCACTTCATTGGCCGTCTTCACCAGGGTGTGGAAGGCGGTGATATCGAGCGGCTTGGGGTTTTTCTTGTCCCGGCCCATCGTCCACGGCCCCACCAGGGCGGGCTCCGGCTCGCCATCCTTGATCATTGCGACGGCCCAGCCATCGTCGTCCTCGTTCTTGATCACGCGGGCGGTCCAGCCCTGGCCCTGCCAGACACGGTCTTCCTGGATCAGCTCGGGCTCGTCATCCTCCTGCACCGCAGGCTCGACGGAGAGCTCCTGCGACACGTGCGGCATTTGCTCCACCGGTGCGTCAACTGGTGCGTCAAAC
This sequence comes from Massilia sp. METH4, assembly GCF_037094685.1. Classification (NCBI taxonomy): domain Bacteria; kingdom Pseudomonadati; phylum Pseudomonadota; class Betaproteobacteria; order Burkholderiales; family Oxalobacteraceae; genus Massilia; species Massilia sp. METH4. Next base: position 2,503,610 of record NZ_CP146614.1, on the reverse strand, counting down.
AAGGCTTCAAACGTTGCTTGCTGCGGCTCGATCCGATCTTCCATGGCTCCTCTCTGCAAATTACTGTATGAATAACCAGTACTATACCAGCTCCAGAGGGAAAAATGGGAGCCCCCGGGGCGCCACATATGGGGGATGCCCGTTGCGCCGCGGCCACTGGACAATGGCTGGCATGAAGACAACCACCCTGCCCCGACTCCTCGCGCTGGCTTGCGCCGGCGCCGCGACACCGTTCGCCCATGCCCAGCAGGTGCAGCTCTACGGCCGCCTGAACGTCTCCCTTGAAGCGGCCCGCGCCCCCGGCGCGCAGGTGGAGCGCATGGTCAACAACCGCTCGGTGCTGGGCTTTCGTGGCACCGAAGACCTGGGCGGCGCCGTGAAGGCACTATTCCAGATCGAGGGCACGCTGGCGCCCGACACCGGGGCCGGCGAAGTGGCGCGTCGCGACACCCGCGTTGGCCTGGAGGGCCCGTTCGGTACCCTGTTCGCCGGCCACTGGACCACGGCCTACAACAGGGCCACGTCCAGCCTCGATCCCTTCTACCCCACCACGGCCGGCTACATGAGCATCCTGGCCAACGGCTCGGCATCATCGGCGGACAACGTGAGCGACGTGGCCTCGTTCGACCGCCGGCAGGCCAACAGCGTGCACTGGTGGTCGCCCCGCTGGCAGGGCTGGACGCTTCGGGCCACGCACGGCCTGGCCGAAGAGCGGCCGGGCAATGGCGCGCGGCCATGGCTGCTGTCGCTGGCGCTGGTACGCGATGCTGGGCCCCTCTACGTCGCGCTGGCGCACGAACGCCACCGCGAGTACCACGGCCCCGGCACTGCCGATACCGGCACCAAGGCCGCCGTCGGCTACACCTTCGGCGCCACGCGGCTGGCGCTGATCGGCGAACGCCTGGAGTACGAGCTGCCCGCCAGCCGGCTGGCCCGCAATGCCTTGTTCGTGTCGTTGAGCCACCAGGCCGGCCGGCACGGCCTGCGCGCCAGCCTCGGCAAGGCGAACGACGGCCACGGCGGCGGCACCGTCGGCTTCGTGCGCGGCGGCGCCGACACCGGCGCCGTGCACGCCACGGCCGGCTATGAGTACACGTTCTCGCCGCGCACCACGGTGTACGCCTATCACACGCGGCTGCGCAATGACGATGAGGCGGCGTATGACTTCCCCATCAACGGTGTAGGCGCGCTGGGCGGGCCAGTGACCGGCGCGCACATCTCGGCCACGTCGTTCGGGGTGCGGCACAGCTTCTGAGAATGTTGCAAAAAAAATCTGGTGCCTGTCACCCGGGTCTGGGAAATATTTCAAAAAACCCGGTGCCTGTCACCGGTCTTCGAGAAACATTGCAAAAATCGGGGTGCCTGTCACCGGGTTTGCCACTGGCTTTTGGCGTGGCGGAACGGTGCCGTTCAGCACCCAAAATCGACAGTTCGTCGCTTTCCATCCGCATCTCCCGGCCACGGGACGTACAGTCCAATCATCGCCACACAACATGCCGGAGCCCATCATGAAAAAACTTCTCCTCGTTACCCTCGTCGTGCTGCTGTTCATCGCGACTTGCAACGCCTTCGACCATTCGTGGTGGGGGCCCGATTTCTACGTCAACGTCGATGGCGAGGAATACAATGGGCCGTTCGGCTGGCTGCTGGGCGTGCTGCTGGCTGGTGGCGGCCTGGTGATCGGGGCGGTCGTGATCGTCTGCGTCGCGCTGCTGGTGGGGCTGCTGTTTGCCGGGTTGGGCATGCTGGTCGTCGTCGGCTTGGCCGCGCTGGGCGTGGCGATCGCCGCCGCCCTGTCGCCGCTGCTGCTGCCGCTGGCGATCGTGATCGGCCTCGTGTGGTACTTCAACCGCCGCGGCAAGAGGCGCACGGCGGCCATGAAGGAAGCGGCGGTCTGACCCGCCGGGCGCATGAAGAACAAGGGCCGCGTCAGCGGCCCTTTTCACATTTTACGCCGCCTTCTTCGCAACGTAGTTCTGGTACCCGCGCGCCCGCAGCGCGCAGGCCGGGCATTCGCCGCAGCCATAGCCCCAGTCGTGCAGTTCGCCGCGCTCGCCCTTGTAGCAGGTATGCGTGTCGGCGCGGATCAGGTCCACCAGCGACTGGCCACCGAGGCGCTCGGCCAGCTCCCAGGTTTCGGCCTTGTCCAGCCACATCAGCGGCGTTTCCAGCTTGTTGCGGGTATCCATGCCCAGGTTCAGCGCCACCTGCAAGGCTTTCATCGTGTCGTCGCGGCAGTCCGGGTAGCCGGAGAAATCCGTCTCGCACATGCCGCCCACCAGCACGTTCATGCCACGGCGGTAGGCCAGCGTGGCCGCGACCATCATGAACATCAGGTTGCGGCCGGGGACGAAGGTGTTCGGCAAGCCGTTGGCCTGCATGGTGATTTCGATCTCCTCCGTCATCGCGGTATGCGACAGCTGCGAGATCAAGCCGAGATCGATCATGTGGTCCTCGCCCAGCTTGGCGTCCCAGTCAGGGCGCAATGCGCGCAGCTTCGCCAGCAGTTGCGGCCGCATCGTCAGCTCGATCGCATGGCGCTGGCCATAATCGAAGCCGATCGTTTCGACCCGCTCGTAGCGGTCCAATGCCCAGGCCAGGCAGGTGGTGGAATCCTGCCCTCCGGAGAACAGCACCAGGGCGGCATCGCGTGTCATCATTGCATCCTTCTATAAAAACCAGAAACTTATTAGTACGCCATCTTTTCTACCGATCCGGTAACATCGGCACAACAATTACCGGGGATCTCGAATTTTGGCACAACTCGTCATAAATGTAATGCGGCTGGCCTGCGCGGCGATGCTGGCGGCGCCGCTCGCCCTGTATGCCGCGGAAGGCCTGCAGTACAACGTGCGCATCAATGCCCCAGGCGAACTCGACGATCTGCTGGAAGAAAACCTCGATCTCCTGAAGTACCGCGGCAACCCGCGAACCGACATCGAACAGCTGCGCCGCATGGTGCGCACCGCGCCCGCGCAAGCGAACACGCTGCTCGCCACCGAAGGCTATTACTCGCCTACCGTCAACGTGCGGCTGGACGAAAGCGGAGCCACGCCGCAAGTCACGGTGGACGTGACGCCCGGCGAGCCCGTGCTGGTGGGCGCGGTCGAGATCGTGCTGACCGGCTTCCAGTCCAACCCGGAAAACCCCTTCGACAAGGAAGCGCTGAAGGCCAGCTGGCCGCTGGCCGAGGGCCAGGTGTTCCGGCAGGCGGACTGGGAAGGCGCGAAGCGGGCGCTCCTGCGCGCCGTGGTGCAGACCCGCTACCCGCGCGCGCAGATGACGGAAAGCGTGGCCACCGTGGACCCGGACACGAAGCGGGCGCTGCTGCGCGTGGCGCTGGACAGCGGTCCGGAAATGCGCTTCGGCGACATCCGCATCGAGGGTCTCAAGCGCTATCCGGAATCGATCATCCGCAACCTCAACAGGATCAACCCGGGCGACCTGTACAGCGAAGCGGAATTGCAGGCCTTCCAGTCGCGCCTGCAGGACACCGGCTACTTCTCCTACGTGGAAGTGACGGCGGACCTGAACGCCCTGATCGGCGAACGGCAGGAAGCGCAGGCCGAGCAGAGTGCCGGGGCGCCGCAGCCGGCCACGCTGCCGCCGCTGCCGCTGCTGGTGCACGTGGTCGAAAACAAGCGCAAGAATGCCAGCGTGGGTATCGGCTTTTCCACCAACACGGGCGCCCGCACCTCGGTCAGCTACGACGACCTGGCGATCTGGGGCCTGCGCCTGAAAAGCGCGCTCACGGTGGAACAGAAGAAGCAGAAGGCGAACGGCGACTTCTACTTTCCCACCACGGCGGACGGCTACAACGACAGCTTCGGCGGCGCGCTGGAGCGCAACGACATCGAAGGCGAGATCACCCGCACCGCTTCCGTGTACGCGAAGCGGGCCTGGGGCACGCCGCTGCTGGAGCGCAGCATCTCGGCCGAGTACCTGAACGAGAGCCGCACCATCGAAGGCGCCGAGCCGACCCATGCCATGAGCCTGCCGATCACGTATGCCGTCACGTGGCGCAAGCTGGACAACCTGGTGTTCCCCACCAGGGGCTACGTGCTGAACGCCACGGCCGGCGGCGCGCTGCTGCCCATCCTCACCGACGAAAAATTCATCCGCGTCACGGCGCGCGGCATCACGTATCGCCCGCTCAACGCGCGCAACCTGCTGATCTTCCGCGGCGAGATCGGCGCGCTGCGCTCGGGCAGCAAGGAAGGCGTGCCGGCCACCTACCTGTTCCGCGCCGGTGGCGACAATTCCGTGCGCGGCTATGCCTACCAGGAGCTGGGCGTGCAGGAAGGCGATGCCACCGTGGGCGGCCGCTACCTGGCCACGGCCAGCGCGGAATACCAGTACTGGTTCCGCCCGACCTGGGGCGCCGCCGTGTTCTACGACGCCGGCAACGCCGCCGATTCGCTGTCGGACATCCATCCGAAGTCCGGCTACGGCATCGGCGCCCGCTACAAGAGCCCGGTGGGCCCGATCAATGTCGACGTGGCCTATGGCCACGCGGTACGCAAGGCGCGCCTGCACTTCTCACTTGGATTCACGTTCTGATGGCCGACGATACCAACACCCCCGACAACCCGGCGGGCAACGAAGCGGGCAACGACGCCGGCGGCGAAGCGAACAACGCGCTGCCGCGCAAGGAGCGCCGCTGGCTGCGCCGCACCCTGATCGGCACCGGCATCACCGTCGTCATCCTGGGCGGCGCGATCTGGCTGCTGGGCCGCGAGACGACGCTGCAGCAGATCGCTGAACGCGTGGCGCGCGCCAGTGGCGGCGCGATCACGATCACCGGCGTGACCGGTTCGCTGTACGACCACATGCACATCGGCCGCGTGGTCTACAAGGGCAAGACCAGCACGATCACCGCCGACAATATCGACATCGACTGGTCGCCCCTGCAGTTCTTCTCGTCCGGCATCGAGATCAGCCAGCTGCGCGTGCAGTCGGTGCTGATGCAGACCACGGCGGAAGACGAGGAACCGTTGACGATGCCGGAAAAGATCGCGCCGCCGTTCCGCATTTCGGTGGATGACGCGCAACTGCTCAAGCTGACGATGATCGGCCTGACCGGCACCCGCAACGAAGTGACCGACGTGCGCGCGAGGCTGTACGGCGACAAGACGCAGTGGCAGCTCACCAGCGCCAGCGCCGTTACGCCGGTCGGCCGTCTCGTGGCCGACGGCACGATCGCCGCGCAAAAGCCCTACGCGCTGCAGGCCAAGGCCGCGCTGACCGAGGTGCACATCGCCCCTGGCCAACCCTCCGCACAGCTGGCGGTGGCGGCCACCGGCAATCTGGGCCTGGTGACGCTGGGGATCAAGGGCACCTCGCCGAACGCGAACGGCGACGGCACGGTGACCCTGACGCCCTTCGAGAAAATCCCGCTGCGCGCGGCGGACCTGCGGGCGCGCGGCGTCGATCCCTCGCGCTTCCAGTCGGCGTGGCCGAAGGCCAGCCTGGATTTGCGCGTGAAGGCCGATATCGGCACGCAGCAGCAGGTGAGCGGCGTGCTGGAACTGACCAACACCGCGGCCCCGGGCCCCATCGACCAGCAACTGCTGCCACTGAAGGCCGTCACGGCCCGCCTGGGCGGCAACCTCACCGTGGCCACGCTGGACAACCTCCTGATCGACCTGGGCAACGCCGGCCGCTTCACGGGGGCCGGCCGCATCGAGCGCACCGGGCCGGACGGCGGCATCGAAACGGCCGATATCCGCCTGCACACGGACCGCATCGACCTGCGCGCTATCCACGGCGCGGCGAACACCACGGCGATCGCCGGCGACATCGCGGCGAAGAGCACCGGCAACGTGCAGACCTTCGACGTGGCGCTGGCCGAGAAGAACATGCGGCTGGACGCCCACGCGAACCTGAAGGATACGCTCGTCACCATCGAGCGCGCGCGCCTGCAGGCGGGCCGCGGCAGCATCGGTGTGACGGGCCAGGCCAGCCTGGCGGACGACCGCGCCTTCAAGGCCGCGGCCACGGTCGACCATTTCGATCCGGCCGCGCTGGGCGATTTTCCCAAGGCCGACCTGAACGCGGTGGCGAACGTGGCCGGCAAGCTGGTGCCGGAATTGAACGCCGCCGTGGGTTTCACCATCCGGCCGTCGAAATTCGCCGGGCAGACCCTGTCCGGCAGCGGCAAGCTCAATGCCGACCCGCGCCACCTGAGCGGCATCGTGGCCAATGTGGCGATGGGCCGCAACACGCTCGAGGCGAAGGGCGACTTCGGCCTGCCGGCCGAGAAGCTGGCCTGGAACGTCGATGCCAAGGATCTCGCTGCCCTGCGCAGCGACCTGGCCGGAGCGGTGGCCGCCAGCGGCGTGGCCACCGGCGGCTACGACGCGCCGCGCACGAGCTTCGACGTCGATGCGCGCGGCCTGGGCATGACGGGCGCAAAGGTGCGGGCGCTGGACAGCGTGATCCGCGCCTCCGGCCAGTTCGCGCTCTCTGGCAAGGACAAGTCTCCCGAAGTGGCCGTGTCGGGCAGCGCGCGGCGCGTGAATCCGGCCGCCTTCGCCGCTGGCGCCCCGGCGGGCAACCTGAACGCCACGTTCTCGGGCAACGCCCGGCTGGCCGCCGACTGGCGCGCCAACATGAACCTGGACTTCGCGCCGTCGACGCTGGTCGACGCGCCGCTGACGGGCCATGCGAAACTCACGGCCGACCACCGCCACGTGGACAATGCGGACGTCGACCTGCGCCTGGGTCCGAACAGCGTGCAAGCCAGGGGCGCGTTCGGCGCGCCGGCCGACCGCCTGAACTGGCGGCTCGACGCACCACAGCTCTCCAGCCTCGGCGCCGGATTCGGCGGCGTGCTGCGCGGCACCGGCACGCTGGGCGGCACGATGCAAAAGCCCATGCTGTCCTTCGGCATCGAAGGCAACTCGCTGCGCTTCATGACCCAGCACCAGGTGCGCGCGATCAAGGCCACCGGCACCCTCGGCAACGTCGATGCGCTGGTGGCGGACGTGAACGTGACCGGCTACAGCTCGCCGGCGATCTCGATCGACCGCGCGCGGCTGCAATCCTCCGGCACCGGCGCCGCCCACACGATCGCCCTCTCGGCCGCCAACCCCGACTTCGACGCGGCGCTGCGCATCCGGGGCGGCTGGGCCAACGACACGTGGACCGGCAACATCGACACGCTGCAGAACCGCGGCCGCTTCGCCCTCACCCTGCAAGCCCCGGCACCGCTGACGATCGCCGCGCCGAAGGGCAGCGGCGTGGCGGGCCTGGCCAAGCCGGAGCGCATCGCCCTGTCCACCGCGGTCATCGCCCTGCCGGAAGGCAGCCTGCGCGTGGAAAACCTGGACAAGAACGGCCCGCGCTGGCGCAGCCGCGGCACGGCGGCCGGCGTGCCCGCCACCTACCTGGCGCAACTGTCCAACGCCTGGCGGGGCCGCGTCGTCAGCGACCTCACGCTGGGGGCGAACTGGGGCATCGACATGACGATGCCGGCCACTGCCGCTGGTTCTGCAACGTCTGCTCCCGCGCTGGACGGCTCGGTGCGCGTGTTCCGCGAAAAAGGCGACATCACCGTGACGGGCGGCGCGGCGCCGCTGCCGCTGGGCCTGTCGCAATTGCAGGCCGGCGTGAACGTTTCCGGCAATACGCTGAAGGTGCAGGCCGCCATGGTGGGCACGCGTGCCGGCCGCATCGGCCTCGATGCGACGGCGCAGCTGCGCAACGGCCGCATCCCCGGCGACAGTCCGCTGGCCGTGACGGCGAACCTGGACGTGCCGTCGATCGCGTGGATGTCGCCGCTGGCCGGCATGGAAGGCCTGGAGCTGGAAGGCGCCCTGAAGGCGGCGATCGCCGGCAGCGGCACCGTGGCCAACCCGGCGCTGAACGGCGACGTGACAGGCAACGGCCTGGTGATCAACTGGGCCGACCAGGGCGTGCGCCTGCGTAACGGCCAGCTGCAGGCGCAGGTGGCCGGCGACCGCCTCACGCTGCAGAAGCTGCACCTGGAAGGCCGCACGGGGCGCGCCGATGCGGAAGGGTGGGCGCGGCTGGCCGGCAACGAGATGACGATGAACCTGAAGCTGACGGCAGACAAGCTCGAGGCGCTGTCGCGGCCGGACCGCACGCTCGTACTGTCCGGCTCCAGCGAACTGGTGCGCGATGCCCGGCGCTTCCAGCTGAACGGCAATTTCCGCGCCGACCGGGCCGACATCGAGCTGCCGGACGAGAATTCGCCCACCATCAGCGACGACGTGGTGATCCTCGGCCGCACCAAGCCCACGATCAAGGAAACGGCCCAGTCGATGCCGCTGAACGTGGACCTGGAAGCGGATCTGGGCAACGACTTCCGCCTGAAGGGCAAGGGCCTGGACGCCACGCTGAAGGGTGCCGTGCGCGTGCGCATCGCCGACCGCCGGCCGCCGCGCATCAACGGCAGCATCAGCGTGGCCAACGGCACCTATGCGGCCTACGGCCAGAAACTGGCGATCGAGCGCGGCGTGATCAATTTCACGGGCGCCTACGACAACCCCGGCCTGAACATCCTTGCCGTGCGCAAGCGGCCGGAGGGCACCGAGCTGTCCGACACCAATGTGGAAGCGGGCGTCGAGGTCCGCGGCACCGCGCTGGCGCCGACCGCGCGGCTCGTCTCCACACCATCGGTGCCGGACAGCGAAAAGCTTTCCTGGCTGGTGCTGGGCCACGGCATGGACGATATGCAGGGCAACGAGATGGGCTTGCTGGGCACGGCCGCCGGCGCCCTGTTCGGCGGCAAGGGCGGCGGCAGTTTCGCCAACAAGATCGGGCTGGACGAGCTGGGCGTCTCGCAGGGCAGCGGCAACGCGACGGGGCTGGAAAACACCGTGGTCACGGTGGGCAAGAAGCTGTCCTCGCGCGCCTACCTCGGTTTCGAACAGGGGGCCGGCACCGCCACCTCGCTCGTCAAGCTGCGCTACAAGGTGAACCAGCGCATCACGCTGCAGTTCCAGACGGGCACGAACAATGCGCTCGATGTGCTGTACACGTGGGCGTTCGATTGAGCCCGCGGCAGTGGCGTGCAGGGGTCTGTCCCCGGTAAGGGTGGCATGTCGAGGTTTCCGTTGACGCGTCGAGGGGACTGACCCCGGCTTTTGCAAGTGGCGCGCGAACGCCCGCAAGCACCGGGGGCCAGTTCCCCTGAGCCGCCGGCCGCTGTTGCTGGCCTTCCGTCACTCCGGCTTCCGGTCCGGCACCGGATCCTCCTGCTCCACCGGCGCATCCGGATGATGCGGGTGGTTCGGATGCGGTTCCGGCACGGGTTCGTCGACCGGCACCGGCAGGTCCGGCGCGCGGTGCGCGTGGATTGGCGATCGCCCGTTCAACTCCTCCATGAAACGCTCCATGTTTCCTCCTATGGCTGGAGGGAGCACGGTACCACGCCACCCGGAATCGCGCCGCAGCGTTACAATTTCGTTTTCCCGACCATATCCCTCCATGCAACTGACCACCCTGGCCCTGCTGATCCTGATCCCGCTGCTGATCTGGCGGGTCTATATGCGCCTGAGACAGTTCTTCGTCCGGCAGGAATCGCTGATGTGGAAACACTGGACCGGTGCCGTGCTGTTTTCCTTCCTGCTGCTGGTGGCCGCCGGTTCGCTGCTGGGCGACGCCCCAGCGCTGGCCACGCTCGGCGCGGGAGCGATCGGCGGCGGCTGGCTGGGCTTCTTCACCTTGAAGAAAACGCGCTTCGAGACCGTCGGCCGGCGCTACTTCTTCAAGCCGTATGACCGCTTCGGCATCCTCGTCTGCATGCTGTTCGCCGCGCGCGTGCTGCACATCGGCGTGGAGCTGTACATGAACCGTCAATCGGAATTCCCGCAAGTGATCACGCGCGAAATGGTGCTGCGCCACCCATTGTCGTGCATCGCCTTCGGCCTGCTGGCCGGCTATCTCGCCACCTTCTCGATCGGCATGCTGCGCTGGCGCCGCGCACAGCCGCCACTGCCGGAGCTCGAATGAATTCCATGCCTGACACCCTGTTGCCGAACGAGCCCCGCATCGCGGACGCGCTCCAGCCCACCCTGACGGAACGCTTCCTGCTGCCGGCGCTGCCGGCCTTGCAAGCGCTGCTCGAAGAACTGCGCGCGCGCGTCGACCCGGTGCTGGCGGCACGCCAGGCCGTGCTGGGCCATCGCTACCCGCGCGGACAAAGCCGGGAAATCACCCAGGCGCTGCATGGCATGCTGGGCAGCCTCGATGCCGGCACGCTCTCCGGCCGCGCGGCCGACGGCTTCGCGGCCTTGGCGGCCTTCCATGCCAACGGCGGCAGCCTGCGCCAGGTGTGGGGCGCGCTGCACGGCACGCACTTCCACCATGCCTTCCTGTTCGGCACGCTCTACGTGGACGCGGCCGTGGACGCGACCGGCGGCAGCCGCAAGGTCGAGATCATGCCATTCCGCCAGGCCCGCCTCACGCCCGTGCGCGACCACCGCCATTACGCGCTGCTGGCTGCGCGCGCGTGGCAGGCCACCGTGTACCCGAACCACGTGCTGCCCGCGCTGGCGCCCTATGCGCCGCTGGTCATGCTGCTGCCCGGCGGCGCGGTGCGCATCGAAACGGATGCGCCCTACATGGGCGAGCTGGCGCTGGCCGGCGGCTTCGTCTCCAGCGCCGACGTGCTGGGCGGCCCAGCCATGCCGCCCGACCTGTTCGACCTGGTCGCCGGCACGCTGCGCGATGCCGGCATCGCCACCGCGGCCGACGCCGCCCAGGGCCGGCAGGAGGCGTTGAAACTGTGCGCGCGCTATCGCGACCAGCGCCTGCGCCCCGGCGACCTGCGCCACGTGCGCTCGCTGGACCTGCTGGCGAAGGCCAATGGGCTGCTTGCCACGCTGCAGGTCTCCCCTGAGGCGGAACGCCGCCTGACCATCACGCAGCAGGCCGCCTGAGTATTACACTGAGTATTACAGCAGGCTGCGCAGCGCTCCTTCGAGCGCCGGGTAGCGAAACGCAAACCCCTCGCGCTGCAGCCGGGCCGGCACCACGCACTGCCCTTCCAGCAGCAGGTCGGCCTGCTCGCCCAGCAGCAGCCGCACCGGCCAGGCCGGCGTGGGCAGCATGGCTGGCCGGCGCAGCAGCCGGGCCGCCGTGCCGGCGAATTCGCGCTGCGTCACGCACTGCGGTGCCGTGAAGTTCCACGCGCCCTGCACGCTTTCGCGCTCGCCGCGTTGCGCCAGCCACGCCTGCGCCCGCAGCAAGTCCTCGACGTGAATCCATGACAGTTTCTGGCGTCCGCCGCCCATCGGGCCGCCGACGCCCAGCTTTACCGGCATGAGCATGGCCGGCAATGCGCCGCCATGGCCGAGCACCAGGCCGAAGCGCGTGGTGGCCACTTGCACACCGAACCGGGCCGCCCGCTGCGCCGCCGCCTCCCACTCCTGGCACAGCTGCGACATGAAGATGGGCTGGGGCGGACTTTCCTCCGCCAGCGGCACGGCGGCATCCTGCGGCTGCACGCCGTAATAGCCGATCGCCGAGGCGGACAGCAACAGGCGCGGCTTGTGCTGTGCCTGGGCGATCCAGTCCACGAGGCGGTTCGTCAACGCCACCCGGCTGGCGCGCAGCGCCGCCTGCCGCTTCTTCGTCCAGCGCGGCCCCAGGATGCGCGCGCCGGCCAGGTTGACGATGATGTCGACCTTCTCGGCAGGCGGCAGTTCGGCGATCGTCATCACGCAGCGCACGCCGTTGCCCAGCTGGCGCGCGGCGCGGGCCGTGTCGCGGCTCATCGCGATCACGCGCTGGCCGTCGGCCAGCAGCGCGGCCACCAGCTGGTGGCCGACGAAGCCGGTGGCGCCCGTGACCAGCACGGTCTGGCCGGGGGCGCCGAAATGCAGGGGTTCAATGGCCATCGTGCGGCTCTCCATGTCAATCATCTCCCGACAGTTTAGCCACCTAGTTTAGAGCGCCTAACAAAACCCGCAGGGCAAGGCGCGGCGTCGAAGACAGTACACCTGTACGGCGAGACGCTGCAACGCAGCCATGGGGGTTTTGTTAGGCGCTCTTAGCCATCCGTTGTCCACCGTGGTCGCACTTACTTGTTGACCCGCAATTGTCCAGGACGGCCGCACGATTGCGAAAATTGCCGATTTTTTAACGCCTTCCGCTATGATGGTCCATCGGGATATGACGGAGGAGCGGGCATGACTAGTCAAAAACGACGGTTCGCCAGGCCGGAGCAGACGGCCGGCCACGAGCATGCCGCCGCCGAGCTCGAAGCAATGCGGCGCGCGGTGGACGATCGCCTGGAACACCTGCTCTCCACCGAGGGCGGGCGCGACGACCGCCTGGCCGCCGCCATGCGCGCCGCGGTACTGGGCTCGGGCAAGCGCATGCGCCCCTTGCTGCTGATGCTCGTGGCGGCCGACCTGCAATGCGCGTCGCCGGCGGTCACCGACGTGGCCTGCGCGGTGGAGATCGTGCACGCGGCCTCCCTGATCCTGGACGACATGCCTTGCATGGATGACGCCACCCTGCGCCGCGGCCAGCCCACGATCCACCGGCAGTTCGGCGAGGACGTGGCGATCCTCGCCTCCGTCGCCCTGCTGAGCCGCGCCTTCGGCATCCTCGCCACGGCACCCGGCATTCCTTCCATCACCCGCGCCCGCCTCGTGGCCACACTGGCCGAAACGGTGGGCGCCCAAGGCCTGGTGCGCGGCCAGTACGAAGACCTGCACGGCGGCGCCGGGCGGTCGGCGGAAGCGATCGCCACCACGAACGAACGCAAGACCGGCCTGCTGCTGGGTGCCGCCGTGGACATGGCGGCCGTGCTTGCCGAGGTCGACGACTGCGTGGCCCGCTCCCTGCGCGCCTTCGCGCTGGCGGCCGGCCATGCCTTCCAGATCCGCGACGATTTCCAGGACGTGCCGGGCAACGACAGCGCCGTGACCGGCAAGGACACGGGGCTGGACCTGGGCAAGGCCACGCTCCTGAACACCTTCGGTGCCGACGAAGCGCAGCGCCGCCTGGCCGACCACCTGCGCGACGTGGACCGCCACCTGGGCGACGCACTGGCGGGCGCCCAGCGCACGCGCCAGTTCGTGCAGCGCATGTTCGCCGCCCACGCGGCGCAACCGTGGCAAGCGCCCGCCGCCGTGCCGCACCTGTATGCGACCGGCGCGGCGCACGCGGGCATCGACCGCCGCGCCGGCTGATTGCGCGAGGAGGCCCGATGGCACACTTCGGCGTGGTGGCACCGGCCTTCTACAGCCACTTCAATGCGCTGGCGGCGCTCGCGCTGGAGCTCGTCGCGCGCGGCCACCGCGTCACCTATTTCCAGCAGGCCGATGCCGGCGCCCACCTGGGTGACAGCCGCCTGCACTATCACGCGCTGGGCGCCGCCAGCCACCCGCCCGGCACGCTCGCGGCGGTGATGCGCCGCGCCGCCAATCCGGGCAGCCCGCTGGGCCTCTCCCGCGTGATCGACGACATGGCCGCGAGCACGGACATGCTGTGCCGCGAACTGCCCGCCGCGCTGGAAGCCCAGCGGGTGGACGCGCTGATCTGCGACCAGATGGAAGCGGCCGGCGGGCTCGTGGCCGAGGCGCTGGGCATGCCGTTCGTTTCCGTGGCCTGCGCGCTGCCGGTGAACCGCGAACCCGGGATTCCGCTGCCCGTGATGCCTTTCGCCTACGGCACCGATGAGCGCGCACTGCGCATGGTCGAGGGCAGCACGCGCGTCTACGACTGGATGATGACGCCGCATCGCCGCACCATCCTTCGCCACGCACGGCGCTTCGGCCTGACGGCGCGCGACGGGCTGCACGAATGCCTTTCTCCGCTGGCGCAGGTGAGCCAGACCGTCGAGGGCTACGAATTCCCGCGCCGCGCCCTGCCCGCCCACTTCCACCAGGTGGGGCCGTTCCGCTCCACGGCGCGCAAGGAGATCGTGCAGCAGCCGCTGCCCGCCATCGACCCCGGCAAGCCCTTCGTGTTCGCCTCGCTCGGCACGATGCAGGGCCACCGCCTGGGCCTGTTCCTGCGCATCGCCAGGGCGTGCCGCGCGGCGGGCGTGCAACTGCTGGCGGCGCACTGCAACGGCTTGAACGAGCGGCAGGCGCGCGAACTGGAACGCGCCGGCGCGACCTGGGTGTGCGCGTTCGCGCCGCAACGCGAAGCGCTGGCGCGGGCGGACGCGGTGATCTCGCACGCGGGCGTGAACACGGTGCTCGACGCCATCGAGGCGCGCACGCCGATCCTGGCGCTGCCGATCGCGTTCGACCACCCCGGCTCGGCGGCGCGGGTGCGCCATGCGGGCGTCGGCCTGCTGGCCTCGCCCCGTTTCGCCACGGCGGGCCAGCTCGCCCGCAAGCTGCGCACGCTTCTGGAAGATCCATCGTTCACGCCACGGCTCGACGCCCTGGCGGACAATGTCGCCCGGGCCGGCGGCACGCGCCGCGCCATCGACATCATCGAAGCCGCGCTGGGCCTCGGCCACACGCAGCCGGCACGCTCGGCATGAACACCTGGGACGTGATCCTGGCCGGCGGCGGCCTCGCCAACGGACTGCTGGCCTGGCGGCTGCGCATGCGGCGCCCCGAGCTGCGCATCCTGCTGCTGGAAAGCGGCAATGCCATCGGCGGCAACCATACCTGGTCGTTCCACGACGGCGACCTGGACGCAGCCCAGCAAGCCTGGATCGCGCCGCTGGTCGGTGCGCGCTGGCCCGGCTACGACGTGATCTTCCCCGACTACTCCCGCACGCTGGACAGCGGCTACGCGAGCATTGCGTCCGGCGACTTCGCGCGCGTCATCGAACCGGCGCTGGGCCCAGCGCTGCGGCTGGGTGCGCGCATCGAGGACGTGACGCCCACCACGGTGCGCCTGGCCGGCGGCGAAGTACTGGCGGCACGCGCCGTGATCGACGGCCGCGGCATACGCGCCAGCGACTGCCTGGCGCTGGGCTACCAGACCTTCCTCGGCCAGGAAGTGCGGCTGCAAGCGCCCCACGGCCTGGCGCGGCCCGTGATCATGGATGCCGGCGTGGCCCAGCAGGGCGGCTACCGCTTCGTCTACCTGCTGCCGTTCGCGCCGGACCGGCTGCTGATCGAGGATACCCACTATGTGGACACCGCCGCCTGGGAACCCGCGCGGCTGCGCGCCAATATCGCCGCTTACGCACAGGCACGCGGCTGGCGCATCGCCGAAGTGCTGCGCGAGGAGCACGGCTCGCTGCCGATCGTGCTGGCCGGCGACGTGGAACGCTATTGGGACAGCCTGGCCGGCCAGCCCTGCACGGGCTTGCGCGCCGGCCTGTTCCACCCCACCACCGGCTACTCGCTGCCGCACGCGGTGCGGCTGGCCGACCATATCGCCGGCTTGCCGTCGCTGGACGCGCCGGCGCTGTTCGCCGCGATCCGGCACGAGGCGCGGCGCGAGTGGCGCGGCCAGCGCTTCTTCCGGCTGCTGAACCGCATGCTGTTCCTGGCCGGCGAGCCGGAAAACCGCTGGCGCGTGATGCAGCGCTTCTACCGGCTGCCGCCCGGCCTCGTCGCCCGCTTTTACGCGGGCCGGCCCACCCTGGCCGACATGGCGCGCGTATTGACGGGCAAGCCGCCGGTTCCCGTGGGCGCCGCGATGGATGCCGCCATGCGCGTCCACCCGCACCAGATCCCTTCACGAACCATCCGAGACATCAGGACATCAGCATGAACCGAACGAAAACCGCCGTGGTCGTGGGCGCCGGCTTTGGCGGCCTGGCGCTGGCCATCCGCCTGCAGGCCAGCGGCATCCAGACCACGCTGCTGGAAAAACGCGACAAACCGGGCGGCCGCGCCTACGTGTACGAAGACCAGGGCTTCGTGTTCGATGCCGGCCCCACGGTGATCACCGATCCGAGCGCGATCGAAGAACTGTTCGCCGCCGCCGGCAAGAAGATGGCGGACTACGTGGAGATGCTTCCCGTGGCGCCGTTCTACCGGCTGTGCTGGGAAGACGGCAGCCACTTCGACTATGCCAACGACCAGGAAGCGCTGGACCGCCAGATCCACGCCCGCAACCCGGCCGACGTGCAGGGTTACCAGCGCTTCCTCGCCTATTCGAAGGCCACGTTCGAGGAGGGTTACCTCAAGCTCGGCGCGGTGCCGTTCCTGTCGTTCCGCGACATGATCCAGGCCGGCCCGCAACTGGCGCGGCTGCAGGCCTGGCGCAGCGTGTACAACCTTGTCTCCCGCTTCATCCAGGACGAGCACCTGCGCCAGGCCTTCTCCTTCCATTCCCTGCTGGTGGGCGGCAATCCGTTCGCCACCTCGTCGATCTACACGCTGATTCACGCGCTGGAGCGCCAGTGGGGCGTGTGGTTTCCGCGCGGCGGCACGGGCGCGCTCGTGAAGGCGCTGGTGCGGTTGTTCCAGGATATCGGCGGGCGCATCGAACTGAACGCGCCGGTGGCGCGCATCGAAACCTCGGGCGGGCGCGCCATCGGCGTGCGGATCGAGGATGGCCGCTTCTTCCCGGCGGACGCGGTGGCGTCGAACGCGGACGTGGTCCACACGTATGCGGCCCTGCTCGGCCAGCATCCACGCGGCGCGGCGCGCGCCGAGTCACTGAAGAAGAAGCGGTTTTCCAATTCGCTGTTCGTGCTGTATTTCGGCCTGGATCACCACCACGAGCAGTTGCAGCACCACACCGTGTGCTTCGGCCCGCGCTACCGGGAACTGATCAGCGAGATCTTCGGCGGCAACACGCTGGCCGAGGATTTCTCGCTGTACCTGCACGCCCCGTGCGTCACCGATCCTTCGCTGGCGCCGCCAGGCTGCGGCAGCCATTACGTGCTGGCCCCGGTGCCGCACCTGGGCCATGCGCCGATCGACTGGACCGTGGAAGGGCCGCGCTACCGCGACCGCATCTTCGAGTACCTGGAGCGGCGCTACATGCCGGGCCTGCGCAGCCAGCTGGTGACGAGCCGCATCTTCACGCCGCTCGACTTCCGCGACGAATTGAACGCCCACCTGGGTTCCGCGTTCTCGCTCGAACCGATCCTCACGCAAAGTGCCTGGTTCCGGCCGCACAATCGCGACGCCGACCTGGCAAACCTGTACCTGGTGGGCGCCGGCACGCACCCCGGCGCGGGAGTGCCGGGCGTGATCGGCTCGGCCAAGGCGACCGCCGGCCTGATGCTGGAGGGGGTGCACCCATGAGCGGGGATCTGCTCGATCACGCGACGACCACCATCAACGTGGGCTCGAAGAGCTTTGCCGCGGCAGCGAAACTGTTCGACCCGGCCACGCGCCGCAGCGTGCTGATGCTGTACGCCTGGTGTCGCCACTGCGACGACGTGGTCGACGGCCAGGACCTCGGCTTCGGCAGCGCCGCGCCAGCCCCCGAGGAAGCGCAGCGGCTGCTCGGCACTCTCGAGGATGACACGCGGCGCGCGTACGCCGGCGAGACGATGCAGGACCCGGCGTGTGCCGCTTTCCAGGAAGTGGCGCTGCGCCACGGGATCGCTCCCCGCTTCGCGTTCGACCACCTGGCCGGCTTTGCGATGGACGCGCACCAGCAGCGCTACGAGACGATCGACGACACGCTGCGCTACTGCTACCACGTGGCCGGCGTGGTCGGGTTGATGATGGCATCGATCATGGGGGCAAAGGAGGAAGCGGTGCTGGACCGCGCCTGCGACCTGGGCCTGGCGTTCCAGCTGACGAACATCGCCCGCGACATCGTCGACGATGCCGCCATTGGCCGCGTCTACCTGCCGGCGCAATGGCTGCGCGAAGCGGGCATCCCGGCCGGGGAGATCGCCATGCCCCGGCATCGCGCGGCGCTGGCCCGCGTGGCGGCAAGGCTGGTCGAGCACGCGGAACCGTATTACGACTCGGCTGCCGACGGCATCGCCGCGCTGCCGCTGCGCTCCGCGTGGGCGATCGCCACGGCAAGGTATGTGTACCGCCAGATCGGCATCGAGGTGAAGCGGCGCGGCGCCCACGCGTGGGATGAACGGGTGGGCACGTCGAAGGCGATGAAACTGTGGCTGCTGGCCAAGGGTAGCGCCCTGGCCCTCAAGTCCCGGTTCCGGCGGCCGGCGGCTCGTCCGGCAGGGTTGTGGCAGCGCCCACGCGCGCCGGCGGCCGCCCCTGGTGCAGAGCGTGCAACTGCCGCTTGAGTTTCGCCACCGGCGGCGCATACAGGAAGCCGAACGACACGGTGCCTTCCTTGCCATGCACGGCGTGGTGCATGCGGTGCGCCTGGTACAGCCGCTTCAGGTAGCCGCGGCGCGGCACGTAGCGGAACGGCCAGCGCTGGTGCACCAGCCCATCGTGGGCGACGAAGTAAAGCAGGCCGTACGCCGTCATGCCCGCGCCGATCCATTCGAGCGGGTGGTAGCCGCGGCTGCCGGCGTAGATCAGGGCGATGGCGATGCCGGCGAAGCACACCGCGTACAGGTCGTTTTTCTCGAACCAGCCGCTCCTGGGTTCGTGATGGGATCGATGCCACTCCCAGCCGAAGCCATGCATGACGTACTTGTGCGCAAGGATGGAAAACAGCTCCATCCCGATGACGGTGGCAATGACGATGAGCGCATTGAACAGCATGGTGGTTGGGCGATCGGTTCGGGAGTTGCCAAGACTACCACAAGCCCCCCGGCGGCAGCGCCGCGGAAACGGTCGATCAGGAAAGGAAAAATAACATGACGTTGCTGAACCGGCGCACCTGGGGCGCCCTCTTCTTCGCGGCGGGGCTGTGCTGCGCCGCCCTGCCTCCCGTTGACGCGGCGACAGTCGACATCAAGGTCGAGAACGTGGCCGGCAAGGGAAAAGTCAGCGTGGCGGTGTGCGACCGCGAGCGCTTCCTGAAACAGTGTACTTACACGGCCTCGGTACCGGCCGAAGCGGGCACGGTGAAGGTCTCCGTGCCGGACGTGCCGCCGGGCACCTTCGCCGTGCTGGCCTACGAGGACGCCAATGACAACGGCCAGCTCGACCGCACGCTCGGCATCCCGACCGAGAACTGGGGCATGTCGCGCGACGCCCGGGCGAACTTCGGGCCGCCAACGTTCGAGGATGCGGCGGTCGAGGTGAAGGAAGAGCCGACGGTGGTGAGCGTCAGGCTGCGTTGAGGGAGCGGGGCATGGAGCACCCGACTTCGGCCTGCAGCCAGGCGCGCAGCGCGGCAATGCGCTCATCTTCTCCGGCGCCGGCCGGATACACCAGGTGATAGGCGAAATCGTCCCCCACCGGCACCGCCACGTCGAACAGTCTCACCAGCCTTCCCTCGGCCAGCTCCCGGGCCACCATCGGCAGCTCGGCCAGGCCGATCGCGCCGCCATCCGTGGCCGCCTGGATCACGTGGCTCGATTCTTTGAACGTTACGCAGCCCGAATCGTCGAAGTCATGGATGCCCGCGGCGGCCATCCAGTCGCGCCAGCGGGGCCAGGCACGGCCGCCCGCCTCGCAGGAGACGTGGCACAAGGTGTGCCGCGGCAGGTCGCGCGGCGTGCGCAGGGAGGCGGCCAGTGCTGGATGGCACACGGCGATGAGCACGGTCCCGAACAGGCGTACCGATTCGGCGCCCCGATAATTCCCCGCGCCGAAGCGGATCGCCACGTCGGCATCGCCCGCTTGGAGGTCGCGCACTTCGTCCGTGATATCGAAGGCCAGCTGCACGCGCGGATGCGCCGCCTGGAAGGCAGGCAGGCGAGGGAACAGCCAGTTGGTGGCGAAACGGGGGCCGATCGTCAACCGTAGTGGCCCGGCATGGCCGTGGAGCCGGCGCGCTTCCCCTGCGGCACGGTGCAGCGTTTCCAATGCCGCGCTGGTCGCGTCGAACATCCGCTCGCCCGCTGGCGTGAGACGCACGGACCGGCTGGTGCGCACGAACAGCGGCACGCCGAGCTGCTCTTCCATCTCCTTGATCTGGTGGCTGACGGCCGCCGCGGTCAGCCCGACTTCATCCGCGGCGCGGGTGAAGTTGAGGTGGCGTGCTGCCGCTTCGAAGGTACGCAGCGCGCGGGTGCCGGGCACGAAGGGGGGCAATATCGGGGGCAATAGCGGGGGCAATAGCGGGGGGATGATCCGGGGCATGATCGTCAAATGCTGTTTGATGATCCATCAAAAATTACTCGTTTCACAAGCGCCAGTCAATCCGCGATAGTGACGCCTCGATCACGACGAGGAGGATGCAATGCAAGCAGGATTCCATACGGTCCAGCGCGATGGCGAGCCGGCCGACGCGGCGGCGCTGGCGCCGCTGGCGTTCGCCGGCTATGCCCATTTCACGGCCATGCAGGTGCGGGGCGGCCGCGTACGCGGGCTCGATCTGCACCTGGACCGGCTGCGACAAGCGTCGGAAGCGATGTTCGGGCGGGCGCTGCCGGAGCAACGCATCCGCGCGCTGCTGCGCAGTGCCTTGCAGGAGGGACCGGCCGATGTGTCGCTGGTGGCCACCGTGTACGGTGCCGCCGGGGAGTTCACCGCGGCCGGCCAGGAGCCGCACGTGCTGGTGCGCACCGCCGCGCCGGCACAAGCGCCGGCCGGGCCACTGGCGCTGGCCGTGTTCGAACACGAACGCATGCTCCCGCACATCAAGCACGTGGGCGAAGTGGCCAAGACGCATTACCTGCGCGAGGCGGTGCGGCAGGGCTGCGACGACGCGGCATTCATGGACCGCCAGGGCCGCCTCAGCGAAGCGAGCATCTGGAACCTGGCGTTCTGGGATGGCCGCTCCGTCGTGTGGCCGGAAGGGCCGATGCTGGCCGGGGTCACGATGCAGATCGTGCGGCGGCGGCTGGCGGAGCTGGATATCCCGCAACGCACGCAGCCGGTGACGCTGGAGAGCCTGGCGGCTTTCACGGGCGCCGCCGTGATGAATTCCTGGACGCCCGGCGTGGCGGTGAGCCGCATTGGCACCGTTCCATTGCCCGGCGCCGAGCCGCTGCTGGCGGCGCTGCACAAGGCTTACGATATCGAACCCCTGGTGGCACCGTAACCTCCGGCGCGACAAGTCCCGGCGCTTGTGGTGAACGATCCACCGGGCACGCACATGCAGCCAGCCCTTCCGCACGCGCGTCACGCAAACCGCACCACACGAGCTGCTATTGCGGTGGCAATAAGCAAGCCTCGATCAAAAGTTTCCTAAAACCGGGGTCGGACCCCCGATTTCAGGAAATATTGCACACGCACCACCCAATCGCGGCGCCCACGCAACAAACACCGTTGTAAAAATTCGGGGACTGTCCCCGAATTTTTACAACACCTGTCGGGAATCCGGGCGATCGACAGGTAAAACTCGGGAATTTTGCTCAGCCGGATGCAAGTCATTCAGCTGAGCAAAAAATTTCCCAAAATCGGGGTCTGACCCCGGTTTTGGGCAACATTGGCGTCAGGCAGCGGCTTTGTCGTCGTCGGCTTTCTTGCGCTGCAGGACGAAGATCGGCTGGGCCCACTGCGTGTCCTTCTTTTTCTTGCTCGTGATGAGCGTGAGTTCGGAAGGGTCGTAGACGTCGGTGTTGTGCGTCAGCGGGGTCGTCATCAGGTATTGGGCGTCGGTGTTCTTCAGGAATTCGCCGACCAGCTGGATGTTGCGGATGTCCAGGTGGGCGAACGGTTCG
Source organism: Massilia sp. METH4 (assembly GCF_037094685.1). NCBI lineage: Bacteria > Pseudomonadati > Pseudomonadota > Betaproteobacteria > Burkholderiales > Oxalobacteraceae > Massilia > Massilia sp. METH4. The sequence continues at coordinate 2,482,048 of NZ_CP146614.1, read as the reverse complement.
TCGATGAACACGAAGCCGCCGGAACCTTCGTCGGATTTCAGCAGGCCGATCAGCAGCACCAGCGATTTCATCACCTGCTGGCCGCCGGAGGCTTCGCCATCGTTCATGCCGATCACGCCCTTGCCGTCGAACTTGAAGCGCACGTGCAGGCCCGCCTGGGCCAGCAGCAGGTCGTCGTTCTCCAGCTTGACGGGGTCGGCGCTCACTTCGATCTTGGCCAGCTCGCCCAGTTCCTTGATGTTCTTCGTGTACTGCCTGATCGTGTAGCGCAGCCGTTCGATATAGGCGCCGCGCGCGTTGCCGGTGGCTTCGATCGCGCGGTTGTTCTGGTAGCGGCGCTCTTCCGTCTCGCTCTTGCGCGAGGACAGCTGCTCGTTCAGCCGCGCGTACTGGTCGATGACGGTCGCGTCGAGCTCCCAGTCGTCCCGCGCCAGGCTCGCTTGCAGGCTGGCGATGCGCAGGTCGACCTGGTGCGCGTTGTGGTGCTGTTCCACCAGCGCCTGGCGGCGCGCGGGGCGGCGCCACGAAGCCGGCAGGTGCTTCCATTGCCGGCGCAGCGCCAGCAGGGCGCGCGCGTGGTCGGAGCGCTGGTCGAGCTGGCGCTTGTAGTTCAGGCGCATGCCCGCTTCCGCTTCCGACAGCGCCATGCGCGCGGCGTTCCACGCGCCATCGGCACGGGTGCGGTTGACGGTCGCGTTCTTCATCAAGCCTTGCAGCTCGCCCAGGCGCGAGCCCACTTCCAGGCGCTCGGAACGCAGCGGCACGGCGGTGCGCGCGGCTTCGTCGAACTCGTCGGCGCGGGCCGACAGTTCCTTGACCGCGTCCACGCCGGCAACGCGGGCCTTCAGCGCGCTGGTCTCGGAAGCGAGCTTGCTGATCTGGAGCGTGTACTTGTCTTCTTCCGCTTCCAGGGTCGGCAGGTTGCGGGCAATCGCCTCCTGCCGCTGCGTGCGGCCGGCCGAACCGAAGCGGTAGCGCGACACTTCCACGTACAGCGAGCGGCCGCCGCGGCGTTCCTTGTGGTAGGCGTCCGGCGTGATCCATTCCTCGATATTGCCGAGCTTCGCGCCCTCTTCCACCGAGTCCACGCGGGTGATGCGCGACAGCTGCTCGATCAGCCATTCCGGCGCGCGCGCCGTGAAGCGCACCACGGACAGCAGGCTGTCGTTCTTCGGCTCGTGCGCCTTCACGCATTCGGGAACGATGAAGTGGCGGTAGCGCTCCTTCTCGGCCAGGCGATACGCGGCGGCCGCGTCGGAGGCGTTCTCCAGCAGCACCACGGAGGCGTAGCCGCCCAGCACGCCCTCGACGGCGCCCTGCCACTTCGGATCGGTCACTTCCACGATATCGGAGAGCATGGCGTGCGGGATGTTCGCATCGCGCAGCACGCGGCGCATCTGCCGGACATTGTCCGGCTCCGGCATCGCGGTCTTGCCTTGCAGCGCGGCGATCGTGGCCTTGTCCGCCGCGATGCGCGACGACACGGCGTCGCGCGCGGCACGCAGGCGCGCCAGTTCCGCTTCCTTTTCTTCCAGCTGCTTGGCCACGTCGGCGATGTCCGCACCAGCTTCGGCGGCCAGCTTCTGCAGGCGCGACTTCTGTTCGATCAGGCTATCCAGCGGTTTCAGCTTCGCGTTCAGCGCGGAAAGGCGCGTCTGCAGCACCGTCGACTCCTGCTCGAGCAGGGTCTCCTGTTGCTGCGCTTCCTGCAGCAGCAAGGCTTGCCGTTCCACCTCGCGGCGCCTGTCGGCGATCTGCTGGTCCACCTGCGCCAGCGGCTTCTTGGCCTCGCGCAGCTGGCGGCCGATGTTGTTGGCCTTTTCGCGCGCCTCGTGGTATTCCAGCGTGGGCAGCACTTCTTCCTGCAGGTTGCGGCGTTCCTTGTGCAGCGTTTCCCACTGGTGGTAATTGGCCACGCGCAGGCGCAGCGCTTCCAGGTTCGCGCGCGAGCCTTCCAGTTCCGCCTCGAACCGTTTCAGTTCTTCTTCCGTATCGCGCTGGTGGCGCTTCGCCTCGTCGTAGGCATCCAGCACCTCCTTGTCGCCGAACACCTGGAACACCAGGTCCAGCAACTGGCGCGGCGCGTATTCGCACAGCTTGTCGGTCTCGCCCTGCTCCAGCGCCAGCACTTTCGCCATCGCCGGCGACAGGCCCGCATTGGCCAGGCGCTTGCGGTAGTTTTCCACGCCGAGCCAGTCGTTCGCCTCCGTCACTTCCTCGATCTCGACATTCCCCGGGCGCATCAGGTACTGGCGCTTCCAGTCGCCGCCGTTCTTCTGGATCTGGCAGAACAGCGTGACTTCATCCTCGGCGAAGAAACCGCTGGAACGGAACGGCCGGTTCGACAGCTGCCGGCCCTGCGGGCGGTTGTCGACGACGGCGCGCAGCCAGGCGCTCTGCTGTCCCGAGTGCCGCGCGTAGTGTTTATACGTGCGGCCCATCGAGCAATCGAGGCCGAACAGCGTGCGCAGCGCGTCCAGCAAGGTGGTCTTGCCGGAGCCGTTCTGGCCGGCGATCGTGATGATCTTCGCGTCCAGCGGAATATTCTTGATGCGCTGCCAGTAATCCCAGTGGACCAGCTCCAGCGATTTGATGTGAAACATGCGTCAGCTCCGGTTCTCGGTGTCGTTGGCGGCGGCGGCGTCGCGGATGGCGGCGGCCACTTCATCCTCGGCGGCCGGTTCGGCCACCTCGTCGTTCGCGCCGTCGTTTCTCGTGTCATTGGCGGCGGCGAGCACGGCGCGCGGGATGTGCACGACCTGCGCGGGCGCGCGCTTGAACACGTCGGCCAGGGCGCCGTTGATGATGCGTTCCTTCAGCAGGTCGGTATCCATCAGCAGGTCCAGCAGCGGGCCTTCGACGAGGATGTCGCCACGGCGCTCGATGAAGCCCAGCTTGGACAGGATGCCCAGGTTCATGTCCATGCGCGTCTTCTTGCCCAGCTTGTCGCCGAAGTCGGCCAGCAGTGCCTTGTATGGGATGCCGATCGACGTATCCTCGGCGCGCGGCACGGGCTTGTCGGTGCCGAACATGTCGTTCTGGTCGTCGTCCGCATGCTGGTGCGTCTCCTGCCGCTCGCGCTTGGGCAGGATGATCAGCGCCCACAGCACCACCAGCAGCGCCACGCCATCGCGCGCCAGGCCGAAGTTATTGTTCTGCCACGTGTCGCGCGCACCGAAGATCTTCGGCTCCATGGCGCGGTGCAGCGCCAGCGTGACATGGTCCGCATAGACGTTGTCGAGCAGCTTCAGGCCGCAAGCCAGCAGCCGGGCGTCGACCTCCTGGCGGAACTGTTCGTCGGACAGCGCGCGCTTCACGAGCCGGTCGTCGCGGCGCAGCGTCTGGTGCGTCAGCAGGCGCGCGATCAAAATTTGGGAATCGTCATTCATAAGTCAACTCGCGTGCTTGCCGCGTTCGTCCAGATCCAGTGACAGGTTCGCCAGCGTCATCGCTGCCACTTCCATATCGTTCAATTGCACCATCATGTCGGTGGGCGCGAACTGCAGCGGCAGGCGCGCCAGTTCGGCCGTGGCGCCCTGCAGGCTCGCCTCGCCTTCGTCACCCAGCAGCGGCAGCATCGACGCGCGGTACGACGCCACGGCGAAGCTGGCCGGCAGCAGCGCCTCGTGCACCTTGATCTCCTTCGGCGACTCGGCGGCGATGCTGGGGAAGTTGTTCAGCGTGGCGAAGTCCGACAGGCGGGCCAGCCAGTCGTCCAGCTCGCGCTGCATGGCCTGGTCCTCGCTCACGGTCAGCGGCGCATCCTCGCCGGACGGCAGGCCGGAGTTCTGCACCACCACCCGCTCGGCCATCAGTTCCGTCTCGGCCACGTCGATCATCTCGGCCGGCGTGATGAACAGCGGCTTCACCGGCCGCTCGATGGCGTCCTCGGCCAGCGAAGCCAGGTCCTGGTGCGCCAGCAGCCAGCGCTTGATGTCCGTCGTCGACAGGCCGGACTGCCCCAGGTGCACGCGCTGGCGTTCGATCTGGTTCAGCGCGCGCGAGAACATGCCCTGCATGTTCAGGAGCGAACTCTGGGCGCGGCCGATCGCCTGGGCGGCGCGGTGCGTGGCCGCGTCCGCGTTCTCGTCGCTGGTGATCGCGCGCAGGATCTCGGACCCCTTTTCCACCCAGTCGCACGCCGTGTGCCATTTGGCCTGCGATTCGCGCAGCCGGAACTCGGAGCCGGAGGCGATGGCGTCGCGGAATTCGTCGGTCAGGTCCGTGAGGCGGCCCAGCAGATGCTGCAACTGCTCCGCGGTGACGCCGCCCACCGCCTGCGCGCCGGCCACCTGCGACAGCAGGAAGCCCATTTCCGCCTCATCCTGGTCCTGGCCGAGGGTCAGCAAGGCGTCGATCGAGGAGAGCACGTTGCGCGCCATCGGCGTCACGCGGTAGACGCCCTGCTGCGCATCCCAGGCCAGCAGGCCGTTCGTGCGCAGGCGCATCAGCACCGTTTCCAGGCTTTCCGGCAGCAGGTAAGCCAGGCGCGTGTTGATGTCGGCGCGCGAAAAAGCCGACACGGACGTGTCGTTGGCCAGCTCGCGCAGCACCAGCAGGCGCACCAGCACGCTCTCGAAGCCGCCGTGGAACAGCGCGGTGAACACCTGCAGCAGCGGCTGGGCGCGCTTCAGGTGGAAGACCTGCTCGATCTCGTCGACGGCCACGTGCGGCTGGAAATGCGCCTGCAGGGCCTGTTCCTGCTCGTTGGGATTGTGTTCGGCAGCCGTGGCTGCGCTGGCTGTCGCTTGTGCGGTATTACTCATCGCGCTCCGGGGTTCTGGGCGCCCTGTTGCTTAAACCTCAAAGGCTTGCGGACTCAGGCGGGGACGTGAGTATACCAGTTCCGGCTTGCAAAACCGTTGCTTGCGGCCCGGCAAAAGTTGCTGGGGAAATGGGGACAGACCCCATTTTCCAGGAAATAGTTGCCGGAAAAATGGGGTACGTCCCCATTTTCATGGCAACTTTTGCTTATTTCTTGGTCACCTTGTCGAGCAATTGCTCGAAAGAATCGCCATCGTCTTCCAGGAACACGAGGCGCACCGGGTACCACTCCAGCGCGGGCGCCAGCCACAGGTCCACCTGCTGGCCCTTGCCCTTCGGCGGCGCCTTGCTGAAGTGGACGGCCTTCAGGTCGCCCATGCCGGTTTTCACCGTGTCGGTACCAACTACCTTGAAGCTCCAGGTTTCGGCGTTACGCCGGCCCACCACGTAGAAATTCCATTCCGTGCCCGGTGTGAACTTTTGCGGGGCGGCGCGGGCGACGGCGGCCAGTTGCCAGGCAGCGCTGCTGCGATCCTGCTCGCCGCCATGGATCGGCACCGTGTTCTCGCTGTCGGCCAGGTTGATCGTCTTCGCTTCGCGGCCGAACGTGGTGGTGCCGGCGCCCTTCCTGATGCGTTTTTCGTGGTACGTGTCCGGCGCCAGGCCATAGGCGTCGATCGTGCCCTCGCTGCGGTATTCGAGCACCTTGCCGAACATGCCGGAGCGCGCCTCCGTCACGAGCGTGTACTTGCCATTGCCATGCTGCCAGGTGATGGTGCCGTTGCCGGACAGCGGGATGCCATGGCTGCTGGCCTTCACCGAATAGGTCAGTTCCGCCGATGGCGGCAGGTCGAACGGGCGCTTCACGCTCGGGTGGTCGTCCTGGGCGCCAGCGGCGCCGGCCAGCATGGCCAGGCCGGAGAAGACGGCGGTTCGCAGGGTACGTTTCATAGGATTTCCTTTCAGCTTGCGGGGCGCAGGATCTTCGTGACGGTCTGCGTCGTCACGGCGCCGCTGCGCTCCGTATTGCGGATCTGCACCGGATACCAGTCCAGGCTCGGCGCGAGCCAGATATCGAGCCGGGCATTGTAGCTGCCGGGCCGCGGCGGGCGCGCCAGGCGCCACGTCACCAGCCGGCCCATCTTCGTTTCCAGTTCCTCCTCGCCCACCAGCACGAAGCGGTACACGGTTGCTTCGCGGTCCTCGCCCACCTGGATATCGATGTCGCCGCCGAACTGGTTGACGTCGCCGCGTCCGATGGCGGCCAGCTGGAACGGCACCGTGGCCTTGTCCTGCGCGCCAATCACCATGGGCACGGCGGCCGTGCTGGCCGAGAAGGTAATGCGCTTGCCCTCGTGGTCGAAGTGGGTGGCCGTCATGGAGCGGCTGCGGCGCTTTTCCGTCATCTTCACCGGGGCGATGCCGGCATCGTCGATCGTGCCCTCGCTGGCCAGCTCGAGCAGGCCCACGCGCGCCACCAGCAGGCTGATACCCACTTCCAGGCCCACCTGGTACTTGCTGCCATCGGTTTGCCAGCGCATGTCGGCGCTGCCGTTCCACTGCTTGCCGTCGGCGTCAAGGCGCTTCACTTCCAGCTCGAAGCTGGCCGAAGGCGGCACGTTGACGCGATAGCGGCGGCCCGCGACCGGCTCGGCCGCGGCCTGGGCCTGCGCTGGTTCAACGGGCGATTGTACCGGCGGCGCCTCCGGCGCGGCGCCGGCCTGCGCCGGTGCCGGCATCGGGTCCGGCGCGACCGGCGCAGGAATGAAGTCCGCCGCAGCCGACGCCGAAACCGCGGCCGGTTCCCCGATCGGTTCGAACGAGGGCTCGGGCACCGGCTGCGCGGGCGAGGCCACACGGGCCGGGGCGGGTGGCCGGCGCCGTGGCGCCGGTGCCGGGGGTGCCGCCTCGGCCTCGCCAGGCGCCGGCGCGGTGCGCACCGGCAGCGCCGGCCGGACCTGGGCACTGACCTTCATCGGCACCTGCTCGCGGGGCATGTCGCGGCTGCCGATGCGTGCCGCCAGCCAATCGATCGTCACGTAGTGCAGTGCCGCGGTGGCCACGCACAGCACCAGTACGCGGCGGTATCGCGAAAGAAAGGAAACGATCGTCATGCCCGCTAGTGTAAACCGATCCGGTTTTTCCCGGAGAAGGCGTGGAATCTGCTACGCTAAGCGCCGACGGTCCCAACCCAAGCCTTTGGAGAAGCCATGAGCACACCGCAAATGCCAAACATTCCCGGCGCTGCCGTGATGACGGACACGCTGGATTTCGTGAAATCGCTGTGGGGCAGCATGGGCGTGCCCGGCCTGGCCTCGCCCACCCTGTCGCTTGATGAACTGGACAAGAAGATCAGCGACCTGAAAGCCGTGGAATCATGGCTGAACCTGAACCAGGCGATGCTGCGCAGCAGTATCCAGGCGCTGGAAGTGCAGCGCGGCACGATTGCAACCTTGAAGTCGATGGGGCAGAGCCTGGCCGACTCGATGCAGCAAAAGCCGGGGCGGACGGAAAAATCGCTGTTCGAGGCCAACCCTTACGCCGCCGCCTTCTTCAACCACCTCGAACCGGCGAAGGTTGCGCCGAAGCCGCCCGCGCCCACGCCCACGCCGGTGCCGAAGCCCGAGGTGAAGGCCGAAGCGAAGCCGGCACAGAAGGTGGAAGCGAAACCGGCCGACGAGGCATTGCCGAAGCCGGACCTGGCCGCGGCGGCGGCCGCGCAGATGGCCAATCCGGCGATCTGGTGGAACATGCTGCAGGAACAGTTCAAGCAGGCGGTCAGCACGGCGATGACGGCGGAAACCCGCCCGGCGCCGGCGCCGGAAGCACGCCAGGAGGGCGCAGCCAACGAAGGCGCGAAAGCGGACGGGGAAGCCGATCCGAAGGCCGACGGCACGGCGGCACGCAAACCTGCTGCCCGCAAGACGACGCCGAAAAAGGAATAACCCCTCCTACTCCGCGGGCGTGGCGGGCTCCTCCTGCTGGGCCTGCGCCCCCGCCTCCTCCGCGCGACGCGGCACCAGCTCCTGCAACTGTTCCACGAGCTGGGCAAAGCGCTGCTGGCCGGGCGCCAGCGCATCGACGTGCATCAGTACCCCGTTTGCCTCGATCATCAATTCCTCGTCGTAACCCTGCTGCTGCATGCGGCTGATCAGCATCTGCGCCGAGTTGAACAGGATGCGCATATTGTCCGGCAGCCGTTCGCGCGATTCGCGCATCCATGCCACCGCCTCGTCCAGCCGGCCGGTCTTCCACAGCAGCACGCCCTGGTTCATCATCTCGGCCGCTTCCTTGCGCGCCGCGGCGATGAGGTCCACGCCCTCCTCGCTCATGCGCGCCTTGTCGAAGATCTTCTGCACCTCGTCGACGAGCACCTGGTTGTCGTGGTTGTTGCGCACGACATGGCACAGCAGTTCCACCGGCGCTTCCTTCACGCCCACGGCGAACAGCAGCGTGGCCATCTCGATGCAGGTGGCCGTATGCGGGCGCTTCCTTTCCTGCCCGAGCATCGTCTCAAGCTCGTCGCCGGACTTGCGCGCGCGGCGGTAGTCGCCGCTCTCGTGATAGACGAGGCCTTCGGTGACCTTGCTGCGCAGCTGTACCAGCTCGCCGGGAAAATCGCGCTGGGCGATGGCCAGCAGGCGCAGTGCTTCCTTGGTGTCGTTCTTCATGCCGCACACGCGGGCCATGCCCAGGTAGGCATCCACCGTGCGCCGGATCGAGTATTCGCCGATCGCCAGGCATTTGCGGAACGCGTGCTCGGCCAGCTGCACATTGCCGATGCGCAGGGCCGCGTTGCCCAGGCTGCGCTGGCGCGGCACCGAGTTCGGCGACAGCCTGGCTGCCTTCTCCAGCACGCCGCAGGCATCCTCGTGGCGGCCCAGCAGCTCCAGCACGGCGGCCAGCTGGTCGTAGGCATCGATATAGAAGCGGTTCTCGGCGATCACGCCCTGGAACATCTGGCGCGCAGCCTCGTGGTCGCCATTGGCCATCCTGATTTTCCCCAGGCCGGTGCGGGCCCAGTTGTACTCGCGCTCCTCCAGCAGCTTTTCATAGACCACGCGTGCCTTTTCCGGCTCGCCGGCCTTCAGCAGCAGCGCGGCCTTCATGCGCATCAGGTCGATCTCGTGCACCTTGTGGCGGGCGATCTGCTCATCGCACAGGCGGGCCGCGCGCAGGTAATCCTTGTCGATGTAGGCCGCGTCGATCTCGCCAAAGATCTGCTTCTTGTGCCACACCCGGTTCAGCCGCGTCAGCAGCACGCCCTCGGTGATCGGCTTGATGATGTAGGCATCGGGCTGGTGTTCGGCCGCGCCCATCACCGATTCCACGCTTTTTTCGGCGGACACCATCAGCCAGACGCTGCTGGGCACCATCAGGTTGCGCACGCGCGCTTCCTCCAGCACCTGCTGGCCGTTCTTGCCCTCGCCCAGGTTGAAGTCGCACAGCACCACGTCGTAGTGCGTGCGCCCCAGCAAGGTCATCGCCTCGCCGCCGGACGAGGCCTGGTCGATGTGGCGGGCGCCGATATTGCGCAGCGATTCGCGCAGCAGTTGCCGGATGCCGACGAAGTCGTCGACGATCAGGTAGCGCTTCTCGCTCCAGTCCACGGCCGATATCTCGGGTACCGGGGCACCGCTGGCGGTGATATAGGTGCCGCTCATGGCATCAAGGCAAGGTCAGCACGAAGCAGCCGCCGCCCAGCGGCCCGCCGTTTTCCAGGCGCACGCTGCCGCCCTGCTGGCGGCGCTTGTGCATCTTGGCCACTTCGCTGGCGAAGAACAGGCCCAGGCCGCTGCTATTGGTCAGGAAGTTCACGCCCTGCCCCACCACGGCGCCCGCCTCGATCATCGAGGGCGGGAAGCCCATGCCATTGTCCTCGACGCGGAATTCCAGCATGCCGTCGCGCTCGGCGATCGCCACCCGGATGCGGTCGCGCGTGTAGCGCACGGCGTTGTTGATCGCGTGGCACAGCACGCCGATGACGAGATCCTCGTCCAGCGTCCACAACAGGTCCTGCGGGTAATCGAGGTCGAGGCGGATTTCCTTCGCCGCCAGCAGCACCCGCGACTGGCTCGCCACCTGGTGCACGAGCTCGCCCAGCGGTACCGTGACCGGCTCGAACGGATAGGTGGGCTTGCCCACTTCCTTGTACAGCGCCAGCAGCTGCATCAGGTTGTCGGACAGCCGGCGCGTCTGGTACAGCATGTGCGCCATCTGCGGGTACGACGCTTCGTCGCTGGCCTGCCTGTCGAGCAGGCCCTCCAGCGTGCCGCCCAGCACGCTGAGCGAATTCTTCATGTCGTGCACCGTGGAAGCCAGAAACACGAACAGCTCGGGCGAGCCGCCTCGATCTTCCATCATTACCCCGCAAACGTTTCAGTACGGAAATTATAGCCGCGAAGCCGCATGAAATCAGGGTTTATGGCCGCTTATGGACCGATCTATGGCGTGGGCGCGACAATTTTCCGCCGGGATTTGAGCAAAAACCGGCCCGGATCAAGGGCGGCCGCCAGGGAGGCTTCCAGCGGCGATGACAGTCCTTCAAGCTGACAAACCAGCAACTCGGCGGCGAGCGGCGCCCAGATCAGGCCACGCGATGCGTAACCGAGCAAGGCATGCAGGTTCGGGTAGCGCGGCACGTCGCGCAAGCGCTCCGGCTGGCCGGGCGCCGCATAATCGGGCAACGCGCCCACCAGCGGCAGGCGATCGGGGGCCATGCAGCGCAGGCCCACGCGGCCGGCGAGCGGCGGCGCATCGGGGACGCGGCCCCCACCGAGAATCTCTCGCGCGCGCGACAGGTTTTCCTGCTGGCTGGCGGCGCGCAGCGCGCGGTCGGCATCCTTGTCATAGGTCGCGCCCACGCTGACGATGCCATCGACGGCCGGCGTCATATAGGCCTCGCGGCACACGACCAGCGGCAAGGGTGCGAAAGCGTCCGCGGCCAGGTGGGTAACCTGCCCGCGCATCGTGTACAGCGGCAGCGGCGCCGTCTGCGGCAGGTGCATGGCGCCGGCGCCGTTGGCGACGATCACGTGCGCGCCCTCGGCCAGCACGGTGCCATCGCTGCCGCGCGCCAGCCAGTGATCCGCCGTGCGCTCCAGGGTCAACGCTTCGGCATGGAACACGCGCCGCAACCCTTCGCCACAGGCGGCCAGCATGGCGCGGCACACGGAGGCGGGATTGGCCCAGCCGCCCTGCGGAAACAGCCAGGCGCCGTGCGGCGTGGCCGCGCCGAGCCGTGCCGACGCCTCGGCCGCATCGAGCCAGCGCACATAGGCTTCCGGATAGCGCCAGGCCTCGGCCACCTCGCGCTGCAATGCGGCGTGCTCCGCGTCGCGCGCCAGTTGCAGCACGCCGCACTGCTGGCCAAGGATGGGCACGCTGCCGTCCGGCGCCATGCCGCCCAGCGCCTGCCAGCGGCGCATCGCGTACAGATAGGCGGCGCGCGTCAGGCGCGTGGGGATATTGTCGTCGCGCGAGAGCAGCGGCATGAAGATGCCGGCCCGGTTGCCGGAGGCTTCCTGCGCCGGTTCCGCGTGGCGCTCCACCAGCGTGACCTGCCAGCCGTGCGCGCACAGGCGTTCGCAGGCGGCGGCACCGGCCACGCCGGCGCCGATGACGACGGCGCTCTTCACCGGCGGCGCCGGCCGCGGCGGCTGCGGCTTGCGGCTCGTGTAGCGGGCTTCCAGCGGCTCGGTTTCCGCCTCCCACGAAAAGCCGGCGGCGCGCAGGTTGCGGCGCCAGGCCTCGTCGCCCAGTGCCGTCAGCAGCCGGGCCCCGGGCGCGGCGAGCCGCGCCAGTGCCCGGAGCGGCGCCTGCGTGGACGGCGCGATGAACTCGTCCACGCGCGCCGCCAGTTCCGGCAGCAGCGCATCGGGCTCGCCCAGCGCGATGTCGAGGACCGTGCGGCCGCCATCGAGCTCGACGCGGTGCAGGCCCGGCACGGCCAGCGGCCAGCGGGCCGCGAGCGCTGGATCGTCCACTGCCGGCAAGGCCGCCTGCACGCAGAGGTAATGCAGCGAGCCCGCGCCCGCGCGGGCGGCATGGAAGCGCTGCTCGTCGAACGCCAGGTCGAGGATCGTGCGGTCAGCCAAGGCGCGCGCACTCCGCGTGCCGGAAGCACGCCGCATCATGGTCGTTGACGATGCCCACGCCCTGCAGGTAGGCGTACACGATGGTGGAGCCGACGAACTTGAAGCCCCGTTTCGCCAGGTCCTTCGCGATGCGGTCGGACAGTTCCGTTTTCGCGGCGCGATCGGCCGGGGTGGCGATGTGGTTGCAGATCGGCTTGCCGTCCACCCAGCCCCACAGGTAGCCGTCCAGCGTCTGGCCGCCTTCGCGCAGCCGCAGGTAGGCTTGCGCGTTCGTGACCGCCGCGGCGACCTTCAGCCGGTTGCGCACGATGCCGGGGTCGGCCAGCAGTTCGGCCACCCTTTCCGGCCCGTAGGCGGCGATCTTCACCGGGTCCCAGTCGTCGAACGCGGCGCGGTACGACTCGCGCTTGTTCAGGATCGTCTCCCACGACAGCCCGGCCTGCGCGCCTTCCAGGTTCAGCATCTCGAACAGCCGCCGCTCGTCGTGGCACGGCACGCCCCACTCTTCGTCGTGGTAGGCGATGTAGCGGGGATTGGCCGGGTTGGCCCAGGTGCAGCGGGTGCGCTCGCTCATGTCGGCTCTCGGGGTTGGACAGTCCATCAGTATAATCCCCGCCAAGCGGCTACACTGACGGGCATCGCCAACGTTCACGGGAGACCCCATGCAATTCGAAGCACGACTGGAATGGCAGCGCAACGGCCAGCCCTTCCTCGACCAGAAATACAGCCGCGGCCACGAGTGGATCTTCGACGGCGGCGCGCGCGTTCCCGCCTCGTCCTCGCCGCTGTCGGTGCCGCTGCCGATGTCGGTGGCCGACAATGTCGACCCCGAGGAAGCGCTGATCGCGGCGACCGCCAGCTGCCACATGCTGTTCTTCCTGTCGATCGCGGCCAAGCGCGGCCACGTGGTGGAAAGCTATATCGACCATGCCGTGGGCCTGCTGGAGAAGACCGCCGAGGGCCGCATGGCGATGACGAACATCACGCTGCGCCCGGAGATCGTGTTTGCCGGCGGCGACTGGCCGGGCGAGGAAGAGATCGCCGCCATGCACCACGAGGCGCACGACAAATGCTATATCGCGAACTCGCTGAAGACGGAAATCACGATCGAGCCGCCAATCGAGCCGGAAGGCTGAAACGAAACCAATGAAAAGGCCGGGCATGCGCCCGGCCTGGAACGGCTTGCCGTCAGGTCACTTCGCCGGCTGGTTGGCCGTCTGGTTGGCCGGATTCTTCGGATTGTCCGTATTGCCGCTGGACTGCTGCTGGGTCTGGGTGCCCATCTTGTCCTTACCCTGTGGCATGGCCGAGCTGCCGGTGCTGCCGGTGCCCGAGGTGCCCATGGAGGTGTCGCTCTTCATGCCCTTCATCGTGCCAGCCAGCTGCTGCACGTGGCCCATGTGCTGGTCGATCGTGGGCTGCAGCTTGGCGGCCAGGCCCTTCACGTCCGCATCCTTGGCATTGGACTGGGTCTTCATGACAAGCGCATGCGCTTCCTTGTGGCTCTTCACGCCGGCCATTTCCATGTAGGCCTTGTCGAACTTCTCGCCGGACATGGCGTGCAGCTTCTTCGCCATGGCCTTGTGCTTCGCATCCGGCTCGCTCGGCAGGGTCACGTTCTTTGCCTGCGCCACGGCCTTCACTTCATCGAGGCCCTTGGTGTGATCGTCGATCATCTGCTGGGCGAAGGCCTTCACTTCAGCGTTTTGCGACTTCTGCAGGGCGATCTTGCCCGCTTCCACTTCCGACATATTGGCGATCGCCAAGTCCTTCAGCGCCTTCTCGTCGGCTTTCGCCATCGACTGCGCATAGGCCGAGCCCATGCCCATCAGGACGGCCAGCAGCGGCACGCCCAGGTACCTCTTCCACATCCTTGCCTTGTTCATTTTCCTTCTCCTGCGGTTGTTGGGTTTGTCCAGGGTTGGTGAAACAAGAGGCCGCTTTCAGGGTTCCTTATGCCTATTATCGATTTGGATATACATTTTACGGCCGATGGCAGGAGGGAGCCGCACACTACGCGGCAGGCGGGAGGGAATGAGGCGGGAATGAGACGAGATCATCGGAAGCCCATGCAAAAAAGCGCCGGCCGCTTGCAGCGGCCGGCGCCTGGGCAAGCCCCCGGTCGGGAGGGCTCAACCGTGAATCTGCTCGGTTCTACGGCTGGTTGGCGCCCGGATTGGCACCACCGTTACCGCCCTGGTGCTTGATGAACGGCACCCGCTGGCTCACTTCGCGCAGGCGCGCCCGCATGACTTCCGGTGCCGCCGGGCCGGGGGCGAACACGTAATCCTCGTCGCTGATCGCGCGGCCGCTGCGTTTGTCCACCAGGATCTGCTCGGCCGGCTGGCCGGTTTCCCGGTTCACCACCAGGAGGCTGGCACCTTCCGGCGCCAGGTGCTCGTTCCCCCATGCCACGAATGCCAGCAGGACGGGTTTGAAGGCGCGGCCTTTTTCCGTCAGCAGGTATTCATAGCGCGGCGGCCGGGCGCTGTACTGCCGCTTCTCCATCAGCCCGCCGGCAACCAGGCCCGCCAGGCGCCGGGTCAGCATATTGGGGGCGATCTTCAAGCTCTTTTCAAACTCGTCGAACCGGGTGAGCCCGTAAAACGCGTCGCGCAGGATGAGAATGCTCCACCATTCGCCAACCTTGCCGAGGCTGCGCGCGATCGGGCAAGGCATCTGGCCAAAATCGGTATGTCTCATTATTCCTCCCACTTGTGCACATTAAAAAACGAACGAGCGCAACAGGGCTATGTTTTACCAAGAAAAGGGGGCGAACAAACTATCGAATAATCACCAACGGGATAAAAGAGCCTATTTTTTTACGATAAGCTCAGCATTATGCGCGGCGAAAGCCGGCTGACCTTTTGCAGGGTGAGAAAAAACGATTGAGCGGTGAGAAGAACGATAAATTCCTTTTAATTCGCGTCATAATGGCGGCCAGTTCGTGAGCCATTCGCCAACCATGTACCTGACCACCGACGCCACCGTGCGCAATATCCTGATCGTGGACGATTCCGCATTCGAGCAGCGCATGCTGACCGACCTGCTCAGCGAAATGCCCTACCGCGTCAGCGTCGCCCAGAACGGTGCCGAAGGCTATCGCCAGGCACTGGCCCGGCACCCCGACCTGATCCTGCTCGACGTGCGCATGCCCGACATGGACGGCTACGCCTGCTGCCGGCTGTTGAAGGCCAATCCCGCCACGCGCGACATCCCCGTGATCTTCGTGAGCGGCGCCGAATCGCCGGAAGACCGCATCCGCGGGCTGTCGATCGGCGGCGTCGATTTCGTCAGCAAGCCGTTCATGCCGGCCGAGCTGGCCGCGCGCATCCACGTGCACCTGAACCTGATGCCCCGGCCCGAGCCGCTCCCCGAACCCGCGGCGCCCCCGTCGCCGGCCGATACGGACGAGGTCACCGTACGGGCGGCGATGCGGCTGATCCGGGAAAACCTGGGGGCGCTGCCGCGCCTGGCCGACATCGCGCGCAACGTGGGCACCTATCGGGAGAAGCTCAGCACGCTGTTCCGCGAACACACGGGCAAGACCGTGTTCGCCTTCGTGCGGGAGGAAAGGCTGGCGCGCGGCATGCAGCTGTTGCGCGAAACCGACTTCGACGTGCAGCACATCGCCCAGTTGCTGGGCTTTCGCAGCGCCGCCAACTTCGCCACCGCGTTCCGCACGCGCACCGGCATGACGCCCAGCGCCTACCGCGTGGCCATGCTGGACCGCGGCGGGAGCTAGACTTTTCCGTCTAGCCCCACACACTTCTCCGCTTGAGACCTTTCCTATACGCCCTGCGAAAGCAGTATACAAGTTGGTCTAGGTCGGCTATCGTGTAAAAAACACACGAGGAACCGCGATGACCGCCTCCCCCGAACCGCCGAAACCCACGCCGGCCGAGCTGGAGTTGCTGCAGGCGCTATGGCCGCTTGGGTCCGCCACCGCGCGCCAAGTGCATGAAGCCCTGCACGCCAGCCGCCCCGACCTGGGGTACGGCGCCGTGCTGCGCCTGATGCAGGTCATGCATGGCAAGGGCCTGCTGATCCGCGACGACAGCGCCCGCTCCCATGTCTATGCGCCGGCTCAGCCTCGCGACACCCTGCAGACGAATTTGCTGAAAGACCTGTTGCAGCGCGCCTTCGCCGGGTCGGCCAAGGCGCTGGTGCTGGCGGCGCTGAAGACGGGCATCTCGCGCAAGGACCGTGAGGAAATCGAACGCATGCTCAAGGAGGAAAAGGAATGACGATGCCGCTTGCGTGGCTCGCCGGCGGCGTCGATGCGCTCGGCTGGACCCTCGTGCACTTCCTGTGGCAGGGCGCGCTCGTGGGCGTCCTGACTGCCGTGGCGCTGGCCGCGCTGCGGGGCGCGCGGCCACAGCTGCGCTATGCCGTCGCCTGCGCGGGCCTGCTCGCCTGCGTGCTGTGGCCGGCAGTCACGCTGGCACTGCGGCTGCGCATCGGCGGCATGGCCGAGGGTGCCGTCCCGGCGGCGCAATTCACCGGCCTGCCGCATGCGGCGGCGCTGGGCTCGCACATGGAGTGGATCGTGGCTGCCTGGGCCACCTGCTGCATCATGCTGCTGGCCCGCACCGCGCTCGGGATGGCGTGGATCGCCCATGCCACGCGCACGGAAGGCCGCGATGCGCACTGGCAGCGGCAGCTGGACCGGCTGGCGCAGGCGATGGGCGTGGCCCGGCAGGTACGCCTGCGCGTCGTGCGCCACCTGGCCAGCCCGGTGACGGCCGGCTGCTGGCGTCCGGTCGTGCTGGTGCCGGCCAGCCTGCTGTCCGGCATGCCGCCCGAGCTGCTGCACGCGTTGCTGGCGCACGAGCTGGCCCATATCCGCCGGCACGACTATCTGGTGAACCTGTTGCAGAACCTGGCCGAGAGCCTGCTGTTCTACCACCCGGCCGTATGGTGGCTCTCGCGCCGCATCCGTTTCGAACGCGAGCTGATCGCTGACGATCTCGCCGCCGCGCATGCCGGCGGCCCGCGCCGCCTGGCGCATGCCCTGTCCGAACTGGAAAAGCGCCAGTTCGCCCACCACGAACCGGCCCTCGCGGCCGATGGAGGAGACCTGATGAAACGCATCACCCGATTGCTGCGCCATGAAAGCCGCCCCGCTTCCGCTTCTCTCTCGGCTTCGCGCCGCGATACCGCGACCACGTTGACGGCCATGCTGGCCGCCGTCTTGCCCGCACTGGCCCTGGCGGGAGCCATGGCTGCGGGCCATGCGCAGGCCGAGGGGGATGCAGTGGTGAAACCTGACCAGGCGGGCAAGATCGTGTTCGAAGGCTGCGCCAAGCCGGTGTGGCCGGCGGCGTCGCTGGCCGCCAAGGAGAGCGGCACCGTCACGCTGGCCTTCCTGATCGGCACGGATGGCAGCGTGGACGATGCCCGGGTACGCAAGTCGAGCGGTCATCCTTCGCTGGATCAGGCGGCGCTCGAAGGCATCGGCAAGTGCCGGTTCGTGCCCGCGCACAAGGATGGCGCACCGGTCAAGGCCTGGATGATGATGCAGTACGTGTGGATGCCCGAATGAACCTCGCAACCGGGCACGTCAGGCGGATCGGGCCCTCTTCATCTGCCGATGCCACCACCACCAGGAAACCAGCGCGTTGAACCAGTAGGCGGCGTACAGCGCCGCCGTGAGGTACAGCCCGCGGCTGGCATACAGCGGCACCGAGACCGTGTTCACCAGCAGCCATGCGGGCCAGGTCTCGATGCGCCGCCCCATCAGCAGGAACTGCGCGATCACGGAAAAGGCCAGCACGGCCGAGTCGATGAACGGTGCGTAGGCATCGGTGAATTCCCGCAGCATCAGGCCATAGGCCGCGGTGGCCGCCAGGCCGGCGGCCGCCATCGCCGCCACCGTCTTCGTGCTGGCGGACGTGATCGGCAGGGGCTGGCCGCCGGCACCGCGCAGCCACTGCACCCAGCCGGCGATACAGGTGAGCACAAAGAAAACCTGCAAGGTGACGTCGGCGTACAGCCGCACGTCGTAGAACAGCACCGCGAACAGCGAGCAGCCGACGATGCCGAGCCACCACGAGTGGACGTTGTTGCGGCCGGCGAGCACGATGGAAATGGCCATCACGGCATTGGCCGCGATCTCGAGTGGGGACACGTTCGCTTCCTGGAGGCTTGAGAGCGGATCATTGTCCCGCAAGCCCGGCAGTGGTGTAAAGGCCGGGCTCAGTCCGTGCCGCGCACGAGGACGGCGAGCAGGCCGGCCACGTCGGTGCCGCTGTCCTGCCGCAGCGTGCACGGTTCCAGGGCGCGCAAGGCGAGGCCGTGCCGGGCCGCCAGCTCGCGCAGGTAGGCGCCGGAGTGCGCGTAACGGCCCGACGGGCGCAATGCGAACGTGCCCTCTTCCAGCGTCTCGACGGAAAAGGCGAACACGGCATCGGCGCGCATGGCTTGCCGCGCGGCGGCAAAGAGTGCCGCCAGGTCGCCGACGTAAACCAGCACGTCGGCCGCCACCAGCACATCCCACCGCCCGGAACCGTCGCGCAGGAACGGCACGATGTCGGCGCAGGCCAGGCCATCGTAGAGTTCCAGCGCCGCCGCCCGCTCCAGCATCGCACGGGACAGGTCGACACCTTCCAGCCGCCGCGCGAAGGGCCGCAGCAAGGGAGCGCACAGGCCGGTGCCGCAGCCCAGGTCGAGCACGTCGTTGCCGCCCTGGCGCGTCAGGTGGCGCCCCAGCAGCCCGGCCAGCGCTTCGGGCGTGCGGTAGCGCAGCTCGCCGACCAGGTGCCGCTCGAAGCGCGGTGCATAGCCATCGAACAGCGCGGCCACGTAGCCCGGTGGCGAGGCGGCGGGTGCGGCACCGGCACCGAGCGCGGCCAGCAGGTAGTCGACGGTGGCGGCATCGGCGCCCAGCTCCTTCGCCTGGCGATAGGCGGCGATGGCCGCGTCATGGCGGCCCAGCACGCGCAGCGTATTGGCGAGCCCCAGCTGGGCGCGCGCATAGCCGGGACGGGCCGCCAGCGCATGGCGGTAGCTGTCCAGCGCGGCGTCGAACTGCCCGGCGTACAGCAGCATGCCGCCGCGCCCGCACCACGCCTCGGCATAGCCGGGTTTCAGCTGCAGCGCGCGGTCGAAGCCCTGCAGCGCCTGTTCCGCCTTGCCGGTGGCCAGCAGCGACACGGCCGCGCCGTTGATCGCTTCCGCGTAGGCGGGGCGCGCCTGCAGCGCGGCGGCGAAACCATCCAGCGCCTCGTCGTGCCGGCCCAGTTCCTGCAGAGCCAGTGCGCGGTTGCACAGCGCTTCCGGGTAGCGCGGCGACAGCGCCAGCGCCGCCGCATAACTGTCCAGCGCCTCATCCGGGCGGCCAAGCCGGCGCAGCGCATTGCCGCGGTTGCACAGCGCCAGCGCATAGTCGGGCTGCAGCGCCAGCGCCCGCTCGTAGCTGGCCAGCGCATCGCTGTCGCGGCCGGCGTCCTGCAGCGCGGCGCCCAGGTTGCAGTGGGCGATCGCCCGCGTGCCGTCCAGCGCGATCGCCCGGCCGATCAGCTGCAAGGCCAGCGGCGCGTCGCCGCGCTGGCGCGCCACCACGCCGGACAGGTGCAGGGCATCGAAATTGTCGGGGTCCCGTTGCAGCACCTGCGCATACAGGGCATCGGCTTCGGCGAGCGCGCCGCGCTGGTGGTGCGCGACGGCCGCGCGCAAGAGGGTGTCGGTAGTCATGGCAGCTATTACAGCACAGGTCAAACGCTTGTCACATTCACCCGGCAGAATACGCCTGCTTCTGTGGAGAGGGGCAACCTGGCGGCGCAAGCCGCCACTACCGGCGCCGGCGGTCGGGAAATATACCGGCACCACCATCTTCCTACATCCGGTCGGGTTAGCGATCGGATGCACAAAATCCCAACAAATGCTTTGATCATTATCAAACGAGCGCCCGATTTAACTTCGGCCCGCTTGCGCGACTTCTAGACTGATACCTGCGTTCGCGCTTTGCGGGCGCCAACCTGGGGAGATGATCATGCAGAACTATATCGTGTTGCGCAGCACGGCAGGCCCGGCGCTGCGTGGGGCCGGACTGCCCGCCATCCTGCGCTCCGGCGCCACGCCCACCGTGACGGTGGAACGAGTCGAGGAGCGCCACGTGGCGCAGCTGCGCGCGGAACCGGATGTGCAGGCCGTCGCGCCATCCATGCCCACCCGGCTGATCGAGCCGTTCGCCGCCCGCCCGGCCGCGGCGGCCGACACCAGCTGGGGCATCTCGGCCGTTGGTGCCGACCGCAGCCGCTTCGCGGGCGCCGGCGTCACCGTGGCGGTGCTCGACACGGGCATCGATGCGGCGCATCCGGCCTTCGCGGGCGTCGACCTTGTGCAGAAGGACTTCAGCGGCGATGGCGATGGCGACGAATTCGGGCACGGCACGCACTGCGCCGGCACGATCTTCGGCCGCGACGTGGGCACCCGCATCGGCGTGGCGCGTGGCGTCACGCGGGCGCTGATCGGCAAGGTGCTGGGCAACGACGGCTCGGGCAGCACCGACATGCTCGTCAGCGGCATGACCTGGGCGCTGCAGAACAAGGCGAACATCATCTCGATGTCGCTGGGCTTCGACTTCCCCGGCATGGTGGCCCAGCTGGTCAACGGCGGCATGCCGGTCGATATCGCCACCTCGCAGGCGCTGGAAGCCTATCGCGACAATCTGCGCATGTTCGACGCGGTGATGGCCATGGTCAACGCCCAGGGCGGCCTCGAGACCGAACCGCTGGTCGTGGCCGCATCCGGCAACGAAAGCCGGCGCCAGGACAGCCCCGACTTCCGCGTGGCCGTTTCGCTGCCCGCCGCCGCCGCCGACGTGCTGTCGGTAGCGGCCGTCGGCCGCAGCGGCGCCACCCTGACCGTGGCCGATTTCTCGAACACGATGGCGCGCATCAGTGCGCCGGGCGTGGACATCACCAGCGCCTTCCCCGGCGGCGGCCTGCAGACCTGGAGCGGCACCAGCATGGCGTGCCCGCACGTGGCCGGCGTGGCCGCGCTGTGGTGGGAAGCACTGCGCAGCGAAGGCGTCACCCCGAATGCCGAGCGGGTCGTCGCGCGCATCTCGGCCACCGCCCGGCGCGATGTATTCGCGCCTGGCGTGCAGGAGGAAGATATCGGCGACGGATTCCTGACGGCGCCGGAGTGAGGGAACCGGCATCGCCCGCGCGTTGCAACGCCGCCGCGATTTCTGGCAACATGGCGGCACCCTTCCCGAGGAGCCGCCATGAATACCGACCTGACCCTGCTGCTGGAAGAACTCGAACGGTTCGGCAGCGACAACGATGACGCCGTCAAGCATGGCGATCCGGGCAGCGCCCAGCGCATGCTGAACATCACGCGCGACACGGGCGAATTCCTGGCCGTGCTGGTGCGCGCGACGCTTGCCCGCGACATCCTCGAGATCGGCACCTCGAACGGCTACTCCACGCTGTGGCTGGCGAACGCGCTCGATGCCGACGGCAGGGTCACGACGGTGGAGCTGCAGGATACGAAGTATGCAATGGCGCAGGAGAACTTTGCCCGCGCCGGGCTGGGCGAGCGCATCGACGCGTTGAACGCCGATGCAGGCGAGGTGCTGCGCGTGGCCGGCGACGCGGCCTACGACCTGGTGTTCCTCGATTCGGACCGCAGCCAGTACGAAGGCTGGTGGCCCGAAATCCGGCGCGTGCTGCGCCCGCGCGGCCTGCTGGTGGTCGACAACGCCATCCCGCACGCGGAGGAAATGGAATCCTTCATGCAGGCGGTGCAGGATGACGGGTTCCTGTGCAGCCTCGTTGCCGTGGGCAAGGGCGAGTTCCTCGCCACCCGCAGCGGCGTATGACACTGAAGGCCGAGTTCGTGTCACGGGGTCAGGCACCCTGACACGAGCTCATGATGCACAATGGCCGAGTTCGTGTCACGGGGTCAGGCACCCTGACACGAGCTCATGATGCACAATGGCTGAGTTCGTGTCACGGGGTCAGGCACCGTGACACGAGCTCGGCGGGAGATCAATCGATGTACTTCAGCCCGGCCGCGGCCAGCGGCTCGCGCATCTTGTACATGTCCAGCCCCAGTACGCCCGCTGCCAGCCTGGCGCGCTTCTCGCCTTCCAGGTCCTCGCGCTGTTGCGCCACGTCCGCCACGCGCGCCGCATCGAGGGCCGGCACGACCACCACGCCGTCTTCATCGGCCACGATCACGTCGCCCGGATTGACCAGCGCGCCGGCGCACAGCACGGGGATGTTCACGGAACCCAGCGTGGACTTGATGCAGCCCTTCGCGCTGATGCTCTTGCTCCACACGGGAAAGCCCATCTCGCGCAGGAATTTCACGTCGCGCACGCCGGCGTCGATCACCAGCGCCCTGGCGCCGCGCGCCTGGAAGCTGGTGGCCAGCAGGTCGCCGAAGTAGCCGTCCGTGCATTCGGCCGTGATGGCGGCCACCACGATGTCGCCCGGCTGGATCTGCTCGGCCACCACGTGCATCATCCAGTTGTCGCCCGGGTGCAGCAGCACGGTGACGGCGGTGCCGGTGGCTTCGGCACCCTGGTAGATCGGGCGCATATAGGGTTTCAGCAGGCCCACGCGGCCCATGGCCTCGTGCACGGTGGCGCTGCCCAGCGTGGACAGGCGCGCGACGGCGGCCGGATCGGCCCGCTCGATATGGCGCTTGACGATGCCCAGCTGATTCATCATTGGTGTGCTCATGTCATTGTCCCTTCTGTTTCAATTGTGCGTCCAGGCGCGGGAACACGCGGCGCGCGTTGCCCTCGAAGATCGCGAAGCGTTCCTCGTCGGTCAGCCTGGCGGCCTGGATATAGCGTTTCGTGTCGTCGTAGTAGTTGCCCGTTTCCGGGTCGATGCCGCGCACGGCTCCGATCATCTCGGAGGCGAACAGCACGTTCTTCACCGGGATCACTTTCGTGAGCAGGTCGATGCCCGGCTGGTGATACACGCAGGTGTCGAAGAAGATGTTCTCCAGCAGGTGCTCGGCCAGCGGCGGCTTCTTCATTTCCTGCGCCAGGCCGCGGAAGCGGCCCCAGTGGTAAGGCACCGCGCCGCCGCCGTGCGGAATCAGGAATTTCAACGTGGGGAAATCCTTGAACAGGTCGCTCGTCAGGCATTGCATGAAGGCCGTCGTGTCCGCGTTCAGGTAGTGCGCACCGGTCGTGTGGAAGCACGCATTGCAGCTGGTGGAGACGTGGATCATCGCCGGGATGTCGTACTCCACCATCTTTTCGTAGATCGGGTACCAGTGGCGATCGGACAGCGGCGGCGACGTCCAGTGGCCGCCGGATGGATCGGGATTCAGGTTCAGCCCCACGGCGCCGTATTCCTTCACGCATTTCTCCAGCTCACGAATGCAGCTGGACGGATCGACACCGGGCGACTGCGGCAGCATCGCGGCGGTCGCGAAGTTGTCCGGGAACAGCTGCGCCACGCGCGCGCACAGCTCGTTGCAGATCGCGGCCCACGTGGCGCTCGTGTTGAAGTCGCCGATGTGGTGGGCCATGAAGCTGGCGCGCGGCGAAAAGATGGTCAGGTCCGAACCACGCTCCTTCATCAGGCGCAGCTGGTTGGTCTCGATCGTTTCGCGCAGTTCGTCGTCCGAAATCTTCAGATCGGAGACGCGCGGGCCCTGCTCGGGCGTGTTCAGGTTGGCGATCTGCGCGTTACGCCAATCCTCCAGCGCCTTGGGCGCCGTCGTGTAGTGGCCGTGGCAATCGATGATCAATGGGTTCTTCATCTCGTATTCCTCGTTGTTACTCTGGTATCAGTACTTCGCCGCGCATGATCGGGCGGGCGGTGCGCAGCAGGGCCGCGCGGGCGACTTGCTGGCCGTCGACTTCCAGCTCGACGGAAAATTCGCCGGTCGGGTGCTCGACCGAAACGGCCTTCGTGCGGCCGGCCGGCACGGCGGCGATGCCCTGGGCGATCGATCCATCCAGCACGCAGGCGGTGGCGACGGTGACGGCCGCCAGCACGCCGATCGAGTCATGGCACACGTGCGGGATGAAGCAGCGGGTGGCGATCGCGCCGCCCGCCTTCGGTGGCGCGACGAGGCACATCTTCGGGTAGTTCTTCGCCTTCACGTCGCCCAGGCCCATCAGCGGGCCGCAGACCAGGCGCAGCGCTTCGATCTTTTCCTTCAAGGCGCCATGGGCATTGAGCTCGCCGGCCGTTTCATCGCCGGTGATACCGAAGTCGCCGGCGCGCACCAGTACCATCGGCATGCCGTTGTCGATCAGCGTGGCCTCCACGGTGCCGAGTCCCGGCACGTCCACGCGGTCCAGCGCCCGGCCGCTCGGCAGAAGCCCCGGGCACACAGAGCCGGCCGTATCCAGGAAGTTGATGCTCACGGGAGCGGCGGTACCGGGCACGCCGTCGATGCGCGTGCCGCCCGTGTATTGCAGGCGCCCGCCCGGCGTGGGCACGCTCACATCGCACTGCATATCGGTATTGAGCGTGAGGATGCGCGCCGTCGTCGTGCCGTCGCCGATCGGCAGCAGGCCGCGTTCCAGCGCGAATGGCAGCACGGCGGCCAGCATGTTGCCGCAGTTCGGCGTTACGTCCACCGTGTCGCCGTTCGGCTGCAGTTGCGCGAACAGGAAGTCGAGGTCCACGCCCGGCGTGGTGCTGCGGCGCACGATGCCGACCTTGCTGGTCAGCGGATGCGCGCCGCCCAGGCCGTCGATCTGGCGCGGGTCGGGCGAACCCATCGCGGCCAGCAGCAGCTTGTCGCGCCGGGCAGGATCGGCCGGCAGGTCGGATTCGAGGAAGAACGGGCCGCGCGACGTGCCGCCCCGCATCAGCATGCAGGGCACGGCGCGCAGGTCGGAGGGAGCGTAGTCCATGGCTCGGTCGGCGTGAGTTGACATGCGGCCAGTATCCGGCCGGGCGCTTGCCGCGTGGTTGCGTTGTCGCGCTGGTTTTGTTCTAATTCTCTTATCGACTCGTTTCGGATGCCTCCATGAGCACTGTCAGCCTGCGCCACCTGCACGCGTTTTCCGTCGTCGCCGCCACGGGCGGCATCCGCCGCTCTTCCGACGCGCTGTTCCGGGCATCGTCGGCCGTGGCGCGCTCCGTGACGGCGCTGGAAGCGAGCCTGGGCGTGCTGCTGTTCGAGCGCAAGGGGCGCGGCATGCTGCTCACGGCGGCCGGCCAGCTGGCCAAGCTGCGTGCCGACCGCATCGAGGCGGAATTGCGCGACGTGCGGGACGATGCCGTGCGCCTGCGCAAAACGGGCGACAAGAACGGTGGCAGGGAGGGGACCAACGTCGGCGGCATCGAGGCGCTGCTGAACGAACGCCGCCTGCAGGCCGCCGCGCTGCTGGCCGAGGTGCACCACATGCCGACGGTGGCGCATGCGCTGGGCACCTCGCAATCGGCCGTCAGCCAGGCCATCGCGCGGCTGGAAGACATGCTGGGCCAGCCGCTGTTCCTGCGCACCGCACACGGCATGGTCCCGACCGATGCCGGCCGCCGCTGGGTGGAGCGCTTCGAGCGCGTGCTGGCGGAACTGCGGCATATCCCCGAGGACATCGCGGCCCTGGCCGGCGTGGTGGAAGGCGTGGTCACCGTCGGCGCGTTGCCGCTGGCGCGCTCGCAGCTGCTGCCGGTGGCCATCGCGGCCGTACTGCAAAAGCACCCGCGCCTGCGCATCCGTTCACTGGAAAGCCCGTACGAGGAATTGACCGCCGGGCTGCTGTCGGGCCGCGTGGATTTCATCGTGGGCGCGCTGCGGCCTGGGGCCGGCGACGCATTCGAGGACCGCGTGCTGATCGAGGACATGGTCGCGCTGGTGGCACGCAGCGGGCATCCGCTGGCCCGCAAGCGCCGGGTGACCGATGCCGACCTGGCCGGCTGGCCGTGGGTGCTGTCGCGCGCCGGCACGCCGCTGCGCGAATCGCTGGAAAACTTTTTCCGCGCGCGCGGCGCGGTGCCGCCGCAGCCGGCCGTGGAAACGGGCGACCTGGCGCTGCTGCGCGGGCTGCTGGTGGAAAGCGACATGCTCACGGCGCTGTCGGCCCACCAGTTGCACCATGAAATCGCGACCGGCCAGCTGGCGGTGCTGCCCTACGACATGGCCGGACTGGAACGCCGGATCGGCCTGATCACGCGGCGCGGCGCCCACCTGTCGCCCGGCGCGAACGCGCTGCTGGGCGAGATCGACGCAGCCAGTGCACGCTGGCGATAGCACCCCCGCTTTACATTTCTTTACCGTTCTCTTCCCATGCCGATAAGCAGATTGCAACGCCGCGGCAGGTAAAGGCAATACTTGCCGCGACTCCAAAACGTACACTTGTTGCGTGGTGATGCCTGATATTCATGCCAGGCATTACAGGGCAGGAAAGCGTAGCCACGCGCGCTGCCCGATCAAAACAGGTGTTTACCGACTGGAGACTTAATGAATACCGTACAATCGCTCGACGTCCGGGCAACCATCAACGGCCGCGGCATGAGCGGCTACCAGTGGCTGCTGCTGGTCCTCTGCTTCCTCATCGTGGCTACCGACGGCATGGACGTGGCCATCATGGGCTTCCTCGCGCCCGCCATCACCAGGGAATGGGGCATTTCCAAGGCGGCGTTCGGCGTCGTCATGAGCGCCGCGCCGATCGGCCTGGCCATCGGCGCGCTGCTGGTCGGCCCGCTGTCGGACCGCTACGGCCGCAAGAAACTGTTGATGACGTCCATCTTCTGGTTCGGCCTGTTCAGCCTGCTGTGCGGCTTCGCGACCGATGTCATTACCTTATCGGTGCTGCGGTTCCTGACCGGCCTGGGCCTGGGCGCCGCGATGCCGACGACGACCACGCTGCTCTCCGAATACCTGCCCGAGAAACGCCGCAGCACGCTGCTGGCGATCATGTTCACCGGCTTCAACCTGGGTTCCGCCCTGGTGGGCTTCGGCGCCGCCGCGATCCTGCCCGACCACGGCTGGCGCACGGTGCTGATGATCGGCGGCGCTATCCCGCTGGCCTGCCTGCCGTTCTACCTTTGGCTGGTGCCGGAATCGACGCAATTCCTCGTGACGAAGAAATTCCCCGCCGAGCGCATTGCCCGCACGCTGCGCCGCGTATGCGGCAACGACATTCCGCAGGCCGGGGCATACACGAACAGCGAACAGGCCGTGAAGACCGCCGCGCCGGCCGCCGCCCTCGTCTCGAGCCAGTTCCGCAAGACCACGCTGTCGCTGTGGGCCACGTATTTCATGGGCCTGATGGTGATCTACCTGCTCAGCGGCTGGCTGCCCACGCTGATCAAGGATGCCGGCCTGCCGATCGAGCGCGCCGCCAACATCACGGCGCTGTTCCAGCTGGGCGGCACCGTGGGCGCGCTGTTCGTGGGCTACTTCATGGACCGCTGGGTACCCAACAAGGTCATTGCCACCGCCTACATCGGGGGCGCCGCCTTCATCCTGATGCTGGCATCCTCCGGCGTGGAATCGTCGCTGTTCGCCATGTTCGTGCTGCTGGCCGGCTTCTGCATGAGCGGCGCGCAGACGGGCATGAATGCCTTCGCTCCCTCCTGCTACCCGACCGCGGTGCGGGCGACGGGCGTTTCCTGGATGCTGGGCATCGGCCGCTTCGGCAGCATATCCGGCTCCTTCCTGGGCGGCATGCTGCTGACGATGGGCTGGGGCTTCTCGTCCGTCATCTCAATCCTGGCGATTCCGGCCACCATTGCCGCCATCGCGATCATCGCGGCCACGCTGGGAAAAAAACATCCGGCCTTGGCCTGACACTGTAATGGAATGAACCATCATGGCTAACATCATCGGCGCAATCGCGTCTTCCCACACTCCCACGATCGGCTTCGCGCTGGACGCGAACAAGCAGCACGACGCCGTCTGGGCCCCGATCTTCAAGGCCTACGAGCCGGTGCAGCAATGGCTGGCCGAAAAGAAGCCCGACGTGCTGCTGACGATCTTCAACGATCACGTCACCTCGTTCTTCTTCGACCACTACTCGGCATTCGCGCTGGGCATCGGCAGCGAATACAGGCCGGCGGACGAAGGCGGCGGCGCGCGCAACCTGCCGCCCGTCGGCGGCCACACTGGCCTGGCCCAGCATATCGGCCAGTCGCTGATGGCCGACGAATTCGACATGTCGTTCTTCCAGGACAAACCCCTGGATCACGGCTGCTTCTCGCCGCTGTCGATCATGTGGCCGCACGACGGCAAGGATGGGGTCGATGCGTGGCCGGGCAAGATCGTGCCGCTGCAGGTGGGCGTGCTGCAATTCCCCGTGCCGTCCGGCCGCCGTTGCTACAAGCTGGGCCAGGCGCTGCGCCGCGCCATCGAGAGCTTCCCCGAGGACATCAACGTGGCCATCGTGGCGACCGGCGGCCTGTCGCACCAGGTGCACGGCGAGCGCGCGGGCTTCAACAATACCGAGTGGGACAGCCGCTTCCTCGACATGTTCGAGGCCGACCCCGAAGCGCTGCTGGACCTGACGCACGCCGACTTCGCCCGCCTGGGCGGCTGGGAAAGCGCCGAGGTGGTGATGTGGATGATCATGCGCGGCGCCATGGCCGGCAAGATCGACTGCCTGCACCGCGAGTACTACCTGCCTTCGATGACGGGTATCGCCGTATCGATCTACGAGAATGCCGTGCCGGTCGACCCGGCGCTGCACCGGCGCGCCATCGAACGGCACCGCGAGCATATCGCCCTGCAAACGAAGGGGGCGGAGGAACTGGCCGGCACCTACCCGTTCACGCTGGAGACGAGCTCGCGCGCCTACCGGGTCAACAAGTACCTGCACCAGCTGATCAAGCCCGAGTTCCGCGCCCGCTTCAAGGAAGCGCCGGAAGCGACATACGACGAGGCCGGCCTGACCGACGTCGAGCGCCGGCTCATCTCGGAGCGCGACTGGCAGGGCATGATCCGCTACGGCGTGATCTTCTTCCTGCTCGAGAAGCTGGGCGCCGCGGTGGGGGTGTCGAACCTGCACATCTACGCGGCCATGCGAGGTGAAACACTGGAAGAGTTCCAGAAAACGCGCAACACGAAAGCCCTGTACTCCGTGGGCGGCGCCGCCAAGGACGCCGACTGGAACAAGCCGAAGGCCTGATTCGCCGTTGCGGGCTTGCCGCCCGCATTCCCTGTTTTAGCGCGATGCCGCCCCTTGGCCGGGCGCGGCAACGCACGCATGTCCACGCATAACGATTCGATTCACTGGAGGAGACAGCATGAAGAAGACTTTGATCGCCACTGCCATCGCAGCCGGCATGGCCGCCACGTTGCCGGCGCAGGCGCAGAGTTCCATCTCGGTCTACGGCATCATCGATGCCGCGGTCGAGCACTACACCAACGCGGACGCGGCCGGCAACGACGTGACCCGCAGCCCCAGCCTGGGCGGCGGCATGTTCCCGTCGCGCATCGGCTTCAAGGGCAGCGAAGACCTGGGCAATGGCCTGAAGGCCATCTTCACGCTGGAAAACGGCTTCGCGCCCGATTCCGGGACGCTGAACCAGGGCGGCCGCCTGTTCGGCCGGCAGGCATGGGTGGGCCTGGCCGGCAGCTGGGGCCAGGTCACCATCGGCCGCAACTACAACATGCTGTACGTGTCCTCGTTCGACGTCGACACGTTCGGCCCGTCGCAATACGGCCTGGGCGCGCTCGATCCGGCCGTGCCGAATGGCCGCAGCGACAATTCGATTGCCTACAAGGGCACCTTCAACGGCGTGACCGTGGGCGCCACGTACAGCCTGGGGCGCGACACCTCGTCGGCCGGCGGCGCTTCGGGGACCAACTGCGCCGGCGAATCGGCCACCGATGCGCAAGCATGCCGCGAATGGTCGGCGCTGCTGCGCTACGACCGCCCCACGTGGACCGTACTGGCCGCCTATGACCGCATCCACGGCAGCCCCACGGCCGCCAACGGCTTGAACACGAGCGACAAGACCGACAGCCGCCTGCACGTCGCCGGCTTGCTGAAAGGGGCCGACTGGAAGGTGGGCGGCGGCGTGCTGCTGCGCGATAACGAGGGTTCGACGACGCAGCCGAAGAGCCGCCTGTACTACGTGGGCGTCGCCTACAACGTGACGCCGCTGCTGACGATCGACGGCCAGCTCGCCAGGCTCGATTACCGCGCCACCGGCAACGACACCAAGCAAGCCCTGGTGCGCGCCACCTACCTGCTGTCGACCCGCACCGCCGTCTACATCGCCGGCGGCCGCCTGAACAACGACGGCACCGCCGCCGTCGCCATGTCCGCGGGCGGCTCCGTGGGCGCCGGCATGTCGCAAACCGGCATCATCACCGGCATCAAGCACGCGTTCTGACGCCCAGCCCCGGTGACAGGCACCGGCTTTTCTGAAACATTTTTCGAACACCGGTGACAGGCACCCGGTTTCCGGAAATATTTGCCGAAGCCGGGTGCCTGTCACCGATTTTCTTGCAACCGTTGCGCGGGTACGGCCGAGTTGCACGGGAGCGACTCAGCAAGCGCCCAAAAGTTAAAGTGATTTCTCAAGTTATCGTGCCAAGCCACGGACTTGATATGATGGTCGCAACCGGACGAAACGGAGGCTGCCATGGAATACACAGTCTGCGACGAAGCCCGTACCAACTGGCGCATGGCGCAGTGCGTGGAGACGGGCGTGAGGGTGTCGCTGGCCGACGGCGTGACGCCCGCGCTGGAGTTCATGCTCAGGTGCGGCGTGCCGCGCGAGGTCGCCATGCGCGTGCTGAGCGGCCCGCGCTTCGGGCGCCATGCGCCGGCGGGGCGTGTCGTGCGCTGAAAGCGCCGTTACAGATCCTCGTGGTGATCGGAAGCGCCTTCCTTCCAATACGCCGAAATGCGGCTCGCCGTGCGCGGGAACCCCTTCTCGCCATGGACCACGTCGCGCACCTTCGCGGCGATCGACGCCTCGCCGCCGAACCACACGAAGGCATCGTCGGGCGGCAGCGGTATCGCGCGGATTGCTTCCACCAGCGCTGCGCCATCGGCCACCTGCCACACGTCGAGCTGGGCGGCACTGGTGAGCGTTGCAACGTCTTCGCAAGCGACGACGACGATAGCGCGCACGCTTGACGGCAGCTCCTCGATGCGGCGGCGGATCGCCGGCAAAGCCGTCGCGTCGCCCGCCAGCAGGTGCCATGCGTAGTCGATAGGGACGATCATCGAGCCGCGCGGGCCGCCGATCGTCGCGCGCTGGCCCACAGCTGCCTGGCGTGCCCAGGACGATGCCTTGCCATCGCCGTGCAGCGCGAACTCGATCGTCAGTTCGCGCGCTTCCCGATCGTAGCGGCGCGGCGTGTAGTCGCGGCGCACCGGCTCCGCGCCCCCATCGTCGAAGATGAACTTCACGTGATCGTCGAACGAGGCCGAAACGAAGTCCGCCAGCTCCTCGCCGCGGAACGTGACGGCCACGAAGTGCCTGCCGAGCGGCTCCACCTTCACCACTTCGACATCGCGCCGTTTCAGTTCGTGCCGCACGCGCTGCACCCGGCTTTCCCTGACTGGATTCATTGGCCACTCCCTTAGTTGATAATGTCTCCTATTCTGCCCGCAGTTAGTTGATATGGTCAACTAAATTTACACGTGCTTCAATGTTGCATTGCTGCCGCAATATTGCCATAATTGAGAATAGTTCTCATTTCTATTTGCGAATCCACCCTGCCAAGCCTCGCATGTCCATCCCCGTCACGCCGCGCGCCACCTGACCGACCATGCAAACACACCCCACCACGGCTCCCTTGCCCACCAGGCCGCAGAAGCCGGGCCCCGGCTGGCGCTACCGCACCGGCGTGGCCGTGCGCGCGCTCGCCGCGATCCTGGGCGGCTACGCCCTGTCTGCCGCCTGGGCCGCGGCGCTGGCGCTGATGTTGCCTGCCGTGCGCGTGGAAGCGGCGCTCACCGGCACGATGATGGCGCTGGCGATCTATCCGTGCGCGGCGATGTGGTGCTTCGGCGCGCGCACGGCACTGCGCGCGATCGTCGGCCTGCTGATCGCGGGAGCGCTACCCGCCGCCGTGCTGCTGGCCAAGGGGGCGGCATGAAGGAAGGCATCCGCCAGTCGATGGCATGGCTGCATACCTGGTCCGGCCTGCTGGTCGGCTGGGTACTGTTCATGGTGTTCGCCGCTGGCACCGCCAGTTATTTCCGCGACGAGATCACGCTGTGGATGAAGCCCGAACTGCACGGCGTGGCCCATGCGGCCGTCCCGGAAGCGCTGGCCGCGACCAACGCCGTGACTACCCTGCAGGAGAAGGCACCGAAGTCGCAGCGCTGGTTCATTACCTTGCCCACCGAGCGCGAGCCGGGCCTGCGCGTCAGCTATAACGCGAAGCCGCCGCCGGGCGAAAGCACCGGCCGGCGGCGCAATATCAAGACCCTCGTGCTGGACCCGGCCACGGGTGCGGAACTGTCCGCCCCGCGCGAGACGCGCGGCGGCGATTTCTTCTACCGCCTGCATTTCGACCTGCACTACATGCCGCCGATCTGGGGGCGCTGGATCGTGGGCTTCTGCGCCATGTTCATGCTGGTGGCGATCCTGTCGGGCATCGTCACGCACAAGCGCATCTTCAAGGATTTCTTCACATTCCGGCCGAAGAAGGGCCAGCGCTCGTGGCTCGACTTCCACAACGTATCGGCCGTGCTGGCCCTGCCCTATCACCTGATGATCACGTACACGGGTTTGCTGACCTTGATGTTCATGTACTTCCCGCAGGCCATCCAGGCGGTGTATCCGGACAGGCAGGAAGCCTTCTTCTCCGAGCTGTTCAACAGCCCGCCGGCCGATGCGAGGGCCGCCCGCGTTTCGGCGGCGCTGGCTCCGCTGGGACCGATGGTGGAGCAGGCATCGGGGGCGTGGAACGGCGCCCCTGTCGGCCGCGTGACGGTGGCCTTCCCGAACGACGCCAACGCCACCGTGTCGATCACGCAGCAGACCGGCCACGCCATCAACTACGACGTGCCGACGCTCGTGTTCGACGGCGTGACGGGCAAGCTGGTATCGGCACCGGCCGGGCACGGCGGCGCCGCGAAGGATACGCGCGGCGTGATGTACGGCCTGCACGTGGCGCGCTTTGCCGACCCGTTCACGCGCTGGCTGTTCTTCGCCTGCGGCCTGGCCGGCTGCCTGATGGTTGCGACCGGCCTGCTGCTGTGGGCCGTGAAGGAGCGCCCGAAGCACCTGAAGGCCCACGCCGGCAGGATCGGCTTCGGCCTGCGGCTCGTCGATGGCTTGAACATCGGCGCGGTGGCCGGCCTGCCGCTGGCGATGGCCGTCTACTTCTGGGCCAACCGCCTCATCGAAACGGGCATCGCCCAGCGGCCGGATGCGGAGATCCGCTGGTTCTTCACCGCGTGGGCCATCGCCGCCATCGCCGCGCTGGCCAGGCCCGGCCGCCCGATGTGGCGCATCCAGCTCGTCATCGGCGGCGCCGCGTTCGCGCTGCTGCCGCTGCTCAATGGCGCGACCGGCGGCGCGCACCTGCTTACCAGCATCGCGCAGGGCCTGTGGCCGGTAGCCGGTTTCGACATCGTCACCCTGCTGCTGGGCGCCTTCCTGTTGTACAGCAGCCATTACCTTGGCAACGCCAGGGCGCCGAAGCCCGCCAGGGCGGCGCAAAAAACCGACACCGATTCCAAGCCCGAACTCGCAGGGAGCAATGCATGAGCGCCGCCATCTTCTTCACCATCGCCGCCTTGGGCGCGGCCACCGCCGGCTTCGGCGCCCTGGCCCTGGGCATGGACCGGCACTGGGAAGCCATCCATGGCCGTGGCAGCATGCCGCCCACACCGCTGCGCCGCATGCTGCAACTGGGCGGCAGCATCGGGCTGGCGATCTCGTTGTGGTGCTGCCTGGCGGTGCGCGACACCGGCCAGGCGATCGTGCTGTGGTGCGGCGTACTGTCCGTCGGCGCCTGGGCATCGGTGGCGGTGCTGACGTACGCCGCCCAGCACGCGCGGCATACGGCGGCCGGCGCCGCGTTCGTGGCCTGCGCAACCGCCGCGCTGGCCATCGTGCTGCGCTAATCGGCGCCGAACCCGGCACGCACCTTCTCCAACAGCGCCAGCAATTCCTGGCGCTCGCGTGCGTCGAGGCCCGCCGCGGCCACCTGGGCCAATTGCTCGCCGCTCTGCTGCACCTGGCGTGCGATCGCCTTGCCGGCATCCGACACGTGCAGGCGCGTGCTGCGGCGGTCGGCTTCATCCACCGTCGCCTCCAGCAAGCCCTTGTCGCGCAAGCCGCGGATCAGCCGCGCCAGTTGCGCCTTGTCCCGGCCGGAATGCGCGGTCAGGTCACTCTGCGTGGCGCCGGGGTGGCGCATGAAGTAACCCAGCACCTTCGCTTCCATGTGCGTGAGGTCGTGCGGGCCGTCGCGCAGCGTGCGGTACTGCTGCGCGCGGTACAGATGCATGATTTCGTGGATGGCGTCGAAGACGGCGCTGGCGCTGTCGTCAGGCTGGTCGGCGGGTGGCGGCATGATCGTTCGGAACAGGATGGCGGGCCGAGTATACCGTGCGGCGGCAGGCACACGATTTTCGCGGATACCGGGGCAACGCGGCTGTAGAATCCTCCAGGCTCGCGAAGACCTCTCGCGCGGCACCGCCTTGCGCCGCGCGCCCGTACCGGGGGGCGATGCGCAAGACTCGACAACCCCAGACGACCTACCCCATGCAGACCAGCGTTCCTCTCGTCACCAACGATGCCGTCGTACTCGGCATCCTCGCCACCATCCTCGGCTGCGTATTCTGGACCTCGTCGCGCCGCGACGGTTTCTGGAACAAGTTCTACACCTATGTGCCGGCACTGTTGCTGTGCTACCTTATTCCGGCCATCCTCAACACCTTCGGCGTCATCGACGGCAGTCACTCGAAGCTGTATCCGGTGGCGCGCGACTTCCTGCTGCCCGCCGCGCTCGTGCTGCTGTGCGTGCCCATCGACTTCCGCGCCATCATCCGGCTGGGTCCGAAGGCCGTCATCATGTTTTTGACTGGTACTGCGGGCATCATGCTGGGCGCCATCGTGTCGTTCGAGGCAATGCGCATCATCCACCCCGAGACGGTGGCGGGCGAGACGTGGCGCGGCATGACGACGATCACTGGCGCCTGGATCGGCGGCGGCGCGAACCAGGCGGCAATGAAGGAAGTGTTCGAGGTCGACGCGTCGCTGTTCGGCCAGTTTGTCGCCGTCGACGTGCTGGTGGCGAACGTGTGGACGGCCGTGCTGCTGTTCCTGGCCGGGCGCGCCAATGCATTCGACCGATGGACCGGGGCCGACCTCTCCGCAATCAATGCGCTGAAGACCAGGATCGAGGAGTACCAGGCCACCCATGCGTGCATTCCCACGCTGGCGGATGTGATGATCGTGCTGGCGGTGGGCCTGGGGGTCACAGGCCTGTCGCATGCGCTCACGGGCCCCGTGCTCGAATGGATCGGCAGCCTGCCCAAGGAATGGCGGCTGCAGGATTACAGCCTCACGTCGGCCTTCTTCTGGATCGTCGTGTTTGCCACCACCTTCGGTTTGCTGCTCAGCTTCACCAAGGCCCGCAGCCTGGAGGGCGCCGGCGCCTCGACCATCGGTTCGGCCATGCTGTACATCCTCGTGGCCACGATCGGCATGCAGATGGACTTGAGCGCCCTCGTCGAGCGGCCATGGCTGTTCCTGCTCGGCCTGATCTGGATCAGCGTGCACGGCGGCTTGCTGCTGCTCGTCACGAAGCTGATCCGCGCGCCGCTGTTCTTCATGGCGGTAGGCTCCCAGGCGAACGTGGGCGGCGCAGCTTCCGCGCCCGTGGTGGCCAGTGCCTTCCACCCGGCGCTGGCACCGGTCGGCGTCCTGCTGGCGGTGCTCGGCTATGCGCTCGGCACCTACTGCGCGTACATCACCGGGCTGGTGCTGCGCACGCTGGCTGCCTGACCAGTTCGGCCAGCAGCGCGAACGGATAGATGCCCCGCGCGTGGCCATCGCTGAAGGCGAGGTTCAGGGCATTGGCGCCGGCGGGTTCGATGGCGCTCAGGCGCACACCGGCCGCCGCGCTGACGATGCCGCCCGCCCGGCGGATCGCCCGGCACTCCGAGCACGGGCAGGCGGCGCGCAGTTGCGCATGCGTGAAGGCACTGTCGCTGCCATCCTCCCAGTGCACGGCCAGGACGCCGCTGCCGCTCTCGACATGAACGGGATTCATGCCGCCGCCTCCGTCTGCTGCAACGCCAGCCGGGCCGACTTGCGCACTTCGGGGTCCGGATCGTTGGCCGCCTCGCGCAAGGCCGGCAACGCCAGCGGCGAGGCGATCTCGCCCAGCGCCAGCGCCGCTTCCTTGCGCAGGTTGCTGATCGTGTGCGTGAGCGCCGCGATCAGCGACGGCAGCGCATCCTGGCTGCGCAGGCGGCCCAGGCTGCGGGCGGCGCGCAGGCGCACCTGCCAGTACGGGTCGTCCAATGCCGCGATCAGCGCAGCGCCCGCGCCTTGCAGCCGCAGCTTGCCCAGGGTGCCTGCCGCTTCCTCGCGCACCTGCCAGGCAGGATCGCGCAGCGCCGACAGCAAGGCCGGCAGCACCGCATCGTCGGTGCCGGCCCCCAATGCCCCCACGGCGGCGCGCCGCACGTCGGCATGCGAGTCGCCCGTCGCCAGCTTGGTCAGCGCCGGCAAGGCTTCGGCATGCTTCAGCCACCCCAGCACGGAAACGGCTTCGCGCCGCACCAGTGGATCGGCATCGTCCAATGCCGCCAGGGCCGGCGCGGCGGTCTCCGGCGCACGCAGTTCGCGCACGGCCCGCAGCGCAGCGGCGCGCACGAAACCTTCGCCATTGACGAGGTAAGGCAGCAGTGCGACGGCCGACGACGCCAGCTTCAGCTGCGCCAGGCTTTGCGCGGCGGCGTCCCTCACCTCGTCGTCGTCGTCGGTCAGCAGCCTGGCCACGCCGGCCACGCTTTCCGGCGTTTCGAACGCTTCCAGCGCCCGGGCGGCCTCGGCACGCACATCGGGCGACTCGTCGCGCAAGGCGGCCACCAGCAGCGGCAGGTGTTCGTCGCCATCGAAGTCGGCCAGCGCCAGCACGGCGATGCGGCGCACGGTGGCATCCGGCTCGCGCAGCCGTGCGGCGATGCCGGCCAGTTCGGGGTCGTCGTAGTCAGTCACTTGTTCGATTCCTTATGCATGGTTGGATGGCGCGCTGTTCGCGCCCTGGGGTCCGAGGGGGCTCAGGCGGTCGAGCGGCACGATGTTCGCGTGCGGGTGCAGCAGCGCCAGGCAATGGCGCTTGTAGGCGGTAAATTGCGGCGACGTCACCAGGTCGGCGCTGCGCGGCCGGGGAAAGTCGAGCCGGATTTCGCCGATGATGCGGCCCGGCCGGGGGCTCATCACCAGGATGCGGTCGGCCAGGAACAGCGCCTCGTCGATGTCGTGCGTGATGAAGACGATGGTCGTTTTCACGCGCGCCCACACGTCCAGCAGCAGTTCCTGCATTTTCAGCCGCGTTTGCGCATCGAGGGCGCCGAACGGCTCGTCCATCAGCATCACGCGCGGGCCGTTGATCAGCACGCGGGCGATTTCCACCCGCTGCTGCATGCCGCCGGACAGTTGCACCGGGTAGCGGTCCTCGAAACCCTCCAGGCCCACGAGCTTGAGCATGTCGCGCGCGCGCTGGTGACGCTCGGCGCGCCTGACGCCCTTCATCTTCAGGCCGAACGCCACGTTGTCGAGCACCTTCTTCCAGGGGAACAGCGTGTGGTGCTGGAATACCAGGCCGCGGTCCGGGTGTGGCCCGGCGACCACTTCGCCATCGACGCGGATGCTGCCGCCGC
This sequence comes from Massilia sp. METH4, assembly GCF_037094685.1. Classification (NCBI taxonomy): domain Bacteria; kingdom Pseudomonadati; phylum Pseudomonadota; class Betaproteobacteria; order Burkholderiales; family Oxalobacteraceae; genus Massilia; species Massilia sp. METH4. The sequence goes on along the minus strand of NZ_CP146614.1, from coordinate 2,444,437 downwards.
TCGGTTGCCAGTGCCCGGCCAGCCCGCCCAGCAGGGTGGACTTGCCGCAGCCGGACGGCCCCAGCACACAGACGAATTCGCCGGGCCGTATCGACAGCGATACGTCCTGCACGGCGTCGAACGCCTGCTTGCCCTGCCCCAGCCGGATCGTCAGGTGCTCGATGTCGATGCCGCCCGGCGCGCCGTCCTGCAACGCCTGTGCTTCGATCGCGGAGAGTTGTTTCATGATTTCGTCCTCGTCATCAGGTACCAGGGCAGGAACAGGTTGCCGATCTTCTTCACCAGCACGCTGCTGCCCATGCCGATGGCGCCGATGAACAGCATGCCGACCACGATCTCGGCGTAGTTCTGGATCGTGTACGAGGCCCACGTGTAATAGCCGATGCCGAACTGGCCGGAGATCATCTCCGCCGTCACGAGGCAGAACCACGCCGTGCCCATGCCGATGGCCAGGCCGGTCACGATGCTCGGCGCGGCGGCCGGCAGGATCACTTCAAGGAAGATGCTCCAGCGTCCCGCGCCCAGGCTGCGTGCGGAAGCGACCAGCCGCTGGTCCACCGCTTCCACGCCGTGGACCGTGTTCAACAGGATCGGGAACAGCGCGCCGATGAAGGTGATGAACACCATCGACGCCTCGGACGAGGGAAACATCAGGATCGCCAGCGGAATCCACGCCACGGCGGGGATCGGCCGCAGCACTTCCAGCGGCGGCATCACCACGTCTTCGATCCAGCGCGAGCGGCCGACAAAGAGGCCCAGCAGCACGCCAGTCACGGCGGCGCCGGCAAAACCGGCGAACACGCGGTAGACGCTGGCCGTGAGGTGCTGCTCCAGCTTCGGCGATTCGACCAGGTCTTTCGCCGCGCCCACCACGTCCACCGGCGAAGGCACGTTCTGGAAGGTGACGAGCCCCAGGTCGACGTGGTGCGACGCGGCCCACTGCCAGGCCGCCACGCAGGCGGCGATCGACAGCAGGCCGACCAGCGCGCGCAAAGTCCTCGATGCGGTAGTGTTCACGATGGTTCCCCGTCAGATGGCCGTGCCGGCCCTGAGCTTGTCGAAATCGACGACCTTGCCGCCGTTCTTCTTCGCGTAGGCTTCGGCATCGGCCCTGAGCAGGAAGGCGCCCACGTCCTTGCCCTTGACGACGAACCAGGCATCGCCCGCCAGCAGCTTCAGGCCGGTATCCTGGTCGTGCGCATACACGGTGCGTACCTTCTTGCCGCTGCCCTCCAGCTTGCGCAGCTCGGCGAACGCGGTCCCTGCATCGGCATAGTGGCGCACCAGCGGCTCGCCCTGCACCCAGATCTGCGTGAGCCGCTTGAAGTCGGCGATCGGCTTGCCGGTGACCGCATCCCTGGCATTCAGGGGCAGCTTGGCGTAGTTCTTCAGCGCCTTCTCGTAGTCCAGGCCTGCCCCCTTGAACGCAGTGCGCAGGTAGGAATCGTCGATGAAGCTGTTCACGTCGATATCGCTGTCGGTACGCTTCAACAGCCGCAACGTCTGGATCGACGTGGCCACGGCTTGCCGGTACTCGGGCTTCCACGTGAAATCGCGCGTCTGCAAGCCCACCGGACCGTGGAACAGGTAATTCACTTCCGCTTCGATGCCGGTGACCTTGGCGATCAGTTCGCTGTACTTTTCCGGCTCGGCGGCGATCAGCCGGTCGGCCTCCAGCGCGGCGCGCAGGTAGGCGACGACGATTTCCGGGTATTTCTTCGCGTACGCGGAATCGACCAGGCTGCCGTGCAGGGTGGGCGCCTTGGCCTGGGAACCGTCGAAGATCTTGCGGGCGAAACCACGGTGCGGGAACAGCTCGGCGAACGGCACGAAATCGGCGTGCGCTTCGATCTTGTTGCTCTGCAGGGCCGAGCCGGCGATTTCCGGCGCCTGCGTCGTGATGTTCACATCCTTTTCCGGGTCCCAGCCCTGCGCCTTCACGGCGCGCAACAGCATGCCGTGGGCGGTGGAAGCGAACGGCACGGAGATCGTCTTGCCCTTCAACTCGGCCAGCGATTGCACGTTCGACCCCTTCGGCACGACGATGCCGTTACCGGAGCCAAGCGTGCTGCCGGACAGCACGGTGATGAAGATGCTCTTCTTGCCCGCCTTCTGGTGCGCGGCGCCGTTGAACGAGCCGGGGAAATCGGCCATCGAGCCGATATCGAGCTTGCCGGCCACCATTTCGTTGGTCAACGGCGCGCCGGACGTGAAGTTCTTCCACACGATGTCGTAGGTCGCGTCCTTGTACTTGCCATCCTTCGGCAGGTATTTCTGCAGCAGGTTCAGTTCGCGGATCAGCAGGCCGCCGGTGGCGCAGTTGATCGTGGTGTCCTGCGTGCCGATGGCGATGCGGATCGTTTCGGCGTTGGCACCGCCGAATGCCAGTACCAGAGACAAGCCAAGCAGTTGTTTGGACAGTTTCATTGTTTATCCTTTGTTCATCGCAGCAGGTCATCGAAGTAAATACGGGATGTCGACATGTACCGCCCCGGTCGGGCAATCCTTCTCGCAGGGCATGCAGTACCAGCATTCGTCGAACTTCATGTAGGCCGTGCCCTTCGTGAGGTCGATGGCCAGCACGTCGAGCGGGCATACGTCCACGCACACGGTGCAGCCCTTGTGGGCGATGCATTTGTCGGCATCCACCGAAACCGGGACGCTGGTGATATTGAAAGTGGTGGGCATGGGTTCTCCTTATGCAGCCAGGGGTTGCGCAACCCTGAGCCGCTGGTACGCGGTTTTCTCTTTATCCCCGAGGGGCACGATGTACGGCTCGATGGGCCGTTTGAAGCACACCATTTCGCCACCCTGCTTCTGCAACTGCACGTGCACGAACCACTCCTGGTCGTTGCGCTGCGGATAGTCCACGCGGTTGTGGTACAGGCCCCAGCGGCTCTCGGTGCGGTACAGGGAGGCGCGTGCCGCCATCTCGGCGCAGTCGCGGATCGCATGCACTTCCATCGCGCGCATCAGCTCGTGCGGGTTGCGCGCCTGCAGGCGGTCGAGGTCGGCGCGGATCGACTCGAAGCGCTGCAGGCCGATCTCCATCTTCTTCGTCACCTTCGGCGGCTGCAGGTAATCGTTGACCATGCGGCGCAGCTTGTACTCGACCTGGTTCGGCGGCAGGCCGTCCTCGCGCTGCAAGGGTGCCCACACGCGTTCGCGCTCTTTCGCCACCTGCGCTTCGTCCACCGCCGGCAGCTCGTGCGCCGCGCAGTACTCGGCCGCGCTTTCGCCGGCCAGCTTGCCGTACACGAAAGCACCCAGCATGTAGTTGTGCGGCACGCAGGCGAGGTCGCCGGCGGCATGCAGGCCCGGCACGGTGGTGCGGGCGTTTTCATCGACCCATACGCCGGACGCCGAGTGCCCGCTGCACAGGCCGATCTCGGAGATGTGCATTTCCACCATCTGCTGGCGATAGTCGGTGCCGCGCCCCTCGTGGAAGCGCCCGCGGCTGGGCCGCTCGTTCGTATGCAGGATCGTTTCGATCGTCTGGATCGTTTCCTCGGCCAGGTGGTTCAGCTTCAGGAATACGGGGCCGTTGCCGCCCTGGAGTTCGTTATAGAACTCCTGCATCATCTGGCCGCTCCAGTAGTCGCATTCAATGAAGCGCTCTTCCTTCGCATTGGTCGTATGACCGCCGAACGGACCGGTGACATAGGCGCACGACGGGCCGTTGTAATCCTTGATCAGCGGGTTGATCTGGAAGCACTCGATGCCCGACAGTTCAGCGCCGGCGTGATACGCCATGCTGTAGCCGTCGCCCGCATTGGTGGGGTTCTCGTAGGTGCCGAACAGGTAGCCGGATGCGGGCAGCCCGAGGCGTCCCGCCGCGCCGGTGGCCAGCACCACGGACTTCGCGCGGATCACGTGGAAGTCCGCCGTACGGCAGTCGAAGGCCATCGCGCCGGCGACGCTGCCGTCCTCGGCGAGCAGCAGCCGGGTGGCGACGAGGCGGTTCGTGATCTCGACGCGGGTGCGCTTCAGGCGCCGGTACAGCACCTTCTTGATGTCATGCCCTTCCGGCATCGGCAGCACGTAGGTACCCATGTGGTGCACCTTGCGCATCGCGTAGTCGCCCGTCTCATCCTTCTCGAAGCGCACGCCCCAGCGGTCCAGCTCCTCGATCATCGCGTAGCTGTTCCGCGCGTACGCCATCACCGTTTTCTGGTTGACGATGCCGTCGTTGGCGACGGTGATCTCCTTCACGTATTGCTCGGGCGTGGCAAAGCCCGGCACCACGGCATTGTTCAGGCCATCCATGCCCATCGAGATCGCGCCGCTGCGCTTCACATTCGCCTTCTCCAGCAGCAGCACGCGCAGCGCGGGATTGGCTTCCTTCGCCTTCACGGCCGCCATCGGTCCGGCAGTGCCGCCGCCAATGACGAGCACGTCGACGGTTTGTTCGATTGTCTCCATATCAGTTCCCAGGGGTTGAGGCGCGGCGGGGCAGCCGCAGGGTGTACTGGAACGCGTCGCCGCGCACGTACAGGTATTCGAAATCGAGCGGCACGCCATCGGCGGTCCACGTGAGGCGCTCGATGCGCAGCAGCGCGGTACCCGGCGCCACTTCCAGCGCGGCGGCCAGCGACGCGTCGGCCGTGATGGCGCCGATGTGGATATCGGCGTGCGACAGGGCCAGGCCGTAGTCCGTTTCCAGGATCAGGAAGATGTCGCGTTCGGCCAGGTTCTCGCCGCGCAGGCGGTCGCCCACGCGGGTGGGAAGGAAGGTGATCTCGAACGAGACCGGCTCTTCGTCGACATGGCGCACGCGGCGGATCTCGGTGACGCGCGCGCTGGCCGGCAGGTGCAGCTGGCTGGCCACATGGGCCTCGGCCGCCACCGTTTCATGACTGATCACCCGGTTGACGACGGTATGGCCGCGACGCGACATCGCCTCGCCGAAGCCTTCCAGCCGGGCGAGATCCTGGCTGGGCTTCGGCTGCGCGACGAAAGTTCCCTTGCCGGGCACCTTGACGATCAGGCCCTCGTGCTGCAGGTCGGCCAATGCCTGGCGCACCGTGATGCGGCTGACGCTGAAGATCGCGCTGATCTCGCTTTCAGCCGGCAGGCGCGATTCGGGTTCATAGGTGCCGTCGACGATCCGCTCGCGCAGGCGTTCGCGCACTTGCGAGTACAGCGGGGCGGCGGAGGCTTCGAGTTCCCGAAAATGTGACAGAGGTGGGGCCATGGGTTCCTTGCTTGACCTGTCATGACAGGTGATGACGATGCAAGGATGGTATCGATGGCTCCCAGGAGGGGGAACGAATCGTTTTGTTTTTGCTAATGCGGGAAGCGCCTCAGGCGGTGGGGGTATATCGATATGCGGGAGTTGCTGAAATGTGCAGCAACGGCGGGGCGATGCCCCCGGGGCCCACGCCGCGGAAGACAGCAGTGTTCGGGGACAGTCCCCATGTTGTTTTGATACCAGCTCTGCGGTAGCGGCAGTGCGCCGCCACCTTGAGGGTCAGCTCGCCACTGTCTCCGTGCGCGCGGCCGCCTCCAGCTCGCGCACGCGCGTGCGCAAGGCCCGCTCCTCGTTCCAGCGCGCGGTATCGTCGCGCACCACGGCAATGATCGACGTCACCTCGCTGGCGGGCGAGTGCAGCATTGCCACGGTAAAGGCGATCGACAGCGGCTTGCCTTCCTTGTGCAACGCCGGCACGCGCAGCAGGTCGTTGCCGTAGCGGGTCTCGCCCGTCGCCGCCGTTTTGTGATAGCCCTCCCAGTGACGCTGCCGCTGGCGCTCGGGGATGATCAGGTCGAGCGAGTGGCCCAGCGCGTCGCTGGCGGTGAAACCGAAGATGCGCGTGGCGGCGTCGTTCCAGAACGTGATCGCGCCGGCCGCATCGCAGACGATGACGCCGTCGCCGATGCTGCGCACCAGTTGTTCGAAATCGATTCCCGCCGTGTTGTTGTCGTTCATGTGCTCCTCCATGCAAAAAACGCGCACCCGCTGGCACGGGCACGCGAACGGGACACCGGAACCTTCCCCGGGTTCAGACGACGCGCTGTTCGTGCAGCGCCGCGATCTGGTGCTGGCTGTAGCCCAATTGTTCGAGGATCTCGTCGGTATGCTCGCCCAGCAGCGGCGATCCCTTGATTTCCACCTTGAGGTCGGAGAACTTGATCGGGCTGCCCACGGTCAGGTACTTGCCGCGCTCCTTGTGCTCCACCTCGGCGATCGTGCCGCTGGCCCTCAGCGACGGATCGTTGGCGATCTCCTTCATCGACAGCACGGGCGAGCACGGGATATCGTATTTGCGCAGCACGTCCACCGCCTCGAACTTCGTCTTGTCCTTCAGCCATTCCTCGATGGTACCGAAGATGTCGAAGATCTTGTCCTGCCGCGCCTGGGCCGTCATGTAGGCGGGGTCGTCGATCCACTCTTCCTTGCCGATCGCGCGGCAGATCGGCGCCCACGCATGGCCCTGGATGGTGAAGTAGATGTAGGCGTTTGGATCGGTCTCCCAGCCCTTGCACTTCAACACCCAGCCCGGCTGGCCGCCGCCGCCCGCATTGCCGCCGCGCGGCACCACGTCTGAGAACTTACCGTGCGGGTACTGGGGATACTCTTCCAGGTAGCCCACCCGGTCCAGCCGCTGCTGGTCGCGCAGCTTCACGCGGCACAGATTCAGCACGCTATCCTGCATCGACACGGCCACCTTCTGCCCCCGCCCCGTCACGTCGCGCGAGCGCAGCGCCGTGAGGATGCCGATGGCCAGGTGCATGCCGGTATTGCTGTCGCCCAACGCGGCGGCGCTGACGGTCGGCGGGCCGTCGTCGAAGCCGGTGGTCGATGCCGCGCCGCCGGCGCACTGCGCCACGTTCTCGTACACCTTCAGGTCCTCATAATGGTGGCCTTCCGAGAAGCCCTTCACGGAAGCGACGATCATGCCCGGGTTCAGCTCGCGGATATGCTCCCACGTGAAGCCCATCCGGTCCAGCGCCCCTGGGCCGAAGTTCTCCACCAGCACGTCGGACTCCTTGATCAGCCTGGTCAGGATGTCCTTGCCCTCGGGCGTCTTCGTGTCCAGGGTCAGCGAGCGCTTGTTACTGTTCAACATGGTGAAGTACAGCGCATCGACGCCGGGGATGTCGCGCAGTTGCGAGCGCGTCACGTCGCCGGCCCCGGGGCGCTCCACCTTGATGACGTCGGCGCCGAACCAGGCCAGCATCTGCGTGCATGCGGGGCCGGCCTGCACGTGCGTGAAGTCGATGATCTTGATACCTTCCAGTGGCTTGCTCATGGTGCAGTCTCCTTTTTTAGACATAGCGGGGCCCCGCGCCGGCGCCCGTGGTGCCGGCGGCGTGGAAAATCAAAGGGGTGGTGTCTACTTCTTCGCGGCGCTTTGCGGATTCAGGTTCGTCAGGCGCCCGCTTTCGGTACCGGCCGTTTCATCGATGACGGCATTGATCAGCGCCGGCTTGCCGGAAGCGATGGCTTCTTCCAGCGCGTGCGACAGTTCCTCCGGCGTGGTGGCGTGGTAGCCGATGCCGCCGAAGGCTTCGATCATCTTGTCGTAGCGGGCATTCTTCACGAACACGGTGGGCGCCACGTCCTTGCCGCCGGTGGGATTGACGTCGGTGCCGCGGTACACGCCGTTGTTGTTGAAGACGATCGTCGTCACGGGCAGCTGGTAGCGGCAGATCGTTTCCAGCTCCATGCCGGAAAAGCCGAAGGCGCTGTCGCCTTCCACCGCCACCACCGGCTTGCCGCTGGTGACGGCGGCGCCGATCGCGAAGCCCATGCCGATGCCCATGATGCCCCAGGTACCCGAATCGAAACGCTTGCGCGGCTGGTACTGGTCGATGATGCTGCGCGCGAAATCGAGCGTATTGGCGCCTTCGTTGACGAGGTTGATGTCCGGGTATTCCCGCAGCACGTCGCGGATGGCGCGCAGGGCGCTGTGGAAGTTCATCGGATCGGGGTTCTTGTCCAGCAGCGCGGCCATCTTCGCCGTGTTCTGCTCCTTCTTCTGGGCGATCGCACCGAGCCATTCCGCATCGGGCTTGCCGATGCCGGCACCGTCCAGGCCAGCCAGCAGCGTGCCCACGCAGGAACCGATATCGCCGATCAGCGGCGCCGCGATCGCCACATTGCTGTCGATTTCCGTGGGGGCGATGTCGATCTGCACGAACTGCTTCGGCTTGCCCCAGGTCTTGCCCTTGCCGTGCGCGAGCAGCCAGTTCAGGCGCGCGCCCACCAGCACCACCACGTCCGCCTCGGCCAGCACGAAGGAGCGCGCCGCGGAAGCCGATTGCGCGTGCGTGTCCGGCAGCAGGCCCTTGGCCATCGACATGGGCAGGTAGGGGATGCCGGTGCGCTCGACGAAAGCGCGGATGTCGGCATCGGCCTGCGCGTAGGCCGCACCCTTGCCGAGCAGGATCAGCGGCTTCTTCGCGCCCTTCAGCAGCGCCAGCGCGCGCTCGACGGACTCAGGGGCGGGCAGCTGGCGCGGCGCCGCATCGACCACCTTGACCAGCGAACGCCGCGCGTGACCTGCCTCGATGGTTTGCGCCAGCAGTTGCGCCGGCAGGTCGAGGTACACGCCCCCGGGCCGGCCGGAGACGGCGGCGCGGATGGCGCGCGCGATGCCGATGCCGATGTCTTCCGCCTTGAGCACGCGGAACGCGGCCTTGGCATGCGGGCGGGCGATGTTCAGCTGGTCCATCTCCTCGTAGTCGCCCTGCTGCAGGTCGACGATCTCGCGTTCGCTGGACCCGGAGATCAGGATCATCGGGAAGCAGTTCGTGGTGGCGTTGGCCAGCGCCGTCAGGCCGTTCAGGAAGCCCGGTGCGGAGACGGTGAGGCAGATGCCCGGCTTCTTCGTCATGTAGCCCGCGATGGCGGCGGCATTGCCGGCGTTCTGCTCGTGGCGAAAGCCGATGAAGCGCATGCCCTCGGCCTGGGCCAGCCGGGCAAGATCCGTGATCGGTATGCCGACCAGGCCGAAAATCGTATCGATGTCGTTGATCTTCAGCGCATCGATCACGAGGTGGAAGCCGTCGGTGACTTCCACCGATACGTTATGGGTCATGATTGTCTCCGGTTATTGTCGGGATGCCTGTCGGTTCGGGCGCCGTTGCGAGCTCGATCGCCTGGAATTGATCATAGCCAGCGCCATTCGTTTGAATCATTGACCGCGGTCAAGATTCGCCGCATGATGTCAATCTCGTGCAGTTCCACCGGCCAGACATGACGCTCATTGCCAACCACCCGGAACGAAACATCATTCGCGCCCAGCTGAAGCAGAACATCGTTCTGAAGGAGTTGCGTGACAGCGAAATGGCCGCACTGGAGCCCTATCTCACGGTGACGAATCACCAGAAGGGCGACCTCCTCCTGAACCAGGGCGTGTACGACATGCAGCAGTACTTCATCCTGGACGGCATCCTGAAGCGGCAGGTGACGAACCACGAAGCCAAGGAAATGATCCTGCGCTTCTCCTCCGAGCGCGATATCGAGACCAGCTATGCCGCGTGGTGCCTGAAGACGCCCACGCCCTACAGCATCGTGTGCATGACCAAGGCCAGGGTGGCCAGCATGCCGCTGTCGCAGTGGGTCGATTTCCTGCAGAGCCATAGCGTGGTCAAGCAGGCGTTCGAGTACGAGGTGATGAACCTGATGAGCGGCATCATGGCCCATACGATCACGTTGCACCTGCTGGACGCGCCGGGCCGCGTGCACCGCTTCATGCGCAAGTTTCCCGACCTGTTCGAGCGCTTGCCGAAAAAGGAGCTGGCGTATTACCTCAACCTGTCGCCCGAAACGCTGAGCCGGTTGAAGCACCAGGGAAAAATCTGAAAAGCAACACTTTACCGAAGGCAATCGAGAAATATTTCTGCCTTATTTTTGAGCGCGTTTTCATAGACAGTCATTCGAACTTTGAATGACAGATATGGCTGCCGTCAATTGGACCGGGGGTGTGCCGCCTTTATAATCAAGGGCATACACGCTTTCAACCATTCAAGGAGCAGCACATGAACGGCCTCAGTGATAGTGCAAAGCAACAAAACAGTGGCTTCTCGCTCAGCGAGTTCCTCCTCGACCTGTTCCAGCTGGACATTCGCGACAAGCTGAGCGACCAGGCGCAGGACCGCGAAGAAGCCGCCTACACCTGGGGCCTGTAAGATCGCCCCCGCCGCGCGAGCGGCAGCAAGAACCGGGACAGCGTACTGCCCCGGTTTTTTTACGCCTGTTTCAGCCGTGGATCGGCCAGACCGGCCAGGCGGCTAGGCCGCCACGGCCTTTTGCAGCCGCACGCCGCCGCGGGCCTGCGCCATCGCCTGCTCCAGCAACTTCACCAGCGCATAGGCCGAATCGATGTGCGGCGTAGGCGTATCCGTCATGCGTGCCAGCTCGATCACGGAACCTACCAGCGCGTCGATCTCCGGCCCCCTGCCCGCCTCCACGTCGACCAGCATCGACGTCTTGTGCTTGCCGATCTTCTCGGCGCCCTCGATGCGGCGGTCGAGCGTGACGCGGAAGGCGATTCCCAGCTTGGCCGCGACGTCCTGCGCCTCGCGCATCATGTTCGCCGCCAGGTTGCGCGCCAGCGGGTGCTGGCAGATGTCGACCAGGGTGGAATGGGCCAGCGCGCTGATCGGATTGAAGCTGAGGTTGCCCCACAGCTTCAGCCAGATCTCGGCGCGGATATTGTCCAGCACCGGCGCCTTCAGGCCGGCGTGTTCGAAGCACGCGCCCACGGCACGCGCCCGCGCGCTGGTGCTGCCATCGAGCTCGCCCAACGGAAAGCGATTGCCTTCGATGTGGCGGATCACCCCAGGCGACACCAGCTCCGCCGCCGGGTAGACCACGCAGCCGAGGATGCGTTCGGGCGGGATACGCCGGGCCAGTTCGCCGGCGGGATCCACGCTGAGCACCGGACGCCCTTCGAACTCGCCGCCGTGGCGGTGGAAATACCAGAACGGAATGCCGTTCTGCATCGTCACCACCACGGTGTCCGGGCCGAACAGGTGGCCGATGTGCTCCGACACATCCGCCACCTGGTGCGCCTTCACGGCGACGATGACGATATCCTGCGGCCCGGCCGCCGCATAATCGTTCGTCGCACCGACCCTGGCGGCCACCTGTACCTGCCCGCATGCCTCGACGAGCCGGATGCCGCGATTGCGGATGGCTTCCAGGTTCGCGCCGCGCACGAGGAAGGTCACCTCTTCGCCCGCCAGCGCCAGCCGCGCGCCCACCAGGCCGCCGATGGCGCCCGCTCCAATGACTGCGATCTTCATCATATGCTCCTTGGTTTCACTCGAAACGGTTGCTGAGCCGCCCGATGCCGTCGATCTCCACGACCACCGTGCTGCCCGGACGCATCGACCCCACGCCGACCGACGTGCCGCACAGCAGCAGGTCGCCTGGCTCGAGCGTCATGTCCTGGGACACGCGGCTGACCAGTTCGGCGGCGGAAAACACCATGTCGTTGACCGGGTAGTCCTGCCGCACCTCGCCGTTGACGATCGTGCGCACCACCAGCATGGCCGGATCGAGCCCGGTGGCGACCACGGGACCGAACGGGCAGAAGGTATCGAAGCCCTTGGCGCGCACCCACTGCGGGAACGTGGGGTCGCGGCCGATGATCTCGCTCACCGTCACGTCGTTGGCGCAGGTGTAGCCGAAGATGTGCTCCGCCGCGTGCTCGACGGGCACGCCGCTGCACGTGCGGCCGATCACGATCGCCAGCTCGCCTTCGAAGGCCACCTTGCCTTCGCAGCGCGGCTTGCGGATCGTGCCGCCCGGTGCCAAGTAGGAAGTGGGCGGCTTCATCAGGTACAGCGGTTCGGCCGGCGCCGGCAGGCCGAGTTTCTTGCCCAGGGCGTGGAAGTTGTTCCACATCGCCAGTACCTTGCCCGGCACGACCGGGGTGTACAGCTCCACGTCGGCCAGGTGGATGGCGATGTCGGTGCGTTGCGGCGCGTCGAACATGTCACCCTTGAAGACGCGGATCTTTTCGCCCTCGAGGGTGCCGAAGCGGACGGTATCGAGATGCCTGAATCGTATCCAGTGCTGGATCATGGAAGCCTCCGTGGAATGCGCAGGGCGCGGGAAGTCCGCGCGCACCGGGCGGCGCGCGCGGTACGGCGGGGAACGGGATCAGTTGACGAGACGGGCCGCGGTGGCCGTGCCGGCACTGGCGGACAGTGCCTTGTCTTCATCGGTCGCGCTGACCGTGCCGGAAGCCTCCTCGATGAAGCGCTTGCGCATCGGCCGCAGCACCCACCATGCCATCACGGCGGCCACCGCGTTCATGCCGCAGCCGACGAAGAACACCGCTTCCCAGCTGCCCGTCATGGCAGTGATGATGCTGGAGATCGGCACGAAGATCGATGCCGTGCCCTTGGCCGTGTACATCAGCCCCGCGTTACCGGCCGCGTTGCGCGTCCCGAACGTATCGGCCGTGGTGGCCGGGAACAGGCTGTAGATCTCGCCCCAGGCAAAGAACACCAGCCCGGTCAGGATGACGAACATGATCGGATCGCGGCCGAAGTAGTACAGCGCGATGATGCCGACCGATTCCAGGGCGAAGGCGATGAACATCGTCTTCTCGCGGCCGATCTGGTCGGACACCCAGCCGAAGAATGGCCGCGTCAGGCCGTTCAGCACACGGTCGATCGCCAGGGCGAACGTCAGGGCCGGCAGGATCATGCCCATGATGTTGAACTTCACCCCATCGATCTCGAAGTCCTTGGCGATCGGGCCCATCTGCGCGGTGGCCATCAGGCCGCCCGCGGCGACCAGCACGAACATCGTGTACATCACCCAGAACACGGGCGTGCGCACCATCTGCGAGGGCTTGTAGTCGGCCGTGGTTTGCAGCACGTTCGGGTTGACCTTCTTCTTGGCGGTCTTGGACGCCGTCTGGGGCGGCCGTGCCATCAGCAGCGCCAGCAGGATCACGATCGCGCCCTGGCCGATCCCGAAGTACAGGAACGTATCCTGGTAGCCGCGGCTCTCGATCATGTTCGAGATCGGGATGATGGTGGCGGCCGAGCCGGCGCCGAAGCCGGCGGCGGTCAGGCCCGCGGCCAGGCCACGGCGGTCGGGGAACCACTTCAGCGACTGGCCCACGCAGGTGCCGTAGACCGCGCCGGCACCGATGCCGCTGATGGCGGCGGCGATGTACAGCACGGCCAAGGTGGAGGCGTACGAATTCATCACCCAGCCGATCGCGCACAGCAGGCCGCCGAACAGCACCACCGGGCGCGGGCCCCATTTGTCCACCGCCCAGCCCTCGACGGGCACGAGCCAGGTTTCGGTCAGGATGAAGATCGTGAACGCCACCTGGATCGATGCCTTGGTCCAGCCATGGGCTTCGGCGAGGGGGTTCACGAACAGGGTCCAGCCATACTGCAGGTTGGCGATCATGGCCATGCAGACGATGCCCATGACCAGTTGCATCCAGCGGAACGATGCTGGCCTTTCGATAGCGGTCGATGCGTCGGTTTTCATGCAATGTCTCCCATCTGGTTTTTCAGCGCTGTTCTGGTACCGCTGTCCGGTACCGCTGTCTGTTACATCGATCGCCGTGCGGCTGGCGGCTCGCCCGGCAGCGGAATGGGGCTTCTCAAGCGGTGCCGGGCGATGCTGCGGTGCGGTTGGTGGCTCATGTGTTGTCTCCTCTATGAATCGATGGATTCGCGCGGAAGCTGCCGAAAGACTCTGGAACCCGGTGCGGAACGCGGGTACTGCCCGCGGCCCGTTTCCTTATTTGAAGTTCAACAGATGGAACGATTGTGGAAGAACATATTTCGCATATCCTTGACCGCGGTTAAGAATCAAAAAATCGCTTGAAGTAGTGGCATTCGCACACGGTCAGATGCCGATCTGCGGCTGGCGCAGCTCGCGCCAGTCGATGGCCGCCGCAAGGTCGCCGCCTGCCCCCAGGTAGCGCGCTTCGCAACGCTCCTTGGTGGCCAGGATCGCGTCGATGAGGAAGTCCGCGTCGTAGACCGCCAACAGGTGCCCCTGGTGGCGCGCCAGATAGGCGCGGATGCACTCGCGTTCCGCGCCGGCATCGGGCAGGTCGCAGCCGGCTTCCCAATACCAGGGCAGGTCCAGCTCATGGAAGGCCGCGTTCCAGGCGTTGCGCTGCGCCGCGGCGGCGCTCGTATTCGTCATGCTTTCCTCCGTTGTTGTGATGCCGACGGAGTCCATACTAAGCAAGCTCGATGATTAGCAAAATTCAAAGTTTTTAGGGATAATCATCAAGGACAGGTTATAGCTGAAACAAGTCGCCATACCATTCCTGGGGAGTGCCATGCGCAATGCCACGTTGCGGCAGCTGAAGATCTTCGAGGCGGTGGCCCGCCACCTGAGTTTTTCCCGGGCGGCGGCGGAAATGCACCTCACGCAGCCGGCCGTCTCGACCCAGATCCGCACGCTCGAAGCCCACGTGGGCGCCACCCTGTTCGAGCAGCTTGGCAAGAAGACGTACCTGACACAGGCCGGCAGCGAGCTGTTGCCCCATTGCCGCGCCATCATCCTGCAGTTCGAGCAGGCCGAAGCGGCGATGGCCCAGCACCGCGGCATCACGGGCGGCCGGCTGGACGTGGCAGTGATCAGCGCCGGCGACTACTTCTTCCCGCAGCTGATGATGGCCTTCGCGCGCCGGCATCCCGGCGTGAAGCTGAACCTCACGGTGCACAACCGCGAAGAGCTGCTGGAGGAACTGGCGGCCAACCGCACCGATCTCGCCGTGATGGTGCGCCCGCCGGTGCACGACACGCAGAACGACCCGTTCGCGCCCCATCCCTACGTGATCGTGGCCGCGCCACAGCATCCGCTGGCCGCGCCGGGCCGTGCGCCGGTCCCCCTGCGCGAGCTGGTGAAGTACCCGTTCGTGGTGCGGGAGCGCGGTTCGGATACGTGGCACTCGATGGAAGATGCGTTCGGGCCGCGGCTCGAAGAGCTGCAGGTGGCGATGGAAATCAAGAGCACGGAAACCATCAAGCAGGCCGTGATCGCCGGCATCGGCCTGGGGTTCCTGTCCGCGCACACGATCGGCCGCGAGGTGGCGGCGGGCAGCCTGGTCGTCGTACCCGCCGAGCGTTTTCCGCTGATGCTGCACTGGTACGTGGTGCACCGCCGCGAGAAGCGGCTGCCGCCCGTGGCGAGCGCGTTCCGGCAGTTCCTGCTCGACGATGGGGCGGAGTGGATCGGGCGGCTGATTCCGACGGCGGGCTGAGACCACCAGCGGCCTTTGGGCCCCTGGTGTCGTACACCAGCTTTTCGGTGTACGACACCGGTTTTCTCCAGAGGCATCCACGAGCGGAAGCGAACCGATGTCGCGCACGCCGGATGTCGCCGACGTCGGTAGGGAAAACCGGTGTCGCACACTTAAACGCTGGCCCGCCAGGGCGGACCGCCGTTTAAATGTCCTACACCAACCGGATCAGCTTCCCATCAACGCCCGCACGTGCGCGGCACACCCGCCCGCCAGCCCTTCCCCGCTGTATCCCCCCTCCAGAACGGAAACGATGCGCCCGCCGCACAGGTCCGCCGCGATCGCCATCACTTCGCGCGTGATCCAGCCGAAGTCGTCGTCGTCCAGCGCCAGCTGGGCCAGCGGGTCGAGCCGGTGCGCGTCGAAGCCGGCGGAGACGAGGATCAGCTCCGGCGCGAAGGCGCGTAGCGCGGGCAGCATCCGCATCGACACGCTGTTGCGGAACGCCTGCGAGGTACAGCCGGGCGGCAGCGGCACGTTGACGACATTGCCGCTGCCGCCCCGCTCGTGCGCGGCGCCGGTGCCCGGATAGAGCGGCGATTGATGGCTGGAGCCGAAGAACAGCCGCGGTTCGCCATGCGCCGCGGCCTGCGTGCCGTTGCCGTGGTGGACGTCGAAATCGATGACCGCCACCCTGGCCAGGCCGTGGGCGTGCAGCGCGTGCATGGCCGCGATGGCCACCTGGTTGAAAATGCAAAAGCCCATCGCCCGGTCCGGCTCGGCGTGGTGCCCGCAGGGCCGGGTGGCGCAGAACACGTTGTCGGCCTCCCCCGCCAGCACGGCGTCCACACCCGCGCAGGCGGCGCCCACGCAGCGCATCACCGCGTCGAGCGAGCGGGGCGACAGCACGGTGTCGCCGCCGTCGAGCACCGCGACCCCATGCCGGGGCACCATGGCGGTAACGGTGTCGACATAGTCCGCTTCGTGGACCAGCAAGACCTGCTCGCGGGTGCCGGCCGGCGCCTCGCGCCATGCGAGCGCCGAAAATTCCGGCGCCCAGAGTGCCCGCATCACCACGTGCAGCCGCTCTGGCGCTTCCGGGTGGCCCGCGCCGGGCAGGTGCTCCAGGCAATCGGGGTGGAACATCACCATCGTGGCCATCGCCGCTCCTCAGATGACGCGCCCGGCCCGCAGGGCGGCGATCTGCTCGTCGCCGTACCCCAGCTGGGCCAGCACCTCGTCGGTATGCTCGCCCAGCAGCGGCGAGCGGCGCACCACGGTGGGGCTGTCGGAAAGCTTGATGGGATTGCCGACGGTGAGATAGGGGCCGCGCTCCGGATGATCGACCTCGACGATCGTGCCGGTGGCGCGCAGCGACGGTTCCTCGGCCAGTTCCTTCATCGACAGGATGGGACCGCAGGGAATGTCGTAGCGGTTCAGGATATCCATGACCTCGAACTTGGTCAGCGTCTTCGTCCATTCCTCGACGGTGGCGAAGATCTGCATCAGGTGCGGCAGCCGGGCGCGCGGCGTGGCAAAGGCCGGGTCCTCGATCCATTCCTCGCGCCCGATCACGCGGCAGATGGCCGGCCACACGGCCGCCTGGGCGATGAAATAGATGTAGGCATTCGGATCGCCCTCCCAGCCCTTGCACTTGAGGATCCAGCCGGGCTGGCCGCCGCCGGAGGCGTTGCCGGCGCGGGGCACCGTGTCGCCGAACCGGCCGGTGGCGAACTGCGGGTATTCCTCCATCACGCCGTTGCGCTCCAGGCGCTGCTGGTCGCGCAGCTTCACGCGGCACAGGTTCAGCACCGCATCCTGCATCGAGATCTGCACGCGCTGGCCCCGGCCGGTAGCGGTGCGCTGGAACAGCGCCGTGACGATGCCCAGCGCCAGGTGCAGGCCGCTGCCGCTGTCGCCGATCTGCGCCCCGGTGACCACCGGCGGTCCGTCGTCGAAGCCGGTCGTGGCGGCGGCGCCCCCGGCGCATTGCGCCACGTTCTCGTAGACCTTGCAGTCTTCGTAGGGCCCCGGCCCGAACCCCTTGACGGAAGCGACGATCATGCGCGGGTTGAGCTGGCTGATGCGCTCCCAGGAAAAGCCCATGCGATCGAGCGCACCCGGCGCGAAGTTCTCCACCAGCACATCGCAATCGCGGATCAGCGTTTCCAGCACCGCCTTGCCGGCCGGCTGCTTGGTATCGAGCGTGATCGAACGCTTGTTATGGTTCAGCATCGTGAAGTACAGGCTGTCGACGCCGGGGATGTCGCGCAACTGGGCGCGCGTGGCGTCGCCTTCGCCGGCCCGCTCGACCTTGATCACGTCGGCCCCGAACCAGGCCAGCAGCTGGGTGCAGGTGGGACCCGACTGGACGTGGGTGAAATCGAGAATGCGAATGCCTTCCAATGCCTTGCTCATGCCGGTCTCCTCGGTTGATGGGCTGCGTTCTTGTTTTCTGCGTGTATTCTGCGCCGCCCGATGAGCTCGGGCAAACATTTGTAATACCTCAGATGCAACCCATCATACCGGGCCGTTCCCCGGCCGATCATTGACCGCGGTTAAGTTTGGCCGGAACGGAACAGTGCGGCCAGGTCAGCCTGGGTGCCGGCCTCGGCGTCGTCGTAGCCCGGCAGGTCGGCCAGCGCGGCGCGAAAGCGCTCGTGCGCCATCGCCGCCGCGACCGTGCCGAGCAGCGGCTGGGTGAGCGCCGCCTTGTCGCAAGCGAGGAAATAGCGTTCGCGGCAGACGGGAATGAACTCCAGGCCGAAACGGCGCGCGGCCGTCTCCACGCCGAAGCTGATGTCCGCCATGCCGCTGGCCACGTAGGCCGCCACCGCGGCATGCGTGAATTCCGCGCTGTCCTGGCCGACGATGGCCGCCGGGTCGATGCCCTGCTCCGCCAGCAGCAGTTCGAGCAGCACGCGGGTGCCCGAGCCCTGCTGCCGGTTGACGAAGCGCACGTCGCGGCGCGCCAGGTCGGGCAGCCCCGTCACGCGCTTCGGATTGCCGCGCGCGACAAACAGGCCCAACTCGCGGTAAGCCAGGTGCAGGAAGGCATGGCGCTCGGCGTTCAGCCAGGGCCGGTAGCTGGCCGCCGCCGCTTCCTCGAAGCGCCCCACCGGCAGGTGGAAGCCGGCCAGGTCGCACTCGCCGCGCGCCAGCGCCGCTACCGCGTCCGTGCTGCTGCGGTAGCTGATATCCACCGTCACGCCCTGCTCGCGCAGCTGCGCCACCAGCGCCGCCACGGCGAAGCCGTGCGAGGCCGTCAGCCGAACCCCTTGCGCGTCCGCCGCCAGCACGCGCACCAGCTCCTGTTGCAGCTCCGATGCCAGGCTGTCGAGCAGCGGCGTAAGGCGGGCGCCGATGCGCCGGTCGGCCCACATCAGCTTTTCCGCCAGCGGCGTGAGCACGGTGCCCTGCCCGCGCACCTTGTGTACCAGCTCGGCGCCGAACTGTTTGCTGAACTGCTGCAGCAAGCCCCAGGCGTGGCGATACGACATGCGGCACTGCGCAGCCGCCTTGCTGATGCTGCCCGTTTCGCTGACGGCGGCCAGCAGCGCCAGCAGCGCCGGCAGCGCCGTGGCGGTGCCGCGCGCGTCGCGCAGGAACCAGTCCGGTTTTATTTCCACGCTGAGCATATGCAAAATCCTTCCTATTGAAGCCGTTCTCACGGGGTGATAGTCTGAATTTACATGATAAAACACGCGCCGCATATGCAAGCGAGAACATAAGCGGCGAACCGAGGAGACGCCATGTCCAGCGCCACTGCTTCCCCAGTTTCCACCGCCGCAGCCAAAGCGGCCGCCCCTTCGGCCACCGCTTTGACCACCATCGACGCCATCCTGGCCGACCTGTTCGCGCGCCTCGGCAACCGCCAGGACCAGCTGCTGCCCGTGCTGCACGGCTTGCAGGACAGCGCCGGGTACATTCCACCGGAACGCGTGCCGGAAATCGCGCAACACTTCAACCTGTCGCGCGCCGAGGTGCACGGCGTCATCACCTTCTACCACTACTTCCGGAGCGAACCGCCGCCACGCTGCGTGATCCAGCTCTGCCGCGCCGAGGCATGCCAGAGCATGGGCGCGGACGGCTTGCTGGAACATGCCGAACGCGCGCTCGGCTGCTCCCTGCACGGGCGCAGCGCGGACGGCACGTTCGGCCTGGAACCCGTGTATTGCCTGGGCCAGTGCGCCAGCGCACCGGCCCTCACCATCAACGAGGCGGTCTTCGCCCGCGTGACGCCGGCCCGCTTCGATGCGCTGGTCGCCGACATTGCCAATGTCGATAACAACAGCCGGGAGGCCGTATGACCACGCGTATCTGGGTACCCTGTGATTCGGCGGCGCTGGCGGTCGGGGCCGACGAAGTGGCAGCGGCAATCGCCGCCCAGGCACTGCAACGCGGCCTCGACATCCTCGTGGTGCGCAACGGTACGCGCGGCCTGCTGTGGCTCGAGACGCTGGTGGAGGTGGAAACGCCCGAAGGCAGGTTCGGCTTCGGCCCGGTGGACGCGGCGGACGTGCCCGCCCTGTTCGACGCGGCATGGTCGCCCGACCATCCGCTGGCGCTTGGCTTGGTGGAGCAGATTCCCTACCTGGCGCGCCAGCAGCGCCTGACGTTTGCCCGCGTCGGCATCGTCGCGCCGGACTCGCTGGACGACTACCTCGCGCACGACGGCTACCGCGGCCTGCGCAACGCGCTCGCCATGGCGCCGGCCGAGATCGTGGCCGCCGTCACGGCCTCCGGCCTGCGCGGCCGTGGGGGCGCGGCCTTCCCCACCGGGATCAAGTGGAACACGGTACTGAAGGCGCCCGGCAGCGAAAAATATATCGTCTGCAATGCCGACGAAGGCGATTCCGGCACCTTCGCCGACCGCATCATCATGGAAAGCGATCCCTTCGTGCTGGTGGAAGGCATGACGATCGCCGGCCTGGCCGTGGGCGCCACGCGCGGCTACGTCTATGTGCGCAGTGAATACCCACACGCGATCGCCCGGCTGGAAGCGGCCATCGCGCTGGCGCGCCGGCATGGCTACCTGGGGGTGGACGTGCTGGGTTCGGGCCGCGCCTTCGAGCTGGAAGTGCGCAAGGGTGCCGGCGCCTACATCTGCGGCGAGGAAACCGCCCTGCTGGAAAGCGTGGAGGGCAAGCGCGGCATCGTGCGCGCCAAGCCGCCGCTGCCGGCACTGGCCGGACTGTTCGGCAAGCCCACCGTCATCAACAACGTGCTGTCGCTGGCCACCGTGCCGATCATCCTGGACAAGGGTGCCGCGTACTACCAGGACTACGGCATGGGCCGCTCGCGCGGCACCCTGCCCGTCCAGCTGGCTGGCAACATCAAGCAGGGCGGCCTGATCGAGCTGGCGTTCGGCGCCACGCTGCGCGAAATCCTGTACGACTATGGCGGCGGTAGCGCTTCCGGCCGGCCCATCAAGGCCGTGCAGGTGGGCGGGCCGCTGGGCGCCTACCTGCCCGAATCGCAATGGGACACGCCGCTCGACTACGAAGCCTTCGCGGCGCTGTGGGCGGTGCTGGGCCACGGCGGCATCGTGGTGCACGACGACCGCGCCGACATGGCCAAGCTGGCGCGCTACGCCATGGAATTCTGCGCCATCGAATCGTGCGGCAAGTGCACGCCGTGCCGCATCGGTTCCACGCGCGGCGTGGAAGTGATCGACAAGATCCGCGCCAGCTCGCAGCCGCCCCAGCTGACCCAGCACATCGTGTTGCTGCGCGACCTGTGCGACACGATGCTGAACGGCTCGCTGTGCGCGATGGGGGGCATGACGCCCTACCCCGTGCTGTCCGCCCTGAACCACTTCCCGCAAGACTTCGGCCAGGCCGACACGTCGAAGCACGCCGCCTGAGGAGAACACGATGATCGAAACCATCCTGACCCGCGACCTCGGCACACCGCCGCCGGCCGTGATCACCGATTACATCACGCTGCAGATCGACGGCCAGCGGGTGACCGTTCCCGCCGGCACCTCGGTGATGCGCGCCGCGGCGCTCGCCGACATCAACATCCCCAAGCTGTGCGCCACCGACAGCCTGGAACCGTTCGGCTCCTGCCGCCTGTGCCTGGTCGAAATCGACGCCCGCCGCGGCTACCCCGCTTCGTGCACCACGCCGGCCGAGGAAGGGATGGTCGTGCGCACGCAGTCGCCCAAGCTGCAGCAATTGCGCAAGGGCGTGATGGAGCTGTACATCTCCGACCACCCGCTCGATTGCCTCACCTGCCCGGCCAACGGCAACTGCGAACTGCAAGACATGGCCGGCGTGACCGGCCTGCGCGAGGTGCGCTATGGCTACGAGGGCGAGAACCACCTGAAGCTGAAGAAGGATGAATCGAATCCCTACTTCACCTTCGATTCGTCGAAGTGCATCGTGTGCAACCGCTGCGTGCGCGCCTGCGAGGAAACCCAGGGCACGTTCGCGCTGACGATCTCCGGCCGCGGCTTCGAGTCGCGCGTATCGGCCGGCCAGAACGAGGCGTTCATGGAATCGGAGTGCGTGTCGTGCGGGGCCTGCGTGGAAGCCTGCCCGACCGCGACGCTGACGGAGAAATCCGTGATCTGGCTGGGCCAGGCCGAGCACAGCGTGACCACCACGTGCGCCTATTGCGGCGTGGGGTGCTCGCTGAACGCGGAAATGAAGGGCAACGAAGTGGTGCGCATGGTGCCGGCCAAGGATGGAAAGGCCAACGAAGGCCACGCGTGCGTGAAGGGGCGTTTCGCGTGGGGCTATGCTACCCACAAGGACCGCATCACGAAACCGATGATCCGCGCGAAGATCACCGATCCATGGCGCGAAGTGTCGTGGGACGAAGCGCTCGACTACGCGGCGTCCGAGTTCCGCCGCATCCAGGCGAAACACGGCCGCGACGCGATCGGCGGCATCGTCTCGTCCCGTTGCACGAACGAGGAAGGCTACCTGGTGCAGAAGCTGGTGCGCGCCGCCTTCGGCAACAACAACGTGGACACCTGCGCGCGGGTATGCCACTCGCCTACCGGCTATGGCCTGAAGCAGACGCTGGGCGAATCGGCCGGCACGCAAAGTTTCAAATCCATTGAGCATACCGACGTGGTGCTGGTGATCGGCGCCAACCCCACCGACGGCCACCCGGTGTTCGGCTCGCGCATGAAGCGGCGCCTGCGCCAGGGTGCGCGCCTGATCGTGATCGACCCGCGCCGCATCGACCTGATCAAGTCGCCGCACGTGCGCGCCGATTACCATCTGCAACTGCGGCCGGGCACCAATGTGGCCGTGCTGTCCGCACTGGCGCACGTGATCGTCACGGAAGGCTTGCTGGCCGAGGAATTCATCGCCGAACGCTGCGAGGACCGCGCCTTCCTGCAATGGCGCGACTTCGTGGCCCAGCCGGCCAACTCGCCGGAGGAAACGGAGAGCGTGACGGGTGTGCCGGCGGCGCAGCTGCGTGCGGCGGCGCGGCTGTACGCCACCGGCGGCAATGCGGCCATCTACTACGGCCTGGGTGTGACCGAACATGCGCAAGGTTCGACGGCCGTGATGGCGATCGCCAACCTGGCCATGGCCACGGGCAACGTGGGCCGCGAGGGCGTGGGCGTGAACCCGCTGCGCGGCCAGAACAATGTGCAAGGTTCCTGCGACATCGGTTCCTTCCCCCACGAGCTGCCCGGCTACCGCCACGTATCCGACAGCACCGTGCGCGGCCTGTTCGAACAGGCCTGGGGCGTGACGCTGCAGGACGAACCCGGCCTGCGCATCCCGAACATGTTCGAGGCGGCGCTGGACGGCAGCTTCATGGGCCTGTATTGCCAGGGCGAGGATATCGTGCAGTCCGACCCGAACACGCAGCACGTGACGGCGGCGCTGTCGGCGATGGAGTGCATCGTGGTGCAGGACATCTTCCTGAACGAGACGGCGAAATATGCGCACGTTCTGCTGCCCGGTTCCTCTTTCCTGGAGAAGGATGGCACGTTCACCAATGCCGAACGCCGCATCTCCCGGGTGCGCAAGGTGATGCCGCCGCGCGCCGGCCTGGCGGACTGGGAAGTGACGATGGCGCTGTCGAACCGGCTGGGCTATCCGATGAATTACACGCACCCGTCCGAAATCATGGACGAGATCGCGCGGCTGACGCCGACCTTCACCGGCGTGAGCTACAAGCGGCTCGATGAACTGGGCAGCATCCAGTGGCCCTGCAACGACGCCGCCCCGGAAGGCACGCCGACCATGCACGTGGACACTTTCGTGCGCGGCAAGGGCCGCTTCATCATCACCCAATACGTGGCCACCAGCGAGAAGGTGACGCGCAAGTACCCGCTGATCCTCACGACCGGGCGCATCCTGTCCCAGTACAACGTGGGCGCGCAGACGCGGCGCACGGAAAACGTGCAGTGGCATGCGGAAGACCGGCTGGAAATTCACCCGCACGATGCGCAGGAACGCGGCATCCGCGATGACGACTGGGTGGGCATCCAGAGCCGCGCGGGGGAAACCGTGCTGCGCGCGCTGGTGACGGAGCGCATGCAGCCGGGGGTCGTGTACACGACGTTCCACTTCCCCGAGTCCGGTGCCAACGTGATCACCACGGAAAACTCTGACTGGGCCACCAACTGCCCCGAATACAAGGTGACGGCCGTGCAGGTGATGCCCGTGCAGCAGCCTTCCGAATGGCAGCGCGAGTACCAGCGCTTCAACACGGCGCAGCTGGAGCTGGCCGATCCGGCGGCCGCCGTAGCGGAGGTGCGCGCATGAACATCGACAACCTGGTCACGATGGCCAACCAGATCGGCACGTTCTACGCCTCGTTCCCGGACCACGAGGAGGCCCGCACCGGCATCGCGCTGCACCTCGAGCGCTATTGGGCGCCGCGCATGCGCAAGCGCCTCGCCGAGCACGTGGCGCAGACGCGCGGGGCGGGCCTCGACCCGATCGTGCTGAGCGCCCTGGCCGAGCATCGCAAGGGGCATGACGTGCCGGCCATCGACACGTCGGTGCCGGAAGACGCGGATACCGGCGGCGACGCGGGATGACGCCGTTCGCCATGCGCTGGGAGCTGTCCGTCGTGTGCGCGACCGACCGGCCCGGCAGCTTCGGCGCGAGCATGGGCAACGATGCCGGCCGGGCCGCGCTGATCCAGCGCGAACTCGCGGCCGACGGCTACCGGCATGCCGGCGAAGTCTCGCTGTGGAACGCCCTGCATCCGGACGAGGAAGCCATGTTCGTGGGTGCCTACCCCGGCGGCGTGCTGGTCTGCCATGCGGACCTTGCCGGGGCACTCATCCACGGCAACGCCTGGTCGCGCGTGAACCGCGACCTGCGCGGCGATTTCCGCGACCGCGTGCTGCGCCTGTTTCCCCATGGCGAAGTGATGGCCCTTGCACTGCATTGCGTGACGAAGCTGTGGGGCTTTTCCGCCTACCGCGCCATGCGGCGCGTGCGCGCCATGGCCGGCTCGGCCGAGGATGGGCTGTTCGTCGACAGCGGCACGCCGCTTGCCGAGGAGCTGCCGCTGCTGGCCGAGCACGGTGCCGGTTCGCTGGAAGCAGCGGATGGCGAAACGCGCGCCAGCGCGGGCGAGGCACTGGTGCTTGCCGCGTCCGCGCGCATGTTCGGTACCGCCATCGACCGGCTTGCCGGCACGGGTCCCACGCTCAGCCATTTCCGGCGCCGCCCGGCGGCCTGACGCGGCATTACGGGCACTGCCGCCAGCCCGTCCCGCACGCGTTAAGCCGCCGCCGCCTCCAGCAGCCAGTTCTTCAGCGCCACCGCCGCGGGCCGCAATGCCGCCTGGCGATGGTGCACCACGTAATAGCCCTTCGACAGCGGCAGGCGCAATGGGAAGGGTTCGCACAGCGTGCCGTCGCGCACCTCCACCTCGGTGAGGACAGCGCTGCTGAGCACCGCGCCCTGGCCATGCCGGGCCGCTTCGATGGCCAGCATGCCCTGGTCGAAATGCAGTGCGGGTATCGCGTCCACCTGCCGCGCGGCGAGCGCGGAAAAGCGCAGCAGCCATTCCCTCCAGTGCGGGTGGAACGTGGTGTGCAGCAGCGTCCCGCGCGCCAGGTCGTCCGGCTTCTCCAGGCGCAGCTCCCGCGCATAGGCGGGCGAGCAGTAGAGGCGGATTTCATCGCGCCACAGCAGTTCCGCATGCAGGGCCGGATCGCGGCCGTCGAAATGCCGGATCGACAGATCCACCCGCTCGCGTTCGAAATCGGCCAGGGCCGTGGTGGCGGAAAGGTGCAGGGCGATACCCGGATTCGCGGTGAAAAAGGCGGCCATGCGCGGGGCGAACCACTTGGCCGCCAGCGTCGGCGGAATCGACAGCCATACCTCGTTGCTGCGCCCCAGCCGCAACTCGTCGCTGGCATGCTGGAGCCGCGCCAGCGCGGGCTGGATCGCCGCCCAGTAGCTCGACGCCTCGGCGGTGGGCAGCACCTGGCGCGTGGCGCGCACGAACAGCGGCGTGCCCAGCCACGCCTCCAGCTTCTGGATCTGCTGGCCCACCGCGCCGGGTGTGACGTGCAATTCCTCTGCCGCAAGGGCAAAGCTGTTGTGCTTCATCGCCGCATCGAATACGAGCAGCGACTTGATCGGCAAGGGTGCGGGCATGGTAGAGATTTTCTATTTTGTTGGCGAAATCTTATCATTTGTCGCGGCCCCGGGGGCTGGCGAGAATGGCACCTCATTTGCACCTCATTTGCACCGCATTCGATGGAGGAAAACTCATGCACAAGCAAGCTGCCAACCCGTTCTCGGCCCCCGCGCCCGCGCCGGCGACGCCCTGGCTGATCGTACTCACGGCCGCCGCGATCCTGATGGTCACCATGGGCACACGGGGATCGCTGGGGCTGTTCCTGTCCCCACTGAACACCCATACCGGCCTGGGCGTGGCCGCCATCAGTTTCGCCATGGCGGTCGCCCAGCTCGTCTGGGGCGCCGTGCAGCCCCTGTTCGGCGCCGTGGCCGACCGCTGGGGGCCTAGCCGCGTGATCGTGCTGGGAGCGCTCATGCTCGCCGCCGGCTCCGCGCTAACCACCCAGGTCACGAGCGAATGGGGGCTGATCTTCGCCATCGGCATCCTCAGCGCGGCGGGTGCCGGAGCCGGCAGCTTCTCGATTCTGATCGGCGCCACCGCCCAGCACATCC
Source organism: Massilia sp. METH4 (assembly GCF_037094685.1). NCBI lineage: Bacteria > Pseudomonadati > Pseudomonadota > Betaproteobacteria > Burkholderiales > Oxalobacteraceae > Massilia > Massilia sp. METH4. Next base: position 2,418,114 of record NZ_CP146614.1, on the reverse strand, counting down.
CGGCCGAGCGCCGCTCCTTCGCCAACGGCGTGATCAATGCCGGCGGCAGCATGGGCCAGTTCGTATTCGCGCCGCTGAACGGGGCCGTGATGGCGGCCTTCGGCTGGATGCACGCGATGTGGATGATGGCCGCGCTGGCCCTGACCACGGCGCCGCTCGCCTGGCGCTTGCGCGGCGAGCCAAAGCCCGCCAACGCAACCGGTAGCGCGGCCGGCGGCGTGGCCGGCATCACGCTGCGCGCGCAGTTGAAGCTCGCCTTCCGCGACCGCAGCTACTGGTGCCTGCACGCCGGATTCTTCACGTGCGGTTTTCATATCGCCTTCCTCGTCACGCACATGCCGGGCGAAGTGAACCTGTGCGGCTTGAGCACCGCCGTGGCGTCGACATCGCTGGCGATCATCGGCTTGACGAACGTGGCGGGCAGCCTGCTTGCCGGTGCGCTGGGTTCCCGCGTGCGCATGAAGACGCTGCTGTTCTGGATGTACGCGACGCGCGCCGCCGCCGTTCTGCTGTACCTGGCGGCGCCGAAGGAAGCGATGACCTTCTATGTGTTCGCCGCGGTGCTGGGCACCACCTGGCTGGCGACCGTGCCGCCGACCGCCGGGTTGACGGCGAAACTGTTCGGCACCCGCTACCTGGCCACGCTGTTCGGCCTCACGCTGTTCAGCCACCAGGTCGGCGGCTTCTTCGGCGCCTGGCTGGGCGGGATCGCCGTCACGGCGACGGGCGACTACAGCTGGATGTGGTGGGCCGACGCAGCTCTGGCCCTGGCAGCCGCGCTGGTGAACCTGCCCATCAGGGAAGAACGGCCGGTGGCGCGGCTGGCGCCCGCCTGAACGGTATTACCGCCCCTTGCGGCCGACAGGGTGCGCCTCCGGCGACGCGATAAGGCCGGCGGCGGCGGCCTTCATGATGCGGCGGAAGGTGGGGCACTCCAGATGGCTGGGCGCCTGGCACTGCGCCGCATGCCGCAGGCCGTCGCGCACGGCGGCCAGCTTGCGGATCGTCGAGTCGATGTCGTCTGCCCGGGCCAGCAGCGTGGCACGGTCGATGTGCAGACGGCCGTCGGGTGACAGCATCGCGCCGATCTCGCCGAGCGAGAAGCCGGCGGCGCGGCCCAGCGCGATCAGCGCCAGCCGCTCCAGCACGGCGCCGTCGAATACCCGGCGCAATCCATTGCGGCCGCTCGAGGCGATCAACCCCTTTTCTTCGTAGTAGCGCAAGGTGGAGGGCGCGACGCCGCTGCGCCGTGCCACTTCCCCGATATCCAGTGCCATGCTTGACCTCAAGTGGACTTGAAGTGGCACGATAGCATGGTGCCCATTACGAAAGGAAGCGACATGACTGCCACGCCAATCACCCAAGCCGCGCTGTGGAACGGCACTGCCGGCAATTCGTGGGTGGATCTGCGCGACTTGCTGGACGAGATGTTCCGCCCCATCGAGACGCTGCTCGCGGACGGGATCGGCGCCAGCCAGCGGGTGCTGGATGTCGGCTGCGGTACCGGCAGCACCACGCTGGCGGCCGCCCGCCGTGGCGCCGACGCCACGGGCGTCGACCTGTCGGCCCAGATGATCGACGCCGCGCGCGCGACGGCCGCCCGGCTCGGCCTCGGCGCCACGTTCGTCTGCGCGGATGCCCAGCAGCACGCCTTCGCGCCGGCCGGCTTCGACGCCGTCATCTCGCGCTTCGGCGTGATGTTCTTCGGCGACCCCGTGGCCGCCTTCCGCAATCTCCGGCAAGCCGCCCGCCCCGGCGCACGGCTGGACATGTTCGTGTGGCGGGATGCGGCGGACAACCCCTACATGACGGCCGCGGAGAAAGCCACGGCGCCGCTGCTGCCGCAACTGCCGCCCCGGCAGCCGGACGGCCCCGGGCAGTTCGCCCTTGCCCGGCCGGAACGGGTGCGCGGCATCCTGGCGCAAGCCGGCTGGCAGGCGGTCACGCTGGAGCCGGCCGACGTACCGTGCTCCTACCCGGCCGCCGGAGCGCAACTGTACGCCGCGCGGATGGGCCCACTCGGGCATCTGCTGCCGACGCTGGCGCCGGAGGAGCGCGAGCGCATCGCCGCGATCGCGCGGGCGGCGCTCGACCCGTTCGTGCAGGGCGACCGGATCTGTTTCACCGCCGCCTGTTGGCGGGTGCGCGCCATTGCCTGACGGAACGGCGAAAAAGAATTTGCGGGCGGCTGCATCCGATCGGCTTCCTCGCGAGTAGTAACCGCACCAACGTTGCCATTCCGGCAGCTGTTGAGCAGACAACTCACGAGGACAGACCATGAACCGACCCCAGTTTTCCACGCTTGCCCTTGCCGTCTCGATCGCGCTGACCCTGGCCGCCTGCGGTGGCGGCGGCGGCCACCAAGACGCCGGAACGCCGATGCCGACGCCCACGCCGGGCGTCCCGGTGCCGCCGGGCGACGTGTTCGCCCTTACCAGCGGCAACAGGCTGATCTCCTTCAATCGCGATGCGCCCGGCACCGTGCGGACAACGGCGACCGTGTCCGGCCTGCAGGGCGGCGAAACCCTCCTCGGCATCGATTACCGGCCGGCCGACGGCAAGCTGTACGCCCTCGGCTCGACCGGCCGGCTGTACACGATCGATACGGAAAGCGGCATGGCCACCCTGAAGTCGACGCTGGTCGCCGACGCGGCCGATACCACGGCGCCCTTCACCGCACTGGCAGGCAGCGATTTCGGCGTGGACTTCAACCCCGTGGCCGACCGCCTGCGTGTCGTGAGCAATACGGGCCAGAACCTGCGCATCAACGTCGACACCGGCGCCACGACCACCGACGGCGCGATCAATGGCGGTGCCGCCGGCACGGCGATCACCGCGTCGGCCTACACGAATTCGTTCGCCGGCACCGGCACCACCACCCTGTACGCCCTGGACAGTGGCACCGACATGCTGTACATCCAGAATCCGCCGAACAACGGCACGCTGGCCACGCCCGTGGCGCTGGGCGTCGATGCCGGCAGCACCAACGGCTTCGACATCGATGCGCGCACGAATATGGGTTACGTGATCGCCACCGTGGGCGGCGCGCGCAACCTTTACAGCATCAATCTCGCGGCCACCACGAATGCCTCCACGCTGGTCGGCGCCATCGGCGGTTCCGAGGACATCCGCGGCATCGCGCTGCGCCCCGCCCGGGCGCCGATGGTGATCGGCCTGTCCGACGACAACCGCCTGCTGGGCTTCAAGCCGGCCTCGCCCAGCACGATCGACACGACGCTGACCGTGACTGGCCTGAACGGCGGGGAAACGCTGCTGGGCATCGACGTGCGGCCGAAGGATGGCATGCTGTACGGCCTCACCTCCGCCGCGCGGCTGGTCACGATCGATCCGGCGACCGGGGTAGCGACGGTGAAGGCAACGCTGATGGCCGACGCCGCGGATACGACGGCGCCCTTCACGGCCATTGCCGGTGGCGCCTTCGCCGTGGACTTCAATCCAGTCGCCGACCGCCTGCGCGTGATCGGCGACACGGGCCAGAACCTGCGCATCAACGTGGACACGGGCGCGACCACGACGGATGGCGCCATCAACCGGGCCGGCGGCACGCCCGCCGTCACGGCGGCCGCCTACAGCAACAGCGTGGCCGGCACCGCGACCACCATCCTGTATGACCTCGACAGCGTCAACGACGTGCTGGCCATGCAGGCGCCGCCGAACGACGGCACCCTGATGGACGTGGGCCGCCTGGGCGTGGACGTGGCGGGCGATGCCGGCTTCGATATCGCGGGCGGCGGCAATGGCCTTGCGCTGGCGGCCTTGCGCTCCACGGCAGGCGGCGCCAGCACGCTGTACCGGGTCGACCTGATGTCGGGAACGGCGACGCCGGTCAACGGCACGGCGGCGCCGGCCACTTCCGTGATCGGCGGCACCGGCGGCGTGCGCGATATCGCGATCATGATCAAGTAAGGAGCGACCGGCTGGACGAGACGCCGCGCCCCGGTTCCGGGCGCGGCCCTTGCAGGAAGGATGAGATGCCCCGGCCGGCGATGCGCCCGCCCGGGCATGCAGCCCCGCTACATGACCTTCACGGCGCGGCCGATGTACAGGATCGGACCGGTCGGCCGGCCGATCGGCGAGCCCTGCTCCGGTTCCAGCGTGATCTCGAACAGCTGGTTCGGCTGCAGCGGCGGCAGCTTGTCCAGCTTCACGTCGACCGCCTGCCCCGGCGTGACGAGGCCCAGCGATACCGGCCCGCTCCAGCCGTCGGCCTTCGTCCACAGTTGCAGGGCGCGTTGCGCCGGCACGTCGGTCTTCACGAGCGGTTCGAGACGGATGGTGTCCGCTCCGGTGGCACGGATCACCCAGCCCGGCGCCGCATTCTGCGGCGTCGCCAGCACCACCATATAGTCCGGCACCTGCGAGCCCGGCACCTCCGGCGCCTGCAGGCGCACGCCGACCACGACGGCCATGATGGCCGCGGCCGCGAAACCGCCGGCGGCAAGGCCGCGCCACAACGTCAGCCTGTCCCACCAGCGCGCAGCCGGCGGCTGCGCCGCCGAACGGGCCGGTGCCACGCTGCGCTCGATGCGCGCCCACAGCGCGGCGGAGGGTTCGGCCGGTTCGGCCAGGCTCGTCAGCGGCAGCAGCCGCTGTTCCCAGTACGCGACGGCGGCACGCAGCGCAGGATCGTCCGGCAGCGCGCGCTCGACTTCGCGGCGCTGCTCGGCGGACAGGGTGCCGAGCACGTATTCGCCGGCCAGTTCGTGGGGATCGCGGATCGGGCTCATACCATGCACTCCCGCAGCGCGTTCAGCCCGCGCTTGATCCAGGCTTTCACGGTGCCGAGCGGCGACTTCAGGCGCTCGGCGATCTCGGAATGGGAGCAGCCATCCACATAGGCATACAGGATGCTGTTGCGCTTGGCCGCGTCCAGCTGCGTCAGGCAGTGCTCCAGCCGGCCCAGGTCTTGCCGCAATTCGAACGCCTCGGCGACCTGCGCGGCGGCGGCGCCATCGATCGCGTCCAGCGTTTCCTCATCGTCGACAAGGACTTCGCGCGCGCCGCTGCGTACCGCATCCAGCGCGCCGTGCCGCACGATGCTGTAGATCCAGCCGCGGCCGGCGCCGCGTCCCGCATCGAAGCTGCCTGCCTTCGTCCAGATGCTGACGAACGCGTCGTGCAGCACGTCTTCCGCCGCCTGCCGGTCGCGCACGATGCGCAGCGCCACGCCCAGCAGGCGCGGCGCCTCCTGGTCGTACAGGCTGCGCAGCGCCTGGCGGTCGCCGCGCGCGCAGCCGCGCAGGGCGGCTTCGTAGTCGAATTGTTCGGGGGCGATGGGCACGGCGTTTCCGTCGTCAGTGGCGGGCGGATACCGCGGCCCGGGTGTCGGCGATTATATATTGAAGAGTTTGGTACCGCAGCGCGGCTGGTGCCCGTGGCTTACGCCTATCGCCCGGCGTGGGCCGTCGCCACATCAAGCGCGAACCAAGTCAGCAAGGCCTCATTCTGCGAGGGTTTGCCCGCGGTTAGTAGAAGAATCGGCTTTGCAACAATCGCTCGCGAAACTTCGGCTGGGGCCTGTCGCGGCTTCGCCGGTGTCGCCGGGGCAGGTCCGCCTTGTCCAGGATTTCCCGAAATGTTCCTACTGCTCCTCCGTGCTGACGGTACAGTGCCAGCGCGCGGCGATGTAACAAGGCCTGCAGAGACCACCAATGATCGCCGTTCTGCATGTGTCGCGATATCTGCGGATCAATCCAGCCTGCGAACCAGGAAACGCGATCGATAAAGTACATGAAGCTGCTGACGGTATGACGTGGTCTGCGCGGTATGAAACCAAGAGCGCCTAGCTCATTGAACTCCGGCGTAGCCCAGAGTGCGTCGTGATGACCGATTCGATTGCGAACATCCCTGATTCGTTTCAGCAAATCCGTGACCCGTTTTTTGAAGGCTGGATCGCCGTATGACACGCCGGGCGTGTGCTGCACGTTGGGAAAGACTGCTGCCAAAATGGTCGTTTGGAGGCCTGCCGGCTGGGACGAATGGCTCAGGCCAGAAATCAAGACCTCCCAGAAGCCAAAGGGCAACGCGGCCACGATGTCGTCCGGCGTCACGACGTAACCTGCCGGCTTCTTCCCTTTGACTTTACCGATCGCAGCTTTCACATCGTCACTCGACTTCGCATTCAGCTTGTGCTTGGCAGGAAGGAACGCAGGCGCAGCCGGATTGATGATATGTGCTGGGTTAGGTCGCGGCATCATCCAATCGAAGGAGTCGACATTGCCGAAGTGCTGGGAGAGCGCTCTGTGCAGTGCATTCCGCAAGCCAACCTCAAAGTCTCCTAGTATCGGAAGCATGCCTGCCCCGACTGCTTGATTCCACGCGTAGCAACCAAGGACGTCGTTGTCGGATGTGCATTTGAAAAAGGCCTGCATGGTTGCAAGCCTGGGAACAGTGAGGTGTTTCAGCATCGGTGAGCTATTGACCGTCAACAGTTAGCAGTGCTATGCTTTGCGCATAGAGACAGGGGTTTTCCAGGAAACTGGTCGTGCCCTTGTAAATTGAGGACAAAGCCCGCTTAAGCGGGCTTTGGACTTTTCAGGGCTACATTGTGGCCTATTGTATGACTTGGCAAGCGGACAGGGAACGTCCCCTGACTTACAAGCCTGCGTCGTGCGGCAACTCAAGCTTGGATGTACGACGTGATGGTTCACGGCGCGCATCGGCGCCGCTCCTCTTCTCAAGCGAACTTCGTGAAATCCGGCTTCCTCTTCTCAAAGAACGCCGTGAACGCCTCCTTCGCCTCCGCCCCCTGCAGCATCTCGAAGAACAATTTGCTCTCCTCGGCAATGATCGCTTCCAGCTGCGCCTTGCGCGACGTCGTCATCAGGCGCTTGGTGGTACGGATCGAGGCAGCGGGCAGCGCCACCAGCTTGGCGGCTTGCGCGCGGGCGTGGTCGAGCACCTCGGCGGCGGGCAGCACTTTCGACACGATGCCCATGTCGTACGCTTCCCGCGCGGTAAACGGCTCGCCCAGCATCAGCTTCTCGGCGGCGCGCGCGTGGCCGCCAGCCAGCGGCATCAGCAGCGAAGAACCGAATTCCGGGCACAGGCCGAGCTGCGTGAACGGCACGGAGAATTTCGTCGAGTCGGCCGCGTAGACCAGGTCGCAGTGCATCAGCAAGGTGGTGCCGATGCCGATGGCCAGACCGCTGACGGCGGCGACGACGGGCTTGGCGGAACCGGACAGCGCGCGCATGAACTGGAACACGGGGCGGTCGCCGAAGGCGCCGGTGTAGGTCGCCGCCGTCTTCATGAAGTCTTCCAGGTCGTTCCCGGCCGTGAAGGCTTCCGGCTTCCCGGTGATGAGGATCGCGCGCACTTCGGTATCCTCCTGGGCCGCGTTGATGGCGTCGGCCAGCGACTGGTACATCGCCGAGGTAATGGCGTTCTTGCGTTCGATGCGGTTGAATTCCAGCGTGAGGATGCCGTTGGTCTTGCTGACTTCGATAGCCATGTCTCTTCCTTTGAATGATGAAGGGCGCCGGGATTTTGTCCGCGGCGCCCTTTTTATTGCTCTTCTACCCTGGCGTGGATTACACGCGCTCGATGATGCCTGCCGCGCCCATGCCAGCGCCCACGCACATCGTGACCATGCCGTATTTCAGGTTATTGCGGCGGAGGGCGTGCACGACGGTCGCGGCGCGGATAGCGCCGGTCGCGCCGAGCGGATGGCCCAGCGCGATCGCGCCGCCCATCGGGTTCACCTTGCTCGTATCAAGATTCAGGTCGCGGATCACGGCCAGCGCTTGCGCCGCGAACGCTTCATTCAGTTCGATCCAGTCCAGCTGGTCCTGCGTGATGCCGGCCGCGGCCAGCGCTGCCGGAATCGCCACCTTCGGGCCGATGCCCATGATTTCCGGCGGCACGCCGCGCACGGCGAACGACGAGAACTTGGCAAGCGGCGTCAGGTTGTGTTCCTTCAGGATCTTCTCGGAGACGACGATCAGCGCGCCGGCGCCATCGGACATCTGCGAGGACGTGGCGGCCGTCACGCTGCCCTTGGCGGCGAAGACGGGCTTCAGCTTGGCCATGCCCTCGGCGGACGCGTCGGCGCGCGGGCCTTCGTCCAGCTCGACCAGGCGCTTGGACACCTTGACTTCGCCGGTACGCAGGTCCGGCGTGCGGGTGATCGCTTCCACCGGCGTGATCTCGTCCTTGAAGTAGCCGGCCTGCTGGGCGGCGATGGCGCGGCGGTGCGATTCCAGGCCGAAGGCATCCTGGTCTTCGCGGGAAATTTTCCACTGCTTGGCAACGTTCTCGGCCGTCAGGCCCATGCCGTAGGCCAGGCCCACGTTTTCATCCTTGAACGTGTCCATGTTGATCGACGGATGGTGGCCCATCATCGGCACCATCGACATCGATTCCACGCCGCCGGCGATCATCACGTCGGCTTCGCCGACGCGGATGCGGTCGGCCGCCATCGCCAGCGCGGTGATGCCCGATGCGCAGTAGCGGTTGACGGTCACGCCGCCGATCGTATTCGGCAGGCCGGCCAGCACCACGGCGTTACGCGCCACGTTGAAGCCCTGCTCCGCTTCCGGGAACGAGCAGCCGATGATCGCGTCGACGATCAAGGCCGGGTCCAGGTTCGGCACGGCGGCCATGGCGCCGCGGATCGCGTGTACCAGCAGGTCGTCCGGGCGGGTCTTGTTGAATACGCCGCGCGGGGCCTTGCCGATCGGGGTGCGGGTCGCGGCGACGATGTATGCGTCTTGCAGTTGTTTGCTCATGTTTTTTGTCCTAAGGGTTCTGCGCTCATTGGCCCAACTTAGTTGCGCACCGGTTTGCCGGTCTGCAGCATGCCCATGATCCGCTCCTGCGTTTTCGGGTTGTTCAGCAGTTCGAGGAAGGCTTTGCGCTCCATGTCCAGCAGCCACTGCTCGGACACCACGCTGCCCTGGTCGATATCGCCGCCCGACACGATCTCGGCGATCATGTCGCCCAGCTTGTAGTCGTGGGCGGAGATGAAGCCGCCGTCGCGCATGTTCACCAGCTGGCCGCGGATCGTGGCCCAGCCGTAGCGGCCGGTCACGGTGATCGGGCGCTGCAGCGGTGCGCGGTAGCCCTGGTCGAACATCGAGCGCGCGGTCACCTTCGCCACGTGCAGCAGTTCGTGCGGGTTGAAGACGATGATGTCGTCTTCCTTCAGGTAACCCATCGCCTTCGCTTCCAGTGCCGACTTCGACACGTTGGCGGTGGCCGCGTTCATGAAGCCGGTCTTCAGGAATTGCAGGATGTCGTTGCCCTTGGCTTCCTTGGCGGCGCGTGCCGCCGCTTCCTTCAGGCCGCCGCCGGCCGGGATCAGGCCCACGCCCACTTCCACGAGACCGATGTACGACTCGATCGAAGCGACGCGGCGCGATGCATGCAGCGCCATTTCGCAGCCGCCGCCCAGTGCCAGGCCCGCGACAGCGGCCACCACCGGAACGTTCGAGTACTTCATCGCCATGAAGGTGTTCTGCAGGTCGCGGATCAGCGGGTCCAGCGCCTTGGCGCCGCCGGCCATGAAGGCCGGCAGGGCCGATTGCAGGTCGGCACCGGCGGAGAACGCGCCGCCTTCGGCCGCATCCGTGCCCCAGATCACCAGGCCCTTGAAGTTCTTTTCCGCTTCAGCCAGACCGCGCTTCAGGCCATCGATGACGCCCTGGCCGATCACGTGCATCTTCGTCTTCAGCGAGATCACCAGCACGTCGTCGCCCGAGTGCCACAGGCGCACGTCGTTGTCCTCGAACACCGTGGTGCCGGCCTTCGACGGGTCGGTCTCGCCGCTGCCCAGCACCGGCGCACGGAATTCCTGGCGCTTGTAGACCGCCAGGTCGGAACGCGGCACGTAGGTCTTCGACGCGGCCGAGTACGAACCTTCCGGCGTGTGCACGCCCTTGTCGGCCACTTCGAACACCCAGCTTGGCAGCGGTGCGTTCGTCAGCGCCTTGCCCTCTTCGATATCCTGCTTTACCCACTCGGCGATCTGCTTCCAGCCGGCGGCCTGCCACGTTTCGAACGGGCCCACTTTCCAGCCGAAGCCCCAGCGCATCGCGAAGTCCACGTCGCGCGCGTTGTCGGCGATCGACTCCAGGTGGTAGGCGATGTAGTGGAATGCGTCGCGGAAGATCGCCCACAGGAACTGGCCTTGCGGGTTCGTCGATTCGCGCAGCGCCTTGAATTTCTTGACCGGGTCCTTTTCCTTCAGGATGCGGCCGATGATGTCGGCAGCCTTCGCGCCGCCCGCCACGTATTCGCCGGTGGCGAAGTCCAGGCGCTGGATGTCCTTGCCCACCTTCTTGTAGAAGCCGCCGCCGGTCTTCTGGCCCAGCGCGCCCTTCTCGATCAGCTTGGCCAGCACTTCCGGCGTCTTGTAGACGGCGGCGAACGGATCGTCCTTCAGGTTGTCCTGCATGGTCTTGATCACGTGGCCCATCGTGTCCAGGCCCACCACGTCCGCCGTGCGGAACGTGCCGGACTTGGCGCGGCCCAGCTTGGCGCCCGTCAGGTCGTCGACGACGTCCACGGACAGGCCGAACTTCTCGGCCTGGTGGATCGTGGCCAGCATGCCGAAGATGCCCACGCGGTTGGCGATGAAGTTCGGCGTGTCTTTCGCTCGCACGACACCTTTACCCAGCGCGGAGGTCAGGAAGGTTTCCAGCTGGTCCAGGATTTCCGGACGGGTGCTTTCCGTCGGGATCAGTTCCACCAGGTGCATGTAGCGCGGCGGGTTGAAGAAGTGCACGCCGCAGAAGCGCGCCTTCAGGTCCGCGTCGAAGCCTTCGGCCAGCTGGTGGATCGGCAGGCCCGACGTGTTCGAGGCGAAGATCGCGTTGGCGCCGATGTGCGGGGCGACCTTCTCGTACAGGTCGTGCTTCCAGTCCAGGCGCTCGGCGATTGCTTCGATGATCAGGTCGCAATCGGCCAGCTGGTCCAGGTTGTCTTCATAGTTCGCCACCTGGATCAGGGCGGCGTCTTCCTTGTCGCCCAGCGGTGCCGGCGACAGTTTTTTCAGGTTCTCGATGGCGCGCAGCACGATGCCGTTCTTCGGAGTTCCTTCCTTGCCCGGCAGGTCGAACAGCACGACCTGCACCTTGGCGTTCACGCAGTGGGCGGCGATCTGCGCGCCCATCACGCCGGCGCCCAGGACGGCGACTTTTTTAACAGTGAAGTTGGTCATTTCTCGTTCCTTAATCTGTTAGAACAGGTCGGCGTCCAGCGCCATCAGGTTCGCTGCGCCCGAACGTGCCTGGCGGATCAGCATCGCGGTTTCCGGATACAGGCGGCCGAAGTAGAAGCGCGCGGTGGCCAGCTTCGATTCGTAGAACTTGTCGCCAGAGTCTTTCTTTTCCAGCGCGATCTTGGCCATCTGCGCGAAGAAGTACGAAAACACGAGGTGGCCGGCCACGCGCAGGTAAGGCACGGCGGCAGCGCCCACTTCATCCTGGTTCTGGAATGCCTTCATGCCGATTTCCATCGTCAGCTTCGTGACTTTCTCGCCCAGGTCGCCCAGCGGGGTGATGAATTCGGACATCGCTTCGTCGGTGCCGTTGTCTTCCACGAAGGCGCGGATCTTCTCGCCGAACTTGCGCAGCTTGGAGCCGTTGTCCATCAGGATCTTGCGGCCCAAGAGGTCCAGCGACTGCACGGTGTTCGTGCCTTCGTAGATCATGTTGATGCGCGCATCGCGCACGTACTGCTCCATGCCCCACTCGGCGATGTAGCCGTGGCCGCCGAACACCTGCATGGCTTCCGAGGTGGCGATCCAGCCGTTGTCGGTGATGAACGCTTTCACGATCGGGGTCAAGAGGGCCACTTCGTCGGCCGCTTCCTTGCGCACTTCTTCATCCGGGTGGTTCAGTTCGCGGTCGATCTGCAGGGCCACGTAGCTGGTCAGCGCGCGGGCGCCTTCGGCGAAGGCTTTCGCGGTCAGCAGCATGCGGCGCACGTCCGGGTGCACGATGATCGGGTCGGCCGGCTTGTCGGCTGCCTTCACGCCCGACAGGGAGCGCATCTGCAGGCGGTCCTTGGCGTACACCAGGGCGTTCTGGTATGCCACTTCGGTCAGGCCCAGCGACTGCATGCCCACGCCCAGGCGGGCGGCGTTCATGAACACGAACATGGCGTTCAGGCCCTTGTTCGGCTGGCCGATGATCCAGCCCTTCGCACCGTCCAGGTTCATCTGGCAGGTGGAGTTGCCGTGGATGCCCATCTTTTCCTCGATGGCGCCGCAGAAGATCGGGTTGCGCTCGCCCACCGTGCCATCCTGGTTCGGCAGGAACTTCGGCACCAGGAACAGCGAGATGCCTTTCGAGCCTTCCGGTGCGTCCGGCACGCGGGCCAGCACCAGGTGCAGGATGTTTTCGGACATGTCATGTTCGCCGGCCGAGATGAAGATCTTGTTGCCGGTGATGGTCCAGGAACCGTCGTCGTTCGGGATCGCCTTGGTGCGCAGCAGGCCGAGGTCGGTGCCGCAGTGCGGCTCGGTCAGGCACATGGTGCCGGTCCATTCGCCGGACACCAGCTTCGGCAGGTACAGGCGCTTCTGCTCGTCGGTACCGTGTTCCTTCAGGCACTCGTAGGCACCGTGCGACAGGCCCGGGTACATCGTCCATGCCTGGTTCGACGAGTTCAGCATCTCGTAGAACGAATTGTTCAGCACCACGGGCAGGCCCTGGCCGCCGTATTCCGGGTCGCAGGCCAGCGCCGCCCAGCCGCCTTCCACGTACTGCTTGTAGGCTTCCTTGAAGCCCTTGGGCGTGGTGACGGTTTTCGTTTCGGCGTCGTGGTGGCAGCCTTCGCGGTCGCCGGAGTGGTTCAGCGGGAACAGCACTTCGGACGTGAACTTCGCGCCCTCTTCCAGCACGGCGTTGATGATGTCGGCATCGGTCTCGGCGTGGGCCGGCAGTTCCTTCAGTTGTTCTGCCACGTTCAGGAACTCGTGCAGGACGAACTGCATATCCCGGATTGGCGCGACGTATTGACCCATGTTTATCTCCTGCGACTAAAGGCTGTTGTGATTGGTTTGCCGGACCTCGCGGGTCCGGCGGCAATTAAGCTTGATTCAAGACTGGTAATTCTCGATCAGACGATTGAAGCCCACCGTGGCACGTTCGACGGCGCCGGGCATGCGCAGGAAGCGGGCGTCGTGGTGCACGGCCAGGATCAGGCCATACATCTCGTACACCAGCTGTTGCGCATCCGTGCCCGCCTTCAGGTGACCGCATTCGATCGCCTGTTCGGCGGCGCGCAGCAGCGCACCCTGCCATGCCCCGACCATCGTCACCAGCGCTTCGCGGATCGGGCCAGGGCGGTCGTCGTACTCGACGGCGCCGCTGATATAGATGCAGCCCGAGGCGATTTCGATCGATACGCGCTTGACCCAGTGCGCGAACATGGCCCGCAGACGGGGCAAGCCGCGCGGTTCCTTGATGCTGGGGTAGAACACTTCCTGTTCGAAGCGGCGGTGGTAAAGCTTCAAGACTTCCAGCTGTAAGTCTTCACGCGAGCCAAAGTGGGCGAACACGCCCGATTTACTCATGTTCATCCGGTCCGCCAGCAGGCCGATGGTCAGGCCTTCCAGCCCGTCCCGGCTGGCGAGGTCCAACGCCACATCCAGGATGGCGGCGCGGGTCATCTCACCCTTGCGCATGAATTTGGTCGAGGTATTAATGGCTAAGTTACTCACTTTGGCTTCCGGCTTGTGGAGGAGAAGGAACTTCGATTTTCCCCCGGCCGATTTGCTTCGTGTGAAAAAAATTACGAACGCTCGTACTATTATCCAGGGCTGGATAAATGTCAAACGGGATTGTTAGAGGTGGCGTTCTATTTTGTAGCCGGCGTTGCGCACGGGGGTTGACGGGGGCTTTTGGGATGGTGGCGGTGGCGGGGAAAACCGGTGTCGTACACTATTTTCCGGGGTGAAGCGCCCCGGAAAATAGTGTACGACACCAGCGCCTCGTGGGGCGCGGGGCTTACTCGCCGTGGTCGATCTGCTCGCGCACGCGCCGGTCCCGCTTCGTGGGCCGGCCCTTGAAGTCGGCGGCCGGTTCGTGGAACAGCCGGCGCCGTTCCGATTCCTTTTCGCGCCGGGCGATCGATTCGGCGCTTTCCTCATAGAGGGTGCGGGCAATCGGGGCTCCCTGCCGCTGGTCGGAAAGGCCCACCACCAGCACGTCCCATTCGTCGGAGCCGTTGTTGATGTACAGCTTTTCGCCCAGCTTGAGCAGCCGCGCGGGTTTCACGCGGTCGCCGTTGATCTTCACCTTACCGGTATCGATCGCGTCGATGGCCAGGTTGCGCGTCTTGAAGAAGCGCGCGGCCCACAGCCACTTGTCGATCCTTACGTTATCCATCAAGCGTACTTTCCTACTGCAAAAATGCGCATCAGCGTGCGGTACACCACGTAGGCGATCTCGTAGCCGATGCGGCGGAAGCGGCCGACGTGTTCGTATTCGTGCGGGTGGATTTCCACGCCCTCGGCGAGCGCTGCCTCGATGTGGCGGCGCAGGTCCCGGGCGAAGGCGGCATCCTTGATCACGACGTTCGCTTCCTGGTTCAAGAAAAGACTCAACCCGTCCACATTGGAAGAGCCGACGGTTGCCCACTCATCGTCGATGACGGCCACCTTCGCATGGAGCTGGGTCTTGCGGTATTCCACCAGCCGCACGCCGGAGGCAAGCAGCTTGGGGTAGAACGAGTGCGCCACGGCATCCTGCAGCCAGTGCTCGCCCACGCCGATCAGCAGCGTCACCTGCACGCCACGCTGGGCCGTCTGCGACAGGGCGCGCCGGAACTTGCGGCCCGGCGCGAAATACGGGTTGGCCAGCAGCACGCTCTTCTTTGCTACGCCCATGGCCTTCAGGTAAGCGCGCTGGATGGTGTGGCGGTTGCGCAGGTTGTCGCGCACCACGAAGCCGGCTTGCACCGTTGTGGCGGCTTCGGCGGCGGCCTTGTTGGCGCGCCGTGTTTCCTGGTACAGGCCGATCCTTTCGGTCAGCGGCATGCGGCCCAGGCGCCGCCATTGCGCCACCGCTTCGCGATGGATGTTCGCCACCAGCGGCCCTTTCACGGCCACCGCGAAATCCCAGCGCGGCGCGGCCAGGGCGATGCTGTGGTCGTAGTCGCAGTACATGTCGTCGTTGACGTTGATGCCGCCAACGAAGGCAATGCAGCGGTCGACCACGCAGATCTTGCGGTGCGTGCGAGAAATGCCGCGCTTGAACCAGGGGTTGAAGATACGGTGCTCGACGCCCGCTTCGATCAACTGCCCATGCATGCGCTGCACACGCCGCGCTCCCGTGCCGAACCAATCGGTGATCATGCGCACGGTAACGCCCCGTTGCGCGGCGCGCATCAGCGCCGCTTGCACCGCCTGCCCCGTTTCATCGTCGGCGAAGATATACGTTTCGAAATACACGTCATACTGCGCGGCATCGATTGCTTCCAGCAAGGCCGGGAAGAATTCGGTACCGCAGTGCAGGAGCTTGACTTCGTTGTCGGCGATGAAATCGACGGGGCGCATAACGCTATAACAGTTTCAAGGTAGCGACGAGCGGCGCATGGTCCGAGAGCTTGGCCCACATGGGGCCGTGCAGGACCTGCGCCGATTCTACCTCGAAGCCGCGCACGTAGATGCGATCCAGGCGGAAGAAGGGCAAGGCGGATGGGAAGGTGCGGGCCGGACGGATGGCTGCCTGCCGCCGCGCCAAGGTACGGACCAGGTCGCCCAGGCTGGAGCCGGCACCGATTTCGTCGAACACCTCGACCACTCCCAGCGCCTTGTGCAGTTTGGCGCTCAGGGTATTGCGCCAGTCGTTGAAGTCGCCGGCGATGATCACCGGCTCGTTGTTCGGTGCGGACGAGTTGACCGCGTCGATCAGCGCCTGCGTTTGCCGCACGCGGCTGCGCTCGAACAGGCCCAGGTGGATCACGTAGCAATGCACGACGCCCTTGGGCGTTTCGACGATCGAGTGCAGGATGCCCCGCGCCTCATAGGCATGATCGGAAATATCGGTATTGGTCCACTTGGCGATCGGGTGCTTCGACAGCAGCGCATTGCCATGGTGGCCATGGTCGTATTGCGCATTCAAGCCATACACGGATTGATGGGACTCGCCGGCGAAGAACTCGTGCTGGCTGCCCTGCGGCCAGTGCCGTTGCCCGTGGCGCTCTTCCCCGAACCGGGCGGCGATGCGGTCGTGCTGCCCTTGCACCTCCTGCAGGAAGATCAGGTCGGCATCGAACGCCTCGATGGCTTGCTTGAGTGCAAGCACGCGCGGCTTGCTGCGGTAGGAAACGCCCTTGTGGATGTTGTAGGTGGCGACTTTGATCTTCATGAAAGCCATTCTAGCGCCAACCGTGCTCTTTCTTCCTGAGCAATCGTGCGCCGGGGACACGATTGCAGTCTCGAACCGCTCAGTCCGGCAGTGTAGCCCGGACAGTGGCTCGTTTGCCTCATCCCGCACTCAATTGTGTGATCAGCGCACGATAGGCTGGCGCGAAAAGCCGGGATATCGCTATAGTGGAAACCACAAGGAGACATTCCATAAGACCACTGACTCGAACGGGAGGGCAAGATGGCGATCAAGACGTTCTGCACCACTTTTTGCACTGCACTGGCAACACTGGCATCGGCGTCCGCATTGGCGATGGCGCCTGGCGGCGGCGAAGCGCCGGCCGACCCGGCAGTGCCACACATCGTGCTGTCCGAAACGAATGCGTTTGGCAAACCCGCAGCCCTGGCAGGGCTTGACGCCGGCAACAGCCTCGTGACCCAGCTCATCTATGGAGCCAGCGGAGACATCGCCTTGCCGGCAGACAGCCCGGCCCAGGCGGCGTCAGTCTCGGAGCCGGCCAACCTGCCGCTGCTGGCCGCCGCCGGCATCGCGCTGCTGGTGGCGCAGCTGCAGCGCTCGCGGCGGCCTACCCTTTAAAGGCTGCTTAGCGCTTCCCCAGCACGCGCGGCAATTGCAGGATTGCCTCGGCGTTCGAGGCGGAAAAGCATTTGTCCGCGGCTTCCAGCCAGGGCAGCCACACATGGGCCGTGTGCTCGCGCGGCGACAGCATCACGGGCACGTCGCGCGGCACCTCCACGCTGAACACGTGCTCCGTGTTGTGCGTGATGCCGGGCGCATAGCGGTGGCGCCAGATCGGGTAGATCTCGTACACATTCGACATCTGCCAGTCGCGCAACACGATTCGGTCGCCATCGGCAACGATGCCGGTTTCCTCGAACAGCTCGCGCGTGGCCGTGGCCAGCAAGGGCTCGTCGACGGCGTCCAGCGAGCCGGTGACCGATTGCCAGAAGCCAGGGTGGCCGGCGCGTTCGATCAGCAGCACTTCCAGGTCGGGGGTGTGGATGACGACCAGGACGGAGATGGGGATTTTTGGGGGTTTGTTCATCGGCAGCTCGAGGTCTCGAGCGGCGGTGGATCCGCTGGGGTCTGTCCCCGGTAAGTGCGGGCCTTCGCGCTCGCTGTCGGCGCTTCAAGGGAACTGACCCCGGTTTTCTGCCAGCGCGCCGTTGGCTCAAGCAAAAACCGGGGTCAGTCCCCTCGCAGCGCTGCCTGCAAGCACAAGCGCCGACACTTACCGGGGACAGACCCCTGCGGATCTTCCGCCGCGGATGTAAAAAAGGGCGCCTCGGCGCCCTCTCCACTTCTTAGCCAGCCACCTTCGGCTCGGCGGCGCGCAGGCGGATATGCAGCTCGCGCAGTTGCTTTTCGTCTACTTCGGAAGGAGCGTGCGTCAGCAGGTCTTGCGCGCGCTGGGTCTTCGGGAAGGCGATCACGTCGCGGATCGAGTCCGACTTCGTCATCAGCGTCACGATACGGTCCAGGCCGAACGCCAGGCCGCCATGCGGCGGGGCGCCGTACTGCAGCGCGTCCAGCAGGAAGCCGAACTTCAGGCGCGCTTCCTCGGCGCCGATCTTCAGCGCGCGGAATACCTTCGACTGCACTTCCTCGCGGTGGATACGGATCGAACCGCCGCCCAGCTCCCAGCCGTTCAGCACCATGTCGTAGGCCTTCGCCAGGCAGGCGCCCGGGTCGGTTTCGAGCATGTCTTCGTGGCCATCCTTCGGCGCCGTGAACGGGTGGTGCGTGGCGGTCC